>OZ220692.1:0-3545623 GCA_965116485.1 Acidimicrobiales bacterium
TGGCCTGAGGTCGTCGCAGGGCGTGGCCTGAGCCGTGTCAAGGATTCGCGGCTGTTCGAGTTGCGGAACCCGACGTCAGACCTTCCAGGACGCGGGTGGGGGTCAGGGGGAAAGTGTCGAACCACACGCCTGTGGCGTCGTGCAGCGCGGAGGCGACCGCCGGCGCGTACGGGATGAACGGCATTTCGGCCATCCCCCGCAAGCCGAAGGGACCGCGCGGGTCGGGAATCTCAAGCAGCACAGAACGCACCTGCTCGGGGATGTCAGAGATCCCGGGTATCAGGTAACCGCTGAACCTGGGATTGAGAATTCGTCCATCTGCAACCTGAAGGTCCTCTGACAATGCGTAGCCGTGCGCCTGGATGACTGCCCCCTCCACCTGCCCTACCACAAGGGCTCGGTTGACGACACGGCCGACGTCAACCGCACACACGACGTCGTGAACCACGATATGGCCGGTTTCGATGTCGACGGACAAGTCCACCGCTTCGGCCACATATCCGTATGCGAAGTTCGGCGTGGTGGCAGCCGAGCCGTCGGGATCGAACGCCTCGGTCGGGGGAGGAACGTAGCGGAACTCCCCCACCGCAGGGCGATCCCCGTTGAGCCACGATTTCGCCGCCTCCTCCGCTGCGCCCAGGATGGCATTGCCGGCCATCCAGGTGAGTCGAGACGCCGAAGCAGAGCCCGAATCTCCGCTGCTTGCGGTGTCGGAGAATCTCGGCTCGATCGCCTCGAACGGCACGCCCGTCGCCTCCGCGGTCATCTGCACGAATACGGTGTGGGCGCCCTGCCCGACGTCAGCCCCGGCCAGGTACAGCTCAGCGGATGTCGGCTCGTCGGTTCCGCCGCCCGACGAATCATCTTCTCCGTGCAGGACTATCCTCGCTTCGCTTCTTTCCGGGAAACCGAACGAGAAGCCGACATTCTTGTAGGCGCAGGCGAAGCCGCGGCCGCGCCTGACCGCTTTCGTCGAAGGCGCCAATGAGGCGAACGCCGACACGGCCCGGGGTTCCGGCAGCGGCTCCGACCAATCGGCCTCATCGGCACAGGCCTCTACTACTTCTCCGAGGCTCACGCTGGCAGGCATCTCCGCGCCGGTGATCCCGAGCGATCCCTCGACCAATACGTTGCGGCGACGAATCTCGACAGGATCGACACCGGACAGTTCAGCAAGCTTGTTCATTTGCATCTCGGCCACGAAGGCGCCCTGCGGCCCGCCGAATCCGCGAAACGCTCCACCCGGCGGCGCGTTGGTGTACACGGCCCAAGAATCGAGCCGGGCGTTCGGTATCTCATAGGCGCCCGACACGGTGAGATGGAGGTTCCCGAGCACCTTGTTCGACGTGTAGTTGTAGGCCCCCGCATCGAGGTAGGCATCGGCTTCCACTCCCAGAATCCGACCGTCGGCATCGGCTGCCCAGCGGGTGTGGACCCTGCCCCGGTGGCGTTTGTGATGCCCGACGATCGACTCCTCCCGGCTCCATTCACAGCGCGTCGGCCGAGCGATTCCAGCCTCCTGCAGCCGCAGCGCAACAAGCCCCATGACCACCTGGAGGCTCATGTCCTCCTTGCCGCCGAAAGCCCCGCCGATGGCCCTGTAGATGATGCGCACCTGTTCAACGGGCAGATCGAGCGCGTGCGCCACCTGTTCCTGGTCCTCGTGCGTCCATTGTCCCGCGGTCTCCACCGTGACCCTGCCTTCGGCGTCGATGTAGGAGACAGCAGCCTCGGTCTGAAGGTAGGCGTGCTCCTGGTACGGGTACTCGTAGGTGTGCTCGACGATATGAACAGCCTCAGCGAAGGCGGCAACGGTGTCGCCTTTGCGCACCTTCAGATGCGTATAGGCATTGGAGGCGGTGCCGTCTTCGGGGTGTACCAGAGTCGCCCCCGGTTCCAGCGCCGCGTCCAGATCGGGGACCACTTCCAAGGGCGCCCACTCAGCGACAATGAGTTGAGCTGCAGCCAACGCGATATCGGCTGTGTCAGCCACAACCACGGCCAGATGGTCGGCCTCCCAGCGCGAGACGTCGGAAGCCACCGCGGCCCGTCCGGTGCTGTTCGGCCCGACCAGCACCGGCTGGTCGAACTTGGTCAGCCCGTACTCGTTGACCGGTACGTCGGCCGCGGTCAACACCAGCTGCACGCCGGGCACGGCGACAGCAGCCCTGGTGTCGAGAGAAGTGATGCGAGCATGGACCTCGTCGGTGAACACAACCTTGGCGTGCAGCATCTGAGCGTCGGCGATGTCACCGGCGTAGACCGCCTCCCCGGTGACCTTCCCGTGTGCATCGGGTTTAGCGACCGCTTCGCCGAGACTCACGAACCGGCTCCCGCAACAGTAGTTGCGTCGAACGCGGCCTCGATGGTGTAGTAGCCGGTGCAGCGGCAGAGGTTGCCGGACAGACCTTGCTTGACCGTGTTGTTGTCGGCGTCGGGGTCGCCGGCCTGCAATGCAGCGCCCGCCATCAAGAACCCCGGGATGCAGTAGCCGCACTGCACCGCGGCGCAATCGATGAAGCTCTGTTGCAGCGGGTGGAGGACGCCACCGTCAGCGAGTCCCTCGATCGTCGTTATCCGCGCCCTGTGCGCTCGGCCCGCCGGCACCAGACAACTGAGCACCGCCGTGTCGTCGAGGTGGATCGTGCATGCACCGCACTCCCCTTCAGCGCAACCTTCCTTGGTGCCGGTCAACTCGGTCGCCTCACGAATCCAGTCGAGCAGCGACGCCGCGGTCCAAGGTGCGTCAACCGAAACGCCGTTGATCGTCGTGGAGATCATGTCTCCGGGGCCGAACTCCGCGGCTACGGAGTCTGCCGCAACGCAGGGGCCTCCCAATGTCGGCACAGACTCCGGCCATGCGGCTCGATGTTCTCCCGCAGCTATCGCTTCGAGACATCGACGCACCATCACCTCCACAACCTGGCTGCGGTAAGCCGCCGTGGCTCGCAGGTCGTCGATGGGCGCGACACTGGCGCCGGCGAGCGTGCCTGCCGCTTCAATACTGGATTCGTCCAGGAATCCGCCGATCAGCAGTCCTTCGGCCTCGGCGGCTCGGACGATGACCGGCGCCACGCTGCCGAGGGCGATCGCAATATCGGATACGGCCCCGTGGTCGTCGAAGTCGCAGCGGATCGCAAGATGCACCACCGAGATTGCTTGCGCGCCGCGCAGGCCCAACTTCAAGAACATCGAGCGGCTGTCGGCGGCGCGGACCGGGAACGAGGCGCGGACCGGGAACGAGGCGCGGACCGGGAACGAGATGTCGGTCACGAGTTCGTGCGGTTCGAGGACGGTTTCACGCACTCCGACGAAGAAGTCCGCGAGGTCCACGATGCGAGTCCCCGCCGCGGATGTGAGCGCAATGTCCGCCTCCAGGGCCCTCAACGCGCTGATCGTGTCGTTTGCGGGGCTTGCGGTGACCACGTTCCCGGCCACAGTCGCACGGTTCCGCAACGCCGGAGCGCCCACTTCCAAACACGCCTGAGCCAGGGCCAGTCCGTGTTCGAGCACGATCGGGCTGTCGGTGCATTGACTGTGCGTCACCAGCGGTCCCAGATGCACGCGGCCGTCGGCCACCGATATCTCGTCCAACCCGGCGATACGGGTGATGTCGATCAGCTGTTTGAACTCCCCGCTGATCCGCCGATCCATCTCAATCATGAGATCGGTACCACCCGCCATGACTCGGCCGCCGCCGGCGAGCATCACCAGGGCTTCCTCAACCGTGCTCGGGGCGACGTACGCGGTTGCTCTGACTGCCGGAAGTTGGACATCATGCACGCTGGGCGGAACCTCCGAGGTGCGGGACTGTCAGATTAGGTTACGGCAACAATGGCTCGTTCATGACAACGCGCGCGGATAGCGCTAATGTCGTGACGCTCAAGAGAACCGCCAAAGGTTCTCGACCGGGTGCACCTCTTGGGGGGTGCCTTGGAAACCAGACCGTCCATGAGGGTTTAAGAGACTTTCGTGGATCGACCCATGGAGGGACCGTGAAATCTACAAGAAACACAAAAGCGCTGATGCGTCTCCTAGCCCTGCTACTGGCCTTCGTGATGCTCGCGGCTGCCTGCGGCGACGATGACGGCGATGACGGCAGCGCTGACGACGACAGCTCGGCCTCAGACGACGACGCCGGCAATGACATGGACGACAGCGACATGGCCGACGACAGCGACATGGCTGAAGACGACATGGACGACATGGACGACAGCGACATGGCCGACGACAGCGACATGGCTGAAGACGACATGGACGACATGGCTGAAGACGACATGGACGACATGGACGACTTCTCCGCTGCGTTCCTCTATATCAGTCCCATCGGCGAAGCCGGTTGGACCTGGGCCCACGACCAAGGCCGTCTGTACGCCGAGGAGGCCACCGGAATCCCGACCTTCTTCGTCCCCAGCGTCAACGACGGATCGCCTGCAGACATCGAGGCCGCGATACGGACGCTCGTTGCCGACGGCCACGACGTGATTATCGGCACTTCGTTCGGTTACATGGACACCATGGAGGCAATGGCCGCCGAGTTCCCCGACGTCGTGTTCGAACACGTCTCGGGCTACAAGGCCAACGACACCAACTTCGGAAACACCTTCGGCAAGATCTACCAGCCCCGCTACCTCACGGGCATGATCGCCGGTGCTGCCACCGAGACCAACCAGATCGGCTACGTTGCGGCGTTCCCGATTCCTGAGGTTGCTCGCGGGATCAACGCCTTCACACTCGGAGCGCAGCGGGTCAACCCCGACGTTGAAGTCGTGGTCCAGTGGACCAGTACCTGGTTCGACCCGGCGATCGAGGGCGATGCGGCCGACGCACTCCTTGAGGGCGGCGCAGACGTCATTGCGATGCATCAGGACACCACTTCGGCCGGCCTCGCTGCCGAAGCAGCCGGTGCCCGCTGGGTGTCCTACAACTCAGACATGAGTGAGTTCGCTCCCGATGCCTACCTTGCTTCAGCAGTCTGGAACTGGGGCCCGCGCTACGCGGAGATAATCTCCTCAGCCGCCGACGGCAGCTACGTACCCGGGTTCTACTGGGGTGGCTATGAAGACGGGATCGTCGACATCGGCTCCATCGCTGCAGACGTCGACGCCGAGATCGCCGCTCAGGTGGAGGACATCCGCCAGCAGATGATCGACGGCACCTTCGCAGTGTTCTCAGGTCCCCTGTTCGCCCAGGACGGCACGCAATTGCTCGCTGAGGGCGAAGTCATGGATCCGGGAACACTGTTGAGCGAAGCATTCTTCGTCCAGGGTGTTGTGGGCGATATCGGCTAGGGCACACAACCTCCCCCGCTCCACCAACCAACACACAACAGTGGATGCTGCCCCGCTTGCCGTAGAGCTCACCGGAATCTGGAAACGGTTCCCCGGCGTTGTCGCCAACGCCGGTACTGAGCTCAGGGTCAAACCGGGCAGCATCCACGCTGTCCTTGGCGAGAACGGCGCCGGCAAGTCGACGTTGATGAACGTCCTTGCCGGCGTCTACCGCCCCGAGGAGGGCGAAGTTCGCCTGTTCGGCGAACGTATGGTGTTCGCCAACCCCGCGGCTGCACTGGCCGCAGGCGTGGGTATGGTCCATCAAGAGTTCCGACTGGTGCCGACCTTCACCGTCGCCGAGAACGTGGTGCTGGGTGCGGCCGACCGTGTCCTGAACATGGGCGCTGTTGAACGTCGAGTCGCCGAACTCGCCGAGCAGTTCTCCCTCGACGTCGACCCGCAACGCCACGTCTGGCAATTGTCCATGGGCGAACGGCAGCGGGTTGAGATTCTCAAGGCGCTGTGGCGCGACGCGGAGATTCTCATTCTTGACGAGCCCACCGCCGTTCTCACTCCGAACGAGGCGGATGAACTCGGTCTGGTGATCCGACGCATGGCGAACGACGGCCGCTCGGTCATCTTCATCAGCCACAAGCTGCACGAGGTCAAGCAATACTGCGACGAGGCCACGGTGCTGCGTGGCGGCAAGACCGTGGCCGCTTCAATGCCGGTTGTCGACCTAACGCCTCAACAGCTCGCGGAGTTGATGGTCGGTGAGGCCACCGCAGCGGCACAGCGACCCGAGCCGAGACAAGCCGGCGAACAATTGCTGACCGTGCAAGATCTTTGCGCTCTCAACAATCGGAACCTCGAAGCGCTCAGCGACATCTCATTGTCGGTACACGGCGGCGAGATCGTGGGGATTGCCGGCGTGGCAGGCAACGGTCAAAGAGAACTCGCGGACGTTATTGCAGGGCTCCGCGAATCAACATCGGGGACCGTGACGCTGTTCGGCGATGACATCACGACCGCGAGGCCACGGCAGCGCTTTCGGGCCGGGCTGTCGTACATCCCCGAAGACCGTGTGGGGGTTGGGCTCGCTCCACAACTCAGCGTCACCGACAACGCCATCCTGCGTTCCTACCGGGAACACACCCGTGGTCCTCTGATCGCGGTCGACCGGGCAAAGGCCTTCTGCGCCGATGTTGTCGACTCGTTCAAGGTGAGGACAGGCTCGTTGGACCAACGGATCGCAGGGCTCTCGGGCGGCAACCTTCAGCGACTGCTCGTGGGACGTGAGTTGACGGCCGAGCCGTCGGTGATAGTCGCGTCACAGCCGACTCGCGGCCTCGACGTGCAGGGGGTGAAGGCAATCCAGGAATTGCTGATCGACGCCCGGAACGAGGGCTTGGGTGTGTTGATGATCTCTGAGGATCTCGACGAACTTCTGGCGATCTCTGACCGAATCATCGTGATGCACGAGGGTCGGATCGCCGCCGAATACCGAGGCGCCGACGCGAACCGCAGCGCGATCGGTTTGGCCATGACAGGCGAAACGCCGTGATCCGCCCGGTGCTGGTTCGCAGAGAGGCGCCGGTTCGCGGCGGGCAACCGTTGGCTTTCGCAGTGGGCTTGTTGGTGGCACTGCTGCTCGGCGCAGTTCTTCTGCTCGTCGCCGGCGACAGCCCCATGGAGGTCTACCGGCGGATGCTGTCGGCCTCGATCGGCGACATGGAGGCTTTCTCGGTCACCCTCAACCGGGCGATTCCGCTGGCACTCGCCGGGTTGGCGGTAGCGATAGCCGCGACCATGGGGCTTTGGAACATCGGGGCGGAAGGGCAGATCCTCTTCGGCGCGACGACTGCCGCTGGGATCGCGCAGATCGGCGAGGGCTGGTCGGGACCCGTGCTGATCTTGGCGATGATCGTAGGAGGGTCTATAGGAGGAGCGCTCTGGGCACTCGGACCTGCCGCGGCAAAGGCTTACATCGGCGTGAACGAGATCATCACGACGTTGATGCTCAACGAGATCGCTATTCGTCTGATCCGCTATCTGATCAACGGCCCATGGAAAGACCCCGAAGGCTTCGGTTTTGTGCAAGCCCCGGCGCTGCCGGAACAGTCATTCCTTCCGAACTTGTTTCAACGAACCCACGTCGGGCTGTTGATCGCTATTGCAGTGCTCGCAGTGATCGGTTTGATGGTGTCGCGGAGTTCGTGGGGCTATGAGCTGCGGGTCGCCGGCTCTTCAGGCGCGACCGCCACGTACGCGGGCATCTCGCTGAAGAGAAAGATCCTGACGGTGCTGGTGTTGTCTGGCACATTTGCAGGGTTGGCCGGAGGAATTGAACTCACGGGCAACGCGACTCGGCTGACCGAGTCAATTTCCAACGGTTACGGATACGCGGGGATCATCGTTGCCGCCTTGGCCCTGATGCGTCCAAGTGGGGTCGCGGCGGTCGCGCTGTTGTTCGGGGCGGTCCAGGTCGGCGGGCAGTCGATCAAGGCGATCGGCGTGTCCGACGCAGTCTCGACAGTGCTGCAAGCGCTGATCCTCTTCGGGGTGATCGCCGCCGGTGTGCTGGTCGTGTACCGCGTTGAGATGGCCGAAGCGCGCTCAACCAGCAAGGTGCGCAGCGCATGATCCTCGGACTCACCTTTCCGGAAACCGCGGTGATCGGTCTGCTCTTCGCGGCCATCCAATTCGGCGCGATGATCTATCTGGCGAGCCTCGGCGAGATGATCGCGGAACGTGCCGGAGTGCTCAACCTCGGTGTCGAAGGCATGATGGCCATGGGCGCGGTCGGTGGTTTCGTGTTCGCGATCGAGACCGGGAATCCCTGGCTCGGGTTGCTGGCCGCGGCTGTCATCGGTGGTGCGGTGGCGATGATTCACGGACTGTTCGCGGTGGTACTCGGCGCCAACCAGGTTGTGAGCGGACTGGCGCTGACCATCTTCGGGGTCGGCCTCGCCAACTTCTGGGGTACCGACTACGAAGGAGTCCGCCCCGAAGTGCAGTTCGTGGACGTTGACTGGGGTCCGCTCAGCGACATCTCCTGGATCGGTCGGATCCTGTTCCAGCAGTCTCCGCTGGCATATTCGGCCGTCCTGTTGGGCTGCACCACATGGTTCGTGTTGAACCGCACACGCGGCGGTTTGGCGCTGCGAGCCGCCGGGGAGTCCGCGGCAACGGCGGATGCGGCCGGTCACTCTGTGCTTGGCTTGCGTCTTTTGGCCGTTGCGACGGGCGGAGCGTTTGCAGGAATGGGTGGTGCCTATCTGTCGCTCTCGATCAGCCCGGGTTGGACCGACGATGTCGTGGCCGGCAGGGGTTGGATCGCGGTTGCTCTGGTGATCTTCGGTGCTTGGAAGGTGCGGCGGGTGGCCATCGGAGCGTTCCTGTTCGGGCTTGCGATGGCGTTGCCCAACCGCACCGAGAGCTTCGACCTGCCCTGGGACCCGATCCTGTGGTCGATGCTGCCGTACATCCTGACGATCGCGGTGATGATCGCCGGTGCGTTGGTGCTTCGCAACCGACCACCGGCAGCACCGGCCGCTCTCGGTCTGCCGTTCCGTCGGGAAGAGCGCTAGAGCATGCCCGCCGACCTGCTCATCGTCGACGCTTCGCTGGTGGCCACCGTGGACGCGCAGCGGCGCGAGATCCCCGGGGGTTGGGTTGCCTGCACCGACGGCAAGATCTCTGGGGTCGGCGGGCGGGACGAGCCTCAACCGACAGCTCAGCGAACGATCTCAGCCGACGGGTGTCTGATCACACCCGGCCTCATCAACACTCACCATCACCTGTTCCAGAACCTGACCCGGGCGTACACGCCGATGACCTCTGCGCCGCTTTTCGGCTGGCTGCAAACGCTGTATCCGCTGTGGACTGCCGCGTTGGACGAAGAAGCTGCCCATGTTTCTACCTGGGTGGGTTTGGCTGAGTTGGCTCTGAGCGGTTGCACCACATCGACCGATCATCACTACCTTCATCCGCAGGGCGCGGGCGATCTACTCAGCGCGCAGATCGCAGCGGCGCGTGACATCGGTATGCGCTTCCACCCCACCTACGGCTCCATGAGCCTGTCGGTGAAGGACGGGGGTCTGCCGCCCGACGACGCAGTCCGCGACGAGGAGTTCATCCTCGCAGAGAGTGAGCGCGCGGTCACTCGGCACCACGACCGCAGCCACGGGGCCATGACCCGAGTCGCTCTGGCGCCCTGCTCTCCTTTCACCGTGACCACGGGGCTTATGCAACAGACCGCTGTGCTGGCTGAGGAATTGGATGTGCGCTTGCACACACATCTGGCTGAGAACGTCGAGGACGACGACTTTTCGATGGCGACCTACGGGATGCGCTGCGTCGAACATTTCGAGCATTGCGGCTGGCTCAGCGAGCGAAGTTGGGTGGCTCACTGCGTCCGGCCGAACCCCGACGAAGTCGTCAAGCTCGGTACCGCAGGTGTGGGGATTGCGCACTGTCCGAGCTCGAATCTGATTCTCAGTTCTGGAATCGCACCTGTTGCCGAACTGCGAGCTGCCGGTTCTCCCGTCGGGTTGGGATGCGATGGCTCCTCGTCGGCTGACTGTGCTTCGCTGTGGCAGGAGGCGCGTCAGGCGATGCTGTTGGGGAAGCTGCGCAACGGCGCCGATTCGATGCCCGCCCGTTCGGTGCTGGAGATAGCCACCCGCGGCGGGGCCGCGTGCCTCGGCCGTTCCGGTGAACTCGGGGAGCTGACGCCGGGCGCGGTGGCGGACATCGCGGTCTGGAAAATCGACGGTCCCGCCTTCGCCGGCGTGCTCGACGATCTCATCGAAGGCTGGCTCCGCTGCGGTCCCGTCGGTGCTCACCACACGATCGTCAACGGAGAGTCCGTCGTGTACAACGGTCAGCTCACCTCGCCGCGCCTTGAGGAAATGTTGACCACCCACCGTTCAATTTCCCGCCGCTTCCAACCGTCTCACTGACTCGAGTCAACGACGCTGACGCCTGTCAGCGTTCGGTTCACTTCTGCGACTAGCACTGAAGCTGTCCGAGTCGAACCGAGCACCACGTAGAGCACGAACGGCCTACCAGAAGCTACGAAGAATCGTTGAGTACCGAGCTGGTTGAGTAGACGTCTTTGCAGCGTCTGACCTGAGAAGTCGGCAACGGCCAGACTGGCGGGCATCACTCCGCCCGAGAACAGAGCAGTCGATGCCGCGGCTGCATCGAACTCCATCAAAGCGATGAAGACCCCCGCGGGACCCATGATCTCCACCGCGCCCGAGCCGTAGTCGCCCCGCTCAACCGGCAGCGAGAAATTGGCCAAGTGAACGAGCGAACGCGGTGGCGCCCCCGCGAGTTCGCTGAACTCGACATCCCAACCGTCACGGACCGCAACAGTGATGCCGTTGGCAGTGAGCGAGGGACTGCTCACGCGACGATCGACCCAACCGCCAGTGCCGCGACCGCTGCCGCTGCTCCCCAACGAACAGGCTTTTCAAAACGGTCGAGGCGCTGATGCATGCGTCGCAAGGAAGCGGTGCTGCGGACTCTCCCGTTGGAGCTGGCAACGAGCCCGCGGACCGTCCCGTAGACAACACCGATCAACAGGGCATTCGTCATCGGGAGCAGAACACCGGCGACACAAGCTGCAACAAACAACGCTGTGTTCACCACGGTCACAAACCCGAAGCCCAACTGAGCGCCGAAACCCAAGCCGTACACCCAACCCCGGTACCTGGTCAGCCAACGCTCATCGACTTGTCGACGGCCAGGCATTCGACCTCCGGCAAGATCGAACAGCCCGCCTGCCAACGCAACCGTGCTCACAATCGCTGTCGAGGTTGCCCGGCCGAATTCAATTCCCGCGAACGCGACAAGAAAGCCAATGCCGGCCAACAGCGAACCCAGGGCAAGTCCCCCGACGACGTGACCGAACATCAGCCACGCCGAGGTGGTCGCCCAGCGGTTTCCCCTGCCCCGCTCACCGAGCGGAGTGATGCTGGTCAGCATCGAAGTCCCTCAAGGAGACCAAGCCGCACGCACCCCGGCAACAACCGCGATTGCAAGAGCAAGAAACAACAGAGTCATTCCTAGTCCTCCTGCGAGCGCGGATCGGCAGCCTCAGGAGGGTACAGCGACGGATGACCGGGACCGATTCCGTACGCGGCCAACTCCGTGTCGACACGATTGCGCGATTTGGAATCGGCACCGTTTGCTTTGGCGTCACCCACTGCTTGAGCGAGCAGTCGGCGCACTTGGGGCCAGTTTGTGGCGGTGCCTGATCCGACCACCTTCCTCGTCGGTCCGTCGATCAGTACGAAGTAGGGCGAACCCGGCACTCCGTACGTTTCCCATGCAGACGTGGAACACACCGTGCGAACCCCGTTCGGAGACAGTTCAGCAAGTCGGCTCTCAGAGTCGTGAGCAGGATCCTGGGCCACGATCACCAGCCGAGTCGTCTCACCACCGAGATCGAAACTGGGCGAATCGAACTCAACCCAGAAGTTCGCACAGGTCTTGCACCCAGAGGACATGAATGCCAGCAGCGTATGGCGATCGCCGCCGACGCTGACCGATACCGGACCACCACCCGGGACGGTTCCCACTATGTCGGCTGCGTCCCCGCTGCCGGTCGCTCGAGTCAGAGCCGCAGGAGCCGCTCTCGGAGGCGTCGTGTCCTCGTCGAGAGAGATGCCGGCACGGTCGAGCGCTAGGAGAATATCGGCATGAGTCCGCAGCAGCCCGAAAACGATCAGCGTCAAGACGGCGATGGCGACAAAGGCAACGACAAGAAGAACGATCATCCCGGCACCTCCGCCGAATGTGCTGCTGGGCCTTCATTTGTGTCATCCGTGTCCTCCGGATTCTCGGTCTCTTTCCCGGCTTCGGGGTTGGTGAGCAGGTTGTACCGATAGAGGAAGGTGAGAGCCTGTGCCCGATCAACCGGGAGATCGCCGCCGAAGGTTCGTTCTCCCACACCTTCACTGATCCCGTTCAACTCCGCCCAATGCGCCGACTGGCGAAAATAAGCGTTTGGCGCCACATCATCAAAGGGGTAGGGACGCTCATGAAACAGCGGGTGGACAGGCTCCTCAAGCGGGATAGGGCTAGTCGGATGGGGCCGACCCGCCATTCGCCACAGAAAGGTGATCACCTGAGCGCGCGTGAGTGCTGCGTCCGGTTCGAACCGACGTCCTTCGGTTCCCGCGGTGATTCTCGCTTCGGCCATCCAGTTGACGGCGTCGGCGTACCAGAGCCCTTCGAGATCGGAGAAGTGTGACGAACTCACCGTTGAAGGTTGCCCCCGATATCGCCACAGGAAAGCGGCCATATGCCAACGAAGCACCGGCTCGTGAGGCCCGAAGAGGTCGCTGCTGTAACCGGTGGCGATTCCCCGTTCGAACGCCCAGTCAACCGCCTCGGCGTAATACCCGTTGGGCGCCACGTCTGTAAAACCCTCGTGCAGACAGGAGTGATCGTGCGTCCCCGTGTAGTTGTTCGTCACGGGAGTTTCGTCACACGATTCATCCCATTGCCACGGAGGCACGCAGGTCACGATCCGGCAGGCGATCGGCCCCACGCAAGCAGTATCTTGATTGCACTGGCCGTAGCGGAACCGAATACAGTCGACAGCGCGCGAATCACATCCGTCATAGCAGCGACAGTCTGCAGGTGTACAAGACGAACTGCAGACACCGGTCCACCCACATCCACAACCATCGTCACAAAGATGATTGCAATCGAGGTAGTACCGTGGGCGGCGACTGTCACCGATATCGCAGAACCCGGTTCCGTCGGCTTTCCACCAACCCGCCACAACGGTGTTGGGCGGGCACAGGTTGTCACCGGTCAGCTTGCAGCAGAAATCGGTGTACCCATCGCAACAGAGGGCACCACAATCACAATTGGAGCCTCGGCAGGAACAAACGGCCGCATGGGCAGTGATCGGCCGAATCGTGAAAGCGACTGGCGCCACAGCCAACGCGGTTGCTCCGAAAGCGGAACGGGCGAGAAGGCCGCGTCGAGACGTCCGGTGGGCAACCACACGACTCAAAGCGTTGACGACAGTCCGACTCATCGGTCGGTGTACTCGCCGTCGACGTGAAACCTCGCTGGTGAGGGGGTACCGCCGCGAGCTGCGAGTGCTTCGGGCACCGCGGTGAACGCAACCAAGGCCAAACCTGCGATCACTCCGGACCCGAGCACAAAACCAATTCCGCTTGCAGGTTGGTCTGCCATGACCTGCGTCGGCGTCTGTCCGGCAACCGCAACAAACGACGCCACGGCGAATCCCGCGTTGCCGACTACATGAAGCCACGAAGGCGGCGAGTCGGCCCGACCGAAACAGCCGCAGGTTTCAGCGCCGGTGACGAGCGCCCGCCAGACCACTGCCAAGAACGCGAGGTAGAGGACACCGGTCGCCGCGGCAAACAACGGACCCCCCACCACCAGCGCCAAGACACCGACCGCAGATTCAACCAACCCGATTACAACCACCGCTGCGGGCGCCTCGGGCAAACCGAAAGAGGCCAGAAGATCCGTCGTCGGTATTGGACGAACTGTCTTCGCGACGCCCGCCACAATCAAGAGCAGCGCTGCGGCAACATGCAACGTGACGACGACATCCATCGCCCTGATCGTACTCCACCCCTCCCGCCGCGAAGACACCCGATTGCAAGAACTGACGACGGTCCATGGGTGCGATCGTGCTGAGATTCTCGTCAACTCCTTAGTAGACGTGCGCTCAAAAACGCCACCACCTGATCGAACGACTCCTTGGTGGGATGGCCGTGCGTATCGGAGCGCTCCTCGGTCAGAACGCTGTGTGCGTTCTTGCTGATTCCGTGATCCGGGTCGGGACTCTGAATCTCGACACCGATGAAGTTTTCTCCCAACGCTTCTCGCAGCGTGGCGAAACGCTCCACCGGGACCATCGGGTCTCCCGTGAAACGCAGGCCCAGAACCGCGCAACCGTCGGCGGCCCGCTGTGCCACCGCCTTCAACTGCTGTTCATCGAGTCCGGTGTTGGCGCGGCGTTTCTCGCCGATGGGGAACGGCAGCGTCGGCTGGGAAAGGACCGGGGCGATCACGGCATCGTCGAGCAGCATCGCCAGCCCGAAGCCGCCGGTGAAACACATTCCCACGAAACCGATCCCCGGCCCGCCGCACTCGGCGTGAAGCTTGCGGGCCAGACCGCGGAGCCATTCTGTGGCTTTGGAGCTGTCGCGGAGCGCCATCGCGTGGAACTCGGTGCTGATACAAGCGCGTGCGAGGGTTCTGGTGATCCGCCCGGCTGTTGGTTCCTTGCCGGGCACCCCGAACATCGACGGCATAGCCACCGAAAAACCAGCGGCCAGCAGGTCTTCGGCGAACCGGATTACTTCGGGCGTGATTCCCGGGATTTCCGACGCCACCAGAACGCAGGGCCCGTCACCGGCGAAGTAAACGTCGTGGGTGATACCGACGTGTGAGAACGGTTCGATCCAAAAGTCAGCCGGTCCCATCGGTGTATTCTCGGTCAAGACTCACCGGGAATCCATTCCGTGCCTGCCAGGGGAACCCTGGCCATGGCTGCCGCCTCCACCGTCAGAGCGGCCAGATCCTCAGGCTCGAGGTTGTGGACATGGGACTTTCCGTTGGCCCGAGCCAGCGTCTGGAGCTCCAGAGTCAACACCTGCAGATAGTTGGCCAGGCGACGACCGGCCAGTTCCGGATCGAGGCGGTTCGCCAGCTCTGGTTCCTGGGTGGTGATCCCCGCCGGGTCGTTGCCCGCCTGGAAGTCCTCCCAGAAGCCTGCTGCTGAACCCAACTCCCGATACTGCTCGTCCAACGCAGGATCGTTGTCTCCGATGGCGATCAGCGCGGCGGTGCCGAGCGAGACCGCGTCGGCGCCCAACGCAATGGCCTTGGCGACATCGGCACCCGAACGGATCCCGCCCGCCGCGATCAGTTTCACCTCACGATGCACTCCGAGTTCCTTGAGCGCCCTCACCGACTCCGGAACAGCGGCGATCGTGGGGATGCCGACATGTTCGATGAAGACGTCCTGGGTGGCTGCGGTGCCCCCCTGCATGCCGTCGACGACTACCGCGTCCGCACCCGCCTTGATCGCCAAGCAGGTGTCGTAGTAGGGGCGAGCGGCACCGACCTTGACGTAGATCGGAACCTGCCAATCGACGATCTCACGCAGTTCGATGATCTTGATCGTGAGGTCGTCGGGGCCGGTCCAGTCGGGATGACGACACGCGGAACGCTGATCGATCCCCTCGGGCAGGGTCCGCATTTCCGCCACTCGTTCATTGATCTTCTGCCCCAACAACATCCCGCCACCGCCTGGTTTGGCACCCTGCCCGACGACCACCTCGATCGCGTCGGCGCGACGCAGATCGTCCGGGTTCATGCCGTAACGCGACGGCAGATACTGGTACACGAGAGTCTTGGAGTGGCCGCGCTCCTCCGCGGTCATGCCTCCGTCACCGGTCGTCGTCGAGGTGCCGGCCGCGGTTGCGCCCCTGCCGAGCGCTTCTTTCGCCTGAGCCGACAACGATCCGAAGCTCATTCCTGCAATCGTGATCGGAATGGCGAGGCGAACGGGTCGCTCCGCTCGTCCCTCACCGATCACGAGATCGGTCGCGCAGGCCTCGCGGTAGCCCTCCAGCGGATAGCGCGACATCGATGCGCCGAGGAACACGAGGTCGTCGAAAGTCGGCAGCTCCCGCTTCGCCCCCCAGCCTCGAATGCGATAGATCCCGGTGTTGGCCGCCCGCCGGATCTCCGCGATCACGTTGCGGTCGAACGTGTAGGACTCGCGGTGATGCCACTGCTGTTGGTTCATTGCGTGCCTTTCACGGCGGCGGCCGCGTCGACATCATCCACATGGAAGTTGTAGAGCTCTCTGGCTGAGCCGTAGAGGCGAAAGTCGCTCGGTTCGGCTGACAATTTTTTGGCTGGCAACGCGGCCGGCAACGCGGCTGCTTCGAGCAGGCGGCTGAGCGTGTCGAGGTGTTGCGGGGTCATTTCCTTTTCCACGCAATCAGATCCCAGCGATGCGACCTTGCCCCGCACGAACACCTCCGCTTCATATATCGAATCGCCGAGGTCGTGGTCGGCGTCGCCGAGCACGACCAAGTTCCCGGCTTGTGCCATGAATGCGCTCATATGTCCGACATTGCCGCCGACCACGATGTCGACGCCTTTCATGGAAATACCGCAGCGGGCCCCCGCGTTGCCTTCAATGACCACCAGACCGCCATGTCCGGTCGCTCCCGCGGACATCGTGGCGTTGCCGGTTATCCGCACGACACCCGACATGATGTTCTCAGCGAGTCCGGTGCTGGCGTTGCCGTCGACGCGCACCGTGCCCGCCATGTTCATCCCGGCGCAGAAATAACCGACCGATCCTTCGACGTCGACGGTGACCGGCGTGGTAATGCCAACCGCCAAGGCATGGGCCCCCCGTGGATTGCGAACGACGAAATGGCCTTCATCGGCCTCATGCAGACGCTGGTTCAGTTCGCGCAGCGTTACTTGCGATAGGTCGATCGAGACGGTCATGAGGCCAGGCGCCACGAGTAGACGCGGCACGGTTCGGGTTCGAAGATCTCGGCATGGCTCACGTCGGGGAGTTGGGCGATCGCCCGGAACTCCGACGACATCGCGACCCAGTCGTCGGTTTCGGCCACCACGGCTGGTTTGCATGCAATCGGATCCCGCAGGATCGCAAATCCGTCCTTCACGCCGATAGCGAACGTGTAGAAACCGTCGAGATCGGCCAGCGCGCTGGTGAGCGCGCCGTCGATGGTGTCGCCGGTGCGCAGTTTCCAAGCAAGGTAGCCGGCAGCGACTTCGGAATCGTTCTCCGTCTGGAACGACTCGCCTCGCTGGACCAACCGTTCCCGAAGCTGGTTGTGATTCGACAGCGAGCCGTTGTGGACCAGACAGGTGTCGGCCCCTGTCACGAATGGATGCGACCCGTTGGTGGTCACGGCGGATTCGGTCGCCATGCGAGTGTGCGCCATGGCGTGTGTGCCGCGGCGTGACGCAAGGTCGTAGCGACTCGCGACCAGATCGGGGTCACCGACCGATTTGTAGAGCTCGATCTGTTGGCCATAGCTCAACACGTCGAGTCCCGCGACGTTGTCGATGAGCCACTGGCGCGCAGCCCGGCCGTCGCCGGTTGTCTCGAACACGGCGTGGTCGTGGATCTCCCGCAGAGTGACTTCAGCTCCGAGCTCGGCTTCCAGATCGTCGGCCGTCTGGCGACGGTTGATCGAATCGTCTGTCATCAGAACGGTGATCCTGGTTCGTTCGCTGTCACCCTGGTCGTAGACAGCGAATCCGGCGCTATCCGGACCCCGCTCGCGCATTTCATGCAGCATGACCGCGGTGAGCCTTCCCAGTTCATCGCGGTAAGTGGGAGTTTTCAGGAACAAACCGACAATTCCACACATGCCTCAAAACCTTAGCCGCGTCTCTTGGAAACGCTGAAGAGGTTTCACCTACAGTAGAGGTTTCCTCAGGTGAATCGCGCGCAGGTTCAGATCAGACGAAGGAGTTGCCGATGGGCGCATACGAAGAGATCAAATCACGGGTCGAGAGCGATGGTGTCGAGTTCGTCTACGCGATGTTCGTGGAGATGCACGGCAAGCCGTGTGCCAAGCTCGTTCCGGTCGAAGCCCTCGAAACGGTGATGAACGAAGGCGCCGGTTTCGCGGGTTTCGCCGCTGGTCCCATCGGCCAAGACCCCTCCAGCCCCGACATCCTGGCCATTCCCGATCCTGCTTCGTACACCCAGTTGCCATGGCAGCCCAATGTCGCCGCCCTGCAATGTGACCCGACTGTCGAGGGGGAACTCTGGCCCTATGCACCACGGGTGATCCTGCGCCGGGCCCTCGACGATCTCGCGTCGCGTGGTCTGGTGTTCAACGCCGGGGTCGAAGCGGAGTATTCGCTGGTCAACAGGAACCCGGACGGATCCATCGTGGTCGCAGACGAACGTGACGTGGACGAACAACCCTGCTACGACGCCAAGGGCCTCACCCGCATGCTCCCCCATCTCACCGAGGTCTCACACAACCTCAACGCCATGGGCTGGGGCAACTACGCAAACGACCACGAGGACGCCAACGGTCAGTTCGAACAGAACTGGCAGTATTCCGACGCCTTGACCACCGCCGACCGGCTGGTGCTGTTCCGGTTGATGATCCACACAATGGCTGCGCGCGACGGCCGCTATGCGACTTTCATGCCCAAACCCTTCGCCGACAAGACCGGCAACGGGCTCCACGCCCACTCCAGCCTCTGGTCGCTCGAGGGCGAACCGCTATTCGTCGGAGGAGACGACGATTCCAAAGGACTGGGCTTGAGTGAGCTGGCATACCAGTTCGCGGCCGGGTTGATCGAGCATGCTCCCTCTCTCGTCGCGATCCTCTGCCCGATCGTCAACTCCTACAAGCGAATGGGGGTCGGCGCCCCGACATCAGGCGCTACCTGGGCCCCGGCCTACGCTGCGTTCGGGGGCAACAACCGCACGCAGATGATCCGTGTGCCCGAGCCGGACCGGCTGGAACTCCGTCTCGCAGATGGAGCAGCCAACCCGTACCTCATGTTCGCGGCAATTCTCGCCTGCGGACTCGACGGTATCGACCGGGGTCTCGACCCCGGTAAACCGAACGAGGACAACCTGTTCAAGCTGTCCGCTGAGGAGATCGCCGAGCGAGGGATCGTCACCTTGCCGCCGACTCTGCTGCACGCGGCGGAGAACCTGGCATCCTGCGATGTGCTTGACAAAGGTCTCGGGATGACCCCCGACGGTTCCTATCGGGACTATTTTGTCAAGACCAAGAAGGCCGAGTTCATGGCCCACCATCACCAGGTCACCCAGGCTGAGATCGACCAGTATCTCACCCTGTTCTAAGAATCGACCCGACGACAGTACTGACCAGAAGACAATGCCAACCGACCGAAGCGAACCAGAAGAATCGCGGACCATCAACGACAGCAGAACAGGCCGACTGACAACCGAAGAAGTGAGCGAGAGCGTCGGTCGCCGGGTGCGTGAACTCCGGGTGGGCATGGGTCTGACCATGGAGCAGTTCGCAGACGTCGCGGGCCTGTCGATCGGGATGCTCTCCAAGGTCGAGCATGGGCAGACCTCGCCCAGTTTCAGCACGCTCATCAGCCTGGCCGACGCCGCCGAGGTTCCTTTCACAGCCTTTTTTCGCGGACTGGACGAGGAACGCGATGCAGTGGTCGTCCCGGCGGGACAGGGAATGGAGATAATTCACGAAGGCGCCGGCCCGGGCAGGGTGTATCGCGACCTCGGTTCGTTGCGAGGTCCGACCCGCGAGATCGAGTCGCTGTACGTCACGATCACCGAACCCGACGAGGTCTTCCCGTTGTTCCAACACGGTGGCGTGGAGTTCATATACATCCTTGAGGGCTGTGTCGAATACGGCTACGGCACCAAGCGGTACGTGCTCAACGCAGGCGATTCGATGCAGTTCCGGGGCGAGGTGACGCACGGCCCCACCGCGCTGATCGAACTCCCCTTGCGTTTCCTGTCGTTGAAAGTCGCGTATCCCCCCGACACGAACTCCGGCTCCAACGGTTGAGTCCAGACTCTGGACGCTGTTGCTCCTAGGGTTGAAGGGTGGATCCGCGGCTGAGCGAAATCCTTCGCCGGGTGGGACTAGCTCCAGTGTCCTCCCACCGGCCGCAGCTCGCCCACTGTTGAGTTGCCCGCGGGTATTGCGCATAATGTGCAGCATATAGTGCGCATAATGTGCTACACTCACGCTGTGACCAAACCTACGAACGTGCTGTTGGATCCGTCCTTGCGTGCCATCGCCAAGCAGCGAGCCGAAGAACGCGGACTGAGCCTGTCAGCTTATGTGCGAGAACTCATCCGTTCCGACTACGCCAAAGCCACAGACACATCCGCCGACATGACGGCACTCATCGGGATCTTGGGCAACGATGGTGAACCGACAGACATCGGCCGCAACAAGCACGAGATGATACGAACAGCATTCGACGAGCAGCTGTCGGCAAACGGATAGACCCGAGAACTCCCGAATGACCCGCGTCTTTGTCGACACGAGCGCCTGGTACGCGGTCGCAGCAACCAAAGACGCCTCGCACAAGCGTGCCGTCGCGCTGCTCGAAGAACACGCAGGCAAGCTGGCGACAACGGATCATGTCCTCATCGAGGTTTGGGCTGTCGCTCGCCACCGGAACAACCGTCAAGCAGCCGACGCACTGATTGGCACCATCCTGGGCGGCAACCGCGCGGAGGTGCTCACCACGACCTCTGACGACATTCGCACCGCGCTCCGTATCGGAGAACTGTTCAACGATCAAGATTTCTCGATAACCGATCGAACTAGCTGGGTGGTCATGGAGCGCTGCGGCATCAACGAAGCGATATCGTTCGATATCGATTTCTCGGTGTACCGCTACGGTTTCCCAAGACGTCAAGCATTCACGGTCTACGGATAGCCGAGCCGCCCCAAAAACCCAGTACGCCGGAACGCTTGACGCTACAGCAGCTTGCCTATGGCGGCCAACAACGGTTCGTTTCTGGCGGGTTTGCGGAGGACTTCGTCGGCGCCCGCGGTGCTGGCTAGGCCGGTGGCGAACTCCGGACTCTGGTGCATCCCGCCCGCGGACAGGGCCACGATCCCGGCGTGAGGACAGGCCCAGCGCAGCGCCTTTATGTACTCGACGGCTGGCATCGTCGGCATAACGGCCTCTGTCACAACCACATCCGGTTGTTCAGAAGCCGCGAGCTCCAGAGCCGATTCGCAGCTGTCGGCTTCAATCACCTCATAGTCGCCTGCAGCATCCAGCAGCCGCTTGAGCGCGTAGCGCACGCCGGGGTCGTCGTCAGCCACCAGCACGGTCGCCACTATTCAGCTCCCGGGGTTTCGTCGACATGGTGCCGAGGGATCAAGACCTCAAATGTCGAGCCCTCACCGTACGTGGATTCCGCGGTGATCTTGCCCGACCATCCGTGAACCTGGTCATACGCGATGGTGAGGCCCAGACCGGCGCAGCCGTCGGCCGATTTGGTCGTGAAGAATGGATCGAATACTTGGGCAAGCACATCATCGGTCATCCCGATGCCCTGGTCCGCCACCGTGACGCTGAAGTAGCTGCCGGCTGAAACTCCCCGTGTACGCGCCTGGTCGTCATCGAATGTGCTTGTCGAGAGTCCAACCGTGATCTCGCCGCCTCGCTGCATGGCCTGAGCCGCGTTGGTCAGCAGGCTCGTGAACACAGAGTTGAACTCTTCTCGGTTCACCGAGATCACGCCGACAGCGTCGCTGAAGTGCGGCACTATCGTCACATCGCTTCCGACCGACTTCGTCATCTGGGCGATGACACTGGACAACCCCCGCGACGGCACGATCTCTTCCGGTTCGCCGAAGCCGCCTGCGGGATCCGCCAACGAGCTCTCAAGAATCTTGCAACCCCGCTCCGCCGCAACGAGTATGCGGCCCAGATTCTCCCGCTGCGGATCATTCTCTTCGGTTTGGTCGACTCCCATCTGCGCCAGCGTGACGATCGGCTGCATCACGTTGTTGAGCTCCCGGGTGAGTCCGCCGGCGAGCTGGCCCATCGCCGCCATCTTGTATGCCTCGCCGATCTGTTCCTCCATCGCCTGACGCTGGTCGATCGCTTCTTGGAGCTGTCCGACCGTATGAGCCAACCGGTCGTTGAGGTGAGCTACTTCCAACCAGCGCCGCACCGCGAACCAGGACGTGACCAGAGCGAGCGTGGGCACCGCGGCAAGAAGCTCGACCAGCAGCCATCCTTGTTGGTCACGCGTGAAGTCTGAGACCGTCTCGTACAAGTCGATGCTGACAAAGAAGAAGAAGATGACGATGCAGGCAACGGCACCAATGATCATGTCTCTTCGCGGATTCATGCGACCTCCCGGTCTTCGTTACGTCCCGGCGGCCCTCATGCTAGAGCCTCGCGTCGAATGCGCGAGTGACGCATCGATCAATCGGCGACGGTTGGCTCTCAGGAACCGGTGAACTTGGGGCGGCGTTTCTCAACGAAGGCGGCTATTCCTTCTTTGCCGTCGTGGGTTGCGGCCGCGCCGGTGATCAGCACGCCTTCAATCTCGCCGGCTTCTTCGAGAGACCGCTCGTATCCCTCATAGACGACGCGCTTGGCGTTGCCTGTCGCGTACGGAGCACCGTCGGCTAGTTGCTGCGCGAGCTGTTGCGTCACCTCGTCCACCTCAGCGTCGGGCACCACGCGGTTCACCAGCCCCCAGGCCTCGGCTTCGGCCGCCGACAGCGTCCGGTTGGTGAGCGTGAGGTCGAGCATCCGGCGCAGGCCGATGTGGCGGGCGACGAAGTAGCTGGAGGTTCCGTCGGGTGTCATACCCGCACGCGTGTAGGCCATCGTGTACTTGGCCGACTCGCCCGACACCACCAGGTCGAAGGCCGCCACCAGCGAGAGGCCCGCGCCGCCGACTCCACCACCGACTCCGGCCACGAACGGTTTGGGGATGCGGTTCATCTTGTAGATGGCCGTGTGGAAGTCGACGAGCAGGTCGGCGACATGCTTGGGAAGGTCCGCTCCCTTGGAATGGAACTCTTTGAGGTCGCCGCCGGCACTGAACAACTTGCCTTCTGCAGTCACCGACACCGCACGCACCTCGTCATCCCACTCGATTTCGAGCATCACCTCCCGCAAATCCGCAGCGAACGCCCGATTGACGACGTTGGCAGCGTCGCCCTGGGTGAACCTCAGGTGGGCCACATGGTCTCGTGATTCGTAGCTGATGGTGGCCAGGTCCATGCTTCCTCCTACCCGGTTCGATTCAGTTGCCGGCGGCGAGTTCAAGTTGCAATCTCAAGAAGACGTCCGTCACGACAGGCTAGGGGGTTCAGGCAATTGTCCGGTGTGCCCACTCGGCTGAGTCCTAGCGACGCACTCCGATTGCACCCAACACCGACTTCGACGCGAGCACGGCGATAAAGACGACGACTGTGGCGAGTGCCATCGTCGCCCCCGCAGCGGTGTTGTGGTGGTAGCTGATGAGCAGCCCCACCACGGTCGATGCCGCGCCTATGAGGACTGCCGAGACCATGATGCGCGGCACGCCTTTTACCAGCAGCACCGCAGTTGCCGGCGGGGCGATCAGGAAGGAGAAAACCAACAGATTGCCGACCGCTTCAAAGGAAGCAACGATTGCGATCACCAGAAACACCAGCAGGATCGCGTGCGCCAGTCGAGGTCTCAGTCCCAGTACCTGTGCTTGGGCCCTGTCGAAGGTCATCACTAGGAAGGCCCGGTAAAACACGATCATGCCGACCAGCAGGACCGCAGCCGCGATCGCTTGTCGCCTTAGATCCTCCTGGTCGATCCCTGTGATGGAGCCGAACAGGAAGCGACTCAAGTCGCCCGTATAAGACCCGGACGCACTCGACAGAATCACCACAGCCAGAGCCAGAAAGCCGACGAAGAGCAAGCCGATCGAGGTGTCATCAGGGAGCGGCGAATAGCTGCGGATCAGGTTGATTCCCCACACCATGACCAACGCCGCAACAATCGCACCGACGGTCGTGTGTACACCGACAATGAAAGCAATCGCAATACCAGGCAGAACACCGTGTGCTAACGCGTCTCCCATGAAACTCATCCCGCGCAGCACCACCCAGGTTCCCACCACCGAGGTTGTCAGCGCTGCCAGCAAGCCCGCTTGGAGCGCATCGCGCATGAACGAGTTCGACGTGAAGGGATCAATCCACCACGTCACAGGATCGGTCAGGAATTCCACACGGTACGTTCTAGCCGAGCCCGTCGACTATCAGACGGGTATTGCTTCGCATGAAACCGATGTAGTCCTCTGCCCCGCTACCAGGTGGACCGAGGCTTCCCGTATAGAGGGTGACGACCTCCACGTCCCCGATTCTCGCGGCGAGAGCTTCGGCATCGTCGCTTGAGTGTACCGTCTCGCCGAATATGGTGGTGACCCCCTCATGCTCGATGGTCTGTGCCAATTCCTCGAGTTGAGCGGGGTTGGTTTCGGCCAGGGTTGAGACCGACGGGAGTACAGTCCCGATGATCTCGAACCCGTATCGGTCTGCGAAATAACCCAGAGCGTCGTGGTTCGTCACCAGCTTTCGTTTCCCAACCGGCAGTTGCTCGATCAGGCCTTCTAGTTCATGGTCAAGCGCTTCCAACTCGGCTCGGTAGTCGCTCAGACATGCGGCGATCGAATCAGCGTCAACACCTGCATCGTCGATCAGGTGCTGAGCTAGCTCATCGAGCACGCCAGAGACGCGGGTTGGATCAAACCAGACATGGGGGTCTTCGCTCCCGTGGTCGTGGTCATGGCCGTCATCCTCGTCGTGATCCTCGTGACCATCATCGTCATGGTCGTCGTGATCCTCGTGACCCTCATCGTCGTCATGGTCGTCGTGATCCTCGTGACCCTCATCGTCATGATCGTCGTGATCCTCGTGACCCTCATCGTCGTCATGGTCGTCGTGGCCCTCATCGTGATCTTCATGGTCGTCTTCCCCGAAAGAGAACGGAATCGACTCAACGTGCTCCGCGACTCTGAACACCGGTGTCCCAGAGTTCTCTACGGCTTCCAACGTGTCCAACAGGCGAGTCTCAAGTTGTAGCCCGTTGGCCACAACAAGATCGGCGTTGTCCATACGTTCCCTGTCACGCAGTGACGGCTCGAATCCGTGGGCGTCACCTCCGACCGGAATAATCGCCTCAACATCGGCGATTCCACCACAGGCCAGATTGGCGACTACATCTGCCCAGATCCCCGTTGTCGCCAGCACCACCGGAGAGTGAGGCGCCGTGTCGGGTGTCGAACCCGTCGAATCCGAGGAGTCTCCGCACCCAGCGGCCACCATCGCGAGAACGATGATCGTCAAGACTGTTCGCAGGAGACGTCGATTCGTATGGGGTGATCGAGATTCGTTAGCTACCCGTCTTTTGTACACGCCTATGATCCCTTCTAGAGTTGACGACTGTGCAATAATGATAATGAGTCTCATTTACAATTGAAACCCCCCATGGAGAAACCAACAAAATCCCCGTCCGACGATCCGTCCTTCGACCGCCACGCGTTCGTACTCGAGCGACTCTCGAGCGAAAACCACCGATATACAACAGGGCGCCATCGACTTGTCGACGCATTGGCCGGGTCCGGCAAACCGCTCACGCTGCCCGACATCGTTGCAATCGCGCCCGACCTCGCTGCCAGTTCCGTCTACCGCAACCTTGAAGTCCTAGAACAATGCGGCGTTGTCAAACGCATAGTCAGCGGCAGCGGCCACGCCCACTTCGAGTTGGCTGAACCGTTGCTGTCGCACCACCATCACCTCGTGTGCGTTGACTGCGGCGTCATTGAAGACGTCCAACTCGACGATGAAGTCGAGGATTTGTTGGATCAACACCTCAACCTGCTCGCCACCCGCTCCAGCTTCAAGCCTCTTCGTCACAACCTCGACCTCCAGGGTCACTGCGAAAAATGTCAGAATCTCCCCTGATCTGCTTCCGCGCAGCACGAACCACCCGTCGGTTTTCTCCACGCAGCCCCATTAGTCTGGCGGCGTGAACATGGCCTTGAGAATCGAGAGCTTGACCGTCCGGTACGACAACTTCAACGCTCTCGACAACGTCACTCACAGCTTCGAACCCGGCACATCCACTGCGGTAATGGGAGTCAACGGCTCAGGCAAGACCACCTTGCTCGAGAGCATCGCCGGGCTCGTCAATCCTGCTTCAGGGCAGATCAGTGGCTGTTGCGAAAGACTCGGCTACGTGTGCCAATGCCCCCCGTCGACTTGGATGCCGCTCACCTCGAACGAAGTCCTCGCGATGGGTCGTTACCGCGAACGGGGCCTGATCGGCCCGCTCAGAGCCAACGATCGAGCGGCCATGCGTTCCGCAGGCGAACGTCTACACATCAACGATCTATTGAATCACAGTTTCGGAGAGCTCAGCGGCGGACAGCAGCAGCGGGTCCGGATCGCCCAAGTACTCGCGTCTGAACCGGAACTGCTGCTCCTGGACGAACCGATAACCGGTCTGGACATCCCGAGCCAGGAGCGAATCCTCGCGATGATCGAGGACTATTCTCGTCGGGGCGCCACTGTGATCCTCACCACGCACCACCTCGACGAGGCCCGACACTGTGATTGCGTGATGCTGCTCGCCAACAAACTCATCGGGGCGGGCACCCCCCAGGAGATGCTCACCGAAGACCGTCTCAGAGAGGCGTTCGGGGAACGGCTCCTGGGAGACCACCGAGACCATAAACACGATCACGACATGATCTTGCTGGACGACCACGGGCACCACGGACCCCCGACACACGCTCATGCCGAGCCGGGCGTTACAGGGGGTTTTCGCAGGACTCGGAGAGAACGGCATTAGCTTCGTCGGACACACCCAACAACGCTTCCTCAACGGCTTCACGCACCAGCGCGGTCGGGACGCTGCCCCGCGGGAACTCAGGCGGGATGAAATTGACGGTCACAATCCTTGAGGTGTCGAGCCTGCGGGCGACATCAACGAGTTCATCCACGCGATCAAGCGGAATGTCCGTATGGACATGCGATGAAATGATCCCGGTCAGTGCCACGAAGTTGGTGAGCGCCTTTTGAATCGAAACCTGGCTGATCAGGGCCTCGACAACGCAGCGTTGCCGCGCCATGCGGTGGTAGTCGGTGGACTGGGTTCTGGACCTCACATAGGCCAGGGCGGTCGTACCATCGAAGCGGTAGCTGCCGGGTTCGACCACGATGTCGATCGGTTCGCCACCGCGCACGACAGGTTTCAGCCGGTCGTTGATCTCTTCGGTGACGCGCAGGTCTATGCCACCGAACAAGTCCACGACCTCCACAAAGCCCACCATGTCGATCAGCACGTAGTACTGGATCGGCAAACCTGTCAGTTGAGCGATGGCTGATTTGATCGCGTGGCCTGCAGGGTCGCTGACATTCGGGAACAGCTCGGGGGAACGCTCACCCAGGGAATAGATTTCGTTGGCGATGTCCGGATAGCCGTCGGGCCATTGTTCGGCTGCGGGAGTTCCGTCAGGGAAGGTGAGATCCCTCCAATTTCGGGGAATGTTGAAAGCGGCGGCGTCGCCCGTCGCCACGTCGATCGACAGAACAATTATTGTGTCGGTCCGCACTCCCACGCGGTCGAATCCGCTGTCACCCCCGAGCAACACGATGGTTAGTCGCTGTGCTCCATCCCAAGTCTCCATTGTCGGGGTTCTTGGAGAATCCGCCGACGAGTCCGGATCGGATCCGGTGTCGGTCGGGTCCTGAGACACCGGATCATGCTCTCGCGGTCGGAGGTCCACAAGCGGGGTCGGAGTCGCAGTGACGGTGGTCGATGCCCCGAAGACATCGTAAAGAAGATCGAGTTGTGCAACCGAGTATCGGACAACGATGAAGTGCGGCACCGCTATCAACGCGGCCAGAACCACGAACGTTGCCGCCGTCGTGGCGTGTTGAGAAAGTCGGGAGCGACCTCGCTGGTGAGGCCAGCCGTGCGCAACCATGTAGGCGTCCACCGTGACCCAGATGCGAAACACCAGGCCCAGCCCCGCAATAGCGATGGTGATCCACAAGGGTGTTCGGGTAACGGTCCAGGCGAGGAGGGTTGTTTTGGTTCGCGAGACTATGAACCAACCCAACGCCACACTTACGGTGAACGAGTAGATCACCAATTTGACTGCCCGAAGGTTGTCGTGTCCGAAATGCCCGAGTCCGGGCCAGATCACCGACAGTGCCGCAGCTACCAAAGGATGAGGTCCTCGAGTCCTCACTATCGGTTGCTCGTCGGGCGTTACCTGCATAGAGCTTAGTTTGTCCGGTTCAGAGCCTGAAGCGGACTGTTCTGCTCAACGGGTCCACTCAACCGGCAGCCTGCCCCAGCGAACGGAGACGTGCCTCGCAGTCGTCCCAGGATTCCCGCAGGATGTCGGCGACTGGCCGCACTTCGTCGATGCGGCCCATTACCTGGCATCCCGGTACGGCCTCAGGTGTCGATGACATCGCCGGCATCGAGATCTGATGACCCGAGGTGCTTCATCCGCGCCACATAAAAGGCGTAGTCCCACATCAGATGTTCACCTTCGCGCCAGCGGCGAACCTCGATGTCCATCCCCTCAGGGCGCAGCACATGCACACCGTCCTCGTAGCTCGCGGCGACATTGATCTCGGTCGTCTTGTCGAACTCGGCCACATCACTGACGCCATTCTCGAGCGTGCCGTCGCAGCGCATGTCGTGGACCACACCCCCGGCGACCACGATTACTCGATCTCCGGCCTGTTCGATCCGGGTGACGACTCCCATAGCGGGATGGTCGGAGACGACCTGATCGTTGACCATCACCTCTATCGTCTGCCAGTAGCCATCAAGGTCCGGTGCGCCTTCGGGTCGAGGTTCGCGGCAGCCTACGAGGATCGGTGCGGGCCAATCAGTCCAACCACCGGGGGGAGTCTTGGCTACGGGTATCGAGTCGATTGTGGGACTGCTCATGGGGCACCTTCCAGCTGCGAGACTCAGCCAGCCAATCTTATGCTGGTTTCACTGGCACTATCCGAATATCTCCAGCAGCACCATACGCAGCGTCTTCTCGGTCTCAGCAACGGTCAGCTGACGGTGACGGCGGAGAAAATCGATCGAGTCGAGTTGAGTGATCACATCGCCGGCGGACAGCACGGCCGCTCGATCAGACCGCTTGCGCTCATCGAGTTCGGGCGCGAACTGCAGTTCTAACTGGTCACGGAAGTCGTTGCGGGTTGCGGCGAGTTCATCGCGGATGCGTGAATTGAGCGCGGCGTTGGCAACGGTCGCTCGGTACACCGGGCCGATCCTGTCGTAGAGCCGGATCCGCATCGCGATGAAATCGTCGACCCGGGTGTGAAGCGGTCCCTGACCGATCGACGAGAGATGCGCATCATCTGCGGCGACCTCACGGTTGCGTTTTATGACGGCCTCCAGCAACTCTGCGGGATCTGTGAAGTAGCGGTAGAGCGAGCGAACCGAAAGACCAGATCGTTTCGAGGCCTGTTCGATGGTTGGAAACAGCGACTCTTCGGCGAACATCTCCGACACCACGTCGAGCACATTGTTGATGTTGCGCTCCCGCCGGGCGGAGCGCCCGTCGATCAGGGGCTCGATTTCGCCGATGTCGGTCATTGTGACCCGACCGCAGCAAGCGAGCGCTCAGGGGAGGTGCCCAGCCAGTTCATCAGTGTTTCCGTGTAATGCTCAGGCAGATCCTCCTGCAGGAAGTGGTCGGCTGCGTGGTCTGGCGTTCGGAGAATCTGCATTGCTGTCTGCCGGGCCTTCCGGTCGGGTTCCTCTGTGTTCCGCGTCGCGGAATCGTCGCAACCTATAGTAGTGCGCCTCAAACTGGCAATAGTTGGCGCGAGTTGTTAGTGTCCGCCCATGGACTTCGAGGTCAACCCCGATCTGCCCGGGTCCAGACCCGAGTTCTTCTTCGCTCCCGGACAGATCGCCAAACGCACCGACGAATGGGGTGGCGCCGAATTGACCGCAAGGATCGCCCGGTCATGGCACGACCTTGTCGAGGATGCCGACCGCTGGATGACCGTGGTCCACCGCAGCGGACCTGACGAAATCGGCGCGGTGTACCGGGAACTGTTGGAGGGGCAGGCCGACCCCTCGGTCGGTTACGTAGTCTCGATGTCTGAAACGCTGGGCGAGACCCCGATGGAGTGAGGCCGCGGTTCTGATCCCGGGCGGCAGTCGGTCGGTCAGCCCACTTGGAGGACGACCTTGCCGAACGTATCGTTGGATTCGATCAGTTCGTGGGCCCGGTCTGTTTCAGCGACGGGGACCACCTCGTCGATGATGGGACGGATCTCGCCCGATTCGATGAGAGGCCATACCCGTTCACGAAGCGCCGACATGACCGCCGCCTTCTCGTGCAGCGGTCGGGCCCGCAGTGTCGAACCGATCACTCGCAATCGCTTCATCATCAACAACCCGAGTGGGATCTCAGCGCTGGCACCGCCCATCAGGCCGATCAGCACGAGCCGACCGCCGATGGCGAGACTTCCGATGTTGTCGGCGAGATAGCCGGCGCCCACCGGATCGAGGATCACGTCGAAGCCGTGGCCGCCGGTCCAGTTCTCGACGTGATCGGCGAAGCTCCCCGAATGGCGATTGCTGCCCGCCGACGCGCCCAGCGTCATGCACCGCGTGATCTTGTCGTCGTCACCGGCGGTCACGTACACGGAGTTGCCGAAGGCCCTGCACAACTGGATGGCGGCGGTTCCCACACCGCTGGCGCCGGCGTGCAACAGGACCCTTTCTCCGGGAGCCAGCGCCGCTTCCATATAGAGGTTCAGATATGCGGTGGCGAAGACTTCGGGGAGCGCGGCCGCTTCAACGAACGACAATCCGGAAGGGACCCGGACAACCTGCGGTGCCGGGACCACGACTTCTTCGGCATAGCCGCCTCCCGCAAGCAATGCGCAGACTTCATCGCCGATCTCAAAGCCGGACAGATCTGAGGCGATCTCGGACACCACGCCAGAACACTCCAAACCCATGATCGGACTGGCACCGGGCGGCGGTGGATAGGCGCCTGCTCGCTGGGCCAGGTCAGCCCGATTCACGGCGCTGGCTTTGACCTCGATGCGGATCTCCCCCGCTCCCAACGAAGGACTCGGCGTGTCACTCCACACGAGGTGGTCACCCTGGATCTCGATCGCCTTCATGTGGCTGCACCCTATTCGGTCGGCGAGGCTTCGGGTTCGGGACGAAAACCGGGGCGGCCGGCTGCGAGCCATCCGTCGAAGGCCGCTTCCTGACCCAGGTCAGCGCCGGCGGCAGAAGACGCCTCGTAGCGAAAGTTCAGGAAGTCGCAGTATCCCTGCAGGACGTTGTCTTCTCCCGCCTCGGACCGGATCCGGCGGATCGCCGGTTCCCATCGTTCGGCTCGCCAGCGGATCGCGGCCAGCGCCAGGTCACCGCTCTTCTCGCTGCTGCGACCCACAGCACGTTGCCCCGCAACACGCTGCCCCACAGCACCTTGACCCACAGCACCTTGACCCACAGCACGTTGACCCACAGCACGCTGCCCCGCAGCGAAGTGATAGATGTCGCTGAGCAGGTGCCGAGCCTGCCATTCCGATGCCTCGATACCAGTTGTTTCCCGGAGACGGCGCGTGTTGTGATTCCGCGGGCCGACGCTCGGCCGCATCCGCAGTCGGGTGCCTCCATCGGTGGAGGTGAGGTCAACTTCGTCGACGGTGAACCCCAGTTCGTTCAAGCGCCGGATCCGTTCGGTGATGCGGAAGCGTTCGCCGGCGCCGATCGTGGTCTCACTGGTTGTCTCGTCCCAGAGCCATTCGTACCATCGCGCCATCTCCCTGCCGAGACTGATATCGGCCTGCTCGATGTCAACCCCGCGGGAAGCCGCTATGTCGGCCATGCCGCCTGCCACGTTCATCGTCATGATGTCGATGTCGTGGAGGCGTTGACCGTCGCTGAGCTCGGGGTACAGTTCAGCGGTTTCGGCATCGACCATGAGAGCCTCGATAGCCATCGCGTCGTACTTGAACAGCACGTTCGACAGGGAACAGTCGCCCCAGAAACAACCGGCCAGATGCAGTTCAACCAACAGACCCGCGAAAGCGGCGAGCATCTGGCGGCGGCGTTCACCGAAGCCCGCACCTTCCAGCAGCTCTCGATACGAGAAGGAGAAGTCCACATATCTGGTGATCAGGGCAGCCGAACGTTCCGCTCCGGGGTCGTCCCAACGGTGCTCAACCAGTCCCACCGCGGTGACCGACGGCGCCTCCAGCCGCTCAAGCGCCCGAAGCACCTGGTAGTCGTTGCGCGCTGCCTTGTGGGGCAGTTCCTTGATCGCGTACAAGCCTTCGTCGTAGGCGACGAACCTGACTTCGTGGCGCGAGATCCCCTTCGGCAGCGTTACGAGCCGGGGGCTGTCCCAATCGACGACAGACTGCTCCCAGGCGAGGTCCAAGAAGTCCGGATGCCCCGGCCGTACTGTGATTTTCGGCTCAGTCAACCCGGCCAGGCTAGCGGTGGGCGGGGGCCATGTAGAACCAGAACGGAAACGGTGCGTCCTGCTCCTTGAGCTGTGCACGGGCCGCCAACATGGTCTTGCCGGCTTCGGTCTCGGTGTAGAACCAGGATTCGACCGCACGCCCACCCGGCGCCGGTCCTGTCGCCAATTCGAGGGCTGCTTCGCTGTAGTAGGCCCGGATGTCGTGACAGACCGCGATGGTGATCTTGCCCGGGAGCGGAGTTTCTTTCCATGACGCGCCCTCGGCCCATTGATGCAGGACATCGAGCGCGTCGACAACGGTGTCGGCGTCGATAGCGCGGCCGACCGAAGTCACACCTCGAGCCTTCAGCGACCGGTCATAGGCCGCTCGCAGACCCTGTGCTTCGTCGACCGCGGGCGGCAGCGTGGCATCGAACCGGGGCGGGATCGAGCAGGCCAAGGGTGTTTCCTCGGACTCGACGACCAGCGGATAGGTCTCAAAGACCGGCTCGTCCGAGTCGAGCAGTGCCAAGGCACGGGTGAGCACATCAAGCTGCAACTCGACGTCGTCAGGCCGACCCAGTGGACGGCCCAGCGGGAACTCGCAGTAGAGCGTGCGCGGTGGCATCATCCGCTCCGCGACCTCTTTCATCGAGGCGAGCACGATCGTCGACAGTCCTTCAGCTTCAAAGACATGAGCGAGCGCACTCACGGTGCGCGTGCACTCCGGTCAAACCGGCGTCAGGACCACCACATCGACCGCATCGGCCAGCATCTCCTTCGCGCACGCGGGCCCGGTGTCGAGACGCAGTTCGCTGACCGTCTCAGGTTGGTTGCCGGCGAAGGCGAAATGCCTCGGCGCCACGTCACCGATGACGCCCTGAGCGGACAGTTCTTCCAGCCGGTCGATCGGATACACGACATTGAGGTCGATTTGAAAGCCCGAGTGGTCGAAGTTGGGACTCCAGTGCCCCATGATGATGTCGCGGTCGTTACGGTCGAGCTCCCTGAAACCGCTGTCGGCCGGAGCGAAACGATCCTGATCGGGCCGGTGCAGAGCTGCCGAAGTCACGATTGCGACACGCGCTTGCGCGAGAGGTTTGTCGAACTGAGTGAACACCGGATCTTCGAATGTCGGTACCGGTTGTTGCGCCCCGTAGGAGCGCATTACCGCATCTCCACCAGTCATGCTGCCAGTCCTCCTCGGCCGACTTTGAATCGTTCTGAGGAGGCTACCTAGTGCGCCTTTGACTGGCAAATGTTCAGCTGAATCGTTATGGTTCACCAAGCCGGTTTCAAGTTGATCGAATCTGAGCCGTGAACGAAGGGGCGCTATGTGCGAAAGACATCGGTCGTGGACGACCAACCGTTAGTGCTTTCTGGCCAGTACGGATCGCCGTACACGCGCAAGATGCGAGCGGTCCTGCGCTACCGCCACATCCCTTTCCGCTGGGTGCTGCGCGGATCCCGCTGGGACGACCTCCCCGAGGTCCCCGTGCAGATCATCCCGGTGATCGCATTCCCAGATGCCGGCGGCCCTGACTCCGACGGCGGTGACTCCGACGGCAATCGCCGAGGTCCCGGTACGGAGGTGATGGTCGACTCCTCGCCGCAGATCATGCGGCTCGAAACTGAGTATTCGGGTCGCAGCGTCGTTCCGACCGACCCGGCGTTGGCATTCATCGACACGCTCATCGAGGACTATGCCGACGAATGGTTCACCAAGGCCATGTACCACTACCGCTGGGCCTATGAACCCGACATCGACAAGGCCGGCAAGGTCCTGCCCCTCTCGCAGGATCTGCAGATCAACGCGGCCGACGCGGCCGCGGCCTACGACATGTTCACCTCGCGCCAGGTGAGGCGAAGGGCGCTCGTCGGATCGACCGACTCCAACCAGCCCATCATCGAGGACTCCTACCGACGAGTGCTCGACATCCTGCAGGCAATGTTCGACGACCGTGACTTCCTGCTCGGGGATCGGCCCGGACGGGGCGACTTCGGACTGTTCGGCCAACTGACACAACTCGTCTCGTTCGACCCGACATCGACGGCTGTCGCTGTCGAGCGGGCGCCGAAAGTCATCACATGGGTGGACCGGGTCGACGACCTCTCCTGGCTCCCCGTCGCCGAAGAAGCCGACGGAGCCGACGGAGCCGACGACGGCTGGCTCGCACTCGAAGACACGGGCACCGCGGTACAGGAGATGCTGGTCGAGGCCGGACGCACCTACACGCCGTTCATGCTGGCCAACGCCACTGCTCTGGAGACCGGCGCTGACGAGGTCGTGTGCGAGATCGACGGCCGCGAGTACCGGCAAGGTCCGTTCAAATATCAGGGCAAGTGTCTGGGATGGCTGCGAGCCGACTACGCAGCACTGTCCAATGGTGACCGCAACCGCGTCGACGCGGTCCTCGAGGGCACCGGGTGCGAAGCCCTCTTCAGATGACCCGCAGCACCGTCCCCCGCACCGACGGCACTTGCTTGTTTCTCAGGTGTTCGGGGGCGTCGCCAGCGAAGCAATCGCACCGAAGCTGATCAACGGGACCACCAACGATGCCTCGCTGAGCTGTTCAACGGCGAACGCTCCACGGTCGATTGCCAACACCGGCAGACCCGCGGCAACCGCCGAGGCGATGCCTGCCGGTGAATCCTCAACGGCAACCACCGTCTCGCAATTCAACGCCGCCGCCGCGTAGCGATAGATGTCCGGGGCAGGTTTGGGCTCATCGACTTGATCAACACCCGCTACGAAGTCGACCAGATCGCTGAGCCCAGCCCGATCAAGAGCCGAATGGACCTGGGCGGTCGTCGAGTTCGACGCAACCGCAACCGGCACACCACGCTCTCGTAGTTCAACGATGGACTCCAGCGCATCGGTGTACGGTTCGGTCCGATCACGGGTAGCGGCCGCGAACAGCGCTTCGAACTGCGCCCCGAGTTCGTCCAGCTGATCCGGTTTCAGCCACCTCGCGAAGTACCCGACGCTCTCCGAATCCGTGCTGCCGGTGACCGCGCGGAGGTCGCCGAGCGTCAACTCAATGCCGTAGTCCGACGCCAACGATCGCCACACTTCCCAACCGAGCTCCTCGGTGTTCACCAGCACCCCGTCGCAGTCGAACACCACGCCCATCATCGCCATAAGTCTACGAGTTGCGGTCACGATGCTCAGGAGTCTGGGTTGGCAAAGATCAGAGACGACCACTCGGTGGATGTGTTGCGTTCGACCTCTTCAAGGGGGCTGAGAAAGTCGACGATCTGGGAACATTGCGACGGTGAGATCCCGGCCACGCCGAGCCATCCCCCGGGTGACACGCGGGCGACCAGCTCCGAGGTGAACTCCACGATCCCCGCTCTGGCGATGTTCGCGACCACGACATCGAAAGTACCGGCGACCTCGCCCAGATCGGTGGCCGTCGCCTGCATCCGATTCACCATGGCATTGATGCCGGCGTTTCGCTGTGACGCTTCGACCGCTTCGGGTTTGACATCAACCGCCAATACGCTCGCCGCGCCGAGCTTCAGAGCGCACAGGCCGAGAATCCCGCTGCCACAGCCGACATCAAGGACCCGCTCACCACCCTCGATCCTCTCCAGCAGCGCTTGGATCAACTGCCGGGTCGTGGGATGGCGTCCGCTCCCGAACCCGCCCAACCCGAGTTCGATCAACCCGGCGAGACCTGTGCGGTCATGCTCCGACCAGGCCTGGCAGACGCTGAGCCGCCCGTCGAATACGACTGGACGGGTGTCTCGGAACCACGCCTGCAGAGCGGCACCGCCGACTGGCCTGGTCACCGCCATCTCCCCTTCAGCCTGCAACGCGGCAACAAGGTCCGCTTCGTTGCGCCCGTCAGCCGCGGCGGCAAGCACCACCTTTCGCGTGTCGCTCGGCTCAATGACCTCCACCAAGTCGATACCGAGCGTTCGAAGCTGGTCGAACAATCCGACAAGCTCGCCTTCGCTGGTCGCCACCGCAATCACCTCAACACGTTGCCAGAACCCGGCAAGGGTTCCACCGCCCCCATTCTCGCGGCGGCCTGAACCGCACGACGATCCCAGGTCGGTGAATCCTGCGCCCGGCAGGGCCAAACTTGTGCTGGGGTAGGATGAAGCATGTCGCTACACCCCAAGCCCCGTGATTCAGCGGCTTCCCGCACCAGCGATCCGCTTGAACTCTCGGCGCGTGTGATCGCCTCCGGTGCGGCCGACGAGCCGACGAACCGGGTTACCAACACGCTCACCGAGATCGACGACCGAATCGCCGTCGTCGAGTCTTTCTCGCACATGGTTGCATTCTCGACCGACGCCGGGCTCGTGTGTTTCGACGCCAGCGGTGCTTTGAGCGGCTCTGCTGTCGCCGAAGCACTGCGGGGCTGGTCCAAAGAGCCGGTCGATTCGCTCGTCTACACGCACGGACACATGGACCACGTCGGCGGGAGCGGCGCTGTAGCCGCCGATGCCGAGGCCCACGGGCATCGTCCGCCACGCGTTGTCGGCCACGTCAACGTTCCGGTCCGTCTGCAGCGCTACGAAGACACGAACGGCTACAACGTCGCTATCAACGCTCGTCAGTTCGGCGGTGTGTCGAGACGCCTGAACTTGGGGAGTCTGGGGGCGGGTGTTGACCGCTTCGTTGCTCCCGACACGCTGTGGCCCGACGTCACCTACGACGACAATCTCACCGTGTCTGTCGCGGGAACCGACTTTGTGCTGCACCACGACAAAGGCGAGACCGACGATCACACCTGGGCATGGGTGCCCGAGCACCGTGCGCTGTGTGTCGGCGACTTCGTGACGTGGGTCTTCCCCAACGCGGGCAACCCGCAGAAGGTCCAGAGGTATCCGTTGGAGTGGGCCAAGGCACTTCGACGCATGCAAGCATTCGAGGCCGAACTCCTGTTGCCTGCACACGGCCTCCCGGTCCGGGGGCAAGCCGAGGTCAATCTGGTCCTGGGAGACCTCGCCTCTGCGCTGGAGGGACTGGTGGACGCCACGCTTGAACTGATGAACGTCGGGGAGTCGCTCGACACCATCATCGGGTCGGTCGAGGTGCCCGAGGATTTGCTGTCCAAACCTTGGCTCCAACCCGTCTACGACGAACCCGAGTTCGTTGTTCGCAACATCTGGCGCCTGTACGGCGGATGGTGGGACCAGAACCCCGCCAAGCTCAAAGCTGCGAGCGAAGCCGCATACGCAGCCGAGATCGTTCGACTCGTGGGCAGCGAAGAGAAGCTCATCGGCCGCGCCCAGGAACTCGCCGATGCCGGGGAGTTCCGTTTGGCGTGCGAAATCATAGAGCTGGCGACGAACGCCGAGCCGGAGTCTGTCGCGGCACACGGCGCCCGAGCGGAGATCTACATGGCCCGACGCCGCGCCGAGCGATCCTTGATGGCCAAGGGCATCTACGCTGCCGCCTCCCGAGAGTCAACCGCCATTATCGACAACACCACCGTCAAACCAGACGAAACGGACTAGGTGTCGGTTCGCGTGAGGTTGTTGGCGCGTGATACGGGTGGGCCGCCTATTAGCGGCCTCCGACTGCGCGGAGCGTGTTCACGATTGACGTTAAGTCGCAACCTAATCAATGATGACGCAATGACCGTCCTTAAGCCCCTGGGGACAAGCAGCTGCGAACGGGTTTCAGCCAACGACCATTACCCGTGGGCCGAAGTCGAGAGCACCGCCGTCGACCGGCCTGTCGGTACTTAGATGCGCAGGGGCGGCCGGGATACGAACCGGAACGACCAACCGCGGCTCGCTACCACGCCGGCGCCGGTCGGTGGCGCGCACCAACCGCTGTCGGGTCGAGATCGCGACGCGCTCATCGACCATGCCTTCACCATCCTCGAGCAGGTCGGGATGGCCGGCGCGCCCGCCGACCACGCGACTCGGCTCAGGGATCTGGGAGCGTCGGTGCGCGACGACGGTCGACTGCTCCTGCCGCGCCCGATGGTGGAAGCGGCGCTCGACCGGGCGCCTTCCAGCGTGTCGCTGCCGGGATTTTGCGAGGACCGTGGCATCACCATCGGCCGACAAGGCGTTCACATCGGCACGGGAGGTGCGGCTGTGCTGACCCTCGAAGGCAAAAGCGGCGCCTATCGCGAGTCGACGCTCGCTGACCTCTGGACGATGATGCGAGTGCTCGACGAGTGCCCGAACATCCACTACGGCCTGCGTCCCCTCGTCGCCCGGGACATGACCGACGAGCTCGCCCTCGACATCAACACCGCGTTCGCGAACACCGCGGCCACATCCAAGCCGACCGGGATCAGCTTCACTTCGGCGGCCAGCGTCGATCCGGTCGTCGACCTGTTCGATGCCGCGCTCGGCGGTGAAGGGCTGTTCGCTCGCCGGCCCTTCTCGATGGCTGTGGTGGTGCATGTGGTCCCGCCGCTGCGTTTCTCGCCCGAGGGTTGCGAGATCATGGCTTCTGCCATCGAACGGGGCATGATCGTGCAAACCTGCTCGGCGGGCCAGGCGGGAGCCACCAGCCCTCCGTCGCTGGCGGGAAGCCTGGCCCAGGGCGTGGCCGAAGTCTTGGCCGGTGTCGTGTTGGCCGACTCGATCAAGCCCGGTCACCCCTGCATCCATGCGTTCATGCCGTTCATCTCCGATCTCCGCAGCGGTGCGATGACAGGCGGAAGCGGGGAGGCTGCTGTGGCCAGCGCGGCCGCCGCACAGCTCATGGGGACCTTGGAGATCCCTCACGCCGTGTCGGCCGGTATCACCGAGTCAAAAACGGCTGACAGCCAGGCTGGATACGAGAAGGGTTACACGGTGGCCCTCGCCGCCCACGCGGGAGCCGACATGGTGCAACTGTCGGTGGGGATGCTGGGCTCGATCATCGTCGCGAGCCCTGAGACCCTGGTCATCGACAACGACATGTGTGGTGCCATCCTGCGGTCCGTGCGAGGCGTGGAGGTCAAGTCTGACTATCTCGACATCGACATCATCAACGAAGCGGTGACTGGGGAGGGCCACTATCTGGGGCACTCCCAGACCCTTGAGTTGATGCGCAGCGAGTACGTCTACCCGCAACTCGGTGATCGGGAGTCTGTCGACGACTGGGTCGCCAAGGGAGCGCCGAGCCTCTGGAGTCGGGCCCGGGACCGGGTCGACGAGATTGTTGCCGCGGGCCGACCGGGCCATCTCACCGTTGAGGCCGAATCGGCGATCCGGTCGCGGTTCCCGATTCTCCTGCCGGAAATTCGATGACAGATTCGGAATCGGACTGTGCTGAGATCGTGGTCGTCGGCGGTGGTGCGGTCGGCGCCTCCATTCTGGCCCATCTCGCGCGAGCCGGACGCACCGACGCGGTTCTGCTCGAAAAACATGAGCTGACAGCCGGTTCGACCTGGCACGCAGCCGGGAACGTGCCGACGTTCTCGAACAGTTGGCTCGGGCAGCGAGCCGGCAACTATGCGTGGCGTCTGTACTCCGAGCTCGCGGCTGATCCCGACAATCCGATCACCTACCGCCACACCGGGGCTTTCTGGCCCGGCCACACCCCGAGCCGGATCGACCACTTCCATCATCTCATGGGCATAGCCACCGGACTCGGCTTCGATCTGCACCTGGTGTCGCCCGCCGAAATGGAGGAAATGCACCCCTTCTGGCACGACGACGGCACCGTGATAGCGGGCCTGCTCGATCCCTACGATGGCGACATCGACCCGAGCGCGCTGACCCAGAGCCTTGCCCGCCAGGCCAGGACCCTCGGAGCGCAGATCCACCGCCACTGCCGGGTGATCGACATCGAGGCCCTCAGCGGACGCAACGGCGCCGAGTGGCGGGTACACATCGAGCGCAACGGAGACCGCGCCCACGTCGACTGCGACATAGTCGTCAATGCCGCAGGTTTCTACGGCGCACAGATCAGCGCCATGGCCGGCGTCGACGCGCCTCTGGCGGTGGTCGAGCACCAGTACGTGGTGTCCGCTCCGGTGCCGCAACTGGAGTCAATGACCGAGAGCTTCCCGTTGGTACGCGACCCAGAATTGATGTTCTACCTGCGCCGGGAGCAGAACCGCCTCCTGTTCGGGAACTACGGCCATGAGGGCCGTACCGTGTGGGAGGACGGTCTGCCCGACGCTTTCGACTCGTCGCTGTTGCGCCCGTCGATCGAAGACACTGCCGAGGCAGCGGAGCGGGCGACCGCCCACGTGCCGATACTGGACGAGGTCGGCATCGCCGAATTCGTCAACGGTCCGATCGCCTACTCCCCCGACGCGAATCCGCTGGTCGGCCCCGCTCCCGGTGTGCGGAACTTCTATCAGGCTGTCGGTGTTCAGATCGGTATCACCCACGCGGCAGCCGTGGGGAAAATACTGACCGAGATGATCACCGGCGGCGACACCGAGTGGGACGTCTGGTCCTGGGATCCTCGTCGATTCGGTGACTGGGCACTGGAGGGCAGCGGACGTCACACCTATGCGAACACCCGGGTCCGCGAACTCTACGAACTGCAGTACGCGGAACCGTTCCCGCATCGGATCTGGACCTCGGCCCGTCCCGTCAACCAGAGCCCGCTCTATGACACATTGGCCGCCAAAGGGGCTCGGTTCGGACAGGTCGCGGGATGGGAGCGGGCCTTCTGGTTCGGTGCCGAACCCTACGACCACGCCACGCTCAGTTACCGCGACGAACAGTGGCACACCGCCGTGGCGGCCGAGTGCACAGCGGTGCGCGACCACGTCGGCATCATGGACCACTGCGGATTCACAAGGTTCGAGATCACCGGTCGCGGAGCCGCCGCGTTCTTGGACGACATGTTCTGCACCCGATTGCCAGAGGTGGGTCGAGTGCGACTCGCCTACATGCTGCGACCCAACGGGAGCGTGTGGAGCGAGGCGACCATCGCCCGTCTCGCTGAGGACCGCTTTCTTCTGTTGGGACCCACCGCGGCCCGTGAACGCGACTTCGACTGGTTGCAGAGCCATCTGCCCGCCAACGGCAGCGTTGCACTCCGCCACGGCACCGAACGAACCTCGGCGTTGATGGTGATGGGGCCGCGATCCCGGGAGCTGTTGTCGTGCCTGTCCGACGCGGACCTCTCACGCGAGGCAGCTCCCTGGATGTCGCTGCGCGAGATCGACGTGGCCGGGGTCGAAGCAACAGCGCTGCGGGTCAGTTTCGTGGGCGAACTGGGCTGGGAGCTGCATGTCGACGACGCCGATGTTGTCAACCTCTACGCCGCCCTGCACTCGGCGGGTTCGGACCTGGGGCTGCGAGACTTCGGCTCGTACGCCCTCAACGCGATGCGAATCGAGAAGGCCTACCACGGCTGGGGCACCGAGTTCGGTGTGGAATACACACCCTTCGAAGCTGGTTTGGGCCGGTTGGTCGACCTGGACAAGCCCAGCTTCATCGGACATGAAGCGGCGCGGGCGGCCGCCTCCGGGCCACATCAATGGTCCTACGGCACATGGACCATCGACCTCAACGACCTCCACGGCACCCCCGGCGACCCTGCGCCGTCAGCGCCGATCCAGATCCATGGCGAGCTCGCGGGATTCGTCACATCGGCGAGCATGGGTTACCGCACCGGCCAACGGGTATGCCTCGGCTACGTCGAAGGCCGTTTCGCCACCGCCACTACCGGCTTCACGGTCGATGTGTTCGGCACCGACTGCCCTGCGAAGCGTCACTTCGGCGCCGTTTACGATCCGGCCAACGAACGCCCCCGGAGTTGACAGAGTAGCGGCACTGGAGTTCCTGCTCGAGCAGCTTGTCAGCAGGATGGCGGGGCAAGGCGTCGACCAGCTCAACCAGAGTTTCAGGAGGTGCGCTCACGGTGCGAGTTCGGAGGACACTGAACATGGACACCGACCAGATCACCAAGTGTCGCTCCACGGAGAGGTTTACGATAGGCCCATGAACATCACCGTCATGCCCGTTTCGGGTTCACTCGGTGCCGAGCTCGGCGGCGTCGACCTCACCGACCTCGACGACACGTCGACCGCAGCGCTTCGAGCCGCGATCGTCGAGCACGAGGTCGTGTTCATCCGTCAGGCTTGCCTTGATCGCGAGCAGCACCTCGCACTCGGCGATGCGCTGGGTGGAAGCAACACGTTCGCGACTTTCAAGATCTTCGGCGTCGACGAGCCGATGCTCACCACGATCGCCGATGGACCCGACAGTCCACCCGCGGCCGAGAATTGGCACACCGACGTCACCTGGACTGCTGAGCCGCCCGACTTCGCGATCCTTCAGGCCCAGGTCGTACCCGAACGCGGCGGCGACACGCTGTGGGCGTCGATGACCACCGCCTTCGATGCGTTGTCCGAACCGATGAAGGCGATGTGTCGCACCCTGTCGGTCCGCCACGACAACGAGAGCTTCATCGCCGGACTGGTGCGCAAGGTCCCGGAGCCCGCCGCCAAGTTCGACATGCCCGCGAAGCTCCGAGCCGCGTATCCGCCGGTAGACCATCCACTCGTCAGAATCCATCCCGAGTCGGGCAAAGAGATCCTGTTCCTGGGGGGCCGGTTCATGCGACGGATCAACGAACTCAGCGAACGTGAGAGCGACGCACTACTGGCCCTGCTTTCTCGCCACGTGGACGACGCCCGCTTCCACTGCCGGTGGCGCTGGACCCCCGGCGATGTGGCGATCTGGGACGAGCGCTCGACCAACCATCGATCGGCCTGCGACTACTTCCCCCAAGAGCGCGAGTTGCGTCGATGTGAGGTGGGCGGCGACCGACCATACGGCCATGACCGCAAGTGACCTGCACGTCTCAGAATCCCCTTGTTTATCGACGACAAGACATACCAAACACGGTGCCGGCGGATCGACCAGCCTGATTCGGGGCTCCTGCACACACCGAGCGCGTCCATTATCGTCTTGCACGTGAACGAGGACTCCAGGAGGGGATCTTGGGCTTCGTCGCCTGGCAACCGAAAGTCGATGCAGGGCAATCGGAGCCGCGATACGAAACCCGAGCTTGCCGTTCGCTCCGCGGTGCATCGTCGAGGCATCCGCTTCAGGGTCTCAGTGCGTCCCCAGCCGGAACTGCCCCGCACCGCCGACCTGGTGCTGCGGAAGAGCCGAATAGCAGTGTTCGTGGACGGGTGTTACTGGCACGGATGTCCCGAGCACCACACCCAGCCCGTGACCAACTCCGAGTACTGGGCTGACAAGATCGCCCGCAACATCGAGCGAGACGCAGAGACCACCGCCTACCTGCGAAAGGCGGGCTGGACGGTCCTGCGATTCTGGGAGCACGAAGACCCCGAGTCGGTAGCCGACCGAGTTCAGGAATCAGTCCGCGCCTCGGATTCACGCAAACAGGGAACTGAGGAAACGACTTCAACGAATCGCCCGCACTCGGTTCAGGGGGTGACTCCGTCATCGCAGCGCCGAGTTGCGAAGCCCTGAACCAACCGGTAAACCCGCGACGTGGCGCGACCGGACTCCATGAGAAGTAAACGGGCGAGAGGATCCCGTATCCGGACGACACAGGACTTCGCTGACGACCCGGCATCGCCGATGTCCTCGAACCGGCGCCCTCCCGTCGGACAGACCACGTCGCCCACCCCTGTATTGGCTGGTCTGGTTCGGTGGTTCGAACGGCAACCAGACGGCCGGGAGCGTTTCGCTTGGGTGCTTCGTGACTCTCTGGACGAATTGCTCGACGGCCAACGGACACGCCGATGGTGCTACCAACAACTCAACAAGACGGAGAAGACCCACCTGGGCACCAAAGTGGAGCTCGGACTGACAATCGAATTCGACATTTTCGAGGGTACGGATCTCGACTGGGAGATTGATGGGCAGGAGGTCGACTGCAAATTCTCCAAGGACTTCGGCGGATGGGAGATCCCGATGGAGATGTACCTCTGCGACGTCCATGAGCAGTCAGGCACCGCTGACCATCTCGCGCTACTGGTGTGGATGAACGACGACGACGCCGAATGGGCTGCGGGTGTTGTTCAGATCCGCGACGACCTTCTCAGGTTCAAGACCGACGACTCTGGCCGAAAGAGGAGACGGTACAACCGGGACAACAAGCGGCGTCTGAACGACGACGGATTGAACAGCATCCACTGGCTCTGGGGCGGAAAGCAGGGCTTGCCACCGAACCTGCTTCGGCGGACAAGCGAAGAGAGCCGCCGTGCAATCTTGCTGAATAAATCGGGCCAAGGGCGCGTGAACGCGCTATTGCGCGAGATCCAGTGCGAGATCATCAACCGTCAGACCCTGGTCACGGTCGCACAGCAAAGGGACCCAATGAAACGGGCGCGTGATGCGAGGCTGCCTGAGAACCTTGGCGGCGAAGGGTTCTTGATTCTGGGCCATCAGGACGCTGATCCGCACATCGCTCGAATTCTGGGGCTTCCTGTACCGGACAAGGGAGAGCTGGTGTCTTGCCGGGTCATTCCGGCAGAAAAAGACACTGTGCGCAGAGTCTGGTTGGGTGATGGGTGGTGGCGTCTTGCGGGTGCCGACGAAGAATCGGGGCCGGGGCCGGACCGGGACGTGTATCTCAGGTTGAGTCGACAGGTGATCAAGCACGGACCCGCAGACTGACGCCCATAGGGTCCGATCGGGTGCGCGCTGCTTGGAATCCGGTTCTACTCAAGGATGCGCACGAGGTGCAGGGCGATCTCTCGGGCGAGCACCGGTGGGACAGCGTTGCCTATCTGGCGGGCGATCTCGATCTTGGATCCTTCAAAGACGAAGGTGTCCGGGAAACTCTGGAGCCTGGCGGCTTCGCGGTGGGTAATGGGCCTGTCATGCTCAGGGTGGAGGTACCGCCCCTTCTCGGGCTTGAAGAACTCGGTTCGTATGGTCGGCCCCGGTCGGTCCCACCACATGCGACCCATTACATCGGTAGTGCCCGTGGGTTTATTGAGCCAACAGGCCGGCGTGATGTCAGGCCGAGCGCGCTGCAGATCGAACCGGTTCCCTCCCGGTGGTATCGCCCGATAGCGCTGCAGGGAGATTTCCCGCGGGTTTCGTCGGATATGGAGATCCTGTGAGCCGTCTGCGGCCGTGGTGGGTTCACTTGTGGTCGGTTCTGCCGGCAGATCGAGGATCGCGTCTCGCACTGTGCGATGCGGTTGCTCGAACATGGAGTCGTCGCCGTGTGTCGGTGGCGGTGGCCAAGGCACGGACCGATCTTGGACCGCCATGAAGATTCCCCGTCGTCGCGTCTGCGGCACTCCGTAGTCGGCGGCGTTCAAGACGCCGTAGGCATACCCGAACTGCGAAAGGAAAGGGTCCGTCGCCATGCGGTGCAACAGTTCGTTGAACTGGCCGGAACGTTGGAACTGGGGGACATTCTCAATGACAAACGCTCGCGGTCGCACCGCCAAGACTGCTTTGAGGAAGTGCTCCCACAATCCGTTGAGCGCGGCCCGTGAGTCGGAGTCACGATCGCGACCCAACGGGGAGAACCCCTGACAGGGCGGCCCTCCGATGATGATGTCGGCTTCGGGATACACCTTGGGGTCCATGAACTCGATGTCCCCGTCGTGCACATGGATGCCGAAGTTGGCCTTGTAGGTGGCTGCGGCAGCCTGATCGTGCTCCACAGCGAAGACGGGGTCGAAGAGCTCCTTTCCTGCGCTGTCACGAGCAAGCCAGAAACCAGCGGTGAGCCCGCCTGCACCAGCAAAGAGGTCGATGGTCGTGAATGCCATGGTTGGGGTCCTTTCATCGAAGGTAGTAGCCCGCGGCCGCGAGACGGGCGATACCCGAGCAACCTGGAACTGGATCATCTGCCTCGATGCCAGCCTCGTGGGATACAAGCTTCAGACACGTCGTGAGTTCGCCGGAATCGAGAACCCAACAATGGCACAGAGGTATGACAAAGGCTCGGAGCTCGAGGTCCGGCTATCGCCTGGCTCTGTGTCTCCGCCCAACACGAGGCCGATAACACACCGTCGGTAAACTGGCTCTTCGCGTATTAGGTCGGAGTGAGGGTGTCGAGCAGTGCCCAGTTGAGCTTGCCGGCGTAGAGCAGTGAGCGGATTCTGTAGTTGTTGAAGTTGCTGAACCCGAACCCGACGCGTTTGACTCGTTTGATCAGATTGTTGGCTGCTTCGGACGCGGCGTTGGACACCCGGGCGTGGTGCCAGTCAGCAGTTCTGGGTGCTCCAACGAGCCAGGGTGCGTCCCAGCCGGTTGACCTCGACAGGCAGAAACGAGTCTTGGAACTCGACGGCGAACTGGTCGACGGTCACGCGTCCGAGTTCAGGGTCGGAAATGTCATATATGCCGCGCAGGGTCTGGTTGGCGTGTGAGGCGTTGCGGACCTCGCCGTGGGGGTCACCGGATTCGAGCAGGCCGCGTAGACGGTCCTCGCCTGTTTCGCTGATGCGTTCGTGACCGGCTAACAGCAGTTTGCGAGCCCGATACAGCGGGTCGTGTTTGCGGCCGCGGTGGCCGAGGGTCTGGTTCTGCACTCTGCGCCGTACCTCGTCGAGTGTGTTGTCAGCTTGCCGCACACCATGTGGAACGGGTCCGCGACCTGGCGAGCGTCAGGCAGCGCCGTGTCCAGCGTCGCCCTATAGGGTCCAAAGAGGTCCAAAGCCGCCCAACGAATCTTCTCACGCCAGCTCTGTGGTCGATCCAGCAGCCATTGTGCCGGCGCTGCAGCTGTTCTACCAGGCACTATGTCCAACAGTTTGCCGCCGGCGACGTCGACGATGCTGGTCGCCCACGCCTTGTGTTTGAACCGGCCGGTGCGGCCGAACAGGGTCTCGTCGAGACCCACCGCGGTCGTTGCGCCGATCCGGTCAGTGTCAGCATCAAGCAGCGTTTGACCCCAGCACAGCACCGTGTCGTTCACCGCCGACCAGCAACACGCCAAGTCCGAAGCAACATCGCTCACCGGACGGCCACAGCCGACCTGGCGTGTCGCCCAACGCGCTGCTCGTGTCGTCAACAACGCCCGCGGCGGCGCGATCTGAGGGTTGTGTTCAGTCACCGAACCCGTGCCGCAATCCTCACTCGGGCATCTCCATCGACCTTTGTGCCACACCAGCCTCGCCGGCCTACCAAAGCTCGGCAGATCCACCAGCTCCACCAGCCGCTTGCCGTCGGAGCACAACTTGCCGCCACAACCCGCACACGACGGACGCGCAGTCCGGCTTCGCACACTCAACCTCAACGGCCCGCCACGGTCGTCGTCGACGCTCAACACGTCGACTTCGCCGAGGCCCACCAACAACTCACACATGCCTATAGGGTCACACACCACACCGATCCTCCAGTCTCGGATTTGGTTTACGACCCCGATTCTGGAGGATCCCACCCAACCAACCGCGGACACCCCCACAACCCCCACTCCGACCTCAAACGCGAAGAGCCGTAAAAACGTTCATCATCGCCCGCGGCGTGGCTCTTGATGAGCGCTTTCACCTGATCTGCGGTTGCCACCGGCTACACCTCATCTGCGTTTCGAGTCGGCCGCCCTGACGGTCCGTGTGTCATTCAATCGTAGTCACACCCGCTCCTCCACGAGCACTCCTGCCTCAATTGAAGCCGCGAATCGGAACCTCTCGAGACCGTGTAGAGGTATCGCACCGAGTCAACTGGCGACTATTTCGGACTGATAGTACCCATTGATGCCAGTCGTGATGTCACAGATTTGTGATATGGACCTGTTCAATCTGGCGATTTCCACAGGCGCCCAAAATGCTCAGAACTCTTGAGATACCTGTCAATTCGGTTGGTTTTGGTGGCGGGGGCGGGATTTGAACCCGCGACCTTCGGGTTATGAGCCCGACGAGCTACCAAACTGCTCCACCCCGCGGACCTCAATGGTAGCGACGCTGCTTGTCTGCAACAACCTGCGGTGTTGGGGACAGCGACCTCAAAACCGATGGAGCTGACATATACAAAACGATATATTATGCTGGAGATTGTGGAACCCGCAGAACTCCTCCGAACAGTCCGGCAGCGTCACGGCCTGACTCAAGCAGCTCTCGCTGCACGGGCCGGCACCAGCCAACCGGTGATCTCCGCCTACGAGCACGGGCTTCGAGACCCCAAAACCCGCACGCTACGACGTCTCGTCGCGGCTGCTGGTGGTCACCTGGAACTTCGTCTCGCATCGCTACGACCAGAAATCCCACCGCCGTCATGCCCGGAAGAGCACGCCGACCGACTAGTCGATGTTCTCCTTCTTGCCGATGCCATCGGACATCGCATCCGTGCCCCGCTCGCCTATCCCCGAATCGACTCGTCGTGAGCCGCCTGTCACTGCCAGACAAAATCCTCGCAATCGATAATGCCCTAGCGGCGATACCGCACGCTTTCGGTGGCGCCATCTCGCTCGCCTACCACGCCGAGCCGCGGGCCACCATCGACATCGATGTGAACGTCTTCGTACCCGTGAATCAAGCCGCGGACGTATTCGGCCCACTCAGTCAACTCGGAGCCGAGATCGACAGCGCAATCGAAACGGTAGCCAGCGACGGCCAAGCGAGGGCCATGTGGGACAACACACCCATCGACCTGTTCTTCTCCTACGACCCCTTTCACGCCGCGGCAGACGCCTCGGCAATCGTCGTTCCCTTCGCCGACCACACAATCCGCGTGCTCTCGGCCACTCACCTCAGCGTGTGCAAAGTGGTCTTCGACCGACCCAAGGACTGGATCGACATCGAAGCAATGATCGCGCTCGGCACCCATATCGACACGGCAGAGGCGCTGCGCTGGGTCGGGCGGATCACAGGTGACGAAGACCCCCGGTTCGATCGCCTCGCCGCGCTGCTCAGCAACTCCGGACTCAACCGCTGAGTGGCCGAAGATGAGGTGACTCAAGTCGAGGTGGACTTCAGAGGCCGGCGGACCCGACGCCCGCTCGATCAAACCTGACCGTGGGCTATCCTCAACATGAACCCAGGCCAGAAGCGAATAAGAGGACGCGTGGCCGGCCCTGCACCAAGACAAAAAACGGCTCTGATCGTCATCCGCCTGGTAATGGCATGGATGGCGGCCGCTTGCGCAGGTGACCACGCCCTGTCGAACCAAAGCCCTCCAAGCTCAAGCACGACCACGGCAACCAGCACGACGACGACCACGACTGTGCGGGCAAAAGCGCCTCAAACATCGGCACCGGACAGCACAACCACAACAACCAAACGCAATATCCTCGAGATCGACTTGAGTGAGGCTGAACCGCAAGCACGAGTGGTCGACAGCAGACCGCTCAAGGACCTCCCGCTGCCCAATCTGGACCTGCCCGACATCAGCATTCAGTTCGAGGCCGGGGCGATCTCGTCCACCGAATCGGGATCGATCGAGCCGGGGCAGCGGCAAACCTACACTCTGCAGGCCGCCGAGGGGCAAGACTTGGACGTTGAACTGACGGCACCGCTCGGAGTCTGGCTCACGATAGATCTCGGCTACTTCGTGCTCGTCGCGGTCGAAGACCGGGTCCAGGAAGCGACCGTCACCCTCCCAGTGAGCGGCCCGTGGAGACTCACCGTGGTGTCCACCCACGGAGAAGCGGTCGACTATGAGATGACTTTCACGGCGTTGCCTCTAGGTCCGCCATCAGACACCAGTTCCGTCGTGCCGCTGCCGACACTCCCGGCAACACCCGGTGGCGGTCCCGGCGATGTCGTGTTCCTCACGATCGACGACGGCCCGCACCCCGTATACACCCCGCAAATCCTCGACATCCTTGCCCGCCACAACGCCCGCGCCACCTTCTTCGTCGTCGGATATCTAGCGGAACGATATCCGGCGATAGTCGAGCGGATCGTGGCCGAAGGGCACACCGTCGCAAACCACACCTGGCTACACGAGGACCTGACCACGCTCTCGAGAGAATCATTCGACGAGACCATCGCCAGAACCCAGGAAATCCTCGGCCAACATGCAGCACCTTGTCTGCGACCGCCCTATGGATCCAGGGATGCGTTCACCCGCGAATGGGCGGCTGCTCACGGGCTGGCTCTGGCTCTGTGGACGGTCGACACCTTCGACTGGCGCAACCCGGGCGCGGAGACGATCGCCAATCGGATTGTGGCAGGCGCAACCGACGGGGCGATCGTGTCACTGCACGACGGCGGCGGCGACCGTTCCCAAACCGTGGAGGCCCTCGACGACGCCCTCAGCCGCCTCGCCGACTCAGGTATTCGCTACGAACCCCTCTGCCAATAGCAAGAACGCCAGCAAGCTAGAACGGGCGGTCGCCGACAATCGTGACCCGCTCCATCAGCCGGTGCTCGGGCAGGAAGTCAGCGGTCGCCGCGTGCTGCACACACCGGTTGTCCCACATCACGAACGTGTCGACGTTCCAACGCACGCGGCACTGCACTGATGGATTCCGGATCGCCAGTTCAAGATGCCGCAGGATCTCCCGGCTGTCCGCTTCAGAAACCCCGTCGATATGGGACGTGAAACCGATATTTGTGTAGATCCCTCGGGCGCCTGTGACCGGGTGCGTTCTGATGACCGGATGGCGTTGCGGCGGATACTGTGCCCGAATCTTCTCGGTCTCGGAAGGCTCAACCCGATCCGCAAAGACCCGCGAGTAGTCGTGGATCGCGTACAGATCGTCCACCCTTTGCTTCCAATCGTCGATGAGACGCTGGTATGCGGCCGTGGCGTCAGCGAAACAGGTGTCCCCGCCCACCGGCGGAACAATCCGCCCGCGCAGGATCGAACCCATCGACGGCTCGGCCCGCCAGGTCACATCGCTGTGCCAGCCTGCAGCAACGAAGGTCTTGCCGCTTGATCCGCCGGCCTCGAGCACGACCACTTCGGGGTGGTCCTCATCGTTGTCGGTGAACGGGTGGACCTCGAGGTCCCCGAACAACCGTCCGAAGGCAATGTGCTCCTCGGTGCTGATGTGCTGGTCACGCAGCACCAGCACCTTGTAGTCGAGCCAGGCCTTCTTGAGCCCATCGAGAATGACCTCATCGACGTCGGCCATGTCGACGCCTCTCACCTCGGCGCCCAGCGTCGCGGTAATGGGAGAGACCTCGATTGGCATCTCAGCTCCAATTCTCCGGGTCGACCGGGTCACCTTCAAGCACGATGTCGTTATAGGCGGGATCGGGCGTGATAGAAACATCGGGCCCCGCCCAAATGTTCGCTGCGGTTGCCACCTCGGCCCGGGCGCCTCCCGTGCCCCACTGCACGTACGCCAGGATGTTGTCGGGCGACCCGAAGTCGCTGTTGTTCGCGTACAGAGCCGCCTCGCCGCCCGCCGAGCTCAGACCACCAACCGCCGAGGCGGGAATCTCAACCGTCGCCCCTGCGTCGATGACTCCACCGGTCACCTCCGTGCCCAGGTCGGTGTACTGCGGGAACTGGCAGATGTAGATGCCGTTGACATTGGCGTCGGTGTTGCCGCGGTTCTGGACTCGGACGACACCGCCCTCGCCGAACTCAACACCGGTGATCACCAGATCGCCGAGGCCCACGGCGTCCTGAGGAATCGGCACGGTGGTCGACGTCGTCGACGTGGTCGGGGCGGGATCAGTCGGTTGAGGTTCAGCGGTTTCGTCGGAGTCGTCGCCTCCGCAGCCGGCCGACAGCAGAGCCAACGTCACCAGACACGTTGTCATCCCGAGGCGAATCGACCGCATGAGACCTCCCTCTTCGTCTTCGACACTAGAGACCGCGCGGACAAGCCCCAACAGGCTGAGACTTCAATTCACGCATGCCTGACAATACACCACGCTCATGGGGGGAGTCCCTCCCGCTGAGGGACCCCCCATGAAACGCGCCCCGATGTCCGCCGCTCACATCGGGTACGTCCGCCGGACAGACATGTTGGCAGGACTTGAAGTCAAGTTGAGTCGGCAACCCGACACAAGGAGTGTCAGCTATCCGACACAAGCCGTGACGGGTGTCGACTCAGTGCACATCGAGGCGGCGAAGCACGACCACCCAGGTCAGCACGGAACTGACCGCGACCAAAGCCAGAGAGGCCACCGCACCTTGAGCCAGGGCCCCGCGTTCACCCGCGCCCCAAACCTCCGTCGCGAGCGTGTCGAACCCGATCGGCGCTGTTGTCCAGTTGCGCCTTCACCGATTGTTGTGGAATGCTTACCGTCACTGGCCATGGCGTAAGGGCTGCCAGACATGAATGACCATCGAACATTCCACTTCCCGGGCATCAAGAAACGCTTTGTCGGGCTGTTTATCGTTCTGGACAAGCCACGGTCATGTGGTCAACGGCTGGGTCACCTTTCGAAGCGGTGTCTATTCTGGAGTAAGCCATCCAGCTCCTCCAAGTTCAAGTGGAATAGCTGAAACCCACAACTCCTGGGATGTCACCAACGCAACCTCCGAGGGTGCATACTGCTGGATATCCGCCTAGAGTCGTGGCTTCGCTTTGTTCGGGTCGTTCAGCGACCGTTGGAATGATCGTCATCCTGCTGACAAGTTGCGGGAATCCAGATCAGGACATCGGGTTGGCCGACCGTGTCGACCCTATTCGCGAAGACGCCGTGATCGAGGAGCAACTGAAACCCGGAACTCCCGATGAGGACGATTCAAACGGGGATCTACTTGACGAAGTCAACGAGGACGAATCGGATGGGGACCTTCTTGACGAGGCCGGGGCGTGGCTGGAAACACAGGAACTGCCCGATGAGGGTATCCCGCCGGGTTTCATCGCTGTCGACCGACTGCTCGGGGAATGCGTTCGGAGCTTTGGCGTTGAAGTCCTCGATTCCGAAGCGGCGTATCGTTCCGGCGTGTACTACTTTCGTTCCGGGGATCAACTCGAGCGAGTAACGTCGATCAATACGGCATGCGAAAACGCTCTTTCGGACCGGGGAGTCATCCTCAGCGCCGACGCGACAGCCTTTACAATCATGTATGAATCCTACGTTGCGGTACACAACTGCCTCATCGAGAACGGATTCCCTACCGCCGACCCTCCAACGCTTGACACTTTCATCGGCTCTCCCCACGACTGGACCCCTTGGAAAGAGATGATCGGCGATTCGAGTCCTATTCTGCTCGTGTCACCACCCGCTGATGGGCCGCTGGCGACATACTACGAATCATTGCTCATCTGCCCGCGGCCGTGAAGTCGAACCCGGATGCAGACGCCCGCTTTAGATAGAATACGCAGGTACCGCATTCCGATACTACGCGCGCGGAGTATCGGATTCTTGGCGATGGGTTTCGCGGCAGGCGTCGGCTTGACGGTTTGGGCTGGCGCGTATATCTGGGCATCACCCGACGACACCCATCTTGAAGAGTCAGGGCCGCTGACGGTCGCGGTCACTGAGGACTCAATCGGACGTTCGATCAGGTTCTCTGCGACCGCCTCTTGGCCGATTGAAGGGAAGGTACGTTCAACTCGCCCGGGCATCCTCACCTCACAGCACACGCCTGGCGCGGTGATCGTCGCAAACCCCGGGTCACAGATCTTCTCTGTAGATCTTGTAGCCGCCACTGCAGTGCCGGGGGATGTGCCCGCGTACCGCAGCATGGCCGAAGGCGACATCGGGCCCGATGTGGCTCAACTGCAACAATTCCTCATATCGGAGGGGTTCTACGACGGTGACCCCGATGGGGAGTTCGACCCGGCTACCGGGGCTTCTGTCCTCGCTTGGGAGCTCGACCGAGGTTATGAGCCAGACGGGATCGTGCAGCTCGGACAAGTGGCTTTCTTCGCTGACTTGCCCGCACGACTGACTCTTCGCGACGGTGTGGAGACCGGGGTTTCAGTTGCGCCAGGTTCTGAGCTTTTTAGCATCCTCAGTCCAACACCTCGGTTCCGCATTTCGGTACCCATCGAACAGTCCGATGAACTTGAACCAGGACAGGAGGTCTCCCTTGTCCATTCCAACGCCGAGTGGTCTGCGATAACAGCCGATTCTCGTCTAGACCTCCAGACCGGATCGGTGACTTGGAACTTGGTCGCCCCAACCGGCATCGGCGCGCCCTGTGGTGAGGACTGTGAGCGTATGATCGCGGCCGGCGAGCCCACGCGCCTACTGGCAAACGTCGTGGTCGTCGAACGGCTCAGCGGACCCTCTCTACCAGTTGCCGCGATTCGCTCGAGTGTCACGCACGGCACGTACATTGAATCCCCAGAAGGCGAGCCGATCGCGGTTACGGTGGCAGCCTCGGACCTCGGTGTGGCGATCCTGCACGGCGTCGAGGTCGGTCAACTGGCGGTAGTCGAGGGAACACCCTGATGCCGAACCTGCAACTCGACGGCGTCTCGTTCCACTATCGCGGGGGGCCGCGAGTCATTTCGAGTATGACTGCAACATTTTATGAGGGATCGACAACCGCCGTCACCGGCCCGTCCGGGTGCGGAAAGTCAACGCTTCTGTACCTCCTCGGCCTCATGTTGCGGCCGTCGCAAGGCTCAATTCTGCTGGGATCTGACATCGTGAGTCTTCGTTCCGACGCGCTCCGATCCAAGATCCGCGCAGAGTCGTTCGGCTTCGTGTTCCAAGACACCGCACTGGATCCGACTCGGAGCATCCTCGACAATGTCCTTGAGCCGACCGAATACAATCCTTTCCAATCCAGACGCCAGAATAAGACATATGCTCTTGAACTGCTTGATCGGTTTGACGTGTCTCTTCCGCCAGAACGACGACCCGGCGAAATCTCCGGAGGACAAGCTCAGCGCGTCGGGTTGTGTCGCGCTCTGATAAACGGCCCCGCTGTCATTCTTGCCGACGAACCGACCGGCAATCTGGACTCGGAGTCCGCCAGAATGGTGTTCGATGCCCTGATTTCGGCGGCCCAAGACGATGGCTCCGTAGTCGTGATCGTAACTCATTCCATCGATCTAGCCAGCCGATGCGACATGAGGTTGTCGCTCCAAAGCTACTCCTCTGTGGTGTAGCAACGAGACCATGGAGTCGTTCCGAACACTGCGCTCCAGTCCAGTGACGAGCGCACTGGTGACGGTGATAGCAGCGGTCTCCACCGCTGTCATCCTTCTCGCCACGGCTGAGACGCTGCAAGCGGAGCGAACCATTGTGGACTCCCTTGAGACGCCTGATCTCCGCTTGGTGATCCTGCGCGACATCGACGGTTCCGCAGGCCTGCCTCCCCATTCGCCCGACAGAATCCGGGCTTTGAGCACGGTAGAATGGTCGATCGGACTCGGAGAAGCTGAGGACATCGCAGTATTCGAGGGCGCGACGCGAGTCCCATTGCGAGCCCTTTTCGGGATGTTGCCAACATCTTTGCGGTTACCACCCACATTCGATGTGGGGCATGTCGTACTCGGCGAGCAAGCTATAGACAGGATTGGGCTTGACGATGGATTGGGTACGGTCTTCAGTCCGACTCGTTTCTACTCAGTGGGTGGCAAATTTGACGTGGGTGGACCCTTGAGGTTCCTCAGTGCTGGGGCCGTCCGGCAGGCGAACGCGGCGGACCAGATCTCGCAAATCATTCTGTTGGTTGGTGAAGTCGGGGCAATCGAATCTACGGTGAAGCTGGCGATTGATGCCGCCGGAGCGTCGAAACCCGGCCGTATATCGGTGTCGACACCCAATGACATTGAGAAGCTGCGTGCGGCTGTCCATGGCGAGATAGGCAGAAGCGGTCGGCGCCTGACTCAGGTGGTGCTCGCGGGAGCGGGAGGTCTGCTTGCACTGATCACATCCATCAGTGTGCTACTCAAGAGAACCGATCTCGGGCGCAGGCGTGCTCTGGGGGCTACCCGCGGCTACGTGCTGCTGCTGGTGCTGTCACAAACTGCGATTACCTCGGGAGTCGGTGCAATCGTTGGTGCCGTGGCGTCACACTTGTATCGATGGTTCTCATCGCAAGCAGCCCCTGCGTTCGAGTTCTCATCAGCTGTCGTGGTCCTCGTCACAGGTGCTTCCATATTGGCGGGACTCATCCCAGCCATAGCCGCCGCTAAGAGCGATCCGATCAAAGTGCTGCGGCTTCCGTGAGGTCTTGTCTCTCTGTATTTGGTGGACAGAACTCAGTGCACGTCGAGGCGGCGAAGCACGACCGCCCAGGTCAGCACGGAGCTGACTGCTACCAGCGCCAAAGAGGCCACCGCGCCCTGAGCCAGAGCCCCACGTTCGCCTGCGCCCCAGACTTCCGTCGCAAGCGTATCGAAACCGATCGGGGCCAACAGCAGCGTGGCCGGAAGCTCCTTCATGGTGGAGAGCATCACCAGCCCGGCGCCCGCAAGGAGGCCCGGTGCCATGAGCGGCAGTTCAACGGTGAAGAAGCGCCGGGACCGGCTTGCGCCCAGGGTCGCTGCGGCGTCGCTGTAGGTGTCCGGTACCGCCTCCACAGCAACGTGGGCCGCCCGGCTCGCCTGGGCGCCGAAGTGCAGGACGTAGGCCACTATGAGCAGCGGAAGAGTCTGGTACCAGCGTCCGATGATCGGGGCGTCGATGGCCCAGAAGACCAACGAGAGGGCGATCACAACGCCGGGAAGGGCGAAGCCGGCAACCACCATTGAATTCGCAGCGCCCGCAACCCGGTTTCGATAACGCCCGGTCAACCAGGCAATCGGCAACACGACCGCAATCGCCACCAGCGCAGTGATCAGGCCGACCTCGGCGGTGTGCAACGCAGGGTCGATCAGAGCCCCGATGTCGACTCCCAGACCCACCGAGTCGACCTCCGCGGTGAGGCCCCGCCAAGCCCAGAAGCCCAGCACCGCGACCGGTCCGATCAGTGCGTTGCCGATGAAGGCTGCGACCGCTGTCAGCACCGGGATGCTCCAACCCTTGAGGGGGACGATCAGCGGGTCCTGACTGCGAGTCACCTCCACTCGGGCCCGGCGCCGCTCCAATGCTCGTTCGACCATGACGACACAGAGGGCTGTGACGCCCAGTATCAGCGCAAGCCCCATCGAGCGAGCCTGGTCGAACAGCTGATCAGCGTAGATCTGTTCTGCCAGAGTGCTGTAGCCGAGCAGGGAGACAGCACCGAAGTCGCTGATCGTGTACAGAAAGACGAGCATCGTCCCGGCCAGTACAGCGCTCCACACCTGCGGCAGGACGACCGTGGAGAAGACCGCTACGGGTTTGCGCCCGAGCAACCGGGCCGATTCTTCGAGCGACGGCGGAAGTGACGCCATTCGGGCCGCCACCGGAAGGTACACGTAGGGGTAGGTGAACAGGGTGAGGACCAGCCAGCTGCCGCGGAACCCTTTCATGTCCGGAAGGTCGGTGATGCCTAACGGAGAAACAAGATCCTCGACAAGACCACCGGTCGCGAAGCCGGCGATCAGTGCGGTCGCCCCTACGAAGCTGGGAAAGACCAGCGGCAGAGGGGCGAGGATGCGCCAGATGCGCCGGCCCACGAGGTCGGTGCGGATCGTCAGCCAGGCCAGACTCGTGCCGATCACCGCAGTCGATGCGGACACCGCGAACCCGAGTCGCAGTGAACGGCGCAGAGGGTCCCAGGTCGATTGAGAGAGCAACAGCGACCCGAAATCGGTTCCCAGATCAAGGTTGCGGGAGACGACGTACGCGAAGGGCCCCATGAAGACCAAACCGACGAGGACCGACAGCGCCAGCATCGCCGCGGGAGGCCGACGGCTCGGCGCCTCGGACCGTTGCGAAACGACGCTGTCGGAGTCCTGCGTGGTGCTGTTCAGGGTGCTACTGCTCAATGCCGCTTTCTCGTATCAGGTTGATCGTTCCCAGCAGACCGTCCCCCAACAGGTCATAGTCGATGGTCTCAGCCGCATACCCGTCCAGAGACGGCAGATTAGCCGGGGGGGCGATACCGGCTACCAGCGGGTATTCCTGGGTCTGTTCGGCGAATGTCGTCTGGGCATCGTCGCTCAGCAGGAACCTCAGCAGCGACTCGGCTGCCTCCGAGGATTCAGAGGTTGACAGCACCGCTCCGGCAGTGACGATCACCAGCGAACCAATATCGTCAACTGGCAGGAAGTGGTTCTTGCTGGCCACGGACGGATCGGCTTCGACCGCGCGAAGGTTGTAGTAGTGGTTGACCAGCCCCATTGGTATCTCGCCGCGGCCGACGGCCTCGACTATCGGGGAGTTCTTGGGATAGTTGGGCGAGTTGTTCTGTGCCATTCCCACAAGCCAGTCGCGGGTGGCGTCGTCTCCGAGTTCGTTGCGCATGGCAGTGACGAAGTCTTGGAACGAACCGTTCGTCGGGGCAAGTCCGACCCTCCCCGCGTACTCGGGTTCGACCAGGTCGAGGACCGATGAGGGCAGATCGGCTTCGTCGACGAGGTCGCTGTTGTAGACGATCACCCGTACGCGGCCGGTGAGGCCGACCCAGGTGCCGTCGCCGGCCGCGAATCCCTGATCCACAAGTGAGGTGAGGTCGCTTCCGAGCGTGGCCAGGCGACCTTCGCCCGCCAGCAGGCCGAGCGCTCCGGGACTCTGGGAGATGAAGAGGTCTGCGGGCGTGTTGTCATCTTCGGTCTGGATCAGCAACGCCAGCTCCGCGGAGTCGCCGTAGCGAACATCGACGTTGATTCCGGTGCTCTCGACGAAGTCGTCGACGAGCGGCTGGATCAGTTCTTCGTTGCGCCCGGAGTAGAGGGTGATGCTGTCGTCTGACGCGTCGTCGTCTCCACAGGCGGTGGCGAACAGGGCCAAGCCGAGCAGACAGACGAGCAGGACCGTGAAGGTGTTGGGTTTGTTCATGCCGGGGAATATAGCCACGATTCGCCTAATGTTAGGCGTACCTAACATATGACATCTGTCACAGGGAATTTGAAGGGCACGAACTGGCTAACTGACGGTCTCGGCCACCAACGGAGTTGATTCGGAAGACCCGCCGTAGGCGAGGGTCGGCAACCCGCTGTGGCCGACAGCGACCTCGGCACCAACCGCGAACCGCGGAGCCCCAGTCGCGCGGCTCCTGACCACGGTTCCTCCCGCCAGTGCCACACTGATCAGCGCGTCATGGCCGCAGTAGTCGATCCCGACCACGCGGCCGCCGTATCCCGGAGACAGGACGATCTCCTCAGGCCGCACCAGAACCTCGACCGGACCGCTCATCGAGTCGACGAGAGGAATACGTCCGAGCACGGTGTCCGCCTCCGATCCCCTGGCATAACCCGCCAACAGCTCGGCCTCGCCCACGAACGCAGCCAACCACGGATCCGCCGGCCGGTTGTACAGCTCAGCTGGAGTCGCCTGCTGAACCAGCACCCCATCGCGCATCACCGCCACCTCATCGCCGAGCTCGAAAGCCTCGATCTGGTCGTGGGTGACGAAGACAGCGGTGATCTCAAGCTCTCTCAGAAGCTGAGCAACCTCGGACCTCACCCCGGCGCGCAGGTTCGAGTCCAAACTCGAAAAAGGCTCGTCAAACAACAGAACCGAGGGACGAGGCACCAGCGCACGGGCCACCGCCACACGCTGCTGCTGACCGCCCGAGAGTGAGCCGGGCAAACGATCACCGAACTCCTCGAGCCCGACCATCTCCAACATCATGCGCACGGATTCGCGGGCACGCTCACTCGTCAACCCGAACCTGCGCCAGCGGTCTCGCGTCGGCAGACCGTAGGCCACGTTCGCAGCCACGCTCATATGCGGGAACAGAGCACCATCTTGAAAAACCAGACCGACGCGGCGCTTCTCAGCGGGCACATGCACGTTGGAACTGGCGACCAATTTCGAACCGACCCAGATCTCGCCCCGTTCGAGCGGTTCAAGACCTGCGATAGCGCGAAGGAAGGTGGTCTTGCCGCAGCCGCTCGGACCCAGGATCACAACCTGCTGACCCGGCTCGACCATCAAGTCCGCGCCCTTCAACACAGGAACCGACCGGTTGACCCATAGGTCCTTGGCGACGACCACCAAGCCGACAAGCGCGGCGTCGGCGTCTGTGTGAGGCATACCTTACATCCTACCGTCGGGAGCCGTATCCGACGAATTCGGTCACCCGAGCAGCTCGGGCAGTGGTTCGCTGTAGACGACCGTGACCCGCTTGGTGGCCCGCGTCAACGCCACATACAAAGAGCGGAATCCCTCTATCTCCTCATCCACGATCCGTCGCGGTTCGACCACAACCGCCGCATCCACCTCGAGACCCTTGACCAGGCGCACCGGCACTACGGTGACCTGCTGGTCGAGTCCGTGACGGGTGGGCCCTCCGAACGACAACTCGACAGCCTCGAAGGCCGAAGACACACTCTCCAGCATCGAGGCCGGAACGATCACCGCCACGTTGCCCTCCCCGACTGCGGAAAGCTCCGCTCGCACGATTCCGACAAGAGCGTCGCAAAGCGGAGCGCCAGGAGGCACAGCGTCGCAAAGCGGATGGCCAGTAGGCACAGCGTCGCAAAGCGGAGCGCCTGGCACTCCGATCACCTGCGGCTCATCACCGTTGGATCGCACCGGTGTCGGAGGGCACAAACCGGGAGCCGCGAAAGGCAGGATCCTGTTCGCAAGCTTCATTGTCGGGCCGGGAATCCGATATCCGACAGTCAGCTCGGCGATCCTCGGCTCGTGTTTGCCGACAAAAGCCGAAACGACCGAATCCCAGTCGCTGTTGGCCCACGCGCCGGTGGCCTGGGCGATGTCACCAACAACGGTGAGCGAACCGTTGAGCGATCGACGCGCCACCATCCGCAATTCCATCGGCGAAAGATCCTGAGCCTCGTCGACACAGATGTGTCCGTATGTGCGAACCGCGTCCGAAGCACGTTTCCCCGGACGGTGGCCCAACAGGGCGCGAGCCTCGTCGAGCAGGGGCACATCTTCAAAGCTCCACACAACCTCATCGGCGTGTGCAGCGCGAGGCCGGTGCAGACGCAGGATCTCCTCTTCGGTGAACGACCCGCGATTCGCAGACTTCAGCAGTGCACAAGAGCCGTAGAGGTCGTGAAGCAGATGAGCGGGAGTGAGCACCGGCCACATCCACTCGAGCGTCTCGCGGACCCGAAGATCCTGCCGCATGCGTTCACGCACAATCTGTGGGTCGACGTGTTTGCGCGCGCTCGCGGCAAGCGCCTCGAAAAACAGGTCTTCCACAATCTTGCGGCCCGCATTGTGAGTTCGGGAACGTCTGCGCGCCACCGCGACGATTCTCCGAGACTCCGCGACGGTGATCCGCAGACGCTGCAGACCGAACCCGAACTGCTGATCAGCGCGGAGTCGTCGTTGACGGTTCGACACAGCCCTGTCGAGCACGTCGGTCATTCGCGGGTCGCCCTTGATACGAGCAGTCGGTTCGTCGTCGAGGTTGTCGACTCGAACCCGCGGCTGAAGCAGGTCAGCAAGAACCGCGATGGTCACGCCGGCCTCACCGAGCGACGGCAGAACCTGTTCGATGTATGCGATGAACAGGCGGTTCGGGGCGACCACCAGCACCCCCTGGGTCTCCAGAGAGAGCCGGTGAGTGTAGAGGAGGTAGGCGGCCCGGTGCAGCGCCACCACGGTCTTGCCGGTGCCGGGGCCACCCTGCACCACCAGCAGACCCGGCATCGGAGCCCGAATAATCTGGTCCTGCTCGGTTTGAATCGTGGCGACGATGTCTCCCAGACGTCCGGTGCGCGCCGCCTCGAGAGCCGCTACCAGCGCACCCTCGCCCCTGATCGCCACATCGTTCGCGCGGTTGGGATCGGCAAGCTCGCCGAACAGTTCGTCGTCGATTCCGAGCAGTGTGCGACCGCGTGTGGCGAAGTACCTGCGACGCTCAAGGCCCATGGTCTCAGAACCTGTCGCCCGGTAGAAGGGCTCGGAGACCGGAGCACGCCAATCGACCACCACCGCGTTCTGATCGTCGTCCCAGACACCGACACGGCCGATGTAGAAGCGTTCACCGGTGCCCGCCGGGTCGATGCGTCCGAACACCAGCGAGCGGTCCCCCAGGTTGAGCCGGGTCAGGCGGTTCAGGGCGCCCTGAAGTACAGACTCTCTCTCGAACCGCGCTTGGTTGGTGCCACCCTGGTTGGCTTCGAACATCTCGGTGATCCGCCTGACTCGCTCACGCGAGTCGTCGAGGCAACCGTACGCAACGTCGAGATATGCCTGTTCAGCTTCAAGTTCGGGATGACGTTGTGACACGGGTCAAATGAACTCTCGGAGGGACCAGTTGTTGGCAACTGCGACTACGGAGCGGGGTTGGCAACTGCGATTAGGGAGTCTTTTAGCCTAGCGGGGCGCGGACGCCCCTACGCTGCGAGGATGTTCTCAGTCGTTCTGGTTCTCGGCGCGGGCGGAGTCGTCGGCGATCCGTGGCACTGCGGCGTCCTGTCGCGGCTGGTGTCAGCCACGGGTTGGGACGCGCGCGGCGCGGACCTCATCATCGGCACATCCGCGGGGGCCTTCACCGCTGTCGGTTTACGCGCCGGGGTTTCGGCTCATGATCGAGTGGCTCGGTTTCGCGGTGAACCGGTGAGCGCGGAGGCGGCCGAGATCTATTCCCGGGTCACCACCGATCACGACGAACCTGTTGTCGAGCGGGATTGGCGGCCGCTCTCACCCAAGATGTCACTCAACGCCCTGTGGCCTCCTTGGAGTCCCGATCCGGTTCGAGCCGCTTTCGGAGTCATCCCCCGGGGCACGCGCTCGGGCGCCACTTCCGAACAGCGCATGAACGAACTCCACCCGGATCGCTGGACGAAGTTGCCGACCTGGATCGTTGCGGTGCGAGCAAGTGACGGCCGTCGGGTCGTCTTCGGCCGTGACGACGTGAGAGGCAACATCGGTCAGGCGGCACGGGCGTCCTCCGCGGTGCCGGGGGTGTACGTGCCGGCACAGATCGGGAAGACCGAATACATCGACGGCGGGGTTCATTCCTCCACCAACGCTGATCTCTGCGAGATGCTCGGTTTCGATCTGGTGATCATTTCGTCGGCCATGACCGGAGACACCGGAGTGCTCGGGCGTGTCACCAATCCGATGCGCAGTTGGTTCAGCAACAAGTTGCGCCACGAGGTGGCCGCTCTGAGGCGTCAGGGAACCGCGGTCGTGGTGGTTGAGCCCCGATCCGACATGCTCGGAGATCTCTCGACCGACGGCGATGACCAGCAGAACCGTGCCGTGCGCGCCGGTGAGTCCGCGGTCGATCGGCTGCTTGAAACGCCGACCGGAGCAGGCCTGAACGCTCTGATCCAACAGGCACAGCATGGCTAGCGGTGTCCTTGGTTGGCGTGCGGGGCGTCGTAGTGTGTGGTACAAGGCACGCTGCGGGACTAGTGTCGTACCCCCGAAATCGTTGAGGAACGACGTGGTGAAAAAGATAACGTTCGGTCTCGTTGCTCGCTCGCGTCGCCAACGCATTCTGAACTCTGGAATTGAACCCGAGCAGATGTTAGAGCGCTACACCGCCTCCGCTCTCGATGCGGTGGAAAAAGCGCGACAGAAGGCAGGCGGTCAGGAGGCACAGCCTGAACACTTGCTTTGGGGCCTGCTTGCCGTTCAAGCCGGTCTTGCTGCTGGCGTTGCGCGATCTTTTGGTCTTGGGCTCGAGTCCGTGGCCAGTGTATTGGAAGCGTCGGAAGTCGGCGAAACGAACTTGTGCGCGGTTTCGCCGATGGAGTCCGACTGCTGGAGCGAACGATCACAGAAGGCGTTCTCGTTTGCGTTGCGTGCGGCCTTACTGAATCACTGCCAACTGATTGGTGACGATCATCTGCTCTTGGGAGTCGTTGCCGAGTCCGAGGACTCAAAAGGCGCCCTTTCAGAACTACTCGTCGAAATCGGCGCCGACTATCACCGCGTCGAAGAGCGAATTCGGCGCATGCACACGCGGCCCCGCGAAGAGCCAGTTATTCAATCCTAGTCTTTGGTCAACACGACCACCGGCCTCCATCAGACCCCCAAGCGACACACCGCAAAAGACGTGCTTGAGTTTCTTCAAGTGAATCGACCCGCATACCGCCCACCACCTCAATCTTCGATCGTGTAGGACGACCGCTCCGCTGAGCACGGACAGCTCTCAACCACGCATCCAAATCCGCGACACGCCACTAGCGTGTCGGCGTGGGCACATCGGGCAGATTCGACGACCATTGCTTCATCCGGGCCTGCCGGGGCCTGCCCCACGACCAGGTGCCCGTCTGGTTCATGCGCCAGGCGGGACGGTCCCTGCCCGAGTATCGGGCGATCCGCGGCACCGGAACGATCCTCGATGCGATCAAGGACCCCGACCTCTCGACTGAGATCACCCTTCAACCCGTTCGCCGTTACGGCGTGGACGCCGCCATTCTCTACTCCGACATTGTCGTGCCCGCCCACGCCGTCGGTTTCGGTGTCACCGTCACACCCGGTGTCGGGCCTGAGATAGAGGAGCCTTTTCGTTCGGCGGCCGACCTGGATCGCCTGCGACCTCTCGATCCTGTTGTCGACACTCCCTACGTGCTTGAGACCGTTCGGCAGTTGGTCGACGAACTTGATGTGCCGTTGATCGGGTTCGCCGGTGCTCCTTTCACGGTCGCGTCGTACCTGATCGAGGGGCGGCCGTCTCGAGACTATTTGAACACCAAATCGCTGATGCTCAACGACGAGCACCTGTGGCATTCGCTGATGGACCGCCTCGCCGATCTGGCCATCGCCTCGCTTGCTTCGCAGATCGACAGCGGGGCATCGGCGGTTCAACTGTTCGATTCGTGGGCCGGGGCGCTCTCACCGGCCCAGTACCAGCGGTATGCGGCGCCGCATTCGCAGAAGGTGCTCAGCGCAATCGAAGGGACCGGAGTGCCGCGGATTCATTTCGGTGTCAACACAGGTGAACTGCTGGAGCTCATCGGTGGCGTTGGAGCGGACGTGGTCGGCATCGACTGGCGTGTTGGCATCGACAGGGCCCGGCATCGTCTCGGCGACACCGTGGCGTTGCAGGGCAACCTCGACCCCGCGGCGGTGATCGCGGGTGTTGAGGCGGCCACCGCTGGGACTCGTGAGGTTCTTGCGCTCAACGCCGGTCACCCCGGACACATCTTCAATCTCGGGCATGGAGTGTTACCGGCAAGCGATCCCGATGTGCTCAGCGAGGTTGTGAAGGTCGTCCACGCGGAGGGCACCGTCGGATCGACCGACCCGACCTAGCCGTGCGCAGTCGGACAGTGATCATTGGTGGTGGCATCACCGGGTTGGCCGCGGCCCATCAGCTTCATCAACAGGGCGATGACTTCGTGCTGTTGGAAGCAAGCCACCGGGTGGGCGGCAAGATCGCCGGAGGTCCGGTGGAGGGTTCGGCTCTGGGGTTCGATGTGGACTGCGCGGCCGACGGGTTCTTGGCCCGCGAACCGGAGATGTCGGACCTCTGCCGTGAACTCGGCTTGGGCGATGATCTGGTTTCGCCTACAGGAGCAGTTGCTTTCGTCTGGGTTGACGGCGCGCTTCGTCCGATCCCCCCTAGTGTTCTCGGGGTCCCTCTGGTCCCCGAGAAGCTCGCTGACAGCGGGATCATTTCAGCCGAGGGGATCCACGAGCTGACAATCCGGGGGTTCGCTGACCACCCCGGACTGGTGGGCGACGCGTCGGTCGGTGAGGTGGTGCGTGCGCGCGCCGGGGACGAGGTGTTTGAACGGCTCGTGGACCCGCTGCTCGGAGGCATCAACGCCGGCAACGCCGACAATCTGAGTATCACGGCCGGTGCTAGGGCTTTGGCCGACGCGGCCCGCAGGGGTGGACCGTTCATCGATGCTCTTCGCGAGCACGCGGCGTCTTCAAGCCGGGGTCCCTTTTTTCATGGTGTCAAAGGCAGCAGTCAACGCATCATCGACGCTCTCCAAGCTGAACTCAGCGACCACATCCGCTTGCATACGCCAGCCGTCTCGCTTGAACACCAAGGTGACGGCTGGAGGGTCACAACCCCGTCTGGTCCCGTCGATGGCGATCGAGTCATTGTCACGACGCCCGGGTTCGTCAGTTCGGGATTGCTCGAGCCTCACTGCGGTGTCGCTGCTTCGCTGCTGTCGGGTGTCGAGTACTCAGACGTTGTGCTGGTCACTTTCGTCGTCGGTGTGGAACAGGTTGACCACGACCTCAACGGCGCCGGTTTTCTGGTCCCGCGTGACCAGGGACTGTTGATGACCGCCTGTTCCTGGTCGTCGTCGAAATGGAGCCACTACAACGATGGTGATCACGCCATCCTGCGGGTGTCCGCTGGTCGGGTGGACGATCGGCGTTGGTTGGACCTCGACGAGTCGGCCCTTGTCGAGACCCTGCGTAGAGAACTGGCATCGACGATCGGTTTGGGTGGTGAATGCGTTGCGCGAGTCACCCGGTGGCAGCAGAGCCTGCCGCAGTATCTCCCCGGACATCTGGACCGTTGCGATCAGATCGACACATACCTTCAGCGCGACGCACCCGGGGTCACGGTCGTCGGCGCGTCGATGCGCGGCCTCGGCCTCCCCGCCTGTGTCCGTCAAGCCCGAACCAGCGCGTCGTCAACCTGAGGGCACTTCGATCGACGGGACGCCCAAGAGTTCGCCGTCGAGAGCCGCTTCCACTTGAGCGGTCGCATTCAGCAGAGCGATCAATGCAGTCAACTTCAGATTGATCTCCTCCAACTTGGCGTCTTGGTCGGCGAACTTGGCGTCAAACTTGTCCTCCAAGGCGTCGATCTTGGCGTCTTGAGCGGCGAAGCGTTGGTCGATGGACTCCTCCAGGCGGTCGATTCGGTCAACTACACCGTCGATTCGGTCGTTGGTCTCGGTAAGCGTGAACAACAACAGGGCAGTTACAACCCTGAAGCGACCGCCGAAACGACAGCATGAACGGTCCCGGCTGCGCGGGCGAGAATTCGGGTTGGAACAAGGTTGCCAACGCGTTACAGTTTCGCCGTCGATATTACAGTTATGTGACGAACAAGGCGGAGAAAGCACCAGCAATGCACGTACGAGTGAGCGCAATCATCATTTCGTTGGCAGCACTCTTGTTCGCAACCGCCTGCACGCCAGAAGAAGTCGCCCTCTATCTCAAGGTCACCGACCACGTCAACGATGCGCTCTCGACCGGAGAGCTCAAACGGCTGCGGGACTGCGAATCAACCGACAACTACGCCGCTGTCTCCCTGCACACCAACCCGGTCGGCCTCTACCGGGGCGCCTACCAGTTCGTCCAGCACACCTGGGACGGCGTGGCTGAACGTCACTTTCCCTGGCTGGTCGGCAAGGATCCCGTCGAGGTGGAACCCTGGTGGCAGGACGCCATGGCCCGCGCTCTGTGGTCCGAACGGGGAAGACAGCCATGGCCGATATGCGGCCTACGAGTGTGACCGATTGTGGCCGAGGATGCGAACAGCCCAGCCGCAAGCAAAGCCGAGACGCCGGTCCGCAATGCAAACCCCATCACCATTGCGCTCGTTCCGCCAATCCACCTACTCGTGAACTCCCGAACCCTAACTGCATTTGACATCTGGAGGCCTTTTATGCGGAGTTTATGCGTTTATGTAAAATCTCTAGATAAAGGGCAAAACACCGCATAAATCTAAGTACGCTGTCGGTATGGATCCCGTGCTGAATCCTTACAGCCCTGGTGCCGGGAACACTCCTCGCGCGCTCGTTGGCCGCGACGATGATCTGGAGGCATTCGACATCGCGGTCCGAAGGATCGCTCTTGGCCGCCACGACCGAAGCGTCATTGTCACGGGTCTGCGCGGCGTCGGCAAAACAGTGCTGCTACGAGAATACGGGCGCATCGCCGAGCGCGAAGGATGGATCTACGAGCACATCGAGGTGAGGGAGGGCGTTGATTTCGTCCGGGTGGTCGCCGAGATGGTGAGGCGAGCGATACTGCGGCTGTCCATGACCAAACGCCTAGCTGTCCACGCTAGCCGCGCTGCGGGGGCACTCAGAGCATTCCAAATGCGATGGAACCTTCCCGACGGAGGAGAATTGACGGTCGGGGCAGACCCGTTGCTGGGAACCGCCGACTCAGGACTTCTTGACCGCGACTTGGCAAGTCTGTTCAACGAAACCGGACAACTCGCCCGAAACCACGGCTGTGGCGTGCTGTTGACCGTGGACGAGATGCAATTCTTGCCCAAAGACCATTTCACTGCGCTCATCATGGGGCTGCACGAGGTTTCACAACTGAACCTGCCGATCATGGTGGCGGGTGCCGGACTCCCCTCGCTCATCTCGGTCGCGGGTGATGCACGGTCCTATGCTGAGCGATTGTTCGACTTCAGAACCGTGGGTCGGTTGAATCGCGAGGGAAGCGCCGCCGCGTTGACCAAGCCCGCAGAGACCGAAAACGTGACATGGACCGTCGGAGCCCTGCTCCGCATCATCGACCTGACTGACGGCTATCCCTATTTCTTACAGGAATTCGGCAAACAAGCCTGGTTCGTGGCTCATGGACCAGACGAGATCACAGAACAAGATGTCGAAGTGGCGGTTCCTCTAGCAACCGACGAACTCGACAACGGCTTCTTTCGAGTCCGTTTCGACCGCACCACCCACGCCGAGCGGGCATATCTTGAAGCAATGGCCAAAATGGGGGGAACCGAAGCTGCCTCGGGCGCTGTCGCCGATTCGCTCGGCAAGACCACGACCAGCGTTGCACAAACCCGCGACGCCCTCATCCGTCGAGGTCTGTGCTATTCACCAAGACACGGTGTCATTGCATTCACCGTCCCCATGTTCGACCAATACCTACGGCGCCGCACCTGATCTCTCTGCACTAGCTGTCAGTTCGCGCAGCACACCTGGGACGGCGTGGCTGAACGCCACTTTCCCTGGCTGGTCGGCAAGGATCCCGTCGAGGTGGAACCCTGGTGGCAGGACGCCATGGCCCGAGCCCTGTGGTCCGAACGGGGAAGACAGCCGTGGCCGATATGCGGCCTCCGAGTGTGACCGATTGTGACATTCTGTAGTTGTGACAAAACCCACGGACACCAAGGCAATCACCGTCCCCGAACAGCCTGAGACAGCGAAGACCCCGAGAATCGACTCAACCGGTGAACTGCTGCTGCCACTCATCGCGGCAGACTCCGGCCCGGCCCGTGAATGGGCCGACGCAGCGCAGACCGACCGGATGGCGCCTCCCCACGAACTGTCCGACGGGGACGCCCACCTCAACGTCACCCGAACCTTCTGTTTCGCCGACCTCAGCGGCTTCACCGCATTCACCCGCGACAACGGCCCGCACGCCGCAGTGGGCCAACTCGGACAGTTCCGACGAATCGCGCGCAACGTGGCGGCCAAACGCGGTGTGCGTGTCGCCAAATGGCTCGGCGACGGGGTGATGCTCGTGGGCACCGAAGCACCGCCCACGATCGCTCTGGGAGCACACCTCGTTCACGCATTCTCCGACAGTGAGATCCAAGTTCGTGTCGGCATCGCAACCGGCATCGCCCTGTTGTTCGAAGGCGACGACTACATAGGCGAACCCGTGAATCTAGCCGCCAAACTGTGTGCGGCCGCTGAACCCGACGAGATCCTCGCCGTCGCTGAGCCCGCTGACCTGCCGGACTGGGTCATAAGCGAAGACAATGTGACAGTCCGAATCAAGGGCGTGGGCGAGATCGGAGGAGTCCGCCGACTCCGAGTCAAACCCTTAGAATCACCATAGGAACGTGAACAAGACCCGGACGCTCTCGATTCTTGCCGGCCTGCTCATCGCAGCCGGACTCCCGCCCTGGGGATGGTGGCCGCTCACGATCGCGGGACTGGCGCTCTGGTATTTCGTCCTCAACCAATTGACACCACATTCCCGGTTCGGACGCTCTCTCCTCGTGGGCGCAGCCTGGTTCTTCCCGAGCACCTTGTGGATGGCGGACCTGACACCGGTGGGCTGGCCCGTCGCCGCAGCCGCTTTCAGCATGATGACCGCTCTGGTCGGATGGGTCACGCCCAGCGACCGCGTATACCGGGGCGCAGTGTTCTGCGGCGCACTCGTGCTGGCCGAATTGATCCGCTGGAACTGGCCTTTCGGCGGCGTTCCCATCTCCACATTGCCGATGGCGGGCGTCAACACTCCTCTCGCCTCGTCAGTCCGGCTCCTGGGGTCGCCGATTCTCGTCGTGTTGCTGGCTCTCGCCGCGGTGATCCTCGCCAACCTCGCGACACGCCGGAGAGCCAGTTTGGCTGCGGTGGGCATACTCGCGGCGCTGCCACTCGCCGGACTGCTCCCGTGGGTCGCCACCACTGAGGGTGACACCGTCCGGGTCGCAGTCGTGCAGGGTGGTGGACCTCAGAACACGCGGGCCGACCTGTGCCAGAACCGGCAAGTGTTCGAACGGCACATGGAGGCGAGCCGGCACATCAGCGGAGAGGTGGATCTCGTCCTGTGGCCTGAAGACGTCGTGCATCCGGCCGCGGACGGCGCCACCTCAGACAGTTGTCCGGACCCGCTGCTCGGTCGCAGCGAAGCGACAGACCGGATCGCACGACTGGCCGACAGTCTCAACGCCGTGGTGGTCACCGGATGGTTCGAGCCGAGCGCTGACGGCATCTCCAACCTGAACTATTCGATCGTCACCGATTCGAGCGGAGTCAGCGGTGATCGCTACGACAAGGTGCAACTTGTGCCTTTCGGTGAGTTCGTGCCGCTTCGCGGCTTCATTGAGCGGTTCAGCAGCGAACTCCCCTCACGAGATGTCCAAGAGGGAACCGAGCCCGCCGTGGTCGACAGCGAGCTTGGACCGCTAGGCGTCTCGATCTCGTGGGAGGTCTTCTTTGATCACCGCGCCCGCGACGCGATAGGCAACGGCGGGGTAGTTCTGCTCAACCCCACCAACGGATCCAGCTACTGGCTCACGATCGTGCAGAGCCAGCAGATCGCGTCGAGCCAGCTGCGAGCAATCGAGACCGACCGCTGGGTTCTGCAGGCTGCTCCAACCGGATTCTCCGCAATCATCGACCCGTCGGGCGAGGTCATTGCCCGCACCGGAGTCTCAGAACAACAGGTGCTGACCGCAACGATCAATCTCCGCGAGGGGCGCACGCCGGCCGTGGTGCTCGGGGCCTGGCCGGTGCTCATCGCGTCGCTGGGGATTGTCGCCTTCGCCCACCTCGATTCCCTCACTCGGGAGATCACCAGGCGCTCCCGAGCCCGCAAACGAGCCCGCGCGCAGAAGCGTTCATGAATCCGCCAATGGTGGCGGGGGTCACGCGGGGTAGGGAAACGGCGAATCATTGGGCATTATTCAAGGTCCGATTGTTGCCCGCGGAAGCCAGTTTTCTCCTATGCAAAAGGCGCAGAACCCCCATGACCGCGCCCTCCGCATCGCACTGCTGACCTATCGCGGCAAACCTCACGTCGGAGGACAAGGGGTATATGTCCGGCACTTGAGCAAAGCACTCGTCGACCTCGGGCACCATGTCGAGGTTCTCGGTGGTCCCCCCTATCCGATCCTCGACGAACGTGTGCCGCTCATCAAGCTGCCGAGCCTGGACATATGGTCCGATCCGCACCCCATGCGCAAACCGCGGGTCTGGGAATGGAAGGACTGGACCGACGTCGCCGAGCACGCCTCGTTCGGCACGGGCAACTTCTCTGAACCGATGGCTTTCAGCCTTCGTGCATGGCGTCATCTGCGCCATCGTCGCCACGAGTTCGACCTGATCCACGACAATCAGACGCTTGGCTGGGGACTGCTCAAGTTGTATCAGGAGGGCTGGCCGATCCTCGAGACGATCCACCATCCGATAACCGTCGACCGCAAACTCGAACTCGAGCACGCCCGCACAGCATGGGAACGATTCGGCAAACGACGCTGGTACTCCTTCACCAAGATGCAGCGGCGAGTCGCCCGACGCATGCCTCGACTGATGACCGTCTCGGAGTCTTCGAAGAGTGATATCTGCGCCGATTACGGGATCGACCCAGAGCGACTTCACGTGGTGCCCGTGGGAGTCGACCCGGACCTGTTCCTTCCCGTCAGCGGAGTTCAACGCCGAGAAGGCCATCTGGTCACCACCGCATCGGCCGACGTGGCCATGAAGGGGCTCAAGTTCCTCCTCGAAGCGGTGGCCAAACTGCGGACCGAGCGCCACATCGAACTGACCATCATCGGCAAACGGCGACCCGACAGCCATGCCAGCGGTGTGATGACCCGGCTGGGTCTCGATGACTGCGTCGAGTTCGTCTCCGACGTGCCCGATACTCGCATAGTCGAGCTTTACAGCGAAGCGGAGTTGGCCATCGTGCCCTCGCTCTATGAGGGCTTCTCTCTGCCGGCCATCGAGGCGATGTCGTGCGGAGTTCCGCTCGTCGCCACGACCGGCGGAGCGCTCCCCGAAGTCGCCGGAACCCACAACGAAACCTGCTTCCTGACCGAGCCGGGCAACAGCGAAGCTCTGGCATCGACCATCCGCGAGGCCCTCGACAACCCGGAACTGCGAGCGCAGGTGGGGAGTCAAGGGCGGCAGCGGGTTATCGACCAGTGGTCGTGGCGACACACCGCGCAGCGCACCGTCGACCAATATCGGTCGGTGCTCGCGGAACAGGGCACCGCCTGATGCTCACCGTCGACTACGACCGATTCGGCCTGCACGCGGGCGACCGGCTGCTTGACCTCGGCTGTGGTTTCGGCCGTCACACCTATGAAGCGCTGGTTCGCGGTGCGCACGTCGTCAGTTGCGACATGTCGCTGGCGGAACTCGAATCCATCAACAACACCGCGCCGCTGCTGATCGACGATGGGCTGTTCGACGCCGAACTCAGCCACACGCTCGTGCAGGGCGACGGCACCGCTCTGCCTTTCGACGACAACAGCTTCGACAAGGTCATTGCCTCTGAAGTGCTCGAGCACGTGATCGACGACGATGCCGCATTCGGCGAACTCCTGCGGGTGCTCAAACCCGGCGGGGTCCTGGCGGTCACGGTCCCGGCCTGGCTGCCGGAGAAGATCTGCTGGAAGATCAGCTCCGACTATCACGCCCCGGCCGCTGTCGGTGGTCATGTTCGGATCTACACCGAGAAGGAAGTCCGCCAGAAATTGCATGCCGCAGGCTTCAACCCCACGGTCTCTCACCGCACCCACGCCCTGCACTCCCCGTACTGGTGGCTCCGCTGCGCGGTCGGTGTCAACAACGAGATCAAGGACAATTTTTCTGTGCGGACCTACCACAAACTGCTCGAATGGGACATCGTGAAGGCGCCCCGGTTGACACGCACCGCCGAGAGGATCCTCAACCCGGTACTCGGCAAGAGCCTCGTCGTCTACGCCACGGTGCCGGTCTCAACCGAGGACCCGATCAATGCTGAGGTCCCATCGGCTGCCGAGAAGCCGGCAGCCGCCGGAGAGCTGCTTGTTCATGATTCGTCTCCTACCCCAGAGGTTGTCCGTGCTACCTGAGATTCGCGGCGTACTGTCCGCTGACCAGATCCAACAGACCGCCGACCACATCGCCGAGTGGCAGCTCGGCTCGGGAATGATCCCCTGGTTCCCCGGCGGCCACGCCGACCCGTGGAACCACGTCGAAGCAGCAATGGCCCTCGTGGTCGGCGGTCGCCGAAACGAAGCCGAGGCCGCCTACCAATGGCTGGTCGACAGCCAGCGGCCCGACGGTTCCTGGCATCAGTACTACCTGGAGCACGAGGTCGAGCAGGACAAGCTCGACGCCAACGTCATCGCCTACGTCGCCACCGGCGTCTGGCACCACTACCTGCACTTCCGTGACCTCGGCTACCTGGAGACGATGTGGTCCGTGGTCGAGCCGGCCATCGACTTCGTGCTGGATCTGCAGCAGCCGCGCGGCGAGATCCTCTGGGCCCGCCACCCCGACGGCACGCCATGGCCCTTCGCGTTGTTGACCGGCTCATCCTCGATCGCCCACAGCCTTCGCTGTGCAGTCGCCATCGCCACCGAACTCCGCCACGAGCGTCCCGACTGGGAGCTGTCGGTGGCCCAGTTGGCCCATGCGATCCGCCACGAGCGCGACAATGCGTTCTCGCCCAAGCACCGCTGGGCCATGGACTGGTACTACCCGGTGCTTTCCGGGGTGATCAGCGGCGAGGCGGGGAGAGCCCACCTCGCTGAGAGGTTCAACACTTTCAATCTCGGCGAGGAAGGCATCCGTTGCGTCAGCGACCGCCCCTGGGTCACGACAGCAGAGACCTGCGAGTGCGCCATCGCCCACCTCGGTGTGGGCGACTATGCCACCGCGATCCGCCTGTTCAGCGCAGCACAGAAGCTCCGAGAACCGAACGGTCGCTACATCACCGGCATGGTCCATTCCGAACTCACGATGTTTCCGCCAGGTGAGCGCTCCACCTACTCTGCGGCTGCTGTGCTGTTGGCGGCGGAGGCAATCGAAGGTTCCAGCCCGGCGTCGAAACTGTTCGCCGATCACGAATTCCTGCCACCGATCATCGACATCGACCAGGTCGACTCAGGCGTCGCCAACCCGACCTGATCTCGGCTAATCGGCTCTCGTGCGGCGCATCACCCGCAGCGATCCGGTCGCACTGGTCTCCTCGAAGTCTCCTGACTGGATCGCTCGGCAGTAGATCTCGTATGGCGGGCGACCGCCGTCTGCGGGGTTCGGGAACACGTCGTGGATCAGCAGCGTGCCGCCTTCAGCTACGTGGGGCACCCAGGTCTCATAGTCCCGGTGTGCCGGTTCGTGACCGTGTCCGCCGTCGATGAACAGCAGAGCGAGCGGCGTGGTCCACACCGATCCGACCGTTGGTGAGTCTCCCACCAGCGCCACCACCGTCGGCTCCAATCCCGCGTCGTGGATCGTGCGGCGGAAGGTGCCGAGCGTGTCGATCTTGTTGGTCTCGGGGTCGACCAGGTCCGGGTCGTGGTGCTCCCAACCCTCCTGGTTCTCCTCAGACCCGCGGTGGTGGTCCAGAGCAAACATCACACGACCGCTCCGGCGCGCCGCCGCGCCGAGATAGACCGCTGATTTGCCGCAGTAGCTGCCGACTTCGAGGAACGGACCGTCCACGCCAACCGCCATGGCGGCCTCGTAGAGTGCCATGCCCTCGTCGGGGGGCATGAAACCGCGCGCGGCCAGCGCGTGCTCAAGCAGTTCCGGGTCCACTCAAAGGACCTCTACGACTGACTCGTCGCCGGTTTTGGGCCACAACAGACCATCGAGCACCAGATACTTCGCCACCCAGACCACCCCGTAGGCGACCACCGTGCCCAGCATCAGAACAGGCGTGTTGTCGGTGATCATCCCGAGCAGCGCGATGGTCACGCTCGACGTGGAGAGACCCACGAAAGCGATGACCCAGAACGGCAGGATCTCGGACTTCACGCTGTTGGCGCCGAGCTGTTGCCATACCCAGTAGCGACTCAGAAGATAGGCGGGTCCAGTGCTGACCATCCACGACGTGAGGTTGGCGAGCACCGGTGCGAAGTCCAGCTTTTCGAGAGCGAACGCAAGGGTGCTGAGCCCCACCACCACGTTGACCGCCGAAACCGCGCAATAGCGAAGCGCTTTGCGCCAATGCCCTCGCACACCCTCTGCGATCGTCGCTCTGTCGATGACGGGCATGGCCACACACGATACTCGCATCCCCCCTCGCACGGACTCCCGCTGATTACTGACGTAATCAAAGGAGAAATCCATGTTCCAGAAGATCCTGGCCGTTCCGCTAGCAACAGCCGCTATCGCGATGTCGATGGCGCTGGCACCGACTGCGGGGGTTCCAGCGCTTCTCGGCCTGGAGGCCGACGAAGCCGGCGCGCACCCTCTGACAGTGACGCTGAATGCCCCTCTCATCCCAGAGCGTGTTTGCACGCTCCAATGGAATTATGTCTACAAGATCGTCGACTGGGAGACCTGGCGCTACTTCCCCGACGCCGAGCCCGAGCCTCGATGGGTGATTGGGCCATGGCCCGTCTACGGTTGGCGATGGGACCAAGAAGAGGTGTGCCATACCGAGTGGAGGCGTCCCACCGTGCCCAACCCGCATTACCATGTCTCCGAGACGGTCTGCAGATGGCTTGTTAGGGCCGGTGGTTTCTCCCTCGGTTACTTTCCTACGCACCGGGCCGCAAGAACGATTGCCGCCGGTTCGGGCGTCGCCATAGGCGAGATCGACATTCAGCAGCACTGCGAGACTAATGATACGGTTGTGTACCTTGTCCCGGGGCCTTACGACTGATGACCAACGGCAGTGAACCCAAGTTCTTTGACGAGCGCCCGATCCTGAAGCGCCCTATGCGCGAGCATCTTTGGTACGCCGCACAGTGCGCGGCGCTGGTGGTGGTGATCCCAAACGTTCCGCCCGCTGCCCAGCGTCTGATCCTCTGGGCGTGCCTCGCCGGACTGGCCGTCATTGTGGTGCAGCATTTTCGGGCCAAGCGTCGCTGGCGAGCCGAGCAGGCCGCGGCAAGCGAACCCTCCTCAACTGATGCGTGACCCCAGGCTCCCAGCCTGCGTCGCCGCGCTCGCCCTGTTGGCTGGCTGTGTGGTCAGCGAGAGAGTCGACGCAGGCGAGTGCCGCAACGCCGCGACAACGCAAGCGAAGGCAGAGGCCGCGTGGGTCTGAGCATCCCCCCTGTTCTTGGAGGCATCGTCTAAGGGGAGATGTTGTGCCTGAGACGCGAAGACAGTGCGACCCGGAGTTCAAAGCCGGTGCTGTGCGGATCGTTGAAGAGACTCGTAGACCGGTCGCTGAGGTGGCCCGCGAGTTCGGGATCGGCGCGGGCGCTTTGGGCTACTGGGTGCGAAAGGACCGCGCCGAGCGCGCGGGTGAACGGCTCGACGGCGATGAGCGCGCCGGGTTGGTGCGGCTGCGCCGCCGCTGTGTCGAGTTGGAGACAGAGCCGTGATGGGTCTTGAACGATCAGTGGTCCTTCAGGTCAAGGTGGCGACGCGGTGAGTGTGGTCGACCACGTCGCGTCTCAAAGGACCGAGTTCGGTGTGTTTCACACGGTCGCCTGCGCGGCGTTGGGGGTGGCGCAGTCCACGTTCGTATGAGCGGCGCTGTCGGCCGCCGTCGGCTGCCAGGCTGCGACGAGGCGCTGTCGACGCGGCCACCGGGGAGGTCTTCGAGGCGTCGGGGGGCGCCTACGGGTCGCCGAGGGTGTGGGCCCGGCTGCGTCGAGACGGCCACACGGTGTCGAACAAGACGGTGGCGGCCTCCATGGCCCGACAGGGGCTCAACGCCCGCCCCGAACGGCGCAGACGCCGCCTGACACGCCCCGACAAAGCCGCCGCGCCGGCTGCGGATCTGCTCGAACGCGACTTCACCGCCGAGGCCCCCGACCAGAAACGGGTCGGCGACTTCAAACAGGTCAACACCGACCAGCGCCCGGTGTTCGTCGCGTCCGTGGAGGACCTCTACAGCCGGCGCATGGCGGGCTTGGCCACCTCCGATCGCTGCCCGACCGCCGAGTTCGCCGTCGCCGCTTTGAACATGGCCGCAGCTGCTCGAGGCGGCTCTGCCCAAGGCCTGATCTTCCACACCGACCGCGGATCCCAATACACATCCACAGACTTCGCCCAGGCCTGCTGTCGCCTCGGTGTCACCCAGTCCATGCGACGCACCGGCTCAGCGCTCGACAACGCCGCCGCCGAGTCGTTGTTCTCCACCCTCCAACACGAACTCATCTCACCACGCCGCTGACACACCAAAGACCAGCCACGACACGAAAACGCCAACTGGAACGACACCTGCTACAACCCCCCGCGCCTACACCCCACCAACAACATGACCAGCCCCAACGACCACGACAAAACCCAAGCCACCCAAACCAACACTCCAAGATTTGGGGGGAAGCTCACCTTGTCACCCAGAAGGACTAGGGGATAGACCATCCACATATGGGGCGATCATTCCCCAGCGCGTCAAGGTGAGCCGCGAATGCGACCAAGAGTTCGTCGTCAGACAGGAAGATCGCGTCGATCAGGCGATAATCAGGGTTGATTTCGCTGAGTGACACCTCGGACCGGTAGTTGTAGTTTGAGTCGATGATGTCGTATCGGATGAATTCGGCAAGTTGCGAGAGACGAGCAAAGGACTCCTGGGGTGTGGTCGCCCATAGCTCGCGGCAGATTGACGAGGTGACGGTATAGAGGTAACGCTCACCGGACCGGGCTTCGCGTCCATATTGGATAATCAGGGTGCCGTCTATTTCTTGGGGCAGCACAATTTTGCTGTTGCTCGATTCGTCAACAACGACTCTGGGGTTTGTGGTCCCAGTGCTCATGGCTCCGATTACCTCGTTGAGCAGTTCAAGTGGTGCGGGCACCGCGATGAACTCAATGTCAATGCCGAGCTCTTCTTGAAGTTCGGATTCCGCTGTTCGCGGGTTTTCGACCAGATTCACGATCTCTAGCTGTATCTCGTCCTCTAGAAAAATAACCTTGAATGGGTGGGCTGCTGCTGGCTGGGGCTGGATCTCCGTGATCACGAAAGCGGCGATTACAAGAGTGACAGCAGCTAGAAGCCCAAGCAGAATCGGATGGGCACGACGGAAGGGGGTTTGTGCGTCGCTGGGTGCGAGTCGCCGATAGGCCGCTGCGCGTAATTCCTGGCCGAGTTGTTGTTCAAAGTCAGAGAGGTCATTCGTCATGGCGTGTCCCATTGGTGTGTGGGCGAATCGAATTCCGTTCTGAGACGCTGGAGACCTCTGAAGACCAGATCGCGAGCCGCTCTGGGTTTGCACCCCAACTCCTGGGCAATAATTGAGTAGTCGAGCTGCTCGATGACGCGTAGCCGTACGGCTTCGCGACTTCTAGCTGGTACGCGATCAAGTGCTTCGTGAAGCCGGTCGGCATCTAGCCGCGCATCCGCTGCTTCGAGGTCTTCCCAGCCTGTGGTTGCTGTGGGTGGCGTTTGGACTCCCAACCGTTGTCGCGCCTTTGTCGAGACTCTTCTGGCGCGCCAGAACTTTCTTAGTTGATTGTTGGCGATCCCGTACAGCCATTGGCGCGGATTGCCTTTCGCTGGATCATAACGCTGTACATTCTCAAGCGCGGCCGCGAACGTTTCGGCGAGCAGGTCCGATGTGACGTCGCGGTCTCGTGTTCGGGCCCAGAAGTAGTTGATCATTGACCGAACATTTTGTCTATAGAATTCAGCGAACGCTTCGGGGTTCCTTCGGGCTTCGATCAAAAGCTCAGCGTCGCTACGATCGTTTTCCTCTCGGTTTCCAGCTCCCGCTCCCGATTTTCGCACTACGTGCGAGCCTATCCATGGTCGAACGGTCCGCCACCGATCGCGTTCACGGATGTGAACGACTACTCGGGGTGCCGAAGCAGATTCGCGTTTAGGTCAACACCGGACTCCAGTGCGTTAGCCGTAACGGACGCAAGAGGCGCGGTTGTTCATCTGACCCAGCGAGTTTGCCGAGCTGTAGATGGCGTGAGGCGATCCGTTGCAACCGGACGAACCGTAGAATGTCGTGGACGAACTTCCGCAGTAGTGTCTCGAGGACTCAATGTTGTTGTTCCACCTTCCGGTTGGGTACCAAACCCCACCAGCGCAAGTTGTTCCGACGATCCTCACCGAGGACCCTCGAAACCCTGTCGACGTGAAGTGGATGCCGATTGTATTCGTGCCCCCTGCTCGCGATGAACTGACAAGACGGTTCCCCTCGCCGTTGTCGGCGCCGATCAGCTCCACGTAGTTGACGGCCTCGGACTCAGAAACAAAGCAGGTCTCCGGCTGCGTGACGAACGCACCGTCTTGGGCCCCGTTCACCTCAATCACGCAATGCTGTTCCGCTATATCAGGTTGCAAAAAAGCGCTCGCCTGCACCCCGAGAGAGATTCCGCCGCCAATTGTCGCTGCGACCGCAAGGATTCGGAAGAATTTGAACCTGCTCAATGCAAGCCCCTCTCAACTCACAGCCCCGAGGACAGCCCCCGACGCTCACCGGGTACTTGTCGCCAGGACCCCATCCGTCGCGCGGCGATTCACAAATTCCAGAAACCCGCGCGACGCGAGCACTCCAGCGGGGAAGTACTGGTGAGCCACGAGAGGTTCGAACCAGAAATTCACTTGCAGGAAGGACGTCCCTTGCCCAGATCTCTCGCCCGAATGTTGCTGTTCGCCTTCGTTGCCTCGGCGGTGCTCGCCGGTTCAGCACTGCTCGTTGTTTCGAAGAACGACCCACCTGCGTCGGCCAACGATCCGGCAAATCCAGAAGACTTGATCGAGGCCGTGATGTTCAACACTGGACCCATGGTCAAAGATATTGACGCGATTGATGGGACCATCGAGGAAACGCTGACCGCACAGCAGTACGTTGGGTTTCGGAGCTTCGCACGCGACATTATCGAGGATGCAGTCGCGGCCGACCCTGCGGCGATGAACGCGGCTGTCGTAGACCTCCAATCGGGTAATCCCAGTATGGTCGACCGCGCGATCGGCTAGCTCCAGGTTGGTCTATCTGAGGCAACCGAACGTCAGTTGGTTGCGCTCGGACTCGAACACCAGATGTCCAACGCCAGCGGCAGCGGCGGTTACGGTGCCTGTACTATGGGAGTGGTGGTCTGCGTTGCGTACGCGGCCGTAGCTGTCCACAACACAGTTGCGGTCACCGCCCTAGCGGCAGGTGTGATCGGACTAGTGGTTTGGAAGGCAAAGTGGTTTTGGAGCGGTGGTAGTGTCAACGGACACAGGGCGATTGAGCATGATCGTTTTGTGTCCGAACTAGCCGCAGACCTAGCGAGTTGACATCGGTGCTGACACGAGATGTCGAAACTGCTCGACCTGACCTACGGTGTCGTTCATCCGGTTCACGTGGTGGTCATGCATCGACGAGGTCTCGCCGTGAACATCGCGAAGCAACCACGCACGAGCACGCTGCGGCGGAACTTCGTCGTAGCGCGAAGTTAGCCGCGTATCTAGCTGTCGGTTCGCGTGAGGTTGTTGGCGCGTGATGCGGGTGGGCCGCCTATGGCGGTGTGGTGTCGGTGACAGTTATAGTCGTGGATCCAGCGTTTGAGGCGGATGCGGCGTTCGGTTTCGGATCTGAACCGGTAGTTGTACAAGAACTCGTCGGCCAGGGTGCGGTTGAACCGTTCGGCTTTGCCGTTGGTCTGGGGCCGATAGGGTCGGGTGCGGCGATGCACGATGGCCCGCTCGGCTAGGACCTCGGCGAACGCGTTGGAGCAGAAGTTCGGCCCGTTGTCTGTGAGCACTTCATCAACAGGCATGTTGTTTGACCAGAACCACTCTTGGGCTCTGCGCCAGAACCCGACGAGAGTCGCAGCGGTTTCGTTGTCGTGGGCCTCGACGTAGGCGACCCGTGAGTGGTCGTCGATAGCGACATGCAGATACGTGTAGCCCACACGGCGTTTGGGGCGCTTGGACTTGTGGTTGCCGCGGCCGTGGATTCTCCAGCCGCCTCCTGGGGGTATCTGCCCGACTTTCTTGATGTCGAGGTGCACCAGCTCACCCGGCGAGCTGCGTTCATAGCGGCGTATCACCCGCCCTGTGGGCCGGTCCATCCACGACAGCCGGTTCAAGTTGTTGCGTTTAAGGATCCGCCACACCGTAGACGCCGGCACCCCAGTGCGCGCCGACAGATACACCGGACCACGCCGGGTGCTGGCCCGCAGCCGACAGATCCGCTCCTCGAGCCTCTCAGGAGTGCGCCGCGGTGAGCGATGAGGCCGAGACGACCGGTCCACCAGCCCGGCCTCGCCCTCGACCACATAGCGGCGCCACCACTTCGCCACAGTGCCCCGAGACACCCCCATCTGAGCCGCCACATGAGCTTGGGGCATCCCCGCCTCGACCCGGCGAACCATCAACAAACGCCCAGCGGGCGTGAACTTTGCGTTAGCGTGCGACATACGAGCCTCCTGTTGTTCGTGTCGGTTGTCGGACAACCCCACACTTGCACAGGAGGCTCACCCCATCGCGGAGCTACCAACCTCTATGTCCACTACATCTAGCACCGATTATTCGGCTCTTCGCGTTTCAGGGGGGAGTGAGGGTGTTGAGTAGGTTCCAGTTGAGCTTCTATGTCAATGTGGGAGCGGGTTTTGTTGTTTGGGTGTCGTTTTGGAGGCAGGTCCGGTCGCGGTCTGGGATGCGTCGTTTGAGGGCTCGGATGGCTTCTTGTTTGTTTTTGCCTCGGTCGAGGCAGTGTTGGTAGTAGGTGCGGTGTTCGGTGTCGGGTTTGGAGATTTGGGCGATGGCGGCGATGTGGATGGCTTTGTTGAGTTGGCGGTTGTGGCCGCGGTTGAGCCGGTGGGCCACGACTCGGCCGCTGCTGGCTTGGTTGGGGGCGGTGCCGTTGGCGATCGCGAAGCGGGCTTTGGTGGTGAACCGGGCCGGGTCGCCGGTTTCAACGAGGATTTCCGCGGCCGCTAGCGTCCGACGCCGTGGATGCTGTCGAGACTGGTGTGGGTGTCTTTGAGCGCCGCGGCTAAGCGTTTGGTCACAGCGTGGCCTCGCGGTCGAGGCGGCGTGTGTTGGCGATGCGGCTGTGTGCGGTCTCGGCGTGTGCGCTGGTGTCGCCTGGTAACAGCTTTGATGCAGCGTCGAGTCCGGCGCGGCTGGTGAGCGCCGCGATGCGGTTGTGGTATCGGCCAGCGGATCTTTTCAAAGGAGCTGTGCAGGCGGTTGATGGCCGCGGTGCGGTCTTTGACCAGTTCACGGCGGTAGGCGACCAAACAGGCCAACTCGCCGGGCGCTCCCGCGAAGCGGGGTGCGGGCAAGTCGTCGTCGCGTGCGGCGATGCGGGCGATCTCAAGCGCGTCGACAGGGTCGTTGTTGGTGTAGGTGCGCCGCTTGCGACAAGCCGAGGCGGTCATCTGCGCCGGCGCCTCCACCACCGCGGCCCCAGCGTTGATGAGCGCCTCGGCTGCGGGTCTGCGGTAGTTGCCGGCACCCTCGATGCCGACCCGCTGCGCGTCGACAGCGCGCGCCCAGCTGACCAGCTCGGCGTGCCCGGCCTCGGTGTTGGCGATGCTGCGCTGGTCGATGACCACCCCCGAGGCGTCCACCAAACACGCCGCGAGCACGTCTTTGCGGGAGTCGACCCCCAATTCGCACCCACAATTATTGTTGAACCTTGCTGTTGTCGTTGTCGTTGTGGCACAACGGGTCCGTGGTGCGCAACCATGCGTTGATGAGTCCCAGGACTCAGACGCTTCTATCAAGCGACATCACCGGGCAAGCACCGGCGGGGAGGCACTCAACTACAAAGCCACCACCACAGGCGGGGCAAGGGCTCAGGAGCCATCCCCGCCGGCGCAACACCAATCCCCACACGCATGAGCTTGCCGGCGTAGAGCAGTGAGCGGATCCGGTAATTTGCGAAGTCAGTGAAATGCGAACCCGACGCGTTTGACTCGTTTGATCAGATTGTTGGCTGCTTCGGTCGCGGCGTTGGACCCTCGGGCGTGGTGCCAGTCAGCAGTTCTGGGTGCTCCAACGAGCCAGGGTGCGTCCCAGCCGGTTGACCTCGGGCGGCAGAAACGAGTCTTGGAACTCAACAGCGAGCTGATCGACGGTCACGCGTCCGAGGTCGGGATCGGCGATGTCATATATCCCGCGCAGTGTCTCTTTGGCGTGCCAGGCGTTGCGGACTTCGCCGTGGGGGTCACCGGATTCGAGCAGGCCGCGTAGACGGTCCTCGCCTGTTTCGCTGATACGTTCGTGACCGGTGAGCAGCAGTTTGCGGGCCCGATATAGCGGGTCGTGTTTGCGGCCGCGGTGGCCCAGGGTCTGGTTCTGCACTCTGCGCCGTACCTCGTCGAGTGTGTTGTCAGCGAACCGCACGACGTGGAACGGGTCCGCGACCTGTTCGGCGTGGGGTATGGCGGTGTCGAACGCCGCCCTGTAGGGTCCTGAGAGGTCAAGGGTCGCCCAACGGATCCCCTTTAACCAGCCGGCGGGTTGTTTCAACAGCCAACCGGCGGGTTCTTTAGCGGTTCTACCTGGCACTACATCGAGCAACTGGCCGCGTCCGACGTCGACGATGCTGGTCGACCACGCCTTGTGTCTATAGCGGCCCTCACGACAGAACAGGGTCTCGTCGAGACCCAGCGCCGACACTTTGGAGATTCTCTGAGTGTCGGCGTCCAACAGAGCTTGACCCCAGCGCCGCACCGACGTGTTGACGGTGCGCCAGTCACAACCCAACGCCGTAGCGGTGTCACAGATCGCTTCGCCGCGGCCGGCGCGCCGCGTCGCTTACCGCGCGGCTCGTGTTGTCAACAACCCACGCCGCGGCGCGATCTGTGCTGCTTGTTCGGTCACCGACCGTGTCTCACGACCCGAGTGCGGGCACACCCGGCGCCGTTTGTGCCACACCAGCCGCACCGGACGCCTGAACACCGGCAAATCCACCAACACCACCGGCCGCTTGCCGCTGCACCACATCCGTCCCCCGCAGCCCGAACACGGCGGCCTCTCAGAGTGTCTGCGCACATGCACCCCCAACGGTCTGTCGGCCTCGTCGTCGACCCCGAGCACCTCAATGTCTCCTAGTCCCACCAACAGCTCACACATGCGTATAGGGTCGTGTTCCACAGGGATCCTCCATTTTCGGGGGTTGTATCAGCACCGATTCTGGAGGATCCCTCGCCCACACCCGCGGATACCCCACAACCCCAACTCCGACCTCAAACGCGAAGAGCCGTCAAACGCGAAGAGCCCGCAAACTGCTGTTAGCTGTCGGTTCGCGTGAGGTTGTTGGCGCGTGATGCGGGTGGGCCGCCTATGGCGGTGTGGTGTCGGTGACAGTTATAGTCGTGGATCCAGCGTTTGAGGCGGATGCGGCGTTCGGTTTCGGATCTGAACCGGTAGTTGTACAAGAACTCGTCGGCCAGGGTGCGGTTGAACCGTTCGGCTTTGCCGTTGGTCTGGGGCCGATAGGGTCGGGTGCGGCGATGCACGATGGCCCGCTCGGCTAGGACCTCGGCGAACGCGTTGGAGCAGAAGTTCGGCCCGTTGTCTGTGAGCACTTCATCAACAGGCATGTTGTTTGACCAGAACCACTCTTGGGCTCTGCGCCAGAACCCGACGAGAGTCGCAGCGGTTTCGTTGTCGTGGGCCTCGACGTAGGCGACCCGTGAGTGGTCGTCGATAGCGACATGCAGATACGTGTAGCCCACACGGCGTTTGGGGCGCTTGGACTTGTGGTTGCCGCGGCCGTGGATTCTCCAGCCGCCTCCTGGGGGTATCTGCCCGACTTTCTTGATGTCGAGGTGCACCAGCTCACCCGGCGAGCTGCGTTCATAGCGGCGTATCACCCGCCCTGTGGGCCGGTCCATCCACGACAGCCGGTTCAAGTTGTTGCGTTTAAGGATCCGCCACACCGTAGACGCCGGCACCCCAGTGCGCGCCGACAGATACACCGGACCACGCCGGGTGCTGGCCCGCAGCCGACAGATCCGCTCCTCGAGCCTCTCAGGAGTGCGCCGCGGTGAGCGATGAGGCCGAGACGACCGGTCCACCAGCCCGGCCTCGCCCTCGACCACATAGCGGCGCCACCACTTCGCCACAGTGCCCCGAGACACCCCCATCTGAGCCGCCACATGAGCTTGGGGCATCCCCGCCTCGACCCGGCGAACCATCAACAAACGCCCAGCGGGCGTGAACTTTGCGTTAGCGTGCGACATACGAGCCTCCTGTTGTTCGTGTCGGTTGTCGGACAACCCCACACTTGCACAGGAGGCTCACCCCATCGCGGAGCTACCAACCTCTATGTCCACTACAGTTAGCCGGTCCCGAACGCATCAGCGAAACAGGCGAGGACCGTCTACGCGGCCTGCTCGAATCCGGTGACCCCCACTCAGGGACCCTCAACCACCCCCGACCCCACGAATTCGCGAAGGCTCCAAAGATACCCTGCGCGGCATATATGACATCGCCGACCCTGAACTCGGCCGGGCGACCGTCGACCAGCTCGCTGTTGAATACCAAGACTCGTATCTGCCTGTCGAGGTCAACCGACTGGGACGTCAATTGACGTACACGAACTAGCTCACCAAAGCGGACAGGATCATCCCGGCATGGAAGAACAATTGCTCACTAGCCGAACTGATCTGATCGTGGCTATTGAGGCTACGCGTCAAGCTTGCCAGTAAGCAGCCTTAAGGTCACCACCACCGGCGCAATGAGTATCAAAGACGCGCCAAAAGCCGCGGAGGCACTGTAGTGGTCGGTCGCCCACAAAATCGCATGATGCGCGGCACAGAAGAACAGCGCGAACACCGCCAACCTCACCTGAAATCGCTTGGTTTGCCAGGGGCGCACAAGCTCCTGCCACACATTAACTTCTTGATTGATTGATTTTGTTGATTCCATCACTCACGCACCTCCTTCTGGGAGATCCCCAACGGTAGCTGAGGTGTTCGTCCGATGCAAGTCAAAAGCGACAAAACCCTGCCGCGCTAGCAACAGAGGTGGAAATCAACCGGTTACCGCTGATTACATCAGTTATCAACTGTCAACTTTTAGTTGACGAAACTTCGCCTGTCAAGGTTCAACCAAGATTGATCTAGACGACAAGTTCGATCTCGGTCAACGCGAGGCAGCAACAGACGCAGTTGGCAGAACTAGCTTGTGCCGTAGCGGAGCCTGGCAACAGCCCCCTGCCGCGCCAGTTCCCCGCGAACGTAAGCGGCGGGCATCTGCGGCGACTTCCACCGGCCCACATACTGCAGATCGACTAACGGGCACCCGCGCGTACCAGCGAAATAGCCGAACCCACACGCAAGCTGTGGCTGGTAGCTCCGCTGACACCAGCAGCCGCGGCACGACGGGCAACAATCTGGCTCACCGCACCAGCACTCAACGCGTTGCCCGGGTCGACGTGGTCTCCACGGCGACAAGATCGCCGGGCACTCCTAAGCCATAGCGCGCAAGCCGCCGAAACGCTCCCATATAGCTGCGACGCGTGTTGTCGGCCAAACTGTCGATGTGCCCGCAAACCGCGAACTGAATGTGATCCGTGAGCGCCACGGGCGCCGTGGTGCCCCCCATCATCGACACTCTAGGGTCGCCAACGAAGCAAGATAGCGACATGCAGGTCGACGTTGATGCACTGGTGGCGCTTCTTGATCTCGAGGTGATCGAGGTCAATGTCTTTCGGGGCGTGTCGCCCGCGGAGAACCGCCAGCGGATCTTCGGCGGTCAGGTCGCCGGGCAGGCGCTGGTCGCGGCGGCTCGCACGGTCGAGCCTGACCGCGTCGTGCATTCGCTGCACGCATACTTCCTGCGACCCGGTGACCCGACCGTGCCGGTGCTGTACGAAGTCGACCGCATCCGTGACGGCGGGAGCTTCACGACTCGACGGGTCGTCGCCATTCAGCACGGTCGAGCCATCTTCAACCTGCAGGCATCGTTTCAGATCGTTGAACCCGGCCTGGAGTTCGCAGGTCCGATGCCCGATGTGGTACCTGCTGATTCTCTACCGACACGAGCGGAGCGCTACGAAGCCGCTGGCATACCGGATCCTTTCGCCGGCTTCGGTCGCCCGGTCGACATTCGCTACGTCACCGCCGGCCCGTTCCATCGCTCAGAACCCCTTCCACCGGTTCAGCAGGTGTGGTTTCGAGCCGATGGCCGCCTGCCCGACGATCAGGTGCTCCACACCTGTCTGTTGACGTACGCGTCCGACATGACCCTGCTCGACACCACCCTGCTTCCTCACGGAACCAACTCCGAAGTCGGCGACATACAACTGGCGAGCCTCGATCACGCAATGTGGTTCCACGGAGAGTTCCGAGCAGACGAATGGCTGCTGTACGACCAGTACACGCCAGCCTCGACCGGAGCGAGGGGGCTCGCTATCGGGCGAGTGTTCACCCACGACGGCCGTTTGATCGCCAACGTCGTGCAGGAGGGCCTGATCCGGCAGGTGTCGCGGAAAAGCCAAACATCCCGAAAAGGGAACCCGTCCAATGGTTGAGATCTACGAAGCAACCGAGGTGACCACGGAACTTGTTGAGGCGATGGGCCGCCTTGTGCCGCAACTCTCCAGGTCCAATCCGCCTCCGTCGGCCGCGGTCTTGGCGAAGATCGTCGACTCCGATGCCGCGACTCTGCTGATCGCCCGCGACCACAGCGGCGTCATCGGCTCCCTCACTCTCGTTCTCTTTCGCATCCCCACCGGGATACGGGCCTGGATCGAAGATGTCGTCGTTGAGGAAGGCGCCCGCGGCAAGGGCGTCGGACGCAGCCTGAACGAAGCCGCCATCGAGCGGGCGCTCGCCGCCGGCGCCGTGTCGGTCGATCTGACCTCTCGACCTTCAAGAGAGGAAGCCAACCGCCTTTACCAGCGGATGGGATTCCTGAAGCGAGAAACCAACGTTTATCGCTTCAGTCCGTAGCAACGCGCGAACCACGCTCTCAGATATCGTCTATGGCGTGGCGAGTTCCGCTAGTTCCCCGGCTCATATCAACTGGTTGACCAGCCTTCCGAAACTCAGGTCACCGGTGCTGATCACGGCATTCGAGGGCTGGAACGACGCGGGTGACGCAGCGTCGATCGCCGCTCGGCACTTCGCCGACAGATGGAAGGGCACGGCTCTCGCCGAGATCGACGCGGAGCACTTCTACGACTTCACCACGAGCCGTCCGCTGGTGCATCTCGACCATCAGCGTCGTCGCTCTTTGACCTGGCCGACCAACCTTTTTCGGGCCTGTGTCGTGCGAGACGGCGAACAGGACGCCGTGGTCCTTCTGGGGCTCGAACCCCAGTTGCGCTGGCGCACGTTCTGCAACCAGGTCATAGAAGCGGCCCGGATGCTCGAGGTCAGCCAGGTCATCACTCTCGGGGCCCTGCTGGCCGATGTGCCGCACAGTCGCCCGGTCGAAGTCTACGGCGCGAGCGACGACGAGAGGATCCGGGACCGGCTCGATCTGGCCCCGTCGAGCTACGAAGGGCCGACCGGAATTGTCGGCGTGCTCGCCACCCAGTGCCGAGAAGCGGGCCTGCCCACTGCTTCATTGTGGTCGGCGGTTCCAAGCTATGTTCCGGGAGCACCATCGCCCAAGGCCGGGCTGGCTCTGGTGCAACGGGTGTCGGAACTGCTCGGCACATCTGTGTTCGCAACCGATCTTGAACTCGCCGCGGCGACGTATGAGCACCAGGTCAACGAGCTCGTGGCGGAGGACGAAGAAACCGCCAGTTACGTCGCCGACCTCGAGGAGGCCTGGGACGGCAACGTTCCATTCGACGCCGACTCCGACCCGGATCTGAGCGACGACCCCGAGACGCTTCTGGCCGAGGTCGAACAGTTCCTGCGCGACAACGACTAATCTCTTCTCATTTTTAATCCCTAATTTAAAGGATTGGCCAAGATAATTTCTCGTTCGATCTCTTTGCTGACCAACAACACTAAATCATCATGTTCGTATGAACACTCGTGGGACGCAATCGCTAGTTCAATTTCTTTAGTGCGAAAAGCGTCGAGATTTTTTTTCGACTCTTCATCGAGGCTTTCAACGAAGTCATCGCCGTCATCAAAGGGTCTGGTAGGGACAAGAGTCCGAAACAATTGAGCGAGCTCGTTGTTTAAAGATTCAGCCAAGCTCTCTTCGTTAACCAAATCGTCATATCCTAATTCTGCCATACAGACTGTCCACTGTTGTTCAACTTCAATAATTCTAGGATCAGATGATAAACGTTCAAATAACTCTGACGCGACAACAGACAACCATTCTTGATTTGTGTACCAAGGTGGTTGCTCCACAGTTTCGAGCGCTTGGCGACGGCAACCTCCGACTTCAACGTTATCCGAATATGATTGGACTACTCTATCAGTACCGTTCATGGCGAGCCAGTACAATTCGATTTCTTCAAGACCAAGTGATTGGCGGTACTCATTGTTCGAGTTATCTTGTGGTTTCATGCCTAAGATTGCTCCGTTTGAGATACCAAAGCCAAAACGGCTCTTCGCGTTTGAGGTCGGAGTCGGGGTTGTGGGGTGTCCGCGGTCAGTTGGGCGGGATCCTCCAGAATCGGGGTCGTAAACCAATCCAAGACTGGAGGATCCCGGTGGAGCACGACCCTATACGCATGTGCGAGTTGTTGGTGGGCCTCGGCGAAGTCGACGTGTTGAGCGTCGACGACGACCGTGGCGGCGAGCCGTTGAGGTTGCATGTCCGATGTCGGGCACCGCGTCCGTCGTGTGCGGGTTGTGGCGGCAAGTTGTGGTCCGACGGCAAGCGGCTGGTGGAGCTGGTGGATCTGCCGAGCTTCGGCCGGCCGGCGAGGTTGGTGTGGCACAAACACCGGTGGCGTTGCCCGAGTGAGGATTGCGGCGCGGGGTCGGTGACTGAGCAGAACCCTCAGGTCGCGCCGCCGCGGGCGTTGTTGACGACACGAGCAGCGCGTTGGGCGACACGCCAGGTCGGCTGTGGCCGTCCGGTGAGCGATGTTGCTTCGGACTTGGCGTGTTGCTGGTCGGCGGTGAACGACACGGTGCTGTGCTGGGGTCAAACGCTGCTCGATGCTGATGTCGACCGGATCGGCGCGACGACCGCTGTGGGTCTCGACGAAACTCTGTTCGGCCGCACCGGCCGTTATAGACACAAGGCGTGGGCGACCAGCATCGTCGATGTCGCCGGCGGCAAACTGTTGGACATAGTGCCTCACAGAACAGCTGCAGCACCGGCGAAATGGCTGCTCAACCAGCCTGCGAGCTGGCGGGTACACATTCGTTGGGCGACCCTGGACCTCTCCGGGCCGTATAGGGCGACGTACGACACGGCGCTGCCTGACGCAGCCCAGGTCGCGGACCCGTTCCATGTCGTGCGGCAAGCTGACAACACACTCGACGAGGTGCGACGGCGAGTGCAGAACCAGACCCTCGGGCACCGGGGCCGCAAACACGACCCGCTGTATCGAAGCCGCAAACTGCTGCTCACCGGTCACGAACGCATCAGCGAAACAGGCGACGGCCGTCTACGCGGCCTGCTCGAATCCGGTGACCCCCACGGCGAGGTCCGCAACGCCTGGCACGCCACACAGACCCTGCGCGGCATATATGACATCGCCGATCCCGACCTCGGACGCGTGACCGTCGATCAGCTCGCCGTCGAGTTCCAAGACTCGTTTCTGCCTGTCGAGGTCAACCGGCTAGGACGCACCCTGGCTCGTTGGAGCACCCAGAACTGCTGACTGGCACCACGCCCGAGTGTCCAACACAGCCACCGAGCCGCTGACAATCTGATCAAACGAGTCAAACGCGTCGGGTTCGGGTTCACCAACTTCACCAACTACCGGATCAGAGCACTCCTGTATGCCGGCAAGCCCAACTGGAACCTACTCAACACCCTCACTCCGACCTAATACGCGAAGAGCCGCCAAAACGTCTCGCGAACTCTGCCGGTGGGAGATCGAATCCAAGAATTGCAATCTTGTGTTTCGATTGATTTTGATTTGGGAAATAATCGAATCCATTTGATCGCATACAAGTAGCAACAGCTAGTTCAATGCGAATATTGTAATCATCTGTAGCAACCAACTCGTCTGAAACTGAACTTGGTACACTAGCTGCGTTTCGCAAGACTGATCCTGGGAATTCGCGGACTGAATACTCGACATCATCATTATTTTGTCCACACGCAGTCGCACCAATTATGAGCGCAAGAAATACGAAAATAAGATTATTGAACTTCATCAACCGAAACCCTTGACGCATGCTCGACTACGCTACCTTAGCCTGGATCCACCGGCATGGTGTTGTTGGTGGGGTTGGCGCGTCCACCGGAAAGGCGTCCTGACGTGGGAGAATGCTGTTTGATGCAACGGTCATTCTGAGCCACGTGAGGAGGCACTTGTTGTGAGCAGCGTATCTGGTGGGATCGACGGGTTAAAGGTGAGCCTTCGCGAAAACGTGGGGGGCGGGGTGGTTGAGCATCCCTGAGTAGGGCTCGAGGCCCTGCTGGAATCGGTGATGTCAGATCAACGATCCAAGGAGGGCCTCGGTGGCTAGCGATGTTATACGTTTGCGGGCTCTTCGCGTTTGAGGGGGCAGTGGGGGTTGTGGGGTGTTGGCGGTCAGTTGGGTGGGATCCTCCAGAATCGGGGTCATAACCCACACCCGATACCGGAGGATCCCTGTGGAACACGACCCTATAGGCATGTGTGAGTTGTCGGTAGGTGTCGGCGAAGTCGACGTGTTGAGTGTCGACCACGACCGTGGCGAGCCGTTGAGGTTGCATGTCCGATGTCGCGCACCGCGTCCGTCGTGTGCGGGGTGTGGCGACAAGTTGTGGTCCAAAGGAGACCGGGCGGTGGAACTGGTGGATCTGCCGACCTTCGGCCGCCCGGCGAGGCTGGTGTGGCACAAACACAGATGGAGATGCCCCAGTAGTGATTGCGGCACGGGGTCGGTGACTGAACAGAACCCTCAGATCGCGCCGCCGCGGGCGTTGTTGACGACACGAGCAGCGCCTTGGGCGACACGCCAAGTCGGCCGCGGCCGTCCGGTGAGCGACGTTGCATCGGACCTGGCGTGTTGCTGGTTGGCGGTGAACGACACGGTGCTGTGCTGTGGTCAAACACTGCTCGACGCTGATGTCGACCGGATCGGCGCGACGACCGCGGTGGGTCTCGACGAAACCCTGTTCGGCCGCACCGGCCGGTTCAAACACAAGGCGTGGGCCACCAGCATCGTCGACGCCGCCGGCGGCAAACTGTTGGACATAGTGCCTCACAGAACAGCCGCAGCACCCGCAAGGTGCCTGCTCAACCAGCCGGCGGGTACACATTCGTTGGGCGACCCTGGACCTCTTTGGACCCTATAGGGCGACGCTGGACACGGCGCTGCCTGACGCAGCCCAGGTCGCGGACCCGTTCCACATGGCGTGCGGCAAGCTGACAACACACTCGACGAGGTGCGGCGCAGAGTGCAGAACCAGACCCTCGGCCACCGCGGCCGCGAACACGACCCGCTGTATCGAAGCCGCAAACTGCTGCTCACCGGTCACGAACGCATCAGCGAAACAGGCGAGGACCGTCTACGCGGCCTGCTCGAATCCGGTGACCCCCACGGCGAGGTCCGCAACGCCTGGCACGCCAAAGAGACCCTGCGCGGGATATATGACATCGCCGATCCCGACCTCGGACGCGTGACCGTTGACCAGTTCGCCGTCGAGTTCCAAGACTCGTTTCTGCCTGTCGAGGTCAACCGGCAGGGCCGTACCCTGGCTCGTTGGAGCACCCAGAACTGCTGACTGGCACACCGCCCGGCTGTCCAACGCAGCGACCGAAGCAGCCAACAACCTGATCAAACGAGTCAAACGCGTCGCCTTCGCATTTCAGCAACTTCAACAACCAGCGGATCAAAGCACACCTCTATACAGACAAACCCAACTGGAACCCACTCAACACCCTCACTCCCCGCTCAAACGCGAAGAGCCAGTTTAGACCTAGTTGGAACTCTGCCGTTTTTCGATGTCGGCCAACAGGATGTCGATTGAGCCTTGGAGAGAACGATCCAGCGACTCGTTGCGCAAGAGTATCGTGGTCTCCTCAAGATTATCGCTGCACTCTTCGTTCGCCTCACGCATGTTGCGTTCGAAGGATCGGGTGTTGTTATAGCCCACGCTTGTGTCTGTGTCCGACATGAGCCAGATGGCGCGCTCAATGTCGGTCGGTGTCTGAAGATCGTATCCGCTCGCGGCCATGCAGGACGACCATTCCTGTTCGGCCGCGAGATAGGTTGGGTTGGATCTAACCAGCTCATCGATTTCCTTAGCATGATCAAGAATGGTCCATCTAGCTTGTACAGCATCGCGGCCGTACAGTTCGACCCAAGCTGCGTTATAGCATCCGAAGCGGTCTTCGTTGCCGCTGGGGGCAGCTCCTTCTTCGATGTCCTCTTTTCCCCAGAGGGTCTCAAAGTAGAGAGTCCGCTCTGACCGACTGAGAGAGTCATAGATTTCTTCGTTGGGATCTTGGATTGTTTCTGTCGTGTTTTGGCTCGCAACAATTGAGTCAACCGTTGGTGTTGGAGAATTCGATATATCGTTGCTTTGATAGTTATCACTTAACCAAGAAATATATTCAAATCCTGCTTTTCGCATGCAAGATGTTGTCCAGTCTTGCACTTCTCTTTCCCGAATCAACAAGTACTCGTCATCAGCAATCAATATTGCGTGGACATCAGGGTATTTGCCTAAATCCACTTCTTTATCGCTGTCAAGCATTGCGCAGCTTACAATGATAATTGAACCCACAGCGAATATCATGATCTGTGTTGAAGCCCATTTTTTATTTGAGCAAATTTTATTATTTGTCATTGGAATACGTTTCGATATCGAATGTGGTTTGATGTCCTTCTACAATAGCGATTGCAGTTGATAAGCCTGAATGTACATGAAATGAGAAACTTGCACCAGTTTGTTCGAACGAAGAAAGGATTTCTTGAGTTATAGGTTTAAATTCAGTGATGGTGATGTCTTTATTGGATATCGGTTGATCTCTGGGGCAAAGGGAAGAGTTTCCTTTCAAGGAGCCGACCAACCGATCAATCAATGTGTTGTTTACTTCACTGATTATTTGCAAAATGATATCAAAGTCGGAATTGGATTCGACAAGATTCGCAAGTTCTCCTTCAAAAGCTATCTCGAGACCATTTACATACCACTCGGCCAATTCAGAACACGTTTCGACATCCGAAGATATCTGATATCGATCAGTTGCTCTACGGACCGAATTGCTTATAGAAGTGTCGAATTCTATAGGCCCACCATCCACGATTTCGAATTCTCCGTCTTGAAATAAGATTGTTCCTTTTGAAGAATCTGATTCTTTGCTTGTGCATCCGGTGACTAACAACGCAAAGAATTCAATTGCAATGATTGTTCCAATCAATAGGAACTTTTTGATAGACGAGCGTATTAAGATTGAATCAATTTCAAACACTGATTCCCCTTATCTAGCGGAGAGGCTACGCTAACATACTAGGCCCGTTGTATGAGGACTCGATTCTCTGATCCAGCTCGTTTGTAAAGCATTCACAGTAATTGCACCACCGATACCTTGATAACCTATCGATACAGAAATGTTTGAAATATTATGTAGCTTCATGTCCATTCGGCCTCGGTATGTTCCAGGTGATTTATTGCAAGTGGCGTTCGGTCCTGTGTGAGTGGTTGTGTTCAGAGCTGCTACTCTCTCAGAATTTCCCGAAGTGCGCCATCCCCAGTAACTGTACTGAATTTTGTACTTTGTAAGACAAACCAAATATGTACCGTTCGATCCTTGGCAGTGGCCATTTAGTGTTATCGAACTTACGGGATGTCCGTTGGCGTTGTAAGGGGGTTCCATGTCGTCGACATTGATCCCCGCGCTGGCAGGGAGTTGATGAAATATCAACGATGCAACAAATGCAGCGAGACAAAGGACACTGATGCCTGTCACGGATTTTGGTTTCGGTGGCAAGGTTGTGCAGCCCAGGCTGCGACAGGCTCGCCCTGCTTGATCTGTTGGAGGTTGTCCGGTGGTCATGGTTGTCTCCGTTCTGTGGTGCCCGCGGTTGCGGCCATTGGTGGGTTTCCTGGTAGTACTTCCCCGCCGGAGGGTCCGCGCCGCGCGGATTTCTGAGATTTTTTGTGAATTCCGCGCGACGGACCGAGTTCAGGCGGCAAGTACATGGTGAGCGTCGGGACCGTCCTCGGAGCCATGAGTTGAGAGGAGCTTGCCGTGAGCAGCAGCAGAATTTTCAGAATCGTTGCCATCGCAGCGTTCAACGCTGGCGGGTTCGCCTACGCGGGGCATGCTGCGGCGGCCGCGAAACCGACTCACGTCAACCTCGTACGGTAGGTCCTCGGTGCGGATCCTGGGGACGACCTGCGGGGGAGGTGTCTGGTACCCGACCGGGCGATGGAAAAACAACATTGAGTCGTCAAGACACTATTGCGGAAGCTCTCCCACGACTTTCTTCAACTCGTCGAGTTGCAGCGGATGGTCTCGCGCCATCAACCATGCAGAGAGTTCGCTGGGTCAAATGAACGACCGGGCGACATGCGTGCGTTGCGGATAGCGATGCCGAATCCCCTTTGCGTGGCCCCGACTCGGTGCCGTTGCTCGCGGCTGTGTGCCGGTCCGCGTACCGGCTGCGCTGCCCGGCTCAACGGTGGGCAGGCTCGCTGTCGAGCCGACGACGGCGGGGTCTGGGAGATGGAAGCAAGATCTGCGCAACGACGCTGAGCTTCTGGTTGACGCCTGCCAAGACCCAGAGGCGTTCGCTGAATTCTACAGACGGAACGTTCGGCCCATGATCAACTACTTCTGGGCGAGAACACGGGACCGAGACGTTACATCAGACTTGGTCGCCGAAACGTTTGCAGCAGCGCTCGAGAGCGTTGAGCGTTATGACCCAATGAAGGGCAACCCGCGCCAATGGTTGCATGGGATCGCCAACAGAAAGCTCAAGAAGTTGTGGCGAAGCAATCGAGTCTCCACAAGAGCGCGACGCCGACTGGAACTCCAAACCCCGTCCACAGCAGCCACGGGCTGGGAAGAGGTCGAAGCCGCAGAAGCGCGGCTCGACGCGACCCGGCTGCACGAGGCGCTAGCCCGGGTGCCGGCTAGAGGTCGTGAAGCCGTGAGCTTGCGTGTCATAGAGCAACTTGACTACCGCGTGATCGCCGAGAGGCTGGGGTGCGAACCCAGAGCGGCTCGCGACCCGGTCTTTAGAGGCCTCCGGCGCCTCAAGGAGGAATTCGATGATCCCGTGTACGGACAGGGCAAGCCATGACCAATGACCTCTCCGACTTCGAGCGGCAACTCGGCGAAGAGCTGCGGGCTGCGGCCTATCGCGGCTCTTCGCGTTTGAGGGGGCAGTGGGGGTTGTGGGGTGTTGGCGGCTGGTTGGGTGGGATCCTCCAGAATCGGGGTCGTAAACCACATCCGAGACTGGAGGATCGGTGTGGTGTGTGACCCTATAGGCATGTGCGAGTTGTTGGTAGGCCTCGGCGAAGTCGACGTGCTGTGTGTTGGCGACAACTGTGGCGGGCTGTTGGGGTTGCATGTGCGTTGTCGCGGACCGCGTCCGTCGTGTGGGGGGTGCGGCGGTAAGTTGTGTTCCGACGGCAAGCGGCTGCTGGAGTTGGTGGATCTCCCAGTGTTTGGTCAGCCGGTGCGGTTTGTGTGGCACAAAGGTCGATGGAGATGCCCGAGTGAGGATTGCGGCGCGATGCCCGAGTGAGGATTGCGGCGCGGGTTCGGTGACTGAACACAACCACTAGGTCGCGCCGCAGCGGGCGTTGTTGACAACACGAGCAGCGCGTTGGGCGACACGCCAGGTCGGCCGCGGCCGTCCGCTGAGCGACGTCGCATCGGACCTGGCGTGTTGCTGGTTGGCGGTGAACGACACGGTGCTGTGGTGGGGTCAAACACTGCTCGATGCTGACGTCGACCGGATCGGCGCGACGACCGCACAGGGTCTCGACGAGACCCTGTTCGGTCGTGAGGGCCGCTATAGACACAAGGCGTGGGCGACCAGCATCGTCGACGTCGCCGGCGGCAAACTGTTGGACATAGTGCCTCACAGAACAGCAGCAGCACCCGCGAGGTGGCTGCTCAACCAGCCTGCGAGCTGGCGGGTGAACATTCGTTGGGCGACCCTGGACCCCTCCGGACCCTATAGGGCGACGCTGGACACGGCGCTGCCTCACGTACGCCAAGTCGCGGACCCGTTCCACATCGTGCGGTTGGCCAACAACACACTCGACGAAACCCGCCGCCGCGTGCAGAACCAGACCCTCGGCCACCGCGGCCGCAAACACGACCCGCTGTATCGAAGCCGCAAACTGCTGCTCACCGGTCACGAACGCATCAGCGAAACAGGCGAGGACCGTCTACGCGGGCTGCTCGACGCCGGTGACCCCCACGGCGAGGTCCGCAACGCCTCACACGCCAACCAAACACTGCGCGGCATATATGACATCGCCGATCCCGACCTCGGCCGGGCGACCGTCGACCAGCTCGCCGCTGAATACCAAGACTCGTATCTGCCTGTCGAGGTCAACCGGCTGGGACGCACCCTGGCTCGTTGGAGCACCCAGAACTGCTGACTGGCACCACGCCCGAGTGTCCAACGCCGCGACCGAAGCAGCCAACAACTTGATCAAACGAGTCAAACGCGTCGGGTTCGCATTTCAGCAACTTCAACAACTACCGGATCCGAGCACTCCTGTATGCCGGCAAGCCCATCTGGGCGCTGCTCGACACCCTCACACCCCCCTCAAACGCGAAGAGCCGGTAATCACGTCCGATGTCGTGTTCGGCGCGGCGGGCCGCGGTCTGTAGCCTGTTGGCTCACGTGTTGCTGTTCGGAACCGGAGAACTCGCCGGTTTCTTCAGCATTCGGGTTAGGGTTCGGGGAGTGTCGGGTGGATGGCTAGCGAATTGAACACCTTGATGATGAGGTTTGTCTCGCGGGTCGGTTTGACGATGATGCTTGCCGTTGTTCTATTTGCGGCGTCGGTGGCAGCGGAGGACGGAAACGATTCGACAGACGCGGAATTGCCCACCGAAATGCAGGAAGCGCAAAGGCCACATGGTTTCGATGCTTGTTGGGACAACATCGAGCCGGCGCCGTTCATCGACACGTCCTACTTGAGCGCAGAGTCCCAGGCGGCGATTGACTGTGTTTTTCACTACGGCATCACCAGAGGCACCTCGGCGGCAACCTACTCCCCTGAGGCTCCCGTTATCCGTCTGCACATGGCCATTTTTCTGGCCCGTACGAGCAGAGTCCTGGGTTTGGAGGTCCCCCAAGGAGCGATGGAATCTTTCAGCGACTTGGCATCGGTGAGCGACGAAGGGCGCTCGGCTGTCGCTCAGCTGAAGGCGATGGGCGTCACGACCGGGTATTCGCCGCAGGTGTTCGGTCCGGCCAACGAAGTCGAGCGCGTGCACATGGCCCACTTCCTTGCCCGCATGCTCAGGCTCACGGGCATCCCCTTGCCGGATCCGGTAGCTCCGGTCTTCGAGGACGTCGCGACTCTGTATGACAGTGCGCGCGCTGACATCTCTTTGATGGTCGACCTCGGCATCATGGAACCCGAAACGACCGACCGTTTCGGTCCTCGTGCTGTTGTGACCCGCGAGGACATGGCGCTGTTCCTGGCTCGCATCCTTGATCTGGCAGATATCAGGCCAGTGAGTTTGGAGCTGAGCCTGTCGTCGGAATCGCTGTTGGTGGGCGGGGCGGCCACAGCGAAGGTGCGGGCGCTCAAACCCGACGGGAGCCCGTATCCCGGCCTGTTGATCGATGTGTTCGCCGACCATGGATGGCGCGACGGAACTGCCTGCAACCTCGATGTCGACGCTCGCTTGAACGGTGGCGACGCCGGCACATCGCGGAACTGCCGCATCGACGTCGGTGATCCGCGAACCGACTCCGCAGGCGAGGTCACCGTGGGCCTGGCCCACAGCGCTGAGTCGGCTGTCAACTGGATATTCGCCTGGGCGGGAGCCCTCGGCCAGGAGTTCAACGAAAGTGAGGTACGCAACGAAGCCAGGCGAATGATCGAGTGGCAGCCGTCGCCGACCGAGGTGACGACAATCGAGCCGATACACATCGTCTACGGGCGGGGGGTCAGCATCGCCGCCCGGCTCCTCGGCCCGAACTCTGCTGGAAAGCGGATGGTGCTGGTTGCGTCGTACGACGATGTGGTGCGGATCGTGCGAACAGAGACCACCAAGGACGACGGATCGGTTTCCTTCAACGTGCCCGGTCTGGCCGATCCCAGCGAAGACCGTTTTGAACAAGACCCGTTCCGACGGCGCTTGATCGACGAAACGATCTTCGTGTATTGGGACCGCAACGCCAACAGCATCCATGACGGACCCGCCGAACTGTCGGCGCGAACGACCATCTATTGGAGTTGATTGGAGATGAGTGAGCCCAGATGAGCAAGAGAACAATGCGAGGGATTGTCCTGATATTGGTCTTGGCCGCCTCAGCGTGCAGCGGAGCTGATGACAGCTCCGAAGCCGTCCAGACGGAATCCGATGACGGCCTGGAAGCAGAACCCGAAGGAACCGATGAGCCAGAAAACGGTGGTGACGAGGAAGCCCCTGACGCAAACGAGCCCGGTGCCGGGCCCGAGACTCTGGACGACTATCTCGGCACAGGGTTCTTGAGTCTTGACCCCGAGGAGCAGGCGGCCAACTACGCCCGTCAAGAGCAGCATGTGCAGGAGTTGATAGCCGAGTGCATGGCAGCGGAGGGCTTCGAGTACATACAGGCGATCCGCCCGGTCAGCGATATCGGGTTGGGTGCCCCTGGAGACGTTGAATTCGCCACTGAAGTCGGGTTCGGCATCACAACTTATTTCGGCGAGACGGAATCACCGTTGTCCGAAGATGAATGGATAGACCCGAACCAGTCGATCGTTGACGCCCTGTCGGAGTCAGAACGCAACGCCTATTACGACACGCTGTACGGCTCGTCTTTCAGCGGCAGCGCTTTCGATAGCGACAGCGCTGCTGCTACGGGGGAAGATGTCTCGGGTTCGGTAGAGGGTGCCGATAACGGTTTTGAGGGGTGCAGCGGGCAGGCGTATGAGCAGGTCTACGCTTTCGGGGATCTCCAGGAGATCTTCGAGCAACTCGACTTTGAGTCGCTGATCCAACGTGTGGAAGCCGATCCCCGGTCTGCGGAGATCGACGCTGAATGGTCCGAATGCATGGCTGAGCGGGGTTACGACTACGAGGATCCCGACAGCATGTACGAAACCGTGTACACGGATTTCCAGGAACGTCTAGAGGAGATCGTCGGGCCTTCGGGAGGGTTCTTCGACCCTTTCGCGGGGATGTCAGAAGAAGAGACCGAAGAACTCGTGAACAGCATGTCGCCTGAGGAGCTGGATGACTTCTTCACCCAGGGGCAGCAGACGGCCCAGCAAGACTTCGACCAGGAGGCCCTGGTAGCGCTGCAAGCCGAAGAGCGTGCCCTCGCGGTGGCGAGCGCCGAGTGCTCGGGGGATCTCTACGAACGATTCATCGAAATCTACAGGCAGTACGAGGCTGTTCTCGTTGACGAGAACCGGACTCTGCTTGAGCAGTTCCGCGAGAGCCGGGGGGGTTGAGCCTTGCGACGCGGGACGGCTGTCTTGTTGACGTTGGCTATTGCTGTTGCCGCGGCGGCGGGCGGTTGGCTGGCAGGGCGCAACATCAAGTCGCCCGAACAGGCCGCGCTGGAGTCTGAACCTCCGGTGGCATCGCTTATAACCGTCGAGGTGGAACTGGCGGAGCTAGTCGCGGATGTGATCATTCGTGCTGATGTCGGATACGACGAGCCGGCCTCTTTGGGCCTCTCTGGCGCGCTCGGTGATCGAGAGTCGGCTCTGGTGGTGACCTCGGCGCCGGAGCGGGGCGCGGAACTGACAGAGGGGTCGGTGGCGATCGAGATCGCAGGCCAGCCGGTGTTCGTGCTGGCCGGACCCGTACCGGTGTACCGGGACCTGCGGCCACAGGACCGCGGACCCGACGTCGAGCAGCTAGAGGCTGCTTTGGCGAGGCTCCGACACTTCGAGGGCGACCCCGATCAGTTGTGGGATGAGGCCACGAGTATCGCGGTGCGGGCTTGGTATCAACAAGCGGGCTACGAGCCCAACGGGCCAAGCGACGCCGAACAGGCAGCCTTGGAAGCAGCCCGCGACCGGCTCGATCGGGCGCGCGAAGCGTTCGTTGACGCGCAGCGGGCTCTGGCCGTGGCCGGCGAGGCACCGACCGAGTTGGCGGTGCAGCAGGCTCGCACGAGCGTGGCATCGGCCGAGTTGGCGTTGGATCAGGCGCGTCGCGACTTGTCGCAGGTCGTCGCCGATGCTCGACAAGCGGTGACCGATGCCGGGCAGACGGTGGCTGATGCCGAACTGAACCTTGCCGCCGCCGAGTTGGCCCGTGATCGAGCGGCCGGCGACTACAACCAAGCGCAGTTGCGGATGCAGAGCGCTCTGGACGGCGTTCACCCCGACAGCGGCGCAGTGCCCAGCGCAGCTGAGCACGAAGCGCTCCGGGCAGCCGTCGCCGCTGCCGAGACCGCGCTCGCAGCCGCCGACAGAGCCGTGACCGCGGCGCGAGGCGCTGTCACCGACGCAGCTTGGACAGTATCCGAAGCGGAAACAGCGCTGGCAGATGCACTGGCGGACCCTGACGAGGGCCAAGGCGAAGAGGGCCTCCAAGACCCCCGAGAGCCACACGGCACCCAGGACGGCGGCGGCACCGAGGTTGATGGCGGTGCCCAAGGCACCAGAACCGACACCGGTCCCCGGGCCGAAGCAGTACGACCCCGGGCCCAGGCCCAGCTTGCGGTGCGCAGCGCTGAGGACCGCTTGGCAGCGGCCGAGCAGACTCTCGAAGACCTGCTGGCCCCTCCCGACACGGCCGATGCCGTACGCCGGCTGAACTCGGCCCGCGCCGAACTGCGTGATGCAGAGGCAGATCTGGCAGAGATGGAGGCCACCACAGGAGTGTGGCTCCCGGCGGGTGAGCTGATCTTCCTCAAACGCCTGCCGGTGAGGGTTGATTTGTTGACCGCCGAGCGCGGCAGCACCGTGGCGGGTTCCTTCATGACGGTCACCGGCTCCGAGCTCGCGGTTCGAGGCTCGATCTCGGAACGTGACATCGACCGGGTGGCTGAGGATATGTCGGTTCGCATCGAGGACCGGAGCCTGGAGGCGCCGATCCCAGGCACGATCCGCCTGTTGGACCGTCGTTCCGGGACCCGCGGCTTGGCACCGGACCGCCACTATGTGGAGATCGTCGCGCAACAGATACCGGAACGTCTCGTGGGCCGGAACGTCAAAATCGTCATACCCGTGGGCGGCACGGACGGCCCCGTCCTTGTGGTACCCAACGCAGCCTTGTCGGCCACCGCCGGCGGTTTGACCCGCGTGGAGGTTGAACAACCCGACGGCACCACCCGCTTCGTGACAGTCGAACCGGGTCTGTCGACCGGAGGACGGGCCGAGGTGACACCCGTCGACGGTGAGCTCCAAGCAGGTGACCGGGTTGTGGTGGGGGTCGCGTCCGGTGAATAACGGCGCGACGCCTTTGATGGAACTCGAGCGGGTGGGCCGCGTGTTCGGCGAAGGTGACGCGGCGGTCCACGCTCTCAGCGATGCGACGCTGCAGGTGTATCCGGGAGACTATCTGTCGATCATGGGACCCTCGGGCAGCGGCAAGTCCACGCTTTTGAACATCATGGCCCTGCTCGATCGCCAGACTTCGGGCACTTACCGTTTCGACGGTGTAGACGCGCAGAGCCTCTCGGAAGGTCGGCGCACAGGACTGCGAGCACACCGCATCGGTTTCGTCTTTCAAGCGTTTCATCTGCTCGCGCATCGCGACGTGACCGAGAACGTGATCATGTCGATGCTGTACAACCGGATGCCGCGTTCTTCGCGTCGATCAATGGCTCTTGAGGCGCTTGCACGTGTGGGCCTCAGCCATCGAGCCGATTTTCTGCCGACCAAGCTGTCGGGTGGTGAACGCCAGAGAGTGGCGATTGCGCGTGCCATAGCGCCGCATCCAACGGTGCTTCTCTGCGACGAGCCGACCGGCAACCTAGACCAGGTCACAGGCAGATCCATCCTCGACCTGTTCGAGGAACTGCGTTCGTCGGGCCTGACGGTCGTGGTCGTCACCCACGACCCCCGAGTGGGGCTGCAGGCCGACCGGATAGTGGAAGTCGAGGACGGGCTCGTGGAGCTCCTGCCGCAGTCCCATCGACCAGCACCCTTCGAGCGATGAAACCTCCACAGGAGGCTCGGGCGGGTTTCGGTTGGCGAGACTTGATCGCCGAAGCCCTCGCCGGACTGTTCGCCAGACCAGGCCGCGCCTTGTTGACCGTCCTCGGGGCGGTGCTGGGCATCGCCTCCCTAGTAGCGACCCTAGGGGTGGCCCACACCGCGGGCAACCAGATCATCTCTTCGTTCAACGAACTGTCGGCCACATCAGTCGTGGTCACCACCGACCGCGGGTTCTTCGGAGACAACGCGCCCCGCGTGGCTCTGCCGTGGGACTCAGAATCGCGGCTCACCAGGCTCAACGGGGTGGTGGCGGCGGGTTCAATGGCTGACGTCGACATCGGTGGAGACCTGACCAGTTCGGTGCCGTTGAACGACCCTCTGGGCCAGACCGAGTTCCAAGTGCCGATGGTGGCAGCATCTCCCGGCCTCTACCCCGCGGTGCGGGGCAGCCTGAGCACGGGCCGTTGGTTCGACCAGGGGCATTCCGAACGTGCCGATCGGGTGGCTGTGCTCGGCACGGGCGCGGCGCAACGCCTCAACATCACCAGAGTCGGTCAACAGCCTGTGGTGTTCGTCGGTGACGTGGATTTTGTGGCGATCGGGATTCTCGACGATGTGCTGCGTCACGCCGACCTGCTCAACTCCGTGATCGTCCCCGAGGGAACCGCCCGGGACCTGTACGATCTCGAGTCTCCGACGACTGTACAGATCGATACGCAGGTGGGGGCAGCGCAACTGATCGCTTCTCAAGCCGCGATAGCGGTCTCCCCCAACGACCCGACGCTGGTGCGGGTGCAGTCGCCGCCGTCGCCGGAGAGTCTTCAGACCCAAGTCGAAAGCGACGTGAACGCGCTGTTCCTGGTACTGGGCGCGGTGTCGCTGCTGGTCGGCGCGATCGGAATCGCCAACGTCACGCTCGTGTCGGTGCTCGAGCGGGTCGGCGAGATCGGTCTGCGCCGGGCGCTCGGTGCCGGCCGCCGGCACATCGCCTACCAGTTTCTGCTGGAATCCACCGGCATCGGATTGTTCGGCGGGATCATCGGGGCAAGCGCCGGCGTGCTCGTAGTGGTCGCAGTGTCAGCATCCAACGACTGGACCCCCGTGCTAGACACCCGAATCCCCATGGCCGCCCCCCTGCTGGGAGCGATAGTGGGCCTGCTCGCAGGCCTCTACCCCGCCTGGCGCGCATCCCGCCTAGAACCCGTCGAATCCCTACGCACCACAGGCGCCTGAACGCGACACCTCCGTTCGGTGGGTGAGCACGATTCTTTTATCCTATCAGGTTGATTAGTATCCGACCATTATAGTGTGTTAGATTTGATTCTAACACATTCGGATATGCTTCAATTATGTCCGCTGTCCTCATAGTCTCGGTCGGGACCACTGCCCTGTTGACTTCGTCGGGAACAACGTGCTAGTCAGCTGACTGTGCGACTGCTTGTTTTTCAGCACATCGACTGTGAACATCCAGGTCAGCTGAGGGAGTATCTGCGGGCGGACGGGATCGACTGGACCGCGGTGGAACTCGACGAGGGCGAACCGATCCCCTCGCTCGAGGACTACGACGCACTCTGGGTGATGGGCGGACCGATGGATGTGTGGGATGTGGAGGAACACCCTTGGTTGATCCCCGAAAAGCAGGCGATCCGCCGCTGGGTGCGCGAGCTTGAGCGTCCTTTCCTGGGGGTCTGTCTGGGTCATCAGCTCTTGGCCGACGCCCTCGGCGGAGAGTGCGGCCTGCAGAGACCACCCGAGATCGGAGTGCTCCCAGTCGACCTCACGCCCGAGGGCAGGGTCGATCCGATCTTTGCCGAGATGGCCGACCGTCAATTTGCGTTGCAGTGGCATTCGGTGTGCGTGACAGAGCCGCCTGACGGGGCTGTGGTGCTTGCGAGTTCGCCGGAGTGCCGGGTGCAGGCGATGCGCGTCGGGCCCCGCGCCTGGTCGATGCAGTACCACGTCGAGGTCGAGCCCGACACGGTACGCAACTGGGGTGAGATCGAGGCTTATCGCAATGCACTCGAATCGACGCTCGGCCCCGGTTCTCTCGACGCTCTAGCCGACGATGCAGACCGCCACATCGAGGGCTTCGTGGCCGACGCCGAGCAGCTCTACCGGAACTTCATGGCCGCCGCGGCCGGCTAGACAGCGGCTAAGCGACAGCGCAGCAGGATGAATCGTCGCTGTCTACAGCGACCGGGTTTGCGACCACGATATTCTCGCGCACCTCGTTGTCGCCGGACTTGACGTACCACTCCCACTCGATGCCCTCGGTGTCTGTCACCCAAGTCTCGGTCTTGTCGGCGAAGCAGCACATGGTCTCGTCGACACCTGTGGTGCGCAGCCCGGAATCCGCGAGGCGCTGTTGCGCCGAGAAGACCTCCTCGGTTGTCTCGGTCTCGACGCCGAGATGGTTGATCGTTCCGCCCTCACCGGTGTTTTCGAACAGGACGAGCTTGAGCGGTGGTTCGTCGATCGCAAAGTTGGCGTAACCGTCTCTTCGCTTGGCGGGCTCGGTCCCGAACATCCGCGAGTAGAAGTCGACCGCTTCGTCGATGTCGTCGACGTTGAGTGCCAGTTGTAGACGCATGAACTCAGCGTACCACCCCATCACGTTTGATCTGCGTCTACTCGCTGCGCACGGTCAGATCGCGAGAGGGTTCTCCCATCGGACTTCGGGGAAGCGGGCAAAGTCGGAGTCGGCGCTCATGACTGTGAGGCCGTGTTCGATCGCCAGAGCCGCCAGCACGGCGTCCGGCACAAGGTTGACCGTCAACTGGTGTTGCTCGACGAGTTCGCCCATGACGGCAACGGTCTGTTCACCCGCAGGTGGAACCCAGGTCACATCGGCGTTGAGCCATGCGCGTACGCGCTCCCAAGCTTGCGATGCGGTGATGGGCCGGTCCCAAACTCGCGGATTGGTGCTGATCCGCACAAACGCCGCGATGGTCGGCACCGGCAACCCCACGCGCCGGTTGCCGAGCAACGCAGATTCGAGCCAATCTGAGGCTCGATCATGATGGACCGACGAAGAATCGGTCGCGTAGAGCAGAAGATTGGCATCGAGGAGCACGTTCAGCCGTGGGGATCGTGTTCGTCGGCCCGGTCACGCGATTCAAACTCGTCAAGCATCCCGAGGACTTCGCCGATATTGGAGACATCCATCTTCTGGCCCATCGCGTAGCTCTTGTTGACGTAGGGCTTCGGGTCAGTCGACTCGGTGAGCCCGCGACGCGCCAACCGGTTGATCGCATCGCTCACGCCGAGGCCTTCTGATCGCCGCAGCCCTTTGACCGCTGCAGCGACATCTTCAGCCAAAGTTACTGTCGTCCGCATGATCCTAACCTAGCATTATGATGCGCTCTAAGGAACATAGTCATGGTGATATGCAAACCTAAACTAAAGGCCGCCATGGCGGCTGCGGTTCCAAGCGACCGTGCAGACGCAGACACCGCGTATATGAGTCGTGGCTCAAAGCGACCGAGTCGATCCACGAACTCGGACAATAAGTGCTCGCAATGACCGCGGCATCTTCCGCAGCTCCGCCCAAGTCGACAGTCGACAAGTCCATCGAATGGACCGGGATCACCTGCGCCGTGGCCGTAGCAGTGTATTTCGCGTCGTTTCTTCTGACCGGGTTCTCTATGGACTACGAGATACGCCATAACCAGATGCTCGTCTGGTCAGCGGTAGCCGGTGGGATCGGTGTGAGCGCCTGCTACGGATGGCTGGCCTACAACCGCGACATCGGCGGCATTTGGGGTGTCCCCGGCTCTGCCAAGGCTGTCTGGGCTTTGGCCTCTGGAGCGGTTCTGTGGTTCGCCGCAGCGTTCACCGACATGGCTCGGCTCAGCACATCGGCAGTCGAGTACGGCGAGCTAGCCCCCCGCATCCCCGTCGAGTGGTGGCAATGGGTGCCGTTGGCCATCGTGACCGTGTCGTCGTTGTTGTACGCCCGCAGACGCGGCATGTTGCGATGGGCAGCAGTACTGCTGCCACTGCAAGTTCTGTGGTGGTCAGCGACACTGCTAACCGCTAGCTAGACGGGCTCTACGGGAGGTGGGTGTCGATCCAGGCGATTACTTCGTCGATGATTTCGGGACCGCTGGGCTCATTGAACACTTCGTGGCGAAGCTCCGGGTAGACGATTCTGGTGGCGTTGGGAAGCGACTCGAAGATCTCCGAAACCTCCGTCGGCACCAGACGGTCATCACCGCCATGAACTACCAACGTCGGCATCGTCACGCGTTCAATGTTCGCTCGTGCCGCGGAGATGGCCCGCATGATCTCCAGGCCCATCCGCGCCGTCGGGTTGGGCACCCGCAGCGGATCAGCGTAGAACACCTCCCCGACTCTGGGATCGGACGACAACAGCGACGGATCGCCTTCGTCCTTTATCTCCAGCAGCGGCGTCAACCGGCCCAAGATCGGTGCCAAAAGTCGCAGATGACACGGGATATCAGCTCCGAGCGCGGGACCCGACAGCACCAGGAGATCCGGTTGGGGCCGGTCGTCGACAACATAGCGAGTCGCCATCAACCCGCCGAGCGAATGCCCCAGAAGAACCGTCTGCAAACCGAGCTTGCGAACCTCGAACAGCTGGTCCTGCACATCATCGGAGAACTGCGACCAGGAGTCGCAATGACCCCTGTGGCCTCCGCTGCGACCGTAGCCGCGATGATCGATCGCGACCGTGTCGAAGCCAGCCGCGGCGAGACGGTCGCCCACGTGCCCGTAGCGACCGCTGTGCTCAGCTATCCCGTGCAGCAGCAGGACCGCGGCTCGTGCCGCACCGGCAGGCTGCCAGCGACGGCGCATCTGAATCAGGCCGTCTCGGGTGGTTCCGTGATCAATGGTCGACGGCACAGGACCTCACAGTGCTCATGAAGGGGCTCCGAGCGGGGCTCATGACTCAGGTTCTCCGCGCCAGGGCGGGTTGCGCGGAGCGTCGAATTGGACCTTGATGTCCTCACCGCGTATCGCCGCGAAGGCGTGGTCGGCCCACCAGTCAGGGTTCACCGTCGCCTCAGGAAGAGCGTCACGGCCGAAGAATCCGACGTCGAGGCATTCCAGTGGATGCGGGCGAAGCTCTCCCCCGATCGCCCGGCAATGAAACACCAGCGCCACCAGGGGAATGCGGGTGAACGCGCGGCGCTGCCCATCGAGGATCGATATCGGGCGGATCACCTCACACTCGATCCCTGTCTCCTCATAGACCTCCTTGACCACGATCTCCGCCGGCGAGTAACCGACGTCAGCCCAGCCGGTCGGGTAGAGCCAGACTCCAGAATCGGCCCGCTGAATCATCAACATCTCGTTGCGTTCGTTGCCGACCACCGCACCAACGGTGATCTTCGGGGTTACGTAACCCGCCACCCCCGAACCGGTCCGGTCGAGCCACTCCTGGACCTGTTCCTCAGGATGGAATCCGCCCTCAACGTGGGACCTGATGTCAGCGGCCACCGCCAGCACTTCTTTGAATCGCTCACGTTCATAGAGGTTGTCGGTGAAGCCCAGGCCTGTCCGCGCAGTCGCCGACAAAGCCTCTGCCCAACGCAGAAGCACACGCTCATCGGCTCGGCGGACGCTCATGTCACAACCCTACGCGTCTGAGGCGATGGCCGTAAGAACAGCGATCTCGATCTCGCCGAGATAGTTGTCATCAAGGATCTTCTGGCCATTGGGGCCGCGCACGTAGAAGGAGTCGACAACATCGTCGCCCAGCGTCTGCACCTTCGCTGAGTGGATGTCGAGATCCAGATCATAGAGGGCTCTGGTGATGCGGTACAGCAGCCCGATCGAGTCCGGCCCGCGTACCTCGATGACCGTCGCATCCGACGACAGATCGTTGTCGAATATCACCTCCGGCTCGGATGGCCGGGCCGTTGTCACACGCTGGAAACGATATGTGCGTGCTCGTTTGAGCAGCCTCGCTCGCACGGCCAGACCCCCCGCCAAAGACAGGCGAACGTCGTCCTGCACACGCTGGGGACGCTCGTCGAGGCCGACTCCGCCACCGACGCGCAGAACCTGCAGAGAGAGAGCGCCCTCGGTGTGGAGCTGCGCTCCGAGAATCTCGACCCCGTGCAGCGCCAATGCTCCCGCCACCCTCGAGAAGGCGCCCGGACGGTCCGGGGTGATCACTGTCAGTTCATGACCGTCGAGCTGCACAAGTTCGGCCCCCTCTGCCAGCAACTCGTAGTGCTTCTCGGTCGGAAACTGCGAAGTGAGCATCGTTCCACCGGTTTGGAGGAAGTGGGAGGTTCTGTTGACCAGCTTCTTGACCAACTCGGCTTTCCAACCGCCCCAAGCGGCCTTGCTGGTGGCGATCGAGTCCGCCTCGGTCAACGCTCCGAGCAATTCGAGCGTGCCGACCGAGTCGATCTGTTCGGCGACGAAGCGGATCGTCTCCTCAGCGTCGAGATCGCGCCGTGATGCCACGTCGGGCAGCAACAGATGGTGACGGACAAGCATCCCCAACGTCTCGATATCGGCCGGGGGGTAGCCCATGCGGGTGGCGATGCTTCGGGTCAGCCCTACTCCGACCTCACTGTGGTCTCCGGGGTAGCCCTTGCCTATGTCGTGGAACAGCCCACCGAGCACCAGCAGGTCGGGACGTTCCACACGGTCGGCGATGGCGGCGGCTTCAGCCGCTGCTTCGAGCAGATGGCGATCAACGGTGAAGCGGTGGTACACGTTGCGTTGCGGGCGGTTTCGGTTGGGCGTCCACTCCGGGAACAGCCGGGAGATCAGATCGACCTGGTCGAGAGCTTCGATCACTCGGATCGCCTCGTAGCCGAGGAGCAGTAGATCGACAAAGATCTCGCGTGCCTCGTCAGGCCACTGGTCCGGCATCGGCGGGGTCTCAACCGCAAGGCGGTCGAGCACGTCACGCTCGATGAATGCGTCTTCGCTAGCCGCGATGTAGGCGACTCGCAGCGGCATTACCGGGTCTTTCGAGACCTGGGCGTCCTCACCGAACCGCAGCGTCTCATCGACGATCTCGATACCGTGTCCGAACTCTCTGACCCGGGGCCGCCAGCGGCGTCGGGTGGACCGGACATGGATGCGGTGCAGAACGGCGTCCATGATCCAGGCGACCGAACGCGCAGCTGAAGCCACCGCTGCCATCAGCTCATCGGCATCGGCGTAACCGAGGGCCGCCGATACTTCGTCTTGGTCCTGGAGCAGAAGCCGGTTCCCGGACTGTCCGCTCAGCCTGTGAAGTTCGATCCTTGCCGAAAGCAGAATTCGGTGCGGTTCGACCAGTTCGCTGCGTTCTGTTGCTTCGAGCAGGCCCTGCTCTGCCTGATCGATCCAGTGCAGAGAGTCGACGTCGCGCAGTCCTCCCCGAGCCAGCTTCAGATCTGGTTCCAACAAGAAAGCCACCTCACCGGCCTCATCATGGCGTTCACGGACCGATTCGACGAGGAGACCCAGCATCTTGTCTGCATTGGAACACCACAGGTCGCGGGCTTTCTTCGCGAGCTCGTCCACGAGGCGGGCATCGCCGCCGATCAGGCGGATGTCGAGCAGGGAGGTGGCCGTGTCGAGGTCTTCGGAGGCCAGATCGATCGCTTCGTCGACGGTTCGAACGGCATGCCCGAGCTTCACTCCGCTGTCCCAGATCGGGTACCAGATCCGCTCTGCGACTTCAGCCACATGGCCCGAGTCGTTGTGCAGGAGCAGCAGGTCAAGGTCGCTTCCGATGCTCAGCGAGCCTCGCCCGTAACCTCCCACCGCGGCCAGCGCCACCCCTCGTACTTCTTCCACACCGTCCACGACTGACTCCAGCCAGGCGTCGATCTCAGCGGTGTAGGCGCGGGACAGGTCGGTGCCGACCAGGCTCCGGTCGGCAAGAAGCGCTGAGGTTGCGGGAACTGCGTTCATGCTGCTTTCGACACTCTACCGACGCCGCATATGGTTATCGGCAAGGCGTTGTCAGCAAGGCGTCGTCAGCAAGGCGTTATCGGCAAGGCGTTGTCAGCAAGGCGTCATCAGTACGGCCAATCCCGAGTTCTGTGGCCGAGCAGCCGGGCCAGGGGGTACAGCTTCAGTGTCAAGGCGCCCTTGATGATGACGTTGCGCACAAACCATCCAAGCTGGAGCGCCTGGCGCATTGCGTTCTTGGTCGACTCCCTCCAGGACATCGGCTCGCGCCGGTACTCGGCCAGCGAGCCCGAGCGGCCCCGATAGCGCCAGCGGTCGCTCACGAAGGTCGACGTCATCAGGGCCAGCGTCACGCCGATCGAACTGAACGCATCATGGATCAGCATGGTGCCACCGTCAGCAACTCGATCGCCCCAAGCAACGATGTCCTGGCGCGCCGGGCCGAATCGGTGGGCGCCGTCGATGTAGAGAAGGTCGATGCTGCCGGTGACATCGCCGAGCGCATCACCGGACGTCTTGCGGATGTGGGTTACCCGGTCGGCGACACCGGCTCGGGTGAGGTTGTCGATGTAGCTGTAGTAGTCGCTGTCCCCGAGATACTGATTGGGTGCGATCTCCTGGGGACCGCGATCACTCCCGGCGTGGGGATCGATGGACACGATCCCGACTCCCACAGGCGCAGCGCGGGCCAGAACGATCAGAGATCGGCCTCTGAAACTGCCGATTTCGACGATCTGAACGTTTGTTTGCAGCTCACGGGCCCGGTCGTAGAGCCGCCGGGCCTGCTCGTCGGTCAACCAGCCTTCAACATCGGCGATTTGGTCCAGCACTTCACCGAAGGTCTTGGGAACGGACACCGCGACCGAGCCTACCGGCGTGTTCGCGGTGGCCTGCCGGTCTCCTCGTAGTATCGGCTCGGCCACCAGCGGCAAGGGCCGATACTGTTATTGACATGACCGCGAAACGCTTCGGCCAATCCGGCACCGTCCACCGGACGCGTGGCGCCGTCCAGCGGACCCGCATCGGGGCCGACGTCGGGGGGACGTTCACCGACGTTGTGATCCAAACCGCTGACGGGGCGCTGCACTCAACCAAGGTCCTGACCACTTACGATGCCCCTGAGCAGGGGATTCTGGCGGGAATCGAGCAGCTCAGCCGTTCTGCAGGCACAGATCTCCGCGAAGTCGATCAGATCATCCACGGAACCACGTTGGCCACCAACGCGCTGATCGAACGGCGTGGAGCCAAGACCGCCCTGGTGACCACTGCGGGGTTCCGCGACGTGATCGAGACCCGTACCGAAAGCCGGTTCGAGCAGTACGACCTCAACATCGTGCTGCCGGAACCTCTCATCGAGCGCAAGGATCGATACGTCGTCACCGAACGTCTCAACGCCCGCGGCGAGGTGCTGGTCGATTTCGATGACTCCGCGGCGAGGTCGCTCATCGAGCATCTCGGCGCGCAGGGCTATGAATCCGTGGCCGTCGGCTTCCTGCACAGCTACCGCAACAGCGCACACGAACGGCGATTTCGAAGCCTGTTGAAAGAGGCCCTCAGCGATGTCTCGGTCTCCATCAGCAGCGAAGTCTCACCGCAGATGCGCGAATACGAACGCTTCAACACGGTTTGCGCGAATGCATATGTGCAACCGCTTATGGCGTCGTACCTGCTCCGGTTGAGAGACCAGCTGGGCGCTATCGGTGTGGGCTGTCCGTTGTATCTGATCCACTCCGGCGGTGGCCTGATGAGCGTGGACAGTGCGGCCGAGTTCCCGGTGCGACTGATCGAGTCGGGGCCGGCCGGAGGCGCCATCTTCGCCGCTGAACTTGCGGCCCGGTACGGACGGGACCGGGTGCTCTCCTACGACATGGGCGGAACGACCGCCAAAATCTCACTGATAGAGGATTTCACTCCCCGCACCGCCAAGGTGTTCGAGGTTGACCGACGGGCTCGATTCAAGAAGGGCAGCGGGATGCCCATCTCCATCCCGGTCATCGAGATGATCGAGATCGGCGCGGGGGGCGGTTCAATCGCTCGAGTCGACTCGCTCGGGCAGATCCGTGTCGGCCCCCACAGTTCCGGCAGCAAACCTGGGCCGGCTGCCTACGATCGCGGCGGGACCGAACCCACTGTCACAGACGCCAACCTTGCACTCGGGCGCCTGCACCCCGACACCTTCGGGGCGACCGATATCGACCTGCAGCCTGCGCTAGCTCAAAGGGCGCTCGCCGATGCCGTCGGCGGTCCGCTGGGTCTTGACGCCCACACAGCCGCGATCGGAATATCCGAGGTCGTCGACGAGAACATGACGAACGCGGCTCGTGTCCACGCGGTGGAGGGAGGCCGTGACCTCGCCGGGTTCACGATGATTGCTTTCGGTGGTGGCGCACCGCTCCACGCTTCTCGGCTGATCGACAAGCTGGGCCTCGATGAACTGATCGTTCCGAGCGGAGCGGGGGTCGGCTCGGCCATTGGATTCCTCCGCGCACCCTTCGCCTACGAGGCGATTCGCAGCTTCTACACAACCACCGACGATTTCAACTACGTCGGGGCCAACGAGGTTCTTGCCGAGCTGACAGCCGAGGCCGAGTCGTTTGTGCGGATCGGCACTGCGACCGATCGGTCCGGTGAGTCGGAGACCATCGTCGAGCGCCAGGTGTCGATGCGGTATGCGGGGCAGGGCTGGGAGATCCCAGTGCGCCTCGACGACGGTGAATTCGACGAGTTCGCAGCCGATCTGCTGGCAGGCAAGTTCACCAAGGCATACCTCGAGTTCTTCGGACGAGCCATCGAGGATCTGACTATCGAAGCGGTCAGCTGGGCGGTACGGGTGTCGACGCGCCAGGCGCCGCCGCCGCATGTCGAGACGACCTTGCAGGGGTCGCCGGTCACGTCTTCCACGCCGCGTGAGATGTACGACCCGGCTCTTGACGAGCGGGTCACGGCGGGCGTGTTCGAACGCACGCAACTCAGCCCGGGCAATCTTGTGACAGGCCCGGCGGTGATCGTCGAGACCCAGACCACCACCGTGCTCGGCTCACATCACCAGTGCGTGGTCCAACCAGACGAATCGCTGCGCATCAGCCGAACCGGACGAGGCTCGCCATGAACACCGCCGAACCGAACGAGGCTCGCCATGAACACCAGCCGAACCGGGATGCCAGAGCCATGAGCACCAGCCGAACCGAACGAGGCACGCCATGAGCACCAACGACTTGCGCAACCAGGTGATGTGGAATCGATTGATCTCGGTCGTTGAGGAACAGGCGCTGACCCTTGTTCGCACCGCTTTCAGCACCTCAGTCCGCGAAGCAGGCGATCTCTCAGCAGGGGTTTTCGACAAGAAGGGGCGAATGATCGCTCAGGCTGTCACCGGCACGCCCGGACATGTCAACACGATGGCAGCCGCGCTCGGCCATTTCATCAACGACATCGGTCCCGAGCGCATCTTCGAGGGGGACGTGTACATCACCAACGATCCCTGGAAAGGCACCGGACACCTACACGACATCACCGTCGCCACGCCGGTCTTCTACAACAGCTCCCTCGTGGGGTTCTTCGCGTCGACCGCTCACGTGGTCGATATCGGTGGCCGCGGCTATGGGCCCGAGGCCAGAGAGGTCTACGAGGAGGGGATCCGCATTCCCATCCTGAAATGGGTGGAGCGCGGGAACCTCAACCGCGATCTTGTCACGGTCGTTGCTCAGAACGTGCGCGAGTCGGACCAGGTGGTGGGTGACATCTTCGGGCTGGCGGCATGCAACGAGACCGGCAGACGGCGGTTGTGCGCCATGTTCGACGAGTTCGGTCTCAGCGACCTTGAGGACCTCGCCGAGTTCGTGTTCGATCGCACTCGGGCAGCCACGTTGCAGGCGCTCAGGTCGGTTCCTGAAGGCGTCTACACCAACGAGATGACCGTCGACGGCTACGACCACACGCTCAGCCTGTGCGTATCGGTCACCGTCAGCGCCGATGGAATGCACGCCGACTTCACCGGCACGTCCCCGCTGAGCAAGTTCGGGGTCAACGTGCCGCTCACCTACGCCCAGGCATATTTCACCTACGGGATGCTGGTGGCGCTGGCGCCCGAGCTTCCCAACAACTTCGCCTCGCTCGAACCCTTCACCGTAAGCGCACCGCCAGGGGTGATTCTCAACGCCCAGCATCCCGATCCGGTGGCGGTTCGCCATGTGATCGGACATTTCGTCACCGATCTGTGCCTCGGCGCCGTAGCCAAGGCGCTCCCCGATCGAATACCAGCCGAAGGTTCGGGCGCATTGTGGAACTTTCAAGCCAGTGCCCGATCGGCCGGCGCCGACGATCCCAAACCTCCTGTTGAGCTGTTGATGTTCAACAGCGGCGGAACCGGTGCCCGGCCCAACCTCGACGGGCTCACCGCCACCGCTTTTCCGTCGGGTGTGCGCACGATGTCGGTCGAGGCGACCGAGCAAGTCGGGCCGATCATCATCTGGCGCAAGGAGATACGCAACGACAGCGGCGGCGCCGGACGACAGCGCGGCGGGTTGGGTCAGATAATCGAAGTCGGCCCGACCGACGGCTACCTTTTTGAGTTCTCGGCGATGTTCGACCGGGTGGCGAACCCGGCACGGGGCCGGCACGGCGGCAGCGACGGGGCCGGCGGCGCGGTGTACCTCGACGACGGCAGTCCGTTCCCGACCAAGGGCAAGGAGACCGTACCCGCCGATCGCCGCTTGATCCTCGAGCTACCGGGAGGCGGCGGGTTCGGCGACCCCGCCGAGCGCGATCCCGCAGCTATCGCAAACGACCTGCTCCAGGAGTATGTGACAAGCTGACTAGCTGGTCCGTTCGACTATTTCGGCAACAGGTCCGACCAGCCCGGTGTAGAACGGCCCGAACTCGGCATAGATGGCCGACGCGCTGTCGTAGCGCATCGTGTAGACGGTGTCTTTGAGATCATCGAGGTTGGTGCCGAACAGGGTTACCCCCCATTCCCAATCGTCGAGGCCGGTTGATGCGGTGATCAATTGGACGATGCGACCGGCAAACTTGCGCCCCGACGTCCCGTGCTCGTACATGAGCTCCTTGCGCTCATCAAAGGTCAGGCGATACCAGTTCTGGTTCTCGTTGCGGCGCTTCGTCATCGGGTAGAAGCACCAGGCCGACTTGTCCGGGGGCGGTAACTCCGGATACAGCCGCATGTTCTTCATGTCTTCGCCGAGTCCCTGGGCGTACTCGGACAGTTCGGTGATCGACACGAAGCTGTCGACCACGTCAAGACCGGCGTTCACCAGCGCGGTCTGCAGGTCACGCAGCGGCCAACCTTCACGATGAAGAGCCATGAAGCACATTTCCGCCTTGTGGCCGAGCACAGCCACGGTCACAACCTGAACGCCGACTGCTTGAGTTGCTTCAACCGCAGAGACGATTGCGCCGTCTTGAGCCGCAGCGGTGCGTTTGCAGAAGAGATGAACGACCGTGAGGCCCTCGGCTGTGGTCACAGGATCAAGCATGCACCCAATGCTACGGGGACCTTCACGGTCGCGGCTCAGTAGGTCAACTGATGGCCGCCACCTGCTCAGAGGTCGACGTAGACGGTGAGCGATCCGCCGCGGGCGAAGCCTGCGAGCTGCATACCGGCGCGCTCGGCGGTGGCGACAGCCAGCGCAGTCGGTGCACTAACCGAAACTAGGGCTCTGAATCCGGCGGCCCATGCTTTGTGGACCAGCTCGAAACTGGCCCTTCCGCTAACGACCACGGCTGCGCCCAGGGCGGGAATCTGCTCATCGAACAACAGTCGGCCGACAACCTTGTCCACCGCATTGTGCCGTCCGACGTCCTCCCGGGTCATGGTCACGGCCCCGTCCGGGCTGACCACTCCCGCAGCATGGACTGCCCCGGTCTGCGTGAACAGAGCCTGCTGTTGGAGCATTCGGTCGGGAGCGTCTGCCAGAACCTGCCAATCCAGAGCGGCCCCCGCTACCGGGCTGAGCTTGTCGGCAAGTTCGTCGATCTCGTCGGTGCCGCAGAATCCGCAGGATGAGGTCGTGGCAGTGAGTCGCGGCACTGGAACAGGGGCTTTGCCCCCTGTCGAGACACTCACCACATTGAACTCTGTGGCCAGCGCAGAGTCCGTCTCGCAGTATTTGACGGACCAGACCGGATTGCCGTCCAGCAGCCCCTCGGTGTGGCAGAACCCTGCCGCAAGCTCGAAATCATGGCCTGGTGTGCGCATGGTTGTCGCCACGCGGACTCCGTCGAGTTCGATCGCCATCGGTTCTTCGGTCGCCAACTCCGCGTTCGACCGCCCACTGCCTGGCTGGTTGGACGACCACGGCCTGACCAGCCGATGTTGGCTACGCGAGCGAGCACTCACGGGTCCACACTACCGACAGCTCTGCTGGGAGTCAGCCGAGTCCGCACTCCGCTCGGGCTCGCGCCCGTTCAGGGAGAATCGGGCAGGCGAAGATCCCATGCGCCTCTGCGATCATCGACACGAGTCAGTTCTGCTCGCAGATGGTGGGTGAGCGGTTGCCCCATGGCGGCCATCCACATCTCCGAAACCATCTTGTCGCCGGAAACCTCGAGCCGACGACGAACTTCGGAGATGGGTTTGGCCGTACGCGTCCCCTCCACTCGCTCTGTTCGCAGGTCGACTACCAGAGAACCCCCTGTTTCTGTGACCGTGCCGGTGTGGATCTCCACCACTCCGGTCGGTTGCGTGAGGACCAGTTCCATACCCGACCGTGGTTGGGGCCGGAGATAGCCGACTTCGGAGTGCAGGGGCGCGTCGTTGAGAGGGTCACGGGTGCGTTGGGTCATCGCCAAGAACGGTTTGCCGATGTGAGAGAACTCGAGATCTTCGAGATACGAGAAGTCCGGGACGGTCGGATAGTGGCCGTCGCCTTGACCTCGCCAAACACCGACCAGTGGGGCCAACGCCTCGCATGCCGAATGCAGTTCAGCCCCGCTCATCGACTACTTCTCCTCGGCGTGTGAGCCGTGATTTCCGAGCAAGCTCAGAAAACTCCGTTGCTGGGGATTTCCAAGCAAGCTCAAAAAACGCCGTTGCTGGGGATTTCCGAGCAAGCTCAGAAGTCCATGTCCGGCATGGCGGGACCGCCTGATTCCTCGGGGGCATCGGCGATGACGGCTTCGGTTGTGAGGAACAACGCAGCGATCGAAGCTGCGTTCTGCAGAGCCGAACGGGTGACCTTGGCCGCGTCAATGATGCCTGCCTCGATCAGGTCGACGTAGTCGCCGGTTTCGGCGTTGAGGCCGGAGGAACCGTCGAGGTTGCGTACCTTCTCGACGATGACCCCGCCTTCCATCCCGGCGTTCACCGCGATCTGGTAGAGCGGGCCTTCGAGGGCCTTGGCCACGATGCGGGCACCCACCTGCTCGTCCGGGTCAGCAATGCCGGCAACGGCATCGCGCACCGCGCTCTGGGCACGGATCAGCGTGGTTCCACCTCCGGCGACCACACCTTCCTCGATGGCGGCCTTGGTGGTCGACACTGCGTCTTCAATGCGGTGCTTCTTCTCTTTGAGCTCGACCTCGGTGGCGGCGCCGACTTTGAGCACGGCAACCCCGCCGGAGAGCTTGGCACGGCGCTCCTGAAGCTTCTCACGGTCGTAGTCCGAATCGGTGTTCTCGATCTCGGCCTGGATCTGGTTGATCCGACCCGCCACATCTGCTGTGTCGCCGGCACCTTCGATCACCGTGGTTTCGTCCTTGGTGACGACCACCTTGCGGGCTTCACCGAGCATGTCGATGGTCACGCCCTCCAGCTTGAGGCCGACCTCCTCGGAGACGACCTGGCCACCGGTGAGGATGGCGATGTCCTGGAGCATGGCCTTGCGGCGTTCTCCGAAGCCCGGGGCTTTCACTGACACCGACGTGAACGTGCCGCGGATCTTGTTGACCACGAGAGTGGCCAGAGCTTCGCCTTCGACGTCTTCGGCGATGATCAGAAGCGGCCGGCTGGACTGCATCACCTTTTCGAGCACCGGTACAAGATCGCGCACAGCGGAGATCTTCGAGCCGACAAGGAGAATGTAGGGGTTGTCGAGCACGGCTTCCATGCGTTCGGTGTCGGTGACGCTGTATGGGGAGATGTAGCCTTTGTCGAAGCGCATGCCTTCGACGAAGTCGAGGTCGAGGCCGAAGGTCTGGCCCTCTTCAACGGTGATGACGCCGTCTTTGCCGACGCTGTCGATGGCATCGGCGATCGTGGAGCCGATCTCGGGATCTGCCGAGGAGATCGCGGCGACGTTTGCGATCTGGTCCTTGTCGTCTGACACGTCGTGGGCGTTGTCGGCAATGGAGGCAACGGCGACTTCAACCGCCTGTTCAATGCCACGCTTGACCGACATCGGGTTGGCGCCTGCGGCAACGTTGCGCAGACCTTCACGAACCATCGACCAAGCCAGGACGGTGGCTGTGGTGGTGCCGTCGCCTGCTACGTCGTCAGTCTTCTTGGCGACCTCTTTGACCAGTTCAGCCCCGATTCGTTCGTGGGGGTCTTCGAGTTCGATCTCTTTGGCGATGGAGACGCCGTCGTTGGTGATGGTGGGGGCACCCCACTTCTTCTCGAGCACCACGTTGCGGCCCTTGGGGCCGAGGGTGACTCGAACGGCGTCAGCGAGTTGGTTCATCCCCGCTTCGAGGCCGCGTCGGGCTTGCTCGTCGAATTGAATGGTCTTCGCCACTTTTCCTCCGGATTCTTCGCTGGCAGATACATCATCGCTGGCACTCTCGTGTCGCGAGTGCTAATTCAATCTGGGGGACACCAAAATCGCAACTACCGAGACAGCGATTTATCCGCCTGCGACCGCAGGCACAATGGACAGCGTTTCGCCCGCCGCCATCTCGGTGGACAGCCCATCGAGGAACCGCACGTCGTCGTCGCTGACGAACAGGTTCACGAATCGGCGCAACTCGCCGGCATCGTCGAGAATACGCTCCTTGAACCCTGGATGTGAGCGTTCGAGATTGTCGATCACTGCTGCCACTGTGCCGCCTTCGACCGCGACTTCGGACTCGCCGGCCGTTAGGGCTCGCAGCGTGGCTGGGACTCGAACATTGACGCTCATGGTGGTGTCTATTCCTTGCTAGTCGGCATTTCGGGGCTACTCGGCGTGTCACGACGACCGAACCCAATTCCCGACCGATGCTATCGGGAATTGATTCTGATCGCGCGCCCGCCTAGCTGGATCCACCGGCCACTATGGGACGGCCGTGGAGTAGCCTGGGAACATGAGCAAATCAGGTAGAGCGAGCGGGTTGCCGTTGCCTGCGCTTGTCGTGGTCGCCGCCCTGGCCGTCTTCGGTATGATCACACTTGTTCAATGGTTGGTCGGCTCGCTCGCAGGAATACTCAAGTTCGGCCTGTTCGTGTTGATCGTGGTTGCGATCGCCGGCTGGGTCGTCAGCATCAAAGGCAAGCGCTGAGCCAGTCGCGGGCCGCCGATTCGACACACCTGAGCGTGTCGTGCAGGGCGCGTGCTTCACCGAATTGTTCCGTCAGATCCACTGTCGGGACCTCGCCGGGGGCATCGTCTGTCGCCCTGCCCACAATGGCGACAACCGGCACGCGGGCATGTCGAGCCAGCTCCGCCACGCCTCCCACGACCTTTCCTTCGAAAGACGTTGCGTCGAGGCATCCCTCACCGGTGATCACCAGATCGGCCTTTTCGATCTGGTCATAAAGACCCACCGACTCGGCGATCAACTCGAACCCGTCGCACAGGCTCGCGCCGACCGCGTACAACCCGCCTCCGAGTCCGCCCGCTGCACCGCTTCTGGGCACATCGGTCACGTCCACCCCGTGTTCGTCGCGATAAACCTGCGCCAACCGGGCGAGCCGGCCTTGCAGCAACGCAACCTGTGTTGCTGACGCCCCCTTCTGTGGACCGAACACCGCCGCCGCGTCGATGAACTTTGTGCGCACGTCGGCCGCGACCTCGATGTCGACACCCCGATAGCGAGCCAGAGGCGCCATTGCCCGCAGCGCGCCCATACCGCCGTCTGTGGTGGCTGATCCTCCCAGACCGACAATGATCCTGGTCGCGCCGCAGTCCACCGCGGCGGAGATCAACTCCCCGGTGCCTGCTGTCGTCGCTTCCACGGCATCGTTGAACTCTGCGCCCCCCACCAGATTCAGTCCCGACGCCCGAGCCATCTCGATCACGGCCAGATTCCCGCTCAGTTGCCATTCGGCCTGGACCAACGAGCCGTCGGGTCCAGTGACCGCGGTCGTCCGGTTGGCCCCTCCGAACGCCTCCAGGGTGCCCTCCCCTCCGTCGGCCATGGGCTGGATAGCGCAGTCCCAGCCCGCGGCGGAAGCGGCGGACGCTACGGCCTCCGCTACCTCCACGGCAGTCGCAGTTCCTCGAAACTTGTCGGGGCAGGCCAGAACACGCACAGCTCAGTTTGACCCATGGTCTCCGAGCGCGCCTCAACCAGCGAGTTCAGACGAGCAGTGGTTCAGACAAGCAGGGCGGCAAGACAAGCAGTGGTTCAGACGAGCAGTCGTTCAGACAAGCAGGGTGGCAACCTCAGCCGAGAACCGCGTCCACTCCGAGCACGACATAGATGTTGAAGTCGGCGGCGTTCGGGTTGGCGTCAGCCACCAGGGTGAGCGGATCGGTTGGCGCCCTTTCGATGACCGAGGGGGATCCGTTCAGGGCCACTGCGACCAGTTCCGCCTCATCTTCGTATCCAGGTGTGTAGTAGACCCGGCTGAACTCTTTGTCGAACGTGTCGGCGTTGAAGCCTTCCGCAACGTAACCGGCAGTCGTCAGGTGATCCTTGCGCGATCCTGCCAGCCCCGGCTCGCCACGTCCGTTGAGGACGGCAACCTTCACCGAATTGGGGGGATCAACAACGACCGGAGCAGCCGTGGTCGGGGGTGCAGTCGTGGCGGTGTCGTCTTCGTCGGCGTCCTCGGCAACTGTGGTGGTGGGCGTTTCCTCCTCATCCTCCGCGTCATCGCCGGTTTCGTCGGAATCGTCGGTTGCGGTGGTGATGGGATCATCGCTGTCGTATCCCTGCCACAGCAGAAGTACGCCGATGACGATCGCTATTGCGATCAATATTCCGCCCCTCGCGGCGGCGGTCGCCGTCGACTTGGTGAACGAGTTGTCAGATGCGGCGTAGCGCCCGGGTGCTGTCATCGGCTGTGCTCCTCGTGGGTGAGTACCAAGTATGCCTTAGCTTGACAGATCACAGCGCGCAATGGGAGCCGCGGCAAGAATTTCGGCGCTGATCGGCCCAAACAGCCTTACGCTGAGGCAACGCCCGAGTAGCTCAGTTGGTAGAGCAGCTGTCTTGTAAACAGCAGGTCGCAGGTTCGACTCCTGTCTCGGGCTCCAGGATGAGTTCCAAACGCGTCGAGTGTCACTGAAGGGCGGTCCTCGGGTCGCAAGCGCTTGGCCCACGCGGCTGCGCTGCTTCATCCGGCGTCAACACTTCGTCATTGGATTTCACCGGCGATCAATGTCCTGTCTGGCCCTCGAAGTTCTACAACGGGACACTAGAGTCCACAACGTCACCGATCGTGGATGTTCACCACAACCAAGTGGGATCCAAGCGCTACGACGCTCTTGCTAGATGGTCGTCTACCTCTTCCGCTGAGCAACCAAGTCAGAGCAGTTTTTTCGGCCAGGATCAACAGCCGAGGGCATACCTCCGAGCCAAGTCGCTCAGTGGATCAAAGATGGCTTACGTTTGCCTACGATCCTCAGAACGACATCCTTAGGCAAGTGAGCTTGTTTTGCTAAGCGCGACGTGGAAATCTCTGCGCTGGTCATCGCTCGGCGGAGCATGCGGGGAGTTGGCAGGGACCGATCGGTCGAACCGGGTTCGGTTTTTCGCCAGCCGTAGGCGCTCATTTGTTTCATCGCACGGGTGTACATCGAGTCGTCGATGACGCCAAGGTCCTTGGCTCGCCGCACCAGCGCGGCCATCGACATCCCCCACTCGCATTTCAGTTCAAAGTAGCTGGCCCAGTCGAGATCTCGGGGCAGCACTTCGCGGAGAGCTCTAGCCGGTCCAAGAAACGCGCCAGCGAATCTGTGCGCCTGCGCTTCTACGGTACGAGTGCCAGGTGTGTGAGATATGCCGCGATGCATCACGAGGTGCCCAAGTTCGTGCGCTAGGGTAAAATTATCGCGATCCCAAACCGACTCTTTACCTCCGTCAAGGACAATCACCGGTAGTTGGTTAACAACCGCGGAGTAGGCATCAATGTCACCATCGGTCTTGCTATCCCGCACGACCGTTATGCCTCCGTGCTCAAGACACTTGACAAGTTTGGAGCTGACTGGCTTGCTCTGCGCTAGACCAAGCGCAGACCTTGTCTGCACAGCAGCGCGCTCCACTTCCTTCTTCACCTCGTCGATCGGTAGCTCTGGGTCCACCGGGAAAGTGAACGAGAACGGCTCGGGGGAATCGACTAAGTCACGCAGGATGCTCGCTGTCTGTGCCGCGGCAATGACGAACCGCTCGGCCTTGCGTTGTTCACGTACGGAAGTACTCCGCAGGTGCCGGAACTGCGGCTGCATCTGAAGTTCCAGTTCACGACTTTCGGTGAACGCCGCCGGACTGACCTTTAAGTACTGAGCAAGCCTTGCGATATTCGCAACCGAGAGCGTTGTGTGGCCGCGCTCAGCTTGGCTCAGGGCTGAGGCGGTGATTCCTGCCACCTCAGCGACAGCAGCCTGCGTCTCACCGCGGAGTTCACGTAGGGCGACCAAGCTGCGCCCCGAGAACACTGGTGCCACGCGTCTTGCTTCGGCTTTGATCGCTTCGCTCTCCCGTTCGGATGAACCCATTTTCAGATCATCCGCTCAAAGACACAAATTGCGACCCAACCGAGGGCAGGGACTCCTCTGGGACTCACAAAGATCACTATAACTCAGAACATTCTGCAGACAAATCCACACGTGGCAGGACTTTATGTAGTAGACTGAAGTTATGGCCGAAATCTATAGATGGAAATTAAGTAATCAGCTTCATGCGGGTCCTTTGCTCAGGTCTCAAACTAGCACACTCTCGGGTATCGCTAGCGGACCCCCTACAAGCGACACAGTGAACAAGAGTTAGGTTCGGCGATGTCCGCGTTCGAGACCCCAGCCGTTACGGGCACAGAGCAAGACTCTCCTTTGCTCCAGGTGCTCGCGCTTGATGGAGGCGGGCTGCGCGGGATCTTCACTGCGGCGACATTGGCAGCCTGGGAGGAGGACTTCGACACACCGATCGCTGATCACTTCGATCTCATCGTAGGAACCTCGACCGGTGGCCTGATCGCTCTCGCGCTCGGACTCGGACTACGACCGTCCGAGGTCTTGTCGATTTATGTCGATCACGGTGATCACATTTTTCCGCGGGAGAGGCGAGCACGTCACGGGTTGTTACGACGAATCCTCCGGCCGCGATACGAGGCCACCGAACTGCGGTCAGTCCTACGGGAACACTTTGGTGATCGGATTCTCGGGGATTCGAAGGTGCGGCTTGCGATTCCCAGCTACGACTTGGCCGCAGATCAGGTCCATCTGTTCCGTACTCCGCACCATCCAGATCTTCGACGCGACTGGCGAGTGCCATCCGTGGAGGTGGCTTTAGCCACTACAGCTGCTCCGATATTTCTTCCCGCACATCGAATGGACGGACATCGCCTGATCGATGGGGGCGTCTGGGCCAACAATCCAACACTTGTGGGAGTATCAGAGTGCTTCGACCGCATCGGAGGTCAGCGCGGTTGCATCCGCGTCCTCAACGTCGGAACCACTAACGAAATCCGCGAACGCCGAACGGCTCTCGACAACGGAGGTTTGTTCACATGGCGCTCAGACGGACTGGATGTGATGCTCCGAGGACAGTGCCTGGCCGCGACCAACCATGCTCAGCTCATTCTCGGACGACACAATGTCGTGCGGGTAGACGTGCCAACGCCCGAGGGCCTTCACAGGCTTGATTCGGTGACTGCACCGGACCTGATCGGACGCGCCCGCGCTGAGAGCCGTACCCAGTCGCCCGCGCTGGCCAGCTTCTTCCAGCACTCTCCTTCTCGGTACACCCCCTCATATGGAAAGGAGCCCACCAATGCCCGATAGTAACCTCCAGATGGTCTCGCGCCTGCTCGACGCCACAGTCGAGCAACTTGACATCTCGCCCCAAGAGTATGAACTAGCAGTTCGTCGATACCAAGATCTCGGCCAATGGCTGGTCACTCAAGGCATCGGCGATCCCGAGGTGTACCCGCAGGGATCGTTCCGGCTGGGAACGGTGCTTCGACCGACCGCGGGCGGGGACTTCGACATCGACTTGGTTTTCCTCCGACCTTTGGCCAAGGAGTCGATCACCCAGAAGGAACTCCGCGCCCAGACTGGGCAGTTGCTGTGGGATTACATCGCCACACGCGGTGCCAGTAACGGCAGCCCAGAACTGAAGGAGCGAGGCCGCTGCTGGGAATTCGTCTATACGGGTGACCGATTCCACATGGACGTGCTGCCGGTCATCCCCGATCCCGACGGCGACAAAACCGCTGTCCTACTGTCAGATCGCGACCTGTTCCTGTGGCAACACAGCAACCCGATCGGCTACGCCAACTGGTTCTGGAGTTCCATGGGTGAGGCCGTTGACGTTGCCAGAGCGCAACTGGCTGTGACGCTCAGCCGAGATGTCGAAGACGTACCGCGGTGGCTGGTGAGAACAACCCTGCAAAGAGTGGTTCAGTTGCTGAAGCTGCACCGCGACAGGTTCTTCGCGAGCAACCCACACAACAAACCAGCCTCCATTCTCATCACGACCCTGGCGACCCAAGCGTACGGCGGTGAGAGTGACCTATACGAGGCGTTCCGGATGGTTGCTCGCAATCTCCCGTCCCACATCGAATGGCACAACGGCACGTGGTGGGTTCCGAACCCGGCCCATCGGACGGAGAACTTCGCGGACAAGTGGAACACGAGTCCAGACCGCAAGAAACACTTTGACCGGTGGGTCGAAGCACTGATAGCGGACACTGACCGCTGGGCCACTAGCAACGGCATTGACGAGGCCGTTAGGTCACTTAGCACTGCACTCGGTGATGCACCGGTGGAGGCGGGATCCAAACGTGTCGCAGTGGGTCTCACCTCTCTAGCCGCTGCTGGAGGCCTGAGCGTCACCCCGCAGGGACATTTGACTAAAGGTACCGGCACAAAGATCCAACCCCATCGCTTCCATGGCCAACACCAATAGATCCGTCTTCACTCTTATCCGCGAGGCCACATTGCTCAAACGCAACTACTCACACGGGCATACAACACTGAAGCTAGGGACTCTGCAATGGACTGGCGAAATCCGGCCTAGTGAGATCAGCACTTCCTATCTCATTGACCTGCGTTACGAACCACCCGGGCCACCTAGGGTTTTTGTCCGCCGCCCTCTGCTAAAAAAGGATGCCAATGGCAACCTACCCCACATCTATCCGGACGGCAGTCTCTGCCTTCACGAGCCTGGTCAGTGGGCTCCCGGTGATCCGTTCGCCGAGACCATCTTGCCCTGGACTTGTGAGTGGCTGCTCCACTACGAGTTTTGGCTCGCCACCGGGGAATGGTGCGGAAGTGGTGGAAATCATACAGGACCGATAAGGGGAGCCTTAAGTTCCCGACGTCCTCGCTCCTGCCGAGGGGGAAGAACCCAAGGTCGCCGCCGACGGCAACCATCGCTTTCCGCCCTCAGGGTCAAGGCGGACGATTAGTGATCGCGGAACTCGCCGTGTGGATCGCTGTGTGGGTTCTGCGATGTGATCCGGCCTTCCTCCTACTCGCGATCTTCTTCTTCTATCTCTACCAAGAAATAATCGCTCGCCCGTCCGAGAAGTGTTCACCAAAATGGAGAGCCGTCTGGCGAGTTCTGAGCCGAACTTCAAGGACCAATTGGGCAGCCTTAATCGCTGCATTTTCGGTCCTAGTCATCGCGCTTGTCGCCGGACCTTGGAGCGGTGTTGTCCTCATCTCCGCGACGCTTCGCGGCTTGTGGGTGTGGAGGTCGCACCGGAACAAGTGTTCCACCCCGTTCTCTAGCCCATTGCCACCAGCCGCCGCCGTAAGCTAACGGGAGACAGGGCAAACTGATGCTACGCACGAACAACACCGAAGTTCCGAACCCATGGCTCATTCGGGCCGGAGAATTCGGGGAAGGCGAGGACTTCGTCCTCGGGCACAACCAAGCGTTCGGTGGATGGGACAACCTTACTGATCTAACCGGAATCTCAAGCCAAGAGGAGATGAAGGACATGGTTCGCCAGTTGCTCCCGGGCAAGAACATGAGAAGCGTGGCGAACTACGCAGGTCAACTCTGGGCGTTGCGAGCGCGAGTGCGCACGGGCGACCTAGTCGTGCTACCTCGCAAGAAAACGCGACCTCGGCAGATCGCAATCGGCGTCGTTACCCGAGAATACTGGTACCGCAACGACCCAGACCCGGAAAGGCGACATGTCGTCTCCGTAGACTGGGCACGCACAGACGTTCCCTGGGAAGCCGCCCGCCAGGATCTTAGAAATTCATTGAGTTCGCCGCGAACCATTTGCACAATCAACTGCGAGGATGCCGCTCGACGTCTTCGCGAGATGATGAGAACAGGTCAAGATCCGGGCGCGCCGAATCGTTCTGGAGCCGTGACATCGAATGAGCGGATGACGCCGTCAGAGCTTCACGCTGAGTTCCTGACTGCGCTAGGCAACCTGGTTGTCGAATACTCGGACCTCGGGGTCAAACCGCTGGAACTCGAGATGGAGGGTTCACTTCCTGCGCGAGTTCGCGTGTACATGTACAACGCAACGCGCCCTCCTGGAGGGCGGCCCGCTGGCGAGTACAAGGTCCAGCTCATTGTGCCAAATCACGAGCGAGGACAGCGAGGCAACTTCGACCTCTCGGACGGCCGGACAGTGCTCCTCGTTGGTTACGCAGCTGAAGAGGCAGTGTTCGTTCTCTGGGATGCTGGGGCCTACCGAGATTTTGGCTATTCCCGGAACGTGCAGGTCAAATCCGAAACCATCCTGGCCGCCTTCGCCGGGGAGATCGGGCTTCAGGAACGAGAGTTGCGCCCGCGCGGAGGGGTGACGGTGCTCGAAACAGTGGTGACAGCAACCGCAGACCGTCTCGCCGAGGCCATCGCGAAACGAGTGGATCTATCCCTCGAGCGGCTCCTGGACGAACTGAACTGAAATGAGCAGTCTGCGCGATCTCATGCTGAAACTGTCGTACCACAAGGGCGAGGACGACATAGCAGCCGACTTCTATCTGCCGTGCATGCGTTGCGCGCACCGCTACGACCGGGCTGTTGGGTTCTTCAGCAGCAGCGTGTTCGTGCTCGCCTGGCCCAGCTTGCGGGAATTCGCTGCATCGAGTGGTCAAATGCGGATCGTCTGTTCGCCCGCTCTCTCGAGCGACGATATTGATGCGCTTGACGTCGGCTACAACTCCTCTGGAGTTGAGCGATTCTCGTCTGACGCCCGCGAAGAGCTCCACCGGTTCCTAGCCTCGCCGGTACTTCACAAGCCTACGAAGGTACTCGCCAGCCTCGTCGCCGGTGGTGTCATTGATCTCCGGATTGCCTGGGTCGGGCCACAGACGTCTGGTCGTAGTCGGAGGATCTTCCACGACAAAGTTGGGATCTTCTCGGACGTTGACGACCAGCGGGTGGTGTTTAAGGGATCGATGAACGAGACTTGGCCTGGGCTCGCAGCCGACGGCAATCTCGAATCTATCGATGTCTACGCATCCTGGCGAAACGAAGAGAACGCTCAGCGCGTGGCCGACGAGGTCCAGTACTTCAACAACCTTTGGCACGATGAGCAACCGGGCGTCACCGTGACGCCATTCCCCGATGTCTTCCGGCAAGAGCTGCTGGACATCGCCGAAGAGGCGCGCTGGGAGGAGTACGTCGACGAGATCTGTCTGGAGCTTGAGACAGCCACTCGTGGCATCGCCGATCCCGGCCCGCGTATCCGGACTCCTCGTCCTCACCAAATTGCGGCGCTCGAAGCTTGGGCGCAGCGCGGCCGGCGAGGCATCCTCGAGCACGCCACCGGCAGTGGCAAGACCTTCACGGCGCTGTGCACGATCCACGAAAGCCTAGAACGCGGCGAGGTTCCGCTCGTGCTCGTTCCTAGCGAGCTTCTGCTCAATCAGTGGCGGAAGGAGCTCGCGAAGACGTTCGAATCCGACGGACTCCAGCTCCTCGTTTGCGGAGGTGGGTTGCGGACTTGGGAGGAGCAGCGGCGACTGTCGCTTTGGACTCGCGACGATAGCCCGGGCGAACCCCGCGTCGTGCTTGCAACGATGCAGACCGCAACTTCAGAGAAATTCAGACAGCTCGTCCGCGACGGAGCCCATCTCTTTGTCGTTGCGGACGAGGTCCATCGCACCGGAAGCCCGACGAACCGCCAACTCCTGGACATTTCTTCGGGACCGCGACTCGGGCTCAGCGCGACACCGCGGCGATCAGGCGATCCGTTGGGGACAGCAGCACTGATGGGCTACTTCGAAGGAGTCGTACCGCCTCCGTTCACGCTACAAGATGCCATCGCCGCGGGAACTCTGACGCCCTACTGGTATCGCCCCCACCAGGTGTCACTCAACGCTGACGAACAAGAAGGGTGGGATAGCCTCACCGCCCAGATTGGAAAACAACTGGCTATCCGTGGTGACGAGGAGCCATGCCTGCTAGACGAAGCGATCAAACGTCTGTATGTCCGGCGCGCGCGAATCGCCAAGAAAGCCGTCGGCAAGAGTGCTCTCGCGGCAGAGGTCGTGTCACAACACTTCGAGCACGGACAGCGCTGGCTTGTCTACTGCGAGGATCGAGAACAGCTCCGAGCGGTACGAGGCGCTATCGAAGAGGCCGGGCTGTCGACGGTGTATGAATACCACTCCGCCATGGACGGCGATCCGGTGTCAACGATCCGCCTCTTCGAGCGTTCCGGCGGTGTCCTAGTCGCCATCCGCTGCCTAGATGAAGGGGTAGACATCCCCGCCACGTCCCACGCACTCATCCTGGCATCCTCACGCAACCCGCGGGAGTTCATCCAACGGCGGGGCCGCGTTCTTCGGGCCGCGCCCAGCAAATCCATCGCTCACATCCACGACACCATCGTTCTCCCCTCGGGCATTGATCGAGAGGTGCCGATCGGCTCGATGGTGAAGGGTGAACTAGCCCGAGCGATTGAGTTCGGCCAATACGCCGAGAACCCAGACGGTGTCGTCGAGTTAAAAACCATCGCTGTGGAGTACGGTCTTGACTGGCAGTCGCTGACGGAGGAGGGCTTCGAGGTCGATGAAGACGAGTGAACAGTTTGAGTCATTGATGGAGACCCTCGCGTCCATACGCGACTCCCGTTACCCAGACATACCGGAATCGCTCCTCCATGCGATCGTCTCTGCTCATGTCGAGGAACCAGACAACCCCACGATCCACCGACGAGTTCGGCAAGCGATCGAGACCACGATAGACGGGTTCGATGCTTCGGATTGATGGAGTCGAACTCCAAGACTTCGGTCCGTTCAAAGGTCGGCAGGTCGTCGATCTACCTGAGACTCCGGGTGTGGTCGTGGTCTATGGCGAGAACATGCGTGGCAAAACCTCGTTGCTCAACGCAATCCGCTTCGCACTTTTCGGCAAGGTGCTGAGTCGAGCAAGCCTCGAGAGCTCACTTCACGAGATCGGCAACTGGGAACAGGCCGACGCGGGGAGGTATGGGTTCGAGGTCGTGCTGAAATTCCAAGCCAACGGACGGCAGTACCGACTCACACGATCTTGCCGGCCGCGCGCCGGGGTCGTGCCTTCGCAGGACAACGACTACGAGGTCGAGCACTTCCTTCGACGTGATGGTGACGTGCTCGGTCCCGGCGACGCCGCGTCCGAACTCGAGCGCATCATGCCGGAGCAGATAGCTCGGTTCTTCCTGTTCGACGGGGAGCTCCTACAGGAGTACGAGGGTCTACTGCGCAACGAGAGCGACATGGGGCGACAGATCAGTGACGCAATCGAACGAATCCTGGGCGTTCCGGTTCTCACGCGATCGCGTACAACGCTCAAAAAAGTGCTCAGCGACTACGAGGAGGCGGAAGCAAAGACCGCTCAGTCCGACACTTTGACACGCGAACTCGGAGCTCAGATGCACCGCCTACATGAAAAGCGCCGGGGCCTTGAGGACGGGTTGAACAAGATGCGCAAGGAACTTACCGACCTAAACAACCTCAAGGTATCGCTTGAGAGCGAGCTGCGCCGCAGCGAACGCCTCGCGGCAATGATGGACAAACTCGACTTACTTCGTGACACCATCACGCAGCTTGACGACGAAATCGCGACACAACACGCCCACATAAGCATCGAAATGAGCATTGCGTGGAAGCTGCTCGTCGCAACTCGCGCAGCCGAATTGATTGACAATCTCAGAGACCGTGAGCACACCCTGCAGGTACGCAAAATGCGCCACGAGGTCTTGCGGACTGTAGCAGATCCAGGTGGCACCTTGGCGCAGTGTCCGACGTGCTTCCATCCGCTTAGCAATGAAGCGCTCGCTCAGATGACTTCAGCCGCGGCCAGTGAAGTATTCGAGATGGAGCAAGTGGAAGGAGAGTTGCGCGACATCCAGCGACGACTGGACGCCCTTGAAGACGCTGTCCAAACATCTAGCGACACCAACCTGAGAGTTCTATGGGGCAACCTACGTCGCCTCGAGCGGTCCCGATTCGCGAAGCAGGACGAAGCGTCCGAACGCGAACGTCGCCTCGCGGAAGCGGACGCCGACGAAGGCGCACTTCGCCGGGCGCGATCTTCCTTGGAGCAGACTCTAAAGAAGATCGGAATAGTGGAGGAAGGGATCGGAGCCCAAGAGCGCCTGCTGGCCAAGAATGAACAGGTTCTGGAGAAGGTACAAACCCGCCTAGAGAGAATGGGTGGTGCAGATGTCGAGGGCGCAAGACAGCGACGGAAGCTATGCAACGAGTTGCATAGCCTGTTTGACGATGCAGTTGACGAGTACTGCGATCGCCTGCGCAAGAGGGTGGAAGCCGACGCTATCGAACTCTTCTTGCAGCTCACGACCGAGCCCGAGTATTCGGGATTGCGTATCAACGAGAGCTACGGACTCACGATTCTCCACCGGGACGGATCCGAGATTCCGGTGCGCTCCGCTGGTGCAGAGCACGTTGTGGCACTGTCTCTTCTTGGTGCCTTGCAAAGGAACGCCCCCCTGCAAGGCCCAATCTTCATCGACTCGCCGTTCGGACGACTCGACACCCAGCACACCAGAAACGTCGTCGCCGCCCTTCCCAACATGACGGAGCAGGTGTGCCTACTGGTTTATGACGAGGAGCTACGACCGGGGCTGGCTCACGAGCTCCTCAAGGGTCGGCTACGTGCTGAGTACCGCCTTGACCGAGTCACCGCGCGTCATACCGAACTCACGGAGATCAGAGGTGATCATGGCTGAATACAAACGAACAATTGGCGTGACCGAGACCGCGGACGATGTCCTCAACCTAATGGTCCAGCAAGGGCATTTCTCCGATGCGATAGACGCGGCCAAATTCGCGATGGCCACCGCTATCAATGCTGGAGCGGGCAAGGATAGGCAAGTCCTTACCGTTGAGGGCGTCGGTACCAAGTGGAACGTCGGCAGCTTCGATTCAGATAGCCATCTCCGCTCGCTCATCACTGCGCTTCACCCAGACACCACGCAACCGTACCGTCTTCTTGAGTTTCTGATCGACGACGGACTCCGTCGTATCAGCGAGCACATTGCATCAGAAGGCGAGTTCGACGTCATAGCACTGATCGACGAAGCGGGGACCGACCCCGGCGCAGCCGCACCGTAGACGACTGCACCAAGAGAGACCGCAAGTTCGGGGATCAGACGCAGGCGTCGAGTAGCTCGTCGAACGCTTCTGGCCACGACAAGGCTACGCCGTGGGACTGGCAGAGGTCAGGCCAGTACTCAGCGGATGGCTCCCGTTCGACGGCAAGCACGGGGTGGTTCCTCTCGAACCCCCAATCGACGAGATGCACATAGCTGAGCACCTGCCCCAGACCCAACCGAAGCTGCCGTTCCTCGTTGAAGGGCGTGAGGCTCTTCACCTCAGCAATCCACGCTGCATTGCCGACAATCCACGCAACATCAAAAAGAGGATCGCTATCACTTGGCGACAGCGGTTGCCAGCCGCGCTCTTTGACGGCACCCGCGAGCTGGTTCTGAACTCTCTTGTGCGCGTTTGTTCCTCTATCAATCGCATCTGGATCGAATCTGAAAACCCGCGACCCAGGGGTGGCAGAGCCACCGTCGGGAGGACGCATGTAAGGCTGTCCTTGGAGCGCAGCGCTGCCCCCGCCTCGCAACCGCACTTCTCCGCTCGAAGCACGCTCCTCAATCGCCTCTACCATCGTCTGGCTCGGGGCACAGATGACGACTTCCATCCCGGTCTGCAGTCGGCGGTTCTGGCGCACCCGTACACCGGCCGCGGCTGCATCTTGGACATTGGCCGTCCGAACCTGAAGGTTCTTCGAGTACGCGAAGTCGATGTGCAGAGCAGCGTCCCAGAACACAAAGACATCATGTTCGACGGCATAGCCACAGAGCAGAACGAAGTCGACCCCCGACCAATCGAGTTCACCTCGTTCACCGCGACGCTGGCCGGTCAGCTGGATCTTGTACTCCAGGGTCGAGCGGCCACCAGGAGGGTCCGTTGCGTTGTAGATATAAACCCGAACGCGGCTGGGTAGTGGAGGACGGAGTTCCACAACGAGTTCGCCGGCAGCATCGGTGCTTGCCGCGATGAGAGCAGCGGGGCCAACGGCAGCGACGAACCGGTCTTGAAGCTCCGTGGTCGAGAGCCGATCGGTCAACGCCGCCCTCCTGAACCCGCCCGCGGTCTACACATAGTACGCGCTTCCAACTCGTTCGAACCGATCGTTGCAGAGTTGTTCGAACGCGCGGAGTGAGAGTCCGTCAGGTTTCGCACCACCGCCGATCACTGCGCCCACGGCGACCGAGTAGAGGTAGTCGAGCTGGCGCTGCGGTGAGGTGCTGCGCTCGAGACTCGCAAGGTGCGCTGTCACGGCATCGACGGCTATGTCGCCCGCGCCGTTGAGCCGCGGGGTGCCCCTTCGAGCGACATCGAATGTCATGACGAGGTCGTAGAACGGCACAAGCTCTCCTCTCCTGACCTTGTACCCCTTCTGACTGCGCTGACCCTTGTCAAGGATCGACACCTCCGCTTGGCGGAGACCAGCATCCTCTACCGCGTCCAGAAGTGCACTCCACACAGCGTCGTCCGAGTTGTGAAATACGACTGAGACGCGCCCGTCCTTGGCAACGACGCGCTTCGCCTCTCGGAAGGAGTCGGTGAGCAGCCGCTGATAGTCGTCTACCGTCTTGCCTCCGTCTTCGACACGGCGCGACTTGTTGACGACGATCTCTTTGTCGTTGTCGGTCAGATCTCCAAGCCACGCTTCCCAGACGATATTGCAATCCGCGTAATGGATGTTGTTGCCGAACGGTGGATCGGTGAACACGTAGTCGACCGAGTTGTCAGCAAGCCAGCGCAGGTCGGTCGCGGACGTTTGGTTCACGTCAACCTCACCGTCCGGGAGAACGTCGTAGAGCCGGGATACCTGGCGTACCTGGTGACGAAAGACCTCGAAGACGTTGGGCTCCGAGACCAACTGCGGGATGAAGAGAGTGCCGGTGAGCGGCCGCTGGCCTCCCTTGGCGTTGTAGCGTCGCATCCGGCTGGCGTGCCACGCAGTGTTCGTAAAGGCGAACTGTAGCGCTTCGCGAACGGCCACATCGTCTACTTGGCCAAGTCGATGCCACAGCCGGGACAGCGCAATAGAGGGCCGACGAGCAAACATGTCGGCGACGGAACGCACCCCACGAAGGTGGAGCGCAGACCGGATGTACATCTCACGAGACGAGTTGATCGGTGCCGTCGGCATCCAGCGAGTTATCCGGCGACGTCCGATCTTGTCGATTCGGGTGAGTGCATCTTTGGTGGGATCGCCATGGACGAGCTTTCCACCTGAGGCAGGGGCAAGCGTGATCCACCGGGGCACGGATGCAACCGCTATGGCACCCCTCCGGTTGAACCACCATCTGCAGTTATCACAGCGAATGTCACGAGGCAGTGGTCGGTCGGGTTCAGACGCATCCCATAGAACAACCTCCGACGCGCATGTCGGGCACTCGTAGACCTCCGACCAGACCGTATGCCGCGCTAACCCGTCGACAACCCCCTCATCGGCATCGACCGACGACCAATACAGATCGCGTTCTGTTCGCCGCATCCATGAACGGTCGAGCACACCGACAGCCTCAGTCAACTGCTCGGGAGACACGCGCCGCGTGTGGTTGCGGGCGAGGTGTACAGCGCCGGGTGACAGGTCAGAGAGCGCCGCCCGTCGTCCTGTGAGCAGCGCCGCAACTCCTGTCATACCGGATCCACAGAACGGATCGGCGACCAGGCCGCCTGGCTCGGTCGACGCCTCAATGAAGGGCCTGATCGCCTCGGGTGGAACCTTGGTGGGATACGTGTGCGATGTGTACCAAGGCCCACCCTTCGAGCCAACCACATGTTCCGGTAGCGGCTCACGGGCGGCCAACGAAGGCCGGCTTACTTGCTTGTGACTGGCAGATGCCATGCGTTTCCCTTCCTCTCAAGAATCTCGCTGCACAGAGACTCAACGGCGGCGAAGCTCCAGCCGGCAGGCGATGCACCCTCGGCGAGCAAGTAACGCATTACTTGCGAGTGCAACCACGGCGTAGTACGACGCGATACAGGCTGGTGTTCGACGTACACCCTTAGTTCCTTCTCGATCTCGACTAGATCTACTTTGCGGCGCTGGGCATTGCGAACACCCTGGGTTCCAGCGGCGAGGTGCATCACGAGGTCGAAGTTCGCAACCTTCTCCCCCTTGTCCTCATGCCGGAGTCCCTTGAACGACGCCTGCCCCTTGTCCATCACGACGGCGGCTTCCACGCGCAGCCCCGCTGAATCGACAGCGTTCTGAATGGACGACCAAACCGCATCATCGGAATTGTGAAACTGCAGCGAAGCCCAAGCACCCGGGCGCATCACACGACTGATCTCCCCCATCGCCCGGCCCATCCCCTTCTCATAATCGTCGAGCGTCGTTCGGCCCAACTCAGCCGTCAAGCGCCTGTTGACCACGGTCTCAGCAGCAACGTCGGTCTGCTCGCCCAGCCACGCCTCCCACAGGAAGGACGAGTCGCTGTAGTAGATGTTCGAGCCGAATGGCGGATCGGTGAACACATAATCGACGCTGCTATCCGCTACCCACGCAAGCTGCTCGGCGGATCCGAGGTGCACCTCACACGAACCAGGTGCTTCCCAGGTCTGCCGGTACATGTCGGTGATGGTGGCGAGCTTGCGACGGAAGAGGCTGAATACATTGAATTCATAGTTCAATGATGCTAGGTACATCGTGGACGACAAAACGTTCGTCGGCCGCTTCGGATGCCACTGATAACGACGCGAGGCTCGGTTGACGCTCGCGGTGAACACGAAGCGAAGACTGGCACGAATCGAGTCGTCGTCTATCCGCCCGATCGCATCCCAGATAGCCGACAGGGCGTACAGATTACGATCTGTAAAGAAGTCAGCCGAGGTCACAATCCCTTGAACTTCGTGTTGGGCCCGCCACATCTCTCTCCAGCGTTCCCAGCGAACAGTCGGATACCAAAACGGGATATCGGCTCGGTTGATCTGGTGGTTCTGGTGCACAACATCAATAGGCCGCACAATTCGGGTCCGTTGGCCAACGACACTGATGTTCTCCCGCACCGGTTCAGAGCGCAGCCAACCAAGTTCTGTTTTTCTAAAGGGGCCATGGCCGATGGGACACACCAGCGTGCTCTCCACAACCCCGGCGTCATGGTCGACAGCCGCATCCCAAAACAAGATCTCACACTCACAGGTCGAACACCGATACACGTCAGACCACACGGTGTACTCGATCCGGCCCTTGGGTACCCCGTACAATTCCATCTCCAGCAGTTCGAGCCGCGCAAGCATTTCGGACGCGAACCGTTCAAAGCGATCAGGATCCAATCTTCTCGTATACCCGCGCGCAATATGAACCGCCGCCGGAGAAAGATCGGAAAGTATGGCGCGCCGGCCCGTTAGCAACGCTGCTACTCCCGTCTGCCCCGACCCGCAGAACGGGTCGAGTACCACATCGTCACGATCCGTGTAGTGCTCAATCAACTGGACGAGGCCTTCCACCGGAACCTTAGTGTGGTAAGAGTGCGCCCTGTAAAACACACTCCCTTTGCCGCCTTTAATGTCCGCCAACATCGGCTCACGAGCCCGAATCTGATCGTGCGGTGGATGAAGCTCGCGAGAGTCAACCATGAGCCTCCACCTTCGTTTCGATGACGCAGGCGGCAGACATCCCGCCAAGACTAGGTGGTGTCGAAGAAATCCGCAGAAGAACCGTTTGGTGACGGGACATGTCCGACAACGTATAGACCGGGTGTGACAATTTTATCGAACATGTGTTCGTTCAAGCCGGTCCGGCTGTCAGCAACAACAGCCAAGGGCGTAGGTCAGCGATCGGCTTTCTTCGCGCCGACGCTTGTCACCACGGCCTTACTGCCGTTTCCTATTCAGTAGCTACAAAAACAAGTTGAAAAGCACTACAATCGAACCCATGGAAACAGGCATCCGAGAACTGCGCAACCATCTCAGCAAGTACTTGGCGGCCGTGAGGGCCGGAGAGGAAGTTGTTGTGACGGATCACGGAAAAGCCTTCGCCCGTCTGGTTTCCTTGGAGCAGCCGCGCCCGATAGATCGCTTGATCGCCGAGGGTGTCGTCACGCCCGCGCCATCGACACGCCAGAAACTGACCGGAGCCAAGATTGTCGGCAAGGGAACCGTGAGCGACCTCGTGGCCTCCCAGCGAAAGTGATCGCCTACTTCGACACCTCTGCGTTCATCCCGCTGATTGTGGACGAGCCCAGTTCGACCACCTGCGTGAGGTTGTGGAACGAGGCGACCAGAGCCGCCAGCGTGCGCCTTCTGCACGCCGAAGCGCGCGCAGCGCTAGCTCAGGCTCACCGGATGGCACGACTGAGTAGAGAGCAACTGTCCGCAGTCGTCGAGCAACTCGATCTGTTGACGAACCAGTTGGATGTCGTCGAGATCACCGGGCCTCTTGTCAGCGGGGCCGGAGAGATCGCCGAATCGCAACGACTCCGCGGCTACGACGCGGTCCACCTCGCTGCAGCGCAGTCGTTGGGCAACAGTGAAACGGTGTTCGTCAGCGGCGATCGACAACTCGTCGAAGCCGCGCAACGGTGCGGACTCGCAGTCGCTCTCTCACGCTGACCCCGGCACGGTCACATCTTCCAACGCTGTCAGCGCTACTCGCCGGAGTTCAACAGCCGAGGGCGTAGGTCAGCGATCGGCAGATGCGAGCCATGGTGGGGTCGCTGAGCTTTCCGACACGGTTGGACAGCGTTGAGCGCCGCAACGTGTAGATGCCATCGCAGTTGACAACCGATGCTTCGGGCACACCGGCTTCGTCTCTGTCGACTGGGACCTCGACAGCAAGACCACGGATCGAGGTGGTCAACTCGGCCACAGTCAGCAATTCCCTCACATCTATAACCTCCGACCGGGTGAGGATCACGACTGGTCGACGCTTACGACCCAGTTCGGCCCACCAAACTTCGCCGCGGTTCACTGGCGAACGCTCAGTTTGCCATCGCCTTGATCACCCCAAGCTTGGGATTGAACCTGATCCCAGAAGTCGTCAAGTTCCTCGGGATGCCGGAGATAGGCCTCTCGGTCGGCTTCCGCTACGGCGCGCCTTACCGCGGCTGCAACCCCCTCACGAGCGGCGGCAGAAATATTGAGTTCAAGCTTCCGGGCCCGTTCAGCGAGCTCTCTATCAAGAGTGAATGTCGTGCGTATTGTTGCCATCACCTGATGCTATCACTTCTGATAGCATTCATGCAGCACGGATTGAGACTCGAACGGGTACATAGTCGTTCCACGCGCTAGAAAACTAAACTGAGCGGGGTGGTGAGGAATCCGCTGGTTGACGAGCACATCGAAGGGTCGGACAAATGGCCCGAGGAGATGAGCGCCCTGCGGGTGATCCTGTTGAACTGCGGGCTGGCCGAGGAGATCAAGTGGCGAACACCGTGCTACAGCCACAACGGCAAGAACATCGCCATCCTCCAGGAGATGAAGGACTTCCTCACCCTGATGTTCTTCAAGGGTGCCCTGTTGGACGATCCCGCGGGTGTCCTCAAGGACCAGGGGCCGAACACGCGCTCAGCACCACGGCTCGAGGTCACGTCGGTTGACCAGATGGCACAGTTGAGCGACACGATCACCGACTTGATCGAACAGGCCATCGATGTCGAGGCGGCGGGCTTGACGGTAAGGCCGGCCCCTGAGCTCGTCCTGGTCGAAGAACTCCAGAACCGCCTCGACGAAGACCCTGAACTCAAAGCTGCCTTTGCGGCGCTCACCCCCGGACGGTAGCGGGAGTACAACCTCTACTTCTCCTCCGCCAAGCAGGCCAAGACCCGCGACGCACGCATCGAGAAGTACAGCCAGAAAATGTTAACCGGCAAGGGCCTGCGCGACCGCTGAGGATCTAGTCGAACAGGTCGGTGTGGGTTCCGCTCCGCACCAACACCAAGACTTCGTTGTCATAACCCCAGATCAACAACCAGTCGGATTCGATGTGGCACTCCCAATACTCGGACCATTGACCCGACAGACGATGGGGACTGTGACGCGGCGAAAGTACTTCACCTGATTGCAACGCTTCGACAACATTCCAAAGCTTGTCAAGATCCTTGCCGCGCTTTTGTGCCCGCTTGACGTCTCGGTCGAAGCGGGCGGTAGCTCGCAATCTCATCAATCACTCGAACCGGGACTTCAGATCCTTCAGAGACGGGTATTCGGTCAGACCCACACCGGATTCGGCCTGACGGAGCGCTTCGTTTGTAGCAGCGTTGGGGATCTTCACTTCAAAAGGCAACCCTTGGTTCATGGTCACTTGCTTGTAGAAGAGTGTGATTGCCTCGGTCGCAGACAGCCCTAACCGTTTGAAGAGTTCCTCAGCCTCGTGTTTGAGTTCCGGTTCGACCCGGGCTCGGATCATCTCGGTCTTTGCCATGACTAACCTCCGGTCGCAACCCTAGTGTGTTCCCCAAACGAGATACAACACCGATACTGCTCACAGAGGCCCACCACGGCGAATCAAGTGAGCAAGCGCAGACCTGCGGTGACGGACATGGCGGTGAGGACGACCACCAGAAGCGGTGCTTTGCGCCATACGGCCAGCGCACCGACACCGACACCGGCGACCCGGGCGTCGAGCACGAGCTCGCCTGCGGTCTCAAAGGTCATCACCACGATGAGGGCCGAGAACAGAACAGCCGGTAACAGCGACACCAACGGTCCGAGCCTGCGCTCCACCACCGCGCCGAGCGTCGTCACACCCAGAACCTTCAAACCATACGAGCCTGCGGCCAACACGATCATCCACGGCCAGCTCACGGGAGTTCCCCAGACTCGATACCCGGCGGCACTTCGCTGTCGCTCGGCCAGCGATGGCGCACGTACAGGGCCGGCAGCACCGCAGACACGGCCAACAGGATCGGCACCCCCGCGGCAGTGAGCGGCACAGCTCCCAATGCGATTGCCGCCGCCCCGATTGCCGCCACCCGGCCGGCCGGCGTGCGCAAATGGGTGGCGAGCAACGCCACGAAGATCGCGGGGAACGCGGCGTCGAGGCCCCAGGTCTCGGGAGTGCTCAGCACCGAGCCCAGCCCTGCACCCGCCAATGAACCCAGGTTCCAGCAGATCCACAGGGTCACGCCGGTGAACCAGAAAGCGTCCCAAGCGGAGCGGCGGTCGGGTTGAGCGACCGCCATAGCCGTGGTCTCGTCAATCACCAGATGCGCTGCCCCCAGCCTCGGCAACGTCGAATCGGGCAGAGACTTGCGCACGACCGGGCCGTACAACGCATTGCGGGTAGCCAACAACAACGCCGACCCGACCGCTGCGCCCCCCGTTCCGCCGTCGTCGATCACACCCACCGCCGCAAACTGCGAGGCGCCGGTGAACACGAGTGCCGACATCACCACAATGCGAGGCAGGTCGAATCCCGCCGCTTCGGCAAAGACGCCGAAGGTGACCCCGATGACACCGACCGCGAGGCTCACCACCCAGCAGTCACGCCGCCGTGCGTCGTCGCCCGTGGGATCCACATTTTTGATAGGCGGTCCAGTCATCGTCGGTTGATCACCTCGGGTTGCACGCCGAGCGCTACGCAAAGATACAACCGTGCCCAAAATGCTCAAACCACGAGACCACGCGCACCTGATCCGGCGCTATCATCCGGCCCGACCAACGGCGCGGCCAGTCAGAACCTGAATCAGGTGGTTTAAACCCATGACAACGGACCAGGCGACTCCAGAGACAGCGATTCCCAAGGCGGCGATTCCCAAGACGATGCGGGCCGCGCTGCTGCTCGGCACGGGCGGACCCCAGATGCTCGAAGTGCGCGACGACGTCCCTGTTCCCCGGCCGGAGGCGGGCGATGCGCTGGTGCGGGTGTCTGCATGCGGCGTCAACAACACCGACATCAACACCCGAGTCGGTTGGTACAGCCGTTCGGTCACCTCCGCCACATCCGGTGACGGCTTCGCCGAGGCGGACCTCGACGATGTGGGCTGGGGGCGCGAAGGCCTCGCTTACCCCCGCATTCAGGGCGCAGACATCGCCGGGGTGGTCGTTGCGCTCGGGGAAGGCACCGACGACGGTCTGCTCGGGCGTCGAGTGCTCGTAGATCCCTGGCTGCGCGACCGGGAAAACCCCAGCGAACGCGAACTGACCGGCTACCTCGGCAGCGAACGCGACGGAGGCTTCGCACAGTACTGCACCGTGCCGAGCGAGAACGTATACCCGGTCTCAACGGAGTTATCCGATGTGGAACTGGCTTCGTTCGCCTGCTCGTGGTCCACCGCCGAGCACATGCTGCAACGGGTGAACCTGAGTGCCGGGGAGACGATCGCCGTTCCCGGCGCATCGGGGGGAGTCGGCAGCGCACTGGTTCAACTCGCCAAGCTTCGCGGCGCCGACGTTGTTGCCGTGGCAGGCGCCACAAAGCTGGAACGGGTCCTCGAACTCGGAGCGGACTCGGCGGTCGCCCGCGAAGCCGACAACCCTGTCGCCGCCGCAGTGGAGGCCAACGGGGGACTCTTCGACGCCGTCGCCGACGTCGTGGGCGGAGCTGACTTCGGAGGCTGGCTCGAAGCGCTCAACCGTGGCGGCCGTTACGTCACCTCCGGTGCCATCGCCGGGCCGGTCGTGGACCTGGATCTGCGCACCCTCTACCTTCGCGACCTGCAACTTCACGGCGCCACCGTCTACGAGCCCAAGGTCTTCGCCGATCTGGTCGGCTACATCGAGCGCGATCAGGTGCGACCGGTGGTCGGCGGCATATTCCCGCTCGAAGAGATCCACGACGCACAGGAAGCGTTCGGGTCCAAGGACCATGTCGGCAGCATCGTCATCACGATCCCCGGTTAGTTTCGCTCCTTCCCCGCTCAGGCTGCGGGCTGGCCGCTCGAGCCGCGGGCTCGTTATTCGTTCGGCCTCCGGGAGCGGCGGGACAGGATCTCGAAGCACGCGACCGCCGCGGCTGCTGAGACGTTGAGAGACCCGAGAGCACCCTGAAGCGGGATAGCTGCCAGCGCATCGCAACGCTGACGGACCAGACGACTGAGACCCGGACCCTCGGCACCTAGAACCAGAGCGATCGGTTCGTCGGCAACGGTCAACTGGTGGATCGACTGATCACCGCTCGAGTCGAGGCCGACCGTCCAGACACCGGACGCGCTCAACGTCTGCATCGCGGTCGGCAGGCCGCCCACCAGAGCCATGCGCAGATGCTCAATTGCACCTGCGGCAGCCTTCGTCACCGAAGGCGTGATGTGCGCCGCTCGATGACGGGGCAGAATCACCCCCGTCACCCCGGCGCACTCGGCCGTGCGCAGGATCGCTCCCAGATTCTGCGGATCGGTGATGCCGTCGAGCAGCAACAGGAACGGTTTGTCGGTGCCCGCGCCCTTGCCCGCGCCATTGCTTAACAGGTCCTCCAATTCGGTGGGCTGCAGCGGGGCTGCGGTCGCGATCACCCCCTGCGAGGCGCCGGTGCGAGCCATCGACTCGAACTTGCTTCTGGCCAGCTCGCGGATCGGCACCTTGTTCTCGTCGGCAAGGTCGAGGATGTCGCCGAGGATCGGGGCGTCATCGAGATCGCCCGCAAAAACCACCTCACGCGTGCGCCGGGTGCCCGCCAGCAGCAGTTCCCTGACCGCGTGACGACCCTCCACCTGATCACCGCCCAAAGTCGGCCCTCGGCCGCGATTCATCGGGTCGTCACGGCGCGGCGTGGTGCCGCGTTGGCCGTGTGATCGGCGGCCCGGGCCTCTGCCCCGAGAGTTGCGCCGTTTGCCTTTCGCTCCTCGGTTGGACCCGCCACCCTGCGGGCCGCGCCGTCGATTGCCTCCCGAGTTGGGTTTCGGGCTCACCTCGCCACCAGGGCGACCGCCCACGCAACCACGCCCTCTCCCCGGCCCAACGCGCCGACTCCCTCGGTTCTGCGGCCCGTGACGGAGACCGGTGCGCCCACCGCACCCGACAATTTGGACTCCATCGCGTGCTTCACCGGGGCCAGAGCCGGTCGATCAAGCACGACCGAACAGTCGATATTCCCCGGCGACCAGCCACTCTCACGCACCGCCTCCGCCGCCATGCACAGCAGGTCAACGCTGTCGGCACCGGCAAGTTCCGGATCGGTATCGGGAAACATCTGACCGATGTCGCCCAGTCCAGCCGCGCTCAACAACGCGTCGGCGCAGACATGAGCGATGACATCAGCGTCGCTGTGGCCCTTCAATCCCGGTTCACCAGGGAACGCAATACCGCCGAGCACCAGCACACGGTCCGGATCATCAGAGCGGGCGTGCACATCGAAAGCCTGTCCCACCCGATAGAGGACCTCCGCACCGCTCACGATTCACCGCTCGACGAAAGAAGAAAGGCAGCCACCTCAAGATCGTAGGGGGTGGTCAGCTTTAGGTTGCGCTGCTCGCCCGACACAAGTTCAACCCTGCCTCCGGCATCAGCGACCAATGAGACATCGTCCGTGGCCTCCGGACCCTGTTGGTGAACCCGTCGCAGCACCTCGGCCCGAAACGCTTGCGGTGTCTGGACCGCCACGAGCTCGTCACGGTCCAGGGGGCCTCCAGAGCGAAATCTGATGGTGTCGGTCACCGCCATAACCGGCGTGGCAGCATCCGCCCCAGCGCTCACAGCCGCGATGACGCTTTCGTAGATCGCATCGGAGGCCAACGGCCGCGCCGCGTCATGGACCAGCACGAACTCGGCATCGTGGGGCACAGCCGCGAGACCACTGCGAACAGACTCTGAGCGGGTTGAACCGCCGACCGCCACCCGAGACTCGAACCCGTCGGGCAACTCGCCGGCCTCAACACCCGAGGACCATCCCGCGGACTCTGATGCGGGCACGACGACCACGACACCGTCGCTGTGACGCGCCGCGGACTGAACCGAGCGGTCCAGCACGCTCACCCCGGCCAGATCAACGAACTGCTTCGCCGCTCCGAAGCGACGCCCGGAACCGGCAGCGACCACAATGGTCCAGATCGCGCCGACGCGTTCGCTGTTCACAGCTACAGCTTGGCAGCAGCAGGTCGAATCACCCAACAAAGACCTGCGCGGATTGTACGGGCATCGCGCCGATACCTGTTGTTCCCCGCTCTTGTTCGCTCCGCTCACTGGGCCGCTCGGGCCACGGCTTCGCTGCTTTGCAGCCATGCAGGTATGGATCTGTTCGGCGTCAAGACCGTATTTTCCTTGAATTCTCAACGGATCGGGTCGCCCAACTAGATTGAAGTACCGATGACAGAGACCAGCATTCTTCGCGCCACCGAGCTGTTCGCCAGTCTCAGCGAAGAATCTCTCTCTGCCATCGCGGCCACCGGGTCCTCGCGACAGTTGCAACGGGGCGACACGCTGTTCACCGAGGGCGAGGAACCCGACCACATCTACATCGTCACCAGCGGTCGAATCGCCATAGTCAATCGTTCAATCGACGGACGGGAATCCGTGGTCGCTCTCATGGAGACTGGCGATCTGTTCGGTGAGATGCCGTTGTTCGACGGCGGGAAACGATCGGCGGGAGCCAGGGCGCTGGAGCCGTCGGGGGTGGTCGCCATCCCCTACGAACCGGTTCGGACGCTGTACGAACAGCACCCTGATGAACTGTGGGGCGTCGTCAAGCTCCTAGTCGGTCGCCTGCGCGCAACCGACAAGAGCCTGGCTGACAGCGTGTTCCTCGACGTCACCGGCAGGACCGCCAAACGCCTCCTGGAGTTGGCCGGCGACTCCGACGAGTTCGTTCTTCCGATCACCCAGGAGGAACTGGCCGGGATGATCGGAGCCAGCCGCGAGCGAGTGAACAAGGCAATTGCTTCATTCGTGCGTCTCAACTGGATCGATCAGTCGGACCGGCGCTACATCATCACCAACCGCGAACAGCTCACGATCAGGGCCCGCTGAACTACCAGAGCCGGCGCGCAGCTACCAGAGCCAGCGCGCGGCCTGCCGCCAAGCATCCGCAGCGTCCGCAGCACGGTGCGCGGGACGCGCCGGATCGTGGACGAACCCGTGTTCAGCTCCGTCATACTCCACGATCCGCACTCCGGATTCTCGAAGCTCCGCTACACCCTCTGCAGGTGTGTACGGATCAGCGGTGCCGATCACGGCCAGCAAACGAGACGCGTCGCCGTTGCTCAGATGGTCGAGTGGCTCGCCCTGACCAGGTCCTCTCCAGCCCTCGGGCACATGAATCATCCCGTAGAAGGACACAAGCCGATAGAAGCGGCCGGTGCTAACGGCTTTGTTGACATACATCCCACCCATGCAGAAGCCGATTGCCGCGACAGTTGCCGCGCCGGTGCGGTCAGCCGCATCCGTCATATCGCCCAGGACTCTCTCATCGGCCAGCGACGAAGCCGCCGCGAATCGGCCCTCAAGATTCAGATGCTCCAGGCCGGGGTACAGCTCAGGGGCAACCACACAGCACTGCCACTCTTCGGCCAGGCGGACCGCCATCTCATCAAAGAGCGGGCGCAGCCCCATGATGTCGGGCACCAGCACGAGCCCCCGCTCGACGCTGGAACCAGCAACTTCAGCGGCCGTGCCCGAGGGTAGTTCAATTCGCATGAACGTATCTTGGCATCTCAACTCAGCCCGGACCGACCTCAGCGAGTTGCACGGCGGCAGCCAGGGTCGGTGCTCGCAGAACGGTCAATCCTTCAGGGGCAGCAGCTGTCGCGTGAGGAACAATCGCCCGGCGAAACCCCATGCGTGCGGACTCTGCCAGCCGTCGACCGGTGTGGCCGACGTGTCGGAGTTCGCCGCCCAGGCCGACCTCGCCGATCACCACCAGATCTTCAGCCAACGGACGGTCGGTCAACGAAGAAGCGACAGCCAGAGCCAGAGCAGCATCAGCACCCGGGTCGATCACCTTCGCTCCCCCGACCGCCAGGGCGTACACCTCAGCGCTCGAGAGCGGCAATCCGACCCGCCTCTCCAACACGGCCAGAAGCATCGCCAGGCGGCCATGGTCCACGCCGGACGCGCTGCGCCGCGGTGTCGCCAAAGAGGACGGGGCGACCAGTGCCTGCAACTCGACGAGCAGGGGACGGTTCCCGTCGACAGTCGGCACCACCGCGGATCCCGACACCCGGGCCACGCGGTCAGCCAGGAACAGTCCGCTCGGATCCTCGACGGGCGCCAGACCCGCCTTGTCCATCTGCATCAGCCCGATCTCGCAGGTCGGTCCGAAGCGGTGCTTGGTGGCACGCAACAACCGCAGCTCATGGTGTCGCTCGCCCTCAAACTCAAGAACCGTGTCGACCACATGTTCGAGCACTCGCGGCCCAGCCAAAGTTCCCTCTTTGGTTACGTGCCCCGCCAACAGGAGGGCGACGCCGCGACGCTTCGCCTCCTGCACCAGAACATGCGCACACTCCCGGACCTGCACGACCGAACCGGGTGCCGACGTGTGCACCGGGCTCTGCAAGGTCTGCACCGAATCGACGATTACAAGATCAGGCTTGACGTCCTCGAGATGCGCCAGAACCTGCGGCAGAGACGTTGCGGCCACCAGCCACAATTCCGACTGGACCACACCGAGGCGATCCGCTCGCATCCGGATCTGGCCGATCGACTCCTCACCCGACACGTAGAGCGCGCGGCGACCGGCCTCCGCCTCCTTGGCCGCAAGTTGGAGCAGCAGGGTCGATTTCCCGATGCCGGGCTCACCGCCGAGCAGGGTCACCGATCCTGCAACGAGCCCACCTCCGAGAACCCGGTCCAGTTCAGGCAGACCTGTGGGTTGAACCGCCGCCGATTCATCTGTCACATCGCCGATACGGAGCGCCACGCTGCCACCGCCACCGAAAGCACCGTCACCGAACGCACCCTCGGCTTCTCCCCCGACCGAAGGAACCAGCGACAGAGAAGATGAACAGTCACGTTGAACCAGTTCCTCGCAAAGGGTGTTCCACTCGCCGCAGCTGTCGCAGCGGCCCGTCCAGCACGGTGATGACGCACCGCACGCAGAACAGCGATGAATAGTCCTCGTCCGAGCCATGACAGCACGTTACGTCGGGCCTGTGACAGCGGCTCCGGGCTCCCGTTTCGGGGTGACCGTTTCGGGTTCCGCTTCGGGGTGACCGTTTCGGGTTCCGCTTCGAGCTGCTGATCAGGCCCCGCGGTTCTTGAGAAGGTCCTCGAATCCGAGGATCACCGTGTGATCAGTGTCCGGGATCGGGTCGTTGCCCGACAGGAAAAGCCCGGTCGCCATGCCCAGCTCCTCGGCAACATCGAGGTTGCCGGGGATATTGCTCAGATAGAAGCAGTCGAAGAGGTCCACGGACATGGTTCGCCGGGTCGCCTCGAAAAGCGCCGGCTCAGGCAGGGTCGAGCCGACGTCGCCGCTGACCATCCACGACGAGATCGAGTCGTCGAGCGCCGCCATCCGACGCAACCGGTCACCCCAGGCGCGGGGTTGATTGCCGATCACCGCAACCGGGAGTTCGCTGTTCTTCATACGGTCCAGGAACGGATGCAGACCCGGGAGCAGCCGGAACGACGACAGGTATCGGGTCTCAAGCTGATCGGAGACCAGACTCAGATCAACCTCGCTCCAGAACTCCGACGGGGACATACGTCCCAGCACCATCAAACGATGCAGGTCTCGCACACGCTGAGGATCAATGTCGGGTTGTTCATCCAGAATCAGCGGCAACAGCGCCCCCTCAAGCGGATCCGTGGGACGAACCAGCACCCCGTGAACGTCGAGCACCAACAGTCGCAGCATTCGACGGCGAGGACGGCTCGCCTCCTGCGCCCGGGTGGCCGCACGGTGTTGGCGACGCCTTATGTCACGGCGACGGCGGCCCTTCGGTGTGCGCCACTTGGCCAGCAGGAAGCGCACTGAGTAGGTGCCGAGAAGCAGCACCAAGAAAACGCCGGCTGCAAGCGCGACCATGGTCCAGACCCGCACCAGGATGCTCTCCACCGCCGTGTTCGCCTCGATCTCCACGGCACGGTCGCCGTAGTTCATCGTCCAGATGATGGTCTCGTCGACAATCTCACCGTTGGCCGAACGCGGCGCCTCCGGCAGCCTCACCGTCACTGTCAGACCGAGAGCGTCCTCGAAGTCGCCCTCAAAATCGCCCTCGACCGAATCCGCGCTCCGCCCGAGGGGAGCCAGACCCTCACCGAAGACGTCGCCCAGCTGTTCGATGTCGAACGTGGGGTTGATCGAACCACTCAGTTCGTAATCGGTTTTCGCCGGCCCCAATCCGATGATGTCGAAGCTGTGTTCCCTGACGAGGGTGAACCCCTCGAAGATCACGTCCTCACCTGCGATCTCGGCCAGAACACCGCCGAGCGCGTCGGAGGACGCGAACCGTTTCGCGATCGTCACGGTCAACGAACCGGCAGCATCAACGGAGCTGCGGTTCACCGTCCATCCCGCTTCGCTGAGATCGTCCAGTTGCAAGGCATTGGGAGCGTCGGGAACCAGCGCAACGGCTTCAGCGTCCGCGACCAGCTCCACGGTCACCTCGCCCGAGCCGTCCTCGTCGACCCTGATGTCGACCGTGGTATCGACACGGCAGGCGCTCAGAAGCACGAGAGCCAACACCACGAGCGCACTCGATCTCCAAGCCACGCGCAACCGCATCATCGTATGAACGCTAGACCGCCGGGCGCCTCACCGTGCGCTATCTCCCGCTCCTGTTCGCTGCGCTCCACTACCCGCTCCTGTTCGCTGCGCTCACCGGCCGCTCGGGCCGGTCGCGCCGCGGGGACCGCTCTAGAAGCTGTCTACGGCTTCGGCAAGCTCAGGTTCAGGAGGAGTGAAACCCTCGATGGATCTGAACACGATCATCAACTCGTCACTCGTGGAGGAGTCGGCCTCGACATCGACGATGACAATCTCACCGGCCCGGAAATCCTTGTTGAGCAGCCTCTCCGACAACGGATCTTCGACTAGGCGCTGCAGCGCACGACGCAGGGGCCTCGCTCCCAGTGTCGGGTCGTAGCCCTCGGAGGACAGATGGTCCTTGGCCGCATCGGTCAACTCCAAGCCCATGCCCTGCCCGGCGAGTTGCTCTGCAGTGCGCGCAACCATGAGATCAACGATCTCCCGGACTTCGGGCTGGCTCAGCTCATGGAAGACGATCACATCGTCGATGCGGTTCAGGAACTCAGGCCGGAAGTGCGCCTTGAGGGCATCGGTGACCTTCTCCTTCATCCGCTCGTAGGTGACAGCCTCATCGACCTTGGTGAACCCGAGGTTGGCCTTGCGAAGGTCTTGGGTGCCGAGATTGGAGGTCATGATCAGCACCGTGTTGCGGAAGTCGACGGTACGACCCTGGCTGTCGGTGAGACGGCCCTCTTCGAGGATCTGCAGCAAGGTGTTGAAGACGTCCGGATGCGCCTTCTCGACCTCGTCGAACAACACCACCGAGAAAGGCTTGCGGCGCACCTGCTCGGTGAGTTGGCCGCCTTCGTCGTAGCCGATGAAGCCGGGCGGCGAGCCGATCAGGCGGCTGACCGTGTGCTTGTCCATGTATTCCGACATGTCCAGGCTGATCAGCGCGCTCTCATCGCCGAACAGGAACTCGGCCAGAGTCTTCGCCAATTCGGTCTTGCCGACACCGGACGGACCCAGGAAGACGAACGAACCGCTCGGCCGCTTCGGGTCCTTCAGGCCGGCACGGGTGCGGCGAATCGCCTGGGACACCGCATGAACCGAACTCTTCTGACCGACGACCCGCTTATGGAGCTCGTCCTCCATCCGCAGCAGTTTCTGGGTCTCCTCCTCAGTGAGCTTGTAGACGGGGATGCCGGTCCACAGCGACAACACCTCCGCGATCGCCTCCTCGTCGACCTCGTCGAAGAGGTCGACCCCGGATGCCTTCGCTTCGCCTTCCAGCGAATCGCGCCTCGCCAGCAGCTCCTTCTCCCGATCTCGCAGGCGACCCGCTTCTTCGAACTGTTGAGACTCGACCGCGAATTTCTTCTGCTGGACGACCTCGGAAATCTCGGCTTCGAGTTCCTTGTACTCGGGCGGGGTCGACATCCGTTTGATTCGCAGCCGCGAACCCGCCTCGTCGATCAGGTCGATCGCCTTGTCGGGCAGGAAGCGGTCCGAGATGTAGCGGTCTGCCAGGTTGGCGGCAGCCACGACGGCCTGATCGGTGATGGTCACGCGGTGATGCGTCTCGTAACGATCACGCAACCCCTTCAAGATCTCGATGGTGTGGGGGATGGTCGGTTCATCGACCACCACCCGCTGAAAGCGCCGTTCCAAGGCTGCGTCCTTCTCGAAGTACTTGCGGTACTCGTCGAGCGTTGTGGCGCCGATGGTCTGGAGTTCGCCCCGAGCCAACATGGGCTTGAGTATTGACGCCGCGTCGATCGCGCCTTCGGCCGCACCCGCACCGACCAGGGTGTGGATCTCGTCGACGAACAGGATGATGTCACCGCGGGTCCTGATCTCTTTGAGCACCTTCTTGAGGCGTTCCTCGAAATCACCGCGATAGCGCGACCCGGCGACCAGAGCACCCAGGTCGAGCGTGTACAGCTGCTTCTCGTGGAGGGTCTCGGGGACGTTGTCGTTGGCGATCGCCTGGGCGAGGCCCTCGACGATGGCGGTCTTGCCCACGCCGGGCTCTCCCACCAGCACCGGGTTGTTCTTGGTGCGACGGCTGAGGACCTGCATCACCCGCTCGGTCTCGCGGGCGCGACCGATGACCGGATCGAGGCTCTTGTCGCGCGCCAACTGGGTGAGGTTGCGCCCGAACTGGTCGAGGACCAGCGATCCGGATGCGCTGTCGCCGCCTGAACCGCCCGTGACTGCACCCGCTCTCTCACGCGACGATCCCGACGCCTGCTCTCCCGCGGGCCCGCCGTAACCCGAGAGGAGCTTGATCACCTGCTGGCGTACGCGACTGAGGTCAGCCCCGAGCTTGACGAGGACCTGTGCAGCCACGCCCTCGCCTTCGCGTATCAGGCCAAGGAGAATGTGTTCGGTGCCGATGTAGTTGTGGCCGAGCTGCAGCGCCTCACGGAGGCTGAGCTCAAGAACCTTCTTGGCCCGGGGAGTGAAGGGAATGTGGCCGCTCGGCGATGATCCGCCCTGTCCGATGATCTCCTGAACCTGGTTGCGCACGGCTTCGAGGCTGATACCCAGCGACTCGAGTGCTTTCGCTGCGACTCCCTCGCCCTCATGGATGAGCCCCAACAGGATGTGCTCGGTACCGATGTAGTTATGGTTGAGCAGGCGCGCTTCTTCCTGAGCGAGCACCACCACACGTCGAGCCCTGTCGGTAAACCGCTCGAACATCGGGTTTCCTTCCTGAATATCGGGAATATCGGGCTTTGCGGATCTCAGTGTACAGGCAGGCTCGTCGGTGAGACCATCGAATGCACAACGACCCCGATCAGCGCCTAGGAGGAGATTGGGCAAGTAACCTCTGAGCGTGGCTGCGACTCCGCTTTCTCTGGTTCCTTCGATGCAGGACGACCTGCTTCGCGTGGAGACCGAACTTCTGCGGGTCGTTTCCGCCGACGACGACTTTCTGACCGACGTAGCAAGCCACCTCATCAATGCCGGGGGGAAGCGGGTAAGGCCCGGCTTTTGCATCGCTGCGGCGGCAGTTCACGATGACACCGGCTCTGCAGCCTCGATCGACGTGATCCGCGGCGGTTGTGCGGTCGAGCTGGTGCATATCGGTTCGCTGTACCACGACGACGTGATGGACGGGGCGACTACCCGCCGTGGTGTCAAGAGCATCAACGCGGAGTGGGGAAATCTGCGAGCGATCCTCGCCGGCGACTACCTGCTCGGACGCGCCTCTGAGTTGGCAGCCGCGCTCGGCACCGAGGTGGCAGGGCTGCTGGCCACGACCATCACCGAACTGTGCACCGGTCAGATTCTCGAGTTGGAGTCCACCTACGACACGCGTCGCACGTTCGATGCGTACCAACGGTCGATCTCGGGGAAGACGTCGTCGCTGTTGGCGACTGCCTGTCGAATCGGCGCAATCGTGGCTGATGTTCCACGCCCGACGATCGACGCACTCACCGAGTTCGGACGCGCCTACGGGATGGCCTTTCAGATCGTCGACGACATCCTCGACATCATCGCCACTGACGAGCAGCTCGGCAAGCCATCGGGCAACGACATTCTCGAAGGGATCTACACCTTGCCCGTGGTCTATTCGCTGCAGGATCCCGCTGTCGCCGGCGAGCTTCGATCCCTGCTCCGACACGACATCACGATCGAACAACGCGACCGTGCCCGAGAACTGACCCGGCGGGGCGGAGGGGTTGATCTCGCTGTCAACACGGCTGAGACCTGGGCCGGCAAAGCCGACGCAGCCCTGTCAGACCTTCCCGACACGACGGGTGCCGAGGCCCTGCGGGCGGCGGGACACCATCTTATGGACCGCCTCAACACCATCCGCTAGCCGCCCGCCGGCCCAGCGGCCCGTGAGCAAAGCGAACAAGAGCGGAAACAACGCGGGCGGCGGGACACCACCTGATCCAACGCCTCAACACCATCCGCTAGCCGCCCGCCGCCGCCAGCCAAATCTGCGCGATAAACAACAATTTGTGTAGCTGAACGCGCAGATTTCGTTTCGCTAGCGGGTGTTGCGTTGGTGCACGATCCGCAGGCCGTGGAGCGTGAGGAACGGCTCGACGTTCTCTATCGTCCGCGCGACCGGCGCTATCAGATGGGCCAGACCACCGGTGGCGACCACGTTTATCTCACCCAACTCGTCCGCGAAGCGATCAACCATGCCGTCGATCATGGCGGCGAAGCCGTACACGGTTCCCGATTGGATGGACTCGACCGTCGACTTGCCGATCACGCTTCGCGGCTCAACGAGCTCGACCGCGCGCAGCGCCGCAGCCCTGCCGAACAGCGCATCGAGGCTGATCTCGATGCCGGGAGCGATAGCCCCTCCCAGGAACTCGCCGAACTCGGAGAGGACGTCGAAATTGTTGCCCGTCCCGAAATCAACGACGATCGTCGGGCCGCCGTAAAGGTCGAAAGCCCCGATGGCATTCGCTATCCGGTCAGCGCCGACCTCTTTGGGGTTGTCGTAGAGGATCGGGATGCCTGTCTTGATGCCCGGTTCGATGACGATCGGGTCGAACGGCAGGTAGCGCCCGACCATCTCACGCAGAACCGCGAGAATCCTCGGCACGCCGCTGCAGATCGCCGTACCGGTCAGATCCCCTTCCAGATCAACCCCTGAAGTGTTGAGCAGCGAACGAATGAGCACCGAGTACTCATCGGACGTCCTCTCCGCATCGGTCGACAGCCGCCAATGATCCACCAAACCGACTGCGGCACCCTCGCCTGAATCACTGTCGAGATCGTAGAGGCCTAGAACACTCTGGGTATTTCCGACGTCAATCGTTAGGAGCACGAGACAAAGCTATCGGCTGCCCCGCTCCTGTCCCTATGGACGGCTCCGCTATGGACAACGCACCTATGGGCATCGCCGATCAGATCTCGGTGCCGTCGTTGTCGATGAGCCGGGCCTTTCCAAATCGGGCGGCTACGAGAAGTCGAACCTCACCGTGGAGAGGACCGTCGCTGACGAGCGAATCCGCCTGCACCGCGGCCACGTAGTCGAGCGAGGCAAGGCCGGCGCTGTTGACAACGGCTGCCATGGCCGCTTCGACAACCGCCGGATCGGTCTCCCCGTCGGCTATCGCGTCCAGTCCGGTGTCGAGAGCTGCACGCAGAATCGGGGCCTGGGCCCTTTCTTGTGGGGTGAGGTAGACGTTGCGACTCGACATCGCCAACCCGTCGGGTTCGCGAACCGTCGGGCACGCCACCACCTCCACCGGCATGCTCAGATCACCGACCATGCGTCTGACCACGCAAACCTGCTGCCAGTCCTTCGCTCCGAAATAGGCGCGGCATCCTCCGACGATCGAGAACAATTTGGCAACGACGGTCGCTACGCCTGCGAAGTGATGGGGACGCGCCACGCCCTCCAGAGGGGCCGCCACCGCCGGCACCTTGACGACCGTTTCGATCGGGCTCGGGTACATCTCTTCAACGGAGGGAACGAACAGATAGTCGACTCCGAGGGCCGCGCACTCGGCGCTGTCATTCGCAAGATCTCGCGGATATGAGTCGAGGTCCTCACCTTCGGCGAACTGCAGAGGGTTCACGAATATCGAAACGACCGTCACCGGGTTGTCGGCCACCGCTGTCGACACCAGCGACAGGTGCCCGGCGTGCAGGTAGCCCATGGTCGGCACAAAACCGATCCCGCGGCCGGCCCGACGCTCGCCGTCGAGCCTCTCTCGCAGCTCAGAAATCGTCGTGATCGTTTCCATCCGCGGCACGCTAACAACCTCGCGCGAACCGACAAAGGCGGTGCCCACCGAGGTCATGGCCTGGGCACGCCTGGTGCAGTACCGGCCGAAGTAGTCCGAAACGCCGATCAGCCCCGACGCTAGAGCTCCCAGTAGCACCGGCATAGACCACGCACGCTAGCGGGCCGATCTGCGTGCTGTGATCCGGGGTTTCGCGTCAGCTCTCAGCCAAGCGCTTCGCCTCGTTGACGAGCGCCTCGTAGACAGCGCGTTCGTCGGGGGGCAGGGCCTGGATATGGCGTGTGATCGTGGCTTCGTCGCCGCGTGCCGCGGGACCTGTCAGCGCCGCCGCAGGGCCCAGCCGCCGGACGTTGTCGAGGGTGTCTCGGGCCAGATCGAGCATCACCTCAAGCGGGACTCCTGCGAGGTCGGCCACCCGTTCTGCTTGACCCAGCAACGCAACCAGATGGTTGGACGAGATCACCGCGGCCGCGTGGTACAGGGGGCGTGTACTCTCGTCGACAGCGAATGAACGACCACCCAGCGCATCGACCAGCGATTCGACTTCGGCGTCGCCGGCCACCGCGAACCACGCTCCGCGCAGCCGCTCGGCTCCCAGGTCTGCCGACGGCAGCGAGACCAGCGGATGCATCGCGGCGCGTCGCGGGTGGCTCTCGAGGACGCCGAGGCCCAGAGCACCCGACAGATGAAGCACGAGAGTGGTCGGCGTCGGACGAACCGACTCGGCCACAGACGCGATGCTGTCGTCTGGCACAGCGATCACCAGCATGTCGGTACCCGCAGAAGCGGCGCTCAGGTCATCTTCACGACCCAGGTAGTCCAACACTTCCCAACCCGCCGACCTGAGCGCAGTCCCCAACGACCGGCCCGCACGACCGGCACCAATGATCCGGACCTTTCTCATGGTTGGGTCAACTCTCATGGTTGGTCGACCCTCATGGTTTGGTCAACCCTCATGGTTGGTCAACTCTCATGGTTAGGTCAGCAAAGCCAGATCGTCGAGGCGGCCGAGACGCACCACCTGATCTCTACGGCTCGCGCTGTCGACATCGAAACTCTCCGGGAGCAGATCCGGCGCGAGGTCGCCCAGCGGTACCAGCACGAAGCTCCGCTCGAACATACGCGGATGAGGGACGACGAGGTCGGGTTCAGAGAGCGTCTCCCCGTCCACCCAGAGCACATCCACATCAAGGGTTCGGGCGCCCCAACGGACTTCACGTACCCTCTGAGCAGCACTTTCGAGGCTCTGACAAACGCCAAGCAACTCCCGCGCACCGAGACGGGTGCTCAACTCCACCACGAGGTTCAGATAAGCGCCCTGCTCGGGGCCGCCGACCGGCGCGGTCTCGTAAACATCGGACACCGCGGCCAGATCAGGAACCGCCGCCACTCCGTCGCGCAGGTAGCGGACCCGATCACCAAGATTCGAACCAAACCCCAGAAATGCTCTGTGATGTTCTGTCATCGCTGTCGAACAATCCGGACACCACTCGAATCGAGGAACTGGGTGACCGGTGGACGGAGCTTTCTCACCTCGACGGTGACCTCGAGCACCCGTTCATCGACAAGCACTGCCTCCGCCACCCGCTGTGCCATACGTTCGAACAGTTGGAAGGACTCGTTGACAGTGACCTCTTCGATTCGGGCGAGGATGTTGCCGTAGTCGATCGTGTCGGCAAGATCGTCGGTGGTCGTCGCTGCGAGGTCCGCCACAACATCGATATCGAACTCGTAGGGTTGCCGCCGACCCTGTTCTGAAGGCAGTGCTCCGCAGATGCACGCGAGACGCAATCCGCGCAGCAGGATGGCATCAGGAGAAGGCATCAGACTCACCACCGTCAGGGTGACCGGCGTCAGAATCGTCGTCGGCAGCATCGTCGTCGGCAGCGTCGGCGTCGGAGTCACCCTCATCGGACTCGTCGACGATGTTCACGAAGGCGCCCGTCGGCACATCGCCCTGCGCGTCGCATCTCTCCAACATCGCCACCATCTCACGACCGGCCGAAGTCAGCTCTCGCTCGAAGAGCTGCTCGGTCACCATGATCGCCCGCGGACCGTCCGGCACCAGACCCATCCACAGGAGGTACGCGGCCATCAAACCGGTGATCGTCTCGCCCAACTCCTCGCGGTGAATCACGATCTTGTGCCCTGCGCGGACATGGTCGCGTATCGCCGCCATCGCCCGGGTCAGTCCCAGAGGCCCATCGCTCAGACCGGCGAACGGCACATGGTGGTACGGCAGGCCCAGCTCTTCGTAGTTGTGGAGGTTGTGCTTGGAACCGATCAACGACACAACGAAGTGAAACCCCTGCTCGCGCAGCCAGATGATCTCCTCCAGACGGCGTACCTTGCGATGGTCGAAGCCGTAGCCGCCCGGCCGCTCACAAACAGCTATCTGATCCTTGAGAACCCAGCGAAAATGTCTCGGTTTTATGCCCTGCGCCCAACGGCCCCTCATTGCCATCCATCCGCGCCCTTCATGCTTTCACCCTTCATGCTTCAAGAGGCTCAATGCGTGGACCGTGGCTCTGACGTCGTGCACTCGGATCATGTCCACTCCAAGATACGCGCTCCACACAGCAATCCCCACGGAGCCTTCGAGCCGATCATCGGATCCTGTGATCGGATTCTCGCCCGCGAGACCGTCGGCCACAAGACCGTCCGATCGTGCATGCACCTGTCCGACGACGCTCTTGCGGCTCGCACCGACGAGGACCGGCGCGATCTGTGTGAAACGATCTAGGTTGGCCAACAGTTCCAGGTTGTGCTGCTTCGTCTTGCCGAACCCGATTCCGGGATCGATCCAGATGCGTTCCACTCCCGCAGCACGGCCGCGCCGCACGGCATCGGCCAGATAATCGGCAATGTCCTCCACGACATCGTCGTAGCGGGGATCGTCCTGCATGGTTGCGCTGTCGCCCAGTGCATGCATGGCGACCCAACCTGCTCCGGTTGAAGCCGCGACGTTCTCCAGCGAGGCTGACACATCGTTGATGATCGTGGCGCCCGCATCGACAGCGGCTCCGGCCACCACGGCCTTGGTGGTGTCGATCGACACCTCGACACCCATCGCTGCCACGGCCGAAACGACAGGAATCGTTCGCTCAAGTTCGGTGGTCTCGTCGACGGGGTGTGATCCCGGCCTCGTGCTCTCACCGCCGACGTCGATGACGTCGGCACCCTGTTCGATCAACGATTCGGCGTGGGCGATGGCCGCATCGGTCTCAAACCAGAGACCGCCGTCGGAGAACGAATCCGGCGTGACGTTGACAATACCCATGACCTGGGTCATGTCTCACCGATCGAGAAAGCGCATGGCTTCGGCCCGGGTGGCGACGTTCTCGCGGAATATCCCGGTCACGCTCGATGTGACCGTTGTCGTACCCGGTTTGCGTACGCCCCGCATCGACATGCAGAGATGTTCCGCTTCGATAACGACGAGCACTCCACGGGGTTGCAGCGACGTTTCGATCGCTTCAGCGATCTGTGTGGTGAGCCGCTCCTGCACCTGCGGGCGTTTGGCGTAGCCGTCGACCAGGCGGGCCAATTTCGACAACCCGGTGACCTGACCGGACCCGCTGGGGATGTAAGCCACGTGAGCGGTTCCCAGAAACGGGATGAGGTGATGCTCGCACAGCGAGTAGAGCGGAATGTCGCGAACCATGACCATCTCGTCGTGGCCCACCTCAAAGGTGGTCTTGAGGTACGTGACCGGGTCTTCGTGAAGCCCCGCGCACACCTCGGCGTACATGCGAGCGACCCGATTGGGAGTCTCGAGCAGGCCCTCCCGGTTCGGATCCTCCCCGATCGCGGCCAGTATCTCCCGAACCGCAGCCGCGATCCGCGGCTGATCGACTTGGGGCGCTTGCAAACCGTTGACCAGTGGTTGGGAGTAGTCGTCGGTTGAGGTCACGGTGGCAAGCTAGCTGAGTTCGCGGGCTCAAAGACACTAATCGAGCTCAGTTCGCGATAATGCTCAGCGACGTCGAGCCCGTACCCGACCACGAAATCAGCTGGAATCGAGAACCCGACATAGGCAATATCGTCGGTTCTGGCACCATCACGGACGAGCAGCGCGCATACCTCGAGGCTCGCCGGGTTCCGCTCAGCCAGAAACCGCAGAAGGTAGCGCAGGGTCGATCCCGAATCGACGATGTCTTCGACCAGCAGGACGTCCCGACCTGCGATGTCGGTGTCGAGATCCTTCACGATCCTCACCACTCCGCTCGATTTAGTCGACACGCCGTAGGAGGAGACCGCCATGAAGTCCATCTCGACCGGGAGTCGGATCTCGCGGGCAAGGTCGCTCATGAAGACGAACGCGCCCTTCAGGACACCAACGAGCAGCGGACTCCGCCCCGCGTAGTCCTGCGTGATCTGCGCTCCCAGTTCTCGCACGCGCGTCGCAAGTTCCTCTGAGCGAACCAGAACTCGACCGATGTTCCCGTTCGGAAACCTCATCGCCTCAAACCCTACAAGCACTCACCGTTGCCACGCTCAGGCGGGACCGGGGGTTGCCCGTCCTGGTTTGGTGCGGGGTCCAGACGGAGACGGCCCGCGGTTCGGGCGACGCGGAAGCCGCCTTCGACCTCTGTGGCTCGAGATGTTCCGTCCACCACATCCATGACCCGGCTGATCGAAGCGGCATCAACCGCTCGGGGGTTGCCCGTCTCAGCCATCAGCCACTGACGCAACGCCTCTGAGGCGACTGCCCGGGGAGCGGCTCGCAACGCCGCGGTGTCGGTCGCGTCGAGCGCCGCTGCGGCATCCTGAACGACCACGAGCGCGTCGGCGACAAGGTCGGCGTGACGATTCAGCAAGGGAACCGGGTCTCGTCCCAGCGCATCCGCAGCGGCCGGCAACAGCTGATTGCGCACCACCACCCGCGCGAAGCGGGGATCGTCGTTCATCGGATCGTCGACCACCGCAACCCCCGCGGACTCACACAAAGCACGGGTTTCGGAACGGCGCAGACCGATGATCGGCCGCCGCACACGGGCGAACGGCGCAGCCACGCCCACCAGACCCGCGCCACGCAGCAGATTGATCAGAACCGTCTCGGCACGGTCGTCGGCCGTGTGCGCCACGCACACGTCAGCCGGCAACGCGGCGTAGCGGGCCTCACGAGCGGTCGCCTCAAGATCGGGTCCGTCGGTCAACTCGAGCCGTCGCAGCTCGAACGGCACGCCAAGAGACGACGCCAGCTTCTCGACCAGTTCAGCCTCAGCTTCAGCAGCGTCGCGCAGGCCGTGATGAACATGCCAGATCGTGAACGACCTGCCGGCTTCAGCCGCCAACAGAGCCATCGCCGTGCTGTCGGCGCCTCCACTCACGCCGAGCGCAAGTTCGTCGTCATCACCGAAGTCACAGCGAGCCAACAGCTCAGCGGTGTCCATCGCTCAAGCCGCGACGTCGGCAGCGCAAACCCGAGCGATCCACAGTTCCGGCTGCCGAATCTCTTTGATCGAGGGGACATTGGCCGGCTCAGCCCAAGCCCGGTCGAGCAGTTCGGCTCCGCCGTGATCCTCCACCACCGCGATGAAGTGCTCGCCTTCCGCGTACTGTTTCATCTTCGCTTCGAGCCCTGAGAGTTTCTGAAAGACCCTGGTGAATCCGCGGACGTTCTGGCGGCGGTTGCGAAGCACCCGAGCGAAACGGGGCGCCGAGGGCACCAGGCCCATACCGGCTCGATCCATGGTGACATCGCCGTGACCTTCGAGGAGGCTCATCAGGCCCGCGACTTCGTTGATGACGACGAGTTGCTGCTCCGAGGCGAACAGGCCCATGACACCGCCCTGACCCATGACGTCCTCACCGCGGCGACGGGCCTCGATCAGCCGGGAGACCGCTTCGATGACCCGCTTCGGGTCGGGATCAAGGCCGTCCATCGTCGATTCGACAAGCCCCAAGAAATGCTGCCGCATCCAGGGCACACCCGTGAACTGCGCCCGATGGGTGACCTCATGCAGCGCCAGCCACAGGCGAAACTCCTGGGGCGGGAAGGCGTAGCGGCGTTCGAGGGCCAGCACGTTCGGCGCCACGTAGTAGACGATGTCCTGCTCTTCAGGTTTCTCGTCCTCGATCACCAGCAGGTCGTACTGGCCGAGCACCCGCTTGGACATCCAGCCGAGCATCGCGCCCAGTTCCGCTCCTGCGATCTTGCCCCCCAACCCCCGCATGGCGCCGTCATCGATCTGGTCGCCGAGCTTGGTGACGATCGGTCGCAGAAGCCGTTGAAACGATGCCAGGTTGGCGTCGATCCAACCTTTGCGGTCCGTTACCCGGCCACGGGCGCTGCCGCTGAGCGAACGCAGGCCGGTACACTCCGCAACGAGTTCCTCAGCTTGCGCCGTGTACCGGTCGAAGTCCTCCTCGAGGCCGTTGCGGTAGTAGGACGCCTGGTAGGGATCGCGGCCCGCTGTCCTGTACGCGACATTCTTGGCGATGTCCCAGTCGACAGGATCCGTTGACACTCAGCGGCCCTGTTCAGTCTCGGGGGTAACGGGTGGAGGTGACCTTGTTGAGGTAGCCCACAACCGTCGCGATCACGGCCACGACGGCCCCGAAAGCAAGAGGGACTGCGATCCAGAAGTGCCAGACAACTGCGAGGGTCATGCCCGCCAGTGTAAGGCCAAAGCTCGTGCGCTGGTGGAAAAACGAGCCCGAGAGGAGAATTGAACTCCTGACCTACGCTTTACGAGAGCGTTGCTCTACCGACTGAGCTACTCGGGCAAGACACCGAAAGGTACCAACCTACCGCCGCGGATCCACGGCGTTGCCGCCCAAAGATCGCTCAGTCGGCCGGCGACAGCTTCAGCAGCAGCGCTTGCAGGAGCAGGGGCTCGTTGGGATTGCGGATCAGTGCATCGGTGGTGTGCTTGAGGTGGTCGACCGCCTCGAGTGCGGCCTCATCCCCCGATTCAGCCACGACCATCTCGCGGTAACGCGCCGCGAGCGTGGCGAACCCGAACCGCAGTTCTTCGGTGCGGAACTGGCGAAGCTCACGCCGCTGACGGGTCTCGAGCGTGCGTCGACCTGAACCGCGGAGTCCCATCTGTTCTTCGCGTTGGTTCAACTCTTCGAGCTCTCGTTGATGCTGAGCAACCTTGACCTCCGAGGCATCATCGATAAGACCTCTGAGCTCCTCCACAGCCTCCGCCACCGAGGCGCCCGTGCCGTTGAGACGGTCGGGGATCGACCACCAGGCGTCACGCCGCAAAGCCAGCCGTTCATCGAGCACCAGCAGACGGGCCCGCTCCACGCTGCCGTTGGCCGCTGCCGCCACCACCTGCGCGCCCTCGAAGTCGATCAGTTCTTCCGACACGAGTACCTCGGCGATGGCCTCGACGCTGACCGGCAGGAAATCGACCCGCAAGCAGCGGGATTCGATCGTCGCTTGATGGGGTGGCACGTCGGTGGCCAACAGCACGAAGATCGTGGTCTCCGGCGGTTCTTCCACGAGTTTCAACAGAGCCGAGGACGCCGGGGCGTCAGCGGACTGGAAGTCCTCGACGATCACCACTTTGCGGGTCGCCTCTGTGGGTGACCGGGTCGCCTCGCTGATGATCGCCGGGATCTCGCCCGGGTCGCTGCGCGAACCGAGGCGCAGATTGTTGCCCGCAGGCGCGAACACCACCACGTCGGCATGGGTCAGCTGCTGCGCCAAACGCCGGTGATGGCTCGCTCTGTTCGGATCGGCGTCGGCCAACAACTCGCCGGCGAAGATCTGCGCAGCCTGACGTTTGCCGACTCCTTGAGGCCCAACGAACAGGTAGGCGTGAACCGGTGACGACACCGCTGCACGCAGACGGCGCGCGGCCTCCGGCTGGCCGACGAGCGACCCCCACACCTCAGAGGTCATGAGTTCGCCACAAGCCGATCATCGACCAAGGCTTCGATACGAGCAGCGACTTCATCCACGCTGGGTTCGGCGTCGACCACCACCCATACCTCTGGGTGCTGCGCGGCGAGTTCGAGGTAGCCGTTTCGGACTCGCTGATAGAAATCAATCCCTGCGCTCTCGATCCGGTCCCGCTGATCGCCGAGCCGGTCAAGCGCGGCTTCAACGTCGATGTCGAGCAGCACCGTCAGATCGGGCTCCAAGCCCTGAGTGGCGAAATCCATCATCGAGTCGAGCATCTGCAGGTCCAGTCCGCGTCCGTAACCCTGATACGCCAGGGTCGACGCACAGTACCGGTCCGATATGACGGTGCGTCCGTCGGCGAGAGCAGGTTGCACGATCTCGCTCACATGCTGAGCCTTGTCGGCGACTATCAACAGGGCTTCGGTTCGATCGTCAAGTCGATCATTGTCAGGATCGAGAAGAATCGAACGAATGGCGCTGCCCACGTCGGTGGCCCCGAACTGGAACGTGACATCGAAATCGTGACGTTGGGCGAGCCTGCGAACCTGAGTCGACTTCCCTGAACCGTCGATGCCTTCAAACACGATCAAGCGGCCAGTCACGGATCGGCTCCTTCTGACACCTCTGGCTCTTCCAGCTCGGCCGGTTTGTGTTGTGCGGTGCGAAGACTCCAAGAGGCCAACAGTCCAGCCGCAATAACAGTGATCGACGAGAGCCACAGGGTAAGCCGCACGCCGGGCACCGCAATCGCGACACCCAAGAAATCCCAGTCACCGAAACAGTGTTGGATGCATGATTCGGCTCTGGATGCGTCGTCTCCCCACCAACGATTCGAAAGCACATCTCCGATTTCCGCCAGTACCGGCGCGACAGCGAGCGCCAGCAACAAGCAGAAACGTACGAGCACCAACAATGCCGCAAAAATGCGCCCTCGCAACTCGTCGGCGACATGCTCATGCAACAGCGTGAAACCCAAGACGTAGATCGGCCCGGCAGCAAACCCCGCCACACCGATTACAGGAACCACAATCCCCAACAGGGACGACGAGCCCGAAACGAACAGGGCGCAGCCCGCCAGAATCAAAGCCACCGGAAACACCGCGGAGCGGTTGATGCGGTTCTGCATCGCGGTAGCGGTTATCACGCCGAGAGCCATGCCCAAGCCGAGCGAGAAGAGAATGAGATTGAAATCGGCTTCGTCCCCTGCGATGACATCGTTGACGAACAACGCACCGAGCGGCACCAGCATCCCTCCGCCGATCACCCCGACCGCCAAGCCAACGTTGACCGCTCGCACAATCGGGTTGACCGCGATGAACTGCCACCCTTCACGCAACTCGCGGATCGCGCCGCCCAGCTCCCAGTTGGTTTTGCCCTCCGATCTCCTTTCCTCCCGGCTGCGGCGTGGGAAGGCGATCGTCCAGACGATCAACGCGGTGGCCAGGAACGAGAGTCCGTCGACATAGAAGGCCAACCCCTCCTGATTCAGCCGGAAGGTGTTGACCCAGCCTTCGTCGCTGAACGACTCGGCGAGTTTGGCAAGCAGGGCGGCGATACCCGCGGCGACGGGAAACATGCCGTAAGCAGCCGCAACGTTCAGAGAGTTCGCGGTCGTGAGCTTCTCGGTCGGGACAAGGTTGGGGACCACCGCCTCCTTGGCCGGTGACCACATCATCGTGCAGATCTCCAAAGCGAACGAGGCAATGATCAAGCCAAGCAGACTGTCCACGAACGGCAGCGAGAACAGAACCAATGCCCGAGAGACGTCACAGACCAGCATCACCCGTTTGCGGTCGAGCCGGTCCACCAGCACTCCCGCCGCGGTCGCCAGGAAGAACCCTGGGGCGATCCGGGCTGCGAGGACCAGAGCGATGGCCGTTCCCTCAGACCCGCCGCTGAGTCGACCGGCCAACGAGGTGATGGCGATCAAACCCAACCAGTCGCCAGTCGCAGAGATCACCTGGGCGATCCAGAGCCTGAAGAACTCCCTGGAACCGAACATCGCCTCGATGCGGCCCCTTTGGCGGGCCGCCGTCAAAGCCTCCCCCAAACGGGACGCGCTGCTCGACTGGCGATGTTGGTCCACGGCGCGAGACTAGACGGTGATCAAGCCTTGCCGGACTTCGATTAGGATGTTGACCGCTTCTTGGCGGCCTTGGCAGTCTTCTTGGCGGCCTTCTTCTTGGCGGACTTCTTGGCAGTCTTCTTCTTGGCGGCGCGTTTCGCAGGCTTCTTGGCGGCGCGTTTCGCAGGCTTCTTGGCGGCGCGTTTCGCAGGCTTCTTGGCAGGGCCTTTCAAGCGTCTTTCGGCCAACAGTTCAGCGGCCCGCTCCACGGTCAGCTCCTCGACGGTGTCGCCTTTGCGGAGTGACGCGTTGTACTCACCGTCGGTGACGTACGGCCCGAAACGGCCGTCCTTGACGACCATGGCCTTTCCGGTGTCGGGATCTTCACCCATCTCACGCAGAGGCGGCTTGGGGGCCTGACCACGCCGCCGCTTGGGTTGGGCAAGCAGCGCCAAACACTCCTCGAGGGTGATGGTGAAGATCTGTTCCTCGGTGTCGAGGCTGCGGCTCTCCGAGCCCTTGCTCACATAGGGTCCGTAACGCCCGTTCTGCGCCGATATGACTTCTCCGTCTGCCGGATCGGTGCCCACGGTGCGGGGCAAGGACAGAAGCTGGAGCGCATCCTCCAGCGTGACCCGCTCGAGGGTCATCGTCGCGAACAACGAAGCCGACTTCGGCTTCTCCTCCTGCTCGTCGCTGGTACCGACCTGCACGTACGGCCCGAAACGGCCCGCTTTGGCATAGATGTTCATGCCCGTCTCTGGATCGGTGCCGAGCACGCGTCCCGCTTTGGGCATTTCGAGGTACTCGAGCGCCTTCTCCAGAGTGAGCTCGTCAGGCGGAAGATCGTCGGGGATCGAAGCGGTGTTGCTGCCGTTGCTGCTTCCATTCTCATCGGCTTCACCGCGTTGCACATAAGGTCCGTAGCGGCCGACCCGCACGACGATCGGCTGACCGTCGTCGCTCATCCCCAACGGAACGGTGTTGATCGACCGTGCGTCGATATCGGCCAGGCGAGTCGACACCTTCTCCTTCAGACCAGGTTCGGTGCCTTCGCCTCCGCCGAAGTAGAATCGTGTCAACCAGGGCTGGGGCTCTTCGGCGCCGCGGGCGATCTTGTCGAGATCATCCTCCATCTGGGCGGTGAACCGATAGTCGACCAGGTTCGGGAAGTGCCTCTCCATCAAGTTGACGACCGCGAACGCCGTGAAGGACGGAATCAACGCCGAGCCCTTCTTCCAGACGTAGCCGCGGTCCAGGATCGTGCCGATGATCGACGCATATGTGGAAGGACGTCCAACACCGAGTTCTTCAAGCCGTTTGACCAGCGACGCTTCGGTGTAACGGGCCGGTGGGGTGGTTTCGTGCCCCTCAGGCTCTAGCGGAGCGGTTGCACGGACCCCGTCCCCCTCACCGATCGCAGGCAAGCGCCGTTCTTCGTTCTCGCTGTCGGCCCCGTCGGAGGTCTCCTCGTAGACCTCACGAAATCCACGATGCGAGATCACGGTGCCGCTGGCACTGAACACCACATCGGTGCCCATGCGGCTCGTTGCACCGAGCCGAAGCTGCACGGTCTCGCCGGTGCAGTCGGTCATCTGCGACGCCAGGGTTCGCTTCCAGATCAGTTCATAGGCCCGCGCCTCGGAACTGGGAACCTCCGCGGCGACCTCGGCAGGAGAGCGGAACGATTCGCCGGCGGGCCGGATCGCTTCGTGAGCTTCCTGAGCGTTCTTCGACTTCTTGGTGTACAGCCTCGGCGAGTCCGGCAGATACTGATTGCCGTAACGGTTCTTGATCGTGGCACGGGCCGCTTGCAGTGCCGTTTCGGACAGCGTCGTGCTGTCCGTTCGCATGTAGGTGATGTAGCCCTTCTCGTACAGTCCTTGCGCTGCGCGCATCGCCATCTGGGCCGACATCTTGAGCTTGCGACCCGCTTCCTGCTGATAGGTCGAGGTGATGAACGGCGGAGCGGGGCGCCGACGATACGGCTTGGACTCACGGGACCGGACCTCGTAGTCGACTCCCTCCAACTCGCCGACGAGCTTCGACGCGGCGGATTCGTCGAGCACCGTCACGTCTTCGCGGGCAACACGGCCGTCGTCGCCGAAGTCTCGACCGGTGGCCGGTCTCGTTCCGTCGATGGAGGCGAGCGAGGCCGAGAACTCGCGTGTGTCACCCGAAACGGCGGCAAAAGTACCGCTCACGCTCCAGTAGGTCGCAGCCCGGAACTCCATCCGCTCGCGTTCGCGCTGGACCACGATCCGGGTCGCCACGCTCTGAACCCGTCCCGCCGAAAGTTGGGGCAGCACCTTCTTCCAGAGCACGGGAGACACTTCATACCCGTAGAGCCGGTCGAGGATGCGTCGAGCCTCCTGAGCGTCGACCATTTTGCGGTCGAGTTCCCTGGGAGAGTTGACCGCCGCCGCTATCGCCGCCGGAGTGATCTCGTGAAACACCATCCGCTTGACCGGTATCTGTGGATTGAGCACCTCGATGAGATGCCAGGCGATCGCTTCGCCCTCCCGGTCTTCATCAGTCGCCAGATACAACTCGTCGCTGTCCTTGACCAGCTGTTTCAACAGCCGAATGTGCGCTCTCTTGTCCGCGTTCTCCACATAAAGCGGTTTGAACCCGTCGTCGACATTGATCCCGGTGCGCGCCCAAGGCTCGTTCTTGTAGGCCTTGGGCACCTCCGCGGCATTGCGCGGAAGGTCGCGGATGTGCCCGATCGAAGACTCAACGGTGTAACCCGCGCCGAGAAACTCCGCGATCTTCTTCGCCTTGGCAGGCGATTCGACAATTACTAGGGCGTTGGTCACAGGGAACAGTCAATCCAAACGTGAGAAATAGTGTCGGGCAATGTAGCTCTCGAATGCAGCCATGCAACCCTAGGTGCTGGAGGTACCCACCAACATCGGGTCGTCCGTCTCGATCTCTTCGATTTCTTTTGCCCGCAATAGAATCGACGATCCGATCACCGCGGCGACCAGGGACGCACCGACGATTCCGATCTTCGCTTCGGTCAACAGCGGATCCGAGAACGCCAGACCGGCAATGAACAACGACACGGTGAAACCGATGCCCGCGGTTGCCGCCAACCCGATGACATGGGTCCAGGTGGCCGACGGAGGCAGCGAGGTCAGCCCCGACTTCACGCTGAGCCAGGTGGCAAGGGTGACCCCGATCAACTTGCCGAACACGAGGCCGAAGGCAATGCCGATCGTGACCGGACTCGTCGCGGCATCGGAGATTGTCTCAGTCGACAGTTCGATACCGGCGTTGGCCAGAGCAAAGATGGGAATGATCAGGAAACTCGACACCGGATGGAGCAGGTCTTCAAGCCGTTCAACGACCGAAACCTGGTCTTTCAACTCGAAGTTCGCACGGCGGACGACCATTGCGTTCGCATCGCCGCGCAACGCGCTGAGAACCGGCTCTTCGTCGGGTTGCACCTCGTTCAACGGACGGGCGGGAGCAAGCAGGCCCAGCATCACTCCGGCGATGGTGGCGTGAACCCCCGATTCATGCACCGCGAACCACATGAAGAACCCCACGACCACATACGCCGGAGTCCACGCGATCCCGGCCCTGCGCATGCCGATCACCACGAAGATGGCGGCGACCGCGGCGAGCAGCCAGTCAATGGACAGGTCGCTCGTATAGAAGATCGCAATGACCGCGATCGCGCCGATGTCATCAACGATGGCAAGGGTCAACAGGAACACCTTCATCACGCTCGGCACGCGGTTGCCGAGCAGGGACACCACACCGACGGCGAACGCGATGTCGGTGGCCATGGGAATACCCCAACCGTCTGCACCCATCCCACCGGGGTTGAACAAGAAATAGAGTCCGGCTGGAACGACCATCCCTCCGATAGCGGCGATCGCCGGCAGAGCTGCCGCACGAGGATCCCTGAGCGTCCCGACCACGAACTCCCGCTTGATTTCAAGTCCGACAACAAAGAAGAAGATCGCCATCAGGGCGTCGTTGATCCACGCCTCGAGTGGCAGGTCCAGAAGAACGTGAGAGCCGATCTCTATCGCGATGTGGGTTTCGAGAATCTCGTGGTAGACGTCGCTGTAGGCCGAATTGGCCCAGATCAGGGCGCCGACCGTGGCGGCAAGCAAGAGGATGCCGCCCGCCGCCTGGATCCGCAGGAACTTGCGCAACGGGCGTCCGAGGGCTTCAACGAATCTGAACTCCCGGGTTCGCTTTCTTGGCGACAGCTGTGGGGACGGGTCGTCGGACATATCAATGCGAGACGCTATCGGCCCAACACGGCGCGATGACGCTTGGTTCCGTGGAATACCAAGCGGACATAGGTGCCCGATGAGGACGGGTAGATCTCTGTCTCATCAGCCAGCATCTGCATCAACCGAAGGCCCATCCCCGATTCATGCAGCAGCCGTTCCGGCGAACCCGGCTCGGGGATGTCTGGCAGGGCGTCCGGGTCGAACCCTTTGCCATAGTCGCGGATGATCACTTCGATGTGATCCTCGGCGACGTTGCAGGTGACCCTGATCTGTGCAGTGGTGCCCGAGCTCTCGTGCGACCGGATGGCGTTGGTAGTGGCCTCGGACACCGCTACGCGGAGGTCTTCGATTCGTTCCGGTTCAATGCAGGGATGGATCTGTGCGGCGCTGGAGACCACCAACCGCACCAACGACACGTATTCGGTCAGGGCCGGGATGGCGAGGACAACCTCGCCGGTGTAAGTGCCTTCGGGGTCCGAACCAGCGGGTTCTGAACCAACGGGGTTGGACGACTCGAAGCGATCTCGGCTCTGGGTCATCAGTCCGCGACTGCTTCTCGGACGGATCGATGAAGCTCGAACACACGGTCAAGATCGCACACTTCAAAAACTCTACGAATCCTAGGCGTCGGAACCACTACACGCAGGTCGCCATCGAGGAGCCGGGTTCGCTTGAGCGCGCCCACGATCACCCCGAGTCCGAACGAGTCGATGAAGTCGACTCCGCTGAGGTCCAGCACCAGACGATGACCGCCTTCACCCACCTGGGCCATCACATGTTGGCGCAGTTCAGGTCCGCCTACAACGTCAAGCTCCCCGCGACAGAGGTGACCCACCACGGACCCTCGCGGAATGTCCGAGTCAACTGCACCCCAGAAACCGTATCTGACCAGCACGCGTTGCCGGTTCATGCGTTGCTCGTTCACACACTGCTAGTTCACGCACTGCCGCAAGGACGCGGTCACAACTCCCGGTACATGGTCGCCACCGACGTCATCTTGGGGTCGTTGAGCATGGCGCCGACCACTGAGACGTCGGTCTGCATCACGTAGACGACCAGCACTGTGACCACCGAAGCGCCGCGGGTGACGCCCACCGTCAACTGGGCGGGGTCCAGCGAACCGGAATCGACCACGGCAGCCTTCACCTCTGCGTCCGATCCGCCGACCGCCGCAACCCGGGCCCCCTCGCGCGCTGCGTGAGTGAGCATGACCCTGGCCCGTACCACGAGTCCGATCTGCGCGATCACCAGCAGAGCGACAACCGCAACCGGCAGCAGAAGTGCGAACTCGACGGTCGCCTGCCCGCGACTGCCGCGGCGCCTCGTCACGAAACCCGGTCTGCTATCGAGTTGACGACCTTGTTGAGCAGGGCCGATATCCTGCCCGTGGATGTGGCCCAGGCGATCAGCATCATCGCTACCGTGGCCGCGCCGAGTACCACCAACGCGTATTCGGCTGTCGCCTGGCCTCTGTCGTCGGTCAACCGCGACCTCGCCTCGACAGCCGCTGTGAACATGGCTGTTTCAATCGCCACCCATTGACGGAACAACATCGGGTTCCTCCTGTTTCCTGTTTCGCGTGTTGTTTCTTTGCTGTGGGGGAAGTGCTTTGCTGTGGGGAAGTGCTTTGCCGCGGGGAAGTGCTTTGCCGCGGCCAAGCGAGTGCGAGGCTGTGGGCAAGCGACGCGAGCCGGCCCTACACGACCACTCCCAGATCGCTGAGAGAACCGAGGACCAAAGGAGCCAGAGTCAGCAGCGCGAATGACGGGAGAACGCACAACAGGAGTGGTCCGAGCATCGCGACCGGCACACGCCGCGCTCGCTCCTGTGCGGCCACCCTCCGCTGGCGACGGGCCTCGTCGCTGACACGCAGCAGGCTGGGGGCCAGCATCGCGTGATCGCGTTCACCGGCATTGAGCGCTGCCACCAGCGGGCGCACCCGATCTCCCAACGGTGTCACGGCTCGATCCAATGCGTCGGCGAAGGTCGCCCCGGACGACGCCCTCGACAGCGCGCCGGCCACGGCTTTCGCGAAGGGATCGGGCAACCATGTCTGGCAACGATGCAGCGTTTCTCTGGGGGTCAGGCCGGCGCCCACGCCCACCAACAGCAGATCCACGACCTCAGGCAGGGTCCTGACCACATCGGCGTGTTCGTCGGTGGCCGCGCGCCGACCGCGTCTCACCACGACCGCGTAGGCGAAGAGCAGCGGAATAACCAGCAACGGCTGCAGCAACCCGACCGTCACGATGCCGAGGATCACTCCGATCAGCAGCGCGCGCTGCCGAGTTGGGCCCGTTGCCCGGCCCGCCGCACGGCCAGTTGAGCGACCCGTTGACCGCGGCGAACCGCGGCGCGTTGCGGGTCGCGGTTCAACCAGGGGTCGGGGCCGTGTGCGCCAGGGACGCAACCACACGGCGCTGAGCGCGCAGCAACTGACAACCAACAAGGCACTCATCGGGTCACCGTCGCCACGAGCCATCGCATCCACACGAAACCAGCAACATCAAGCACCAGCCCAAGCACCAGGCAGAGTTGACCCACACCGGTGGTGAACATCGCCGCGCTGCTCGCCGGATCGAGCATCAACAGCAGAACCAGAAAGCCGAGGGGCGCCACGAACAGCAACATCGCTGAAGCTCGAGTCTGTGCGGTCAATACCCTCACCTCGTCGACCAGCCCCGCCCGCTCTCGCAGAGTCAATGCGGCTCGTTCCATGGATCCTGCCAACGCACCGCCGGTGACCGACCCCAGGCTCACAACTGCCCGCACCAGATCACCGTCCGGATGGTTCAGCGCGCGGGCCCAACGGTCGAGCGCTTCCACAAGTCGTTCACCCGATGCAAAGCGCGCAACAAGCGTGTCTAGCCCCAGACTGTGAAGCGAAGGCAGCATAGAAGCCGTCTGAATCGCTTCGTGGAGGTTGCGCCCGGCCCGCAGCTCACGCGCCAGCACGTCGAGCATCTCCGGAAGTTGGCCGATCGCAGCGAGCCGCCTCCGACGCTCCACACGACTCACCGCCGCTCCCCGCGCCACAGTCACACCCCGCGCCACAGTCACACCCCGCGCCACAGTCACACCCCGCGCCACAGTCACACCCCACACCACAGGGGGCGCACCGTCTCGCCATCGACCACCTCAACAACAGCAGCCACCTGCCGAGCTTCTGATGCCGTGCGCTCAACCTGCACGACAACGTCGACCGCAGAACCGATCTGGGCGCGGATCGCCTCATGGGGCAGGCCGGTTCCTGCCGACATCACCAAAGACGACAATCGTCGCAGAGCATCGGTCGGGGAGTTCGCGTGGATCGTCGACAGGCAGCCCGAGTGCCCGGTGTTGAGGGCCTGAATCAGATCGAGTGCTTCGGGACCGCGCACTTCGCCGAGCACTATGCGATCCGGGCGCATTCGCAGCGCGTTGCGCAACAGGTCGCGGATCTCCACGGCCCCAACCCCTTCGACCCCGGCGGCTCTCGCCTCGAGTCGCACCACATGGGGATGCTGAAGACGAAGCTCAGCCGCGTCCTCGACGGTGATCACACGAGCTTCAGCGGCCACGTGCGCTGCCAGGGCATTGAGCAACGAGGTCTTGCCCGCGCCTGTGCCGCCGCTGACAATGATGCTGCGCCTTCGCGTGACCAGCTCCGAGAGCATCGAAGCGACTTCGGGCGGCCCGAAATCAGACACGTCTTCGGCTCGCAGCACGAACCGGCGAATCGTGACGTACGGACCGTCGATCGCCACCGGCGGCGCGACTATGTTGACCCGGCTGCCGTCAGCCAGGCGCCCGTCTACCCAGGGTCGCCTGGGATCCACGATCCGACCGATGGGCGCCACGATCCGTTCGACGAGCAACTCCAGTTCACTGCTGCTGAGCATCACCCCGCTCGGTTCGATCCGCCCGTTGCGTTCCAGCCAGACCACACCCGGTCCGTTGATCATGATCTCGCTGATCTCCCGATCGACCAGCAACGGTTCGATTGAACCGAGTCCAGCCAACCGGGCGGTGACCTGACGATGCAGCGACTCTCTTTCTCGAGCCCCCAACAGGGGCGCATGACGAGCAATCGCGCTGAAGATCTCCGTGGGGCCGCCGCCCTGGTCCAGCAGGTCGCCGTGAACAACTTCAGCGAGGTCGAGCAGTGGCGCCTCAGCCATCGAGCACCTCGCTGAGGCGGTTGAGCGAACGCGGCATCCGGTGCGCGAGCAGGCCGGAATCGACGGCGCGTGAAACCGCCGGATCCCAAGGCACCGAAACAACGCTGTGCCCGGTGAAGACTGCTGTCACGTCAGCGAGACGGAGGGCTCTACCAGGCTCTTCGACGACCACGATTGATGTTCCCGTGGCCAACCGCCTCGCGAGGGCAGCCTGAATCCCGAGGTAGCAGGCCCGCAGCACCATCACCGAGCGTGCTCCCTGCACCAGCCAAGGCTCCGGTGTGCCGGCACTGCCCGCATCCACCACAACCCAGCGCGCTGAACGCGAGAGGAGCTCCGCGGCCAGCACGGTCCGCTCGGGATTGATTTCCGCCTGCATCGCGTTTCCTGCGCCAAGGAGTTGCAACCGCTCTGCGGCAGGCACCTCGAGCAGCGACAGCGCGTCGGCCGACACATCCGACGGTGCCAGCAGCCAGTCGGACAAGCCGTCGCCGTCGCCCGGCGGCAGTCCCAGGACCATGCCGAGATCGCCGACCGTGTCGACCAGCAGGGTCTCACGGCCCGATGAAGCAAGGTTGAGCGCCAGCGCGCTGGCTACGACCGATGTACCTGATCCACCTTTGGGTGACCAGCAGACAATGAACACGACAACTCCCGGATCTCGATTCTTGATGGGGGAAGTTGTATGTCACACCCTAGCGGGACAGATTGCAATGTCAACCCACCAGATGCACTGATATCAGTGGCGCTTTTTCAGTGGCAGGGCCTCAGACGTCCTTGACCTTTCGGCCCAGCAGCACCAGCAGCACGATCAGGACGACACCCAGAAGCAGACGGTTCTTAGACATTCCGATGACGGTATCGACGCTCCGAGCTTCTCACACCGTCGAGCGCCGCTGATTTGCCGGTAGTTTTCCTCTTGGAGGTGTCCGAGCGCCTGGTGGGCTCCCCCGCCTTCAAAGCGGGTGGGATGGGTGATCCCTGTCCGGCGGGTTCGATTCCCGTCCACCTCCGCCACTCTTCATCGTCCGCCCGACCTGCGTTTCCACCCGCCAGTCGCTTGCAATTCGACGAAATCCAAGAGCAGGTTGTTTCACGCTTCGGTCAGAGGGCGCCAACGGGCTCCAGAGCAGCAAGATCGTCGACATCGAAGAGCGCCGGCGCATCCTGATCCTCTTTCCACTGCTCCAAGAGATTGTCGGCTGCTCGGGCGACCGCCGTTGCGCTCAGATGCTGACCGGCCTCTTCGAGAGCGGCTAGCGCGTCCTTCTCGACTCCGGCACGGTCGTGGCGAAGAATCGCATCAAGGTCGATCCGCTGGAGCAGTTTCTTCGTCACCGGTCTCTTGGCATCAGCGAACAACAACGACTTAAGGAGGAGGGTTGCGGCATCACTCGTCAGCGCACCAAGGAAAATGGCTGCCTCAGCTGCTGATTCGCACGGCAGGAAGTACGACGTGTCGTCGAAAAGAACGGGGCGTCCCTCGCTTGGACCTACAAGCCTAAACCTAGGGGCCTTGTGGAGGCCCGAGACTGCGACCTTCCATGGCGCGAATGTGTAGGGTCCGATCCCGAACATTGAGAAGGCTGCTCGGTTTCGGTAGATCGACGACTTGCGGGCGGTGAACCCTTCCGCGTGGGTCTGCAAGTAATTCCAAAGCCTGGGGGCCGCGTATCGGAGGCTCCTAGTCTCATCTGCTAACGACCGCTGAGTCACGATCACGTAACGTTCTGAATCCTGCCCCGCGTTCACATCAGAGCCCTTGAGGAGTGGGTACACCCAGTCGTCTTCGACCTCGACGACCTCGCCCATCGCGTTGTGGAGATTGCCGCGCTCACCAGTGCGAAGCTCCATGACAGCTGCCAAGTCGTGCTTGACCCCTTGCCTCCACTCGACGGGCGACGACCCGTCATATTTCCGAGACGTCGCGTGAACATCCACATCGGCAACAAGAGCACCCTCCACCAATCCCATGCTGCTCGTAGGACAGCTTGCATCCAGCGACTCGAAGACCTGGCATCGGCAGTTGTCGTTCGGAGCAAAAAACCGTCGACGGGATTGACCTAGACCAGCCAAGAGCCCTCGACACGCACGAAGACCAGTCCCGTTTCGGAAGCGAATAAGAAAGCTGGTGGCCGCGGGAGCGTTCGGGCTGCGGGGAGGTCCGCTCCGGCGCACCTAGCGGCAATCTACGGCAATGGCCAGCGCTTCACAGACTTGCTGCATTCGTCCGCCGCTGAGACGACCGAGCCGGGAGGTGAGGTTGGCCGCAGAAATATTGAACGTGGCATCCAACTGGATCACGCAGGCACTGCGTACCGGATCTTCTTCGGGCTCAAGACGGACCTCTGTGACGAGGTTCCGGTCGATGGTGCTGCACGGTGCGACTACCACTCTGTGGAGAGCTGAGATCGCGGCGTTACGGGACAATACAGCTACCGGTCGGCGGTGTTTGTCAGGAACTTCGCACCACCAGATCTCGCCCCGCTGGGGTAGCCCGCTCACGATCCCTCCGCTGCTTCTAGGAAGTTCGCGATGTTCCCCCATTCGTCTTCGGTGTTGAGCGGGACCTCGTCGAAGACACTGTATGACCGATCGACCTCAGCAGCCCGATGCTCGGAATACAAAGCCGAAAGAGCACGATCCAAAAGAGCGGCGTCGTTGAGATCGGGCAGAGCGGAGCGAACCTGATCCAACAAGACATCACTCACCGTGGTGCTGATCCTCGTCCGTGGCATAGCATAAATATAGCATTGTTATGCTACACTGCCACTCGTTCACGGGGCGCTCACTACGTATAGGGTCACACACCACACCGATCCTCCGGTCTCGGGTTGGGTTTACGACCCCGATTCTGGAGGATCCCGCCCAACCAACCGCCAACACCCCACAACCCCGACTCCGACCTCAAACGCGAAGAGCCAGACTAGTTGTCCAAGGATCTAGAGAGACATCCAAGGATTAGGAGTGAGACGTATCCTGCGCGTAAGCAACGGTTATCGACTAACCGTTGCTTAGAGGAGCAATGCCATCACACTTACGGAAGCGGTGGGAAGCGCAGTTCTGGGGTCACAAGCGGCGCGACTTCTAGGTTAGTGCTGGTATGATGTAGCATCATGCGTACACAAATCTCCCTTGAGTCCGAGCAGCACGCACTCGCCAAACGCAAGGCCGGTGATTTGGGTATCAGCATGGCCGAGTACATCCGTCGACTCGTCGAACAAGACCTCGCTCAAACGGCTCCGAGCTCCGACATCACCGCCATATTCGGAATCGGCGATTCCGGCGGCAGCAACATCGCCGTCGATCGCAAGGCAGCCACGGCTGAAGCGATCGCTTCTCTTCGAAACGCACAGAGGTGAGCGTCTTCGTCGACACGTCTGCATGGTACGCAGCAGCGGACCTTGGCGATACTCACCACAGCCGCGCCGTCGAACGTCTCAGCGAGTTCTCCGGGAATCTAGTGACGAGCGACCATGTGCTCGTCGAGACCTGGTTCCTGGCCGCGAATCGTCTCGGAGTCGACATCGCCGAGACACTCATCACGACAGTCCGCTCAGGCGGGGCGCGCGTGGAACTCGCCACGATCGCTGACCTCGAGATCGCTTCGCAGATTCACGACGCATTCACCGACCAAGAGTTCTCAATCGTCGATCGCACAAACTGGTCGATCATGCAGCGCCTCGGCATCCACAACGCGATCTCGTTCGATCGTGACTATTTCATCTACCGGTTCGGCCGCAACCGCCGCCAAGCCTTCACAGTCCACACCTGATCCGCAGCAGCGCACGCTGCGCCGTCACGCAAATCCTGAACACCCGTGTCACGTAGGTGATGCACTGATGTACATATGTTATGTTGTGCATCATGAGAACTACAATCTCACTCAATGAACGACTCGCAAAGCAAGTGCGTCGAGAAGCAGACGCTCAGGGGATCAGTATGAGCGCGTTCATAGCGTCGGTTCTCGACGACGCTCTCAAACGTCGCGAACCCGCCGAACAACCTCCTTTCCACCTGGTCACCGTTCGGAGCGCACAAACCTCCGAAGGGATTGACCTAGACCAGCCAAGAGCCCTCGACACGCACGAAGACCAGTCCCGTTTCGGAAGCGCGAACCGTTAACCACGATGTTGCTTCCCGACGTAAGCGTCCTTATCTATGCACATGTCGAGGACTCGATTCCTGAACACGACGAGTACGCGGACTGGATCACTCGACTAGCGACAGGACCAGAGCCGTTTGCGCTCTCCGTCCTCGTGCTGTCCGGTTTCGTCCGCATCGTGACCAACCCCAGGATCTTCAAACCGCCGTCCACTTTGGATCAGTCGTTCGCCTTCGTCTCCGCGCTCACAGACCGCCCGAACGCTCGCATCGTTGGTCCTGGTCCCGACCATCTTGACATTTTCGAGACGATGTGTCACCAGTCGGGTGCCACAGGAAAGCTCGTGGCCGACGCCCAACATGCCGCTGTAGCAGTCGAACACGGATGCACGTTCGTGACGACCGACTCCGACTTCAGCCGATTCCCAGGACTTCGATGGCAGCACCCCCTCAGCCCCGAACGCCGGGTTTGAGAACGATACCCCACCTAGCCAAGCACCATCTCCGCGAACACGTCCGCTCTGGTACCGAAGCGAACTCTGTAGATACCTGCATTTGCAGGTCAAAGGCCCAGCGAGCAGCGCCTATTGTTGCCCGCGGCGACACTGGTCGACATTGTGCGGCTCACCTCAGCCGGCAACAAAGGAGATGACGATGCGGATTCCTGCGCCTGAACTCGACGATCTTCAGGCTATTTCACAGCAGTGGCGGCTGGATATCGGTGACGGCGACTTGGCGATCTTCAAGGCGCTCGTTGAAGGGGCTCTAGGCTCCTACCACGAGGTGGACGCCATGTATGACGCCTCCAAGCCGTCTGCGCCCGAGCGGTCGAGCTACCGCCCCGACGACGCCGACAACGAACTCGGTGCCTGGTATCAGCGCTGTGACATCCAGGAGTCCGACTCTGGTCCGTTGGCTGGCCGCACGTTCGCCATCAAGGACAACGTCACGGTGGCTGGGGTTCCGATGATGAACGGGTCTCGCATTGTGGAGGGATATGCTCCTCTGCGCGACGCGACAGTGGTGACCCGTATTCTCGAAGCCGGCGGAAGGATCCTGGGCAAGTCGGCGTGCGAGGATCTCTGCTTCTCCGGTGCCAGCCACACGTGCGCTACCGGCCCGATCCGCAACCCTTGGAACACCAGCCGCACCGCGGGAGGTTCCTCAGGTGGTAGCGGTGCCCTAGTGGCGGCCGGTGAGGTAGACATGGCCATCGCGGGCGACCAAGGCGGGTCGATCCGCATGCCGTCGGCTTGGTGTGGCGACGCCGGTTTGAAGGCGACGTTCGGGCTCGTTCCCTACACAGGGGCCTACCCGATTGAGTGGACTATCGACCATCTCGGACCGGTGGCCCGGAATATGGCCGATCTGGCCACGTTACTGACCGTGATCGCCGGTCCTGACGGAAACGACCCTCGTCAGGCCCAAGCTCCTTCGGGGATCGACTACACCGCCGGGCTGGACGACGGCATTGAGGGTCTTAGAGTCGGTGTCGTCGCCGAAGGGTTCGATTTCGATGGACTCAGCGACCCGGCCTCCGACTCCTTGGTCGAGAGAGCCGCCAACCTGCTAGCCGACGCAGGTGCTGTGGTCGAAACGATCTCGATCCCCGAGCACCGACAGGCAGTGCATGTCTGGAACGTGATCGCTACCGATGGTGCCATGTGGCAGATGATCCGCGGCAACGGCTACGGCATGAACTACCCGGGTCTATTCGATCCCGAACTCATGGAGCAGACCATGCGGGGTTGGCGCACCAACGCATATACGGCTTCTCAAACGTTGAAGTTCGTCGTGCTCTGCGCAGAGCACGTCTTCGGCCATACCGGCGGGGGAAGCTACGCTCGGGCCGCGAATGTACGGTTCCAGATAAACACGGCCGTTGACGCGGCCTTGGCCGACCATGATGTGCTGTGCTACCCGACCCTGCCCTTTCCGGCCAAGGAGATTCCATCGTCGGATGCCCCCGTCGACGAGTACGTAGCCCGTGCCCTTGAGATGATTCCCAACACCGCTGTCTCCAACGTGACAGGCAATCCCGACCTGACGGTCCCGGTGGCCAACGGCGGGGGAATGCCCGTGGGAATGAGCATTGTCGGAAGGCAGTGGGACGAGTCCACCGTTCTTCGGGTTGGACGGACCTACGAGAATCTGGTCGGAGAGTTCGCACAGTCCCCCATCGCAAAAGCACGGATCCACGGTTAGGTCCGAGACCGGGACCGTTTCACAGATCCGTGCTTGACTAGGCGTTACGCCGTTGATCTCGGAAGGTGGCCAGACCATGGCTGACATAGGAGCGGGTCGCCAATTTGAAAGTGTCATCGAACTCGTCGACACCGACGACCTGGAGCGGCTGGCTGACCTGAGCCAGACCCTGGTCGGGTTCTTGGACCCGGCCGCTCTCGCCCAGCGGACCGCGCTGGACCTGTACCGCATGCTCGGGCTTCCGCTCGTCTCGGTGGCCGTCCGAGAGGGTTCATCGGACTTTGCGATGAGAGGCGTTCACGGGGCGCGAACTGAACACTTCCGCCAGGTACAGGTGTCAACGGGCAAGGGACTCGGCGGTCGCGTGATGGTGGAGCGTCGCCCTGTGGAGGTCCAGAGCTACCTTGACGACCCGCGCATAACCAACCACTTCATCGATGTGGTCAGCGCCGAGGGTCTCGGTGGAATGGTGGCCGTACCCGTAGAGCATGAGAACGAGATGGTCGGCCTCCTGTACGGAGGGTTGCGCTCAATCGGCTCGATCGGTGACAGGGCCAAGCTCGTGCTTGAGAGGGCTGCCCGAGACGTCGCACCGATGATGGCCGCGTCGATTCATGCGTCCGCTACCATCCGGCACCGAGTCGACGCAGAACGTCAACGCATCGCCGGCGATCTTCACGACGACGTGGGGCAGTTGCTGTTTTCCATCAGTTGTGCAGCGCAGCGCCTGCGCGACGGCGGGGACCAGAACCTGGCGGCGGTCGCGGAGCGCATCGAACACCAAGCCCAGGAGGCTGCCCAGCGGATGCGTCAAGCGTTCAAAGTCCTTGGACCCGCATCGTCTGACGAAGCTGCGGCCACGGCATTGCAGCGAGAGATCGACGACCTGACCGCCCGCTCAGGCGTCGCAACTCACTTCGTCGTGCGTGGTGTCGCCCGACCACTGCCGCCGCGCGCCGAGGCGGCGTTGCTAGGGGCCGCTCGTCAAGCCCTGTTCAATATCGAACGGCACGCGGACGCGTCGCTGGTAGTTGCAACGCTGCACTTCGGGACATCGCAGGTGTCGCTGGTCATCCAGGACGACGGCTGCGGGTTGCCGGACGACTTTGAGTTGGCGGTGGTTCCTCGCGGTGACCGGCACTGGGGGCTGGCCTCAATACTTCGCCAGACACAACGTCAGGGCGGTGATCTAGAGGTGAGACCCGGTGAGGATGGAGGCACCACGGTCCGTATCACGCTGCCCATCGACGAAACGCCATGAACGCTCGAGCCAAGAACTTTCCCGCGGGCTCAGGCCAAGCCGCCAATGTACAAGACGACGCCTGAGCAAGGACTCTCCTCTGCGGCATCCGTTCTGGTGATCGACGATCACCCCGTGGTCATCGACGGTGTCCGCCAGCTACTGGCAGCCGAGTCGGACTTCACGCTCGTCGGCGACGCTACCACCGGTGACGAAGGGGTGACCCTGGCTAGGCGCCTAGAGCCTGATGTGGTGGTGCTTGACCTCAAACTCGGCGACAACTTCGCACCGCACCTCTGCCGGTCTCTCCAAGAGGTATCGGGGAGTTCCCGGGTGGTGATTCACACCGCGTTCGACGACCGCGAACCACTGCGCGCCTGCCTCAACGCGGGTGCAGTGGGGATCGTGCTGAAAGACGCCAGCAACCTCGTGGAGGCACTGAGGAGGGTGCTGGCCGGCGAACTCTACGTCGACCCCTCCCTCGTAGAAGACCCGCGAGCCCGTGCCATGCGTTTGGGAGAGGACGGAGGCATGTACGAGTCGTTGACACAGCGGGAATACGAAGTGTTGTGCGTGATCGCGCTCGGCCGCACGAGCAAGGAAATCGCGGCTGAACTCTTCCTAGCCGAGAACACCGTGCGCAGCTACACGCAGTCGCTGCTGACCAAGTTGCATGCTCGAAACCGGATCGAGGCATTGGCGAGAGCGCGCGATCTGAGACTGCTTTAGCCGTCGAGCCAGGGCTGCTGTCAGGTCGACACCGCCTTCATCGTGCTCGACGTTGGACCTGCATTCGCGGGTAGTTCGAACCCGACCCTGCATTCGCGTGTGTCCGACGGCAGTCGGCCGGAACTAACTCTGAGCGCAGGGCGACTTCGCAAACTCTTCGCAGGCTGCGGGTCGCCGCCCGAGGCGTCGAGAGTCGGCGCCCGAGGGTCCAACGAAGGGGGAAACGCCCATGAGTCCACCAAGGACTTCCACCCACCGCCTAACGCGCCTAACCTGGACGAGGCTAGTCGCTGCCACACTTACGCTTGTGCTGCTCGCCGCGAGCTGCGGTGATGATGCCGACGAGCCGGCGACTGCCGGGACTCCTGAACAGGAGAGTGCCCCGTCAGAGTCAGATGACACACCCGATTCAGACGCTGCGCCGAGCGACGAAACCGAAGAGACTCCCGATACCAGCGAAGCCGCGCCCGAGACCAGCGAACCGATCCGAGTGGGAAGCCTTCTCGACGAGACCGGCCCGCTCAACATCTACGGCACGCCGATGGCCGACGCCACCCGACTCGCCATCGCCAACATCAACGCCTCCGGCGGAGTTCTCGGACGCCAGTTGGAACTGGTGGCGCTTGACTCCAAGTCGGACCAGAACGAGTACATAGCGGGTGCCGACCAATTGGTGGCTGAGGACCTCGCCGTGGTTCATGCAGGGATCACCAGCGCGTCACGCGAGGCGATCCGGCCGACGTTCGGCGAAGCCGAACTGTTGTACTTCTACAACGTGCTCTACGAAGGCGGTGTCTGCGACCGAAACACCTTCGTGACCGGCGTGGTCCCCACCCAACAACTCCAGGTGCTGATTCCATGGGCCGTCGAGAACTACGGGCCGCGGCTCTATGTCCTCGCCGCCGACTACAACTACGGCCAAATCTCTGCCGACTGGGTCCGCCACTACGCTGCACAAGCAGGCGGCGAAGTTGTCGGCGAGGACTTCTTCCCGCTCGACGTGGCCGAGTTCGGCACAACCATCTCCGAGGTGCAGAGCGCCGATCCCGATGTGGTTGTGTCCGTGCTGGTCGGGGGCGCGCACATGTCGTTCTACAGCCAGTACGCGGCCACCGGTGCCGAGATCCCGGTCGTGTCCACATCGTTCGGGTTGGGCAGTGAGCAGGTGGCCCTCGACGCGGCATCATCGGAGGGCATCATCGTGGCCTACCCCTACTTCCAGGAACTCGACAATCCTGCCAATGCTGAGTTCACAGCGGCCTGGCATGCCGCTTTCGGCGACGACTACCCGTATATCACTGACCTAGCGGTGTACGTTTGGGAAGGCTGGCATTTGTGGGCTGACGCGGTCAATCGTGCCGGTACCCTCGACCGCGATGCGGTGATCGCCGAACTCGAGACCGGGACCGTCAGCTTCGACAGCCCCAAGGGACCGGTCACGCTGGATGGACCGTCACATCATCTTGTTCAGCCGGTGAGCCTGGCGCGGGCCAACGACAGCAACGGCTTCGACGTGATCGAGACGTTCGAGAACATCCCGCCGTCGTTCGAACAGCAGAGCTGCGACTTGATAACCGACCCCGACACCAATGAGCAGTTCACTCCCTGACGACAAACAGCGGCAGTCCATGGGGATTCAACTCCGTGCCGACCAACCTCCCACCTAGTCGACCCTCCAGGGTGGCAGCGCATGGGGTTGCGGGAGGGCGTCGACAACGACGGCGCCCTCCCGCTGCCATCCCGATCCGATCCTTCGGCCGTACAGGCCAGCAAGGGATAGTCCAATGACTCCCGACCGACTCTTCAACCTCGGCTTCGACCTGGCCACAACGATCTCGATCCTGGCTCTGGTGTCTCTGGGGCTCGCGGTCATCTTCGGGATGCGCGGCGTGATCAACCTCGCGCACGGCGAGTTCATAATGTTGGGCGCGTTCGCGACGCTCACGGGGGTACGCAGCGGCCTCAACATTTGGTTGGCGATGGCGGTAGCGACGGCGGTAGTCGGCCTGTTCGGGATAGTCGTCGAGCGACTGATCATCCGGCATCTCTACGGTCGCCTCGCCGACACCATGCTGGCCACCTGGGGACTGTCGCTGATAATGGTCCAAGTGGTGCAGAACCGCTACGGGTCGGTCACCGAGGGCATCTCGGTGCCGGTCGGCAACTTCACCATCGGCGAGTTCTCAATGTCGAAGTACAACTTCGTGCTCATGGCCGCAGCCGTCGGCGCAGTATCAGCGACCTACTTCATCATGCGACACACCCGCTACGGGCTGCTAGCCAGGGCCGCTACACAATCGACAACTATGGCTGAGGGTCTCGGCGTAAACACGTCCCGGGTCAACATGTGGACCTTCGGTCTCGGGTCGGCCCTAGCGGGAACCGCAGGAGCACTCCTCGCGCCCGTTGTAGGGGTGATTCCCACCATGGGTCAGACCTTCGTGGCCCGGTCGTTCATGACCGTGATCGTAGGCGGTCCGTCGTTCGTCGCCGGGACTGTTTCAGCCAGCGGGCTTCTCGGCTTCATTGAGAACGTGGGCACGAACTGGTTCACCCCCGTCATCGGCCAAGGGATGCTTCTCATGGCCGCGATCGTGATTCTGCGGTTCTTGCCACAAGGACTCACCGGCACCCGGACTCAACAATGAGAGACCTGCTAGCTCGATTCGCCGACTCTGTCGCCGCGCAGTCAACCAACGGCAGCGTGGCGCGCGATCTCACCGGCGCGGTGCTGGCGTTCACGGCCGCTGCGGCTCTGGGCAACTGGGTGGAAGAGTTCACCGCCTTCGAGTGGTCGCTCTGGGCCGTGCAGGCAATTCTCGCTCTGTCGCTGACACTCGTGTGGGGTTACGGCGGGATTTTCAGCCTGGGCCAAGCCGCCATATACGGCGTAGGCGGATACACCTACGGATTCTGGGCAATCAACCTGGCCGACAACACCGGCGAGTCGCTCACCGCACTGCTGGCAGCGGTTGTTGTCGGTGCGGTGTTCGCGGCTCTGTTGGGATACTTCATGTTCTACGGGAACGTCACCGATGTGTACGTGGCGATTATCACTCTGGCTACGAGCCTGGTGCTTTTTGCCTTCGTGAACTCGACTTCGGGCCGCTCCTACCGCATCGGCGAAGCGCCCTTCGGTGGCTACAACGGAATGCCCCGCATTCCCCGGATCACCTGGCGTCTTCCGGCGGGTGAAAGCCACGAGCTGACCAGAACTCAGTTCTTCTTGTTCTGTGTGGCCGCCGGCCTGCTCATCGCAGTGGCTATTCGTGTGCTGTCGCGCAGGCCCTTTGGCCGCATCGCCCTCGCACTCCAGCACAACGAGATCCGAACCGGGCTACTGGGCTATGACGTGCGCTGGCACAAGCTTGCAGTGTTCACGATCGGCGGCGCGGTCGCGGCGTTCGCAGGCGCCCTCTTCGCAGCTTGGGGAAGGTTCATGAGTCCGCCGGTCTTCTCTCTCACACCCGCTGCTCTGGTGGTGATCTGGGTGCTCGTAGGAGGCCGCAGCAGCGTCTCTGGGGCGTTCGTGGGAGTGCTGGTGGTCAAGGGATTCTCCTCGTTGTTCGGCGGTGCCGGCGGCGACAACGAACCAATAGTGCTCGGTGTGATCCTCGTGCTGATCGTGCTGCTACTGCCCGGAGGCATCGTCACCAACCTTTCAAGGCGCAGTGAGCGGGCGCGTAACCGCATCTTGCTGAGGCAACGGCCCAGCGCAGACGCTGGAGCAACCGTCGATTACAAGCCCGGGCCGTACCTGGCAACCCCAACTGAAGAAACCGCACAGCAGCAGACTCGTTTGATCGCAACCGCGGCAGTAACGAAGCGATTCGGCGGGCTGGCTGCCGTGGACGCAGTGACTCTGGAGTTCCCTCGTGGGGTCTCGTGTCTGATCGGTCCGAACGGTGCCGGCAAAAGCACGCTGCTCGACCTGCTGTCCGGCCGCCAGAAACCGACCGCGGGAGCGGTGATGCTCGACGGCCAAGACCTAACCAAACGGGAACCGTTCCTGCGTGCTCGCGGGGGTGTGGGCACCAAGCTGCAAGTCGCCTCGATCTACGAGTCGCTCACGGTGAGGGAGAACCTGTGGCTTGCCTGCTATGCCATGCCGCGCAACAGCGAGGAGGCTGATCGGCGAACCGAGGGCCTGCTGGAGTGGCTAGGTCTGCGCGGCGTAGCCGAGAAGGTCGCTGGGACTCTCTCGCACGGGAACAAGCAGTGGCTTGAAATCGGCATGGTGGTGTCGACGGATCCCTCCGTCGTGCTGTTGGACGAACCCACCGCGGGCATGACCCGGGAGGAAACGGAACGCACCGCCGACCTCGTAAGGGAACTGGGCGAGAGAGCGTCAGTCATCGTGGTGGAGCACGACATGAACTTCGTGCGCCAACTGGACGCCCCGGTCACCGTGTTGCACATGGGCTCATTGTTCACGCAGGGGACGTTCGAGGAACTGTCCGGCGACGACCGTTTGATCGACATCTATCTGGGCGCGCACCACGGCAACGGCAGCCCAGCAGACGACGACGCGAGCGAAGGCACGGCTGAATGCTGACGCTTCAGGGACTAAGGGCCGGTTACGGTGCCACGCCGGTGCTGCACGGCATCGACCTCAAGCTGGCACCGTCAGAGTGTGCCGCGGTACTTGGCCGCAATGGAGTCGGCAAGACGACCTTGATGCGGGCCATTACAGGAGCAATCGCCATCACTGACGGATCAATTCAGTTCGACGGTATCGACCTGATTCCGCTCAAAGCACACGAACGGGCGCGGTTCGGGATCTCGCACGTGCCGCAGGGGCGCGACATCTTCCCCAAGTTGACCGTGTTGGAGAACCTCCGGGTAGGGACTGCGGCCCGCCGAGACTTCGGGGGCCACGCCGTCGACAGAATCCTCGAGGAGTTCCCCACGCTCGCGCAACGCAAGAACGTCCGAGGTGGAAGCCTCTCAGGAGGCCAGCAACAGCTCTTGGCACTGGCCAGAGCGCTGGTAACCGAGCCTCGCCTGCTCCTGTTGGATGAGCCGTCAGAGGGCATCCAACCCTCGATCCTCGATGAGATCGCCGAGGTGATCGGCAGAATCAACGCCGAACGCGGCATAGCGGTACTCGCAGTGGAACAGAACCTGGACTTCGCGGTCCGCATCGCCCAACGCTCCCTCATCTTGGAGAAGGGTGAAATCATCGCCGAAGTCACAACCGCGGAACTACGCGGCGACCGCGAACTCCAGAAGAAGTATTTGGCTCTCTAGACCGACCAGAACCAAGCTGACCCGACCCCCGATCGATGATCACCATCCCCTTAGAAACCCGACACACGAGACACAGACAATGGAGGAGCACACCATGAAGCCGTCATCAGAATCAGGGCCGACCACGGTGCCGCTGCTGGAGGAGACGATCCCTCAGAATCTGGCCCGTACCGTCGCCCAGTACGCCGACAGCGACGCGTTGGTGTCGGTGGAGCAAGGGGTGCGTCTGAGCTACGCCCAGTTCGCCCAAGAGGTCGACCGGGTGGCCCGCGGGCTGATGGGCATCGGCGTGGCCAAAGGCGACCGGGTGGGGATCTGGAGCCCGAACCACGCCGAGTGGGTGCTGGTGCAGTACGCCACAGCCCGCATCGGCGCGATCCTGGTGACAATCAACCCGGCGTACCGGTCCTCGGAACTGGAGTATGTGCTCAACCAGTCGGGAACCTCCGTGCTGGTGGCCGTCGAGTCCTTCTTGACCAGCGACTACCGCTCGATGATTGAAGAGGTGTGGGATCGAGTGTCCACGAACCGAGTGATCTACATCCACACTTCGGACTGGAACGATCTACTGGAGGCTTCCGCTGGAGTTTCAATGGCGCAGTTGGATCAGCGCACCGACCAACTGGCAAGCGGCGACGCCATCAACATCCAATACACCAGCGGCACCACTGGTTTTCCCAAGGGTGCCACCCTGAGCCATCGCAACATCTTGAACAACGGTTACTTCATCGGTGAGGCCTGCAAATACACCGAGGCCGACCGCGTGTGCATCCCTGTGCCGTTCTACCACTGCTTCGGGATGGTTCTGGGAAACCTGGCGTGCACCACCCACGGCTCTGCAATGGTGATACCTGCTGCGGGATTCGACGCTGCGGCCACACTGCAAGCCTGTGCCGATGAGCGCTGCACCAGCCTCTACGGAGTCCCCACAATGTTCATCGCCGAACTCGGCGAACCCGACTTGGCCGGCTACGACCTGTCATCGCTGCGTACCGGGATCATGGCCGGCTCTCCGTGCCCGATCGAGGTGATGCACCAAGTTGTTGAACGCATGAACATGAGCGAGGTCACAATCGCCTACGGAATGACCGAGACTTCGCCCGTATCGACCCAGACCTCCGCTGACGATCCCCTCGAGAAACGAGTGACCACAGTGGGCCGGGTCCATCCCCACGTCGAAGTCAAGATCGTGGATCCCGAGAGCGGCGAGGTCGTTCCCCGCGGCACCGGCGGCGAGTTCCGGACCAGGGGCTACTCGGTGATGCTCGGATATTGGAACGACGAGGCCCGCACAACGGAGGCGATCGACTCAGAAGGCTGGATGCACACCGGCGATCTCGCGGTGATGGACGACGAGGGCTACGTGAACATCGTCGGCCGCATCAAGGACATGATCATCCGGGGCGGCGAGAACGTGTACCCACGTGAGGTCGAGGAGTTCCTCTACTCCCACCCGGACATCGTGGAGGTTCAAGTGATAGGCGTACCAGATGCGCGATACGGCGAGGAGATCATGGCCTGGATCCAACTGCGAGACGGTGCAGATACGACCGCCGCGGACATCAAGGACTTCTGTCGTGGGACCATCGCCCACTACAAGGTCCCCCGCTACGTCAAGTTCACCGACTCGTTTCCGATGACCATCACCGGAAAGATCCAGAAGTTCAAGATGCGCGAGACCTCGATAGCCGAGTTGGGCCTTGAGGAAATCGCCGAAGTGCAGAGCGCGTAGAGCCGTGAAGCTGACTCAGGAACAACTCGACTTCCGCGCCGTGCTGCGCGACTTTGCGACCTCTGAGATCGCTCCCCATGCCGAGACCTGGGACCGCGACCACATCTTCCCGACTGAGACAGTCAAAGCGATGGGTGACCTGGGTCTTTTCGGGCTGATCTTCGCCGAGGAGTACGGAGGCAGCGATGCCGACTTCACCACACTGTGCATCGCCATTGAAGAAATCGGCCGAACAGACCAGTCAATGGGCATCACATTGGAGGCCGGTGTCTGTCTTGGCGCCAAGCCGATCGCGGAGTTCGGCTCGCCCGACCAGAAGGACGCATACCTACCTGATCTGGTGTCCGGTCGGGCGTTGGCAGGCTTCGGCCTGACTGAACCTGACGGTGGCTCCGATGCCGGCGCCACCAAAACACGAGCCGCTCTGGACTCCTCGGGTACCGCGCTCCAGTGGGTTATCGACGGTGCCAAGACCTTTATCACCAATTCTGGAACCGACATCACCAGCCTTGTGACGGTGACCGCGCTCACCGATGATGGCGTGTCCTCGATCATCGTGCCCACGGGGACTCCGGGGTTCATCGTGGAACCTCCGTACCGAAAGATGGGCTGGCACGCTTCTGACACCCACGGCCTCGTCTTCGACAACTGCCGAGTACCCGAATCGAATCTTCTTGGGCGTGCAGGGCAGGGCTTCCATCAGTTCCTAGCCTCACTTGACGACGGACGCATTGCCATCGCCGCGCTGGCCGTAGGGCTCATCCAAGCGTGCTTGGACGAATGCACCGCCTACGCAAAGGTTCGCCAAGCTTTCGGCAAGAGCATCGGCAGTTACCAGGCCGTGGCGTTCAAATGCGCCGACATGGCAGTAGCCGTCGAAACCGCCCGCCACATGACCTATACCGCGGCCGCTCTCAAAGACGCCGGCCGGCCGTTCAAAAAGGAGGCCGCCATCGCCAAACTGTACGCCACCGAAGCCGCGGTGGCCGCTACCAGGGAAGCCACCCAGATCTTCGGCGGTTACGGCTTCATCGACGAGACTCCAGTCGCCCGCTTCTACCGCGACGCCAAGATCCTTGAGATCGGCGAAGGCACCAGCGAGATCCAGCGCTTAGTGATCTCCCGAGAACTAGGTCTCGGCACCGTTGCATGACATACCTGGCGATCCTGCTTCAGTGCTCACATAAACGGCTTCATCGGTATGATCCCGGGGATGAATCCGAACTCCAACCCGGATGGTCCGCTCGGCTCCGGCGACACCGACTACAGCGACAGATACGACGCTGTGGTCATCGGCGCCGGCATAATCGGCGCAGCCACAACCCTCGAACTCGCACGGCGTGGCCTGCGGGTGCTGTGCGTCGACAAGGCCGCCGCGGCCGGTGCGGGATCGACCCTGAACTCCTGTGCGATCGTGCGGTTCAGCTACTCCACCAAACCCGGAGTCATCCTGGCTTGGGAAGGCCTCCACTACTGGCTCAACTGGCGCGACCACATCGGTGTGACCGATGAACTGGGCCTGATCGAGTACCGCCAGTGCGGGCAAGTCGTGCTCCTCACCGACGACACCGACCACCCGCAACGGGTGCGCGCCCTGTGGCAGGAACTCGGCATTCCGTTCCAGGACTGGACTCTCGACGACCTCTCCCGGCATCTGCCGATATTCGACCACCGAGCCTACGGCCCGCCCAAACGGCCATCGGACGATGAATTCTGGGAGGAACCCGTAGGACGGCTCAACGGAGCGATCCACTCGCCGGAGGCCGGGTACGTGAACGACCCCCAGCTGTCGGTCCACAACCTGCAGCGCGCCGCGGAGGCTTGCGGCGCCGGTTTCAGATTCAACTCACAGGTCATCGACATCCTGCGATCGCCTAAGCGGGTCACAGGTATCGCCCTCGACGACGGCACCACGATCACCGCGCCGGTGGTCGTGAACGTCGCCGGGCCGCACTCCTATGTGATCAACCAGATGGCCGGGGTCTACGACTCGATGAAGATCAAGACCCGGGCTCTGCGTCACGAGGTGCATCACGTGCCCGCGCCGGAGGGTTTCGACTACGAGAAGCAGGGTGCCGCGGCCGCCGACGACGACACCGGGGTCTACTACCGGCCCGAGGTCGGCAATCACATACTGATAGGCAGCGGCGACCCGGCCTGCGACACTCAACAGTGGGTCGACCCCGACAACTACGACAACCGGATAAGCGACAGTCAATGGGAGGCCCAGGTGCTCCGAGCCGGCCGGCGGATCCCCGGCCTCGGGATCCCCCACCAGAAGAAGGGAGTCGTCGACCTGTACGACGTCAGCGACGACTGGGTGCCGATCTATGACCGCACCGACCTCGACGGGTTCTATGTCGCCATCGGCACCAGCGGCAACCAGTACAAGAACGGACCTGTCGCCGGACACATAATGGCCGAACTGATCACCGCGGTCGAAGGGGGTCTCGACCACGACCGCGATCCGCTCGTCGTTGAGGGCCGCTACACCGGCATGCCCATCGAAATCGGATTCTTCAGCCGCAACCGAGAGGCAGCCGCAACCTCAATGAGCGTCCACGGCTGACGCCTAGGTGTCGGTTCGCGTGAGGTTGTTGGCGTGTGATGCGGGTGGCGTCGTCTTTGGGTGTGTGTTGGGTTGGTGGTCTTGCGGTGTGTCTGGGGTTGTGGCAGAATGTCGGGATTATGGCACTTGGTGTTTCTTCGGTTTCTAGGGTGTTGTGTGCTGTGGCGGCGGTTTTTGTGCTGGCTGCGTTGTTGGCTGTGTCGCCGTTGGCTGCGTCTGTTGACGGTGAGTTGGTTGATGTGTCTGATGGTGTTCACAGCGCGGATGTCCGTGCTCTTTATTCGCAGGGTGTTTTCGATGGGACGCTGTGCGGGCAGGGCCGGTTCTGTCCACAGGAGCCGTTGACGCGGGAGCATATGGCGGTGTGGCTTGTCCGTGTCCTGCACGGCGGCGACCCCCCCCCCCCTAGCCTGGGCGGGTTAGGACCGCGTTTTGGTGATGTGGGCAGCGACCATCGTTATGGCTCGTTCATTGAGCGGCTCGCTGTTGCGGGTGTGACTACCGGCTGTTCGGTTGAGCCGTTGTTGTATTGCGGTGACGATTATGTGACCCGTGAGCAGATGGCGTCGTTCTTGGTGAGGGCGTTCAAGCTGCACCCGGCTGAGCCGGCCGGTTTCGTCGATGTGTCGCCTGGGGGTGTTCACAGCGCCGATATCGACGCGTTGCACGCTGCGGGTGTGACCACCGGCTGTTCGGTCGATCCGTTGTTGTTTTGCGGTGACGATTATGTGACCCGTGAGCAGATGGCGTCGTTCCTTGCCAGAGCGGTCCGGTTCGCCCCGCCTGTTGTTTCAACGTCGACGTCCGCGTCTTCAACGACGCTCGCTGTGCGATCCCCGCCGCCGACCACGGCTCCTGTGCCTGTTCAAAAGCCGGCGCCTGCGACCCTGCCGCCGGTCGTTTATCGGGCGCCGACGACGAGTCAACCCCCGGCGACGAGTCAACCCCCGACGACGACCATCCCGCCGCTGCTGCCGACATTGACTGTCGTTCCGCCCGAAGAAGACAAAGAAGACGAGGTCTTGTTGCAGACTGCGGCTGGAACGCCGGAAGTGGTCCGGGCGATCACCGATAAGTCGGTGCACAATGCGAACTTTCAGGTCTATTATCGGCTTGCCGGGACGATTGTCGACCCGGACGGGCAAACCCTGTCTTGGAATGTCATCAAACCCCCCGAGGCTGACTGGCTGGTTTTCGATTTGGCTGCTTTGACCCTGTCGGGTCGGGTTCCCAGCTCTTTCGCTGAGGGCGACTCGGTTACGATCACTGTCAAGGCCATCGACACCGACGCCAAAGCCGCCGAATACAGCTTTTCGATAACCTCTCTCGGCGCCTACAACCCCGAGCCTCTGGGCTGCCGGGCGACTGGCGCGCCGATCGCCACCAAAAGCTGGATCAAGATCGGCAACTGGGAATGGGCCGAACCCGACCACAACCCGGCCATCCCCCGAAACACTCCCGGTTATTGGCAGCCCAATTGGGTCGAAACCCTTAGCGGAGCTGGCAAGCCGAAATGGAGCGCCCCCTACATCATCAAACCCAGCCGCCGGGTCGCCGGCCAAGCCGAACGCTGGCGAATGAAGGAAGTCGAATACTACCGCATAACCCGCAGCCCGGCTTGGGATTTCGGCCAACTCATTGTCGACATCGACAACCTCCAAGGTTTCTATGGCCCCGACGGCAACGAGGTCGCCATTACCGTCGTCAAGGGCAGGGACATCGCCCCCACCTCGACCGACCCCCGGACCGACGGCCTCTGGACTTACACTCTGACCGACTACGAACAGGACTCCACCGCTCCCGGCTACATCTACACCATCGAAGCCAGCACCTGCGAAAACGGCCCCTGGTCACAGCCCCTCGAACTCCAATGGCGCTTGCCCTCCGCTCCGAAGATACACGAACACCGAACCCGCCTGACTAACCTTGACGAAGACGGCCACCTGCTCTCAGATGGCCAACTGGCGCTTAAAATCGGTTGGGCCTTTGAGCGGGGCCAAGTCTACAACATAGATATAGAAGTTTCTGACCCGGACAATCCCGGCGATTTCCTCAAGGGTGTCGGAAGAAGCCTCCCTCATACCCAGTCGGACCTCTCAGGCGGCCAGTGGCAGGTATTGATTGAACGGGCGTTTATCCCCGAGGCTGATGCTTTTCACAACCTGGACGGGTCCGGGCGGCAAGTCAGGGTCAGGATGCGGGTGCTTCTAACGGTGCCTAAAACAGTAGAAGGCCCCTGGACTGACTGGCTGTACCTGACGGCTTCCGAAGAAGAGGTCGCCAATGACTAGAACACGCCGCAACCGCGCCTTCGGTGCCGGTCGCTGCCTCTGAGCCGACGCGAACCGACACCTAGATGCTGAGGAGGTCGCGGGCACCGGTGTCGGATGAGGGGTGGCGCAGCTTCGACATCGCCCGGGCCTCGATCTGACGGATGCGCTCCCGGGTGAGGTTGAAATGCTCCCCGACCTCTTCGAGAGTCCGAGGCTCGCCCCGGTCGAGGCCGAAACGAAGCTTGAGAATCTCCCGCTCACGCTCGTCGAGCGGAGACAACAGTCGAGAGATCTGCTCTGGCAACAGAGCCGTGGCCGCCACCTCGAACGGTGAGTCAGCGCCGCGGTCCTCCACGACGTCGCCGAGTTCAGCATCCCCGTCCTCTCGCAACGGTTCAGAAAGCGACAACGGCTCAGCCGCGAACCGCAGCGCCTCGGTCACCTTGTCCTCAGGCATCTCAACTTCAAGAGCAAGTTCGCTCAGCGTGGCGGGTCGACCGTACTTGAGCTCGAGGCGGGTTCGGGCCTTCTGCAGGCGCGCCAGCGTGTCGCCGGCATGCACCGGCAAGCGGATCGTGCGGCCGGTATTGGCGATTCCTCGGGTGATGGCCTGGCGAATCCACCAAGTGGCGTACGTCGAGAACTTGAACCCCTTGCGCCAATCGAACTTCTCGACAGCGTGCATCAGACCGAGGTTTCCCTCTTGGATCAGATCAAGCAGCGGCAATCCTGAGGCCTGGTACTTCTTGGCGATCGAGACGACGAGTCGCAGGTTCGACTGGACGAAGGTGCGGGTCGCGGTCTCACCCTTCCGGGAGAGTCGACGAAGCTCACGGCGGCGCGCGGGGGTAGGCCTGGACTCAGCCAGCTCGCGACGAGCTTCGATGCCGGCCTCAATCTCTTGAGCCAGGCGAACCTCACCCTCTTTGGTCAAGAGGGGGTATTGACCTATGTCCGTGAGATACAGCCGGACCAGATCCTCTTCGTCCCTCTCGACACGCTCCTTCGCCACGGACGTCCCTCTCGTCGCTTCAGCTTCGTCCGGTTTACGATACCGATGGATTTCTTCCGAACGCGCCCAAATCAGCGAAAGTCTTCGTGTCCCGGGACCTTGCCTTTCTCACCGATTCGCTGCTCCCAGCAGGCAGCGCTGGGACTCTGCGCTGCACTCAGCGTCGTGACAAACGCCGGGCAATAGCAGGCAATGCGTTGTCGAAGTGGTACAGGAGCCCTCCCGTAACGGCCAGAAGGATCACGTAGGCCGCCGAGAGCGCTCCGAGGTCGGGTTCCCTCCCGACGCCCAGTTCTGCAATGACAATGGAGAACTCGCCACGGGCGATCAGGGCCGAACCTGCACGGAACCTCTCCGACATGTCGAGCTTCTTCGAGCGAGCCGCGAACCATCCCGTGCCGACCTTGGTGACAGCGGTCAGTAGCGCTAGCGCCGCCGCCAACAGAGCGACGTCGGGAATCATCCCCGGATCGACCTGAAGCCCGAAGAAGACGAAGAACGAAGCGGCGAAAAGGTGCCTCAACGGCAAGAGCAGGTCGCGGGCATGCGACACGACCTCACCCGACAACACCACGCCGACCAAGAATGCTCCGACCGCGGCGGACAGGTGGATTCGCTCGGCGAGACCCGCTATCGCCAGGGTGGCGCCGAGCAGGGTCAACAGCAGCACCTCACGGGAGTTGCTCAAAATCAGAGCGTTGATCCGGTCCCCGTAGAAGTACTCGACAGTGAGGATCACGGTCACCGCCGCTAGAGAAATGAACACAGTGACGACCGTCGTAGTCGGCGAATCCCCGAACAACACGGCCGTCACGACAGGCAGGTACAGGACCATGGCGAGGTCCTCAATCACCAACACGCTCAACACCACACGTGTTTCACGGTTCCGGACCCGATCCAAGTCGGCTACCAGCTTGGAGACGATTCCCGACGAGGAGATATAGGTGACGCCACCGAGCAGAACCGCCACGATCGGGTCGAAGCCGAGCAGCAGGCCCGCAACGAAGCCCGGCGGGAAGTTGAGGAGCAGATCAACGACCCCGGCGCTGGCCGACTTCCGGACGTTGTCGATGAGTTCATGGGCTGAGAACTCAAGTCCGAGAGTCAACAGCATCAGGATGACGCCGATCTGCGCGCCGACCTCGATGAAGTCGCTGGACGCGCCCAGATCCACGATTCCGCCTTCTCCGAAGGCAAGGCCGGCGAGCAGATAGACCGGCAGAACCGGAAGACCGAGCCATCTTGCCGCGCGGGCGATGATGGCAAGGCCGAGAACGAGGGTGCCGAACTCGATCAGTAGGACTTCGACCCCGGGTTCCATATCGCGATTGGGTTAGCTCGTGCCGTCGGCGGAGTTCAATGCACCGATGGAGTACTTGGGCTTGTCTGTCATAGCACGCTGGGTGTTGGTGGCGGGTACCCCAAGGGTAAGGCCCGACGCAGGCGAAGGGACAGGGGCTGCGGTTCTAGTTTCGGACTCAGTTGAGAATTGCCGCTGGGACGAACCCTCCCGCAGATGCGAGGTGGTTCTCGGCCTCCGACACCGCCTCGTCGAGTTGTCGACTCACCTCCGGATCGCGCAATGAACCCAGCAGAAGTTCGGCTCGTTCTCGATCATTTCTGATGTCGAGCAACAAGAAGCCCAAGACCCGAAGCAATGGTGCGTCCGCATGGGGTTGCGCCAACTGTTCCAGCGACTCGCACGCGGCCGACAGTCTGGCCAGAAGCACGTGGTGCGCGATCGCCACGCGCACCACCGAACCAGGTATCGCTCGAACCGCGCCGAGAGCATCCTCGGCTTCAACAGCATCCTCGGCTTCAACAGAGTGCGCCGCGAGGCCGGTCGAGTCGGCGAGCAGTACGGAGTCGGGCATCAAACCCGCAAGGCTCTGGGCCTGCTCACCGAGGTGGCGTCCGGTGCTCGACAACCAGGAAGCGACATCACCGAGGTCGGATTCAACCTCGCTCGCCCAGAGAACGAAAAGCTCGAACAAACTCGCCGAGGCCCAGTGAAGACCGCTCACCACGGCTGCGGTCGTCGCCACCGTCAATGTCTGGTCAGGGTCAACCTGACCTGTCTCTACGCTCACGGCTCCCTCGCTCACTGCTTGAGTGCTCCTCAGCCCCTATACCGGTTGACTATCGGCATCCGGCGGTCACGACCGAAAGCCTTGCTGCTGAGTCGAGCCCCTATAGGGGTCTGGCGGCGCTTGAACTCGGCAGTGTCGACGAGGCGACAGACTTGCTGGACCAGATCGCGCTCCCCCAAGCCCCGGTCCACGATCTCGGCCACCCCCAGATCGTCCTCCACATAGGCTCGCAGAATCGGGTCGAGTACTTCGTAGGGCGGAAGTGACTGATCGTCACGCTGATCAGGCCTCAGCTCGGCCGACGGGGCCTTCTCGAGGACAGATTCGGGAATCGGCGGCGTTCCCTGGCCGTTCCGCCAACGGCACAACTCGTAGACGGTGAGTTTCCAGACGTCTTTGATGACCGCGTACGCACCGGCCGTGTCGCCGTAGAGAGTCGAGTAGCCGACCGCGGCCTCCGACTTGTTCCCGGTCGTCAACACCAACCAACCGTGTTCATTGGCCAGAGCCATCAACAGCACACCGCGAATCCGCGACTGCACGTTCTGATCGGTCAAATCGCCCAGACTCCCCGGGGTCGCAGCGTCGCTGAACAACATCTCGGTGAACGCCGCATGGGCGGGCTCTATCGCAACGGTGCGGATGTCGATCCCGAGGTTGGCGGCGAGAGCTTCGGCATCGGCCAATGAGTGATCGCTCGAGTGCCGCGACGGCATCAACACCCCGTGAACATGGCTCGCCCCGAGCGCATCAGCGGCAATCGTGGCGGTCAGCGACGAGTCGATCCCGCCCGAAAGACCGACACAAACGTCGCTGAACCCGCTCTTGTGGACATAGTCACGGGTGGCGAGCTCCAGAGCACGCCACTGTTCGTTCAACTTCGTCAGCGGCTCCACCAGCGGCGGGGCGAGCTTGGGGCGATGCCCGCTGAGCGGAGCCGAGACCGCCACCATCGGAACCTCTTCGGTCTGTTCCGCCGGAGGGGGCAACTCGATATCGATCACCTCGACACGCTCCGCGAAACGCTCACAACGCGCAGTCACCTCCGGCCCCTGCGGTGTCGGGCTGACCACGAACGAGCCGCCGTCGAACACCAGTTCATCCTGACCGCCGACGAGGTTGGCGTACAGGATCGGGACCCCGGCTTCGGCCACGCGCTCGCTGATGACCCGCTCCCTGACCTTCTGTTTGCCGGTCCGGAACGGGGAGCCGTTGACGTTGAACACGACTCGGGCGCCCGCCGAAGCCAGCCTCGATACGGGACCGTCGGGGATCCAGGAGTCTTCGCACACGGTCACGCCGACAGCAACTCCGGCGATCTCGTACAGCGTGAGCGGGTCGTCACCGCGCTGGAAATGGCGGAGTTCGTCGAACACGTCGTAGTTGGGCAGATGACGCTTGTGGTAGGTCCCGACCACACGGCCACCGACGCAAATCGCCAGGGCGTTCCAAACTCCGCTGTTGTAGCCGAGGACTCCGCTGTTGTAGCCGAGGACTCCGCTGTTGTAGCCGAGGACTCCGCTGTTGTAGCCGAGGCCTTGGTCGTCTGCCACGGCAAGATCGGCGACGGGCCGCTCGGTCGAGGGGTCGCCGTCAGCGAACCCCACCACAACCGCGCAACGCGAGGTCTGTGCGGCGAACTTTTCCACCGTGGCGCGACAATCGGCCACGAACGCCGGTCTCAACACCAAATCTTCCGGCGGGTAGCCGGTGATGGCCATTTCCGGCATGACCGCCACGTCGGCATTCGCTTCTTCGGCTTCTGCTAGCGCCGCCAACACCAGCGTCATGTTGCCGTCGAGATCACCCACCGTCGGGTTTATCTGGCAAACGGCAACTCGCAGGAAATCGGCGTTTGAAGCCATGCCTTCATCGTAGGGCGATCTGCCGGCACCACGGCAGCCGCAACCGCCATGGCAGCCCCGGTTGAAGCCCCCAGACGGATCCGGCTCGTGGATCAGGCGAGGGCGCCGCAGATGGTGTCGGTGACCAGAGCGGCCACGACGTATGGGTCGGCATTGGCGTTGGGGCGACGATCCTCGATATAGCCCTTGCCGTTCTGCACCACCTGCCAAGGAATGCGGATGGACGCGCCGCGGTCGGACGGAGCGTAGGAGAACGTGTCGAAACGCTCCGTTTCATGAGCTCCCGTCAGACGGTCTTCGATGCCCACCCCGTAGCCCCGAATGTGTTTCTCGGGGACTCCCTCGGCGCCCATCGCCTCGCATGCGGCGATGATCGGGGCGAACGACTCGCGCATGGCCTTGGTGGAGAAGTTCGTGTGCATTCCGGCGCCGTTCCAGTCGCCCTTCATCGGCTTGGCCTCCAAAGATACCTCCACGCCGAACTCTTCGGCCAAGCGGTACAGGAGGTAGCGGGCGACCCACATCTGATCGCCGATCGCCAGGGTGTCGATGGGACCGATCTGGAACTCCCACTGCCCGGGCATGACCTCGGCGTTGGTGCCCGAGATCGACAGGCCCGCTTCGATACAGGCAGTGGTGTGCCGCTCGATCAGCTCACGTCCGTGGATCTTCACTGCACCCACACCGCAGTAGTACGGGCCCTGCGGGGCGGGGAAACCATTGGGCGGGAAACCTGCCGGCCAGCCTGTGGTGCGGTCGAGCAGGGTGTACTCCTGCTCCATCCCGAAGATCGGCTCCTGATCGGCGTAGCGCCCATAAGCCTCGCGTGCCTGTTGCCGTGTATTGCTCGGATGGGGCGCCAGAGTCCCTGTCAGCTGCGTTTCGCACATGACGAGAATGTTGTCGCCGCCGCGGATCGGGTCGTGGCATTGGAACACCGGTTCGAGGACCACGTCGGAGTCGCTGCCGGCGGCTTGGTTTGTGCTGGAACCGTCGAAACCCCAGATGCCGGGCTCTTCGCCGTCGGCCAGAACTTTCGTCTTGGAACGAACCTCGTTGGTCGGTTCGGTTCCGTCAATCCACAGATATTCAGCTCGATAAGCCACAAAAATCACCTCTCTTGACTGTTGGTCGTCGGCTGTTTGGCGACTCCCGGCGCAAACAGCGACAGGTTGGCCAACAGATAGATCCTAGGGTCCAAGAGTCGAGTTTCTACGCGGTTGCGCAATTGTTAACAGTGTGTGAACGGGGCCGTCGCACAGCAGTATTCGGCTTGCGCTGTGGCACGGTGGAGGCGAACCGGTCCGGCAGCAAACGGGGGTGTGCAAATGGAACGCGACCAGCAGTACGTGCTGCGCAGCGTTGAAGAACGCGGTGTGCGCCTGATCCGCCTCTGGTTCACCGACGTTCTCGGGAAACTCAAGTCGGTGGCCATCACTCCCGCCGAGCTCGAGGCCGCGTTCGACGAGGGGGTGCAGTTCGACGGAAGCTCGATCGACGGCTTCTCCCGGGTGCATGAATCCGATGTTCTCGCCCGCCCCGACGCAACCTCTTTCGAGCTGCTCCCCTGGGCCACCCAGGACGAACCGTCGGCCCGCATGTTCTGCGACATCCAGAACCTCGACGAGACCCCCTTCGACGGTGATCCCCGCCAGGTCCTTCGCCGCAATCTCAAAGAGGCCCGAGCGCAGGGCTACTCGTTCTTTGCCGCACCGGAGGTCGAGTTCTTCTACTTCGCGTCCGGCGACCCGTCTCTGGGGAAACCACAACCGCTCGACAGCGCCTCCTATTTCGATCTCACCACATCCGACGTCTCGAGCAACCTCCGCAAACGCACGATCCACATGCTCGAAGCCATGGGGATACCTGTCGAGTACTCGTTCCACGAGGACAGTCCCAGCCAGCACGAGATCGACCTTCGCTACACCGAGGCGCTCGATGTGGCCGACAACATCATGACGTTGCGGCTGCTCGTCAAGAAGATCGCCATGGAGAGCGGCACCTACGCTTCGTTCATGCCCAAGCCGCTGAACGGCGTGCAGGGGTCGGGGATGCATGTCCATCTGTCGCTGTTCTCCGGCGACGCCAACGTCTTCCACGACGGCAGCGACGCCTACGGCCTCTCAAAGGTGGGGCGACAGTTCACCGCCGGCGTTCTGCACCACGCCCGTGAGATAACCGCGGTCACCAACCAACTGGTCAACAGCTACAAGCGCCTCTCGGAGAAGTCTGAGGCGCCTCCGTACATTGCCTGGGCGCGCAACAACCGCTCGGCGCTGGTCAGGGTGCCGGTGCGACGAAGAGGCAAACCGAGCTCGGCTCGAATCGAGTACCGCTCTCCCGATCCGGCCTGCAACCCCTATCTGGCGTTCTCGCTGGTGCTGTCGGCCGGTCTGCGCGGGATCAGCGAAGGCTACGAACTCCCCGCCGAAACGAGCACCAACCTCCACGAGCTCAACCACCAAGAACGTGCCGCGATGGGGATCGAACCGCTGCCGCGCTCGCTCGACGAAGCCCTCGACGTGATGGAGAGCTCCGAACTCGTGCGTTCTTCGCTGGGCGACCATATTTTCGAATGGTTCTTGCGCAACAAACGTTCCGAGTGGTCCCAATACCAGTCCACAGTCACGCCATTCGAACTGGAGCGATACCTCCCCACCTGGTAGTTGTGCCTAAAGTCGCGGATGAGACTGACTTGATAGACATGAAGCCCCGATAGAACTGCAAGCCTCGATAGAACTGCAAGCCCCGATAGACATGAAGCAATGAAACCGCTGCTCGTCTTTCCCGATCCGGTGGCCCCGGAGTTGGCCCAGACCCTCGATATCGGGGGTTGGGCTTGGAAGGCCGCGGCTGACGTCGCCGCGGCTCGGGCCGACGAGCCGCCCGACGGATGGGTGGGCGCAATCGTGATGGCCGGCCCCGATCTCGACCCGGCGCTGCGGTTCTGCCGATCGGTTCACAACGGCGAGGTCAACGTCCGTTCTCTTCTCCTGCTGATCAACGGCGGACATCTCCAGTCCCTTGATCCCCATCACGATCTGTTCGACGACTTCTGCCTGCACCCGTTCCACCCGCTGGAACTGGAGATTCGCCTCAAACACCTGTTCAGACGGGGTGGTCAAACCGACGACGTCGAACTGATCGAGTACGGCCCGCTGGCGATGAACCTTGAGACCTATCAAGCCGCGATCGACGCCAGGCCGCTCGATCTCACCTACATGGAGTACGAGCTGTTGAAGTTCCTAGCTGCGCATCCCGCCAAGGTCTTCACCCGCGAGACCCTCCTCAACCGGGTCTGGGGCTACGACTACTACGGCGGCGCGCGCACCGTGGACGTGCACGTGCGACGGCTGCGTTCAAAGCTCGGCGAGGAGCACGCCAACCTGATCCAGACCGTCCGTTCCGTCGGGTATTCCTTCGGTCGCAGCCGCTGGGGCTAGTTGATCGCGCCGGCCGCGTCGGGCGTTGGCGCTAGCTGTCGGCGCTAGCTGCGATACGGGTTGGTCTCGGACAGCGCCAGATACTCGTTCGGTTCGCCGTCTTCGGTGACGTTGTCGAGGTCGCGGTCACGCCCGATAAGAGTGCCGAGCGCGCCCGCCAGCGCAGCCATGCTCATCAGCACACCCACCGGCATCACCACAACCAGCAGCACCACGATCACTATGGCTCCCAGATCCATGGGGTCAGTCTGCCAGATCTGCGGGGCGGGCGGCTATCACTTCGATCTCGACCTGAGCGCCCAGCGGCAGCGCGGTCACCGCTACAGCGGACCGCGCCGGGCGGTGCCCGTCGAAGGATTCGGAGTAGATCTTGTTGACCGCCGCGTAGTCGTCGATGTCGACAAGGAACACGGTGGCCTTCACCACATCGGTGAGGGAGGCGCCGGCTGATGCCAGCACCGACCGCAGGTTGGCGAACACCTGCCGGGTCTGCGCCTCCACCCCGCCTTCGACGAGCACGCCGTCGCTGATACCGATCTGGCCGGCGGTGAACAGGAAGTCGCCGCCTCTCATGATCGGCGAATACGGACCGACGGGTGTTCTCATATCCACCCGAAATTAGCGCGAAAAGCGACAAGCAGTGTCGTTTTTCGCGCCAATTTCGGTACACACGGCTAACGGTCGCGGATCGGCCACTGCGGCGGGCAACCTCTATCAAGCCAAACAGCGGCAGCAACCGCCGCGAACACCGCGTCCGAGCCGTTGACCGGATCGTCGGTTGAAGGCTCGACCGTGATCTCGATGCGGGGAGTGTCGACGGCTCGCAGAACACCGAAGGACCGGATCGTCAGATCGTGAAGTTCGCCTTGCTCGTCGACGGCAAGACTCTCGCTCGTCAACCATGACAGGGCCATATGCGCAGCTCCGGTGCAATATGAGCGCAGAACAGTCTCGTCGAGCACCGCTCCGGCGCGCACAGACACATACAGTGTTCCGTCCGCTCCGACCGAGGCAGTCGCCTCACCTCCACCGGGGGCTTTGATCCAACCGACTTCGCCTCGTGCTCCGGCCAGCAGAACGGCTGCTTCAACCCAACCTGCCCCGCGGATGGCTGCGCTTGTCGGCGGGCCGGCCACATCCACCTCCTCGACCAGCAACCCGGGGGCGACCCCCGTGATCGCTTCGCTGATACCCGGAGTCCGGGCGACCCGTACCACGCCTGTTCCGTCGCGGTTGATTCCTGCTGCCAGCGGCGGCCTCTTGGGTCCTCGGCGCACCGAGTCCTCACGGGAGTAGAGCACCCGCACCGGTCGCTGCGCCTCGTTGGCCAGACGCCTTGCCACCTCTGCGACCTCGCTTGATGACTTGGCTCCGAACGCTCCCCCGTTTGCCAACGGTGACACCGGCTCGCCTCCCGGAGCGCACCAGGATGCGTCGGTTTCGAGGTAGGCGGGCTCGACCCACGAAGTCCGGAGCGTGAGGTCGAAGACACCTTCCGGCACGGCAATGGGCGGCTCGAAAACTGCGGTCGTTCGGCGGCCCTGCACCTTGCCCGCAAAACGCAGCGCCTCAGCACGGCTCTCGGCCAGAACCCAATGCCCATAGACACGTTGCTCATTCACCCATTGCTCGTCTACCGATTGCTCGTCCACCCATTGCTCGTCTACCCATTGCTCGTCTACCGGTTGCTCGTCTACCCATTGCTCGTCTGCCGGTTGCTCGTCTGCCGATTGCTCGTCGTTGGCCAGAACCGCTACGAGTGCTTCGGCGGGGGCGGAGTCGTCCGCGAAACCACCGCGTCCCGCGGCGACTGCCGACCCCACCGACTGGGCGACACCTCCTTCGATGGTCGCTCTGCGAGCCGCGTCGCTGTCCCGGTCGATCGTGCGGAGATCAACACCTATCTCGGGGGTCCGGTGGTGGTCGTCGAACGCCTCCCATGCGTCGACCACGGTCTGCCAGCCCGTACACCTGCACAGATGCGCTTGCAGTGCCTTCGCCGCGGCTTGTCGGTCGCTGTGGTCCACACCTCTGGCCCGCAGTCCCTCGAAGCGGCAGATGATGCCGGGGGTGCAGAACCCGCATTGGCTTCCGCCTGTGGATGCGAACGACTGAGTCCATGCCGCGCTGAGATCATCGGGGAGTCCCTCCAGGGTGGTGATGGTGCGATCACGAACCCGCCGCACCGGGGTGACGCACGACACCCGTGGTGCGCCGTCGACCAGCACCGTGCAGCAGCCGCACTGCCCTTGGGGGCTGCATCCGTCCTTGACCGACGTGAGCCGGAGCTCGTCACGCAGGACGTCGAACAAGGTCGCCGTGGCGGCGATTGATTCGCTGATCGTGACGTTGCGGCCGTTCACGACAATCTCGATGGATCGATCCAATTCCACCAGTTGATCGTAACGACTAGTGTTCGGGCGCAATGGCGACTTTCCCGACTCAGATCGACGAAGTGGAGGCGCAGTGGCTCACCGATTCGCTGCGCTCGGGGGGAGTTCTCGCCGCCGACGCACAGGTCAGCGAGTTCGACATCGAGCCGATCGGGATGGGTATCGGCATCATGGGTCTGCTGTACCGCCTGTCGCTGCGCTACGACAGCGACCGGGCCGGGCTGGCGACGGTCGTGCTGAAGCTGGCATCGAGCGACCCTCAGGCCCGCTATGTGTCTCGGGTCTTCCGGTTCTATGAGAAGGAGGTCGGCTTCTACCGCAACTTCGCGCCTCTCACCCCGATTCCCACAACCGCCTGCTACGCCGCTGACCACGACTTGGAGACCGACGACTTCGTGTTGCTGCTCGAAGACATCGGCGACGCGACGGTTCACAGCCAGGTGGACGGCTGCCCGCTTGACGCAGCCCTGCTCACGGTGCAGAACATCGCTCGTCACCACGCCGCGTTCGCCGATTCGGAGCTGTTCGACGATCCGGCCTTCGCCTGGGTGCCGTTCGGTTCGGACTCTCCCAATCCTGAAGGTGTGGTGCAGGGGATGACCGACTCCTGGGGGCCGTTCCAGGAGTCGTTCCCTGAACTGGTGACCGATGAGCTGGCTTCAATCATGGAGCGCTTCGCCCCGTCAGCCCGGTCGTTGTTGACCGTCAACGAGGGGCGTCCGATCACTCTGGTCCACGGCGACTACCGGCTCGACAACCTGTTCTTCTCGGCCGACGGCAGGGTCACGGCCATTGATTGGCAGGTCTGCGCCAAGGGACCCTTCGCCTACGACCTCGCCTACTTCATGACGCAGAGCTTGACTGTCGACGACCGCAGGACCCATGAGGCTGCGCTGATCGACGCCTACCTCGACGAACTCCGCGCCGCCGGCGTAGACCACGACCGCGACATGTTGATGGACGACTATCGAGCGACCGCGATGTTCTGCCTGTGCTATCCGATCCAGGCTGGACGCATCGAACTCGTCAACGACCGGGCACGAGCGCTCATCGTCGACATGTTCAACCGTGCCATGACCGCTATCAGCGACCACAACGCCACCGAGTTCCTCCTCGACTGAGCTGTTCGCGAACCCTATGCATCGGTCCCTCCGAATGAAGTCGATGTCACAACCCTGTGTTAGACAACCTGCCAAGGGTAAGAGAGCCAGGATGAGCACAAGTGGCAAGCGGTAACTGTGATCCCAGCAGCACAGACGTAGCGTCCATGTATCCGGTTGCGCTTGACAGGCACATTCAGTCAAAGCTCAGCACTCGGCGGTTAGTTGGTGAGTTTCCCTTCGAAGGACCAGCGTTTGCACGGGCCAAACAGCTGGTCGAAGAGCACTTTGCTAAACCAACTGAGCACAATCAGGCCCATCGTGTGCAAGCATTCGCCGGTACACATCCGGCACTGTTCGCGTACTACCTAGCCGGGATCGGAGCTCACCACGGCCACGGTGGTGAGCTATGGAAGCATGTTCCGTTTGTTGGCAGCCAAGCCCTTCTTCAGACGACGGCGGGTCAAGCATTCGAGAAAGCCGTAAAACAACAACGTCTTGTTGACGCCGCTGAGCGCCTGCGGAACGAACCACACATGCGGTACGTGAGTCAGGTGATGTTCCACGCGATCGTGCCCAAAGAGTCATCGCAAAGACTGCTCGAGCGAGTATCGGGGTTCCTCAACGAAGGTCTGTTCAACGGCACGGAGTTGCACACCGCACTGCTTCATGATGACCGCAGTGTGCCGCTGCCTGAGCCGGTCCTCCACTTCCTTCGCTACGGCGACGATCTTGCTGAAGATTATCTGAACCGTCTCGCGCTCCTGTTGAAGGAGAGAGCCCAGAACGCGAAGGTCAGCGCTAAGGAGTTCGGGCTTCCGCAATATTTGGACGATGTCATGGGCCAGGTCACCATGCCCCGCTCGCTTGCCGTCACATCTTCTGCGGCTCTACCAAAGATCTTGTTTGACCCTTGGACTGAAGCGGGTCCTGAACTAGTCCTTCCGCCAACCAGCGAAATCGACAAATGGGTTATGCGAGGTGACTTCGAACAGCACTCCCTTCAGCCTTCGCCGTTTCGTACACGCGTTCAACCTTTGCCCGTGGCTGGTCGCTGGGTTGTCGAGGGTCGATGCAACGGTGAGTTGGCGAGCAGGCTTGATGTCATGTCCTCAGCAGGAGGGGTCTTTCTCTTCGGGCTCGTCGACGGCCGGCCTGTCACCTCAAGGCTGTGGACTGGGGACGACTTGATAGCGCTGGTCCCGGATGGCTCCACCCTTCATATCGGAGATCGCAGGCTTGTTCGTTCCGACAACTACGCGCCGCTGAGCGGGGAATGGGGTGGCTATACCGTCGTCGACGTAGACCTAGGGGAGAACCGCGAACTGACCGTTGAGTATCCCGGTCACAGCGATTCGGTTCGTTCCGAGGTGATTCTCCGAGGCGGCTCGGAGAAGGGGCGGGCCGCGCTGATCGGCGAACCTCTGCCTGGGGTTGCAGGCCACCGAGACACGCCCGTTTATGACGGCTTGCCGATGCTCAGGATCCCTGGTGGCGACAACCCGAAACGATGGTTCTTGAACCTTACTGTCAACGACCAACCACAGCGGGCCCGACAGGTCGCTCAACTACGGCGTATCGAAAGCGGGCTCGGACAGAGCGACAACCTGTGGTCGCTGGCTCAACTAGACAACATCCCGCTGGTCGCGCGAATCGGCATTCGGGTCAGCGGGCCACTCGGTGGTGACCTCGATCAGCAGTTGGTTGTTGTCTCGGGGCTTGACTACCGAACCCCGAGCAAGGTGGTCGCTCCGCATGAGACGTTCGTCAACACGATTACGGCGGATGGCGGGGTCCGGCTCGGCCAGCCTGGCGGACTGGAACCAGGACGGGGCACTTATGAGTTTGCGCCTGGCCGCGACACACTCGAACTCACGGCTTCGACGCCAAACGGGGCCGCCGAACTGCAATTCAAGATTCCGCGGCTGCTATGGGACATCGGCCCCGATATCGCCGCGGAGAGCTTCGGGCTTCAGAAAGTTTCAGTGACCGTAGAGGAGTTCCTTGATTCTGAGCCATTTCTTTGGGTCAACACGGGTTTAGAAACGCGGGTCCGCGCTGTCCTGCGTGACCGATTCGGCGCTGTCGTGCAAGAAGGGGATTGGAAGACTACCTCGCGCCGCACGGGTCGACTGCGGCTCGATTTGCGGTCCTTTCGCGACACGGTGCGTCACACATCAGAGCCGCTGCTGGTCGTCTCGATCGAAGCCGATTCTGTCTCAGGTGACGCGTTGGAGGTTCGGAGAGACTACAAAGTTCGTTGGTTCGACTTTGTGTACGACAGCGGCGAGGCGTTCTGTGAATTCGAAGAGACCACCACGACGGATGGTCGCGTCGTTCGTATTTGGGACAGTCTCCGCCCGTGGACCGACCCCGTTGATTTGCATGTTGCAGACGGGCTTGACGGTTCACAGCGGATCTCACTTGGTTCTTTGGACCTGTCGCAGAGCCATTACATCGCAGAACTCACCGTGGAAGTGACCGAAGCGACATTCCCGAGTCACGATTCTGCGAACACGTGCCGATTTGACATCTCACCAAGCCAGGATCTGTTTACCGGTCTGTCGGCCCACGATGGAATTGCGAACTTCCCTACCCGTGAAGCGATTGAAGCAGCACGCGATGAGACCGAAGCCATGCGCCTCGCGTCTGAGGCATTGCAAGCGATCACTCTCCTCGTTGCGTCATCAAGTCAACTCGATGATTCGCTCAAAGACCGTGTCACCTACCACTGCTCTGAGACCCTGTTGGACGATCCGGCGCGACTCGCGAAAGCTATCGTTGCCGAACACCAGACCGGGCTCCTAGGGGAACACATCGCTCGTCTCGCTGTGTTGCGACTGATCACCGGAGCTTGCGACTGCCCGATCAGTGCTGGCTCGCTCAATGACCGCGACTACCGCGACCTGTGGGAGGTTTCGCCAGTTCTTGCAGCAGCAATGGATCGGCCTGTCGACGAGGCGGCGCTGTCTCGCTGGAAGACCCGTCTCGGCTGGGTTATAACCGATGGTCCCATGTTCGCTGGCAAGCCTTTGAAGGCAGAGATTCTAGATCGTGAAATCGGTTCTTTGAGGAAAACCCACGCGAAGATCACTAGCCAGGGCGTCGAGTTGCTGCAAATGACGGGGTTCTTCGAAGCGACGCTACAGTGGTTGCTCCAGTCAGCGGGCGATTTTTCGGAAACTCAGCGATGGCAAGAGGGGCAGAAGACTCTGCTCGATCTAACTCGGGACAAATGGCCGAAGGAAGCTCACGCCGCACATGACGAACTGGGGCAAGTCCCAGACCAACTGCTGCGACTGCCAGCGGACCTGCTGGCAGTTTCGCTCCAGTTGGTCTGCTTCAACACCAATCCAAAAATCGACTCAATGGCGATTGACGCCCTGTCCGCAGCCTACGAATTCGCGCCTCGCCTAGCTGAACGTCAGCTCATAGTTGCTCTGGTGTACCACCTGCGCGAGCAAGGTTCACTGAGGAGGGCACCTAGTGGAAACTGAGACGCTTGACGCGCTAAAGACAACTGAGCAGATAGACCGCGCATACCGAAGCTACTTGATTTCGACTTTCCGGGGTAGCCATCCCGAGCGAGCCCGCGAGTTCGAGTCGACGATTAAAACCGCGGAGTTGACCAAGGGGCCGTTTCTTGAAGCATCTGCTCCGTTCGAACAGGGGTGCACGGTTCGCGAACTTGTTGAGGAGGGGCTGCTTTCAGACCTGTTTCTTCGCTTCGACGAAGAGAGCTTTCCCATTGAGCGCTCGCTCCACCTTCATCAGGAGACGGCTATTCGCAAAGCGGTAGATGGCCGCAACCTGATCGTCGCAACCGGTACAGGCTCCGGCAAGACCGAGGCGTTTCTGCTACCCATCCTGAACGGTCTGTTCAGAGAAATCGAAAGCGGGTCTATCGCGCGCGCGGGTGTTCGCGCCCTGTTGCTCTATCCAATGAACGCCCTCGCCAACGACCAGGTGAAGCGCCTTCGACGGTTGCTTGAGCCGTTTCCCGAAATAACTTTCGGACGCTATGTCGGGGAAACCCGCCCCACGAAACAGCAGGCCGAGGACGCATTTCGAGACCGATACCCGTCCGAGCCTCTCATTCCCAACGAACTGCTTTCGCGAGCAGAACTCCAAGCGAATCCTCCTTCGCTGTTGCTCACCAACTACGCGATGCTCGAATACTTGCTGCTCCGACCCAAGGACAGCCCGTTCTTCGATGGCGATAATGCCAAGGCGTGGCGTCATCTGGTGCTGGACGAAGCCCATGTGTACGACGGCGCGCAAGGCACCGAGGTGGCGATGCTGCTCCGCCGCGTCCGCGATCGGATCCATGGCAGCGAACCCGGCCTGCTTCAGTGCTTCGCCACAAGCGCCACAATGGGAAAGGGTCGGCAGGATTACCCGGATCTCATTGAATTCGCCGAGCGGATGTTCGATGAACCATTCGAGTGGGTCGACCACGACCCGAAGCGGCAGGACATCGTAGAGGCGACAAGGCGCTCACTGGTCCTCGGCGACGCGGCCTTCAAGCTTCCTCAAGTAGCCTTTGGGTCGCTGCAAAAGGCTTTCCGCAATGGGGCACCGGCTTTTGAACTTGCGCAACAGATTCTCAAGCACGCTTCATCTCTTGACGCTCGCGACGGTGAAGCCCCCGAGGCTTATCTCCACCGCGCACTGGGCCAGGAGCAAACGGTGATCTCCGTTCAAGGCCAGTTGTCAGACGGCTCGCGTTCGATCGACGATCTTGCACGCCATGCCTTCGGGGGAGACGCCGCTCGCAGCGACTTGGTCAAGCTAGTCGATCTGGCTGTGGCAGCTAGACCTCACCCTGACGACGCTCCGCTGCTGCCTGCTCGTTACCACTATTGGCTCAGATCACTCGACGGCGGTTACCTGTGCCAGCACCCGATGCATCCCGCTGGAGCGAACCGCCTCCAGATGGAACGCCACACGACCTGCCCTGAGTGTCAGCGTTCAGGGATCCGGTCCCATGTGGTTGAGATCGGTGTCTGCCGTTCATGTGGAAGCGAGTACGCCATCGGCAGAATAACGAGCAACGGGGCTGGCGAGCAGTTCCAATTGTACTCTGGTCCAAACTTCGACTACTTGCACATCGGCGGTGTCAAACACTCTGACCTCACCGACGAAGACGCCGACGCGCTCGGAGACGAGTTGTTGGATGACCAGGAGTTTCCGACGGATACAACACAGTATTTTGATGTCGAGAGTGGATTGCTCAGCGGCTCCAGACACGACCAGGCGATTCAAGTCAGAGTCACCCGAATCGACTTGCCTGACAACAGCGATCAGCTGAAACGCTGCGCCGTGTGCAGCGCTTCACGCCGTGACGGTGTTGTATCGCCTTACCGAACAGGCAGGGACGCTCCACTTTCGGTCATTGCAACCGCGCTGTATCAGAACCTTCCACCATCACCCGACCCCGGTCAGATGCAGGAGATCGGTAAGGGAAGGAAGCTGCTTTCTTTCGCCGACAGCCGCCAAGACGCAGCCTTCGCTGCTCCGTTTCTGAATCGCACATATGAACGCGCTGTGGTCCGACGCGTCGTACTTCAAGCAATCTCAGACCTCAGCGAGCGATACGGTGAAGCCCCGAGATTCGACGATGTCGTCGACAGCGCGAGACGGCGAGTTGAAGATGTCCTGCTCGACCCCGACGAGGGTCGCACCACCAATCAAAAAACTGTCGAGCGCTGGGTCACGCGCGAAGCCTTGGCTCTCGACCGACGTCAGAGCCTTGACGGATTAGGTCTGGTAGACATCCGCTTGGCCTTGCCGCGTCGCTTGGAACCTCCGGATTCGTTACTGCAGCTCGGATTCACCGAGGCCGAGGGTATTGACCTGCTGCAGATCCTCTTGGACACTCTCCGTCTGAGTGGTGCCGTTTCGACACCCGATGGTGTGGATATCACCCATGAGATGTTCGCCCCGCGAAATGTGTCGATCGCAATGCGCGAGCAAGGGTCCGCTTCTGGGATTCTCGCCTGGCTACCAGGGGCCCGCTCTACAAACCGACGCGTTGAGATTTTGCGCAAAGTCCTACAGCGACGGGACATCGAAACGGAACCCGTCGAGGTTTTGAAGAACGTGTGGGAGCAGATCACCGGTCCTGCCGGAGATGGGCTATTCACTAGATCAAACAATCGTCGAGATGGAGTGACGTTTGCTTTGAACCATGAGCGACTCGAGTTCAGCCTTGCAACCACCGACGACCCGACATACCAGTGTACAAAATGCCGCAATATCTGGTGGCGCACCATCGCCGGGGAGTGCCCTTCGTGGCGCTGCGAAGGATCACTGGAACTGGTTGATGCAGCATCTGTCGATTCCAATCACTACGCGCAGCTCTATCGAAAGCTGGATGTGATCGGGATGTCGGTGGAGGAGCACACCGCGCAATGGCGGCCCGATAAAGCGAGTGAGATCCAGGACCGGTTCGTGCGCGGGAAGTTGAACGTGCTGAGCTGCTCCACCACCTTTGAGATGGGTGTCGACGTTGGCGATGTTCAAGCGGTCTTGTTGCGTAACGTTCCGCCCAGCGCCTCCAACTATGTTCAGCGCGCCGGCCGGGCCGGTCGAAGGCACAACTCCGCGGCGGCGGTGATTGCGATGGCACAGTTGCGGTCTCACGACCGGACGTTCTTCGATGATCCGATGCAGATGATCGACGGGCATGTCAACCCACCGAGGATCCATCTCGAGAACACGCCGATACTGCGCAGGCATGCCCACTCCGTGGCGTTCGCCGCGTTTCAGCGCCACCTGGTCGACACAGGACTGGAACCCGCCACAGAGGTCGGGCAGTTCTTCCGCGAGCGAAGTGAATCGGGTGCTGATGCGTTCCAGACGTGGCTGAATTGCAAGCCAACTGCGATTCAGGCTGCGTTGCAGCGAGTGCTGCCGGATGCTGTAGCTGCTGAAATGGACATTGCTGGCTGGGGCTGGGTTGAGGCGCTGTATCAGCGAGACGATTCAGAGCCGACCTTCGGTTGGATGAAACGAGCCACCGAAGATGTCAATGAAGAGGCTGAGGCACTCATCGAGATGATTGACGAAGCGTTCGATCAACAGCACGGACGCCGCGGCGACTACCTGAAAGGAGTCAAACGGAACCTCGAAGCTCGGCAACTCTTGGGGTTCTTGGCGAGTCGGAACATTCTTCCAAAATATGGGTTTCCGATCGATGTTGTCCCGCTCCACTTGTCTGACGCCGGGGCTGAGTCACAATCACTTGAGCTTGACCGCGACCTTCGCGTTGCAATAACGGAATTCGCGCCCGGGGAATCCGTGGTGGCCGGCGGTCAGCTCTGGGCCGCGGAAGGTATCCGCCAACCACATCGAGGTGAAGAACTTCCCAAGTACCACTGGAGGGTATGCGATGCCTGCGAAGCATTTCGCGTGCACATCGAAGAGGTGAGTCCAGAATGTCCAGAGTGCGGCTCCGCAAAGACTAGATCTCGAAATGGCGCAGGCCACTTCATCAGCCCGCGGTACGGCTTCGTCGGCAAACACGCGGGCGAACCGCACAGCCCGCCTCCTCGTCGAACCAGCACACGCACCTATTTTGGTTCCTACCGAGACGCTGAGCCCGAGTTCGCCGAGATTCCTGAGCTCTCAAGCACCTTGGCGGTCTCGGCGCGTGCTAGCAGTGCCGGCCGAATCGTCACGATCAATGCCAACGGCTACAGGTTCTGCCCATGGTGCGGGAAGGGCGAACGAGCTTCACGGCGATCCAATAAAGATCACGGCGATTTGCGCAGACCCGGCAAGAGATGCGCTGGTCGTATGCAATTCGCACAGCTCGGACACGACTACCTGACGGATGTATTGGAAATCCAATTCGAAGGAACGCCGCGAGCCCGCTTTCCCGACAATTCAATGATCAGCCTGCTCAGTGCCCTGCTGGCCGCGGTGCCCGCGATCGGGATCAATCGTGCTGAGGTCGACGGCACGATGCACTTTCGGGGCCGAAACTCTTCTTCGGCAATGGTGCTGTTCGACACAGTTCCCGGTGGGGCTGGCCATGCCCAGCGGATTCTCGACAACCTGCATGCCCTCTTTGTCGCAGCCCGAAGAGTTGTTGTGTGCTCTTGTCAGGAATCAGCGTCTTGTTATGGCTGCTTGAGGACTTACCGCAACCAGTATTTTCACGACGAACTGTCACGCGGTGATGCACAGGCCTTGATCGACCACATTCTCAGCACTCGGAAGCCTGACGGATTCGAGGCGTTCAGTCCACTGGTTCATGGCCTGCTTCGCAAAGTCATGGATCTTGGTGCACCTTCGCCTGTTGCTGAATTCGTGACTTCTTCCGGAGATGGCCTTGACGTCGCTTGGCCGGATCAGCAGGTGGCAGTCTTGCTTGACCGTGACGCAGACCGCGATGCGCAACTTTTTGAGAACGGATGGACTGCCCAACACTTCCACGACTGGGTGCCAGAGAAATTGGTTGAGGCATTAGAAAGCCAATAGTGACTATCTCGTCGTCGTTTTTCGGCTATTTTTGACGGCATGCTGTACACGAGGCTGGCCCGAGTGTCAGAACAGAGCTTTTTCCTGCTCGGGATACGGGGAGTCGGGAAGAGCACATGGGTACGCGAGGCCTTGCCCGGTGCATTGCGCATCGACCTGCTCGACGAAGCCCTGTTCACTGACTTGCTCGCAGACACCGCGCTTTTTCGGCAGATGCTCGCTCAGCAACAGACCGGCGACTGGGTGGTCGTCGACGAAGTGCAGCGCATCCCCGCGCTGCTCAATGAGATCCACCGGTTGATCGAGGAACGGGGCATCAAGTTTGCGCTGCTGGGTTCGAGTGCGAGAAAGCTCAAGACCGCCGGAACGAACCTGCTGGCCGGACGGGCTCTCAACAAGGCGATGCATCCGCTGACACCCGCCGAGTTAGGCGACGACTTCAACCTCGACGAAGTACTTCGTTACGGCGCCATCCCCCTGATCTGGACCGCGCCCGATCGACGCGAAGCACTCAGCAGTTACACACAGCTCTATCTGCGAGAAGAGATCCGGGCTGAGGCACTGGTGAGAAACCTCTCGGGTTTCGTACGGTTCCTTCCAGTCGCTGCGTTGATGCATGCACAGACACTCAACGCCGCCGGCATCGCCCGTGACTCGGGCATTGCTCGGGCCACTGTCAACGGTTATCTCGAAATCCTTGAAGACACCCTGTTGACGACCCGACTACCGGCATTCGAAACAAAATTGCGGGTCAGGGAACGGCGCCGACCCAAGTTCTATTGGATCGACCCCGGAATCGTGCGCGCTCTCAAGCGCCAACTCGGTCCGGTCACCGCCGAGGAGAGGGGCGCGCTTTTGGAAGGTTGGGTTTTTGGCTTGTTCAGGACCCACGACGAACACCAGCATCTCTTCGATGACATCGGCTACTGGGCATCGACCGAGTCCCGCACGGAAGTCGATTTCGTACTCACCCGCGACGGCGCGCACATGGCAGTCGAGGTCAAATCCGCAAACCGCTACAACACCGCCATGCTCAAGGGACTCCGCAGCCTAGAGGGGTTACCGAGGTTGTGCCGCCGCATCCTCGTATACGGCGGTTCCCGCGCCTTTCGCACCGACGACGGAATAGAGATCTGGCCGGTAAACGAATTGTGTCAAGCGCTCGAAACCGACCAGCTCTGGCCTTGAACTGGTCTCGCTGCAGATTCGCTGGAGTCGCCTAGGCGCCTAGGGCCTTGCGGAGAGCGGCGGAGGCGTCGCGGGCGCTGTTGCGGCTGACCTGCGCGGTCGCCATCATGGACGAACCGTGGAACGTTCCCGGATAGGCGTGGATCTCGGTCGACACCCCGGCTTCGAGCAGCCTCATACCGTAAATCAGCCCCTCATCACGCAACGGGTCGAACTCCATCACCGACACGAACGCAGACGGCAGACCCGAGAGATCCTCGGCCACCGAAGGCGACGCGTAGGGCGAGACAGGCCCTTCGTGGTCAGGCCCCAAGTAGTGCTTCCAACTCCAGACTGCGTTGGGCCGATTCCACAACGGCGTGTCGGTGAACTCCGTCATGGAAGGCGTCTCAAGGCGATGATCGAGTTCGGGTATTTCCAGCAGTTGGAAACACAACGCCGGCCCGCCGCGGTCGCGGGCCATGAGCGCTGTGCCCGCGGCCAAACCGCCGCCGGCGCTCTGACCGGCGATGGCGACACGCTCAGGGTCTACGCCCAGTTCCGCGGCATTGTCGGCCAACCACACGAGCGCCGCGTAGCAATCGTGGATAGCAGCCGGGAACGGGTCCTCGGGTGCCAGGCGATACTCTACCGACACCACCACAGCAGGCAGCGCAGCAGCCATGCGATCGCACCAGGGGTCCATCATCTCGATCGACCCGACCATGAAACCGCCACCGTGGATCTCCAGCACTGCGGGCAGGGGATCTGCTGGTGCCTCATCCGGGCGGTAGATCCGAATCGGCACGTCGGGGTCGCCGTCGAGGCCCGGCACTGCACGGTCCTCACGTATCACATCATCACGAGGCTCAACCTCGAGGCCGAACGAGCCCATCATGTCCCGCATGGCGCGGATCTCTTCGGGGTCAGAGAAACCCGAGAGCGTGGGAAGCAACGGCAGGATCTCAAGAAACTCTGGGTCGTAGGGTCGCTCAGTCATACCGACACCGTAGTCATACCGACACCCAGTCATACCGACACCCAAGCACCTACGATGATTTCCAGCAAATATACCGTAAATTTTACAGAATAGTTTCCGATATTTCACGACAGATTCTCTTACAATTCCCAGTAGACTCTGTCGAACACCCCTAGGAGACCCCGTGCAAAGGCTCATTCAGCGAAGGGTGCTGGAGATCGCACAGCAACGGATGACCGAAGCACCGGTAGTGCTCCTACAGGGTCCACGATCAGTCGGCAAGTCTACTCTGTTACGCGCGCTGGCAGATCAGCACGGCAGTCAGGTGGTCGATTTCGACGAACCGGCTGTGCGAACCATAGCTGTCGACGATCCCAGTCTGTTCGTCGTCGGGCGCCGGCCCGTGTGCATCGACGAGTACCAGCACGTTCCAGAAGTCTTGGACTCGATCAAAGCACAACTGAACTTCGACGGATCGCCGGGGCAATTCATAATCACCGGGTCGACCCGATTCGACTCACTGCCGCTGGCTGCGCAGTCTCTGACCGGTCGACTCAGCCGCATCGAGATACACCCGCTCTCACAGGGCGAGATCGCCGAGAGTCATGAGCGGCTCGTTGAGACTCTGTTCACAGACCCCTCCGAACTGATAACGACGAATCCGTCCACCACCACTCGCATCGAGTACGCCGAGCGCATCACCCGCGGTGGCTTTCCGCTGGCCCAAGAACGCACGGACGCGTCCCGAGCGCGCTGGTTCGACGACTACATAACACTGTGCCTCGAACGTGACCTGCTCGAAATCGGTCGGGTGCGTCAACCTGATGCGCTGGCACCGCTGCTGATCCGTTTGGCATCGCAGACGGCGCAGATGCTCAACGTGTCTCAAGCCGGGGCCGCAATCGGACTCGCCGCAAGCACCGCGTCAGAGTACGTCAAACTCTTCGAAAGCAATTTTTTGTTGCGGCGGTTGCCCGCCTGGGGCAAGGCACTGCGAACCACCGCAGCTTCCCGACCGAAGCTGCACATCACCGACTCGGGAGTCGCGGCTCGCCTACTTCGCCTCCCGCCCGACAAGCTCACCGGACTCGATGCCACATCGTTGCAACAGTTCGGGCACCTCCTAGAGACGTTCGTGATCGGTGAAGCGCTCAAGCAGGCGTCGTGGCTCGAGCATCAACCTCATGCAGGTCATTGGCGCACCCATGACGGGGCTGAAGTCGATCTGGTCATCGAGAACGGCAACGACGGCTCCGTCGTCGGCATCGAAGTGAAAGCCAGCGGCCGAGTCCACCGAGGCGACCGGCGAGGCCTCCGCATGTTGCGCGACTCGCTAGGAGAGCGGTTCGTCGCCGGAGTCGTGTTCTACACCGGCGCCCACTGCATCCGTTACGAAGACGACGACCGAATTCTGGCGTTGCCGATCGACCGCCTCTGGACCTGAACCCCGAGCGTCAGCCGACGTAATTCGTCTGGCGAGTGTCGCAGGCCGTTCAGCTGAAGCTCTGACCGCAACCGCAGGTGCGCTGAGCGTTGGGGTTGTCGATCGAGAACCCGGCGTCGGTGAGGCCGTCTTTGTAGTCGAGCGTGGCGCCCTCGAGAAGCTGGGCGGACGATGGATCCACAACCACGTCGACGGGGCCGTAGGCGACCATCGTGTCGTCGGAAGCCTTCTCGTTGTCGAAGTACATCTCGTACGAGAAACCGGAGCAGCCGCCGGGGCGCACGGACACGCGCAGGGCCAGCCCCTCCTCCCCCTCTGCGGTGAGGAGTTCATCGACTTTCGACACGGCGGAATCGGTCAGCGTGATCACAGGACTTCCTCCCTAGAAGGCTCCCTAGAAGAACTACTACGATACTGCCCCCACCCTACCCGCTGCCACCCCGATTCGTCTCGCTCTCTCCGGGCTCAATTCCTTGCCCGACTCGCGCGAACCGTTTGCGACACGGCCTCAGCGACCGTTTCGGGAGGTTCGTGCTCCCAGAAGCGCAGGACTGTCCAGCCAGCTTGCTCAAGGCGGGCGTTGGTGTCTTTGTCCCGCTCGATGTTGCCGCTGATCTTCGCTGACCAGTATTCGAAGTTGGTAGCCGGTTGAGTGTAGTGTTCGGGACAGCCGTGCCAAAAGCAGCCGTCCAGGAACACCGCGATCTTGTCTCTGCGGAACACCAGGTCCGCAGTCCGCCGGAGCCCCGGTAGCGGTCTGTCGCCCACGCGGTAGCGAAGCCCTTGGGCGTGAATCAGAGAACGAGCCGCCAACTCCGGTTTGGTATCCCGACTACGGTTCCCCTGCATAGCCCTCCGGGTGGTCTGCGAAGAAGCCCAGGACATGCCCGGCAGGCTGCTCATAGCCCAACAATACCAACGACCACGGGCACAGTCGAGCGCAATCAAGCAAGGGTACACGCGTGTTGGGCTGCCGTTGACTAGCGTTGACACCGAGGCCTCGCGCATAGCCCGTCACGATACGCCCGCAAGACCGCTAGTTTGGCTTTGTGCCGAAACCAAACAGAGGGGACATCGCCCTTGACACACCCACACAGTAACCTCCGGATCATGATTGATGAGACACCACCCGAGCAGACCGCCGAGCGAAATCAATCTCCGACATGAGTGCGATAGCGCCAGAACATCCGCGAGCGGTTGACCTGTTCTGTGGATGTGGCGGACTATCAACAGGGATGATCTCAGCTGGCATTGACGTTGTAGAGGCTTATGACTGTTGGAGCCAAGCGCTCGAAACCTATGAACACAACATCGGCAGGCACGCCGAAAATTTCGATTTGACCGACGTGGACGCTGCTAACGAACGAATCACGAGTCTTGCACCAGATATAATCGCCGGTGCCCCGCCCTGCCAAGACTTTTCGACAGCAGGCAAGCGGGTTGAAGCCGACCAAGCCAACCTCACAATTGCCTTCGGCCAAATCGTGGCCCGCTGCCAACCGGAGGTTTTCCTCATGGAAAACGTCCCTCAAGTAAGAAACAGCAAGACGTACAACCGGATGCGTAATGTTGTCAGCGCAGCAGGCTACTCGGTGATCGAAACGGTTCTCGACGCTAGCTGGTACGGAGTGCCTCAAATTCGGCGCAGATTCTTTGCGTTCGGATATCGGGACACAAATCACCAACGCGGTGAGCGCTTTGAGAAGCACCTAGAAGCTGCAAAATCAAGCCGACAACTAACCGTGAAACAATATATGGGCGAGGAGATTGACGTGGAGTTTTATTACCGTCATCCTCGCAACTACTCGCGACGTTCGGTGTTCTCCGTCCATGAGCCGTCACCTACAATTCGCGGAGTGAACCGCCCCGTGCCGCCGAATTATTTGGGAAATCATCTTGACAGCGCTCCACCGTCAAATGTCCGCGCTCTGACAACGCGCGAGAGGGGGCGGCTGCAAACATTTCCCGCAGATTGGAAATGGGACGGTGGTAACCGCAACGCCGACACCGAGTTGCAAATCGGCAACGCGGTACCTGTACAGCTCGCCGTTCGCGTGGCCGAGGCAATCCAATATGCAATCCAGTTCTAATCCTTCACTTTTTGGCATCAACCGCGAGAACTCAGACCGCCATGGCAAGGACCTGTGGGGAAAGAACCAGTTCAACTCAACATTTCCGCTCGCGCTATGCCTACTGATGCGTAAACGCGATATTGCTCCATTCGCGGTCCTCGAGCGCGGCGGGGGGATCCATACCGACGACAAGAAATGGCACATGGGAGATGTGATTGGATCGAGTACCGAAGACACTCGTTACCGATTCGAGTCGGCCTTTAAACCGTACGATGAATATTGTCGAGATACATTGGACAAGATCGACCTCGTAGTAACTGTCGCTAACGAACCCGTGCGACCCTTAGAGATCAAGCTGACGGTTGTACCGGATATATCCACCGCGCACGACCCTGACCAAGAGACATGGGCACCCGAAATGGTAATGCGACCGGTCAGTTCGGCCTATGCAATGATGAGTGTTGCAACGAGCTTGAACAAAGAACCTAAAGCACTTGAGGAAGTACTGGCAAGATTGCGTGTTGGTTACAACCGAATCAATAATTGGGAGAATCAAACCGAAGTAGCGAAGCACTTCGAGACGTTGAAGGAAGCGCTCAATGGTGCGCTTTCGGTGGTAGCTACCGAGAAGCTACAAAAACCTTTTCTCGTTCAGCCACTGTGGCGCACCGTGGGCCAATCATTCGAACTCGAGAAAGATCACTGCTTCGATGTCTTTGTCTGGTCCGATGCTGCAATCATGCGAGTCCCGGCAGATCAATCTAACGATGCGTCAAATACTGTGTCGCGTCCGCAAAGGGAGGTCGCTCGACATGTACGAGGTCTCTATGACCTGTTGAGTCAGGGCGACTACTCGTATTCGACCATCTACAAGGGAATGCCGTTCGGTCAACAGACGGACAAATCGTTTTCTTTTTCTGGCCGAAGTAGCATTCGTTATCTCAAACACGAGCGACTTTCGAAACCTCTATTCCCGAGCTCCGTGTTGGACGACCTCATCATCGGCGACGGTGGAAGCGAGCTCAAACCTGAGCGACGGTTCGATGCGGCAGTTCTCGCTTACATGATCTCCCACCGGCAGGCCTCCTCCTAAACCTACGAGATTCGAACAGTCGAGCGTTCCGCAACGGTCGGGTCGCGGCGGTAGCCTCGGGGGGTGACAGACGTTGCGCTGCCGACTGCTGATGATGTGATGGGGCTGCTGCGCGGCGTTATCGACCCCGAACTAGGCAGTGACATTGTCGAGCTCGGCATGGCCAGATCCGTTGACGTCGCCGACAGCGGCCGGATCACCTTGGAGATCGCCCTGACCACCAGTGGCTGCCCGTTGCGGGGACAGATCCAAAAGGACATACGCAGTCGCCTCCTGTCGCTTCCCGGGGTCACCAGCGTGAAGATCAACTGGGGCGAACTGACCCAACAACAGAAGTCCGAGGCGATGGCAAAGGCACGATTCAACGTCAGCCAGGACGCCCCGGCAACCGCGATTCCGCCTACAACGAAAGTCATCATGATCGCCTCGGGCAAGGGCGGAGTCGGCAAGTCTTCGATCACGACCAACCTGGCCGCCGCGCTGGCAGACAGCGGCTACGCGGTCGGTGTGATGGACGCCGACATCTGGGGATTCTCGGTTCCCCGCATGCTCGGGGTCGACGGCGACCTGGTCGCCCATGAGGGCAAGATCACTCCCCTGATCCGCCACGTAGGCAGCGGTCGCCTCGAGATCGTATCGATGGGCTTTCTGGTTGCGCAGGAGGACTCCGCGCTGATGTGGCGTGGGCTCATGCTGGACCGGGCTGTCCGACACTTCTGCGAAGACGTCGCCTGGTCCGAAGATCTCGACTACCTGCTGATCGACATGCCGCCCGGAACCGGCGATGTGCAGATGGGTCTGGCGAAACTGCTGCCCCGCGCCGAGATGCTGATCGTCACAACCCCAGCGGGCAATGCCCAGAAGGTCGCCGCGCGAGTGGCCGACATGGGGCGCAAGAACTACCTGCGGATCGTCGGTGTCATCGAGAACATGACCAGCTTCATCGCTCCCGACGGCAGCGAGCACGATCTGTTCGGAAGCGGAGGCGGCCAGCAACTCGCCGACGACGTGGGAGTTCCGCTGCTCGGCTCGGTGCCGATCGAGGCTGAGGTGTCGGTCGGAGGCGACAGCGGCTCCCCGGCGGTGCTCGGCTCCAGTCCCGCAGCCGAAGCCATAAGGGCTATCGCTGCGGCCATTGCCGAGGAGTACATCCCCCCAGTGGAGATGGCGGGTTGTTCGGCACGCATGCTCGAAGCGGCGATGACTGCGCTCGACGAGTTGGACGAACTCGAAGAGCTCGAAGCGAACCCCAGCTGAACCCGCTTCTCAGCGGTGTTCGGGGCCTGCGTCGGGGCTGTCGTCGGCATCGGAGCCGGTGGCCTCGTCCGACGCCGCGCCCAGCTCGATCGCCGGGCCGCCGCTGTCGCCGTAGCTAGCTTCGCCAGCATCGGTGACATCGGTGGCGTTGACATCGGTCCATTGACCGAAATGCACTCCTGGCCCGCCAAACGTCCCACGGGTCATCACCCGGCCCGCGAAGCGACGCTTGAGCACCTCCCGCACGACGGCCCTGGTCGGCGGGAACAACAGGAGCAGTCCGACACTTGCGGTCAAGAACCCGGGCGTCAGAATCAGCGCCGCAGCCACCAGCAGCAACACGCCGTTGATCAGTTCGTTGGTCGGAATCTGGCCTCTGTCGAGCGACTGCTGCGCCCGGCGCAGCACGCTGAGACCCTCACGCCTGACAAGAACGGCGCCGACCATGCTGGTCAGCACTATCAGACCCACGGTGTTCCAACCACCGAAGGCCGCTGCGAACGCCAAGATCAGATAGCCCTCGGTTACCAGGACCACAAGGAACAGAACGAAAAGGATGCCCAAGATGCGGCCATCCTATGAGGATTCAGGGTCCGTGCGCCGCAGAACCCGGCGGGCGCACCGGCGCTCTAGGCTGATCTGGCCGTGACTGAACAGACTTCGCGCCCTCCGTCGGTCGACCGGCTGGCCCGGTCGTTGCACGACACCGGCCTTCCGCACCCGATGCTGGTGGAGGCGGCCCGCACCGCGATCAACGCCGGAGACCCCGACAGCGCACGTCAAATCGCCGATGAGGCGGCCAGGCGTCTTTTGCGCCCGGTCATCAACGGCACCGGCACGCTGTTGCACACCAACCTGGGGCGTGCCCCGATCAGTTGGGAGCAGGCCGAGCAGTACTCGAACCTCGAGTTCGATCTGACGACCGGCGAACGCGGTTCGCGCATGGACACCGCGCCCGCGCTGATCGCCCAGGTCTGCGGGGCTGAGGCTGCGATCGTAGTGAACAACTGCGCGGCGGCGGTGCTGCTCGTGTTGGCCAGTCTCGCCGAGGGTTCAGGCGTGGTGGTCTCTCGGGGCGAGTTGGTGGAGATCGGCGGCGGTTTCCGGGTGCCCGACGTGATGGCACGTTCGGGAGCACGACTGATCGAAGTCGGCACCACCAACCGCACGAGGCTGGCGGATTTCCAGCGAGCGGTCGACCAGCACGGCGACGACGCCGCTGTGGTGCTGCAGGTACACCAGTCGAACTACAGGATCGTCGGCTTCACCGAGTCCCCCCGGACCGCGGAACTCGCCACGCTCAACCGCCCGCTGATCGCCGACATCGGTTCGGGGCTCGTCGACAGCCGTTGTCCCTGGCTGCCCGGTGGACCCCCCGGGTGGCTCGACAACGAGCCGGCCGCTCGCCAAACACTCGAGGCGGGCGCCGATCTGGTCACGTTCTCCGGTGACAAGCTCTTCGGTGGTCCACAAGCAGGGATCATCGCGGGCCGCGCCGACCTGGTGTCCGCGTGCGCGGCCCATCCGCTGGTCCGTGCCCTCAGACCCGGTTCCCTGGTGCTCGGGGCTCTGCAGGCCACCGCTCTGGCCTACCTGAATCGCGACGGTGACGCCATCCCGTTCTGGCGTATGGCGTCTTTGTCCCAGGAGGTGCTGCGCTCGCGAGCCCGAGAAATCGGCGTCGGGGTCGTCGTGGACGTGGCTTCCACGCCCGGTGGCGGGACCTTGCCGGGAGTGGAGATCCCGTCTGCGGGCGTGGCGCTCGAAGGCGACCGGCGCAACGCTTTGCGCAACCACCTGCGCCCGATCATTGCCCGGGTCATAGACGGGCGCACCATCGTCGACCTGCGCACCGTTCACCCTGACGACGACGCCGAGATCGCCGCTGCTTTGACCCCCGGTTCCGGCTGATGACCCGCTCACCACACGTTGGGGGGCGTTGACCGATGCATGTGGTAGCGACGGCCGGGCATGTGGACCACGGCAAGTCGACTCTCGTCAAGGCGCTGACCGGCACCGACCCGGACCGGCTGTCTGAGGAGAAGGCACGCGGACTCACCATCGACCTGGGCTTCGCTTCAACGCAACTCCCCTCCGGCAGAGGGGTTGCGTTCATCGATGTACCCGGCCATGTTCGCTTCCTCAAGAACATGTTGGCGGGCGTGGGCAGTGTCGACGCGTGCGTTTTCGTGGTGGCCGCCACCGAGGGTTGGAAGCCGCAGTCCGAGGAGCATCTGCAGATCCTGAGTCTGTTGGGAATCGAGCACGGGCTGGTGGCGCTGACGAAAGCCTCTCTGGCCGACGAGGACCTGCGGGAACTGGCACGCCTCGACGTGGAGGAACGTGTGGAGGGCACGTTTCTGGAAGGTGCCGCGATCGTTGAAGTGGACGCGCTGGACGGAGCCGGTGTCACAGACATCCAGCATGCGCTCGACGAGCTGCTGGAGAGCACTCCCACCGCTGTAGACCACAAGCGACCTCGGCTCTGGATCGACCGAGTGTTCGCTGCAAAGGGATCGGGAACCGTGGTCACGGGAACCCTTACCGGTGGCCGCGTGCGGGTCGGCGACGAGTTGACTGCTCTGCCCCATCGACGATCGGTACGGGTCCGCGCGCTGCAGAGCTTGTATGCAGAGAGGTCGAAGGTGGGGCCGGGGAACCGGGTTGCTCTGAACCTGTCCGGGGTCAGCCACGACGAGCTGGCACGCGGCGACGTGCTGATCAGGGCCGACCAGTGGCATGTCACCCCGCGGATCGACGGCCAGTTGAAGGTTCTTGACGCCGTCGACCACCCGGTCACGCGGCGGGGCGCTCACATGGCGTATCTGGGCTCCGGGGAGTTCCCGGTCCGGGTCCGTGTGCTGGGTCCTTCGGAGATTCAGCCCGGCGCGGAGGGTGCGGTTCGCCTCCATCTGCCGGTGGGGCTGCCTCTGTTGCCCGGTGACCGGTTCATTCTCCGCGAATCGGGCCGGGGCGAGACGCTCGGTGGAGGGGAGATCCTCGATGTCGACCCGATGGTCGCTGCTGCTGCGGCGCGGCCTGATCGAAGCGTGGACCGAGTGATCGCCGAACGAGGTCGAGTCGATGTCGACCATCTCCTGCGCCTCACCGGTGAGCGTCGTGACCCCGATGTGGGGAACTGGGCGGTGGACCCGGCAGTGTTGGAGGCCCGCCAGGTCGAACTCAGCGAGGCCGTCGCAGCCGCGGGGCCGCTGGGACTCGACATCGCAACGCTCGACGACTTCGGTCGGGCGCTGCTGGACACACTTGCCGGTGTGACCGTGGACCACGGTCACGCGAGGGCCGTCGACGGCGCCGACACGTTGACCGGGCATCCGTTCATCGACGCTTTGGAGGCTTCGCCGTTCGCTCCTCCGGACCCCACCGGCGTTGATCGGGCGGAACTTCGTGAGCTGGTTCGCAGGGGTGACGTGATCGAGTCTGACGGGGTCTACTTCGCCAAGAGCGCCGTCGCTGCTGCGGCTGGAGTTGTGGCCGATCTGCTGAGCCGCCAACCCGACGGGGTGACGGTCGCGGAGGTCCGTGACAGGTGGGGAACGAGCCGCAAGTACGCCATTCCGCTGCTGTCTTATCTCGACAACAACGGGATCACCAGGCGTCGCGGTGATCTACGGATCGGCGGACCGCGGCTGCCGCCACTGGATGGATCGGCTTAGCGATTTCCGGTTACACCGTCAGCAGTTGACGGCGTTCGCTCTCGCTGAGTCCACCCCAGATGCCGTGCTGTTCGCGAATGGAGAGGGCATGGGCCAGACAGTCTTCTCGCACGGTGCAGGTTTCGCAGATCGCTTTTGCGTGCCTCTCGCGGGCCCGTTTTTCATCTCGTCGCTCGGGCGACGCAGGAGGGAAAAAGATCGCCGACTGAGGTCCGCGGCAGGCTGCTCGCAGTTGCCAATCGACAGCGTCAAGTTGCTTGATCATCAGCACTCCGTTTCTTCAGATGCTTGGCCTACCAGACAGAACGAGGTTGGGCAAACGTTTTGAGCGCGAATTATAGAAAAATAACCACTGTTTGTGGTTTGCGACGGCTGAACGATCCGATCCAGTGGATCAATCTCGTGGATCAATGTCGCATCTCGCGGTAGTCGCGAGCACCGCCGGTTTCCGGCTCAATCTCAAGGTACAGCCCCTCGATGGCAACGATGCGGACCTGATCGCCCGCCGCGATCGGGGTGGTGCGATTCACACGTGCCCGCCAGGGAGCGCCGTCAACACTGACGATGCCCTCCTTCTTGATGTCCTCTGTGGCCTCAGCCATCATTCCCACCATCCATTCGCGGCCAATCGTCGGCGTTCCGAAGCGAGTACGGATCATCGACGGCATGCCCGAGATCATCGAGAGTGCAACGCCGATGATGCCGACCAGCAGCGTTATCCACGAGATCGCCATCCCGTTGTACAGGAACAACGAGCCAGCGATCAGACAGAACGTCGCTATCCACGACCACGCCCGCGGCACACCCACCTGCACATCGACGGCATACCCGAACATGGCCACCACAAGCAGCGCGATGGCCCAGTTCCGAGCGGGCAGAACATCCAGGCCATAGCAACCGATCACAAAACAGCCGGCGCCTATCGCCCCGGCAATCCCCACGCCCGCGGTATAGAACTCGAATATGAGCAGCGCCGCCCCGATCAGGAACAGCAGATATGCCATGGCGGGACTGGCGAGGCTGTGTACCCAGCCGTCGATCAAGGGCAGTTTGGAGAAACGAACTTGCGAGTCCGGAACCCGCACCGGTTCGTCGCCGCTGTCGTCCACCGTGCTGGCAAAACCGGGCAAGTCCAGCACAAAGAACAAGAGGGTCGGTGAGTCGCGGTGCGCCAGACCCTGAGAGACGACCGTTTCTTCATCGACCGTGCCCTTCTCGAGGGCATCGGCTACAAGCAGGAACTCGTCGGACAGAAGCTCCGGGAAGATCAGCTCGCCGGTGTTTCCGAATCGTGCTCCCACCGCCACCGACAACTCTTGCGCCGCTGCCACGAGTTGAGCTGCCCCGCCCTGCGCGGAGGAGCCGGACGGGCCGACCCATGCGTACACAGGGACCGTCGAATCAACGATCGTTTGCGCTACTTCTGTCAACCGCTCATCGCTGACCACATGCCCCCGGCTGTTCACCTGGAGGACGACTCCACCCGATCCGCCGGCCTCGGCGTCGGCGATCGAGTCCTCGATGAAGTCGGCGACGATCTCATCGATCAATCCCGCTATCTCGATGACGTCGAACGTCGGGTACTCGTCTGCGGTCGCGGCCTGCGCAATGAAGTTCGAACTCGGCGCAGCGAGGCTCGAGTTCTGCTGTGCTTGGGCGGGCATGAGCCAAGCGAGCGGCAACATCGCTAGCAGTGCGGCCGCAGACGATAGCGTGACCCAACGACGCAGCCGTGTCCATCGTGTCAATCGCTTCGAGGAGGGGAATGGATCCCGGTCAATTCTTCGCATCGTCGCGGATCCTGATCGTGGCGGGGAAAGGTGGCGTTGGCAAGACCGCTGCCTCAGCCGGCTTGGCCTTGGCAGCGGCTCGAACCGGACGCACCGTCCTGCTTGTGGAGGTGGCCGGCCGGTTGGATTCGGCGCCGATGTTCGGCGTCGATCCACAAGGCTACGACGAGCACGTTGTATATAGACACAGTGCTCACGACGACTCCGACCGTGGTCAGGTCCGCTGCCGATCGATCACTCCCGACGCAGCCCTCGTTGAATGGTTGAGCAGTCACGGTTTTGCGAGAATCGTGAGGCGCATGTCCAAGTCCGGCCTGCTGGAGATCGTCGCCACGGCCACGCCCGGCATCAAGGAGCTATTGGTGCTGGGCCAGATCAAACATCTCGAGCAGAGTCGTGCGGCCGACCTGATTGTCGTGGACGCTCCCGCGGCGGGCCATGCACTCAATTTCTTGAAAGCACCGCTGGCGGTGCGCAACACGGCACGCACCGGTGTGCTGCGGCACCAAGCAACAGAGGTCCTGGAGATGTTGGGCGACAGCGAACGCTGCCGAGCTCTGCTGGTGACCATCGCGGAGGAGACTCCGATCAAGGAGTTGGTCGAAACCGCGTTCGCTGTTGAGGACGAGGTGGGGTTGGCTCTCGGCCCAGTCGTGGCCAACGGTCTTCTTCCACCGATCGAGGCGCTCGACACGGCTCCAGGGCTCGACACGGCTCCAGGGCTCGACACGGCTCCTGGACTCGACCCGCCTGAGTCCGGGGTCTCTGAGAACACGTTGAGCGCAGACGAGATCAGCGACCTGTTCACGGCGGCTGACTTCCGATGGGATCGGCTGGAGTTGCAGGATGAGCAACTCGCCTCGTTGGCCCAGCAGCTGCCTCTCGCCCAGATAAGACTCCCGCACCTGTTCACGACTTCGGTCGGTCCGTCCGAGCTCGCTACTCTCGCCGAAGCAGCCAGTGCCTCCATTGATGCCATCACATTGTTGGCTGACTGAAGTGTGAGCCGGCTGATGACTCGTACTCCACCAACAAGCACTCCACCGGACAACTACGGCGATCTGGTTGCCCGCAAGCGGGTGATCGTCGCCTGCGGCACCGGCGGCGTCGGCAAGACCACGATGGCCGCGGCCACCGCGGTCGCCGCGGCCCAGCGCGGGCGGCGTGCTGTGGTGGTGACGATCGACCCGGCCAAGCGGCTGGCCGACGCCCTCGGAATCGATGCACTCGACAACACCCCGACGGTGATCGACGGTGCCTGGACGGGGGCTCTCGGGGCGATGATGCTCGACAGCAAGGCCACCTTCGATGATGTGGTCACCCGCCATGCCACCGGCAAAGAACAGATCGAACACATCTTCGGCAATCGCTTCTACGCCAACGTGTCGACCGAACTGCCGGGCACTGCGGACTACATGGCCGTGGAGAAGCTGAACGAACTGCACTATTCGGGCGACTGGGACCTCGTGGTGGTCGACACGCCGCCGACCCGCGATGCTCTCGCCTTCTTCGAGGCCCCCAAGCTGCTGACGAGGCTGCTCAACAACCCCATCTACAAGCTGCTGATATCTCCGCGGCCCGGGATGCGACGGGCTGTGAACAGGGCCGCGGGCGGCGTGGTTCGCCGTCTGGCCCGGGTGGTCGGCGCCGAGGTGGTCGATGACGCCATCGAGTTCTTTCAGACGTTTCAGGGCATGGAGGAGGGGTTCAAGAAACGAGCCGATGAGACCCTGGCTCTGCTGGCGTCCGACGACACCGCTTTCGTGCTCGTTGCCTCACCCCGCGCCGACACGATCTCCGAAGCGCTCTATTTCCTCAACCGGCTGGCCGAAGCCGAACTGTCGGTCCACGCCGTGGTGGTGAATCGCATGCTCGCCGCTCTGTCGGCGTCAGCCGACGAGGCCGCGCAGCTTCATGCCAGGTTGGGTGCAGGCCCCCTGGCCGGCGCGGTGCAGGCTCTCGTTGATCACGTCCACGCCTCTGCAGGCGACGAGGACAGAATCTCACAGCTCATGGCCCATGTCCCCGACGCCACGCTCGCGAGAATCCCATTGCTGTCGAGCGACGTACACGACATAACCGTTCTCAGCGACATCGCCGAGCTGCTCGTTCAAGACCCGCTTTAGCGCGCGCAAATAGGCGAGCCTTCGAGTTGCAACCCGTTGTTTCCCGCTCTTGTCCGCTTCGCTCACCAGGCCACTCAGGCCACGGGCAGGCCGCTCAGGCCACGGCCCTGCAAATCAAGCCGTTCGCACTCGCAAATCCTCTACCTATTTGCGGGGTCTCTTAGGCTTCGCTGAGAGCAGCGACGGCTTCGAGCACGTCTTCTCTGACGGGAACGATCCGGTCAAACCCGGTCGTGTGAAGCAACCGGGAAATCGCCGCACGATCGCTGAACACTGCGATCCGGCCTTCGTTGTCGCGAACTTTGCGAATGCCCCCGATCAGGGCTCCAAGACCCGCCGAGTCGATGAATTGCACACCCGAGAGGTCTACCAACAGCCGCTGCTCCTCGGAAACCTTCGCGAAAGCCTCACGGAACTGGGCGACGGAGTAGGCGTCGAGTTCTCCTTGGGGGCGAAGCACAACATAGTTGCCTTCGCTGACGCGGCTGGCTGAGATCTCAAGCACAAGCGCATCGTATCCCGTTTTGTCAAGTTGTTGTCTCCGCCCTTTGCCGACATCGCTGTCGTCGCCGCCGCGGTGTACGCTTCGGCCCGTGTCCGACATACTCCTTGCCGCCGACGCCGACTGGTTGGTAGACGATATTGAGGCAGCAGTCGGCGGCACTCACCTCATTCACCGGGTGAGCCGCGGCGCCGACGTCGTGCCGGCTATTGCTGAGATCAACCCCGATCTTGTGCTGCTCGATTTCCAGATCGGCAATATGGGCGGCGTGGCTGCGTGTCTGGCGGTCCGCCAGGAGGAGGAGGCGGGCCGGCTCGACCCGAGCGTCATCTATCTGCTCCTTGACCGCGAGGCCGACGTCTTCCTAGCCAGCCGAGCCGCACCCGACGGGTGGCTGATCAAACCGCTCGACGCCTTCAGCACCCTGCGAACGATCAACAAAGCACTCGCGTCGCTCACCGAGAGCCGGTAAACTCGCAGTTCTGCAACACGGGCAGTGGCGCAGGTTGGTAGCGCGCCTCGTTCGGGACGAGGAGGTCGTGGGTTCAAATCCCGCCTGCCCGACCATACAACGGTGGAGCTTCCGGCGACGGTGACTGTGCCCGCAGCGACTGCGGCGACGGTGACTGCGGCGACGGTGACTGTGCCTGCGGGTTCTTGAGCCGCGTGCTGGGCGGGTGTATCGTCGCTGGCATGCCGACCTTGCCGGCGGGACTGTTGGCAACGCTGAAGATTGCTCTGATCGCGGCTTCGGGTATCGCGCTACGCCAGTACTGGCACCCAGATGTCGGGATCATCTATCTGGTCCTGGCCCTGTTTCTTTCGATCAACCTGGTGATCTGCTACTGGGAGATCTGTCTGTTCTTTCGGCGGGACTACATCGAGGCTCGCACCGAATACTGGCGTGAAAGAAAGGAGACCGGCCGGAGTCCGGCGGTCGAGTTCCTCACGTCGAGGGTTCCGTTGAAGGCTGTCGTCTCGCCGACGGTGTGGGCCGACGTGTGGGCGTCGTACGCCGTGTACGACGGTTCGTTCGCCGATCGTCGAACCTACGGATTCAACGTGGATGTCGGCAACGGCTTCATCACCGCTGTCCCAACAGTGATCCTGTACGCAACTCTCACGACGGAGTTCTTGCCGCCGGTCACGGCGGGAATCGTCGGAATCATGATGTTCTGGCAATGGACGTACGCCACGTCGGCCTACTGGATGAGCTTCTTCATGGCCAAACGGCACCGCCTCATCACCAGAAGCGAACTCTACGTGCTGATATGGGGCACCAACGCCCCCTGGGTTCTGTGCCCTTTGCTGGGCCTTTACGTTTCGATCCACTTGGTTCTCGACGACAGCTACCGCATCCTTGGCGGCTGAACCGGCGATTCGGGATCTATGGACGCAATGAGGTGAGTGGGGCGACACAAACACCATCGGCTCGCTGGTAGGCGAAGCCCGTGGCGGTGACGACTACGAGCCGTGAGGGAGTGCCCGTCCGGCCTCCCTTGAGCTTGGCCTGCAATCGCAGAAGCGATTCGGCGCCTTTGCCGATCGCCTCTTGGCCTCCGAGCTTGATCTCCAACGCGGCCCATCTGCCGTCAGCGTGCTCAATGATCGCGTCGACCTCAAGATGGTGACTGTCGCGATAGTGCGACAACGAGCACCCGATGGCTGAGGCATAGATTTGCAGGTCGCGCAGCACCATCGACTCGAACAGGCGCCCGACGAAGCTGAGGTCGCGCATCAGCGTGTCGACCGTGAGCCGCAAGGCTGCCGCGGTGAGCGACGGATCGACGAGATGGATCTTCGCAGAGTTACGGGCCTGCGCACGGGAGACGATGTGAGGTCGCCACGCGGGAATCTCCTCAACGACGAACAGGCGCTTCAACGCCGCGAGATAACTCGCTACGGTCCGCCGTTCCAACGGTGGCTCCCCCGCCGCCGCGGTGTCTGCCGCGAGCACCGTGTGCCGCACCTCGGTGGCCACGTTTCGCGCGATCGATGCGAGCAATCTGCGCACCCGAGACGGGTCTCGATCAGCGCCGTCAACTCGTGATACGTCAGTGCGGCTGATTTCATCGAGGTAGGCGCCAGCAGAACCCATTGCAGCCGGTAGATCGGCATCGAGTTGCTGCGGCCATCCGCCGCGGCATGCCAACGCAACTATGTCACCCAGCGACAAGCCCCCGTCCGCAGCAGTACAAGCCTCACCATCGATCAGACTCTGAAGCGAGACGTCACCGCTGGACTCCCCGCTTTCGAACAGGCTCATCGTCCGCATCGGAATACGCATGATCCGCCCCGCTCCCGAGTGCCGAGTTATGTCGTCAGGCGGGTCGGCGGACCCGGTGAGAATGAACTGGCCCCTTAAACCGCGGGCATCGCAAGCGCGCCGCATGGCGTTCCACACCGCAGGGGCGAGTTGCCATTCGTCCAGCAAACGAGGTGCCGCCCCATCGAGGATTGATGCCGGATCCATTCCCGCAGCCAGCGCAGAACTCACGCGCTCGTCGAGGTAGACCGCACTGGCCGCGAAACGTCGGCCAGTCCATGTCTTGCCGCACGCGCGGGGACCTTCAACGACGACCGCGGGCATGGTCCCTAGCGCCGCGCTCATCCGCGCGTCCACCAACCGCGGCCGGTATCCGGGCGGCGCGATCTCGCTCGTGCCAAAGCCATCAAGGTCGATGTCACCGTAATCCATGGTGCGCTCCTTGTTCAGAATATGCTATTGTACATTGAAAATTTCTATATATGCCAATAAAATGGCTGTTAGTTATCCAATAAAGTGGCTGTGATATCGGAAGCAGCAATACAAAGTGCCATGTCCGCATCGCGATCGGGGTCTGATGGTTCGTAGGGTCGGGGGATGGATTCAGCGGAGATGCGACGACGGGTGGCGGAGGCCCGGTCGGGGGTTTTGAGCACGGTCACGGCCGACGATCGGCCGCATGCGGTGCCGTGTTGTTTCGTGCTTGACGGAGACATCGTGTACTCGGCGGTCGACTCCAAGCCGAAATCGACGCTGGCGTTGCGCCGGTTGGACAACCTCGCCGCCCACCCGGAGGCCTGCCTGCTGGTGGATTTCTACGATGACGACTGGTCGGAGCTCTGGTGGATTCGACTGGACTGCACCGCGCGGGTGCTGACCGACGGCGACAAGCGTGACCGGGCGTTGGACCTGCTCGCCGCCAAGTACCCGCAGTATCGGTCCGCACGACCGCCCGGTGCGGTGATCGCGCTCGACGTGACCACATGGCGCGCCTGGCCATAGCCGGGCTCGGCACCCGTTTCGACGTTTCGGTGCGTGCTCTGGCAAGGTTGTGCCATGACAGAGTTTGCTGAGAAATACGGTCCGTGGGGTGTGGTGACAGGCGCCGGTGCAGGCGTGGGACTGGCCTACACCGAGGAACTGCTGTCGCGGGGAGTCGGGGTCGTGATGGTCGACGTCTCGCCGGGTGTGGTCGAGACCGCCGCCGGACTCGGCCAGAACACCCGCACGGTCATTGCCGATGTCAGCGACCCCGGGTGGGTTGATGTGCTCACTGAGCAGACCGCTGGACTTGAGATCGGAATTGCGGTTGCGAACGCTGGCGTCTCATATGTTCGCCCCTTTCTCGACATGGACGCGGAGATGCGTCGCAAGACCCTCGACATCAACTGCCGGGCGACTGTCGATCTGGCTTCGTGGGCGCTTCCGGCCATGGTCGAGCGTGGTCGCGGCGGTTTCGTGGTCACCAGTTCGGGCTCTGCTTTGGCGGGCACCGCCTGTGTGGGCCTCTACAGCGCGACCAAGGCGTTCTCCATCAATCTGATCGAGGCGATCGGCTGGGAACTGAAGGACTCCGGCGTCGACACGTTGGCCATCGTCGCACCGAGCATGGACACCCCGGCGCTCCGTTCCAGCAATCCCGATCACGAACGCATGGGAGGGCCGCCCGTTGATCCTCGTGCGGTCGTTGCTCCCGCTCTCGACGCACTCGGCGAGGGTGGCCGCTGGCTGGCCGACGACGGTCTCAAATTCGCCGCCTCGGTAGAACGCTCGGAACGGGTGGCAATGATGGGCAGCGCGACTGCCGCGATGTACCACCTCTTCGAGGACTGACCCGCCCTACCCGCCATACTTGTCCCCGTGAACGACCGCTCGCCCAACGCTCCCGCTCCCGGGGCTCCGACGGCTCCGGCTACGCCCGGCAACAGCAACGCGCCCGGCAACAGCACCGCGCCCGGCGAAAGCAATGCTTCCGACCTCCCCGAAACCCACCTAGACCTCTTGGTAGTGGGGGCAGGGATCTCTGGGATCGGGGTGGGGTACTACCTGCAGAACCAATGCCCGGACCGCAACTTCGTGATCCTCGAAAGCCGGCCCGACATCGGCGGCACCTGGGACCTGTTCCGGTACCCAGGGGTGCGTTCCGACAGCGACATGCACACCCTCGGTTACAGCTTCAAACCCTGGACCGCTGACAAGTCCATCGCCGATGGACCTGCCATTCTCGACTATCTCAAAGAGACCATCGAAGAGAACGACCTCTCTCGCCGCATTCACTTCAACCGGCGCGTGCAGCGGGCCGCGTGGTCGAGCGTCGAGCAGCGCTGGACGGTTGAAGTGGAACACACCGACACCGGCGAACGCAGCGAGATGACGGCCCGATTCTTGAGCATGTGCTCGGGCTACTACTCGTACCGCGAGGGGTTCACCCCCGAATTCCCCGGTGTCGAGCGTTTCGAAGGCCAGATCGTCCACCCGCAGGAATGGCCCGAGGACCTCGACTACAAAGACAAGCGAGTGGTCGTCATCGGTTCGGGCGCCACCGCGGTGACCCTGGTGCCCGCAATGGCCACCGACACGGCGCACATCACGATGCTGCAGCGCTCACCCACCTACATGGCGCCGGCACCCGCCATCGACCCGATCAACCAACGGCTAAAGCGAGTGCTGCCCAAACGGATCGCCTATTGGTTGACCCGCTGGAAGAACATCGTCCGCATTCACCTCGTCTACCGGATGTCACGCACGAAACCAGAGCGGCTCAAGGAACGGCTCCTTGGGGCCGCCCGTGAAGCCCTCGGCCCCGAATATGACATCGACACCCACTTCACGCCCCGATACAACCCTTGGGACCAGCGACTGTGCCTGATCCCCGACGGCGACCTGTACGAAGTCATCAGCAACGGGTCTGCTTCGGTGGTGACCGACACGATCGACACGTTCACCGAGAACGGCATCCTGCTCGAATCGGGTACTGAACTCGAAGCCGACATCATCGTCACCGCCACGGGGCTGCAGCTCGTGGCGCTGGGCCAGGTCGAGCTCGAAGTCGACGGCCAACCCGTCAATCTCGGCGAAACCTGGACCTACAAGGGCATGGCCTTCTCCGATGTGCCCAATCTCGTGACTACCTTCGGATACATCAACTCGTCCTGGACCCTGCGGGTGGACTTGAACGCCGCCTACCTCTGCCGCCTGCTCAACCACATGCGCGAAACGGGCACGACCCAATGCACGCCACGGCTGCGTCCCAGCGACTACGACATGGTGCCGCGGCCCTTCATCGACGACTTCCCAGCCGGATACATCAAGCGGGCCATGCATCTGCTGCCCCGCCAGGGCGACCGCGAACCCTGGCTCAACACCCAGAACTATCTGAGGGACCGCAAGTTCATCGGCCGCCAGCCGGTTGACGACGATGTGATGGAGTTCAGCATCGCTCCGGTCCCCGCCCATTCGGGCCGCTGAACTGTTCCTTCGGGACGCGGCGAGAATGTATGATTCGGTCCTGTCCAAAGGCTACGAACCCTCAGTGCCGATAACGGTGTCGCCGATCCTCGACTGGCCGCCGCGCCCCGCGGCGACGCTGCGCTACCTGCTCACTCCGGTGATGCTGCCCTACGGGATCTTCTGGGTAGCTCTTGCGGCTCTGACTTGGAACTACCTGACCCCGGCGATGGACCGCATGGCGACCCTGGATCCGGTCTGGATGCTGGAGATATACCTGCGCAATGTCGTGCTGTTGAGTTTGGTCGCCGGGTCGCTTCACCTGCTCCTGTACACGCGCCGAGCCCAAGAGCAGCGCTACAAGTACAACCCGCGCTGGCTCAGCACCACCAACAAGTCGTTCCTGTGGACCAACCAGGTCCGCGACAACATGTTCTGGAGCCTCGTCAGCGGCTGCGGGATCTGGACGGTGTACGAATCGCTGACCCTGTGGGCCTACGCCAACGACTGGGTCGCTTCAGCACAATGGGACTCGGCGTGGTGGTACCTGGGGCCGCTCAGCGTGGGCGTGTTCCTTTGGTCGGTCATCCACTTCTACTTGAACCATCGGCTGCTGCACGTCCGCTGGTTCTACGACCATGCGCACTACCTGCATCACCGCAACGTGAACACCGGGCCGTGGAGCGGCATCTCCATGCACCCGCTCGAGCATGTGATCTACTTCAGCGTTTTTCTGCTCTGGTGGGTGGTGCCCGCACACCCGTTCATCGTGATTCTCAGCGGACTGTTCAACGGCGTGTCGCCGGCCGGCTCGCACTCCGGTTTCGAGCGCTTCGAGATCGGGCGACGCCGGGGCCGGACCGCTCCCGGCGCCGACTACTATCACCATCTCCACCACCGCTATTTCGAATGCAACTACGGCAACCGCCCCGTGCCGATCGACAAGCTCTTCGGCACGTTCCATGACGGCACCCCCGAGGCGCACGCCCGCATGAAGGAGCGCATGCGCGACCGCCGCGGCAGCCACGCCGGCACTGAGGTCAGCTGAGGGCCTTCGAAGCACCACTCGGCTCCATATCATGAGGATCTCAAATGGCCAAAGCACGCACCGCGCGACCTGGCCAACCCTGATGTCATAGCCAGTCCTTATTGTCGAACATATGTTCGTACAAGGAGGCCGCTGATGTCCAAACATCACATGTTGTCGACCGTTTCGTCGACTGGGGGCATCGCTCAACCGATTGCCCTTCCTGGGAGCGAGTTGTGGCCTACAGTTGCCAACGTGAGTTCTGCAGCGCGGCCAAGGACTAACGGTTCCATGAACACGCTGTTGGCGCGGGACGCTCCTGCACACGACTGGTACCGTTTCGTGCTTTCTTTCCCACCTCACCTAGTACGCGACTATGCGCAGCGGTTCGGGCTTGATGCTGGCAGTTGCGTGCTTGACCCGTTCTGCGGCACGGGTACGACCCTCGTAGAGGCGAAGAAGCTCGGGGTAAAAAGTTGTGGCCTCGAAGCGGTACCGGTGTCTCATCTCGCCGCTTCCACCAAAGTCGATTGGACCCCAGATCCCGACGCGCTGCTCAAGCACGCTCAACTCGTGGCCGAAAAGGCACTAGCGATGTTGTCTGTGGACGGTATCTCTGACGAACCGGTGTCACCGGTCCCGCAAGAGGTGCGGTTGCGGTCACTTCCCGCGGCTAGCACGAAACTGCTGCTCAAGGACTCAATCAGCGCTTTGCCGCTTCACAAGGTACTGGTGTTGCTTGAGGCCCTTGACGGAGAATACGACCCTGCTTTCGCCGACCACGAGCGGCTCGCGCTGGCTCGGATCCTGCCCGTAGAGGTCGGTAATCTGCGTTTCGGGCCGGAGGTGGGTCTTGGAACGGTCAAGCTCGATGCTCCGGTGGTGTCCGTGTGGCTTGAACGCGTGCAGGCCATGTGTGCCGATCTGCACCAACTTCGTCCGCGCTCTGCCACCTCTGCTGTCGCCTTGGCCGCAGACGCTAGATCAGCTGGCGATCACCTTCAGCCCAACAGCATTGATGCCGTGATCACCTCACCGCCGTATCCCAACGAGAAGGACTACTCGCGCACCGTACGCCTCGAATCGGTGCTTCTCGGTTATCTCACAAACCGCTCTGAGCTTCAGGCGATGAAGAAGGGGTTGGTCAGGTCCAACACCCGTGGCGTATACCGCGACGACGACGATGACACCTGGATTCGACAAGATGCCGAGGTCGAACGGATCGCTTCAGCGATAGAGTCCCGCCGCATCGAACTCGGCAAGGACTCGGGATTCGAGCGCATGTACCACCGGGTTACGAAACTGTATTTCGGGGGGATGGCCCGCCATCTCGTCTCTTTGAGCCGAGTGCTCAAGCCTGGAGCTCGCCTTGCGTACGTGGTGGGCGACCAAGCCTCATACTTGAGAATCATGATCCGAACCGGACAGATCCTCGCTGACATTGCCGAGCGTGCAGGATACGAAGTTGAGTCAATCGACCTATTCCGTACCCGCCAAGCCACAGCCACACGCGAGCAACTCCGCGAGGAAGTACTCGTGCTGAGATGGCCGGGCGCGGCACCGGCCGTCGCGCACCGATGATGTGTTCATGGGCTTCTGCGGAAGGGTCGCGCTGACATGTCCTCTGCGAGTTTGGCTCAGCAGATCATCGACGTAATCTTCGCAGCAAACCATCGTCCAGGTCTCCAAGAAGTGACCTTCACAAGAGACGACTTGATTGATGCTGCTATCGAGCTGGGGGCACCCCGCCCCAAGAATCTCGGCGACATCGTGTACTCGCTGCGCTATCGGGTACCGCTTCCCGACTCCATCCGACAAACAGCGCCACGGGGCCACGAATGGGCCATCTTTCCCGGCGGTTACGCCGTATACACGCTGCGAACCGTTCCCTTCAATCTCATTGAGCCACGGAAGGGCCTGCGGACGATCCGCATACCCGACGCCACACCCGGCGTAATTTCCAAGTACGCCCTAACAGACGAACAGGCCCTGTTAGCCCGGGTCCGATACAACCGATTGCTTGATGTGTTCACCGGTCTCGCCTGCTACCCCCTCCAGAGCCATCTACGCACAAGCATCACCATCACCAGCGCAATCGATGGCAAGCCGAGCAGTTCGCAGGTCGAGACTGACGATGTCTACGTCGGCCTCGATGAACACGGAGCGCACTACGTCTTGCCAGTACAGGCCAAGGGTGGCTCGGACTCACTGAGCGTCATCCAAATCTGGCAGGACCTACGGGTCGCTGAGCAGAAGTTTCGCGATCTGATCGCCCGCCCAATTGCAGCACAATTTATGGAACACGACGTCATCGCTCTCTTCGAATTCCAAGAGTCCAACGACGAGATCACCATCTTCCGCGAACACCACTACAGCCTCGTCCATCCCGACGAACTGGGATCAGATGAATTGGCGGCCTACCGGGCGGCAGCACAACACTCCACTCGCTAGAGACGAGCGCGATCTGGTCGTCGCCGGGTGCGTGACCGTCGGCTCCGTCACGTCAACGGGGTGTTAACCGCGGTTTCGTCACTCCAGCGGGAAGGGCAGCTGGAGCCACCATCGCCGGTTGACGGGCTCGACGGAGCTGACCCACTTGACCCACCAGAAACCGCGCCGTGCCGGCGCCACGAGCCGCACCGGTGCACCGTGGCCTCGTCGCAACGGCTCGCCGTCGTAACCGACCGCAAGAAAGAGATTCTGGGCGTCTCGGGAGGGGAACAGGCGGCTGTAGCCGGTCAGCGACGTCACCTCCAGCGTCGGCGAATCGACAGCGGGCATCAATTCCGACAGCGGCACCGCATCCCAGTTCTGGCGGCTCCACCAGCCGCCGGTGCAGTCGAGATCGGCCTCCACGGGCCGGGCCGAGTCCCAAAGCGCCTCGATCGAAACCGGCTCTCCGCCGACGCGGAGGTCCCACTGCTGAGCCGGGACATCTGGTGCACTGTCGTTGAGCCACGTCACCGTCGGCATCTTCGACGGCGTGAACGAAGCAGTCTCGTGGGAACCGGTGAAGCGCCGATTCTCGCCGACGGCCAGTTCTTGAACACCGTACACCGCGGCTGCGGCCACCAGCGCAACGCTGCCTCCAGCGACGGCCCTGCGATCTAGGTCAGCCGCACGCGGGCGGCCCGTACGGCTGACGACGTGCCAGATAACCAGCACAGCCAATACCGCGGCGAACAACACATGGGTCCACAACGCCGACCAGTAGCCGACCCCGTACCACCCGCCGGTGGAGTGCAGCACACCCAGCACGACCGTGGCCGTCACCAGCCCGCCGAGCAGCAGCGACAGCCAGCGGGTCGCCCGCTTCCGTCTCAGACCGGTACGCACCGATCCGCCGATCTTCGCTGGAGCCAGCGCAAACAGGCTCAGACCGGCCAGTGCATGCACGACCGTGACCCAACGACCCCAGCCGGTGCCGATGCCCCATGACAACAGCCCGGTGGCCGCGGCCAGCGCCACCGCCACGAACAACAACATGTCCACCCGTCGCGGCGTCAACCGCCGATACGGCCCGAGCAGAACCTCCACCGTTGTCAGCCGTCGGGACCGGTTTCGTCGGAGCCGGTTTCGTCGACCGTCCGCGGGCGGGCCGCGGCCAGCGCGACGATTATCACCAGACCGAGGATCGTCGCCGAGAGCAGAGATTCTGATGCTGTGATCGTGTTGTTCGAATACTGATCGACCGATCCATCCGACCACTCAAGAGGGTCCCTGTTCACCAGCAGGGCGATCATGGCCGAGAAGATCCCGATGGTGACAAAGATGCTGGCCGCCATCTCCTTCAAGGACCCCGGTGTCGTCCGGCGCCAGCCCGCGACCAGCAGCACGATCGCCGGGACCCATAGAGGAAGCGCGACGACCGAGATCACCGCGGCTGGAATTATCCCGGCTCCAGCAGCCATAACGAGACGTCCCCGGCCCGCGGAGTTAGCCAGCAGCGCCACCAAGGCTGCGACAATGAACGGCGCCACCAACGACACCGAGATGCGCAGGCTCCCGGGCTCCCCTTCGGATCCGAAGAACCTGATTGAAGCAATCACAACCGAGTAGGCGATGGTCGCTCCACAAGCCACAGCCACCCAGCGATGCGTCTGATCATCGTCTCGCATCAGCACCAGCCTCCCTGTGTTGTGTGGTTGCGCCAGCGGCGTGGTTGCGCCAGCGGCATGGTTGTCACGAGGCGCTGTCAGTGGCGCCTCACTCCACCGTATTTCATGCGGGTGTCGTTCATGGAAGCGGAACGCTTGGTGTCGTCGACGATCGCCGCGTCGACAAGTTCACCTACAAAGAGTGTGTGAGTTCCCAGGTCGATCGCATGGCGGACCTCACAGTCCATCCAGGCGATGGCTTCGGTGAAGATCGGCGCTCCGGTACGGCCGGATCGAACAGCCCGACCGTTCAGCGTGTCGCCGTCGTCGCGGGCGGGTTTCGAGAACTTGACGAAGACCCTGGTGTCCTCGGAGTCCCAGAGGTTGATCGTGAAGGAACCCCCGTCGGAGATGAGCCGATGAGTGACTGCGGTGTTGTCGACTCCGATGCCGATCAGCACGGGTTCCATCGACAGCTGCGTGATCCAACTCGTGGTCATTGCGTTGCGTTCATCGCCTGCTCGGGACCCCACAAGCGCCAATGCGTTGGGGATTTTCCAGGTGACCCGGTTGATGAGTTCGCTCTCCAGCCCTGATTCTGATGCCATACCCAAAGCGTAGACCGACAACGGTCAAGAAATTCAGCGACTATCGAGTTGCGGGCGCCCGGTGCCGATGACAGTGGCGATACCTTCCACGAACAGCACCCGACCGTCAACGTCGACAGACTTCTCGTTCCAGTGGGTCTCCAGATCAAACTCGGGAGCGCCCGCGGCAGCCATCGCCTCGGCCACCGCCGTACCGGCCTGCTCGATGGCCGCCTCTTTGGCGGACTCGACTTCAAAGTAAGAGTTCGGCTCCGCGCCGACATGGACCCGGAAGAGCCCTCGCCGCGGAGACGACACAGTCACACGCCGCCTCAACCGGACCTTGCCCACAGCAGCACCGATCGCATTGGCCACGTCTGCATGTTCGGGAATCTTGACCTCGGTGCCGAGTAGGTCCCCGATCGCGGGATAGTAGGTGGCCGCCGGGGCACCGAGGCCCACCAATGGAACTGCCAGACCCGCCACCAGCTTCGAGGTGCGCGGTGTGCCGTCGAGCGCCGCGGCTACCACCTCCGATGCGGCGGCGCGTTCGGACAGGCCATCGCTCGTCAAGGCCGTAGCGAGCAGCTTCTCAGCCGACTGACGAACCAGAGCTGCCGTGACCGCCTCAGCGAACTCCTCTGGAGTGTCGGCGATGGTCTTGCCACGATGGTCGCAGCGCCGTGACCACACTTCGGCAGCGGCACGGGCAACAGCAGCATCATGGGTTGACTGTGTGCCCAGCACGTGGCTGGCGTCGGTGGGGGTGAATGCGGACATGCGCAACACCCCGCGAGCAGCCAGCCTTCTGGTGGCGAGTGCGTCACGGCTGCCTCCGACAACCGTATCCGCGGCGACGATCCGGTCACCAATCCTCTCCATCAACTGGCTCTCGACGCGGTCCAGCGTTGCCTGCTCGGCCTTCGCTGTCGGCTGAAGGAAAACGGTGCTCCACTCCCCGGGGCTGGTGTCGGCGGTGAGTTGCCGCCTCAGCTGCGAAAGCACGAAGTCTCCATGGTTCTGGGCTGTGACCACCAGCGGGACCACACGTCGCGGCCCGACGACCAAGTCCGCCCCCAGCGCGCGGTCCGCAAGAAGCACCTCGCTGTCTCCGCCCAGACCGTGCGTTGCCATGTCCACCGCTTCGACCATGGTCTGGTGGCCGCCGACCGTCGCCCCTTTTTCGCCGAAGTCGAACAGCCCGTTGCGCAGAGCCGCGATATCGGTGGTGGTGCCCCCGATGTCGGAGATGACGGCATCGCTTGCTCCCATCAGGTGCGCCGCGCCGAGCAGGCTCGCAGCCGGACCCGACAAGATCGTCTCCACCGGGCGCTCCCGAACAAAGTCGGACGACACCAGAGAACCGTTGCCGCGCACCACCATGATCGGCGCGCCGATCCCCGCCGCGTCAAGCACCTCAGCAGTGGTCGACACGAGCTCGTCGATCAGGCCGATCATGCGGGCGTTGAGCAGGGCCGTGACGGAGCGTTTCGGACCGTCGAGCGCATCGGCCAGCTCATGGCTGCAGGTGACGGCTAAACCGGTTCGCTCGCGAATCAAGTCGCGAGCAGCGATCTCATGGTCGGCGTTGCGCACGCTGAACTGCGAAGTGACCGCGAAACCGTCGACCGACGGTGCTATCTCGGCTATTGCCGCTGTGAGCGATTCCTCATCGAGCGCTTCGGCTTCGGCGCCGTGCGGGGTGTGCCCTCCTGCGACCATCACCACCGAGTCGCGGCCGATCGCATCACGCAGACCGCCCCGGTCCAGTACGGCCTCCTCGAAACCGATCATCACCAACGCGGCCGGGCGTCCCCTGCCTTCAACGAGCGCGTTGGTCGCCAATGTAGTGGACAACGAGACGAAGCTGATCTCACCCGGATCAACCGCAGCCACGTCAAGCACCTGCTTGATCGCCTCGCCGATACCCACGGCCAGGTCATCATGAGTGGTCGGCGCCTTGGCCTTGGCGAGCAGAGTGCATGAGTCGTCGTCGTATATGACCGCGTCGGTGTAGGTACCGCCGGTGTCAACACCAAGAATCCAACGACTCGCTGAAGCTGGCATGGCCCGTTATTCTGCCCTACGCGCAGCCCCACCGCGACCATTAGCGGCTATAGACTTTTTCGGGTGCCTCGCAGTACACGCCCGAGCATGGCCGGATATGGGGTCACCGAAGACCCGGAGGGCTTGCTGGACTGGTCATGGGCGGAGCAGCGACTGCTCGCTGAGCGGAATTTCTGGTTCGTGACCGCAGACGCCGAGGGCCGGCCGCATTCGATGCCTCTGTGGGGCGTTTGGATGCCCGAGCGGGAACGTTTCGGGATGGCCTGCGACTCTGGATCTCGCAAGGCGCGCAACATTGAGGCCAACGATCGGGTCGTCGTCACTACAACCAACAGCGTTGAGTGCGTTTCGCTGGAGGGGCGGGCCGTGCGTGTCGAGGGCGCCGAGACAGAACCGCTCGCTGTTGCCTGGGCTGAGAAGTACTGCGACGCTGAGATGTCCAACGAGGACTTCTCAAAGGAGCAGATGATGGAGGCAGTGCTCGGCGGCGCAGCTTTCGAGGTCATCCCCGAGCGCGCCTTCGGCATGATCGAGACGCCCGAAGAGTTCTCGAAATGCGCCACCCGCTGGCTCTGGGACTGACCTCGGCCCAAAACCCGCGCTTTGTTCGCTGCGCTCACTAGGCCGCTCGGGCCGCTAGGGCCAGAGGGGTTCGTTGATCTCTGCGCCGAGGGGGGTGCCCCAGGTGTTGCGATACGAGACCTTGTGCGCCGGAATCCGGCCGGCAGTGCCCCACGAACCCGTCGGGTAGCCCATCGGCACACAGCAGGCCATCCGCCAACCCTCGTCCTTGGGCACTCCGAGCACTTCAAGCGTTTCGTCGTTCTTGAACAACAGGACGCTGGTCAGTGACGAGCCCACACCGTCGGCCCGGGCGGCCAACATGGCGCTCCACACCGCCGGGAAGATGGAGCCGCCGGTCGTGTCGAACTTGTCGAAGGCGAAGAGCAGCAGCGGATAGGTGGCGAAGTTCTGCTGCGCCCAGGTGACGGACTTGATGATCTTGGCGAACTGGCGGGACTCGGCGGTCTCACCGGCTGCTGCTTCGGCTACCTGGTCCTTGTAGATCGTCTCCCACAACATGTCTATGCAGTCCGAGTAGAGAGCGCCGATCTTGGCGATCTGTTCGGAGTCGTCGACGATCAGGAATCGCCATCCCTGGCTGTTGCCACCGCTCGGAGCGCGGATGGCCGCATCAAGTATCCGCAGTTGGACCTCTTCGGGAACGGGGTCGGGTTTGACCCGACGCATCGCTCTAGTCGTGTACAGCGCCTCTCGGACGTCCATCTCCACACCTTTCCCTTCGTCCAGCGTGTCGGTGCTCAACAGCCCAAAGACTCAGGCATGAAGTTTGCATCGTTGTCGTCTGCGTCGAGCCAATCAACAACCAGTTCAGGCCGCGTTCGGATCGCATCCGCGACACACATGCGAGCCTCTGCTGACCAACCGCCTTCCGCCGCGTCCATCAACGCCGCACCAATCAGCGCCAGACTGCTCTCTTCCAAACAAACCATGAGGGAAGCCGCCGTCGAAGCACCCTCTCCTGAGGTTTCCAGTACGCTCATCGCCGGCGATTCGATAAACGCCTCAAATGCGGATTCATCCAAACCGCTGCGCATACACGCAACTTCGTTCTCGGTAAGCAAATCCACCACTGCTTGCCCGCTCGTCGTCTCGGTCAACACAAAGTCGGCAGGCAACTCTGTGGTGCGAACGACCGCCGGCGGTGCGGGGAGCAGCGAAGCAGCGAGGAATCCCTGGGCTTGACTGCGCAGCGGTTCATCCAAACAGTCGTAGATTCTGATTGCAGATTCAGCAATCGCAGCCAACTGAGTGTCGCTCATCACCGCTCGTTGCGCATCCCCAACACGGAGCAAGGAAACGTACTCTGGGTTGTCCACAGCGAAGGTCGCCAAACAAGATCTGGTGTCGTCCGGGAGGCCGAAGAAGGCGACATCGTTGAGTTGAACGAAAATCTTTCGGTAAGTTTCGTCTGATACACAATCGGGCCACTCCTCACCCGTCGCGAACGCATGGTTCGCAGAGGGCGCGGCGAGCAGTTCTGCGTAGCCGTCCTCACCCAGGATCGAACGAATGCACTCGACTTCAGAATCAAGCAGGTTGGGGATGATGTCGCGTTCAATCACAGTGATCGCATCGACTGCACCCTGCATCACTGAGAGCAGTTCGACTTTCGATGCATTATCCAGGCAGTTGTAGACCCCAAGCCCGAACTCCTGCCATGTTGAAATGGTGCTACCGATTTCATCAACGGTGACCATGCCCAACCCGACAAGCACCAACGGAGGGTTCTGCTCGGCCAGATCCGCAATACAGAACCGAGCCTCAGGTTCCCAACCCCTCGAAAGCCGAGCATCCATCAGCGCAGTCGCGATGATCGCTGCGCTGCGGGGTTCCAAGCAATCAAAAACCGGTACAGCGGTTGCAGCCCCACCGCCGCTCGCAGTCAACGCAAGCACAGGCGTCACAACCAGCACCTCAAAAACAGTGTCGCCAAGGGTTTCGCGGACGCAATCCGCTTCCTCCTGTGTACCGAAGCTCAACATGTCTTGGCCGGTTGTCGTCTCAGTGAAATAGAAGTCAACCCGTTCAGCCGGCTCTTGCTCCTCAGGCGCGGCGGTGGTTGTAGTTGTCGTTGTGGTCGATTCAGGCGCGCTGGTCGTGGTTGGAGCGCTGGTTGTCTCAGGTGCAGCTGTGGTCGTGGTTGTCGTGACAACCGGGTCGGCTGATTCGGTTGTTTCATCATCGTCTGAAGCGCAAGCGGCAACCAAGCATCCAAAAACAAGAGTTGCGCCTATCAATCGACGGGTTCGGGAAAACATGTGAAAACCTCCAGCACAGCCTGACGAATCGGCGGCTCAAGACGCTACCACAGGGTGGGAAAGCTGTTGGCTACCCGGGAACCAATTGTTCTGATCGCACCACTTCAGCGATCTGGACGGTGTTGAGGGCCGCGCCCTTGCGCAGATTGTCGCCTGAGACGAACAAGGCTAGGCCGTTGTCGACGGTCGGGTCGGTGCGGATGCGTCCGACATATGAGGGGTCCACACCAGCGGCTTTCAGCGGTGCCGGAACCTCTTCGACCACAACCCCGGGAGCCGAGCCTAGCACCTCAGAAGCACGCTCAGGCGTGATCGGCGACCCGAACCGGGCGTTGATCGAGAGGCTGTGCCCGGTGAACACGGGAACCCCCGGTCGTGTCGAACTTGTCGAACGAAAATAGCAGCAGTGGGTACGTCGCGAAGTTCTGCTGCGCCCATGTCACGGAATTGATGATCTTCGAGAACTGGCGGGACGCGGCAGTCTCACCGGCCGCTGCCTCGGCGACCTGGTCCTTGTAGATCGTCTCCCACAACATGTCGATACAGTCCGAGTCACCGGTTCGTGCAATAGGTTGGATCCTAGACCCCGCGAACGGGTGTAACGGATACACTGTGCGGCGACTCGGGCGGGCTTGCAGATTCGGAGGGCGCGATCATGGGAATGGCTAGGTATGCCGGCTCTTCGCGTTTGAGGTCGGAGTCGGGGTTGTGGGGTGTCCGCGGTTGGTTGGGCGGGATCCTCCAGAATCGGGGTCGTAAACCACACCTGAACCTGGAGGATCCCTGTGGAACACGACCCTATACGCATGTGCGAGTTGTTGGTGGGCCTCGGCGAAGTCGACGTGTTGAGCGTCGACGACGACCGTGGCGGCGAGCCGTTGAGGTTGCATGTCCGATGTCGGGCACCGCGTCCGTCGTGTGCGGGTTGTGGCGGCAAGTTGTGGTCCGACGGCAAGCGGCTGGTGGAGCTGGTGGATCTGCCGAGCTTCGGCCGGCCGGTGCGGTTGGTGTGGCACAAACACCGGTGGCGTTGCCCGAGTGAGGATTGCGGCACGGGGTCGGTGACTGAGCAGAACCCTCAGGTCGCGCCGCCGCGGGCGTTGTTGACAACCCGAGCAGCGCGTTGGGCGACACGCCAGGTCGGCTGTGGCCGTCCGGTGAGCGATGTTGCTTCGGACTTGGCGTGTTGCTGGTCGGCGGTGAACGACACGGTGCTGTGCTGGGGTCAAACGCTGCTCGATGCTGATGTCGACCGGATCGGCGCGACGACCGCGGTGGGTCTCGACGAAACCCTGTTTGGTCGTGAGGGCCGTTATAGACACAAGGCGTGGGCGACCAGCATCGTCGATGTCGCCGGCGGCAAACTGTTGGACATAGTGCCTCACAGAACAGCAACAGCACCCGCGAAATGGCTGCTGGACCAGCCTGCGAGCTGGCGGGTACACATTCGTTGGGCGACCCTGGACCTCTCCGGGCCGTATAGGGCGACGTACGACACGGCGCTGCCTGACGCAGCCCAGGTCGCGGACCCGTTCCACGTCGTGCGGCAAGCTGACAACACACTCGACGAGGTGCGACGGCGAGTGCAGAACCAGACCCTCGGGCACCGCGGCCGCAAACACGACCCGCTGTATGCCAGCCGCAAACTGCTGCTCACCGGTCACGAACGCATCAGCGAAACAGGCGAGGACCGTCTACGCGGCCTGCTCGAATCCGGTGACCCCCACGGCGAGGTCCGCAACGCCTCACACGCCAAAGAGACCCTGCGCGGGATATATGACATCGCCGATCCCGACCTCGGCGCCAAAACAGTCGACCAGCTCGCCGTCGAGTTCCAAGACCCCTACCTGCCGCCCGAAGTCAACCGGCTGGGCGGCACCATCGCCCCCTGCAGCACCCAGAACTGCTGACTGGCACCACGCCCGAGTGTCCAACGCCGCGACCGAAGCAGCCAACAACCTGATCAAACGAGTCAAACGCGTCGCCTTCGGGTTCAGCAACTTCAACAACTACCGGATCCGTTCACTGCTCTACGCCGGCAAACCCAACCGGGCGCTGCTCGACACCCTCACTCCCCCCTGATTTCCGAAGCACCCGAAATCTTGGGCGATGAGTGTCTCGGTGATCTGGACGGTGTTTGAGAGCCGCGCTTTCACGCAGACTATCGAAGACGTAAATTCATGAAAATTCGGACCATTACATCAAAATAATGATCAATCATGGGCCTCTGACCGATAGCGTGCTCAAGATGTCTGTCACGGGCGACCCAGCGGGGTACGAACTTGCCTACAAAGCTGGGCTCAATGCTGTCGATGAGCAGGCCTCCACGTTGCGAGAGACCCGCGACCGAGCAGGATCTTTGCTTTCCGCAGCTACCGTCGCCGCTGGTCTTGGAATCGGTTTGGTCTTCACGTCCGACAACGTCGAGACCATCGGCGAACTCGGTGCATTCGGTACTCTGTTGGCGGTCGTTGGGTTCATCGGTGTTGTCGCGACGACGATGGCGGTCTGGTGGCCGGCCGAAGGTCGTTTCGTTCAAAACTCGGGGGTGATTGTCGCTCACTTCGTGGAGGGCGAACACTCTGGTTCTCTCGCTGAGACACACAGAGACCTAGCGCTTTGGCTTGGCATACACGCGGTAGCCAACCGGAACATGCTTGAGAAGCGGCTGAAAGTCTTCAGCTGGGGGATTTCGACTATGGTCTTAGAAATACTAGGTCTGATCCTCGCATTGGGAGATGCAGCGTATGGCTAAACCCAGCAAACCGCCCGTCAAAGAGCCGGTGCCTCCACCACCACGACCAAGCGGACCCGATCCCGGCATTTCAGAAAAACGTGGGGCATTCGACCCTCCAACGAAACGACGCTGACCACCTCGGAGATACGATCTGCGGCGGCTTTCGCCCCACATTGCGTCGCAGGTCCGGCGTCAGGCCGCGATGAGACCTTGGGAGACGAGTGTCTCGGCGATCTGGACGGTGTTGAGGGCCGCGCCCTTGCGCAGATTGTCGCCCGAGACGAACAGGGCCAGGCTGTTGTCGACGGTCGGGTCGGTGCGGATGCGTCCGACATATGAGGGGTCCACACCAGCGGCTTTCAGCGGTGTCGGAACCTCTTCGACCACAACCCCGGGAGCCGAGCCGAGCACCTCATAAGCACGCTCAGGCGTGATCGGCGACCCGAACCGGGCGTTGATCGAGAGGCTGTGCCCGGTGAACACGGGAACCCTCACGCAGGTGCCCGACACTGCCAAGTCTGGAAGATCAAGGATCTTGCGACTCTCGTCGCGCAGCTTCTGCTCCTCGTTGGTCTCGTTCGCGCCGTCATCGACGACCGAACCCGCTAGGGGCAGCACATTGAATGCGATCGGCTGGCTGAAGTTGTCTCCCGCTTCGAGCGGCACAGCAGCACCGTTGAAGGTGAGCTCCAACCCGGCGGTCCCTACCTTCTGGACCTGGTCGTCAAGCTCCCGCACGCCGGACAACCCCGCCCCAGACACAGCCTGGTAGGTCGAGATGACCATCGCCTCCAGACCGGCCTCATCGGCGAGGGGCTTCATCACCGGCATCGCCGCCATGGTGGTGCAGTTGGGGTTGGCCACGATGCCCTTCGGGATCGAGCGCAGAGCCTCGGCATTGACCTCCGGAACCACCAGGGGGACGTCGGGATCCATGCGCCAGGCCGATGAGTTGTCGATCACCAGCGCACCCTGCTCCGCGACCTTCGGCGCCAGTTCGCGGCTCGCCGTCGCGCCGGCGGAGAAGATGACGATGTCGAGCCCGGTGTAGTCGGCACCCGTCGCCTCTTCAACAACCACGGGTTGTCCCTTGAATTCGATGCTCGTGCCCGCCGAACGGGACGAAGCGAACAGCCTCAACGTGTCGACCGGGAAGTCCCGCTCTGCGAGCACGGTGAGCACTACCCCACCGACCTGACCAGTCGCTCCTACGATTCCGATATCCATGCCGTTGAGGCTATCCGGCGAACTCTGAGGTGCTCCGGCGGAATTTCGCGACTACGAATAGCGGAATCGCGTGACCACGAATAGCGGAATCGGGTGGCTTCTAGTAGCGGTCGCTGTTCTGATCCCACCACTCGTCGAGGCGCGAGAATATCTCTTCGTCGTCGAGGACGCCCTCGGAACGCTTCAACTCGAGCAGCCAGCCAAGAATGTCTCCGACATGGCGTCCCGGACCGATATTGAGGTGCTCCATGACCGCCTTGCCGTCGATCTGGGGCCGCTCCGCGGCTTTGCGCTCCTGGTGGGCCAGATCCGCGATCCGCGATTCGAGCTCGTCGATCGAACGTTGCAGCTCTTCGACTTTGTGCTGATTGCGGGTGGTGCAGTCGGACCGGACCAAGGCGTTGAGCCGCCCCAGCAGGGGGCCGGCCTCACGGGCGTATCGGCGCACTGCGGCATCAGACCAACCGTCGGAATAGCCCTTGAAGCGACCGCTCAAGCGGACCAGTTCGCTCACCTGTTCGACGACCTCTTCGGGGTAGCCGAGTTCGGTCAAGCGTTTTCTGGTCATTCGGGCACCGACGGCTTCGTGATGCCTGAACGTCACGCCGCCGTGTTCGAAGCTGCGCGTCCTGGGCTTGGCGATGTCATGAAAAAGTGCTGCTAGGCGCACTATTTCGTCGTCGGGAGTCTTGGCTGTGACCGCAATCGTGTGGGCCAGCACATCCTTGTGGCGATGAACCGGGTCCTGCTCCATGCGCAGCAGCGGGAGTTCGGGCACCAGGTCGTCGATCCGGCCGCTGTCGACCGCCGCCCAAAGAGCACCGGCAACATCGCTGTCCATGACGATCGCGGAGAGCACCTCGGCCCCATCGCTGCTGGCCGAGGTGTCGGTTGTCACTGGGTTGCCGGTTGTCGAAGGCGCTTCCATTCACCGCCGAGTCTACGGACTCGTGACAGCGCAGGCAGCGAGTTAAGCGGGCCATACCGGACTCGTCTCAAGGTTGTGACTAGCAGCGCAATGGCGCTACGGTCTACTCACTCTTCCCCGCCCGGCCCGTTTGGACGGACACGGCGGGGTGTTTGTGTTCTTGTATCCCCATCAGGTGAGGTGTTAGAATCATGGGTATGAACGGATCGACTATGTCTGATCCTGACGAGGATGTGTTCCAAAAGCTCTCTGAAGCGCGCGACCTGTACGAGAACTACCTCGCTATCGCCTCTACTGCCGAGTTGGCAGTACTTCGAGATCTGGCGATGAACGCAGCGTCGAAGAGCAACGCGATTGAGACAGCCCACGTACCTCAGGCACTGACAATCTCGTTCAGTTCATCCAGCTGAGTTGAACGACCAATGCCGTCTTGGAATGAATTGCTCGCGGAGTTTGGCAAGCAAGCGGACGATACGACGAAGTCTGATTGGCTCAACGACCGTCTGACCGAAGCCCTCAATGCAGTTGGCGAGTTGCGCGGCGGACGCAACGTGCTGATGTACGGATCTGCTTTCCTTCAAAAACCCGGACTTCCGGCAGGGGACATTTCGATCACACGCGAAGATATAAATGGGTTCATGGCTTGCGCCTACGGCATGGACTGGCCCAACGGACTCACACTCATGCTCCATACTCCCGGTGGAAGTCCAAACGCCGCGGAAACTATCGTTTCGTACCTGCGTTCGAAGTTCAACCAGATGGAAGTGATCATTCCTGCGCTCGCCATGTCGGCAGGCACCATGATCAGTCTCGGCGCAGACAAGTTAGTCATGGGTCGTCAGAGTCAAATCGGACCGATCGATCCGCAAATGGTGATGGGTAGCCAATCGGTCTCTGCTCAAGCCGTCGTAGATCAGTTTGAGCAGGCGAAGACCGACATCCTTCAAGATCAGACGATGGCGCACGTCTGGGCTCCGATTCTGCCCTCTTTGGGACCGTCACTATTGGTCGAAGCGGAGAACGCACTGTCGTATTCCGAGTCAATGGTGAGTAGTTGGCTTCAACAATGGATGTTCTATGGAAATCCCAACGCGGCCCCACAAGCTGACAACGCTGCTCGATATTTTAACGACGCCAAAAGGCACCGATCCCATGGCCGCCGGATCGACCGAGATGAGGCACGAAAACGAAACTTGTCAGTTGAAGACCTCGAAACTTCACAGGAGTTACAGGAAGCTGTCCTGACCGCGTACCACCTCATGACAATCTTCTTTGAACAGAGTCCGATCACAAAAATGATCCGCGCTAGCGGAAGCGGCCGGACATGGGTCAAAAGTCGTGTTTGACCCACAGGCACCGAGTTAGGCGGGTACGACCTCGACGGGGATGCCGTTGACCGCGGCGTTGCCCGAGGGGACGTCGACGAAGGTCCCCGGCGCCAGCAGGTTGTTGTTGACGCCGGCGTGTTCACGGGCAATCGACATGCGGGTTCCGGGCTTGTCGTGCCCCCATCCGTGCGGCAGTGACACCACGCCGGGCATCATCTCGTCGCTCACCTCCACCGGCACTTCGATCTCACCGGCGGTCGAGGAGACCCGGGCCACCGACCCGTCGGTCACGCCGCTCGCGGCCGCGTCGGCGGGATGGATCAGCAGGGTGCAGCGGTCCTTGCCTTTGACCAGCACCTTCACGTTGTGCATCCAGGAGTTGTTGGAGCGGACGTGTCGGCGGCTGACCAACAACAGCCCATCGTCCTCACGGTCAATTCGCTCCTCGAGACGGGGCAGGTCGGCGATCACGTACTCGGGGGCCAGGTCGACCTTGCCGTCGGGATGGCAGACGATCTCGTCGATACGAGAAACCATGGGTCCCATGTCGATGCCGTTGGGTTCGTCCTTGAAGTGTTGCAGGGTCAGCCCGTCGGGGTTCTCCCCGTACTGGTCCCCCCAGGGGCCTGTGCGGATGGCGTTGTCGTTGAGACGCTCCGGACCCGGTTCGGGGCAGGCCGCGAGCGCCACTTCGGGGTCGGCTCCGCCCATCTGCACGAACGCCGAGAAGAAACCGTCGTCGATCGCCTTGATGTCGACATGCTCTTGGGGGATGCCCGCCATCATCGCCCCGACCCGGATCATCACCTCCCACTCCTCGGGACGGCCGTCTTCAGGCTGGAACAACGCAGGTGACCATTTCCCGGCGGAACGCACCGCCCACGACCACAGCAACTCGTCGTAATGGGGCTGTTCGAGGGGCGACAAACCCGGCAGGATCACATCGGCGTGCCGTGTGGTCTCGTTCAAGGCGTTGTCGATCGCGATCATGCAGTCGAGCATGGGCAGGGCCTCATCGAGCTTGCCCGAGTCCGGCGCTGAAATCACGGGATTGCCTGCGACCGTGACCAGCGCCTTCAGTTGCCCCGCGCCGGGCGTGGCGATCTCCTCGGCCATGCACGACACCGGGAACTGGCCCATGATCTCCGGCGCTCCCCGCACACGGCTGTGGAACTTGCCGAACTCGATCGGCTGGTCTCTTTGCGCAAGGGTGCCCGACCAGGCGATCGGCTTGCCCCACATCAGGCCGCCTTCGCTGTCGAGGTTGCCGGTTAGGGCGTTGATCACGTCGGGCAGCCACGACGCGAGCGTCCCGAACTCCTGGTTGCAGGTGCCGATCCGGGCGTACCAGCAGGCCCGGTCCGCGGCCGCGAACTCGCGTGCCAGGATTCGGATCTCAGCCGCGGTCACCCCGCATGTGGCCGCTACCCGTTCGGGTGTGAAATCGCGGGCCACCCGCTCAACAACGTCGACGTTGCGGAGCCTGTCGCTGAGATGGCCCAGGTCGACGAGGCCCTCCTCGAACAGCACCTGGACCACTGCCAACTGCAAGGCCGCGTCGGTGCCCGGATAGATCGGCAGCCACTGGTCGGCGTGCTTGACCGTGCCGGTTCGGCGGGGATCGATCACCACGACCTTGCCGCGTTCACGGACCTTGTCGAGTTCGCCCAGCACGTCGGGGCAGGCGAGCAGCGAACCCTGGCTGGCGTGGGGGTTGGCGCCCTGGACCACGATGAAATCGGAGTTGGGAAGATCCGGCGCCGGTATCCGCCACGGATGCCCGTACATCGTCCAACACGTCACGTTCTTGGGCCATTGGTCGACCGTGCCCGCCGAGTAGATCGGGCCTGGCAGGTCGGCGAGTCCCATCATCAGGCCCGTGTAACGGCTGATCGAATAGTTGTGAGCCGCCGGGTTGCCGATGTAGATGGTGACGGCTTCCTTGCCGTGCTCTGCGATCACCCCCGCCATCAACTCCTCGGCGCGGGCGAACGCTTCGTCCCAGGTGGCCTCGACATGTTCACCGGCGGCGTTGCGGACCAGCGGCACGCGGAGCCGGTCGGGATCAGTGTGGAGATGGCCGAGCGTGGTGCCTTTGGGACAGAGATAGCCCTTCGACCAGACGTCGTCGCGGTTGGCACGGGTCAGCTTGACCTCACCGTCCTCGACATGGAGCTCGAGGCCGCACATCGCCTCGCAGAGATGGCAAGTGCGAATGTGAATGTCTCTTTCGGTCATGGCCCGACCTTACCGACGCCATCGGCAGAGCTCATAAACGAGATCGGCGTACAGACCGAATGCTGCGATTGTGTGACGAAACTGCGTCAATCGCAGCACACGGGAACCAAACGCTGAGAACGACCGTCTCATCTGACGATCCGATACGACAACAGCCGTGTCGCACCGACAGAAGGGGTCTTCGAATGACCAGTTCCACCATACTCTCTGGGCGTTGGGCCGTCGCTGTGCTCTGCTTCATGCTGCTGAGCGCATGCGGTCTCGTTGACTCCGACGACTCGGGCGACGCCGCCTTCATGGAGTCAGCAGCAGTCAGCGACGACCACTACGCGAGCGACGACGGCGACGACATGGCCGAGTCCGACTCCTACGACATGGCCGATTCAGACTACGACGCACCTGCACAATCAGAGGGGACGACACAATCAGAGGGGACGGACTTCACTGAAGACGACGGCGACAGCATGGTCTCAGAACCCGCTGACTTCGCGGGCGGCGGCGGCGACGGGCTGGCCGTTGGTGAGATCCCACCGACCAGCATCGGCCGTCAGATCATCTTCACCGCCGAGATCGACATTCGGGCCACCGACGTGCTCGGGGCGACCGCGGCAGCCAACGAAGCCATCGCTCAGGTGGGAGGCTTCCTGTACGGGCAGACCACAGTGGCGGGTTCTCGACCGCACACGGTCCTGACATACAAGGTCTACCCGGAGGACTTCGACCGGGCGATGCGCGCTCTGGAAGGCGTCGGTGAGGTCGAGCACCAGTCGATTCACACCGACGACGTGACCGAACGGGTCGTCGACCTCGAGAGTCGCATCACCACAGCGGAACTGAGCGTGGAGCGTGTGCGAACCCTCATCGGCAACGCCGCCGACGTCAAGGGCATCGTTGAACTCGAGCAGCAGCTGCTTGAGCGGGAAACACTGCTTGAGCAACTCAAGGGCCGGCTCAGAACGCTCCAGAACCAGGTCAGCCTCGCGACCATCACCGTCACCATCCGCGGGCAGCGCCCCGCAACTCCCGAAGCCGCCATCGACATGGTGGCCTGGCTCGGTGAGGACTTCGAGGATGCCTGCCCCGGCTTCTCCCATCTGACGATGGAAGCCAACGACGAAGCAGTCCTGTGCATAGAGGTTCGCAACACCGGCGACGACGTTCTCACCGATGTCGACATCAATGTGCCGACCTTCAGGCTGCGGATCGACGACTTGATCGTGCGCAGCGGCGACCTCAGCGAGATCGAACCCGGCGGGTCGGCGGTTGCTGTGGCCGAGATCGAATCCGAGGACGGTTTCGTGCACCGGATCAACACCAGTCGGGGTCGCGACATCGAGGTCGTCGCCACTGCGGTCCCTGCCGCCTCCCTGCTGCCTCACAACGAAGAAGTTGAACTTGAGGTGCGTGACTACGTGTATCTGGAGGCCAGCGTTGAGGATCCACTCCCTGGATTCTCGGATTCGTTCTCCTCGGGCTGGTCCAAGCTGATGACGCTCGGCTCGATGCTGTTGATCATCCTCGGCACAGTCCTGCCGTTCCTGCCCTTCGTCGCACTGGCCGCATGGCTGATCATGCGGCGCTTCCGCAGGCGCAACACCGAACCGTCCCACCCAGACGAACCGGATACAGGCGACAAAGCCCCGGCCGAAGACGCATACAACGCCGGCGACACAGCCCCGGCCGAAGACACAGGCCCGGCCGAAGACACTGGCGGCACAGACGACTAGGTCGGTCCAACGGGTACCCCCAAACCCTTGGGCTTTACTCTTCGGGTCGGGCTGAGACACACTCGGTCCGACCCGAGGAGGACAACCGTGAGCACCGATCGGCCTGAGACCATCCAACAACGCAACAAACAAATCGTCGCCCGCTACTGGGAGGCCCTCTATTCCCACGACTGGGACGAGATCGCCTCATTCTTCACCGATACCGCCAACTACGTGGACACGGGCCTCGGCGAAACCATGGGTGGTGCTCACGGACCCGACGAGATCGTGGCCCGCCTGTACCTGGGCCTCGACCCGGTGCAGGAGCACAACCATGTCGAGGGCCGCATGATCGCCGAGGATCACTTCGTGGTGACTGAACACGCAGAGGAGTGGGTGTTCCATACCGGTGAACGAATCGTCCACCCGTTCACCTCAGTGATGGAGCTCACCGACGACGGTCTGATCCAACGCTGGTGGGACTACTCCAACCTCCCGAACCTGACCGACAACGCCCCGGCGTGGTGGCTAGAGCACATCGCCGCCGGCTGGCGCTGACGGCGTTCTGGAGCTCCACGCCGATCAGGTTCTGACAACTCGGAGAACGAGTTGGTCAACTGCCGGCCTCAGGGTTGACACTCGTCAGCTCGGTCGGTGTCCAAAGCGGCCAAGTCGGTTCGCCGACGAGTGCTCCGTTGCGAAAGGTTGCAATAAGTCTGAAGGGCGCTCGCGCGGAGGTGTTGTCGTAAATGTGGGCTTCTGAGGTCAAGGCGATGGCTTCGCCGATGTGAGTCCGGAGTCGGCGATGTCTGGAACGGACCTTCTCCTCTGGAACGTCATGACCCCCGTTTTCGACGCGATTCTCAACTCGGGCCACGGCCAAGTCTTCTGGAATGAGGATGACGTGAAGCGCCACCAGGTAACCGTCGGCCACCGCGCGGCGAATAAGTTCGACCTTTGATTCGTGCGAGAAAACCGTCTCGGTTGCAAAGGACACTCGGTTCGCGAGCAGTTCTGTCCGCCGTTGGTCGGCAAGCCGCGCAGCGGTGTAGGCATGCTTGAGGGGATCTCCTGGCCAGTTTTGAGCAGCTATGACATCGGCGTTGACGAACTCCAGCGGGATGGGAGCGAGAATTCTCTCGAAGAAGGTCGTCTTGCCGGCGCCGTTCGGCCCGGCAACAACGTGGAGGACTGGATCTGACACTGGAGGTCAGACGGCAGTTGTTTGATCGTCTATAGCTGCGGCGTGTTCAACGATGTTGCCGTCTTCATCGAGTTCGACGAACGACCGTCCCTGTGCGATGAACTCGGCGGCGAGGTCAAGCGCTTCACGCCGTTGTTTCATGTGTTCAGCCCACTGGGCTCGAACCACGGCTTGTTCTTTGGCGTTGAGTCCATCGTAGGGTGCCTCACCCACCAAGACTTGTGCGATCGCTTGCTGGGACACGCTTCTAGAAGTTTCCAGTTCCCGCCCGATGCGCGCCCAATGAGCGACCTGTTGCGCGGTGCTGCGGCTCATCACCGATGCCATGAGCTTCGCTGAAGCATGGACATCGTCGTCGATTCGGATAGGTGAACTAGTAGCCACAAAGCACCTCTCCATAGGACTGTAGCAGTTTGCTACACCAGATGGCAACGAGGTTCTATATCAGCCATTCGAGGACGCAGAATGCGCCCAGGCCGGTGGGGTCGCAGAGGGCTTCGGCCTCGCTGATTCGGCTGCGTGCCCGCAACGCTGACAGGTCGCCGACATGGGCCGTCTCCTGCCACTGGCGTCTGCCCTCAGCGACCAGTTCATCGATGCCGTGCTCTCGCAGGAACGCTGCCTGAGTGCGGTTCGAGTCCGCTCTGCGAACCAGCTCGAGCTGATCGACAGCCACGTCGACGGTGATGTCGCAGCTTCCCGGATCTCTGAGCCAGCGACCCGGCTCCCCTGCACCGTGCGCGGAGTGGGTGCGCACCCAAGAACCCCGAGCGGCGAGCTCTGCGGTTGTGCCGCCATAGTCGAGCACCACCACGCGGCCCCTTCGCAACGAACCGAGCGCATCGCTGAGCCAGGCCCGCGCGGCCGTCTGGCTCACGACCTGCAACCCTTCGGAACCACGCTGACCCACCAAAGCGTTGAGTTCTTCGTTGACCTGCGACGACTCCGGTACCGGAACCGCGACCGTGACGAATTCGCTGAGACCGGGACCTTTACCGATCCGCAACTCACACCAGTCATCACCACGGTGCTCGTAAAGGTCGAACCCCATGTTGTCCAAAAGCTCGTTCGCCAACACGACCCCAACCGGCGCCGGTTCGGTCGGACCTGTCGCGGCCGAGACCAGCGACGGGTGCTCCGGGTGCTGAGCCCGCTGCGCAGCCGATCGCTCTATCGCACGCCATACGAGCGCGCCCCGGCGAAGCGCTTCGGGTTCTGCCGCAACAACTGAACGCGCCAGCGTGCCCGGTCCGGCGCCCCACTCGTAGACGGGAAACTGCTCCGGGTATCCAAGCTCTCGCCACCAGGTGTCGATTGCCCGCGCCACCACAGCACCGAACAAGGGGCCGACCTCAACCGCAGTGAGAAAATCCCCCCGTCGTCCGGCTTGGCCACCCACCTGATAGAAGCCCTCGCGTTCGTCGTAGAGCGCGGCCTCCACATATTCCGACACCGAGATCGGCCCCTGCTCAGCAATCCTCTGACGCAGCCGATCAGCGAGAGTCACCACGGTTCCAGACTAAGAGGTCGAGCGAACAGGCCGCGGACCGTCAGGATCGGAACGCGAGACCGTGGCCCGAGCGGCCCGGCCGTGGCCCGAGCGGCCCGGCCGTGGCCCGAGCGGCCCGGCCGTGGCCCGAGCGGCCCGGCCGTGGCCCGAGCGGCCCGGTGAGCGCAGCGAACAAGAGCGGGAGATGGAACGCAGCGAACAAGAGCGGGAGATGGAGCGCAGCGAACAAGAGCGGGATACAGAGAGACCCAGCGGGAGACGCGGAGCGGGAGACGCGGAGCGGGAGACGCGGAGCGGGAGACGCGGAGCGGGAGACGCGGAGCGGGAGACGCGGAGCGGGAGACGCGGAGCGGGAGACGCGGAGCGGGAGACGCGGAGCGGGAGACGCGGAGCGGGAGACGCGGAGCGGGAGACGCGGAGCGGGAGACGCGGAGCGGGAGACGCGGAGCGGGAGACCGAAGCGGGAGACGCGGAGCGGGAGACCGAAGCGGGTCAGCCTCCGGCCAGCAGGCTCACGTCGGTGAAGCGGCCGACCACATCTCCGGGGATGACGCCCATGGCAATGGTGATCACCGCCGTGAGGGTGAGCGCCACACCCAATGACATTGGCACGTTCACAGGGGTCAGATCGCCGTCAGGGGCGTCCTCTGCCCACATGCCGTAACCGATCCGGGCGTAATAGTAGAGGGCGATCACCGAGTTGACAGCGACGAATACCCCCAGCACGAGGCCCGATACTGTGTCGGCCTCGATGACTGCCTCCATCACCCGGAACTTGGCCAGCCAGCCGCCCAACGGCGGGATGCCGGCCAATGAGAACAGGAAGATCGTCATGGCGACGGTGAGCCCGGGGGCGTAGTGGAACAGGCCCCGATAATCGGAGATCTCTGCTGACCGGGTCTTGCGAGCGACCGCGATCACAACCGCGAAAGCACCGAGGTTCATGGCCGCGTAGATCACCAGGTAGGTGACCGAAGCGGTGAGGGCCTTGTCGGGCACCGATCCGGCCACCGCGAGCGGAGCCAGCATGTAGCCAGCCTGGGCAACACCCGAGTATGCGAGCAGACGCACGATGTTGGTCTGGCGCAGCGCCATGAGGTTCCCGGCCGTCATCGAAGCCGCGGCCAACACCCACATCAGCGGTTCGAAGATGTCGTCACGGCCGAGGAAGCCGACGAACAACAGGTTCATCAAAGCCACGAAACCCGCTGCTTTGGAGGCCACCGAAATGAACGCGGTGACGGGGGTGGGCGCACCCTCGTAGGTGTCCGGTGCCCAGGTGTGGAACGGGAATGCCGACACTTTGAACGCGAACCCGACCACCACGAAGATGATGCCGATCACCACCACCGCAGACGGGGTGGACGCCAAGCTGATTTGGTTGTTGATCTCGGCCAGCAGAGTTGAACCGGCGGCTCCGTAGAGCAGAGACATGCCGTAGAGCATCACCGCCGAAGCGAACACGCCCATCAGGTAGTACTTGAGACCTGCCTCGTTGCTCTTGAGGTCACGTTTGCGCCAGGTGGCCAGCATGTACGCCGGGATCGACAACAGTTCGAGGGCTACGAAGATCGAGATGAGGTCGCGGGCCGAGGCCATCAGGATCATGCCGAGGATCGAACTCAGCAACAGTCCGTAGTACTCGTTCTCCCAGTAGTCGCCCTCGGCGATGTAGTTGGTCGACATCAACACGACCACGTAGCCCGCCAACACGAACGTGGCCTTCATGATCAGGCTGTAGTCGTCGACCACGAAACCGCCGTTGAACATGGACCGGTCGTTGCCGTCCAGCGCCAGGGTGATTATCGGCACCATCGTCGCCAGCAGAGCCAGCGAGGTGAGCGGCGCGGCGATCCGTCGGGCCCGCTCGAGCCAGCCGATGTCGATCATCGTGATCAGAGCACCGAAGCCGAGCAGGGTGAGTTCGGGCGCGGCCGCGTGCCAGTCGATCGCCGGCCGAACGAACTCGGCCGCTCCGAACAGGGGCGCGATACCGGCGAGCACTGTCAGCCCCCACCTGACCCTGAAGAAGCGGCCACCTCAGCGGCCTCGCATCCCGTGAGCGTGGTAATGCAATTTTCGAGCGACTGCTGCACTGCCGGGTCTGTCACCTCGAAGATCAATCCCGGCGCAACCCCGAACAACACGATCCCGAAGAGCAGCGGCGCCCAGGCAATCCACTCGGTCGTTGAGACATCGGTGATATTGGGGTCGTCTGCGAATTCAGCCCGCGGCTCACCCATCGCCGTGCGCTGCAGCAGCCACAGCAGATAACCTGCGGCCAGCACCGTGCCGATCGCCGCCACGACCATGTAGGCCCGGAAGACCTCCTCGGAGATTCCCGCGGCCGGGTTGTAAGCGGCGAGGATCGCGGGGAACTCCCCCCAGAACCCGGCAAGACCCGGCAGGCCCAGAGAGGCCATCGACACGAACCCCAGGATCCAGCCCAGGCGGGGGGCCTGAGCGAGCATCCCGCCGAGCCGTTTGATCTCCAGGGTGTGATAGCGCTCCTTGACCGAACCCGCAATGAAGAAGAGCATCCCGGTGATCAGCCCGTGCGCCACCATCCCGAAGATCGCCGCGTTGATGCCGAAATCGGTCAATGTGGCAATGCCGAGCATCACAAAGCCCATGTGGGCGACCGAAGAGAAGGCGATCAGGCGTTTCATGTCGGTCTGGGCCAGACAGCCGAGCGCGCCGTAGATGATCCCGATCACCGCCAACAAGCCGATCCACGGTGCCCAGGCCTCAGCGGCCTCGGGCAGCATCGGGATGGCGATGCGGATGAAGCCGTACGTGCCGAGCTTCAGAAGCACCGCGGCCAGAATGACCGATCCCTGGGTCGGTGCTTCAGTGTGGGCGTCGGGCAGCCAGGTGTGGAAAGGGAACATCGGCACTTTCACACCGAAGCCCAAGAACATGCCCGCGAAGACCAGCAACTGTGTGCCCCTGGTGATGCCCTCGCCGGCGTTCTCGGTCAGTACCAGCATGCTGAACGTGCGCTCGCCGGCAACATCGGTGAAGTCTGTGAGGGTGAAGTCGGTGAGGAAGTACAGAGCTAGGAACGACAACAGCATCAGCGCCGAGCCGAACAGTGTGAACAGAAAGAACTTCAACGAGGCGTAACGCCGGTTCTCGCCACCCCAGACCGCGATCATGAAGAACATCGGCAGCAGCACGACCTCGAAGAACACGAAGAAGAGCACCAGGTCCTGCGCCACGAACGTGCCGATCATGCCCGTCTCCAGGATCAGGGAAAGGATCAGGAACGCTTTGGCATTGCCCGGTTCGGGTATGTGGTTCCAGGAGTAGACGAACACCAGCGGCATGATCAGAGCGGTGAGCGCGATCAGCGGCAGCGACATGCCGTCGACGCCGATGGTGTAACCCGCCCCGATCACCTCGATCCATTCCGTGTCCACGAAGTACTGCAGGTTCTCGGCGTTGCCGTAGTTGAAGTCGATCAACAAGAAGACGGCGAGTCCCAGGGTGACCAATGAGGTGAGCAGGGCCACCTGCTTGTGGGACTGCTCGTCTTGCTGGGGGATCAAGACCATGATCAACGCCCCGACGAGCGGAGCAAAGACCAAGGCTGTGAGCAACCAGTTGGTATCAGCGATTGTGTCCATGTTGAGAAGATTCCTGGGTTAGAAAGCGAAGATGATTAAGAAGGCTCCGGCGAGCACAGCGGCCATTGCGAACAGGATTGCGGCGTAGTTCTGGACCTTGCCGGAGTTGATCTGACGTAGTTCCTCACCGGTTGCGTCCGACACCCGGCCCGAACCGTCGACGAAACCGTCGATGACGCTCTGGTCGACCACGTCGTAGACGTGGCGGCCGACCACCACCGCGGTTTCGGCGGCGCCATCGACCGTACGGTCGATGACTTTCTGGTTGATCCAGTAGGCGGCTCGAGCCAGCGGACCCTTGGTGAAGGCGACGATGACTCCCTCGTAGAGATGGTCGAGGTAGTACTTGTTGACGAGCACCTTGTGGCCGGCACCGGCCAGACCGTTGGATTTGGACAGACCGTCGGGCAGCTCGGTGAGCGACTGCTGCGTCTCGTCGGCTAGACGGTCGACCTTCACGAAGTAGTAGTAGATCGCCACTCCGGCGCCCACCAGAGCCACAAGGCTCGCGACCACGGCCAACGACCAGGATGGGGTCGCGTGTTCGATCGCCGGGAAATACGACGACTTGTAAGGTTCCACGTAGTGACCGAATCGTTCTGTCCATGAATCGCCGACGAGTTGGAAACCGGCGGGAAGGTTGGCGAAACCGGCGACGATGGCCAGCCCCGACAGGATGTAGAGCGGTACCAGGATGCGCGGTCCCGACTCGTGCGGATCGCCGTGCGAGCGGTCGCCGCGGAACTCCCCGTGGAAAGTCAGGTACACGCAGCGGGTCATGTAGGCGGCGGTGAGCGCCGCTCCGAACATGCCCATCAACAGATGGAACGTGTAGGCGCCGTTGCCGCCGGTGCCGCCGAAGAGCCCCCAGCCTCCGGTGCCGACGAGTATCTCGTCCTTGGACCAGAACCCGGCCAACGGGAACAACCCGGCCAGCGCCAGCGACCCGATGATGAACGTGACGTAGGTCTTGGGCATGAATTTGCGCATACCGCCCATTTCCCGCTTCATGTCGAACGAATGCACCGCATGGGCGACCGACCCCGAGCCCAGGAAGAGGTTGGCTTTGAAGAAGGCGTGGGTGAAGAGATGGAAGACCGCTGCAGTCCAGGCCCCGACACCCAGCGCCATCACCATGTATCCGAGCTGTGAAACCGTCGAATAGGCCAGCACCTTCTTGATGTCGTCCTGCACGAACGCGAGCAGCCCGCCGAATACCAGGGTGATGGCACCGATCGTGGCCATCAGGTTGATGCTCGACCCGCCGATCTGCATACCCTCGAAGAACACCGGGTACAGCCGGGCGATCATGAAGACCCCGGCGACGACCATGGTGGCAGCGTGGATCAACGCTGAGACCGGTGTCGGGCCGGCCATGGCATCGGGCAGCCAGGTGTGCAGGATGAACTGACCCGATTTCGACATGACCGCGGCCATCAGGCACACCGACGCGACGACCAGCGCAGTGTGTCCCACCTCGCCTTGAACGATCGCTTCGTTGATGCTGACCGTGTCGAAGGTCTCGCCGCCACCCGCGGCGAAGAAGAGCGTGATCGTACCGATGATCAGGCCGACGTCACCGACCCGGTTGGTGAGGAACGCTTTCAGTGCGGCGTCGGAGTTGGGTTTCTCCTCCCACCAATGCCCGATGAGCACGAACGAGCAGACACCGACGAGTTCCCAGCCGACGATCATCTGCAGGATGTTGTCGCTGAGGACGAAGAACAGCATCGCCGCGGTGAACAACGACAGGAACGCGAAGAAATGGGTGTAGCGCTTGTCGTCGCCCACATAGTCGGTGCTGTAGACGTGCACCAGCAGCGACACGATCGTCACCACCAACAGCATCATCACCGACAGCCCGTCGACGAGGACCCCCGCGCCGAACTCGACCCCACCCGATTGCAGCCATTGCGTCGAACTCTGTACTGCGTAGTAACCGACGTCGTTGTGATGCGTTAGCCAGGCGATGCCGGCGCACACGGCCAGCAGGAACGAGATCGCGACCGCGGCGATTCCGAGTTCGGCGCCCTTGTAACGCATGCGCTTTCCGAAGAAGAGGATCCCCACGAACGACAGCGCAGGCAGCAACGGAACGAGCCACGCATACTCGAGGAACCAGTTGGCGCTGCGGGTCACGGTCGACGAAGTCGAAACGGAGTCAGCTGCAGCAAACCCAAGAAGAAAAGACACAGATCAGCCCTTCATGAGATCGATCTCGGAGAGGTCGATACTGCGACGGTTACGGTAGATGAGCAGGACGATGGCCAAGCCGATACCGACTTCAGCCGCGGCCACAGCGATCGTGAACAGGGCGAACACCTCGCCGCCCACGTCGGTGGTGAGAGCGCCGAAGGCCACAAGATTGATGTTCACTGCGTTCAGGATCAGTTCGATCGACATCAACACCAGCACACCGTTCTTGCGGGCCAGAACGCCGTAGACACCGATGCAGAACAGCACCGCAGACAGCAGCAGGAACTGATTCAACAACATCGGCTGCTCAGTCCTTCCGCGCCACGACGATTGCGCCGATCAACGCTGCCAACAACAACACCGAGACCGCTTCGAACGCCACGATGTACTGCGAGAAGATGGCGTCCGACACAGTGTTGACCGACTGGGGATCGCCGATGACCAGACGGCCGTCCTCATAAGTGTGGATCAGAGCGGCCGCCATCACCGCGAACAGCAGCACCCCCACCACCGCGGCCATGCCCCTCTTCTCTTGGTCCACCGACTCGTCGTCACCCAGCGACGCACGCGTCAACATCACCCCGAACAGGAACAACACCACCACCGCGCCGATGTAGACCAACACCTGAGTGACCGCAACGAACTCCGAGCCGAGCAGGATGAACTGCGCGGCCACCCCGGCCAGAACCACCACCAGCCACAACGCCGCATGCACGACATTGCTGGTGGTCACCACACGCACCGCCGAGAAGATCATCGCCGCGGCGATGACCGCGAAGAAGACGTTCTGCGCCACATACAGGTCGGCGTCGGCCGAGAGCGCGGCAAGGATGCTCATGTGGGCGGCACCTTCAGCTTCTTCTGCTGCGAACCGGCCTCATAGTCCTCGAAGTCGGGGACCGTCTCCATCCACTCCGACAGACGTGACATGTCGTGCAGCAGATCCGCGATGCGGGGTTCTGAGAATTCATACTCGGGGCTCCAGAACAGGGCCTCGAAGGGACAGACCTCAACGCAGATTCCACAGAACATGCACAGCGCATAATCGATGTCGAAACGGTCGAGAATGTTCTGCTGACGTATTGCTCCGCCCGGCCGCCGCGGTGGAGCCTTCTCCTTGTGGCCCTCGATGTAGATGCACCAGTCCGGGCATTCCCGGGCGCACAGCATGCAGGCCGTGCAGTTCTCCTCATGGAGCGCGATCACTCCGCGGGCGCGGGTCGGCGGCGCCTCCTTCTCGTGGGGGTACTGCACCGTCTCGGCACCCTTGGTCGGCGAAGGAATCGGCTTCTTGACCCCGCCCGGGAAGATCGTGCGCATCATGGTCGACCCGGTGACACCGAGTCCTTTGATGAGTCCTGGAATGAGTGCCATAAGTACCTGCCGACCTAGAAGGTGACCTTGAGGATGCCCGTCACCACGATGTTGGCGAGGGCGATGGGAATGAGGAATTTCCAAGCGAGGCGCTGCAGCTGGTCCTCACGGAAACGGGGCATCGTGAACCGGGTCCAGAACACCAGGAAAGTCAAGCCGACGATCTTCACGAGCATCACCAGCGGACCCAGCAGGTTCATGATGTCGGCACTGGGATCGATGCCCGGGATGTACCAGCCGCCCAGGAACAGCACCGAAGCCACCGCCGCGAACACGCCCGCAGTGGCGAACTCGCCGATGAAGAACAGCAGGAACCGCATCCCCGAGTATTCGGTCATGTAGCCCGTCACCAGTTCGGACTCAGCAACTGGCATGTCGAAGGGTGCTTGGGCCAACTCGGCCTGCATCGCGATCAAGAAGATGACGAATGCGACACCCTGGGTGAGGATGTACGGGTTCCCGAGGACGCCCAAGCCGAAGATCTCGCCGTTCGCCTGCGCATAGACGATGTCGGCCATGTTCATCGTGCCCGCTTGGATCACCACGCCGACCACGGCGAGGATCAGCGGCAGTTCATAGGCGATAAGTTGCCCGGTCGCCCGCAGGCCACCGAGCAGCGAGTACTTGTTGGACGATCCCCAACCGGCCATGAGAATGCCCAGCACCGAGACCGACGAGACCGCCAGACCCAGGTAGATCCCCAGATCGCTGTTGATGAACCAGGCATCGGGACCCGCAGGCACCACCACCACCAGCAGGAACGTGGAGGCGAGCACCACGAACGGGGCCGCGCCGAACACGAACCTGTCGGCCTTGCGGGGGAAGATGTCTTCTTTCTGGACGTGTTTGCCGACCTCGGCGAGCAGCTGGAGCGAACCGTAGGGACCGGCCTCCATCGGGCCGAGGCGACTCTGCATGAACGACACGGCCTTGAACAGGTGCATGTATACGAGCGCGCCCGCCACCAGCAGGACCGCGGCCAGTGCGGCGCCGACACGAATGCCGGTCTGCTGCCAGTAGGCGAGTTCAGCGAAGACCTGGGTCGTGCTCACCGGTCGATGTCTCCCAGTATGAAATAGAGACTGCCCAGGATCGTGATGATGTCGGGGACGTACACGCCGGTCAGCAACCATGGGGTTATCGACATGTTGTTGAACGAGGCTGAACGGATCTTCACCCGGAACGGGGCCAAACCACCCTTGGAAACCACGTAGTAGCCCATCACCCCGAGGGGATTCTCGGTCTCGACGTAGGCCTCACCCGCGGGAACCTTGATGATGCGTGGGACTTTGGCCATGATCGGGCCGCTGGGAAGGCCGTCGAGAAGCTGGTCGACCATCCTCGTGGACTCCCGGACTTCTTGAAGGCGGACCCAGAACCGGCTGAACGAATCACCGTCGGGATGGGTCCAGACCCGCCAGTCGAGTTCGCTGTGCACGAGGCCGCCTGCACCGGTGGTGCCGTCGCGCCGCACATCCCAGTCGACCCCCGATCCGCGGATGTTGGCGCCCGAGAGTCCGTAGGACAGGCCGATGTCTGCAGGAACGACCCCGATTCCGCGGGTGCGGGCCTGGAAGATCTCGTTGCCCATCACCAACTCTTCGATCTCGTTGCAGAACGAGCGCATCTTCTTCATGACCTGCTTGGTCTCGACGATCCAGCCTTTGGGAAGGTCGTCTTTCAAGCCGCCGATCCGGTCGAAGTTGGGGTGAAAACGGCCTCCGGTGGCGGCTTCGATCTGGTTGAGAATGTGCTCCCGGTCGCGGAAGGCGAAGAAGACCGGCGTTACCGCCCCGACCTGCACTGCCATGTCGCCTAGGAACAGCACGATGTTGGCGATCCGGCTCATCTCGAAGAGCACAGTGCGAATCCACTGGGCTCGCGGCGGGGCTTCGACCTCCATCAGCTGTTCGGCCGCCAGGATGAACGGCACCTCGTTGGCGAAGCTGCCCAACCAATCGATGCGGTTGATGAGGGTCGTGACCTGCGGATAGGTGCGAACTTCGCTGAGCTTCTCGTAGCCGCGGTGCATGTAGCCCATGACCGGGTCGGCGGCGATGACCTGCTCCCCGTCGAGCTTGGCGACGATGCGAAGCGTGCCGTGGGTGGCCGGGTGCTGGGGGCCGATGTTGAGGGTCATGCCCTCGGTTTCGATTTCGAGGTTGACCCGGGCGTCCGCGGCCTGTGCGGCTATGTAGTTGAGTTGCTGGCGGCTGGAGACTGCTGTCATGCGTCTGCTCCGTCGGCCGTTTCTTCGGTCGGCATCAATTCGACGTCGACGATGCCCGGCCAGGGTTTCACACGCCTGGCCAGCAGCGGATAGTCCTTGCGGAGCGGGTTGCCTTCGAACGCGCCGGGCAGATAGATGTGGCGCAAACCGGGATGGCCGACGAATTCGATGCCGAACATCTCCCAGGTCTCACGCTCATGCCAGTTGGCGCCCGCATACACCGGAACCCAGCTGGGCACCGACATGGTGGTGTCGTCCACATCGGCTTTGAGCGTGATGGCGCGATGGCCGGCGATGTCGTTCACCCGGGCGAGGACCTGGAAGCGGGTGTCACCACCGGCAAGCCCCTGCTCCATTGCTTCTGGCTCCGCGGATTCGGCGGCCGGGTCGAGTGCCAGATCGACCTGGCTGTCCATGTCACGACCGAAAGGCGAGGGCAGCCAGTCGATCGCGCTCAGGAAATTGAAGTAGGCGAATCCCATCTCGTCCTTCAGCAACTCGGCGGTTGCGGCCCAAGCCTCGGAGGTGACCCGCACGGTGATGTCAACGCCTGGGGCTATATGGGAACCGACCACCACTTCCCCGAGCTCGTCTTCGAGATCGGACAGGATCGCTTCGCGGACTTCGTCGGCTGGCGACTCGTTTGCTGCTTCGGCGTCTGCGTCGCCGGCTCCCTCAGCGGCGGTGACGTCGACGGTGTCATTGGACGACAATCGGATCACCTCTCCAGCGTTGAGTCATGTCTTCGTTCTGGATCCGCTCCTGGAGCAGGACGATGCCTTCAAGCAGCGCCTCGGGCCGGGGTGGGCAGCCGGGCACATAGACGTCCACCGGGATGATCTGATCCACGCCTTTGGTCACCGAATAGGAGTCCCAATAGGGTCCGCCGCAGTTGGCGCAGGAACCCATCGAGATGACGTATTTGGGTTCGGGAATCTGCTCGTACAGGCGCAGAACCGACGGCGCCATCTTGTCGGTGACGGTTCCCGAAACGATCAGCAGATCGGACTGGCGGGGGCTGGCTGGCAGCGGGATGACACCGAGCCGCATCACGTCGTACCGGGGCGACCCGAAAGCGGCCCCCATCTCGATCGCGCAGCAGGCAAGTCCCCACTGGTAGGCCCAGAGACTGTACTTGCGGCTCATGTTGAGCAGCGACGTGACAGGCTTGGGTACTTTCCCCGATTCGACTAGACCCATCGGAGCATCCCCTTCCGCCAGGCATAGAGAAGGCCCAGCAACAGGATGTAGATGAAGATCGCCATCTCGATCAGCCCGAACATCTTGTAGAACTCGAGACGCATGGCCCAAGGGAAGATGAAGACTGCCTCCACATCGAACATCACGAAGAGCAGCGCGAAGACGTAGTAGCGGATGTTGGCCTGGGACCACATGTCGCCGGTCGGATCAACTCCAGACTCATAAGAGGTGAGCTTCTGCTCGGTCGGATTCGAGGGCCTGAAGATCCGGCCCAGGCCCAAGAAGACGGCAACGAGCGCGACCCCTGCGAGACCGAAGATTCCGACGGTGAGATAACTACGGAGAAAATCCGACACGAACGGTTAGCTTAGCGAGCGTCGTGGGCCAACAGACCACCCGGAGCCCCCTCCGATACGCCGATTACGTGGCGGTCTGGGGCGCTACGGCGGTGGGGCTGTCGAAGCCGTCGGGCAGATACAAACCAGAGACTAGATTTTCGTGCATGCCGTAGCCGACGCGCCCGTCGTTGGTCTCGTGACGGCTCAGAGTCTCGTTGAGGAAAGAGATGTCCAAACGCTGCGTCGGCTCGCCGATCGGGGTGATCACACCCTCCACCTTCTCGTCGTCTCCCTGCCACACGCCGTGCCCCCAGTAGCCGTCGTACATGTAGCCCGACCCGGCTTTGAGATAGACGGTTTTCAGCGGGGTCGTCCTGATGCGCAGATCCGATGCTCCGGGACCGCTGAACCAGACTTCCGCACTGGCGACTTCCCGTGTTCCGGGGTGATAGCTGACCTCGATCTCGGGGCGGCCCAGATGCTCAGGTTCCCGCGGGTCGCCGAGGTTGTAGAGCCGCACAGCCTCTTCCAGAAGCCTGCGTCCGGCGTGGTCGTTGTCGATGGTGATCTTGACCATGTGATCGTCGAACTGGATCGGCAGCCAATGATGGAAGAAGCCCATGGCCATCTCGGGCGAGACCTTGGAGCGGATCCCTCTGGGTTCGGGTTCGCCGATGCCGTGGCGCACGCCCCAGCTGTGGTCCCGGGCACCTCCCCAACGGTCAGCGGTGACCTCGTAGCGTTGCCCGTCGATCTCGATGAAGCCCTCATAGGAGCCGACCTGGGCCAGACGGTAGGTCTCCTGGGTGACGCGTGTGCCCACCCTCGTCCAGCTCTTGGGTTCGGCCAGGGCTTCTGTCGTGCCCCGGAAGGTCACGTCGAGAGCGAGGTCCCATTCGTTGGGTTCGCAGATGACACGCAGCGAGCGGAGACCTTCGATCACTTCGACCCTGATCGGGCCGACCCTGGTGTCGAGGCGGTCCGAACCGAGTTCACGCGAGGCACGGACCGTGGTCTGTTGTCCGTCGTGGTTGACGCTCACGAAAGCGTCGGTGACCCCCAGGTTGGGGTACTGGCCCATGCCCATGACCGCGAACAGCGTGTCGTCGGAGGCATGCATGTTGAAGTAGTAGCGATCGTAGAAGTGGCGGTCCCCGGTGAACACCGTGTCGATCGGCTCGGGGTACTGGTGGATCAGATAGTCGTCAGCGCGGCTCAAAGGCATGCGCTGAGTCTTGCTTGGGTGGTCAGACTCGACCTAATCCTGTGCCACTCGATCCACGACGTTCCAGCGGACCGCACAGGCCATCATGCCGTTGATCATCTTCACGAACCGTTGGTACGTGCGGTGCTCCGGTTTGCCGCCCCCGGCGATGACGCCGCGCAGTGCGGCGGCCGAACCGGTGCAGTGGTACTGGAGACTGGCGGCCGCGTCGTCGAGCAGCGCCTCTTTGGACCAGTCGGGTCCACCCGCGGCCGCCAACGCGGCCCGGTAGGTGTCGAGCAGCGCGTCCTCCTCGGCGATCGATTCAGCGGTGGCGCCGACCCCGAGGAACCAGGCCATGTCGCCGCCCGGGAAGCTCTTGATGGTGGTTTGCCAGTCGAGGATCACCGGACCGTCGGCGGCGAAGAAGATGTTGTCGAACTCGTAGTCGCCGTGGACCATCGTCCAGGGCCGTTCGCTGTACCGTTCGAGCCATGTCTCGGTGTCGTTGACCCAGGTGCGCTCGAAGAAGTCAAGTATCTCGACAGGCCCCATGTCGGGCCAGGTCTGCCTCATGAACGGCCAACCTTCACGAAGGATCGGGATACCGGCCCGCAGCGACGGCGCGCTCCAGTCGATGGCCCAGTCGCGCGAGGCGAAGACGTCGCTGCCCCAGTACTGGCCGTGCATCGTGCCGAGTTGGCGGATCAACTCGTTGAACATCTCAATGTCGGGGCCGTCGAGGATGTCGCCGGCGGTGCCTTCGATCTTCTCGATCAGCAGCACGGCTCGGCCGGACTCGTCGTCGTATTCGTTGACGAACGGCCGGGCGATCGTCATCGGGACCCGGTCGTGGAGATCCCGGTAGAACCCGTGTTCGCGTTTGTAGGCGTTCATCACCTTGTTGTACTGCCGGGCCCTTTCGTCGTCGGCGGGGCATTTGCCGATCATCGTCGTCGGCAGATCGGTGTCGCCCGCGTAGGTCATGTCGAGGTTGGCCACCTCGCCCATGATCCCGACGAACCCCTCCAGAGGTCTCACCGTGATGCTTGTCACCTCGGAGTCGTGCCCGGCGGCGGCCAACCGTTCGTTGACCCACTCAGGAGTCAACGCAGATAGGGAAGCAGGTATGTCTGTCACGCCGTGTAGTACAACACTTTCAGCCACCCCGCCGCAAGATCTCCATCATCACCGGCCACCGCGGCGTCCACAGCGACTGGATCCTCAGTGTGTCCAATTACCCCGAGAGCCGTTCCAGCGTTCGATCGGTGCCTCCAAAACGAGAGAACTTGCATTTCGGGAACACCGAAGGCCACACTTACCGACACCGTATGGGGTGCCGATGAGACAGCCAAACTTCCCTCGAGTCACAACAGGTGCCGAGGAGTTAAGCGTCACTGCACCTTTCGCGCGCGGGATGCGGCGCGAGGACATTCAAATGAACTCGTTAGCGTTACCGTTCGCTGACCCCCCCCCCCCCGATTCTGAACCGCCGGTCGAGGCGCTTGTCACGGTCGGCGAGGTCATCGACCGCATTCGCACCACCAGCCGTGACGAATCCGAGAAGGGACGCTGGTTCGAGGAACTCGTCAAGATCGTCTTCCTCGAGAGCCCTGAGTATGAGATCGACGAGATAGAGCACTGGGGACGCTGGCGCGAACGCCAACAACTGACCGGCCTCAGCGGCAAAGACACCGGCATCGATCTGGTCGCGCGTCACCGCAACGGCAGCCACATCGCCATCCAATGCAAGTGCTATGCACCAAAGCGACGGGTTGCCAAGGCTGACATCGACTCATTCTTGAGCCAGTCGCAGGCCACCGATGCCGCCGATCAGCCCGTGTTCGCGATGCGTTGGATCGTCACTACCTCGCCGTGGACCGACAACGCGATTGCGGAGGTCGACAGCCTGGGATCGACGGTCCGCCGGATCGACTTCCTCCATCACGAGTTCGAGAAGATCAGCGAGAAGCTGCAGGAACGGCCAGTACGTGCGCCTTGGCCACGCCAGCGCGAGGCGATTGACAAGGTCGTCGAAGGCCTGTCGCACCACGACAGGGGCCGGATGATCATGGCCTGCGGTACCGGCAAGACATTCACATCGCTGCGTATCGCGGAGAGCTTGGTCCCTGATGGCGGGCGCATCGCATTCGTGGCGCCGAGCATCGCTCTTGTAGCACAGGCGCGCCGAGAATGGCTGCTGCACACCACGCGGCCCCTTGAGTGCGTCGTCGTCTGCTCCGACGAATCCGCCGGCGGCCGATCCGAGAGCGCAACCGAGATGCGGGTTTCTGAGCTGGAGTGCCCGGTGACAACCTCGCCAGAACAGCTCGGAGCAATACTGAATCCCACCCGCGACACCAACGCAACACGCGTCGTGTTCTGCACCTACCAGTCGCTGCATCACATCTGCGATGCCCAGAGTGAGCATGCTGCCGGAGCATTCGATCTCGTCATCTGCGACGAGGCACACCGCACGACCGGAGTCATTTCCGATAGAGCGGGAAGCCTGCGGGACAGCGGATTCCAGCTGGTCCACAACGATGAACGCCTGTCTGCCCGCAGGCGGCTGTACATGACGGCCACCCCCCGCATCTACACGGCCTCGTCCAAGGCATCGCTCGCTGGTCGCGGCATCGAAACCGTCGACATGAACGACCTGCGCGTCTACGGCCCCGAACTGGAGCGCCTGTCGTTCAAGGAAGCAGTCGAAACCGACATGCTCGCCGATTACCGCGTGATTGTGTTAGGCGTTCACGACAGCGCTGTGCCGGCTGGCATGCGCCAACGGCTCATCGACTTGGGCGACGCATCTGCTGAATCGCAAACACAGAAAGGCGGTCCGAAACCACTCGTAGTCAGCATCGAAGACCTTCAACGGCTGCTCGGCACTTCGCTCGCCATCAACGGCATGGCTGAGGGCAGCGACCTGGAGGTGCCTCAACGGCTTGACCGCACTATCGCCTTCGCAAATTCCATCGCTAGGTCAAAGTTCTATGCGATGGGTCTCGCTGACTCGCAGCTTCGCGCACTCATCACCCGGCGCAGACGCGCCAGCGGGGAAGTGGAGGGGGCCACCAAAGTCGAAGCGACCCACCTTGACGGAACTGCGCCAGCTTTCGAACGAAGCGAGGAACTGCGCAAGCTCGAACGGACTCGTACCGACCAATGCGCGCGCGTTATCTGCAACGCGAAGCTGCTCACCGAGGGTGTCGACGTGCCGTCGCTGGATGCGGTGGTGTTCATGGAACCCCGCGACAGTCAGGTTGACATCGTCCAGGCCGTCGGGCGAGTCATGCGGCGTGCCGAAGGCAAGAAGCTCGGTTACATCGTGATTCCGGTCCCGGTGCCGCCGGGTGAAGACCTAGCCTCGGCGCTCGAATCGGGGGGCAGCGGCTACGAGTCGGTCGGCCAGGTTCTGCGAGCTCTGCAGGCCCACGACACTCGACTCGCCGAGACTCCAGCCCGCTTCGTCAAGGTAGGCGAGGTCACACCCCCGGCAGCTGCCGGAGCCGGAGTCGATATGACCGTTGGGCCGACAAGCGCGGACGATAGCCCACAGCTCAAGCTTGATCTGCACAAGGCGGGTGCTGCCATCTACGCTCATGTAGTCGCAGCATCGGGACTGGGTTCAGCGGGCAAGCTCGTCGCCGACGATCTTGGACTTGCTGTAGCATTCGCCGGTGCCCGCTTTAGCGAGGGCGATCTCGCAGAGTCGCTGGCAACAGCGCTGGGCGGGCTCTCCGTCGACGATGCCAACAAGACCGACATCTGCAAGGTCGCCGCTCTCGTGTTGGTCAACGCTTGTCTGTTGCACCGCCGATTGCGCGAAGTGCCCCGGTTCAGCGACATCGCCGACCTGGCTCGCGTTACCGGAGCTTCGGACCCGGCAGCGATTCTGGCCGCTGGGTGGGAGCGGATTCTTGAGCATGACTACGAGCCAGTGTTCGGATCGGCGCTCTCAGTGCTCAATCAGCTCCCGGATCGGCCGTTCGCGGTCGAGGCGTTGCGGAGTCTGGCCGAATGCGCGAACCGCACTGCCGATTCGCTCAGCGAGATGGGCTACGACCACGCCGGCCCGCTGTATCACCGCATCCTGCCCAATGCAGCGGCGTATGGCGCGTTCTACACCAAGAATCTGTCGGCACTCATGTTGGCCCGGCTGGCCATCGACGAGAACTTCGCCGACTGGTCTGATTCTGAGCGGATCGCCCAACTGCGGATCATGGACCCTGCCTGCGGCACCGGCACGCTCCTCATGGCGGCACTCCGGGTGCTCAAGCAGCGCGTTGCTGAGGCTAGCCAACAACCCGATAGCGACAAAGCTGACTCCGGACACTCCGAACTGCACAAGGCGGTCGTAGAAAATGTCCTTCACGGACTAGACATCAACTTGCCCGCGATCCAGTTCGCCGCTTCGAACTTCACACTGGGTGCTCCGACAGTCGATTACCGCAAGATGAACTTGTTCTCGCTCAGGCACGGTCCGCAACCTGATGGATCGATGATGGCGGGAACGCTCGAGGTGCTCGGCTTTGCACAGTCCGAGGAGTCATTGCGAAACCTTGTGCAACCCGCCGATGCCCGCAGCGTAGGCGTACAGCTCACGGACTCCGGGGCCGAGTTCCCGGTCAGCGGCATCGATCTCGTCATCATGAACCCGCCGTTTACCAGCAACGTGAAGAAGGGCTCACAATTCTCAGCGCCTCAGAAGAAGGCGATGCAACAGCACGAACTCAGCCTGCGCGACGCATTGCTGCACTCGGACCCAGTCGCCGGGGAGACCATCGACGCCAACAGCATCCAGACGTACTTCACGCCCATCGTTGAACGCATGGCAACGGGGTCCACTGGAACCTTAGCGATGGTGCTGCCAACGACGCTGTTCACCGCATCATCAGCAGCATTGCAGCGGTGCTTCATTGCCGACAGGTTCCACTTAGAGATCGTCGTCACGTCCCACGATCCGAAGAACATCAACTTCTCCGAAAACACCGGCATTCACGAGTGCTTAATCGTCGCCCGACGGCGAGACAAAAAGTCAGCAAATGCACCCGCAAACGATCCTCCGACACGATTCGTGTCGCTCCGCAAGATGCCTTCAACACCCGCCGAGGCCCTCGCCGCTGCTGATGCAATCGCGAGCGGCGACGCCAGCGAGTGGGGCAACGTCACGATGTGGCCATCCGAGCGCGTCCGCGATGGCGATTGGACGCCTGTGCAGTGGTACGACGGTGACCTCGCCGACATTGCTCTGTCGTTGGAAACCGGGGCACTCAACGTGTCCAGCGCCACCGGTGCACCTGGGGGGGGGGGGGGGGGGGGGGGGGGAAGTACGGCCCCTCAGGCCAGGCGATCAGGGGCGCCTTCTTCCCCTCCAATTCCGACATCGCCTCGAACCCGACGGCCGCGCCGTCCGGGGAGCATTTCACCGAGCCACTTCGAACCGCTCGCCCGTCGACGAACCGTCGGCCCTGCGGGGCGACGCATCCAAGATGCCTTCAGGCCGGTGAGTCGATCATGAGCCACCACGCCTTCTGGTCAGCTTCCGCCAAGCTCCGTCGCACGATGCGTGCTTCCCCCGAACAACCCATCGAGTCACGCGTCGGCAAGGAACGACTCGCTGAGCGCTACTGGAGTCAGCGCAGCAAGCTTCTCGTCGCCAATCGGCACGACACGGTCGCCGGACGGTTGGTGGCCGTCTATAGCGAATCTCCGTCAGTCGGCTCCGCATGGGTGCCCGTCGCAGTCGCCGATGACGATGAAGCGAAGTCTTTGTGCGCTTGGTGGAACAGCACGCCGACTCGCATGATGCTGCTGAATCGGCGCACAAAGAAGCTGACCTATCCATCGTGGTCGTTGGATCAGCTTCGGAGCATCTTGGTTCCGTCGCGCGGGAACGCCGGATGGGACGACTTGCTGGCGGCATTCGAGCTGGCTTGCGACATCGAGTTGCTGCCGCTGCGAGACGGTGAGCAATGCGAGGGCAGGCGCATGATTGACAACGCAGCTGCGCGTGTTCTCGGTGTGCCGGAGAGCACAATCGCTGACTGGCTCCGCAGACTCGCCCGGGAGCCAACAATCTCAAATCAGCCGTCGAACTGACCGAAGCACGGGCCCCTGTATCTGCGTCACATAGGTCCGCGAAGATAGCCGAAGCCCTACTCCGGCACGGCCACCGCAAACTGCGGCTCGAGTACCGTCATTCGGACCCGCCAATGGGTTCGTCGAACAGGGATAGTTGCTCTTCGGTGATCGCCTGCAGGTTCGTACTTGGATCAGCCGGGACCGCGTTTTCAATGCGGTCGATTACCGATTCTTTGGTTTCGAGGTCTGGAAGATCGAACTCGCGAGAATCAGTAGAGGGACGGTTCAGGTCGACGACAGACTTGAGGGTTCTTTCCACGATCTTGGCAACCGAGTCGCTGAACGTCCGCCTATCTTTAACTCTCCACCGGTCAGATATGCCAAACGTTGCTTCCCTGAGCAGGGTGTCACCGCGCAGGACAACCGTGGTCGGTGGCAATGCCTGGCCGACAGTAGCGAGCAGGTTGGTCAGCACACGAGCGGTGAGATCGCGAAGTCCAGCAGAGTGCAATTCTGCATCTTGGCTGTCCTTGATTCCTGGAATCCACGGAATGAAATACAAGGGCTGAAGATCGTTGTCGCCATCTCGATGGAGAACGATTGGGTTTTCTACGAGAGCAGCACCTAGAGGTCCCGGTAGATCGTCGGGATAGTGACCAGACAGGACAACCCCGCCGGACTCGATCGCGAGTCCAACGGCTGCTGTGGGTGCCGCCCCGGTGCCTTCCGATCTCAGATCACTCGCCAGAACACTGAGAGTTGAGGCCATTTCGTTAGCATCGTCGACTCCGGTCGCAAATATCACGTGCCCCGGTCGCACACCCGTCTCAGCGAGTGATGGAGCAAGGTCAGAAGCCGCAGCAATGAGCTTTAACGCTTGTCTTCGATTCGACGATTCCGGCGAAAATCCATGAGCCTTGAGTTCAATGAGCGGTTCGACGGCATCGGTCGCGTGCCTGAGCCAGAGGTCTGGGCGGCAAGGACTTCGATCGGTGATATCAGCCAAGGTTGCAAGCGCTGCCAGCGTTGTTTCATCGGTAGGTACGAGCACGTTTCTCTCGATAGCTACAAGGAAGTAGCCAGCTTCCCGCAGCACGGGTCGTGCATCGCTATTCTCGGGAAGATCTTCGAGTGCCCACAAGAAAGTGTTCAGCTGGAAGACTTGATCAGAAAGCAGAACGGATTCGTCGGTCATGCGGCGGTTTGCATGGAGTTCTGTACAGCGGTCTCGTACGGTTCACTGCCGAGCCAGACCCCAACGTTGGGATCAAGCCATCGTTGGACGTTGGTTACGAGACGGTGGATCGTGTTGCCACAGGTACCGCGAGGCAACACAGCGGTGAGCTGCCGACTTGTAGCCTCTAGCAGAAAAGGCTGCCAGAGATGCCGATCGATGGCTGCAACATGAACTTTGGTGGGGCCACGCTTGGTGATGTAGCCGCCTATGCGAAGCTTGCTCGTGCGACGTTTCAAGCCAAGGTCGACAAAACGCGCGAAAGTGTCCTCATGAAGGGGCTGGCTGAACCGAATCGTTACTGGAGCGCCTTTGACCGTGAAGGCGTCGTCACCGACTTCGGTCGTCTCCAACCAGAGCTGGTCCTCGGAGTACTCGGTGACTGTCCGGTATAGCTTCACCACCTCCGTAATCTCTCGACGGTGCTCAACGAACGAATCGCTCCGATTCGTCGCGTGGCCGTCAAAGTAGAGCAAGTGGCCGCCGCGGCTTCCGCTCGGGATCTGCAAACTCACCAAGGAGTGCATCGGGTCGTACAGAGAGCGGAAGCTGGGCAACTTCTCCTCGAGCACACCAAGCTGCTCGGTTAGCGTCACCCGGGACCGGCGGCGTTCTGCGAGTCCCCGAACCGAATCGTCACTCTGTGATTCGATATTATCGAAGTCCTCCTCGTCGGCTTCAGCAAACCCATGTGCGGCCTCGTACCAGGCTTCGTGCTCAAAACCTAGACGCACGTACCGATGTGCCGGAGTCGTACGCTTCACGTAATTCCACAACTCAAAGAGGATCGGTGACGACAGCCAGAGTCGGTCCAGCCAGGGATTGCGGTCCACAACTTGTCGAACCCACTTGGTGCTGACGTTTGCGTCGAGCGTGGTGTACCAGACCGGATGGCGCTCCTCGAGCACCTCCAGCAGACCGACAACGCGACCTGCGTGCTCGCTGTCTTCAACGCGATACAGCGTGTCGTCGAGACGATGCAGCCGAACGTGCCTAGGGAAAAGCGAATCCATGCTGGGCGTGGCACTACTGTGTCGAGCCGTTTCCAGCATGTAGGTCTTGAGCAGCTTTCGGTTCAGCTTGCCGTCTTCTAATTCCTCCACAGTGGGTTCGGTGTAGCCTTCGAGGTAGTCGACGAAAGCCTTGCGCGAGTCCAACTGGGGCAGATATCCAGGAGCCGTCGCCATAGTCCGCAAAGCGTAGGCGGTTTTGTCCGATGTCACCCGGTCGCGGCAAGTGCTTGACAAACCTGCGTCATCTGTCGGCGACTTGATCCCCAGTGCCGAGACCTGTCCGGGCCGCTGCAGAAATCAAACTCGGAGGCGACGCTCTGATTGAACAAGGTGTGCGTTCGCTGCGCTGCCTGCGAGAAAAGGTGGACACGGCTCAGATGAGTGAGCCGAGCAAGCTGATGGTAATCACTGCCGGTGGCACAGGTTTTGAGTTCCCCGATGGAATATCCGTTGTGCCCATCACCAGCCTCGGACCTTGACCCGCGGAAGAGTCGGCACCCGACAACTAGGGATGTGCTCAACAGATCAGGGGCCGAGGCTGGTGATGGGGACCACAGTCACCCCGTCGGGGCGGTCGTAGCTGTAGCCACCGGCAGTTACAACGACTTTGCGGCCAGGCGGGCCGCTCTTGTCGGCATCGACCTTTGCGCAGATGCGGTTGAGCGTGTCGGCGGCCTCGTCGACCGTGTCCATCGAACCGAGCTTGATCTCTACAGCCAACCAACGGCCGTCTCCCCAGTCAACGATGGCGTCGATCTCGTTGTCATGGGTGTCGCGGTAGTGCCAGACGGACGCCTCATGGGCTTGTGCGTAAATGCGCAGGTCTCTTACAACGAGCGATTCGAACAAGAATCCGAGGGTCCGCAGGTCTGTCAATAGTCTCTCCGGCCCCGCGCGGAGGATCGCTGCGGCGAGTGAAGGATCCACAAAGTGCCGTTTCGGGGATTTTATGAGCCGTGCTCGGGAGCGGAGGTCCACCGACCAGGCCGGGAGGTCCTCCAACACGAACAAAGCCCGAAGCACGTCCAAGTAGTCTGCTGCGGTGCGTTGATCTTGGGCCCGCTCTCCGGGCGACCCGCCGGCGGTGTCTGCTGCAAGCTTCGCGCATGAGGCTGTGGTAGCAGTATTGCGGGCGACCGACGTGAGCAGCCTGAGCACTTTCTGAGAATCCCGCCGCTTGCCGCCGCCGGTTTGGGGCACGTCAACACGGGCTGTTTCGTCCAGGTACGCCCTGAGGCGTCGCTGAGCCAAGTTGACCGGTATGCCCAGATGCTCAGGCCAGCCGCCTTGGCACAGCACTTCGGCGACCTCGGCAACGCTGATGTCCGGGCGACCCGCCGCACACGCCTCCCCGTCCACGAGCGCTCTGAGTGACACCTCTGCGGTCGACGCGCCGGTTTCCGCGAGCGACATCGGGCGCATGCGCACGCGCATGATCCGTCCCGCGCCTGAATGGCGGATGGCGTCCTGTGCGGGGCGCGACGAACCGGTGAGAATGAAACGCCCTCTGCGGCGCTCCTCGTCAGCCATGTGACGGATGCTGTTCCACAGTTCGGGGATGATCTGCCATTCGTCGATGAGCCGGGGTTCCGGACCGGTCAATGACCGGCGCGGCATGAGCCTGGCCAAGGCGCGCGTCTGTTCATCCTGTTCGAATGACACTTCACTGCGTGCATGGTTCCTGCCGGTCCATGTTTTCCCGCATGCTTTGGTGCCCTCGATGACCACGACTGGCGTGCTCGCCAAGGCCTCGGCGATCTCTTGGTCCACAGCACGCGGGAGATAACCTGAAGGTGTCAAGGTCGGAGACATGATTGCACTGTAGCATTTTCTCCGATTCTAATGTCATACTTTCTGTTGCTTTAATGTAAGACTATCTTTACACCCGCCGAACGCCTGGACGGCGAACAACTGAGGCCTTAACAGCGACTTGATCCCCAGTATCGGGCAAGTATGATATCCTTAGATATCACGAGGTCGAGATGACTGACATTCTGATCCGCGACGTTCCTGAGGAAGTGGTCGCCGACATTGACCTCAAGGCGGCAAAGGCTGGAGTGTCACGCACCGAGTACTTGCGGCGAATCCTCGCACGCGAACAGGCGAACTCGCAGAACCAGGTGACCATCTCCTCATTGGCAGAATTCGCCGAGACTTTCAGCGATCTGGAGAATCCAGAAGTGATGGGCGACGCCTGGTCGTGACCACATGGCTGATCGACAAATCCGCACTGGTAAGGCTCGCTCTAAGTCCCGAAGCTGACACATGGGCTTCAAGAATCGAACGTGGGCTGCTGCGCATCTCGACAGTCACCCTTCTCGAGGTCGGGTTCTCGGCACGCTCTGCGGGTGATTTGCGTACCGGGCTCGACCAACCTCCGCTCGCGTCGATGCCCGTGGAATATCTGACACCCAAAGTTGAGGACCGGGCCCTAGCGGTGCAGATATCGTTGGCCGAGGGAGGCGTTCACCGCGCCGCATCCATCCCCGACCTGCTGATAGCGGCGACCGCAGAACTGGCGCAACTGACCGTCCTCCATGTCGACAAGGACTTCGAACTGATCGCACAGGTCACCGCGCAGTCGATGGAGCGCCTCCGCCTGTGACCACGTCCATGAGAATCGGACTGCTGACAGAACCGGGAGCGCCCGAACCGCCAAATCGAGCAACTGGTCCACGTCGGCCCCTCAACACCGAAGTATCGTCTGCCGTGGCATCCGCGCGGCGTCGGTTGATGGCCACCGACAGCAGCAGATACCAGTCATTGGTCAGTTCCATCAGCGGGCTCTGCTTTCTCTAGGACGTTCGCCGTGTCGCGGGGACAGACCGCAAGACAACCGACAGCAGCCTTTCCTGGCCAACTGCTACAATCCGAGTGTGCACAACCGCGGAACGAACACGCCATGAATCTTCGGTCTCGCCTCCGACCGGTCGCTCAGACACAGCTTGAAGCTCGCCAAGGCCGAGGACAAGACCCGACTCCGAAACAAGGAAGCGCCATGCGTTGGCACTGGTCGCTCGGCCTTGCGGTTGCGGTGCTGTTCGGCTTGGCGCTCGGCGGGTGTGGAGACGACTCAGATGGCGACGAACTGACCATAGCCGTCGAGAACGCCTACCTGCCCTTCAACTATCTCGACCCCGAGACCGGCGAGCCGACCGGCTGGGACTATGAGGTGCTCGAAGAGATCTGCGAGCGTATCGGCTGCACCCCGGTGTTCGAGAACTTCCCGTGGGAGCCGATGATCCAAGCCGTCGCCGACGGGCAGTTCGACATGGCGGCCGACGGCATCACGATCACCCCCGAGCGCGCCGAGATCGTCGACTTCTCTGATGGTTACATCAACGTCGACCAGCGGCTGATGGTCCGCAAGGGCGAGGATCGCTTCGCTGACCCTTCTAGTTTCGCCGCCGGCGACTTCGTGCTCGGCACCCAGATCGGCACAACCAACTACAACACCGGAGTCGAGCTGGTCGGCGAAGACCGGGTGGAGCCGTTCGAGGAGTTCGGGTTCGTAGTGCAGTCACTGATCGCCGGCGATGTGGATGCCGTCATCATCGACGAGACAGCCGGACAAGGCTACGTCGGCGAGAACGCAGATCAGGTCGAGCTGATCGGCGAGTCGCTGTCGTCGGACCAGCTCGGGTTCATCTTCCCCAAGGGCAGCGAATGGGTGGCGCCCGTCAACGATGCGCTCGCCGAGATGAAGTCGGACGGAAAGCTCGCGGAGATCAGCGCCCGATATTTCGGCTCGTCCTTCACGATCACCTACGATGACCTCGAGTTCCCCGAATACGACGAGGAATAACCCGATCTGATCAGCCAACCGCTTTCTGGGCTTTCCCGCCGGTTCAGCAGGTTCACTGCTGAGTCTTTTCCGTACTGGGCGGTCCTGCTGGCACTGATCGTCGGCTGGCTGGGCTGGTTGTCATTGTTCACCGAGCGCTACCGGGATGCCTGGGACCGCATCTCCGTCGGCATCGGGTTCACGATCCGGACGACCGTGCTCGCCTTCGCGATCTCGCTCGCGCTGGGGCTGGTGCTGGCGGTGGGCCGGATGTCGCGCAACATTGTAGCCCGCAACATCGCCCGGACGTACATCGAGTTCATCCGGGGGGTTCCGATACTGCCTTTGATCTTCTTCCTCGCGCTGGTCGTTGTCCCCGACGTCGCGGCTTGGCTCGGCTTCGACAATCGCAGCATCAGCACCGAATGGCGCGGTGTCATCGCTCTGGCCATCATCTACGGCGCCTACATCGCCGAGGTCTTCCGCGGTGGGGTGCAATCGGTGCCTCGCGGGCAGACCGAGGCTGGTCTGTCGCTGGGGCTGAGTCGGCGGGCAACCCTGCGCCGGGTGGTCTTTCCGCAGGCGTTGCGAGCGATCATCCCACCATTGGGCAACGACTTCATCGCGATTCTGAAGGACTCGTCGTTGTTGTCCGTGCTCGCCGTCGGCGAAGTGACTCTGAGAGCTCGGCAGTACGCTGCGGGCAGCTTCCGGTTCCGCGAGAGCTACGTGGTGCTGGTGTTCATCTACGTGAGCCTCGTCCTGGTGCTCTCATTCGCTCTCGGACAACTCGAGCGCCGGCTCAACCGGGGTCGACAATTGCACGAGACCCCCGATTGAACTCGTTCGGTCTGGTTCGCTCAGCACTAGGTCGGCTATGGCTGTTCCACCACAACACCCTCGGCGTGGGTAGCAAGCACCCCTAGATCCTTGAGGTCGTTCGTCAGGACCACCCCGTCCGGTTCCGCGACCGCGACCACAACCGCGTCTAGGGGCATCCGCCGGCAATATGTTGGAAGAAATCGCCGCCACGACCGCCGTGTTGATCGTTCCGGCACTCCGCCTATGACCAGAGTGAAGAGATCGGGCGCATGTGGATACGATCGCCGATTTTGAGGTCGTGTTCGCCCATGTGCAACACAGTCCCGCCGAGGAACAGTCCTGGTGCGGTTTGGTCAAGCCGGTCGCGCAGCCAGCGCAGATGGTCTGCTGTACCGGGCGACGGAGAGCTGCTTGCCTTGACCTCAACGGCCAGGATGCCGCCGTCTGGTCGCTCAAGGATCAGGTCCACTTCATGGTGGCTGTCCCGGTAGTGCCACATCGTGATGCGGGTGTCGGCTGCAGCAGTCTGCCGTGCGATCTCCCCGACAACAAACGACTCCGCTAGGAATCCAAACGCCGTTGAGGTTGGTTCCAATAGTGCTTCGGAGTTCGCACCGAGCAGGTGCGCGGCGATTCCCGCGTCGGCCATGTGCAGCTTGGGTCGCCGTCGCGCTCTGGCGACCAGGTTGCGCGACCATGCCGGAAGCTCATGAACCATAAAAACCGTGCGAAGCCAATCGAGGTAGCGCACCACAGTCGGCTGGCTGATCCCAAGCCGTCGAGACGTCGCCGCTATCTGCTTCTTCGGTGATGCGACGCGCCAAAGTCGTCTTTCCGGACTGTCGCGGTCCGTGCAGTACTACCACACGAAATCCCGTGAGCGCGTCAGTCAGACGGGGAGCGAGATGTCTCCGAATGTACTGTTCGGTTGGGGCTTCCACGATGCAAACATACCCTAATTAGTAAATTTCACGCTAATTAATTAGCGTTTCGCACGTCCACTAATTATGATTTCGCATGTCGACTAATTATATTTTTGCACGGCTAACGGCCGAGAGCGAACAACTGGGGGATGGCTTCGGTGGCGAGTTCGTCGATGGGGCCGGGGATGAGGCCGAAACCGACGGTGACCGCTAGGGCGATGCCGATTGCTAGACCGGCGGCGGGGTGTACCCGCCCGGCGGGCGCGTCGTCGGGGACCTCGGGGTCTTCGGCGGGTGAGCCCAGATACACCGAGAGCACGATGCGCAGATAGAGGAAAGCGGACACCACCGCCGAGACCATGGCTGTCACCGCGAGCCAGAACGACCTCGCTTCGACCGCCGCGCCGATGATCTCGAACTTCGCCACGAATCCTGTCGTGAGGGGCACGCCTGCCTGGGCCAGCAGGAAGATCGTCAGCGCGAGCGCGAGAGCCGGTCGGCGCGCAGCCAGACCGTCGAGGTCATCAAGGCTGGTCTTGCGGTCGCCGGTGCCCGACACGACCGTGAGCACTCCGAAGGTGCCGATCACCATGAAGGCGTAGGCCGCCACGTAGAAGACCACCGCAGCCGTGCCTCTGCCGGAGGCCGCCTCCACGCCCACCAGAATGAACCCGGCGTGGGAGATCGAGGAGTAGGCCAGCATGCGTTTGACGTCGCGTTGCACGATCGCCAGCACCGCTCCGACCAGCAGCGTGAGCACTGCCAGCACCGCGACCGCAGGCGTCCAATCGGAACCGTAAGGAGCGAAGGTCACCACGAACACCCGCACAAGCGCCGCGAAACCCGCAGCTTTGACCGCCGAGGCCATGAACGCCACGACCGGGGTCGGAGCGCCCTGGTACACGTCGGGTGTCCACGTATGGAACGGCACAGCCGCGACCTTGAAACCGAGCCCGACCAGCAGCATCGCCAGTCCGGCCAGCAGCATGGCGTCTTCGAGAATCACGACAGAACCCGGAGCGCCCGAACCGAGATAGAGCCGGATCTCAACGAGGTTCAAAGAACCGGTCGCGCCGTACACGAGGGCCATGCCGTACAGCAGGAAGGCCGAGGAGAAGGCGCCGAGCACGAAGTACTTCAGACCCGCTTCGAGCGACTCGCTCCTGCGAACATGCAGCGCGGCCATGATGTAAACCGAGATCGACAGCGTCTCCAAACCGAGGAACAGAACGATCAGATCACCGGCGCCGGCCATCACCACGCCGCCCGCCGCCGACAGCATCATCAGCACGTACATCTCGGGTCCGTCGATGCGCTCACGGCGCAGGTACTCGTCGAGCAGCAGCGCGCAGAGCGCAACCGCCGACACGATCACCCCTGCGATCACCAGGCTGAACCCGTCGAAGGAGAACTGATCGCCGATACCGCCCACCGGATTGCCGGCAAGACCCGGAGGTCTCTCACCCGACTGCGACGGCCACATCGCCCGGTGATGGTCGTTCCACAGCTCGGCGATCGCAGTCAAGGCGACGAGACCGGTGCCGGTGGTGAAGACCGCGTCGAAGCCGACACGCATGGTGTTCACGAACAGACCGGCGACTACCAGCACCAAGGCGAAGAGCACCGCGAACCACGGCGTGCCGATGTCGGATTGAAGGTTCGCCAAAGGCATCTCATCGCCGACCAGACCACCCACGATCCAGGCGACCGCAACCGTGGCCGGGCCTGCGGCGATCGTCGCATAGCGTTCCGCGGTCGCCGGCAGCCGTTTGATGACCGAGCGGAACATGATGAGCAGGAACGCCCCGGCCGCCAAGACGATCAGCGGACTCAACCCGGCCAGCGAATACTCCGGTAGCATCACCCGCGGCGGTGGGTTGATCTGTGCGAACTGAGTGAGCATCAGTGCCCGTCCCCGCTCTCGGCCGGGCCGTTGTGGTCGTCAAAGATGATCATGTCCGCCACCGGCTCGGAGAAATCCGGCACATGCTCCTCGACATGCTCGATGAGCGCTTCGACAGCCGGTTCCATCCGCTCGATCACCGGCTTGGGATAGACCCCCATGAAGACGATCCCGACGACGAACGGCGCCAACAGCAGCCCTTCACGCAGCTTGAGGTCGCTGATCTCGGCGTTCGCGCCCTCCGCGGGACCGTGGAACACCCGCTGGTAGGCCCACAGAAGGTAGAGGGCTGCAAGGATCACGCCGCTGGCTGCGACCACGGCCCACCAGCGGTGAGCGGCGAACGCGCCGAGCAGTGTGAGGAACTCGCCCACGAAGCCGTTGAGCCCGGGGAGACCGACCGAGGACAACGTCACCAGAATGAAGGCACCGGCCAGCATCGGGGCCGGTTTCTGCAGCCCTCCCAGCTCGGAGATCATCCGGGTGTGTCGACGGTCGTAGACCATCGCCACCAGCAGGAACAGCGCACCCGTCGAGAGGCCGTGGTTGACCATCTGCAGCAGCCCGCCCACGAGTCCTTCTCTGTTCAGAGCGAACGAGCCGATGATTATGAAACCGAGGTGGGCCACCGAGGAGTACGCGACCAGGCGTTTCAGGTCGCGCTGCATGGTCGCGGCAATCGCCCCGTAGATGATGCCTATGGTGCCCAACGTGACCAACGTCGGAGCGAACCAGTCCGCCGCTTCAGGGAACAGGTAGATTCCGTAGCGCAGGAACCCGTAGGTGCCGAGTTTCAGCATCACCGCGGCGAGGATCACCGACCCCGCGGTCGGAGCGTTGGTGTGGGCGTCGGGCAGCCAGGTGTGGAGCGGGAAAAGCGGCACTTTCACTGCGAACGCCAACGCGAACGACACGAAGATCCACCGTGCGGTCGGCTCGGCTATCTGTTGCGAGTCAGCCAGAGTCACCAGGTCGAAGGTGAGCACACCGGTCTCGGCCTGGTTGAGGAACGCCAGCGACAGGATCCCCACGAGCATCAACGCCGATCCGAACATCGTGAAGATGAAGAACTTGGTCGCCGCGTACGCCCGCTCGCCGTGACCCCACCTGCCGATGAGGAAGTACATCGGGACCAGCACGATCTCAAAGAACGTGAAGAAGGCGAATAGGTCGAGGGCCAAGAAAACCCCCATGCAGCCTGTTTCAAGAACCAGCAGCCACGAATAGTAGGCCTTGGGGCCGTGTTCCGCGTCGACCCCGACGATCGTCAGCGGGAAGATCAGACCGGTCAATACCACCAACCAGAGCGAGATCCCGTCCACCCCGAGATACCAGGAGATGTCGAGGCTCTCGATCCAGGTGTGTTTGTCGGTCAGCTGGAAGTCCGCGGCCCTTGCGGTGCTGAAATCGGTGAGCACCCACACCGACATGGCACCCACCACGGCACTGAACAGGAAGGCGACCTGTTTGAAGTACTCAGGTCTGTTGTTCGGCAGCAACAGCAGCACCAAGGCGCCAATGATCGGGGTGACGACGATCGCGCTCAGCACCGGGAATGAGCCCCCGACCGAACCCGCCTCAGCGGCGAACATAGCGTTGGCCAGCAGCGTTCCCATTACCCCCATCACCAGCTCGCTCTCGACAGGAACCAGGCGAACAGGGCCACGGCACCGATGGCGACCATCAGCGCATAGGACCGGACGAGGCCGCTCTGGACCCGGCGTAGCGCGTTGCCGCCCAAGCGCACCCAGCGACCGACACGGTTGACCGTGCCGTCGACCACCGTGGTGTCGAACCGCACGACCGCGTCGAAGCTCTTGCGGCCCGGTCCGCCCATGAAGTCGGTGATCGACTCGTCGATGAACCAACCGCGAGCGAACAACGGCAGTTCAACGCGCGATGCCCAGTACTTGGGTTTCGCCGCACCCGCAGCGCTTTCATCGCTCCCGGTTTGCGGGCTCCGGCTATGCCCGGCGACAACAGCGCGCCCGGCGACAACAGCGCGCTGCAGGTAGATGCGGACTGCGGCGGCGATGCCTAGGCCGCCGCCGATCACGGCCACGATCGCCAGCGCCCATTTGACTCCCGCACCCGAACTCAGATGCGCCTCGTTGTGGTACAGGGACGGTTCGAGCCAGTGACCCAGGAAGTGAAGGTCGCTGCTGAAGGGCAGGTTCATCACCCCGGCGACCGCCGCGCCCGCGGCCAGCACGACCAGCGGCAGGGTCATCAACCAGGGTGACTCGTGCGGGTGGTATTCGCGGCGGGCCTTCACCTCAGCACCGAAATCGGCTTCGGCGAGGTCGCCGGTGTCGGGTTCGTCGAAGATTGAACCGTCGGCCCTCTGACCGGTGGCCGCGGCCGCTCCCTGCACCTGTTCCTGTTGTGTCTGGGCAGCCAGAACCGCCCGCTGTGCTTCGGCGTGGGCTTCAACTGCGGCCGTGATCGCCGCATCCGCGGTCTCGACTGCTCCGCTTGCCCGCTCGAGGTTCTTCGTCGCTTTCGCCACGGCTCGTTCATCGGAGGTGTCGACTTCCGACATCTCCGTGTTGCGGGAATCAAGCTTCGCTTGGGCAGACTCGCGCTTCTCGTTGGCTTTGGTGATCGCCTCTTCGGCTGAGGCGAGTTGTGCCTGCGCTTCGTCGACGGCCACCGAGGCATTGGCCACCCGAACCGACCAGGCCTCAGAGATTTCTTCCGGTCGCACGTCGGCGAAGCGGTAGCGGCCGTAGAACGTCATGAAGACCTGGCGGCTCATGTAGAAGGCTGTGAGCACGGCTGTGAGCAATCCGATCAGCCACAGCAACTTGTTCTCCTCCCAGGCGAAGGCCAAGATCTCGTCCTTGGACCAGAATCCTGAGAAGGGCGGCACACCGGCGATCGCCAGCCAGCCGACAATGAACGTGGCCGACGTGATCGGCATCAGCTTGCGGAGACCTCCGTAATGGCGCATGTCCTGGTCGTTGTCCATGCCGTGGATGACAGACCCCGACCCCAGGAACAGCAGCGCTTTGAAGAAGGCGTGGGTGACCATGTGGAAGATCGCGGCCACATACGCTCCCGACCCGACGGCGAGGAACATGTAGCCGAGTTGGCTGATGGTCGAATAGGCCAACACCTTCTTGATGTCGTTCTGAGCCACGGCGATGGTCGCTGCCAACAACGCGGTGATGGCCCCCACCCAGGCGATCAGCGAGGGCACCCACTCCGCCGATACGGCGATTATCGGGTTGACCCGGGTCAACAGGTAGACGCCGGAGGTGACCATCGTCGCCGCATGAATCAAAGCAGACACCGGTGTCGGACCGGCCATCGCGTCTGGCAGCCACACATACAGCGGGATCTGAGCCGACTTGCCCGCAGCACCGACCAGCAGCAGCACCGTTATCGCCGTGGCCGTCGACTGCGCCAGACCGCCTGCGTTGTCGAGCACGGCTGTGTACTGGATCGATCCCATCGTTGTGAAAGTGAGGAAAATGGCGACCATGAAGCCCCAGTCACCGATGCGGTTCGTAACGAACGCCTTCTTGCCGGCCGATGCGTTGTATTCGTTGGTGAACCAGAACGAGATCAGGAAGTAGGAACAGACACCCACACCCTCCCAACCCAGGAAGGTGAGGAGCATGTTGTCGCCGAGCACCAGCATCAGCATCGAGAAGGCGAACAGATTCAGGTACATGAAGAACTTCGAGAAATCGGAGTCCCCGTGCATGTAACCGATCGAATAGAGATGGATCAGGGCGCCGATACCGGTGATGAACAGCGTCATCGTCACCGACAGCGGATCGACCAGGAATCCTGCGTCGACTGTGAAGTTGCCCGCCGGAACCCATTCGAACAGGGTCTGAACGAACCGTCGGTCGCCCTCGGGACGATCCTGCAGACCGACGAACACGGCCAGCGAGGCGACGAACGAGCCGGCCATCGCCACAGTTGCGAGCCAACCGGCCGCGGGTTCTCCGAGACGGCGTCCCAACAGCAGAATCAGTGCGAACCCGACAAGCGGGAATGCGACGATAAGCCAAGCCAAGTCGAGCAACTGGTCCACGTCAGCCCCTCAACACCGAAATATCGTCAGCCGTGGCGTCCGCGCGGCGTCGGTTGATGGCTACCACCAGCGCCAGTCCGACCACGACTTCGACCGCGGCCACAACCAGAACGAAGAACACCGCTATCTGCCCGGACACGTCGTTGAGCTCTGTGCCGAGCGACACGAAGCTGACGTTGACGGCGTTGAGCATCAACTCCACGCACATGAACATCACCAGCGGATTGCGGCGCACCAACAAGCCCACAGCACCGATGACGAACATGGCCACCGACAGCAGCAGATACCAGTCATTGGTAAGTTCCATCAGCGGGCTCTGCTTTCGCCGGGCGCAGCCGGAGCCGCGGAAGCGTTGTCGTTGCCGGGCGCAGCCGGAGCCGCGGAAGCGTTGTCGTTGCCGGGCGCAGCCGGAGCCGCGGAAGCGTTGTCGTTGCCGGGCGCAGCCGGAGCCGCGGAAGCGTTGTCGTTGCCGGGCGTAGCCGGAGCCGCGGAAGCGTTGTCGTTGCCGGGCGTAGCCGGAGCCGCGGGGTCGCCGGGCGTAGTCGGAGCCGCGGAGCCGGGCGTAGTCGGAGCCGCGGGGGGGAGGTCCATTGAGGCAGCTTCGAGGTCCTCGAGGAGTTCGCTGCGGAGCTGTTTGCGGGTCAACACCACCGCACCGATCACCGCGACCGTCAACAGGGCCGCGGTTATCTCAAACGACAACGCGTAGTCCGAGAACAGCACACGTCCGATGCGTTCAATGTCGGTGAAGCCATTGTCGAGGGCACGCTCTACGACGGTACCGTCAGCGCCGCTCTGCACCGCTCCGGTGAGTGCGTCGGATGCGACCACCACCAGAGCCAGACCCAAACCACCCAGCGCGGCGGTGACTATCACCGTCAACGGGCGTTGCCCCGCGATCGGTTCAACCGACCAATCGTCGGCGGTGTCCACACCTAGCAGCATGATCACGAAGAGGAACAGGATGACGATGGCGCCGGCGTAGACGACGATCTGCACGGCCGCCAGGAAATGTGCTTCTTGCAGGACGAACAGCACCGCGACCCCGAACAGCGTCTGGATCAGGAAGAGGGCCGAGTGCACCGGGTTGCGCGAGATGACCACACCGACGGCACCGCTCAACACGATGACCGCGGCGACAGCAAAGACGATCACCTCGCTCACGCCGCACCTCCGCCCGAAGTCTCCGCATCAGCATCTGCGTCGGGCTCTGGGCCGGCAGCGACCGCAACGTCTGCAGACTGGCCGAGTTCGGGTGCCCGCACGCCGTAACCGAGTTCACCGGACCAGTGCACGACGCCTTCGTAGCGATGGTCCCCAGACGGCGATGTGGCGCGCATCCATCCGGAGGTCAGTTCGTCCTCCCCCTCACGCCAGTCCTCCCACGGAAGCTGCTGGGGTTTGCCGTCGTCACCGACGAGCAGTTCGTCGCGGGTGTAGATCGCGTCGTTGCGATTGGTGAAGGAGAATTCGAACAGTTTCGATTCGGTGATGGCCTGGGTCGGGCACGCCTCCACGCACAGGTCGCAATGTATGCACCGCAGATAGTTGATCTCGTAGACATAGCCGAAGCGTTCACCGGGCGACGTCGGGTTGTCGGGGTCGTTGTCGGCGCCCCGCACATGGATGCACTTGGCTGGACACACGCCGGCGCACAGTTCACAACCGATGCACTTCTCCATTCCGTCCTCGTAACGGTTCAGGACGTGCCGCCCGTGCAGGCGCTCGACTTTGGGGCGCTTCTCGTCGGGTTGGCCGGCTTTGGCCATTCCTCCCCGATAGTCGCCGGTGACCCGCTCCTCGAAGAGCTTCTTGAAGGTGACCGCGAAGCCTTTGATGTAGTCGGTCAACTCAGCCACGGAGCGCCCCCTTTGCCTGATCGTTGCTTGCCCGCTCTGATTCGCTCAGCTCATGAGCGGCTCGGGCCGCCGGTTCTGCCCTGGCCTGCCCAGAATCGGAACTGGCTTGTTCGAGGTCGACGAGACGCTGTGTACGGGCCGAGCTCAACGCCATCATCAGCAGCGCCCCGCAAAGCATGCAGACGAACCCGAAGCCCAGTGCGAAGGCCCCCACTTCGATGCTGCTCCAGCCGCGGTCACGGCCTGTCTGGATGCCTGCCAGAACCAAGAACCACGCCAACGACACGGGAATCAGCAACTTCCAGCCCAGGTCCATGAGCTGGTCGTAGCGGAGCCGTGGCAGCGTCGCCCGCAACCACACGAACCCGAACAGGAAGAGCATCAGTTTGATGAAGAACCAGAACACGCCGACCCACCAACCCTTTGGTACGAACAGTGCCGGGCCCGCGGGTCCGCCCAGGAAGAGCGTGACGATGATCGCTCCCATCGTTATCTGGTTCATGAACTCCGCCAGGTAGAACAACGCGAAGCGGATCGACGAGTACTCGGTGTGGAAGCCGCCCACCAGTTCCTGTTCGGCCTCTACCAGGTCGAAGGGCGGGTGGTTGAGTTCGGCAGTCCCCGCCACCATGAAGATGAAGAAAGGGATGAAACCGGTGACGATGATGTTCCAGTTGGGCAGGAAGCTGTTGAAACCCGGACCTGCTTGCGTCAGCACCATTTCATGCATCGACAACGTGCCGCTGACCAGCACGACAGAGGCGATCGACAGGCCCAACGCAGCTTCGTAGCTGACCATCTGGGCTGAGGCTCGCACCGAGCCCAGCAGCGGGTACTTCGAGCCTGAGCCCCAGCCCGCCAACATCACCCCGTAGATCGCGAGCGACGACATCGCCAGGAAGAAGAGAACGCCGACAGGCGGGTCGGCGACCTGCAGCAGCGTGTCGTGGCCGAAGATCGATATGAAGCCGTCGGGACGGTCGTCCGTGCGGTTGAAGTCTCCCCCGATGGGCACGATCGCGAACACCAGGAAAGCCGGGATGAGCGACAGGTATGGGGCCAGTTTGAACACGAATCGGTGGGATTTCTCCGGGATCAGGTCCTCTTTGAAGAACAGCTTTATGCCGTCTGCCAAAGTGACCAGGATCCCCCACGGCCCGGCCAGGTTGGGGCCGATCCGGTTCTGCATGTCGGAAATCACCTTGCGCAGGAACCAGATGTTGAACATCACCGCGACCAGCAAGAAAACGAAGGCCACAACCACTTTGAGCAGCACCACGCCGACTTCGGGCAGGCCGAACGGGTCGGCGAACAGCGGATCGTTGGAACCGATCACAACCGCTCCACCCTCACGTCGGTGACCACTGCGGAGGCGTCGATCAGTGGCCTGCAGTCTGCGCCGAGCGTCCGCCACGGCACGGCCGCGGAGCCGACCGGAACACCCGCGTCGATCTGCACAGGCATGTCGAGATGGCCTTTGGCCGATTCGACCCTCACCACGGTGCCCTCCTGGACCCCGATCTTGTCGAAGTCGACCGGATTCAGACGCAGTTCGAGAGACGAGGCATGCCCGCTGCTTGCCGGGCTGTGGCGGAGCGCGGTGCCGTCGTCGTACATCCGTCGGGTGGTCAACAGGCGCAACGAGTAACGGTCGTTCACCGGGCTGCTGGCCCCGGCCGGACCGGGCGGTGCGATATCGCCGTTGCCGGTGAGCAGTACGCCGTCCACCTGTGAGGTGTCGAGTGCTTCTTCGGTGAGCGGTGCGTGTACCTCCGAGACCGTGGCGAGTTCCGCCCGGATCGCGGCAACAGAGTCGAAGCCGAGGTCGGTGCCCAGCCGGGTGGCGATCTCCGCGGTGATCATCCAGTCGGGTCGCGAAACGCCGGCGGGTGTGACGATCTGCCCGCAGACGCTGACCCGACCCTCGAGGTTGGTGAAGGTTCCAGCCGATTCTGTGGGGCCCGCCGCGGCCAGGATCACATCGGCTTCGGCCATGATCGTGTCGTTGGGCAGCAGGTCGACGGCTATGACGGTCCCCGCGCCGGCCATTCCGTCACGCGCCAACTCGGCGTCTGGGAAGTCGTTGAGCGGATCAGCCCCCAGCAGGATGAGCGTGTCGATTTCGCCTGCTTTGGCAGCTCGCAGAATGCCTGCGGTGTCGTGACCGACGTTCCGGGGGACGCCCGGCCAGGCGTCGGCAAAGCGGTGTGCTCCACTCTCCAGCGTGGTGCGGCCCGGGAGCAGGCCGGGTGCGAGTCCGGCGTCGAGCGCTCCGTGGACGTTGCCCCGCCGCAGCGCAGACAGGAACGAGACGTCTTCGATCCCCGACAGGGCGACTGCAGCGTCTATCGTGGCGGCCGCCGATTCGCTGAGCGAGGACCGGCCCAGCACCACGGTCACAGGCCCTGAGATGTCTCTCGCCGCGCGTTGCGCTCGCCGGGCGTAGCCGGAGCCCTCAACACCACCCTCAGTACCTAGATCTGCGTCGAGGTCGTCCTCCGAGTCTGGGTTGGTGGCGGCGGCTACCAGGGCGGCGGCCAACTCGCCGACCTCGCCCGGTCGGGGGTGCAGCGAGTGCGTCGCGATGTTGCTGAGGCCGGTGCGCTTCGGGGTGAGCTCTATGAGGGTCGCCCCGTCCTGTACCACAGCATGGCGCAGACGCAGATACAAAGCTCCCAGATCTTCTTTGGGGTCGGGGCCGCACAGGATGATTGTCCCGCCGGCGCGGCAGGCATCGTCGATCGTGGCCCTCGGTAGACCGAGAACGACTTCGGCCGGCAGGCCGTCATCGAGTTGGGCGTCGACATGATCGGTGCCGATCACCCCCTTGGCCAGCTTGGCCCAGGCGTACTGGGCTTCGTTGTTCAAACGGGCGCCGCCGATTACCGCCACCCGGCCGGGATCGACGCCGTCGAGCGCGGCCACTGCTCGTTCGAAGGCCACACCCCAGCCGACGGTCTCGAGTCGACCTTCGTTGCGCACCATCGGCGCGGCCAGCCGGCTCTCGCTGTTGAGCGCCTCGAAGGCGAACCGCTCCTTGTCCGAGAGCCAGCCCCAGTTGACCGGATCGGCGTCGACGCCGAGGACTCTCAACACCTGATCACGCGACGACTGGACGGTGATGCGTGAGCCGACTGAATCGGTCCATGCGGTCGAAATCGTCTCTTCGAGATCCCAGGGGCGTGCTTTGAAACGGTAGGGCTTGGCGGTCAGCGCTCCGACGGGACAGATCTGCACGGTATTGCCCGAGAAGTAGGAGGCGAACGGCTCGTCGGGGAACGTGTTGACCTGAGTGCTCGAACCTCGATCCATGAAGTGGATCAGCGCGTCGCCTGCGACTTCGTCCGCGAAGCGGGTGCAGCGGTCGCAGAGGATGCAGCGCTCGCGGTCGAGGTAGACGGTGTCGCTGATCGGTATCGGCTTCTCGAAGTGCCGCTTCTCCTCGATGAAACGGGACTCTCCGGGACCGTAGGCCATCGTCTGGTCCTGCAACGGGCACTCGCCGCCCTTGTCGCAGACCGGGCAGTCGAGGGGATGGTTGATCAGCAGGAACTCGAGCACGCCGTCCTGAGCCTTCTTGGTGACCTCGGACTCGGTCTCCACCACCATGTTGTCGCTCACGGGGACCATGCAGCTCGGTTGCAGGCCCGATCCTCGCCCGCTGTCCACCTCCACCAGACACATCCGGCACATGCCGACCGGGTTCATTCTGGGGTGATGGCAGAACCGGGGGATGTAGGTGCCGTTGCGTTCGCAGGCGTCGATCAGCAGTTCGCCGGGGCGGGCCTCGATCTGTCGGCCGTTGACGGTGACGCTGACCGTCGAGGTGTCGGTGGGACGGGTATCGGTCACTGGAGCGCTCCGTCACCAAAAACCACTTGGGCACGTACAGGTATCGAGTCACGCCTGGTGATCTTTGCTTCGTATTCGTGGCGGAACCGGCGGATCGTCGACACGATCGGCGCGACCGACGAGGGGCCGAGCGGGCAGATCGTCGTCTGTTTCGGCGGGAAAGGCACCGCCTCGAGGCCCTCGGCCGGGTTGGCTGCGACCGGGTAGGGGCCGGGGCTGATGTTGTCGGCGATATCGAGCAGCATGTCGATGTCGCTGTGCCTGCCCTCGCCGTCGAGGATCCGTTGCAGGATCCTCTCCTCCCAGGTGGTTCCCTCGCGGCAGGGCGTGCACTTGCCGCACGACTCTCGGGCGAAGAACCTGACGACTCGCAGCGTGGCCTTCACCGCGTCGGTCGTTTCGTCCATCACCACGATGGCTCCGGATCCGAGCATCGATCCGGCGGCACCGACAGGCCCGGCTTCCAGGGGGAGATCGAGGTGTTCTTCGAAGAACCAGGGCGCCGAGCCCCCGCCCGGGATGAACATCTTCAGTTCATGGCCGTCGCGGATTCCCTGGCAGTAATTGTCCCCGTAGATCAGCTCTCTGAAAGTGGTGACACCGTGCTCGACTTCGTACACGCCCGGTCTGCGCACGTGGCCCGAGACTGCGAACAGTCGTGTTCCGGGCGACGCCTCGGAGCCGTAGCTCTTGTACTGCTCAGCGCCGTTGACCATCAGCCAGCCGATGTTGGCGAGCGTCTCGACGTTGTTGACGATGGTCGGCTGGCCGTACAGCCCGATCGCGGCCGGGAAGTAGGGGGGCTTGAGTCGGGGCATGCCCCGGTTGCCTTCGAGGCTCTCGATCAGCGCCGTCTCTTCGCCGACGATGTAGGCGCCGGCGCCCCAGGTGAGCACGATGTCCACCGAGAAGTCGGTGTCGAGGATGTTGCGGCCCACGTAGCCGGCCTCGTACGCCTCATTGAGTGCGTTCGCGATCCGTTCTTGGGCGAGTGCCATCTCGCCGCGCACATAGAGGAAGCACTGGGTCAACCCGAGCGCATAGCAGGTGATGAGGCAACCTTCGATGAGCTGGTGCGGATCGCGCTCCATGAGCAGGCGGTCCTTGTATGTTCCGGGCTCACTCTCGTCGCCGTTGACGACCAGGTAGTAAGGGAACTTCTGAGGCGGCAGGAACCCCCATTTGACGCCCGCCGGGAATCCTGCGCCGCCGCGTCCCAGCAGGATGGCGCTGCGAACCTCGCCGTGGACGTCGGCGGGCCGTTTGGCGAGCGCGGCGCGCAGGCCCTCATATCCCCCGGTTGCCTCGAAGCGGCCCAGCGTGTACGAGTCTGCGTAGCTGAAGCGTTCGCTGACGATCTTGGGGCCCTCGTTGTCGACGTATCCCGGTGCGTGTTTGACGTAGTCGTTGGTCGCCATCAGCTCACCACCGAATCTGCCGCATCAGCTGCGGTCTCGTTGCGCTGGAGCCACACGGGCGCTTCACGGGCGGCCTCCGGGGGCACGATCCCCGCGAGCCGGTCTGACGGGATGCGTTGGCGTACCCGGGCGAGCGTTCCGTGGGCGGGCAGGTCATCCACGCGTCCCGCGCGGATGTCGTCGATCATCTCGTCGAACTCGTCGTTGCTGACTCGCAGCCGGTAGCGATAGTTGACCTGCAGGCACGGCGCCTCGGTGCAGGCCGCGATGCACTCCACGTCTTCGAGGGTGAACATGCCGTCGTCTGTGGTTCCCCCGGTCTTCACGCCGAGTCGTTGCTGTGCGTGGTCGAGCAGTTCCTCGCCTCCAACCAGCATGCAGGAGATGTTGGTGCAGACGTTGATCAGATAGCTGCCGACCGGACCGAACTTGAACATCTCGTAGAAGCTGCCGGTGCCCTTCACTTCGGCGGGGGTGACGTCGCAGAGCTCCGCGATCTGACGCATGGCGTCGCTTGTGACCCAGCCGTGCTGTTCCTGAGCGAGGTGCAGGAGCGGGATGAGCGCTGAGCGCGGCACCGGGTAGCGCGAAACGATCTCGCGCGCGGTGTCGAGGTTTGCCGAGGTGAAGAAGCTCATCGGTCGACCTCACCAAGGATCGGATCGACGCTGGAGATGATGGCGACTCCGTCCGCGATCAGGCCGCCGCGCATGAGATGCGGCAGCGTCTGGAGGTTGATGAAGCTCGGTGGGCGGACCCGCATCCGGTAGGGGGTGGCGGTGCCGTCGCTGACGATGTAGACACCCAGTTCGCCCCGTGGCGATTCGACTGCCGCGTAAGCCTCGCCCTTGGGCACCTGGTAGCCCTCGGTGAAGATCTTGAAGTGGTGGATCAGCGCTTCCATCGACTCGTCGATGCGCAGCCGCGGCGGCGGGGTGACCTTCTTGTCCTGCAGGCGATAGTCGCCGCCGGGCATCCGGTCGATGATCTGGTCCACGATCTTCATCGATTCGCGGATCTCGTTGATGCGGATCGCGTAGCGGTCGTAGCAGTCCCCGTAGGTGCCGACGATGACATCGAAGTCGACTTCGTCGTAAGCGAGGTAGGGCTCGTCACGGCGCAGATCCCAGGCGTAGCCGGTGGAACGAAGCAGCGGACCCGTGGCCGACAATGCAATCGCCTCATCTGCGTTGATCGCCCCGACGCCTTGCAGGCGTTCGCGCCAGATGGGCTGACCGGTCATCAGCACTTCGTATTCGTCGAGCCTCGGCTCGATGAGTTCGAGCAGTTCGCGCAGGTCGTCCCGCCAACCGTCGTGGAGGTCTGCGGCGACACCGCCGGGCCGGATGTAGTTGTGGTTCATGCGCAGCCCGGTGACCTTCTCGAAAAAGCGCAGCACCTCCTCGCGTTCGCGCCAGCCGTAGATCATCATCGAGACCGCGCCGAGGTCGATGCCGTTGGTGGCCAGGAACAGCAGGTGCGACGACATGCGGTTGAGTTCGCACATCAGCATCCGTATCCAGGTGGCGCGTTCGGGGACGTCGATGCCGAGGAGTTTCTCGGTGGTGAGCGAGAAGGCCAGCTCGGAGAAGAGCGGTGATGCGTAGTCCATGCGGGTCACGTTGGTGCAGCCCTGCAGGTAGGTGAGGTTCTCGCCCTGTTTCTCCATGCCCGTGTGGAGGTAGCCGATGACCGGTTTGGACCGCAGCACGGTTTCGCCTTCCATCTCCAGCATCAGGCGCAGCACGCCGTGGGTGGAGGGATGGGCGGGGCCCATGTTGAGCATGACCCGTTCGTCGTCGTCGGGATCGGCAGCGTCACCGCCGATGAGGGCGGCTTCGGCTTCGGAGAGCCGCAGCACCGCGGAGTCGTCGCCGCGTCGCATCACCCGTTCTGCGGTCACCGCGGAGCGCTCGCTTCGGAGAATTGAACCGGCACGTCACCGACCGCGAAGTCCTTGCGGAGAGGATGGCCGATCCAGTCCTCAGGCATCAGGATCCGGCTCATGTCGGGATGATCGGCGAACTCGACGCCGAACATGTCGAACACCTCGCGTTCGAGGTTCTCGCATCCCGGCCACAGGTCGAACAGCGACGGAGCGGACGGTTCGGCGGCCGACACCTGGACTCGCAGTCCGAGCCGCTCCCGAGACGTGTGGTTGATGAGTTGAACGACCACTTCGAAACGTTCGGGTTTCACTTCGGCGGGCCGGATCCGCGCTCCGGGGTAGTTGAGATAGTCGACGGCGGTGAGGTCGATGAGCTGGTCGAAGCCGTCGTCGCGAGCGGCGGTGGCGACTTCGAGATACTGCTCGACGGTCACGAACAGCACCGTCTGCGACGATATTTCCGACGCCAACGCCCCGTAACGCTTTGTTTCGGTCAGTTCGGGCTTGGTCACTTCCGGTTCGGTCACTTCCGGTTCAGTCAGTTCCGGTTCAGTCAGTTCCGACACGATCAGCTCCGGATGGTCAGACCGGCAGTTTGCCCATCGCGTTGCTGGACCATGATCCCCGCTCCTGTGGCGGTCTCACCGGTGCCTGTGGTCTCCCGACGCTTCAACAGTTCGCCGGTGTGGATCTTGTCGTGGAGCGTCAGGATCGCATGCATCAGAGTCTCGGGTCCGGGGGGGCAGCCGGGGGCATAGACATCTACCGGCACGACCTGATCAATGCCCTGCACGATTGCGTAGTTGTTGAACATGCCTCCGCTGGATGCGCAGACTCCCATCGAGATGACCCACTTGGGTTCCATCATCTGGTCGTACACCTGACGCAGCACCGGCGCCATCTTCTGGGACACGCGGCCGGCGACGATCATCAGATCGGCTTGGCGCGGTGAAGCCCGGAACACCTCCATGCCGTAGCGGGCCAGGTCGTAGTGGGCTGCTCCCGCGGCCATCATCTCGAAGGCGCAGCATGCGAGTCCGAAAGTGGCGGGCCAGCAGCTGCGCATACGCGCCCAGTTGACCAGCGACTCGACGTTGCTGGTGATGAAATTGTGCTCGAGGCCGGCGAGACCGTCGTCGGCTATTTCACCGGCTTTGCCCAGACCGGGGATCCGCATCAGGCCGCTTCTCCTGCACCGTCGGCGTGGTGTGAGTCGGCGTGGTGTGCAGCGACGGCCGGCTCGAGCGCATCGGCCGGGCCTCGGTCTTCCAGTCCCACCCGACGCACCGTTGAGGTGATCGTCCTTTCGGCCGAGGTCGCGCCTGCAGGGCCGGCCACCTGTTTGAGCGGACCCCATTCGAGCGCTCCGTTGCCGATCAGGTACACGAACGACTCGAACACCGCGAACGAGAAGATCATGATCAGCACCAGCCCGAACAGGCCGAGTCCGCCCTGGGCGATCGCCCATGGATAGAAGAAGACGATCTCGATGTCGAACACGACGAAGATCATCGCCACCAGAAAGAAACGGACGGGGAAGCGTTCCGGAGTCTCCCGGGCCGGGATGATCCCGCATTCATAGGGTGCTCCCTTCGGGCCGGTCGGTTTGCGCGGCGCCAGCAGACCTGATGCGACAAAACTTCCAGCAGCGAACAGGGCGGCCAGCACGAAGAGCGCAAACAGTGGCAGGTACTGACCGATCATGAGCTATCCCGACCCTTTGTTGAACTCGGCTACGCGGGCCATCACTACTTTGTCCCGTTCGTGGAGCATGTAGCACAGAGCCAGGAAGATCAAGAGCGACCCGAGCGTCACCAGCGCCGGGACCAGCCGGAGGTTGCCGAGGTTGCGGATCATGACCACCGAGACGACCGGTTCGTCGGGGTTGGCGATCGGGCGCTTGGGGGCCTGGCCGGGAAGGTTGTCGATCGACTCGGGCAGAACCGCCTGCATCTGCACGATTCCGTAGCGGGTCGGATGCTTGAGGGTCAGCGCGGTGCGAATCTGGGTTTCGATCCGGTCCCAACGGCTCGGGTCCGAGGGCAGGCCGCGCTTGCCGCCGATGGTGAACGAGTCGAGGATCTTGAACTCGTTCTGGGAACTGAACGAGAAGTCGCCGCTGGCGAGCAGCATGGCGATTGCCGATGCCTGGGCTTCGCCTGCCTGGGCTGTCGACAGCAGCGTCCAGCCGCCCAGGGAATCGTCGTCCTGGTTGATCAAGCTCGGGGCGACGGCGGCCAGCTCGCTCAGTGTCGTCGCCCGGTTCTTGGCGTATTCCTCTTCGGCCAGCGCCTCTTGTTCTTGGCTTGTCAGGCCAGCGGTCGCATCAGCCGTGAGGTCAGCGACGGTGACGACCCCGAACTCTTCGTTCGCCACTTCGATCTCGGCCCGCAGCTCGGGGTCCGTCACGCTGCCGAGCCCCGCGTGGGCTTCGACCACCAGATCGTGCGCGGTCGGCAGATTCTCGGATCTGAGCAACTCGGCTTCGTCGAGCGCGGCGAAGTTCAAATGCCCCTCGCCTCCGAACCCCTCGACTATCTCCACTTGCTCCCAGCGGGGTGCGTCGCCGCGGTAGCCGATGCCGTAGATCCACCAGATCGCCGCCATGATCACCATCCAGCCGAAGAACCCGGCGAGCGCGATGAGCGTGCCCAGGCGTATCCCGGAGTTGGTGGCGAGCAGGAGCCATACCGAACCCATGAGCACCACGACACCGGTGAGAACCGCCAGGAAGCCCCGGATCTCCGGGTCCCAGGCGAGGCCTGCGATGAGATCAACCGCCTCCATCAGAGGTTCCTCTCGTAGGCGACGATGGCGTCGATCTGTTCCGCTGTGAGCGTCGCCGGGTAGGGGATTTCGAGGTCATTTGCGATACCGGGCCCGATGGCGTCGCTCTCGACTCGGGGTCCGAAGCCTGGCATCTGTCCGTTGCCGCCCGATCCGCCTCGTCCGTATGTCGATCCGATCGTCTGACCCTGCTCGATGAACTCGGCGTGGCTCCTCGACGACTCGAATTGGGCCAGGGTCGAGCCGCCCTGCAGGTTGGGCCCGAAGAACCCGCCGGCCTGGTTGAGCCCGTCTTTGAAGTCTTCGATGGGCTCGTCTCGCCCGTTGACGCGCATGGTCATCTCCTCGGCTCCACCGAAGCTGAATCCATAGGTGTGGCAGCGTGCGCAGCTGTAGGTTCCGGCGGTTCCGGGGTTGGCGAACAGCAGTTCACCGTATGTCTTGTATTGCTCCCAGGCGGCCGGATCGAGTCCCTCACCGCTGACCAGAATGTCGAGTGCCGCCCATCTCAGGTCCTCCGTGTTCTGGGCCAGTGCCAGCGAAGCGTCCTGTGTGATTGCCACTTGCCGGGCTTCTTCGGCCACCGCTCGGGCGTCTTTTGTCCATTGTTCCGCGTCCTGCTCGGTCGCCTCCTCGCCCGAAGCGGCGAGATGGGCACGTACCGCTTGCAGCACTCCCGCTTCGACTTGATCCGCGATGCGTTCCGGGGTGATCTGGATGCTCCGCAGGTAGAACATCACCTCTTCGAGTTGTTGATCAGTGAGCGGACCGCCACCGGGGCCGCCCCACGCGGGCATCACTCCGTTGCGGCCGTAGTTGAGCGTGTGCAGTACCTCATCTTCTGAGAAGCGCGAGAACACCGTGTTGAGCGCGGGAGCGTCCCAGGAGACTTGGGCGATGAACTCTCCCGATTCGGAAGTCAGTGCCACGCTGGTCGATCCGCCGGTCCCGTCGGCGCCGTGGCAGGTGACGCACTGGGCGCCTTCGAGGTAGATCTCCTCGCCGCGGTTGGTGAATATGCGGGCGGTGTCGACGTCTCGTCCGGCTTGACGCCCCGGTTCACCGAGCCAGTACAGAGGGAGCGACACGCCGATGATTGTGAGCATCACCAGGTTGGCGCCGAGCGCGAAGTCGAGGCGCTTGCCTTCGAGGTCTTCGTCGCGGACGTCGTCGCGGCGATTCGCGGCGAGTTCGATCTCGGAGCCGACCTCGCCCTTGGCGGCTCGGATGTTGAAGAACAGATAGACGAGTCCACCGATGAAGACGATCGCCAAAATGACGAAGCCGATGGTTCGCTGGGTGGAAGCGGCGAGCAGCATAAGGACGCAGAGAGGTTACTAGTGGCTGGCTTGACCGATGCAGTTGGGCCCTTCGGCTTCCTGCCCGGTGGTGTTGATCCCGATGGCGGGGCCTTGGATGATTGTTCCGGTGTCGACGGTGAGAGAGCCGTCGACACCGATGGACATGGCGAAGCGGTCCATGCCCCGGGGTGCCGGGCCGCCGCGTTTCTCACCCACCTGGTTGTATTGAGAGCCGTGGCACGGGCACTCGAACCATTGCGAGGTGCCGCACTCAGGTACCCGGCAACCGAGGTGCGGACATTTCTGGTAGAGCGCCACAACTCCGGCGTCGAGTCCGAGGGTGAACCCGGCTTCCATTCCGGCCAGTTCAGGACCCGAGTACACGGCTCGGGCCTTCTCGACGGCGCCGTTGGGATATTCGGTGATCCACATGCGGCCGTCGGCCCGGTACAGGAACCCGTTGTTGTTGCGGATTTCGGCGAGGATGTCGGAGACGAGCCCGACTTTGATGGCCGACCCGAATCCGCCGCCGATCTGCGGCCAGAGGAAGGCGATGCAGGCGACCCCGAAGCCCGACAGGCCGAGGCCGAACATCAACACGATCGACCGGTTGAAGAACTGGCGGCGGGTCACTCCGAGGGTCTCGGGGTCCGGCGGCACGTAGGGGGCCGGCGGAGCGGGCAGGCGACTTGCCAGCACGAGTTCTCTGCTCGCGGCTTCCCGTTGAGCGACCACGGCCTTCTCGACCTCACGCCCGGTGAGCTCGTTGGCGGGGTCGAGCGAGTCGCTGTCTTTGTCGCGTTTTCGGGTCTCGCGTGACAGCATGCCGACGGCTTCGGAGTTCTGCCTGCCGCGCATGGCCGCGAAAGTTGAGAGCACGACTAGCGCGCCCAACACGATGATGGCGATCGTGATCGTCATGGGGTGCTCGCAGGGGCGTGTGGTGCGGTTGTTGCAGGCGGCTCAATCAACAGAGTGTTGGACATCAGAGTGTTGGACATCAGAGTGTTGGACATCAGAGTGTTGGACATCAGAGTGTTGGACAACAGAGTGTTGGACATCGGAGTGTTGGACATCAGAGTTCGATCACAGTTCTTGATCACAGTTCGAAGAAGAGGCCGGCTTCCCAGGGGAAGACGAAGTTGAATCCGGGTCCCCGGAAGAACGAGCCGATCATCACCAGCACCGCCCAGAACATGAGGTGGATGGTCATCAGCGAGATGGCGAACTTGCGGTCCTCGGGTTTGTTGGACGGGTTCTTGTCGATGTAGGGGGCGAGAATGAGCAGGAAGATGCCGATGCCGGGGATGGTCACACCCGCGACCATCGGATGGAACATCGTCAGCAGCTCCTGCAGGCCCAGGAAGTACCAGGGTGCTTTCGACGGGTTGGGCGTCTCGTTGAAGTTGGCGAGCTCCAGCAGCGGCGCGTTCACGAAGATCGAGAAGATGGTTGAGAAGGCCGTGATGAACAGGGCTGCCGCGAATTCGACCACGAGCAGATGCGGCCAGACATGCACTTTGTCCTGGGGCATCGATTTGACGTCCTGGATCGAACCGGACTTGACGACTGTCAGCAGCCGCTGAGTGTGCCCGCCCGGCCCGGTCGCCGCCGGCGCGGCGGCTGCGGTTGCGGCGGCTGCCGCGGCGGCGGGTGCAGCGGGAGTTGCCGCTGCGGGTTCGTCGGTCTGCGGTCCAGCTGCGGCTTTGGCCGCCCTGGAGCGCTCGAGCAGATGCGCCGGAATCTTCGAGGCCGCTTCCTTCTGTGCTTCGGTCATCTCGGGCTCACCGCTTGCTGCAGCGTCGCCGCCGGCCGCGGCTGCTTTGGCAGCCTCAGCTTTGGCACGGGCCTCTTCTGCTCGTTTGCGAAGGTGTTCGGGGACTTCAACCATCTTCTGATCTCCTCACGACCTACAGCGGGCCCGAGATGCCGCCGTCTTTTCGCACCCGCCAGAAGTGGATCGCCATGAAGATGACGGCCACGAACGGGAGCATGAGGACGTGCAACACGTACCATCGCAACAACGTGTCTGTTCCGATATCGAACCCTCCGAGCAGCACGAAACGAACTTGGTCACCGAACACGGGCGTGTAGCCCATCATGTTGGTTCCCACAGTCACAGCCCAGAGGGCAAGCTGGTCCCAGGGCAGCAGATAGCCGGTGAACGACAGCAGCAGCGTCAACGTGAGCAGGATAACGCCGATCACCCAGTTGAACTCGCGCGGCGGTTTGTAGGCCCCGTGGTAGAAGACCCGTGCCATGTGCAGGAACACGGTCAAAACCATGAGGTGCGCGGCCCATCGGTGCATGTTGCGCACCAGCAGTCCGAAGGTGACGGAGGTCTGCAGGGTGTAGATGTCGTCCCAGGCCGCGGCTGCGGTCGGGCGATAGAAGAACATCAGGAAGATCCCGGTGATGGTCAGCAGGATGAACAGGAAGAAGGTGAGCCCGCCGAGGCAGAGGGTGTAGGAGACCTTCACGGCGTGACGCTTCACCTTCACCGGGTGGAGGTGGTACATCACGCTGTTCATGATCACGTAGCTGCGGTTGCGGGGGCTGTCGGTGTAGCCCTTGCGGAATATCGACCCGGGCCTGAAGATCGAGCTCCAGGCCTGGCTGCCTTGTATGTCGTTGCCAAGCTTCGACATCTGTGCCGACAACCGCTCCTTGAGCGGTGGTTTGATGTCGTCGTCGGTGTCAATTGCCATGTGTTCAGTCTCTCCTGCGTTGCCCGGTTCTAGCCGAGGCGCATTCCGTATCCGTAGCCGTGGGAATTGGTTCGCTGGTGGGCGTCGCCTTCTACCGAGGGATCTCCGATTTTGCCCATGATGATGACGCCGGTCGGGCAACGGTCGACGCAGAGCGCGCAGCGTGTGCAGACGTCGTCGTCGATCGTGAAGATCACATGGTCGCTCGGGTCGAGGCCCGGCTGCTCGGTGCCGATCGCTTCATCGATGGCGTCCGGACGCACCATGTGGATGCACTTCCATGGGCAGATGTCTACACAGCCTTCGCACATGATGCACTCGGACTGGTCGATGTGGATGAACTGCTTGGGCTTGACCGCCGCGCTGAGCCAGGCGGCATCGACTTCCTGCAGCACGTAGTCGTCGCGGAACTCCGGCATCGGCGGGTTCGCGTCGGTTGTGGTCACAGCGACGAACCCTCCTTCACCAGCGGACGACCGAAGGCCGAACGTGCGGGGGCGGTCTCTGCGGGCTTGGAGCCTCTCGACTGCCAGACCTTCCAGAGCCAGACGTTGCCGACCAGAACGATGCCGTAGATCAGCACCGCGATGATGTGCTCGATGTGCAGGTAGTTGATCGTCAACGGGTTCCAGCCGCCGGCGGGTTGCGGCTTGAGGAAACCACCCCAGCCGATGAAGTACTTGTCGCTGCGCCAGGCCAGTTCGTTCTCCGCCCAGGTGAGCCATTGATGGGGCACGACACCGTAGGCCATGAACAGCAGGAAGAACACGAACATCGCGCCGAACATCGCTTCGCCCCAGGTGTGGGGAGCGTCCACGGGGCGCCGCTTCGCGTACGCGAGGATTCCACCGGTGCCAGCGAGAGTAACGATGACAGACAGGGTTAGGGCAACCATCTCCGCTCCGTTGGAGTCTTGACTCTGAGTACTTCGTGAATCCTCGCACAAGTGTAGTCCCGAGCGACGAAACCGCTCAGTTGGGCGCACGGTTCTTCTGAGATTCCGCTCGGGTTTGTCGAATCTCGGGGCAATCGCTCTATCCTTCCCCGAAGTTCCTCTAGAGTTTGACGCGCCGAGCGGCAAACCCTTCTCAGTTCTGACCCTCACCGGAGACGACGTTGGTCGAAGTACCCGAGCACCTTCTACAGAGGTCCGCCGAGGCACGCGCTCGCCTCTCCGGTGAACCCGCCGCCGCCGACGCCCAGACCTCACCCGCAGGCGCGCCGGCCGCCGCCTCCCCCGCTGTTCCTGCGGCACCCGCCGCCCCACCGGTTCCAGCCGAACCGGTGGTCGAAGTTCCGGTACCCGTCCCGGACTATGTGACCGCAGCGCTGAGTCGCAAGACGATCCCCTATTGGGTCATGCCGGTCCTGTTGTTCCTGCCGATCTGGGCGATCTACTACGTCGGTTACCTTGAACGGCCTCCCGCAGATCCCGAGGGTCTGTTGTTCGAGGGTGGCGAGGTGTATGCCGAGGTGTGTGCGTCGTGCCACGGCGGTACCGGCTCGGGTGGCACGGGCCGCCAGCTCAACGGCGGAGAAGTGCTGCTGACGTTCCCAAGCGACGCGGCCGGTTACGACGGTCTTGCCGGCCATATCGCCTGGGTCGCGAACGGTTCGGACCAGACCGAGATCACCGAGGGCTCCGTCTACGGCGATCCGGCCCGAGTCGGGGCCGACAGCCCCCGTACGGTCGGCAGCTTCGGCGCGGCGATGGGGAATTTCACCGAGTCTCTGACTGTGGAGGAATTGGCCGCGGTCGTCTATTACGAACGTGTCGCTCACGGTGATCTCGACAACGAGACTGCCGCCCTGGAGCTCGAGGTGCTCGAGGAGTTCGTCCACATCAACGATGCCGCCGGTGTCGGCAACCTGGCTCTGGGCGTGTCTGTGGCCGAGGTCAGCGCCCAACTCGACGAGGCTCGTGCGGTTGTCGCGGCTGCGCACGACGAGGTCGCCGCCGGTTAAGCGCTGCGATCTGGGAGAATTGTCAGCGGCGCGGGCGCGACCGGTGCGACAATCTTCTGAGCAGAACTAGCCGAGGGAGTTCGGTGGACATCGCAACCACTAGCGAATGGGGCACGGTTTCGGCTTTGGCCGGGTCCTTCGACAATCTCGATCTTCGCCGCCTTTTCGACGACGATCCAGGCCGGGTCGAGCGCCTGACCTTCACGGTCGGCGATCTTTGGGTCGACCTGTCCAAACACCGGGTCACCGACGAGGTTCTGGCCGCGCTGGCGGCGCTTGCGCGGCGGGCCGGCCTGAGCGGGCGGGTGCAGTCGATGATGCGCGGAGAGCGGATCAACAGCACAGAGAATCGGGCCGTGCTGCACACCGCCCTGCGGGCACCCGCAGGCACGGTGATCGAGGTTGACGATGACCTCGGGGATCGAACCGATGTGGTCGCTGCGGTTCATGCCCTGCGTGGCCGCATGGCTGTCTTCTGTGGGCGGGTGCGTGACGGTGACTGGCTCGGCTGCACGGGCGCGCCGATTGAAACGGTTGTCAATATCGGGATCGGCGGTTCGGATCTGGGACCGGCGATGGCCTACGAGGCGCTGGCCGCGTACCGCCATGAGCGGTTGAGTTGCCGCTTCGTCTCCAACGTCGACAGCGGTGACTTGGCGACTGCCCTGTCGGATCTCGACCCTGCGACGACCCTGTTCGTTGTTGCCTCCAAGACGTTCACCACCTCTGAAACGCTGACGAATGCGGCTTCAGCGAGGCGCTGGTTGACTGATGCTCTGGGTGACGACGCGGTGGCCCGGCACTTCGTCGCCGTGTCGGCCAACCAGGCGGCGGTCACCGGGTTCGGCATCGACGCGGCGAACATGTTCGAGATGTGGGACTGGGTCGGGGGCCGCTACTCGCTGGACTCCGCCATCGGTCTGTCGTTGATGGCTGCCGTCGGGCCGGAGTGCTTCGAGGAGATGTTGGGTGGGATGCGCATCATCGATGAGCACTTCGCAACTGAACCGCTGGGTCGCAACGTGCCTGCTCTGGCCGGGTTGATCGCGGTCTGGTACCGCACGTTCTGCGGGTTGCCGACCCGGGCGGTGCTGCCCTATTCGCAGGCCCTGCGCCGTTTCACCGCTTATCTGCAGCAGCTCGACATGGAGAGCAACGGAAAGCGTGTCCGCCTCGACGGCGAACCGGTCGGTTACGAGACGGGCCCGATCGTGTGGGGTGAGCCCGGAACCAACGGGCAGCATTCGTTCCATCAGCTGCTTCATCAGGGCACCACGATCGTGCCCTGCGATTTCATCGCCTTCGCTTACCCGGATCACCGCGCCCACCGGGATCACGGTGTTGTTGCCGGTACGACCGGTGCCGAGACGACCGGTGCCGACGCGACCGGTGCCGACGCGACCGGTCACCATGAGTTGCTTGTGGCCAACTGCCTCGCGCAGGCCGAGGCGCTGGCCTTCGGCAGAACCACAGAAGAGGTCACGGCTTCTGGGATCGATCCCGACCTGGTGCCGCATCGGACGTTTCCGGGGAACCGGCCGTCGACCACGATCATGGCGCCGCGACTGACCCCGTCGGTGTTGGGCCAGCTCATTGCTCTCTATGAGCACCAGACCATGACCCAGGGCGTGGTCTGGGGAGTCAATTCGTTCGATCAGTGGGGTGTCGAGTTGGGCAAGTCCTTAGCGGCTGCGATCGCCCCCGAGTTGAGCGCCCCCGAGATCCCGACGCTCACCCACGACCCTTCCACCAACGCGCTGATCACCCACTACCGCGGGCTAATCCGCAGGGCCGGTGGGTCGGGTACCGCTGACGGTTAGACGGTGCATGATTCGACGGGTGGTGTAGTCGGGTACGGAGTAGTGCTGCACGCAGCGGTTGTCCCACACGGTCAACGTGCCCGATGTCCAGCGGTGGCGACACTGGAATGCGGGCGACCCGATGTGCTCGAGCAGCATTGAGGGGAACGCCTCGCTCTCCGAGCTGGTGAGGCCGTCGATCTTGGTAGAATCCCGCGGGCATCTCGGAGATGTGGCTGTGGAATCCGTGTTCGCCGGTGGTGAGCCGGCTCCGTAGGGCACCGAGGGCGTCTGCCTGAGCGGCGAGCGCGGCGACTTCGGCTTTCTGATCAGCCGACGTTTCCCACTCGAGCCGATCCAGGTGTCTAAAGATCGGTGCTTGTTCCATCCGTGAAGGATGGCCTGCCTCGCGGCGCCGCGCCAGATCAGCGACCGAATCGAGGTGGGCATTGGCGGGTCCGCCCTGTGGTTTTGCTGCTGTTTTGCGAATCTACCGAGTTCGCGGAGGTTAACCTTTCGCTACTCGGTCGGCTCAAATGCGTATTGGGGCGACGTTACCGATGCAATCGTGATCGAAGGTGTTCATGGAGCTGTACGAGATCGACTTGGACAACTTCCTGGAGTTCTGGACTCGTCCTGAAGCGGAGATCCAGGAGGCGTTCGCATTGTTGAGGACCACCGATCCGATCCGTTTCTGCGAGGAGCGCGACTACATTCTCGACGGCGAGATTATCTCCAAAGCCGGTCCCGGGTTCTGGTCGATAACACGGCACGCCGACATCATCGAGGCCAGTCGCCGCGCCGATCTGTTCTGCTCAGGTCAGGGCACCCAGATCATCGACCTGCCAACCGAGTTCAACGAGTTTCTCGGGTCGATGATCAACATGGACGATCCGCGACATGCGCGGCTGCGGCGCCTGGTGTCGCGTGGTTTCACGCCGCGCACGCTGGCCCGGGTGGAGGAGCAGGTGGCTCGGGTCGCTGCTGAGATTGTCGACGACCTGGCCGAAGCCGGTGAATGCGATTTCGTGCCGGACGTGGCTGCACGTCTGCCGCTCCAGATCATCTGCGAGATGATGGGGATTCCAGACAGTCACTACCAGGAAGTGTTCGATCAGACCAACATCTTGTTGTCGGCGGGCGATCCTGAGTATGTGGCGGAGGGAACGAATGTGCTGGACGCCTTCCTGAATGCCGGGGCGTCACTGGCCGGGATCATGACGGAGCTGGCGGCGTTCCGCGCGGACGAGCCCGGGGACGACCTGACTTCGGCTCTGGTCCACGCGGACATCGACGGTGAGCGTCTCAGTCACCAGGAGTTGGCGTCGTTCTTCGTGCTGCTGTGTGCTGCGGGCAACGAGACCACCCGCAACGCCATCAGCCACGGGCTGGCGGCTTTGACCGACCATCCCGAGCAGCGCCAGTTCTGGTTGAGCGATCTTGAGGGCAACACTGCGACAGCGGTCGAGGAGATCGTCCGCTGGTCGACGCCGGTTATCCACTTTCGACGCACGGTCACGACCGACGGCGCGCGATTGGGGGACCATGTGTTCTCCAAGGGTGAGAAGGTCGTGTTGTGGTACAACTCGGCGAACCGTGACGAGTCCGTTTTCGATGATCCTCAGCGTTTCGATCTGAGCCGTCATCCAAACGACCACATCGGCTTCGGCGGCCCGGGCCCGCATTACTGTCTGGGCGCCCATCTGGCGCGGCGGGAGATCGGCGTGATGTTCCGCGAGTTGCTGGGGCGCTTCCCCGACATCGCCGCGACGGCCCCGCCTGAGCGTCTGCGTTCCAACTTCATCAACGGCATCAAGCACCTGCCCTGCTCAATCAACTGAGCGGGCCGGTCAGCCGAGGGTTGCGGTCGGGGCCGCTAGTCAGCGCGGACGATCAGTTGGAACTCGACGATGCCCCGGTCTTCGACCGACACGACGATCGGCGCCCGCGGCGGAGTGACCCCGAAGTCTTCCCAGATGATCTCGGTCGATCCGATGATGAGACCGATGCCGCCTTCGACGATCGTGGCTTGCAGCGAGAAGGTCACCTGGTTCGTGGCGCCCTTGGCGGTCAGGTCTCCGACCACATCGACCTCGAGCGTGGAGCCTGATTCCAGGGCGTCGGTGTCGAGCTGCTTCGGCTCGGTGAGCGTGAACACCGCGGTCGGGAAGTTGCGGGAATCCAGAGCGTTGACGATGGCGTGCTCACGACGCGCGTCGTTGGACACGATCGTCGTCATGTCGACGGTGATCTCGGCTGACACGAGGACTCCGTCTGCAATGGTGAGCGATCCGGTCACTCCACCGGTGCGTCCCACGGCCGTGACTTTGCCGACCGTCAGTTCCTCTGCCACGCGGAATCCGGCGAACGAGCCGCTGGCTGTGTCGAAGTCGAAGTCACCGAAGTCGTCGTCGACTGTCCATGTGCCGTTGGCGGTGCCGACGGAGGGCTTCTGCTCGACTGTCGGTTCAGGTTGCTGTTCTTCGGTCGGCTCAAGCTCGTCGGCATCTTCTGCGGCGGCATCGGCCTTGTCGGCATCTTCTGCGTCGGCCGTGTCTGGGTCCGTGTCTTCGTACGGCTGCAGAGCAGCGTCGTCCTGCTCTTCGTCGGCGGCGAGGTCTTGTTGGAGTTGCTCGAGACCTGCTTCGGTGCTCACCGCTTCGGGCGCATCGGCACGAAAGAACAACAACCAAAGCGCCGCTGCCAGCGCCGCCAGAACCACTGGAACTCCGACTATCAGCCATCTCTTGTTCATGTCATCTCCTCGGCCACCTCGCGGCATGCCTCGATCGTGGCATCGATTTCAACATCGGTGTGGGCCAACGATGTGAACACTGCCTCGTAGGCACCGGGCGCGAAGGCGATGCCGCGGCTCAGCATCCCGGCGAAGAATTTCGGGTACATGCCGTTGTCGCAGATGCGCTTGGCGGAATCGAAATCGGTCGGGGGTTCGGCGCCGAAGAACAGACCCAACAGCGGCCCCACCCTGGGGACGCAGGCCTCGACTCCCGCCTCGTCGAAAGCCGCGGTGAGGCCCGTTTGCAGGCCCGTCGAGGTGTCGGTCAGTCGGCTGTAGGAGTCCGGGGTCAGATGTTCGAGTACCGCCAGTCCCGCCGCGGTGGCCAGCGGGTTCCCCGACAGCGTCCCGGCCTGGTAGACGCCTCCGAGCGGGGCGAGATTGCTCATGATCTCAGTTGAGGCGCCGATCGCGCCCATCGGCAGACCGCCGCCGATCACTTTGCCGAAACACCAGATATCGGGGGTCACACCGAACCACTGGGCCGCTCCCCCGAAACAGAGGCGGAACCCGGTGATGACCTCGTCGAACATCAGCAGTGCTCCGACTTCGTCGCAGGCCCGTCTCAGTCCTTCAAGAAATCCGGCGGCGGGTTCAATGAGGCCCATATTGGCGGCGACCGGTTCGACGACGACCGCTGCGACCGTTTCATCGAGTTCTGGCACAACGTTGTAGGGCGCTACGACCGTGTCGGCCACAGCACCGGCTGTCACTCCCGCCGACCCGACCAGACCTTGTTGGGCAACCCCCGACCCGCCTGCCACCAACAGTGCATCGCTGTGGCCGTGGTAGTTGCCGGCGAATTTCACGATGCGGTCGCGTCCGGTTGCTCCGCGCGCTGTGCGGATGGCGGTCATGGTCGCTTCGGTGCCGCTCGACACCAGCCGCACCATTTCCAGGCCGTCGACCCGGCGAGCGATCTCTTCTGCCAACCGCACCTCGTCGTGGGTAGGCGCACCGTAGCTTGTGCCCGATTCAGCGGCGGTCTGCACTGCTCGGGTCACAGCAGGGTGTGCATGGCCCAGAATCGTCGGGCCGTAGCTCTGCACGTAGTCGATGTATCGATTGCCTTCAACGTCGTAGACGTACGGTCCGCTCGCTTCGGCGACGAAATACGGGGTTCCGCCCACGGATCCGAAGGCTCGCACCGGCGAGTTGACGCCGCCGGGGATGACTGCCTGCGCACGGTCGAACAGTGCGCTGTTGGTGAGGGTGCCGTTGGTGAGGGCGCCGTTGGTGGGGGCGTTGTTTGCGGGGGTGCTGTTTACGGGAGCGCTGCTCACTGGAGTCTCTCTGCGAGTGAACGTGTGAAGTAGCTGCAGATCAGGTCGGCTCCGGCTCGCTTGATTGCCAGCGTGTGCTCGAAAGCGACGGGTTCGAGTTCCAGCCAGCCGAGCTGCGCGGCTGCGTGGACCATCGCGTATTCGCCGCTCACGTGGTATGCCGCGATCGGGACGTCGAATTCGGCTCGGGCACGAGCGATCACGTCGAGATACGGCAGCGCGGGCTTGACCATCACCATGTCGGCGCCTTCAGCGATGTCCTCGCGGATCTCCTCGGCTGCTTCGCGGGCATTGGCGACGTCTTGCTGGTAGCCGCGCCGGTCGCCGCCGCCGACGATGGTCACGTCGACGGCGTCACGGAACGGTCCGTAGAGGGCGGTCGCGTATTTCGCCGAGTAGGCGAGGATAGCGGTCTGCTCGAACCCGGATTCGTCGAGGGCGCTGCGGATGGCCGCTACTTGGCCGTCCATCATCCCCGACGGCGCCACGATGTCGACGCCTGCTTGTGCCTGAGCTACAGCCACCTGCGCGTAGAGGTCGAGGGTGGCGTCGTTGTCCGGTTGGCCCGTGGCGTCGAGCACGCCGCAATGGCCGTGATCGGTGTACTCGTCGAGACAGAGGTCGGCGATCAGCACCATCTCGTCGCCGTGGTCCTCACGCAGTTCGGCGAGGGCGACCTGCACTATGCCGTCGGGGTTCTGAGCTTCTGAACCCTCGGCATCCTTGTGTTGCGGTATCCCGAAGAGCAGAACCGCACTGACTCCGAGGTCGCGGAGTTGCCGGACTTCAGCTCGCAGCGACTCCCGCGAGTGCTGTTGGTGGCCGGGCAACGACGGGATCGGCTGCGGCTCGTCGATGCCTTCACGCACGAACAGAGGGGCGACGAGGTCGTCTATATGAAGATGCGTTTCGGTCACGAGCCGCCGCATGGCGGGGTTTCGGCGCAGACGACGCAGACGACGCTGAGGAAACGGCACCCTGTCAGGTTAGGGGGAAGCCACGGCCTAGCGGCCCGAGAGCAAACCGAACAAGAGCGGAAAGCCACCGCCTAGCGGCCCGTGTTTCCGCCTGCGCGCTAGAACATGCGGCCCTCGATGCGGCTCGCGGCCAGCCACACTCCCATGTCATAGATGGTCTGAGCCATCGCCTGACCGATGAGGTCGAGCTTGCGCACCTGCTCGATCCGCACAGACGCCTGTTCGAGCTCTCTGCGCGGCAGCAGTTCCCGGAACAGGCCGCAAGCGTCGGCCAGACAGATGATCACCACGTCGCGGGGGTCCGGGATCTCATCGCTGAACAGCACGCCCATGATGCGCAGCTTCACTTCGCGTTCGGCCTTGCCGTCGATGATCGGGTAGCGGCGCGACTTGAACACCCACAGGAAGCGGTCGTCCTCACGCTCGAGGATCCCGATTTCGACCAGGCGGTTGAGCGCCTCCTCGCGGATCTCTTCGGCGTGGGTGGCTTCCTGTTCAACCCAGTAACGGGCGTCACGCTCGGCTCCTTCACGGTCCTCGGCGATTCGGGCCAGCGTCGGGTCCAGCAGGCTGTCTCCGACCGGCGTGTCATCGAGCAGAACCAGTCTGTCCGGGTCTGTGTCGATTCGATACTCCATTGCCAGGTCCATCAGCACCGCACCGGCAAGGATCCGGTCCAGCAACCAACTCGGCACATGTACGAACTTCCCATCGTCGTCACGCAACAACAGGAGTACGACTTCCTCAGCAAATCTCAACATGGCCTTACGTTCCCTCCTGCCTTGGTTTGCTGCTCGATTGATCTGGAGCCGAGGCTAGCAGCCCTTGACAGGCGCAACCTTATCGCCTTGGGTCGGGGCGGTGCCATGGCAGTCGACGACCGCAGAAACAAGCCCGTCGATGGTGTGGGGTTCGGCCACGACGGCGACGTTCAAGCCCAACTCTCGTGCGGTGGCGGCCGTCGCTGGACCTATGCAGACGACGACTCCGGGAAGGTTGCCGGGGCCGACGGCTGCATGCAGATGACTTACCGTCGATGACGATGTGAAGGCCACCACATCACTCTCGCGGCAGGCGATGATGTCGGCGTCTTCGACCGGCACGGCTACTGTTCGGTACGCCGCGACGTCGTGAACGGTCCATCCCCGTTCGCGGAGTCTCTCGGGAAGCAGTCTGCGAGCCTCTGAGGCACGGGCCAGCACAACCGTCGCTCCTCGGGGGTCGGGCCGGGGGAACGATTCGAGCAGGCCCTCCGCGATTGAGCGGTCCGGAACGAGGTCGACCCTGATCCCCAGGTCCCGTGCACGGTCACGGGTGCCGGGGCCTATCACCGCGACCGAGACGCCCTCGCCGAGCGGCACCGGACCCAGAGCCTCGGCGACTTTGGTCGCACCATTGGGGCTGGTGATGACCAGCCAGTCGCCCGGACCCAGCCCGGCGAGATGTTCGCGCAGGTCGGCGCCTCCGTCAGCTGGGTCCACGATCTCGATGACCGGTACGACGACTGCTGTGGCGCCGAGTTCTTCCAGTGCATCGGCCAGACCCCCGGCTTGGTGGCGGGCTCTGGTCACCACCACCCGAACGCCCTCGAGGGGCCGTTCACCCCCGATTCGGTCACCCCCGGTTCGGCCACCGGCGATTCGGCCACCGGCGGTTCGGCCACCCCCGGTTCGGTCACCCCCGATTCGGCCACCCCCGGTCTGCTCAGCCATTTTCCACCGATCGGGTTTTCGTCGCCGGACCGGGGCCCTCGGCGTCGTTGAGCAGGTCGCGGGCGACCCTGCGGCCGACCTCGTCGGGGTTGGTGCCGTGTCCTAGACGCCGAACCAGCCTCTGCCCGTCGAGTGATGCGAGCATTCCTACGAGTTCGATCTGTTCGTTGCCGTCGCCGTGGTCGTTGAGCCGCCCGAACGCGCCTGCGGGGATCGTGCAGTCGCCGCCGAGTTCTGCAAGGAACGCTCGCTCGGCGTCCACGACCAGCCGTGATCGGGGGTCTTCGATGGCGGCCAGCGCGGCGATCGTGTCTTCGTCGTCGGCTCGGCACTCGATCGCCAACGCGCCCTGGGCGACCTGGGGAACCATCACCTCGAGTTCGAGCGGTTCGACCACTTCGATGTCTGGTTCGAGGCGTTGAATGGCGGCCATTGCCATCACGATCGCATCGAACTGGTCGGCCTTGCGCAGACGGGTCGCGATGTTGCCGCGCAGCTCTGAGAACACCAGGTCGGGTCGGTGCCAGGCGAGTTGGGCGCGTCGGCGCACCGATCCGGTGGCGATGCGGGCCCCTTCACGCAGGTCTTTGAGACTGGATCCCACGAGCGCGTCGCGGGCGTCGCCTCTGGTCGGCACCGCCGCGAGCACCAGCCCTTCGGGTGTCGACGACGTGAGGTCCTTCGCGGAGTGGACCGCGATGTCGGCGCAACCGTCGAGCACCGCCTGCTGTACTTCTTTGCAGAAGACCCCCTTGCCGCCCATGGCATGGATCGGGGTGTCTGTTCGTCGATCGCCGGCAGTCGACACTTCGAGTTCGCCGACGCTGGACACCAGTCCCGTCTCGAGCAGCAGCGAGGCCACGTGACGGGTCTGCCACAGAGCCAGAGGGCTTCGACGTGTGGCAGCCAGCATTGTTTGAGAAGGCAATGTTCTGCGTCTCGGCTCAGAGGTCGTAGAGATCACGCAGGGATTCAGCCAGACGATCCCGGCGGGCCCGTCCTGCAGCATCCTTGAGGTGCGTGGTGGGTCCGTGCAGCATCTTGTTGATGATCCGCTTGGTCAGGGCCTCGACTGCCGCGAGCTGTTCGGCGTCGAGGTCGGGCAGTTTCGCGGCCAGTCGCTCGAGTTCTGCGAGCCTGATCTCCTCGGCCTGTTGGCGCAGCGCGCTGATCAGCGGGGCAACCTCACGTGCTGAGGTCATCGATTGGTATCGCTGGACCTCGGAGTCGACGATCGCCACGACGCCGGCCACCTCGCGGTTGCGACTCTCGAGGCCGCCGTCGATGAAGTCGCCGATGTCGTCCATGTTCAACAGGGTGACCCCTTTGAGCCGGCCCGCGGCGGGGTCGACGTCGCGGGGCACGGCGATGTCGACGATCACCAGCGGCAAGTCACCGCGTCGAGCGGCGATGGACGCCACATCGGTGGCTTGCAGGATCAGTTCCTGAGCCCCGGTTGTGGTCACCAGCACCGCTGCTCGCGAGAGAACGTCCGGGAGTTCTGAAATATGCACGGCTGTGCCGTCACACACCCCGGCAGTTTGCACGGCCCGGTCGAATGTGCGGTTGGCGACGACTATTTCTGAGGCACCGGCCCCGGCCAGGGACCTGACGGTTCCCTCAGCCATCTCGCCGGCACCGATCACCAGCACGCTGCGCCCTGCTATGCCGCCGATGCGTTGGTCGGCCAGCGCCACCGCGGCTTGTGACACCGAGGCGATTCCGCGCCCGATCGAAGTCTCGGAGCGGGCGCGTTTGCCCACTTCGATGGCGTGGCGGAAGAGGCCGCCGAGCACCGCGCCGACGGCTCGTTCGCCGACCGAGCAGTCCCAGGCGTCGCGTACCTGGCCTAGGATCTCGTGTTCGCCGACCACGGCTGAGTCGAGGCCTGCTGCGACTGAGAACAGGTGTCGTACCGCGTCGGCGTCGTGATAGGCGTAGAGATGGTCGGCCACGTCCTCGGGGGCCAGACCGGCGTGACGGGCCAGGAACTCCCGCACATCCTGGTAGCCGCCATGGAAGCGCTCGGCGAAGGCGTACACCTCGACACGGTTGCATGTGGACAGCACCACCACCTCGGAGAGGTGGTCTGCTTCTGCCAGCCCGCTCAGCACCTTCGGCAGTTCATCCGCGGCGACGGTCATCTGTTCGAGCTTGGCGAGCGGAGTTGACCGGTGATTACAACCAATCGCAACGATCGACACAGCCAGGTTCCTCTAGTCCGATGCTGGAGCCCGGTGGCTCACCGCTCAATTCTTTAGACCTGCAGAACGGTACCGGGATCAGGAGCGTTCGGCGACCCCGCCGGTCTCTTGCGCCTTGTCTCTCCGCAGCGGCAGTTGGCGTTGCAGGTGGAATCCTAGGATCTGCAGTTCGGTGGAGAGGTCGACGGAGCGAACGTCGATCCCGTCGGGGGCGACGAGGACGGTCGGGGCGAAACTGAGGATCGAGCGAACCCCCGCTTCGACGAGCAGGTCGACGGTCTCCTGTGCGGCTTCGGCGGGCGTGGTGATCATCCCGATTGCGATCTTGTGGCCGGTCACGACTTCGGCTAGGTCCTTGGGATGGTGGACGGTCACTCCCTCGATGCTGGTGCCGACCTTGTCGGGGTCGGTGTCGACTGCGGCGACCACGGGAAACCCTCGGTCTGTGAAGCCGGCGTGGTTGGCGAGCGCCTGGCCGAGATTGCCGAGTCCGCAGACTACGACCGGCCATCGGTTGGTCACTCCCAGCGCACTGCTTATCTCAAAGATCAGATGGTCGACGTTGTATCCCACGCCTCTGGTTCCGTGCGGTCCGAGATAGCTGAGGTCCTTGCGCACCTTCGCGTCGTTGACTCCGGCCAGTTCGGCCAGGCCCACCGACGAGACCGTTGTCGGGCCGCCCGCAGCCAGTTCCAGGAGGCTTCTCAGGTACACGGGAAGGCGGGCGACCGTGGCTTCCGGAATGGGTTCGTGGTCGTTCACTGCCACAACCGTAGTCGCTGGAGGCCGGCCCCAGTTCGGCCTACTCGCCAAGCAGTTCAGCCAGATCCTCCGCAATTCCCAACTCGTCCGCCCATCTCTGCATGTAGCTGACATCGAGGTCGTTGATGGCAGCCATCTCGACGCAGTCTCGCCATTGGATCTCGGACCGAGATTCAAGACGCCACCGGAGTTTGGCCAGAATCACGTCTTCGGGGGTGGCAATCCACGCGTCGACCCCGAGGACTTCCGCTGGAACTCTCCGGGCTATCCTGGATCTGGTGAAAGCGTCGGTTGGGGGAACGGCGAACACGTCTACCTTGCCGCCGCTCTGCGGGTGGAGGACGTTGAAAGAACCCCCGAGCTCAATCGCTTGATGTGCATCCGACTCTGGGAAGTACACCTCGTCCGCCTTGAGCGCCTCGAGCATGGCCTCACCGGACTCGGGGACCAATAGGACGACGATGTCCACATCGCGGGTCATTCGCGCCACACCCCAGGCGGCCGCCGCTGTGGAGCCCACCACGATCCAGTCCATGTCGGCCGTTTCAAGCGCGCTAATGGTGCGCTCAAACGCGGCAACGAGTTCGATCAGGGCTCAATCCCAACGGAGTCAGGCCACACCTCATGGGCGAGTTCCTCGCCGTAGCGGGCAATTACCAGAGCCAAGAAGACCTCGCGGTCGTTGTAGCCGGGATGGCGATCCCGCGCTGCCTGCTCCTCCATAATCGCCCCGGCTTCGTTGAGTCGACGCCACTCCTCGAGCCGGTCCGGCACCGTTCGGGCGCGGATGGAGTCCATCTGATGCTGCCAGACCCGACGTGGTGTATCAGCGGAGAGAATGGGCGGATTGCGACGCTCCATGACAGAGCCAATCTTAGTGGGCCCCCACGACAGTTGCCCGCAGCCGGCTTGACACAACCGAGCGCGCCGACGGGTGCTTGCCCGGGAGCGGGCGGACCCTGCCCGCCGCCCGCGCGCTCGGAGAACGCCACTCGATGATGCGTGCCTGTGTGTCTGCGTCCGGCCGCCGCCCGCGCGCTCGGAGAACGCCATAGTCCCCGCGGTCGCGGCAGTCTTTCCGCTTGCCGCCCGCTCTCGGAGTCAGCGGAGTTCGCGACGCAGTACCTTGCCGCCCATGCCGCGCGGGATCTCGTCGACGAAATCGATCTTGGTGGGGCATTTGTAGCGAGCCAGTTCGTTGGCGCACCATGCGACCAGATCGTCCTCCTCCACCATGTGGCCGTCCTCGGCCACTACGAAGGCCTTGACTGCCTCTCCGCTGTATGGGTGGGGGACCCCGACCACTCCCGCTTCGCGAACCGCCGGATGTGTGACGAGCACCCGTTCCACCTCGGCGGGGAAGACGTTGAATCCGGAGACGATGACCAGATCCTTGGCTCTGTCCACCAGGTAGAGGCAGCCGTCGTCATCGACCACCGCGATGTCGCCGGTGTGGAGCCAACCCTCCTCGTCGATGACTCTGGCGGTGGCGACGGGGTCGCCGAGGTACCCCCGAAAGACGTTCGGGCCTCTCACCAGAACCTCGCCCGGGTCACCGACGTACACGTCGTCGCCGTCGTTGTCCACGAGTCGCACTTCCAGGCCGGGGATGGGCCGTCCGATCGAGCCGATCGGCGCGTCGGTTCCGGTGGCGAGTGTTACTGTCGGGCTTGCTTCGGTCAGGCCGTAGCCCTCGTAGATGCGCAGACCGAATCGGGCCTGCGCCTCGGTGACCACCCGGTCCGGGATTGCCGCGGCGCCCGAGGCGGCCAGGCGGATCTGCGAGAACGCTTCTTCTTCGACGTCTTCGAGACGGGTTAACGCCGACCACATGGTCGGTGGACCGGCCAGCGTGCTGACCTGCTCTTCCACGAGCAGCTCGACCATCGACACTGGATCGAATCGTTCGACCAGCACCAGTGTGGCGCCGACCCAGAGCGAGAGGTTGAGGATCGAGTTGAGTCCCAGCACATGAAAGAGCGGAACAACGCAGACGGTCACGTCGTCGGGGCGGGCCACCTGCTCCGGCCGGGCCAGCACCTGGCGAATGTTCGACGCCAGGTTGCCGTGGGTGAGCATGGCGGCTTTGGGGCTGCCTGCGGTGCCGCTGGTGAAAAGCAGGGTCGCGAGCTGTTCGTCGTCCCTGTCGACGATCGGCACGGGTTCCGCGTTTGCGGTGGCATCGGTGGCGCCGGCCTGCGCTACGGCTGCGTCGAGGTCGATGGCGCCTTCGAGCACCGCGCCTGCGGGCACGAGGCTGTGTTCGAGGGAGGGCACCTTCGAGAAGTCGAGGCTTTCCAGGGCGGCCACTCCTGCGGGACCGGCGATCACGGCTCTGGCATTGACGACCGCCAGCTCACGTTGGAGTTCGGCCGCGGGCGCCTGCGGGTTGAGGGGGACCGCCACCATCCCGGCCCCGACCGTCCCGTACCATGCGTGTACGAACCGCGTGTTGGTGCCGCAGAGAATGGCGACTCTGTCTCCGGCTTCGAGGCCGAGACCGACGAGCACGGCTCGGACGGCGGCGATCTCTGCGCGGAGTCTGCCGTAGGTGACGCGGTCGCCGGCGGAGACGATGGCGGTGCGGCTACCGGGATGGTCTTCGAGCAGAGTGGCGATGTTCACGGCGGTGGGTCTCCCTTGGTTGGATCAACCACGGTGGGACCGCCGAGGTGTTCGGATCAACACCGCGGGATCACCACAGTTGGATCACCGCAATGATGGCGCGCTGTCCGATGCCCGGGCCAAGCGCGCGCAAATAGGCAAGTCTTCGAGTTGCAAAACGTTGTTTCCCGCTCTTGTTCGCTTCGCTCACCGGGCCGCTTGAGCCACGGGCGGGCCGCTCGGGCCACGCGCGGGCCGCTCGAGCCACGCGCGGGCCGCTCGAGCCACGGCCCCGCAAATCAAGCCGTTCGCACTCGGAAATCCCCTGCCTGTTCGCGGGGCCTCTAAGCGACCGGCGGAGCAGTTCACAGCAGTAGGAACTGAACCGCTGAAGCACCCAGGATCAGCATCAGCAGAATCACGATTGCGATGGTGGTGCCGCTTCTCATTGCTGATTTCCCTTTCTTTGGATCTCAACCGTGATGGTCGCCCCACCCCTTTGGTCGCCGGTTGCTGTGAGGCTGTCGGTTGCTGTCAGGCGTATCTCGTCGCCTTCGGCCAGGTCGAATTCGCTCGCAGCCGATCCTCGGGCGATCGCCAGTGAGAGCAGGCCGCTGGAGTCGACCATCAGGCCCGCGCGTCCGGTGGGGATCTGGTCGTAGGCTTCGGTCCGCATCCCGATCTTCTCCGTGTTGGGCATGGCTACCAGCATTGTTGTGCCGAACTGGTCGATGTCGACGGGGTCGACGTTGAGCTGGCAGTTGCCGAAGCGGTCGATCCACAGCACTTCGGCCACTAGTTCGTCGCCTTCCATCTGGCTCACCGGCAGCACGCCTGGTACCAGGCCGGCGGTGTCGATGTCTTCTCCGAGTTCTTCGAGCGGGACCCCGTTGCACAGGTGCGCTGCGGCCGGCGCGAACACGTCGCGGCCGTCGAAGGTCGCGCCTCCGGCCAAGGGCAGTCGGTGGTCCTGGGAGGTTAGTTCGACGGCTCGGGTGGCGCCGCCGACAAGACCGACTGCGGGGGCCAACAGTCCGTTGTCGGGCCCGACCAGATACGACGCTCCGTCGCCGACTTCGATTGCCACCGCTCGCCGTCGGGTTCCGACGCCCGGGTCTACCACTGCGACGACAACGCCCGGGCACAGGTAGTTGGCGGACCGCGCGAGGGCCAGGCCCCCTGCCCGGGTGTCGTGGGGGGTGATTCCGTGCGTGACGTCGATGATCGACACATGAGGGGAGATCGAGCGGATCACCGAGTGGACGACCCCCACGAATTCGTCTTGGTGCCCGTAGTCGGAGAGGAACGAGACGGTGTCGAGTCGGGCGGCCATGTCGATCTCGTCAGCTTCCGAGCTCACGCGATCTCTGCGTGGCCGCCCGCACCACTCTGCCCACGAGCGCGACCAGATCTGCCTCGGCGAGCACCGCCAGGCCCGCTGCGGTGGTGCCTCCGGGCGAGGTGACGTTGCTGCGCAGCACCGCGGGGTCTTCGCCCGATTCGCAGAGCAGCGCGGCTGCGCCGAGGAGGGTCTGGCGGGTGAGGGCGTCGGCCGTTTCGGGGGCCAGGCCTTCGGCGATCCCGGCTGCGGTCAGCGCCTCAGCGAGGTGGAAGATGTAGGCGGGGCCTGATCCTGACAGTCCTGTGACCGCGTCGAGGTCGCTCTCGTCGACGAGTTCGACAGTGCCTACCGCGCCCATGATTCCCGCCGCCCAGTCGAGGTCGTCGGGGCCTGCTGCGGCGCCTTTGGCTATGGCTGCGGCGCCTTTCCCTACCAGCGCGGGTGTGTTGGGCATGCATCGCACGACCGCAGTGCCTGCCGGAAGCTGCTGTTCGATCATCTCGGTTCGCACTCCTGCGGCGATGGACAGGACGCGGGTGACTCCGGCTGCGGCGAGACCACCGAGGACCGCGGCCACGACGTCGGGTTTGACGGCGATGAGCGCGTCGGTCTCGGCGACCGGTTCGGTTCCTATCGACATCGACGGATGCTCGGCCGAGAGCAGCGCCCGGCGCTCCGTGACGGGTTCCACGACGTGCAGCTCGTCGGCTGCGGCCCAGCCCCGACCGACCAGCCCTCCGAGCAGCGCTTCGGCCATCTTGCCGCCGCCGATCATCTGCAGTCTCATCCGACGAACGGTACCCCGCCGGGCGCCGTTTCATTGGCAGTCCCCCTGTTGGGCAGTACGATGCGCGTGTGCATGCGGGGGACTTGTTGGCTGAGTCTTGTGAGTCGACGGGTTCGGTTGCTTGTGTGGGTTTGGACCCCCGGCCGGAGCTGATCCCCGCAGAGATCGTCAGGTCAGCGGTCGCTCAGACCGATGATCCGCGTCAGCAGGTGGCGATTGCTTTCGAGACTTTCATGGTGTCGATCGTGCGCGCGGTGGCGGGCCATTGTGCGGCGGTGAAGCCGCAGGCCGCGTGTTACGAGGCTTACGGTTCGGTCGGGTGGCAGGTGTTGGAGGGGATTGTGGCTGAGGCTCGCAGCCTCGGTGTGCCGGTGATTCTGGATGCCAAGCGCTCCGACATCGGATCGACCGCTGTGCACTATAGACAGGGCCTGCTCACGTCGGCCCCTGGGCTGGTCGGTTCTCAACTACTGCCCGGGGTTGGTGCTGACTGGATCACCGCGAACCCCTACCTGGGAGGTGATTCGGTCGAACCGCTGATCGGTCGTCCCGAGGAGGGCAAGGGTGTTTTCGTGCTGGTGCGCACCTCGAATCCGGGCGCCGCGGATTTCCAGGATCAGGTCGTCGGCGGCGGTTCGCTGCTGAAGGTGGTGGCGGCAAAGGTTCACGAGTTGGGGCGGGGGCGACGGGGCGCGAGCGGATTTTCTGATGTCGGGGCTGTGGTCGGTGCGACCTGGCCCTCCGAGGCGGCGGAGTTGCGGGCGATGCTTCCCGACACGTTGTTCCTGGTACCTGGATTCGGCGCTCAAGGCGGCGACGCTTCACAGGCAGTGGCCGGCTGCACCGATCAGGGAAGGGGGGTCCTGGTCAATTCGAGCCGGGCGATTCTGGGCGCCTGGCAATCGGGGACCGACCCCACCGACCCGGTCGAGGCTGCCCGCGCCGAGCTCGACGAGATGAACCGGCAACTCTGCGCCGCGCTGCCCTAGCCCCGATTTCGTTCTGGCGGCGCGAAGCGCCAGTTGCCGACCCATGGCACCGCCAGAACGATGGGGGGTGGTGGGCGGGACGTCGAAGCAGCAACTTCCCCGAAGGCTCCGCCGTCCCGCCTAGCCGACAACCAATATACATCAAATCATTTAAAAATCAATATAAATTCGAGACAGCCTTGGGTCAAGCGAACCGAGAGGCGAAGCCGATCCGCAGTGCCGGCTTGAAACAGAGCTCGACCGCTGCCCACAAAGACCCCAGTATTCGGTCGAGTTCGGCTTCGGTCACTGCGGCTACCGGCAATGAGCCGCTCAGGAACACGGCGTCCTCCTCACCGATCTCGAAGCTGAGGCCTGTCAGCTTGTGATTGCGCCGCAGCAGGTGGCGATAGAACTCGGCTTCGTGGGTCTCGGGCGCCGGCATCACGTAGGTCTCGAAGGCCAGGGTGCGCTGCCCCAGTGTGAGCCAGGCGGTCCAGACGTCTTTTTCTTCGCCGAGCACACGAACGAACCAGCGGACAATGTCGTCGGTGCTGCGCTCCACGGCGTCAACCAGAGGATTGGTGGCCTCTGCCTGTTCGAGCCAGTTGTCGATGCGCTGCTCTACGGCTGCCAACTCGGCGGGTGTGGCGAGAGGCGGTTCCATCGCGCGACATTACCTGTGGTGTCTTCGGATCAAGTGCAGTCGACCGGCACACGAGCGGCGATGTCGTCATAGACGCGGCGCAACCGACCCGCCATTGTCGTCCAGGTGTAGGACAGCGCTGACGACGCGGCGTTGCGCGACAGTTCGTCGGCGAGCAGCGGTGAACCCAGGATCGAACCCGCCGCGTCGGCGAACTCGACCGGGTCGCGGCCGGCGATGCGAAAGCCTGTGCGACCATGCTCCACGAGCGTGCGCAGCCCTCCCACGTCGGAGGCCACAACGGGCGTCCCACAGGCGGCTGCTTCAAGGGCCACGAGGCCGAACGACTCTGAACGGCTCGGGACCAGGCAGACGTCGGCCGCCCTGTAGTACGTTGAGAGCAGATGGTGGGGTTGCGGCTCGACGATCTCTACCCGCTCGGCGAGGCCGTTGTCGGCTATGAGTTTTTCCAGGCGGCGGACTTCGGTGACGCCACTGGCGCCGCTGGCCCCTCCAACGACCACCAGTCGAGCCTCGGGATCGTTGAGCTCGGCCAGTGCTTCGACCGCGACATCGGCGCCTTTGAGGGGCTGGATCCGTCCGACGAACAACAGCAGCGGGCCTGATCCCAGTCCGAGGGCCTGACGTGCGCCGTGCTGCGACCCGGCCGAGAAGAAGGCGTGGTTGACTCCGGGCGGCACGATCTCGATGCGGTCGGGGTCGGCCCCGTAGTGCGACACGAGTTCGTGCAGTTCGGTCACCGAGTTGGCGGTGATCACGTCCGAACAGCGGATCACCTCGATCTCGGCGTCAATGCGCAGTTGCGGTTCCGGGTCGCCGGTTTCGGCTTTCACCCGCGCCAGAGTGTGGAAGGTCGCTACCAGCGGAAGGTCGAGTTCGTGCTTCAGCCGATGGCCTGCAACCCCGGACAACCAGTAGTTGGCGTGGATCACGTCGACCGGATCACGCAGCAGGTGGTCCCGTACCCGGTCGGCGAAGCTGTCGACGATCCTCGGCAATGCCTCTTTGGCGAGGTCGACGGGGCCTGCTTCCACATGGACGACCCGGAATCCGGGCTCGACGTCGACATGTTCGGGGAGCGCTTCGTCCCACCGGCGGACGTAGACGGTGGCATCGGCCCCAGCTTGCGCCAGCGAAGAGACGAGCTCTCTGACATAGACGTTCATGCCGCCTGCGTCGCCACCGCCGGGTTGCACCAGCGGCGAGGTGTGCAGCGAGAGGACTGCGACCCTACTCACGGGCCCACCCCACTGGGTCTGCTGACGCGCTCGGGTGGCGATCCATTCGCTGAACGATACCCAGCCTTTGCGCCGACAACGCCGGCGCGATGCTGCTGCTACGGGCGGCGCCGCAGACCCGCCGGCGCCGCTCAACCCCCCGACACCGGGGGCAGCACCGCGCGATGCTGCTGCTACGGGCGGCGCCGCAGACCCGCCGGCGCCGCAGACCCGCCTGAGACGGGGGGCAGCACGGCGATTTCGTCTCTGTCGGTGACCTGGTCGCTGTACTCGGTCGGTTCGCCGTTGCGCCAGACTGCGCACGTCTCGAGCACCGCTGCGAATTCTGCTCCGTAGCTGGCGACTGCGGCGTCGAGGATGTCGCCGACGGTGGCGCCGGCGAACACGTCGCTGCGGCGCCCGGCTGCTTCCCGTGCCGAGGCGAACAATCGGATCGTGGCCATGACCGCACGCTACCGGCTGGCCGGGCTGCCGGGTGCTTTCGCTGCTGCGGGGTGTCATGGGCAACGGTGGTATCCCCGATCTTGTCACACCGCGCCGGTACGGTCGGCTCCATCATGTTGAACGTGTTGATCGCCCGCCATGGGCAGTCGGAATGGAACCAACTCGGGCGCTGGCAGGGTCAGGCCGACCCTGAGCTTTCTGAGTTCGGGTTCGTTCAGGCGGCCGATGCGGCGGCGAATTGCGGCTCGTTCGATGCGATCATTTCCAGCAACCTTCGGCGGGCCGGCCAAACCGCTGTTGTGATCTCGGAGGCCACGGGCATCGGCCCGGTGCTCATCGACGAAGCCTTCTCAGAGCGCGATGTCGGCTTGTACCAGGGGTTGACCCACCAGGAGATCGAAGAGCGGTTTCCCGGCAAGCTCGCCGCCGGCGTCTGGCCCGAGGGTTGGGAGACCGACGAGTCGGTGTTGCAGCGGGTTCTGGGCGGGCTGGAGAACCTGCGTCAGCGGTGCGCCGACGGTGATGTGCTCGTTGTCGCCCACGGTGGGGTCATCTACGCCTTGGAGCGCGATTTCGGCCTCGAATACAAGCAGATCCCCAATCTCGAAGGCCGTTGGTTGCACCACGACCGCACTTCTTGGCACCTCGGCGAGCGGGTAGCGCTCACCCAGAAACTGGAACCTCAGAAACAGGACCTGATCTTATGACCGATATTTTGTCGACAAGAAGGATGTCATCGCGCTACCCGGTGGAGGTGATCCGCAGTGATCGCCGAGTCAAGACCGTCTCGGCCCGCATCGTTGAGGGGGTGATCCGCGTGCGGATTCCCTCCTGGATGTCTGCTGCGGAGGAGAACCGGTTCGTCACCGACATCGTCGAGCGCATCGAGGTGCAGCGCCGCTCCAACGGCATCGACCTTGAAGGGCGCGCGAGGGTGTTGGCGAAGAAGTTCGACCTCCCGCTGCCGGCTTCCATTCGCTGGTCCAAGAGGCAAGGCCAGCGTTGGGGGTCATGTTCCACTCACAGCGGCCATATCCGCATCTCGGACCGGCTCGTGGATGTGCCGCCCTGGGTGCTGGACCACGTGATCGTACACGAACTGGCACATCTTGTGGTTCCGAACCACTCCGCCGAGTTCGACGCGCTGGTTGAGCGCTACCCGCTGACCGAGCGGGCGATCGGATACCTGATGGCTCTCAACGATCGAGCCGACCCGGTGACCGAACTCCCCACAGTCACCGACTTGCCGGTTCAGTACGGCGACGGTGAATTGCCTCAGGCTGGCTAGCTCAGCTGATCCAGCCCGCTGATCCGGCCCGTCGGCGGTGCCGATGCCTGCTCAGTTCGCGCGCAAATAGGTAAGCCCTCAAGTTGCAGCCCGCCGTTTCCCGCTCCTGTTCGCTGCGCTCCATTTCCCGCTCTTGTTCGCTGCGCTCCGTTTCCCGCTCTTGTTCGCTGCGCTCCGTTTCCCGCTCTTGTTCGCTGCGCTCCGTTTCCCGCTCTTGTTCGCTGCGCTCCGTTTCCCGCTCTTGTTCGCTGCGCTCACCGGGCCGCTCGGGCCGCGGGCGGGCCGCTCGAGCCACGGGCGGGCCGCTCGAGCCACGGGCGGGCCGCTCGAGCCACGGCGGGCCGCTCGAGCCACGGCCCCGCAAATCAAGCCGTTCGCACTCGGGAATCCTCTGCCTATTTGCGGGGCCTCTAAATTGTGTTGCCGGCGTTGACTATTTCGGTGTCGGAGCGGTGGCCTCAGATCCTGCGCCATTCCGAACGGTCTTTCTGGCCAGCCAAGCCGCTTCGGCATGGCCCATCGGTGTGCTGGGCGGCGCGTCGGTCCACTCCCAGAGCTCCTCGGAGATCCTTCTCCAGTTGGCCGTGGCGCCGAGCTTGCCGAGAATGGAGAACAGGCCGAGGTTGATGCGTTGAATCAAGGCGAACGTGGGCGGCACGTTGGCGTGCTTGAGGATCGCGTGGGTCTTGGCGTCGAAGGTCTGGCGGAGCAGTCGGGTGCTGTAGTCGGAGGTGAACTTCACAGGGGCGTCGTCGAGGATCATCTCGTAGTAGGCGGCGAACCAGTCGAAGACCTCCTGATCCGCGAACGGGGCATCGGCGCGCAGGACGTTCACTTCCTCGGCGGTGCGGCGGAATTCAGCGGGGTCCCTCCGGATCATCGCCCGGATCAGCCGGGCGAACTGCTCCACCTCGACGAGTTCGAAGTGTTTGACGAGTCCGAAGTCGAGGAAGGCGATGCGGCCGTCGTCGGCGAGCAGACAGTTGCCGGGGTGGGGGTCGCCGTTGAACACGTGCAGGCGGTTCAAGCTGCGGAACACGAATCGGTAGACGACTTCGGCAACGCGCTCCTTCACCTCGTCTGTTTCGTCGTAGACCGACTCGAAGGGCCTGCCGGCGACGAATTCGGTGGTCAGAACCCGATCCGACGAACGCTGCTGGTCGACATCGGGCACCCATATGTGCGGGTGGCCGCGGTAGTAGTCGGCGAAGAGGGTCTGGTTCGCCGCTTCGTGGCGGTAGTCGAGTTCCTCGCTGATGCGGGCGCGAAGTTCGGCGACGAGGTCGTCGGGGTGAAGTCCCGGGTAGACCATGCCCAACAGTCGGGCCAGGGCTTCGCTGTTGTCCAGATCGGCCGCGATCGCTTGGGCGATCCCCGGGTACTGGACCTTCACCGCCACCGCCATGCCTTCGCTGGTGACGGCTCGGTGTACTTGGCCGATCGATGCTGCGGCTATCGGTTCCGGGTCGATCTCTGCGAACAGTTCGTGGAGCGGCCGGCCCAGTGACCGCTCGATTTCGGTGAGGGCCAGATCGGAGGGCATCGGCGGGGCGTCGGCGCGCAGAGTGGCCAGCGCCTGGCGCATGGCGCGGGGCATGCCCTCGTCGAGGTAGCTCGCCATCTGCCCGAGCTTCATCAGCGCGCCTTTCATCTCTCCGAGGGCCGCCACGACGTCTTCTGCTTCGCGTCGTTCGAGGTCTGCCTGCAGGCGTCGCCGTGATCCGTCCGCGGCGAGTTTCAGGCGTGCTCTGGTCATGCTCCTGTCGAAGGCGCGGCGGACCATCAGGCGCGCCATCCCGGCGCGGCGTTGCGCGCGGCTCAGGGCGGCGATCGGCGAGGCCGCAGACTGTTTCGGGCGTCGCAGACGGAGCAAACCCGCGACTGCGCCCAGCAGGGCGATCAGGATCACGAGGCCGCGGCGCACAATGTCTGCGGGGGTCAGCCCTCGTCGGAGGGTCGGTCTTGCAGCTGATCCGCAAGTTCCTCCGCCAGCTCAAGGTCGTCTTGATCCAGCGCTTGCATCGCTTGATCGACAAGATCCAAAGCGTTGCTGTCGCCGATGACTTCCGCATCGGATCCGCTGCTGTCCGCGGTGGAGGAGTGTGCTTTGTCCTGAGCGGAATCGGGGGGAGGGGTCTCGTCGGGTGACGGTTCGTCTTGCATCACCGGTGAGGGTAACCAACCCGGACCGTGCTTTTGCCCGACCCGATCTGACATCTGCCTGCGAGGCGGGGCAGGCTAGAGCGATGGAGAACCGTCACCCCCATGCCGGCGAGCCGTTCAGCGACGACGACGAAGCGATCGGCGAGGCTCTCGAAGAGGTCAGCATCCCCACCCTCATGTGTACGATGGTTCACATCACCGGGGACCTCGGCTGGGTTCGCGGCGACATCAAGCCGGCCGGTCTGTTCCTCAACGAGTACCAGGGCTTCATGGACGAGGAGTCCAAAGCCGAGGTCCGCCGCCGGGCCTTGCCCGAGATCATCGCCTACCGCGACAACGGGTGTGTCCTGCCCGAACCGCAGCCGGACGCCGAGGTTCTGCACGAGATGATGAACTTCATCGGTTGTGCTGAGATCCCCGCCGAAGTCGTGCCGATGATGCTCGACGAGATGGGTCTGGGAGATACCGACGTCAACCGCGTGGCCTGGTCCGACGAGGTGTCCGAGAGTGCCAAGAACGATTTCCCGGTGGTTGTGATCGGCTGCGGCGAATCGGGCGTGTTGGCCGGTGTTCGTCTGGCCGAGGCCGGTCTGCCGTTCACGATCATCGACAAGAACGGGGGTCCGGGCGGAACCTGGTGGGAGAACCGTTATCCGGGTGCTCGGGTCGATGTCGGCAGCCACTTCTACTGCTACTCCTTCGAGCCCTCAGACCATTGGACGGAGTACTTCTCTCAGCAGCCCGAGCTGCAGCAGTACTTCGTCGATGTAATGGAGCGCCACGGGATAACCGACCACTGCCGATTCGACACAGAGGTCACTGGGGCGACCCTCGACGAGTCGACGGGTATCTGGTCAGTTGCGATCCGTACTGCTGACGGCAGCACCGAGACGCTGCAGGCCCGTGCGATCATCAGCGCTGTCGGTTCCCTGAACCGTGCGAAGATGCCCGAGATCGACGGTATCGACGACTTCGAGGGGCCCTGGTTCCACTCGACTCGCTGGGACCACAGCGTCGACATAACCAACAAGAGGTTCGCGCTCATCGGGGCCGGAGCGAGCGGGTTTCAGATCGCGCCGACCATCGCCGGCCAGGTCGATCATCTGTCGATCTTCCAGCGCACGGCGCAATGGATGTTCCCCAACCCGAACTACCACGAGAAGGTCCCGGAGGGACAGAAGTGGGCGATCCGGCATCTGCCGTTCTTCGGTCGCTGGTTCCGGTTCCTGCAGTTCTGGCCGGGTTCGGGAGGGGATCTGAGCAGCAGCCGCATCGATCCCGACTACGACGACAGCGACGGGTACGCGGTCAGCGAACGGAACCTGGCCACCCGGGGCTTCTTCGAGGGTTGGCTGCGACAGCAGGTCGGCGACGACGAGGCGCTTCTGGCCAAGGTCATTCCCGACTATCCGGCGACCGGGAAGCGCACTCTGCAGGACAACGGTTCGTGGCTGAAGGCTTTGACACGCGACGATGTCGACCTCGTCCGCACCGGTATCGAGCGCATCGAGCCGGCCGGGGTGCGCACCGTCGACGGTGAGCTTCACGAGGTCGACGTGATCTGCTACGCCACCGGGTTCCACCACAACCGTTTTCTGTGGCCCATGGACATCCGCGGCCGCGGCGGCAGGCTTCTGAGCGAGTATTGGGGAGAGGAGCCGACTGCCTATCTGGGGATCACCGTCCCCGAGTTCCCCAACCTTTTCTGCATGTACGGGCCGGGCACGAATCTGGCCCACGGCGGGAGCCTGATCTTCCACTCCGAGTGCCAGATCACCTACATCATGGGGTGCTTGCAGCAGCTCCTCGACGGCGACCATCGCATGATGGAGCCCCGGCCCGAGGCGCACGACGCCTACAACGACCGTCGCCGCAGCGAGATCGACCAGATGGTGTGGAGTCATTGGTCGATTCCCCACACGCATTACAAGAACGTCAACGGCGATGTCTTCACCCTGTCGCCGTGGCCGATCCACACCTACCAGCAGTGGACCAAGGCCCCCGACCCCAGCGAATACATCTTCACCTAGCGGCGGAGGCCTGACGGGCGGCGGCGCCCGAGGGTGTCAAGTACCAGCAGCGGGCGAGGTGCCGCGGGAGGTGTCACAGGTGTCGTCTATGCTCCGAACAACCCCACGCTGGGTCGGAGGAGAGTGACATGACCGTGATCGAGACGACAAGGGCTGACTCGAGTCGGCTCGTCGCGGCCGAACAGCTTCGACGTCTCGCCGACTCACTGAACGAAGAGTTGGAACAAACCAACGACCGTGGCCGACGGTCTGGTATTGGCCAGTTCACAACTCCCTCGGAGGTCGCTCGTACCATCGGATCGTTGGTCGAGCCCCAAGGTCGAACCCTCAGAGTTGTCGACGCAGGTGCTGGTGCGGGCGCATTGATGCTTGGTCTCATAGCGAGCCTTGTCGAACGGAATATTGCGGTGCCTGTCGAAATCGACCTCGTCGAGACCGACGACGTTGCGCTCAGATTGCTGCGAACTGCCACACAAGAGGCAAAGACAACTGCTGCGGCTTGCGGATTTTCAGTCGAGACTCGGATCGTCGAAGGCGATTTTTGCGATGCTGCAAAGTGGGCGGGCAACCGTCGCTTCGATGTTGTGGTCATGAACCCCCCCTTTATGAAACTTGGGTCTGGAGACCCTAGCCGTCGGGCGATTCTTCATCGCCATGGAATCGATTGCCCCAATCTCTACGCCGCCTTTTTGGGTATCGCCACCACCCTGTTGGATGCGGGAGGGCAACTGGTTGCCATCACGCCGCGCTCCTTCACCAACGGGCTTTACTTCGCGAACTTCCGCACGGAGTTGATGAACAGGGCTGCTTTCCGCAGGGTCATCCTTTTTGACAGGCGAAACCGGCTTTTCAAAGCTTCGTCGGTACTCCAAGAAACAATCATCTTCTCGCTTCAGATGACCAGGCCCCTTCGTGACGACTTGGTACGCGTTGAAACTCGCGCAGACCACCTAGCCGAGCCACACCGAGTACACGATGTCACACACGACAAGATCGTGTTTCCTCGAGACAGTCAGAAATACATCAACCTCCCGGCTAGCCCCGCGGAGACACTGGCAACCAGCCAGGTGGCATCACTGCCTGCCGACCTGAAATCGCTGTGCTTGGGTGTGTCAACCGGACCTGTCGTCGATTTTCGATCCCGTGAAGCGCTTACGTCGGCAGGTGAGTCAGGATCCGTGCCCTTGATCTACCCGACGAACATCAAGGCCCCTAGAGTCGAGTGGCCGGTTCCGACCACTAAACCTCAGGGCTTCATCGTCGGCGCCAAGACCAAGCGGATGCTATTTCCCAACGGCCCCTACGTGCTGATCAAGCGTTTCACCGCAAAAGAAGAACGCCGACGGGTAGTGGCGGGGGTGTATCTTCCCATCAAGTGCTACGACTACATCGCGTTCGAGAACCATGTGAACGTCGTTCACCGCAATCGAAGCCCGATCAAGGAGTCTGAAGCGGTGAAACTAGCGGATTTCCTCAACAGCGAACTAGTCGATACGTATTTTCGGATGTTCAGTGGAAGCACCCAGGTAAACGCCTCAGACCTGCGACGAATGCGCTTCCCTCAATTGGGAGGCATCGATTCTGAGATTCATCCGGAAATCCGGTTGTCTTTCGCTGACGCTGCTGACCATTCGCAATGACTACCATCGCCTCCGTCGATGATTGTCGTTCGTTGCTGCGCAATCTCGTTCTAGACCATGAGCGTCGAAATAAGCGCTCGGCGCTCGTCTTGCTTTCGCTTCTAGCCCTCGCGCCCGGTGATTCGTGGTCAGATGCAAAGGCAGTCCCACTCAGGACGGTAGAGATCATGGATTGGATCCGGGAGCGCTACGGTATCGCCTACAAGCCGAACACCCGTGAAACAATTCGACGACAAACCCTCCACCAGTTCATTCAAGCCCACCTAATCATTGAGAATCCTGACGACCCACATGGAGGACCGAAACTGGCTTGTCCTGCTTGAAGCAGCGTCTACTCACGGACCCGTCGACCACACACGCCACCTCGAACTCAAGCATTTGTTTCGAAACTGCGAAGCTGGACTCGTCTTCGTCTCCTGCTTCGCAGATCAAGCAACAATGAAGAAGTACCTCACTGATATCTCGTGGGAGACTGAGGTTTGGACCGCGGACCATCCCACGCACTTGGTGCACTTCAACGGTGATCGGTTCTTGGGACCCCGTTAGTTCAACTGCCAAGCTGGTTCAACCGGCCTTGACAGTCGACACTCGGATGCCCAAGTTCAAGGCCGCCCTTGCTTCTCGCTCAGTTCTTTGCTCCCCGATCAGTTAAGGAGTACGGTTTGTTGAGCCGACTACGATCGGAATCGAGGGAACTTGACGAAACAAACGGATCGTGACCTACGGGCTGAATGGCGGATGATGTACCGTGGCGTGCCGCCTCTGGTCGCGTTGATCGCCATCGTAGGCGCCGCGTTCTTTGGCGTAGCGGTGGCTAACGAACTGACTCCAGCAGACACTTCCGGTGGCCAGTATGCGAGGAACTTTGGTACCGAACGCGCCGAGTTCTGCGCCGAGGATGGCGTCTTTGACCATATGCAGCGCAGTCTCAGCGACGCTCCAGTGATAGGACACGCGACGCCGGAGAATGCTGTTCGCGCATTTGAAACTGATGTTCAGCTGGCGGCTATCCCAAGTTCCCGAATCAAGGAAATTGCGGGACAAGAAGTGTTCGACGAAATGGTTGGGCTGCTTGCGCCGTCGAGATCGTTCCAGACGACTGAGTCGCGATCCGTCGAGTCGGATTCTGGGACCGTCCATTACTTCGACAAGCCCTCCGTTAGTAGCGGTGTGCTCGAAGCCCGAGTGGTCGTCGGGCAGATTGCTGATCAGTGGGTCGCGCTTGAAGCGTTTCGCTGCGAGTCCATGATCGTTTCGGACTGGGATCGATTCAAGGAACTGCGAGTTCAGGAGGTGTCACAATGATCGACCGAATGCGCTCCCTCAGCACACGGACCATTGTTGCGCTTACCGCGATCGCTTTCGTTGTCGGCTTGCTGGTCGGCACAGAACCACCAGTTAACGCACATTCCGGCAGCGCCTTTTTCCCTGGAACCTGGGACGCGGACCCCTACTACAAATTTGGCCAGCTGGAGGCACCATTCAACACCAATGCCGCCAAGTCGTCGATCCACGCCAGTGACGACCCTTGGAACAATGTGACTGACAGTTGGTTTGACTTCCAACAGGCTCAAGGGGAGAACCCACATGTGCAATGGCTAGGAACCGCTTGCGCTACAGCTCCGTCCAACGGAGTTTGGATCCTTACAGACGATCTCCCCAGCACATCTATAGCGAGAGAGAACACATGCTATGACGGAGACCCGATAATCAAGTCAACTATACGGTTTGATCATGTAGGGCCGAACTGGTACACGGGAGCCTCATCTTCGGTGCCTTCTGGAAAGAAAGATCTGCGGTCAGTAGCTGTCCACGAATTCGGCCACGCGGCCGGTTTCAATGGCCATTTCACAGGACCGTCGGTTTGCAAAGGCTCGACACGCCAGACCATGTGTCCTGGGCCAATACAGTCTGGAACTTCTTATCGTCGAACCCTCGGAAACCATGACGCCCACACAATTGCATCAGCATACTAAGCGAACACTCGCACGCGCCCGCGCGCCGCTCGTTCCGACTCGATCAGATTCGCGGCGTTTCACCTGATGCACATTGCGGTTCACCGGTCTTCTCTGTCGATGTGCTTTTTTTGCAAACTCATGATGGCCATGGTGTTGTTGAGCGCATGTGGCGCTCCGGCTGAAACTGTCGTTCCAGAAGAAACTGAAGCGCCAGCCACAGCGACTACTGAGTCACCCGAGTTCCACACAGATTCCCTTCCGGCAGGGAACACGCCCGAGAACGGAGTCCTGGCGCCTGCCGAGTTCCCAAATTGTCAGATGTGGGAAGACGTTGAATCCTTGCCAGCGGAGGGACAGGGCTACTCAACAGCTCGCGAAGCTCTCATTGAATTCCCTGTCACCGATTTTCCCTACGAGATTTTTGAAATTACAAAAAAGACCAATCGGACTGTGATTTGGGAGATGCGCGATGCGAACAACACCCGAGCTGGCGAGGTTACAGCACGAAAGTCGACTTGGGGGTGGGTGGTGTCTCACGGCGCGTGGTGCGTGCCGAGTCGAACAACGAAAAAGCTGAACCTGGAATAGTGGCCAGTCAGGGATTTGACGCCTGACGGGAGGCGGCGGAGCCGGAGGGATAGCCGATCAGCATCACCACCCCGGAGACGACGAAACAGGCCATCACCCACACGAACCCGTTGTAGATGCCGTCGTAGCTGAATCCTGCGGCGAGTGTGCTCACCACGCTGATGCCGATCGCGTATCCGATCTGTTGGAAGGTGCGCAGCGTGGCGTTGGCGCTGGCGAACTGGTCGACCCCGACTTCTGCCATCGCCGCGCTCTGGTAACCGGCGATCGTGGCCCCGACGCCCACCCCGATCAGGACCGCGGAAGGCAGGTAGACCCACACGTAGTCCTGTTCGGAGGTGAACGTGAGCAGTATCCAGAGGTAGCCGGCGGCGACCACCCAGCAGCCGATCGACACGATCCAGCGGTGCCCGATCCGGTCGGCCATCCCTCCCAAGCGGGCCGATGTCAGCGCGGCGATCAGCGGGCCCGGGGTGAGCCCGAACCCGGTCTCGAGCACGTTCATTCCCCATAGCTCTTGGAACATGAACGAGTTGAGGAAGAACCCGGCCGTGAAGGCCAGCGAATAGACCCAGAACGCCGCGGTCGACACCGAGTAGGGGCGGCCCTCGAACAGCGAGAGGTCGAGCAGCGCCCCCGGGTGGCGCTTTGATCGCCACACGACAAGAGGGACCACCGCGATCCCGGCCAGGATCAAACCGAGCACGCTCTGGTCGGTCCACCCGTGCTGTTCGGATCGAACGATTCCGTACATGACCAGCGCGACTCCCGCCACGCCGACGGGAACGCCGATCAGGTCCAGCGGTCCTTCGGCTGATTGATCGCGTGTCTCGGCGACCAGGTGTCGGGCCAGCACGGCGACGATCAGCCCCAACGGCACGTTGATCAGGAATATTCCCCGCCAACTCCAGGCGCTGATCAGGACCGCACCGACGGAGGGGCCGAAGGCTGCGCCCAGCGCACCGGCGGCGCCCCAGATGCCGATGGCCACGCCTCGTCGCGAGAGCGGGAACTGCGGGAGGACCATCGCCAGCGAAGCGGGCATGAGGAAAGCGCCGCCGGTCGCCTGCACGACTCGGGCGACGATCAGGGTCGTGGGGCTGTTGGCGATTCCGCACAGCAACGAGCCCAGCAGGAACAGGTACAGCCCGGCGGTGAACGTTGCCCGTCGTCCACGGCGGTCCGCGGTTCGGCCCGCCAGGAGCAGCAGTGAGGCGAGGGCGATGTTGTAGCCGGAGATGACCCAGGGCAGCTGCGCTGATGTCGCCCTCAGGTCGCGTGCTATCGACGGCAGGGCGACGTTGACGACCGACACGTCGAGCACTACCAGAAACGCGGCGGCGGTGACGACGATCAGCGCCAGCCAGCTCTCCCGGCTGATCTCTTCGGGAGCGGCAGCGGGCATCAACCGCCGACGGTAGTTCAGAACTGCGGTTTCTCCACGCCGCGCCCCGACTTTGTGTGCTGCGTGGCGTGCCGCTTCGGCTCAACAGCGCTAGACACAACCCGTGGCACAAGTCCTCGACCGTGATCTGCGTCGCTTTGCGCGCAGAGCTGTGTTCCTTCGTCTCGTGAGTCGTCTGCTGTGCCGCACGGTCCATACTTTCGACGGCCCGGTCGACACTCTCGGCAGGCCTGTCGTGGTGGTCGCCAACCACCGGAGCTTCTTCGATGTGCCGGTGGGTTTCGCTCTGCTGGAGAGCCTTTCTCTGCGAGCCCGGATCCTGGTGCGCGCCAAGTACTTCGACATTCCGCTGGTGGGCTGGTTCCTCAGATCGGCGGGTTGCATCAGCGCCGGCAGCGGATGGCGGGCAACGATCAACACTGCTGTTGAGACGCTCGAGGCCGGCCGTCCTGTGGCGGTGATGCTCGAGGGAAGGATCGTGCCCCCCGAAAAACGTGACGGGTCGGGACTCGGCAAGGTTCGCAGGGGGTTTATGGAGATCGCCAGAGCAGCCGATGCGGTCGTGCTGCCCGTCACCCTTGTCGGTTCTGACGAGGTTTGGCCCACCGACAGGAGGTTCCCTCGGCTTCCATGGCGCGGCCGACCGTTGGTGCAGATCCATGTCGGTGAGGTCATGGTGATCGACGACCTCACCAACCGCGAGGCCCTCGAAGCCGTCCGTTCGGTGATTGCCTCCCATATAGCCCGGATGACCGAAGCCCCGCAAACTGGCGACGGGTCTCCGAGCGCGAACATCTGATTTGCGGGGCCAAGGCCCGAGCGGCCCGGTGAGCGAAGCGAACCAAGAGCGGGAAACAACGGACTGCAACGCGATGGCTCGCCTATCTACGCGTGCTCTGAGCGTTCTACGCTGCGGCCATGGCCAAACAACCCAACATCTTGTTGATCGTCTCCGATGAGGAACGACGCAACGACTGGCTGGCCGGCAAGGCCGACCTCCCGGCCCATGACCGGCTCCGTGCCGACGGGTTGACGTTCAACCGTTACTACACCCACTCCTCACCCTGTTCACCGTCGCGGGCGAGTCTCTACACCGGCAGCTATCTTGCCGAGCACGGGGTGGTCGACAATGTCTCGTTCCCGGCTCACACGGCTCTCGATCCGGCGATTCCGACCATCGGCAGCCTTCTGGCCGAGCACGGGTATTACAGCGCTTACCTGGGGAAATGGCATCTTTCGCACGAGCACATCCCGGAGATGACCGCCCACGGGTACCAGGATTTCCGGGGCAACGACATGCACTACACGGGTTCTGCGTGGAGCGGGCGTTTCTTCGATCCGATCATCGCCGCGGATGCCATGGACTGGTTGCGCAACCACGCCGACGACGACACGCCCTGGCATCTCACGGTGGCCCTGGTGAACCCGCACGACATCATGTGGTTCCCGATCGATCATCCGAGTTATCAGGCCGAGCACCCCAGAGACGCCAAGGTGTTCGAGTTCATGCGCAACCTGCGCCTCGAGGGGGTGCCGGTGGAGGCCATGTCGGAGGACTATCCGGAACGGTTCAGCGATCTTCCCGCCAACTTTCACGATGATCTGCATTCCAAACCGGAGATCCAGAGGGCGTGGCGCCAGGTGCGCAACCACGAGCACTTCGTCGGGCGGATGGACCTCGCCGATGAACGGTCCTGGTTAAGGCAGCTCGACTACTACGCATACCTCCATGAGGAGCTCGACCAGAATCTCGGTGAGCTGCTCGACACGTTGGACGAACTCGGCGTCTACGACGACACGGTCATCGCCTACACGTCTGATCACGGTGACGCTTGCGGCAGCCACGGCCTGCGCGCCAAGTTGCCCTGCGTCTATGAGGAGGTGATGGGGGTGCCGCTGGTCATCAAGGTTCCCGGTGTCACCGAGGCTGCAACGTCGACGGATGCTCTGGCCACTCATGTTGATCTCGCCGCGACTCTGTGCTCGCTGGGCGGGGTCGACCTCGACGAGACGCCTTCGTTGTCGGGTGTCGATTTGATGCCGGCGCTTGCCGATCCGAGTGCTCGACCACGCGACCATGTCCTGTTCTCACAGGACAGTGCCCAGTCTTCGTTGATTCGGAACTGCCGTTACGCAGTCCGCGGCTTCTTCGACGGTGTCACCAAGTACGCCCGTTACTACGGGATCGGCGGCGGCATCGAGCGGGACGGCACGCGTTCGTCCGTTCCCAAACTCTTCGATGTCGACGCTGCCTTCGAGGACCACGATCATGAGTGGTACGACACGGTCGAGGACCCTTTGGAGTTGGTGAATCTGGCTCATGATCGCGGTCGGCGCGATGAGCTTCGCGACAATTTTCAGCGTTTGTTGAGGTTCGAGGCCGAAGCGGAGGTGTGAGGCCGTAGCCCCGGGCAAGGCCGCTAGCCTGCTGGGTGGGCCGCTAGCTCATCGGGTAGAGCAGGAGACTTTTAATCTCAAGGTGCCGGGTTCGAGCCCCGGGCGGCCTACGAAGCCCTTTCATGCAACCAAAAGCCTGTTCTTATGACATGAGGCATGGCGGTGTGTGATAGGTTCCGAGGTGTCCGAAGTTCCATCCCCCAGTTGCTTGGTTGAGCCATGTCACCACGTCAGATCGCAGTAACTCTGGTCGCCCTGATCTTCATTGTCGCAGCAGCCCTGCTCATTATCAGTCGGGGCGATGACGACTCCGGGGACGACGCGACAACGACGACTAGTAGTTCGGCCACGCCCACTACCAGGGCGCCGAGCACTGATGGTGACGCCGGCGGCGACGGGGCTGACGACAGCGCTGAGGCGACCGAGACCACGGTCACCACGAGCACGACGACTACGGTTCCGCTTTCGGTTCCGGTCAACGTTCCGGTTGTCTGCACTGCCGACATTGCCGGTGCCCAGGTGGTTGCTGAGGCTGCCGACGACGCGGTGCCGCAACTGGGCGCCAACTCGTCGATCAGCACCGTGGGGCTCGGTGCGGTCTCCTTCGGGCTGACGGTGCCGAATGCAGCTCAGGCGAGCGGGTCTGCGATGCTCGCCTGCGAGCCTGTCAGCGAGTGCTATCACGTGTCGCCCGCCGCATCTCCCGGGGGGATCAGCTTCCTGGTTCATGCGTCGACGATTGAGCGGGTTGACATTGTCAGCGGGCCGATCACGACACGTTCGGGGATCGGGATCGGAACGAGTGCCGAGCATCTGGTCAACACCTTCGGAGACAAGCTGGAGCGGCAGGTGATCGACGCTGACACGGTCAACTTGGTCTTCGTGCCGACGGACGCCTCCGACGCCGACTTCCGGGTTGTGTTCACGGTCGAGGACGGTGTTGTGACCACTTATCGGTCGGGTCGCATGCCGATGATCCTCCAGGACGACCCCTGCGCCTGATCACTCAGCTCGAATACCCGGCCTGACTGCCCGGGCTGACTATTCCAGAATCTCGTCGGGGATCTTGGTTTCGTAGCTGCGGCATTCGACGACCACCGAACCGATTCCAGCAGGTGTGTATTCGCCTGTTTCGATGTTGAGTTCCGTGACGAAGTCCACGTTGTCGAACCTGATGATGTCGTGCTCGAAGGTGAAGTCGAGCAGCACTCCCAAGCGTGGCTCGAAGAGCACTTCTTCGCCTTCTTCGCCGACCTCTAGACCTACGTAGGGTTCCCCGACATACGCCTGAACAAAGGCGTGGACGGGCTTGTTGTTGACGTCTCTTCCGACCCCTGCGGCAAGGATCTCTCCCGCGCCGCCGTCGACGCAGGTGAATACGAGGTCGTAGGCGGCGGGGCCGACACGCACCAGGCCCACCGACTGCGGGGCCGCCGTTTCGCTCGCGGCCGGCTCTTCGACGTTCGGCGTGGCACCGTTGTCGTCGGCATCGTCGAGCAATGAGCAGCCCGCTACGAACACGGTGAACAGGCACAGCAACCGACGCACGTTGCGAGGCTACAGAACGCTTGGAGCCGGTGCAGGCAGACGGTATGTTCAACGGCAGTGGCCACCAACCCCAACACCCGCAAACGGCGTGCCAACACCAGAGAGGCCCGCCACGCTCAGGCGGTGTCCCGGTACGAGCAACGCCGGCGACGCTTCCAACTCTGGTTGGTTCTCAGTCTGGCCGTGTTGATGATCCTGCCGCTCGCCGCGGGAATCATCTTTACTCTCTTGGGTTAGCGTCCGCTGCGGCCGAGAGTTGGCCGAACCCGCCGATATCCTGCGATGTCGTGAGTACCGAGAAACGCGCCCGCCAGAAGTCCAACCGAGCCAGTCGGATCGCCGCCGCGCAAGCGGCCGAGGCGAAGGCCAGGTCCCGCCGTCGGATGATCCGCTTGGGAGCGGTTGCTGTAGTCGTTGTGGTCGCGATCGTCGGTGTTGGCTGGCTCGTGAACGGCGATGACGACGAGCCCGAGTTCGATCCTGTTTCGACGGCGACCACCACGGAACCCGAGCCCGCTGAACCCGAACCCGCCGAACCCGAACCCACCGCACCTGAACCCGAGCCCGACAGCACCACGTCGACCCCGCAGTCGGTTGAGATTTCCGAGCCGTCGGATCCGGATTGCCCGGCACCCGACAAGAGCAGCCCTCGCACTCTTGATTTCGCCGGTCCGCAGCCGATGTGCATCAATCCTGCCCACAGCTACACCGCCGTGTTCGACACGTCCGAAGGTGAGATCGTCATCGAACTCGACACCGAGAACACACCCAACACCACCAACAACTTCGTGACGCTCGCCCGCTGGGGGTACTACGACGGCACCACTCTGTTCCGCACCGATCCGAGCATCGACATCATCCAGGGCGGGTCGCCTCACACCAATTCGGCCGGCGATCCGGGGCCTGGGTACACGATCCCCGACGAGCCGACGTTCAGCAGCGAGGGCGGCGTTCTGACGGGACCGTACCGGTACGTTCCCGGCCAGTTGGTGATGGCCCGCAGTGCCGGCCCTGATTCTTCAGGTGCGCAGTTCTTCTTCACCACCGGCCCCAAAACGGCTCTGCTCGACGGCCAGGGCACCTACATCGTGTTCGGGCAGACCGACGAAGCCGGTCTCGGCGTGATGCAGGACATCATCGGCTTGCATCAACCCGACGACAGCGGGCTCGGGGGCAGCCCGTCGCGCACGGTCACCGTCAACTCCGTGACGATTCTGGTCAGCTGAGCGGCTCTGGCCACCGGACTGCGGCTCAGCTGAGCGGCTCCAGTGGGCTGAGCGGCCAGCGCACTTTCATTTCGACGAACGGCCGGAACGGGGCCGACACGGTCGGCACCTCGAATCGTTCGAGGTCTGTGATCGTCATGCCCGACGCCCGGATATCGGCGGGCAGGTCCCAGTCCAGGTGCAGGCCTCCGACGGCACGGCCCAGGCGCCCGACGACTGCGAGCATTCGTCCGGTTCGCCCAGCGCGCACTACTGGTTCGAGGAACAGCAGCCGTCCGTGGGGTGTCAGCAGGTCCGTCAGCGTCTTCAGGAAGCGATTGAGGTCGGCCACGAGAGGTGTGCGGATCAGGCTGACGATGGTGTCGAAGGGGCCGTGGCCGGCTCCGGCGAGTTCTTCGGGGTCGGAGTCGATTCTGGTGACGCCTTCGGGGTCGTGAGCGGAGGTTCCGGCGCGGATGTCGCCCAGGCGGTCGAGCATGGTTACCGAGCCGACCTCGGTGCCGATCCGATAGCTGTCGAGGTGGTCGGACCAACCTCCGAGGTCGAGGACTTCACCTTCTGCTGCGGTTGCCAGACTGCTGCGGCGTTTTCGGAGCGCGGGCGCGAGTTCCACCGGCAGCGGATTCATCCAAGCGACCAGTGGGGGACTCACCATCTCGGCAACCTAGCGCACTCTAGCCCAGAGGCCGAGTGGGTTGTGGCCAACAAGACTCTCTTGGTGCGAGGCCGTGGCCCGAGCGGCCCGTGAGCAAAGCGAACAAGAGCGGGAAACAACGTTTTTGCAACTCGAAAGCACGCCTATCCGCGCAGCCTCTAATTTCTATGCAATGCCTGTCGAGCCGTCGCGCAGTCCGTGGAACTTTCCGCCGGTCGAGAGCGCTGATCCCTCGGGGCTGGTCGGCGTCGGTGCCGATCTGGAGCCTGGGACGATCCTGGCCGCGTATCAGTCGGGGATTTTTCCGATGCCCGTGCAGGCGGGCGGGTTGATCGGCTGGTGGTCGCCTGATCCGCGGGGGGTTCTCGAGCTTGATTCGTTGCATGTGAGCCGTTCGTTGCGGCGTTCTGCCAAGCGGTTCGAGGTTCGGGTCGATGCTTCCCTGCCTGCGGTTATTGATGCCTGCGCTGATTCTGGCAGGCCGCATGACTGGATCGATTCGCAGATCCGCGACGCCTATGTGCGGCTGGGTTCGCTGGGGTGGGTCCACAGTGTGGAGACCTGGCTCGACGGGGAGTTGGTCGGCGGTTTGTACGGTGTTGCGGTGGGTGGTCTGTTCGCCGGCGAGTCGATGTTCCACCGTGTCACGGACGCTTCTAAGGCCGCGGTGGTGGCTCTCGTGGAGTTGCTGCGTGACGGCGACCGGCGGCTGGTGGACGTGCAGTGGCATACTCCGCATCTCGCGACTCTCGGCGTGACGGAGTGGCCCCGAGTCCGCTATCTCGACGCTCTGCCGGAGTTATTGGCAAGCCCTCTTCCAGCGGCCTTCGAGTATCCTGGCTAGCTGGAGGGATGGCAGAGCGGACGATTGCACTGGTCTTGAAAACCAGCGGGCTTCACGGCCCCGGGGGTTCGAATCCCCCTCCCTCCGCAGTGACTTGCGGTAAACTGACCACCTGCACGGGTATGACAGCCCTGTGCGAGCCGACAAGGGCCTTGAGGACACCCAACCAGCCTGCGCGCGCGAAGTGGGCCAGTGGACTGGCGTCGAACACGAGGGTTTCCATGGGGAACGACGAGGGGGGAGCGACGAAGGCCGTCTGCTAGGAGATGAATGACCAGACAGCGTCTGCGGGCAACGTGTGAAGGTCCGGCAGGTCTTCTTCCTGCCAGGTGTCGAGGAGCAGCCCGAGAGCGCGCGCCGCTGTGACTTGCTCGCTGCGATACACGTTCAACACCGCCTTCACATACGCATCCGGCAGCATCGGAGGTGCAAGTTCGACGGCGACAAGCAGCCCGAGTTCCACGATGTCGGCTTGCCGGGTGCGCGTTGCATCGATCCCGAAGTGCGAGTTGCTGCATCGCCTCGGGTTGTTCGGTGAGCTCGAGAAGGGCGCCGAGTTTCTCTGTGAGCACGTCTCGAACTTCGATGGGGGTGGCAAAGATCGGGTTCGGCTACAACCGGTTCGGCTACAACCGGTCCGACCTCTCGACCGGCCCGCGAACGCCAAGCGAATCCAATGCCCGTGCCACTAGTTGGCAACAGGCTCGCCTTGACGGACGCATCAGCTTTGATCGATCTGCGAAGCTATGATATGTTAAACATGCTATAATTTGCTAAGTTTAACTTTATGTCATTGGACATCTTCACCACGCCAGAACCGGACGACGCCGACCTTCTCGTTATCAACGAGATCGAGCGGCTGCGCGGGGAGCTCTCCCGCTACGCCTCCCACCAGCCACGGCGATGGTTCGGGAACCTTCAGAGGATGAGCTTCGCCCGAGCCGTCCGAGGCTCGAACTGGATCGAGGGATATCGCGCCTCGCTCGACGACGTGCTCGACGCCATCGAAGGTGAGGAACCCCTCGACACGAACGCCGAGACCAGAGCCGCCGTATCCGGCTACCGGGACGCCCTCACCTATGTGCTCCAACTGGCCGAGGGCCCTCAACCGGCCGAGGCCGACCCTCGAATAGACGAGTCGCTCCTGAACGCCCTCCACTTCATGATGACGAAACACGATCTTCGCGCTCGACCAGGGAGATACCGGCAGGGACCCGTCTGGGTCGCCGACGAGAACGGGGAGCACGTCTACGACGCCCCCGCCGTCGCCCTCGTCGAACCGCTCATGTGCCGCCTCATCGAGACCCTCGACCACGACCGGTCTGCACCCGTCATGTTCCAGGCTGCAATGGCACATCTCAACCTGACTATGATCCACCCCTTCCGGGACGGAAACGGTCGGATGGCCCGGGCGCTGCAGACGATGGTGCTGTCCCGTGAGGGCATCACCTCCCCGATCTTCTCGTCGGCGGAGGAGTACCTGGGCCGCAACACCGTCGCCTACTACGCCGTGCTGTCTGAAGTCGGACAAGGCAGCTGGCAGCCACAGAACTCGGCACGCCCTTGGATCCGGTTCATGCTCAGAGCGCACTATCGACAGGCTTGGACCTTGCAGCGCCGCATCCATGAGACCGAGCACCTCTATGACGCTGTCTCCCAACTCGTCGACCGCCACAGCCTGCCGAACCGGGCGATCGGCGCGTTGGCCGACGCCGCCCGAGGCCACCGACTGCGCCGCGCGATCTACACCCGAGTCGTCGAGACGACCGACGGCGACCCGATCTCCGACCTCACCGCGAGCCGTGATCTGAAGGCGATGGTCAACGCCGGACTCCTCGAACCCGCAGGAGAAGGACGTGGACGCACCTACCACGGTTCGGACGTGTTGCGCAGTTTGTGGCACGACATACGAGCCACCCGCCCCCCGAGAGTTCACGACGACCCCTACGCCACACTCCCCCAACAACGCCTGCCAGGAATCTCCTGCTGACCGGGCGGGGTCGGTAGCATCACTGGATGCTCAAGTGCGGGGAAGTGCTGATCGTGTCGGGCCCGCCCGGCTCGGGGAAGACGACCGTGAGCGCCGCCCTCGCCGCCGGCGGGCTGGAAATCTGTCTTGATTCTCAGACCGGCGTGATCCGATGAAGCATCGTTGTCGAGCGCTGCTGCTCGTAGTCGCACTGACCGGGTTTGCTGTTGCGTGCGCGTCCGAAGGAGGCGGCGACGAACTCGGCCAGGCCGACCCCACCACGACCGCCGCGCCCCGAACCACCGTCACCACCACCACGACCGCGCCCGAACCAGCAGACACCACCGACAACGACACCACCGAAACGACCACGCCAACAGACACCACCGACAACGACACCACCACGACCGCGCCCCGAACCACCGTCACCACCACCACGACCAGAGCTCCCGAAAGCCCAACACCCCAAGAGAAACCCCAGAACGGCGCCCCCGCAGGTTTGATAACACCGACCGGGATCCCAGTCGCGGTCCTCGGCGCAACCGACTCGGGTTACCTCGTGCGGACACCTTGCGGAAACACGGCCGAAGTATCCGAAGGCGTGTTCATCGACAGCGCCCGCGTGGTCATCGATCCGGGCCACGGAGGTCCCGTCGACACGGGCGCGATCGGACCCAACGGTCTGGTCGAACGCGACCTGAACCTCACCCTCAGCCGGGCCATCCTCGACGAACTGGCCGCCCGCGGCATCTCCGCCATCAGCACCCGCACCGGAGGGTACGGAACCCTGCTGTCGGTCAGGGCCGCCCTGGCCGACGATCTGGAAGCCGAGGCATTGGTTTCCATCCACCACAACGCGCCGACTTGGGCGACCAGCAGCTCCCCTGGCAGCGAAGTGTTCATCCAGTCCGAGTCGGTCAGCTTGCCCCGAGCCGACTCCGCTCGTCTCGGCGGCCTGTTGTACGAAGAGATCACCGCTGCGCTCGCCATGTTCGAAAACGTCTCGTGGAGCAGTGCGGCCAATGCCGGGGTGCTGCGAGTCCTGTCGTCGAACGGAACCGACGCCTACGGGATGATCGTGCGTCCGGCGGTGCCGGCAGTCCTAGTCGAGTACGGATATCTGTCCAATCCCTCCGAGGCCGCCTTGTTCGCCACCGACGAATACATCCGGGTGGCCGCCATCGCAACCGCCGACGCCATAGACGCCTACCTGCACACCGACCGCCCGGGCACCGGATTCATCCAACGGCCCCGCATATTCGACCCCCAGCGCGCTCCCAGCTTCTGCGAAGACCCCACCCTCGAATAGCCCCCCAAGCGAACCGGATCGTTGTTCGAGGACATTCTCGGTACATACTTCATAGTTTTTCATAGCATAGGGTTGCGAACTGCGCCAGTCGTGTTAGTGTGCGGTCATGGAGGCAGGCTCAGATCCGACGGTGCCGGCACTGATTTCAACAACGAAAGATCCCTGTCATGCCTTCTGATTTCGCTTTCAAAGCCTTGAACCGATTCCACGGCGCGGCGATCGCCCTCAGCCGCGGCAAGATCGGTTGGACCGGTGCCAAGATGCCGGTCCTCGAGCTGACCACCATCGGGCGCAGGAGCGGGTTGCCCCGTTCGGTCCTGCTCACCGCGCCCTGGCAGGACGGCGAGCGGATGGCGCTGATCGCATCCGCCGGCGGGAACGACAAGAACCCGGCATGGTTTCTGAATCTGCGTGCCAACTCATCGGTCACCGTACGAACCGCAGGCGGCACCAAGAAGATGAACGCCCGCATCACTTCGGGGGACGAACGAACCAAAATCTGGAACGCAGCTGTCTCGGAGTTCAAACACTACGCCGCCTACGAATCGAAGACCGATCGAGAGATTCCGGTCATCGTTCTCGAACCAGCGGAAATGAGCGGCACACCGACCTGAACAAATGGTGTCGAGCCTTTGCGAAGTTGGCGTACACTGAAACGCTGTTGCGCCCGTAGCTCAGCTGGATAGAGCGTCTGACTACGGATCAGAAGGTCGGGAGTTCGACTCTCTCCGGGCGCGCCAATCACATTTGTCGGAGTGCGGCTGCGATGACTCAGATCTGTCTCGACACGATTGCACCGGAACCCGACCGCGCCGACCTCGAAGTTCTGCGGGAAATCCTGGACTGACTTCGACACCTCCGGAACCTCGCCGCTCTTTGACGCGCGACTCGGTTGTGTCAGCGCTGGGGAACCCGCCTTGGGCTAGATCCCGCCGATCCGGCGCGTTCCCGTGACGTTGTAGTCGGGAATGGTGCCGAAGGCCCCGCTGCGTCCCGGGGAGTCTGCTGTCCGCTCTCCGGAGGTGGCATAGATGTCGCCGTCATGCCACGGTCCGTCGATCAGGCGGATTCCGTCGGTGTCGTTGTCGCTGCCGACGACCGTGTACTCGAACACCAAGGCGGTGGTACCCGTTCCGCTCACGTAGTCGGCCGAGCGGTAGTCGTCTTCGCCGTAGTCGTTGTTGGGACCGATGGCGAGTTGGAAGTAAGGCGTCCAAAGACGATCATCGTCAACCGTGACGGGGGTGTTGTAGTTGAGAGTGATCTGGATGATCTCACCCGTGTAATACGTAACATCATCGGCTGGAGCGTTGGTGATCGCGACGGAGAGCAGCCTGGGCTTGAACCCGCCGACACGGTGACCTGAACGGTCGGACAAACCTCCATAGTCCGCCGACGCCGACAGGTCGCTCCTCTCCCCTCGGATCCTGTCGAATCCCCCGTGCCCAGAGGCGCCCGAGGCATCGATGCTCACGCCGTCGTCGTCGTAGTCCTCGGCCTGCACCTGGTACACGAAGTAGACGTCGCCCGAGCCGGCATGATGCGCATTGGAGGAATCGACAGAATCAGCGATGAGGCCGGGGTCAAAGGAAGATGGGTCGGAGAGAACTGGGTCGCTGCCGGGTACCTCGGGCACATAATCGACGAAGTCCGCCCGACGGATGGTGCCGCCGACGTTGATGTCGAGCCACAACGGGTCCGCGCCCGGCTGTGCCTCGGCGGCGATCCTCACGTCTTGATCGAAAGTCACTTTGAAGCGGATTTCGTCGCCCGCGTTGTAGGCGTCGAACGGGATCCCGCTCAGTGAGATATTCGGATGCCTGGGCGACGAATCGACAGTGATAGCGGTGATCGTCGGCCTGCTGGGAGCATCGACTTGGTGGCCGGCGTTGGAGCTGAACACCGGGCTGAGGGTGTCGGAATCCCCGAAGACGACCTCCCAGTCGAACGACCTGTCCTCGATCACCGAAGTGCCGCCGCCGGTGAAGCCATAGACGCTTATGCCGTCGGAGTCGGATTCGCCGCCCTCGAGGGTGTAGGCGAACACAATGGTGTCGGTGCCGTTGCCCCGCTCATAGAACGCCGACACCAAGTCCCTCGGATGCTCGCGCTCGTCGGGGTCGCCGTCGTCGATATGGAGAGAGACCTCCGACGGGAAGCCTCCCTCGGATCCGTCTGAGATCTCCACCGGGGTGTCGAACGTCACAGCTACCTCGATAGTCTCCTCCGTTGAGTACACAACGCCCTCGGCCGGCCCAGAGACGATCTCCACGCCGGTGATATACGGCCTGATGTTGCCGACCCGATGACCCGACTGCGCAGACATTCCGTCATGGACGGCCTCGGCCAGCAGGCCGCTCTCGTCGCCGACGATATGGGAGTTGAACCCGACCCTGCGCCAGTTGCCATGCCTCCAGTCATCCTCATACAGATTGTCCTCGGTGACCGGCAGGATGCTGATCCCGTCGGCGTCGATGTCGCCGTCCTGCACGACATAAGAGAAGTACTCGACGTAGCCGGTGCCATCAGCCACATGTCCCGGGTCGACACCGACACTCGATACCTGCTCGAAGTCGTTGATGGCCCCGCGCTGCTTGCCGCCGACGTTGATCGGCAGCACCGCCGGACCCGGCAGATAGCCGTGCTCGGTGCGGATCCGCTCGCTGAAAGTCACCTCGAACTTGATCTCGTCGCCCACAGCGTACGCGTTGTCGAGGTCGCTGTGGTCGGTGCGATGCGTGGGCTCAGAAACGACCCTGAAACTCGTCGCCCTCGGTGGCGCCGGCGCGTCCACCTGGAATTCGGTCATTCCCCGGTATTCTCTGAAGGAATAAGTCTCGGCCTCTCGGCTCCCGGAGACGGCCACGACCTTGTCGTCGGCGCTCCCCACCACATGGCCCTTGATTACGCTGATGCCGTCGGTGTCGCTCAGGCCGCCCTCCACGAAATACTCGAAGTACAGCTTGTTGTGCTCTTCGTGGTGCCGGTTCCTGAAACGGGCGTCGCGGTACCCTTCCTCACCGCTGTCGTTGGAGCCGATATGGAGCAAGAACGTGGGATCCCCCTCCACCTCGACCGGAGTGTTGTAGGTCACCGCCAACAGGATCACTCCGTTGGTCGGAATCGTCTTGATGCCCGTGACGGGATCCGCAGGCACATGAACGAACTCCACATCAGCGGCGATCACCTCGACGCCGGTCACATACGGCACCGGACCGACCTTGTGGTCAGGGCCCCTGACACCGCTGTAGGCGTGATGCATGTGAAAGCCGTCGTCCTCGGCCCTGATGTTCCCCGAGCCCCAGATCCCGGGATACTCCGGGCTGCCCGATCCGATGGACACACCGTCGGCGTCCAGATCGCTGTCGGTGACCGTGTACTGGAATGTCAGGCTGTCAGTGCCCGAGCCCGACGCGTACGTGGCGCCGCGCCAAGCGCTCGAGCCGTCGTCGCCGCCGTTGTCGCCGATCCACAGGGTTGTGCCAACGGTGCCGCTCACCAGCACCGGCCTGTCGAACCGGTGCGTGATCTCGATCACATCACCCGACGCGTAGGTGTCGAACGTCCCCTCGGAGTCCTCCGACGGGCGTTCCCAGAAATCACCGTCCACGGTCCAGTCCGACGAACGAAGCGACGGGGTCGAAGTGAAACTGCTCTCGACCACATAGGGACGCAGACAATCGTGGAGTTCGGTAAGGGTCGGGGTGGCTGACCCATCGCAGGAGTGGTCAAGATGATCCGACGCCGCGCCGGGAGACACGAACACCAGCGTCGACGCCAACATCGCCGTAACCGGCACCCAAAACCAGCGATGCTTCACAGGGCACTTTTTTGCAGACATGGCGATTCCTCCTCAGCCGCGCACACCACCTCAAAGCTACAAAGGGATGCAGATCCACGTCAACCCCGGAGCCCCCAGTTCGTGACCGCACACCCTCAGCGCCGAGGTTCTGAACCGAGCCCCGCAAATCAAGCCGTTCGTACTCGGAATCCTCTGCCTGTTTGCGGGGCCTCTCAGCCACGGTCATGGTGGGATCGGCCCTGTTGGGATTGACCCTGTTGGGGCTGACGGCGTTGGATCGCCGCCCATTCGTCGCGGAGGCCGACCGTTCGATGGAAGGTCAGCGGGTCCTGCTGGTCGTGGGCGAAATAGCCGAGCCGTTCGAACTGCACCACCTGACCGGCGGGCGTATCGGCCAGCGCGGGTTCGAGCTTGCAGCCCGTGCGTACTTCACGCGAGGCGGGGTTCAACGAGGCGAGCGGGTCGCTGCCGTCCGAGCCGGGGAACGGGTCGGTGAAGAGCCGGTCGTAGAGCATGGCTGTGCCGTCGAGCGCGTGCTGCGCCGACACCCAGTGGATCGTGGCTTTCACCCTGCGGCCGTCGGGGGCCTGACCGCCGGCAGTGTCGGGGTCGTGGTTGCAGTGGATGCGCACAACTTCACCGTCGGAGTCGGTCTCTACATCGGTGCAGGTGATCAGGTATCCCGCTCGCAGCCGAACCTCGCGGCCCGGGGCCAGCCTGAAGAACTTCTTGGGCGGGTCGACCATGAAATCACCGCGCTCGATCCACAACCTTCCGCTGAACGGCACCTTTCGGGTTCCAGCAGATTCGTCTTCGGGATTGTTGACAGCGGGTCGTTCATCGGTGAGGTCCTCGGGCCAGTTGTCGATCACCAGCTCGACGGGATCGAGAACAGCCATCCGGCGCAGGGCGTGCTGGTTGTGGTGGGTCCGCACGAACGACTCGAGGAGCTCTATCTCGTGAGTGCCGTTGACCCGGGCGACGCCGATGTGCGAGCAGAAAGCGCGGATGGCCTCGGGCGGATAGCCCCGGCGGCGCAGGCCCCGCAGCGTGGGCATGCGTGGATCGTCCCAGCCGTCGACATGGCCGTCGCGGACCAACTCCAGGAGCTTGCGCTTCGACATCACGGTATGGGTGAGGTTGAGACGTGCGAATTCGGTTTGGCGGGGCCGATCGTCGCCAAAGCCCAACTGTTCGATGAACCAGTCGTACAACGGTCTATGTGTGTCGAACTCGAGCGTACACAGCGAGTGTGTTGTGCCCTCGACCGCATCGCTCTGCCCGTGTGCCCAGTCGTAGGTCGGATAGACCTTCCATTCGCTGCCGGTGCGGAAGTGGTGGGCGTTGCGGATCCGGTACATGACCGGGTCCCGCATGGCCATGTTGTCGTGGGCCATGTCGATCTTGGCTCGCAGCACCTTCTCGCCGTCGGAGAACTCGCCCGCTCGCATCCGGGCGAAGAGATCGAGGTTCTCCTCGACGGTCCGGTCCCGGTACGGGCTGTCGATGCCCGGAGTGGTGAATCCGCCACGGTTGGCCGAGATCGTTTCGGCGTCCTGGTCGTCGACGTAGGCGAGCCCGGCCCGGACCAGCTGCTCCGCCCATTGGGCCAGTTGCTCGAAGTAGTCCGAGGCGTAGGCCGACTCGCCCGGGTCGAAACCCAGCCAGGCGACGTCTTCGCGAATCGCCTCGATGAAGTTGGCGTCTTCGGTTTCCGGGTTGGTGTCGTCGAAGCGCAGCCGACAGACCCCGTCGAACTCGTCGGCGACGCCGAAGTTCAGGGCGATCGATTTTGCGTGCCCGATGTGCAGGTACCCGTTGGGCTCGGGAGGGAAGCGGGTTTGTACCCGTCCCCCGTAGGGTCCGTCGGAAGCGTCTCTGGCGAGAATCTCGCGTATGAAATCGGTACCGGAGTTGCTGGTCGATCCGGTGGGCGTTTCTTTCACAGACTCAGGCTACGCGTTGCTGTCGCCGGGCGCAGCCGGAGCCCCGGGGCATTTGCGCCACACCGCTGCTCAACACCGGGCGCAGCCGGAGCCCCGGGGCATTTGCGCCACACCGCTGCTCAACACCGGGCGCAGCCGAAGCCCCGGCACTAGGGCAGGGGGTTTAGCAAGCAGGCTCGTGTCGGTTAGCGTCGGGGGATGTTCGATCTATCCGACAGGACGGCGCTGGTGACCGGGGCGGGGCAGAACACCGGCGCGGGCATCGCCTCAGCTCTCTCAAACCAGGGGGCACACGTCTTGGTGAACGACCTTCTCGGTGACCGAGCAGCCGTGGTCGCCGATCAGATCACCGCCGAGGGAGGTTCGGCTGAACCGGCAGCGTTCGACGTGACCGACCTCGCCGCCGTCCGAGCCGAGCTCGCCAACCATCCGTCCGTAGACATTCTCGTCAACAACGCCGGCAACGGCGGGGCCGAGCAGATGCGGCCGAAGCCCTTCCGGGAGATGGAGCCCGCCGAATGGGACGGCCCCATCGAGGTCAACCTGCGGGGCGTCCTCAACTGTGTCCATGCCGTGATAAACCCGATGGTCGAATCAGGCTGGGGGCGCATCATCACCATCTCGTCGGGGGCGGGATCGGCCGGTGTCGGCATCGGCGTGGCCCCCTACTCGGCCGGCAAGGGCGGAGGCCTCGGGTTCATGCGTTCCCTGGCCCTGGAGAACGCCGCCCACGGGGTGACCGCCAACAGCGTGGCGATCGGTTTGATGGACAACACCGCAGGCGGGGACCACACCGAGCATCTGGCCCGGGCGATCCCGGTGAAGCGCCTGGGCAGCCCGGCCGACATCGCCGCGATCTGCGTCTACCTCGCCAGCGAGGAGGCCGGCTGGATGACCGGCCAGACGATCAACCTCAACGGCGGTTCCATCACCAGCTGACCGAGCGGGGTTCCGGCGACCAACTCCGGGACCGGCCCGGCCGAACCAGAACCAGCGGCCGAACCAGTCCTATTCGGGCCATTCGATGTTGTAGTCCTCGAACCAGAATCGGGCGTCACGGATCGCGGTCGGCGACGTGCGCAGGTCGAGGTCCTGGTTGAGATCCAACGGGGTCGGGCCGATGTCCTCGGCGATCTTGGTGAGTCCGTCGAGATCCAGGTTGTAGCAGCGTACTGCGTTGAGGCCGAGCAGCAGACGCGTCTCCTCCACCGGGATCTGCTGGAAATCGGTCTCGAGGCGTTCGATCGTGTGGGGCCATGAACCCTCCGGATGGGGGTAGTCGGTGCCCCACATCAGCGCATCGATGCCGTTCACATAGCGACGGCGAAGCTCGACCTTGCTCATCGTCGACGCGCCGATGAACACGTTCGTTCCGATGTACTCCGAGGGCAGCTTCTGGATCAGGTCCTTGGTGCGGGAGGCCATCTTCTTGACCTTCCAGTTGCGTCCGCCGAACACTGCGTCGGTCTTGAACAGAAGATCGCCGAGCCACCAGGAACCGCATTCGACCGGCGCGTATCTGAGGTTCGGGAACTTGTCGAACTTGCCCGAAAGCAGCAGTTGCCAGAGCGGACGGTGGGTCCAGAACGCCACTTCGAGCATGTACTGCGCCATGTTGTCGTTGTACGACTCGGAGTCGGCCTCACCGGAGTGAGTGTGGACCACCAGCCCGGCCTCAGCGCACGCTTCCCAGACCGGGTCGTAGCTCTCGTGACCGTATGAGGGATGGTCGTGCCACATGGTGGGGATCATGATTCCCTTGACCCCGGGTTTTCCGGCCAGCGCTTCGATCTCCTTGACGGATTCCTCGACTCCGTGGGTGATCGGCACGAGAGCGACCCCGGCGCGACGGGGAGGGTTCGTGGCACAGAACTCTTCGAGCCAACGGTTGTGTGCCCGCGCTCCGGCCCAGGCGAGCCTCGGGTCGGTGATCATCCCTGCCTGCAGACCCGCACCGAAGGGCGGTGCTTCCATTCCGGTCACGGCATCGCCGTCGGCGAAGATGATCTCGCCCGCCACTCCGTCGGCGTCGAGGGTCTTGTCGCGGATTTCAGGATCGTATGCGCCTTTGAGTCCGACTTCGTTGTCCCGTTCCCACTGCTCGACGTATTCGCCGTTGAGTTCTTCGACCATCGCCCGGTGCTGGTGGCGGGTCAGGAGCCACTCGTCGAACTCGGCATGGAGGGAGGATTCGAGATAGTCGCGGTAGTCCTCGACGAACAGCCCGGCGTGGGTGTCCGACGACACGATGATGTACGGGGCGTTGCTCTGGTCAACGCCTGCAAGCGGATCTGGCATGGGTGTGCTCCTTTGCGATTTGAGCTTTCTACCCGAACCCGGGCATTGTAGATCAGCGCCAGTGGACCTATCTAATCTGCAATCAACGGAGGGACGCCATGACGACGCCTACTGACACAGTTCCAACCGACACAGTGCCAACCGACACAGTGCCGATGAGCCGACCGGGCGAGGTGGCCGGCTGGCCCAAGCTCGTCGTCAAGTACACGACCGACGAGGCCAACATCGCTCCGCTGCTACCGCCGGGGCTGACCCCCCTCGACCCGGTGGTGCAGATCGGAATCTATTGCGTGCCCATTCAGGGTGAACCCGAGTTCGGGGTCAGCGTGAAGGTTCCGGCCTCGTTCAACGGGGTCGAAGGCGCCTACAACCTGGGCATGGGCATCGATCAGGAGGCCGCGGTGTTCATCAGCGGCGAGCTCAACGGTCAGCCCAAGTTCCTGTGCGACATCGAGTTCTTCCGGCTCGGCGACTATGTCGGCGCTCGTACCGTCCACCAGGGCTACACGTTCATCGAGTTCTCCGGGCAGGTGACCGGGGTCGGCGCCCCGGTGGAGGGCGAGTTCGTGGAACACGAGTGGTGGACCAAGTATTCCCGGGCCATCGGCGGCGCCGAGAAGCAGTACGACTTTCCGCCTCATGTGGTCGATGTGGCCACCCGCTTCGAGCAGACCCACGTGGAGGACATCGACGGTGACCTCAAGCTCCTCGACTCTCCGTGGGATCCGGTGGCCCGCTACCTGCCGGTCGACGAGCTGGTGTCATCGCAGTTGGTGACCCACCAAGCCAAGGCCCGCGACATCACCAACGCCGGCCCGCTCGACCCGGTCGCCTTCTGGCCCCATGCCGACGTCATCGGTGGCAGCCGCTGGCCCGGCGACCGCGGCGGCCCCGCCACACCTGACCCCGGCGGCCCCCGCCACACCTGACCCCGGCGGTTCAAACCTCAGGTCTCGCCGCCGAACCAGGTGGCTACGAGGTTGAGTCCCTCGATCGCGGACCGGGGATGCATCTCCTCGAAGATCCGGCGGTAGCCGGTGGTCTTGATCCGCCAACCTGCATCGGTCTTCACGTATTCGTCGTAGTAGAACGCTGCGCCGCGCAGCGTCAGGTTGTGCTCGCCGATGATCACCTGGTCTTCGAGCTTCCATATCCCGGTGGCGGTCCCGTCGCCGTTGAGCGTGATCTCGGGGTGGTGGCAGGAATGGCTCGACAGGAACGTTTCTGAACCCATCGAGTCCGTCAGGAAGCTGATGACGGCATCCACGCCGTCGAAGGAGTACTTGCCGTCGCTGTAACGCACGGTCACATCGTCGGTGAGCACCGAACGCATCTCGGAGAACAGATGCTGGTCGAGCAGGCGCAGGTACTTGTATTTGAGCCGCTTGATGAGTTCTATCTCAACGAGGTCCTGTGGGGTCATGCTGCTCTCAATTCAGGTTCTCAGTTCAGCAGAGCCGGCAGTTGCTCGGCGATCTCTTCAGGGGTCACCCGCGGTGAGAAACGGGCGACGACCCTTCCCGCCGAGTCGACCAGGAATTTCTCGAAGTTCCACACGATGTCCGGCGAATCGCCGTCGCCCGGGTGTTGCGACTTGAGCCACTGGTAGAGCTCGGCTGCGTCGTCGCCGTTGACGTCGATCTTGGCGAACATCGGAAAGTTGACGTCGTAGTTGTCGTTCACGAAGGCACGGATCTCCTCGGCGCTTCCCGGTTCCTGACCCGCGAACTGGTTGCAGGGAAACCCCAGCACTCGAACCCCGTGGCCCTCGTTGTGCAGCGCACGCAGACCTGCGTACTGAGCCGTGAGGCCTCAAGCCGAAGCGACGTTGACCACTAGGCAGGCCGCGTCGGCGAACGAGGAGAAGGCCACCTGATCCCCCTCCAGCGAAGGCATTTCGAACTCGTGGAAACGAGCCATGGGTCCCCCTGTCTTGACGTGAGCCGACTATAACCCCGCCGCGACGAAGGCCCCAACAGCGGCGGTCAGCCGCCCGATATCGGCGCGACGAAGTAGACCTCGGTGGACGCGTCGACCTTCTCGAAGATCCCGTTGGGGATCAGTTCACCGTTGATGGCCACGCTGGCGCCTTCGGTCAATAGCGGTCCGAGGCCCGGATAGCGGCGTTCGAGTTCCGCTATCAGCTCACCCACGGTGTTGCCTGCCACCTGCAGGGTCTTCTCGCCGCCGGTGAAGCGGCGGTGATCGGCCTGGAGATGAACGGTGGCCACTGGTTCGGGCTGTCGGGTGCTAGCTGTCGGCGCCGTCGGTGATCGCGGCCAGCAGCTTCGGCGGAGACATCGGCAACGAGGTCATCCGCACACCGGTGGCAGCAGCGATGGCGTTGGCCAGTGTCGGGATCGGGGGCACGATGCCCGTTTCTCCGACGCCGCGCACGCCGTAGGGGTGGCTGGGGTTGGGCACCTCCACGATGATCGCGTCGATCATCGGCAGATCGGAAGCCACGGGCATCCGGTAGTCCAGGAAGCCGGCGTTCTCCATGACTCCGTCGGAGTCGTAGATGTACTCCTCGTTGAGCGCCCAGCCGATGCCCTGCACCGATCCGCCCTGTATCTGGCCTTCCACATAGGAGGGGTGGATGGCGGTGCCGGCATCCTGAGCGGCGGTGTAACGCAGGATCGTGGTCTCGCCGGTTTCTTCGTCCACGGCCACGTCCGCGACATGGACCGCGAACGACGGGCCCGCACCGGCGGCGTTGAGTGAGGCGGTGGCGGTGAGCGGCCCGCCGGTGTTCTTGGCCATCGCGGTGATCTCGGGGATGGTGAGCGGGTCCTGGCCTTCGATGACAGCGGCACCGTCGACCCATTCGACCTGGTCGACCTCCACGCTCCTGATGGTCGCGGCCCGCACCTTGAGTTCGTCGATGAGTTCGCGGCAGGCGTTGACGACGGCCATGCCGGTGGCGAACGTGGCTCGGCTGCCTTCGGTGATGTCGGTGAAACCAACCGATTCGGTGTCGGCGACGATCGGTGTGATGCGATCAACGGCGAGGCCGAGCTCTTCGGCTGCCATCAACGCCATGGAGGCGCGGCTGCCGCCGATGTCGGGGCTGCCGGTGATGACCGTGGCGGTCCCGTCCTCGTTGAGGTTGACGGTCGCCGACGACTGCTCGCCGATGTTGAACCAGAACCCGGTTGCGACGCCTCGCCCGGCGTCCTCCGGGACCGGTGAGTTGTAGTGGTCGGAGTTCTTGATCGCTTCGAGGGTCTCGACGAAGCCGATCTTGGGATGGGGCGCTCCCATCGCGGTCGCGTCGCCTTCGACCACCGCGTTCTGGAGGCGGAGTTCGATCGGGTCGACGCCGAGATGTTGGGCGAGTTCGTCGATCAGCGTTTCGACCGCGAAGGCTGCCTGGGGCGCCGACGGTGCACGGTAGGCGGCTGAGCGTGCCGTGTTGCTGACCGTGCCTATGGCGTGAAGTTCCAGGTTGGGAAGCTTGTAGGAAGCGACCGACATGGCCCCGGTCAACGCGCTGAAGCCCTTGGTCGAGCCGTTGTCGAAGTACATCGTGGACTGCAGCGTGGTGATCTCGCCGTCGTTGGTGGCGCCGATCTTGGCCGTGATCTTGGTGGCGGGCGCCGGGCCGGTCGCTCGCAGCACTTCCTCGCGTGACATCACCAGCTTCACCGGGCGAGCGGCCTTCTGTGAGAGCAGCACAGCGACCGGTTCGAGGTAGATGGTGGTCTTGCCCCCGAATCCACCCCCGATCTCGGCGGGGATGACCTTGATCCGGTCGGTGCTCCACCCGAGCGTGGCAGCGGTCTTGGAGCGCACCGCGAAATGGCCTTGCGAGGACGCCCAGATCGTGGCCTTGCCGTCCTGGCCGCAGTCGGCGACGCAGGCATGGGGCTCGATGTAGCCCTGGTGGACCGCAGTGGTCCGGAACTCGCGTTCGATGATGACGTCGGCTGCCTCGAAACCGGCTTCCACGTCGCCCCGGCCGAACTCGTTGACCGACGCCAGGTTCGACGGTTCAGTGTCGCCCGAGAACAGCGTGCGGTTGGTCGGGTTGGCGATCGGAGCGCCCTCGGCGATGGCTTCGTCGATGGTCAACACCGCTGGCAGCACCTCGTAGTCGACTTCGACTGCGGCGGCCGCAGCGGCGGCCTGAGATGCCGTGACCGCGGCCACAGCCGCGACCACATGGCCGTTGTACAGCGCTTCACCGCGCGCCATCAGGTTGACCGCCGTGTCGAATTCGGGGTGCGTCGGGTCGAGATCGGCGAAATCGGCGCCGGTCACGACCGCCTTCACTCCCGGCATCGCCTCGGCCTTGCTGGTGTCGATCCCCACGATCCGGGCATGCGCGTGCGGTGAGCGCACGAACGCGCCGCGGAGTTGCCCGGTCATGTCGAGGTCGGCGGCGAACCGGGCTTTGCCGGTCACCTTGTCGAGTCCGTCGTGGCGCACCGGTCGGGTGCCGACGTACTTGTAGGTTTGAGGGTTCTCAGTCACAGTCACTTGGAGGCTCCATTCATACGTGTGCGGGTTGAACAAGTCATCGCTTCGAAGCCTGTTGTTGGCCGCTCCTGTTCGCTGCGCTCGCCGGGCCGCTAGGCCCGCGCACAGCCGCTTCCTGCACGGCTCGGATGATCTTGTCGTAGCCGGTGCAACGGCAGAGGTTGCCGGCGAGGGCGTAGCGGATCTCGGTCTCGGTAGGGTCGGAGTTCTCGTCGAGCAGCGCTTTGGCGGCCACGAGGAACCCCGGCGTGCAGACTCCGCATTGCAGTGCGGCGCCTTCGAGGAAGGTCTGTTGCAGCGGATGCAGTTCGTCGCCCTGGGCGATGCCTTCAACGGTCAGGATCGATGACCCTTCGGCTTCGGGGGCGAACATCAGACATGCGCAGTTGACCTTGCCGTCGACGAGGATTGTGCAGGCGCCGCAGTCGCCGGTTCCGCATCCCTCCTTCACGCCGGTCAGTCCCAGTTCGTCGCGCAGTGCGTTGAGCAGGGAGGTCTCGTCTGCACATAGAAAATCCACCTCGTCGCCGTTGACGGTGCATTGCACATGGGTCCGGAGTGCGTGGGTTCGTGGCATCAGCTCGTTCCTTGTGTTCGTTGGGACCGCGCTCGTTGTGCGGCTGTCTGAGCGGCTCGTTTGGTCAGCACGCCGGCCACCTGCCTGCGGTATTGGATAGTGCCGCGTTTGTCGTCGATCGGGTTGCATGCGGCCGACGCTGCCGCCGCGGCGGCGGCCAGCGTGTCGTCGTCGAGCGTGGAGCCGACGAGTGCGGCTTCGGCATCGGGGACGCGCACGACGGTGGGGGCCACCGCGCCCAGAGCGACCTTCGCTGCCGTCACACTGTCGCCGTCCAGTGTCAGCTGCACCGCGGCGCCGACCACGGCGATGTCCATTTCGGTGCGGGGAATGAGTCGCAGGTAGGCGTCGCTGGTTCCGGCCGGCAGGTCGTCGATGAGGAACTCGACGATGAACTCCCCCTCCGCGAGCGAGGTTTGGCCCGGCCCGGTCACGATGTCGGCCACGTCCGCCGTCCGTGCGCCGGATGCGCCGGCGATCACGGCTCTGGCTCCGTTGACGATCAGCGCCGGCACGGAGTCCGCTGCGGGCGAGGCGTTGCAGAGGTTGCCGCCCCAGCTCGACCGGTTCTGTATCTGGTCGGACCCGATCAGGCCGCTCGCCTCGGACAGGCCCGGGAACGTCGAGCTGAACGCGGAGTTGGCGGTGAGGGCCGAGGTGGGCGTTGCCGCGCCGACTGTCCAGGTGCCGTTGTTGTGGCTGACTGCGACCAGTCGCTCAATGCGTTTCAGGTCGACCAGCAGCGACGGCTCCGGGCGACCGGCTCTGATCTGGGGGATGAGGTCGGTTGCACCGGCGAACACCTGGGAATCCGGATCGCTTCGCAACAGTTCAAGAGCCTCATCGGTGGTTGTGGGAGCTGCGTATCTCATGGAATCCGTAACCTACTGCGCCACAGGCCCCAAGACACACCCGCGCGCCCAGTTGTTGCCGTGCGTTACGGCGGGTTCTTCAGGCCCCGGCGCGGGTGCCGCGGGCTGACCAGTGCTGAGTCGCTCCGGCAGACTGGAACTGTCGGGTGTGGCACAACTTCTGCGGCGCTCACCAGCCCCTGCCGTTCATCGCACCGGACGTCGCCCAGTTCGGCCCCGGCTGCTCGCCTCGGACCAACCGGCCGGGCAGGGCACCGGTCGCTTCGCCTGATGCGTAGGTCTCCTCGCCGGCGACGACGGTGTGCAGGTAGCCCTCGGCCCGCTGCAGCACTCGCCGGCCTCCAGCGGGCAGGTCGTAGGCCAGCTCCGGGCCCCGTACCCGCAGGTTGTCGAAGTCGATGACGTTGACGTCCGCTCGATAGCCGGGGGCCAGGACTCCGCGGTCGCGCAGTCCGACGGTGCGGGCCGTGTCTCGGGCCTGGCGCTGTATCAGGAACTCTACGTCGATTCTGTTCTCGGGCCGGTCGCGGCCCCAGTGCTGCAGCAGCGTCGTGGGGAACGACCCGTCGCAGATGGTGCCCACATGGGCGCCGCCGTCACCGAGAGCGGGGACGGTGAACTCGTGTGTGAGCAGTTCCCTGGTGCCGTCGAGGTTCATGTGGCCGTAGTTGGTCAGGGGCAGCCACAGCATGTTGGTCCCGCCGTGCTTGCACAGCAGGTCGAGGGCGAATTCGGCTGGGCTGGTGCCGGCCGCTTCGGCGCGGCGGGTGACTGTCTGGTCGGCCGGGGGTTCGTAGTAGGGCCATTCGCCCATCTCGAACATGTTGTGGAAGTCCTCGATGATGCGCCCGCCGACGAGGTCGCGTGCGACCCCGCCACCGGCAGCGAGCAGGCGTTCACGTCTGTCGGGGTCCGCGAGCGCGGCGACCCGCTGCGCCGGCGACATGTCGGCGATCTCAGCCCATACCGGGTTGCGCATGAACGGGTTGAGGGTGCATTCGAAGCCCAGCAGGATGCCGATGGGCCGAACCGGGCATTGCCCCGTGATCTCGAGTCCGTCGGCGCGGGCGGTTTCGATGCGGTTGAGGAGGTCGTGGTGGAACCCGGCTGAGCGGGGGCTCTCGACGAGGGTGAACGACAGCGGTCGTCCCGACACTTCGCACATGTCCCGGAAGATCTGGAACTCGGCGTCACGGTCGGAGAAGTCGCTCACAAGTTGGAACACCCCGGCGTTGCCGCGCCCGACCGCTTCGGCGATCCCGACCAGCTCTTCGGCCGCGGCGGTCAGCGTCGGGGTGAAGTCTCCGGTCGACGTCTTGTGGTTGGAGGTGCGGCTGGTGGTGAACCCCAGGCCGCCCGCGGCGATCCCTTCGGCGGCGAGCCGACCCATCGTGGCGATGTCGGCGTCGGTGGCGTCCTCCCTGTTGGCGCCGCGCTCCCCCATGACATGCAGCCGCAGCGCGCCGTGGGGCACCTGCGCGGCGATGTTCATGTCCTTGGGGCCTTCGAGCGCGTCGAGATACTCGCCGAAGGAGTTCCATCCCCACTCGAGTCCTTCGTGCAGGGCCGCGCCGGGGATGTCCTCCACGCCTTCCATCAGTTCCACGAGCTTGTCGTGGTCAGTGTCGTGAACGGGGGCGAACCCGACTCCGCAGTTGCCGAACACGACGGTGGTGACGCCGTGCCAGCTCGACGGCTGCATGCGTTCGTCCCAGGTGGCCTGCCCGTCGTAGTGGGCGTGGACGTCGACGAAGCCGGGGGCGACCAGAGCCCCGTCCGCGTCGATCTCCCGGTGCGTCGATCCGCTGATGCGACCCACTTCGCTGACCACGCCTTCGTTCACTGCGACATCTGCTGTGCGTCTGGGCGCGCCCGTGCCGTCTACCACGGTGCCGCCCCTGATGATCAGATCATGCTGCGTCATCGTCTTCTCCCTTCGCGTGCTCTGTCACATGATGACCACATGATGACACCCATTGCGCAACGCGCGCCTACTCTCGCTATCGTCAAATCCCCTCACCGACACGGGGCGGACATGATTGGAACCACCGACGGCGTCACGAGACAGCTCCGACATCTCCTCCGTGCTTGAACGCTGCCGCCGAGACAGACGTGGCTTCCAGTGTCGCGATAACAGCATCGCACCTGGCCAGTTCTCGTTCCCGAGAGCCCTCGTTGCTCGGATGTTCAACCAGAAAGCGATGAACCCGCCGCCCTAGTCGCACGGCGGCCGCCACATGAGCAGAGACATTCTCGGCTGTGGACACCTTTTGCCATCCGGGATCAGCGAGAAGGTACGACGAAACCCGCCAGTTGCGCAGGCAACCGCTGTCCTCCCGTGCCATGTCAAGCGCCGGCGCCACAACAGCGCGCCCGTCTTTCGACATCTGCTCGAGCAACTCGTCGAGATTGTGACTCTTGAGCGCTTTCCCGCCGCTTGTGGCGTGAACAGCTTGTAGTGCCTGCTCCATCACCATGTGGGCATCCTGTAACACCGCGGCGTATCTGCCTCTGCGCGTGATAGCCAGATCTTCGGGATCGCTGCCAGCGAGACGCTGTTCCTCTTGTTCAACGGACCCTAGATGCCTAGCTATGGCGTTCAGCGAGTTCACCGAAGAGCTGAACCTGTCGACGGCGAGCCCGAAGTTGTTGCGAGGCACCCCCTTGATGCTACAAGACGTTGGGGGAAGATCAGCGGTGGACTGGTACAGCACCACAGCATCGTCAGATATCGCGTGCTCGAAAGAGGCTGTAACCTCTCGGCGCATGTGCTCGTAGGTAGACCTCCGGTTTACGATCACATCGGTCAACACGCCGAGCGACAGCGTTTCTCGGATCTGCGACCTCACGAAGGACTCGGCTTGTGCTCGTTCCTCATCGGTCACATCCGACAGCAACACGAGAAGGTCTATGTCCGAGCCAGGCTCAGCGTCCTTGCGTGCGACGGATCCAAACAGCAATATCTGTTCGACGAAAGGATGACTGGCAGCGCTTTCGGCCGCTTTCTCCGCAAGAGCGAGCGTCGGAACCGGTTCAGCTAGGAGCGTGTCGGACACGCCCCGATCGTACCACAGGGACCTCTGCAATGATCTAAGTGCGGGCTGCGGCGCGCACGCTGCTCGGTGTGCTTGCATGTACCTGAACAGCGAACCGGACGGTGTAGGCGCTGCGTTCGTGCATCGTCGTCACGTTGATCTTCTTCGACCGGCGGCTCGACGTCGGTGGTGGAGGACGCTCGCCTCTGCTCTGAGTCAGGCAACAAGGAACGCTTGCTGAAGCAGTCCGGAAGTGCCACGATTGGCCTTGTGCGTTCTCGGCTTGATTCGTTGCGAGTCATGTTGGAGGTTCGAGCTCTGGCAGAGTTGGGGACCTTCGTGGCGACAGCGCCTGTGCTGTCCCGGGTTCTGCCTAGCGGGGGCGGGCGTCCGGTGCTGGTGCTGCCCGGGTTCCTGGCAGACGACCACAGCACCAAACCGATGCGTGTGCTGCTTCGCTCCCTGGGGCACGATGCGGTCGGTTGGGGTCTCGGCCGCAACATCGGCCCCACCGACGAGGTCCTCGACGGCCTGCTCGACCTCTTCGTCGACCTCGACGACAGCGGTGGCCCGATCGACATCGTGGGCTGGAGTCTCGGCGGCCTCTATGCCCGGGAGATGGCGCGGCTCGCTCCGGCGAGGGTGCGCCAGGTGATCACGCTCGGCAGTCCCTTCCAGATCGCCACCGAACAGGATTCGAATGCGGGCGCGGCTTTCCGTTCCTTCAAGGAGTTCCATTCGGACCGGGTGATGATGCCTCGCATACCCAGCTGGGCGCGGGAACCGATCCCGGTTTCGACTACTTCGATCTACACCCGCGGCGACGGCATCGTGAAGTGGGACCACTGTTTGAACCGTGACTTTCCCCATACCGAGAACGTGGAGGTGCGTGGCAGCCATTGCGGGCTCGGCCACAACCCTGCGGCGATGGTCGTGGTCGCGGATCGCCTCGCCCAGCCCGACGCCCAGTGGGCGCCGTTCGAGCCGCCTGCCGCGCTGCGCGCGCTGTTCCCCCGAGCAGAGGTCTACGACACGTTCCAGCACGCGGCCTGAGACCGCCTGGGCCGCAGGCCGGGCCGCTCAAGCCACAGGCCCGGAAGTCAAGCCGTTCGCGCTCGGAGCTCCTTTGCCTATTCGCGGGGCCTCTTGAGCTCCTCGAAGGCTTCTTCGATGTTCAGCATGAACCGCTCGGGGTCCGGCATGATCTCACGGCATGAGGTGACACCGATGGTGATGCCGCCGCAGTAGCTGAGCACCGGAATGAACAGCGCCAGCCCGTCGACCAGCGGACCGAATCCGTACATGTCGACGAGCCGTGCCGACGCCGCATACAACGGCACCTGGGGGCCGGGCACGTTGCTGATCACACAGTTCACGACGGGCCGGCTGCTGTTGGCCGCGAGGCGGGTCGCCAGGCGGCTCGCCAGGGCGGCAGTCGCCGCGGGGATGAACTGGGTGTAGTCGGTCATCAGCCGGGCGCCGACCGCGTCGGTGAGCTCCTTCGACTCCTTCGAGGCCTCGCGGATCGCCGACAGCCGCTCGACGTCATCGGCGATGTCGGTTCGCAGGCGCACCACCATGGCTGCCACATGGTTGCCCGCGTCGGTCTGTTCGCTGTCGGTGCGCACCGAGACGGGGGCCATCGCGGTCAGGCTCTCGTCGGGCAGTTCTTTGTGGTGCTCGAGGTAGCGACGGATGCCTCCGGCACAGATTGTGAGGACTGCATCGTTGATCGTCGCGCCCTGCACTGAGTTCTTGATCGCCTTGATCTCGTCGAGATCGAACCGTTTGCCTGAGATCACTCGATGAGGGGACACCTTCTGGTTGAACCGGGTGGTCGGCACCCTTCCCGGCACGGCCGGCAGATGGACGTCGTCCTTGCCGGCAACCTGTGCGAGCCGTCCCAGAGCCGGGATGGTCTCCCTGATGAGGCGCGGCGCCCGCAGTGGCTGGCGCAGGGTGTTGACGGCGGCGCGGCCGAGCAGCTCGACGCCGGTCGGCACGTTGTCGGTGCGCACCAGAGGGGGGTCGATCAGAGGTGTGTTGGGTTCGAGGTCGTGGATCGCCGCGGTGATCTCCTGGCCCGACACGCCGTCTATGGCGCAGTGGTGGATCTTTGAGACGATGGCGTAGGAGCCGGCCGGCACTCCGTCGAGATTGTCGAGTCCTTCAATGACGGTGAACTCCCAGAGCGGGCGCTCCAGATCGAGCGGGCGCGAGACCAGGCGGGCCACCTGGATCCACAGTTGGCGCCAGTCGCCGGGTTTGGGCAGAGCGATGTGGCGAACGTGGTATTCGAGGTCGAAGTCGGGATCGGACACCCAGTACGGGTAGTCGACCTTCATCGGCACGTGAACGAGCCGTTCGGTGAACGACCGGGCCATGCCGAGGCGTTCCTCCATCATCGCCAAGATCGATTTGAAGGTGACTATTCCACCTTCGACGCTGCTCTGGTCGTAGATCGACACCGAGCCTATGTGCATCGGTGTTCGTTGTGATTCGAGGTGCAGAAAACTTGCGTCCTGAGCACTGAGCTGTTGCACTGTCCACCCTTTCGTCGCTAGCGCAGACTACGACAAATCCTCAAAGAACTCTTGTGCCGGGCTAAGCCAGGGCGTCGGGAGAGCGATTGTTGTGGTGGTTTGTCGCAGTCGAGTTGATTTCAGCAGCACGGCGCTGGAGAACAAAGGCCTGTGCGTCAGCGTCCTCGGCGTTGGTGAGCAGGGCCGTTCGGGTTTCGAGCAGCTGCTCACAGGCGACCCAGACGTCTCGGGCGATCATTCTGGTGAGCCTCATGCGGCTGATTTCTGCGGCATTGGACGACCACACTTCGGGCAGATGCCGACGGACACACGGTTCCAGCCTGTTCGAGAGGGACATGCGTCTCTGGTCGATGGCGGCGGCGAGCTCACGGGCAGCCGAAGCTTGGGCGAAATACCGGTCGGCGACGACCAGCAGGCGAGCAGCTTCGTCAGCATCATTGTCTGGCATTGTTGAACCTCGATCCTCTGTATGTGCAGTGTATAGATTGATATATCATAATACATTATGATATTCAGCTTCGGGCGAGTCTGTCGACGGCATTCGGGCGACTAGCTTCTAAGGGTGACTCAGCCCCGAACCGCCGACCCGGCAGATCTGGACTTCTGTGTCGAGTTGGCCAGGGAGGCGGGCCGGCTCACACTCGAGTGGTACCGCGGTGATTTCTCGATCGACCACAAGCACGACGGTTCGCCGGTGACCGCGGCCGACCTCGCAGTGGAGACCCTGATGCGCGAGCGGCTCGGTACTGCCTACCCGAACGACTCCGTGCTCGGCGAGGAGCACCCCGACACCTCTGGAGCATCGGGCAGGGCTTGGATCGTCGACCCGATAGACGGCACCAAGGCGTTCACGAAGGGGGTGCCCTTGTTCGCCAACCTGTTGGCTCTGGTCGACGAGCATGGCCCGGCCGTGGGCGTGATCCATCTGCCGGCGCTGGGTGAGACGGTCTGGGCCGGGCGTGGACTCGGGGCGTTCCACAACGGCGAGCCATGCCGTGTCAACGACCACGCGGGCTTGGATGGGGCTTTCGTGTGTACCAGCGGCTTCGGCTACTGGCCCGAAAAGGCGCTGCGGGCGCTGCTCGACAGTCCGGTGAGGTTGCGAACCTGGGGCGACGCCTACGGCTATGCCCTAGTGGCCACCGGACGGGTCGAGGCGATGGTCGATCCCGAGGCCTTCGCCTGGGATCTTGCTCCGATCGCTGTGATCATCGCTGAGGCCGGTGGCTGTTTCAGTGCCTTCGACGGTCGGGCCGGGGCCGATGTGTGGAGTTCCGGTTCGGCCATTGCGACCAACAACCGGATTCACGATGATCTCGTCGCCCTGTTCCAGTGAGAGGCCGAGCGGACAGGTCACAGATTCTCATGTCCAAGAAGACTCAGACAGCGAGGCCGCGGCCCGAGCGGCCCCGAGCGGATCGGCTCAGCGGATCGGCTCAGCTCACCTGTTCGAAGACCTCCTGGTAGTGCAAGTTCGGGTTGCCGGGAGCCGAACCGATGGCCTGGCCGCAGGATGCACCCGCTTCGGGCGCCACCGGGGAGTACCTCCCGAGGTAGGTGTCGAGGAAGTCCCCGACGGCGGGGTCTGACCAGTCGTCGACGGCGAGCTGCCGTGTCCATGCGGTGAGCACAATCGGGTTCTGCAGGCCCGGGTACGGGGCCACCAGCGCGAAAGGCTCCGATTTGAGCTGGTCGGTGATCGTCTGCAGCACAGCTGCATCGAGGTCCGGTTGATAGGCGACCCAGACAGCGCCGTGTTCAAGGGAATGAACGGCGGTCTGGTTCTGGATCGGCTGGGCATAGATCCCGCAGTTCTGCCAGCCAGGGAAGTGTGGTCCGCTGGCCGGGGGCGTGCGGTCGTAGTCGGCGCAGACCTCGTGGTCTCTGCCGTGGTTCGGCAGTTCCTGGACTTCACCTGTCGGCAGCCGCGCGGGTACCGCAATCACCGCATCCGGGCATATCTCAAAAGCACCTGCATCCGCTGTCTCGATCGGACTCGAGTCGACGGGGTCTGGGTCTGGCTCGGTCGACGACCCTGATCCTCCACACGCGCCCATCACCAGTGCGAACGCCACAATCAGCCGAAAACGCATCACCCCATTTTAGGCCGGTCAGTAGTACATGGATACGCCTTCGAAGCGAAGGGGGCGCAGGCCCCTACCGGCGATGTCGTTCAGCAGCGGGAGCGGCTCGGCGATGCCCGCCAGACCGTAGGCGCCGGCAGGAAAATCTCCTCTGAGCACCGCGAGGCTGGTGGTGACCGCGACTGTTGCTGCAGCGGATGCGGGTCGTTCCACGGCGCCGAACACGATCACCCTGCGTTCGATGCCGACATTGCCCCGCAGCTCGACGCGCACCGCTCCCAACCCGCCCTCGGCGTGAGGTGGACGCAGCATCGGCAACGGGGAGGTCAAGCGGTCTCTGCGGGTCGCTGACATCCGGGCGGTCACTCGTTGCACTCCTTCGAATTCGGGAACAAGCAGCAGCGCGTCGGGCAGCGCGCCCCGGTAGCAGTCGCGTCCGCCGATCGGGTCCGGGAAGTATGCGAGTTCGCGCCCCGACCCCGGAGCACGCGGGGTCCAGCGCCCGTCGCGCCAGTCAAGCCCGACTGACGACAGGGCCTGGTGGTGCTGGCGGGCGCACGCGGGCCCGCCGGTTCCGACTTTGGCGACGTGAATCTCGTCCACCTGGTCGAGCTCTGCTGCGCCGTGACGGGCGATGAGGCAGGTCAATCCGGGCATGAAGGTGGCGCCGACAACGACCGGGACCTGGTTGTGCCGCGCCTCCTGGTGCAGGGCCAGCAGGCGCCGCACTTCTGAAAGATGGTTCGACGTGGTCACGACCGGCACCCCGTGGTGGACGGCTCGGCGGGCCAGGTTCGCCTGTCCCGCGGCGGCAGTGGCGATCACTGCCAGATCGACCGAGGAGTCGAGGTGGTGCCCGTGGCCGAGTTCCGGTCCCCTGCCGATCGTGTTGACGAGCTGCCGCGACCGCTCTCTGCGCGTGTCCCGCACTTCGACGTTGTTCGCCTGACCGGTGGCCGAGAGCTGCTGCGCGATCCGTGTCCCCGTTGCTCCCGCCCCGAACACCACGACGTGCGACATCAGCGAAGGTCGTCGCCTCGGAGCTCCCGCCAGCCTCCCTTTTGGGGTGGCGTGCCGCCGCTGCCCCTCACTCTGATCGCCGCGGCCACTGCGACCCCGGCGCCGATCGCAACGAGGGCTCTTCGTATGAGGGTGAACAGGCCACTCCTGCCCATCAGTTCCTCCCGTGGTCTGCGCGGCGCCGAACGTGGGGCTAGCAGGAGTCGAACCTGCGACCTCACCCTTATCAGGGGTGCGCTCTAACCGACTGAGCTATAGCCCCGCAAGGCGACCACGCTAGCGGTCGCTCGATCGTTTCGACATGGAGCGCGCGCAAATAGGCGAGCCCTCGAGTTGCGGCCCGTTGTTCCCCGCTCCTGTTCACTGCGCTCCATTCCCCGCTCCTGTTCGCTGCGCTCACCCGTTCGCACTCGGAGACCCTCTGCCTATTTGCGTGGCCTCGTAGAACCACGTTTCCGGGCCTTCCGTGTGTCGCCGGGCCAGAACGGCGTCTCGTCCACTGGTTGTGCAGCCGGATCTTCCTTCGGGGCCTTCCGCCGTCTCATCTGGGCCGCGCCTTGTGCGGGCCGTTGTGTCGGATCGGCGACATGGCGGGCGGCGCCCGGGGCTGCTTTGCGGGGTCGTGTCCGCTTCGGTCGGGGCCGGGCGGTCTCCTCTTCCACCACGGTCATCCGCACCCCGCCGATCAGATCACTGATCAGGTTGAACAGCACGGCCATGAGCACCGTGAACCCCGATCCGGCTACGACCATCACCAGACCTCCCAGGGCGCTGACCCTGAATATCTGGTCGGGATTGAAGGTGAAGGTCTCCAACGCGAACAGTTCCTTGATGAAGTTCTCCACGTTGTCGACCGTGCCCGCGGTGACCGCGAACCTCCAGAGGATCACCCCTGCCATCAACAGGATCACCCAGAGGCAGAAGTAGAAGATGATCGACATCTTGAGGACTGACCAGGGCTCGATGTGACGCACCAGGCGGCGGACCCTGCGAGCACGGAGGCGGCTCGCGGTGCGGCGTTCCAACAAGGCGGTGAAGGGCTGTTTCGGAGTTCGGGACTTGGGGCCTTGAGACGGCCTGGCCGGGCCGCCACGCGTGGACGGATTGGCCGGGCCGCCACGGGTGGCTGAGGTGGCTGGTGTGGGTTCACTCATGGAGTTCCTGCATCGGCGAAAGTGTCGACCAAGCGGCGGCCAGGGGTGCAGCCGAGTACGGGCCAAGTGTAGGGGGGAACGTCACGAACCGGGATTTTCCCATACCACCGTGCGCTCCGCCCTCGCAACCGCAACAGCCGACCCCACCTGGACACGAACCTCGACCTGGTTCCCGAGCGCTTGGTAGTCGACCAGGTCGCCGCCGTTCGCTTCGGCGAGTTGTGTGGCGGCGTCGAATCCCTGTGCTGCTCCCGCCAGTGCGGCGGCGTCGGCCGCGGTGCGTGCCCGTGCCGCGTCGTCGGCGGCCGAGCCGAGCCTCGTGATCGCCGACACGACCAGAGCCGACGCCAGCAGAACCACCACCATCATGGGCACGGCCTGGCCGCGTTCGGAGCAAAGAGCGCGCGCAAATAGGCAAGCCCTCGAGTTGCAGCCCGTTGTTCCCCGCTCTTGGCTCGCTTCACTCACCGGGCCGCTCGGGCCACGGCCCCGCAGATCAAGCCGTTCGCGCTCGGAACTCCTCTGCCTGTTCGCGGGGTCTCTATGTCCACTACGTCTAAGGGTCTCGGGCTGCTCGGGCATGTCGTGGTCACACCCCTCGTTTCTCGGTTGAGTTGCTGGGGGAAGTTGCCCGGCCCAGGGGTCGGCCGGATGACCTATTCTTCGTCGGGGCCGCCTTCGGCGAGGCCGTTCGGGCCGTCAAGATCAGTGTCGTCATCTGGGTCGACGAGGCTGACTGAGGCCACGACGTCGCCGTCGTCGGGACTCATCACCTTCACTCCGCTGCCGTAGCGGCTCTGCGACGAGATCGATTGCGCCGGCGTGCGGATCACCACACCGTTGACCGTGACAGCCAGGATCTCGTCGTGGTCTTCGACCATCAGCGCACCGACGACCGCCCCCTTGTCCTCGGTGAGCTTGATCCCGATGACTCCCCTTCCGCCACGTCTCTTGGCGGGGTATTCCTCCACCGGGGTCCGTTTGCCGAAGCCGTTGGCGGTGAGGTGCAGCAGCGACGCTCCCCCGCCGGCGATGCTGCAGGCCACTACTTCGTCGCCGGGCTTCTTCAGCTTCAGACCGATGACTCCCGCCGCGGCCCGGCCCATCTCCCTCACGTCGGACTCCTCGAACCGGATCGTCTGACCGAGCCGGGACGACAGCAGAATGTGGTCCAGGCCGTTGGTGGGGACCACTTCGGCGAGCTCGTCGCCGTCGTTGAGCCGGATGGCGATCAAACCGGTCCGCCGCGATGAGTCGTAGGCGTTGAAGCGGGTCTTCTTCACTCGACCCTTGGCGGTGGCGAAGAACAGATACCGGTGGGTGTCGTAGTTGCGGGTGTCGATGATGGCCTGGATCCGCTCGCCTTCCTGCAGGGGCAGCAGGTTGACGATGGAGGTGCCGCGGGCGGTGCGCGACGCCACTGGAATCTCGTGCGCCCGCAGGCGGTAGACCCGTCCGTGGGTGGAGAAGAACAGCAGGTACGAGTGCGCGGTCGTCCAGATGAGGTGGATGAGGGTGTCCTCGTCTTTGAGTTTGGTCCCGGCCACGCCCCGGCCGCCGCGTCCCTGGGTCTTGAACTCCTCTGCCATGACCGTCTTCACGTAGCCGGCTGCGCTCATGGTGACGACCAGCGGATCGTCGTCGATCAGGTCCTCGATGTCGAATTCGCCCGGGTCGATCTCGAGCGTGGAGCGGCGGGGCTCGCCGAACTCGTCGCGGATCTCGGTGAGCTCTTCGATGATCACCCCGCGGAGCTTCTGCTCGTCGCCCAGGACCGCCTGGAGATCCGCGATTCTGGTCTGCAGGTCGGCCGCCTCGGCTTCGAGGTCGGACCGACCGAGCCGGGTGAGCCGGCTGAGCTGCATGTCGAGTATGTGGTTGGCCTGCACTTCGGAGAACTCGAACGGTTCGGCCGTCAACGCGTCACGGGCCGCGCTGCGGTCGGCGCTGGCGCGGATGGTGGCGATGATCTCGTCGATCAGGTCGAGGCACCTGATCAGGCCCTCGACTATGTGCAGGCGCTTGGTGGCTGCGTCGAGGCGGAACTGCGAACGGCGGGTGATGACCTCGATCTGATGGTCGATGTAGGCGACGAGCGCCTCCCGCAGGTTGAGCGTGCGCGGCACGCCGGCGACGAGCGCGACCATGTTGACTCCGAAGCTGGTCTGCAGCGGGGTGCTCTTCCAGAGGTTGTTGAGCACGACCTCGGGGTTGGCGTCGCGTTTGAGCGAGATCACGAAACGGGTGTCGTCACCCGACGACTCGTCGTTGATGTCGGAGATGCCTTCGAGCTCCCGCGTGTCCACCAGGTGGGCGATCTTGCGGGCGACCGCACCGGCGGAGACCTGGTACGGGAACGCGGTCACGACGAGGGCCTGGCGGTTCTTGATCTCCGCGATCTCGATCGAGGCCCTCGTCTTGATCGAGCCCCGGCCCTCCCGGTATGCGGCCTCGATGCCGACCCGGCCGAGTATCTGGCCGCCTGTGGGGAAGTCGGGGCCTTTGACGTGCTCCATCAGGTCGTCGACGGTCGCGTCGGGGTCTCGCAGCAGGTGAACGACCGCGTTGCACACCTCGTTGAGGTTGTGCGGCGGGATGTTGGTGGCCATGCCGACAGCGATGCCCTGGCTTCCGTTGACCAGCAGGTTCCCGAAGCGCGCGGGGAGGACTTGCGGTTCGCTGAAGTCGCCCGAGTAGTTGTCGACGAAGTCGACGGTGTTCTCGTCGATCCCGGCGAGCATCTGCATGGCCAGCGAGTCGAGCCGCGATTCGGTGTAGCGGGCCGCTGCGGGGGGGTCCTCAGGCGATCCGTAATTGCCGTGGAAGTCGATCAGCGGGTGTCGCAGCGAGAACGGCTGGGCCATGCGGGCCAGCGCGTCGTAGATGGCGCTGTCGCCGTGGGGATGGAACCGGGCCATGACGTCGCCGGTCACACGGGCGCACTTCACATGGGCCCGGTCGGGCCTGAAGCCCTGGTCGAACATCGACCAGAGGATCCGGCGGTGTACGGGTTTGAGGCCGTCGCGGGCGTCCGGCAGCGCCCGGCTGATGATTACCGACATGGCGTAGTCGAGGAAGGAGCTCTCCATCTCCTCCTGGATCTCGATCTCGGTCACCTCATCGGGATCGCCCTGATCGTCGAGATCCACCGTCGGAATATCGGCCATCTCAGATCCCTCAGAAGTCCAGGTTCCGCACTTCGCGTGCGTTGGTCACGATGAAGTTCTTGCGCTGTTCGACGTCGTCGCCCATCAGGACCGACATGACGTCGTCGGCGATGGCGACCTGTTCCACCGACACCTGCAGCAGCGATCGGGAGGCGGCGTTCATCGTGGTGTTGCGGAGTTCGTCCCAGTCCATCTCGCCGAGGCCTTTGAGCCGCTGGAAGTCCTTGGTGTAGTTCGGTCGGCTCGCTAGGAACTCGTCTTTGGCGGCGTCGTCTTTGAGGTAGACGGTCTGGGTGTTGGAGACCTTCGTCGAGTACAGCGGCGGCTGGGCGATGTAGACATACCCGGCTTCAACGAGGGGGCGCATCTGGCGGAAGAAGAAGGTGAGCAGCAGCGTGCGGATGTGGCTGCCGTCCACGTCGGCGTCGGCCAGCAGGATGATCTTGTGGTATCTGGCCTGTTCGAGGTCGAATTCGTCGGCGAACCCGGCGCCGATGGCGGAGATCAGTGTCTTGACCTCGGCGTTTTTGAGCATCTTGTCGATTCGTGCTCTCTCGACGTTGAGGATCTTCCCGCGGATCGGCAGGATCGCCTGGGTCCGGGGGTCCCGCGCCCTCACCGCTGAGCCGCCGGCGGAGTCGCCCTCGACGATGAACAGTTCGCGCTCGGCCGGGTCCTTGGACGAACAGTCCTTGAGCTTGTCGGGCATGCCCGCGCCGTCGAGCAGTGACTTGGAGCGGATCGCTTTGCGTGCGTCGGCCGCGGCGACACGGGCCCGGGCGGCGTTGGCGGCTTTGGTGATCGTGGCCTTGGCCTCGCCAGGGTGTTCTTCGAGCCAGTCGGCCATGCGTTCGTTGGTCACCCGTTCCACCAGTGAGCGCATCGAGACATTGCCGAGCTTCGATTTGGTCTGGCCCTCGAACTGGGGCTCGCCGATCCGCGCGGAGATGATCGCCGTGAGCCCCTCACGGATGTCCTCGCCGGTGAGGTTGTCGTCCTTCCCCTTGAGCAGGCCCTTGTTGCGGGCATAGGCGTTGACGGTGCGGGTCATCGCTGAGCGGAATCCCTGCTCGTGCATGCCGCCCTCGATGGTGGCGATGCCGTTGGCGAAGCTGTGTATGCCGTCGGCGTTGAAGCCGGTGTTCCATTGGAAGGCGATCTCGACCTCGTGGGGGTTGTCGTCGATCTCCTCGGAGCCGGTGAAGTAGCCGACGGTGTCGAAGAGCGCTTCTTTCGAGGCGTTGATGTGGCTGACGAAATCGATGATGCCGCCTTCGTACCGGAATGAGACCCAGTCGCCCGACACCGCTGTCGGTCGTTGGTCCCGCACCCGGATCTCGAGCCCCCGGTTGAGGAACGCCATCATCTGGAAGCGCTCGAGCAGGGTCTGGAACCGGAACTCGACCTCGTCGAAGATCTCGGGGTCGGGCCAGAATCGCACGGTGGTCCCGGTCCTGGGGCCGGTTTCACCGTTGGCGCCCTCGTCACTGCCGGGCAACGGGCCGACGACCGACTGGCCGCAGGGCTTGAGTCGTTGAATCAGCTCACCGCCGTCGGCGAACAGCATGGCGTAGCGGTCACCGTCGCGATCGATCTCGACTTCGACGCGTTTCGACAGGGCGTTGACGACCGAGACCCCCACACCGTGCAGTCCCCCCGACACCTTGTAGCCCCTGCCTCCGAACTTGGCGCCGGCATGAAGCACTGTGAGCACGACTTCGGCAGCGGTCAGGTCTTCGTAGTTGGGATGGTTCTCGACTGGTATGCCGCGGCCGTTGTCGGACACTTCACAGGCGCCGTCGGCGGTCAGGGTGACGTCGATCCGTGTGCAATGACCGGCCATCGCCTCATCGACGGAGTTGTCGACGACCTCCCACACGAGATGGTGCAGACCGGTGGGTCCGGTGGAGCCGATGTACATGCCGGGCCGGGTGCGCACGGCCTCGAGCCCCTCGAGGATCGTGATGTCCTGAGCCCCGTAGGACGACTCGTCGGCGGTGAGCGTCACGGCGTCTTCCCGACGCTGATTCTCCGGCCCGTTCACTGCGTTGGCAACGTCTGTCGACGCAGGGGCTTCTGCATTCCGCACATGGGTTGAGCCTATCAGTCCAGGCGGCTCGATCCTTGCGGTCTGACCCTTACTTTGACGGTCTGGATCCGATCCGATCCTGAGACTTCGGCGATCTTCGCGACGAGTTCGGATTCGAGCCATTGGAGCTGGCTGGCCCAGGCCGGATCGTCGGCGACCACTACCAGAGTCCGGTCGTCGATGAGGCTGGGCTGGGCGTGCGCTGCCACGTCCTCGCCGACGATTTCGGGCCACTCCAGAAAGACCGCTTTGAGCACGTCCTTGCTGGGCGCTTTCATCATGCGCAACAGGCGTTCGATGGACGATCCAATCTGTTCGGGCTCGTCGTTGCTGATCATCGGGGCACTTCCGCGACGGTTCCCGCGGTTACTTTGAGCACCCGGTCCGGGGTTGCGGTGGGGGGAATCCCGGCGGCTGTGGTGAGCAGGCGTTGACCCTCAGGCAGGGCCCCGAGCAGCGCCTCGGCACGTCTTGCGTCCAGTTCGGAGAACACGTCGTCGAGCAGCAGCAGCGGTTCTGCTGCCCCGTTCTGGCGCACCAGCGCGTCGACTGCGAGCCGCATGGCCAGCACCAGCGACCGCTGCTCGCCCTGTGAGGCGTGGGTTCTGGCCGGTGCGTCGCCGATGTGCAGGGTGATCTCATCGCGGTGCGGGCCGATGGTGGACAGGCCGCGGCGAAGGTCGTCCGTGCGTGCCTGTTCGAGGGCCGCTGCCAGGTCTCCCTCCCAACTCGGCAGGTAGGCCGCGCTCACCTCGGCGCGCCTGCCGGCGACTGCGTCATAGGCTGCCGACAACCGGGGCGCGAGATCGCTCAGCAGCCTTTCACGGGCGTTCCGCAGGGCTTCGCCGGTGGTGACGAGTTTGGCGTCCCAGACGTCGAGTGTGAACGCCCCGTCGGAGTCGAGCCGGCCTCCGCTGGACCGCAGCAGCGCGTTGCGTTGCTTGAGGATCTTCTCGAGTTCGCTGCAGAGCGCGTCGTGGCCGGGCTGCAGGCTCGCCGCGCCGTCGTCGAGCCAGCGGCGGCGACCGGCTGGTCCACCCTTCACGAGTTCTAGATCGTCGGGCGAGAAGACGGTCACGGGCACGACCCCGATCAGGTCTGACTTGCGACGCAGGGCTTGGCGGTTGAGCTGCACGCGGTTCCTGTTGGCCCGTGGCAGTTCCACTTCGATCAGCTGCCGGCGGCCGTCGGGCGCGGTCAGGTCAGCGCGCATGATCGCCGCGTCCGCTCCGATGCGGATCAGAGAGTCGTCGGTCACGCCGCGGAACGATCCCCGCCCGGCGATCCAGCTGATGGCTTCGAGCAGGCTGGTCTTGCCCTGGCCGTTCTCGCCGACGATGACAGTGAGCCCGTGGTCGAACTCGACCGCGGCGTGGGCGTAGATGCGGAAGTCGAACAGTTCCAGGGTCTGTATTGCCATGTGCCGGCGGCCCCGGGGCGCTGGTCCCTAGCTGACGCGCACCGGCATCAGCAGATACAGAAAGTTGGGATCTTCGGAGGATTTGAGCAGAGCCGGCTTCAACTCGCCGAGGGTTTCGAGCATTACTTCTGATCCTGGTGACACTTCTATCCCGTCGATCAGGTACTCGGGATTGAACGCAACCATCAGGTCTGCTCCTTGGTACTCGGCTTCGAGTGATTCACGGGCTTCACCCACTTCCTGGGTGACGGCAGCTACTTCGACTCCGTCTGCCGACATCGACATGCGGATCGGTGTGGACTCCTGGGCCAGCAGGCGGACACGGCGCAGTGCGTCCAACAGGTTCTCGCGGTCGATGGTGAGCCGGTTCTCGTGGGTGTCGGGTATCAGCCGGTTGTAATTCGGGAAGTCGCCTTCGATCAGGCGGGTGGTGATGGTCACCGGTCCGACCGAGAAGCTGGCGTTCTGTTCGCCCAGTGACAGCGTGATCTCCTCCTCTTCGCCGACGATGCGGGCGAGTTCTTTCAGGGCGCGGCTCGGAACCAGCACTTTCTGACCTTCACCGAGCACTGACAGGCCTGCGATGTCGCACACGGCCAAGCGGTAGGAGTCGGTCGACACCAGCCGCAGCCCGCTGGTCTCCGCGGCCATCAGCACGCCGGTGAGGATGGGCCTCGCATCGTCGGACGAGGCGGCTTTGCCGACCTGGTCTATGGCGGATTTGAACACGGCCGCGTCCAGAGTGACCACATCACCTGAGGGTTCGGGGATGTCAGGGAAGTCGTCGGATGAGATCACTCGGATCGAGAATTCGGAGGGGCTGGCGACGATGCGCGCGTCCTGGTCCTCGATCATCACGTCGACTGCGCCGGGTCGAAGTGAGCGGACCACGTCGGCCATCAGCTTCGAACGCATCACAGTCACCCCGTCGCGGCTGCCGTTGACGGTCACTGTCACTGAGATCGTCAGGTCGCCGTCGCTGCCGGTAACAGTGAGCTGGTCGCCGACAAGCTCCATTCGCACTCCGCCGACCACCGCGGTGGCGCCGCGGGCAGCCACGCCGCGACCGGCGACGTTGAGCGCTTCTGAGAGTACGTCTCGTTCACATCTGAACTGCATGCTCATGGTGCGATCACTTCTCCTGAGTTTTTGTATGAATGTTCTTGGTAGGAGTTCATAGGGGTTGTGGATTGTGGATGAGTGTCAGTTTGCCGCGTATTCAAGCGATTCTCGCGTACCCACAGTTTGCCCGGTCCTTCACAGCCTGGTGTGGGCTGAGATCCGGGCCTGGGGACTTCGTGCGAGTTCTGCAGCTTGGTCCACTGGTGTTGCACAGGTGATCTACAGCCTTGTTCAATTGCTCGCGTGCCTCGCGTGCGGCGACGGCGCCGTGTTGATGGCTCTGCTCCGGCTGGTTGTAGTGGGATCACGGCGAGTCTGGTCACTGGTGGCGGGATCACGGCGATTCGTTGAGCCGACGTTGGAGCTCGGTGACCTTGTCGAATATCTGCTGGCGTTCACCCATGCGGGCTTCGACTTTGCGAACCGCGTGCATGACGGTCGTGTGGTCGCGGTCTCCGAAGGCACGGCCGATGTCGGGGAAGCTGAGGTCGGTCATGTTGCGGGTGACGTACATGGCGACCTGTCTGGCGTCGACCAGGGGCCGTCGGCGGCTGCCACCGGTGATCTGGGCGACTTCGAAGCTGAACATCTCGGCGGTCAGCTCGATGATGCGCGTCGCGGTGACCGGTGGTTTCTGGGAGTTGTTGATCAGGTCGGTGAGCACGTAGCTCGCCAGGCGCATGTCCAGTGGTTGTTCGGTGAGGCTTGCATAGGCGGTCACCTTGATGAGCGCGCCTTCGAGTTCACGGATTGACTGGGTGATGTTCTCGGCGATGAAGGTGAACACGTCGCCCGGGATCTGGATTGTTCGCGATTCGGCTTTTTTGCGGAGGATGGCGAGCCGGGTTTCGAGGTCGGGTCTTTGGATGTCTGTTATCAGGCCCCACTTGAAGCGGTTGCGGAGGCGCTCCTCGAGGGTTGGCATTGCGTCGGGCGTCCGGTCCGACGAGAGCACGATCTGCTTGTTGTTCTGATGCAGTTCGTTGAACGTGTGGAAGAACTCCTCCTGGAGGCCTTCCTTGCCTTCCATGAACTGGATGTCGTCGATGAGGAGCACGTCGTTGGTGCGGTAGCGGCGTTTGAATTCGGGTTGGGTGTTGGTCCGGATTGCCTGGACGAACTCGTTGAGGAACGTTTCGGTCGACACGTAGCGCACTTTGTAGTGGGAGTAGTGGCTGCCGATGTAGTGGGCGATGCCGCGCAGCAGATGGGTTTTTCCGAGCCCCGAGTCGCCGTGTATGAACAGCGGGTTGTAGCTGGCGGCCGGTGTCTCGGCGACCGAGAACGCCGCGGCATGGGCGAATCGGTTCGACGGGCCGATGACGAAGTGCTCGAACGTGAACTTCTCGTTGAGCTCGTTCCTGGCCTCGGGAAGCGCGTCGGGGAGCGGTTCAGAAATCGTGTCTGAACTGGGGATTTGCTCGAGCGGGACGATCAGGTCCGCCGGTGGAGCATCGAAGTGGGCGTCTGTGGTGTCCGTGTCGATCTCCACTCGCACGGTTGCGCCGGAGCGGCTTTCGGTGATCGCGTGCTTGACCAAGCCGAGGTATCTGCCTTCGATTCTCTCCTTCTGGAGACCGTTGGGAACAACAACGACCAGCTCTCCCCCGTCGAATGCGGTGGCCCTGGCGCCGCTGAATGTTGTGTGCCAGACGGCATCGCTGACTTGGGCCCGGATGCTTTCGGCACATGAGTTCCACAAGCCGTCTGCATCGTCCGCATCGTCTGCCTCATTGTTGTTCAATTGAATCTCCTGAATCTCCACAGGCTTGTCCACAGATGTGGAAGACTAGATGTCTGAGCTTGGTTGAGGTAGCGACGGTGACTGACTTGTGTGTCGTTGTCGGTGAGGCAACCCAACCGTGGTATCGGGTGAACCTAGCAATGTTCACGATCTCTGCAACTTGAAACCGGAGGTCTTTCCATCGTGCCTGTTCAAGGGACGATACGCGATTTGAATTACATCCGTGAAAGAAGAAATCCCCTTGTTGTGATTTCAATTCGAGGTCCGGATTCTGGCCTTCGGGGATGTCGCGTGGGGGCATGCAGACCGCTTGTGGTGGTTGTCGCTGTAGCCTTGTGACCCGTACTGTGATCGGAGACTATGTCGGTTCTCGAGGAGTCCGACGTTTGCCGCGGCCGCATCATCTGCGGGTGGCGCTTGTGGAGGAACAAATGAAGCGGACTTATCAGCCCAACGTGCGCAAGCGAAAGATGAAGCATGGCTTTCGCGCTCGCATGAGTACTCGGGGAGGGCGCGCGGTCCTGACCCAACGCCGCCAGAAGAAGCGGACGCGGCTTTCCGCGTGATTGAGGCTCTGTCTGGTCGTCGCTCCTTCGAACGTCTGAGGGCGGAGGGAATGCGCCGCGGCCGAGGTCCGCTTCGGCTGGTCTCGCGTCCCGCGTCTGCCCATGATCCCACGCAGAGCGCGAGAATAGGTTTCGTAATCTCACGTAAAGTGGGAAATGCGGTTCAACGAAACAGGATTCGTCGGCGGATCCGCGCGACACTGCACGACATTTCCCGTCAGACTCCGGCGATCCTTCCGCCGGGTGACTACCTGTTTCGGGTCACCTCCAGGATTGAGCACTGGTCGCCGTCGGAGCTCCGAGAGACTGTGGCCGAGCTCTTGTCCCCTTCAGCGACGTCGGGGGCAAGACCATGAGTCCCGACCTGCCCGGTCCGCCGGTCCGCCTGCTGCGATCGTTGATCCGGGGATATCAGCACCTCACCTCGTGGCGAATGTCACCGTGCCGACACGTGCCGGGGTGTTCGACATACGCGATTGAGGCCCTCGAGTCCCATGGCTCCATCCGCGGCGGCTGGTTGGCCGCGAAACGGGTATGCCGCTGTCATCCTTGGGGCACCTCCGGCTACGACCCCGTGCCCCCGACTCGGGAATCGCGCTTCACTGGGGAGACACGCTTCACTGGGGAGACACGGTGCTCGACCTGATCTTCGACCTGACCGGCGAGGTCCTCGCGTACTGCTACCAGCTCTGGCCGTCATACGGCATGGCCGTCGCCGGGCTGACCCTTGTCGTGATGATCATCGTCACGCCCTTGACCCTCAAGGGCACCAAGTCGATGCTGCAGATGCAGCGGTTCCAGCCCGAGTTGAAGGCGATCCAGAACCGCAACCGCGGCGACCGCCAGAAGATGAACGAAGAGATGATGGCGTTCCAACAGGAGCACGGCATCTCAATGTTCGGAGGCTGTCTGCCCCTGCTGGTGCAGATGCCGCTCTTCTTGGTGCTGTTCCGGGTGGTTCAGGGTCTCACGAGCCGGGCCACGAACTTCGGCAACCAGTTCGGATGGACGAGCGGCCGTGTTTCTTCAGGGCGTGTACTCGACAGTACTGCATTCGCTTCGACCGACCGGCCCTTCCTTCCGCAGAACCTCCCGACCGACAGCGACCTCTACTTGAAGCTTGCGGGTGGCGAGGGAGACACGATCAATGATCGTCCCACCGAGATGGTGTCGTGGGGGATCGACCTTTCCCGCAGTGCCCAGGACGTGATCGGCGACAGTCTGATTTCTGGCCTCCCATACCTGCTTTTGATCCTGATTGTGCTGGTATCCAGCCTTTTTCAGCAGAAGCAGATTCAGGGCCGCAATGCTTCGGCGATGCCTCCTCAGCAACAGATGCTGATGAAGATCCTGCCGTACATGCTACCTGTGTTCAGCTTCACGATGCCGGCCGCACTGGTTGTGTACTTCGTCGTGTCGAACCTCTATCGCATCGGCCAGCAGGCCTATATCACCCGGAGTCTGTACCGCGGCGAGGACAGTCCAGGGGCTCTACTTGCCAAGAAGCGTGAAGAAATGCAGCATGCCGATGAAGACACCGCGTCGAAGAGCTACACCCCGAAGAAGGGAACACCGACGCCGAGACGGGACGGCAGCTATGCCTCCAAGGGCGGCAGACAACAGGCGCGGAGAAACCCGCCGAGCCGGTCGAGCAGCAGGAAGGAGTCGGGCCGACCGAACAAGGACACAGGCCGGTCCGGCAGCAAACGGTCCGGGGGCAAGAATACTCCATCCAAGTCTGAGGAGAAGGCCAAGAGGTCTGAGCCGAAGCGAACTGGTGCCGGCAGGACGGGCAATGCCCCGACTCGGCACCACAAAGGATCTGGTCGCACCACCGACAGGGGTTCTCCGCAGCACAAGAAACGAAAGAAGTAGCGCTCAATCTCCCACCCCGCCACCGACTCCGAGGTGGGGTTGAAGAACATACAAGCGAAAGGAGCAGTGATGGAATGGGTAGAAAGCATCGGCGACTCGATCGAGCTGGCGAAAGAACACGCCTTGGATCGGTTGGGGGTTCATGAAGACGAAGCGGAGTTCGATGTTCTCAGCGATGTAAAGACGGGGGTGTTCGGACGCATCAAAGATCCAGCCAGGGTGAGGGCGCGAGTTCGCCCGAAGACCCCCAGGGCGAAGGAGAGCCGAGGCCGCCGAGACCGAGGCAACAGACGCGGCCGGCAGGACCAGGGGAACCGCAACGGCAACAACCGCGGAAACCAAGACTCCGGCAAGCGTCAACAGAACCGGGCCCAGAATGGCAAATCCAAGAAGGCCAAGACCGACAACCGACCTTCCCCTCAACAGGCTGGCCAGCAGCCGAAAACACCGCAAAAACCCAAGAAGAAGGCAGAAACCGTGAACCAAGACCAAGAAATGATGCCCTTGTCGCAGCAGGCCGATATTGCTGAAGAATTTGTTCGAGGCCTGGCCGAGCGGTTCGGGACGACCGCAGATTTTCGCAGGGAGAATATCGGGAGCGACGAAATCCGAATTACCGTCAGCGGCGACCAGCTTGGTCGCATGGTGGGTCATCGGGGGATGACTGCAGGCGCGATCGACGACTTGGTCCGGACCGTCCTGCAGCGACGAGCGGGCAGTGCCCGCAATGGGCGTGTTCGAGTGGATGTCGGCGGTGTGATCGCTAGACGCAACGAGGCACTGATTCGATTCGCCCGCGAGCAGGCGCTCGAAGTACAGGATTCCGGCGTGCCTAGATCATTGGAACCCATGAATGCAGCGGACCGCAAGATCGTGCATGATGCTGTCGACGGGACGGAGGGTGTGCAAACGATCTCCGAAGGAGCTGATCCTCGTCGCTACGTGGTGATTGTTCCTTCGTGATAGTACGGTGCGACGAGCTGGTGTTTGACTCTCGCTACGAGGAATTGGCAGCAGTTTGGGAAGAGGCGCGGACCTTCGGCTCGCTCGGTTCAGCATCAGTTGAAGAGCTGCGCGAGCATGCAGCGGGCTATATGGCGCCGAACCTCGGTCTGCGTCCGGGTGCGCGCTGCGTTGATTTGGGTACGGGCGCGGGAGTTCCGGGCCTGCTGCTGGCGATGCTGCATCCAGAAACGACTTGGCGGTTGCTGGATGCTAATAAGCGGCGCTGCATGATTGCTGGACGAGCTGTTCGCGCGGTTGGCTTGGACGATCGGATTGAAGTCGTACACGACCGCGCGGAGGAGCTGGCGCGTGAAGCACAGTGGCGGTCTGCGCATGATCTTGTGGTTGCACGATTGTTCGGAGCTCCGAGTGAAGTGGCTGAATGCGGGATTCCCCTACTCGTCGAAGGCGGATCTTTGGTGGTTTCAGCTTCGGAAGCCACCGCAGAAGTCTGGTTGTCAGCGGATCTGTCGTCGCTTGCCGCTAGGGTGACCGAGCGTTGGGAGACTGATTCGGGGGCCTACATTCGCGTGCAGCGAATCAAGGGGACTATTCCCGACCGACTCCCCCGTCGCCCGGCAGCACGGCGACGCGACCCGCTGTTTTGATTGTTCCACGTGAAACACGGTCTGAATGAATTACTTTAGAGTCCTTGACCTTCGGGATCTGTTGACCGAAGATGTCTGTGCTTGTAGGAAGGAGTTGGTTTCGTGACTCAGCCCAACACACGGGTGTTTGCTGTAGCCAACCAGAAAGGCGGGGTCGGTAAGACCACGACGACTATCAACCTCGCGGCTTGTATGGCGCAGTTGGGAGAGCGCGTGCTGATCGTCGACCTGGATCCGCAAGCGAATGCTACGAGGGGTCTTGGCATTGATTCGCGCATGGTTGATCATTCTCTCTACGATGTGATGCTCCTCGACGTTCCCCTTGAGGATGTGATCGAGCCGGTTTCGGTGAAGAACCTCTACATCGTGCCGTCCAGCTTGGATCTTGCGGGTGCGGAAATCGAGTTGGTTCCAGCGATGAACCGCGAGAGAAAACTGAAGGTGGCTCTCGAGTCAGTATCCGAAGACTATGACGTCGTGTTCATCGATTGCCCTCCTTCGCTCGGACTTCTCACGATCAATGGGCTGACTGCGGCGAACGAAGTGCTGGTGCCAGTTCAGGCCGAGTACTATGCGCTCGAGGGTCTAGGCTTGTTGATTCGCAATATCGATTTGGTCACGAGAAATCTCAATCCAGAGCTTCATCTCAGCACAATCGTGTTGGGGATGGTTGACGCGCGGACCAAGTTGTCCAAACAGGTGGCTGATGAGGTCCGCGACCACTTCGGTGACAAGGTGTGTCGCCAGATGATCCCCCGCGCGGTCCGCTTGAGCGAGGCCCCAAGTTTTGGTCAGCCGATATCGGTATTCGATCCCGGGTCCCGTGCGGCGACTGCTTATCGAACCCTAGCGAAGGAGATTCTTGGTGAGTAGACGTAGTGGACTTGGTAGAGGCCTCAGTTCGCTGATTCCAGCAGACTTCAGCGTAGACAGTGGCATTTATCAGGAGATTGATATCAAAGCGGTGGTCCCGAACCCCTACCAGCCGCGGGAGCACTTCGACGAGGAGACTTTGGCCTCTTTGTCCAAGTCGATAGTAGAGATTGGTGTCATCCAACCGATTGTCGTGCGAGAGCTCGATGACGGTCAGTATGAGTTGATAGCGGGGGAGCGGCGTTGGCGGGCGGCTAAACGTGCCGATCTTGCGGCTATTCCGGCAATCATTCGCACTTCGGATGATCTATCCTCGCTCGAGACTGCAGTCGTGGAGAACCTGCATAGACAGGATCTCAACGCTCTCGAAGAAGCGGCCGCGTATCAGCAATTGGTTGAAGAGTTCAATCTGACCCAGGACGATGTCGCGCAGAGGGTTGGGAAGTCCCGGTCTGCTGTTGCCAACACCCTTCGGTTGCTGCATCTCCCTCCTATGGTTCAGAGATTGCTCATTGAGGGTGAACTCAGTGCTGGGCACGCAAGAGCGCTGTTGGCGACCCCGGACCGGAGCGAGCAGGAGCGATTGGCAGCGCTGATCGTCGACGAGGGACTGACAGTTCGCCAGATCGAGGAGATGCTGCGTTCGGAGGGTCCGGCAGAGCCGGACGGCGAAGACGAGAGCCCAACCAAGAAGGCGGTTCCCAAAGTAACGGATGCCGGTGTGCTGGAGCTTGAAGAGCTGCTGGCTGCCCGTCTCGACACCAGGGTCGCGGTGAAATTGGGCAAAGGTCCAGGGAAGCTTGTAGTCGACTTCGCGGACGTCGATGACCTCGAGCGGATCTATCGGATCATCGCCGGCCAGTAGCGTCACCTATTGTCACGCTAACTGACAATAGGTGACAAAGGTAGACAAGGGGACCGAAAAGTCACTCTGGGTGGGGACTGTCACACCAAGTGGTCACGGCATCCCTCAGCGCTCTCGCGATAGCCCCGGCCCGCTCAACGACCACCGGTCCCGGCCCGACCCGACACCACACCGCGGTCATCCGGGTCTCGCGGAGGATTGGCAGGCGCATTCCGGTCGCGGGGATGTCGCTGTCGAGAACAGAACCGATCTTGGCAGTACACTGTTGTGCCAGCAGCCGACCTCCGTTGGAGGTGAAGCCCTCGGTCTGGAAGTAGGCGACTCGAAATTCATCGGCGGCCAGCGTGATGCCGAGGTAGGCGTCTCCTCCCCAGCCATTGGCGATCTGGGCGTGTGAGGAGAGATCGGGGTGGTGCAGGGTGAGAACCGTCGCGCCGTCGAGTTGCAGCAACCGGGCCAGTGAATTCACGACTGCGGGCAGGCCTCCCGTCTCACCGAGCAGAATGCGCCGTCCCTCGACGCCGGCGTGTTTCCGCAGTGTCTCTGTCTGGTGTACCTCTGCGATCGTCTTGTCTCCGACCTGGCGGCCGGCGAGGCGGTCGAGCGCGGCGACGGTGGTACGGCCGACCGTGCCGTCGGCGTTGAGGCCCTGGTTGTGTTGAAAATCCCTTACGGCGGCTTCGGTGTCGGGTCCGAATATGCCGTCGAGCCATCCGGCGTCGAATCCGAGACCCCCGAGCCGCAACTGCAGGTCCGCCACGTCGTCACCTCGGGTCATCGGTGAACGGAGATAGAGCATCCGGTCACCGAGCCGGAAGTGGGCCTCGACCAGAGCAGCCCATGTCTGTTGGGCACAGATCCCGTCCTCTACCAGCCGACGCGCGGCCTGGAACTCACGCAGCGCCTGCTCGGTGGTCCCGTCGAACACATCGAGGTCTCCGACGTCGGTGAAACCTGCCGAGGCCAGTCGACGATGCAGGTCTCTCACCCCCGCTCCGGTGTCACCGCGCCGAAGAGGAAGCCCGGGCGGGTTCATCCGGCTTGAGAGCGCACAGGGCCGCTTACAGGAACGGGGTTACGTCGGCGAGCAGAGCAGCTTTCGGCTTTGCGCCGACGATGCGCTTTGCTTCTTCACCGTCCTTGAAGAGGATGAGGGTGGGGATGCTCATCACACCGAACCGTTGAGCGACCTGTGGGGCGTCGTCGACGTTGAGTTTGAGAATCTTGAGAGAATCACCCTGCTCATCAGCTATTTCTTCGAGGATCGGGGCGATCATTTTGCATGGTCCGCACCACTCGGCCCAGAAGTCGACCAGAACGGGAGTGGTGGCGCTGCCGATCTCTTCGTCGAAGGTGTTGTCGTCGATGGTTCCAAGGGTTCCGGCCATGGTTGATCCTCTTCTAGTCGGCATTCTGTCGGCAATTTGTCGGCAATTTGTCGGCGTGATGCTGACTCTAGCTGTGTTGCGCCTCAAGCCAACGCTCGGCGTCGAGCGCGGCCATGCACCCGGACCCGGCCGCGGTGACAGCCTGTCGATAGACGTCGTCCTGCACGTCGCCGCATGCGAACACACCCTCAATATCGGTGCGTGAACAGTCGGGCTGGGTCACCAGGTAGCCGTTGTCCTTCATCTCGAGTTGGCCGGCGAAAATATCGGTGTTGGGCCGGTGCCCGATCGCAATGAAGACCCCGGTGACCGGCAGGTCGTAACTCTCGTCGGTCTTCACGTTGCGCAGCCGCAGCCCGCTGATGGAGTCCTCGCCGAGGTAGTCGGTGACGACGGTGTCCCAGATGAACTCGATCTTGGGGTTGTCGAAGGCGCGTTGCTGCATGATCTTGGAGGCCCGCAGGGCGCCGCGCCGGTGGATGATCGACACTTTGCTCGCGAACCGGGTCAGGAAGGTGGCCTCCTCGATGGCCGAGTCGCCGCCGCCGACCACGGCGATCTCCTGGTCGCGGAAGAAGAACCCGTCGCATGTTGCACAGGTTGAGAGGCCGTGCCCGACCAGCTCGATCTCACGGTCGAGGCCGAGCATCAGCGACTGAGCGCCGGTCGAGACGATCAGGCAGTCGCCCTGATAGGTCGGCTCCGGAGCTTCCGGGTCGCCGACCCAGACCTTGAACGGGCGTTCGGAGAGGTCGACCCGGGTGGCTTTGACGGTTTCGATCCGGGCCCCGAATCGGTGCGCTTGGGCCCGGAAGTTGACCATCAACTCGGGACCCATGATCCCGTCGGGGAAACCGGGGTAGTTCTCGACGTCGGTGGTGAGCATGAGCTGCCCGCCCGGTTGGTCGCTGGTGCTGCTGGGCTCCCCTTCGAGCAGGAGCGGGGAGAGGTTGGCACGAGCGGTGTAGAGGGCGGCGGTGAGCCCGGCCGGGCCGGAGCCGATGATGATCACTTCATGGGTTTCGGGCATTCCTTCTCCTAGCGCTGTTTGCCGGCGCATTGTCCTGGTCGATGGTCCTAGTGCAATGTCTTGGGCGGTGCCTTAGGCGTTGTGTTGGTGCGTTGTCTGAGTGCGTTGCCGCAGTGCATGCACTGGTCGGTCCTGTGGTCACGCGAACGAGTCGATGATGCCGTAGCAGACGATCGCCGTGACGATCACGGCGTCGAGGACCAGCGCCATGGTGACCAGGCGCGTCCCCTCGGTCTTGCGGTTGAGCCAGAACCCGAACCCGGGGATCGCCAGCAGACCGCCGATGAAGAGGTGGGCGGCCCAGGTTGCGTCGCCCACTCCGGAGCCGATGGGCAGGTAGGCGTCGGCTAGGCGGACCCCGATGATGACCAGCAGAGTGACCGCCGCGGCGGTGAAGACCAGCGCCACCAAGCCGTAGACGATCGCTCGTACGAGCCGGATCGCGTTCTCGGTGCCGTGGGCGCGGACCCTGTCGACATTGTCGACGATTGCGTCGACGACGCCGGAAATCCAGTCGTTCTCAACCGGCGCGGTCTCGTCGCTCATGGCTCCGAAGCCTAGCGGCAGCGCAATATTTCAAGCACCATATGCAGATCGGCGCTATATACGTAGAATATGCGATAGGATATGCGTATGCCGAATCGAACGATCTATCTGCCGGCGGAGCTTGATGAACTGAGCCGTCGTGTTGGCTTGAACTTGTCACAGTTGACCCAGCAGGCCATCAGGGGTTTCATGGCGGATCATCGAGAGGAGATCCTTGAGGCTCGCCTTGAGGAGGCTTGTGCCCGAGCGGAAGCCCTGGCGATCGACTGGCCCGACGACTGGCTGGCAAATGAGCGCCTCGAGGCCCAGGAGCGATGACAGTTGTCGTCGACGCAAACGTTGCGATAGCAGTGCTCAATCCCGAGCACCCGTTTCATCGGGCGGCCATCCGTCGTTGTCTCACCGCCGATGGGGTCGCGATCTTGAATGTGACCAGAGCTGAGGCGCTGATTCATCCCAGCCGTCTGCAGCAGCTGGACCCGGCAAATGCATTGTTGGACCATCTGGGTTTCAGAACCGATCCTGTAACCGATGATGTTGCCGACCAGGCGAGAGCGCTGCGTGCCGCCCACGGCAGCCGGAGCTTTCCTATGGTTGATGCGCTTGTCGTGGCCGCGGGCGTGGTTCACGGGTGCAAGATCGTTGCCTGCGACCAGAAATGGCCGGATATTGCCGTAGCTGAGATCGAGGTTCTCGACCCCGACTGATCGACGGGACAGCGTGCCCCTGCCGCCTGCCGAGCAGGACGAGTGGGTGCTCAGAGGTCGAGGCCGGCGGCGGCGACGGGGGAGTACATCGACATCTGCGGCGGGCCGGCGAGCAGGCTCATGAACTCGGGCATGACCTCTTTGAGCGAGTCGGCCTCGCCGTGCGCTTGCACCGATTCCATCGACGTGAACAGAGCGAAGAACGAGTAGTTGCTGCCCTCGCCGCGATGGTACGAGTACACCTCCACGCCTTCGAGGTCGGCCGCGGCCGCGACCTGGGCCGCCAGTGCGGCGTCCATCTCTTCGTTCTTGCCTTCTGCGCAGGTGAATGTGGCCACCATCGCAACTTTGGACATCTCGGACTCCCCTCTGGTCGTGGTTGTGGCTCTCAGCATAAGAGGCCGAGCGGACAGGTCACAGATTCTCATGTCCAAGAAGACTCAGATAGCGAGGCCGTGGCCCGAGCGGGCCACGGCCCCGCAAATCAAGCCGTTCGCACTCGGAAATCCTCTGCCTATTTGCGGGGCCTCTAAGTCAATCAGTATTTCACGCTTGTAATTTGGCCCTGCTGACCTTGATGCGTGTCAGCGGTTGGTTGCCGCTAATGCCGCAAGTGATGTATACTCTATGGATGCGGCGTATACAACTGTACCTCGAAGAAGAGATCGACGCAGCTCTTTCGGTTGAGGCTGCGCGACAGAATACCTCCCGTTCGGCGCTGGTTCGGGAAGCGGTGCGTGCCCTGTTGGGTGCGCAACTCGAGACCTTGGGAGATCCCGTTGACGAGTTGGTTGGCAGCCTCGACATCGAACCGGACGCCGATATTGATGCGGTGATCTACGGGCTGGAACGGTGAGGTTCGTCGATACCTCGTTCTGGGTTGGGCTTCAGGTGGCTCGAGATCATCGGCACGCTGAGGCGGTACTGCTGTGGCAGCAGAACCAGGGTCCCTTGCGGACGTCCAATCTGGTGCTCGGCGAGACGTGGACTTGGTTGCGTCGGCGGGCAGGGCATGAAGCGGCGGTCAGGTTTTTGGACCTGGTGGGTCGTTCTAACCGGGTGTCTGTGGCGTTGGTGAACGACACGATCGATGAACGCGCTTGGGCATGGCTGCGAAACCGTGATGAGCGCAACTACTCGTATGTGGATGCGACGAGCTTTGAAATCATGCGTCGCGAACGCATTTCTGAGGCGCTCGCGTTCGATGGTGATTTCACTGCTGCAGGATTTGTTGAAGCTGAATCTGCTCGTTAGTCCCGTGCTTCAGGGACTGAGGGTTGCGAGCTGGACGATGGTGCAGTCGGGTTCGTCGGCGGTGAGCACTGCGGCGGTGAGCACTGCGGCCGTGAGCACTGCGGCGGTGTCGATGGAGAGTTCGACCACGACGACCGTGGTCGGTGAGCCGGCGATTGTGGTTTCGCCCACGCTGACACCGCCGCTGCCGGCGCTGTGGTCCAGGGTGTCGATGTGGGCGTGGAGGATCTGTCCGCAGGGAACATCTGCGAGGGCCTGTTCGGCGATTCCCCGCTCCGCTGCGACCTGGGGGACAGCGGTCGCTCCGGCGGCGACCAGCTCACGCCATTGTTGTGTGGTGTGGTCGACAAGCGCGTCGAGGGTTTCGTAGCGTTCCGCGATCTCCAGGTCGAGGGGGCGGTAGCTCATGCGTTCAGCAGGACTCGCCTCTCCGGTTTCGATGGTTTCGTCCGAAACGCCCTGCTCGGAGTCCGGGGAGTCGTCCATGTCGGCCATGTCGGCCATGTCGGCCATGTCGGCCATGTCGTCGGCGGGGTAGTCCTCACCGGTGAACATTTCATCGGATTCGGCCATGTCGTCTCCCGAATCAAACATCTCCTCGGCCATGTCGCCGTCGTCGGCCATGTCGTCTCCGAATCCCATGTCCGCTGGGCCCATGTCGTCGCCGTCGTCAGCCATTTCAGCGCTGTCCGTGGAGATGGTCGCGAACGTATCGTCGTCGGAGTCCGGGTTGAGAGCGATCATCGCGCCGACCACACCGGCGAGGAGCACGAGGGTTGCGGCGATGGTTGCCAGCCGTTGGGGATTGCCCAGTCTCGCGATGCTGAACGAACGACGGCCTCTTGCTGCTGCCAGATCGGTTACCTGGCCGCTCGTGGCGCTCTGTGCGAGGGCGTTGTCGATGAGCCGGTCGACGTCGCTTTCGGGCAGCGGCTGCACGGGGGCGGACAGCAGGTCCTTGGCGGCCTGGAATTCTTGGGAGCGTGCCAACAGCGCCGGGTCGGCTTCGACGCGGGCGACCTCGTCGAGGGTCGCTTCACCGTCGATGTAGGACGAAATGAGCTCGTCGTCGGAAAAGGTTGGATCATTCATTGGCGTATCTGTTGTGACGATTCTCGGGGTCGGGCTGGTTCCTTGCATTGCCGGGATTCATGAGATCGATCAACTGCCGCCGCCCGCGGGCGATCCGCGAGCGGACCGTCCCGGGCGCGATGTCGAGCACTTCGGAGATTTCGTCGTAGTTGAGGCCTGCGATGTCGCGCAGAACAACCGCGGCTCGGAACTTCTGGGGCAGCTGTTCGAGTCCGCGGTTGACGTCTATGCGTGCGGTGACCGTTTCGGCGGGGTCTCGGGGCGCGCCGGCAGCCATCGGGGACGGGTCGGCTTGTTCGTATTCGGGCAGGCCGGGTGTGGGTTGTCGCTGCCGGCGGCGGAGTTCGTCGATGCAGGCGTTGGTGGCGATCCGGTAGACCCAGGTTGAGAATTTGGAGCGCCCGTCGAAGCGCGGGAGTCCTTTGACGACGGCGATGAGTGCTTCCTGGGTGGCGTCGAGTGCATCGGCGTCGTTGCCGGCTATCGGTCTACAGACTGCGTGGATGCGGCCCTGGTGGTTGCGCAGTAGCTGGTCGAGGGCCTGCCGGTCTCCCCGTTGGGCGGCCTGGATAAGGGTCGAGTCGTCCATGAAGCGGTACCACCGACCCTAGTACGGGTCGATGCGTCGGCTTAGCCTGAATCCACCGTTGGGCCGGCTTTGGTGGTTTGTTTGGGAGTTGTGGGTTGGTGTTGGGCTGGTGCGGGGTGCGGGAGCGTGGTTGGGCGTGTTGGGGCTGGTGTTAGGGGTTGGGGGCGGGTTGGTGGCGTTTGGGTGTGTGCTGGGAGGCGCCGTGTCCCGGGGGCCGGGGTTTAGATGAGCTGAGGCAGGTTGCGTAGGTGTTTTAGGGCTCGGGTGAATGTTGTGGCCCAGGGCCAGTCGCGGGGCATGGGCGGGATGTGTCGGCCGGCGTGGTTGACGACGCGGCCGGGTATGGTGAGGAGCCGTTTGCCGATGGTGGCTGCGACGGTGAGCTTGTGGGGGTGTTGGGGGTTGAGCGGTTTGTGGTGGGGGTTTTTGTTGTCTATGCTCGCGTGTATGGACGAGGCAGTGAGCACAGGGGGGGGGGCTTGGTAGCTCCACCCGTCAGCGGTCGTCGGTCTTTGGGCTGACAGGGACTGGCCGGGGCCGCGGGGGTGGTTCTGTTTTTGGTAGGTTGCCGCTGCTTGTGTTGGTGGTGGCGTTGTTGGCGGCGTTGTTGCCTGTTCTTGCGGTTCCGTCTGGGGCCCAGTCGGCGGGCGAGGATTTCGACTCGCTGCTCGCTGCCAACAACAACGATCTCGGAGGGATCTGGTCTGACGGCGAGTTCATGTGGGTCGCGGACTGGTCCGACAACAAGCTCTATGCCTATGGCATGTCGACGAGGCAGCGGGTTTCGTCGCAGGATTTCAACACGCTGGGTGCCGCCGGCAACGACAGCCCCCAAGGGATCTGGTCTGACGGCGAGTTCATGTGGGTCTCAGACAACGCCGACAAGAAGCTCTATGCCTATAGCATGGCGACGAAGCAGCGGGTTCCGTCTGAGGATTTCAACACGCTGGACGCTGCCGGCAACGACGATCCCTTGGGCGTCTGGTCTGACGGCGAGTTCATGTGGGTCTCAGACGCCACCGACGACAAGCTGTATGCCTATAGCATGGCGACGAGGCAGCGGGTCCCGTCGCAGGATTTCAACACGCTGCGCGCTGCGGGCAACGCCAACCCACAGGACATCTGGTCCGACGGCAAGTTCGTGTGGGTCGTCGATCAGACGGACCGGAAGGTCTACGCGTATAGCATGTCGGACAAGCAGCGGGTTCCCTGTTTGGAAATCCCCCGGGTGAGACCCGATCTCGGCTCTGTGCATTTGACCGGTGTCTGGTCTGACGGGGGCACGTTCTGGCTCGCTGATGCTGGTACAGACAAGATCCACAGTGTGAGGTTGGGTTGCGCGGAGTTGGCTTCTTTGTCGTTGGTCAATGGGTCTCTTGAGCCGGGGTTTCGACCGGACAGGTTGGAGTATCTGGGTTTCGCTGACCCGTTCGCGTTTGAGGGGGGGTTGCGTGTCGGGTCTTATCTTGGGCAGAGCGTGGTGTTCAAGAACAACGGGGTGGTGGACAGCAACGGCATAGTGGAGATTCCCTTGTCTTTGGATCCGCAGGTGTTGACTGTGGAGGTGACGGCTCAGGATGGTGTGACGTCGCGGGTGTATCGGGTGGAGATGGCGTCCAAGGCGCGGTTCTGGCTGCCTGAGGGGGACAGCATCTCTGAGGACGGGGGCCGGGTTAGTGTCGGTGTTGTCTTGTCCAAGGTCTCGGCTCGTGACACGACGGTGGAGGTGTTTACTAGGAGCAGGTTCACGACCCTGGAGGTCACAGGCCAGGGGGCTTCGTTGACGAGGCTCGGGGTTTCTGTGGTGATCCCCGCGGGCCGCTTCACCGGGTGTTGTGTTCGCGTCACCGCGGTTGACAACAACAGTTTCACCGGTGACCGGCGCCAGACGTTGAGGGGCTGGGTCACCGGCAATCCTGGTGTGCATGACCCTGATGACGTGTTCATAACTGTTGTGGATGATGATCGTCCGGTGCCGGGCGTGCCGGAGAACTTCTCGGTGTCGACCAGCGTTGAGGGCGAGACCGTGTTCGACTGGGACAATGTGGATGTGCCCCGTCATGCTTCGAGGGTCCGTTACGACGTGTTCATGCGCGAACCCGGCGGGTCTGGTGACGACTGGGAGTTCGTGACCCACACCGGGGTTTTCGAAGGCGCCGCCGACGAGGGGCCGTTGACGCCTCACAGTCCGTTGGAGGCGGGCACTTACGAGTTCGCTCTGCGGGCGGTGAGCATCATCGTGTCGACAGGGGTTTCGCGGTCGGGGTCTGCGCTGCCCGGCGAGTTCACCGCCCCGGTCACTCACACTGTCGGCACCCGCGGCACCCGCGGCCCGGACCGTCGGGGGGTTTTCATAGACACGGGGCTGGGGCTGCCCGGCTCCGGCGACACCGGCGGCACGGACTCGCCCAAGGGGGGTCCGCTGCTGCGTGACAGCGGCCCGGATCCCGGTCCGCTCACAGGGTTCACACTGGTCGACGCCTCAGACCAGACAGTACTGACAGCGCTCGCAGACGGCGGCAGCGTCGCGCTCGCCGACCCCGACGGCGGCAGCTACGCCATCCGCGCCGACACCGACACCGACGCAGCCGTGGGCAGCGTGCTGTTGGAGCTCGCCGGTCCCACAACAGTCACCAGAACCGAGAGCTACGCCCCCTACTCGCTGCACGGCGACACCTACCAAGGCGCCGCATCGAAACTCTACGGCCGGGCCCTGCCCCCCGGCGACTACACCCTCACCGCCACCGCCTACTCCGAAAGAAGCCGAGGCGGCAACCAACTCGGCACCCTACAAACATCGTTCACAATCACAACAGACAACTAGGACCGGCAGGGCATCGGGGGCGGGTCAGGTTTGCAGGGCGAATCCGATGACGCCGGGGCCGCCGTGGGTGCCGACGACCGGGCCGATCAACTCGACCCGGGCCGCTCCGATGTCGATGATCCCGTCGACCATCGACAGGAATTCGTCGAGGTCGGGGGCCTGTCCGTGCATGATGGCGACGCTCTCGGGTTCGTTGTATTCGGCGAGTTTGTCGCGGAGCCAGGCGAGCGCCTTCTTGCGGGTGCGGGCTTTACCCGCTTCTTCGACTTCGCCGCTCGACAGGTCGAGGATCGGTTTGATCGACAGCATCGACCCGACCAGGGCCTGCGCTCCTCCGATCCGTCCGCCCTTTTTTAGGTTCTCGAGCGTGTCGAGCGCTCCGAAGATGTGTGTGCGGGCGCTGAGGTTGCCCACCGCGGCTTCGATCTGGTCGGTTGTCGCTCCGTTGGCGGCCATCTTGGCGGCCTCGATCACGATCGATCCGAGCCCCACCGTGATCGAGCGGCTGTCGACCACTCGGATGTCGCCGCCGCTGATCCCGTTGGCAGCGGTTTTGGCGGACTGCATCGTGGCTGAGAGGGCTGCGGAGATGTTGATGCAGACGATTCCCGAAGCTCCGGCGTCGAGTTGGCGGCGAAAGGCCTGGTCGAACCGTCCCGGAGCGGGCGCGGCGGTTTCGGGGAGCGTGTCGGCGGTGGCCAACTTGCGGTAGAACTCATCGACGGTGAGTTCCTCGCGGTCGATGTATTCGGTTTCGCCGAAGCGAATCGACAGGGGCACGACTTCGATGCCGAGGTCGTCGACCTCGTCGCCGCGAAGGTCACAAGCACTGTCGGTGACGATACGAACGGTCACGGTTCCTCCTGGTTCTTGTGGGGTTGAGTTTTTCGGTGTGGTTGGGTCTGTGTCGGTTGTTGATCCGGGTCCGGTTGTGGGTGCGGGTCCGGGTCTGGTTCGGTGTGTGGGTCTGCGGTTGGGTCCGGGTCGTCGTCGGTGTCGGTGGGTGGGACCGTAGCAGCGGCACGGTTGCGGCGTACGCGCCGGATCGTTCGGACCCACCATCCGCCGAGCACGATGAGGGCGATCACGGAGATCACCAGGCCCAGACCGGAGATCGCCGTGGAGCGGATGTCGATGATCCCCTCGTGAAGTTCGAGCTGCCCTCCGGGGGAGGTGATGGCGACCGTGACGCGGGCGTCTCCGGAGGTGAGCGTCTCGACGCGCACAGCGATCTCGTTGTCGCCCGGAACCAGGGTCCGGGTGGACCGCTCCCCGTCCACAAAGCGCAGTTTTTCTGCGCTGAACAGCAGGTCGACGGTGATCGGCAGCGGTTGTCCGTTGCGGATCGTGATCCGCAGGTCGGCCCGCCGGTCCGTCAAGGTGATGCGTTCTGCCGGTTCGACAGTGATGCCGGCCGTGCCGGTGAGCACCGCGTCGAACACACTGCTCGTGTATGCGGAGCTCTGTTCGTCGCTGAGGCTGTCGGCGGCGGCCGCCCGGATGAGGTTTTGCAGAGCGGTGATCGGGGTGCGCGCGGGGGCGATCATCGAGGCGTAGGCGTCGACGGTTCCTCGGGTGACGGCGATGTCGGCGGAGCGTTGAGTCAGGTCGGGCGCCGGGGGAGGCTGCAACCGGGTTTGGATCGGTTGACCGGCCGTGTTGCGGGCGACGGGCACACTGAGCGCCTCCGACAGCGACGCCACCTGGAGGTTGCTGCGTTGGTTGACGCCGTTGACGAGCACGTCGAGCATCGCCGGTCTCAAACCGGTGAACCTGAACATGATCGCCTTGTCGACGGTGGCGTCGGCGGCTTCGACCGCGATTTCAGCCAGCGCGCGGTGGCCTGCGAGCTCAGGGTCGGCGGGGCTGGTTGCTCGGCGCAGGACTGTGTCTCTGGCGAGGGCGGGTGTGGTTGCGCCGTTGGAGTCTCTGACCGGCAGCGGAGCGAGTTCGTCTGACGATCCGGTGTTGCGGATGACCTGGTTGGGTTCGACGATGACTGCTTCGGTGCCGAGGCTGCGCAGCAGGGCCAGCGTCTCGGGGGTGGCGGTGGTGTCGAGGATGGAGATGCTCGTCGGTTCGCGTCCGAGCGTTTCGGCGATTACGCCGGCGCCGTGGCTGTACTGCTCGGCGATCATGGCGGTGTCGCCGGCGAGCCGCCAGCCTTCCTCGTCGAGCTCGACCCAGGGTGCGTTGAGGACGGGCCGGTCGCTGAGCAGTTCGGCCAGTTCTGCGAGTTGTTCGCTGTGCTCGGTGGCAAGCGCCTGCAGCGTTTCGGGCTGTATCGCCACGGTGACGGGGATGTCGCTGCGTTCGGCGATTTGTTGGGCGCGGGCAAGCAGGTCGTCGGTGTCGAGCCTGGTCGTCTGGTCGGGTTGGATGGCGAGCGGTGCGTTGAGGTCGGCGAAGAAGGCGATGTGGAAGACGGGCTCTTGGGGTTCGTCGAGCACGAGCAGGTAGGTGGTGAGCGTGTCGAGGGTGTCGCCGGCGGCGTCTTCGAGGGTGATGACGACGGGCAGAGCCCCTTGGGTGATGCGTAGGATCTCGCCGATCTGTTCGTCCGGGATTTCGATTTTGAAGATGTCTTCGGTGCTGTCGATTCGGCAGGGGCCGTCGGCTTTGGGTTGATCGATGTTGCAGTTGAAGTCGCTGAAGGGTCGCCCGGTTATGCCGTCGTAGCTGGCGTGGATCTCTGCTCGGGTGGTGAGGGCCTCGTAGATCTGGATGCGGATTCTGGTGCCGGCCGGGGCGGTGAGTCGAAGGTCGATGGTTGCGGGTTCGTCGCCGACGAAGGCTGTTTGGGCGACGAGGTCTATTTCTCCGTCAGTTTGGGCTGCGGCCGGCTCGGCGCTCGTGATTGCGCTCACGCCGACGAGTGCGGTGAGCAGGGCCAACGCCGCCAGGACCGCTGCGACGGCGACGACGACGGGCGCGGCGGTGTGTGCGGTGTGTGCGGCGGGTACGGAGCGGAGGGTCATGTGAGCGTGCGGTACATGACCGTGAGCGGGTGCTCCCAGAGGGTGAACCCGAGTTTCTGGTAGAGCCGCAGGGCGTTGTTGTTGTGTTTCTGGGTGTTGACCCAGAGGAGTTCCGCCCCGCGTCGGTGGGCCCAGGCGAGGGTGTCGTCGACCAGCAGCGTCCCGATTCCCTGCCGGCGCACGGCCGGGTGGACAGCGAGCCTTTGCAGGAATCCCGTTCGGCCTGCGTGCCCGGCCAGGGCGTAGCCGACGATCTGGTTGCTCTGGTCGCTGGATTCCGGCGGTTCTGCGTCTGCGAGGTCGAGACGGCGCACGACCCGCAACCGGCTCGACGGTGTGGCTGTGATCGAGTCTTCGAGGCCGTCGCGGTCGAATTGCCAGAATTCGTCGAAAGATTGTGCGTCGAGGGTGAGTATGTCGTGGAAGTCGCGGCTGGTTCCGCGGCGGATTCGGGGGCGCGGACGGTGCCAGGGTCGCAGGCGCTGAACACGGGGTTGACCACCGGTCCGGGCGCTCACCGGGGCATCGGCCGGCGGGGCGGCAGAGCCGGGTTCGAGGTCGTAGCGCAGCAGGTGGAGGTGTTCGCGGTCGCTGAAGTCGTCGAGTTCGAAGGCAGCTCGTTCGGGCGGGGCGAGCGCCGCGGTCACCACTGCCTGGAATCCTTGGTCTCGCAGTATTCTGCGGGCCGCCGACAGCGACTGTCGGTCGAGTGTCTGGGCGGCGCTGAGCGGCACGAGGGTGGCCAGTTCCGCGCGGCCCTGCCAGCGTCCGGCGCGGAATCTGGCGTCGCCGATAGTGAGCTGGGTGAGGGCCATGTCATTGTTACGATACGTCGCTCTCGGTTGAGCAGGCAGCGCCCGGTAATGTCTTTGTGTGGCCGGCTATACCCACGAGCTTGAGGCGGTGTTGAACCGGGCGGAGCCGTTGGCTCGGGTGTTTGAATCTGCCGGTTATCGATTTTTTCTGGTCGGGGGAGTGGTGCGGGACTACTTCCTCGGGCGTTTCGACTCAGGCCAGGATCTCGACGCAACCACCGATGCGAGGCCCGATGCGATCCGGGCCTTGGTCGCTGAGCTGGCTGACGACTTGTGGTCCCAGGGCGAGCGGTTCGGCACGATCGGCTGCGTCATTGCATCTCAGAGCTATGAGATCACCACGCATCGGGCGGAGACTTACGTTGAGGAGTCCCGCAAACCGACCGTGGTTTTCGGTGATGACATTGTCGATGATCTGGCTCGACGTGATTTCACGGTCAACTCCATGGCGATCGACATGGCCGACCGTTCGCTGGTGGACCCGTTCGGGGGTGAGGCCGATTTGGCCGCGGGCGTGTTGCGCACGCCGCTCGAGCCCGAGGTGTCACTGTCGGAGGATCCGTTGCGGATGTTGCGTGCGGCCCGGTTCTGCGCGAGTTGTGGCCTTTCGCCGGCGCCTGAGCTGGTGGCTGCGATGACCGCTGAACGCGACCGTCTGGAGATCGTTTCGGCGGAGCGCATTCGCGATGAGCTGCAGAAGCTGTTGCTGCTCGACGATCCCGCTGCGGGTCTGGGGTTGATCGATGCCACGGGGATCGGGCGTCAGGTGCCGGTCGTGGGCGGTTGTGACGACTGGGAGTCGGCGGCGCCGCGCTTGCGGGCGCTGTCGGCTGATGCCGCGTTGCGCTGGGCAGCGCTGTTCGTTTCTTTGGGGGTGGGCAGCGTCGATCAGGTCGACGCGGTGGACCTGCGGGCTTTGAAGTTCTCCGGTGCGCTGGCGAGGGCGGTTGGCTGGTTGTTGCGTGAAGGCCCTGAGTTGGCCGCGGGGGATCTGGCGGCGCTCTCGGATCGGCGGCTTCGTGAGCTTGCCCGGTCCAGCCCTGCCGGTCGTTCGGTGGAGGACCTTTTGGCGTTTGTGGCGGGGTTGCGTTCTGGCGATGGGCTTGCGGTGACAGATGTGGTTGCGGCCTCGGCTCAACTCGTCGACCTGCGTGAACGTGAGCCTGATCTGGATGATCCAGCACCGTTCTTCAACGGTTTGGAGGTGGCCGAGATGCTCGGTGTCGAGCCGGGGCCCGAACTCGGTGAGGCGATGAACTGGCTGGCCGATCTGCGCGTCGCAGAAGGCCCTCTGGATGCCGACGTCGCCGCCGCTCGTCTGACCCGCTGGTGGGCCACCCGCCCCCACAAGTAGCCGGCCCCGCCGCGTTCGGTTTGTCGTACTTCAGTTCATGCGGTCTGGAGGAATTCTCTCAGCGCGTCGCGGATAATCTGACTGGCGGTGATGTGATCGGCCTTGGCTCGCGTTTCGATTGCGGAACGCAATTCAGGGTCGATCCGAACGGGCACGACTTCGGCAGGCGCCGATCCGATTCTGGGCCGCCCTCGTCGGCGCTTCTTGAGAGCAGCGAGGTCATAGTCGGTTGACTCGATTTCGTCCGAGAGCGCTTCAGTGTCGGCATCGGTGAGGTTGAGTCCACTACGGGTGCGATGTTCAGTCATGGGTAGTCCTCTCCGGAGGGAAGCAGTTCGTAGAAGACAGACCGGAGCGGCATCGCGTGGATCACCAGTTCCTCCTCGTCAAGTTCGAGCCAGATGACTTCAATGAGGTTTGCATTGCGGTCCGGTCCGACAAGGAGCACTTTGGGTGGGTCGGCATCGGGTTTGAGATCAATGATGCTGAAGGCGTGTCGAGAGCGTGGAGGATGGATGCCTCGTCGAGACCGTGCTTGAAGGCAGAGCGATGGATTTCCACACGGCTGTATTGTAACGCGCGTGAATATTGTAATACAAAAATATTCGAGGAGGACTCCTCGGCTGCTCTTGGACCGCGGCTCAGGGTTTGCGGGCGCGGGTCAGCAGGGTCGCGGGGAGCGGGCTGTCTTCGAGGTGGCGTTCGAGCAGCGCGTCGACGACGAACTTGGCGCGGCACAGCGACGACACGATGGATTCGACGGTGTGGATGTATCGTCCGTTGACCGCGCCGTCGCCGGTCCAGGAGCGGACTGTGAGAGCGGGGTTGTCCGGGTCGGCGCACAGTGCTGCGGGGTGCGGCAGCGAGATGAGCAGGTGTCCGCCGGGCTTGATGACGCGGTGGACCTGCCGGATCACACGGTCGAGGTCCTCGACATAAGAAAGCGAGGTCACCGAGATGGCCAGGTCGATCCCCTCGGCGGTCATGAAGGCCAGTTCGGCGAGTTGGGTCTGGTGGAACTCGACGGTCGTCTCGTGATGGATCGCCAGTTCCCGCGCGGCCCGCAGTTGTTGGACGTCTTCGTCGATGGCGGTGACCCGCGCGCCCCGCAGCGCGAGCCCCACGGACGCGTGTCCTTGGCCGCATCCGAGTTCCAGGACGCGGCGCCCGGCGACGTGTCCGATGAGTCGTCGGTCTAGTGCGGGTTCCGCGCCCAGGCCGAGATCAACACGGTCGATCGGGCGGTCTGCGGGAGTCCGTGTGTCGTGCATCAGCATGGTGCTGATTCTTGTCGCCGTGCGCGCGCGATGCGTGGACGGTTACTGTGTTGAGCGTGAAGATGGGACTGACTCAGGCCGTCGGCGGCGATGCGGGCATCGACTACCGGTTGATGCGTGAGATGACTCTGACCGCTTGGCGTGAGGGCAAGGTGGGCGTCTCTGAGTTGTGCGATGCCCAGCCGGAGTTGCGCCGCAACGCCGAGTTCTGCGGACGGCCCCTCGAGTCGCCGTGCCCGGTCTGCGGGACGGACGGGCTGGTCGAGGTCACTTATGTGTTCGGCCCGCGTCTGCCGGGGCACGGCCGCTGTGTGACCAGCGACAGGGAGATGACCCGTCTCAATGCACGCAAGCAGCCGTCGGTCGGTTATGTGGTTGAGGTGTGTACGGACTGCGGCTGGAACCATCTGACGAGGAGCCGTCCGGTCGGGGGTTGCCCGGTCGAGGGGGTTGAGGGAGTGGGCGGATGATCTCCGGCGTTCCTCGCCGGTGCGGTGGTTCTGGCCGGTGTGGTGGTTCTGGCCGGTGCGGTGGTTCTGGCGGTTGCCGCTTGGAGTTGGGCGGCCCGTTCCGCTAGTCTGAGTCCACCGCCGGCAGCCGCAGACCTACCTGGTCACAGTGCGCTGGACGGGAAAGGAGTCAGACATGGGCAAGCTCACTGCCCCTGCGATTGCACACACGAAAGTCCGTGCCGGCCGTGAACCCTTGGTGATGGTGACCGCCTACGACGCCCCCGGCGCGCGGGTCGCCTCGGAGTCCGGCGCCGACATAGTTCTGGTGGGTGACAGCCTCGCCATGGTCGTGCTCGGCTACGACGACACGCTTCAGGTGACCGTCGACGACATGTGCCACCACACTGCGGCTGTCGCCCGCGCTGAACCGGACTGTCACATCGTGGCTGACATGCCGTGGATGAGCTATCACGTGTCGCCGGAGGAGACGGTCCGGAACGCGGCCCGGCTGGTGCGCGCCGGAGCGCATTCGGTCAAGCTCGAGGGCGGACGCAAGCGGTTGCCGATGATCGACCGGATCATCGCCGCGGAGATCCCGGTGATGGGACACATCGGCCTCACGCCCCAGTCGATTCATCGGATGGGCGGGTTCAAGGTGCAGGCCAAGCAGGCTGAACATGCCCGCAAGCTGGTGCAGGCGGCGAAGTCTCTGGCTCATGCCGGCTGTTACGCTGTGGTTCTGGAGGGCGTTCCGGACCGGGTTGCGGAGATGGTCACTGACGCTGTCGATATTCCGACGATCGGGATCGGCGCCGGGTCTCGTTGTGACGGGCAGGTGCTGGTGTACCACGACCTTCTGGGCATCGAGGACCGCTTCGTGCCGAAGTTCGTGCGGCGTTACGCCGATGTGAAGTCGGTGTCGGTGGCGGCGGTTGCCGCCTATGCCGCTGATGTGCGTTCGGGTGCGTTCCCCAACCATGACGAGAGCTATCACATGTCTGACGCAGAGGCCTCGGAGCTTCATCTCTACGGCGGCCAGTAATCCGGTCGCCGGATCGGTGTCGGTCGTGACGGTTGGTATCGGTGTCGCCGGATCGGTGTCGGTCTTGCGGTGTCGGTCTTGCGGTGTCGGTCTTGCGGTGTCGGTCTTGCGGTGTCGGTCTTGCGGTGTCGGTCTTGCGGTGTCGGTCTTGCGGTGTCGGTCTTGCGGTGTCGGTCTTGCGGTGTCGGTCTTGCGGTGTCGGTCTTGCGGTGTCGGTCTTGCGGTGTCGGTCGTGCGGTGTCGGTCTTGCGGTGTCGGTCGTGCGGTGTCGGTCGTGCGGTGTCGGTCTTGCGGATCGGTGCCTGTTGGTTGGCCGGCGTCCGGCTGCCGGGGGTGGCTGTCACACCCCCTCGCCATGATGTGACCATGCAGTTGTTGCGATATTCGAGGTGTGGTCGTGCGGTTCGTGCCGGTAGCCTTCAGCGATTCCCCCAGGTGCGTTTCCACGGAAGCAGCTCCGAATGGAAACAACTTCAACCAGCGACCCCTGCCCCAACAGTGGGGCCCCGGTCACACCGGGTCCGTAGGAGGTGAGTGCTCGTGGGCATTACTCGAGCCTATGAATTGATGATCATTGTCGACTCTGATGTCGATGATGGTGGCATTGATGCGGTGATCTCTCGTGTCGAGGGTCTCGTTGTCGACGAAGGTGGCCGGATTGCGTCCACCGACAACTGGGGCCGTCGTCGGTTTGCGTATGAGATTCAGCACAAGCTTGAAGGCACCTATGTGGTGTGGGAGATCGTCACCACCTCGGCCGGTCTTCCGAACACCGAACGTCAGTTGCGTCTAGCGGACGACATAGTCCGCCACAAACTTTTTCGTCTGCCGGATGCAGAGGCGGCTCGCCGCGGTCTGTTCGGGGAGGCGGCGCCGGCCTGAGCCGGTCAACCAGGAGGAAATAATATGGGATTCGACAACACCGTGACTGTCGTGGGCAACGTGACCCGCGACCCAGAATTGCGCTTCACGCAGAGCGGAATGGCTGTCGCCAACTTCGGCGTGGCGTGGAACAAGAAGCGCAACGACGGCGAGGACGAGGTTTCGTTCTTCGACGTGACCTGCTTTCGGCAGCTTGCCGAGAATGTTGCTGATTCGGTCGCCAAGGGCGCGCGGGTGGTGATCTACGGCACGCTTACGCAGCGAAGCTGGGAGAATCAGCAGGGCGAGCGCCGTTCGAAGGTGGAGATCCTCGCCGATGACGTGGCGCCGAGCCTCAAGTGGGCTTCGGCTGAGATCACCCGCAACGAGTTCCGAGGCGCCGGCGACGGTGGCGGCGGCGGACGGCCGAGCGGCGGCGGCGCCCGGTCGCAGGCTTCAGAACGCGCCAAACCGCAGCCGACCTACGACCTCGATGAGGAGCCGTTCTAGCTCGCCGTCGAGCAGCGGTTGAGCACCGGTTGGCTCGGACCACCGGCAGCAGGACCATGGACGACGGAGCGAACTCGACAAAGAAGAACACGACAAGAAGAACACGACAGAAAGCAACCGAACTGGAGCAGGAATGGCCAAGGCAAAGAAACGGGTCAAACCCAAGGACAGTGGCCGCAGGGTCAAGAAGAAGGTCTCGATCCTGACCGCCGAGCAGATTGAGTACGTCGATTGGAAGGACGCCGGCCTGCTTCGTCGGTTCCTGTCCGAGCGGTCCAAGATTCGCGCTCGCCGTGTCACGGGCAACAACACGCAGCAGCAGAAGATGGTCGCCGACGCGATCAAGATTGCTCGTGAAATGGCCCTTGTGCCGTACGCCAATCGGGTTACGACTCAGCGCGGCGGCCGGGGTGACCGTGAACGCGTCAGCCGTTCCGACGGTCCGCTGCCGCGGCCCAGCGGTCCGCCGCCTGCTTCCAGCGACGATGGCGGCGACACGGCTCACGAAGAGGCTGATCACGCCGTCGACGCTGAGCGCTCTGCGGATCTCTCGGCCGATCACTCTGATGAGCATGCCGCCGACGCCGGCCTCGCGGCTTCTGAATCGAGCAGGGCATGAGGGTCGTTCTTCGCCAGGACGTTGCCGGCCTCGGTCGCAAGGGCGAGATCTGCGATGTCGCGGACGGCTATTTCCGCAACATGCTGTCACCTCGTGGTCTGGCTTTGAAGGCGACCAAGGGGATCGAGGCTCAGGCTGAGGCGATGCGCCGCGCAGCGGTGCTGCGTGACGCCGAGAGTCGGGCGGAGGCTGAGGAGATTGCTGCTCGGTTGGTTCCGATGGTGATCACCGTGACCGCCCGAGCCGGAGAGGGCGGTCGCCTGTTCGGCTCAGTGGGCACGTCCGACATCGTCGACGCTGTTGAAGCCCAGGCCGGGGTGGTCATTGACCGCCGTACCCTGGTGCTCGGCGCTCCGCTGAAGGAGCTCGGTCAAACAACGGTGAACTGCAAGCTTCAAGAGGAAGTGGAGTTCCCGGTCACCGTGGAGGTGGTCGAGGAGTGAGTTGGTTGTCGCCATCGGGTGACAACAGCTTGATTTCTAGTGTTTGCCCGCGGTTTGGGACGCGTGCGCCCGCGGTTGTGGAGAAGTACTCCAGAAATCCCCAACGGAAGAGCTATAAATCCCCAGGAACAAAGGGATTTTCCCCTGGACACCCACGGGGGATGCAGACCAGTTTTGCGGTTGACTCATATGACGAACAGGCAACGAATCAGATAACGAATCAGATAACGGATCCGGAATGAACCAATGGCGATGACTCAAACCAGCACCCGGCATGACAGCCGTGTGCCTCCCCACAATCTTGAGGCTGAAGAGTCGCTCCTCGGTGCCATGCTGCTTTCGAGTCATGCGATTGCGGACTCGATCGAGCTTGTCAGCGCTGAACAGTTCTACCGGCCGGCGCACGCCCATGTCTACGACGCTATTGCTGCGCTGTATGCCGCCGGCGATCCTGTGGACCCTGTCACGGTCGCGGTCGAACTCGAGCGTGCGGGAGTGGCCGAAGCGGTCGGCGGTCTCGAGGGTTTGCATCGTCTGCAGATGAGCACTCCGGCCTCGTCGAATGCGGCGAAGTACGCGAGCATCGTGCGCGAGCATTTCATGCTCAGAAAACTGATCAGGGTTGCGAGCGAGATCGCCGAGATCGGGTACAGCCAGCCCAATGACGCGATCGCGGCCATTGATGAGGCTGAGAACATGGTGTTCCAGATCGCCGAAGGTCAAGACACCGACTCGATGAGCAAGATCGAAGCGCTCCTCAAAGAGACGTTGGATCAACTTGTCGCCCGCAGCGAGTCCGGTAAGGGCATCATCGGCACACCGACCGGATTCATTGATCTCGACCAGAAGTTGTCGGGATTGCAGCCCAACGCATTCATCGTGGTAGGCGCCCGCCCGGCGATGGGCAAGACCTCCTTCATCCTCAACATCGCGAGCCATGCTGCGATCCGCGAGCAGAGGCCTGTCCTCGTGTTCAGCTTGGAGATGGGCCATATGGAGATCAGCCAGCGCATCCTGTCCGCTGAGACTCGTATCGATTCCAAGGTCATGAGCGACGGTCGGGTCAAACAGGATGATTGGCCGCGGATCACGGCGACGATCAACCGTCTCAAGAACGTGCCGTTGTGGCTCGACGACAACCCGAATCCGACGATAATGGACATCCGTTCGAAGGCGCGGCGGCTGAAGAGCAGCGTCGGCGACCTCGGGTTGGTGGTGATCGACTATCTCCAGTTGATGACCGGTCGGTCCCGCGCTGAGAACCGGCAGGTCGAGGTGGCCGAGATCAGCCGTGGGTTGAAGGTGCTGGCCCGGGAGCTCCAGTGCCCGGTGATCGGCGTCTCCCAACTGTCGCGCACCCTCGAGAGCCGTCAGGACAAGCGTCCGGTGCTGTCTGATCTGCGCGAGTCGGGATCGATCGAGCAGGACGCCGACGTGGTGTTGTTCCTGTACCGCGACGAGGTGTACAACCCCTCCGATCAGACGACAGAAGGCCTGGCCGAAGTGATCATCGCCAAACACCGCAATGGGCCGATCGGCACGGTGAACCTCAACTTCGTGCCCCGGTTGACGTCGTTCAGGAACCTGGAGACCCGGGCGATCTAGTGTCTTCCGCTTCTGGTTCGCCGCGCTCGATCTCCCGCGCTTGTCGCTCTTGTTCGCGGCGCTCACCGGGCCGTTCGGGCCACGGGCCGGGCCGTTCGGGCCACGGGCCGGGCCGGTCGGGCTTCGGGCCTGCACCTCAAGCCGTTCGTGCTCGAAAATCCTTCCTCTGTTTGCGGGGCCTCTAAGTGTTTCTCGGTGAGGACATCCTGATATGGCTCGTTCTGGCTCTGGGCGGTGCGATGGCGGTCGGCAACTTCTTGGCCCTGGTACGCCCGGCCGAGAGGCAGCATCGCGAGGGTGATCTGGAGCGCGCCCCGGTAGCTCGGAGTGTCGTGTTCATCGTGGTCGGCCTGGTTGCTGCTGTCTGGGCTCTGGGCAGTCTCATATCCGGCTAGTCAGAGCTGGCCGTCCAGACCTGGGTGCTGTTCACGCTGTTCGTACCGTGTACGCAAGACATTCTTTTGGACTTTCCCCATGGCGTTGCGGGGCAGCGTTGGAACGATCAGGATCTGCTTGGGGTGCTTGTGGCGGCTCAGTCGCCTGCTGAGTTCCGTGCGGCAGTCGTCGAGAGCGAATCTCTCGTGGTCCACCACGACGACGGCGGTGACTGCTTCGCCGAGGTCCTCATCGGGTAGTCCGATCACCGCTGATTCGCGGATCCCGATCACCTGGTCGAGCACTATTTCGATCTCCTTGGGGTAGATGTTCTCGCCCCCGCTGATGATCAGGTCGCCGGTTCGGCCGTGCAACCTCAGGCGACCGCTCTCGTCGAGGCTGCCGAGGTCGCCGGTTGTGAACCAACCGTCATCGCTCAGAGCATTGCCGGCGGCGCAGTCGCTCCGGTCCCAGTAGCCCGAGAACACGTGTGGGCCGCGGACCTCCACCGCACCGATGACCCCGGGTTCGACTGGCGCCGCTTGATCGTCGGTTGCTTGATCGTCGGTTGCTTCATCGTGGATCAAGTCGACCACCCGCAGTTCGACCTCTGGCAGGGGATGGCCCACGGTGCCCGCCAAGCGTTCGCCGTCGTAGGGATTGGAGGTGATGATTCCCGTTTCGCTCATGCCGTACCGTTCGCAGATTCGGTGTCCGGTGCGTTCGGAGAACTCATCGAACACCGAGTCGCGCAGCGGTGCCGACCCGCAGGTGAACAGGCGGATCCCAAAGGCCAGTCCTGTGGTCAACCGCGGGCTGCCCAGCAGTCGGCCGTAGTGCGTGGGAACCCCCATCATCACGGTTGCGTCCTGAAGCGAGTCGAGGACTTGCTCAGTGTCGAATCTGGCAAGGAAGGTCACCGGGATCGCCGAGAGCATGGCGCAGTGGAGTGCGACGAACAGTCCGTGAGTGTGGAATATCGGCAGGCAGTGAAGCAGGTGGTCGCTGCGGCTGAATCGCCATATGTCGCGCAGGGCAACGGCGTTGTGGCGCAGGTTGGCGTTGCTGAGCGCCGCGCCCTTCGGTCGGCCGGTGGTTCCGGAGGTGTAGAGCAGCACGGCGAGGTCATCGTCTCGACGCTCAACGATCGCCGCGCTCCCACCCCAGCCAGCGCTCCCAGCCGGGTCGGCTTGGTCGGTTCGGTTGGCGCTCCCACCCCAGCCAGCGCGGTCGGTGTGGTCGGTTCGGTCGGCGCTCCCAGTCCAGCCAGCGCGGTCGGCGTGGTCGGTTCGGTCGGCGCTCCCAGCCCGGCCAGCGCGGTCGGTTCGGTCGGCGTGGTCGGTCTGGACGGCTTGGTCAGCCTGGACAGCACGGACGTTGAGCGCGTCGGCCTGTTGTACGAGCGTGCCTTCTCCCTCAGGGCCGAGGGTGAGAATTCGCGGCCGGCGACCCATGGTCGGCCGGGAGGCTGCTGTCTGGGCAGCCGCTGAACTGGGATCGAGCACGGCCACGCTCGGTTGGGCGTCATTGAGGAAGTGCTCGAGCTCGGCCGGGGTGAACGCCGGGTTCAGGGGTACGTGAACGGTTCCTGCACGGAGACACGCCAAGTACAGAGCGACCGCTTCGGCGCTCTTGTGGACCTGCACGAGCACCCGGTGGCCAGGTTCGGCGCCGTGGGCTTTGAGGACCTCCGCATAGCGCGCCGCCAGGTCGTCTATCTGGCCATAGCTCCAGATCTTTGAAGTTTTCGCAGTCGTCGCACCGGGTTCGATCAGGAACGGGGCCGATGCGTGCCGCGACGTGACCGACCACAGAGCCGAGGCGAAGTTCCCACTGGGCGGCGAGTCGGTCATCGGTTCAATCGCTGGTCGCCGCATTGGTTGATCTTTGCCGTTTGGGTGTGCCGCCTACAACACGCACTAGCTTTCACGGAGACCCGTCGGGGTGTGGTCCGCATGCCTTGATTGGAATGTCTGAATTGGAGAGAAACTGTGGGAACACCGACATTGAGCCGTGACAACGAACTGCTGATTATTGATTTCGGCGACGGCGAGAACCGCACCAGCGTCGCCTGGGTCGATGCGATGAACGGACTGCTCGATGAGGCCGAGGAGCAGGCGCTCAGCGGGCCTGCTGCTTTGATCACGACCGGTTCGGCGAAGCACTACTCCAACGGGCTCGACGTGGAGTACATGGCGCAGGCCCCGCGTTCTGAGATAGTCGAATACGCCAACTCTGTGCAGAAGGTGCTGTCGCGTCTCCTGACGTTTCCGGCCCCGACGGTGGCTGCGGTCAACGGCCACGCTTTCGGAGCGGGCGCTTTCGCGATCCTGGCCCACGACTATGCGGTGATGCGCGCTGATCGGGGTTTCGTGTGTTGGCCCGAGGTGCATCTGCAGATGAGCTTCCCTCGAGGTTTCATGTCGATGATCCGCAACTTGATGACGAACTCGACGGCTCGCGAAGCGGCGGTCACCGGCCGTCGTTACGGCGGCCCCGACGCGGTCGCCGCAGGTTTCGTCAACGAGGCGGTGAGCCTTGATCAGCTCATGGATGCGGCTTCGGATTACGGCCGCGCCCATGCCGCCACTGCGGGAGCGAACCTGCAGCAGATTAAGCGTCAACTCCACCGCGCCACGGTCGAGCTGCTCGGCGACGACTCACCCGGCTAGTGCCTGGGTTGCCTGGTTGGTGCCTGGGTCGTGTGCTCGGCGACGGCTGACGGCTCGTTCGGCTGGTGCCTGGGTTGCCCGGGCTGGTGCTTGGTCAGTTCTTGGGAACGTCGGCCCAGGGGATCTTCTTGTCGACTCGGGGTTCGCCGGGGAGTCCGAGCATCTGTTCACCCATGATGTTGCGGAGAATCTCCGAGGTGCCGCCTTCGATCGAGTTGGCCCGCGCCCTCAAGAACAGGTATCCGAGGCTGCCGCTCTCGCCGGGCATCACGACTGTGGTGGGCCGACGGAAGGTGTAGTCGAGGTCGATCTGGGAGGCCATGCCGACAAGGTTGATGCCCTCGCTGTAGATCTCCTTGTTGAGCTCCGCTCCTGCGAGCTTGGCCACGGACCCTTCGGGGCCTGGTTGACCCCGTTTGGCGTTCTGTGCGGCGCGCATGTTGGTGAGCCGCAGCACTTCGGCCCGGTTCCAGAGCTTCATCAGGTCGTCGCGGCGGGCGGCTGTGCGTTCGTAGTCGGGGAGTGAGTCCCACACTTTCACCAACTCGGCGATGGCGCCGCTGCCTCTCGGCGGGGTCCCTCCGCCTCCTGCTCCGCCGATCACGGTGCGCTCGTTCATCAGTGTGGTGATCGACACTCGCCAGCCCTCGCCCCGTTCGCCGATGCGGTCGGAGTCGGGCACTTTCACGTCGGTCATGTAGACCTCGTTGAACTCGGCCTCGCCGGTTATCTGCCGGAGCGGGCGCACTTCGACGCCCTCGGCGTGCATGTCGAGCGCGAAGTAGGTCATGCCTTTGTGTTTGGGCAGTTGTGGATCGGTGCGGGTGACGAGCATTCCCCTGTCGGCGATGTGGGCGATGGTGTTCCAGACCTTCTGGCCGTTGACCAGCCATTCGTCGCCGTCGAGTTCTGCTTTGGTGGCGAGTCCCGCGAAGTCTGATCCGGCGCCCGGTTCTGAGAAGAGCTGACACCATTTCTCTTCACCGGTGAACATCGGACGCAGGAATCGGCGCTTCTGCTCCTCGGTGCCGTGGGCGAGGATCGTCGGGCCCGACAGCGCCATGAAGAACTGACTGGTGTCCATGGCCCGAGCGCCGGCTTCGGCCAGTCGCCGGTTGACGTCGCGCTGCAGCTGCGGCCTGACCGCCAGTCCGCCGTGGCCGACCGGGAAATGGACCCAGGCGAGTCCCGCGTCGAATTGGTGACCGCGGAACTCCTGGTACGACTCTTTGGTCGGGTCGTGCTCGGCCAGCAGGGCGTCGAGCGCCTCGTTGATTGTGTTGACTTCGCTGTCGCTCATAAGTGTCAGTTTGCCTGACAGATTCTCTTGCTGGCAACCCGCTGGTACTCTGCGGTGCCATGAGCTCCTTCGATGACTTTCTGGCCGCCCACCAAGACCTGTTCGCGCACTACAACGACCTCGTCGGTCGATTGAGCGACGAGCAGATGGCTGTTCAGTCCCTGTGCCCGGACTGGGATGTGGCCGGAGTGATCAACCACGCGATCGGTGCGGAGTATTGGATGACCGGTTGGGAGCCGTCCGACACGGCCCCGCCGCCTTTCGAGCGGTTCGTCGAGTTCGATGCCCGTACCCGGGATGCGAGCAGGTCTGAGTTCGCCCAGATCGTCGCCGAGACGACCGCAACCCGCCTTGATGAGTTGCGTGCCATGGGCCCGGAGGTACTGGACCGCCCGGCGTTCACTCCTGCCGGCCTGTTCAGCTACGGCCGTTTCCTGCAGGTCCGCGTGTTCGACATGTGGGTGCATGCTCGTGACATCGCAATCCCGCTTGGGGAGACCCTCGACGATTCCGGATTTCCTGCCGAGACCGCTCTGCAGGAGGTTGACGACTCGATCGGCTACGTCGTCGGCAAGAAGATCGGCCTCCCCGACTCGATGAGCATCGCCTTCAGGATCCGTGGTGCGGTCGACCGTGACATCCTGGTCCGTGTCGACGGCCGTGCCGCCCGGGTGACCGAACTCGCCGACCCCGATGTCGAGGTGTTCTCCGACGTCTGCACTTTCGTCATGCTCGCCTCGGGCCGAATCGATCCCCAGGAGCAGATCGACGCCAACAAGATCTCATGGTCCGGCGACCCCCACTGGGGCGAGACCGCCGCCCGCAACCTCGCCTACACCCGATAGGCAAGTGCCAGGCCCCGGTGATAGGCAAGTACCAGGCCGATAGCCAGGCCAGGCATCAGGGAGGCAACCATGCCCAGAGTCAGCTCAATTGATCATGTCCAGCTCGCCATGCCACCGGGGGCCGAGGATCAGGTCCGGGAGTTCTATGCGGGTGTTCTCGGGCTGACCGAGGTACCGAAACCACCGGAACTGGCCAACCGTGGTGGCGCCTGGTTCGAGGGTCCGAGCATCAACCTGCACCTCGGCGTCGAGCAGGAGTTCCGCCCGGCCCGCAAGGCCCACGTCGGCTTCATCGTCGACGATGTCGCCGAACTGGTCAATCTCTGCCGAGCCCACAACCTCGAGACCACCGACATCAACGAAGTCGACGGCTACCACCGAGTCCACGTCTTCGACCCCCTCGGCAACCGCCTCGAGTTCATGGAACCCATCTGATCCTCCGACGCGTCCTAGCGGTTGCCTCCCACAGTCGGCCGCCCCCTCCGGTTGGGCTCGCCGGGCCTGTAGCTGGTTTCGCCTGGGGTTGCCGTTGGTTCACCGGTCTGTAGGTGGGGTCTGACTGGTCCGGTTGTGCTGGCCGTTGGTTCGCCCTGTGATCCAGTCCTCGTCGCCGGTGGTCTCAACCGTCTGATTGGTCCGGTTGTGCTGGCCGTTGGTTCGCCTGGGCTGTGGTGGTTCGCCGGGTTCGGTTCGCCGGCCGTGCTCACCGGCCGGGCTCAGGGGCCGCGGGGCGGGTCGCTGGGGTTGGTGATCTTGTAGCCGGTCTTGGTCTTGTTGACGACGTAGCCCCGGTCGTGGATGTTGTGGTGGCACGCCGAGCAGGCCAAGCACATGTTGTCGATGTCGGTGCGCCCGCCGTGTTCCCAGGGAACGATGTGATGGATCTCACAGCGCTCCGGGCTTGCGGCGCAGCCTCTACAGTGCCTGTCTCAACCCGGCAGCGGCCTTGGCGACCGTGTTGGCACTCCGTGCTGACATGCGCCCCGCTTCACGCAACACCGTCTTGGAGTTCACCCCGCCATCGTCGAGCGCCTCGATCTCGGTCGCGCAGCGCGCCTGCAACGAATCCAGTGCCGCCTTGGCTCGCCCAGCGTGTGCAACCACACGGGTCAACTCCGCTCGCGAAAGGCCCGAGACCACCACCGCTCTGGTCTGTTGGATCATCGAATTGAACATGATCACAAGCTACTCAAAAGGTATGACACTGCACTATACTGTCTGTAACAGAACAGTGTTCCGTCCGGATATTCAAACAGGGGCAAGTATGCAAGTGTCAATACGAGAGTATGCTAAACATATGCAATCCCAGCGAGTGAAGCAGAGGGTAACGGTCACGGTCGACAAAGCCGATCTCGAAGAGGCGAACGCGGCGGTCAGCCAGGGTCGCGCCCGATCCGTGAGCGAGTGGGTGAGCGAAGCCATGGCCCAGCGGCGGATCAAGGATCAGCGCCTCGCCGTGCTCGCCGAACTGATCTCCGAGTACGAGACCGAGCACGGAGTGATCAGCGACGAGGAGATCGCTCAACAGACGCAGCTGGATAGAGATGCCGCAGCGGCCCAGCGACGTGCGGACCCGTCGAGATGAGCGTCATCCTCGACACGGGGGCGTTCGTTGCGCTCGAACGTGATGATCGGGCGATGTGGCGGCGGCTGAAAGCAGCCCTTCGAGAGGAGAGCCCTCCGATGACTCATGGCGGGGTAGTCGCTCAGGTATGGCGCGACGGCTCGGGCCGACAAGCGCGTCTCGCGAAGGCGTTGCAGGCTGTCGAGACGGTCCCGCTCGATGAACAGCTGGGCAAGCGGGTCGGAGAGCTTCTCGGCCGGTCCGGTCGCACGGACGCGATCGACGCGACTCTCGCGGCCCTGGCCGATCATGGCGATCAGATCATCACGTCCGACTCCGCCGATCTAGCAGCGTTAGTCGCGGCGAGCACCCGTCGAGTCGACATCATCCCGATCTGAACCAACGCTCCCGCCGTGGGCCACCCAAGAACCCCGGCCATCCAAGACCCCGGCCATCCAAGACCCCGGCCATCCGAGAACGCGGTCCCGCCGTCTGTCGCCGACCCGCCGTCTGTGCCCGGCGCGCTCGGCTCGTTGCCGGGGACCGGGTCCGCCCGGTGAGCGCTCGGCCCGCACAACTCGGCCCGCCAAACCGACCCAAACAACCCGGCCCGCCAAACAACCCGACCAGCCAGCGTCTCCGAGCAACCCGGCCCGAATTACTGGCGGCTGAGTTCGGCGCGGGCTTTGGAGCGGAGCGTTTCGACGTCCTCTCGTGACAGCAGTTGGATCTCGACGTCGTGCAACTTGCCCGTGAAGGGGTTGGAGTCGCTGTAGGCCCGGCTGACCGGCGACCCGGCGTCGTAAGCCACGCTGGGCCCCACCGAGGAGATGGTCGACATCACCCAGGGGATCGAAACCTCGCCCACAACCTCACCGTCGATCAACAGCCGTGCTTGAGCGGTCCGCGACGGCCCCCTATGAAACACCACCCCGAGCTTGTGGTCGCCCGGGCCGACAGGAGTGTTCGAGCGGACGATGGTGTGGTCGTCGAAGGCGTTGTAGTCGAACACCAGGTGTCCGCCGTCGATGAAGACGGAGATGCCGGCGTTCTCAGTCCCGGTGGCGAACAGGACCCCGCCAGAACCGGCGTCGCACGTGACCGTAGCGGTGAGGCGCCAGCTGCGTCCGGCGATCTGAGCGCCGGATTGGCTGCCCAACGGCGACATCGGCGGGTAGTAGCGGTAGGTCCGGTCGGCGGGGTGCGGCGAGCGGTCGCGGAAGCGCACGGCGAAGAGCTCGAGCATCCGTTCGTCGAGGGGAAGCACGCCGTGGACCTCCGCCTCCTGCCACCACAGGGCGATCATCTCAGCGAGCTTCTCGGGCATGGCGGCGGCGAGGTCGTTGCATTCCGACGGGTCGGCGTCGGTGTGGTACAGCTCCCAGGTGTCGTCGTCGAACGGTACTTTGGCTTCGTGGCGGGTCACGGCCTTCCAACCGTCGCACCAGAGTCCCCGGTGCCCGCCCATCTCGAAGTACTGGATCTTCTTGCGGGTCGGGGCGGAGGTGTCACCGAACGTGTAGGCGAACGACGTCCCGCTGACCGGGATCTGCTCAAGACCTCGCCGCACAGCGGGCGGTTGCACATCTATAAGGTCATAGATGGTGACGGCGATGTCGTTGACATGATGAAACTGCCGCCGCACGCCCCCCGCCGCCGACCCGCCCGACCCGTCGCCCCCCGCCGCCGACCCCGCCGCCGACCCGCCCGACCTGCCCGACCCGCCGGTCCCGCCAGCCGAACCCGCCGCCGACCCGCCCGACCTGCCTGACCCGTCGGTCCCGCCAGCCGAACCCGCCGCCGATTCGACGGACCCGCCTGACTCGTCGCCCCCCGCCGCCGACCCGCCCGGCCCGCCCGACTTGGCGGCCAGACCGGCCGGCCAGTGCAGCACCATGGGGACGTGTACCCCGCCTTCATGGGTATTCTGCTTGTACCACTTGAACGGAGTGTTGCCGGCCTGGGCCCATCCCCACGGATAGTTGCTGTGCGAGTGCGGCCCGCCGATCTCGTCGAGGTGTTCGACTGCTTCGTCGGGCGTTTCGAGGATCCCGTTGAAGTACTTCATCTCATGCAGCACCCCGAACGGCCCTCCCTCCTGTGACGCACCGTTGTCGCCGAGCACCATGATGATGGTGTTGTCGAGTTCGCCGAGCGCGGCGAGGTCGTCGACGAGCCGCCCGATCTGAGCGTCGGTGTGGTCGAGGAACGCTGCGAAGGCCTCCTGCAGGCGGCATGCCAGCAGCTGTTGGTTGGTGGAGAGGTCGTCCCAGGCTTCGACTCCGGGGTTGCGCGGCGCGAGTTCGGTGCCCGGTGGGATCACTCCCATGTCGAGTTGGTTGGCGAACCAGCGTGCCCGGACCATGTCCCAGCCTTCGTCGTAGCGGCCGCGGTATTTGTCGAGGTATTCGGGGGGCGCCTGGTGCGGGGCGTGGGTGGCGCCGAAGGCGACGTACAGGAAGAAGGGTCTGTCGGGCCGCACGCTCTTGGTGTCGTGTACGAACCCGATGGCCTGGTCGATCAGGTCTTCGCTGAGGTGGTATCCGTCTTCGGGCGTGCGCGGCGGGTCGATGGCGTGGTTGTCGTAGGTGAGCGACGGGCTGAACTGGTCGGTTTCGCCTTCGAGGAACCCGTAGAAGCGGTCGAAGCCGCGCTGCAGGGGCCATTGGTCGAAGGGTCCGGCGGCGCTGCACTGTTCCATGGGGGCGAGGTGCCATTTGCCCACGGCGAACGTTGCGTAGCCCTCGTCGTTGAGCACTTCGGCGAGGGTGGCGGCGTGGTTGGAGATGTGCCCGGTCATGTTGGGGAACCCGGTGTTGAAGTTCGAGACGGCCCGCATGCCGACGCTGTGGTGGTTGCGTCCGGTGAGCAGGGCGGCCCGGGTCGGTGAGCACAGCGGGGTGACGTGGAAGTTGGTGTAGCGGAGGCCGTTGGCGGCCAGGGCGTCGATGTTGGGGGTGTCGATGTCGGACCCGTAGCAGCCGAGCTGCGCGAAGCCGAGGTCGTCGAGCAGCACGATGACGACGTTGGGCGCGCCTTCGCCGGGGTGGGGTGGTTCGCTGAACCAGGGTTGGGATTCGGCGATGGTCCTGCCGATGGTTCCTTTCCATTCGCCGTATTGCTGCACGTCTCGTTCTCCTGGTTCGTGTTCGGCGGCGCCGAGGGCTTGCGGGTTGGGCTTGCGGGTTGGGCCGGTTGGCGGCGCCGAGGGCTTGTTGGCGGCACCGAGCGTTGGTCGCCGGCACCGAATGCAGGTCGACAATGCGACTGTACGGCCACTGAACTATTGTCGCCAACACTGACAATAGATTCCCCAGCCTGCTCCTTCGGACTGCTGACCCTGTCGGCCCGCCCCGGCGGCCCCTGTGGTTGATCATGGCGTTAACCTAACTACAGGGTGTGACAGTGGATTTTAGGTCATTTCCAAGATCGCCGCCGGGTACTGTCGACCACCACACGCAAGGACGGCCATCCGGTCGACTTACGCCACTGAGTAATTTTACTCAATAGCGTAAGTGATCAACTATACTTGACACATGAACGACTTTCGGCGCTCACACGTCACAACCCTCATCGAGAGGTTGTCCGAGCCACCGGAGCGGTTGATCGCGGTCTTTGGCCCGCGCCAGTCGGGAAAGACTACGGCAGCACGCCAAGCGCTTTCGTCGATACCCCAACAACACCGATTCGAAGCAGTCGATGAGCCCGAGTCGTCATCGTTTCTAGGTCCCCCCGCCGCGAGCAGAGAGATCGACTTTGCACGTCCGTCTTCCACGCATGACACGCGCTGGTTGGTGGAGGTCTGGGAGGACTGTCGACGGAGTGCATGGATGGAGCCGGGTTTCGTGCTTGTGCTGGATGAGCTCCAGAAGATCAACCAGTGGTCTGACACGGTCAAGGGTCTCTGGGATGCCGATCGTGCTACTGGCTGCCCGTTGCATGTGGTGATTCTGGGTTCGGCGCCGTTGCCCTTGCAGGCGGGCTTGAACGAAAGCCTCGCTGGACGTTTCGAGCCGATCCGCTTCACGCACTGGTCGTACTCCGAGATGTCAGCAGCTTTTGGGTTCGACCTGGAGCAGTACCTCTATTTTGGTGGCTATCCGGGCGGTGCGCGCTATACGAAGGATTTGGAGCGCTGGCACGCCTATGTCCGTGGTGCACTGGTCGACCCCAGCATTGAGCGCGATGTGTTGTCGATGACTCGAGTCGACAAGCCGGCCTTGCTGAAACGCCTGTTTGATGTTGCTGCGCTTTATTCGGGCCAAGTTCTGTCTTACAACAAGATGCTCGGTCAGCTTCAAGATGCCGGAAACACCACGACGCTGGCGCGGTATCTGGATCTGCTCTTGAAGGCCGGCTTGGTCACCGGTTTGTCTAAGCACACCGAACGCCTGGTCTCTGCCAAAGCCTCGACGCCGAAACTGAATATCCTCAATACAGCTTTGATGTCCGTGGTCTCTGGATACTCTCCCGACGACAGTCGCGCTGATCCCACGTATTGGGGTCGTCTCGTTGAGAGCGCGGTGGGAGCGCACCTTATCAATACGGCCTCGTCGAGCACGGTGGTCAAGTATTGGAGAGACGGAGGCCACGAGGTGGATTTCGTTCTCTGCCGAGGTCCACGTTCTGTGGCGATCGAGGTCAAGAGTGGAAAACCCCGTGTCGAGCCGTCTGGTTTGAAGGAGTTCGAGCGCCGATTCAACCCTCAGAGGACGGTTCTAGTTGGGGAATCTGGCGTACCCCTCCACGAGTTCTTGGCTTTGCCTGCCGATCATTGGTTCAGTGCGACATGAGCGACGAGAAGCACATTGTCGAGCGTACGTGTACCGAGCTCTCGACTGACCTTGTCGGCGAGACTGGGCCGACCAGGGCGCTCAGAGAGTTCAGATTAGTGCCCGCTTATGTGCTGCTCGGAGATCCTGGCGCAGGGAAGTCGACAGAATTCGCCAGGGAGAGCGAGGCGCTTGGTGACAGCGCCCTGTTGATCAGGGCGCGCGATTTCGTGACGTTTGAAGTGGACACGCATCCGGAATGGCGCGACAAGGTTCTCTTCATCGACGGCCTTGACGAGATGCGTGCCGGGATAGCGGATTCGCGGGTCCCGTTGGACGCGATCCGTAAGCGTCTTGATCAACTCGGCCGACCGCAATTCCGCATTTCGTGCCGCGAAGCGGATTGGCTCGGTCACAACGACCGGCAGAGCCTGATGAAGGTGTCACCGGACTCACAGATCGCTGCCCTTCGGCTCGATCCACTCAGCTCGGATGCGATCGTCGAGTTGTTGAGTTCATGGATCCACGAACATGACGCAACCACCGTTGAGGCTCAAGCGTTCGTGGACGAAGCGCGCCTTCGGGGGATCGACGGACTGTTAGACAACCCCTTGACGCTGCGCTTGCTTGCAGATGCGGTGAAGCACGGCGGCGAGTGGCCTGATAGTCGCAAGGCAACCTTCGAGATGGCCTGCCGGAAAATGGCGGCTGAAGAAAACGAGGAGCATCTTGTCGGAGTCCCGCCGCAGCCGACGGAGACGATTCTCGACGCAGCGGGCCGTCTGTGCGCGCTGCTGTTGCTGGGAGGCTTTGAGGGCTTCTCAATAGCTCCGAGAGCGGATACACCTGCGTTCCCTTCCTTGACTGCCGTAGAGAATGTGGGAGACCGCTCGTCTCACGCGACCTTCAGGAGTGCTTTGGCGACGCGGTTGTTCTCGGGTGCATTTGAGGGAACCCTTCGCCCACAGCATCGGCAGGTGGCGGAGTTCTTGGGGGCCCGATATCTCGCAAAGCGAATCGACGAAGGGACACCGGCTCGAAGAGTCGTGTCGTTGATGGTTGGCTCGAGCGACGGGCGAGTGGTGACCGTGCTGCGTGGTCTGTCTGCTTGGCTTGCCGCACATTCGCTTGAAGCGCGCGCACGGGTAATCGATGCGGACCCTGTGGGCGTTGGTTTGTACGGCGATATCGGGGATTTCACCACCGAGCACAAGGAGCGCTTGTTCCACTCGTTGACAGGTGTTGCATCGTCGACGTCGGTAGCCGGGATTGCCGGATACGGGTACGAGACCGCAATAGCGTTCAGGTCGCTCGCTTCACCCAACCTGGTGCCTGAGATCAAGAGGTTGCTTGCGGGCAACGGTGCCGAAGCTCCCGACGACGGGGTCATGGTGTTTGTGCTCACGCTTCTATCGGTCGCCGACGAGTCATCTGTGGATTCGCTTGCTGGTCTGCTTCCGGATTTGGAGGCGATCCTGAATGATCCCTCCCGTTCCTCAGAGGCGAAGCGAACCGCTTTGGATGCTTATGCGCACATTGCCACCCCGGACGACACCCGCGCTCGCAAGCTCAATGGGCTTCTGGACTCGATCTGTGATGGCACGATTCCAGATCCTGAGGGTGAGCTTCGTGGGGCCTTGTTGGGCCACCTCTATCCAGCCCATGTCAAACCGTCTGAGGTTTGGCGGTACTTTCCAAGTAATAGTCGACACGACGCTAGTGGTAACTCCGTCGAATTTTGGGATTACGCGCTCTTGGAGATGTCCTCTGCTCAACATGTCGCCGAATTGCTCGACGCATTTGCAGAGGAAGCGCCTCGTCTGAATCCGGTGCTGAGTGAGCTGGGCATCGCTCACCTACCCATGAAGCTCTTGAAGCGGGGTCTCGAGGTTTTTGGAGAGACTCTCGAGCTGTCGCGCTTGTATGACTGGCTTGACTCCCCCGGGAGGTCATCGCTGGTGGCCGGTGGATCGTGGCAACCTTCAACCTTCGTCCGAGAATGGTTGGAGGCCCGTCCCGATGTCCAGATGGAGTTGTTCCTGATCTGGCTCAGACGATGCCCGCCCGATGATCTTGATTGTCACTACCCGTATCGGCAATGCAAGGCATTGCATGGAAGCGAACTTCCGCGTGACTTCGGGCTGCGATGCCTTGACAAAGCGGTTGAGCTTGCTGAGGACGAACCGTCGCTCGCCGAGAGGTTGCTCAAGCAAGCTCACGCCGTGTTGGGGCAACCGCTGATCAACGAGGGTCTGACGCTTGAGTTGATGCGTGAGCGAACTCGTGGCGACGGGATTCTGGAGCCGCTGTTCGCTGAGCTTTGCGAACGGAATGTTTCGCCGACTTCTCGGGAGCTTGATGAGCGTTGGCGGGCCGAGAAGGCGGAATGGCAACAACGCATGGACCAGATCGACGCGCGAAACCGCCAAGAGAAGGAGCAGCTCCGCAGGGACTGGGCAAAGCAAATCCGTTCGCATGAGGACGAGCTGCGGGGGAACCGGTTCCCACCGCACAACCTCGACACCTTGGCCCAAGTAGCGCTCGGGTTGGTCACTGATGTTGACGAAGATGCAGCACCAGTTGATCGGATCAGCGAGTTCCTAGGCGGCGATGAGCGTCTCGTTGAAGCGGTGGTTGTCGCCTTACGCGGTGCTGTGCGACGCGATGATGTTACTGACGTTGACCTGACGATTTCTTTGCGGTCGGAATCGAAACGATCGTGGATGGCGTACCCGGTGTTAGCGAGCCTTGAGTTGCTTCACGATGCCGATCCGTCGCATTTGGACGGTCTCGATGATCTGCAGAAAGGCAAAGCCCTCGCGATTCACTTCTGCAACCCTTTGGGCTACAACGTTCGCCCCCCTTGGTACGAATGGTGGCTCCTGCGGTATCCAGACCTGGTTCTCGGTGTCTTGTATCGGTGTGCCGTCGCGTCAGCCCGTGCAGGTGACGAGTGGACGTATCTGCTTGATGAACTCGACCGTATCGACGATCTCGAAGACCTTGAAGACCATGACGACCTGGTGAACGACATCAGGCTGAAGCTGCTCAAGGCGTTTCCAGTGAGGGGTTCAACGCGGCAGTTGCTATTGCTTGATCACCTTCTGAAACGGGTGTTCGAGCACGCGGACCAGACGGAACTCAAAGCGTTGGTCGATCAGAAGCTGGCTTCGAAGAGTATGACCGTTGCTCAACGAGTCAGGTGGTTGGCAATAGGTGCTTTGATGTCTGAGGATGCGCGACTTGAGCAACTCGGGGAGCTCAAGGAGTACGTGAGCAAAAACGAGTCGCGAGTCAGGCAGCTGGTGGAGTTCCTCTGCCGTCGCCCGGATGTTCAGCCTCATCGTCGGGCGATCTTGACTGATGGGCTCGATCCTGTGACGTCGAAAGTGCTGATCGAATTGCTCGGCTGCTCCTTCGGCCCTAGTCGTCCCGCTGGTTGGGTCACTTTGGACGTGTCCGCTTCCGAGTTGATCTACGAACTGATCGGCCATCTCGGTTCGGTGGCTGGCGACGAAGCCGGCGATGCGTTGGATGGTCTGATTGGTGATCCTCGGTTGGAACCTTGGCACGAGTACCTCACGTACAGTCGGGACAACCAGCGAGTCATTAGTCGAGACGCGTCGTACCACCATCCGAGCATCCAGGAGATTGAGCGCACTCTCGCTAATCAGGCTCCTGCGAACGCGGGGGACTTGGCAGCTCTGCTCCTTGATCGGATTGACGGGTTCTCTGATGAATTGCGAGGCGCCAACAGCAACCCTTGGCGTCAATTCTGGAACGAGGACCCAAACGGGGGCATTACGAAATCCAAACCCGAGAACTCTTGTCGCGACGCTCTGGTCACAAGTCTGAAACCACGTTTCCCTCCGGGAGTCGAATTCCTGCCGGAAGGCAGCTATGCCGCTGGCACCCGGGGCGACATTCGCGTCAGCTACTCCAACTTCAACGTCCCGATCGAGATCAAGAAGAACACGTCGCGCGATCTATGGAGCGCGCTGCGAACGCAGCTCATCAACCAGTACGCGACCGATCCGGAGACTTCGGGGTACGGCATTTTCCTGGTTCTCTGGTTCGGTAAGACGATCACGCCGCATCCAGACGGCAACAGCCCCAAGACTCCAGAAGAGTTGAAGCAGCGACTGGAGGAAGATCTGACTTCCGATGAAAAGCGGAAGATATCTGTGGCCGTCTTGGATGTCACCAAGCCCGGCGACCCACACTGAGAGCACGCACCCCCCGACCGCACGCAACACCCCAACCGCACGCAACACCCCAACCACACGCACCCCCCAACCGCACGCAACAACCCGTATAAGAAGAGAACCCCCTATAAGAAAGGCGCGATGAAGATGAAGCTGTCGATGACACTCAACTATTCCGGCGATCCGAAGGCTGCGGCTGCCCAGGCCGCCGACCTGGAGCGGGCCGGGATCGACGTCGGCTGGGTGGCGGAGCTCTACAGCTTCGACGCGGTCAGCATCCTCGGTTATCTGGCGGCCAAGACCGAGACGATGGAGCTCGGGTCGAGCATCCTGCCCATCTATTCACGCACGCCGACTCTCACGGCGATGACCGCGGCGGGCCTCGACGCCGTCTCCGACGGACGTTTCATCCTCGGCATCGGCGCCTCGGGCCCTCAGGTGATCGAGGGCTGGCACGGCGTCCCCTACGACCGCCCGGTCGGCCGGCAGCGGGAGCTGATCGAGATCTGTCGCAAGGTGTGGCGCCGGGAGGTCGTGGTTCACGACGGCCCGAGCTACCAGTTGCCGCTTCCCGCCGATCAGGGCACGGGCTTGGGCAAGCCGCTCAAGCTGATCAACCATCCGAAGCGTTCGAACATTCCTATCTATATAGCGTCGCTCGGTCCGGCAAACGTTGCGACGACCGCCGAGGTTGCCGACGGTTGGATTCCGGTGTTCTTCCATCCGGACAAGGCCGAGTCGGTTTGGAGTGACACTCTCGCCAAGGGCACGGCGAAGCGTGACCCGGCCCTGGGTCCGTTGGAGGTCGTGGCCGGCGGCTCGGTCGCGATCTGCGATGAGCATCAGGCGCGCAAGATTCGTGACGGCGGCCGTTTCATGGTGGCGTTGTATGTGGGAGGCATGGGTTCGAGGGACCAGAACTTCTACAACAACCTGTTCCGCCAGTACGGCTATGAGGCAGAGGCTGAGCAGATCCAGGACCTGTACCTTTCGGGCCGCAAGGACGAGGCGATGGCTGCGGTGCCCCGGGATTTCCTCGACGCCACTGCGATGGTCGGCGACGAGGGCTGGGTCCGGGAGCGGGTGGAGGCGTATGCCGCGGCCGGCGTCACTCGTCTGCAGGTCACCCCGGTCGGCGCCGATCAACTCGCCCTGATAGAGAAGGTCAAGTCCTGGGTGAGCTGAGCAGCGCTCAGGCGGGGTGCAGCGCTCAGGCGGGGACGGGCCGGGAGAAGTTGTCGGCGTCGTCGGTGTTGACGACGGCCAGCCCGCCGCCGGCATTCCCAAGCGAGCAGAAGTGGTCAACCAGCAAGCCCTATTTGGGCGGGGAGTAATTCTTGAACCCGTCCGCTGAGTGCGGCAAACCAACCCGCATGATGTAGCGGGCGAAGGCTTGGGCCAAGTGCTCGCGGTATGGAGACCGCAGGCGCAGCCGTTCACCGGTGTGCTGCACCTTGAGTGTGACGTACTGTACTGGAAGCGAATAGAGCCGTCGAAAGTTGACGACGGACCATTCCAACGCGGGTGGTCCCGAGGTCTCATGCAGCAGCGACAGGTTTGGGATGTTTCCCTCAATTAGTTTCTCGCGAAATTTCCTGGAATTGACGAGCTCGTTCCCCTTGGCAGATTCGGTCGCTACTAGGTCGCTCCAAGTAACCACTTGAGCGACGAGTAGCTGATCGACCTTGCCCTGTGCCAAATCGCAGGTCTGAGTCAAAATGATCCCGGCTGTCTCTTCAGCTATCGCCGAGATCGTGCCCTCACGCTCGCCCTCAACTTCGTGGTTGCCCATCGTTGGGGTGAGCGCGGTGAGCGTCGGGAGGATGTCTCCCTGTTCGAGGTTCGGATCAGCAGTTGACTCGTACCAGTCAGACAAGGGGCCTTACTCATTGCCAGTCATCGGCGAGCAGTAGGGCGATCTCGTCGGCTGTCAGCGAACTTGATCGTGAAGCCGTGACTCGATCGACGACGCGTACGGTCACGTGGCGTGTCCGCAGTCCCGCGTCCGCAATATCAACTTCGAAATCAGCCTCATCAAACAACGATGACTCGGCCTGGTACGAACTCAGGAGCCACATCTCTATCGGAGGTAGAATCGATGGCGTTGGGCGAAAGCGTGGTTGGAGCGCGACGAGCGAGCTTGTCATGCGCCGGATGCCAACGGTCTCTGCCCTACCGCCGAGAACATGCTTCTCTCTCTCTGGTGGACTGTTGCGCGCGGGGCGACTTGTGCGATTCCGTAGGTCGGGTTCGTACTGCCGGGTGGGCCGTGTCTCAGAGATCGCCATTGAAGAGGCTCCTTGCCTTGTCCGTGATGTGCTGCTCGAATGCGATGCGTTCTCGGTCTCGTAAGTCAGTGATCACACGCAGAGTCGGTTCTGTATCTGCTTCCATTTCGGACTCGGTCCACACGTCAAGATCTAGAACGAAAGCGCTCTCTGCCGGTCCGCTCTCTGATCTAGCGAACGTAACGGTGAGTCCGACACCGTCGTCGTATTGTGACTCGGATCGCAAGAGAAAAGTATGCATGCTCGCGCCGAGGTCAGGTGACGGTAGCGGGGCAACTTTGAAGTACTCGCCAAGGCTGTCCACATCTGCGGCAACAAAAACGTGGTTGATGTATCGAACGCCAATTCGGGTGACGCCTTGCGGCAATGCCAAATCGCTATAGGTCCGTACAGCTTCCTCGATCCGGTCACGGAAGCTTTCCCAGCCGGAGTAAGGAGCAAGATCGCTAATGGAGAGAACGTTTTCGGCAAGCGAGAGAACGAACGTACTTGATTGGTCGCGAAGTTGAATGCGATTCTGCTGTCGTCCCTGGATCCCCAGACCAGATCCATCGGGCGCGTCGACATGCATCAAGTCAGCTTGAAATAGTCGCTGCTCTTGAGGCTTGCCGTCGTAGCGGTCGCTGAGACGCTCTTGCATTCGCCCCGGAATGGTCGGATCCCAGTCATCGCTGGCATAACGAATCTCACAAACAGCTTCGGCTATCGGTGGGGTCCTGTAGATGCGACGCTTAGGCACACGCGCGCCTAAACCGACGTGAAGGGAGTTGCCACACATGCGAAGCTTAGCTTGGCTCGCATTATTGTGCAGAGTTCGAGGGTCTGTCGGTTCACGACCAACCCTTGCGCTAGCTGATCCCTGCACCAACCGATCTCTCACCATCCGGCGGGTCCTGTCTACCGATCCGCCAGAACTCGGTTCTCAAGCCGATCGAGTTTTGCGCCGAGGCTGTGCTTGAGGGTCTGCATTTCCCGTTTGAGCCTCTCTTCTCGAGCATCCCGTTCGCGCTTGGCTGCTTCCTGCTCCCGTTGTATTCGCTCTCGCCGCATGTCCAACGAGAGCGACACGAGCTTGCCGAATGACATGATCGTGAACATCGTCGTCATTCCGAGCAGAAAATATAGGTATGCCATTGCTGTCCTCCCCGACTCCTTGACCCGAGTTCTCGTGCGCCCGGCATTCGTGGATGTCTGGATTAGTAGGTTGTCAATAATTATCACTCTATTACATATCTTATGACAGCACAACAGGATGATTCGCGAATTCCGTGCATCTCGAGGCGGCCACGGCCGAGCACAGTGCATCATCGTCGAGCGGCGCACAGCCGGGCTGTTCAGCCGCCGGCCCTTTCGGCCGCCGGGTCGCTCCCAGTCAGTCAGTCGCCCAAGCCGCCCAGTCGCCCAAGCCGCCCAGTCGACCAAGCCGCCCAGTCGGCCGGCCCGGCCCTGCCGCCGGGCTGCCGACCCAACGGCCGGGCGGCTCAAGCGGCGTAGTTGGCTGCTGCGAAGTCCCAGTTGACAAGGTGCTCGAGGAACGTGGCGATGTAGGCGGGCCGGGCGTTCTGGTAGTCGAGGTAGTAGGCGTGCTCCCAGACGTCGATCGTGAGCAGCGGCGTGTCGCCGCTCGGCAGCGGGTTGTCGGCGTCGTCGGTGTTGACGACGGCCAGCCCGCCGCCGGTTGGAGCGCCGTCTGCGACGGCCAGCCCGCCGCCCGTTGGAGCGCCGTCTGCGCCCGTGCCCCGGCGCACGAGCCAGGTCCAGCCGGACCCGAAGTTGCCGGTCGCCGCGGCGGCCAGCTCGTTTCGCAGCGCGTCCGCGGAGCCGAAGCTGGAATCGATGGCCGCGGCGAGCTCGCCGCTCGGGTCGCCCCCGCCGTCGGGGCTCATGGACCGCCAGTAGAAGGTGTGGTTCCAGATTTGGGCGGCGTTGTTGTATATCGCTCCCGGCCCCGACCGGGTGATCAGCGTCTCGAGCGTCGGGTCACCGTCCCCGGCTGAGCGGTCCCCGTCAGCGAGGAGCCTGTTGAGGTTGGCCACATATCCGGCGTGGTGCTTGCCGTAGTGGAAGCCCATGGTCCGTTCGCTGATGTGCGGGGCGAGGGCGTCCTGGGCGTAGGGGAGTGGTGGGAGTTCGATCACGGGGGCTTCCAAGGATTGCTGGGCGTGCTGTCGTCGGGACCTGGAGATGAGCGTCCCGCAGCGACCAAAACGGGGTCGCCTCCGCACAGGGTAACGCTCCTTGACCGCGCCCCCGCTCCGGTGTCGCCGCGCCGGTCCCGCCCGCGCGGCCAGTCGGTGTCTCCGGTGACCGAGCCCCCGCCCTGCGCCGCGCCGTCCCCGCCTGCGCAGCCAGTCGGTGTCTCCGGTGACCGAGCCCCCGCTCTGCGCCGTACCGGTCCCGCCTGCGCGCGTTCAACGGCCCCGCGCCGGTCCCGCCTGCGCGCGTTCAACGGCCCCGCGCCGGCCCCGCCCCGCGCGTTGTCTTGTGCGTGTTTCACGCATCCGTTTCGGCCCCCTCCCTGCCCCTGTTCACCGCCCCTGTGAGCAGGGTGGGTCAGTTAGCCCGTGAAAGCATGGCGCGCGTTGATTTGCGGCGTTATGCTCAGGGCCTTGAGTACATGTGCGGTTCTTAGCCGACACCTAGCGATTCTGGCGCCTCGCCCGGCCCCCATGTCGTTGACTTGGGGGGTGGGTTGTGTTAGAAATCGGCCTGCGCTAACCTTTGCATGCCGATCGTGATAGGTGTTTTTCTGTGTCCCGGCAAGGTGTCGGGTGCAGTTGACCGCTAAATTCGACTGGTGTCTGCGAAGAGCCAGACAATCCAACCAAGAATGGAGCAGCAATGAGTTCAACAGTAACGGGAAAGGGAGTGCCGGTGAAGGCGCCGAGCCGAGCGAGTCGGTCGAGCGCCCTTCGCTTCGTGCGCATGGCGGTGGCCTTTGTCGTCGTCGCAGGCAGTCTCGGTTTGGCCACGGTCACAGCGACCGCGCAAAACGGCGGTAGTTCGTGCCCGTCTGATGGTGCAGCCGCCTATTCGGATGTGCCCGAAACAAGTTTTGCCTATGACGACAGTCGATGCCTGCGCGAGTTGGGCATCTCCGATGCTGGTGACACCTACCGTCCCGGTGACGACATGACCCGTTCGGAGATGGCGGCGTTCATGGCCAACGCCTACGCGGTGTTGACTGGTATGGAGGCGCCGATCGAAGAGCACATGTTTGAAGACATTGAGGACGACCCCAACGCTGATGACATTGCACGCATCAGCCCCAACGGGCTCGGGATCACGCGGGGCACGACAGACACGACGTATTCGCCGGGTGACCCTGTGATTCGCGGGCACATGGCTCAGTTCTTGACTCGTCTGTACGCGGCGGCGTCGGGCGGTGACGCTCCGGCCGGCGAGACTGAGTTCACCGACATCGGTGACCGCAGCGACGAAGAGCAGGCCGCCATCGGCCAGATCTTCGCTCTGGGGATCACGACGGGCACTACGTCGACGACGTATTCGCCGACCGACAACGTGACACGTGCACACATGGCTTCGTTCGTCGCACGCATGTATCGGGCGATCAACGATGCGCTAGCTGATGCTCCGGCTGCTCCGACCGGTGTGGAAGTTGCGGTCAGCGGCGACGACGGAGACGCGCTCGACGTGTCTTGGGACGCTTCTGACGGCGCCGACAGCTATGTCGTGCAGTGGAAGTCGGGCGAAGACGACTACTCCGCTGACAACCAGCGTTCGGTAGACGACGGCACTTCGACCTCCTTTGATGATCTCACCCAGGGCACGACCTACACGTTCCGTGTCGCCGCGGTGGGCGACGCGGGCCAGGGCGGCTGGTCCGACGAGGCCTCAGCTTCGCCGGCGGTTGCTCCGGGTATGGTCGGAGACCTCAAGTCGACGCCCGGCAACGGCTCGCTCACTTTGAGCTGGTCCGCCCCTGAGGACGACGGCGGCAGCGAGATCACCGGTTATGTGGTCTCGTGGCGCACCGGCCGTCAGGCCACGGCGGACACTGCTGACGTCGCCGGCGACGCCACGGAGCACACCATCACCGGCTTGGACAACTCCAAGAGCTACTCCGTGTGGGTGGCGGCGATGAACGCTGCTGGCACCGGTGAGGCCGCGTTGGTTCCCGCCGGTACTGACAACAAGGATGTCAGCCCGACGCCGACCGCAGCGAGCGCCCCGCAGAACTTGACGGTCAGTCAAGGCCCCACTGCTGGCACGAGTTTGGCCGTCACTTGGACAGAGCCTGCCGACGACGGTGGAACAGTCCTTCTAAACTACACGGTTGAACGCAGGTGTGGTGATACAACCGCATGGGGCAATCCCCAGAGCGCCCCTGATGAATCAACCATGCAGATTCAGAGTGCTGAGATTTCGGGCTTGACTCAAGGCGAGGCCTGTGAGATTCGAGTTCGGGCGAACAGCTACGATCCGGACCACCCCGATGCAGGCTCCAACGCCCAAGGCTCAGCGCCCACACTGAAGGGTCCGTGGGCTGAAGCGTCGGGCACTCCGGTAACGCTTCCAGGCGCTCCAGGCGCTGCCGAAGTCACTCCTGCGCATGAGTCCCTGCAGATCACGTGGGCCGCTCCCACCAGCAACGGGGGCAGTGAAATCACCGGATACAAGATCATGTGGACTGCCGGCATCCCGGCCGAGGCCACTGTCGCTGCTGAGCCACGGATGTACACGATCACCGGACTCGACAATCGCTACACGTATTCGATCACGATCAAGACGATCACAGCGGTCGGCGAAAGCGCTGCAGCGTCGGCCCCCGCGACCGGCAGTCCTGCTCCTGTACCTGCTGCGCCGACCAACGTAGTTGTCAGTACGGCACCGGTACTTCTGCCCAACGGAGATCCGAATACTGCCGCTGGTACAACGTTGGTGGTCACATGGGGTGCACCACCTTCCAATGGTACGAACGCTGTACAAGGCTATGTCGTGCAGCAGCGGGACTCTCTGATCCCCGCTACAACACCGGACGGCAACCCCACCCCACCGACGGCTTGGGTAGATACGGGCGTCGGAACGGTTGATGTCGCTAAGAGGACTGTCACCATTACTGGGCTCGAAGAAGGCAAGTCCTATGACGTGCAGGTCCAAGCGACCAACGACCACGACGATGACACAAGCACAGACCCAGCGGGCGGTCCATGGGCTATGGCTTCGGGAACCCCGGCCACTCTGCCGGCTGCTGTTACAGCCGTAACTGTGGTTCCCGGGTACACGTCACTTGACGTGTCGTGGGTTGCTCCCGCAGACGGCGGCAGTGACATCACTCACTACCTCGTGAGGGTTGCACAGAACGTGACCGGCAACGAGCCCTTCGGCGCCGACATGCGAGTCGATGCACCGCTCACTCGGATCAGGCTCACAGGCCTCGCCGTAGGCGTCCCCCACGCCATCCAGATCCAGGCCGTCAACGGCATCGGAACCGGACCTAACCCGGCGACGGACTTCGCTGGAACCACGGGTCTGTATCCGGCATATCCGACTTCAGTGACCGCAGTACCGAAGGCACCAGACGCTACTTACACTGGCGACGGGACAAGGCTGACCGTGACTTGGTCCAAGGTCACCCAGACCCATGGCACCGGCCTCGTGGACAGCTATGTCGTGCAAACCTTGGTCACTGCGCCCGCCACAGCCGTCACCGGAAATTGGGTGGACGTAACACCTACCGGTGATGACGCTCCCGGTGCGGATGACACGTCGGCTGATGTAGTTTCTACCAACGGCAACACCTACTTGGTGAGGGTGAGAGCCGAAGCCTCTACCGGCGCTGACGGTGCTTGGGGTTACATAGTCGGCACGGTCACAGCTGCAGGTGTCCCGCCGGCACCGGGCAATGTGGTTGCAGTGTTGGACTCGACAACCACCTCCACGGTCAACGTGACTTGGGACAGTGTCCCCGAGGCCGAGCTGGATGGCACCGACATCACGGGCTACGTGGTGAGTTGGTACGACTCCAACAACCAGGCGAGCGGCAGCCGTGGCAGCGTTAGCGTCTCCGGTGCGGGCACAGGCACCTACGCCATAACCGGCTTGGCCCCGGGCACTTACACGATAAGCGTCGTTGCGGTCAACCATGTTGGTAAGAGTCCTGCTGGTTCGCCGACTACGGCTCCGGAGGTGCCACAGCCTTCATAGGTAATACAAGATGTAGTCGGCTGGCTCCTGTGTTCTCCGCCGGACACAGTGAGCCGTCGGCTACTTAGCTGCAATTGCAACTAAGCATTAGTTCAGAGCCCGAGGTCTTGGCCTCGGGCTCTGACTATTTTTCCCACCGCGCCTCCATCCGATCTTGAAAGGAATCAAGGCACATGAGACAGAACGTGTCACCCGAAATGCGTAGACACCCCTTTGTGAGCGCCCTGCAGAATAACCTCGGAGACCGACTCGTGTTCACGACCGGTCGGGTTCCCAACGGGTACTTCAAGGCCGACACTGTCAAAGAACAGGGGTTCTCACTGCATGTCAATTCACAGTTCAAAAGCAAAACGGTGTCTTTGTTGCACATGACTCGTGGTCTGGATCGAGTTTGGTTCGCGCCGCGACAGCGCCTTGAGATGGACCTGCCCGATCGCCCGGTCGAAGTTGCTGCCTTTGCAGATCTCTTGCACCCACGTTTCGCTGCCCTAGGCGTGGACTATGACGAGAAAGGCCCTAAGACGAAACCGTCTCTGCCAGTCGACAATGTTCTCCTAGTCGTCGACCGCCTCAGCGCTCTCTTGTTGCCTCTGGCTTGAGACGGAGCGGAGCCCCGCCTCTGACCGCGGCGAACTCGGATGCCACCTTCGTGAACTCGGCCCCGATCACAACCGCCAGGGTGTTCAAGTCTTCCTTGGTGGCGATTTTGTGCCAGTCGAACGGCGGTATGTTCTCGATCAACTGTGTCGCCTCAGCCGATCCAGATCCCGCTGCCCACCACAGCACCCACGACAGTCACGACCGTCGCAACCATCCACCGGAAATTGACCCGGCTCTGATCTGTGATCTTGTCCGACAGCTCCACGAACTGTGCCGTGGACTGTTCGGACGACTTCGCGATCTCTTTGTGTACCTCACCGATCTCTTTGTGTACCTCACCGATGTGCTCGGCGAGCTCGCCTCTGACCGCGGTGAACTCGGATGCCACCTTCGTGAACTCGGCCCCGATCACAACGACCAGGGTGTTCAAGTCGTTTTTGGTGGCGAGTTGATCCCACGAAATCGGGGGTAAGGCCTCCATCAGTGCGCCTGCCTCGACCTAACCCAACCAGACCCCGCTGCCGACGACGGCTCCCACGACCGTGACGACGCTGCCCAAAACCCACCGCCGCATCGAATCGAGCTTGTCGGACGTCTTCTGAGAACTCTCTGAAACTGCCACATGCAACGCGCCGATCTCTTTATGCACCTCGCCGATCTCTTTGTGTACTTCACCGATCTCTTTGTGTACTTCACCGGTCTGCTCGGCGAGCTCGCCTCTGACCGCGGTGAGCTCTCCTCTGACCGCGGTGAACTCGGATGCCACCTTCGTGAACTCGGCCCCGATCACAACGACCAGGGTGTTCAAGTCGTTTTTGGTGGTGAGTTGATCCCACGAAACTGGGGGTAAGGCCTCCATCAGTGTCTCTGCTTTGTCCTGTCCGAGTAGGTCGATCAATCCTTCGCGAAGCTCGAAGCGCTTCTGCTCGCTCGCTGTCATGGCATCCCCAATGTTGGTTTGTTCTGTTTCTGGAAGATGTTGTCGCCATCAACGAGCGAATACGGGTCACGATAGCGTCTGAACCCAGACCGCGCAATCTCAACTCGGCACATTATTTTCAAATGCTTTCTATCCTCCCAAACCATTCCCGTCAACGTTTGTACCTGTCGGCTGGCTCCCGTGTTCCCCGCCGGCCACAGCGAGCCGCCGGCTGCTTCGCTACAATCGTAACTAAGCATTAGTTCAGTGCCCGGGGTCTTGGCCTCGGGCTCTGATTATTTTTCCCACCCGCGCCCAACCCCGAAAGAAGCAATGACTAGGCACGTATGCCCGATGTGTTCATACGACGACTCCATCATCGAATTCCTCGACGACGGCAAGCAGACCCTGTACTGCGAAGACTGCGATTACCCGTGGACCCCGACCCAGCGGTCAAACGGGAGAAGCAATCTCGAAGCCCGCGGCGGCATCGGTGAAGAGTGGGGTGTGTACGACGCCTTGATCCAATGCGTCGACGACTCCGACCAATGGCTCGAATACGGGATCATCGAGCACAGGTACAAGCTGGCGCACCCCAGTACCTACACCCAGATGGTCCGTCGTTGGGGCCACACCACTCAAGGCAAGACAAAGTACTCAGCGTCGAGCTTCCTCGGTGGATGTCTCGGCCGACTAGCAACCGAAGGGGCCATCTCCACACGTCGGCACCGAATCACAACCGGCTACTGGTCATACCTCCCCGAAGTCACCCACGCAGCCGGCGTACCCGCACCCCCCGACGACGCATTCCTGTCGTGGCACACCTACGCCACCCAACACGCCCTCAACCCAAACACCTGGGACCTTTAGCCCCGATCCACGCACCCGCACAGGCCTGTTGCGCACTCACCGGCTCCCAGGTGAAGAGAACACCTCCGACCCCGATTCTGGAGGATCCCGTCCAACTGACCGCGGACACCCCGCAACCCTCACTGCCCCCTCAAACGCGAAGAGCCAGTTGAACCGCCTTCCCCACCCGATCGTGATCCCCGATCAGCGGAAGTTGCGAGTCAGGTCACGCTTGAACATCAGTCTTTCCATAGTGGACCTCTACCATCCCCGGAGACTCTCGCGGCATACGGTCGGATCAGTCCTGATCTCGTGGACCGCATTGTGACCGCGTCGGAAGACGAACGATCACACAGACACCGCATGGATCGGCAGCACTCGCGCCGGGCATCCATGGGTCTGGCCGCTGGACTGCTTGTAGCTGTGTTGTTTCTTGTCGTTTCTGCGTGGTTGATCAACGACGGCCATGACGTAGCTGGTGCAGTAATTGGAACAGTCGATCTAGTCGCTTTAACAGCGGTTTTTGTGCTTGGCCGGCGCGACGATTCATAGAAGAGCGACTGTAAGCACCGCGGTAGGGTCTCCATCAGTGCGCCTGCCTCGACCTAACCCAACCAGACCCCGCTGCCGACGACGGCTCCCACGACCGTGACGACGCTGCCCAAAACCCACCGCCGCATCGAATCGAGCTTGTCGGACGTCTTCTGAGAACTCTCTGAAACTGCCACATGCAACGCGCCGATCTCTTTGTGTACCTCGCCGATCTCTTTGTGTACCTCACCGATGTGCTCGGCGAGCTCTCCTCTGACCGCGGTGAACTCGGATGCCACCTTCGTGAACTCGGCCCCGATCACAACGACCAAGGTGTTCAAGTCGTTTTTGGTGACGAGTTGATCCCACGAAATCGGGGGTAAGGCCTCCATCAGTGCGCCTGCCTCGACCTAACCCAACCAGACCCCGCTGCCGACGACGGCTCCCACGACCGTGACGACGCTGCCCAAAACCCACCGCCGCATCGAATCGAGCTTGTCGGACGTCTTCTGAGAACTCTCTGAAACTGCCACACGCAACGCGCCGATCTCTTTATGCACCTCGCCGATCTCTTTGTGTACTTCACCGGTCTGCTCGGCGAGCTCGCCTCTGACCGCGGTGAGCTCTCCTCTGACCGCGGTGAACTCGGATGCCACCTTCGTGAACTCGGCCCCGATCACAACGACCAGGGTGTTCAAGTCGTTTTTGGTGGTGAGTTGATCCCACGAAACTGGGGGTAAGGCCTCCATCAGTGTCTCTGCTTTGTCCTGTCCGAGTAGGTCGATCAATCCTTCGCGAAGCTCGAAGCGCTTCTGTTGGCTCGCTGTCATGGCATCCCTATTGTTGGTTTGTTCTGTTTCTGGGTGATGTTGTCGCCATCAACGAGCGAATACGGGTCACGATAGCGTCTGAATCCAGACCGCGCAATCTCACCTCGGTACATTATTTTCAATTGCTTTCTATCCTCCCAAACCATTCCCGTCAACGTTTGTGCCTGTCGGCTGGCTCCCGTGTTCCCCGCCGGCCACAGCGAGCCACCGGCTCGCCGAAGCAACCCACGCCGCTCGACGTCCCGCTCCCCCCGAGGACCAAATCCTGAGCTGGCATGACCACGCGGTTGATAACGGCTTAGACCCGTTCAAATAGGAGTTCACCCGCACTCCACCCGAGCAGCCGAGGCGTAAGGGCTCAAGTTGGTATCGGTGCTTTTCCCATGCACACCGCCCTCATTCCCACACTTGGCCCTGACCCAACCTCCGTCGAACACCCGCCGCTGACCTAAGCGCGTCAGAGTTGGGTCACCAGCGTCACGCACACCGCAACCACAGAGGTAGCAAATGTCGCGGCGATCCCGCGATAGCCAATGACCAGACACGTTTGTACAAGGGGCTGCCAACTCGATCCGGAGGAACGCGACATCAAGTTGATCTGTAGAATTTGAATATTTATGATGTTAATTTCACAATTTTAATGTATCATCCTTTGAATCGATTACGGATCCGAGTGACAGATCCACCTAATCCCGATACCGTTCTGACATGAACACCCGAAGGGAACCTCCTGTGACTGGTGCTGAGAACAATTCTGAAATCGGGGCGGAAAGGCTCGTCCCGAACCGTCCCGGTCAAGCGAGAAGACGACCTTTTTGGGATTTTCTCGTCGGAGCGTCGGGGATTTTCGACTTTGTTGGGAATGTCACATGGTCCCGTGTCTCAACGTCCAAGAACCGAACCGACGCAGAAGCCCTTGCAGGAGATTGGTACGCCGTTGGCGACGATCTCAGGCGTGCCATGGACCGTTGTACAGACCCTGATGCACATAACCGACTGTCATCGTGACCGTAGTTGAACCGCCTTCCCCACCCGATCGTGATCCCCGATCAGCGGAAGTTGCGAGTCAGGTCACGCTTGAACATCAGTCTTTCCATAGCGGACCTCTACCGTCCCCGGAGACTCTCGCGGCATACGGTCGGATCAGTCCTGATCTCGTGGACCGCATTGTGACCGCGTCGGAAGACGAACGATCACACAGACACCGCATGGATCGGCAGCACTCGCGCCGGGCATCCATGGGTCTGGCCGCTGGACTGCTTGTAGCTGTGTTGTTTCTTGTCGTTTCTGCGTGGTTGATCAACGACGGCCATGACGTAGCTGGTGCAGTAATTGGAACAGTCGATCTAGTCGCTTTAACAGCGGTTTTTGTGCTTGGCCGGCGCGACGATTCATAGAAGAGCGACTGTAAGCACCGCGGTAGGGTCTCCATCAGTGCGCCTGCCTCGACCTAACCCAACCAGACCCCGCTGCCGACGACGGCTCCCACGACCGTGACGACGCTGCCCAAAACCCACCGCCGCATCGAATCGAGCTTGTCGGACGTCTTCTGAGAACTCTCCGAAACCGCCACATGCAACGCGCCGATCTCTTTGTGTACCTCACCGATCTGCTCGGCGAACTCGCCTCTGACCGCGGTGAACTCGGCCCCGATCACAACCGCCAGGGTGTTCAAGTCGTTTTTGGTGGCGATGTTGTGCCAGTCGAACGGCGCGATGTTCTCGATCAACTGTGTCGCCTCAGCCGATCCAGATCCCGCTGCCCACCACAGCACCCACGACAGTCACGACCGTCGCAACCATCCACCGGAAATTGACCCGGCTCTGATCTGTGATCTTGTCCGACAGCTCCACGAACTGTGCCGTGGACTGTTCGGACGACTTCGCGATCTCTTTGTGTACCTCACCGATCTCTTTGTGTACCTCACCGATCTCTTTGTGTACTTCGCCGATCTCTTTGTGTACCTCGCCGATCTGCTCGGTGAACTCGCCTCTGACCGCGGTGAGCTCTCCTCTGACCGCGGCGAACTCGCCTCTGACCGCGGTGAGCTCGCCTCTGACCGCGGTGAACTCGGATGCCACCTTCGTGAACTCGGCCCCGATCACAACGACCAAGGTGTTCAAGTCGTCTTTGGTGGCGAGTTGATCCCACGAAACTGGGGGTAAGGCCTCCATCAGTGTCTCTGCTTTGTCCTGTCCGAGTAGGTCGATCAATCCTTCGCGAAGCTCGAAGCGCTTCTGTTCGCTCGCTGTCATGGCATCCCTAATGTTGGTTTGTTCTGTTTCTGGAAGATGTTGTCGCCATCAACGAGCGAATACGGGTCACGATAGCGTCTGAACCCAGACCGCGCAATCTCAACTCGGCACATTATTTTCAAATGCTTTCTATCCTCCCAAACCATTCCCGTCAACGTTTGTACCTGTCGGCTGGCTCCCGTGTTCCCCGCCGGCCACAGAGAGCCGCCGGCTGCTTCGCTGCAATCGCAACTAAGGGGCCGAGCGGGTAGGCGAGCCTTCGAGTTGCAGCCCGTTGCTTCCCGCTCTTGGCTCGCTGCGCTCCATTTCCCGCTCTTGTTCGCTGCGCTCACCGGGCCGCTCGGGCCACGGCCTCGCTATCTGAGTCTTCTTGGACATGAGAATCTATGACCTATCCGCTCGGCCTCTTAGCCGAGCCGCACCACGTGGAACGGGTCCGCGACCGGGGCTGCATCAGGCAGCGCCGTGTCCAGCGTCGCCCTATAGGGTCCGGAGAGGTCCAGGGTCGCCCAACGAATGTTCACCCGCCAGCTCGCCGGCTGGTTGAGCAGCCACCTCGCGGTGACCGCCAACACCCCACAACCCTCACTCCGACCTAATACGCGAAGAGCCAGTTTTATGCAGAGCAAGGGGATCCTTTCATTTGTGCATAGACCCGGATACTTCTAAGGAGGGAAGATGGAGTCCGATCAGCTGAACGAGATCATCAGGCAGAATCCAAGCGTTGACCTGAGTGCCCTCGAACGTAGTCGTGACGCCCGGGAACGCCTCGCGTCGGTGGGGATCAAGCTGGGGGGCTGCAAGCTTCGGCCAGCTCTAGGTGGATCACCCATCGAACTCCACGGCGCTTTCGACCAGAAGGTGCGCAACTGAGATCGCGTGGACCGTCTCGGCTCCTTTCGCGCCGACCAGCTACCAGATCCGGTGAAAGACGATCGAGGGGGTGTCCACGAGCGCGGTGAACATAGCGGGTTGCTGAGGAAACTCCCCTGGGTTCGAGACTGTGACTGCGATCGTGATGAATCCGGCGCACACATTCCCTCATCGGCGTCAGGTGCATCCCCTAGAGTGTTGGACATGGAATGCCCGTTAGATTTTGCGTAGTGGCTGCGAGGAGCCTAGCAATCCGAACAAGAGTGGAGCAGCAATGAGTTCAACAGTTGCAGCAAACAGAGCAACAGCCGACCCGCCGACCAGATCGATTCAGTCGAGCACCCTTCGCTTCGTGCGCATGGCGGCGGCCTTTGTGGCAATAGCGGGCAGCCTCGGACTGGCGACCGTGACCGCGACCGCGCAAACGAACAGCCACTCGTGCCCCTCAAGAGGCGCCGACGCATACGTCGATCTGACCGACCTCGCGAACTACGCCTACGACGACAGCCGCTGCCTCAAGGAACTCGGCATCCCCGCGCCCGGCAACCACTATCGGCCCGACGACGATATGACCCGCTCCGAGATGGCCCGGTTCATGGCGCGCACGTACGCGATCGTCACGGGAACCGAAGCCCCGATCGTCACCACCCCATTCACCGATGTGGACGCCGACGATCCCAACGCAGACGACATCGCCCGGATCTACGGACTCGATATCACAAAGGGCACCACATCCACCACCTACTCGCCCGAGGGTCCGGTGCTCCGTGGGCAGATGGCTCTGTTCCTGGCGCGCCTGTACAAGCAGGCGTCCGGCACCGAAGCCTCGGTGGCGCCCACGGAATTCACCGACATTTCAAGGGGATCCGCCGAAGAGAGGGATGCGATCGCCCGGATCTTCGGACTCGGAATAACCACAGGCACGACTCGCACGACCTTCTCGCCCGCCGACCACGTCACCCGCAGGCAGATGGCCTCGTTCGTCGCGCGGATGTATCGAGAGCTCGACGCCGCGGTCGACCCCGCTGAGGTTCCAGGGCTTGTCGGCAACCTCAGATCGACGCCCCGCAACATGTCCCTGGCGTTGAGCTGGACAACGCCGGCCGACGACGGCGGCAGCGCGATCACCGGTTATCTGATTTCTTGGAGGACTGGACGGCAGGCCACCGGAACTGCCGAGCTCGACGACGGCGAAGCGACCTCATACACCGTCACCGGATTGAGGAACTCGGCGGTCTACTCCGTGACCGTCCGGGCCAGGAATGCCGTCGGCAATGGCGAGCCGGCCACAGTCCCTGCCGGCAGCAACAACGTCTCCGTCACTCCGACCCCGACAGCGCCGACCGCCCCACAAGACCTGACGGTGACCCCCGGCGACCGGACGTTGACACTCCGATGGAAAGAGCCCGCCGACGACGGCGGCGTCACCCTCACCGGCTACACGATCGAGCGCCGCTGCGGAACCGCCGCTCGATACAGCCGAGTCAGCGGCTCACCCCAGGCCCACAGCACAACCAACCTCGTCCAAACGATCACGATCCGGAATGTGGCCAACGGAGATCCCTGCGACGTCCGGGTAGCGGCCAACGCCTACTACGACGCCAACGGGGACAACTCCCAAGGCAGCGATGAGGTGACGCTGGTCAGCCCCTGGGCCGATGGGCTCGGCACTCCCGCAACCCTGCCGACGGCGCCGACGAACGTCATGGTCACGTCTGCGCACCAGTCTCTGCAGGTCACCTGGGCGCCCCCGACCGACAGCGGAGGCAGCCCCGTCACCGGGTACAGGCTGACCTGGTCCGCCGGCATCCCAGACGAAGTCACCATCGGCAACCGGACCTCACACACGATAACCGGCCTCGACAACCGTTTCGCATACACGGTCAGCGTCAGGACGATCACCGCTGCGGGAGAGAGCGCGGCCGCGTTCGCCGGCGGTTCAGCACAGCCTCGAGCCGTGCCTGCCGCACCCGCCGATGTGACGGTCACCAGCGCACCGCAGTATCTCGCTGTCGGCCAACGCAACCCCGGCGCCGGCACGAGCCTGGTGGTCACTTGGGATGCGCCGCCAGACAACGGCACCAACCCGGTCGACGGCTATGTCGTTCAGCGCCGTGACTCCCTCATTCCCGCCACCACTGTCGGCGGCAGACCCACCCCGGCAAGCCGATGGAGCAGCACGGGCGTCGGAACCATAGACGCCGTCAACAGGACCGTGACCATCGGCGGCCTCCACACCGGACGGTCCTACGACGTGCGGGTCCAGGCGACCAACGACCACGACGACAACACGGCAACGCCTTCGCTCGGCGGTCCGTGGGCCATGGGCTCCGGCACCCCGGCGACGGTGCCCACAGCCGTCACGCCGATCCTCGAACCCGGTTACCAGTCGATAATCGTGTCGTGGGACGACCCCGACGACAACGGCAGCCCCATCACCCACTACCTGGTGAGGTATGCCGAGAACAACACCGGCAACGAGCCCTACAGCGCCGACATCAGAGTCGACGCACCGGCAAGCCGCACCAGGATCACCGGCCTGCAGGTCGGTGTGCCCTATGTGGTGCAGGTCCAAGCCGTCAACGCGATCGGAACCGGACCGAATCCGGAGACCGAGACTCAGGCCACAACCAACCTGATCCCGGACCCGCCTGCCTCGGTCACAGCCGTGCCGACGCCGGACGGCAACGGGAACACCCTGACCGTGAGCTGGAGCAGAGTCACGCGGACCAACGGCTCCGGACCCGTGGTCAGCTACATCGTGGAAACCCGCGACCTCGACAGCCCGGGCGCCGCATGGGTCGCAACGACCGGCATCGACGGGAACACCACCACGACGGTCGTCAACGTGGTCAAGGGCAGGACCTATCTGGTGAGGGTCAAGGCGGTTGCGGGCCTCACCGGCAGCTCGGGCTACATCGATGCTCCGGTCACGGCTGCCGGCACACCGGACGCACCCGCCCAACTGGCAGCCACCCTCGACCGCGACAACAGAACGGTCAACGTGGTCTGGACCGCGGTTCCGGCGAACACACCGAGCGACGTCATCGGCTACACCGTGAGCTGGTACTCGACGACTGACTTGGTGAGCGGGGCGCGGGGTCAGGCGACCATAACCAGCAACACGATCGGCACCTACGCCATTCGCGGCCTGCCGCCCGGTTCCTATGTCGTGGAGGTCGTAGCGACCAACCATATTGGTGACAGCCCCGCCCGCACCGCCGGCGTGACAGTGCCCGTGCCGAACTGAGCTCCGCCGCCTATCGACCCGACCTGCAAACCGAAGGTCCGGTCCCAACGGGCGTTGTGTTTTAGCCGAACAGTCGTCGGTATTGCACGCAGGTGTCTTCTAAGGATAATGGGTGTGGAGAGCGCAAGTCGTTTTTGTTGCACATAGTGACCAGTTGCTCGACAAGCGCGCGGCAGTCACGTGGGCGGTCTAGGCGGGGATAGTCACGGTTGGTCTCATCGACTGATTCGCCACCGAGATACGCCAACCACGTTTCGATGTTCCAAGTGGGCACAGCGACGAGCACTTGGTCACTGTCGGCTGGCGGTTCGACGTCGCGATCGTGGCAGTTCGCATTGAGCGACGCTTTCCGATGGTCAACGCCTTGTGCATCGCCATCAAGTATCACAACCAGATACGCCTTCTCGCCACGTTTGGAGCGCAGAGCTTGAAGTTCATCTGGAAATCGCTGACAGACGAAACTGTCCGCCGCCCCCTTTGCCGTCGGCGCTCTTACGACTCGAAAGTCGCGCAAGTTCCAGCCCGCTTTCTTGAAGAATTTCCTCGCGAAAGCTTCGTGTTGTTGATCTTCGCAGAGTAGAACGATGCGGACGTTGCGACTCACTCGTTCCAGGCCCGCGCTAGCAATTCGGACAACTTGAGGTTGCTTTCAGATGCTTGCGGCGTCAAGGGGTGAGCAGTTGTGACCATCGAAGTCTCGCGGCGCATGAAGACTCCGCAGTCAGGACCCAGATAGTCGATCAGCTCTGGGTGATGGGAGCACAGCACTGCCTGCGATGAAGTCTCTTCGCAGCGATCGACAAGTGCCATCAGCCATGGCTGAATCTCAGGCAGGGCCAAGAAGTTGTCCGGCTCGTCTATGAACAGCAAGAAGCGATCATCTTCTCGTCTGAGATGGAGCAGGGCGTAGAGCACGACGAGCGTTCGTTGGCCGTCAGAAAGCTCGTCGAAACGCAAAAGAAACCGCTCTCCGTTACCGCTGTCACCGGAGTGGGCGTTGAAATTGAACATTAAGGCTCGGCTGTCCAAGCCAGACTGCTGCAAGTGAATATTCTCGAACCCGTCAATCACAGGTCGTAGAGCCTCGACATGGGAGTGAGTCGACGATGGGTGCTCTAGGACCGCTTGGCGATACCAGTCTGCGAAGTTGTCAGCGTCGCGACTGAGGTACGGATCCTCTCCTGTCGACTCTGCTTTGACTTGGGCAGGACGGATCATGCATACGACCATGTCCTTGATGGCATCCATGAATCGCGTGAGGCGGGAATTCTCGGCCTGCGGTACGACGCGGGCCAGTGCGGATTCGCTCCAGTCGCCCTTGTAGACGGGACCCTTGGATCCGTTATCGCGGAATAGTTGTACATCACCATCCTTGAAGCGGAACAAAGGCGTACCGTCTCCGACGAGACTCTCATTCACGATGCGAGAGCGTTTGCCATCGTCGGCATGCTCTAGTTCAAGCCGGTAGACGAAAGATTCGCCGCAGATTTCGGCGTCAATCTCGAACACTTGATCGCGGCGCATCTGCCACCGTGTGAGCGTCGACGGGTGAAAGGCAACTCGGTCGGTAATCTTGACCTCGCCCGCAAGGAGTTTGCGGAGACCGAACATCACATCAAGAAAGGCTGTCTTGCCAACACCGTTTGCCCCAAGCAGCAGAACGGTCTCCCGCAGCTTCAACTCGAAGTTGACAAGGCACTTGTAGTTGTGGATATAGACCCGCTTGATCACACGGTACATAGTACCGCCATGCCGCAGCCGGATGCCTCTAGCGATTTCACTGAACCCGTTCGGAGGGTTCAAGGTCATCAACGATGCGCAGATTCGGCGGTCCAATCTGCACGAACAGTTGTTCAAGCCGACAGTGAAGGCCGCAACGCGGGTATCATTGCCAGACGAATAATCGTCGACGACAGAGTGTCGGTCATGGGGCAGTGGGGGCGTCGGCCCGGAGCCAGCGGCGGTCAGCGAAAAGTGGCTCTTCGCGTTTGAGGGGGGAGTGAGGGTTGTGTGGGTGTCCGCGGTCAGTTGGGCGGGATCCTCCAGAATCGGGGTCGTAAACCACACCTGAGACTGGAGGATCGGTGTGGAACACGACCCTATACGCGTATGTGAGTTGTTGGTGGGCTTCGGCGAAGTCGACGTGTTGAGCGTCGACGACGACCGTGGCGGGCCGTTGAGGTTGAGTGTGCGAAGCCGGACTGCGCGTCCGTCGTGTGCGGGTTGTGGCGGCAAGTTGTGGTCCAAAGGAGACCGGGCAGTGGAGCTGGTGGATCTGCTGAGCTTCGGTAGGCTGGCGCGGTTGGTGTGGCACAAAGGTCGATGGAGATGCCCGAGTGAGGATTGCGGCGCGGGTTCGGTGACTGAACACAACCACTAGGTCGCGCCGCCGCGGGCGTTGTTGACGACACGAGCAGCGCGTTGGGCGACACGCCAGGTCGGCTGTGGCCGTCCGGTGAGCGATGTTGCTTCGGACCTGGCGTGTTGCTGGTCGGCGGTGAACGACACGGTGCTGTGGTGGGGTCAAACGCTGCTTGATGCTGACACTGACCGGATCGGCGCGACGACCGCACAGGGTCTCGACGAGACCCTGTTTGGTCGTGAGGGCCGCTATAGACACAAGGCGTGGGCGACCAGCATCGTCGACGTCGCCGGCGGCAAACTGTTGGACATAGTGCCTCACAGAACAGCCGCAGCACCGCGAGATGGCTGCTCAACCAGCCGGCGAGCTGGCGGGTACACATTCGTTGGGCGACCCTGGACCTCTTTGGACCGTATAGGGCGACGCTGGACACGGCGCTGGTTGACGCTGCCCAGGTCGCGGACCCGTTCCCATGTGGTGCGGCAAGCTGACAACGCGTTGGACGAGGTGCGACGGCGGGTGCAGAACCAGACCCTCGGGCATCGGGGCCGCGAACACGACCCGTTGTATGCCAGCCGCAAACTGCTGTTAGCCGGTCACGAACGCATCAGCGAAACAGGCGAGGACCGTCTACGCGGCCTGCTCGAATCCGGTGACCCTTATGGCGAGGTCCGCAACGCCTCACACGCCAACCAAACACTGCGCGGGATATATGACATCGCCGATCCCGACCTCGGACGCGTGACCGTAGACCAGCTCGCCGTCGAGTTCCAAGACTCGTTTCTGCCTGTCGAGGTCAACCGGCTGGGACGCACCCTGGCTCGTTGGAGCACCCAGAACTGCTGACTGGCACCACACCCGAGTGTCCAACACAGCGACCGAGCCGCTGACAATCTGATCAAACGAGTCAAACGCGTCGGGTTGCATTTCAGCAACTTCACCAACTACCGGATCCGCTCACATCTCTACGCCGACAAGCTCAACTGGGCGCTGCTCGACACCCTCACTCCGACCTAATACGCGAAGAGCCCGAAAAGTGCGGTAAATCGTCGAGTTGGGCAGCCTCGAGACTCGGGTGCGCCGGTGGTGGTAGACACTTTGTGACCGAAACAGAACCAGGAGGTGGACGGGGTGAAGATCGAGACGTTCGAGACCTTCGTGGTCGCAAACCCGCCGCCCTCGTTCGGAGGCCGCTACTTCATCTTCGTGAAACTCGTGGCCGACGACGGCGCCGTCGGCTACGGAGAGGTCTACAGCGCCACCTTCAACCCCCACGTCGTGGCCCGAATGGTCGAAGACGTCTGCGAACGCCATGTGGTCGGACACGACCCGTTCCACATCGAGACCCTCTGGCGCAACGTCTACGGGCGGGGCTACACCTCCCGTCCCGACGTCTCCCTCATCAGCGTCCTCAGCGGAATAGAGATCGCCTGCTGGGACATTATCGGCAAAGCAGTCGACAAACCCGTCTACGAACTGCTCGGCGGCCAGGTCCACGAACGGCTCCGCAGCTACACCTACCTCTACCCGTCAGCGACCGACGGCCCCGACCCCTACACCGAGAACCGCGTCTACAGCGACCCGCAGCTCGCCGCCCAACGAGCCGCAGAAGAAGTGGAACGGGGCTTCACCGCGGTCAAATTCGACCCCGCCGGCCCCTACACCGTCTACGACGGGCACATGCCCAGCCTCGAAGCGATCGAACGCAGCCGCGCCTTCGTATCGGCCATCCGCGAAGCGGTCGGCACCCGAGCCGACCTGCTCTTCGGCACCCACGGCCAATTCACCGCAGCGGGCGCCGTCCGCCTCGCCCAGGCCCTCGAACCGTACGACCCGATGTGGTTCGAAGAACCAGTGCCGCCCGACAACATCGAAGAAATGGCCAGAGTCGCCCGCCGAACCTCCATACCGATCGCCACCGGCGAACGCCTCACCACCAAATACGAGTTCGCCCGGGTGGTCGAAGCCCAAGCCGCGGCCATCCTCCAGCCGGCCCTCGGGCGATCCGGGGGGATCCTCGAAACCAAGAAGATCGCGGCCATAGCCGAAACCCGCCACGTGCAGATCGCCCCCCACCTCTACTGCGGCCCGATCGAGGCCCTCGCCAACATCGCCCTCGCCGCCTGCACACCCAACTTCCTGATCCTCGAATCGATCCGAACCTTCGACGGCTTCCACGCCGACCTGCTCACCAGGCCCATCGAATGGCACGACGGATACGTAATCCCACCCGCGGCGCCAGGCCTTGGCGCAGACCTCAACGAACAAGTCGCCCGCGCCAACCCCTACACCGGCACCGCGCTCCACTTGGAACCCCAGGAACACCCCCACCCCTCGCGGTGACTCGTTGTACACATCGGTTATGAGGCCGAGCGGACAGCTCACAGATTCTCATGCCCAAGAAGACTCAGACAGCGAGGCCGCGGGCGGGCCGCTCGGGCCACGGCCCCGCAAATCAAGCCGTTCGCACTCGGAACTCCCCTGCCTATTCGCGGGGCCTCCAAGTGAGGTGAGGTGCGGACAGCTCGGCGTTGACTGACGCCTAGGCGTGCGAACCGTTGTAGCGGACAAAAACGGGGCGGTCGGCGTCTGAACGACCCGGGTCGTATTCGTACCCGTCCTCAGCGAAGCCGGCCAGAGCCCGAACAGAGCTCACCCGATTGCGGATGATCCAGCCCGCCATAGACCCCCGAGCCCGCTTGGCGAAGAAACTCACGATCCTCGGCTCAGCACCGTCCTTGGAGTCGAGGAACACCGGGCTGACCAGCCGAGCCTCGAGCCGCGTGGTGTTGACAGCACTGAAATACTCGTTCGAGGCGAGATTGATCAGAGCACTCGCGCCAGGGCTCCCCTCGACATCGGCGTTGAGCACATCAGTTATCGAGTCGCCCCAGAACCCGTAAAGATCCTTGCCCCGATCATTGGCGACCCGGCTCCCCATCTCCAGCCGATAAGGCTGCATCAGATCAAGCGGACGAAGCACACCGTAAAGACCCGACAGGATCCGCAGCGTCTTCTGGGCATGGGTGAAATCACGCTCGCTGAAAGTCTGCGGGGCCATGCCCAGATACACATCGCCGTTGAACGCCAGCACAGCAGGCCGAGAATTCTCAGGTGTGAACGGAATCTCGAAATCCTGGAACCGCTCATGGTTCAACTCGCCCAGCGAAGCCGAGATCGACATCAACGCGCTGAGTTCTTGGGGCGACTTCTGGGCCATCACCCCAACCAGCTCGCGACTGTGATCCAGCAGCCGCGGCGCGCTGTGTTTCCTGGTGGCCAGTTTCGACTCATAGTCCAGCGACTTCGCCGGAGAGACAACGATCAGCACACCATTGTTTCTATCCCGAAGCCCTCACGAATCCCACTTCGACAACGTCCTCCCTGAAAGGGGATTCGCGTTCGACGAATTCAGCGATGCGCGCGCCGGTGCATCCGCCGTATGGATGCCTTCCCGCAATCCGACTTCAAGGGGAACACCAGCCATGGTGTGTGACACGCACAGGCCGGGCCTTCGAAGAGCTAACGGTTCGGGCTTCTCAGCGTCAACTAGCCGAGATCGGCCGGCGGGGGGCGCCGAAGGGCTCGGGCGCCACCACGACGGAGAACTCCGCGCCGTCGATGTCGACGACGAGGCTGGTCCCGGGCACAGCAGCCGACTGAGCCACCAGGGCAAGGCCGATGCCGCGTCCCAGCCGGGGAGACTGAACGGCGTTGCGCAGCTGGCCCGCCAACCGCCCCTCCAACCACACCGGAAGAGGATGTTCAAGCGGCAACGACTCGGCCAACTCCGCAGCGCCGTCGAAAGTGACGTTGACCAGACGGCGCTCAATACCGCTCTCGAAGCGCCGCCGCAGCGCCGCCTTGCCGATGAAGTCGTGGTCGGTGTCGAGATCCACCCAGGCGCCCAACCCGGCCTCGAACGGATCCGTCTCCACATCGTTGTCGGACCCGAAAGACAGCAGACCGCTCTCAATGCGCTCGACCGCGTTCGGAGCGCCCGGCCCGATCCCGAAACGAGCCCCTGCGGCCATCACCGCGTCCCAGAGCTCTGTGCCTCGAGACCCGTCCGTCAAGAAGAACTCGAACCCGCCCTGTTTGCTCCAACCAGACCGGCACAGCAGCAGCGGAATCCCATCGAGCGCCACCTCGACATGGTGGAAGAATCCGAGCGAGCCGACCACTTCGGCGCCGAACAGCCCAATCGCAAGATCCTCCGCCGCCGGCCCCTGAACCGCCAGCGGCGAGACGTCCGGCTCGAAGACGTGAACGTCAGCGCCACGCTCAGCGACCACAGCCTTGGCCCAGAGCCCCAGGTCGCTGTCGGCGATCGAGAACCAGAACCGGTCGTCGGCCAGACACAACACGACCGGATCGTTGATCAGGTTGCCCTCGTGGTCGCAGATCGGCGCGTAGCGAGCCCGGCCGGGCTTCAGGCCCGCGAGGCTGCGAGCGGAAAGATACTGGGCGGTCCGCGCGGCATCGGGGCCCACGAGTTCGACCTGGCGTTGGCAGGCCACATCCCACAGCGCCACCCGCTCAGTCAGACGGCGATACTCCTCTGCCGGATCCCCGTAGGAAACCGGCATGTACATGTGGTTGTAGACCGTGAAGACACTGGCGCCGGCGGCAACCGTCGCCTCATAGTAGGCAGATTTCCGGACCCTGGGCCCCAACGCAATCTCAGGCACACGAAAGGATAAGGGCAATCGTCGCCCCGAAGCCAAACGACCCAGCCCTTGATCTGGTTGCGCACCCGCATGTGGTTTAGGCTCTCACCCCATGGGGCTGATGATCTTGCTTCGTGATGATGCGGCCGAGAGCGTGATGCTGTGGCTGTTTCTGGTCGCGGCGGTGCTGTTGACATTGTGGGAATGCCGCGAGCGCGGCTACCGGCTCAAGGTCACCCTGTGGTGGATCAGCTTCGTCGCCATCACCCATGTGATCGGGTACATTGTCCTGCGCCTGGTGCGCCCTCCCCGAAACGATTCGAGATGACCAGCCGATGAATGACTGGATCGAGAGGCTCAAGGGTCGGCTGACGTCCCGCACGCTGTTGTTCATCGGGGCCGGACTGCTGCTTGTGGTGTTCTTGCTGCGCGGCTGCTCGGGGGTGGACTTGAGTCGAGAGGAAGCCGAGGCAATCGCCACAGCCGCCTTCGAGGCCGACGTCGGCTACTTCGAACCCGAGAAAGTCGAATCGAGAGTGCTGCGCCAGGGGATACCCACAAGGGCGGTGTGGATCGTGATGTTCACCGTCGCGGACCCCGACGGCACACGCACCGAATTCCTGCATCGCGCGACGGTCAGGGTCGATGCCGGCAGCGGCAAGGTCCTCAAGGTCGACGTCGACGAGCCCGACAGCTAGCCCGCTTCGGCCAGCTCAGCCAGCCCGGTTTGCCAGCCCGGTTTGGGACGCGCCGCCGACGCGCCGCAGACGCGCCACAACGGGCACAAGTCACATTCGACACTTTGCCGCTCCTGTGCTAACGTCACCGACATCCGGCCAGAAGGTCGGAGTTGCACGAAGAATTGGGGGTGAGCCTATGGACACGGCAACAGTGTTCACAGAGGCCTATTACTTCTTCACCGTCGCGATCATGTGGTTGCTGCACGTGGGTTTCATGACCTACGAGGCCGGCGTAAGCCGACGCAAGAACATCATGTCCACGGCGATGAAGAACATCATGACAATAGCGGTGGTCACACCGACGTTCTACTACCTCGGGTGGTGGGTCTACTTCTGCATGCAGGAGGGCTTCGTACCAACCACAGAGGCAGGAGAGCTAGGGTATTTCTGCGGTGACGGCTACGGCGTGCCATGGGACGGCTCGATGGGACCGAACCTCGGCGACAACATCAGCGGGGTCTTCTGGGCCGCGTTCGTGCTGTTCTCCTGGACCACCGGCTCGATCATGTCGGGTGCGGTGCTCGAGCGCATCCGCATCTCGGCCTACCTGTGGCTGACCGCTCTCATGGGCGGTCTGGTCTGGGTGGTGGCCGCGGCCTGGGGATGGAGCTACGGAGGCTGGCTGCCAGTCCACTTCGGCTACCACGACTTCGCCGCATCAGGCGTGGTCCACGGCATCGCCGGGATCTTCGCCCTGGGGGTGTTGTTCAACTTGGGTCCGAGAATCGGCAGATACGACAGAAACGGAGGCACGCGAGCCTTCAAGCCCCACAACCTCCATCTGACGTTGATGGGGCTGATGATAATCTTCACGGCGTTCTACGCCTTCTATGCAGCTTGTCTGGCCATCACAGCCGACACCACGCCGGGCTGGGCGAACATCTACTTCAACCCAGCGACCCTGTCGGCGATCACCTTCACGATCACGATGGGCTTCGCGGGCGGTTTCGCCGGCGGGTACATCTTCGCCAAGGGTGATCCGTTCTGGACATTGTCCGGTGGCCTCGCCGGGGTCGTGGCAGTGTCGGCCGGCGCCGACATCTACAACCCGTCGCTGGTGCTGATCATGGCGTTCTTCTCCGCCGGGCTCGCCTACCACGCAGGCAACTGGATCGAGCAGAAGGCCCGCATCGACGATGCCGTCGGCGCGGTGTCGGTCCACGGCGTGATGGGCATGTGGGGCGTGCTGCTGTTGGGCGTTGTCGGCGCCGGCTACCCGACCGGCCCAGCAGGAGTCGAGACTTCGTTCCTGGGCCAGCTCGTCGGTGTCGCAACCCTCTTCCCGTTGGCGTTCCTCACCGGCTACATCGGCTCAGGAATCCTCAAGAAGATGAACCTGCTGAGGGTCCCGCCCGAGGTGGAGATCGAGGGCCTCGACATGTCCGAGTTCGAGACCGACTTCTACCCGGAGTTCGGACGCGCCACTGAGCCGATCGTCAATGCCGACGGTTCCGAAGAGCCGGCCGACGCCGTGCTGCGAGCGGCCTACGCCGACCTCAAGTAACGAGAAGTGTCCGGTTCATGGCTTCAGTTCATCGCCGCAATTGCTCTCATGTACCTGGTGGTTGCGACCGCCGGGTACTGGGGGCTGCGCAAGCGAAGGGCACAGAAGCTCCAGGACCGCACCAACGACCACACGACCTGAATCAACGTTCACTTACACAACGTTCACTTACACAACGTTCACTTACACAAGGAGAGAGAACTACATGAACACCTTTCCCTACGACAGTTGGGAAGCGGCCATCGAAGCCGCTGACGGAACCACGGGCTATTTCACATGGGGACCCGGCGGCAACTTCGCCACGGTACTCATCACGCTCATCGGCATTGTCATCTCGGTGTATTCAGCGGTCATGGTGACCAGGCGTGAGAACGCCCTGCTCAACGAGTCCGCCGCGCGTCTTGCTGACAAGTACAACTCAGGCATGGAGGGCTGAACATGGCCGGAAAGCAAATTGAATTCGACGAGATGCAAGGCCACGACAAAGGCGTGGAGAGGGCGGTCGTCATCTTCTCGATCGTCTGCATCATCTTCGCCGTCATCTGCATCCAAGTCGTCGGAGGCGCCTGACACAACGAGAGGCGCAGGGGGTACAGTTCACGTTGATGTACCCCCTGCCACCCCTCTCCCCCCGGCTAGGCCGACCGTGAGGATGACACGTCCCAACTGGGCCAGGCTCTGCTTGGCGATCGCCGCGGCCTCCCTGCTCCTTCCCTGGGAGACCGGCGGCACCGAGACGTCCAACGGCTTCGCCGTCAACGACGGACAAGTCACATTCCTGGCGCTGATCGTCACGCTCGTACTGATCCAGGTCAAGTTCCGGCCCGCATGGACCGGAGCAGGCTTCGTCGTAGCAGTCAGCGGACGGGCCCTACTCAACCTCACCGACAGCGGACCCCCCGACCCCGGTCTCGGTCCAGTGGTTGTGGCCCTCGCTGCGCTCGCTGCGGCTGCGCTGATGCTGTGGGACCTGTTCGCCGCCGTATCGGCCTCGGTTCCCCCTTCAGATGAGCATTAGTTGAGTCAGATGAACATCAGTTCAGCATTGAGTTCTGTGTTGCCGAGTTCTGTGTTGCCGCGAGTGCTCGAGCCCGGGCTGTGGCTCCTCGACCCGGGCACCGAGCGATATCGAGTCACCGGCGGGGGCGCCACCGCGCTGACGCTCAATGCCGGAGACCGGATCGAGATCATCGACCCCGAAGGTCGCCAACAATGCGAGCTCAGCGCCTTCGACGCCGACGGAGTCAGCGACCCTGCCCTGCTGGGCGCAACCGCAGCCGAGACGGGCTCAGGCAACGGAACCCGCACGATCCTCTCCGCCCCGCTGACCGACGCACGCCGGGTCCGCGCCGGACTCCAACACCAAGGCATCGACCTCGACCGCGCCCGCCCCGCTCTGGTGTTCGAAGCAGACTCGCCGCCCGACAGCAGAGCCGCCTTCACCGCGGTGGAGTCGATAGCAGTGGTCGTGGCCGCCCCCGGCGGGCCGATGAACCCACAGGACCAGAACCCGCCGACCGACCTCATCGTCTACATCCACCGCGCCTCACTCCCAGAATCCGGCGAGATCTATCTCCCCGCCCCGCTCGCCGACCCGACCGCCGACTTCACCATCGCAGCCTCGACCGCAAGCGCCTACGAAGTCCGCAAAGGGGACTACTTCCAGGTGGTCGACGTCGAAGGCCGCCAATGCTCGGACTTCCAGTGCTTCTCCGTCAGCGACCTCGAACAGGGCAGAGCCGACTGCCTCGACGGCACCATCACCCGCACCCTCATGGGCGCCACCTGCCCGGGCCCCGGGCTGTACGCCAAGTTCTACAACTCCGAGATGCAGCCCCTCGTCGAAGTCGTGCAGGACACCGTCGGACGACACGACACCTTCAACACCGCCTGCAACCCCCGCTACTACGAGGAGATGGGATTCCCGGGCCACATCAACTGCACCGACAACATCAACGGCGTCTGGTCCCCCTACGGCGTCGCCGCCCGCCGCGGCTGGGAAGCGATCAACTTCTTCTACAACACCCACGTCGACGACGACAACCAGATCTACTTCGACGAGCCCTGGTCACGACCCGGCGACTACGTGCTGATGCGCGCACTCGAAGACCTCGTGTGCGTGTCGACCGCCTGCCCCTGCGACATCGACGCAGCCAACGGCTGGTGCCCGACCGATATCCAAGTTCGCGTCTACCCCGCGAACAACATGTTCAAGAAAGCGACCGCCTTCCGAATGACCGCCGACTCAGAAGCCGAACTCACCAAAGACACCGGATTCCACCCCCGCACCTCCGCCCTCACCCGCAACTTCAGCGAATACAACGGCTACTGGCTCGCCGACTCATTCCGCGACCACGGCACCACCGAAGAGTACTGGGCATGCCGACAAGCGGCCGCTGCCATCGACCTCTCCCCGCTGCGAAAATACGAGGTCGCCGGCCCCGACGCCGAGCTGCTGATGCAGACCTGCGTCACCCGCAACATCCGCAAGCTCTCCGACGGCCAGGTCGTCTACACGGCCATGTGCTACGAGACCGGCGGCATGATCGACGACGGCACCGTGTTCCGTCTGAGCCGTGAGAACTTCCGCTGGATCGGCGGCAGCGACACCAGCGGCCTCTGGATCCGCCAGCAGGCCAAAGAACGCGGCCTGCGAGCCTGGGTCAAGGACTCCACCGACCAGCTCCACAACCTTCAGGTCCAGGGCCCCAACAGTCGCAAGATCCTCGAACAGGTCGTCTGGACGCGCCCCGACCAGCCCGACGTCAGCGAACTCGGATGGTTCCGCTTCGCCATCGCCCGCATCGGCGATCACAACGGCATACCCCTGATCGTCTCGCGCACCGGCTACACCGGCGAGCTCGGCTTCGAGATCTTCTGCCACCCCAAAGACGCCACCGCGGTGTGGGATGCGATCTTTCATGCCGGCGCCGGCCACGGTCTCGTGCCGATGGGCCTCGACGCGCTCGACGTCCTGCGCATCGAGGCGGGCCTGATCTTCGCCGGCTACGAGTTCTGCGACCAGACCGACCCCTACGAAGCAGGCATCGGCTTCACGGTCCCGCTCAAGACCAAGGAGGACGACTTCATCGGACGAGAAGCGCTGCTCAAGCGCCGGGACAACCCGCAGCGCCGACTCGTCGGCCTCGAACTTCAAGGAGGAGAACCGGGGGCGCTCGACGACGGCGTCTACGTCGGCCGCGCCCAGGTGGGCTCGATAACCAGCGGCACGATCTCCCCGACCCTGCGCAAGAACGTGGCGCTGTGCCGCATGTCGGTCGAATACTCAGAGATCGGCACCCAGGTCGAAGTCGGCAAGATCGACGGCCACCAGAAGCGCATCCCCGCCACGGTCGTCCAGTTCCCGTTCTACGACCCGACCAAATCCCGAGTCCGCGACGTCGGTGCCCCCTGAACCGGTAATCGCCCCTAAGAGGCCGAGCGGATAGGTCACAGATTCTCATGTCCAAGAAGACTCAGATGGCGAGGTCGCGGCCCGAGCGGCCTAAGGCGAAACCAGTTTCGTCTGCCGTCGTCACATGCAACAAATGTGGAGACCCTCTTACCCTGAAATGTGGAGACTCCTTCAGTACCCCGCTAAACATCTATGTCAAACAAGGTCGCGAACACTCCAAGGATGGTGAGTGCGCCGCTGTCTTGAGACTATTGACTTTCGGAGGGTGTGTAGAAGAAGCCTCGGCCTTTGCTGGTACGGCCGGGATCCAGGATGCTTGCCTTTTCCAACTTCGTGAGGGACCGATTCGCGGTACCGACGCTGATGTCGGCGAGATCGGCCAGTTCGGTTGTGGAGACCCGACCGCGAGATCGAGCCCAGTCAAGGATCAATGTGTCCCGTCCATCGGACGTCGTCAGTGGCGCGAGTCGGTGAGCGAGCTTTTTTCGAGTCGTACGAGCGAAGCGGTAGGCGGGTTCGAGATGGGCGGGAACGCCCCGGACCTCGGTGATGATCGGCTCGCCGTCTGCGGTGGCCTTTGACAGCAAGCGGATCGCTTCGGATGCTGCTTCAACGGGCCGCTGCAGCGTCGGCGCCGCTCGTTCAGCGTCGATCCAACCGCGGCGGGAAAGTTGCTCGATCAACAAGAGCGTTTCCACGTTGACGACATCGCTCGGCTTCAGTGAGGAGACCAGGTTGACGATTGTTGTGTCGGGTTCACCGCCGAGCAGTGTCACTCTTACATATGGACCCTGGATCTCGGATATGACAGGCGCAGGGCGACCAATCGCAAGCATGTCGCGCACCATCCGATCGATGCCGATTCCTTGTCGTTCAGCCAACCCCAGGGAAGCTAGCGCCTGGGCCAGACGGCGGTATCGGGGCACGGCCGGATGAGTAATGGCGTTTTCGGGCGTGACCCCGCCAATGAAGCCGCCCGGCGATGTGACGATAAGTGTGTGGCCGACATGCTCAACAGTGGTGGGGTACGGCAATGTCCAATCCCGATGGGCGATGCCGTTGACGATCGCCTCACGGAAAGCCCTAGGCGGGATCGCATTGATCTGTCGTTCAGCGAAGCCGTTGCGAACGTGCGTCGTCCTGTTCGTGATGTTTCCAGCGCGTTCTGTTTCACTTACTTGTTGGATTAGCGGTATGGTTTTTTCGATGCGAAGAATGCTGTCACCGCCCGGCACATCGCGACGGATATAGTCGATCCCCGCGAACGGGGTGCCCACGAACAGCAGAGACCCTGCATTGTTGAGTTCACCATCGGAATCCAACAGGTCGAGGCGGGTCAGAAGATCTTGGTCACCGGCCGATGCGAGTTCGTTGCGGTCCTCGGCGTCGGTACCGGTCAAGTATTCGCGGGCGACCTCCAATGCTGCTGGGCTTGCATCGGCGAAAGTATGACCAGACTGCTGAGCCGACCAGTCAAAACCGACCCGCTGAAGCATCCCGGCACGCCAAACGACCGGATCAACATCCACACAGTTGCTGCCGACTCGCCAACGCACCCGATTTGCGTGTTCCACCGGTTCCAACGCCTCGGGAACCGAAAGAACCAACACCCGGCACCCCCTGAGCAGGTGCTCTCTGGCGGCCACGGTGAGTTTGCGTTTGGCGAGTTCCCAGATGCGATGACGGAGCCAGTCGCCGTCAAGTTCTGTACCAATGAGGGTTCCATCATCGGCAACCCCCACGATGAGCGCTCCCCCTCCCGGTGTGTTGGCCATACAGGCCATCTCTCCCGCGAGAAAGGTCGCCGCCCCTTCGTTTTGCGGCTCGCCAGGCAGAATCGATCCGTCCGGCCCTCTACGTCCAGGTTCTTCTTTGAGGTCGATCCTAGTCCTCTCGATCTGCTCGACGGACTCTCCCGCCGTGATCTTGTGCAGCGCAGTCTCAACAATGCGTTCCAGTGGATCTGCGCCCAGATGGCCAAGCGTCATACCTCAGCCCTCCTAGTTTGCGTACTTTTTTGAGTTGGATCGCGTAAAACGCGCATACCCGTCCCAGATCGGGCGTCCATGACAAGTTTTCTGGTGAACATTGCTGAAAAGTATACACTGCTGCCCCAGATCGGGTGTCCATGACAAGTTTTCTGGTGAACATTGCTGAAAAGTAACGGTAATAACCACAAATTATGGTTGTAACAAGCCGAACCTTCAGCGGCCCAATCTCAGCGGCGAAGCACCTTGGGGACGATCTTGCCGAAGTCCGACGGCAGCTTCACGATCGTCACGCCGCATTCACGCATGATCTGGACCTTCTCGGCGGCCGACTCGCCGACGGTGGAGACGATGGCGCCCGCGTGGCCCATCGTGCGTCCCTTGGGGGCGGTCAGACCGGCGATGTAACCGACCACCGGCTTGTGCATGTGCTCGCGGGCATAAACCGCCGCCTGCGCCTCCTGCAGCCCGCCGATCTCACCGATCATCACCACCGCCTCGGTCTCGTCGTCGTTCTCGAAGCGTTTCAGATGGTCGAGGAACGAACTCCCGTTGATGGGATCGCCGCCGATGCCGACGCTGGTGCTCACCCCGATGCCCGCGGCCTTGAGCTGCGACGCAGCCTCATAGCCCAGCGTGCCCGACCTGCTGACAATCCCGACCGGACCGCGCTGGTAGATGTGGGAGGGCATGATGCCCAACAGCGCCTTGCCCGGGCTGATCACCCCCGCACAGTTGGGGCCGATCAGGCACATCCGCTTGGCGTGCTGGTAGCGCCGCAGATAGCGCTTCACCTTGATCATGTCCTGCACGGGGATGCCCTCGGTGATGCACACGCAGTTCTCGATCCCGGCGTCGGCCGCCTCCATGATGGCGTCGGCCGCGAAAGGCGGCGGCACGAAAACGATGCTGGCGGTGGCCTCAGTGGCCGCCACCGCCTGCTTCACGGTGTCGAACACGTCCACCCCGCAGTGCTTTGTGCCGCCCTTGCCCGGAGTCACGCCTGCCACGACATTGGTGCCATAGGCGGCCATGTCCTCGGTGTGGAACGTGGCGATGCGACCGGTGACGCCCTGAACGACCACCGGTGTGGTCTCGTCGATGATGATGCTCATCAGGCTGCCCTCCCAGCGACCGACTCCACGGCCTTCGTGCCCGCCTCGGCCAGCGACTCGGCGGTGATGACCCCCACATCGGCGTCGGCGAGGATCTGCCGGCCCTCCTCCACGTTGGTGCCCGACAATCGCACCACCACCGGCACCGCCACATCCAGCTGACGCAGGGCCTGCACCACGCCCTCGGCCACCCAGTCACAGCGGTTGATGCCGGCGAAGATGTTGATCAGCACTGCCTTGACGTTCTCGTCGGACAGCACCAGACGGAACGCCTTCAGCACCCGCTCGGGCGAGGCGCCGCCGCCTATGTCCAAGAAGTTGGCAGGCTCGCCGCCCGCGTGCTTGATCATGTCCATCGTGGCCATGGCCAACCCGGCGCCGTTGATGATGCAGCCGATGTCGCCCTCGAGCCCGACGTAGCTGAGGCCCCGGTCGACGGCCGTCCGCTCGCGGGGGTCCTCCTGGGACTTGTCGCGCAGCTCCGACACGTTCTGATGGCGGAACAGGGCGTTGTCGTCGAAGATCATCTTGGCGTCGAGCGCCAGCAGCCGCCCGTCGGCGGTCACCGCCAGCGGGTTGATCTCCAGCATCGTGGCGTCGAGGTCGAGGATCGCCCGATAACAGGAGGTCATCAGCTGCACCGCCTGCGGAACCAGGCTCGCGTCGAGGCCTACCGCGAAAGCGATCTCGCGCGCCTCGAACGCCTGCAGACCGACCGCCGGCTCCACATTGATCCGCACGATCGAGCCGGGGTCGGAAGCGACGATCTCCTCGATGTCCATGCCACCGGAAGCAGAAGCCACAATCGTCACCCGCTCGGCGGAACGGTCGAGAACGAACCCGAGATAAATCTCGCTATCGCCGGCCACGGCCGCCTCCACGTAGAGCCGGTAGACGCCCTTGCCGCGCTCACCGGTCTGCGCCGTCACCAGACGCTTGCCCAACAGTTCGTCGGCCGCTTCTGCGACCTCGCGCTCATGGCTGCAGAGCTTGATGCCCCCGGCCTTGCCACGGGCTCCCGAGTGGATCTGGGCCTTCACCACCCACTGCTCGCCGCCGATCTCCGAAGCACGATACGCAGCCTGCTCCGGGCTGTACGCCAGACCGCCGTCGGGGATCGCCACTCCGTAGTCGGCGAGTATGGCCTTGGCCTGATACTCATGGATCTCCATGAAGCGCCCTCCTTGAACTTCTCGAATTCGGTTGTGTCGTTGGCGTTGCCTTCAGCCGGCCTCGATCGCGTCGGCAGTGTCCACCACATTGCGTGCCATCCGGGCCGACGCCGCATCGATCATGCGCCCGTCGATCTGAGCCGCGCCACGGCCGGCTGCGGCCGCCTCCTCCAATGCTTCGAGCACACGCCGAGCCTGCGCCACCTCGCTCGCGGGCGGTGTGAACACCTCGTTGGCCAGTTCGATCTGCGACGGATGGATGGCCCACTTGCCCTCGTACCCAAGCGCGGCAGCCCGCCGGGCCCCGGCGGTGAACCCTTCGGGATCGCTGAAATCACCGAAAGGTCCATCGATGGCTCGCAACCCGTTGGCCCGGCAGGCCACCAGCATCCGTGACAGCGCTGAGTGCCATTGGTCACCCGGATAATCCGGGTTTAGCCCGCCGATCGTGATCGTCCGGGCCCGACACGAGGCCGCGTAGTCGGCCACCCCGAAATGCAGCGCTTCGAGACGCGGACTCGCCGCGGCCAGGGCCTCGACATTTGCCATGCCCAGCGCAGTCTCGACCAGGGCCTCCAGACCGATGCGGTGTTCGAGGCCCATGCCCTGCTCGATCTGGGTGACGAGGGCGTCGACCATGTAGACGTCGGCCGGGACGCCCGCCTTGGGGATCAGGATCGTGTCGAGGTGTGCGCCCGCCTGCTCGACCACGTCGATCACATCGCGGTACATGTAGTGGGTGTCGAGCCCGTTGATCCGAACCGAGACGGTCTTGTTGGATCCCCGCCAGTCGATGTCGGCCAACGCCTCGATCACGTTGCGGCGGGCCGTCTCCTTGTCGTCGGGTGCGACTGCGTCCTCGAGGTCTAGGAACACGTAGTCGGCCTCGCTCGCCGCGGCCTTCTCGAAGAAGGCCGGACTCGATCCGGGTACGGCCAGCTCGCTGCGATGCAACCGTCGGGTCGCCTCTGCAATTTGATGGTGGCTCATCGGCTGTCCAATCGGTTGTCGGTTCGACTGGTGGAATTGATCACCGAAACGCAACTTTGAGCAGAATTTCGGTGAGGGGAATGGACATTACCACTACTCTCAGGGGACGTTCCACTAATATCAAGGAAGGTTTATGACAATTTTTGATCAATTTTCGTCTGAACGAGTCCTGTCCGACCGGGTTCTCATGGGTCCGGGTCCCTCGAACCCCTACCCGGAAGTGACCCAGGCGTTCACCCGTCCACTGCTCGGCCACCTCGACGGCGATTTCATCGCGCTGCTCGACGAGACGTGCGAACGACTGCGCGCGGTCTTCCGCACCGACAACGCCCTCACCTTCCCTGTGTCGGGGACCGGATCAGCGGGCATGGAAGCAGCCTTCGTCAACACAGTCGGCGAAGGCGACGCCGTGGTCGTGGGAGTCAACGGAGTCTTCGGTCAACGGATGTGCGACGTGGCAGCCCGCTGCGGCGCCACCGTGGTCGCCGTCGAAGCCGAGTGGGGCACCCCCATCGACCCGCAACTCCTCCTCGACGCCCACCCCGACCCCACACTGATCGCGGTCGTCCACGCAGAGACGTCCACCGGCGTGCGCAACGACCTCGCCGAACTCGGCGCCGGCAAGGGCGATGCGCTGCTGCTGGCGGACTGCGTCACCTCGCTCGCCGGCATCGACGTGCGGCTCGACGAGTGGGGAGTGGACATCGCCTACAGCGGAACCCAGAAATGCCTCGGCGTGCCGCCGGGCCTGTCGCCGCTCAGCGTCTCCCCCCGCGCCGTGGACCGACTGCTCGAGCGGCCCAGATCGTGGTACTTCGACCTGCAGATGATCGCCGGCTACGTGACTGGAAGCGGTGCCCGCGCCTACCATCACACCGCGCCGATCTCAATGGTCTACGCCCTCCACGCCGGACTCGGAGCGGTGCTCGACGAGGGCCTCGAAGCCGCCCACGCCCGGCACCAGCAATGCGGCGACCTGCTTCAGACCGGGCTCGAGGCCAGGGGCTTCGAACTGGTGGCGCCGGCCACCCACCGCCTGCCGCAACTCACCTCGGTGCGGGTGCCCGAGTCCCGGCTCCCAGACGGGGTGAGCGAGGCTGATATCCGCAAGGAGCTCCTCAGCCGCTACGGAATAGAGATCGGCGGGGGACTCGGGGCCATCGCCGGCAGCTGCTGGCGTATCGGCTGCATGGGCCACACGGCCCGCCCCCGCAACGTGAAGCTGCTGCTCGCCGCCCTCGACGAACTGCTGGTGTAGCGCCTTTTTCAAGCCGGTTCCAGTTCCCCTGCAACAGTCGCGAGAGTGCGCCGAGAGGCCCCGCAAATCAGCGAAGGATCCGAGCACGAACGGCTTGATTTGTGGGGCCGCGGCCTGAGCGGCCCGCCCGCGGCCTGAGCGGCCCGCCCGCGGCCTGAGCGGCCCGCCCGCGGCCTGAGCGGCCCGGTGAGCGCAGCGAACAAGAGCGGGAAATGGAGCGCAGCGAACAAGAGCGGGGAAAAACATATAGGGACGCTATGGCTCTCGCCTGCTCCAAGAGAGCGTGCTAGTTTTACTCTCGTTAGAGGTACACCCAATCACAGGGGGGATTTGGGCAATGACACGAGTAGCCATAATCGGCGCCGGACCATGCGGTCTAGCGCAGTTGCACGCATTCGCCAGCGACAAAGCAGCCGACGGAGCAGCAATGCCGGAACTGGTCTGCTTCGAGAAGCAGAGCGACTGGGGCGGGCTCTGGAACTACACCTGGCGCACCGGCCTGGACGAACACGGCGAGCCGTGCCACGGGAGCATGTACCGCTACCTGTGGTCCAACGGTCCCAAGGAGTGCCTCGAATTCGGCGACTACACCTTCGAAGAACACTTCGGCAGGCCGATCGGCTCGTTCCCGCCACGGGAGGTGCTCTACGACTACATCATCGGCCGTGCCACCCGCAGCGGCATCCGCGACCACATCCGCTTCAACCACGCGGTGCGCAACGTCAGCCGCTCACCCGAAACGGGCCGTTTCGTGCTGCGCGCACACGACCACGAGAGCGACACGACCGTCACCGAGGAGTTCGACTACGTGGTCGTGGCCAGCGGGCACTTCTCCACGCCCAACATGCCGCAATACCCCGGCTACGAAACGTTCGGCGGCACCCTGTTGCACGCCCACGACTTCCGCGACGCCGTGCAGTTCGCCGACCAGAACGTGATGATCATCGGCTCGAGCTACTCGGCCGAGGACATCGCCTCACAATGCTGGAAATACGGGGCACGTTCAGTGGTGTGCTCCTCACGCAGCGGTCCGATGGGATTCGACTGGCCCGACGGCATCACCGAGAAGCCCATCCTCAGCCACGTTGACGGCCGCACGGTGTACTTCGTCGACGGCACGTCAACCGAGATCGACGCCATCGTCTCCTGCACCGGCTATCTGCACCACTTCCCGTACATGGACGACGACCTGCGACTTGCCACCACCAACCGGCTGGCGTCATCGATGCTGTACCGCGGAGTGGTCTTCCAACCCGACAACGGAGTCATGTACCTCGGCATGCAGGACCAGTGGTACACGTTCAACATGTTCGACGTGCAGGCCTGGTACGCCCGCGACGTCATCCTCGGCCGCATCGAGCTGCCCTCAGCCGAAGAGCAGGCTCGCTCGATCGCCGAGCAGCAGGCGATCGAGGACCAGATCGAAGACGACTACGGTCTCATCGACTACCAGGGCGCCTACACCCAGGACCTGCTCGAGCAGAGCGACTACCCGGACTTCAACACCCCGCTGGTGTCCAAGATGTTCAAGGATTGGAAGGGGCACAAGAAGAAGTCGATCATCGGCTACCGCGACAACGGCCACACCTCACCGATGACCGGCACCGTCGCCCCGGTACACCACACCGACTGGGTCGACGCCCTGGACGACTCGCTGGAGTCCTTCCTGGCCACCGACTCCTGACCGGCCGCTAGACCAGCCCGGTAGGTGTCATGGGGCCGTTGCCAGCCGAAGCCGATGTGATCGTGATCGGTGCCGGGGTGACCGGTGCCAGCATCGGCTACCAGCTCGCCAGGCACTCGGACCTGCAAGTGGCCATTGTTGATGCCCGGGTACCGGTCGGGGGCATCTCGGGTCGCACGTTCGGCCAGATCCGACAGCACTATTCGAATGAGCTCATGGTGCGCATCGCCAAGCGCGGCTTCCACTGCCTTCAGAATTGGGATTCGATGGTGGGCTTTGGCGACCCCGGTTACGCGCGCTTCGGCTACATGCTGCTGGTGGTCGCCGACCAACTCGACGGGCTGCGGCACAACATCGAGCTCGGCCAGCGTCTGGGCGTGGACACCAGCTTCGTGGTGGGCAGCCAGATCACCGAAATCGAACCGCTGGTGAACGCCGACGGCCTCGCCGGTGGTGCTTACGAGCCCGAGGGCGGCTACATCGACGTCACCAAGATGGTGCTGAGCTGGCTCACCGCGGCGAGCGCCTCTGGGGCCCATGTGCTCGCACCCGTCGCTGTCGAGGAGATCGTGACCTCAAGCGGCATCGTCACCGGCGTGAGCACCGCCGCGGGTGAGATCCGTGCCCCGGTGGTGATCGCGGCGACCGGCGCATGGGCCCGCGACCTGCTCGACCCTTTGGGCGTCGAGGTCCCCGTCGAGCGGCGACGGCTCGATATGGCCGTGCTGGCACAGCACGCCGGGGCACGGGCGCTGGGAACCTGCATCACCGACGGGAACTCCAATCTGGTCATCCGGCCGGATATGGGGCGTCACATTGTGGCGGTGGCCTACCCGCCGGAGATGCCCGTGGTGGTCGACCCCTTGGCTGACGCCTCGACGGCGGACCACGCAGCCCACGAGGCGCGCCTCACCGCCGCAATCTCGGAGCGGCTCCCAAGCCTCACCGTCGCGGCCACGGCGAGCACCACCAGCGGGGCGTACGACGTCTCGCCCGACTACCACCCCATCCTGGGCTGGGCCTCGGAGATCGCTCCGGTGTGCGGCCTGTACCTGGCAGTCGGCCTCTCAGGCCACGGACTCAAGCTGTCACCCGCTCTCGGTGAGATCGTCGCCGCTCGCGTGCTCGGCGCCGACCAAGTGGGCGACGCACCGCCCATCGACATCAACGCGCTTCGGCCCTCACGCTTCGCCGAGGACGACCTGATGCATCTGTCCTACGGCCCCAGCGCCCGCGCCTGAGGCGCGGTCCGCTACACAGGTCGCGTAGCCAAGAGTTCTGGTACATGAATCACAAAGCCACGACTCAACGTTCTGGTCGAGTGAACGGGCGTATCTCGTCAACGCTCGGTCAACCCTGTTGCGGAACACGATCTCAAGGTGACGGAAGTCTGTGAAGAGCGCGCCGGCGAGTTCGCCGGTCCACTCATACAGCTCGGTTGCCATGTCTCGATCACCCGAGGAGAGCTCGACGAAGGTGTTGAAACGAGCAGGCGAGATCAGTTTCTCAAGTTGATCTGCCGTTAGCACCAAGTGTTCCTAGCGGAAAATCTGTCGACTTTGTCACAAGATGCCGATAATATAATTTCCGACAACCCCGAGGGGTCGCTTTTTGAGCGGTTCCCGGGGTTCTGTCGTTTTCGCCGGATGCGCCGCTATTGGGGGGAGGGTTACCAGCCGCCTTCGATTTGGACGCCTTCGTCGTCGGAATCGTGGAGGTGGTGGGGCAGATCGGGATCGATCTCGTGATAGTCGCCGGCCTCGGCCACGAACAGGGCGTGAACCGTCGACAGACCCGTCGGCGGGTCGAGAGTCCCCGCGGCCACTGAATACCTCCCGGGCTTGGAGCTACTGCCCCAGAACAGGCTGCTTCCGCAATGCATACAGAACCCGTACCCGACGGTTGGCTCCTCTTCGGGTGTCCACCACTTGACCGAATCGACACCTTGGTCGAACACCAGATCATCCACATGGGTGTTCGTCCCGGCCATGAAATGGCCCGTCCAACGCCGACAGCGCGAACAGTGGCAGTTGATGACCGCGCGAAGCGGCCCGTTCAACGTGAACCGCACCGCGCCGCAGGCGCAACGGCCGGAAACGGTCACCTCAGCTCCAAGGATACGGCGAGTTGCTGACAGGATGCAGATCACCGGTTGCGTAACGCGACCAGCAGAACGGAGCCAGCAAGTCCTGAGGCTCGCCCAGCAGCTCCTTGGCCACAAGGGCCCCGACACCGATCATCTTGTAACCGTGGTTGGAGTCGGCGATGAAGTACACGTTGTCGCAGAACATGTCGAACACCGGGAAGTTGTCGGGGGAGAAGCTGCCGATGCCGCCGGAGGGCTCACGGCTCATCAGATGACCCTTGCCCTCGAAACGCTTCTGGCAGTGGGCCAGAGCCGCAGACCAGGTGCGGTAGAAGTCCTCACCCACCACGAAATCGGGCGACTCCGGCCCATACGGATCGACGGCCACTTCGTCTGAAGGCTTGTCCACGACATAGGGCATGTAACCGCCCTGCACCCCGCCGAAGTTGAAGTCGGGCTTGTAATAGACGCCCCAGGGCCCCTCGGTGACCAGGCCGTCCGCGTCGTGCAGCGGCGCGTCGGTGTCGATGTGTACCACAGGCGGCATGTTGCCGGCATTGTCCGTCAGATAACCCGGGTCGACCTCCAGAGTGCCCTCCTGCAGGCACATGTAGGTCCAGGTCGGGCGCCGATGCACCTGGCCGTTTGGACCGACCACGTCGGTGACAGCCGGCAGGTCGAGCATCGCCCAAATCTTCTGCACCCACGGCCCGACCGCCACCACCACCTGATCACAGTCCACGTTGCCGTGATCGGTGACGACGCCGGTCACAGCCCCGGCAGCGTCACGCTCGAAGCCGGTCACCGACACGCCCCCCACGACGGTCACACCCTCAGCCTCGGCCTTCCCCAACAGGCCCTTGAGCGACGCCATGTTGTTGGCGTACCCGCCCCGATGCTCCTGCAGGACGCTGGTGATGCCCTGCGCCTGCCAATCGTCGAAAATCCCCAGCATGTGGCGGCGGGAATCCTCGGCGCCCTCCACGAAAGTCGACGCATAGCCGATGGCCTGCTGCTGGGCATGGATCGAGGCGACGTCCTCATGCATCGCCTCATGGCTGATCTGCAGATACCCCACCGGATGATATGAGAACGTCTCCGGGTCGCTCTCCCACACATCCACCGAGTGCGCCATCAGCTCGCGCATCGCCGGCTGGAAGTAGTTGTTGCGGATCACCCCGCAGGCAATCCCGGAGGCACCGGCGCCGACACCGGCCTTGTCGATCACCACCACGTCGGCGCCCGAACCGCGCCCCGACGAACGCAGGTCGCGGGCCAGGTTCCAAGCCGTGGACAACCCGTGAATGCCGGCACCGATGATCACATAGGGAGAACTACGGGGAAGACTCACTGCTGCTCCTTACTCTTGGCTCGCCTTGTTCTTGGCTCGGTAGGGCCTCAATGCGCCTGCGGCGCGGTCCAACCCTCGAGCTCGGTCGGTTTCCAGTTCTCTCCCACGATGCGCGACTCGTCGACCCACGGCCCGAGCTCCACCTGCGGGAACTTGCAGTGGACGTCCTTCAAGGTGATGCCGTATGAGTTCCCGTCGACAAGATGCTTGATCAGCACCTTGCGGGCGATGTCGTCCTCTTGGCCCTCGGGGATGTCGAAGTAGATCTTGAGGAACGAGTTGGAATAGCGGTCGAACACCGCAGGCACGCCGTCCTCCTCCAACAGAGTGATGTCCTCGAGCCAGTTGATGTCCGGCCCGGGGGTCGCAGCCAGCAGATCAACGTCGGCCACAAGCGAAATGTCCTCCTGATAGGGGAAACGTTTGCCGGCCAACACCTCGGCGTCGATCGCCACCGTGCGGACTTCGGACGGGCTCTCGCCCTTGCTTGCCGACCCTGTGTTTGCTGACCCTGTGTTTGCCGACCCAGTGTTTACTGGCCCTGTGTTTACTGACCCAGTGTTTGCTGAAGCGGCCATCTCAGTTGCCTCCATCGATCACGTGCTTGTCGAACAGGTCCCGGATCTCCGCCAGAGTGTTCTCCTCGGTGACGCCCGGAATGTAGGTGGTGCCGGCCAACGGCACCTTGGCCATGGCCGCAGCCTCATAGGTGAGAGCCGCGAGGTCCTCGGGCTCCAGCGAATGAATGTCGGTCTTGCCGCAGGCCCGCGCCAGCATCTGCACTTCCATCGTCAGCGTGATCAGGAAGTTGTAGACCCGAAGCGCCGCCTCATCGACGTCGAGGCGCTTGCGCAACTCCACATCCTGGGTGGCGACCCCGACCGGGCAACGGCCCGTGTGGCAGTGGTAGCACTCCCCGGCCGGCACGCCGATCGTGCCCTCATAGTCGGTGACCCCGGGGATCTCCTTGTTGCAGTTGAGAGCCATCAACGCCGCGCTGCCGATAGCGATGGCGTCGGCGCCGAGTGCCAGACACTTGGCCACGTCGCCGCCGTTGCGGATACCGCCCGCCACGACCAGGTCGATCTCGTCGGCAAGGCCCACGTCCTCGAGCGCCCGACGGGCCTCGGGGATGGCCGCCATCAAGGGGATTCCGGTCTCCTCGGTGGCCAGATGCGGCCCGGCGCCAGTACCGCCCTCCGCACCGTCGAGGTAGATCACATCGGGACCGCACTTGGCGGCCATGCGCACATCGTCGTAGACACGAGAGGACCCCAGCTTCAGCTGGATCGGGATCTGGTAGTCGGTGGCCTCTCGCACCTCCTGGATCTTCAACGAGAGATCGTCAGGGCCGAGCCAGTCGGGATGGCGCGCCGGTGAGCGCTGATCGATCCCGGCCGGCAGCGACCGCATCTCAGCCACCTGCTCGGTGACCTTCTGGCCCATCAGGTGACCGCCGAGGCCGACCTTGCAGCCCTGGCCGATGAAGAACTCTGCTGCGTCTGCCAGCATCAGGTGATGGGGGTTGAAACCGTAACGGCTCTGGATGATCTGGTAGAACCACTTGGTCGACAGGTCCCGTTCCGGCGGGATCATGCCGCCCTCGCCCGAGCAGGTGGCGGTGCCGGCCATGGAGGCCCCCTTGGCCAGGGCCATCTTGGCCTCCAGCGAAAGGGCGCCGAAGCTCATGCCGGTGATGTACACCGGAATGTCGAGCTCCAGAGGCTTGGCCGCGAACCGCGACCCGAGCACAGTCTTCGTCTCGCACTTCTCGCGGTAGCCCTCGATGACGAATCGGGTGAGGGTCCCCGGCAGGAACACCAGCTCGTCCCAGTGCGGGATCTTCTTGAAGATCGAGAAGCCGCGCATCCGGTAGCGGCCCAGTTCGGACTTCACATGGATGTCGTTGATCACCTCGCGGGTGAAGATCCGGCTCTGCCCCAGCACATCGGTGCTCTTGTTCACTTCGCTCATCGTCGTCTCCTTGTCTTTCTCTTGATGCCGTGTTCTCTTGAATGCGGGCCGGCTCAGATCACGAGCTTGCGCTCGGAGGGCTCGAGTGCGTCGTAGTTGTGCAGCTGCTTGCCGCAGACGAACTTCTCGAACGTCGGCGGCGCCCCCAGCCCGTGGACACGGAACTTGCGCTCGATCAACTCGGTGTCGGCGTCGGTCCATTCACCGGGCACGCAGTCGACGCCCAGAGACGCCACCTTGCCCGCCACATAGATCTGGCCGTCGTACATCGAGTCGCCGAGGTTCTGGCCGGCGTTGCCGCAGATGATCTGGCGGCCCCGCTGCATCATGAACCCGGTGTTGATGCCCACATCGCCCATCACGATGATCGTGCCGCCCTTCTGGTCGATGCCGGTGCGAGCACCCACATCGCCCTTCACGATCAGGTCGCCGCCGCGGATCGCGGCTCCGGTCAGCGAACCGCCGCCTCGCTCGACTGTGACCACGCCCGACATCATGTTCTCGCCGAGCGACCAGCCCACGCGCCCGTTGATCGTCACCTCGGGCCCGTCGATCAGGCCGCAGGCGAACCAGCCTGGGCTGCCCTCGAAATGGATCCGGCAGCGCTTCAGGATGCCGACCGCCAGCGAGTGCTTGGAGGACGGGTTGAGCACTGTCACGTCGGTCACGCCGTCGTTGTAGATCAACTTGCGCAGGGCCATGTTGATCTGGCGGACGGTGAGGTCGGCAGCGTCGAAGCGTGCCCGCTCTCCGTCGACCTCGATGTTGTCGGGCATCTCGGCACGGGGCTCTACGAGACCCCGGGCGTCGTAGGAGACCCCGCTGCGCGAACCTACACTTGCCATACCAGCACCTCCCGCTCGTAGGGATCGCGGGTCTCGACCTCGCGTTTGACCAAGGTCCGGATCGACACTTCCTCGGTGGCCACAGCCACCAGTTCGTCGGACTCGAACAGCACCAGCGGCTTGGCCGCCATCTCGTCTTTGGCGATGCCCAACTCGTTGCCGGTGACGCAGACGTAGGTGAACACCCCGTCGAGGTCTTCGAGACTGTCCTTCATCGACGTCTCCAGCGACAACCCTCCCGACATCTTCTCAGCCAGGTACACCGCGATGATCTCGGAGTCGCATTCGCTCTGGAAGCGATGACCCGACTGTTCGAGACGGCGGCGCCATTGGTGATAGTTGGTCAGCTGTCCGTTGTGCACCACCGCCACATCGGCGAACGGGTAGGCCCAGTACGGGTGGGCGCTGGCCAGGTCGACTTGGGACTCGGTCGCCATGCGCACGTGCCCCACCCCGTGGGTCCCCCGGAACGAGCCCAGGCCGTACTGGTCGCTCACGGTCGACGCGTCGCCCATGTCCTTGATGATCTCCAGCGAGCTGCCCAGCGACAGCACCTCGCAGCCCGGAACATCCTCGAGGTAGTCGGCCAGCGGTTTGAGCTCGCCGCTGTAGCGCACGGTGGCCCTGAAGGCGTAGCCGGTGTCGTTGGTGACGGTCGCCACCTCGGCGCCGATCTTGGCGAGCCGGGCTTCTACCTCCATGCGGTTGCGCGCCAGTCGTTCCTCCATTCCGAAGCCGGTGCTGCGATTGGGTTCAGCGAGCACGAAACGGATCACGACGAGATCGTCGGCCGGTCCGTACAACGCGTAGCCGGTGGAGTCCGGCCCGCGGTGCTTCATTGCCTGAAGCATGGCTGTCAATTCAGCGCCGATGTCGGCTGTGCCGTCGCGGTGGATCACTCCTGCGATGCCGCACATGGTGCTACCTCCTTGGTTGATCGGGGTTTGCTGTGGTTGTTCTGGTTCTGGTAGTGAAACGGTGAAACGGGTTGATCGGGGTCGTTGTTGATCGGGGTCGTTGAAGCAGCCCGATCACGGCAGGATGTCGAGATACTCCTCGACGTCCCAGTCCGAGACGGTGTGCAGGAACCGCTCCCACTCGTCGGTCTTGTAGTGCATGAAGACGTTGTACATCTCGCCGGGAAGCGCTGACTTGACCACCTCGTCGTTGTCGAACGCCTCGAGCGCCTCGCCCAGGGTCAGCGGGATCTTCTTGACCTGCTTGCCCTCCTTCATGGCGTCGTAGATGTTGCGCTCCTCGGGCTCGCCCGGGTCGAGGCCGCGGTCCAAGCCGTCGTCCATGGCCTTCAGCAGGCCGGCGAACGACAGCGCCGGGTTGACGGCACTGTCCACCGAGCGGTACTCGAAACGCCCCGGTGCGCTGACCCGCAGCGCCGTGGTGCGGTTCTGATATCCCCAGTCGGCGAACACGGGCGCCCAGAAGCCGGTGTCCCACAACCTGCGGTACGAGTTGACCGTCGGCGAGGTCAGGCAGGTGAGAGCGCGGACATGCTCGAGGATCCCTCCGATGGCCTTCATGCCGATCGGTCCGGGCATCTGCGGGTTGTCGCCCTCGGGCATGAACTTGTTGTTGCCCTCGGAGTCCCACAGCGAGATGTTGTGGTGGCAGCCGTTGGCCGACACGCCCATGAAGGGCTTGGGCATGAAGCACGGGAACGCGCCCAGCTCCCGGCCCACCTGCTTGCACACCTGTCGATAGGTGCTCAGACGATCGGCGGTGAGCTCGGCCCGGTCGAAATTGAAGTTGAGCTCCAACTGCCCGGGCGCGTCCTCGTGGTCGCCCTGGATCATGTCGAGGCCCATCGCCTCGCAGTACTCGACCACCTTGTGGATCAGCGGCTGCAGCTCCGCGAACTGGTCGATGTGGTAGCAGTTGGGCTTGGTCAGGCCCTCGACGGTGGGTTTGCCGTGCTCGTCGGCTCGCAGCCACATCATCTCGGGCTCGCAACCGGCCCGGAGATGCAGCCCGTGCTTGGCCTCGAACTCGTCGTGGATGCGCTTGAGGTTGCCCCGGCAGTCCGAGGTGAGGAAGGCCCCGCCGTCGACTTCCTCCTCGCGCCCGCGGAACAGCGTACACCAGACCCGTGCCGTGCGGCTGTCCCACGGCAGGGGCATGAAAGTCTCAGGCTCGGCGATGCCGACCAGCTCGCGGGCCTCGGGCCCGTAGCCGATGTACTCGCCGTGGCGGTCGATGAACAGGTTCGCGGTGGAGCCGTAGACGAGCTGGAAGCCCTTGCGGGCGATCATGCCGAAATGCTTGGCGGGTATGCCTTTGCCCATGATCCGTCCGGTGACCGACAGGAACTGGCAGTACAGGTACTGGATGTTGTCGGCTTCGATGCGGGCTTCCACCTCCCTCACCTGTTCTTCGCGGCCGTCGGCCCCTACGAACATCTCAAGATCAGTGGCCATGTCTCCCCCAATTCGGATTTGAGTACGGTGTCGGCGACCGTAGCACCACCAGTCGGGGCGTGTCTACTGAGAGTAGCGATTTTTTCCTCTCAGTAGCGTGACGTTGCCGCGCGCAATCTCTGACTGGCTCATGCAATGCCAAGTTGCGCCTTGCGATCACGGGCGTAATTGGTGATGAGCTGATCGGCGGTGAGTCCGATGACCGCAACGTTGAAACCGGCGACCAGACCCTCGCCGACCAGGGCCTGCTCTGTGCGAGATCTGAGGATCTCGTCCCCGAGACCCTCGATGCCGCCGATGAAAGCGGCGATGATGACCAGCAGCAGGCTGAACAGCAGCACCTGGTTCATGCCGAGCATGATCTCGGGAAACGCCATCGGCATCCTGACCTTGCGAAGAACCTGAAACTCCGTGCAGCCGGCCATCCGCGCCGCCTCGACGACGTCATCGGGCACGTTGCGCAACCCCAGCATCGTGTAGCGCACCGCCGGCACCGTCGAATAGATGACGATGGCAACAAGGGCGGCGACCGGCCCGACCCGGAACAACATGACCACCGGAATCAGGTAGATGAACGACGGCAGCACCTGGAAGGTGTCGAGCACCACCTGCATAGCCGCGTGGCGATTGTCCGTCCTCGAGGCGTAGACGCCGACCGGGACGCCGATCACGACGCTGACTATCAGCGACGCCACCACAAGGTAGAGAGTCTCCATCGATTCAATCCAGAAACCCGAGAACGCAAGATAGGCGATGAAGCCCGACACGATCGCGGCCAGGCGCCAGCCGCCGAAGTACCAGCCGAGCATCGCCACCAGAACCAGCAGACCCAGCCACGGCAGAGACTCAAAGCCGTTGCGCATCGGAATCAGAATCTCCAAGATCATGAAATCGCGGAATTCGCCGAGCGGGGACTTCAGATTGAGCTGTACCCAGTCGACGACCTCCTCCCAGAACGGCGCCGTGCTCACCGTCCACTTCTCGGGCAGCACCTTTGCGTGCTCAAAAAGCTGCCCGAGCATGATCCCCCCGACCGTCACCGCAGAACCGGCGATGAGAAACCGATGCCGCTGCAGCCAGGACTTGGAGTAGTCGGTGTGTTCAGGCTTGCGACTTCCGGCGGCCTGGCTCAGCCTGTCGAGCATGATCGCCATCAACACAATGGCCACACCGACTTCGAGGGCCCGTCCGATGCGAAGGCTCTGCAGGTAGTTGAGCAACGGCAGGCCCAGACCGCGAGTGCCGACGAACGACGCCAGCACGGTCATGCCGAAACACTGCATCAGAACCTGGTTGACTCCCACCATGAGCTGTGGTCGCGCGGCTGGCATCTCCACCTTCCACAGCATCTGCCAGCGGGTGCAGCCCGACATGAGACCCGCTTCTCGCACCTCGGCCGGCACGGTCTGCAGGCCCAGCAGAGTCAGCCGAGCCATCGGCGGCACAGCGAACAGGACGGTGGCGATGGCCCCGGCCTCGTCGCCGATGCCGATGAACACAGAGATCGGTAACAGATATGAGAAGTGCGGCATCGACTGCATCACGTTGAGTGCGGGAATCAGCAGTGCCTCGAACCGTTTCGATTTGGCGGCTGCCAGACCCAGGGCCCAGCCGATCACCGCAGCCAGCGGCGCAACCACCAACACGATCGACAGAGTGATCATCGAATCGTCCCACACGTCGAAGATCGCCAGGTACAGCGAGCACCCTCCGACGAGAACGGAGAGCCGCCATCCCCCGAGCCACGCGCCGGCAACCGCGAAACCGGCGACCAGGGTCACCCACGGCACGGCGCCCAGGCCGAGGGGGCCGTTGCCGGCGATGAGCAGCTGCTCGCTCACATCGAGGGGATACTCCAACCAGCCCGACACCGTGCGCGTGAAATCTTTGAAGTTGAACAGCCCCAGAAGATCCTCGTCCTTGAGGTGCAGCAGGGAGCGGTTGGCCCAATCCCGAAACGGGACGATGCTGTCTTCGTCGACAACTGAAAGGAAGTTGGGGAACAGGTTCGGCGCGACCTCGTGGATGAACTGGATCAACAGATACGGCGACACCAGCAGCAACGCCAACCGCCAGCCTGTCATGTGGCCGAGGCGCCTCTGTTGGCCGGTTGGAACCGCCGTTTCGGTGACCCCAGCCATCAGCCGACTGCGGAGTCGCTGGAATCGTCTGTGTCGCCGGTTGCGTCGGGGCCCCAGACCGCGTCGATAAGGGTGTCACGGTCGAGGCTGCCGACAGCGGTGCCCGCGTCATCTCGAACCAGCAGAGGCTCACGGCTGCTGAGAACGGTGACGGCAACTTCCCTCAACAAGGCGGAGGCCTGCACGGATGCGCCGTTGAGGTCCGCGCTACCGGGCTCGCTCATCACGCTGCCGGCGGTGAGAATCTTGTCTCGCTGCACGTCGCGGGTGAACTTACGCACGTATTCGGTTGCGGGATCGGTGATCAGCTCCTCGGCTCTGCCGAGCTGGACGATCTGACCCTCGTAGAGGATGGCGATTCGGTCAGCGAGACGGATCGCTTCAGCGAAATCATGAGTGATGAAAACAATCGTCTTGCGGAGCACCGACTGAAGCCGCAGGAACTCGTCCTGCATCTCTCGCCGGATGAGCGGATCGAGCGCCGAGAACGGTTCGTCGAGGAACCAGACGTCCGGCTCAACTGCCAGGGAACGGCCGATCCCGACCCGCTGCTGCTGTCCGCCCGACAACTCACGCGGGTAGTAGTCGCCGCGCCCCTCCAGACCGACGAGGGAGATGATCTCTTCGGCGCGGGCTCGGCGGGTGTTGCCGTCGACCCCCTGGACTTCAAGCGGAAAGGCGATGTTCTCAGCGACCGTGCGATGCGGGAACAGAGCAAAATGCTGGAACACCATGCCCATACGGTGGCGACGGATGTCGATCAACTCTCTGCCCGATGCTGCCAGAAGGTCGATGCCGCCGAACTCGACGCTACCGGCTGTGGGTTCGACGAGACGCGACAGACAGCGCACCAGGGTCGACTTTCCAGAGCCGCTCAAACCCATCAGCACCAAGATCTCACCGGGCATGACGTCGAGCGTTGCGGCCACGACAGCGGGGATGTAGCCGGCTTCCTTCACGGCATCGACCGTGGGCTCACCGTTGTGTTGGTTGAGGAATTTCAGCGGGTCCGGACCGTACAGCTTCCAGACGTCGCGGCACGAGATCATCGCATCGCTGCTCATGAAGCGATCATCCTACTCTCTCCAAGTAAATCCGTCCGGGCGACTGCAACCGAATCGCCCGGACGGAAACCTTTGGAATTGACTTTCTGCGGAATTGACTTCTGCGCTTGACGTGGAAGCGGTCAGCCGCTGATCCACCCCTTCCAGAGGTCTTCGTTGGCGGCGAGCCACTCGGTCGCTGCCTCATCCGCTTCCTTGCCGTCCACGTCGACCGCAGCAGCCATCGCCGCGAGCATGGGATTGGTGAAGTCCATGCGCTTCACAATCGCTGCCGCTGTGGGCCACTTCTCTGGGAAGTGCTGTCCGACACCGGTCTTCAGGTAGCCGTCGGCCGGGTTGCCGCAGTCATGAGTGAGCTCGGAGTTGATACCCCATTCCGGATCGGTGCGGCAGGCGTCTTCAAACAAGGGGAACTCGATGAAGGAACCTTCGTAGACGGCTTCGATGAAGTTCGGTGTCCAGTTGAACAGCACGATCGGTGTCTCATCAGCGGACGCGGCGTCGAGTTCTGCCCACAATGTGGCAGCTGAACCCGCGTTGACCACCTCAAAGTCCATACCGAGGCCCTCGACTCGCTCCTCATCGCCCTTCAGCCAGTCGACCGGCCCGCCCAGGAAGCGTCCCTTGTCTCCGGTTTCAGCTGTTGCGAAAATGCTGGCACAAGCGTTGAGGGCTTCCCAGTCGGGCAAGCCCGGGCACTGGTCCTCGACATATGCCGGGTACCACCACTCCTCGCGGGTGACCGCGTTGTGGGTTGCGAAGTCGAGTACACAGCCCTTGTCGACCTGCTCCTGGAAGGCGACGCCGAAGGCGCCCTCCCAGACCTCGTGGACCAACTCGATGTCGCCGTCGCACATGGATTGGTAGACGACTTGGCTGTCCGAGGGCACGTACTCCACCGAGAATCCAGCCTCTTCGAGAATGCCGCCCACAACCTCGGCTCCCACAAGCTGGCTTGACCAGTTGTGAAGCGGGATGCGGATCGGGTCCGTCGAGTCTGCTGGTTCGGCTGGTTCTTCTGGTGCGGCCGCTTGCGTAGTCTCAGGTGCCTCCGTGGTGTCTTCGTCGTCGTTTCCGCATGCGGACACGACCAAAGCGAAAGCCATCAACAGAGCAACGACAGTCTTCATTCGCTGCATATACCTCTCCATTTCTGATTCTTGCTATCTCGGGAGTGACGGTCGGTCACTTCCGACTGTGGTCGCGGGGACAACATTGATAGCGGGAACCGGACGGTAACACTCGCATCCGAAAGTGTCCACTGAGAGTAGAGACTTTTTCCTCTCAGTAGCGTGAGAGTGGCTGCAGGTCAGACCTTCTTGCGTGGAGTGTCGGCGTTCTTGAGAACCTTGCCGGTTGCGTCGAGGATCCCGGCCTTGGAACCCAGCGACAACGGATTGGCACCGAACAGATCGTCACGGTTGATCGCCACCCAGCGATAACCGTTGATCTTCTTGGCACGCTTGAAGGCGCCTTTCAAAGCGCCTGCCTCAGAAGCCACAATTATCGAACCCTTGATCGAGCCCTTGTCGAAGACGAGGTCGGCCTCGCCGCTCGGGTCCGGCGATGCGCCTACAGCGTCACTGATCGACTCAGTGAGAGCATCGTGATCGAGTCTGGCCATATCAGTCGTCCTCCGTGGTGAGAATGATTTCAACCGCATCGAGAGCGGCTTGCGCATCGGCGCCTTCGGCGACCACTCGAGCGGTGTCGCCGGTGGTGGCGCCGAGGGCAAGCACGCTCATGATGCTCGCTGCATTTGCGGATTTTTCCCCGACTTCGACACGAACCGTCGCGTCGAAGGACTTCATCTGCTCGACAAGAGCCGACGCAGGACGCGCATGCAGGCCCTGCGGATTGGTGATGATGATCTCTCTGTCCATATTGGCCCCCAAGGGTCGAAAGAAACTCAGTCTTCGTCGTCGGGATCAGCGGTCAGGCAGTCGTACAAGAACTGCGAGTCTGTGGTGTGCCACAGCGTCTCGCACAGCTCTTCATCCTGAAGAATCTCTGCGAGCTGTGACAGAACCCGCACATGGTCATCACCGACAGCGGCCAGACCCACCACCAAATGGGCGGTCCCCGCCTGCCAGTCGACACCATCAGGGTGCTGCACCACAACGATCCCGGTCGACCGGATGTAATCCTTGCTCTCCAGCAACCCGTGAGGAAGCGCCACACCGTTGCCGAGATAGGTGGACGCCTTCGTCTCGCGCTCCTTCATCCCGTCGATGTACTCCTCAGAGATCGACCCGCGAGCCACCAGCAGCCCACCGGCGTGCTCGATGGCTTCGTTCATCGACCCGGAATGATGACCGAGCACGATGTCATCGGGAGTGAGGACGGAAGCGAGCGAATCGTCCATCGCTACATCACATCGCGGAGACCACTGGCTCGCCGGCCTTGAGCGAATTGACCAGTGCTTTCACCGCCGGATCGTTCATGAAGAGCGTGAACGGGATTATCGCCGCCCCTGGAACTTTGGTCTGGGCCTGCTTGGCGAGACCCTTGTGAACGACTATCACATCGGCAGCGTCGGTCAGCTGCCCCACCGGTGAATGCACGACGTTGATGTCGAGCTTCGCCTTCTTCACCATCTTCTTGAGCTGGTTGGCGCCCATCAGGCTGCTGCCCATTCCAGCCTCGCAGGCGTAGACGATGAGTTTGATCTCGTCGGCCTGCTTGGTTACGCGGTCTGACATGTCTGTCCCCCGAAATAGTGATTTGTGTGCGTGTTGCGGGGTGGCCTGGACAGTTCCAGACCACCCCGCAAAAAACGTCGAGTCTGAGGCCCGCCTATGAGACGCCCGGCACGCCCGCCATGGCATCGGCCAGGTCGTCGCCCTCGTCGTCAGTGTCGCCCATGTCCTTCACGGGGAACAACCGCAACAGGATACTGCCCACGAAGAACGAGGCGGCCGCGCCGACGGCCATCCCTAACCAGACTCCTGCGGCAGCGCCTCCGTCAGATGGTGTCCCCCCAATGTAAGCAAAAACACTGCCTGGTGAGGGTACCACCTTCAGCCCAGCGTCGAAGATCACGAAGATGATGTCGGCGCTGATGCCACCTGCCCACATGGCGACGATCATCACTGGGTTCATGAGCACGTACGGGAAGTACACCTCATGGATACCACCCAAGAAGTGGATGATGATCGAGCCGGGTGCCGAGAGCTTGGCCAAACCCTTACCCGCGAACCAGTAGGCACCCAGCAGACCGAGTCCAGGGCCGGGGTTCGTCTCAAGCAGGTAATAGATTGAGTGGCCGTTCTCGGCTACATCGGTCGTGCCTAGTGGCGTCAACACGCCGTGGTTGATGGCGTTGTTCAAGAACAGCACCTTCGCAACTTCGATCGGCAGGTCCAGTAATGGAATGAGTCCCGCATCGTCGATGCTCTCCACCATGTTGCCGAACGCTTCGGCAATCTCCCGCATGATGGGGCCGATGATGCGCCATCCGATTATGGCGAGGAACAGACCAGCGAAGCCTTGGGAGAAGTTGTTGACCAACATCTCGAATCCTGATGGCGTTCGCGGTTCAAGGGCCTTGTCGATTTCTCGCATCACCCAACCGGCGAGCGGCCCTACCAGCATGGCTCCGAGGAACTGTGGTGGGTTGCCGGCAATTGGGTTACCTTCGATGTCAAGCGCCGAGAGCTCGAAGGATGCACCACCAATGACACCCATGACGGCGACGGCTCCGAGCACGCCTCCCCGGTGACCGTGAATCAACTTGCCGCCCGTGTAGCCGATTAGCAGGGGTAACAAGTATGTGATCATCGGCCCGACGGTGGCATCGGCGATATCGCCGATCCAATCGCCTTCGGCACCGAGTTCCTTCAGCCAGCCGGTCGGAATGAAAATTGCGGTAATCAAGCCCCAAGCAATGAACGCTCCGATGTTCGGAATGACCATGCTGGACAAGAAACCGCCAAGACGTTGGATACGTTGTAGCATGCGCGGGTCCTCCCCCTATGTCGTAATGCTGTCACCAAGCTGTCACATTGCCGTCAAGCTTCGCTACTGCCAATACGGCAATAGCCAGATATGACAAAACGGCGCTGAGTGAGGCATAGCGCGCAACTCGGGCCAGGCTTCGAGACCCCGCAGCGGGGATTCACGGACCGAGAGCCGTCACGGGAATGACCGCGATCCCGTCGGGCAACTCGTATCCGTAGCCGCCCGCGGTGATGACCGCGAGCTTCCTTGGGGTTCCCATCCTTTCAGTGTCGACCCGCTCGGCCAACTTCCGAAGCGAGGCGATCCCGTCGCTGATCAAGCGCTCCCCTCCGAGTTTGATCTCGAACGCTGCCCACTCGCCGTGGGCTCGTTCAACGATCACGTCCACTTCCAAGCCGTACTCGTCGCGGTAGTGCGACAATTGACAGGCGTCGTATTGGGAGTACACGCGAAGGTCTCGCACTACGAGCGACTCAAAGAGCAGGCCGAAGAATTCCAGGTCGGAACGGACCCGGGAGGCGTTCGACCGCAGAGCCGCCACCGCCAGCGAAGGGCAGACGAAGTGCCTCACCGGTGAGGTGCGCAACTGGGCGCGGGATCGCAAGTGGGGTCGCCAAGCAGGCAGATCTTCGATGACGAAGAGCCGCTCCAACGCGCCGACATAGCCCTTGACCGTCCGAGCGTGCATTGGCACGGACCGATCCCCGGCGACGTCGGCGGCCAGCGTTGCGTACGACGCCGGCGTGGCGACGTTCCGTGCCAGCGAAATCATAAGGCGACGCACCCCGAGCGGATCGCGTTTGATGTCGTCCACCAGCGCGACGTCAGCCCGGCTGATGTCGTCGAGATAGTCGCGGAGGTAGCGCTGTGCCCCCTCCGACGGCAGGCCGACTACAGCTGGCCAACCACCCCTGCAGGCCAACTCAACGATGAGCGGAACCGAAGCGTCGGACCCCAACGACCGATAGGCGGCACCGTCGAGCATGCCGCTGACCGATGCGCTGCCGTCGGAGTCGCCCGATTCAAGCAGGCTCATGGGCCGCATTCGCACACGAGCCACCCGGCCGGCACCGGAATGCCGTGTGAGGTCGTCAGGTGGTGTGGCCGATCCGGTCAAAATGAACTGCCCCGGTTGGGCCCGGTCATCGCAGGCACGGCGCATCGGGTTCCAGATTCTGGGCGCGAGATGCCACTCGTCGAGCAAACGCGGCGTCGGGCCGCTCAAGATTCCTTCGGCATCCACCTGAGCGGTGAGATCAGCTCCGGGAAGCGTGTCGAACAGCGCCTCGCTTTGAGCGAATCGCTTTCCTGTCCATGTCTTGCCGCAGGCGCGTGGGCCGTCGATCAACACAGCTGGGCTTGTTTGCAACGCGGCCGAGACCTCGTCGTCCACGATGCGAGGCTGGTATTGAGAAGGAGTCAGAGTCGGGGGCATGTCCTTATTTCCTTGATCGACGACAGGCGCGTGTCATGGGCTTTGGTCTTATGTGCAGAACACCGCAATGATAGTTCAAATACCAAAAAACCGGCGTATCAAGTGCTGAAAAACTGACGGATCGCCGATTTAGTCCCCTACCCGCAACGCGTCCGATCGAGGTCAAAATTAACCGCCTCGCGGAAGTTCGGTGAGGGAGTATTGGTCGCTCAGCAGGTCGCCGATGGTGATCGCGGTGATGCGGTCGGCGAGGGGGAAGGTGTGGGGACCTGCGTGAACGAGGAACAGGTGGTCGAGTCGCAGGTCCGTCAGTGCGCTGTGCATCGACTTTGAGACGGCTGGCCGGGCGGTGCGCTTGATCTCGAACCCGAGGACTCGTCCGCCGATCTCCAAGCGCAGATCGATTTCGGCGCCTCCGTGGGTCGACCAGTAGCTGGGATGGGCTGAAGCGAATCTTGCCATCAGTTGCTCAAGGACCATTCCTTCCCAACTCGCACCCAGCATCGGTGAACGCTCCAGGTCGCGCATGCCGGCGATTCCCAGCAGCCGGTGCAGCAGGCCCGAATCGCGTATGTAGACACGGGGGGACTTGACTTGGCGCTTGGAGACGTTGGCGAACCAGGGTGGCAGTTGGCGAACGACCAGAGCGTCGCTGAGCGCGTCGATGTAACGTCTCACGGTCGACTCCGACACGTCGATCGACCGAGCGACTCGGGCGCTGTTGAGTGTCTGGCCGTGAAAGTGCGCCAGCATCGTCCAGAACCTGCGCATCGTCGTCGTCGGGAAACGGAATCCCAAGTGGGCGAGGTCGCGCTCGAGGAAAGTGGAGATGTAGTCGTCGCGCCAGCGGTTGGAGTCCTCGTCGGTTGCAGCAAGGAACGACTCGGGCAAACCGCCGCGCAACCAGAGATCATCCAGACGGCTCCCGTCCACATCGGACAACCGCAGACCACCCAACTCTACGAAGGCGACCCGGCCGGCCAACGACTCCGAACCCAGACCGATCAGATCTGGTGAGGCACTGCCGAGCACGACGAAGCGCCCTGGGCGGCGGTTCTCATCGACCAGCACGCGAAGCGACGGGAACAAATCGGGCATTCGCTGGGCCTCGTCGATCACAATGGTCTCCCCGGTGTCACGAAGCGCCAACATCGGTTCGGCCAGACGGGCGAGATCGCGGTGATCCTCAAGATCGAAGAACGCTGACGGCGAACTGGAAACGGTCTGTTGGGCAAGGGTGGACTTGCCAACCTGGCGGGGCCCCGTCAACAGGGTCACCGGTGAGCGTGACATAGCGTCGCGCAGATTCTGGGCGTCGGTGGACCGCTCGATCAGTTGCATGTTTCAAGATTATCCTTGAAAATCTGTTATGTGGTGATGGATTTTCAAGGATCACACGTAGCGCGCAACTCGGGCAACGTCGGAGGCTGACAGCAGGGGATTCACCACCACCACCGGCGCATTGATCTCCTCGAGCGTGATCGTCGTTATGACGAGATCGAAATCGTCGTGGCTCAGCGCCTCGTAGCCGCGTTCGGAGAGCACCTCCACCAGTTCCAGTTCGGGGAACTCGGCCTGGATCCGCGACACGAGCACCCAGGCGGTCGCCATACCGCTGGGGCACACCACCAGAGCCCTGCGCCGTGGACGCAGCCGGGCCCGCTCCATGGCCCCTGCGAGATACATGGTGATGAAACAGACCTCGTCTTCATTGATTGACAGGCCCATCTCCTCCTCGATCAACGCAGCGATCTCACCGGCAACGGAATGGACGTCCGGATAACGGGTGGTCACCTCCTCGCGCAAGGGGTTCTGGATCGGCAACCCATGACGAAGCCGAACGTTCAAACGGCCTAGATGCAGTGCCAGACCCCGCCTCAGTTCCCGGTCATCGCTCAACGCCAGATGCAAACGCTCTCCCGCTGTGTCGATCACCCGGTCGACCAGATCCCGGGTCGACGCCAGTGTTTCGGCGGAGACGGCGCTGAGCGCTCCGAGGCCGAGCAGGTACTCGGCAATTGCCACCACTTCCTCCACCGGCAGTGCAGACCCGAGGACCTTTTCGATGTCGCTTACAATGTCCATAACACTGGCGGCAACCGGATGGTCCATAACCGACCGGTGCAGACCCGCTTCCACCGAAACCCGGTTGCCCGTGGAGAGACGAGTGGTCGACACCGCCAAGAACAATGCAAACACCACGTCGCTTCTGCCTGACGCGAACGTCTCGCCGAGTGTGCTGCGACGCACGATTTTCGCCATCTTCGCCAAAGGAAGCGCGAACAGCCGTTCGCGAAGGCCCACCGGCACCCGCACCGACGACTGCTCGCGGGCGCGGGCATCGTCGCCCATCTGCAGACGCAGCACATCCTCCGGAACCGACTCCAAAGTGAACTGCACCATCACCCGGCGAATATCGCGCTCCGAACCGATCACCGAGATTCCCTTGCCGGCACGGCGGACCAGCGGCAGGCCGTTGCGTTCAAGCCACTCCTCACAAGCATGGAGATCCCGACGAGCCGAGGTCTTCGACACCTCCAACTCCTCATGCAGCTCCTCAAGCGAGTTGACCTGCGGAGCGGTCCACAACAACGCAGCCAACAACAGGCGAATGCGCTCCTCGGGCGCATACACCCGCGGCGCCTGAGGACGGGCCAGAAGATCGGCCATGATCTGTTCCCGCAGAGCGTCCGCAGCCTCGATGATCAACCCCAGACCCTGCCGACGCACCAGCTCAGCACCGTGTCCCTGAAGGTACCGCTCAACCTGATCGAGGCGATAACGGACCACCCGTTGGCTCAGCCCGAGCTCAGCCGCGAGTTCGGCTGTGCTTCGAGGGCTGTGCTGGTCCAGAAGCCAGCGGGTTATCCGAATAACCCGGGTGTCTATGTCGACGCTCACCCCACCGGACTCTCGGAGTTGCGAACGATCTCTCGTACCTCGGCTGCGCTGGCAGCGGCGAGCACCGGTTGAACCAACCGCTCGGCGGCGGCCGGGTCGAGAGAATCGATGACCGACTTGGTGGGGTTGACCGACCGGCCGTTGACCGACAGCTTGTCGATCCCCATCGCGGCCAGCACCACGGCCCCCACCGGGTCCGCGGCAGCGAGGCCACAGACCGAAACAGTGATCTGATTGCGATGAGCCGCATCGGCGGTCAACTTGCACAGAGCCAACACCGCGGGATGCAGAGGATCCTGGAATCCGTCGAGCATGCCGTTGGTGCGGTCCGCGGCCATGGTGTATTGGGTGAGGTCGTTGGTCCCGATCGAGAAGAAGTCGACCTCAGCGGCGATCGCATCGGCCACCAGCGCCACCGCAGGCACCTCCACCATCACGCCGATCGGAGGCACCTCATGGTCGACACCCTCAGTTGCAAGCTGCGCGGCGACGTCGGCGATCTGTGCGCGCACCTCGGTGATCTCGTCGACATGGCTGATCATCGGCAGCATCAGGGCGACGTCGCCGTGCGTCGCGGCCCGCAGAACAGCCCGAACCTGGGTGTTGAACAGGTCCGACTCCTGAGAGTAGAGGCGAGCCCCGCGCACCCCCAGGAACGGGTTCTCCTCGGGATCGATGTCGAGATAAGACGCGGGTTTGTCGCCGCCGATGTCGAAAGTCCGAATAACCACCGTGTCGCCGAAACCCTGAGCCGCGAACGAATAGAACTCGAACTGCTCCTGCTCGCTCGGCGGGGTGCTGCGATCAAGGAACAAGAACTCGGTGCGCAACAAACCGATGCCGTCAGCGCCTTCGGCGATCGCCAGCTCGATGTCCTCGCGGGAGCCGACATTGGCCGGCACCGCCACGCCACGGGAACCCAGGCTGACCCTCACCCCGCGGTACTGCGCCGCGGCCTGCTGCGCGGCGACGAAAGCGTCACGCAGAGCTGTGAAGGAGGCTGTGGTCTCGGGGTCGGGGCGCACGGCCACCTCCCCGCTCGTTCCGTCGAGCGCCACCGAGTCACCTGAGCTCACCAACTCGACAACACCGGGCGTACCCACCACCGCGGCCACGCCCAGGGACCGGGCGATGATCGCCACATGGCTGGTCGGGCCGCCGGCCTCGGTGATGAAACCGAGGACCACGTCGGGGTCGAGCAGTGCGGTCTCCGCCGCGGTGATCGCAGCAGCAACCAGGATCGACGGCTCCTCAATGGCCCCCAGATCAGTGCTCTCGACCCCGGCCAGGTGGCGGCGCACACGGTCGGTGACCTCCTCCACATCGGTGGCCCGAGCCGCGATGTAAGGATCGTCGATGGCTGCGAACATCGCCGCGATCTCCGCAGACGTGTTGCTCACAGCCTCCTCAAGGGTCGCCCCTGAAGCAACGCCGGCGGCCACCGAATCGGCCAGCATCGGATCCTCGGCCATCAGAGCCTGAGCACCGAGAACCTCAGCAGCCTCGTCGCGCCCGGCCTCGCGTGCGTGCTCCTGCAACCGGAGCAGATCAGCTTGAACCGCCGCCAAGGCGTCGTTGAAGGACGCGACAGGATCCTCCGTGACAGGGATCTCCACCTCGACCGTGTCGATCACCACCGCAGGCCCGATCGCCACTCCCGGCGCCGCGCCCGTTCCCACGAGTCGCGCCTCGCCCCGCGTATTCATCGCTTCCTCCTTCGCTTCTTCGGCCTTCTCCTCGCACCCCACTTTGGTCTCTGTGCAGGCGGCAGCGGGACGAGCAGATCGTCGAGAGTGTCGTAGAGACACGCCCAGGCGACGAGCGTGATGCTGGTTGTCATCACCAGTGTGATCACCGTGATCACGCCGGTCAGGGGATTCACGCCGTAGCCGAGGGGGAGCAGGGCGACAAAGTTGAAGATGAAGAACAGAACCAGGATCGCGAACAACGCGATCCGCCGTTTCTCGCTCAATCGGACGCTGGTGCCCAGAGACCGGAGCGGACCCTCGACCGCCCCGTCGGCGACGATGTAACCGAAGAACGCGTACAACACGGCAACAAGGAAGAACAGAATCGGCCCGAAGAGGGTTTGGAGGTACTGAAAGCCGAGAAAGAACGCCGCCCAGAACCAGAACGAGCAGATCAACTGGTCGACGAAGCGGTTCCAGTTGCGGAACGGCGCGGCCAGATCGATCGGTTCGTTGCGTGCCGCGTTGAGCGCATACGTGAACCACGGGAGCGCCGCGGTGCTCGCCAGGATCAGGCCGAGGGTGCTGACCCCCAGAACACGGAACCGGTCGTCTTCGACCCCCCACACCGGAAACGTGCATGCAGCCAAGACGGCGAACGTCGCGACCCCGGCCAGCGTCAGCGGAACCACATTCGCGACGTAACCCCTCAAGCCGCGTCGAAACATCTCCGATATCGGCAGCGGGAAGGGTGTGATTCTTGGTTCGGGCATTCAGTCAGGCTCAGTCGGGTCGAACAGGTTTCAGTAGCTGGCAGTCTCGCGAATTTGCCGAAGCGCCGCCACCCGTGTCGCGGGGCTCCGGACGCGCCCGGCGATAACAACGAGCCTCTAGCGCAGGGCTTGGCCGACGCTCATCTCGAGGGGCACAGAGGTGGTCATGGTCACCGCGGCCCGGTCCTCGTCGGTGCATGGCGGACCCACGGTGTCCGTCGAGCGGACCGCGGCCCGAGCCCACGCCAGCGCATTGCGCAGCGCGGCGGGCCCCTTCGCACCGCCGGCGAGAAAGCCGGCGAGAAGCGCATCGCCCGCTCCGACCGTGTTGCGGATGTCGCTCGTCGGTGAATTGCCGTAACTCACCTGCTCGTCGACCAGCACGGCGCCGCTGCCACCCAGGCTGACCAGCACCGTGCCCCAGCCGTGTTGCTGGAGCTCACTGGCCGCATCAACCACATCGCCCAGCGTCCACAACGGTTTCGCGGTCAAGCTCGCCAGCTCCTCAAGGTTCGGCTTCGCCACCGCGCAGGGCGTGTGAGCCATGCGCGCCAGAGCCGCGCCGCTGGTGTCGATCACGAGTTTTCGGGTCGTGTCCGGCAGGCGCTCGGCAAGCTGCACGTAGAAGTCGGCCGGAGCGCCAGGTGGAAGGCTGCCGCTGGCCACCAGCCACCGAGAGTCAGCGGCATGTCCCACCGCGGTGTCCAGCAGAGCGTCGCAAGCGGACTCGCTGAGCCGGGGACCGCTCTCGTTGATCTTCGTTGTGGTGCCGTCGTCCTCGATGATGGTGAGGTTGGTGCGGACGGTGCCCTCAATGGCAACCAGGTGGGTGCGGGTTCCAGCCTCGTTCAACGGAGCGATCAGATCGGCGAGCCCATCGGGGTTGCCCGAAAAGACCGCCTGGGCTTGATGTCCGTTGGTTGTCAACACCCGTGCCAGATTGACTCCTTTGCCTGCGAACTCAGCGCTCGCTGTCGTCGCTCGCAGCACCTCGCCGCGCTCCAGTCGCCCGATGGCCAGAGTGCGGTCGATGCTGGGGTTCGGGGTGAGCGTGGTGATCAATGCGCTGGGGCGGTTCGGTAGTTCTCGAACAGGAGCTGCTCGGCTTGCGGGGTCCATTCTCCCCTTTCCCCCAGGGCAGCGCCAATGTCGGGGAACTGTTCAGCGAGCTCAGCGAGACCTAGCAGAGGCACACCGCTCACCTGGGGAAAGATCATGACCTTGCCCGCGAAACGGCCCTGCATCACCGCCTCCACGCCGTCGCGGGCCGCCTCGATCCCCCCCACGGCCGCCAGATTCAGTGCCGGAGAGAGCGAACCGTTCATCGCCTTGTCGAGTACCAACGCCTGGTCGCTGATCGCGGAGCCCGAGGTTCCCGTGTACTGGGCATTGTGAAGATACACACGGCTCATGTCGAGCGGACCCATTGTCCCGTTGGCGATACCGGCGAAGAACACCAGCATCCCGTCGGGGTTCATGAGCCGGGCCGCGTCGGCCATGACGGAAGCGACCGGCACCGTCACGACCACATCGTCGGCGCCCGCGCCTCCCGTGAGCCTGCTCACCATCTCCTCGGTGGTCTCCTCGGCGGCGCTCGGGTCGAACAGCACCAGTGCCCGGCCCGCCTTCTCCGCCAACGGACGCAGAGACGCCTCCAGCACAGCCAAGCGGACGCCGTCGGGGTCGACTCCGATGATGGCGGACGGGCCGTGGTCGCTCTCGATCGCCCGCTGAATGTGCATCTGGCCCATCGGGCCGCCCGCCCCGATGAACACGGCGGTTCCCCCCGGGCGCAGGTCGCAGCGGTTCCGGGCCTCGCCGTATGCGGAACCCACATCAGGCCCCGTGGTCCCGACATAGGCGGTGTAGTCGTAGTGCAGGCGGCCGAAATCGATTTGGGGCAGGTCGTCGAGGGGATGCTGCCCGACGAGGTTCAATGTTCCCCTGAAGGCGATCTGACGGGCCGCCTCGGTCACCTGCGCGGCTGAGCGGGGATCGAGCAGGATGATGTCGTCAAAACCGGACCCTCCGGTCATCTCCGCGGCGAGAGCTTCGTAGGCGTCGGGCCCGAGCCCGTCGGCGATGATCGTCTCGGTATCGGCGCCGATCGACTCGAGGACCCGCGCCTGAACCTCACCGGACAGACCGGTCAGCACGACAGTGCCGACATCGGCAATGCACTCACCGAATCGATAGTCGGTCCGGTCGTTCGGATCGCCGATGATCCAGGTCTTGCCGCCGGCGAGGGGATCGAGACGGCGACGCTGCGTATACGCGGCTTCCACGCAAGCCCACGGCTCGGACAGGGCCGCAGCCGCGTAACCGATCTCGCCGTCGACAGGGATCACGTAGGCGCCGTCGTCGGCGTCGAGAACCTCGGCGCCGATCAGGTGATACTGGATCAGACCACCGGGAATCGTGTAGCCGTAGGCCGTGCTGCGTCCGTCGACGTGAATGTCGGGCTGAATCGCCAGACGGTCCCCCTTGTTGAACTTCGAAGTGAGGTCAGAGCCCACCTCGATCACGGTCACCGCCGCCTCATGTCCGAGACGGGTCGGATCCACCGCCAGATCACGGCCGTACAGCTTCGGGTGGTCGTTGCCCAGACGGATCAGCTTCACGTCCGAGAAGCAGAGACCCACCGCGTCGATGCGGATCAGCAGCTGGTCCGGAGCCGGTGCGGGAATCTCCATGGGTTCGGGAGAGCCGTCGTCCCCCATGCTCTCAAGGCCCGTGCCGTACATGTTCCAGCCGAGGTTCGGCTCCGGCAGCGCGGTGTCGCCGGAACGATAATCAGCGAAGGTCCAGTCTTCGGTGGCCATGGGTCGAGCCTCCTCTGAGAAGCAATCGGGCGAATCTAGATCCAGATCGTGGACTGTTGGGACAGGAACGAGCGCTCGGCCAGTCCGTGCCACACCGAGATGCTGTCACGGAAGCTGCGCCACGGTTCGAAGATCCCCCGGAACTGCGGGTCCTGGCTTGCGAGGCCGTTGAGGACATTCTCCGTTTCGGCTTTGAACGCCCTCATCAACTCCGGCGAGAACTCGCGGATGATGGCGAACTGCTGGATCTTCTTCAGGTCGATCTGGTTGCGGTAGTCGTAATGGGCGACCGTGTTGATGTTGGTGGCCATGGCCGCGGTCTCAATCACGGACTGGTAGTACGGAGGCAGTTCATTCCAGCGTTCAAGCGAGATCTGAACCTCCAAGGTGGCGCTCGGTTCCCACCATCCCGGGTGGTAGTAGTACAACTGCCCGTCGAACTCGTCCAGCCCCAGGATCAGATCGTCGGTCGGGCCGACGAATTCGGCGCTGTCGATCTCGCCCCGCTGAATCGCATCGCGGATATCGGCGGCGCCCAGATCGACCTGCTCGCCTCCGAGGTTCTCGAGCACCTGACCGGCAAGCCCCGGAATCCGCATTCTCAGCCCGTGCAGGTCGGTTTCGGTTTGGACCTCTTCGGTGAACCAGCCACCCATCTGACATCCCGTGCTTCCAGCGGGGAAGGTGATGATCCGGTGCTCGGCGGCGTAGAAATCATTGAGCATCTTCAACCCGCCGGCCTGGTAGAGCCAGGCATTCTGTTGGCGTTGGGTGAGCCCGAACGGAACCGTGGTTCCGAACTGTTGAACCGGGCTGAGATCCACGTGGTAGTACGCCGCGCTGTGGCCCATGTCCACTTCGAGGTCACGCACAGCGGGCAACACCTCGAGCGCGCCGATGGGCTCGTCTGCGGGTCTGGGAGTGATCTTGAACGCGCCGCCTGTCAGCTCGCTCACCTTCTCGGCGAAGAACTGCGCCGCGCCGTACAGCGTCACCAGCGACTCGGGCCAGCTTGTGGCCATATCCCAGTTGATCTGAGGGCCGGCGAACGAGGTTCCAGCGGTGTCGGTGGGGTTCTGGGGCGCGGCGCTCGTGTCGTCGGGGTTCATCACCTCGTTCTCCGCACATGCGGACAACACGGCGGCGGTTGCTGCAAACCCCGCCACGCCTACGGCGCCTTTGACGAAACCCCGGCGCTGTAGCTGCCCAGCCGCATCCGACTCCTCGACGCCGCCGTCCCCCCGTGTTCGTTTCACAATCGCTTCTCCCGCAACGGATTTCCCCAGACAACATAACTGACCGCGCCCACGACCGGGCCGTCGGGTTTCATGAGGACTGTTTCAGGGTTTCGCGGATCGACTTCATCAGCAGCACGAGATGGAGATCGTCTGTGGGTGACGGTTGGAACTCCGGGATCAAATGGAGATAGAACTCTCGTGCCGCTGCGTTCTCGGCGTGGACCAGCAGGCCTCGACAGCCGATCTCGCCGCCTAGCGCAGCTGTGCGCTTCAGCACGTCCAGCAGCAGGCCCGCGCCGAGTCCACGGCCTTCATGATCGACGCTGACGCCTAGTCGAGCCAGCAGCGCTACGGGTTGGGGATAGCGACCAGCACCCTTCAGCAGGCGTTCGGGCCCGTCAGCAATCTGTATCTGCGCCATGCACCATCCGTAGTAGGCGACAACATCCGGCTGCCCGGGTTGGGTGACCACCAGCACTTTCGTTGTGCCCGTCGCCGTTGACTGGCGCGCATACAGCTGGAGCCATTCGGTCTGTTCATCGGAACGGCACTCGAAATCCTCGATCAGATGATCGTGGGTCAACGGTTTCGGCGGAAGGTAGCGCGGGTTATTCGTCAACGAAGGGCGATGGTCGGGCCATCAGGCGACGCAAGCCGGGCAGGTCCTGAGCAGGTTGGGCGTTGATTTCTTCCCACGCTTTGGCGGCTTGCGGGCTGAGCGCGAATTCCGTTCGGTCAGCCAGCACACGGCGTGCGGCGATCGTCAAATGGGTGATGACGAATTCGGTCAGTTGAGTGCGGTCAGCGCTCACCGCTCGGTCAATCAACGCGCGGTCCGCCGGTGTCAACCGAACCTCGATCCGCTCACTGCGCCTGTGACGTATATCAGTGGCCACCGTTCCTCCTGGCAGACCTGGGACTCTTGTACGGCAAATGTACGGTAGCAGATCCCGGGAAACAACCGAGATCGAGAATATTGTTCAATTCTGATCGGGGTGGTGTGGAGGGAGGTTAGCTGGTGCTTCGGAAATCAGAGGGGAGTGAGGGTGTTGAGTAGCGTCCAGTTCCCGAGGCATAGTGAGTTCCCCCGCGATTGCCCGAACGCCAACTGTGTGCCCACCATCCCCCGACACGAACCCCAACAACCCCTTGCCGGGCGGCTTGCTTGGTACGACCTACCTCGTCTACGTCGATGACTCGGGAGATGAGACCCAGGATCTCCTCACCGCGCTGGCGATTCCCGTGTCGGTGTGGGCGGACACGCTGCAACATTGGAAGACTTTCAGGCTCTGGGTTACGAGGCGTTTCGACATCCCGACCAGCACCGAACTGCATGCGCTGGACCTCGGCACCAACTCGAATGCAGGACGGGGCGAACTAACTTGCCTCAAACCGAGCGATCGAAACGAGATCACGAGGGCCGCATTCCGGACGATCGCGGCAACCGCCGAAGTGCGGATCCTGACTGTTACAGATGGCCGACTTCATCGCCTACTCGGCGCATCACGCGTTGCTCAACGACCGTAGCTGCGGACCAGCAGACTCGTACCTGCGCCAACATGCCTACTCCTCGTTGCTGCCCTCGGATGACGCTGCCGGGCACGTCTGGCCTGGCGGGATCGATGACGAAGGGTTCCCATGCTTCGCGCAGCGCCTCGGTATCCGCGGTTACCCCTAAAAGCACGATGAGCCCCCAATGAAGGGGACTCTCGCAAGCCACTCTCGTGGCTCAGACCATCGCAACGAGCACTTGGTGCTCCGATGACCTCAATGCCCAAGATACACGAATTGTCGACAAAAGTGCAATCCCTTCGAATTGAGTCTTCGCATCTCAGAAACCGCGCGGATAGATCACCGCGGACTTTGGTTCACGAGCTAGACGGTGGGGGTTTCGCAGTATTGCTCAGCGGTGACACCGGGGGGTAGCCGCCCGTTGTCTGTACACGGGTCCAAGACATCGCAGGAATCGCAGTAATCATCGCCAACTAGCTTGAGCTTGACGTTGAAACAAAAAGAGCAAACACACGATTCCTCGGGCGGCGGCGTGCTGGTTGTCGTTGTGACGCCGGGAGCTGCGGTCGTTGTCGGTGTGACGCCGGGCGTTATGGTCGTGGTGGGAGGCGGCGTGGTCGATGAGCCTCGGGTCACGCTGATCGTGTACGAGTAGTTCTCATAAGAAGCGGTTCCGGAGATTTGGTGCTCCCTCCGCGCTTCTGAGAACTTGCAAGTGTCCACTGTGTGCGTCGAGATTTTGTCTCTGTACGCGGTGCCATCTGAAGTGCCCTCTCTGGTGCCGTGGGTGTCTCGGTCGGTGAAGGCGATGGTGTTGTGCGTGTCGTACTCGGATTTGCAGAACGGCATGGCGGCCCGTGCGAGTGTCATCACATCGGGATCGTCCGCATACAGAAAAGAGCCACTGAATGATTCGGTCTGCGCTGAGACTGGTGATGAGATTGCGATCACCAACGGAACAGCCACCATACTGAAAGTCAGCAGGACGGCGGAAATACGGGTTCGGTTCATATGCATCGAAACAGTATGCCAAGAGTCCAAAGAAAGTGCAATAGTAATCTTTGTGGAGCGGGTGACGGGAATCGAACCCGCGTTGTCAGCTTGGGAAGCTGACGTTCTGCCATTGAACTACACCCGCGGGCATGGTTGATGCGAGTCGAGTCCGGCCTGGCCGTCGTCGGCTCGGTCTGCAGTCTATTGGCGCAAGCCTCTGTCGGGCCAAGCATCGCCGACGGAACTTTGTCGCCCTGCCGCGATTTGGTGGGATGGACCTGCGTGGGCGGGTAGGGTCGCCTCGGACCGGCTACGCGAACCATCGTTGAATCGAAGAGATCGGACACAAGTGATTCTCTCTGACCGCTCGCTGCGCGAACAGCTTGAGAACGGGCGGATCATCATCGACCCGCTCGACTCCTCGGCGTTGCAGCCCTCGTCGGTCGATCTGAGGCTCGACCGGTTCTTTCAAGTCTTCCGGAACCACACGATGGGCCATATCGATGTGAAAGCGGACCTCAGCGATCTCACCCAGCTGGTTGAGATCTCGCCGGACGAGTCGTTCGTCCTGCATCCGGGGGAGTTCGTGTTGGGCAGCACCCTCGAACGGGTCGCGGTTCCCGACGATCTCGTGGCGCGCCTCGAGGGGAAGTCGAGCCTGGGCCGGCTTGGCCTGTTGATCCACTCGACCGCCGGATTCGTCGACGCGGGGTTCGACGGCCAGTTGACGTTGGAGCTCAGCAACGTAGCCAACCTGCCGATCAAGCTGTATCCCGGAATGAGGATCGGACAGATCTCGTTCCAGCAGATGACCACCGCCGCAGAGCACCCGTACGGTTCCGACGAGCTGCGATCAAAGTACAAACACCAGCGCGGTCCCATGCCCAGCCGGTACTGGGAGAACTTCGAGAGCTGAAGGCGGCGGAAGGGCCGCGGCGGTCAGCGGTACCGGGTGGCGGTGATGATGCCGGCCAGGATCAACCCGAGGCCCAGCAGCAGGATCGGGTTCGATGTCTCCCAGAACGAGCCGACGTAGTTGACGAGAATCGTTGCGATTCCGGCACCGAGCAGGCCGAACATGAGGACAGGAACCCATCTGGGACTCGGAGGCATGCTGTCTTGACCTGTGTGAGAGACGGTATCGGGGGTGTATCCGTCGGGTCTGGTCCCTTTGGGGGTGACCCTGCCACCGGACACCCGGCGCTTAGCGGGCTTATCAGGCATGTGGCAACTCTAGAGGCTCAACGACCCCGGGCGGACCGCTTCGGATAATCACAACGATGTGATTATCCACGGATTTGTCCACAGGCTGTGGACAAATCCCCGTCTAGTCGACCGGAGCCACCAGATCCATGTCCTCCAGACAGTGCCGGGGAGGTTCCGGATCCTCGTCGGGGGCGACGGTCATCCGAACCTCCGTGCCGCAGATGCTGCACCGGTAGGTGATCTTCACCTGGCGCAGTTCGCCCGCAGGCGGAGGCTCCGGGGCGGGCCGGGCAAGACCCCGCAGCATCGCCAACCCGATACGGATAATCAGGAAGCCGGCCACCACGGCGATGATCACATTCAACACGTTCACCGCAGCCAGCCTAGATCAGCTGGGCCAAGTCAGGCGGGCCGGCGGTGTGGGTCAGGCGGGCCGGCGGTGTGGGTCAGGCGGGCCGGCGGTGTGGGTCAGGCGGGCCGGCGGTGTGGGTCAGGCGGTGTGGGTCAGGCGGTGTGGGTCAGGCGGGCCGGCGGTGTGGGTCAGGCGGGCCGGATCCGACGCCGCCACAGCGTGACCGCCGAACCGGTCGGACCGGCGCTCACCGCGGCGATGTACTCGCCCGGGGCCGCGTTCAACACACCGTCAATACTCAGGCGGAGTTCCTCCGCCGCGCCCGCGTCCCCGACGCCGAGGGTTCCCCCGTCGGGGTTGGCGATCAACGGATCAACCTCGAGACGATCACAGATCGACAAGAACCCCGCAGCGGTACTCTCAACAATCTCCCAACGGGCGATGCCCGACGGATCGACGCCGGTGCCTGCAAGAGCACGCTCAAGCGCCATGTCCACACCGCCTGTTGCATCGAGAGGACTTCCAGCCGCGCGCCCCACGCCGGCCAGGTCGGCGACCGTCGACGCTTCTACAGCAGGACCTCCGCCAGTCAACAGCAGCGCAGCCGCACCGTCCGCAGGCGGCGCGAAGGAGAACGCAGTGACCGTGCCGTCGGCCGCGAACAACGGCGGCAACTCAGCGGGATCGTCGACCGCACCACGGTGCTCGTCGTCCGCGACAGGCATCTCCCGAACCGCGGTGAGACGACTGCCCGGACGGCCCGCGACCGGCGCCAACCCCGAAACACCCGCGGCCGGGCGGCGTTCAACGCTGCGCACCGCGGCGAGATCCTGTTGCACCCGATCAATCCCGAGCAGCCCGGCAGTCGCCTCGGCCGCTCTCGGTGGTGGCAGCAACCCGCCGTCGGCTGCGACGCGGGCCGTGGGACCCTCACCCCACGGCTGTCCGTACACCCGGCCGAGGGCCGAAGCCCCGGGTGCAACAAGCGACGCCACCCAGACCCCGACAACGACCGCCGTGTCGACATGCCCGGCCATGATCGCGGCCGCCGCGGCATGGAGCGCAGCCGAACCGCTCAACTCTGCCGAGTCGACCACCGTCCCGTTGATCCGATCAGGCCAGCCCGCGCTGAGCACAGCCGCCCGAGCCATGTTCGCGCCCTGGGCCCCGACCGGTTCGGCACATCCGACCCACACCTCATCAACCGACTCGGCAGCAACGCCGCAACGGCGTATCACCTCGTTCATCACCAACGCGCTCAGATCGACCGGATGCCAACAGGCGAGAGCACCGTCCGTTCCGGTGAACGGTGTTCGGCAGGCGGCGGCGAGCATGACTGTCATTGCGCGAGTCTTCTACACTGGCGCGTCACACGGGTAGCCATGAGGCTCGGACCCGACGATTTTCGCACTTTCACACCGAAACACTCTCAGACTGGAACACGAAGGGGAACGCAATGGGATCATCATTGATGCTCGGGGCCGAGAGCTACATCACCGATATGGACGGATTCAACCTGGGCACGCTGATCGTCAGGGTCGCCATCGGTCTCACCCTCGCAGCCCACGGTTACGGCAAGTTCTTCCGAGGCGGCAGGATCGGCGGTACGGCCGGATGGTTCAACTCCATGGGGATGCGCCCCGGCAAGTTCCATGCGCTGCTCGCCGCCTCCACCGAGGTCGGCGCCGGACTCCTGTTGGCTCTGGGCCTGCTGACCCCGCTGGCCGCGCTCGCCTTCGTGGCGCTGATGGTCGTGGCCGGATGGACAGTGCATCGCGACAACGGGTTCTTCATCGTCGCTGAGGGCTGGGAGTACAACTTCGTGCTGGCGATCATCGCTGTCGGCATAGCCACAACCGGCCCCGGAAAGTACTCCCTCGACTACGAGCTCGAGCTGATCGAGAACTTCGACGGCGCCACCGGACTGCTGATCAGCGCCGTCGGCGGAGTCGTCGCCGCCATCGCGCAGCTGGCCCTGTTCTACCGCCCCCCAGCCAACGAATAGCTGCCTTTTCTCGAAAAATTGGATGTGGTGACTGGACCAGGGTGGTATATTTTCCGGTATGAAATCGCATCATAATTCGGAGGAGGTACTTGAGGGACTCGGCGAAAAGGTTGTTGAAGCGCTAGGGACAGCCATCCCGAGAACCCGTCTCGACCTGGATAGATACCGAAAGTCGCTTCCGGACATCGTTGCCACGTCCAGTCCCCGGGGGATGGCGAACTGGTTCCACGACCGCGTGTGGCACCATGTCGTCTCCGATCTTCAAGATCTTCAAGATCTTCACAACGTGGCCATTGTTGACAAGGGCCCCGTTGCCGAAGAAACGGAAGCAAAGAAAAAGTGGGTCTAGGAGAGGCGATCGCGACGGCACGGCGTGCCCGCGGTTTGACACAGGGATCGCTGGCTGACCAATTGGGCATAACGCAGGCAGCCTTGTCTCGGTATGAGAACGATCTGCGCACACCGACCGATGACGTTCTCGATGAGATCGCCGCGACCCTTGGAGTTGTGCCCGAACTTCTGAGCCGAGCCGACCGCATGGAAGGGGCTCTCGCCGTTGGAGCCCATATGCGACGACGGGCGACTGCCAAACCGACTGTGTGGCGTCGTCTTGAAGCCCAGTTGAATCTTCACCGGCTCCACGCACAGCGTCTTTTTGATGAGTTGGACCTGCGAACCGAACTGACGATTCCTTGGCTTGATCCGTTCGAATACGAACCGACAGCGGCGGCCCGCCTCCTGCGAATGCAGTGGCGCATGCCCAGCGGACCGGTGAGGGACCTCGCCGGGTGGATGGAAGCCGCTGGTTGTCTGATCATCGACACGGACTTTGAGACTCGCCGGGTCGATGGGCTCTCTCAGTGGACTGGCCCCCACCCAATCGTGATGCTCAACGTCGCGGCGCCAACCGACCGCCGCCGACTCACTTTGGCTCATGAGCTGGGGCACCTATGCCTCCATAGCCAAGGTGTCCCCGATGACGTTGAAGCCGACGCCACGACTTTCGCTGCTGAGTTTCTGATGCCGGCAGAGACCATTCGGCCTCATCTGCGAAACCTCACTGTCGGGCGGTTGCGCGACCTCAAACGCTTGTGGGGAGTCTCAATGCAAGCGCTCATCGAACGGGCCCACGATTTGGGCACCATCACTCGCCGGGAGCGAACCAACTTTTACAAGCGATTCAGCTCGTTGGGTTGGCGCACACGCGAGCCTTTGAGCGACGAATTGGCGCGGGAACGTCCCCGGCTGGCTGAGGAAATCGGGAAAGCACTACTGGACCGCGGTCTGAGCAAGAGCGAAGCAGCGTCGATATGTGGTTATGCGGCTGACAATCCCGACAACCCCTTCGTGGGCGACACCAAGCGTTTGCGGTTGGTTTGATCGGCTAGCTGAATTGATTAGCCGGTGTTGCGGAGACCGGCGGCGACGCCGTTGACCGTCAACAGCAGGGCGCGGCGCAGACGGGTCAGGTCATGGCCTTCGTCGAACCCGGCGCGGGAACGGGCCAGCAGCTCGACCTGCAACACGTTGATCGGGTCCAGGTAGGCGTCGCGCACAGCGAGTGTGCGCTTCAGAATCGGCAGGTCCTCAAGCAGGTCACGGTCGGTGATCTGGGCGATCTCGGCCACGGTGCGGTCGTGTTCGGCGGCGATGGTGTCGAAGAAGTGATGCAACTCGAGCGGTACGAGCCGGTCGACGTAATAGCGGGTGATCGCCAGGTCGGTCTTGGCGAGGGTCATCTCGACGTTGGAGATGAAAGCGGCGAAGAACTGCCAATCGTCGTACATCGCTTTGAGTTCGACCTCGTGACCCGCCAACCTCGCAGCTTCGAGGGCGGTGCCGACCCCGAACCAACCCGGAATGATCTGGCGGGACTGGGTCCATCCGAACACCCAGGGGATGGCCCGAAGACCTTCAAGGCCGGCCGCGGCGCTGGTGCGGCGTGCCGGGCGTGAGCCGATGTTCATGTCGGCCAGTTCCTCCACCGGCGTCGACTTCTGGAAGTAGTCGACGAATCCGGGAGTTTCGAGCAGCGCCCGGTAGGACTCGAACGCTCGTTGCGACATGAGTTCCATGACAGTGTTCCAGCTGTGCGTCTCGGACCATTCGTGGCGTGGAGTGCGGTGTGCGAGCGAGGCTTCCAGAACAGCGGACAGCGCCAGGTCGAGATTGCGTTGGGCCAAGCCGGGCAGTCCGTACTTGTCGGCGATGACCTCGCCCTGCTCGGTGATCTTGACCGCACCGTTGATGACTCCGGCAGGTTGGCTCAGGATCGAGGCGTTCGTGGGGCCGCCCCCTCGCCCGACGGTGCCGCCCCGACCGTGGAACACGGTGATCTTGATCCCGGTCTCCGACGCCACCTCAGCGATCTGACGCAGTGCCTTGTGGATCTCCCATTGGGAGGTCGTGATTCCGCCGTCCTTGTTGGAGTCCGAATAGCCGACCATCACCTCCTGTGAGTTGCCCCTCAACTCCAGCAGGCGTCTATAGGACGGGTTGTTGAGCAGGTCGCGCAGCACGACACCGATACTGCGGAGATCGTCGATGGTCTCGAACAACGGAACGAAACCGAGCCGAGCGACACCCGCGACGAGATCAACCAGCCCGACGTCGCGGGCCAGCACGGCAGGAGCGAGGATATCGTCGACGCCCTGAGTCATCGAGACGATGTAGCCGCCGATGATCTCGTCGCCGGCCTGGTTCATCGCATCGCGCAGAGCCGACAACAGTGAAAGCGAACCGCGTCCCGTCCGGCCCGTAGGCGGAGCGAGAGGTCTGCGGCTGCTGAGCTCCGCGGTGAGCAGGTCGATACGGCCCGACCGGTCCAGAGACGGATAGTCGATGCCGAGGGACGCAAAGAGGTCGTCGAGAGCGGCATGGTGAACTTCCGCGTGTTCTCGAATGTCGAGTGTGGCCAGATGAAACCCGATCAACGCCACGGTGCGGCGAAGGCGTGCGAGGCGTCCCTGCGCCAACAGCGTGCCACGGTGCTCGGCCAGCGATCGTCCCATGACCGCCAGGTCCGCATCGAATTCCTGGGGGGAGCCGTAGGCGTTGGGGCCGGTGGGTTCGCCGGCTGTCTCCTGCAGGCGTTGATGGATAACGCCACACCGTCGTCGATAAGGCTCGCCTCGACTGAGCTTGTCGAAGCGAGCGGTAAGTGCAGGGAACGACGCCCGATCGGTTTCCAGCTGCTCCGACAACTCGTCGGACACACCGACCACCACGTCACTGACCGAGAGCTCCGACGACAGATCCTCGATTTCCTGGATCAGAACGCGCAGGGCGCGGCTGCGTTGATAGTTGAGCACTTCAAGGGTGATCTGAGGCGTGACGTTGGGGTTTCCGTCACGGTCGCCGCCGACCCAGGAACCGAAGCGAATGGGAGTGTTCTCGTTGAGTCCTGCGCCGATGCTGCGGAGGACCGCGTCGATGTCGTCGAAGAGTTCGGGAACCCCGTCGGTGATGATCTCGTTGAGGAAGTAGAGGATCGAGCGGGCCTCGTCGACCGGGTCGGGCTGGGTTCGGCGCAATTCGTCGGTTTGCCAGACGACGTCTATCAGTTCGTCGATGCGGCGGTCGATGCGTTGCTTTTTGCTGGGCCCGGCGCCGGTCTCGTTGCGCTCCTCGATGAGAACGGCTAGCTCTGCGAGCTTGTCGAGTATCGACCTTCGTGAGGCTTCGGTCGGGTGGGCTGTGAACACCGGGCGCAGGTCCAGCGAGCAGGTCGTCTCGATGATCTCGGAGTCGGTGACCCCACTGGCCTGGAGTTTCGCGACGGTTTCGGCGAAACGCCTGTTGCTCGTCCGCGGGTTGGCGTTGAGATGCTCGATTCGGTGAACCTGCTCGGCGGTGTTGGCCAGATGGAAATAGACGGTGAACGCCCGCACCAGCAGGATCGCCTCGACGAGATCGACGTCGGTCAGGTGATCGATGAGGTCGGGCCCCGACTCGCCGTTGCGGTGCAGGCGGCTTGCGTGGGTGCGCACCTGTTCGACCTTCTCAAGCAGCTCAGGGCCGTGTTGACGCACCAGCGCCGCTCCGAGTTGGGTGCCGAGCCGGCGGATGTCGTTGCGAAGAGCCGCGTCGATCTGCTGTAGGTACGTGTCGGTCACTACCCGACACGTTACTTATTCGCTGACACGGGTTCCGTGACTTATTCGTCGGCTGCGAAGGTCACGCCGTTGCCCTGCGAGTTGAGCAGTGTGAGCCTCGGGCCGTCGATCGCAGATCGGTCAAAAAATGTCTCGCAGATCGGTCAAAAAATGTCTCGCAGATCGGTCAAAAGATGTCTCGCAGATCGGTCAAAAAATGTCTCGCAGATCGGTCAAAATATCGACGGTGGGGTAGTCTGGTGTGGTGGCTGCAGGTCTGTTTCCCCGTTTAGTCGATCGAATGCTCGAGCGCGAACTGCTGCCGGAGTTTCCGGCCGTGCTCGTCGTGGGTCCACGCGGCTGCGGCAAATCGACCTCGATGGGGCAGTTCGTCGACACCGTGGTCGACCTGTCGATACCTGGAACACGAACCTCAGCCACCGAGGATCCCGACGGCGTACTCGCCGCTTCGCCGGGCAGGGTCCTGATCGACGAATGGCAGGAAGCGCCGGAGATACTCGGGGCGGTCAAAAGAGCCGTCGACGCGGATCCGTCCAGCACCCCCGGCAGATTCATCATCACTGGTTCAGTGCGTGCCCCATACCAAGCCGCCACATGGCCTGGGACAGGCCGGTTCATACGAATACGGATGTACGGACTCACCCAGACAGAGTTGGAGAACGACAACTCCTACAACCCGATCGATACCCTCTTCTCCGAATCCGCACCGAAGTATGCGAAATCCGAACTGAGGCGTTCGGACTACTTCGCTCGAATCGTCGCCGGTCGTTTCCCCGATGTCGTCGGACGGGCTGAACGTGCCCGTTCCAGGTGGTTCGACAGTTATGTCGAACAGCTCGTCGACCGAGACGCCGCCCAAGTCGCCGGCGGGAATCCCCAGGCCCGAAAGCTGCGAGCGGTTCTGTCCTCCTGCGCGGCTCGGACCGGTCAAGAGCTCAACAAGGAGGCAACCGCCCGCGATGCCGACGTTGCCAAAGGCACCGCCGACACGTACATCTCGCTTCTTGAGGACCTCCAGATCGTCGTCCGTGTTGCACCATGGCACAGCAAGCGTCTCCAGCGGCTGAACCGATCACCGAAGATCCACATCACCGATCCTGGTCTTGCAGCTCATCTGCTGAACACCGGCTCCGCGTCGCTCGGTCGTGACGCAACGCTGGTCGGCCAGCTGTTCGAAACGTTCGTTGTCACCGAGTTGCGCACGCATCTCGAGACCGTTAACAGGTCGACGGAGCTGTTCCACCTTCGAAATCGTGACGGGAAGGAGGTCGACGTTGTTCTCGAACGCCACGGCGAGGTTGTCGGACTCGAGGTCAAGTCGTCTACGAAGGTCGATCGCACCGATGCCAAGGGCCTCCTCTGGCTACGCGACCAACTCAGAGACGACTTCCGGTACGGCGCTGTCCTTTATACCGGCGAGTTCCCGTTTCAGATCGACGACCGCATCTGGGCACTGCCCATGAGTTCACTGTGGCGTCGACCCACCGTGTCTTGACCCGCGTGGGCGAGGCGCGGAACTTGTCTTCCACATCGAGAACCCGCATGAGTCCTATTCGTCGGCGGCCAAGGTCACGCCGTTGCCCTGCGGGTTGAGCAGTGTGAGCCTCGGGCCGTCGATGGAGAATCCGACGTCGCCGGTTTCGAACAAGGTGTTGAAGGCCTCGCTGTAGGAGGAGGACTCCTCGCAGTCCTCAGCGGTCAGCTCCCCGAATTGGACCTCGCCGTCGCCTTCGACGGGTCCGCCGGTACTGCCGTCGCTGACCTCAGCGGGTGCGCTGAAGTCGACGCATCCATCGAAACCGTTCATCTGGGAGGCTTCACTGAACTCGATCCATCCCTCGCGTTCGGGGTCGACGTTCATGGCTATGACGATCTCGCCTTGGATGAATCCGGTGACTGTCCAGCGTGTTTGCAAGATCGGACGGTCCGGGTCGGCGATCTCGGTGTCGAGCAACTCGATTCGGACCGAATCGCCAATGATTGTCAGATAGTCGCCGTTCAGCGTGAGCCGGGGCCCGGCGTTGAGGACGGTCGCCAAGAACTCGTCCTGCGCGTGGCGTTCCGGGTCGCAGCCGATTTCTGTCGACGCCATGTCCGTGACGGTCAGCTTGTGGTTGTCGTCGATCCGGTAAGGCCCGCCCATCGAGTTGCATCCTGCGGAGGCTGAGATGTTGCCGTTGTTGAACCGCACCGAAATGCGCGTGTCGCCCACCAACGGACGTTCCACGTCGTTGTCGAGAACAGAGACCGACCAGAATTGACGCCCGTCGAGCGACAGTCCACTCGAATCGTCCGACGCTGTCGGACCTCCCACGACCGTTTCATCATCGCCGCAAGCCCCGAGTACCAGCGACAAAGCCAGCGACAAAGCCAGCAGCACAGCCAGCAAACGGGGCGGGGTTGGTTTCGATGGGGTTGGGTGACCGATTCTCATCATCTGTTGACCTCAACCTCGGCGCGACAGTTCCGCGCAGCCTCGAACGTACCAACGCCACGGCAGTTCGGTTCCCGTGCTGAGACCGATACGGGTGGAACGGCCGGGGTCTGGCGGAGGCAGGGTTCCGTCGTCGAGCAGTTCGATGCCCGCGTCCGCAGTCACTAGGTCTGCCCCGTTGTGGTTGCCGTCGATACCGAACGCCGAGGTGAACTTGGCTGGTCCGCTGCACAGGTCCCGGTCGTGTCGAGCAGCGGGCCTGCGCTCTCGCATTCCGTCGAGCCCCTCCAGCGGGGTAACGGCCCGCAGCAGCACGGCGCTGCATTCGCCGTCTGCGCCGCACACGACGTTGGCGCACCAGTGCATCCCGTAGGTGAAGTAGACGTAGAGATGACCGGCGGGTCCGAACATCACCTCGTTGCGGGGAGTCATCCCGCGGTATCCGTGACTCCCGGGGTCGTCGGCCCCTTTGTACGCTTCGACCTCCACAACGCGTCCGCGGCAACCCCCGGACACGATCACTTTGTTGAGCAGCTCGGGGGCCACTTCGAGCGAATCCCGGGTGAAGAAGCCCCTCGGTAGTCGCTGCAGCCCAGGTGAGGGCCGTGGTGATCCGGGCATCTTCAGGGTGCCGTGAAAGTCACGGTCTCGACACCGTTGGCGATCACCCGGTACGTCTCACCGGAGACGAGCGAATCCCCGAATCGCAAGTCGGCCTCGACGGTGACAACCTCATCGTCGCAAGGAATTGCCCAGGGGGTCGGCGGCGGCTGCTGCAGGGTGACGGATACGAAGATGTCGGAGCCTCTCACTTCGAAACCCGCGTCTGCTGGACCGCGCCGGACACATCCTTCCATCGTCGATTGGAGATGTTCGACGAACACGATCACCTCCGGTTGGTACTCCACGACCTCCGCACCGAGCACCGGAACTTCGGCCTCCACCCAGGTCCGCCAGTTCGACTCGTTCCATCGGCCGGTCGGGTCGGGTGGCGGCGTGGCCATCACCAGCAGCATGTTGACTCTCGTCGGGTTGCCGCGGGTGACCACGTCGTAGGCCGTGTCGTTGACGAAAGCCAAGCGGTCACCCGTTTCGATTATCCGTGCCGATATCGAATAGGTGGCTCCGGGGTCGATGTCGTCGGGGTCGTATTCGACGTTGAACTTGATCGGCACTTGACCTGGATTTGTGATGACCTGCTCGGCGATGAGATCGGCCGCCGCGTCCGCGTACGACGCGTCGTAGAGACGGACCCGCAGAACCGCATCGTCGGTCAACTCCAGGTTCTCCAGGTAGTCGACCGTGCCTTGGACTGAATTCGCTGAACCCGAGGTCGATTGACAGGCCGATCCGAGCAGCAGTGCGAAGGCGATGCCGACGATTGCAACAACTCGATTCTGATTTGTGCGCTTCTTGGTTCCCATTGGGCACCTCGCTCGTGAGAAGTCTGGGGCCGGGTCAAGCCTTCGATATGGACCCTTCCACTTTCAGACGACCTCAACGCAAGATTAGTTCCCGACACCGGCGGATCTTCACCGACCAACTTGGTTGTTGTTGCGTCGTGGCGAGCCGGGTTGGGGGGCTAGACCTCCACCATCAGGGTCACCGGGCCGTCGTTGATCAACTCGACGTCCATCATCGCCCCGAACGATCCGGTGGCCACGGTGGCGCCGAGGAGCTTGAGCTCGACGCAGAGTTCGTCGATCAACTCGGCTGCGTGATCCGGTTCAGCGGCCGCCACGAAGGACGGGCGACGGCCTTTGCGAGTGTCGCCGTAGAGAGTGAACTGGCTGATTACCAGTACCTCTCCGCTGGTGTCGGCCACAGACCGGTTCATGTGCCCGTTCTCGTCGGCGAATATTCGCAGATGCCAGAGTTTGGTCGCCAGCTTCGTCACGCTCTGTCGGTCGTCGCTGTGAGTCACCCCGACGAGACAGCACAACCCGGCGCCGATCTCTCCAACGACCTCACCAGAAACTCGGACCCGTGCCTCTGCGACCCTCTGCACCAGTGCTCTCACCCCTCCAACCTACTGCCGTACAACCCGTTCTTGAGACCGCAGCTTCGGCCGTGCGTGCGTACGCTTTGTGGATGGCACTACTAGGGCGGGATGAGCCGTTGCCTGCGCAACTGAACCGCGTGGTCGTAGCGGGCAGCGGGTCCACTGCCGCCTGTTGTTCTCTGCAGCAGCAGTCGAAGCTCAAAGCAGTACCGAGGCGGCTGGGAGCGACGCGCGTGACCGGCCCTCCGGGAGATCTTCCTCCGGGCCCCCGAAAGTGGGAGAGAAGGGGTTTGGAGTTGCCACAACCGCCACTCTAGTTCGGGCGAGCGCGGCTGTTTATTGTTTTTTGGGCCGTTTATTGTTTTTGTCACATGTATCGGTGCGCTGAGGTTTTGAGTGGGGGTTTCGCGACCCTTCGGTGCCTGGGGTTTGGGAGGGTGTTTCGATTTGAGCGGCCCCACGGTCGCAATTTCAGTAACTTCAACTATAGTAAACCTAGTTACTGTAACTCAACTTAATATAAATGCGGGGCATCGCTGGACATGATACCGAAGCCGAGCAGGTTGCATGATCGAGAGGTTGAGTGGGATGACCTGTCCCGTTTCGCGTCGCCGCACCAGCCGGGACTTCGGCTGGGGATCGTATACGGACGGCGCCGCTTCGGCAAGACCTTTCTGCTGCGCCGTTTCGTGGAGGCGATGGGCGGGGTGTATCACTTGGCGCTGAGCGAGGAGCGCAGACCTGGCTTAGACCGGTTCGCCAACAGCCTCAGCCAGCAGCTTCAGTGGGCGCCGCCGCAGATGTTCCGGGACTGGTCTGATGCGGTGGGGCAGGCCATCGACGTGCTCGGCGTACGCGGCACACGTCCACAAGTCCTGGTGATCGATGAATTCCCCTACCTTCAGCAGGTCAGTCCCGATATCGATTCGTCGATTCAGGCGCTGCTGGATGAGGCCGCAGCGGGGAGCTTGACCGAGAGTTGGACGGCACCGGTGAGTATCATCTTGTGCGGTTCGGCGATGTCGGTGATGACGAGGATCCTGAGCGGTACTTCGCCGATGCGAGGTCGAGCGACGCTGGACATGCCGCTCGCCCAGTTCGACTTCCGGCAGGCTCGCGGCTACTGGGGCATCGACGATGTGGATACAGCGTTCGCGATCGACACGGTGCTGGGCGGAGCAGCCGGTTACAAGGACCTCACCATCGATTCCGGGGTCCCGGCCCGGCCCGACGAACTGCCTGCATGGTTGGCGGCGACGGTGTTGAACCCGTCTCATGTCTTGTTCCGTGAAGACGAATACCTGCTGCGGGAAGATCCTCGGGTCACCGATGAGGCCGCCTACTATTCTTTGGTTCAGGCAGTCGCCGGCGGGCGGACAGCACCGACGAAGATTGCCGAAGCGCTCGCGAAGACGCCTAATGACATCAAGCACCATCTCGGAGTGATGGTCACCGCAGGTTTCATCGTGCGCAATGAGAATCTTCTGATCGATCGGCGGCCGCTTTATCGGCTGGCCGATCCCATTGTGCGGTTCCAGCATCTGATCAACCGACGTCACCGCGCCCGTCTGGAGGACCGCCGTGCGCTTGAGGTGTGGGCGGACGCGGAAGCCACGTATCGCTCCCAGATCGTTGGGCCGCACTTCGAATCGATGTGTCGTCTGTGGACAGATCGCTATGCCTCCGATGTCACTCGTGGAGGCCCAGCTGGTCCTTCGGCCTCGCTGCAGGTGAACGACCGCCGCGAAAAGAAGTCTTTCGAGCTGGACGTGGTCGCTCTAGGGCGCGGACCACGAACAGGCACGACCAAGGCGGTTCAGTTGATCGGGGAGGCGAAGGCCCACCAGCTAGACATCGACGCTTTGGCGCGCCTCGACCGACTCAACGACCTGTTGATGGCCCGCTCGGGCGTCACCCAGTCTCCGACGGCCAAAAGACTCCTTTTCTCGGTTCAAGGCTTCACGTCCGACCTCGCCGCTGCCGCTTTCGCCCGTCCCGATGTAGAACTCGTGGACCTCGGCCGCCTCTATGAAGGCGACTGAAGCCGGTCCACCCACGACCAAGCAATCCTCAAACCAGGTTTGACGTTCCGCGAGTTCGCCGAACGAAGCCGCTGCTGACTCAGCGAACTCTTCCGCTTTGTCAACATATGCCGCCACGTGATCGGCTGACACAGCTTTCGTGGCTCTTCGCGTTTGAGGGGGGAGTGAGGGTTGTGGGGGTGTCCGCGGTCAGTTGGGTGGGATCCTCCAGAATCGGGGTCGTAAACCAACCCGAGACTGGAGGATCGGTGTGGAACACGACCCTATACGCATGTGCGAGTTGTTGGTGGGCCTCGGCGAAGTCGACGTGTTGAGCGTCGACGACGACCGTGGCGGGCCGTTGAGGTTGAGTGTGCGAAGCCGGACTGCGCGTCCGTCGTGTGCGGGTTGTGGCGGCAAGTTGTGGTCCGACGGCAAGCGGCTGGTGGAGCTGGTGGATCTGCCGAGCTTCGGCCGGCCGGCGAGGTTGGTGTGGCACAAACACAGATGGAGATGCCCGAGTGTCCAACGCCGCGACCGAGCCGCTGACAATCTGATCAAACGAGTCAAACGCGTCGCCTTCGGGTTCAGCAACTTCAACAACTACCGGATCCGCTCACTGCTCTACGCCGGCAAGTCCAACTGGGCGATGCTCGACACCCTCACTCCGACCTAATACGCGAAGAGCCTCGAAACCGTAGCACTGTCTGCTACAATAAAGTAACGCTTTGAGAGGAGGGGCTATGCGATACGGTGAAATCAGGTCATGGGTCGAGCAGTTGCCTGTCGGTGCCCTTTTCGACTTCGACGACATCCAAGAAGCGTTCCCTGACAAGTCTCGGGAAGCGATCAAGATGGCCTTGGGCCGGTTGCGCGACGGCGACGATCCGCTCGTAGCTCGCGTTGTTCGCGGAATCTACTGCCGCCGCCGTTTGGGGTCGCCGGCGCGAACCGCGATTCCGGTTGAGGCCAGCAGAGCCTTGCCTTGGCGTATTGCGGGTCCGGGTGCTGGTTCGACCGGGCCTGATGTCATCAACATGTTCGGCTGGAGCACACAAGTGCCGCCACGTCAATGGATCGCGGTAGTGGGCCGTCCACCGCAGTTCGATGGCTTCGGTGTTGTGTTCAAAGGCCGGTCGAATGTGCGGCGCCTCGACCTGTCATGGCAAGAAGTGTCGCTGCTGGAAGGTGTCAGGGTTTTCGACACATGGGCGGAGTTGGAATGGGAAGAGGCGCTGGCCAAATACGAGAGCTACATGGCGCAGGGCTACGTCGGGTCCGGTGTCCGAAGCGATGTACTGCTCGATGCCGCATCAGCCGAACGCGGGTTAGGTCCCGCGTTTATGCCGCGCTGCCGCGACTTGGCCGCTGCAGCTGAGCAGACGTTGAACGTAGCGAATGTCACATAATTTGCTCAAGTCGGGTACGAACACCTGGAGCTTCGCGACGCTGCAAGCTCTGTGTTCGGGACTGTCGCCTGCACATCTCTTCAGGTGTTGCTGTTTTCGCGGAGTCTGTGGCGATGCCCAATGATGAGGGATCTCGTACCGGCTTTGAGGCATCTAGTGAAGGCCGAAATATCGATTCGTTGCTCGCTGACCGGGAGCTTTGGGCAGAACTCCTTGACTCGGTGAGTGCCCGGATCCAACAGCCGAACCTGTATGAGCGTATGGTCCTCAAAGACCTCTATGTGACCGAGGCGATCCGCCATGCAGTCGTTCCTTCGACAATCCATCCCGAGGCGCTCGTTGTGTTTAGAGGCGGCACATCTTTGGCCAAGGCATACTCGATCTTGAACCGTTTCTCAGAGGACGTGGATGTGAACGTCGTTCCTCCACCAGACCAAACCTTTGGCGACAGCCGCCGCAGGAATGTGCGCAGAGAACTGCATTCGAGGCTCGACGAACGCATCAAGCTGCCAAAGACGCATAAGCGATCAGGCACTAATTTCGCGACTACTACGATTCAATACCCAACGACATCGCTAGGACCGGCTGCAACGGATGTACCGCTGCCTGCGGGTCCAGTGGGCCCCACCTTCGGCGAAGTGCTCATCGAAATGAACATACGCAGCCAACCTCCAAGTATGCACGCCATGAGGTCGGTTACCTCGTTCGCTGGCGATGCCGCTGCTGATATGGATGAGAGCCTGCTGCAGAAGTACCCGTTCCTGCGACCGTTCGACGTGTTGACAGCAGACCCGATGATCGCGGTCGTCGACAAACTCGACGCCTTGCATTGGCGCGCGAACTCCGATCAACCCCAACGGACACGTGAACGGGCCCGCGACGTTTATGACCTCGCCTGCCTACTCCGCAACGACAAGCTGAAATCAAGGCTCAACAGTGACCTGGTAGCCGAACTGCACGAGATCATCGTGAACTCCATACCCACCGGCCTTGCCGTACGCGCCACCTCCCGCCCTAGCACTGGATTCGCTACGTCCGCAGCGTTCCGAACAGGGCATGACGCATGCGAGGCTCTCCGGGACGCGTACCCAATGATCCAATCCTTTGTTTACGCAGACAAGTACTGGATTGAGTTCGACGACGCGCTCGAAACGATCATCGCGAGCGCCGACCTGCTCTGACTCTCGTCTGACTGACGCAGATTTGATATCGGGCAACGCTCACCGACGGCACCACCTACCCCGAGTTGAACGGGGCTTTCGACGTGGTCACCCACACCATCGGCACCAAGCACTACGCCGTGGTGACCGCCTTCGCCGTCAACTCACGAAACCCAGCCACACCAACCCCCAAAACCCCCTGAGTGGAGCTGACGGGAATCGAACCCGTGACCTCCTGCTTGCAAAGCAGGCGCTCTAGCCAACTGAGCTACAGCCCCGTGACCGACACGATACCGGTTCGGCCCGCCGCCACGGTTCCCGGCTCGCCTTGGGCGTGGCATCGCCTCAGCGACGGTGGCAGGATCAAGCGATGGAATCACGGGCACTCAAAACCAACTCGATGGACGACTTCGATCTTCGGATGTCGGAGGAGTCCCGTCCCTTCTTCGAAGCGGTCCTCGAATTCCTCGAAACGGTCGTCGACCCGATGCAGGCAGAGTTCTTCGGGGCCGGAGAAGGACGAGCCGACCGCTGGAGCTACACCGAGCGTCAACTTGAACTGTTGGAGGGCGCCAAGGACCAGGCCAAGGCGAAAGGCCTGTGGAACTTCTTCCTGCCCGACACGGGCCAGGGCCTGTCGAACCTCGACTACGCCTATCTGGCCGTTGAACTGGGCAAATACCCGCTCGGATCGGAGTCGCTCAACTGCTCGGCACCCGACACCGGCAACATGGAAGTCCTCGAACGAGTGGGCACGCCCGCACAGAAGCAGCAGTGGCTCGAACCGCTCCTGAACGGCGAGATCCGGTCCTGTTTCGGCATGACCGAACCGGGCGTCGCCTCCTCGGACGCCAAGAACGTGCGCTGCCAGGCCGTGCGAGACGGCGACGAATACGTGATCAACGGCGAGAAGTACTACATCTCCGGCGCCGGAGACCCACGCTGCAAAATCATGATCCTGATGTGTCAGACAAGTCCCGACGGGCCGCCGCATCGTCGCCAGTCGCAGATCCTGGTGCCGATGGAGGCCCCTGGTCTTGAAATCCTCGGCCCGATGCATGTCTTCGGCCAGGACGATGCACCGCACGGCCACATGCACCTGCGCCTCACCGACGTGCGGGTACCCGTCGACAACATGCTGTGGGGCGAAGGCCGAGGATTTGAAATCTCACAACTCCGCCTCGGCCCGGGCCGCATCCACCACTGCATGCGAGGCATCGGAGCGGCCGAGAAAGCCCTTGATCTGATGTGTCGACGCGGGCTGACCCGCGAAGCCTTCGGCAAACCGCTCGCAAGGCTCGGCGGCAACACCGAGATAATCGCCCGAGCCCGCACCGAAATAGAGGCCATGCGGATGATGGTGCTGCGGGCCGCGAAAGCCATGGACACTCTCGGCAACGCCGAAGCAAGAGTGTGGATCAGTGCAGTCAAAGCCCTGGTTCCCGAACGGGTCTGCAACATCATTGACCAAGCCATTCAGATGCACGGTGCGACCGGCGTGTCGCAATGGACGCCGCTGGCTCAGATGTATCAGAGCCAGCGCACGCTGCGCCTCGCCGACGGCCCTGACGAGGTCCATTGGATGGTCGTCGGACGCGCCGAACTTGCCAGCTACGAAGGTCTGGAAGTACCCGCCTCGCCCACCTCCGCAGCGTCGGGCCTGGGGGGCTAGGGGCCTCGGGGGCTAGGGGCCTCGGGGGCTAGGGGCCAGGAGCCTAGGGAGCCAGGGGTCGGCCGAAGGGCAGTTCGTCCTGCCAGGTCGACAGATGCGACTCAGCGGCAAGGCACGCGGCCAGAAACGGCCCGTCGGGGTGGGTGGCGAACTCACCGCTCAGAGTGCCGACGGTCTGTTCGACAACGGCGAGAATCTCGGCTCCGGAATGGTCCGGGTCCCCCCAAAGCGCGAGAGACGAGCCGGCGAGAGCGACGAAATCGGCCGGGACCGCCACACCACCTCGCCGCAACACCGCAAGTGCCCGGGCGGTCACCGGTATGCGACCACACGCAACTACCGCCGCAGCGTCGCAGATCTGCGCGGCGATCTCATGGTTGACCACCCCCATCTTGGAACCCACGAAGAACACGTCAGCCCCCGAAGCGAACACCTCGGCGGGTCGGGCTGCAGCGCCCAGTTCGTTGACCAGAGCAGCTCCGTGCTCATCCCACGCGTCGGCCAGCGTCTGTGCATCGAACCCGGAATCGGAGCTGACCGAACCTGCGGTTGTGGCGACAGCGCCGACTGTGGCCCCACGCTCGATCACCGCAGCCGCCAGCGCCGGCCCGTTGGCGCCGAAACCCTCGACAGCGACCGACCGGCCCGACAGATCGCCGACGCTGTGCTGCGCACACACCGCGGCTCCGAGACCCTCGGCCTGGTCGACGAACGTTGAACCTTCGCCCGCGAGTCGAGACGTGGCGCGGGGATCATTCGCACGCAGTGGTGCCAGGTCGGCTTCGCTGACGCCCTTGGCAGCATCAGGCAGATAGGTGCCGTACTCGACCAACTCGGCCGCTTCTGCCACGAACGCGCCGACCGCTTCGCCGCGCTCGGGGCCCTCCGCGCTGATCCCAGCAGACGCACCTCCATGGCGCATGTTGAGCACCGCATACGTGTAGGTCTGCGACCGCGCCAAGTCCTTGGCCCCTCCCTGGAGCACCCTGCGAGCCCAACGAACCGGACCCGAAGAAGTCTCTGCTCCGACAAGGTCGATCGCCACGAAGGCGTCGGTGGACGTGAACTTGTGGATACGCACGTTCGCAGCGTACGCGATCAGTTGCGCTCTGCTGGTTTCCCGGCGTAGCCGGAGCCGCGGGACCGGGTGTGGGTGGATGCCGGAAGCGGGTGAACGCGGGAAGCGACCGTCAGTCGGCGACCTCGATTGCGAACTCCGGACAGTTGTCGACCGCGAGCATCGCCTTCTCTTCAAGCTCGGTGGGAATATCGCCCTCGATACGCAAGATGGCATAGCCCTCATCGTCGGTGTCGAACAGTTCCGGGGCGAGCATGTAGCAGCGATTGTGACCTTGACACGCGTCGCTGTCCAAGTTGATTCTCATGTCAGCACCCTAGAGGCCGAGCGGATTGATCCCAAACGGCTATGTTCGAGCAAGGCGTGGCCCGAGCGTCCCGGCCGTGGCCCGAGCGTCCCGGCCGTGGCCCGAGCGTCCCGGCCGTGGCCCGAGCGTCCCGGTGAGCGCAGCGAACAAGAGCGGGAGGTGGAGCGCAGCGAACAAGAGCGGGAGGTGGAGCGCAGCGAACAAGAGCGGGAGGTGGAGCGCAGCGGACAAGAGCGGGATACAACAGGTGTCGGCACAATGATTTGTTCAATCAGTGCGTGTTCGAGTCAGCCCTCGGCAATGAGTCTCGTCAACGTCAGCTCCGGTTGGTCTGCTTCGAGGCGCTGCAGCCAATAGGGACTCTCGAACAGGGCCAACAACTCACCGTCGGAACGATTGGCAACGGTCACACCGCTCATCTGACGAAGCTTGAGGGCCGACCCTTCGTCGGTGATGCGTGCCGTGGTCCAAGAACAGGGGTTCAGCTCGACCGGTGCACCGAACTCGTTCTCGAGCCGATGGACCGCCACCTCGAACTGCAGCGGGCCGACCGCGGCGAGGATCGGCGCCTGATCCCCGATCTCGGGCTCCCTCAGAACTTGAACCACGCCCTCTTCATCGAGCTGGTTGATGCCTCGGCGGAACTGCTTGGCCTTGGAAGTGTCGAGAGTGCGGGCCACCCGGAAATGCGAAGGCGCGAAAGCCGGCATGTGGGGCCAGCGAACCGGGGAATCGACGTAGACCGCGTCGCCGACCCGGAAATCGTTGGCGTTGACCAGGCCGACCACGTCACCCGGATAGGCCTCCTCGACCGTCTCGCGGTCCCGGCCAATCACGGATTGGGCGTACTTCGTGGCGAAAGGCTTGCCGGTCGGGCCGTGTGTGACGACCATGCCCCGTTCGAACCTCCCGGAACACACCCGCATGAAGGCCATCCGGTCACGATGGTTGCGATCCGTGTTGGCCTGCACCTTGAACACGATCGCCGAGAACGGGTCGGCAAGCGCACGGGGTTCACCCGCCGCGTCGTGGCGCGGAGTCGGCGACGGAACCAGATCGACCATGGCGTCGAGCAGCAGCCTGACCCCGAAATTGGTGAGCGCCGACCCGAAGAAGACCGGCGACAACTCCCCCGACTCGAACAGCTTGGCGTCGAACTCTCGGCCAACCGAATCCAGAAGGTCGACGCCGTCACGCGCCTCAACCCAGAGGTCACCCTCCTGTCGGGCCGCCCGGTCGCCGTCGACGAGCTCTTCTGGAGCTTCGGTGGCGCCCCGGGCGGTGCGCGTGAAACGCAGGAAGTAACCGCTCCTTCGGTCGATCAACCCCCGGAACCGCTCGCCGTCGCCCACCGGCCAGGTGATCGGCACCGGTTCGAGGATCAACTGCTCTTCGATCTCATCGAGCAGACCCAGCGGGTCACGGCTCGGCCGGTCCCATTTGTTGATGAACGTGACGATGGGGACTTCCCGGTCGCGGCAGACTTCGAACAGCTTGCGGGTCTGGTTCTCGATGCCTTTGGAGCCGTCGAGCACCATGATGGCCGCGTCAGTCGCGGCGAGGACCCGGTATGTGTCCTCTGAGAAATCGCGGTGACCAGGGGTGTCGAGCAGGTTGAGCACACAGTCCCTATAGGGGAACTGCAGCACGGTGGAGCTGACGGAGATGCCGCGTTGCTGTTCGAGTTCCATCCAGTCCGAAGTCGTGGACCGGTGCGAGCCCTTGGCTCTGACAGCACCAGCTCCCGCTGTCAGAACGCCCCCGTAGAGAAGGAACTTCTCGGTCAATGTGGTTTTGCCCGCGTCGGGGTGCGAGATGATGGCGAACGTCCGTCGACGTTGCGCTTCGGTCTCAAGTTCAGCCACCTGTACAGGCTATGAGGCCGGGCTTGGCTTGTTGCGGGTGGGGTCCTAGCGCGGGTGGGGTCCTGGTGCGGCTGGGGTCCTGGCGCGGTGGGGGTCCTAGCGCGATTGGGCGGAGCGCTCAGGTGTCGCGGTCGACCACGTAGTCGGCCAGAGCGCGAAGGGCGGTGTGGCTGCCGTTGACGTCGGGCAGGTCATCGATGGCGTCCAACGAAGTGGCCAGCAGCCGCTCGATTTCGGCCTCGGCAGCTGCAACCGCGCCGGTTTCGACCATCACCTGTTGGACAGCGGCGATGTGGTCGTCGCCCATTTCTCGGCCGACCCTCGCCAGCACCGCGTGCTGCGATTCGTCGGCTGCTTCGCGGGCCAAAGCCAGCAGAACAGTCGGTTTACCTTCACGGAGATCGTCGCCGACCGGTTTGCCGGTGCGGTCTGGCTCGCCGAATGCGCCGAGCATGTCGTCGCGCAACTGGAAAGCGATTCCGAGCGGCATCCCGTGCGCGGCAAGCTCCGTCGACAGGTCGACTCGACCCGCCAGCGCTGCACCGAGTTGGAGTGGACGCACGATCGTGTATCCGGCTGTTTTGTGACGAATGATCGTGCGTGCATCGGGTGCCGAAACCTCGCCCCGGGCCGTTCCGATCACGTCGAGGTACTGCCCCATGTTGAGTTCGGTGCGCAAACTGTCCCAAACACGGCGGACCTCGGCGCCTGCGTTCCCCAGAGTCCTGTCGGCCATCACGATCGCTATGTCGCCCACCAACACAGCCGCGGCCTCGCCGAAGCGCCGTGATTCGCCGTGCCAAGCGCCGTCGCGGTGACGCTCGATGAAGCGAGCCCACACGGTCGGCGACGAGCGACGTGTCGGTGAGCCGTCCATCACATCGTCGTGGATGAGGGCGAACGCGTGGAGCAGCTCCAGAGCGCAGCCCCCCGCAACAGCGCCGTCACCTTCGGGATCGCCTCCCGCGGTCACCCAACCCCAATGGCAGTACGCAGGTCGGATCCGTTTTCCTCCGCCCGCCACGAAATCAGCGAGATCAGCCAGAGGCACGTCCAACTCGGGATTGAGTTCGGCCCAGGCCCGCCGCTCTTCGACGAAAAGGGCAGCCAGCGCCTCGTCGACTCTGGCTGCAACCGTTGAGAGTTCCGTCGGTGGGAGCTTCACGACGGATCGTCGCCGTCGGCATCCGCCTCGACCGGGGCATCGTCGTCGCTGTCGAGCCTGGCGACGACGCGTTCGACTTGCACACGGGCCGCGCCGATACGTTGGCGGCACAGGCCGATCAACGAAGAGGCGCGTTCCACCCGAGAGGCCAGCAAGTCGACGTCCAAGTCGTCGCCTTCGAGATCCCGCAGGATCTGCTCGAGCTCCGCGATGGCCTCCGCGTAGCCGGGCGTCTGTTCGTCGTTGGCGCCCTCGTTGCCCACGTCGTCGCCGCCGCTGCTGTGGTCGGCGCCACCATTCTCGGTCTGATCGTTGTTCATGTGGTCTCCTCGGAAGTCGCGCCGTGCGTAGCGTCAGATCTGTGCGTGTTGCCCGGTTTCGGGTGGAGCATTGTCTCGGTGAGCATTGTCTCGGTGAGCATTGTCCGGGTGGAGCATTGTCTCGGTGAGCACCGTCGCAGTGATCGTACTTGTGAGGTCGCCGTCTGCTAGCTGGGTGGTGACGACATCGCCGGACTCGACACCGGCCGCTGAGCGCACGACCCGACCGTCACCGTCGCGAGTGATCGACCAGCCTCGCGCCAGGGCCAGAGCCGGGTCGAGCGCACGCACCTGAGCCTCCACCGCATCGATCCGCCGCACTGCGGTCGTCAAACCGTGCCGTTGCGCCACGTCGAGGCGCGCAACCGCCTGGGCGATCTGGCCGGCGGCCCGCCGCTGTGATGAACGCGCCGCTCGTACCAGTCGACTGCAACGAGCCGCAAGCAGCCGGTCTCTCCGGTCGAGCGCGTTTGCCGCCAACACGGCCACACCGCTCTGAACCGTCTCGACGCGCTGATCGGCTCTCTGCACGGCCCGCCGTCCGGCGGCGACCAACGATCTCTCGTGACCGCCCAACCGGTCGAGCCAACCCTGAACCGTCCCGACCACAAACTGGGCAGCCGCGGTCGGAGTGGTGGTGGCGGTGTGGGCAACCTCGTCCGCGACGCTGCGGTCAATGTCGTGGCCGATTCCGGTCACGACAGGCACGCCGGCGGTGGCGATCGCGCGGGCCACGATCTCATGATCGAAAACCGCCAGATCGGTCTTGGAACCCCCGCCGCGAGCCACGAGCACCACATCTACACCAGCCTGCGCAGCGGCTCGGATCGCGGCGGCGACCGGAACCTCAGCCCCCGACCCCTGCACCGGCGTATCGACCTCCACCACTGTGAACGCCATGCCGGCCGTTTCGAACACCGTTGAAATGTCGGCGTGGGCCGCGCTGCCGACAGAGGTCACCAACCCGACCCGAAGCGGGACCGGCGCCAGAAGCTGCGCCGCGTTCGCCCGCAGGGTGCCCTCGTCCGACAACTCGGCCAGCAGCTTGTCCTTGCTGGCGGCCAGCTTTCCTAATGTGTAGGTCGGGTCGATCGACGACATGCGCAGCTGCACCCGTGCCGACGGCGGGTAGTAGTCGACCCGGCCCTGAATTCGCACACAGACGCCGTCGCTCATGCGGATCGGGTCGCCGTGCCGTTTCAGCAACCGGTTGACACGGTCACGGGACTCCCGGAACAGAACCACAGGCATCGTCGCCACAGGAGCAGCCCCGGAACCTTCGACGGGCTCGACCAGATCGAAATAGACGTGGCCGTTGCGGGCCCGGTGGATGCCGCTGATCTCGCCCTCCACCCACACGTCGTCGGGCATGGTCTGCTCGATGACCGCGCGAATCAGCGAACAGAGTTCTGCAACCGAGAAAGTCTCCTGGTTCACCCCGCCGACCGTACTGCACCCAAGTGACAGTGACGCCCCGGTTGTCAGATGCGGGAAGAAATCAACGAAGACACCACCACGATCGCCGCGCCGACTGCGAACGCTGTACCGATGCCCGCGACGGAGGCCAACACACCCAGCAGAACGCCGCTGAGAATCTCGCCGCCGGCATATGCCTGGCTCATGAACGACAGCATCGTGGCTCGGACGTCGGACTCGCTGTGGGAGTTGGCGATCATCGTGATGAACGGTTCTGCCGTCATCCGCAACGCCTCCTGCATCACCAGGCCGACGAAGATCGCCCAACCGACGTTCGCTCCGGCAGTCACCGCGATCGCCGCCCCCGCCAACAACATCAGCAACGACAGAACCCGGGCCGCGGGAACATCAATGAGGCGACGTTCGATCAGACGAATCAGCACAATCCCCGCCCCGGCCTGTACCAAGGCGAGAGCGCCGTAGAGAAACACCTCGTCAATATCGGAGGGGATGCCCACTTCGACCAGACGGGCCAGATCGAGGTGATCGACGACCCCCGATCCCAGACCGTAGAACAGCGAGGAGATCGCCAACAGACGCAGGGGTCGAGTGCGCGCAGTCAGCCGGGTCCCGACCCCGACGATGCGTTTGAACTCGGCAGCCGCGGCCTTCGCGGTACGCTCGAACCCCGTTTCGGGCATGGTCAGGGCCAGCACGAGACCCCATGCCGAGATCGAAGCGCCGGCAACCACGATCGCCGTAGTGCGGGTGGTGGTCGCAACGAGGGCGAGCGCGATCGGCACGCCCAGAGCATTGGCCGCCAACTGGACTTTGGCTCGGCTTGTCAGCAGCCGATCGACTCGTTCCGGGTTGCGCAGTTCATCGGTCAGCCAGGCCACGTCCGCTCCGCTGTGGAGCGTCCAGGCAAGCCCCCAGCCGATCTGGGTCAGAGCGATCAGCCAGAAGCTCTCGACCACGCCGGCCAGCGCCAGTATCGGACCCATGAGCACGAACGAGGCGATGATTGACAGACGCCGACTGACCAGATCCGCTACGGCGCCGGTCGGGATCTCCCCGATTATGCCGCTCAGTTCAAGAGCGGTTCCCAAAAGCGCCAACTGGTAGGGCTCGAGTTGCAGGTCGTCGACCAGTCGGGGCATGAACACGATCCACTTCGCGTTCGTGCCCGCGGCCAGCACCGCGGTGGTCGCCAGGAACAGCCATGCAGGATCGGCAGCGCGCCGCACGGCTTAGGCGAGATTCTGCTCGCCGTTGCCGTTGTTGTCGCTGCGGTCGGCTGCTTCCACATGACCGCGGGGGATGCCCAGAACAAACAGGATCGCATCAAGATACGGCACCGAAACCGCAGTGTCGGCTGCTTCGGACACTATCGGTTTGGCGTTGAAGGCAATGCCGAGCCCGGCTTCGCTCAGCATGTCGAGGTCGTTGGCGCCGTCGCCGACGGCCACCGTCTGTGACAGCGGAACCCTGGTCAGTTCGGCGACTTCGCGCAAGTAGGTTGCTTTGCGTTCACGGTCGACGATTGGGTCGACGAGATCGCCGGTCAGCCTTCCGTCGTCGAATTCGAGCACGTTTGCGTGGCAATAGTCGAGTTTGAGCTCCTTGGAGATCCGGTCGGTGAAAATCGTGAAACCGCCCGAGACCAGCGCCACCGAATAACCCAATCGTTTCAGTGTTCGTACGAAGGTCCGAGTGCCCGGCGTGTAGCGCACCTTGGCTTGTGCCCTCTCAATGGCGGCCTGATCAAGGCCCTTCAGGTGACGCACCCGCTCACGCAGCGATGATTCGAAGTCAATCGCCCCCTCCATAGTCGCTTTGGTGATTTTCTGCACGACCTCGAGAGTTCCGGCCTCATCGGCCAGCAGGTCGATCACTTCGTCTTGGATGATCGTTGAATCAACGTCGAGCACAATCAGGCGCTTGGCTCTGCGGCCGATCCCCTCGGGCTGTACCGCCACGTCCATGGTGATGTGCTTCGCGGCTGCGAGCATCAGGTTTGAACGCAGTGTTTGTTGATCTCCGTTTCGAACCAGAAGTTCGTAGCTCATCACGGGGAAACTGGAGAGCCGGGTTATCCGATCAATGTTGGACCCGGCGTCGGCGATGGCGGTGGCCGCAGCCCCGATCTCGGTCGGGCTGAGAACTGGCCCCAACAACGTGACCACCGTGCCGGGCAGTTGCGGGTCGGAAGTCGGGTCGGGAACGAAATCGAAATCGATCGTCATGCCCTGCTCCCACCCGAACAACAACAGTTCTTTGAGCAGGTCGCGGCCGCTGGGCACTTCAATTGCCAGGCCGAGGTTGAGTTGGCCGCAGATCACTATCTGTTCAATGTCGGATACGTCGGCGCCCGCTTCGGCTAATACCCCCATCAACCCGGCTGTAACACCTGGATGGTCCGGCCCGGTCACCCTCACCACGACGGTCTGGCACGGCGCGGCTGCGTCAAGTTCGCTCTGCACGAATGTCCAGCCTACGACGCTTCGGTCGACTTGGGCAGCGCCATTGAAGTATCAGAGCCGCTAGACGTGATCGGCGCGGACCAGGGCTTCGTAGAGCTCCTCGTAGAGGCCGCCGCGGTGCCGCAGTTCGTCGTGCGTGCCGGATTCGACCACCCGACCGTTGTCGAGCACCACGATGAGGTCTGCGTCGGTGATGGTCGACAGGCGATGGGCGATCACCAGCGATGAACGACCGGACAGGGCGTTGGCGAGAGCCTCCTGCACGTGGGCCTCGTTCTCGGTGTCGAGATGGCTCGTCGCCTCGTCGAGAACGACGATCGCCGGGTCCTTGAGCAGCATCCGCGCGATCGCCAGGCGTTGTTTCTCCCCGCCCGACAGCCGGTAGCCGCGCTCCCCGACGATCGTGTCGTAACCCTCGGGCAGAGCCGCGATCACATCGTGTATCCGGGCCGCTCGACAGGCTGCTTCGATCTCGGTCTGCGTCGCTTCGGTGTCGGCGTAGCGCAGGTTCATTCCGACCGTGTCGTGGAACAGGTGCGGATCCTGGCTCACGACGCCGATGGAGCGTCGCAGCGAGTCCTGGGTCAGTGAACGCACGTCGTGCCCGTCGACGGTGATGGTCCCCGCGGTCACGTCGTAGAGGCGGGGAACGAGCGAGGTGAGTGTGGTCTTGCCCGCCCCCGAAGGACCGACGATCGCGACCATCTGCCCCGGCGTCACGGTCAGGTCGATGTCGCTCAGGACGTCACCGACCGACGCGGTCGACTCGTCACCCCCGAGCGACGCCGGCGTCCCCTCCGGCGGGTCCGGGTAGCGGAAGTAGACATGATCGAACCGCACCTCGCCCCGCGGGTTGACCAACTCGGTGGCATCGGGAGCATCGACGATTGCGTTGGGAGCGTCGAGAACCTCGAACACCCGCTCGAAGCTCACAAAAGCGGTCATCACGTCCACCCGGGCGTTGGAGAGACTGGTGAGCGGCAGGTAGATGCGCACCGTGTAGAGGCCCAGCGCAGTGAGCGTGCCGATGGTGATCGACTCGTTGATGACGAGGTGCCCGCCGAGCCAGTAGACGATGGCGGTGCCGACGGCCCCCACCATGGTCAACGCCACTAGGAATACGCGGCTGTACATGGCGCTGCGCACGCCGATGTCGCGCACCCGGCCCGCACGGTCCGAGAAGTCGGCGGCTTCTGCGGTGTGACGCCCGAACAGCTTGACCAGCAGCGCACCCGCGACGTTGAACCGTTCGGTCATGGTGTTGTTCATCGAGGCGTTGAGGGTCATCGACTCGCGGGTGATGTCCTGCAGGCTGGCGCCGACCCGTCGGGCCGGAAGAACAAAGACCGGCAGGATGATGACTGCGAGCAGGGTGAGCCGCCATTCGAGGATCAGCATCGCGAGCAGCGTGCCGGTCAGGGTGATGAGGTTGCCGACGACGGTGCCGAGCGTGCCGGTGAAGGCCCGCTGCGCGCCGATCACGTCGTTGTTCAAGCGGCTTATGAGGGTGCCCGTCTGGGTGCGGGTGAAGAAGGCGAGAGGCATCCGTTGCACGTGATCGAACAGCCGCACTCTCAGGTCGAAGATCAGCCCCTCGCCGATCCGCGAACTGAGCCGGCGTTCCACCAGCGACAACAGGGCCTCGGCGGCCGCGGCGCCCACCATCACGAAGAAGAGCAGGTTGAGGTAGCCACCGTTGCTGTCGACGATCGCGACGTCGAAGATCTGACGGATCAGCAGCGGAGGCAGCAACCCCAGGAACGTCGTCAGCACGATGATCGACAGATACACGAGGATCGCCCCTCGGTACGGGCGGGCGAAAGCGAGCACACGCCGCCGTGTATCCCTGTTGAACTGCTTTCCTTCGATCGCGGAGCGATCGGCCGTCATCGAGTGCATCACCTGGAAGGGACTCGACGAGGTCATGACTTGAGCCTACGCAGACCCCGCTAGCGTGATACACCGATGGAACGTGGCTCAAGTGCGCTGTTCACCGACCACTATGAGTTGACCATGGTGGAATCGGCCCTCAAGTCCGGGGTTGCCGACCGGCGTTCCGTCTTCGAGGTCTTCGCCCGCCGCCTTCCCGAAGGCCGGGCATACGGGGTGGTTGCAGGCATCGACCGGCTCGTGGATGCCGTCGAACGCTTCCGGTTCGACGACGACACCGTTGACCACCTGATGGAATGCGGAGTCGTTCAAGACGAGTTGATGGCCGACTGGCTGCGCAACTACAGCTTCGGCGGGGACATCACCGGCTACGCCGAAGGCGAACTTTTCTTCCCCTACAGCCCGGTATTGACCGTGGTCGGTTCGTTCGCGCAGTGCGTCGTTCTCGAAACAGTCCTGCTGTCGGTGCTGAACCACGACTGCGCGGTCGCCTCCGCGGCTGCCCGGGTGGCCGACGCCGCCGGCGGCCGCCTGCTTGTGGAGGGCGGGTCTAGGCGCACCGACCCGGAATCGGCGGTGGCTGCGGCGCGTGCCTCCCATGTCGGCGGCTTCGACACGACCTCGAACCTCGAAGCGGGGCGTCGCCACGGCATCCCGACCGGCGGAACCACGGCCCACGCGTTCGTGCTGGCGCACACCAGCGAAGAGGAGGCGTTCATGGTGCAACGCGACACTCTGGGCGTCGGTTCGACCTATCTCGTCGACACGTTCGACGTGATGGAGGGAATCCGACGTGCCGTCGACGTGGTGGGGCGGGGCATCGGAGCGGTTCGGATCGACAGCGGCGAACTGCTCGACGACAGTCGCGCGGCGCGCCGGCTGCTCGACGAACTCGGCGCAGTCGACTGCCGGATCGTCGTGTCGAGCGATCTTGACGAGTTCCTGATCGCCGAACTGGAGATGGCCGATGCGCCGATCGACGCCTATCTGGTCGGAACCAGCCTGGTGACCGGCTCTGGCCACCCCACCGCCTCGATGGTCTACAAGTTGGTGTCGATCGCCGACGGCGACCACCCGGCACCGCTGCGCGCGGTGGGCAAGCACTCGCCGGGGAAACGCACGATCGGCGGACACAAGTCCGTACACCGCACCTATGACGCGGGCGGACGTTACTTGGCCGAGGTGCTCTCGGTCCTTCCCGTGGAGGTGCCCGACAACTCGATGTGTCCGCAGGTGCCGCTGCTGCGAGACGGCGAAGTGGTCGCGGACCTGACCGATGTGGGCGAAGCCAGAGCCCGCTGCGCCGAACGACGTGCTCGTCTGCTCGACGAAGACCGGACTCCCTGGCCGGCGACGACTCCCGCCGTGCCTACAATCTGGGAAGGCGTTACCGAGCCGCTGTCGGCGGCGGTCGTCAACAGCAGTGGAGTCAACAGCAGTGAAGTCAACAGCAGTGGAGGTGCGAGCCGATGAAGGCGCTGATCGTCGTTGATGTGCAGAACGACTTCTGCGAAGGCGGGTCTCTGGCGGTGGACGGCGGCGGTGCGGTGGCCCGGTCGATCACTGGGCTCGCGGGTCTGGACCGAGCGGGCGGTGTATACGGGCTGGTGGTGGCCACCAAGGATTGGCACGTCGATCCGGGCGGACATTTCGCCGATCCCGAAGTCGGCCCCAACTTTGTCGACACTTGGCCGGTTCACTGCGTTGCCGACACGCCAGGGGCGGATTTTCACCCCGATCTGGACATCGCGGTCGACGAGGTGTTTTTGAAGGGACGTACTACCGCCAGCTACACGGGCTTCGACGGCGGCGCGGCCTCCGACGAGACGGTGCTGCTCGGTGACTGGCTCTACGAGCGAGGCGTCACTTCGGTCGATGTGGTCGGTCTGGCGACCGACCATTGCGTCAGGGCGACCGCTCTCGACGCGATCGCAGCCGGTTTCGAGACCACCGTGCTGCTCGAGCACTGCGCCGGTGTCGCCCACGAGACCACCGAGTCCGCGCTCACCGAGCTCACCTCAGCCGGCGTCGCGTTGGCCTGAACAGACCCCCGGCTCCCCCAAAAATCTGCACGATCAACGACGAACGTGTTGCTGCACGCGCAAATTTGGGGGATTATATACTTAGCTTGACGGCGGGGCGGGTTGGGTGAGTGCTCGGGCTAGGTCTTCGGGGGTTGCGCCGTCGAGTAGCTCTGCGAGGTCTTGGGGTTCTTCGGGATCGATCATTGAGCGGTTCCTTTCACTGCGTTGTTTAGAGCGTTGCGCCATTCATCAAAGTCATACCATCCGCAGCCGATACAACCCGTTGCGTCGTCTGGCTGCCACTTTCCATCACCAGCGTAGAAGAACACGATCCCGAGCGGTGTGCCGCGGTTCCCGGTCTTATAACAGCGCTCACAGGCACGCGATTTGAGCAGGTTGTGGCTGACGCTACCGTTTGATGCCTTCAGTAGTTGGAACTTGGCCCGAATGTCGTCATCGGTCATGTTGCCATAATCCTGTTGCGATGCCGTCTCGGTTTTGTCCCAACGCATCATGGGCAGCTTGTGATCGACGGTCAGTTGCATCGGCGGGCGCTTGGTGCCTTCCACGATGTCACGAGAGCCGAGCAGCCGAACTACGCGGTCAGCAAAGCTCTGCGGCATCGTGCCTGACGGCCGTGCTTGTGCGAAGTTCCCTGTCCATCGGTCCTGCCGCGTAGTGTGCTCGCAGGTTGTGCAAAGGTGGTCGCCGCTCTCGATGAGCAAGCCGGGTCTCGTTGTGGTGCCGCGTTGCAAGCCCTGAATGCCTGAGCCGCCCGCTATCTGGGTGGTCTTGACGTGTTCGTACTCGCACGATCGGCAATGCCATCGACGGTCCTCTAGCACGCAGAACACCTGCCAAACCTTTGTGGCGGTGTCGAATGTGGCCTTGTACTCGGCAAGTGTGGTCACAGAAGCGTGCCTAGCTCGCGGGTCACACGCTTAGCAGCGAGCATGAACAGCGCAGGGTCCAGTTCGTAGCCGATAGCGGACCTTCCCGCTTGCTGGGCGGCTATGACCGTTGTGCCTGATCCGGCGAAGGGATCGAACACCAGACCGGTCGGTTCGCTGAACAGGTCCACGAACTTACGAATGAGCGGAAGTGGCTTCTGCGTAGGGTGGATGCGCTGCTGGGGAGACGGTGATTTCTGAACAAACACGTTATGCACCATCTCGCCGTTGAACGGCGTGCTGGGCCGTTTGCCGACCACGACAGCCTCCCACGCGTTCACCGGCTTGTACCGATGATTGAATGGCACAGGGTTCGTCTTCTGCCACACCATAGGCCCCACAGCCACGAAGCCGTGCTCAGTGAACAGGTCTGTGTAAATACCGATTTGTGCCTGAGCGCAGAACGTCACCGCCCACCCGCCGACCTTTGGCAATACTTCAGTTGTCCACGCTCGCGGGTCCACGGCTTCGTCCCAGTCACCGAAATGTCCTCTAGGCATGATGAAGTCGGAGCCGTCGCGGCGAAGACGACGCGGTACCTGCGTCTCGCAGGTGTACCGCTGGCTGATGCCATAGGGCGGGTCGGTCAGCAGCAGGTCAATGCCGCGGTCTGGTAGGACGCTAGCCGCTTCGATGCCGTCGCCGCAATGCAACGTCCACCGGTCGCCCGACACGGTTTCACAGATCAGTTCATCGGGCTCATGGGCGGGCAGGCGATCTAGCACGCTCGCCGGTAAAGGTGCCTCGATGATTGAAGCATCATGGCTCACCAGCACCGATCCGAGATGGATCGCAGGCACGCCGTTGCGTTTCGTAGTCAGTTCCACAGACCACGCGTCTGTCGTCGGTTCATAAACAGGTGTTTCGTGACTCAAAAAGATGCGGTGGTCGGGGAAGCTCTGCCCGATCCACTCATTCACCGCCGCCCTCAATGCAAGCTTGCGCTTCGCGGTGGCGTTCATGCTGCGATCAGTTCGTTGTAGGTGAGGCGACGGCCGCACATTGCTTGCACAACAGACTCCATCTGCGCGCCGGTATCCAACTCGCGAATGTTCGACTGGCCCACAACCGCCATTTTACCCACAGGACCACGACCCGCGCGATTCCTGCGCGATTCGTGCTTGTTGCGCTCCAACCTGCCGACATAGGTTTCGTCCACTTCGACAGGGCCAGCGAACCGCACAGTCTGATCCTGAACCCACGCCGCCCGAATCCGATGCAACATGAACCACGCCGTCTTCTGAGTCACCTTCAAATCGCGGCGCAGCTTGATCGATGACACCGACTTGAGGTTCGTCAATACCAGATACACAGCGAACGCCCACTTGCGCAACGGCAACCGGCTATGCGCCAACACCGTGCCGGTCCGCGCCGAGAAATACTGTTTGCACCCTGAGCATCGGTACGGTTGCGGTTTACGGTTCGGGGTCCCATAAGTGTCGTCTGAGCCGCAGTGGCCGCACACTCGACCGTCAGGCCAACGGGCTTGCTCGAACCATGCTGTCGCTGTCGTTTCGTCGGGGAACATCTCGCCCAGTTCCATCAGGCTGATCCCTGTTCGATGGGCTTTACTAGGCGCTTTACGTGTTTTGGTCGTTTCACTCATGACACTATTATCGCGCAGGGGTGTGACACTCAAGCCCTACATCCGTCAAGCTAAGTATATAATCCCGCAAATTTGGGTATATGCGAGGCCGCCCTCGTCCGAGTTGTCCTGTTCATCAACCGATGACTGCAATTGCCGATGCGCCACTGCCTGACTAGCTTGACTACGGCTGCATCACTGTCAACCCCATGCGCTGGCTCATGACCCGGTGGATGCCAAGCTTCGAATTGATTTGTTGGGTCCCCGCCGGGGAGGCCTCGGGACGAAGGCGCTGGTGCGGGCTGTGTACTCGGCGTAACCGGGGCGTCGCTTGTTGATGCTGCGCTCCAGCATGGTCACTCCTGAGACCCGCAGCAGCAGGAACGTCATCAGCAGTGGCCCGACAGCGCTCCACCAGGCTCCGGCCGATGCGGCGACCACCCAGATCCCCCACCACGCAACGCTGTCGCCGAAGTAGTTGGGATGGCGGGTGTAACGCCACAGGCCGCGGTCCATGACCTTCCCCCGGTTGGTTTCATCTGCCATGAATCGGCGCAGCTGCTCGTCACCCACCGACTCGAAGATCAGCCCGACCGACCAGATCGCCGCACCGACCCAGTCCAACCATCGCAGCGGTGACACGTCGGAGTCTGCCAACACCGCCTGGACGGGCAGCGACACCACCACCGCCAGCGATGCCTGCAGCGCGAACACGATCAGTACGCTCCACAGCCAGAACGGTCGCCAGCGGCGTCTCATCGCCTGGTAGCGAAAGTCCTCGGGCGCGCCCCATTTGCGGGCGGTCAGGTGGGCGCTCAGGCGAAGGCCCCACACCGACACCATCACCAGCATCAACAGGGAACGGCCTCCTTCGGCCCCGTCGCTCCACAGCCACAGTGCCCAAGCCATGACCACATACACCATCGGCCACAACGGATCGACAATCGAGGCGTCACGCTTGGGCAGGCTCACCAGCCAGCAGCCGGCCATCAGTCCGCCCGCTACCAGCACAGCAATCACCAGCGCGTTCATGATTCCTCCCTCTGTTCCGAGTCGACGGTCATCTTTTCACAACGGCTGTGACAGTGGCGTCAAGAACCGTTACGAACCCTCAGGTTCGCGGTAGAGGACCGCGCCCCAATGGGTCCCCGCCCCGAAACTGGTGAACGCCACCAGCGTTCCGGGGGCGATCCGGCCCTGCTCCCGCAGTTCGTGGTAGAGGATCGGCAGGGTGCCCGCCGTGGTGTTGCCCCAGTGTCCGATGTTGGACGGCATGATTGTATCGTCCACTCCGACCCGTCGCCTTGCACCTTCGAGAATGCGGTCGTTCGCTTGGTGGGCGACCACCAGTCCCAGATCGTCGAGTTCGCATCCCGTGGTCTTCAACACCTCTCGCACCGAGGCCGGCATGGTCTCCACCGCCAGACGGTAGAGTCCGCCGCCGTTCATGGTCGGATGGTGCAGGCCGGCGGCGATCTGGGACTCGTCGGCGTAGGGACGCTGCTGCGACCCCAGGCCGGGAACTTCGATCAGATCGGCATGGGAGCCGTCGGTCCCCAGCACCGAGCCGAGGATCCCCGGCTTGCACTCAGAGCCCGGTCCAGGCCGGTCGGGCTGTGCCTGAAGCACCATCGCGCCGGCGCCGTCGCCGAAGAGCACACTCCAGTCCCGGTGGCGGGTGGCCAGTGCCCGCTCGTCGTCGGTCGGCTCCCGATCCGCTTGGCCCAACACGATGTCCCAGGCATCGCCCCACGGCAGGTATCCGGCGTGGACCTCAGCCCCGACTACCACCACGGTCCGGGTCCGTTCGGTGGCGATGAGCATGTCGGCCAGGTCCAGCCCGAACAGGAATCCGGAGCATTGCTGGCGCAGATCGAACACCGCGGCGCCACAGACGCCCGACTTGTGCTGGACCGCCCCGGCGATGCCCGGGTTCTGGCGGTCCGGGGTCATGGTGGCGCACACCATTGCGTCCACTTCTGAGGGGTCCACCCCCGCGTCGGCCAGAGCGGACCGGACTGCCTGCGCGCCGAGATCCGAGGTGCTGGTCCCGGGATCTACGAACCGGCGTGATCGGACACCGGTCCGCGACGCGATCCACTCGTCGGAGGTGTCCATGATCCGGGTCAGGGCATCGTTGGTGACGACGTTGGGCGGAACGGCCACCCCGGTACCCGTGATCAATGCCGCCATGGCGTTGTTCCCTTGCGATACTTCAAGTCGTGACTGGTCATCGGAATCATCTGGGCCGAAAGAAATTCAAGAGTCGGGTATGGTCGCGGAAGGCTACCGCTGAGTGATCCGACCCGACACAACGGTATCTGCGCGATCAGGTCTGCAAGAGACGATCGAGAACGCATCATTGGCGGCCCCCGAGTTGATCGACCCGGAAGTGATGTCGGTATTGCGCCGAGCGGTGCTCACAGGACGCCTTGAGTACGCAAGAGCCGAGATGGCGTTGGGCGATCTGGCCGTCTGGTCCATCGATCGCATCTCACATCAGGCGCTCGCCTTGTCAGCGTGGCAGTACTACCGCAACACCAGTGCCTGTGACGCCTTCTATATTGCAGCAGCCCGCACCAGAGGACTCCCGTTGTCGACTGCAGACGGAAGACTTGCGAGATCGACCGGTCTCGACATCACCGTCCACCACGTTCAAATCAGCTGAGACATCCCCCGCAGCGTCGGTTCGCTCCCGTACACCGGCGCAGCCGGTCAGGGGTCGATGTTGGCGGCCATCAGGCTGGCCATCGCGGTTGCCGCCGCAGCGGTCAGGGCGCCGTCCACCACGGGCAGGTCGATGTCGTCGATTCGGGCGATCGACTGGACCACTCGGGTGCTCGAGGCCAGGAACGCCTCGGGCACCAGCGGCAGGTCTTCGAGCGGCAGATGGGTCTCCGTCACGTCCAGATGCTCAATGATCAGCTCACGGGTCACACCGGCCAGGCAGCCGGTGTCGAGCGGCGGGGTGTGCAACCGCCCGCCGTCGGACCAGAAGATGTTCGACCCGGTCCCCTCGCTGACGCGGCCCTGCGTGTCGGCGAATATCGCCTCCGACGCTCCGCGTTGGCGGGCCATGTCCCGAGCCAGCACGTTCTCGGCGTAGGAGGTGGTCTTGATCCCGGCCAAGGCGCCGCGTTCGTTGCGGGTGAAGGGCACTGTCGCTACGGCGGTGCCGGGCGCGTATCTGGGAGGCTGGTCACCGGCTATCACGATCGTCGAGCCCGGCCCCGTCCCACGTCGTGAGCCCAGGATTCCGCCGCTGCTGGTGACCGTGATCCGCACCACACCGGCACCGGGGGCGACATCGAGGCACTGTGCGATCGCGTCGCGCAGTTCGTCGTTCCCGTACGGGCAGTCGAACAGCAGGGCTCGGGCGGAACGGCGCAGGCGGTCGAGGTGTCGGCGCACCCCGAAAGCGGCGACATCCGTGCCGTCGGGCACCACCACCAGCGTCTCGAACACTCCGTCGCCGACCATCACGCCATGGTCGTCGACCCGCAGATGCGGTTGATCGGGATCGACCATGCCTCCGTTCACCCACAGGGCCTGCACGCTCATCGGCACGAAACTATTTGCCGGCAGTGGCTCCAGCAACACAGACGCGCTATCTGCGCGATCAGGCCTGCACGGTTTGGTAGGGGTCGGTGTTGTCGCTGGTCAAACGCATGCGGCGGATCTGCAACCAGATGTCGGCGAGTTCGTCTGAGCGTTGATATCGCCTTCCTCGCTTGTCACCGATGGGGGTCAGCAAACCGGCTCCTACCATCGCCTTCCCGGTGGCAAGTTCGGGTTTGAATGGCGGAAGGTATGGGATTCGAACCCATGGTGACCCGGAGGCCACAACGGCTTTCGAGGCCGCCCCATTCGTCCGCTCTGGCAACCTTCCACCACAGAGGCTACCGCTGCGCGATCCGGCCGACACCCGCGCCTGTTGCACCTCAGGCTCGGCGGTTGCAACCAACCGCGATCAGTACAGGCTCGACGGGCCGCCCGATCCGTCCTCGCCGCGGGCAAGGGCAAGCTCGGCCTGTATCCCCATCCGCATGGCCAGCAGATCGGTGGTCACGGTGACCATGCGGAAACCGGCAGCGATCCGCTTGGGTGTCAACGCCCCGGTCGATTGGATTCCGGCGATGATGTTGTGAGCCGCGCAGCGTTCGAGGATGAAGCTGAGTGCCTCGTCGAAGGCCTTCTCTCCGTCGTTGTTGCCCGGGGGCAGACCGAGGGTGACCGACAGGTCCGCCGGCCCGACATAGATCGCATCGATGTCGGGCACTTCCAGGATCTCATCGAGGTTCGAGAGGGCTTCGGCCGTTTCGATCATCGGGATGCAGGCCACGTTGCCGGGTTCCCAATTGAAGTAGTCGTGACGCAGCCCGGCGACGGTCGGACCCCAGCTGCGCACTCCCCGTGGTGCGTAGCGGCATGCGGTTGCGGCCTGCTCCGCCTCGGCGACGGTGTTGACCATGGGGATGATCACCCCGTGGGCCCCGGCGTCGAAGGACTTGCCGATGATCCCGGGCTCGTTGCGGGGCACCCGCACGATCGGGCTCGACCCGCCCAGCAGGATGGCTTGGATCGTCGACACCGAGTCGGAGAAGTCGAGCGGTCCGTGCTGAGTGTCGACGCAGACATAGTCGAAGCCGCATCGGGCTGTGGCCTCGGCCGCCACGGTGCTGGGGATCGCCAGCCAGCCGCCGAGGGGGGTTCTGCCTTCGCGCCATTGGTCGCAGATGTTGGTAACCGTCATGGGCATGGGTCTATCAGCCGCGGCGTGACTTTGCGCGCGTGAGTCTCGGTACTTGGCTGGGTCGTTGTCGCCGGGCGGTGCTGTCGCGACTTCGTGCGCGTGCGGCTCGGGGGCATACGGGTCCGCATCGGTACCGGTGCAATACTGGGCGGGTGAGGAGCGCTGACCGGCCATGACAATCGTGCGCGGCACCGTGGTCACCATGAATCCCGAACGGGAGATCATCAGCGACGGTGCGGTCGTCATCGCCGGTGAGACCGTCGCCGCGGTCGGCAGTTTCGACGAAATCCGGGCAGCTCACCCCGACGAGGGGGTTTCGGGCCGCGCAGGCGACCTGGTTCTACCGGGTTATGTCAACGGACATCAACACTTGACTGGCGACCGCCTGATCCAATCATCGATTCCTGACGAACTGCCCCCTGGTGAGGCGATCTTCTCCTGGGTTGTACCTGTCCACGGCGAACACAGTCCCGACGACGACGAACTGTCCGCCACGCTCACTCTCGCCGAGTCGCTGAGCAACGGCATCACCACGACCTTCGAAGCGGGTACCGTCGCTCATCCGGACCGGGTTGCGGCCGCGGCCCGAACCGTGGGAGCCCGAGTGACGGTGGGTACCTGGGGATGGGATGTCGACGAAGGGCCGTATGCAGGCTCGGTCGATGAGGTGATCGAACGCCAGCGAACCGCTTTGGACCTGGCGGACGGGTCACGGGTATCGACCTGGGTGAGCCTCGTCGGGCACGACCTGATGTCCGACGAGCTGGTCGTCGCAGCAAGCGAACTGGCCCGCTCACGTGGGGTCGGCATGACCTTTCATCTGTCTCCCACAACCAGCGACGTCGACAGCTACCTGGCCAGAACCGGTGTGCGGCCGCTGGTTCACCTCTCATCGCTGGGTGTGCTCGGTCCCGATGTGGCCGTTGCTCACGGTGTGCATCTTGACTCCCAAGAAGTGGCGTTGCTGGTCGACAGCCGGGCCGCGGTCGTTTCGTGTCCGTGGGCCTATCTGCGCCTCGGTCAGGGTGTGACCCGCGAGTTCCGCCATCTGGACCTGTGGCGTGAAGGAGGCCGTTTGGCTTTGGGTTGTGACGCCGAGAACGCCGGCGACATGGTCGACGGCATCCGCACCGCGGCGTTGTTTGCAGGGCTGGCGAAGGACGCTGCGGTCGACCCGACGATCTTCGGAGCCCACGACGCGCTCGAACTACTCACCATCGCCGGGGCGGAGGCCCTCGGCATGTCCGACCGGATCGGTTCGCTCGAGGTCGGCAAGCAGGCCGACATCGTGGTCCACGACCGGTCCCGGATCGAATGGATTCCCCAGAGCCCCGATCCGGTGCTGCAACTCGTCTGGGGCAGCGACGGCCGATCCGTTCGGGACGTCTACGTCGCGGGCGAAACGGTGGTCTCAGACGGCCGAGTTCAGACCGTCGATGTCGCTGCGCTGGCTGAAGAAGCCCGAAACGCCGGCCGTTCCCTGCGAACCCGCAGCGGCATCAAAGCACCCTCCCGCTGGCCAACCCGTTGATCAGTTGGATCCGACTTAGCTCAAGACGGACGACACGTTCACGTTCAGGTCAATGTGGCCGGATTGCGTATGAAAGGGTTAACCACGTGCAAGCCGTCCAGCATTTGGCCGTCTTGAAGGTCTTCGGTGAGCAGGTGACTGCAACCCATTGAAAGGGCTGCGGCGACGACCAAGGAATCCCAATACGACAGACCGTATCGGTCCTCAACGGCCCAGACAGAATCCAGCAGGGCATCGTCTAGCGGAACCACGGGCCACTCTTGTAGGTCGTTGATGTCGGCTCGCGCCTCCTTAACCGGCAACGCCGGGCGGAGTTTGCGAGTCACTGTGACGTAGAACTCGTTGAGGACTTGGATGCTGGTACATCCGGATTTGGTCTCCCAAAGCCGAGTCATCCACTCTTGGGCCCGCTCTTGCTTGTCGGGTTCGGAAGCATCTCGCGAATACACCAAAACGTTGGTATCGACGAAGATTCTCATCTGGGAACCCTTATCTCTGGTGCAGTTCGTCGCGGGTCGGATATCGCTGGCCGGGTGTTCCCAACGGAAGCGGTTTTCGACTCAAGTACGACTGCTGGGCGCGTTCGTAGGCGTCTGGTCCGGTCATCAGGTCGCGAAGGACTTCGCTTACGAACCTTGAGAGGCTTTTATCGCGACGAGCTGCTTCAACGCGTGCCCATCGTGCCGTCTCGTCGTCGAGGCTGATCGTCACATTTCTCACGAAATCACGATATCACGGTTTCCGTGAGAAAGGATAGTTCACAGCACGGGCCATTTGGCCTTGTCGGGTAGGCCGGAACGGGTCGTGATCGCTTCGCCCGCGAGTTGGGCCTGGGAGTAGAGGGCCTGTTCATCGATGGTCGTCATCTGTCCGTCCTCCACCACCTTCTTGCCGTCGACGACGACCGTGTGCACACCCCGCCCGTCGGCTGACCAGACAAGCTGGTTGGCGACATTGAGCAGCGGTCGCCACTCGGGCCGGTCGGTGTCGTGCAACACCACATCGGCCAGTTTGCCGACCTCGAGCGAGCCGATCTCATCGGGCATCTGCATCAGCTCGGCGCCGCCGACGGTCGCCATCTCGTAGGCCTTCTCTGCGGGGAACATCTGCGGATCCTGGCGCCCGTCCTTGAACAACCCGGCCACCAGGTAGGTGGCGCGCATCAAATCGGAATAGTTCGAGGCGTTGTTGCCGTCGGTGCCGATACCGAGGTTGATCCCGGACTGCACCATCTCGGGCATCTTGCCGACCTGGGTCACCCCGTAGCTGACCTTGAGCGCCGTGGTCGGGCAGTGGGCGACGTGAACACCAGTCTCGGCCATGACCTTGATCTCGTTGTCGTCGACCTGCACGCAATGGGTCATGGCCACATCGGGTCCTAGCACCCCGAGCTGCGCCAGATGCACCATGGGCCTGTGCCCGAACTCGGCGACGAAACCCTCAGGGTCGAGTTTCGCGGGCGACATGTGGAAGCTCAGGCCGACATCGTGCTCGGTGGCCAGTTCCCGCGCGGCCCGCCAGAGCGGATCGGAACAGGTGGTGTGCCCCACCAGCAGCGACCAGGCGCTTATGCGGTTCTCGGCCGCTGCGGGGTGGTGTTCGAGCTGGTCTTGCAGGTTGGCGATGGCCTGGTCGGTGTCTTGTTTGTAGACGTCGGGTTCGGGCGGGAGGTCCCAAACCCATTGGCCGACCCTTCCCCGGATCCCGACCTCTTCGAGCCCGTCGACAACTTCGTCAAGGAACCGGATCGTGCCGGCCTCGAGGAACGTCGTGGTGCCGGACTTGAGCATCTCGGTCGCTGCGAGCTGGGCGGACAGCCGTTCCTCGGTGGCGTTGTACATGGAGTACAGCGGGCACAGCCACATGAACACGTTTTCCTCGAAGGGCGTGTCGTCGGGGACGTAGCCGCGGGTCAGGGGTTCGCCGGTGATGTGGATGTGGGAGTTGACCATCCCCGGGGTGACCACGAAACGGTCGCCTCCGATGGTTTCCGCGGCCTGGTATTGCTGCTCGAGTTGGCTGGTCTTGCCGACCGCCACGATTTCTCGCCCACGGACCGCCACCGCACCGTCGTGAATGATGTCACGAGTCCGGTTCATGGTGACGACGTAGTTGCCTTTGATCAACAGGTCGATGTTCTCGGTCACGTACCCAAACGTACTTGGGTCGGGTTGTGCCCGTCAGACTCGCGAGTCCGTTCGTTGGGATTGCGGGTTCGTAGCAGTCGCGTCACTGACCGTGTCAGGCCAACTCGGGGAAGCGGAAACGTGGACCGGCTTCGGCCCAGTCCATGTTGTCGCGGACATATTCGCTGGCGCCGTCGCGGACAGGGGTGAAGTCCCAGGAGTAGTGGCCGTCGATGGTCATCGCCGCGTGGAGCATCCGGCGGCTCCGCTGTGAGTCCAGAACCCGATCGCGGATGGCGTAGCTGTCCCACCGCCGGGCGGTCTCGGCCGCGAAGCCCGCGGCCAGTTCGGCGTGTGCGGGATCGTCGGCGAGGTTGGTGCGTTCGAGGGGATCGGCTTCGAGGTCGTACAGGAGCGCGGGGTCGCTGTCGCAGTGGATGTACTTGTGGCGGCCCCGGCGGATCATGAACATCGGGTGAGCGGTCATCTCGCCGGTGTATTCGGCGGTCGTCTCGTCTAAGGGGTCGTGCCCGCCGGTCGCGCTCTCCCAGAGGCTTCGCCCGGCCAGCGGGGTCACCGGTTCGATGCGGCCACCGCTGTTGGTGTTGTCATTTGAGATGTCCAGCAGGGTGGGGAGCAGGTCCATCAGTGAGCAGACGTTGCCGACTGTGCGGTTCGCCACGCCGGGTCCGGCCATGATCAGCGGCACGCGCAGCGACCGTTCATAGAAGCTCATCTTGAACCACAGTCCCCGGTCGCCGAGCATGTCGCCGTGGTCGCTGGTGGCGATCACGATCGTGTTGTCGATCTGTCCGGTTTCTTCGAGGACTTTGACCATCTGGCCGAGCCAGGAGTCGAAATAGCTGGTGTTGGCGTAGTACCCGTGGCGGGCGTTCCGGCACTGCTCGTCGCTGTAGCCGATGGTGTCGATCTGGAGTCCGTGGCGGAGCCTCAGCGTGTGCGGGTCGGGCGAATCGACCTTGTCGTCCGGAAGGTCGATGTCGTCGTGGTCGTAGAGATCCCACCATTCGGGCCGTGCAACGTAGGGATCGTGGGGGTGGATCAAAGCGGCTGTCAAGAACCACGGTCTTTCGTCGGCGTCACGGGCGAAGTCGTAGAGCTGGCGCGTCGTCGAGAATCCGACTTCTTCGTCGTAGTCGATCTGGTAGGTGGCCAGCGCTTGACCTGCCTCCGCCAGGCTGTCCATGTTGTGATACCACTTGTCGATCCGGTCGTCGGCTTGGTCCCAGTTGGGTGTCCAGGCGAAATCGGCCGGGTAGATGTCGGTGTTGTGACGGCGGGTGAAGCCGTGGAGTTGGTCCGGGCCGATGAAGTGCATCTTTCCGGTCAACGCGGTGCGATAGCCGGCGAGGTTGAGATAGTGGGCGAGTGTCGGGACCCGTGCCGGGAACTCAGCGGCGTTGTCCCAAGCGTCTATGGCTGTCGCCTGCTGACCGGACAGCATCGAGAACCGCGAGGGCGCGCACAGGGGGAAGTTGCAGTACGCCGCATCGAACCGCGTCCCCCTTTCGGCGAGGGCATCCATCGCCGGTGTGCGCACCAATCGATGGCCGTAGGCACCCGTGAAATGCGGTGCCAACTGATCAGCCATCACCACCAAAATGTTGGGTTGTTTCATACCCCGCGACGCTACTACTCAGTCCCCCGACCGACGACGCAAACACCCGGTTACGCCGGAGTGGACTGGGCTCCACGAGCGAAGATTGACCTCAGTGATGAATAACGATATAAAATGAAATATATTTGAAATCGCTAGTCTTCAGATACGAGAACTCTCCACCGAGGACTTCGAACCATGGAGGAAACCTGAGAATGCCGATCACAGAGGATGAGCGCTCAGAGATGGTGAACACAAGTTCTGATCTCCCAGATCTTCGAACTGCCTCTGAGGATCTTCGAGCCGAATTAGCCGACCTTAGGGAGCACTTTGACTCGGCCCTAGCCAAGTACGTCCGTGTTCACATGACCTCGCTCGTCGCCTTCCTGCTCGCTAACTGGGCGACCATGATTGTCTTCGTCGCAATCTTTGACTGAGCTCGGATGTGTAAGCCATCCAAGCTAAGGCCGTGAATGAAGACTCGTTATGGCTTGAGGAGCTGCTGGACGGACTCGGGTCGATGCTGGAGCGCGTCAATAAGTTGAGCAAACGTTAGTTCTTTGCGATCCAGCAATGGTTGAAGCCGGTCTTCGACGGTATTGGAGCAGGTGAGGTTGTAGACGGTCACGGGCTTGTGTTGACCGATGCGGACGATGCGATCGATAGCTTGTGAGTTGGTGGACGGATTCCACCAGCGGTTGATGAAGATCGCATGGTTGGCCTCTGTCAAGGTAAGACCTTCCGAAGCGACACGCATCGATGCCAGCAGAACGGAACAGTTGCCGTCGGATTTGAAACGCTGGACAGCCCGCTCCCGCTGATCAAGGTCAAGTTCGCCTGTGAGGAGAGCAGCGATGTCACCAAACTCAGCGCGTAATCGAACTCGGAGTGTTTTCAGAGGTCCAAGGGTGTACGAGAACACAACGCACTTGGAACCTTGACCGACTACTTCTTCGATCAACTCCACGGCACGGTCTAGCTTGGAGCTTTCACCTGTTGTCGGATCCATGTCGCAGATGCTCCGGAGATCGTTGAATAGGGCCAGATACTCTCCACTGACGACTGCTTGGGTGGCCGAAGCGTACGCTTTCTGTTGCGCTTTCGAGAGTGGCACTTCTTCAGTCCGTTCCGTGACCGGTGGAAGTTCGGGGAGGACCGCTTCTTTCATGCGGCGTAAGACATAAGGGCGTGCTCGAGCCCGGAGGATCGCGATTCCGAGCCGGTGGTCGTCCACAGCGAAGCGGTTGGGCTCCAACAAAGACAGGAGTCCAGCCAGGTCTTCAGCGTCTCGTTCGACAGGAGTACCGGTCAAGGCCCATAACCGGTTGGCTTTGATGCGCCGAAGACCTTGATGGGCTAGGGAATCTGACTTTCGGAGTCGATGGGCCTCGTCGGCAACGATCACGTCTGGCGGGTGAGCGACCATTTCGTCCGAAGGGTTGCGCACCTCCTCATAGCTAGCGAACAGGATATGAGCGCGAGCAAGAAGCTGAATCCATCCACTGTCGGAGGTCGTCGAGGCATCAGATAGACGCCGCGTAACGAGTTCTGGTGCCCACTGGCGAGTCTCAGTCGTCCAGTTCTCCAATAGCGTCCGAGGTGCAACGACAAGACACGAATCGATTCGACCTGCCCGGAACAGTCTGCGAAGCGCGGCGATCACCTGTATGGTCTTGCCCAACCCCATATCGTCGGCCAGGATTGCACGGTCGTGAAACAGCAACCATGCAACACCAGAGCGCTGGAATGGGTACAAATTGTCAGACACGCGACGCGGTAGCAGCAAGGGCAAAGCTAGGTCTAAAGCGCGATCATGGTCGTGCTCGTGTCCAGGACGTGGATCGAAGGACCACGACAGTGCACCTGGTTCGATCTGTTTCAGCTTCCGGACGATGCCAGCATCACGAGAGACGAGCGACACGACCGCTCGATCTAGACGGTGTGTCATTTTTTCCTCAAATTCACCGGAGGCAAGTTCAAGGTGAACTCGCGACGGTGAACACAGCAGTCTCGCTGCGAATCCCGAAGCGCTGACAGTCTCGTTTAGTGGGACGCTATCAATCGCGTCAGCCTAGCCTCGATCGCAACAGCAAGGTCATCGTTGGAGATTGTCGATAATCTCTTGCCACATAGCATCTTCTTCCTCGGCGGCCGTGGCCGGGAGATACTGGTACCAGAGTTCTCGAAGACCGCCTTCCCCAGTGACCTCATCTTCCATCAAACTATCGATCCCGAGTTGCCATCGGATAATGCGTTCCAAGACGAGCAGCCGGTTCTTACGATCTTCACTTGCAATCCGCCACGATGACGTTTCCGATTGGACTAGAAGAATGTGCCGCCAGGGAGCCGTGTGAGCGTCCCATGTGACTGATCCGAGGGGTTCGAGAGCCCGATTGGCATCCAAAGCCGTGAGGATTCCGTCGCTTGGCCTGATTCTGTCCACCGTATGGTCGAGAAGAGTCCTAGCAAGATCTGCCACGACCATCTGAACGATCGGCCAGAAGAGAACACAGTCGTATGAGTCATCGCTATCTCCTTCGGATAGCGATGGGGGATTGTGAACACGCATAAGTGCAGGGTTCTCGTTCAATATTGGCAGAGCCGAGGTTAACGCATCCCAGCAGACCACAAGTTCTGCTTCCAAAGCATCGATTTCATTGTCAGGGGGTCGAAACCTCTTGTATTCCTTGATTCGCTCTCCATTCGCTCCCCACCCACGATTTCTGCGATCCGCCGTTGCTAACAAGTGTTCGTTTATGTCGTACAACATTTCAAGACTAGTGAAATGACTAGAACCCGATTGTATATTTTTCCCCTTCGACATTTTGATTCGAGAAGATTCGAATTCCAATCCGGGCATTTTGAAGAAAGGATGAGAGGATACGAGTCGACGTGTGATGATTGCAATCGCGTCGTCTTCATCCATCACGATGTTATCGTACTGCGACATCGGTTTGGCGTAGCGGTTCAGGTTACCGAAAAGGCGGCGATAGCGAACAATAAACTCATGTGTTTCTTCAAGTTGGCGAGGCAACACAAAGATAACGCTGACTTCTTCATGGCGAAAATCTTGAGGTATCGTGAAGTCAGTTTCGCCGTCAAGTAACTGCCGAATCGCAGACAACCTATGTTGACCATCAAGAGCGTAGTAGTTTTGTTCACCATTAAACGTGAGAACGCCAAACGCTTCTGACAGCCTTCGGTCACTACTCAACATTCTAAACTCAGGGTTATCCTCGAGACTAACCGGATGCCATTGAGGTTCGCCATCTAAAACAGCGACAACGATCGATGAAAAGAAGCGGTCTTCTTGCTTCACTAGATAACTTGCGATCTCTTTTGTTGCTCTAGATCTTTTGAGTTCACGTTGTATCGCGTCAGAGAGTTGGGTGGGACCATGAATTTCTTCTGCATAGCGAATGTTCTCTGCCAATTCTCGCATCGACATTCTGACTAGGTAGTAGTCCCATCGTCCCATGTGGGCCTTAATCGCTGGATAGATTTGCATTTTGATGGCCTTTCTAAGTGCGTTAAATTGAAACCGGTGTACCGAACTTCCCGACAAGAGAAGCGCTCGTAGGAATATTCGAGTTTGCAGGTGGACCCAATACCAAGATTAGTAAACGCTCGGCGTTAGATAGCCAGTCATCCACTGAAACGGTTCTTGTTAAAGGTACCTTAGTATACGCGTACCGCAGCGTGCCAAAAGTGTTTTTGCTTTCGCGGATAAATCGATTCGCGGTATGATCCGATGCGTGCTGTTTGAAGCGAGTCTTTAGGTTATTCGATCTACCAACATAGAGAGCACTAGAAAGTTCTGGCGGCAATCCATATATTCGCGATACATATTCTTTGGAAGATATGAGCAAATAGATTCCTGGTTCAGATGGTACGGACGCATGGAATTTGTTGTTGAGATTCGTGTAATGCCAATCGCTACCTTCTAGAGCTTCAGTAAGTTGTCTCCATTCGTCTTGTCGCAACGACCAACCGTATCGGTGCACGGAACTTAGATTCCTTCGGGGGATTCGGTGGATGGGTTGAAGTTAGAATCACCGTTCTCCGATTGTCCTGTTGAAGCGAAGGTAAAGGATCCTTTAATTGGTTCGGCCACTCGCACACCGGTTTGTGAATGTCGTGTGTTAATCATACTGTGCTTGATCGAAGAGCTGTCATCGGCGCTGGAACTCAACTGGCTAGACATTGACCCAAGGAGGGATTCTTCGAGGGTACGCGAGCGAGCGGCGAACGATATATCTCCTTCAGGGTGTAGTACCAAGTACACAGAATCGCCCCCACCAGCCTTGATTTCATTAAGAACTTCAGCAAATCGGCCGATTTCAGGACCAGTGAAAGAAGTCTTTCGCCAGGTGACAGAGATATTCGAGCACTGTGAAGGTTGTCTTATCGAAACGGAAGTAGTGCCACCGAAACTACACCCAAGAGCGATTGCGATTTCGGGCGGAACGCCTGTGAGGCTGTAACCGCGTAAGTGTCGTTCCTTCACTTCGAAAGACCAATATGAACTACCACTAGCGTCCTGTCCGTCGACGACATCAGCAAGTTTAGCGATAGCTATGTCCGGTTCATCGGTGACGCTAACCCATCCGTGTTCTAGTCGAAAAGCGGGAGAACTGATGTACGCGCGGACGCTGCTCTCGCTGACCTTAAACAGACGAGGAAGTTCGTCCAGAAGACGGTTCAAACGGGTGCTGCCTCCATCTTCGTTGATGCGCTGGATGATCTCAGCTGGGATCCCTTCGTATTCGTCGTCAACCCATTCGGATAGACCCCAGCGGATCTTATCGGCTCGTACCACACCTGGAAGTGAAGACAGGTGGGAACTCACGCGAGCGGGTTGCAAACCTGAGAGATCACTGATTTCTTCCTTAGTCGCGGGGCGTCCGATTGACAGCAACGCCGCCTTTACCCTGGTTGGAGCCGTTTCGCGCAGCGCAAGCTGGCCGTTCAGGCGGTACAGCCCGCACCGTTTCAACAATTCACTCCAATACTGGGACCAATCGTCGTTCGGTAGATGCTTTCGGAGTTCAGATTCGTCGACGAGATTGGTCTCGTCGGCTATCGCCTGAGCCGCGTTCTGTAGGTCTTGGACCACGGCGGCCGCGGAATTGTCGAGACAGACACTATTTTCGCATGAGTAGTCGAGTTCTTCTACAAGCATGTACCTCGCTAACGCGACGACGGTTGCTGGCTCGAACGCTGGTTGATCTGATGCATCACGGGCATTGGCGAGCGCATAGACGCCGGGTTGGGGAAAAACTGCCGAAACGCGATCGTCGAATTCATCCTCGGTTGTTACCGGGCCGATCTGTTGACGGACGAGGGCACCAATAATCGCGACAGTTGCACTAGGCCCGTCTGGGCTGCCTAAGTTCTGTTCGATTCGTTTCTGGAGTTGTCGGATTCGCGCGCCGCTGAGCTTGCTCGTCTGGGCGATCGCTGCGATTGACATTGGCGTTTCAGATAGAAGCCGCTTGTGCACTATCAGCTGTTCTGCCTCTGACATCTGCTCGCATAAGGCTGTCAACTCAGAGCACATATTCTCTGCCAGGGAGGATCCGCTAACAAGATTCGCGATAGGGATCGCGTCTAGCTCCTCAACTAGTCCCAGCGTCTGTGCGAGTTCGACGATGTCTCCGTTGAGCGCGTCGGTCAATGTCTGTGCTCCACGGAATTCTGATGAGGCTGCGAATATACTCTCGAGCAGATGAATCGTTGAGTCCCAAGCATCAACCGACGCATCGCGTGGACCTGATTGCAGATGCGATACATCGTCTGACGAATCTGTTGGGGAGGGGAAGTCTCGGTCGGGATGATCTGTCGACACAAGATAGCCGCTGTCGAAGGCTGCTTCAGTAACGCACATTAGGTCAACGAGTAATGAGACGAAACCAGATTTTTGGATCCTGAGAAGTTGGCCGACAGTCACAGGCTGCATCGATCTTGCTTCTCCATCTGGCAAAGCTCGTCGGATACATTCCCGCGTCCGTTTCCTAAGTGGGCACTGGAGCAAAAGGCGAACGTCAGTGTCAGGTGGAACAACGACATAGTCCGGGGGAGGCATTCGGCACGTTGAAGCAAGCCGTATAACGGATCTGCGGGCATCGGAACGTAAGGGTTGGGTTCGATGGTCCCAGAATCTTGCCAAATCAGCGACGTGATGTAGCTGCGCCGTCGTCATGACTGCCCTCTGTAGAGCGTTAGGCAGCGGGACCGACGACAGTTTGTCCATGTACCAGCGGGATAGCAAAGGTGTCCGTGGGCTTCCCCATGGAGCGGGAGGAGGCACAGCAAGCCTGTTGGAAGTAGGTTCCGTCGAATTCACAGGGCGCAGACGGTGCAGGGGAGGGTGTCGTCGTCTTCGTCTAGGGCCTCGGCGAGGGATTCGAAGAGGGGGACGTTGGATCGTGTCATTTTTGAGCGGGCCATTGACGCTTCGTGTTTTTCGAGGATTTGATCACGGCGGGAGCGTAGTTGCAACAACGTCTCCCCGCCAGACCAGGTGTATTGACGGCCGCGCATGGCCTGGTCGCCAAAATCGGCGTCTCCGTCGACCCCAGCATCTTGAAGCACCTTCTGTTCGATCGCGACCGCCCGCTCAAAAAGCTCAGGGTGGCGCTCCGATAGGCCGATCCACTCTGCTTTTCGTTGGTAGAAGCAGAAGTAACACCCCGACCTGGTTCGCCACTCGTAGTACTCGGGCAGCCCGATTCCGGCATCGTCGAGGATGCGCATCACGCCATCGTGGTCGACGCCATCCTCGACGAAGGGAAACCGAGTTTCGATATTGGGTTTCGTGGAGACGTAGCCCTTGCGGTTTGCTTCGTCGGCACGAATCGCGACGTAAGACACAGCAGGTTCGTCGCCGATCCATTCCTCGATGGGTTTGATCTTCATGTTCTTGGTGCACCAGCGCATCTGTGGTGACGGGAGTGCGCCCCGGAATACCTCGAACCAATGATCGAACCCGCGAGAGGCATTCAGACGCGCGATGGGTTTCCCAAGAATCGCTTCGAGACGGGTGAGGTACTCGTAGGTCTCAGGAAGCTCCGCGCCTGTGTCGCAAAAGAAGTACTCCATCTCGGGGATCTCGCCGCGAAGATAGACGGCAAGAGCGCTGGAATCCTTCCCCCCAGAGATGCCACAGATGTGTCGGACCACTTCAGCCATAACGAATACTCCTCAAGTCCTCGTCGAAACGTACGCGATCGTCTGAGAGCTCATCGGTAGCAGTCTGGATGGGCAACAGCCGCTCACCGAGCACTGCTAACAACGCTTGATGAGCTCGTTGCGGGGATCCCGTTGCGGTCGCTAGCTCAGTGAGGGCACTGTCGAGAACACGCTCGATCTGGGACCGATTAGTACTGTCCACAGAGACCAATCGGATGTCCTCGCTTCCATCGGAGCGGGTCACCGTCACTCGCAACGCTTCGAACTGTCCTCCCCCGTCAACTCGGCATTGAGCATGGAGCGCGACTAGTCGCCGGAACGCTGCTACCTGCTCGGAGAGGTCGCTCCGAAAGCGCTTGAGGTCATCGTCGACCCATTCCGCGGGCGCTTTCTTGGCCACGACGGTGGCGATGGCTTTCATCCAGTCGGTGTCGAGATCGACGGTGTCGTTGGCGAGTGCCAGAACAAATGCGCGCACCGAGGGATCAAGCACCTCATTCTCAAGTGCGGCAGCCTGTCCACAGACGGCGAGACGGGTGTTCTCCGCGCACTCCTCAAGTAGTAGTCCCACGAGATCCGTCAAGAGCGATTCGTAGCATCCTTCAAGTTCCTCAAGAACAGCTCCGACCCCATCGGCATAGGACTGAGCTGCGCTGTAACTCTTGGCGTCCGACCGCACGGGTCTAAACCCCAAAGCTTTGGGGAGTGTGGCGAAGAGCAAATCATCTGGTTCGACCGCCGCAACGAGCGCGTCTCGTGCGTTTCGAGTGGTTTCGGACAGGTTGGCGGTTCGTAGTGAGTAGTTGTCAAGGCGTCTGACCCGCGAGACAAGGTGGCCGACGATGGCAAGGACATTGGCGACACGGCGCTTGTTGCGCGCAGGCCGGACATTCAGCCGCTTCCCGAGCGCGTCGACGACAACACGTCGAGCTCCGGTCGTGTTGGCAAAATGCTTCACATCGAAATGACCAGGATTGCGCACCATCCGTTCGGAGATCTCAGGCGTAAGCAACGGTTTGAACGTGCCGTGTTCGTAGAGGGCAATTCTGTCGGCGGAAGCGAGCAGTCCAGCGGTCACGAACACCGGTACGACGGCGGCCTTCATGCCAACCGGCGGCAAAAGCAGCGAGGCGTACACATCGCGCAGATTCACGCGGCGAGACTTGGCCCGGTTGAACTCGGTTTGCATGACCCCCCAGGCAACAGCGAGCGACTCGTTAGTCGGCTCTCCGAATGCTTCGGTGCCGTTGCCGAGTTTGCCGCGGACATGGATATTGGTGCGTTCCATGAAGGCCCGATACATCGCCATCTCGGGCCCGTACCCCGTGAACCCCAAGTCCGGTTCGTCGGGATGCTCGATCATCCCCTCAAGCAGGAGACGTCGTGCTTTGGATCCCTGGGTAGTGAGATCAGTGCGGTTCAACATCTCGTTGCCGACCGCCGGCGTGGATTGGTACACCTGATCGCACGCTTGGGACAGCGCGGAACTGCCCCGACCAGGACGAAGCTCTAGGCCGTCGGCGGCGTCGAGCAGGATCCATTTGCAGGTGTCAGCGTCGAAGGTGTCGGCCGCGGTTCGGTCGAACGTCGCTCGTGACTGGGCGAGCCTTTCGCTCAACTCGCGCCGAGCAACCCAGTCCTCGACAACGGCTGGTTCTTCAAGAGCGGAAAGAACCGCGGCGACTTCGTAAGCAGACTCCTTAAGTTCGGTCACGTCGGTCGGCATTGCGGCAACAACAGGTTTGGCTGCAACCGCAGATGGGTCCAAACGAGGAACCGAGGCCGTGTCGCCGACCATAAGTAGCGCTTCGCCATCGAATTGGGAGAAGGCGTCTAGGGGCTCCACTTGGTCGCCATCGAAGTAGCGCACCGAGAAAATCCGGAGCATGTCGTGTTCGGAGCTATGACGAGCGGCCACCATGGGCTGAGGCTCGTGTACGGACGTCAATATTTCGACGAATGGTTGGTGCTGGACCCGCTCCAGCGCCACATCCACGAGATCCCTGACGTCAATGTCGGTCCCGTGCCAGACGCGGTACTCGTCCGCGAATTCGCGATAGGTCACTATCCCGGTGTCCTCAAGCTCGACGAGTGTCTCGTCGGCGTTGTTGTCAACGAGTCGGAGCATCTGCTTCGATGCTCTGAGCGTGCCAGAGGTTGAAACCAGGTTGAGAAGGGCCACCGCCTTTGCAAGGCGCTGCTGGGGAAGTGATAGTCCATACGAATCGCGCAATCTTGAGGCGATCTCGATCCAGCGGCTCGACTGTACAGAAGCCGAGGTGTTGAGCGCGCCGCTAGCGACAAAGTAGTCGTAGACGCGGTCGAGACCTAGCAAGGGCAAAGTCCGTCGCGGAGCAATCGCAGTCTCACTCAAGAACGATGCCGCGCTTTGGGGGGCCGACCCTGCAAGAAACGAGAACAGAGTGCGCTCCTGTTGACCGTAGCGACTGCACAGTTCGGGTAGCACCAAAGCGGCCAGTGGGTGGAGTGGATAACAAGCTGCAACCACTTCAGGATCAGCGAGTTCGGCGATGCCGAGTGAACGCAGCTTCTTCGCCTCGGATTTTGCCCATCGGGAAATTCGAGAGCGCAATTGGTCGTCTTGAACATCGAACACAGTCCCGATGAGGGCTCGGGTCTGGGTTGGTGACTCAACGAAGGCGATGTCCTCGAAGCGCCCCTGGACTTTCGCCCATTCGCGACGTTGAGCCGCTGCCGTTCCAGCCAAGCAGTCATCGAACGAGAGGTGCTGCAGAGTGACCACAAAGATCGGTAAGCCAGAGCCTTGCCCCGCTTCAGCGAGCTGCTGCAGAAGGTAGGGGTCACCGTCTGCCCCGCCATCACGGATCGCTTCAAGGTTCTTGCCGAATTCATCTATGACCAGCAACAGAGGTGACTCCTCGGCTAGGCACCGAGCGATCTCAACCAGTGCCGCGGGCGAAGGCCCAGTTCGACGCGGATCGTCGCTAGCCATGTCGCTGAGAGCGTCTCGCAGAGTCTGAGCTGCCCAAAACCTGTTTTTGGGGGGGATCTTCTTGTATCTCCGATGGACGGCAGCTTCGAGTGCCCGAAGAACTGTGTGGCTCAAGGGCTCTCGCCGCGCGGTCACCAGCGCCCGGTGAAAGCCTGATTCGTTGGTGCCGTGTCGCTGATGCGCTTGCCGTGCCAAAGCTCCCACTTCTGGGGACACTTCGTCGATCAGCGCCAAAGCGGTTTGTCGTGTATCGCCTTTCGCCCCGAGGGCGGCGTCGAGCAACAACGCGAGGGACGACTTCCCCGAGCCGTACGGGCCGGTCAAGGACCATGCTCCGCCGGCCGGGCCCGTGGCGGCGGCCATCACAATGCGTTCGACGACATCAAGCGTCCTAGCCGTGACGACGTAACCGTCGAGGGGCTCAAGTTGAGCCGTGTCGCGCTCTAGGTTTGCGGACCGCGCATATCGACCTGCAACGGTGATCGAATCCGATAGCAAGGCCATCACGCCGCTCCTAACCGTAAAGCGGCCGGTTCGTGGAGTCGGCGAATCACCGACTCCGGATCCCGCCCGTAACCGAGATCCTCAATGAGATCGTCGTCCACGGACTCATCACCGTCGGAACCAGCGAGAACCCCGATCTGTGGCACGCCGAAATAGCTGTCGAGCAACCTCGGCGCGACAACAGCGGGGTTTTCTGACCATGCGATCTGTACCACGCCGGTCGGAGTCGTCAACGCGAGTTCCTCCTCGGCTTCGACACAGGGCTCCAGCAATGCGAGCAACTCGGCCTCCGAGAGCTTGAACGCCCGGCCCGGAGAACCTGGATCGTTGGCGAGGCGGCTAAGGGTGGCTGTGCTGCTACCGCTGTTTGTTCTAGCGATCCAGTCGAGCATGGCGTACGTAGCAATCTCCGGTGGCAGTGTCGGCTTGGTCCCGAGCGTGAAACGGTGTCGATCCGCGTCCACAGAGTTGCTGATCAGATTGAGTTCGCGCAGAGGGCAGTTCAACACATCGTCAATTGCCGCGCCTCGGGACCGCTCCTGTGGGGCATAGGTGCGCAACAGGGCGCTCACATCTTTCTTGAGTGACGAAGGACTTGGACAAGCCCATTGCGAAACAGCTCCAATCTGCGTCGAAATCGCGGATTCAAGATCATCATCTTTGAACTCGACCGCCGCGAACTCGTTGAAGGCCAGCCACCAAACCGGTAGCCGAGACTGCGGGGCAAGAAGCAGCCAGTGCAACAGCCACAGGGTCCCCGGGTCCTCCATGTAGGGATCCCAGCCAGATTCGTCGAAGATAGCGTGACCGATCCGGGTGGGCACGCAGCCCTTGACCCGCCGGTTCGGAGCCTTCAGGTCCTCGACGATCAGCTTCGCTGCCAGGCCCCAGAACCGGATTGCCCGGACCATATTCTTGCCGACGCCCAATTCCACGGGAGCGTCCTCCTGGGTGAACACATACGGGTTGTTTGCCGCGGCCTTGTACGCCTTTCGGAACCAGCCGTATCGCGGGTGGAAGGTTTCGTGCCGCGCGAACGTAGGCGACGCAGCGTCTACCAATCGCATTTAGAAGGTCTCCCTAGTCATGGATCTAACGTATTGAACGGCTGTGACAGCCGAGGTAACTGCGGTGTCGATGTCGCCCTCGGTCGTGAACCTGCCGAGGCTGAACCGTACGGCCTCGAAAGCAGCGTCCCGGCTGAAGCCCATGGCGAGCAACACCGCGGACGGATCAATTGAACCGGAACTGCAAGCGCTGCCCGTCGAAACAGCGACGGGGTCCATTTGCGTTACGACGGCCTCTGCATCCGCACCCACGAATCGGATGCTCGCAGTGTTCGGAAGGCGACGGACGGTATCGCCATTTTCGTGAACGTCCGGGATTCTCGCCTTGATCTCGGCGACTAGCCGATCACGGAGCTTCGCGACTCGAGATGTCTCGGCCTCTCGCTCGATTACCGCAATCTGGGCAGCCGCGCCAAGCCCGACGATCCCGGCAACGTTCAACGACCCCGAGCGCAGTCCCCGCTCTTGTCCGCCGCCGTGAATGATCGGTTGAACTGAGCGCAAGCTTTGGCGGGTCCCGATAAGAGCCCCGACACCGCCAGGCCCACAGATCTTGTGACTGCTGATCGACACGAGATCCGCTTCCACTTCCTGAAGATCGAAAGGAAGCCGCCCCACCATTTGGGTGGCGTCGCAATGAAACAGAGCACCGGCGGAATGAACTCGCTCAGCTATCTCGGCCACCGGGTTCAGCACGCCGGTTTCGCTGTTGGCCGCCATCACAGACACCAGCAGCACGTCGTCGTCGATCGACCCCTCCATCTCATCAAGGTCGACGAAACCCCCACTGGTCACCGGTATCAAATCGAGCTTCGCCAAACCCTGGTCGCTGAGTGATCGTGCAGCCTGGTGAATCGACGCGTGCTCCACGGCCGAAATGAGGATTCGGCGGCGGTCACCGCGGGCGCCTTCTGTCGCTCCTCGAAGTGCAAGATTGTTGGCCTCGGTGGCTCCTGCCGTGAACACAACATCAGCTGCCCGACCCCCGACAAGCGCGGCCACTTGCTCACGGGCCTGCTCGACAACGGCGGTCTGGTAGCGCCCGAACCTGTGGCTCGACGATGCGTTCCCTATCCCTTCAAGCAGGACCGGCATCATCGCCTCAGCGACCCGAGGGTCAAGAGGCGCCGATCCGTTGTAGTCAAGATACACCTCTTTCACGACCACTTCATCCTGTGTGTCCATCTGTCGGGCCCCAAGGCGCTGTTGTTGTATAGGCAGACCTTAGAGCGCGCCGCGCGGCGATTGGCGGACGGTCCGATTCTCAGTTCCACGGGCCGGGTGGTCAGACCATAAGACCACGGCTATTGTCGCTACGCAACCAGATCAGAGGGGAACCATGACCTATCCGAACACGCTCGTATTCGTTGACTTTCCGTCAGACGATGTTGACGCAGCCCGCGCCTTCTACGCCGAAGTATTCAACTGGGAGATCGAAGAACGCATCCCAGGCATCTTTCACCGCATCGTGCCCGGACAGAACTTCAAGGTCGACGACGGGTCGCAAGGCCCGACCGGCAACCTCCACATGGGCCTTTCCAACGCCTCCAACATGAGGCCCCACCCCGACACCGAACCGACCGCGCCCACCAACATGAACCCCGGGGGCCGAGCCATCCGCGCCTGGATACTGGTGAGCGACGACGATTCGTTCGACCGCATCCTGGCCGCAGCCGAACGTCTCGGGGGCACCGTCTTGTGGCGAGACCACTTCTGGACCGAGTTCGGCGGTGCCAATGCCTCTTTCCTCGATCCGTGGGGCAACCAGCTCATGCTCTGGCAGCACCTTCCCGACACCGAAACCGACGACGACACGCACCAAGTGGTCGGCGAGTTCAGCGTCCCCGAAGGTTGGACCGTCGAGTAAGGCCGAGCCATCGGGTAAAGCTGGACCGTCGGGTAAAGCCGAGCCGTTGAGCAGGGTTGAACTGAAAGAACCTGGCAAGCATCAAGTGGAGCTTGATTGTCTCTGTAACTGGAGTGTAAAACTATCTAAAACTGGAGTTTTAAAGCTAGCCTCACCGGTGGAGGACCCATGTCCAGCACCCGAACAGCCCAATATCTGGATCGTGTCGTGGACCGGGAGATCACCGAGGCTTTGGCCTCGTCTCCAGCGGTGCTCATTGAAGGACCGCGAGGTTGCGGTAAAACCTGGACGGGCCAGAGGTTTGCCAAGAGCGAAGTCGTCCTCGACGGCTCGGAGGCGCTGCGCATTGCTGCCGAGGTAGACCCGAACTCAATACTGGACGGTGAGGAACCGCGGTTGCTCGACGAGTGGCACCTGGTTCGCGGCATATGGAACCCGATGCGGCACGCTTGTGATCGACGAGGCGGATTCGGCCACTTCCTGCTGACTGGATCGCAAAACCCTCCCGATGAGATTACTGAGCACTCGGGGGCTGGACGGGTTGCCCGTGTGCAGATGCGACCTATGTCGTTGTGGGAGTCTGGGGACTCAAGCGGAGAGGTGTCGCTGGAGTCTGTTATGGCGGGAGAACCGTGTCGAGCCGAAGACGCTGGACGGACGATCAAAGATGTGGCAGCGTTCATTTGCCGCGGAGGGTGGCCCCGAATGATCAGTTTGGCCCCTGGCACCGCCCAAGCCCGCATGCGCGACTACCTCGACAACATCACCCGAATCGACGTCTCCCGAGTTTCTGGCGTGAAGCGCAACCCCCAGACGGTTATGGCCCTGCTTGCGTCTTTGGCTCGCAACGAAGCCACGACAGCGTCCAGCACCACACTCTTGAGCGACATGGTCGGGCCGAGCGGCACCCGTCCCGCCCGTTCAACGCTGCGCGCCTACCTCGACGAGTTGACCCGTCTGTTCGTGCTCGAACCGCTCCCAGCATGGTCCACGCACCTGCGGTCGTCAGCGAGCCTCAGAAGCACTCCGAAGCGGTTTTTCAGCGACCCAGCGCTGGCCGTCGCCGCACTCGCGGCATCGCCTGCGTCGGTTGCGAGCGACTTGGAGGCGATGGGGCTGCTGTTCGAATCGATGGCGGTGCGCGACCTCCGTGTGTACGCGCAGTCGCTCGATGCCCGCCTCTACTACTACGGAGACTCGAACAACCTGGAGGCTGATGCCGTAATCGAGGGCCTCGACGGTCAGTGGGCTGCGGTGGAGATCAAGCTCGGCGGTGGATCGGCTGTCGTTGAAGCCATGGAATCTCTGCGCGCTGTTCGCGCACAAGTGGACACCACCCGGCGCGGCCCGCCTTCGCGGCTCATCGTGTTGACCGCATTCGGGCACGGTTACCAGACCGACGACGGAATAGCGGTGGTTCCCCTCACGTCATTGAAACCGTGATTGGTGACCGCGACCTAGGGGCGAGCAGCTACGAAACACTGCTGGAAACCGATGGGCTCGATCAGGCGAACGTGCGTGAATCCGGCGTCTCGGAGCCACTCTGAGAACTGTTGATGGGTGAACGTCGAACCCTTCCTGGTGCTGGCCATCATCGTGGTGCCCATGATGACGGCGTGAGGGTTGAACTTGCGTTCCACATCGGTGAAGTAGTCCGCTAGCAGCAGTCGGCCCTGCGGTTTCAGCGCGCGAAAGGCCCTCTCGATCAGATGGCAAGCGCCCTCGGCGCCCTCAGTTCGACAGACATGACCGAGCACGACGATGTCGTAGGCCCCGTCCTCGATATCGATGGTGTGGAAGTCGCCGGGCCGCAGTTCGCAGCGGTCGGCAACCCCGTGCTCGCCGGTCTTGGCCGCGGCCACATCAATGACGCCGGGCAGGTCGTTTACGACCGCGGTTCCTCCGGGGCAGGCCTTCAGGATTGCTGTCGACCAGGGTGCCCCGCCCGCCCCGAGGTCCAGCACATGGGGTTGCTCCAGTGCCGAGTAGCGGATCTTCAGGTCTGCCCGGGTGGCGCAGCGGAACATCGTGGTGAACGTGCCCTCCACCAGCGGGACATAGAACCCCGCCGGGTCGTCTTCGATGGGCGTTGCCGGCACGCCGTTGCGGATCGTGTCGGCCAGACGGGTCCAGTTCTGATGCGGACCCGGCGCTACGGCCACCAGGTCGGCCATCGTCGCCGGGCCGTCGCTCACCAGGTAGCGCCTGGCCGTGTCGTTCAGTTCGTAGACGTCCACGAACTGGTCGAGCAGCCCCAGAGCAACCACACCGTCGAGCAGCGTAGCGAGCTGACGGGCCGGTACATCGAGTCCTTCGGCCAGAGCCCCAGCGGTTGTCGGGCCGGTCTCCTGCAGCGTGTCGAAAACGTCGAGCTCCAGCGCGGCGACGAGAATGTAATAGCGACCGATCCCCTCGATCGCCGCCCATACCGGCGCCGCGGGCGGAGGTTTGTAGTCGGTCCACGGACGACCCTTGAAGGCCATCGTGTGGGTCTTCTTCAACTCGGGATACGGGGCGTCCCGTGGTTCGCTGGTCATTGGGTGGGGGGGGGGGGGGGTCAGGGCTTGAGAATGATCTTGCCGAAGAAATCGCTGGACAGCATCTTGGCCTGCGCTTCGGCCGCGTCGGCCAGCGCGAATTCAGAATCGATCACAACCTCGAAGCCGCCCCCACAGAACGTCTCCCACACCGGGCCGAACTCCTCTGGCCGATACGGGTCCGAACCGAGGATCTTGATGCCTGAGTGGAACACGTAGCCGAGCGACGGGATGGTCGCCTCGTCGCCCGAGGAGTTCCCGCAGTTCACGAGCCGCCCGCCTATGCCGATCGCGAACAGGGACTGGCCGAACAGAGCGGTGCCCACATGATCGAACACCATGTCGACACCCGCCCCCTCGGTGACCCCCCGTGCGAATCCGGTCACGTCCCCGCTGCGGTTGTTGCACACATGGTCCGCTCCCAGCTCAAGAGCCCGAGCGCATTTCTCGTCCGTTCCCGCTGTGGCCAGCACGGTGGCGCCGGCGTGCTTGGCCAACTGGATCGCCGCGGTCGAAACCCCCGACCCGGCGGCATGGATCATCACGGTTTCGCCTGCCTGCAGCGCTCCGACATCGAACAGCGCATGGGCCGCGGTGAGATAACAGGTCGGGAACGTGGCCGCGTGCTCCAGCGGCATCGAGTCCGGCACTTGGTACACATGCGAGCTTGGCGCCAGGCATTTCTCGGCGTATCCACCATCGACGGTTCCTCCGATGATCCCGAGTTCCCCGTAGAGGTCGCCCATTCCGGCGAGCTTGGAAGACTCGGGCACACCCGCCAACGAAGGGTCGATCACCACCCGGTCGCCGATGGCGACGTCGTCGACCTGCGAGCCGATCGCCGAGACCAACCCGGCCACGTCCATACCCGCGATATGGGGATACTGGAAACCCGGCATCTGGAACCAGCCGTTGCGCTGCACCACGTCGAGTCGGTTGAGCGCGGCGGCGGCCACATCGACGACCACGTCCCGCGGCCCGGGCTCCGGGTCGGGCACATCGACATACTGCAGGACCTCGGGTCCTCCTGATTCGTGGTACAGAATTGCTTTCATTGGGTTGTCTCCGAATCTGCGTGTCTACCTGAGACCGCGGATGAAGGGTCGGGCCAGCGCAGCGGGGGCGCGTACCCGGTGGGCGAAGATGGCCATGCCGACGATCGTGACGACGAACGGCAGGGACTGCAGCAACTCGCTGTTGATGTCATAGCCAAAATCCTGAATTGAGAGGCGGAACGACAACGCTCCGGCGAAGATCACGGATCCGGCGAGCGTTCCCCGTAGCGTCCAGCCGCCGAAGACGACCGCCGCTATAGCAATGAAGCCACGTCCGCCGACAACCGTTTCCTGGAACGGACCGACATGTCCGAAGATCAAGAAAGCGCCACCGAGTCCGCAGGTCATTCCAGCGTAGTAGATTGACTGACGGCGACGTTTGTTGACATCGATTCCCGACACATCAGCGGATTGCGGATTTTCGCCTACGGCCCGCAACTCCAACCCCCAACGGGTCCGATAAACCAGCCACCACGACAATGGCACGAGCAGATACAAGACGTAGAACGGCCAGCGTTGCCCGAACAGCGCGGGTCCAACGAGGGGAATCTCATGAAGCAGCGGGATTGTCCATTTGTTGGCCAAGGTCGAGTCGGGGGCGATCTCATTTTCGAGAAACCCGGTTAGTCCGAAGACCAGAATATTAAGCGTGAGACCAACCACGAATTGATCCGCGGCGAGGCGGTGGCTCATCTCGGCCTGCACGCCCGCGATGACCATCCCTCCTAGAAGGCCCGTCAACAACCCGACGGCTACCGAACCGCTGATGTGATAACCCAGAACAGCGGTGAACGCACCGCCCAACAGCATCCCTTCGACAGAGATGTTGAGAGTCCCCGAACGTTCCGCCACCCATTCACCTGTAGCCGCGAAAGCCAGGAAAGCAGCAAACAACGCACCGTTTTCGTAGGTCGACTCGCTTGAGAAGATCTCATAGGTGGCGCCGAGAAGGTCAGTCATGGCTCACACCCTCTCCGTTGCCGCGGCGCGGGCACGACGACGATCTCGAAGGAACATCACCGCTGCCGGGATCAGCAGCGCCAGGACCAGCAAACCCGAAATGACGTCGGTGATTCGACCCTCAACCCCGGTGCTGCCGACGAAACTCGATCCGGTACGCAAGCCAGCGAAAACTACCGCCACGGGGATAGCCGCCAACGGCTTCTCATAAGCGACGAGTGCCACCAGCAGGCCGGTCCAACCTATGTTGGCCGAGAATCCGGGCACCATTTGATAGTTCCCGAACGCGAAACCTCCTCCCGTGAGCATTGCCGCACCGGCCAGACCCGCGAACGCGCCGCTGAGCATCAGGGCCATGGCCCCGTATCTCGTCTCCGACACCCCCGATCGTTGCGCGGCTCTCGGGTTGCGGCCGAGCATTCGCAGCCGGAAACCCCACACGGTTCGCGACAGCGCAAAGGCGACGATCACGGCGAGCACAACGGCGATGAACACGGTCAGCGGGAATTCGTTGCCGAACAGGTCGGGACGGGGAAGTCGGTTGTCGGCTGCGAGTTGCTCGCTGACCTGGTTGCGATTGCCGCGGCGGCCCTCCGGCGCCAGCAGCAGCCATTCCCAACGCAAACCGTACGCCACGGCCTGGCCGCCGACGGTCACCAACAGCAGCGTCGACAACACCTCGGGAACGCCGCGCCAGTAACGCAGCCCCGCAGCGACACCCGCCCAAAGACCGCCTCCGGCAGCACCGATGATCAGAATCAACACCACGTTGATCGGCCCGGGCCCGCCGATCAGAAACCCGAAATATGTTCCGATAGCAGCACCGACGTAGAGCTGGCCTTCCTGGCCGATGTTGACCAGACCGGCTTTGGAGGAGATGACGGTGCCGAGAGCGACCACGAGCAGCGGCGCCGCGGTGGCAAGCGTCTCGCCCCAGCGTCCAGGTCGCCGGACGCTGCCGTCGAGCAGAGCACTGACAACCGGGCGCCAGTCGCCCCCGGTCGCCTCCACCAGAATGGCCGAAAGCACCAGCGCGGCGAAGATGCTCATTGCGTAGAGAGCGATCCATTCGCTCAGACGGGCACCGCGTCGTGCACGGCTCGGCGGTGCGTCGGGGTGACCGGCAGCGTCGGCCGTGACCGCGGTCATGCCGCAGCCCCGCCCATCAACAGCCCGAGGGTCTCGAAGTTCGCTTCGGCCCGCGACATCTCCCCGACGATGCGTCCGCTGTGCATCACGATGATGCGGTGTGAGAGCTCGAGAATCTCCTCGAGCTCGCTTGAAATCAGCAGAACGGCCACTCCGGACGCGGCGGCGGCAACAAGGCGATGGCTCATGTACTCGATGGCGCCGACATCGAGTCCCCGGGTTGGTTGAGCCGCTACCAGGATCTTCGGCTCGTGGGAGAGTTCCCTGGCCAGCACCACCCGCTGCTGGTTTCCACCCGACACAGACCACATCGGCGCGTTCGGCCCCCCACAGGCGATGTTGAACTGGTCGATCATCTCCTCAGCGAAAGCGTTGAGGCGTCTCTGGTCGATCAGGCCGCGGGTCGCGGCGCGTGACTGGTCGACGAGCACGAGGTTCTCGGCGACCGTCATATCTAGTACGAGGCCACTGTCGTGACGGTCTTCGGGAATGACACCGACCCCCGCTCTGGCCATCGCCCCGGACCTGCCGGTCGGCACGTCGGCACCGTCGACCGCGACCGTGCCCGACGAGAGAGTCAGCAGGCTGGAGAGCACATCCCCGAGTGCTCGCTGGCCGTTGCCCTCCACGCCGGCAACACCGACGATTTCGCCGGGATGCAACTCAAGTGAGAACTCGTCGAGGGCGACGACCCCGTCAGCATCCTGCGCCACCGCCTTGTCGATGAGAAGCACCGGCTGAGCGTTCCCCGCGCTGTCGGGCTCGGCGCTGTCGGGCGCGGCGTAGCCAAGTTCGGCCAGGCCAGTCTCTGCTGGGTCCACATTGTCAAGATCAGCATCGCCAAGATCAGTATCGCCAAGATCAGCATCGTCAAGATCAGTATCACTGAGGCTGTGGATGCCGAGAGCGGCCCGTTCGGACCGCAGCGACACCTCGCGGCCGACCATGGCCCGAGCGAGGGTCGGAGCATCCGCGTCGGTCGAGTACCGCTGATCGACAACCTTGCCCTGGCGCATGATGGTGATGTCGTCGGTGGCGTGCAGCACCTCGTCGAGTTTGTGGCTCACCAGCACCACAGCCCGGTTCTCCGCGGCGACCACGTGGCGCAGAGATTCGAACAACTGCTCGGATTCCTCCGGTGTCAGGACCGAAGTCGGTTCGTCGAAGATGACGATGCTCGGGTCTCTACGAAGGCACTTGATGATCTCGACGCGTTGACGGAGCCCGGCAGTGAGATCACCGACTCGCTTGTCGGGGTCGATCACCAGCCCGTACTGCTCGGCTATCTCACCGATGCGATTGCGGGTTGCGTTCGGGTCGAGTCGTCCGGCGTCGCCTAGGGCCACATTCTCCCAGACGGTCAGCGCGTCGACGAGGCTGAAGTGCTGGTGAACCATGCCGATGCCGAGCGCGGAGGCGGTCAGCGGATCATGGATCGACTCGGTCCTGCCGTTGATGGAGACAGTTCCGGCATCCGGCAGCACAAGCCCGATGAGCATCTTCATCAGCGTGGATTTACCGGCGCCGTTCTCTCCGAGGAGACCGTGGATCCGACCGCGCGCGAGCGCAAGGTCGACGCTGTCGCAGGCCACGACAGCGCCGAACCGTTTGGTGATGCCCGAGAGCTGGACCGCGGGGACCGGCGAGTTGTCGGTCTCGCCGGTCCCCGCGTCTCCTAGTTCACTGTGGCTCACCCGCCTGAGTATGCCTCAGCTGAAATACCGCCGAGTGCTCCGAGCAGTTCACCGTCGAACGAAGCGATCAGGGCGAACGCCTCATCGAGCAGAGCTTGGGCCTCGGCCGGTGCGTCGCACAGCAGCGCGCCGTTGAGTCCGGGTTGGGTCGGGAACTGGTAGGTGCTGCCCTCGGTGAGTTCACCCGCGATGATCAACGGAAGCGCTTCTCTGGCGTAGACGCCTCCGTCGAAGACGATGCTGCCGGTCCAGGCGATCCCGTCGTCTCGCTCACAAGCATCGGCGGGTGATGCGGCGAACACCGCCACGCCTTCATCGGTGGCGAGGTGGCCGACCGCCTCGAGCGCGCCACCGAGGTAGGCGTAGACCAGAGTCACACCGTTGGATATGGCGTTGGTGAGCGCTGCGGTGGCGTTGGCGGAGTTGTCGAAGTCGAACTGGAAGTCACCAGTGCTCACGTACTCCATAGTGAAATTGGGATCGACGGACTGAAGCCCGAACACCGTGGCGTTGTACGCCTCGCGTTCGAAGTTGATGTCGCAGCACCCGAGGAACACTGCCTTGTCGCCGCCGTGGTCCTGCAGGATTCCTGCCATGGCGACGCCTGCCGTGTAGTGGATCGGTGCCCCCCAGTCGGTTGCTTGCGCCAGGCCCGGCAGCTCCTGGAATCCCGCTCCGCAGTTGCAGTACCAGAAGACGTCGGGGTACTGCTCGGTCAGGTCCGGCAGCGGTTCGGCGATCTCGGAGGCGCCCACCATCAAGATGTCGACGCCCTGCTGCGCCAGGTCCGAGAGTGCTTGGGCGGCTTCGGCTGCGCCGATGTTGTCGGACACGATCGGTGGGGCGAAACCGTTGTCGACAGAGTACTGCTCGGCGAAGTTCACCAGTGACTGGTAGTAGCCGTTGTCGTCGCGCGGGCCGGCGGCAGCGACCCCGATGGTCACGGTCCCGTCGCCGTTGCTGTCGAACGCAGCGACGATTTCATCAGTCTCGGGTTCGGGCATGTCCTCGGCTTCCTCCTCGGGCATGTCCTCGGGTTCCTCCTCGGGCATGTCCTCGGGTTCGGGCATGTCCTCGGGTTCGGGCATGTCCTCGGCTTCGGCCGCGGCCTCAGTCGTCGGTGTCGCCTCCGTTGTTGGCGTCGCTTCCGGCTCGTTGCCGCCGTCGTCGTCCCCGCAAGCGGCGGCGATGAGCGTGAACGCGAGCAACAACGTCAACAGTTGCAGTGGTTTCTTCAGCGGTTGTTTGGGCATTGGGTACCCCTCCTTATTTTCTGTACCTTGTTGTTATTCAGTACTCTGGTTGTTGGGATCTGGTTGGTTGGATCTGTAGGTGGATTCGTCGGTCTATTGATCGGGCCAGGCTTCGCGGTAGCGCTGGACCAGCCAGCGGTTGAATTGAATGTGGCTCTCCTCTTGCCACGAGTAGCGGCCTCGAGGAGCGAAACGCGAACGCAACCCCCGCTGGACCTTGGTCGTGGCGTCCTGGTCCTGAGCAACGAACACTTGCACGCCGGCATCCGAAAGGGCCATTTTGTGCTCGAACAGCGGGTCTTCAAGCGCTGAAGGATGGAAGATGTAGCCGATCTCCACATCAATGGACCCGGGGCTCTTGGGCCGGACCAGGAAGAAGAAGCACTGGTCCGGAGCGGTGCCGAAGCACAGTGTCGGCGGGATCAGGGCGAAAGTTGATCGCGTTCGTTCCTCTTCGGTGAGTTCGGGGAAGACGTCCATGATGACGCGGTGAGTGGCGTTGAAACCGCCGTCGATATGGGTGTATCCGGCGGTGCGGAATATGACGTTGGAGTCGTCGGTCCACGGCACGGGAAAACCCGACATGCTCGACGGGCAGAAGTCCTGCACGAACTGGTGAAGCCGATTGGCGTGGTAGCCGTCGTTGAAGTTCTCGAACATGACCTTCCAGTTCCAGGGCATGTCCTCGAGGGTGAAGGTGCCGGGGCACACCGCGTTGGCGAGGTCGTAGTTCTCCAAGAAGGGCTCATAGCGGCTGAGGGTCGGCCTCAGCGGCGCGGCCTCCGGGTCGAAGTTCACGAAGACGAACCCCAGCCATTCCTCGACCTTGAGCTGGGGCAGACCGCATTCGGATTTGTCGAAGTCCTCGGTGCGTTCCATGGCCGGAGCGCCCAACAGGCGTCCGTCGAGGGCGTAGTTCCAGTGGTGGTATGGGCATTTGAAGGTTGTGCTGCTGCCCTCGCCCTCACATACCTGCATGGCACGGTGCTGGCACACTGCCGACATCGCCCTGACCGTCCCCTGTTTGTCGCGGGTGATGATCAGCGGTTCATCGACGAGATTTACGGTGAACCAGTCTCCGACGTCGGCGATCCGTTCGGCTCGCCCGACACAGAGCCATTCCTTCATATACAACGCTTCGGTTTCAAACGAGAGGAACTCGTCGGAGGTGTAGATCTCGGGCGGCAGGGTTATGGCCTGCGACACGTCGTTGGTGGAAGCATCGAGCCGCGAGAGAAGATCGCTGTTCAAGATGCTCATGGGACTCGAAGTGCTCATTTGACACCAGCTCCTTGTTTCAACATGAATTTTCGTATCTTCCCCACGCTGGTGCGAGGGAGTTCTGAAAGCAAGGTGATTCGGTGGGGTTGCTTGTGCGCCGACAGGCGACGGTCGCACCATTGCAGCAGGTCTTCGGTCTCCGGGGGGTTCGTGGCGTCAGCGGGCACAACGAATGCCGTCGGCACCTCGTCGCGGATCGAGTCGGGCTCGCCGATCACCGATGCTTCCAGGACCAGCGGGTGCGCGCACAGCACCGCTTCGATCTCGACGGTCGACACGTTCTCGCCCGAGACCTTGAGCACGTCTGAGCGACGGCCGTCGAAGAAGAACCGGCCCTCGGCGTCTCGCCACGCTCGGTCACCGGTGCGGAACCACTCGCCACGGTAGTTCGCCGCAGTGGTCGCGGGATCCTCGAAGTAGCCCCCGAAGACGGTGATGCCGGGTGTTCCCCTGACCACGACTTCGCCGATCTCGTCGGCAGCGCAGCGCATTCCGTCGGGGTTGTGGATCTCGACTTCGCATCCGGCGGTTACGAAACCCATCGAGTCGGGCCTGGGATCGGCCGGTTCGTCGGTGAGGACCGCGGGGATGGTCTCGGTCATTCCGTACAGCTGGCGGGGACGGCAGCCGAACCAGTCGCAGATCGTCCGGTATTGGTCCTCGGCCAGGTTCTGCGCGAACCAGCAATGCCTCAGCTTCAACCCTTCGACCGGTCCGCCGCGGGCCAGGATCATGCGCAACGGGGCCGCAAAAAGGCTGGCACAGGTGGCTTCGTGCCGGGCCGCTTGAGGCAGGAATCCGCTGGCAGAGAAGGTGTGCATCAACGCAACCGACGCTCCCGTATAGATCGCTGAGGCGAACGAGTAGTACTGAGCGTTGGCGTGGAACGACGGAAGAACCACGAGTTGACGGTCTTCAGCCTTGAGGCCGGCCGCTTGCGCCATGATCTTTCCGGCGAAGGCGTAGTTGGCCTGGGTGACACAAACCCCCTTGGGGCGTCCGGTGGTTCCGCTGGTGAACATCACTGCGGCAAGGTCGGTCGGTCCGGGTGCGGCCCAGGCCGTGAACTCGGTTTCGGCGAACGGTTCGAAGGTTGCGTCGGTTTCGTCGATCTCGATGACGGTCATCGCTTCAGGCGGAGCGGATCCCGCCAACACCGCGGGGACTGAGGCCACGGCGGCCGCGTTGGCCGCACCCGCGCGGTATCGAGCGCTGCGGCTCGTCGAGCAGAAACCGACGGTCGGGGAGGTGCGCTCGATCTGTTCGGCGAACTCGGGTTCCTTGCCCATCGGGTCTGCGGGCACGATCGCGGCGCCGAGCCGGTTGGCTGCGAGCCACACCGCCACAAAGGTCGGACAGTTGGTCAATGCCAGATGGACACAGCTGCCGGCACCGACGCCCTCGGCGTTGAGCCGGGCCGCGACTCGTTGGACCTGCGCATCGAAGGCTTGGTAGGTCCACTGCGTTACCTGGCCGTGCGGATTCTCAAAGATCAGGAACGTCTCCTCGGCGCGGGTGCGCACAGCACGCTCCCAAACCGATGAGAACGTGGGGATCTCTGCGGTCTCAGGCATCTTCGGGCGCTCCGTAGCCTCCCCCGCCGGGGAGTTCGAGCCGGATGACGTCGCTGCCGTCGAGGGTGATCCGGGCCTGCGTCTGCACGGGTTGACCGTTGACCTTGAAACTGCCGGCCGCGCCTGGTCCACCACCGAACACACCCAGGGGAGGATCTGCCAAGCGGCTGGTCACAGCGTTGAGTTGCCAGGGTTTTTCGGTGTCGACACTGAACTCGATTGTTTGGCCCAAGCCCCCGGTCTGCGCCCCCCGGCCGCCGGAGCCGGCCCGCAGCGACTTCTCCCGAAACCTGATCGGGGCCGAGGCTTCCACCACTTCGATCGGCACCGCCGAGACTCCTGTCGGGTAGGAGCAGGCGTTGAGGCCGCCTTTGGTGGCGCGGGCCCCCACACCGCCCGCGTAGGTGAACATCGCGGTGATGAAAGGGCTGCCGTCGGGGTGGTTGCCGTTGACCTGCATGGTCCAGACCGCGCCCGATCCTTCGGCCATTGCCGCTTCGGGTCGGACCTGTGCGAGTGCTTTGAGCAGCGCGTTCGGCAGGAACATGCCGACCACGTGTCGGGCTGTGCCCGGCTGTGGGGTCACCGCGTTGACGATCGAACCCTCGGGCGCTTTGACTTTGATCGGCGCGAGGCTGCCGTGATTGTTGGGAATGTCGGGGTTGAGCACCGACCTGACGGTGAAGGTGGTGTAGGCGTGCGTGTAGTTCATAACCACGTTGATGCCCCACGGCGATGCTTCTGAGCTGCCCTCATAGTCGACAGTTATCTCGCTCGCTTCAGGATCGACTTCCAGCGAGCACACGATGTTGATGCGACTGCTGTCAGCCAGATCGAGTACCGCGTCGGCGTTGTAGATACCGGCTGGGAGCGCCTGGATGCTCGCCCGGGTGGCGTGTTCGGAGCGGTTGATGATCTCATCGGCCAAGGCTTCGATGTCGTCGAGCCCGTGGGTCTCGCAGAGCGCGAACAACCTCTGCGCGCCCACTTCTCCCGAGGCCATCTGCGCGTGCAGGTCGCCGGCCATGTGGTCGGGTTGACGGACATTGGAGAGGATGAACTTCCACACGTCGGGGTTGCGCTCCCCGCCTTTCATCAGCTTGCAGATGGGGATCCAGAGTCCTTCTTCGAACACGTCGCGCCCGCCGGCGCCGATCCCGTAGCCCCCCACATCGGTGTGATGGATGGTCGAGCCGAACAGGGCGATGATGCGCCCGTTGCGCCATGCGGGCACCAACACGGTCACATCGAGCAGCTGACCTGCGGTCTTGTACGGGTCGTTGGTGATGAGCACATCGCCGGGTTCGATCTGGTCGAGCGGATACTCGTCGAGCATCTTGGACGCTCCGATGGCGAGCGAGTTGATGTGACCCGGCGTGCCTGTCACGGCTTGAGCGACCATGCGCCCGCGGCGGTCGAAGACAGCGTTCGCCAGGTCGCCGGCTTCTCGCACGATCGGTGAGAACGCCGACCGTTGCAGCGCCCGCGCCTGTTCGTTCACCGTGGAAATGAGCGATTGCCAGAGAATCTCGAGTTCGATGGGATCGAATGTCGCTGGAGGCGTCTCGGTGGCGGTCATGGCTGCGTCCTTGTTGCGATCAGGCTCCCGTCTTCGGCGACCTCCGCAGACCATCCGGGGCGGATGACCGAGGTGGTTTCGCGTTCTTCGACAACCGCCGGGCCGTTGAACCTGGCTCCCACTGCCAGTTCGCTGCGGTCGTACACCGGCGTGTCGACCGCGGCGACCCCGCGCCCGAACACGACCAACCTGCTCCGCTTCGCCACCGCCACGGGCCCCGCACTCGCTTCCGCGGCTCCGGCCACGGCCGGCGAAGACAACGCGCCCGCCACCGCTCCCGCTTCCGCGGCTCCGGCTGTGCCCGGCTCAAGCACCGCACCCGGTGTCGGCTCCGCGCCGGTTTCCGCGGCTGCGGCTGTGCCCGGCTCAAGCACCGCGCCCGGTACCGCACTCGCTTCCGCGGCTCCGGCTGCGCCCGGCAAAGGTTGAGTGCCCGGCGTAAGCAACCCGCCCGGCGTAAGCAACCCGCCCGGCGTAAGCAACGCCGACACAGACAGTCGCCAGGTGATGGCCTCCACGTCCACATCTGGGATGGTCATTCCGTAGATCCGGCGATATTCGGCCTCGAACGCCTCGACCACCTGGGCCTGACCGGTGGGCCACGAGGAGCCTTCACCAACCCAGATGGTGATCTCGTTGCCCTGCCCGGCGTAGCGGGCGTCAACTCCGTAGCGGTACACGATCGCTTCGTCACCGACACCGGCAGCGTGAAGAACCCGGCGTCCCTCGTCACGGAGTTCGTCGAGCAGACGGTCTCGTTCAACGGGATCCACCGTTTTGATCAGGCGGGGCATCGAGCGGGCGAGGTCGATCCGCACAGGCGACACCAATGTCCCGAAAGCGGAGAGGACACTGGCGTTTACAGGGAATATCACTTCATCCGATTCGAGCAGTTCGGCCACGCCGCAGGCGTGTACCGGGCCGGCGCCGCCGAAGGCGATGATGGGGATTCCCCGGAGGTCCATGCCCATCTCAACGCCGTGCATCGACGCCGCGGCTGCCATGTTCTGGTTGACCACGTCATGGATCCCGGCTGCGGTGTCGATCGTGCTGAGCGACAGGCCTTCGGCCACGGTCCTCGTGGCTTTGTCGGCCAGCGATGCGTCGAGCGGCATGTCGCCGCCGAGGAAGGCGTCGGGGTCGAGCAGGCCGAGAATCACGTCGGCGTCGGTCACCGCCGGGATCGTCCCGCCCTGCGCGTAGCTTGCAGGTCCGGGGTCGGCTCCGGACGACTCGGGGCCGACCTTCAACAAACCGAACTGATCGACCCGAGCGAGGCTGCCGCCGCCGGCACCGATCTCGACCAGGTCCACCGACGGAACCGACACGGGATACCCGGATCCCTTCTTGAAACGGTAGGCACGGGCCACCTCGAAAGTGTTGGTCAGCTCAGGCTCGCCGTGTTCGATGAGGCAGGCCTTAGCGGTCGTGCCGCCCATGTCGAAGCACAGCAGCCGCTTGATGTCGAGCCGCTTGGCGAACCAGCTTCCGGCGAGCGCACCTGCCGCGGGGCCGGACTCGACCAAACGGATCGGCCCTCGGGCCGCGTCGCCGGCCGACACGACACCGCCGTTGGACAGCATCATCAGCACCGACCCCCCGAAACCCTCTGCCGACAGCCAATTCTGGAGTTCTTCCAGGTATGGGCCGATGATCGGCATGGTGGCCGCGTTGCAGGCGGTGGTAGTCATCCGCGGGTATTCGCGGATCTGCGGAGAGATCTCCGCGGAGACACAGACCGGGACACCCAACCCCTGGCGCAGGTGCGAGGCCACTTTCTGCTCGTTGGCTGGGTTGACGTAGGAGTTGAGCAGGCAGACGGCGACCGATTCGACCTCGGCGTCGCGCAACTGCCGGGCCAGATCCTCGAGGTCTTCGGCGCTCGGATCGGTTGCGATAGTGCCGTCGGCGATCGTCCGCTCGTCGAGTTCGAACGTCAGCTCGCGGGGGATCGGCGGCGGAGGAAACTCGATCTGCAGGTCGTACATGTCGTAACGGTGTTCATCGCGGATGAGCAGGGTGTCGCCGAAGCCCTGGGTGGTCACCAGCGCGGCTCGCCCGGTCTTTCCTTCGATCAAGGCGTTGGTGATGAGCGTTGTGGCGTGAACGATGGGCGCGGTGATGTCTTGGGGTCGCACCCCCGCCCGGTCAAGGAGCTGGCTGAGTCCGGTGCGCACCCCGTCGAGCGGTGCGGCAGGGGTGGTGAGGGTTTTGTCGACGACGATCCGGTCGGTCTGCGCGTCGAGCAGCACAACATCGGTGAACGTGCCGCCTATGTCGACCGCGAGCCTCCAATCTGCCATCAGCCTGCTGCCAAATCGTCGCGTGGGGGGCTGAACACGTCGAGGATCCAGCATTCGTCGTATTCGTCGTCGCCCACGAAGATGCTGTCGCCGTGCCACACGCCCGGCGCGGCCAGATAAACCTGGTTGGCGCTCAGAACCTGGCGTTTCGACGAGTTGTCGTTCTCGTCACCGTCGAAGATCCGGAAGTCGAGCGACCCTCGCACGATGATCCCGAGCTGTTCGTTGTCGTCGTGTTTGTGCAGGTAGGAACCGGTCGCTCCGCCTTTGATGCGCCAGAAGCAGAGCTGCAGGTTCTCGCCTGTGACCACCCGCCGCCGGAATCCCGGCCGGTCAGTCTCGGCGAACTCGTCCTCCTCGAAGAAGTGGCAGTAGTGGTTGGAGAGGTTCACGCTGTCTCTTTCGTGTTCTCGCTTGCGACTCTGTCTCTTTCGCTCTCAGATCCCGCGGCTCCGGCCGCGCCCGGCGACGGCAACGTGGCGAATCGTTTCATGTCTGCAGCCAGATCCAAGGGCCGGATGATCGCTTGGTGGGCGTCGTCGCCCCAGCGGTCGGGGGGTACGAGCCACATCACTTCAAACTCGAGTCCGTCGGGATCTTTGCAGTACAGGCTCTTGTTGACGCCGTGATCCGAGGCCCCGATGAGGACACCGGAGGCGCGCAGCCGCTGCTCCATTTCAACCAGTTCGGCAAGGGTCTCGACCTCCCAGGCGATGTGGTACATCCCGACCGTCTGCCGTCCAGCCTGCGACGCACCGGAATGCTCGCCGATCGCAAAGAAGGCGATGTCGTGGTGGTTTTCGGAGCCGGGCGCGCGCATGAACGCGTATTGCCCGACCGCGTTGATGACGGTGCTGAACCCGAGCACGTCTTCGTAGAAGGTTCGATGCCGTTCAGAGTCGCGCACGTAGAGCACTGCGTGGTTCATTCCGCTAATCATCGAAACTCCTGTCGGTTGCCTTCATTCCACCTCCAGCTGGATGAATTCGGCGAACCGGCGGCGCCACTCGACCGACGGTTTGTCGGACTGCACGTTGACCACACCGGTCCGGGTGAGCGGCAGGGTACCGGGCACCTGTTCGAGCATGGCTTTGTCCTCCGCGCCGATGGCACGGTCGAAAGCGATGATCTCTTCAGGGTCGACGCTGTGGTCGTCGTTACGCCAGACCACGAATGTGAACGTCGACTCGAGGTCGTCGCGTGGCGTGCTCACCAGCAGCAGGATGTGTTCGAGACCGTCGTCGTAGCGGATCGTGCTGCGGACCATGAACGGCAGTGCGAAACCAGTGGTCATAACCCGATGAACCACGTCCTCTTTGCTGCCGCTGACGGCGGTGGCTTCGTCGGGGTTCGCGGCGTAGACCTCGTATATATAGCCGTAGAAGTCATCGTCGAGCTGCTCAAGGTTGAGTTTGGGGATCAGCGGGTCCTGGCCGAGGCCGAACGTGCCGGTGTGGACCCATGGGAAGTGGCTGAAGTCCATGAAGTTGTCGACCAGTCGTGGTGTGGACACTTTCCAGGTTTCGACCCCGCTGTTCAACCTGCGAAACGCAGGGTCCTCGTCCTGGGGGATTCGGGGGATCTCGACTGCCGGTTCGCCGGGGCAGACCCAGACGAGGCCGTATCTCTCCTGCACGTTGTGGCAGTTCAGGTGCGCGGTCGGCGGGATCGGCGCCCCCGGACCGGATGAGGGCACGAGCAGGCAGCGTCCCTGTTCTCCGAACGTCCAACCGTGGTATGCGCAGGTGACCTTACCTCCGTCGAACGTGCCGATTGACAGCGGTGCCTGCCGGTGGGGGCACTCGTCGGGTGCGGCGACCAGGTCTCCGTTGTGGGATCGCCAGAGGACTAGGTTCTCTCCGAGCAGGCGGGTGGCGTGGGGTTTGTCTGTGACATCGGTCGATTCTGCGACCGGATACCAGGCGGTTTGCAGCGGTGCTCGGTCTGCGAATCGTGTCATCGGATTGTCCCCCCGTCCGGCGTCGGCTCGATTGGCGCTGACCGTTTTGGTCAGACCAACTGACCATTTGCGCATTCTATAGTGAGGCTTGTGAACGAATCCAACGAAGCTGCGACCCCGAGCGCGATCGCCCGCTCCTACCTGGAGTCTTTCGCCACGGGCAGCGTCGACACCATTGCCGCCCATGTGTCGCCTGGCTTTGTCAACGAGCACACCTCCGCTCTTGGGGCCCGATGTGTGGGTCGGGAGGTGTATCGCGAGCGGCTCGTCGGCTTCCTGGCCGCAATGGTCGGTTTGCGATACGAAATCAAGGACCTGATCGTTGAAGGCTCGCAGGTTGCGGCGTTCTACACCATGACCGCCGACTGGCAGGGCGAGCACCCGGTATCGGTGCGAGGTGTGCAACGCCTGGTCGTCGCCGACGGACTCATCACCCACCGCACCGACTACTGGGACAGCGCCGTCTTCTTGACCCAGACCAGCGAAGCCGCCCGCAAGGCCCTGTCCCCCTTCGGCATCCAATAGCCCCGAGCCGGCTGCAATCAGCCCTACCGCTCGATCGGTGAGTGTCACACTGATTTCATATACTGTGAGAAGCAAGTGGAAAACTCTTGAGCCGGGAGGAGAGGCGATGACCAGTTTGACGGTTACTCACGAACAGATTGTCGAAATGTTGAAAAGGAATGCCGATTCAACCGGACTGGGACTGCGTGATTTCTACGATCTTGGCAAAGCGGATCGTCTCGACAACCCACTGCTACGTGACCTGTGGCTCATCTGGGGTGACGTGTTGACCGAAGACGACCTCCCCGCCGTCGCGTGAGCGCTGGTCTCAAAGCAGAAGCCGACGAGTTCGCCAACAATCTCAGCGATCTGATTCAAGGTTGTGTTGAAGGCGCTCCCGAGTTTGTTGTAGTCGGCAAGACCGATGATCAACAACGTCGAATTGGGCCCTCGCCCTTCTCAGAAGCTGGCTTTGGCGGCTCTTCGCGTATTAGGTCGGAGTGAGGGTGTTGAGTAGGTTCCAGTTGGGCTTGCCGGCATACAGGAGTGCTCTGATCCGGTAGTTGGTGAAGTTGCTGAACCCGAACCCGACGCGTTTGACTCGTTTGATCAGATTGTTGGCTGCTTCGGACGCGGCGTTGGACACTCGGGCGTGGTGCCAGTTCGCGATCTGGGTGCTCCAACGAGCCAGGGTGCGTCCCAACCGGTTGACCTCGACAGGCAGAAACGAGTCTTGGAACTCGACGGCGAGCTGGTCGACTGTTTTGGCGCCGAGGTCGGGATCGGCGATGTCATATATGCCGCGCAGTGTTTGGTTGGCGTGCCAGGCGTTGCGGACCTCGCCGTGGGGGTCACCGGATTCGAGCAGGCCGCGTAGACGGTCCTCGCCTGTTTCGCTGATGCGTTCGTGACCGGTGAGCAGCAGTTTGCGGCTGGCATACAGCGGGTCGTGTTTGCGGCCCCGATGCCCGAGGGTCTGGTTCTGCACCCGCCGTCGCACCTCGTCGAGTGTGTTGTTGGCCAACCGCACGACGTGGAACGGGTCCGCCACCTGGCGTGCGTCAGGCAGCGCCGTGTCCAACGTCGCCCGGTAGGGCCCTGACAGGTCCAAAGCCGCCCAACGAATCTTCTCACGCCAGCTCTGTGGTCGATCCAGCAGCCATTGTGCCGGCGCCGCAGCTGTTCTGTGAGGCACTATGTCCAACAGTTTGCCGCCGGCGACGTCGACGATGCTGGTCGCCCACGCCTTGTGTCTATAACGGCCGGTGCGGCCAAACAGGGTCTCGTCGAGACCCACCGCGGTCGTTGCGCCGATCCGGTCAGTGTCAGCATCAAGCAGCGTTTGACCCCAGCACAGCACCGTGTCGTTCACCGCCGACCAGCAACAACCCAACTCTGAAGCGACGTCGCTCACCGGACGGCCACAGCCGACCTGGCGCGTCGCCCAACGCGCTGCTCGTGTCGTCAACAACGCCCGCGGCGGCGCGACCTGAGGGTTGTGTTCAGTCGTCGAACCCGTGCCGCAATCCTCACTCGGGCATCTCCACCGGTGTTTGTGCCACACCAACCTCGCCGGCCGGCCGAAGCTCGGCAGATCCACCAGCTCCACTGCCCGGTCTCCTTTGGACCACAACTTGCCGCCACACCCCGCACACGACGGACGCGCAGTCCGGCTTCGCACACTCAACCTCAACGGCCCGCCACGGTCGTCGTCGACGCTCAACACGTCGACTTCGCCGAGGCCCACCAACAACTCACACATGCCTATAGGGTCACACACCACACCGATCCTCCAGTCTCAGTGGATGGTTTACGACCCCGATTCTGGAGGATCCCACCCAACTGACCGCCAACACCCCGCAACCCTCACTGCCCCCTCAAACGCGAAGAGCCGTTCAACTGGTAGCCGGCGCAGCTTGGACCCAGCACGGCGTCGGCAACGCCGAGCATCAACGGATGCAACAGAACTTCAGCGACGAATGTGGGTGACTTTGAGCACAAACCGGTCACATGGCGTGTGTGCTCCCCGTAGAAGTCGGCGATGATCGGGTTGATGTGAGTCTTGTTCGAGTCCGGTTTTTTGATGTGCGGTGCCAACTCGGAGAGGATCCGTTCGATCATCTCTGCACTGAAGCACTGCTCGACGACCACCGCCCCGTCGGTGTCGAGCACCTCCAGCACATCTTCGAGGGGCTCGTCGCTTTTGACATGGGTCAACTCGGTCTGCTGCACCATGCTCTCACCCTAATTCAGCGGGGGATCGCGCGGTAATCACCTCTGAGATGCGACATCGCAGACCGAGTACGCGGACCGTCGTCTCCGGCCCACACGCAAAGCGGTGCAGAAAGGTGTTCGGAAGCCGCGACGGCTTCTGCGCCGAGAGTAGAGAGTTGATGAGCGTCGGCAAGTTCGGCCATGCGGTAAGCAAGGTTGCGAACCGGAACTATCTCAATGTCGGATTGAAGGTTGAGGAGTTGTCGTCCCAACTCTCGACGGGCACTGCTGGGCCACGAACCGGTGAGGGTTCCGCCGGTTGCCGCCACAACGCTTCGGCACAGTCGAACGAAATAAAGATTGGTTGTTGCTGGTTCGTGATCGACGAGCACTTGCGCCAACCCGTCGCTCACCTCGCCTGACAGCAGGTCGCGCAGGAGATGGTCGTCGAGGACCGTTCGACTCACGTCGTGGCAAGGTCTGGATCGTCGGCCAAGCTGTGGACGAAATCGGCGTGCTCGTCACGTCCAAGGAGGTCGGCGAGCAGATGGCGCCCCTCGCCCTTGGGCACCGTGAGCACACCGAATCCGAGATCGAGTACGTCAACGGGTCCTCCGTCGTCAAGGTCCCAGCGATGCCGAACGCTGGCGGGCAGACACACTTGGCCCGACGACGACACCAGATACTCCTGCACGTTGCTCACAAGCCACAGCATACTTGGTGAAGCGCCATCCGTTACCAAGTATCGATCCAGGACTGCCATCCAAGCTTGATAGTTCTCGAAAGGTCGCTAGTTCCAGGAGACGTCCAGAGGGAGGTGTTCGTGGCGACGTACGAACATGCTGCTCTCCCATTGGGGCGGGTCGTCGTCGACCAATGCGATGGAGCTGGTCTCCTCAAGCAGTTGTTTGACGGAGCATTGAGTCTCCATGCGGGCCAGAGAAGCGCCCACGCAGTGATGGATGCCCCGGCCGAAGGCCAGATGGCTGCGCGGGATGCGGCGGTTCAATACCACTTCGTCCGGACGATCGTGTTCGGTGGGATCACGGTTCGCCGAGGCCCATAGGAGCATCACAGTCGTACCGGCTTTGAGGGTTACGCCGCCGAGTTCGCAATCCCGCTTCACCTGGCGATAGTGGCCCCGAAATGGCGACTCCAGCCTCAAGACCTCCTCCACGAACGGCTCGATGAGGTTGTAGTCAGCCCGGATCTGGTCTTGGAGCTCGGGATTCTCGGCCAACATCCGTGTGGCGTTGCCGATCAGCGATGCGGTCGACTCGCCGCCCGCCCCGAGCAGAACCACGAGGGTTCCGATGGCGTCCGCCATCTTCAGGTCGCCGGCGGCAACCGCCTTGGCGCACACGCCGACAAGGTCGCTGCCTGGATCGTTGCGGGCCTCGGCCAGCTTCTTTGCGAGATAAGGCGAGGCATCTCTCATCCCGACCCTCAAAGCGGTCATCGCTTCGCGATCGCGGATTCCGCCCAGCATCAGGCCGCCCTGCAGCGCCCAGCGCATCACATCCGGCCAGTCCTCGTCGGGCAGCCCGATCAGGTGTCCGACAACCCGGGCAGGGATCGGATGGGCGACCGTGTTGGCCCACTCCACCCGCGTCCCTTGGGATCGGGCGTCGGTGATGTGGTCTGCGACGATGGATTCGATGTAGGGCCGCATCTCCTCCATGCGGCGGGCCACCAGTTCGGGGAACACCACGCTGCGGTGCTTGGTGTGCTCGGGTGGATCGGCGGTGGCCAGGGTGGTGGTGCCCTCCCCGAGCTCGTCCGTGCGGAACAAGGCAGGCGAGCCGTCTTCGCCGGTGATGACCAGCACGTCAAGGTGGCTGGAGAAGTCGTCTATCCGTCGGAGTGCGTCTAGGACGTGCTCGTGTGAGGCTACGAAAGCCAAGTCGAGCCCTGGCACCCGCCACACGGGGTGCTCCTTGCGGAGTCGTTCGAAGAACGGGTAGGGGTCGTCCAACACGTCCGGATCAATGATCGTGCGAGCCTCCAAGGTGCCGCTGACGAACGATGTGGCTGAGTCCATGCCAGATATTGTCACACCGCTCAGCTGGTCACCGGTGAAGCCGGTTATTCGTAGGCGACATCGTGGTGCTCAGCGAGACCGCCAAGAGCGCCCCTTTTTCTCGGAGTTGGGGTCGATCGGGTAGTCGTCGAACTTGCCCTTGGCGGGAGGTTCTTGTGGTGGGGCGACGTCGGTTGGCGGGGCCACATCCACGTCGGTCGGAGGAGTGCCGTCTGGGGCAGTTGGAGATTGCGAACCGCGGGCGGTGAGAGTCTTGTGAATGCTGCTGTCGTCGTCGAGTTGGCGGACCAGGAAGGTTGCGGCTTCTTCACGGCTGATGTTGGTGGTGCGCTCCGTAAACCCAAGTTCCCTATCGTTGATGACCGGAACGCGCACGATGGTCCAATCGAGCGAACTACTTCTCACAAGTCCTTCTTGAGGTACATGGTCGCCCGACTGCACAGCCCGGTGGTATCGCCCCGTATTGGCATTGATCCATGTTTGTAGCAACCGCCCCCAGAATGAGGATTTCTGTTCGAGTCCGTCAAAGGTTGAGGTGGTTACGACAAGGCGCCGGACGTCGTGGCGTTCCATTGCCTCAACAATCCGCGCGGTTGCCGCGTCCGGCGTAACTCCCTTCCAGACCGCGCCCACACAGACTATGGCGGCGTCCTGGCCGGAAACCGCTCCACGAATCCTGCCCGCGTCGATTGTGTCACCCTGGAAAGCTCTGAGTGCCGGTGTCTCCTTGGCGAGTTCCTTGGCCGAAGGTCCGTATACGGTTACGTGGTGACCGGCGTCTAGCGCTTTGCGCCAGATCTGTCGTCCGAGCCGGTTAGTGGCACCGAACACGACGACCCTCATGCCAGATTCAGTCATCAACGCACCATACTGTTCATTGCATTGTTCACCGCATAGTCAGCGGCGGCGGTCGTGGTTCGGCCGGCAGGGTGGGGCGACCCTGCTGCTGTCACGAACATGAGCGGTGAGAACCTCGACGAGTCCTCAGACACGGGTTCGGACTTGTCATCTCACGAATCTGCTGACGCCAGTCCCAGTGGCGACGAAGGCCCATCGTCGAGGTCAGCGATGAACGGTCGTGTCGTGGTCAAGGCGGGCGCGGCGATCATGGTCCTGGCCAGCCTGCTCAGCTGGCTGGACACAGGCATCGACGGCTTCCCCCACATCACTGGTATCGGTACGACCTTCGGCACCGGGTTGGCTGTCTTCGTTCTCGGGTTGTCGCTGCTGCTCTGGGACTGGCCGATCGGTGTCACCATTGGCAAGGCGCTGGGTGCGCTCAGCGTCACGGCGGTTTTCTTTTCTCTTGTTCGACCGAGTTCGGGATATCTCGGCCCTGGAGCATGGATCTCGTTGATGGGTGCGGGAATTGCGTTGGTGGGGGCTGTTGTGGTGGCTGTCAAATCTGTCGACCAGGCAAAGCTGGAAACCACCAACCTTTTTCGAGCGGGACTTGGCGCGGTTTTGGCTGTCCTCGCTTCGGTTATGTTTGACTGGGTGCCCTTGACTGGGCTGCGACTCGACTCGGCGGGTGTCGACGGTGCGCCGCTCACCGGAGTTGATCCTGACGTTTCCTACGGGATTCCGGTGCTCATCTTTGCGTTGGTCGCGCTGATACTCGTTGCGGTTGCGAATCCGGACTCCTCGACCAATAACAGGCTCGTTTTGTTGCTAATCCAGGTCGCGGGCGTCTCGATCGCTGTTGTTGCCGGAGCGAATGTACTGGGCAACATGACTTTCGGATGGTCGGTGTTCGGGTCTGGGCCCTACGTGGCTCTCGCAGGCGGGATACTGCTGACCAGTTCGGTACGCGAGTCCGATTCTTGAATGTTCGTGGGCTAGCAAGCGAATTAGCCACGCCGGTTGGACGTGCGAGACGGCAAGCCATGTCCGGATCTGGCGGCTGTCAGATATCGGACCATTCTCTAGCGTCGACGTATCTGCTCAGGTGAGCGGCATTTGTAGTGGCCACCACCACGGTTTCAGCGGGGATTCTCGTTGGGGCGTTTCGAGCCTGTGCTGCGAGGATCACATCTCCATCTAGAGCAGCATCGTGAGCTGTCGGTCGCCCGGCATTCCGAGCGTCGGCCCACAACGAGGCGGCGTCTCGCATCATCCCCGTTGTCAACGGCAGGTATCCGAAACCGGCGGTGAGCTGATCGAGCCTCTTCAGACCTTGTTGCTTGTTGGCGCGTAGTAGTTCTCGGCGAACTTCGTAGTCGGCAATCTCGGGCACTACGAAACGGTGTCCTGCTGTTAGGCGGGCCTCTGCCCACTCTCTGACTTCTTGACCTCTGGTGCTGTGTGCCGGGTTGCTTAGCAACCCGAGCGGACCACTGTCGAGTACGAGCAACATCTCAGAATACGCGCCCTGCTTCGTGCCTTGTTTTTTTGAGGGCTGCCATGAGAGTGTGACCGGTTTCGTCCTGTTCCTGCTCGTCGCCGATCTGAGCCACGGCCTCCAACGCGGCCAGCGCCTTTGAGGTGTATCCCCGCTCAGTCTCATCTTGTTTGGCATAGCGCTCAGCTTTGACGAAGTAACGGGCGCCGGTGACAGTCCCTTTCTTTCCGGTCTTCTGCCATCCGAGTTTGGCCATTTTCAACTTGATCGCGACCCCTACGGTCTGGCGAAACCGAAACCCTGAAGGCTCATCCAGCACCGTGGCAATAGCCGGGTCGTCCTCAATGAATCGGACGACGCCGGCTAGCGCGGGTTTGTCGTACGATTCGGCATCGATGAGGCGTTGTTCGTTCGCCGGGTCGTTGAGCAACTCGAACAGACGCTTGAAGGCAAGCGGGTGGTCCTGGAGTTGGCCCCGGTATCTGCGCGCGTGTGCGTCGCGGCTGAAGTCCTCGGCCCCAAGGCACTGTGTGATGGTATTCATGGTTCGATCTGTCCTTGGCAGTAGCTGGGTACGTGATCTGTTGGCTGGTCGATGGCGATCGTGGGTTCAGGCTAGTTCAGGAGATTAAGAGATCTAATATATAGAGGTCTAATTCTGGGAGTAGGGCTGTCGGAGCGTTTGAGGATAAATTATGATATTTGATGATATGTAAAACATAGTGCGAGCATCTGTTCGATACTCTCATGGGTGCGTTTGAAACGGTGGTTACTCAAGCCGAGCGTGTTGCGGTGGCTTGGCTCGCGGGCCACCGAGGCAACCGCGATCTATACTGAAGGTATCTATGGACTATCGCAATCTGCTCTACAAGCGTGAGGATGCTTACGTGACGATCACGCTCAATCAGCCCGAGCGGCGGAATTGTCTGTCGTCGGAGATGTTGGCGGAGCTCGAGGATGCGTTGCGCACCACAGGCGCTGACGGCGACGTGGCGGGCATCGTGCTCGCCGCCAACGGGCCTGTCTTCTCCTCGGGACATGACCTCGGCGAGATGGCGAAGATGAACGAGGACGAGCTCAGAGGGCTGTTCACGCTCTGCACATCCGCGATGACCGCGATCGTTGAGATCCCCCAGGTGGTGATCGCTCAGGTTCATGCGCTGGCCACGGCCGCCGGTGCGCAACTGGCCGCCAGCGCCGATCTGATCGTGGCCAGTGAGGAGGCTGCTTTCGCCACGCCGGGCGGTAAGGGCGGGTTGTTCTGCCACACGCCGATGGTGGCGGTGGCGCGGCCTCTGGGGCGAAAGCGGGCGGTGGAACTGGCGCTCACCGGCGACACGATCGACGCGGCCACAGCGCTCGACTGGGGGCTTGTGAACCGTGTGGTGCCCGCTGACGAACTCGAATCCGCCACGCTCGACCTGTTGACGCGGGCGACGCGGGGCAGCCGCTACGCCAAAGGTGTCGGCAAGCAGACGCTCTATGCCCAGATGGACATGTCGACCGGCGACGCCTACGAGTTGGCCATCGACGTGATGGCCCGCAACGCGGCGCGAGGTGACGGCGCCGAGTGGCCCAAGGCCTTCGTCGAGAAACGCCGTGCCGTCTGGACCCACTCCGGCTAGACGAACCTCGGGCCGACATCTCCAAGCAAAAGCTCAACTGAGTTTGTCGATCATGGAGTGTTCGACTAGAGATCGTTGATGTCAGGAGGGTCTGGCCGCGAGCAACCTTGGGATGCGAGACAGCTCTGTCATCCACGCGTGGTAGTCGGAACAGATCCATCGGGCGAGTTCAAGGATGGAAGCGGCGTCATCAGTCAAAACCCGGCGATGTATCGGTTCGTGGTGCGCAACTCGGTTCCGCAAAAAGTGCATTCTGTCCATCCGCATTTCCACATCGGTCCGTAGTTGTACAACGTTCCTGTTTTCGGGGTGGTAGGGGAACTGTGCGGCGAGTACTGGAACCCACAGCGACGTGTGATAGTTGGCAGAGCATAGGAAGCGCCAAAACCCGAATCCAAGCTCGACGATCACCTTGCTCTGAACCAAGGGCAGCTTGCCGTTTCTAGTGGCCCGTCGCCTCGCTTTGGCGACCACTTTGAGTGCGTGCCTGCTGCCGCGACCAGGAAACAGCGGTCTGTGGTCAAACCAGGGGTGTGATAGCCCGGCGGATTCAGCGGACGCAGTCAGAGCCTCGTCGAAGCGATTGCGAACGACAACCTCAAGTCGGCCTAAGTCCTCCAAGAACGCCGCGGCCACCTGAGCGTTCCAGGTGTAGAGGTCGAGAGCGTGATTAAGGTTGTAGTCACTGTCTTCGAGATACGACCTCAGCCGGTCGGTGCTGAGTCGATCTCGGATGACAGCGGGACTAACGTTGACGGGTTGGGCATTAGTCGGTATCCTCACTCGTGAAAACCCCGGAACCGTCCCTGCTTCGGCAAACGGCCGGGGTTACGTCTTTGGGGGAAATGAGGGTAACCGTGGCCACGTAGCCGCGGTCAACCGGTGGAGGAGACGCTACGGGGGCGAAGTGGCCTTGCGGCTTTCTTGGATGCCGCTTTTGAGTGCGGAGAAAAGTCCGCAGAGACGGTGCCGGGGCTGTCGACTGCGGCTTGTTGGCGGACCATGGGGTGCAGTGCCGGCTAGACGAACCTTGGACGAACGCCGCCAAGCAACAGCTCAGGTGAGTTTGTCGATCATGGAGTTTTCGACCTGATCGAGGTGTGATTCGGCGGCGAGGCGCATTGCTGCAGCGTCGCCGGCGACGAAGGCGGCCGAGATCGCGTGATGGCCGTCGGATGAATCGGCGATGATTTGGGCGACTTCGGCCTGGTTGGCCTCTGAACTCAACAGCGTGAAGAACTCGATTGATCGGAAGAGCCGGTCGAGCACCTTGCCGTACAACTCGATGAGCAGCGGGTTGTCGCAACTGGCGGCGATGGTGGTGTGAAACTCACGATCAAGGCGTCGGAACTTGCCGATCTCCAGGGATCCGTTGAAACGGGCTGCGAGCGCTGCTACCCGTTCGCGGTCCTCGCCGCTCGCCCGCACTGCGGCCATCTCGAAAAGCGGGACTTCGAGCACTCGACGAGTTTCGAACAACTCGGCGACGAAGGATTTGCCGTTGCCGGTACCGCCCGGTGCGACCACTACTTCGGGGAGATGCTCCGCGACGTAGGACCGGTTGCCTCGCCGCTCCACGACGCCGAGAGACGCCAGGCCCTGCATGGCTTCCCGGACCGAGGTGCGAGCGACCCGGAAGCGTTCGCTGAGGTCTCGCTCTGAGGGCATCCGGGCGCCCGGGGCGAGTTCGCCGGTGGTGATTCTCTCCAGCAGTTGGGTCCGGATCTGGGAACTGACCGTCTGGCGCGATATGGGTTCGAAGGGATGATCGTCTGGTATCACGCTTGGTGTCCCCCAACTGCCAGAGCGGAGTCTGGTCGGTTCGGTTCAATGGTCCGACCAAGATACCACAGTCGTTCGCGTGTCGGTTCCGGCGCTGTTGGTCAGACCAACTGACCATGCTAGTTTCGGTGCCGGGAGGCCAGCCGTGACCGAATCGACCTATCAACTTCACCCCGCCGAACCTCGATGGACACACGTAGCCCTGCGGGTCAAAGACATCGACGCCACGATCGAGTGGTACACCGAGTTCACGCCTCTCGAACTGATCGATCGGCGCGAAGACGACGACGGGTACGGCGCCTGGTTGGGAATGCCCGGAGAGACGAACAACCCCTTCATCCTCGTCCTCGCCCAGTTTTTTGAGGGCAGAGACCCCTTTGCCGGCGCCCCCCACGCAACACTCGCCCCGTTCGCCCACCTCGGTATGGAACTGCCCACCAAAGAAGGCGTCGACGACATGGCGGCCAGCGCCGCAGACGCCGGTTGTCTGGCGATGCCTCCCACGATGATGCCGCCTCCGATCGGTTACATAACGATGCTGCGCGATCCCGACGGCAACATGGTGGAGTTCTCCTGGGACCAGGGCGTATACGCCACGCTTCAAGAGCAGTGGGGCGAGTAGAAACCGAGGGGTTGCCGGCAGGCGGTCAAGTGTGAAAGTGGCGGTTGAACTCGAGCAGTACAGCGCTGCCGCCCCAGTTGTCGAGAACCGATACTGACCCCGGGTAGACCCACAACTTGAGGATCATCGCCGGGTCGCCGCCGGTGGCCCAGATCACCGCCGATTTGATCGGTGTCGCGTGCGACACCACCAGAATGTTCTCGTCGGCCGCCCGCTCGGTCATCTCCGCGCAAGCCTCGGCAACGCGGGTGTGCAGCGACGGCAACGACTCACCGCCCTCGGGTCGGTAGTTGATGTCGGCGCGCCAACGCGTGCCCAGATCCGGTGCGACCTCCTCGACTTTGAGCCCTTCGAACTCGCCGAAACTGAGTTCACGCCAGCGATCGTCAACCTCAAGGATGTCGGGCGAGAAGCCCGCCAGCACTGCGGTCTGCCGGCTGCGTTGCAACGAGGTCGTGAAGATCGTGTCGATGTCCCAGCGGTCGCGGATATAGGCTCCAGCGTTCTTGGCCTGGAGTTCGCCGACTTCGTCGAGCGGTATGTCGGAGTCACCCTGCAGGCGCGATTCGGCGTTGCTTGCCGTACGTCCGTGACGCGCCAAGATCAGCACCTAGTCAGTGTCGCACAGTTCGCTGCCCAGAGCGATTGCGCTGAGGCCCCGGCCAGATCAGGTGCCGGCCAGATCAGGTGCCGGCCAGATCAGGTGCCGGACAGCGCGGCGACGACCTTACCGAAATGCTCCATGCCCTGCCCCCCGTCCTGCTGCACCACCACATAGTTGAAACCCCAGCGTTCGCGCCGCTCCTGAAGGGTCTCGGTGATCTGTTCAACCGAACCCACCAGCAGAGCGGGTGTTTGGGCAACCTCAGAGACCGGAGAATTGAACATCTCCGCGAAGAAACCCAGAGTTCCGTCGCGGTCGTCGGTGACGGTGGTGTTCATGGTGAGCGAACTGATCTCCAGTTCGTCGAGGCGACTCCCGGCGCACTCACGTAGACGAGCAATCTTGCTGTCATAGGCTGACGGCATTGAATCCGCGATGGCGTCGACGCCGACCTCCCCGGAGCGCAGGTTCGCGGTGACGCCGACAATGTCGGCCTGCTCAGCCGCCACGCCCAGCATTCGCGGACCGCCCCCTCCGATGATGATCGGAGGCCCGGACTCGGTCCACGGTTTTGGATGACCGTCGTAGCCGGTGATCGTGTAGTGCTCGCCGGCGAAGTCGAACGGCCCTTGCGCCCAGCACCCTTTGATGACCGCCAGGCTCTCGAGGAACCGGTCGATACGCAGTCCGGGCCGGTCATAGCTCATCCCGGACTGGTCGTAGTCCGTGCGCATCCAGCCGGCGCCGAGGCCGAACTCGCAGCGACCCTCCGAGATCTGGTCGAGTGTTGCCATCTCTTTGGCCAACGTGACCGGATGCCGGTAGTCGTTGCCGAAAACGAGGGCGCCGACTTTGAGATCGGTCGTGACCGCTGCCGCCGCGGCGAGCGCGGTCATCGGGCCGTACTGATGGTGGAAGTGGTCCGGTATGAGAATCGACGAATAGCCCTGATCCTCGGCGTAGCGGGCAGAGTCGAGCCAGCTCAGCTGATCGATGGGCGAGTGAAGTTGCAGGCCGAAGCGGAAAGGTTGAGTCATGGACGGAGCGTAGAGGACACGCTCCGTCCATGACATCACCGAGGGGAGTTTGTGTCAGCCCTTGGCCTCTGTGAAGGCGTCGGCGTAGTTGATCTCGAAGTCGCCGGTGTCTTCGATCTCTTCGAGTGATTCAACCCCGCCTGCATAGAGCGCCGGATTGCCGATGAAGTCGAGCAGTTCTTGGTCGAGCAGTTCGAAGGCGGCTTCGTTGGGCGTGGCGTAGTAGTTCCAGTTGGTCAGCGCTGCACCCTGTTCCGCCGACAGCATCCAGTCGATGAAGGTGTGGGCGGTGCAGGGATGTGGTGCGTCGAACGGGATGGCCATGTTGTCGATCCAGCGAGTGCCTCCCTCTTCGGGGACGAAGTACACGTAGTCCTCGGGGTTGTCGGTCTCGAGGTACTGTACGAACATGTCACCCGAGTAGCCGTGAGCGATGACAGTCTCACCGCTGGTCAGGAACTCGTCTGCTGAGTCGGTGTTGAACGCCGCAAGTCGGGAACCGGTTGCCGAAACGAGTTCGGTGGCCTCTTCAAGCTCGGCCTCGCTGGTGGTGTTCAGCGAGTAGCCGAGGTATTTGAGAGCCGCGCCCATGGTCTCGCGCGGGTCGTTGAGCAGCTGGATCTTGCCGTCGAACTCACCCGATATGGCTGGATCGAAGATCAGGCCCCAGGAGCGGGGGAAGTCTGTGCCGACGACCGCTGTGTTCACGCCGATACCGGTGGTTCCCCACTGGTAGGGCACGGAGAACTCGCCTTCGGGGTCGTAGTAGATCCCCTCGAAGTCTGCGGAGATGTTCGCGGCGTTGGGGATGGCGTCGAAGTTGAGCGGCTGAATGCTCCCGGCGTCGATCAGGATCGACACCATGTAGTCCGACGGCACGATGACGTCGTATCCCGACCCGCCGGCCGAGACGATTGGTTGCATGGCCTCGTTCGAGTCGTAGGTGTCGAGCGTGAAGCTGATGCCGTGTTCTGAGGCGAACTCGGCGAGCTGCTCCTCGTCGATGTACTCGGCCCAGTTGTACATGGCGAGGTTGCCGTCGATCTCGCCGGCTTCGCATGACGCCTGTTCGGCGCCTTCGTCGTCGTCGCCACAGGCGGCGGCAACCAGAGTGAATGCCAACAGGCCGGCGAGTATTCGCAGCCAAGTGAGGTTCTTCATGGTTCTCTCCTTAAGGGGGCGCGGGACCCAAATTAGTGATCTTTTTTCCGGGTTGCTGAGGCTGGTCAAAAACCTCTCCTTTGGTTGGTGCCGACGTTGCGGACGCGTTCGACGAGCAACGACAGCGCGACGAGGGTCATGGATGCCATCAACATCACCACCGACACGGCGTTGATGAGTGGTGTGACGCCTCTTCGAATGAGACCGAAGACATACACCGGCAGAGTTGTCCAGCCTGGTCCGGTGACGAATTGGGTGATGACGACGTCGTCGAGCGAGATGGTCATCGCCAGCAACGCTCCACCGAGGATGCCGGGGAGGATCTGGGGGAAGGTGACGAACCTGAACGCCTGCCAGCGGGTGGCGTAGAGGTCGAGGGCGGCCTCTTCGAGGTGGCTGCTCATCCCGGCTAGGCGGGCGCGCACGACCACAGACACGAAGCTGATGCTGAAGGCGATGTGGCTCAGGGCGATCGAGCTGAACCCCTTGCGGAGTTCGGTGCCGAAGATTGCGTTGATGACGTCGAAGAACTCTGCGAAGAACAGGAGCATCATCACTGCCATGGTCACGTCGGGAATGATGATCGGTAGGTAGAGCAGAGCGTCGAAGACCTGCTTGCCGCGGAATTTGAAACGTTCGAGGGCCAGCGCCGACATCGTTCCGAGCACCACGGAGACCACGGTGGAGACCGTGGCGATCTTGACCGAGTTCCAGAGCGCGGCCTGGGTCTGCCGACTGTCGATGAACCCCTCGTACCAGTCGAGAGTGAACCCTCCCCACACGCCGACATTGCGGCTGTCGCTGAACGAGAAGATCACCAGCAGCAGGATCGGGGCGTAGAAGAAGGCGTACACCAGCCAGCCGTTGGCCTGCAGGACACCCTTGGTCCAACCGTGGGGTTCGACGGCGCTCGCGGCGGTCCGGTTCACGTTCGGTTTCAACAGCCTGCTCATAGGGTGCGCCCTCCCTTGCGGAAGTACACGACCGTGGTGGTGAGCATCACTGCCATCAGCACGAATGACAGCGCCGCGCCGAAGGGCCAGTTTCGAGCGGTGAGGAACTGGGTGACGATGTAGCTGCCGAGCAGTGTGGTCTTGGATCCACCCAGGATGTCGGGGGTGACGTAAGCGCCGAGGCTCGGCACGAACACCAGAATCGATCCGGCGATCACGCCGGGCATCGACAGCGGGAGCAGCACCTTGCGAAACGACTGCCAACCCGAGGCGTACAGGTCCCGGCTGGCTTCGAGCAGGCGTTTGTCTATGCGTTCGATCGCCGCGTAGAGAGGCAGGATCATGAACGGCAGGAAGCTGTACACCAGGCCGAGAACAACTGCGGTCTTGCTGAAGAGCAGTTCTCGCTCGCCCAGGCCGATGGCCTCGGTCACGTCGGTGAACGGGCCGTCGTTGCCGAGAATGACCCTCCACGCATAGTTGCGGACCAGGAAATTGGTCCAGAACGGGATCATCACGAACACGAGCATCAGATTGCGCACGACCGGCGTTCTGGTTGCCAGGTAGTAGGCGAACGGGTAGGCGATGACCAGGCAGATCACCGTGGTCAGAAGTGCCAGCCACAGCGACCGGAACAGGATGTCGCGAACGATCGGTTCGCTGAGACGTGAGTAGCTCGCCAGGTTCCAGCCTGAAAGGTCGGTTCCGCCGAAGCGGTTGCGGGTGGCGAACGAGTACACCACCACGATCACCAAAGGCACTGCGAAGAACAGCACCAGGTATGCGTAGCTGGGCATGGCCAGCAGGAAGCCGCGTCGTGACTCCTGCCTGATTGCTGCTGCCTCAAACTCCGGTGTGGCGACCGCAGCTTCGGCGTCGGACGGGAGTTTGACGGCGGTCACTACTCGGCCACCACCGACACTGCGCTCGGGTCCCACGAGACGGAGACCGGCGTTCCCGGTTCGTGCAGCGTTGCGCTTGGCCGGTTCTCCTCTCGAACTTCGATCACCATCCAGTCGAAACGGACGTGGTAGACCCGGGCGTTGCCCAGATAGGTCACCGACTCGACCACACCGTCGACTGCGGCTTGGCGGGAATGGGTCTCGTCGCGCGGGCCGAGGTGGGCACGTTCGGGTCGCAGGCTCACCGCCACCTCGGTCCCCATGGGGAGGTCGCTGATCCCCGTCACATGTGCTCCGTTGGCCAGGCAGACGGTCTCTGCGTCGATGACTCTTCCTTCGAGCAGGTTGGTCTGACCGATGAAGTCGGCGACGAACCGGTTGGCGGGGTGTTCGTAGATCTCTTCGGGGGTCCCGACCTGCAGGAGCTTGCCGTCGTTCATCACCGCCATGCGGTCGCTCATGGTGAGCGCCTCCTCCTGGTCGTGGGTGACGAACACGAAGCTCACGCCGAGGTTCTGTTGAAGGTTCTTGAGTTCTCCCTGCATCTCCTGGCGCAGTTTGAGGTCGAGCGCGCCGAGCGGTTCATCAAGAAGCAGCACTTTGGGTTGGTTCACGAGCGCTCTCGCAAGCGCCACCCGTTGCTGTTGACCGCCGGAGAGTTCCGACGGTTTGCGTGCGTCCATGCCGGTGAGTTGCACCAGATCGATCGTCTCAAGCGCTCTCTTGCGGGCGGTCGACTTGTCGACTCCCTGCATCTTCAGCCCGAAGGCGACGTTGTCGAGAGCGTTGAAGTGGGGGAACAGGGCGTAGTTCTGGAAGACGGTGTTGACCGGGCGTTTGTTGGGTGGGAGCGTCCCGACCTCGTCGCCGAAGATCTTCAGGCTTCCCTGGGTGGGGAACTCGAGGCCGGCGATCATCCGCAGTGTGGTGGTTTTGCCGCATCCGGAGGGGCCGAGCAACGCGAAGAACTCACCGTCGGCGATGGTCAGGTCGATGTTGTCGACGGCGACCACATCGCCGAACCGCTTGGTGATGCCTGCGATCTCCACGGCTGCGGTCATGCGGTGCCCCAGTCGTAGTTCTGTTGCACCATGCGCAGGTAGGTCATCACTTCCACGTCGAGCACGCCGTCCACGCGGCGCACCTGGTTGCTCACCTCGAGCAGATGCTCGTTGTCGGTACACACTGCTTCGGCGAGCACGTCGTAGCGGCCCGCGGTGATGACGGTGTAGTCGACCGACGCGATCTGGCTGATCTTCTCTGCGGTGCCGGCGACTTCCGAGCCGACTTTGACGCCGAGCATGGCTTGCATCGAGTAGCCCAGCGACATCGGGTCGGTGACTGCCACGATCTGCACGACGTTGCGGGCTTGCAGGCGGTTGACCCGTTGCCGCACCGCGGCTTCCGACAGCCCGACGAGCGGGGCGAGGCGGCTGTAGGACATCCGCCCGTCCACCTGCAGCTCGCGGATGATCACCTTGTCGGTGTCGTCGAGGTCGACCTGCACTGTCACGGTGTTCTCCCGCTCAGCGTCTCCAACTCTGCCATGGCCTCGGTGAGAGCCTGGCGCAGCACGCTGTTGATGCGATCGAACTCGGGTGGTCCGGCGATCAGGGGGGGTGCCAGTTGGATCACCGGGTCACCGCGACTGTCGGCGCGACAGATGAGGCCCAGTTCGGCCATCCGATGGCTCAGGAAGCCACGCAGCAGATGGTGTGCCTCGTCGTCGCTGAAGGTCTCTTTGGTTGCTTGGTCCTTGACCAGCTCAATGCCGTAGAAATAACCCATCCCGCGCACGTCGCCGACGATCGGCAGGTCGCTGAGATCATCAAGGGCGGCACGGAACACGGCTTCGTTGGCGTTGACGTTGGCGAGCAGGTCTTCGGATTCGAAGATGTCGAGGTTGGCGAGCGCCACCGCGCAGCACACCGGATGACCGGCGAAGGTGTAACCGTGCAGGAACTGCTCGTCGGTATCGACGAAGGGCTCGGCGATCCGGTCGCTGACCAGCATCGCTCCGAGGGGCGCGTAGCCCGAGGTGAGGCCTTTGGCGCTGGTGATGATGTCGGGAACGTAGCCGAGCCGCTCCGAGCCGAACATGGCGCCGAGGCGTCCGTAGGCGCAGATGACCTCATCGCTGACCAGCAGCACGCCGTGCGTGTCGCAGATCTCGCGCACCCGTTGGAAGTATCCGTCGGGCGGGGTGATGCAGCCGCCTGCGTTCTGCACTGGTTCCAGGAAGACCGCGGCGATGGTTTCGGGTCCTTCGCGCAGGATGGCCTGCTCGATCTCCTCGGCGAAGTAGCTGTCGTCGGTGACCCAGTCGGGTTTGCGGTAGGAGTTGGTGTTGGTGACCTTGACCGCACCGGGCACCAGGGGCTCGAAGGGGCCTTTGACCGATGCCAGACCGGTGATCGACAGGGCGCCCATGCTGGTGCCGTGGTAGCTGAGGTCTCGGCTGATGACTTTGGTCCTCAACGGTTGGCCGATGAGCTTGAAGTATTGGCGGGCCAGTTTCCAGGCCGATTCGACGGCTTCGGAACCGCCGCTGGTGAAGAACACCCGATTGAGATCGCCCGGCGAGATCGAGGCGAGGCGGGCAGCCAGTTCGATGGCCATCGGGTGGGCGTAGGTCCAGATGGGGAAGAAGCTGAGTTTTTCGGCCTGGGCACCGGCGGCTTTGGCGAGTTCGACCCGGCCGTAGCCGACCTGGGTTGCGTAGAGACCGGCCAGTCCGTCGAGGAAGCGTTTGCCGTGGTTGTCCCAGATGTAGCAGCCCTCGCCGCGTTCGATGATCGGCATGCCGTCGATGCTGCGACCCAGCGAGGAGAAATGACCCCAGAGGTGCCGGTCTGCTTGAAGCGCGAGTTCTACGTTCGCCGATGACGTCATTCGTCAGCCCCCTCGGTTGGACGATTCACCCCGTAAGACGGATTCAACATCAAATTCGGGTTCAGCGCAACCGGATTAGTTGACTATTTCGCTTGTGGCTTTCGTATGCGTAGTTCACAATAGGTTCGTGCAGCGGCCTCCCATTCGTATCGTCGACCTTGAGGGAACGCCCGAGGCGATGGGTTTCGCGCACGGGCACGGATTCGGCGAGGAGATCCGCCGGTACACCGCGGAACGTGTTGATCTGGTAGCCGAAGGTCTGTGGTCGGGCGGGCCTATGGAGCGGGGTGATGTGCTCGATTTAGCGGAGTCGATGCTTCCGGCCCATGAACGGCATTCGCCGCGGCTCTATGCCGAGATGTTGACGATGGCTGACGCTGCGGGGATTTCTGCAGCCGAGGCGGTGGTCGTGGGTGGTTTCACGGATTTCGTGGACACGGTTCGGGCGGTGGTCGGCGGATCTCACCCGAACACTGTTGTTGATGATGACTGCACCGCGGTGATTGTTCCGGACCATCGTGGGGACGGGTCGGGTTTTCTGGCCCAGACCTGGGACATGCATGCCGGCGCCACCGACTACGTGATTCTGCTGCGGATCAAACCCGATGACGCTCCGCGGGCCCTGGTGTTCACCACCACGGGAGCGCTGGGTCAGATCGGCATGAACGAGCTCGGTGTCTGCGTCGGCATCAACAACCTCACCGCCACCGACGGCACGCCGGGTGTGGTCTGGACTCAGGTTGTGCGTGATGCTCTCGAACAGTCCTGCGCGGATGCCGCTCGTGAAGCGATCCTCGAAGCCGACCTGGCAGGCGGACACAACTTTCTGGTGTTCGACGCCGAGGGTGTGGGCTACAACATCGAGGCCATGCCCAGCGCCCGTCCGGTGAGCGCGCTCGCCGCGGATCCGGTCGCCCACACCAACCATGCGCTCGCGGACTCTGCGGCCGCGGTGGAGGCACACCGACCTAGTGATCTCGACCGGAACTCGAAGAGCCGACTTCATGCTGCGCAGCGGCGACTCGACTGTGAGGCTGTCACCGAGCAGGATCTGATGGCGCTGACCCGTGATTCGGCGGTCTGTCAGGTTGCGGTCGACCCCTACCATGTCGAGTCCTCCGGTGCTGTTGTGATGCGTCCGAAAACGAAGGACTTCTGGGCTGTTTGGGGGCTTCCTTCCATGAACGAGTTTCAGCACGTCGAGTTCCCGGCGTGATCCGGGTGGTTTGTTCAGATGGAACGCGGCGACGATGAGTGATTTGGAGTTCGTCCACCTTTCGGCTGAGTATGCCGAGGCGCTTGAAGAACTCGAGCTGTCTGTGTTCTCGACCATCGATCCGGCCGATCTGTACAACGCGGCCGAGTTGGAGCTTCTGGCGCGGACGTTCCCGGAGGGCAACTTCGTGGTTCTCGACAACGGGCGACCGATCGGCATGGGCCTGGGCATTCTCGTCGAGTTCGATTTCGAGCACACCGAGCATTCGCTTGCCGACGTCTGTGGTGAAGACGGCGTGTCGAACCACGACATCAACAATCCGTGGTACTACGGCACCGATATCTCCGTGTACCCGGAGTACCGCGGTCGAGGGATCGGTCGTCGGCTCTATGAGCTGCGCAAAGACTGCGTCCGTCGGCTCAACAAGCGGGGGATCGTCGCCGGGGGAGTCCTTCCCGGTTACGCCGATCACCTTCACGACATGAGCGCGGACACCTACATCGACAAGGTGGTGGCGGGCGAGCTCCACGATCCGACTCTGAGCTTTCAGCTCAGCAACGGATTCGTTGCCCATGGCGCTCTGCCCGGTTATCTGGAGGATCCGACCGTCGACAACAACTCGGTCCTGATCGTGTGGCACAACCCGGACTTCCGGGAGTGACGCCAGCGTCGGCGGTTCAACCGAGCGGCACTCAAGAGCCTCGGAGCCAGCGGCTGACCGCCATAGCTGTTCGGGCCTCACTGCCGCGGCGATTCTCAATGTCGTCGGCTCTGGACATGATCCGGCGGCTGCCGCGCACACCGAGCCACCTCAGGGGTTCCGGCTCCCAACGGCGGCCTGCCGGCGCCACCCACGGCAGGTCGGCTCGCTCGGAGTCGGTGTCGGTGATCAGGTCGGCGAGGGTCCGACCGGCGAGGTTGGCCGCAGCCACCCCCTCACCGACATAGCCGCCGGCGGTGGCGATGCCGTTGGCCCGGTCGTAGTCGATGAAAGGCGTCCAGTTCCGCGGCACGCCGAGCACCCCGCCCCATTGGTGGGTGATCTTGGTGTCGGCGAGGATCGGGAACAGGTCGACCAAGGCTTCGTGTACCAGGCGGTGTGAATCCGGGCGCACCTCCATCGACGGCTTGATCCTCGATCCGTACAGGTAGGGCACCCCTCTGCCTCCGAAGGCGATCCGCCCGTCGCTGGTTCGTTGGCCGTAGATGACCATGTGCCGGTCGTCGGCAAAGGTCGGGCGGTCGACCAGTCCGATCTGGGCGAGCATGTCTTCGCTCAGGGGTTCGGTTGCGATCATCCGCGAGTAGAACGGTGCGAGTCGTCGTCGTTGGCCCTTGAGGTCCCGGGTGTACGCCTCTGTTGCCTGTACGACGACCGAGGCGCTGATCGTTCCGGTCTCGGTGACGACTCGACGCGGCTCGACTGCGGTGGCTGCGGTCCGTTCCACGATTGTGACGCCCGCCTCTTCGCAGGCTGCGGCGAGGCCCAGCACCAACCGGGCCGGATCGACCGCGGCGCAGGGCGCGAACATGATGCCGCCGAGGATGTTGGTGGCGTTGACGATCGCCTCGGTTTCTTGCTTGTCGAGCAGGCGGATCTGGTCGTCTGTGATGCCGAGTCTGTGGTGGTGGGCGACCTCTTCGATCTGGCGCTGGAGTTGAGGCTGGTTGCGGGCCATGCGAACCACGCCCCCTTTGGCGAACCCGCAGTCGATCGCCTCGGCGTCGACTATTCGTCCCACCTCGTCGACCGCGTCGAAAATCGCTCTGGTCAGTCGGAGTGACCCTTCGAGGCCGCTGCGTTCGGCGTATTTTTCGATGCCGGCGGCGAGTTCACCGACAACCCAGCCACCGTTGCGCCCCGAAGCACCGAATCCGACATGGGTCTTCTCGATCACCAGCACGGTCAGCGACGGGTCTCGTCGAGCCAGGTAGTAGGCGGTCCACAGGCCGGTGAACCCGCCTCCGACGATTGCCACGTCGACTTCATGATCGCCCTGCAACGCGGCACGGGTCGGCAGCGCAGCGCCGAACGTGGCGAGTTCATCGAGCCACAGCGACCGTGCCGTCTCAGCCACGGTCGGTGCTACGGGGTGTGTCGGTGCTGTCGGATGCGGCGGCACGACGGGTGGCGAAGAAGTCGCTGAGCAGCGCAGCGCATTCTTCGGCTCGTACTCCGTGGCGCGTGACGAATTCGTGGTTGAGTCGGGGATCGCTGCCGATGCTGTAAAGCGAACCGCAGGCGCCGGCTTTGAGGTCCGCCGCGCCGTAGACGACTCGGGCGACGCGGGCCTGTTGCAGCGCACCGGCGCACATGCAGCACGGTTCGAGGGTGCTCACGACAGTGGCGCCGTCGAGCCGCCAGGAGTCGAGAGCCCGGGCGGCGTCCTGCACGGCGAGCAGTTCTGCGTGGGCGGTCGGGTCGTTTATGGCTTCTCGTTCGTTGTGGCGACGGGCGATGATCCGGCCGTTCACGACAACCAGCGCTCCCACCGGCACGTCTCCGTGGGTGATTGCCAGACGAGCTTCGTCGATGGCGATCCCCATCAGGGCTTCGTCGGTCGGGTAGTCGGCAATCTCCACAGGCTCAGAGTCCGGCGTACCAGTCGTAGCCGCGCTCGCCCCAGTAGTCGCCGCCCGGCTCGGTCAGGAATTGGATCTCGCCGATCCGTTTGAGTTGTTTGATCCCGTATTTGAGCGGGGTCGCCAGTCGCAGCGGAGCGCCGTGGAGTTCGTCGATCGGCTCTCCGAGGTTGTCGTAGGCGAGCAGCGTCTGTTTGTGGCGCATCGTCTGGATGTCGACGCTCACGTAGTACCGGCCGTCGGGGGTCTCGAGGTACACATGGCTGATGTTGTCGGGAAGCTGGTTCTCGTAGAGCTGCATGAAGTCGCTGAAACGGGCGCCGCCCCAGTTGGTGATCTGGGCCCAGCCTTCGATGCACTTATGCTCGATGGTCATCTCGTGGTAGGGGAGCCGTTTGATGTCGTCGAGCACGTGCGTGCCGAGTTGGTTGCCGTCGGGTCCTTTGACGGTGAGCTGCCAGTTGTCGAGGTCGATCTCTGATCTCAAACCGAGCCGGCCGTTGAGACGCAGGATCGAGGCGGCCTCGCGGTCGAAGGTGCGGGCCTGGTGGTCGTCTCTGAACAGTTTGGTCCACAGCGATTCGTTGAGTTCGTGCCCGCTGCGCAGAACGCCGGGAATGTTGTTGGTTTCGGGTTGGGTCTGCACCCAGCGCCAGCCGAACAGCCCGGCCAGGGCGGCTGCGGCTCCGGTCAACAGCGAACGGCGGGACCGGAGCCGGTAGGCCTCAACCGAGATCTCTGGTTCCTCAGACATAGACCGACTCCTCTGTGGACTCTGGGGGGTCCGCCGATTCCGGGGACGCTGTGGACTCTGGGGGTTCGGCTGGCCCTGCGGGTTCGTCGGGTTGAATGTCGACGAGTTCATAGCCGGTGACCATGCTGGTGAAGTTGCGCCAACCGGCTCGCGCCACCTGCAGGATGTGAACGACGAAGAAGAGCATGAAAGCGATGGTCACCGCGAAGTGGATGACCCGGGCAGACGTGTAGCCGCCGAGTATCCAGGTCAACGGGAAGACCTGGGTCGGTTTGAATATTGCGAAGCCGCTGAGGACGGCCAGAGCACCGAGCAGGATCACCAGCGTGTAGGTGAGCCGTTGAGCTTCGTTGTAGCGCCCACGTTTCGGTGGTTCGTCTTTGCGTATCCGCAGGTCGTGCAGCAGGACGTCGAGCGAACCGCGCAGCGACCGTTTGTTGGGTGCGAGTTCGCGCCACTCGCCGGTACGCCAGGTGTAGATGACGAAGGCGAGACCGTTGATCGTGAACAGCCAGGCGAAGTTGAAGTGGAACGCCAGGCCGCGGGCGAGTCGTCGGTTCAGTTGGAGTGACTCGTAGAAGCTCTCGGGGAAGAACTTGAACCATTCCCAGCCGAGTATTCCGAAGGCGTAAACGTCTTCTGCCCAGTAGATGCGAAGGCCGCTCCAGACCATGATGACGATCAGCGGAAAGTTGATCCAGTGCATCCAGCGGCTGCCCCGGCGATGTTTGAGCACCGCCTTGCGGGTGGCGGGTTGTTCGGTTCCGGTGGGGGTGTGGACTGTCAAGATGATTCTTCGCTCGATGGCGGTTCGGCGGCGTCGGAGCGATGCCGCAATTCGTAGAGCACAAGCACAATACAACCGCACACGACGAACGTGTCGGCGACATTGAAAACCGCGTACCAGGTGACGTCGATGAAGTCGACGACTTCGCCCGAGAGCAGACCGTCGTCGGCCCGCAGCACCCGGTCGATGAGGTTGCCGAGCGCGCCTCCGAGGATCGCTGCGAGTATCGCGGCGCGGGCGGTGCGGGTCTCGATCCACAGCCGCCAGCCGATGAATCCGCACAGGGCGATCACCAGTGCGCCGACCAGGGGTCCGTGGCCTGCGCCGGTCCCGAACGAGAAGCCGCTGTTGTAGGTGAGGTCGAGTTCGAGCGTCGGGAGGATCTTGATGATCCGGCCTCCGCTCAGCCGATTGATCGCCCATTCCTTGGAGAGTTGGTCGAGTGCCGGCACCGCGGCGATGACAATCGCTGTTGCCTGCCACTTCGGTGAGCGCATCAGTTAAAGCTACCGCACCGCGACACACGCCAGATCTGCGACCGACACGAGATCTCACGGTGTTTCTAGACGGTCGATCAGGTGGGGACCGTCGTTGCGGACGTTGTTGACGTCGGTCGACACTGGATGTGCGTGTATCAGATCCGAAGGGGCCGGCACCAGCAGTTCGGCTGTGGCGGTGACGTCGGTGTTGTCCGGGTCGAGCCAGAAGTCCCAGGAGTCGCTCGGCAGGATCACCGGCATGCGGTCATGTATCTGCGCGACCGCTTCGTTGGCAGCACAGGTGAGGATCGTGCAGGAGTGTACTTCGAGGGGTTGCCCGTCGGCGTCGAGGTGGTCCCGGTCGCGCCATATCTCCCACAACCCGGCGAAAGCGAACGGTTCTGAGTCAGCGTGGCTGATGAACATGGGTTGTTTGCGTTTGGAGCCCTTGGAGTCGACGATGCGCTGCCATTCGTAGAACCCGTCGGCGCCGATGATGCAGCGCCGTTTGGCGAGCGAGTTGCGGAAGGCGTTCTTGGTGGCGGCGGTCTCGGCGCGGGCGTTGATCATGCGTGCGCCGATCCTGGGGTCCTTGGCCCAGAACGGCACCAGCCCCCAGCGCAGTATGTCGAGTCGACGTTCACCGCCGGTCTCACGTGCTGCGTGTACCAGCTGGGTGGGAGCGATGTTGTAGCTGGGGTCCAGGGCCACCCCCGGGTCCGGCGCTTTCGCTCGCAGGAACCGTGCCAGCTCATCGGGCGGGGTGTTGGAGACGAAGCGACCGCACATGCCGCAGACCGTACCCCGATCCGTGATCGGGCGTTGCAGAACCTGCTAAGAGGCCCCGCAAATAGGCAGAGGATTTCCGAGTGCGAACGGCTTGATTTGCGGGGCCGCGGCCCGAGCGGCCCGCCCGCGGCCCGAGCGGCCCGCCCGCGGCCCGAGCGGCCCGCCCGTGGCCCGAGCGGCCCGGTGAGCGCAGCGAACAAGAGCGGGAAATGCAGCGCAGCGAACAAGAGCGGGAAATGCAGCGCAGCGAACAAGAGCGGGAAATGCAGCGCAGCGAACAAGAGCGGGAAATGCAGCGCAGCGAACAAGAGCGGGAAATGCAGCGCAGCGAACAAGAGCGGGGAATGGAGCGCAGCGAACCAAGAGCGGGAAACAACGGGCTGCAACTCGAAGGCTTGCCTATTTGCGCGCGCTCTAGGGGACGGTCAGGAGGCGGTGTATGGCGGTGTGCAGTTCGTTGGTGGCTGTGGCGTCGGGGAGCTTCAGCGCGGCCACGATGTAGGGGTTGAAGAAACGCCAGCCGAAGATCAGCGCCAGCGCGGCTGCGGTCGCGGTTGCGGGGTCGATGCCGTCGGGCAGGTCGGCCTTCTCGGCCAGCGAGACCAGATGGTGCATTTCGGAGTGGGCCAGGTGGCCTTCCGGTGGGGTTCCGTGGCTGCTGAGCAGGGAATTGGCGAGCATCCGCAGGTATGAGCCTGCGTCTGGGTCCGGTCCCAGCAGCTCGCCGAGCGTCTCGGTGAGGTCCATGCCGGCGACTCTGTCGCGCCAGCGTTGTTCGCTGCGGATCAGCAGCGTTTCGAGGATCTGTTCTTTGGTGCCCAGGTGGCGGTTGAGGAGGCTGTAGGTGACCCCGGCCTCCTCGGCGATGGCCCTCAGCGACACGTTTGCCAGGCCGTGGCGCCCGTACAGGCGTTCTGCGGCGTCGAGTGAAACTGAGATTATCTCGTCACGCCCGGTGGGCTTGGGCTCTGGCGCCGCTGGCACTCCCAGGAGACTAACAGTGAGTGTAGCCGTTGGCCACATTAGGGGTTGACAAGTGTGGCCAACGGCCACATAATGGGGAGCATGAAGTTCTCGCTCATCTATGAGGCTCAGACCGCGGACCCGACCCGAGCGGGTGATCACCGGGTGTTCGAGGAGACCGTAGAGCAGGTTCTGCTGGCCGAGGAGTGCGGGTTCGACGTCGTGTGGGCGGTCGAGCACACTGCGCTGACGATGTATGCGCACATGTCGGCGCCTGAGACTTTCCTGGCCTATGTGGCCGGCGCGACCAAGCGCATCGGGATCGGTCACGGAGTGATCTGCCTGCCGCCCAAGTTGAACCATCCAGTGAAGGTGGCCGAGCGCTGCGCCACCCTCGACATCTTGTCGGGGGGTCGCCTGCATGTCGGATTCGGCAAGGGAGGCACCGAGCAGGAGGCGGGCACGTTCGGCTACCGAAAGGCCGACCTTCCGCCCATGATCGACGAGGCGATGCGTCTGGTTCCCCGCTTCTGGACCGAGGACGTCGTGGAGCACCGCGGGGAGTTCATCGATGTGCCGCCCCGGGAGATCCATCCCAAGCCGTTGCAGGTACCGCATCCGCCGCTGTATCAGGCCTGTACCCACACCGACACGCTCAGCGACGCCGGTCGTCGCGGTATCGGCGCGCTGGTGCTCGGTTTCGGCGGCCCGGACCAGGTGGCGGAGAAGAACCGGGTGTATCGCCAGGCTTTCGCCGGTCGCGACCCGGCCGAGCAGGTGGGCAGCCGGCCCACTGAACACCTGTCTGCTCTGTGCCCCGCGATCGTTCTCGATGATGGGGCGGAGGCTCGCCGCCTGGGGATCCGGGGCCAGAGGTTCTTTCTGGAGTCGATCGGTCATTGGGGGAGCAACGGTGCGACGCCGCTGCCCGACCCGGCGTCGTGGGTTGAAGCGGCGGACACGGTGACCGACGGTTCCGCGGTGGTCGAGGCGTCGATCGGTTCTGAGCAGGTCCGAGTCGACTTGTCGGATCCGGCCATGGCTCTGCGCAACCCCAACCACGGCTACGGCACGGTCGACGACTGCCTCGGTTACGTGAAGAGGCTGGTCGCGGCGGGAGCCGACGAGATCATGTTCTTGTGTCAGATGGGCACCGTCCCCCAGCAGGCGCAGTTGGAGACGATCCGCAACATCGCCGACCACGTGATCCCTCGTCTGCGCAACGGTGCAGACCGTGAGCGTGTCGGGTCTCCAGACGTGCGGGCTGCGTCATGACCGGCCGACTCGACAAGAAAGTGGTTTTGATCTCTGGCGCGGCCCGCGGCCAGGGAGCGGCGGCAGCGAAGCTGTTTGTGGCGGAGGGCGCCCGCGTGATTCTTGGAGATGTGCTGGTTGATGAGGCGAAGGCGGTGGCCGCTCCGTTGGGTGATCGAGCGGAGGCTGTGAAGCTCGACGTGACGTCCGAGCAGGACTGGCGGCAGGCGATGTCGCCTGCTGAGGCGTTGGGTCGGCTCGATGTTCTGGTCAACAACGCCGGTGCGCTGCGGATCCGTCCCCTGGCACATGAGACCGTCGACGGGCTGCAATCGATGCTCGACGTGAATCTGATCGGAGCATTCTTGGGGATGCAGGCTGCACTTCCCCTGATGCGAACCGGTGGCGGTGGATCGATAGTCAATGTGGCGTCGACTTCGGCGTTGAGCGGGATGCCCTACATGGGTTCCTATGGTTCGTCGAAGTGGGCATTGCGGGGTCTCACCCGCACCGCAGCAGTGGAATGGGGACGCTTCGGCGTGCGCGTCAACGCCGTCTTTCCAGGCCCGATAGACACCGACATGTTGCCGGCTGCGAAGGCCGGCTCTGAAGAGCCGCGTTTCGCTCACTTACCGCTGGGCCGGGCGGGAGCACCCGAGGAGGTGGCACAACTGGCACTGTTCTTGGCGTCTGACGAAAGCTCGTATGTGGCCGGCGGCGAGTTCACGATCGATGGTGGTTCGATGGCCGGATCCACCCCCGGATACGAATGGAAACCCGAATGAGCACCTATTTGAGTCCACCGGCGACGGTTGCAGACATCGACGATGCGTGGCTCACCGAGGCGCTGGTTGCCGCGGGGGCGCTGCCGAGGCGGTCACGGGCTCGGGTCGCCGCTTCAACGGCGCTGGGCGATGGATCGGGCTGGATGTGCGAGGTCGCACAGCTCGACCTTGATTTCTCCGGTGACCCGGGGAGCATACCTCGATCCGTGGTGATCAAGATTCCCGTCGACGACGCCGGTGTGCGCGAGATGCTCGCTTCGGCGAGACTGTATGAACGCGAGGGCCGGTTCTTCCAGCATGCGGCTCATCAACTCGGCGATCGGGTTCCTGCGGTTCACCTTGTGATCGAAGAGCCCGATGAGGGCGTTCACGTCTTGTTGATCGAGAATTTCGAGGGAGGCCGCTTCGGGGATCAGCAGGCTGGATGTGATGCGGCCGATGCCGAGAACGCGTTGCGGACGATGGCCGCGCTCCATGCCCGCTTCTGGGAGTCTCCCCAGCTTGTTGACTTTGATTGGCTGCCGGCGATCAACTTCGAGGGCAACTCGATGGGTTCGGACCTGTACCGCATGTCGATCGACGCGTTCCGCAGCAAGTTTGGGGATCTGCTCGATCCGGCCAATGCGCTGATCACCGACACGATCGCCGACCACGGCGGGCGTCTGCTGGACTTGTTGGCTGAACCGCCGAACACGCTCATCCATTTCGACTTCCGGCTCGACAACCTGTATTTTCCCGCGGCGGCCGGTCCCGTTGCTGCTGCGCCGCCGGTGCGAATGATCGACTTTCAGACGGTCAGCCGAGCCAATCCGGGCTACGACTTGGGCTACTTCCTTACCCAGAGCCTCGACACCGAGGTGCGCCGCGACCATGAGGAGGATCTGCTCGGGGTCTACGTGGAAGAACTGGCCGCGGGGGGAGTGCGCGGTTACACCTTGGAAGACGCACGCTTCCACTACCGCTGCGGTGCCCTGTATGCGTGGATCACGCCGGTGTTCGTGATGGCCAACCTCGACATGTCGAACCCTCGTGCGCTCGACATGTGGAAGACGGTTGTCAGGCGTTGCCAGGCAGCGCAGATCGACCTCGATCTGGCCGAGTTGATCAGTTGATTCGTCATGAGCAGAAAAAAGCTCGAACGAGAGGAGCAAGTCATGTACAGCGAGTTCGCCGATCAAGTTGTGGTCGTCACGGGTGCAACGAGAGGTTTGGGCCGCGCCATCGCCGAGGGCTTCGCCCGGTGGGGGGCGCGGCTCGTACTCACGTCGCGCTCTCAACAGGACTGCGAGGAGGCGGCTTCCGAGATGGCGGCCACCTACGAGATCTCACGCCCGGTGGCGATCGCCTGCGATATGAGCGACGATGACGCGATCGTCGCCTGTTGTGAACGGGTTCATACGGAGCTTGGCGCGGTGTCGGTTCTGGTGAACAACGCGGGACTCAACCCCGGCCCGGATTTCGAGCCGCTCGAACACGAAACTTACCGCAGGGTGTTCGACACCAACGTGTGGGGGCCGGTCCGCATGAGCGAATTGATGATTCCCAGGATGGTCGAGGCCGGATCCGGCAGCATCGTCAACATCACCACGGTCGGGGCCTACCGCGGCGCTTTCCCGGTCTCGGTTTACGGCGCCAGCAAGGCAGCGTTGTTGAGTTTCACCCAGTCGCTGGCGATGCAGCATGCTGGTTCGGGGATTCGGGTCAACGCGGTCAGCCCGGGTCCGTTCCGTACGCCGATGATGGACCAGCTGGCCGAGGCCATCCCGGGTTTCTACGAGTTCGCGGCTGAGAACAACGAGATGAAACGCGTCGGTGATCCCCACGAACTGGTTCCCGCGGTGCTTTATCTCGCCAGCAGCCACGCGAGTTACGTCACTGGTGAGGACCATGTTGTAGCGGGCGGATTCTTCCGCTGATCCGAGATGATCGGAGGCGGGCGTCGACGGATTCGCCTTGATGGAAAGCCCAGATTCAACAGTGCCGTGACCAGCGCCCTTCGCCAGACTCGGTGGATGAAATACACATCAATGTGTATCATTGCGCCATGACCCGTACGAACATTGATCTGAATGACGAACTCGTTGAGCAAGCAATGCGGACCTTCGGATTGAGCACCAAGCGACAGGCGGTCCACTTCGCTCTGGAACGCCTCGTCGGGGGCGAACCGATGGTTCTGGACGAGCAGCTCGCCATGGAGGGCGTCGGCTGGGAGGGGGATCTCGAGGAGATGCGCGCGGACAGGATCGGTGATTGGCACAGCGGTGCTGATAGCTGACACATCCGTTTGGATCGACTTCTTGAAGGGAACGGGATCCTCCCAAGCTGTGCGCCTGAGAAGCGCCATCTCCGAACGGGAAGCAGTCGTGATCGATCCGATCCTCCTGGAGGTGATGGTCGGCGCGAACCGCGACACGTTCGCACGCACGCAGAGGTTGTTGGAGGCGCAGCATCTTGAGCCTCTGTTCCCGAGATTGGACTGGCTCGACGCCGCGACGATCTACCGAGAACTCCGTTGGCGGGGTGTTACCGTCCGATCACAGATCGACGCGCTGATAGCCGCGGCCGCCATTCGGCTCGATCTTCCCGTTCTCCACCGCGACCGCGACTTTTCTCAGATCGCCCTGCACACACCGCTTCGCGTCGTCGCGATCTGATGGAACTGCGGAAAATAGAAATCTCATGGCAAGAAAATAGAAGTTGCGATAGGCACAAGATCTCGTCGATGGCCTACGGTCGGAGAACTCAGGCTTCGATGGGTCGCCCGACTGACGCGTGGCGGGCGCGCGCCATGACCAGTGACGCGATGGCAGTGTCCTGTGCGCCGGTCCCGGTCAGGTCACACAGGGTGACCTGGTCGTGATCGACCCGCCCCGCCGCGTTGCCGGCGATCACCTCACCGAGCTCGACTGCAGCGACTTCGGCGCCGGCCGCGCCGGGGGCGCGGAGCTCACCCAACCGCGCGGATTGCGAGCGACTGTCACACGCCACGACGTCGGAGGCCTCTACGGCGTCCACGGCGATCTCCTGTTTGTGCTCGGCGTCGGATCCGACCGCGGTGATGTGCAGACCCGGCTGCAGCATCGCTGCGGTCACCAGGGGCTCGGTGGCGGGTGTGGTGGTCACCAGGATCCCTCCGGGGAGAATCGCGTCGCCTGGTGCGAAAACCGGACTCGCATCGACGCCGAGGTCCGACGCCAGCTCGGCGGCGAGCCGGTCCGCTTCCTCACCCCGTCGTGCCCAGACGCGGACCTCCACGACGGGACGCACGAGCATCAACGCCTCGACCTGGAGGCGCGCCTGCACCCCGGCGCCGATGACCCCCACGCAGCTGGCGCCGTCCGTCGTGAGATGCTTCGCGGCGACCGCTCCGGCCAGCGCAGTACGGACGTTGGTCAGGTAGCCGTTGTCGAACAGGGCGGCGGCGGGCAGCCCTGTGTCCGACTCGAACACGAGGATTAGCCCGCCCAGACTCGGCAGTCCACGGGCCGGGTTGTCGAAGAACCCGGCCGAGACCTTCACCGCGATCGCGCCGAAGCCGGGTAGGTAGGCGGACTTGATGTCGATCTCGCCATTGTGCTCGGGGACGTCGATCCGTTGGATCGGAGGCATGCAACCGGCACCGGCGCTGATGAGCGGGTAGACGGCCTCGATCTCCGCGAGCTCTTCGCGGCCGAGACCGACCAGCGATCGGATCTCGTCCTCGACGAGCACCGAGATCTCAGGCACGGAGACCCTCCGGGGCAACGAGAGGCGACCGATCGGTCATTCGGCCGGTTCGAGACTGGTTCGGTGGGCCGGCGGCACGATCATCAGCGCGTCGTTGACCCGGCTCAGCAGCATGTGCATGTGCTTCGAGCGCACCTCGGCCAGGCGCGGCCCGTCGGCGTGACTGCACGCGTCGCGGGTGAGCTCGATCTCGTCGCGAATGGCGTCGATCTCGGCCTGAAGGTCGAGGCTCGGCAGCATCTGGACGAACACACGCGCCGTCTGTGCGTAGAGCTGGTCGTAGATCGACTGCAACGGGCCGTTCGACATGACCGCGAGCATGGCATCGTGGTAGTCGTCGTAGAGCGTCGCAAGCTCTGACGTCTCGTCGATCGACTCGAGCCGCTCGAGCAGGTCGTCCAAACGGGTGAGCACCTCAGGCGGCGCCGGCAGCCGGACGAAATCGGCCACCAACTCGGCGATCTTCAGGCGGAGGGCCCAGACCTCGCGCAGCCCGTGGAAGTCGACGAGGGACACGGAGGCCCCGCTGCCGGGGCTGATGGTGACCAGGCCCTCATGAGCCAGCCGGTCGAGAACCCGCCGAATCGGGGTGCGGGAGACACCGAACTCCCCGGCCAGTGCCTGTTCACGCAGCCGGGTGCCCGGTGGGAGATCGAGATGGATGATGCGGCGGCGCAACTCGCGGTAGACTCCGCCGTTCTCGGTCCTCGGAGGCATCGCGTCTCTGCCAGTGTCCAGTCGGTTCCTCAACAGCACTCAGTGTACCCTGTGCGGGCCACCGACTCATAACGAGTTCCGATACACGTTGTATTCCGGTTCGGCACTGCGTGTTCCGGCCCGGCACTGTGTATTCCAAGCTGACACTGGCCCTCAGTCGAGGACCAACGGCCTGGGCGTCGTCGTGACCAACTCGGCTCCGTCGTCGGTCACCACCGCTGTGTCCGACAGCAGGTAGTCACCCAGGTTCTCGTCGTGGATCCAGGCCCAGAGATGGAAGACCATGCCCGTCTCGATCGGTACCCGCCCGCCCGGGCGCAACCCGAGGACCGTGCTGCCACCGACCCAGCTCGGCGGGAATCCGATGCCCACGTTGTAGCCGCAGTGATGGCGCCGCAAGCGACTGTGGCCCAGTCCCTCGTCGACTGCGGCCTGCCAAGCAGCGTAGACGTCGCCGGACAAGACACCGGGGCAAAGGGCGTCTCGCGCCGCGTCGATGGCTCCGATCGCGACCGCTCGCACCCGTTCAGACCCCCGCGGCGCGTTAGCGATGTGGCCCGTGCGTCCCAGCGGAGCGTGGTAGCGGGCGTAGCTGCCCGACAGTTCGATGAACAGCTCCTCCCCGGCCGTCAGCACGTGGTTCCGCCAGGTTGTGTGTTCTTCCTGCAGGGTTTCGGTCGAGCGGATGAGCGGCACGAATCCCGGGTACTCTCCGCCGCCGCGGACCATGGCGTCGTAGACTGCGGCCGCCACCTCGGTCTCGTTCACGCCGACGCCGGCTACCGAGAGGCCGGCTCGAACCGCTCGGTCGGACACGGCGGCCGCTCGGCGCACGCAGGCGATCTCGGCGTCGGTCTTGACAAGGCGGACGTTGTCGACCAGCCCGAGCCGGAAGGTCGGGTCGACGCTCGACGTGCGGCTCGTATCGATCCACTCGACGCCGGGCAGTCCCTGCTCCAACGCCTCCCACACTCCCGGGGGGAAGAACATGCTCGAGGTGTCGATCCCCACCCGTTCGCCGGCACAACCGGCAGACTCGACCGCGCGCCGGGCCGCCTCACCGACGTCTTCATCCTCGTCGAAGCCGAGGAACGTGACGCCCGAGGTCTGGGTGCTGACGACCACCTGCTCCATGGCGCGCGTCACCAGAAGGGGCTCGCCTTGAAGCGGCAGGACCAACATGGTGAACGCGAAGTAGCCCTGATGGTTGAGCCCGACGAGGTAGTAGATGTTCTCCGGAGTGGTCACCACCAGCGCCCCCAGGCCGCGGGAACGCATCGCCGCCCGGACCCGCTCGATCCGCCCGGCGTACTCCTCGGGCCCGAAAGCGCCCTCGACGTCAGTCACATGTGCCATAGCTTTCTCCTCTTTCGAGTTCATGTTGGCGGGCACCCCGCCGCGGCGTCGACCAACCATTCCCACAGGCTCGACGCCGTGCTGCGAGGCGTATAGACGTCGAACACGTCGCCGTCGGTGCGGTGCAGCACGACGAAGATCGACCGGTACGCCGTGGCGGCGGCGGTGCCCACCGTGAACACCCTCGGGTGGAGGTCGAGCGAGACGCCGGACGACAGCACCGCTTCGGCGTGCGGTCCTCGCACCCGCAGCCGGGTGATGCCGTGGCTGACGTCGGTGACGTGCGCCGGGCGCGCCGGAACATCGCCGTCGATGACCAGCCACCAGCGTCCGGGGGCGATGCACAAGCAGGTTGCACCCTCGACGTCGGGCACATCCCCGTCACGGATCCAGACAGCCCCCGCCGGACGGGGCTCCAGCACGGGGTGCGGACCCACATCGGCAAGCGGCGCCCGGCGCGCCCCCAGCGGCCCGCTCATGAGCGCTGCCTCTCTCCCCCGGGGTCGTAGAAGTGGGGCGACGCCACGTCGACGGCGACCTGGTCGCCCGTCACCGGCGACACGGCATGAAGCTGCTCGCCGATCCGATCACGTCCCCGGACCAGCAGACCGAGCGCGATCGGCCGCCCGAGGGTGGGGCTGAAGGCGACCGATGTGATCCGGCCATGGCTCTGTTGCGGGGTCCCGTCGAATGCTTGCTCCACGAGCTGCGCCCCCGCGGTGATCATCGCGCTGCGCTGCGCGACGAACCCGGCGAGCTGGGGCCGGTCAGCGTCGGAGAACACCGGCATCTCCAACGATCGGCGCCCCACGAAGTCCTTCTCCGTGCTGCACAGCGCGTCGAGCCCGAGGTCCAGCGGGCTCACGCGCCCGTCGATGTCCATGCCCACGACCAGATGCCCCTTCTCGATGCGCAGGTAGTCCATGGCCTCGAGGCCGTAGGGTCCGATGCCGTACGGCGCCCCGACGAGCTGGAGGCGCTCCCACATGGCCGTCCCGTAGTCTGCGGGGACGCCGATCTCGTAGCCGAGCTCGCCCGAGAAGCTCACCCTGGCGATCCGCACAGGGATCCCGCCGAGGTCTGCCGACGCCACCCCCATGAACGGGAGGGCATCAGTTCTGACGTCGAGGCCGCCGTCGAAGAACGCCCCCACAACGGCACGACTGTTCGGACCGGCGACCGCCGCGACCGCCCACTGATCGGTCACCGAGTGCATGGAGACGTCGAGCTCCGGCCGGAGAACCTGGTGGCAGTACTCCAGATGTTGGAGCACGGACTCAGCGTTGGTCGTAGTGGTGGTGAGCAGCCAGTGGTCGTCGGACAGCCGTGACGTGGTGCCGTCGTCCATGACGTACCCGTCATCACGTAACATGACCCCGTAGCGGACCCGCCCCACCGGCAGGGTGGAGAAACGGTTGGTGTAGACGAAGTCGAGCAGCTCGCCTACGCCGGGGCCGGTGAGTTCGATCTTGCCGAGAGTGGAGACGTCGGCCATGCCGACACTCGTTCGCACGCGACGTGCCTCGACGACCGCGGCCGTGACCGCGTCGTCCCCGTTGGACCGGTAGTACTGGGGTCGGCGCCACAGGCCCGAGGGCATGAAGACCGCACCGGCGGCGGCGTGCCAGTCGTCGATCGGGGTGCGGCGGACGGGCGCGATCCTGGCACCGCTCTCCCGGGCCGCCAGCGCGCCGAGCGCCACCGGGACGTAGGGCGGGCGGTATGTCGTGGTTCCCACATCAGCCAACGACGCACCCGTGAGCTCGGCCACGACCGCGGCTGCGTTGATGTTGGCGGTCTTGCCCTGGTCGGGTCCCATCCCGAGGGTGGTGTAGCGCTTGACGTGTTGAGGCCCGTCGTACCCCTCCGTGACCGCGGTCGCGATGTCGGCGACGTCGACGTCGGTGCTCTGATCGACGAACACGTGGCCGCGGCTCGCCGCCACGTGACCGGGTCCCGGATCCACGCCGCCCAACTCAGGCGCCACCGACGGCCGATCGCCTGCTGCGGTGGTGTCGCCTGCTGCGTCGTCTGCTGCGGCGGTGTCGCCTGCCGCCCGGCCGTCTGCGATCGCGGCGCCGACACCGACCACTCCGCCGCACGCGCCGACACTCGCCGCGGTGTCGGCGCGCGTCCTGTCGGGAACGAACGCGCCCCAGGTCGGACTGAAGACGGTGGTGCCGCCGAGTCCGGCATGGAGGTGCACCGTCGGGGTCCAGCCACCGGAGACACACACGAGATCGCAATCGATGCGGTGATCTCGGCCCTCCGCGCTGACCCGGAGCCCCTCGACGTGGCCGCGACCGTAGGCGGCGACGTCGGTCGCGGCCCTGAGATCGGCTTGCGGGAGTGCCAGGGCGCCGTCGCGGGTGTCGATCACGGCTGCGACCTCGACCCCGCCGGCGCGCAAAGTGTGGGCCGTCGCGGCCGCCGAATCGTTGTTGGTGAGCACCACTGCCCGCGTGCCGGGCCGCACGCCGTAGCGGTGGACATACCGCTGAGCGGCCGACGCGAGCATCACCCCGGGACGGTCGTTGCCCGAGAACAACAACGGCCGCTCGATCGCACCGGTGGCCAGGACGGCCCGACTCGCTTGGATCTGCAGGTATCGCTGCGTCCCCGGACCCTCTGGGGTCTCCTGCACTGCGCCGAACCTCCCTCCCGCGTAGTGACCGAACACCGTGCACCGGGTGAGAAGCGTGGCGTCGGGGCTCCGGTTGAGGAGGCCCGTCTGCGCCTCGACCCAGTGGACGGCCGGGCTGCCCGCCACCGAGATGTCGTAGTCCAGCAGGCAGCCACCGGCCCGGGGCGCGGACTCGGCCAGGATCACTCGTCGGCCGGCCTCCGCTGCTGCCGCGGCCGCAGCGAGGCCGGCGGGGCCCGCGCCGACCACGAGCACGTCGGTGTGCAGGCGCCGCTTCTCGTAGCGATCGGGGTCCGCTTCGGAGGCGGGTCCGGCGCTCGCCGCCGCCCGGCGCAGGACCTGCTCCACGATCGGCCAGAGGCACCGGGGCCGCATGAACGTCTTGTAGTAGAATCCCGGCGGCAGCAACGGGTCCAGGAACCCGTTGACCGCCCCCAGGTCGCGGCGCACGCTGGGCCACCCTCGCTGTGACGATGCCACCAGACCGTCGGTCAGCACCACCTCGGTGGCCTTCAGGTTGGGTGTGCGGCGGGCACCGCGGCCCACGGTGACGAGCGCGTTGGGCTCTTCGGCGCCTGCTCCGTGGATCCCGCGTGGTCGCCGATGTTTGAGGCTGCGCCCGACCGTGCGGACGCCGTTGGCGAGCAGCGCCGACGCCAGCGTGTCCCCCTGGTGTCCCGTGTAGGCGAGTCCGTCGAAGGTGAACCGGATCTCGACGGCGCGGTCGATGACCACGCCACCCGCCTGCGTGCGGAACGGCTGGGTCACCGAAGACTCCGTGGCGCCCGCGGCGCCCGCACGACGTCGACCTCACCGATGAGGTTGTCCCTCGTGTCGCGAGCGACCTCGAGCCACAGGCGGCAGCCATAGGTGTGATGCCAGTACTCCCGGTGGGCGCCGTCGGCGTTCTCGCGCAGGAACAGGTATGCGACCCAGGCCTCGCCGTCGACGTCGAGTGCGGTGTCGGGGCGCGTTGGGGCTGCGTCGCCGCCGTAGGTGAACTCGGGCTGGTCGCGCCGCCCGCAGTGCGGGCACGGGATCTGCAACATCAGTGGTACCTCCAGGGCGCGGGACCGTTGCCCTCCTCGGGAACTACCCGGCCGGTGCGGAACCGATCGAGGCTGAAAGGTTCCGCCAGCGCCGGGGTCCGGCCCGTGGCTAGCATCTCCGCGAGCACGATGCCCACCGCCGGGGTCGGCTTGAACCCGCCGTAGCACCAGCCGGCGTTGATGTAGAGGCCCTCCACCGGGGTTGCCGAGACGATCGGCGAGCCGTCCATCGACATGTCCACGACGCCGCCCCAGGTGCGGAGCAGGCGGACTCGACCCAGCGACGGGAACAGCGAGAGGCATGCCCTCGCCACCTCCTCCATCGGCGGGAGCGTTCCACGCGACGAGTAGGAATTGAAGCCGTCGATGTTGCCGCCCATCAGCAGCTCGCCCTTGTCGGTCTGGCTGACGTAGAAGTTCAGCAGTCCGTGGGTGACGATGAGATCGAGTGTCGGCGCCAGCGGCTCGGTCACCGCCGCTTGGAGCAGGTGGTTCTCGAGCGGCAGCCGGAGCCCGACCATCGCGGCGAGTCGACTGGTGCCCGCCGAGGCGGCCAGCGCGAGCCGGTCGGTTGCGATCGCGCCGCGGCTGGTGTCGAGCCCCACGACCCGCCCCCCGACGGTCCGGACGGCCTGCACGTCGCAGTGCTGGATCACGTCCACGCCGAGCGCCGCCGCCGCTCTGGCGTAGCCCCAGGCCACGGCGTCGTGGCGGATCGTTCCGGCTCGGGGCTGCAGCAGACCGCCGTGTATCGGGAACCTCGCGTCGCGGGAGAGGTCGAGTCGCCCGACGCGCTTCGCGATCTCGTCGACGGTGAGGAGTTGCGACTCGACGCCGTCGACCGCCATCGCGTTCGCGCGTCGGGCGAAGTCGTCGAGCTGGCCCGCGCTGTGGGCCAGGTTCAGGATCCCGTGCTGGCTGAACATCACGTTGAAGTTCAGCTCCGCGCTGAGCCGCTCCCACTCGTCGAGGGCGAGTTGAGTGATGGCGCGTCGCGACGGCAGGAAGTAGTTCGACCGCACGATGGCGGTATTGCGGGTGACGTTGCCGCCTCCCAGGTACCCTCTGTCGACGACGGCGACCCGGCCGACGTCGTGATCTCGTGCGAGATGGTACGCCGTTGCCAGACCGTGACCACCGGCGCCCACGACCACCGCATCGTAGGCTCCGCGGGGATCGTCGTCGGGGAGAGCCCGCGGCCACCGCCGGCGCGGGCGGGCGGCATGCCGTGCGAGCGCGAACGCGGAGTAGCGGGCGGGTTGTCGGTGCCGTACCGCCTTCATTCCCGGGCCTGCCGCATCGACACCTGTCCTCGGATCCGGGCGCACCGAGGCGCCGCGAGCACGATTAGAATACACATTGTATACGGACCCGAGAGGAGGCCGTGGTGCCTTCAAATGCGAGCCTTCCCTTCGCCCCGACCGAGTACCGGCAGCGACTCGACAAGACCCGCTCGGCCATGGACGCCGCCGGCATCGAGGTGCTGTTCGTGGCCGACCCCTCGAACATGAATTGGCTCACGGGTTTCGACGCCTGGTCGTTCTACACCTACCAGGGCGTGATCGTCTCCCTCGACGACGACCCGGTGTACTGGGGCCGGGCCCAGGACACCAACGCCGCGCGGCGCACGACATGGCTCGACGAAGACCACATCGTGGCGTACCCCGAGCACTATGTGCAGACCCCGGAGCGGCACCCGATGGACCAACTCGCCGAGGTCCTCCGCAACTGCGGGTTGGCGGAGCGCCGCGTGGGCGTGGAGCTCGACAACTACTACTACTCGGCCAAGGCCGACGAGGCTCTGCGATCGGGGCTGGGGCGCGACGACCTGGTCGATGCCACGTGCCTCGTCAACTGGCAACGCGCCGTGAAGTCTCCGCGGGAGCTCGAATACATGCGGATCGCCGCGGAGATCCTCGAGAGCGTCTTCGAGCGCGTCGGCGAGACGATCCGGCCCGGCATTCGCAAGAATGACCTCGTGGCCGAGATCTTCCACGCAGCCATCTCGGGGACTCCGGACCACGGCGGGGACTACCCCGCGATCGTTCCACTGCTCCCCACCGGCGCCGACGCGGCGGCTTCACATCTGACGTGGACCGACGCACCCATGGACTACGGGGTCGGAACGTTCCTGGAGCTCGCCGGCTGCTACCGGCGCTACCACACCCCGTTGTCTCGCTCTGTCTTTTTGGGCGAACCGCCGACGGAGTTCGTCGAAGCCGAGAAGGCCCTCATCGAGGGGCTCGAGGTGGGGATCGACGCCGCCCGCGCCGGCAACCGGGCCAGCGATGTTGCCGAAGCGCTGAACACGACGCTGGCCCGCTACGGCATCGACCGGGGCGGAGCCCGCTGCGGCTACCCGATCGGCCTGAGCTATCCGCCCGACTGGGGCGAACGCACCATCAGCTTCCGGCCCACCGACGACACCGTTCTCGAACCCGGCATGACCTTCCATTTCATGCCGGGTCTGTGGATGGACGACTGGGGCCTGGAGATCACCGAGAGCATCGTCATCACCGAGTCGGGTCCTGCGGAGTGCCTCGCGGAGGTCCCTCGCGAGGTGCTCGTCATCGGCTGACGAACCCGCCGGGCCGCCGCTCAGCCCATGGCGTCGAGCGCCTGATCGAGGTCAGCGAGCAGATCATCGACGTCCTCGATCCCCGCCGAGTAGCGGACTAGTCCCTCCGGAATCCCGAGCATCGCCCGTTCCTCGGGCGTGCACTCGACATGGCTGGTCGTGGCCGGCGGCCCGATCGTCGTCTCGACCGCGCCGAGGTTGGCGGCGCGGTGCGCGATGCGCAGATGCGGGATGAACTTCTTCACGGCTTCGAGCCCGCCGTCGAGTTCGAAGCTCAGCATCCCGCCGAAGCCCTTCATCTGTCGCGCCGCTGTCTCGTGCTGGGGGTGGCTCGCCAGACCCGGGTAGTTGACCGCGCTCACGCGGTCGTGGCTCTCGAGGTGCGTGGCGACGGCGAGCGCGTTGGCCGCTTGCCGCTCGACCCGGAGGTGGAGCGTCTTCATGCCCCGCAGCAGCAGATACGCCGCCATCGGGTGCAGGGTCGCACCGTTGATCTCGCGGTAGCCGAAGACCGTTTCGACCAGACGGCCGCTGCCGGCGACGACGCCGCCGAGGGCGTCCGCATGCCCTCCGAGGAACTTGGTTGCGCTGTGGACCACCAGATCGGCGCCCAGGGAGGCGGGCCGTTGGTTGATCGGCGTCGCGAACGTGTTGTCGACCACCACTATGGCGCCCTGTTCATGGCCGGCGCCGATGAGTCGCGGGAGATCCAGAACCTTCAGGGTCGGGTTCGTCGGGGTCTCCAGATACAGCAGATCGCAGCCCTGTGTGACCGATTCCTCGATTGCGGCGAAGTCCGTCGTGTCGATCAGATCGACCTCGATCCCGAGCGCCGGCAGGAATTCGGTGAACAGCAGGCTGGTGCCTCCGTAGGTGTCCTTCACCGACACCACACGGTCGCCCGGCTTCAACAGGGCGTGGAGTGTGTTCGAGATCGCGGCCATGCCGGTCGCCGCCGACGTCGCCGCCTCCGCTCCCTCGAGTCGTCGGACCTTCTCCTCGAACACGGAGACGGTCGGGTTGGTGTTGCGGCCGTAGATGTGGCCCGGGGCCTCCCCTGTCGCCACGTCGTGCCATTCGTCGAAGCTCTCATAACCGAAGCCGACGCTGTGAACGACCGGCACCTGGGTCGCGCGGTCGAGCAGGTAGCGCTCCTCCCCGGCCCACACCGCCAGGGTCTCGAGTGAATCTCCGTTGTTTGCCATGCTCCCAAGCTATGCCGGTCGGCCCGGCACGCAACCGCCTGCCGGCAATCCGCCCGACATGAGGACACACAGCACGGTCTGGGTCGCGTCGGCTTCGACGGTCCGAGATCCCGTCAGCCGGGCCGTCCTGGGTTCGGCGCGGGCCGTCGGCCCTTTTCACGGTTGCGCCCGCACAGTCGTGCCGGCCGCAACCTCGCCGATGTCGGTCACGGACCCGTCGGCCCACGTCACCGAAACGGTGGCGGCATGGTCGTCACCGAGGCCGAGGTAGGCCTCGAGTGGGGGACCGGCCAGGTAGCTCCCGCCGGCAAGGACGAGCTGGGTCACCGAGCCGGAGCTGGTGGTCGATTCCACCCGGGCGCCGGCGGCGAGCGCGGCGGGCGCGTCCAGGACGACCGTCGCGCCTCTGCCCCCACCCCGACTCGCCTGATTCTCGATCAGCAGCGGCGACCGGTCGACCTGGGTGATCAGGTAGTCGGGGTCGTGATCACGGTCGGCGTCGAAGGCGATGAGCGACCGTTGGTCACCAGCGAACGCACAGGCGTCGTCGGGGTGCGGCGTGAACTGGCCGCCGCCGTTGTTGGTGAACAACACCGAGGAGCGGTCGTGCAACTCGAAATCGGGTCCGACGAACTCGTCGAAGCCCTGCACCGCGAACAGATCGAGGTCGCCGTCCAAGTCGATGTCGGTGAAAGTCGTGCCCCAGCCCCAGCCGACGTCGAGCACGCCGCGGGCCTCGGCCTGATCCCTGAATCGGATGCCCCCGCCGTCACGAGGTTCGGTCTCGAGGAGGGTGTTGCCGGGCGGGCTCACGCCGAAGGACTGCTGCGGATCGAAGACGTTGGTCACGAACAGCTCGATGGAGCCGTCGCCGGTGGCGTCCCCCGCCGCCACCCCCATGTCGTTGCCCCGGTGGTTGACCAGGGCCTCCGACGACCGGTCGGCGAACCGCCCCGGCATCACCTGCTCGTAGAACCGGTCCTCGCGATGGTCGACCGTGACGTAGAGATCGAGGTCCCGGTCGCCGTCGAAGTCGTGGAAGACCGTGGTGAACGTGTCGAGGCGCAACGGCTCGAGGCCGACCTGTCGGGTCACGTCGCGGAAGGTGAGGTCGCCCAGGTTCTCGTAGAGCGCATTGGCGCCGGGCCATGGCCCTTCCGGTTCGGTTCCGACCGGAGAGGCGCCGATCTCACGGGTCCAGACCGAGACGTACACGTCGAGGTCGCCGTCCCGGTCGTAGTCGGCCAGCGACGCGCCGCCGATCAGGAAGCTCACGAACTGTAGTCCGCTCTTCTCGCTGACATCGGTGAACGTGCCGTCGCCGTCGTTGCGGAACAGTCGCGACGGCGGGAGCACACCCTCGCCGTCGTGGTCGTTGAGCACGAGGAGGTCGAGGTCGCGGTCGCCGTCGAGATCGGCCAGGTGCGCCACCCGCCCCAGCCCGTCGTCGGACACGCCGGCCTCTTCGGTCACGTCCCGGAAGCGCAGTTCGCCGGACTCGAGGTCGTTGCGGAAGAGCCGGGCCGGGTGCCCCGCGTTGGAGAGGAGGTACACGTCGAGGTCACCGTCGTCGTCGTAGTCGCCGACCGCAGCACCGTTGCCCATGTTGCGCTGCATGACGGCCCCCATCTCCTCGAAGGCGGTGACCGGGCCGTACGGGTTCCGATGCTCCAAGCCGACCTCGTCGGTCACGTCCCGGCACCACCCGTCGGGGGTGTCGCCGAGGCGGGTTATGGCCGCCGCCGCGGTCGCGAGGCCGGCGCCGACCACGATCACGGCGAGGGCCGCGCGCCAAGGTTTCATCAGTGATCGAACACCGCGCCGAGGAACGTCTTGGTGCGCTCGTGCCGGGGATCGCTCAGGACCTCGGCGGGCTTGCCGGATTCGATGATCCGGCCGCTGTCGAACATGAGGAGCCGGTCGGCGACCTCGCGCGCGAAGCCCATCTCGTGGGTCACCAGCATCATGGTGGTGCTGCCCTCCTCGGCGATGTCGCGCAGCACCTCCAACACGTCACCGACCAACTCGGGGTCGAGCGCCGAGGTCACCTCGTCGAACAACATCACCGCGGGATCCATCGCCAGCGAGCGGGCAATGGCGACACGCTGCTTCTGCCCTCCCGACAGTTGACCGGGGGTGTGGTTCGCCTTGTCGCGCAAGCCGACCTTCTCCAAGAGGTCCAGGGCCAGATCGTCGGCCTCTTCGCGGTCCATGCCCTTCGTCTTCACCGGGGCCAGCGTAATGTTCTCGAGCGCGCTCATATGGGGAAAGAGGTTGAAATGCTGGAAGACCATCCCCACGTGTCGGCGAACGCTGCGGATGTGCTTCTCGCCGGCCGGCTTGAGATCGGGTTCTGTCCCCTCGTGGTACAGGTGCTCGCCGTTGATCTGGATCGTGCCCGTGTCGATGCGCTCGAGGGTCATTATCACCCGCAGGATCGTGGTCTTCCCCGAGCCGCTCGGCCCGATGATGACCACGCGCTCACTGGGCGCGACGTCGAGGTCGAGTTCGTTGAGGACCACGTGATCTCCGAAGGCCTTCACGACCTTCTTCATGCTGACTGCGGGGGTGTTGGCGGTTTCAGGCTCGTTCATAGCCGATGCGTCTTTCGAGTCGACGGATAAGGAATGCCGCAGGAATCGAGACCGCGAGGAACCCGACCCCGACGAGCGTGAAGGGCTCGACGGATCGGAACACGCGGCTCGACAGCGTGTCGGCGAAGAACAGCACACCGGTTACCTGGACCGTGGCGCCGAGCGGCGCGTCCTTGAACCCGGCGACGAGGAAATTCCCGAGCGCCGGCAGAACGTTGGGGATCCCCTGGGGCAGGATCACGCGCGTCCAGGTGGTGAAAGGCGACAGGTTCATCGCAGTCGACGCCTCCCACTGGCCCTTGGGAACGCTGTTGATACCGGCCCGGTAGGCCTCCGAACAGTAGGTCGCATAGTGGACGCCGAGCCCCACCATCAACGTCGTGATCGGGTTGAGCACCCGCAACGACTCGGGGATCCACTCGATCCGCGGCAGCGCGAAGAAGATGAAGAACAGCTGGATCAGTAGCGGTGTGCTGCGGATGAACTCGATGAAGACGGCGAAGGGCCACCGGATCAGGCGACGCTCCGACCGGCGACCGAGGGCGAGGAACAGACCCAGCACGATCGCGAGGGCGAACCCGGCGAGGGTTCCCTTGCTGGTCACCCAGAGTGCTTTCAAGAAGTCGGGCACCATGTCGAAGAAGAAGCCCCAATCGAACTTCGACTCCGGACCGGCGACGTCGTATTCGGTGAGGAAGCGGGTGTCGGATCCGCCGAGGCGCCAGATGAACAAGGCGACGAAGAACGCCGCGACCGGCAACGCCGAGTAGGCCTCACGTCGATGATAGAGGTCGGGGACCTCGGCGACCCGGACCTCGCTGCTCGTCGCCAACCCGTGAAGACCGCGGCGATCACGACGGACTAGGGCGATCAGTGCGGGCGCCACCAGGATCAACAGCCCGAACCGGACAGCTGCCCGCCCATGGTCGAGGTGTTCCTCTCCCGGCCCGACGACCTCGAGCTGCTGGGTCGACTTCCCCAGCGTGGTGCCCGCCGTGGCGAGCAGGTGCACCTCGTTGTAGAGGATGAACCCGGCCGGCACCACGAAGAGGATCGACGCCAGTCCGAGCGGCACGCCGATGCCGTCGAGGATCCGAACGAGGTACCATGCCAGGAAGAAAGCGCCGGCCTCGAGCAGCAGATCGGCGAGCCGGGCCCAGAGCCGCGGACCGACGCCTGCTGACCTCGTTGCCGTCGATGGCTCCGGGTCTCTCAGCTCGACGGCCATGTCAGCCGGTCACTCCCGCGTCGGCGGCCGACAGCCGCTCGGTGCTGATCGCGTTTCGGCCGTCACGCTGCTCGAACCGGGAATTGACCCGGCGTTCGGCGAGTCGGAACCCCAGGTTGATGAGCTGGGCGAGCACGAAATAGCACAGGAGTGCGACCAGGAACAGCGTGGGCACGCTGATCGGGTCGTCGGCCTGGGTGCGGTTGACCCGGATCTTTGCGATCTCGAAAGCCAGCTCAGACACACCGGTCAAGCTGACCAGTGCCGTTCCTTTGAGGATCTCGATCGTGAGGTTTCCCATGGGCGGCAGGATCACCGGCATCGCCTGAGGCAGGATGACATGGCGGATCCGCTGGCCGGCCCGAAGGTTGACGGCCACCGAAGCCTCGTGCTGGCCGCGAGGCACCGACTGGATGGCGCCGCGCACGATCTCGGCGCCGTAGCCCCCCATGTTCATGCCCAGTGCCAGCGATCCCATGAGCAACCGGCTGGGCGCATCGAGCCCGAGGAGGATCGGGAGCGCGAAGGCGAACCAGAACAACAGCACCAACGACGACACCCCGCGGAAGAACTCCACGTAGACGAGCGCGAAGCCGCGGACGGACCGGTGCTCGGACAATCTCGCGACGCCGAAGAGCAGGGACAAGACGATGCCCAGCGTGAACGAGAGCCCGAGTACCCGGATAGTGACCTCGATGCCCTCCTGTACCCGGTCCTGCTGGTTGTCCGTCATCGGGAACGCCAGCACCTTCAGGGCCGGCCTGATCAGGAGATCGCTCAAGAATCTCCCGACAGCGCTGAAGAAGTCTCCGATGAAGCCCACGTGTCCCCCTGACACTCAGTGCGGCGAATCGATGGTGCGGTGACCCGGCACCGAGGCCGGGTCACCGCACCATTCGATGTGGATCAACCTCCTGCCAGGTCCTCGACGGTGAGGCCGGCTGCGGTCTGGACTTCTTCGGGTGCGAATCCGTAGGCGGTGACCAGGTCCTCGACGGTGCCGTCGGCGATCAGGTCGCGCAGCACATCGTTGAACGCGTCACGGAAGTCCTGGTCGACGAACCCGAAGCCGCCGCAGCCCAGCACCTCGTTGCCGTCGGCGTCGAGAGGCACGAATGCCGGCGTGGCGTCCATGTCGTTCTCGTTGGCGTTGACCTGGTTGAGCACCGTCAACGAGGTGCCGCCCACCGCGTCGACCCGACCGGCCAGCAGGGCGTCGTACTGAGCGTTCACATCGGCGAACAACTCGATCTGATCAGCCGGCACGTCGGCGTCGGCGGCGTAGGTCTCATCAACCGCACCCGACAGCACCGCCAGCGTCGCGCCGGATTCGACGATGGACGCGAAGTCGCCGCCGACGCCCAACGGATTGCCCTCGGCGACCGCGAACGCGTACGTCGAGCAGTAGTCGGGATCCGAGAAGATGATCTGCTCAGCGCGCTCGGGTGTGATGAACATCCCCGCCGCGATCATGTCGTACTGACCGGCCTGCAGACCCGGGATCAACGCCCCGAAATCGACGACCTCGGCCTCGATGCTGTCGATCCCCAACTCGGCGAGGACCGCACGAGCAACATCGGGGGCCTCACCCAAGATGTTGCCCTCCTCGTCCTCATAGCCGTAAGGGATCTCGTTGGCCAAACCAACCGTCACCGACCCCGCCTCGATCAACTCGGCGAGCAATCCAGTCGGCGCGCCGGCATCGCCCCCGTCGTCGCCGTCGTCGGGCGATTCCCCGACGACGTCGGGCGCGTCAGCATCGTCGCCGTCATCGTCGCCACATGCGGCGGCGATGAGGGTGAAGCCCAGGAGCACGGCGAGGAGCCGCAGCCACAAGCGGGATGGTCGTGAGCGGGATTTCGCTGTCATATTTGTTGTCTTTGTTGTCGTATTGGTTGTCATGGGTCTCCCCTCCCAGGAAGTGGTTCTGTATTCGGTAGCGCTCAGGGTGTGTCCCAGGGCGCTGCTTCGGGAACGGCAACGGCGACCGCGGGATCGCCGGCTTCGATCAGACCGGGGTTGTGGCGCATCAGCACGATCCCGTCGACCCCGGCACGGAGCTCTGTCGGCGCCTGCGACAGGTCGTCGAGCGGATGCACGCGAGCCACGACGTCGCCGGCCGCAGCGTCGTCTCCCGGGTCGACCAGCGGTTCGAAGAGCCCCCTTGAAGATGCGAGGATGCGTCCGTCGTCGACCATGCGCACGAACACCGGCGGTTCGGTGAACTCCGGTTCGCCCTCGAGCACTCCGGCCTGGCGCAGCGTGTTGCGCACCCCTCGATCTGCGATCGCCAGCGTCGCTGCGCTCACCGACCGGCCGCCCCAGATCTCCGTCGTGAGGAAGACCTTGCCGAGTGACTCGACCGCGTGGTCGAGCAGACCCACCGGGTCGGGCTCTGCGGCGATCACAGCAAGAGGCGTGCCGAAGACCTTGATGTACTCGGCGGTCCGGGCCGCCAGCATCGGGTCATCGAGGTCATGGGTGGCGATCATCGGCCCGAAGACCATCGATTCACCGCCCGAATGAAGGTCCAGGACGATGTCGGCCCGCTTCACGAGTTCTCGGTAGACGAAGTCGGCGACCCGTTCGGTCGGTGTCCCGACCGGATCGCCGGGGAACAGGCGATTCAAGTTCCCGTTGTCGATCGGCGACAGTCGGCGGCCCACTTTGACCGCGGCGTGGTTGAGGCCGGGGACGATGATGATTCGACCCGAGACGTCGCTCGGCCCGAGTTCGTGGACGAGTCGACGCAGCACGACCGGGCCCTCGAACTCGTCGCCGTGGTTGCCGCCGGTGAGCAACACCGTCGGTCCCTCACCATTGGCGATCACCGCGATCGGGGTGAGCAGATTGCCCCAGCCCGACTCGTTGCGGGACCAGGGTACGGCGAAGTGTCCGATGGCCTTGCCCTTGCCGTCGAGGTCGACGGTGCAGGGGATCCGAGTGCGGTCTGCGGAGGCCCAGTTCATGCCGGCTGCGCCCGAACTCGTGCCTGCGTCTTCTGCCACTGATCCTCCTGGGGTGGCCGCCCGAGGCGGCCCCGTGTAGACGGGCTGGAGGTGGTGTGCTCTCCCTGTCCTCATATTGTGCACAGACTGTAAACCATCCCGATATTGCACACAAGCGGTATACCATCTGGCATGGCGACAAAAGAGATCAACATCGAGGCCATCGGTTCTGTCCGACCGCTCGTGGCTCAATTCGCAGACTGCACGCCGATGCGCCGCGACCGCGCGCTCAGCAGAGTCGTCGGGGCAGAGGTGAGCCTCAAGCTCGAGTCGCTGCAGCCCACCGGAAGCTTCAAGATCCGCGGTGCAGCGGCCAAGATCGCGGGGCTCGACGCGCAGGCGCGACGACGCGGGGTCATCACCGCATCGACCGGCAATCACGGGCGAGCCGTGGCCCACGTGGCGCGCGACCTCGGCATCGGGGCAACCGTGTGCCTGTCCGACAACGTGCCGGAGGGCAAGATCGGCCTCCTGGCCGAGATGGGCTGCGCGCTCGACATCGGGGGCGAGTCCCAGGACGCCGCCTTCGACCGAGCGATCGCAGCCTCGCAAGAGCCGGGCGGTCCGACTCTCGTGCACTCGATCCTCGACCCGGTCGTGCTCTGCGGCCAGGGCACCTGCGGGATGGAGATCGCCGAACAGGCGCCGGAGACGACGCTCGTCATCGTGCCGGTCTCGGGTGGCGGTCTGATCGCCGGCATCAGCGTGGCCGTCAAGGCGCTGCTGCCGCAGGCCCGGATCGTCGGGGTCTCCATGGACCGGGGCGCGGTCATGCACGCGAGCCTCGAAGCCGGGCGCCCGGTCCAGTTGCCGGAGGTCGGCGACACTCTCGCCGACAGCCTCCAGGGCGGGATCGGCCTCGACAACGACACGTCGTTTCCGATCGTCGAGGAACTGGTCGAGGAGATCGTGCTGGTGACCGAGGAAGAGATCGCCCTGGGCATGCGCCACGCGCTGCGTGAGCACAGGCTGGTCCTCGAGGGGGCCGGCGCGGTCGGCATCGCCGCCCTGTTGGCGGGACGCATCTCCGCTCGTGGCGGAGCCATCGCCGTGGTCTGCTCGGGGGCCAACGCCGAGTTGCGCACGATCGCCGAGATGGCAGCATCGGAGGCCGCCCGATGAGCCGCGACCTGTTCTATGACCGGCTGCGGTCCACGCTGCTCGACATCGAGAAGGAGGGCCTGCGCAAGGACGAACGGTTGATCGTCTCGCCCCAGGGGCCGGTGGTCACTGTCGATCATGGCGGCACGCCTCGCAGGGTCGTCAACCTCTGCGCCAACAACTATCTCGGACTGGCCGATCATCCGGAGGTGATCGCCGCGGCCAACTCGGCCATGGAGCGCTACGGGTTCGGGATGGCGTCGGTCCGGTTCATCTGCGGGACCCTCGACCTGCACCGGCGCCTCGAACGACAACTGGCCGATTGGCTCGGATACGACGATGCGATCCTGTTCGCGGCGTGCTTCGACGCCAACGCTGCGGTGTTCGAGCCGCTCCTCGACGAGGCGGACGTCATCGTGTCGGATTCGCTGAACCACGCGTCGATCATCGACGGCATCCGGCTGTGCAAGGCCCGACGCTCCCGGTTCGCGACCGGAGATCTTGCCGATCTGGAGCGCAAGGTCAGCGACGCCCGCGCCGGCGGAGCACGCACCATAATGATCGTGACCGACGGCGTCTTCTCGATGGACGGCGTCGCTGCCGACATCGCCGGGATCTGTGAGGTGGCCGACCGCTACGACGCCTTGGTGATGGTCGACGATTGTCACGCAACCGGATTCATTGGCCCCGACGGTCGGGGCACGCCCGCCCTCCACGGCGTGCAAGGACGGGTCGACATCGTAACCAGCACTCTGGGAAAGGCCCTCGGCGGCGGCATGGGAGGGTTCGTTACAGCCCGAACCGAGATCGTCGATCTGCTGCGGCAACGGGCCCGCCCGTACCTCTTCTCCAACTCGGTGGCTCCCGCACTCGTCGCCGGCGCCGAGGCCGCGATGAGGCTGGCCCGGGACGGCGCCGACCTTCGAACCAGGCTCGCCGCCAACGCCCGCTACTTTCGGGAGGCGATGACGGAAGCCGGCTTCGAACTGATGGGCGCGGACCACCCCATCATCCCGGTTCTGCTCAAGGACGCCGCGCTCGCCTTGGAGTTCGCGGCGCGCCTGGGGGACCACGACGTCTACGTGACCGCCTTCTCCTATCCGGTCGTGCCCCGAGGAGCTGCCCGCATCCGCACGCAGATGAGCGCGGCGCTGTCCCCTGCCCAGCTCGATCAGGCGACCGCGGCCTTCGTCACCGTCGGGCGCGAGCTCGGAGTCGTCGCGTGATGGCGCTGTCCCCTGCCCAGCTCGATCAGGCGCCTGCCGCCTTCGTTCACGGTCGGGCGCGAGTTCGGAGTCGTTGTCTGATGAGGGCTCTCGTCTGATGCGGGCTCTCGTCAAAACGGCCCCCGGCCCCGGCCTCGAACTCATCGAGGTCGCTCGACCCGAGCTCGGGCCGGACGAGGTCCTGATCGCCGTGGCGCGGATGGCGATCTGCGGGACCGACCTCCACATACACGACTGGGACGACTGGGCCGCGAGCACGGTTCCCACGCCCCTCACCATCGGCCACGAGTTCATGGGCACCGTGGCCGAGGTGGGATCCCAGGTCACCGACACTGCGATCGGCACGAGGGTCACCGCCGAGGGCCACATCACCTGCGGGAGGTGTCGGAACTGCCGCGCCGGCCGTCGTCACCTGTGCCGCAGCACCCTTGGGGTCGGCGTGCAGCGTGACGGTGCGTTCGCCGAATACGTCTCCGTGCCGGCGTTCAACATCTATCCCGTTCCCGACCACATCGACGACGACACAGCCGCAATCCTCGACCCGCTGGGCAACGCGGTCCACACCACGCTGGCCTTCGACCTCGTCGGCGAAGACGTCCTCATCACCGGCGCCGGCCCGATCGGGCTGATGGCCACGGCCATCGCCCAGCGAGCCGGAGCGCGCCATGTCGTCGTCTCCGACGTGAACGAGGGCCGCCTCGCGCTCGCTCGGAGGATGGGGGCGACGAGAGCAGTCGACGTCACCCGCGAGACGCTGCGCGACGTGATGGACGAGCTCGGCATGCGGGAGGGGTTCGACGTGGGTCTGGAGATGTCGGGGGTTCCGGACGGTCTGGGGGCGATGATCGAAGTCATGAACCACGGCGGCCGCATCGCCCTGTTGGGCCTCGTCCCCGCCGGTACCGGTGTGGACTGGGAGAAGGTCATCTTCGGCGGCCTAACCCTGCAGGGCATCTACGGCCGCAAGATGTTCGACACCTGGTACAAAGCTGCCGCGCTGCTCGGCGAAGGGCTCGACGTCAGCCCGGTCATCACCGACCGGTTCCCCATCACGGAGCACAGGAGGGCGTTCGACACCCTGCGCCGGGGTGACGCCGCGAAGATCGTCCTGCGATGGCCCCAGTGACCTTGGACTGTCTCTACCAGATTGAGTCTCGCTTTATCAGCTTGAGTCGCGGCGAGCCCGTCTGAGACGACTGTCTGGCGGAGGGTGTGGGATTTGAACCCACGGAGGCTTGCACCTCACACGCTTTCCAAGCGTGCCCATTCGGCCGCTCTGGCAACCCTCCGGGTACACCCTGGTGCGGGTATCGGCTGAAAAGGATAGCGTGGATTGAGCGCTCCCGTTTCGGGGTGTGGCGGTCGGGTCCTGTGCAACAGGCGTCCGTGAACCGGGTCAGGGCCGGAAGGCAGCAGCTCTCAGCGGAGCCGCCTGTGTGCCGCAGACAGCCTGGCCGTCACTCCCGGAAACGGGGGCCGAACAGGCCCCGCGAATCGGCGGAGAATTCCTGACGACAGCCGTGTCACGGACGCGCAGTAGGATGGCCGGAACATGGCCTATCAGTCCCTCTATCGCCGCTACCGACCTCAGAAATTCTCCGAGATCCGCGGCCAAGCCCACGTTGTTGCGGCCCTGCGCAACGCTGTGGCGAACGGCCAGGTAGGCCACGCCTACATGTTCAGCGGCCCGCGGGGCACCGGCAAGACGAGCTCGGCGCGGGTGCTTGCCAAAGCGCTCAACTGCGAGAATCTCGGCGAGGACTCCGAGCCTTGCGGCGCCTGCGAGAGCTGCACGGCCATCGAGCAGGGCCGTTCATTCGATCTTCACGAACTCGACGCCGCGAGCAACAACGGCGTCGAGGACATGCGTGACCTGCTGGGCAAAGTCAACCTCGGCAACCCGGGGAGGATGAAGGTCTACATCCTCGACGAAGTTCACATGCTGACCAGGGGGGCGGAGAACTCGCTGTTGAAGACTCTTGAGGAGCCCCCCGGTCATGTGGTCTGGGTGCTCGCCACGACCGAGCCCCACAAGGTTGTCGAGACGATTCGGAGCCGCTGCCAGGTGTTCGAGCTCGGCTTGCTGGGCGCCGAGGAAATGGCGTCGCATGTGCGCTGGGTCATCGACGACGCGGGTCTCGATGTCGACGACGGCGCGGTCGACTATGTGGTGTCTGTCGGCGGCGGGTCGGTTCGAGACACGCTCAGTGCGCTTGATCGGGTGGTGGCCGCAGGCGGTGTGGTCGAAATCGATCAGTCGACCGACCAGTTGCTCCATGCCCTCGCCGCGAACGACACGGCTGCCGCCCTGGGCGCGGTCGGCGATGCGCTGGGCAGGGGGCGGGATCCCCGCACCATCGGCGAGATGTCGGTCGCAGGGCTGCGCGACGCATTCTTGACCGCAATGGGCTCACCCCCGCCCCGGATCACCGCGGCCTCACAGGAACGCGCCTCACAGATCGCTGAGCAGATGTCTCCGCTGCGACTCACGCGGGCGCTGGAGACTCTGGGCACGGCGTTGGTGGAGATGCGCCAGGCGCCCGATCCACGGGTACATCTCGAGGTGGCTCTGGTGCGGCTGTGCCGCTCCGTCGGCGACAGTTCCGTCGACTCGCTGATGGAACGTATCGAACAGCTCGAGGCCCGCCTCGCCGCAGGCACCCCGCCCGTTTCGCCAGCACCGCCCGCGGTGTCGGCTCCTTCCGCGCCGTCGGCTCCTTCCGCGCCGTCGGCTCCTTCCGCGCCGTCGGCTCCTTCCGCGCCGTCGGCTCCTTCCGCTCCGTCGGCTCCTTCCGCTCCGTCGGCTCCTTCCGCTCCGTCGGCTCCTTCCGCTCCGTCGGCTCCTTCCGCTCCGTCGGCTCCTTCCGCGCCGTCGGCTCCTTCCGCTCCGTCGGCTCCTTCCGCTCCGTCGGCTCCTTCCGCGCCGTCGGCTCCGGCAGCAACTGCGGACTTGTCGGGACCCGTGCCGGACGAGCCACGCCGGCTCGAAGGGCTTGCTCCGGCTCCGAAGCTGCCTCCGGCTCCGCCACTGGCCTCGGTGGCTCAGACTCCTGCTGGCGAAGATCTCCGGTCGTTGCAGCCGAAATCGGCCAGAGAAGTAGTTGAGCTGGCCGGGTCGCATCTCTCGCTCGGACGCAACCTGGTTGTCAGTTGGGCCAACAACTACCTCGGTCCTGCCGAAGGCCCGCGCTCCGAGGATGACCTTCAACGGTTGTGGAGGGCGCTGGTCGATGAGTTCGGCCCCGGCTCTGTCCCCGCTGCCCCTGCTCTGGCCGGTGAACCCGCCGTCCCGACCCGCCCGGATCCTGTGGCAGGCCCACCTCAGGTCGAAGAACAAGATCCAAACCCGCCCGAAGTCCCAGATCCGCCCGAAGTGCCAGACCCGCAGGTCGAAACGGACCACACGGCAGTCACGGCCGGCGAACCGACAGAGCCGGACATTGCTGACCCCCACGGCGACGGGCTCGACCTCGACGAGCTCATGGATGCGACGTCGCACACGGATCAGGTGGTCGAACTCCTCGAGGAGGCCTTCCCCGGTGCCGAGATCGAATCCCCATCGCCGTCCAAGGCCGACCAATGAGCTACTCCAACGCGGTGCAGGAACTGATCGACCAACTGGGCCGGTTGCCCGGCATCGGCCCCAAATCCGCGCAACGGGTTGCGTTCCACCTGCTCAAGGTGCCGCGTGAGGATGCGCTGTCGTTGTCGCAGGCGATCGTCGAGGCGAAGGAACGAGTGTCGTACTGTCGGCGCTGCTTCAACCTCTCCGAATCGGGCGACGAATGTCCGATATGTGTCAACCCGCGCCGCCAGGACGGGCTCGTCTGTGTCGTGGAAGACAGTCAGGACATCGTCGCCATTGAGCGCACGCAGGAGTTCCGCGGTCGTTACCACGTCTTGGGGGGAGCGTTCAGTCCGATCGACGGTGTCGGCGTCGAGCAGCTTCGGATCAAGGAGTTGATGGGCCGGGTGGCCGACGAGGACGTCTCCGAGGTCATCGTCGCCACGAATCCCAACCTTGAAGGAGAAGCGACCGCGGCTCTGCTGGTGAAGTACCTCAAGCCGATGGGGGTGCGGGTCACCCGGATCGCCATGGGCCTGCCGGTGGGCGGCGACCTCGAATATGCCGACGAGCTCACCTTGGGCCGTGCCCTGGAAGGGCGCAAAGTGATCGACGGCAGCGAGCCCGCCCCCGCGACGGAAACCGTTTAGCTGGTTGTTCTCTATATTCTGAGCGGGTGCAACTCACAGAAATCGACCACATCGCCATCGCCGTCAACGACCTCGAGGCCGCAGTCGCCTACTACCACGAGGCGTTCGGAGCCGAGGTCCACCACCGAGAGATCGTCGAGGGGGACGGCGTCGAAGAAGCGTTGATAAAGGTCGCCGACAGCTACATCCAACTCACCGCGGCGACCCGAGGCGACTCCCCGATCGCCAAGTTCTTGGAGAAGCGGGGGGAGGGGCTGCATCATGTCGGTTACCGCGTCGACGACTGCACCGATGCGCTCGCCCGGATGGTCGCAGCGGGCGCCACGCCCATAGACGCCGCGCCCCGTCCCGGTTCACGGGGCACGACGGTGGCGTTCATCCACCCCAAGGGCTCGCTCGGCACGCTCATCGAACTGGTGCAGGAGTAATGGGCGCCCGCACCGGTCGCTGTCGGCACCGCTGATCGGAGGGCTCCGGTCGCTGTCGGCACCGCTGATCGGAGGGCTCCGGTCGCTGTCGGCACCGCTGATCGGAGGGCTCCGGTCGCTGTCGGCACCGCTGATCGGAGGGCTCCGGTCGCTGTCGGCACCGCTGATCGGAGGGTTCCGGTCGCTGTCGGCACCGCTGATCGGAGGGCACCGGTCGCCGGAGTGTGGGAGGCTCAGCGGATGTTCGTTCATCTTGTCGACGGGACATACGAACTGTTCCGCTTCCACTACGCCCCTTCCAACCGCGACACCCGCCTCGGTGCGCAGCGTGGCGTGCTCAACACGGTGCTGGATCTCGTCGCCGACGGCGCCACCCACATCGGGGTCGCCACCGACCATGTGATCGAGTCGTCTCGCAACGATCTCTACATCGGCTACAAGGACGGCAGCGGCGTGGAGCCCGATCTGTTCGCCCAGTTCGCTGAGGTGGAGGAGTTGCTGGAACTGGCCGGGTTCGCAGTGTGGCCGCAGATCACCCACGAGGCCGACGACGGGCTGGCTGCCGGGGCGGCTATGGCCGCAGCCGATCCGCGGGTCGAACAGGTGGTCATCTGCACGCCAGACAAAGACCTCGCCCAGTGCGTGACTCCCGACGGGCGGGTCGTGCAGCTTGATCGTCGCCGCGGCATCACCTACGACCGTCAGGGGGTCATCGAGAAGTTCGGGGTGCCACCGGAGTCGATTCCCGACTATCTCGGGGTGGTGGGTGACACCGCAGACGGCTTCCCGGGGCTCGCGGGCTGGGGAGCGAAGTCGGCGGCCAAGATCCTGTCGAAGTTCGGCCACATCGACCAGGTTCCGTTCGACGTGACGGAGTGGAACCTGGACGTCCGTGGCGGCGCGAAGCTGGCCCTGACGCTCAGCGAGTACTACGAGGAGGCGCTGCTGTTCCGGCGCATCGCCACGGTCGACCTCGACGCCCCGGTGAGCGCGTCTGTCGATGAGATGCTCTGGACGGGTCCGCAGCCTGGATTCGATGAGCGTTGTGCTGCTGTCGGCACCGAACGGATCGCTCAGAGGGCTCATCGGCTGTTCGCCGGTTTCGGTGCGTGATCAGCCCTGTGCGTGATCAGCCCTGTGCGTGATCAGCCCTGTGCGTTCAGCACTTCGCTGATTCCCATCGGTGCCGTTTGTTCAAGTTGACTGTACTCACAGGACGTTGCCTCACGGTCGGGCCGCCAGCGCACGAAACGGGTGGTACCCCGGAAGCGGCCGTTGAGCACGGCCTCGTATTTGACTTCGGCCACCAGCTCGCAATCTAGCGGCGTCCAGTCCTGGGACGGTTTGCCGCTGCTCCACCGCGAGGGCGCGCCCGGCATCAGGCCTCCTTCGTGCGCCTGCGGGTTCATCCACTCCGACCAGGGATGGGCTGCGAAGTCGCCGATGACGTTGGGGGCGAGGGTGTCGACGAGTTCGGCTCGCAGGCTCGCTTTGAAACTGGAGGCGACGCCCATGTGGTGCAGCCGCTGCTGCCCGTCGTGCAGACCGATGAGCAGTGAGCCCACCCCCTTGCCGTCCTTGTGCGTCCGGTAGCCGGCGACGACCACATCTGCGGTGCGGGTGTGCTTGACCTTGAACTGGGCGCGTTTGTTGGGCAGGTAGGCGCCGTTGCAGGGCTTGGCGATCAGCCCGTCGAGCCCCGCGCCCTCGAAGCGCTCATACCACACCTGCGCGATGGTTCGATCGAGCGTTGAGGGCACCAGGTGAACGGGCGGCTCGAAACCAGAGGCGATCGTCTCGAGGATCCTGCGGCGATCCCGGAAAGGCTCGTCGAGCAGCGCGGTGTCGTTGACGGCGAGCACGTCGAAGGCCACGAACTCGGCGGGCGTTTCTTCAGCGAGGCGCTCTACTCGTGAAGCCGCCGGGTGGATCCGCTGCTGGAGCGCGTCGAAGCCGAGATGGTCGTCGACGGTGACGATGATCTCGCCGTCGACGACGCAGCGCTGTGGGAGACTCTGCTGCAGCGGCGCCATGAGCTCCGGGAAGTAGCGGGTGAGCGGTTTCTCGTTGCGCGAGCCCAGGTAAATCTCGTTGCCGTCACGGAAGACGATGCACCGGAAACCGTCCCATTTGGGTTCGAAGGCCAGGTCGCCGTGCTCGGGAATACCGTCGATCGCCTTTGCCAGCATCGGCTTCACCGGCGGCACGACAGGCAGATCCATGAGTGGAGAGTTTATGCTCGGTTTGCTGTCGGCGGTCGGGCCTAGCACGATGCAAAGATGAGCGACGACATCCGGCCCTTCACAATCGACATACCCGACTCGGCGATCGACGATCTGCGTGACCGCTTGGCCCGCACCCGCTGGCCCGAGGCTGAACCGGTCGACGACTGGTCCCAAGGCATTCCCCTCACCTACACGCAGCTGCTCTGTGAGTATTGGGCCACCGAATACGACTGGCGGCGCTTCGAGTCCGAGCTCAACTCCTACGACAACTGCCTGACCGAGATCGACGGGCTCGACGTCCACTTCCTGCATGTGCGTTCGCCTCACGACGATGCGACCCCGATGATCCTCACCCATGGCTGGCCGGGTTCGGTGGCCGAGTTCATGGCCGTGATCGGGCCGCTGACCGACCCGACCAACCACGGCGGCAGCGCAGCCGACGCGTTCCATCTGGTGATCCCGTCGCTGCCGGGCTACGGCTGGAGCGGCAAACCTGCGAGGCCCGGAATGGGTGTGCCCTGGATCGCCACCGCCTGGAACACGCTGATGGTCCGGCTCGGATACGAGTCCTACGTCGCGCAGGGCGGTGACTGGGGAAGCGCCGTCACCACCACCATCGGGTCACAGAACCTCGGCAACGTCCGGGCGATACACACCAACATGCCGGTATCCGGGCCCACGCCCGAATCGCTGGCGGACCCGACCGAAAAGGAGCAGGCGGCGCTGGAAGCCCTGGGCCACTACGACCGCTGGGACTCGGGCTACTCCAAACAGCAGTCGACCCGTCCCCAGAGCCTCGGCTACGGCCTGGTCGACTCACCGGCCGGTCAGTGCGCCTGGATCGGCGAGAAGATGTGGGCCTGGACCGACAACGACGGCGACCCGCGCAGCGCCCTGACCTTCGATCAGATGCTCGACAACATCTCGATCTACTGGTTCACCGCCACAGCCGCGTCATCGGCCCGGTTGTACTGGGAGAGCTTCGCCCAGTTCGGCGACGGTACGGTCGACGTCCCCACAGGCTGCAGCATCTTCCCCAAGGAGATCATCCGAGCCAGCAGGCGCTGGGCCGAGAAGCGCTACACCAACATCGGCTACTGGAACGATCTCGACGTGGGCGGCCACTTCGCCGCGTGGGAACAGCCCGACCTGTTCGTCGCCGAAATGCGCGCCGCCTTCAGCGTCCTGTAATCCGCTGCCTGCAGGTCGCTAGGCGCCGATCCACTTGGGGTCGTGGGAGTTGCTGTGATTGGCGAGCGCGTCCAGCAGCGCCGCGGGGCATTGTTCGGCCAGCAGCGTCTGACGGTTGGAGGGTTTGAGGATCGTGCGGTCGACCATGGTGTCGAACTGGTCGAGCAGGGGCTGCCAGAAACCATTGACATTGAGCACGCCGACGGGTTTGGCCATGATCCCGAGCTGGTTCCAGGTGAGGGTCTCGGCGAGTTCGTCGAGTGTGCCGAATCCTCCGGGCAGGGCGATGAAAGCATCGGACAACTCGTACATCATCGCCTTGCGGGTATGCATCGAATCGACTTTTTCGAGAGAGGTGAGGCTCTCGTGGCCGACCTCGTCGTCGAAGAGGTCGGTGGGAATGATCCCGGTCACCCGTCCGCCGCTCGACATGACCGTGTCGGCGATCAACCCCATCAACCCGACCGCGCCGCCGCCGTAGACGAGTTCGATGTCGCGTTCAACGAGCAGCTTGCCCAACTCGACTGTGGCAGCGGTGATCTCCGGGTCCGTCCCCGGAGACGAGGCGCAGAACACGCACACCCGTTGAAACTCTTGCATCGGGCAAGCCTACTGCTCCACGGATATCTGAGCGCCTGCAATAACGCCCGGGGGGTTCGGGTGCTCAGGCGGATCCGGAGATCACCGGCGCCGGTGCCCGCGGGTAGACGGACTGATCGCAACCCGTCAGGCGAGCCCGCCGGTCTGAGGAGCCGCCGCTGAGACGCGGTCAACTGGTTGTTTCGGCTGCGCTGCGGCGTCGATGAGGCGTACTCTTGGGCGTGTGCAGCACGGGATCTTTGTGGCGCCGTTCGGTCCGTTCGCCGACCCTCACCGGCTGATGGACCTGGGTCGGGCGGTGGAGGAGTCGGGCTGGGACGGCCTGTTCGTCTGGGACCATGTGCTGCGTCCTGAGAGCAACGAGATCATCGACACCTGGGTCGCTCTCGCAGCTTTGGCCACAGCCACTCAGAAACTTCGTCTCGGCCCGATGGTCACGCCGTTGCCGCGCCGACGCCTGATGAAGCTGGTGAGGGAAGTGTTGACGCTCGACCTGCTCAGCGAGGGGAGGTTGACGCTCGGTGTCGGTTCGGGCACCGACACCGGGGGCGAGTTGGCCCGCTTCGACGAGGTGATCGACCCGCGGATCCGAGGCCAGCGCCTCGACGAGGGTCTGAGCATCGCGGCCCGGCTGCTGGAGGGCGAGTTCGTGGTCCATTTCGGTGAGCACTACATCGTCGACGGCGTCTCGGCGGAGCCGGCGACGGTCCAGCGACCCCGCCCCCCGATCTGGTGCGCGGCACGCGGCTCGGCGATGAAGCCTGTGCGCCGGGCGGCCCGCTACGAGGGGATGTTCCCGATCGAAGTGGACCACGACAGCTTCTGTCGGGCTCTCGACGAGGTGGCCGCGGTGCGAGGCAGCCTCGACGGGTTCGACGTCTGCCTTCGCACCGACTTCGACGGTTCACCGCCACCGTTCGTCGACCGGGGAGCGACTTGGTTGCTGCGTTCTTTTCCTGCGGTGACCGATCCGGCGACCGTGTTCGAAGTGGTGATCGGTGGCCCGCCGCGCTGAGCCGGGTTGGAACAGCCGGAACAGGGTACGGCCCCAGAAGACGGGTAGATTGCGGGCGTGGTCGACCAGTCAATGAACGCCAAACTCGACGATCTCCGCAAGCGCAAGGATCAGGCTGTGCATGCGGGTTCGGAGCGATCGGTGTCGCGCCAGCACGAAAAGGGCAAGATGCTTGCCCGCGAGCGTATCGACTACCTGCTCGACGAGGGCTCGTTCAACGAACTCGACATGCTGGCCCGCCATCGCGCTCACGAGGCCGGGCTCGCGGAACGTCCCTACACCGATGGGGTCATCACCGGCTGGGGCACGGTCGACGGGCGCAAGGTCTTCGTGTTCTCCCAGGATTTCACGGTCATGGGCGGGGCGCTGGGCGAGGTGTTCGCGGAGAAGCTTCACAAGGTCATGGATCTCGCCCTGGCCACGGGTGCGCCGATGATCGGGCTCAACGACGGCGCCGGCGCCCGTATCCAGGAGGGCGTCGTGTCGCTCGACGGTTACGGCGGCATCTTCTACCGCAACGTCCAGTCCTCAGGGGTAATCCCGCAGATCTCGGTGATCCTCGGCCCCTGCGCCGGCGGTGCGGTGTACAGCCCGGCCATGACCGACTTCATCTTCATGGTGCGCGAGAAGTCGCACATGTTCATCACCGGCCCCGATGTGGTCAAGACGGTCACCGGGGAGGAGGTCACGCTCGAAGAACTCGGCGGGGCGGGCAGTCACAGCAGCAAGTCCGGTGTCGCCACGTTCGTCGCCGACTCCGAGGAGCAGGTGCTCGACGAGGTCAAGGACCTGCTGGGTTTCCTGCCGTCCAACAACCTCGATCAGACGCCCCGCGTCGAGCCCGGCGATGATCCGCATCGCCTCTGCGGTGAACTCGATGACATCCTTCCCGACAGCCCCAATGTGCCCTACGACATGAAGCGGGTCATCGGTGCGGTTGTCGATGACGGCGATTTCATGGAGTACCACGCCAGTTGGGGACGCAGCATCACCTGCGGTTTCGCCCGAGTGGACGGCCGGGCCGTCGGAGTCGTCGGCAACCAGCCGATGATGTTGGCCGGAGTGCTCGACATCGACTCGTCGGAGAAGGCCGCCCGCTTCGTGCGCACCTGCGACGCCTTCAACATCCCGCTGCTGACCTTCGTCGACGTGCCGGGGTTCCTGCCCGGGGTGGATCAGGAGTACGGGGGGATCATCCGCCACGGAGCGAAGCTCCTGTACGCCTATTGCGAGGCGACGGTGCCGCGCATCCAGGTCATCACCCGCAAGGCCTACGGCGGGGCCTACGTGGTGATGGACTCCAAGTCTGTGGGGTCTGACCTGGCCTTCGCCTGGCCCACCGCCGAGCTTGCCGTGATGGGGCCGCAGGGAGCGGTGGAGATCCTTCATCGACGCGAACTGGCCGACGCTGCCGACGCGGCCTCCCGCCGAACCGAGTTGATCGACGATTACACGGACCGTTTGGCGAACCCCTACGTCGCTGCTGAGCGCGGCTACATCGACGATGTGATCGAGCCGTCGCAGACCCGCCAGAAGGTGGTGGCCGGGTTCCAACTGCTCGAATCGAAGCGTGAGGAGTTGCCTGAGCGCAAGCACGGCAACGTACCCCTGTAGCGGTGGTGGTGTGAGATGGCGACGATCGAGTTCTCACCGGCGCCCTCCGAGGAGGAGGCGGCAGCCATTCTGGCGGCCTATGAGCTGCTGTGGCCCCGGCCGAGCGAGGTTGTCACGCCCGAAGGCGTGTCTCGCTGGCGTTTCGCAGGTCGCCGCTGGTCCCGGACCCCCGGCTACGGCGGCTGGGCCTGAGTCCAACCGGGTCGGTCACTAGGTCACTCGCTCACTCGTTCAACAGCTCGAGCAGAGCCGGGCCCAGCACTTCGGCCGCGAAGATCGCGGATTGGTCGAAGTCGAGGTGGAGCCCGTCAGAACGGCTGTAGCGCCCGTCGTGGCCGGAGGCTTCCAACTCGGCAGCGGTATCGATCAACGAGACGTCGGTAAGCCCCAGTGACCTGAACTCAGCCACTAGGGATCGCAGGAGCGAGTTGTACACGTCGGCCCTCTCGGGATCAGGTTCGGGACCCACCCCGAATACCGGGAGGAGCGGCGGCGCGCTGGTGAAGGCCACTCGGCTTCCAAGAGATCGAGCCTCGTCTACCAGCCTCCGGTAGTAGTCAGAAACTCCCGCGGCAAACTGCTGATCCAAGATCGAGGCCCACGAGCCGTCCGCGCGCTGGCGCTCGAATTGAGCGGAACCGTGGTGTACGACCAAGACTATGTCCGACTCAGGTTCAATCCGGTGGGTTCTGCAAGCCTCGTCACCGGGATTCCAGCCGAAAGCGCCGACGTTGTCTTGCACAACCCTCCAAACCGCCCCGGGTTCGTCCTCCTCCAGGGGATAACAGCCGACTTGAGAACGATCGACCACGGCCATCGAGCGGATGGCGTCTGCCCATCGGCGAAGGCCGTCGGCGATGTGTGTGCCGGTCGAGTCGCCGAGCACCGTGATGAGGGGCGCCTCGGCGGGTGCCGGGCCGGATGTCGTGGTGACGGGGGAGTCGCTCTCAGGTTCAGTCGTGCCAACAGTCGGCTGTGGCGATGACGGTGGTGAAGGCGCCGACGAGGTCGGTGCCGCGCTGTCGGTCGGGGAAGCTTCTGGCACGTCGACCCCTTCGATCTCATCGACCGTGTCTGGCACGTCGACCCCTTCGGTCCCATCGACCGTGTCTGGCACGTCGACCCCTTCGGTCGGGGAATCGTCGGGGTTCTCTTGAGTCCAGGCGGGCAGCTCATCGGCGCCTTCCGCACGCTCACCGATGGCCCGTGCCGGGTCGGAGAGAACCGCCATTGCCGCCGCGATCAACGCCACCGCCACTGCCGCCGCGCCTAGCAGAGCCAGGGCCCGCTGTCCGCTCCCCAACCGCACCGGCATCTCGACCAGCCGGTACGACGCCTCCGCTGCGATCAAGGTGGCCGCGATGACCGTGAACGGGTGCTGGTCGGTCAGCTCAATCAAAGGCCAGTGAAACAGGTAGATCGCGTACGAGCGTGTACCCAACCAGCGGAGAATGCCGACAGCCATGAGCCGCGACATGATCCCGTCTCGCACCGCGGCGACGATCAGCACAACCCAGCACAGCGCCATCAACTGCGGACCGCCCCTGAAGACGAGGCTGTCTTGGGGACCCAACCGGGCCAGCGCCACAACCGTTGCTCCGACCGCCGCAGCGACGACCACGCCTCCGGCAATCGGCGCCGCGCGCCCGAGCTGCTCCCGAGCCCGATCCCGGCGGGGATCCGGTTCCATCAGCCGCGTGACGAAACCGAGGCGTGCCGCGGCGAGAGCGAGGCCGGCGCCGGCGGCGATCTCCAGACCCCGCACGGGCGTCGCCACATAGGCGTCGGTCGATCCCCACCACAGCACCACGCCGACCAGCCCGGCTGTCGCCATCGCCCACACCACGAGAGCGGTCCGGCGCGTCAACGCGACCGCGGCTGGAAAGAGCAGATAGAACTGCTCCTCGATGGCCAACGACCAGAAGTGCGCCAACGGCTCGGGCCGCGCATCGAAGATAGCGGCGTAGCCGGCGGTGTCGAGAGCGCTGCGCCAGTTGAACACGTTGAGCACCGCGGTCAGCGCGTCGAAACCGACTTCTCGCAACGCTTGGTCGTCCAGGACCGCGGTCGACAACAGCACCGAAGCGATGGTCAACAGAGCGGCCGGCATCAGCCGCCGGACCCGCCTCGCCATGAACCTGCCGAGTCGCAGGCGCCCGGTGGCAGACACCTCCGTGTCGATCAGACCGACCACCAGGTAGCCCGACAGCGTGAAGAACAAACCGACACCGAGCCATCCTCCCGGCACCGCGTCGGGCCACAGGTGGAACAGCACCACCCAGGCCACGGCCAGACCCCTCAGCCCGTCCAGGCCGAGATGTCGGCGCGGCGCCGCGCCGGAACCTACCTCAGAACCGTCAGCCCGCAGATCAGAGGCCGGACGCATCCGAGGAGGGCTCGTTCACTGTGGCCCGTGGAGTCCACTCAGTCCGCACCGAGGATGTGCGAGCGCAACTCGGCGAGCCAGAGGTCTGATTCTCCGGTGCCGACACGGTTGTTCTCCTGTTCCTCGGCGGTTCCGTAGGTGGACGGGTAGGAGCCGAGGAACTTCACAACGTGCCGCTGTTGGTGGAGGCTGCGGAGCGCGTCGCCGACCACTTCGTTGGCGATGTGGCCCTCGCAGTCGATCAGGAAGCAGTAGTCGCCGAGGGCGCTGCGGGTCGGGCGGCTGACCAGCTTGGTGAGGTTGATGCGACGCGCCGCGAACTCTTGGAGAATGCTGATCAGCGAGCCCGGCTGGTCGGCGCGCTGGAATACCACGATCGACGTCTTGTCGTGGCCGGTCGGTGCGATGATGCCCTGGTTGGCGACGAGCACGAAGCGGGTCTGGTTGTCGGGATGGTCCTCGATGTTGGGCACGAGCGTCTCGAGTTCGTAGACCTCGGCGGCTCGGCGCGGGGCGATCGCGGCCGTGTCACGCCGTTGGGACTCTGCGAGTTCGCGGGCCGCGTCCGCCGTGGAGTTCGTTGCTTCGACGTTCGCCCACGGCAGTTCGTCGACGAGGTACTGGCGGCACTGCGCGTAGGCCATTGGGAACGAGCGGACATGTTTGATCTCTTCGAGTTTCACCCCCGGGTGCACCAGCAGGTTGAGGTTGATGTTGATCACCACCTCGCGCTGGATGAGCAGTTCGGCGTCGAAGGCGAGCGTGTCGATGGTGGCGTTGACCGACCCCTCGATCATGTTCTCGATCGCCGCGAACCCGTAGTCGATCCCGCCCGTTTCGACTGCCTTCAACACTTCGACGATGGAGCCGAACCGCACATGGGTCATCTCCACGAGATCGGGCTGGGTGTACAGGGCCTGTTCGGTGAAGGTCCCGCGCGGTCCGAGGTAGCAGACTATCGGCTTGTCCAAGGCTGTTTCGCTCACGGTCTCCAAGGATAGGACGACACGAGCGTTTGACCTGTCGAACCCGCGGCTGCCGTTGCGGTTCCTCGGCGTGGTCGGTGTTGAGGTGGCGCCGGTATCGACCCCCCGCGGCTGCCGTTGTGGTGAGCTCCGCCGTTGTGGTGTGCTCCGCGGACTCAGTTCGGGGTCTCGCGCACCGTGTGAATTGTTGACCGTATGAATTGTTGCCGTGGTGAATTGTTGACTGCGCCTGTTGCCGATTCCCATAGCGCAGCGGCCGGTCTGCGGGTAGCATCGGGTTATGGTCGATACGGCCACTCATGACCAGCTTGTAGCTGATTTGACCGGCGGGCTGGCGCCCAGCGAAGACGACCTTGCACCATTCGAGGGGTCGGATCGTTTGCGGCCCGACGGGCGCCCCCGTCCCGAGTTCCGCGCCGAACTTCGCCGCATCCCCAACCTGGCAAACATCGTTCATGTCGTGGTGGTTCTGGCGTATCCGTTCCTGGTGGTCTGGGGTGCGTCGACGGTCGGCCATCCGCTGACCTGGGTGGTGGCGTTCTGCGCGATGGGTGTGTGGTATCAGCGGGCTTTGACTCTGCACCATGAGGCCGCCCATCGACTGCTGTTCAGCAACCGCACGGCCAACGACTGGGTGGGCGAGAAGCTCCTCGGCCTGCTCGCTTTCGGTGACGGCGGTCCGGCCTACCGCTTGGTACACACCCAGCACCACCGAGACGAGTTCGGTGAACGAGAACCGGACTTCATGCTGTATGCCCGATACCCCATTCCCGCCGATTCGATGCGTCGCAAGCTTCTGCGCGACGCTTTGGGCGTGTCGGGCTGCAAACTCCTCAAACCGGCGATAGTCGGGTTGTTTGTGAAGGGTCGGCGGTTGCGTGCGGTTCGGTTCTTCGCCGGCCAGCTGTTCGTGTTCGCGTGGTTCTTGGCTTTCGGCCATCGGTGGCTCTACGTGTTCTTGTGGTGGCTCCCCTGGATGACGTTCTGGCAGGTGGCGAACCGGCTTCGTGCGCTGGCCGAGCACGGCGGGATGACCCGGTCGGTGGACCGTCGACGCACCAGCAACAACATTCGACAGGGGTTTCTGTCACGGTACGTGTTCCTGCCGCATTCAGTCGGGTTTCACCTTGCCCACCACGTCGATTCGGGCATCCCGATGTCGAACCTTCCGAAATACCACCGGGCTTTGGTGCAAGACGGCTACATCACCGACTCCATCACCTACCCCAGCTACCGGGCCTTCTGGCGAACTCTGGTACGCCCCTCGCAGCGATAGCATCCCCAGATGACTGTTCCGACAGATCGGTTCTATTTCCGCCAGCTGTTGTCGGGTCGGGACTTCGCTGGCGGCGACCCCATCGCCGCGCAGATGGTCAACTTCGTATACGCCATCGGTGACCGCCGAACCGGTGAAGCGGTGCTGGTAGACCCCGCTTACAACGTCGAAGACCTGCTCGCGGTGCTTGCAGCCGATGACATGCGCTGCACCGGTGTGCTGGCCACCCATTACCACCCGGACCATGTCGGCGGGTCGATGATGGGCATGCAACTCGAAGGCGTCGCCGAGCTTCTCGAGCATGTCGATGTCCCGATCCATGTCCAGAGCGCCGAGGCGGAATATGTGCGCACCGTCACCGGTTTGACCGACGAGAGCCTGGTACAGCATCACAGCGGCGATGTGGTGTCGGTCGGAGCGGTGGACGTCGAACTGATCTGCACCCCCGGCCACACTCCCGGCAGCCAGTGCTTCCTGGTCGACGGTCGGCTGGTCGCGGGCGACACTCTGTTTCTCGACGGTTGTGGACGCATGGACCTGCCCGGGTCGGACCCGGCGCAGATGTATGAGAGCCTGATCCAGAAACTGGCGAAGGTGCCCGACAATGCGGTGCTCTATCCCGGACACCGGTACTCGCTGGAGTCCTCGGCCACCATGGGCATAACCAGGGAGCGCAACGTGGTGTTCCGCCCCAAGACCCGCGAGCAGTGGCTCGCAGTGTTCGGCGGTTGAGGTCCCGCAATCTGGCAGAGGACTTCCGAGTTCGAACGGCTTGATTTGCGGGGCCGTGGCCCGAGCGGCCCGCCCGCGGCCTCGCGTCCGGTGAGCACAGCGAACAGGAGCGGGCGCCGCGCGAAGCGAGCCAAGGGCGGGGAACAACGGGCTGCGCGGCTGAATCGTGCGGTCCCACGCCCGGTTGCCCTATCCCCAGCATCCTCGGGGCGGATCGTCGTAGCGGGCTTCCAACCGCCAGTCACCAGCCCACCAATCGGCTGGTTCCGCCGGCGTGGTGCCAGTTGCAACCGCGACCAACTGACCGAGGGCCAGACCGAACCGAGCGGCGCCGTCTGGGCAATAGTGACTCACGTCCGGTTTGCGAACCAGCAGGGGTCCGTTGGACTCGATCCATCGGACGGGCTCACCGTCAGGGGCGATGATCGGTCTGGGATCGACGTAGAAGGATTGGGGAAAACGCTTGACAGCCTCTTGGAAGAGTTCGTTGATCCTCAGGTCGACCGGCACTCGGTCGACTCCTGAGGTCAGTGACGGAGCTAGCCCGACCACGGCGACCGCCGCGCCATCGACACCGAGCGCGCCGAAGGCGTCGTCGAGCAGTTCGCCGTAGTCGGAGCGGCTTCGGGCGTCATAGTCTCGGTCCGCGAGCCAGGCCTCGTCGAAGCGGCCCCACATCGTTACCGCCAGTTCAGGGTCGTGTTCGCTTACCAGGTCGGTCAAGGTTTGGAAGGCCTCGTCCCATGTCAGCGCGAAGCCGAAGATTGCCCCCGCGGACACTTCGATTATCCCCGTGGCCTCAAGCGCCGCCTCGATTCCAGGCTGGGCGTCGAACAGGTATGAGTCTCCCACGAGCAGCACGCGGAGAGGTTCCGCCTCAGTCGGTTTTCGCAGCGGTGGCGGCTGGGGAGTGGTGTTGACCAACGGATTGCCACCGGGACGCTCGGATACGTTCGCCCCAATGTTTGTGGCGTCGGAGGTGTCAGGTTGTTCCGGTTCCTTGGCGGGCGGGTCGGGGGCGATTCTCTCGACTCTTTCGACACCAGCGGTCTCGTCGGGTGCAGCGGTCTCGTCGGATGTAGCGGTCTCGTCGGGTGCCACTCCGACGCCCGTCTCGTCTGAGGCCGCTGTTGAGAGCGTGGTCGTCGGGATGGGGCCCACCACCGTGGTCTGTGCCGGTTGATGTGTCGCCAGTACCAAAGATGCGGTAAGGACGAGCGCTGCGATCGGCAGACCGATAATTGCACGCGGGTGGTTGGACCAGTAATAGCGGGCGGGCCGTTCGATCAGCCAATACGTTGCCAGGGTTGCAGCGAAGGTGACGACTAGTCGGGTGACAAGCAGGGCGAACCCTCCGTATCCGACCCTCTCGACGTTGAGGATCACGATGACCGGCCAGTGCCAGAGATAGAGACCGTAGGAAATAACACCTAATTGCCGCAGCGGAGGCACAGACAGCGCTCTTGCGAGGAATCCGTCCGAGCGCAGCGTAACGAGGGCAAGGAGGCTCGCAACAGCAACGGCGTGAGCCAAGAATCCCCCTTTGTAGAAGGCCAGTTCGTTTGCCCCGTCGATTGACGCCCATGCCCAGAACACGTAGGCGACAGCCAACGCGCCGACAACGTCCCCGGTTCGGCCTCCCACAAGCCGATCCACAAAGCGACTCTGTTGATGAGCACTGCGATGAATGGAGATGCCCAAGGCGGCCCCCAACAGAATTGACGAAGAGCGGCTGACTGTGCTCAAGTAAGCACGACCGGGTTCGTCGAAGATCAGCACGGTGCTTGTCAGAACCACCAGCACGGCGGTGACCCCGAGCAGCCGGGCGGTCCGCTCTCGTTTGCTGAGCATGGGAACCACGAGCAGGGGCCACAACACGTAGAACTGCTCTTCAATTGCGAGGCTCCATAGATGATCGAACGGTGTTGGCGCCCGAAAGAGGTTCCAATAGCTGTCGTCAGTCAAGATGAAGTGCCAATTGGCGACGTAGAACAGGGAGGCGAGCCCCGACTCTCGAATGACTGTGGATTGGTCGGGTCGTGCCGCGAGCGCCGCGTAGATCGTTACCGCGCCCAAAACGATGAACACGGCGGGGAGAAGCCGCCAGGCACGCCTTCTCCAGAAGGCGCCAAGGGCGATGCGTCCGGTTTTGTGACGCTCGAGGAGCAATAGACGGGTAATCAGGTAGCCCGATAGGGTGAAGAAGAGGTCTACGCCTAGGAATCCTCCCTGCAGGTAGCCGAGGTGAAAGGCCACGACCCCTGCGACCGCGACGCCGCGAAGCCCGTCAAGGGCTGGTTGGTAAGCGAGACGGGGACGCGCCGTGGTGGTGTCTGCAGCGCAATCAGGTTGTTGCATAAGTGGTGCCTCATTTTGCCACGGCGCCGTGTCGGCTTGATGCTGTCGGCGGGCGGCGTGCTTGCTGACAGGCAGATGTGGTGTGTTCGGCGGGATTCGTGCGTCAGACCGGGATCTGCCAGATTCGGGTCCGTCGGAGCACGGCCATGGAAATGATGGCGGCCTAAGATCGCTGGCAGATGCCTGCTGATTCTGTTGAGCCGACTCGTACAATGCAGACGGGCGGGCGGATGGTCGGGCTCGACGGGCTGCGGGCGATCGCGGCCTTCGCTGTCTTCTTCCACCATGTCGGGTTCTGGTCGGGAAGGACCTTCGACGGCGCAGTCGGACGCTACTTGGGCCGCCTCGACATCGGCGTGCCGGTGTTCTTCGTCCTCTCGGGGTTCCTGCTGTTCACCCCGGTCGCGGCCGCGATACTCGACGAAAGACCGCTGAGACCGGCCGTGGAGTACCTGTGGAGGCGTTTCATGCGCATCTACCCGGCGTTCTGGGTGGCGCTGATCCTGATCGTGGTGCTGACCAGCGAGGGCTTGGGCCTCGCCGACGGCATCACCACCTCGCTGCTGGTTCACATCCACTGGGCCGATCACGTCCTGGGGCCGATCCCGCAGGCCTGGAGTCTTGCCACTGAGGTCAGCTTCTATCTGGCGCTGCCGCTCGCGGCCCGACTGCTGCGCTCATGGCTGAAGGACCGCAGCCGCCCACAGCGGCGCAACGCGCTGCTGGTCTTCGTCGGGGGCTGCTACCTTCTGTCGCTGTTCTTCAGGATCGCTGTGCTCGGGTTGCAGAGCCGCTGGAGCGAGGCGGCGCTGCTCTGGCTGCCGGGAATGCTGGACTACTTCGCCATCGGGATGGCGTTGGCCACAGCTCGGGTCGGTTTCGAGCCAGGCTCGGCGCCGCGGTTGCGGCTGGAACGGTGGGCCGGTCGTGCCGGCTGGTGGTGGACGGGCGCGGCCGTGCTGTTTCACATCGTCTCCCAGCACATGGGGCTGGCGTTGGGTCTCGACGCGGCGTCGTGGCCACGGGAGACGGGCCGCCAGCTCGTCTACGGCGCGATCGGGTTCGCGTTGCTGTTTCCGCTGGTGTTCGGCGCCGATCGCCGTTCTTGGGTGCGGCGTTTCGTGGCGAGTTCGCCGATGGACTGGCTGGGGAGGATCTCATACTCGGTGTACTTGTGGCACATGGTTTTCATCGTTCATCCCTGGGGGCCGATGACCGACGTCTTCGGCGAGGTGCGCATTTTCGATACCGACTTCTGGCGGCTCTGCATCGTGGCCTTCGTACCGATGTTCGTGGTCTCGGTGGCCGGCTACTGCCTGGTCGAACGTGCGGGTCTGCGGATGCAGCAGTGGGTTCGCAGGCCCGTGGAGGGTCCGTCGTCGGCGGAGCTGTTCGTCGGCCGGTTGGCGGTGGGGTGGAGAGCGGCGTCGTTTCGGGCGCAGTTGACAGTGGTTGCCGCGGCGGGCTTCGTGTTCCGTGTCGTGTACGTGATCATGGTCAAGCGCGACCACACGCTTCAGACGCTCGACGTCTTTCCGGGCGACCAGTTCTATTACTCGCTGGCGGCCGACGCGCTGGCCGCCGGACGGGGCTTCGTCACCCCTTGGCACGGACTGTCTCCCGGAGTGCGGGCTGACCACGCCGCCGACCATCCTCCGTTGACCGCGATTGTCGCCGCGCCCGCTTCATGGCTGCCTGGGGGTCAGGGCGAGCATTTGTTTGAACAACGCATCATCATGTGCCTGGTCGGCGCGGGGGTGATCGTGATGATCGGCCTGCTCGCGCGGCAGCTTGCGGGTCGGGCGCCGGCGTTGACGGCGGCAGCGATTGCGGCGGTCTATCCGGCGCTGTGGGTCAACGACGGTTTGGTGATGGCCGAATCGCTTACCGCGTTCTGCATCGCGGGGGCGGTCTGGACGGCGCTGCGCTACCGGCAGGGCCCGTCGAGCCGGCTGGCAGCGCATTTGGGTGCGTGGGTCGGTCTCGCGGCGCTGGCCCGAGCCGAGTCTCTGATGTTGGTGGTGCTGCTGGTGGCGCCGGTGGTTGTCCTCAGCCACTCCCGTTGGCGCGAACGGGCCAAGGCGGTGGCGGTCAGCGGTGCGTTGACTGTTCTGGTGATCGCCCCATGGGTGGTTCCGAACCTGCTGCGGTTCAACGAACCGGTGTTGATGTCGACCAACGACGGTGTGACCTTGATCGGCGCCAACTCGCCGCAGACGTATGCGGGCGGCGCAATCGGTTTTTGGTCGTTGGAGTACGCCGATGCATTGGCCGGCGACCTTCCCGAACTGCAGGGAGCCGACGCCAGCGAGGAGTCGCGGATCTGGCGGTCGGAGGCGGTGACCTACATCGGCGACAATCTCGACGATCTGCCGCGAGTCATGGCCGCGAGGTTGGGTCGGTTGTGGTCGGTGTTCCGGCCCCTGCAGATGTCTGACTTCAACGTTCGTGAGGGGCGCGAAATCTGGGCTTCCAACCTGGCTTTCGTCGGTTTCTGGGTCGCTGCGCCCCTGGCTCTGATCGGCTGGTGGCGTCTGGGGCGCGACCGGCTCACCCGCTGGCCGTTCGCGATTCTGGCGGTGCATGTGTCGCTGGTCGGCGCGCTGTTCTACGGGATTCCACGGTTGCGAGTGCCTGCGGAGATCGCGGTCGTGGTGTGCGCGGCGATCGCGGTCCATTGGTTGAGTAACCTGGGCGCATGTCCACCTCGGCCCATATCGTCGTCGCCGCCGTCATCTTCCTGACGGTCCTGTTCATCTTCCGTCTGGTTCGCCAACGGGTGCTCAAGAGCAAATATGCCCTGCTCTGGTCGTTTGTCGGCCTGGCCCTGCTGCCGTTGGCGGCGGTGCCCGACATTCTCGTGCCGATCTCCGACTTCATCGGCATCGAGTATGAACCCGCCACCGTGTTGTTCGCTGCCACCGCGTTCCTGTTCGCCACGACCGTGCACCTCTCCTACGAGATGTCTCGAGTCGAGGCCCGTACCCAGGACCTGGCCGAGGAGCTGGCCCTGCTGCGCGTCGAAGTCGAGGACGTCAAGCCCCGCGCCACCCCTTGACAGACCTTAGAGGCCCCGCAAATAGGCAGAGGATTTCCGAGTGCGAACGGCTTGATTTGCGGGGCCGTGGCCCGAGCGGCCCGGTGAGCGAAGCGAGCCAAGAGCGGGAAACAACGGGCTGCAACTCGAGGGCTTGCCTATTTGCGCGCGCTCTTATTCGGCGGTCGGGGGCACCGGGCTTGTCGACGGCACTGGTTTGAACGGCACTGGTTTGAACGGCACTGGTTTGAACGGCACTGCGCTGACGATCAGGCCGTCGGCGGAGAAGGGGCGGTTCAGCTTGCCGAGCAGCCGTTCGAATCCGACCACCGCCCGGACCCCCGCCGCCTCCAAGCGGCTTCTGTGGCCCCGCTCTCGCACTGAGGGGACGTAGGTCATGGTTCGGGCGTGGCCCCAGCCTGATCGGCGCATCAGTTCGGTCAATGTCCGCCAGGTGAACATCATCACGTGATCGGGATGGTTGATCTCCACCCGTCGAAGCATCGAAGCGACCACGTTGATGAGGCCGTAGGCGTTGGGGGTGGTGATGATGAGCGTGCCGTCGGGTTTGCACAGCGGGTGCATGGCGTCAAGAAACGGGCCGGGTGTGCCGACGTGCTCGATCACCTCACCGGCCAGCACGATGTCGGCGGGTTCGAGCCCCAGCGCGGCGACGGCTGCGGGGTCCGTGCAGTCCACCGCATGGGCCTCGAAGCCGTCTTCGGCCGCCGCGGCGACACCGTCGGCGTCGGCGTCGACCCCGACGAGTTCGCCGGCGGCCGCCGAAAGATGACCGTGGAGCCAACTCCCGGCCCGTCCCTGTTCGAGACGGAAGCCCGCGTCCACGAAGCCGACATGGATCACCCGCTTGCCTGCGCACTGGGCGGTGAGCCATTCGATCCGGTCCACGATCTCGGCGCGTGGCAGATCGTGTGCCATATCGTCCTGGCCGTACTCTCGTTTCTCGCCTGTCATCGCCTCGACCCGTTCTTGGTGTGCCGTCCGCGGGCGGCCTGAACTCGGTTCAGCGGGATCACCGCTTCGGATCACGGCCTCGGTGCCGTCCGCGGGCGGCCTGAACTCGGGAAGGTCGGGCGACTCGGCCAGCGAGGCGGCCATGTCGGCGAGCGTTCGCCGGCTGCCCGCCACCAACTGCTGCACTCGGGTCTTCATTTGAGAGCGGCCCCACCACATGACCCGGCTGCCGAGACGCCCGACTTCAGGCACGAGCCACCGCGGTTCGTCCGGGTCGAAGTCGTATGGGTGGGCGTACAGCCACCCGTGTTCGGGCGCTCTGGTTGCGGCCCAGCCGACGATCGGTCGAGGCGCAACCCGCAGGTACGCACCTCCCAGCAGCGGAACCGTGAGCGGCCCGATCCCGAACACCGGGGACGGAAGCTCGATGAGTCCGCAGGGCCACCTGAAAGGGTCGCGCGGGGCCTGCGGCCAACCGAAGAGGGGATTGCGGGCCGGCAGCACGCTGGAGGAATACGTGAACCCGAGTTCTCCGAGGATCTCCGGCGCCCAGGCAGACTCGGGCACTAGGGAGAATATCGGCGCCCGGAAACCCTGGATCTCGGCTTGCACCAGCTGGCTGAGCCGGTCGGCTGCCTCGGCGGTCACCGCACGGAAAGCGTCGGGTCCGACCGCCGGCAACGGCGTGTGGCCGGCGCCGTGCAACCCGATCTCGTGACCCCGAGCGGCGACCCGAGCCACCAGATCGGGGTCGTCCCGCGCCACTTCGCCGACGACGAACACGGTCCCGGTGACGCCCCACGCGTCGAGGTCGCCCAGCAGTTCGTCGGTGACCGCGGCGAATCGCGGCTCGACCGTTTCGTCGGGCCGGTGATCCTCCAGATCAAGCGTGAAGACGATGCTGCTCACGGACGGTCCCCACCGACGCCCTCACTCGCCGCGGCGCCATTGATCGAGGCCGAGCACGAGGCTTCTCTCCATCCATTTCTTGAATCGGTCCTCAACGGAATCAGCGGGTTCCTGATAGTTGATCTGGAACAGTTCTTCGCTCACCGGCTGCAACTCGATGATCTGCTGTTCAACATCGTCGGCTTGCTGGCGCCGGTAGAAGCACATCGAGACTCCGACGAGTCCGCGGTATTCGGTGCCGATGGCGTGGAATGAAGTGAGTATCTCCGAGCGGCCGTTCTCGGTGACGATCGCGAGCCTCACCCATTCGTGGTGGTCTCGGGTGTTGGCGAAATAGTCCAAGTCGCGCGCTGTTTGGACGATCTGGTAGCGATTCCACTTCCGGCGTTCAATGTCGGTGTTCTGCCCTGAATCGGACCATGCCTTTCGGCTGGTCGAGTTTCCCAGCATCGACTGGAGCTTTGAGGCGGTGTCGTCAAAGAAGGACTCACAAACATCCCAGAGGTTCTCGGCGGTGTCGAGGGCTTGCTGGAGTTGTTCGCTTGCCGGCGCGCTGTCGCCGTTGAACATCTCGCCAATGGATTCGAGCATCTGCTCGAGTTGTTGATCTTGGCTCTGCACCTCTCCGGCGATGCTGAGAGCACGAAGGAATTGCTTTCGCTGGAGTTTGGCTATCAGGTTCGTGAGCGGACGCAGGTTTCCCTCGTCGGCGGCGCCGAGCGCTTCGATGTACTGGGATCTGTCTTCGCGGGTCACGACCAACGGGAACCAGCCGGCGCTGATCAGGACCAGTGAAGCGATGGCGCGGGCGACCCTTCCGTTGCCGTCTTGGAACGGGTGGATCTGCGTGAACCGATGATGCAGCCATGCCGCGCTCACATCTGGTTCCACATCCGCCGCGCGGTGGGATTGATGCAGCTGGACTAACTGGTCCATCTCAGCGTCGACATGTTCTGGTGGGCAGTACTGATGTTCTTTGCCGTCGGGACGCGTGGGGTTGTTGGGCCAAACCTTGAACGTGCCGTGTTGCAGCTTGACGTCGTGTTCGCGTCCCGCTGAGTCGAACCCTGGAGCTGTCTCCTGTTTGCGTGTCATAAACGCGTGCAGTTCCTTCACGAAGGATTTGGACAGTGAACGTTCCTCAGTGACAGCGTCGAACAGCCAGTCCACGGTCTCAGCGTGATCCCGGATGATTCCGGCGACCAGTTCGGGTGGTTGGTCGGAGGCGTCGTTGGCGATCAGCGACGCGTCAATACCTTGCTCGATCAAGAGTTGTGTGGTGCCGTGGTCGATCGTATAGATGCGCTCGATGATCCCCGTTTCGATGGCCCATTCCCGTTTGAGGCGCTCGTTGAAGCGGTCTACTTGGGCACTGTCCAGATGTTCTCGCACATCGTCCCAAGTGCGCTTGAGCGCGGGCAGTTCCTCGCTCGCGGCTTCGCGGTCGGCCTCGGTCAAGTCCGCGACGGGTTCCCAGCGGTGTCCTGCAGATTCGTTGTCCACCTCCAGCAAACTACACAAATCGCATCGCGGTCCTCCAAAGTTGTTGAACACCATCTGCATTGGCCGGCGGTTCTTCCAAGGCGCGGGCCGCTAGTCGGCCGTGTTGGAATCGGGGCGCAGGTGCTCGATCAGCCAGGCGCTGGCGACGGCGCTCATGGCTATCATGGCGATGTCGATGGGGACCCGGTATCGAGTCAGCCCGAAGGTGATCGCCGAGGCCAGCATGATCGTCGGCCACATCGACAGCAGCGGGGTCAGCGGCACGGCGCGCCGCCGCAACACCACGCCGCCGATGATCGTCAGCGGCAGCAGTGCATAGTAGAAGCCCAAGCCGAAGGTCGACGGCTCCTCCCAGCGCCCCTCGACAGCGTAGGTCCATCGCAGAGTATGGCCCGGCTTGAACAACTCCAGTGATCGACCCATGCGAGCTGCTGCTACGGCACCGAAGCGCTCCCAATTCTCAACCGTGTACTCCAAGGCATGTTTTTGGTTGAAGGAGTCGACGACAGACTCATCGTAAGTGCCGTAAACGACACGACGCTCGGCTGCGAGCGCGGCGCCGGGCAGCTCAGCTTCAAGGTCGTCCCACAGGTTGCGAGAGTCGAAGCAGAGGGCCCAATACCCCATGGACTCCCCTTGCCAGGCTTCATCGCAAGACCCGGCCATCATCACGGCCCCCGAGGCCGATGTCAGCGTGACAGGATTCTGAAATCGAAGGTTGTTGTAGATCAACCATGGGGACAGGGCGATCAGCCCGACGAGTCCGCACAGCGTGACTTGTCGAATCTTCGTGCGCCAGTCGAGGTCCCTCGACCAGAGCACCAGCGGTACTGCCAGGAACCCGAACAGGCTCAGCGCCTCGGCTCTTGTCAGAGCTGTGGCAGAGATGACGAGCCCGAGCAGGACAAGCCGCTTCAACGACGGCTTCTCGCACCAACGATAGGCGGCCCAGAGCACTGCCACGATCAGGGGCTGGTAGAGGCCTTCGGACAGCAGCATCATGTCGTTGATCCACATGAGCGGGTGCAGAGCGGCCAGAATCGCGGCGATTATTCCGGCGAGGTCGCCGGCCAGACGGCGCACCAGCAATCCCAGAGAGACGATCAGCGCGAGACCGGCCAGGGTGGAGACGAGTCGGTGGTCGGTCACACCGTCGAGCCCGAGACGTGACCAGAAGGCAAGGTAGAGGGCGTACAGCGGAGGGTCGCCCGCTGAGTCGAGGACGCGGCCGTTGACGATGTACTCGTGCGGGTTGATGAACCAGTGGCCCTTGTTGATCAGGTCGGCCTGGTGATGGTGGTAGTAGGCGTCGCCGGCGAGCGTGTAGCAGTCGGCCGCACCGGTTGTGCATGTCGGGCGGTACCAAAGCACCGCGGCGATGCGCAGGAACCATCCGGCCAGACCGACGCCGATGATGACCTGAACGGCGCGTGCCCCGAGAAGCTGCCGGGTCCGCGAGATCATGTCGACCATGCCGAAGTCCCCTCAGGTTGCGGCTCCGTTTGTGCGGGTTGCGGCTGGGGGCGAGCCGGTCCCGGGCGTGCAGGTTGCGGCTGATCCGTCGGCGCTTGGAGCGGGCGGAACCGGTCGAGCAAGGCGCCCAGCGCCACCGCGGCCAGGAACACGAACACCACGTCGGCGCCGACCCTGTAGCGGGTTATCCCGAACGTGATCGCCGCGGTCAGGATTGACGTGCCCGCGACTGCGGCGACCGGCAGCAGGGTTGTGCGACGGCGCATCACCACCGCACCGTAAACCGAAGCGATCATCACCGCATAGTGGCTTAACAGCCCTACGTCGACATGGGAGCGCACCCGCCGCTCGAAGAACACGTCGAAGTCGGCGGTCTGTTGTGGCCGGTAAAGGCCGAGCACCCGCCCCACCCGAGCTGCGACCAACTTCGGTTGTTCACTGACGTGGTCACCGATGTAGTCGAGTGCTTTGTCGAGTTTCGCGGCGCCGATTGCCGATTCGTCACCATCGGGTCGTGTCGAAGCTCCCCCTGAGTCCGTTCCGTCGCAGTTCGGGCTCCAGTAGCCGAGCAGTCGCCCCGAGTAGGTGTCGTCGCAGTTGCCGAGCTCGAGCACGTAGCCGGGTCCGACGGCCAAAAATGTCGGTTTGTCGAAGGTTGCCAGGTTGCGTCCGACCCACGGCGCCAGCGTCAGCATGGCGATCAGGGCGGCGCCGAGCGTACGGGTGATCCGAGCACGCCAGTCAAGGGACCGGTGCAGCAGGATTATCGGTGCCAGCAGCAGGAAGAACAGCATGAACGGTTCGCTGCGGGTGAGGGTGCCCAGCGACAGAACCAGCGTGAGTTCGGTGATCCGACGCCACGACGGCTTGGCGTAGACACGATGCGCGAACCACAGCGTCCAGGCCGCGATCGGGATGTACATCGACTCTGAGAGGATCAGCGCGTCGTTCATCCACAGCGGCGGGTGCAGCGCGGTGGCGACCATGCCGATCACCGCGGTGCGTCGGTTGAACAGGCGGCGCAGCAGCAGGCCGACCGGGATCACCGCCGATGCCGAGATGAGGCCGCCGGCGAGGCGATGCCAACTGACGCTGTCGAGCCCGAGAAACGACCAGATCGAAAGGTAGACCGTGAATCCTGGCGGGTGCGCCGCTGTCGGTTGGCGGTTCTGGAAGACCAATTGCTCCCAAGGATTGATAAACCCGTACCCGTCAGCGAGAAGGTTGGCGGTGACGTGGTAGTAGACGTTGTCGTTGAGCCAGCCGATCGGCAGGTGCCGGTACCAGCGCAGGAATACGAACCAGCGGACGGCCGCGGCGAGCAGGAACATACCCGCCACCAGCCAGCCGAAAGCACGAGGATCCAGTGAAGCGAAGGGCCTGCGCACCCCGTAACCCTAGTTGCAGCTATACCGTGACGACCTATGCATGTGACCGTCATCGGCCATAGCTGCCTGCGCATCAAGACCCGTGCGGGCACTGTGTTGATCGACCCGTGGCTGTCGGGCTCGTGCTATTGGCGGTCGTGGTGGCATTTCCCGCCCAGCGCTGAACCCGACGAGGAGATGTTCAAACCCGATTGGATCTATCTCACCCATCACCACTTCGATCACTTCCACTATCCGTCGCTGCGCCGGATGGATCGGTCGGCCAAGGTTCTGATCCCTCGCTTCGGGGTGGATGCGATGGTCTCCGAGGTTCAGAGTCTGGGCTTCGATTCGCCTCAGGAGCTGGTTCACGGGCGGGTGCTCGACCTCGGCCGTGGGGTGCGGGTCGCCTCGTACCAGTACGGCTTCGACGACACGACCTTCGTGGTTGCCGAGGACGACAACGTCGTGATCGACGTCAACGACTGCAAGATTCGCAGGCGTTCCCTCAAGCAGGTCAAGCGTGAATTCGGGCGCCCGACGCTGGCCTGCAAGAGCCACTCGTTCGCGCAGTCGTATCCGGTCCTGTACGAATCGGCAGACGTTGAGCAGCTCAAGCTCGTTTCTCGTGACACCTATTTCGACGACTTCCACGATGTGATGTCGGGCCTCCGACCGCGGTATGCGGTGCCGTTCGGTTCGATGGTCGGGTTCCTGCATCCTGACAGCAGACCGGTCAACGAACACCTGGTGACCCCTGACATGGTGGTCGACGGCGTCGCCGAACGTGGCGGCATCGCGGGCACCGAGGTTGTGACCATGGCCCCGGGCGATGAGTGGGACAGCGAAACGGGGTTCACCCGTTCCGACGTCGACTGGTACTCCGACCGCGGCCGACACCTCGATGACCTGGTCGCGGTCCACGGCCCGAAGATCGCCGAGCGCACTGCGGAAGAACAGGGTGTCGTAATGGACTGGGCGGATTTCGAGGCCTACTTGATGAGGTTTGTGCGTGAGGTGCCGAGGGTGTTCGCTCACCGGCTGGCGCCGAGGGCGTTCGTGTTCTTCGTGCCGTCGGATGAGGCCGCGCCCTACTGGTGGGTGTCGTTCCGCTCCCGTTCGGTCGGCCGTTCGGCGACGCCCCCCGCTGACCGGTCGGGGACGACCACCGTCCCGGAGGCGGTCCTCGCCGAGGCGATCCGCGACACGATTCTGCATATGGTTCACGGGTCGATGCGGATTCGCACCACCTTGGAGCCCGACGGGGTGCAGAGCGATCTCGGCTTCTGGGGGTTGATGATGATGTGGGAGCTCGGATATCTGCCTTTGCGGAAGAGTGCTCGCCGTCTTCGTTTGTGGACCGCGCTGCTGCGGCGTCACCGGGAACTCATCGACCAGATTCCGGTGATTGTGCTGCGCAATCCTGTCGATCATCTGGCTGAGCGCTTCGGAGCCGACGTGTAATTTCAGAGAAACTTGTTGACTTTTGGTGCAGAGGGCGATACGTTCCGGCGTGAGTATCGCGGCCTACTTGCCGGGCGCCAACAATTGACTGATCAACAAGGAAATCAAAATGGTCAACACGGCGCAGCTCTTCTTGACAACGCAGTTCTTGCTTTTCGGCGCGCTCATGTTCAGTGTCGGCATGACGGCTTCGGGCTATACCACCTGGATGCTGCTCAAACGATACGTGAGGAGGTCTTCGGGCAAACCAGATGAGCACGAGGTGACCCGCGATGACATTCGATTGGAGTTGATGCTCGATGCCTTCGCAACCGAATTGATGTGCAACGATGACACGCCCGAAGATGTAGTCCGCTACCTCTACTTGGAAGCGGAGCGCAGAGCGAGACTGCGCAAGCGGGGAGTCAGTCTTGAAAACGAGAACGACTTGTTCTCCAAGCCTCACCCCAACCCCGAGCCCCTCTAGAGGCCGAGCGACTAGAGAGCGGCGCAGACTACAGGTCGCGAGGCTGCGGCCCCCCGCGGCCTCGTGCCCGGTGAGCGCAGCGAACAGGGGCGGGAGTTAATCAGTCGCGGGGCAACAGACCTCCTCTTGTGTGCGGACTCCTTCAGTAGGCGTCCATGTCGAGGAATTCGAAGGTGTCGAGAGCGATCGCGTCCTGGTCGACTTCGGGGTCGAGGTGGCGGATGATGAGGTTCAACGGCGACGGCTGGAGGCGTCGGGGAGGGCGGATCCCGCGGACTCTGGCCGAACCGTTGAAGCCCGCGTACACCGCGAAGGCGCCGCGGTGCCAGCGTGTGGCCGAACGAACTACCCGAGTGGCGTCGACCGGGGCGTTGCCGGTGGTCAGCGGGAAGATCTTCAACACGACACACACCGGTATCGGGCCGAACGACGACCGGGTCGAGATCAGTGCCGCGTCGTCGGCGATGTGCAGGAAGTAGCGGGTCTGCGGGCAGGCGAGGCGCCAGCGCAGCACTTCGGGCGTGTAGTCGGTGGTCCAACCTGCGACTCGATGTCTGTCGACGGCGGCGGCGAACTCGTCGAACCTGTCGGAGTCCAGGAAGTCGGCACTGATCTCGATGTGACGGGTTCGGCGTCGGCCGCGGCCCAGCGGCGTGATGATTCGCACCGGCAGCGGTCCCGCCAGACGCCAGCCCATGTACTTGACCACCGCGCCGGTCGATTTCTTGTTGGTCACTCCGACCACGAACGACCAGCCCGACTCAGCGGCCTCTTCGTAGATCTCGAGGCCGAGGCGGCTGAAGTGCCGGGCTCGTTGGTGCTCGCGGTGAACGACTGCGTTCTGCGACCAGGCTCCCTTGCTGCGCTCGCCGTCGGGACCGCGGTACACCCGTGGCATGTTGGCGTAGTGGGCTGCGAGCCGCGGCTTGCCGTCGACCAAGACCATCTGATGGCGTTCGATTGCGCGTCCCAGCGGGTTCTCGCGGTAGGCCCAGCGCAGATAGTCCGACGACACGAAGCGGGGGTCGGGGAGCTCCGCGTCCAACAGGGCGGTGGCATTGTCGAGAATCGACTGGTCGTCGGACGATCCGTCTATTGTCCATCCTTCGATGCCTTCGTGGACTGTTGCATGCGGGGGCGGGTACTCGGGTGCCGTCACGTTCCGAACAGTACCCGCCTGCTGTGCCGAAGAGATATTGCCGTTGTGCTGCCCTTGTATCGCTCTCGTGCTGCCCTCATGGCGCCGCGCCGACCCTCGCAGCTCTCGCTGCCGCGCCAATGCTCGTCGTTCTCGCTCGCACGCGGTTCTGGCTTTGCCAGTCGTCTCGGCTCTGTCCGGCTGGGCGCTCTCGCTCGCATGCGCTGCGCTAGCGTGCAGGTGTGCCCAATCGACGCTGGACGGAATACCTTGCTTCGCTGGGTCTGCTGGGGACCGAGTTCGGCAAAGCCGTCGAAGGTGTGGTCGGAGTGCCTGTCACCGCGCACAGTGCTTTCGAGGCGGCGGTCAAGGCCGCGTCCATGGCGTTGGAGGGTTGCAGGATCACCTCGACCGTGCATGAGGACAGTTCAGCCACCCTGGGTCGAGTGACCGAGGTTGTGCCTTCCTTCGCGCTGCCGGTGATGGCCGCCGGTCGTATCGCCGTATGGCAACGCCTCGGCGTTGAACTGATCGACGGCTCGTGGCAGGGATACGGGTTCGACCGTGCTCTGGTGACCGCCCACGACGTCGGGCTCGACTCCAACCAGCTCGACCAGATCAACGTGGGGCGGCTGACGGCTGATGTTGAGACTTCGCTGACTGAGTTGCGGCGTTGGCTCGAGTTGCGCGAACTGGACACCAAGGTGGAGATCGTCGACGGCGTTTTTGTGATTCGTCCGGGCTGGTCGTCGCGGCTGACTTCCAGTGGCAACGGTCCGGAGTTGCACAATCGACGCGTCTACCTTCACGTTGTCTCGGCTGGTATGTGGGGTCGGACGACGAGCAGAGTGGCGGGCTTGCCGCTCGCGCTCTCGTTCCCGGTAGACGAAGCGCCGCCCGACCTCAGCGTCACCGACTTCGCGATTGAGGGTGAGACGGTTCGGGCTCGTTTGTCGCTCACCGATCTGGTTGTCCCAGTTGATCTTCGTGAGGTTCTGGCTGCTGCCGGAGCGGAGGGTGCGGGCGCTGCCGCGGCGCTGCTGGCGCTGCTGACGAACACCCGCTCATGAAGTGTGAGGTTCTTGCCGGTTTGTTGTCGCTGAGCGCCGGGTTGGTAGCGGTGTTCGGCTTCCCTTGTAGACCTTGGAGGGTTCTTTCGTGATCCAGTTTCTTGCTTACGTGTGGTTCGGTTTGGTGCTCGGCGTGTCGTTTCTGGCAACGCCGATCAAGTTTCGGGCCAAGTCGCTGACTCGTCCGGTCGCTTTGGATGTGGGGCGCGCGACGTTCCACGCGTTCGGCAAGCTCGAATGGGTTCTGAGCGTGGCCTTGGCGGTGGCTGCGCTGCGCGTCGGTTCGTCGTTGCAACCCGTTGACTGGTTCTTGGTTGTGCTGGTTGTGGTCATCGTGGTCGGGCAGACCCTGTGGTTGATCCCACGGCTCGATGTGCGGTTCGCGGCGATCATCGACGGCGAAGAACTGCCGCCTTCACACCTGCACAGCGTCTACGCAGGCGTCGAATTCGTCAAGGCTGTGGCACTCTTGTTGATCGGCGCCTGGACCGCCACCCACGTTTGAGCGTCTCAACTCCCCGTAAGGGATTTGCACGCCAAGGAGATGCCACATTCGTAATCGGCGTTCCTACAGCATCCGGTAGGACCTCGCGTGGCCGGGCCGGGGCCGTGCCGTTGACTAGCGGCGACGAAGTCACCGGGCGTAGAACTGCTTGTTATCTGCGTTTGCCGTTATATTGTGTGACATCCGGCAGGTGGTACTGCCAACGAAAGGGACAGAGATGACGATGATCGGGTACCTGCAGGACTTCACGTTGCGCGGCATCCAAGTAGTTGCTGCGCGTAAACAAGAGCGTTGATACCAGCAACGAAGAAACCGCTGCGGGGTCTGGAGAATTCGCCGTGCCTAGACTTGGTGCAGATAGGAGGATGATGTCAGCGCCATCCGTGCCCGATGAGTTCGTTCCAGCGTTCGTGAAACTACAGGAAGTGTCCGAGGACGACTTCCGCGCGGTTCTGCAAGCCACAGAAGTACTCCGCAGCCATTCGGGAATGGCTGACTTCGCGGCGCTTGCCAGCGAGTCTGTTGGGATTGACCACGGGGTCGCGACATCGTTGCTCGGCGCTTTGATGTCGCTAGTCGGGTACGCAGAAGATTCCAATCTGGACCTAGACGAACTAATCGAAGTGATTCCCGCCGCGGAAGAACTCGGTCTTGACCCATCCGAACAGGAACTGCTCGCTAGCCGAATAAAGACCTTGGTCAACCACAGCCCAATGCGTCTGCTCTCCAAGAGTGTCAAGATGGCTCTACAGCACGAACGCCTGTTCTTAGACAGCCAAATCACAACCGACCTCAGGCCAATTTTCGATGACGAAATCACAGAAGGCTTGGCAGCGGCGGTTCTGACGCACACGCTGAGGATTGATTTCATTCGTGCGGGTATTCCTGAGTCCCTGCATGTGGCTTTGGATCAGAATGACCTACTGAATATGAGACAAACGATAGACCGAGCGTTAGCTAAATCATCATCTCTGCGAGACACGCTTGAATCAGCAGGGATTTCGAATCTCACAATACAGGAATAGCGATGCTCGCACAGACTCCCCTAAAATACTCTTGGATCGAGTTCAAACAAGACAACGTTTCAACATCGCTGCCGACCGTGTATTTGCGTGAGCGCTCATCCGCTGCCTCAGGTACGCTCGCGCGAGCACTGCGTCTTTACGTGAAGAGCTTTACCGTTGACGCTCAAGGTACGCAGCACAGCCATATCTTGCGGCGATCGCTTCATGATGAGACTCAAGAGGTGGAATTACTGCTGGCACTTAAGTTCAGGAACCCCACAAGGGTGAACCAAATCAGGAACATTGTTTGGAGTCCTCATGAACTGGAGGAATCGTTAAGCAGAGCTCTGGATCTTGCGCGCCGTCGACACTTCGAAACGTTGGTAACGGTTTGGGAAACTGAGACTGTGTTCGTGTCTTCAGTGACGGAGAAGTGGGATCATCACGCGTACCAATCAATCATTTCAATGGGCAAACCCGCCTTACCTCTAATACTTGAACAAGTCCATCAAGGAGAACCGCTCTGGACACAAGCGCTGTTCTCTATCACTGGAGAAAACCCTGCCGAGGCGACACGCACCCCCGAAGAGGCGCGACAAGCCTGGCTAAAATGGGGAGAAGAGAGGGTTGGCTCAATCAATAGCTGACCAAACGACCAAAGCTCAACTGGAGGACACATTCCCGCACTTAGGTGTCGGTTCGCGTGAGGTTGTTGGCGTCGAGCCCAGCTGCAGTTGCGGTCTGGAGGACATAGTTATTGACCAAATCTGACGCTAGCAATGGGGTTCCCCGGGCGTTGAGAGTTTCGAAGATCACGGAGGCATCATCGGCGCTCGCCAAGTCGATCACGACCACTTCGAGCAAACCGAACACGGCTGCTTCGAGACCGTGGATGCGCTCTTCCGCTTCCGTGGGGGTGACCGCAGCGTTGATCCATTCCCGGATCTGAAGCCGGAAAAAGTCATGTGCTTGGACAATCAGCGAGTCTTCGTGGCCTGTGGGTGGCGCACCGTTATCCATCGCCGCTCGAAACGAATCTCGATCAAGACTGGTCGGCCAGAGCTTAAACGCTTCATCTCCATCGGCATACGCATTCAGCACCAATCGCGATACTCGCTTAGCTTCTGCGTCAGCCCCAAGTTCTTCAAAGACCTCTTGCGCGGCATCCATCAGGATCTGGGCTGTCGTTAGCCTCTGCTGTCCGTCGATCACAGATCGGGTTTCGATCTCAGCGGATGCCGCCGTCGGCTGTTGCTGCAGAACGACCGCTCCCATGAAGTGCGTGCCTGTCAGCTCTTCGGCCTGCGGTCTGTTTCCGTTTGCGGCTACCAAGTTCTCAAGATAGCGCTCGGCGGTATTCCGGATGTCGTTCCAGAGGGGCTCCCATTGGTCGTCTTCGTTCCAAACGTAGGGCCGTTGAAAGGTCGGGATGACGTAGCGAACGTCTTTCTGGAAGAGGTTCTTCAGAGTCAGGGTGTCTGCGTCCATTGCGGCTAGATCATGTCATAGATGGCATGGTGTCGCCTGGACCGCCAGCCACGTCTGAGCCCATCTATACCCGTAGGGACGGTAGGTGTTCATGGAGTTTGTGCCAGGGGATTATGGTGCCGTCGCTTCGGTTTTGGGTGTCGTCTCCGCCGTACACGACGAATGCGTCTGTGTTCGGGCGGGTTTCGGCTAGGTGTTGGCGGACTCGGCGCGGCGCGTCGAGCAGCTGTGAACTCGGTGTTGCCGCGGCTTTCGTCTCGACGAGAGCGAGACCGGTGGGGCGTTCGATGACGATGTCGACCTCGGTTCCGGCGCGGTCGCGGTAGTGGGACAGGCCATGGCCGGGTTCTGCCCCGTGCTTGACGATCTCGGAAGTGACCCAGCTTTCGAAGAGCGTTCCGCGCATGGGATGGAACTGCAACTGCTCGGGTGTTCTGATGCCGAGCAGCCAACACGCGACGCCGGTGTCGTAGAAGTGCAGTTTGGGCATGCGCACGAGACGTTTGCGCATATTGGCGTGGAACGCGGGCAGTCGGAAAACGACGAACGAAGTTTCCAGCACGCTGAGCCAAGCCTTCGCAGTCGGCTGTGATACTCCGCAGTCGCTTGCCAGCGCCGAGTAGTTCAGCAGTTGCCCGGTCCGTCCTGCACACAGTTGCATGAAGCGCTGGAACGCGACGAGGTCACCCACGTTGGCGATGGATCGCACATCGCGCTCGAGGTAGGTGGCGACGTACGATTCCAGCCAGTCCGAGGGGTCGAGTGCTCTGTCATAGATGCGCGGATACCCACCGGTCAGCAGTGTTTCGTCGAGTTGTAACGGCGGATTGTCGAAGCGGACCACTTCGTTGTGGGTGAGCGGTAGTAGTCGCAGCAATGCAGTGCGGCCAGCCAATGACTGAGTAACGGACTCCATCAGCGCGAGATTGTGTGATCCAGTGAGAATCCACCGACCAGGAGTCGGGTCCGCGTCGATGAGGCCCTGCAGGTATGACAACAACTCTGGCACTCGTTGCACTTCGTCGATAACCGCTCCTTGGCTCCATTGGTTTAGGAAACCCCGAGGATCTTCGGTGGCGAAGGCCCGCACATCGGGATACTCGAGCGAAACCATCGGATGATCGACGAACACCTCTGAGCACAATGTGGTCTTGCCGCTCTGGCGTGGGCCGGTGAGCGTGACCGCCGGCCACTTGCTTGCTGCCTTCCGCAACTTGGGGGCGAGGTCGCGTTTGATCACCATATGGTGAAGAGTACTGCGATTTCTGGCTAATTCAAAATGGGACTTAGAAATAGCCACACTCCAAGGATCTTGCAACGGAGGGGTTTGTGCGCCAATCCATGTCCAAAATCCGTTGGAATACCAAGGCGCCTTGAAGTCCACTCTCGAAAATTCCCGTTCGTGGGGGTATTGGTTCCCCGTTCAGGCACACTGCCCGATTAAAGGAATGTTTCACGCTACGAACAACTATGGACCGGTCTGGGGTTACGAAGCGAATATAGCCGATGATTACGGAAAAGTTATGGTTCGCCAGCAGGGAGAGTGTTCATACATACCGGATACAGCGAGTACGTATGATTTTCAAATACCATGTAAAGCGCATAATTATTGCTATGATTTGCGCAAATCATCCTTTTCTGCTAGTGTTACGGATAGTGGTTGTGATGAATTACTATATTTATTGACTGAAGTAAACTGCAGTAATTGGTTCATATGGAGGGTGCAACGTGCGTCATAGAATACGTGCGTCATAGAATAATTGTGTATGTACTGATGACGCTATCATTGGTTTGTATTTCTTGTGGAACAGATTCGACGATTACTACTACAGTCTCTGAACCGAAAGACTCAACAGTTAGTACTACAACATCTCCTATGTATGAACCTGACAAACCAATTGACCCTGACACTGAACCGATAGACAACGCCCAGATTTTGAACCGATAGACAACGCCCAGATTTCTCAGACCACTACACTACCAGTCTTGACTGTTCCACCCGCTCCAGACATGTCAATATTCCACACAAACTTGAATAATCCTTCGACACCTATAGGAGTTCTCTGTTGGATAGTCTGGGAAGTAGTTCGACAACATGCTTTACTATGGGAAGATCCTGGTAAAATATCTAAGGATATGATCCATATCATAACGCGCGATGCATACATAAAATTAAACAAGCGAATTCGCCTCGACACACTGGACACTTCCGAACTCCCTGCAGATGTAGCAACTTATGCAAACGCGTTCAATTTTGAAATCAATGAGAGATTGAATGGACGATTGTTAGATAAACCATTGGACTTTGGCAATTTTGATGGAGAAGATGCATTTGCTGAAGCAATTAATCGATCTCCGGAATGTGTAATCCCGCTAATTGATTAATATTGACTTTCTTGGGAGGTATGATCGAATTGGAGCGAGCCGTTCGCAATTGCCGTGCCTGGTCTGCACCACCCACCTCTGATCATTGTTTCCCAATATTTGTGGCTGATTCAAAGTTGGATTTTGAATCAGCCACTCAGATGGAGGTCCGGGAACGGGAGGGGTGTGTGCGCGAGGGGGGACTTGAACCCCCACATCCTTTCGGACACAGGCACCTGAAGCCTGCGCGTCTGCCAATTCCGCCACTCGCGCGTGGCCGCTCACCGCAGTGAACGTGCCCCGATCCTAGCGCGCTCGGGCTTGGATCGGTTTGCCGCAGGGGCGTGATTTGAACAGGCGTCGCGGGGCTACTCTCTGAGTGTGGTTTTGCGATCAGTTGAACGCCGTCTCGAACGCTTGGTGGGATTCACCATCGGCCGCATCTTGCGCGGCGGGGTCCGACCGGTGGAGATCGGGCACAAGATCGTGCGTGATATGGGCGACCGGCGCAGCGTCGGAGTCCGCGGGCAGCCGGTGGTTCCCAACTCCTTCGAGGTGACGTTGTCGACAGAGGACCTGAGACGCTTCGCGGAAGTGCAAGACTCGCTGGTCAGAGAACTGTGTGAGCTGGCCCGTGAACAAGCCCGCGACGAGGGCCGGACGTTCATGGACTCGACCAACGGCACGCGACTCGACGGAGAACCGATCGTCGGCCCCACGCGCATCGAACGCGGCGCCCGAATCCGGATAACTGAGATCGAGCTGGTGCTGACATGACCACGTTGGCATGGGGCGCGTTGACCGACACCGGTCGTATTCGCGAGGTCAACCAGGACGGCGTCCTCGCAGCCGTCGACGTCTTCGTGGTGGCCGACGGCATGGGCGGCCACCGTGGCGGCGAGGTCGCGTCGGCCATGGCTGTTGAGGAGATGGCCAAGAACACGGCCTTCAGCAGCACCGACGAGCTGATCGATGTGGTGCAGCGAGCCAACCGCGAAGTCCTTGAACGCGCCCGCGAGGAGCCGTCGCTCTACGGGATGGGGACCACGATGGTGGCGCTCGTTGCGATGACCGACGCGGAGCCTGAGCGCCTGTGCGTGGTCAATGTCGGCGACAGCCGCCTGTATGTCCGCACCGGCAACGAGCTGTTGCAACTGACCGACGACCACAGCCTGGTCGAGGGCATGGTGCGTGACGGCTGGATCTCGCCGGAGGAGGCGATGGTCCATCCGCAGCGCAACGTTGTCACGCGTGCCCTGGGTGTCGAGGACGAGCTGCTGGTAGACGCCTGGGAACTCCAACCCGTGACCGGCGACCGCTACCTGCTGTGCAGCGACGGTCTGACCAAAGAACTCAGCGATGCCGAGATCCTAGGCATCCTCGACGGCACAGACGATCCCGAGGAAGCGGCGTCGTCCCTTGTGCAAGCAGCGTGCGCCGCGGGCGGGCGGGACAACGTGACCGTGGTCGTCGTGGACGTGGTCGAAGCCGAACCAACAGCAGCCGACCCGCCCGCTGACCGGGTGCTCGCAACCCACAAGGCAGTGCCGGACGGCATTCACGCAGAAGTATCCGCCGAGTTTATCGCCGACTCGCGCGCCGCCGACTTGGGCGCCGCCGACGGATCGGATCCTATGGAGCTCGATTCGCTGTCGTGGCGCTCGTTCATCGACCGGCGCTCCTTTGAGACGTGGCGCTCGCTCATCGACCGGCGCTCCTTTGAGACGTGGCCGTTGAAGTGGTTCGCGGCCCTAGCACTGGTCGTGTTGGTGCTGCTGCTAGTGCTGCTAGCGGTCCTGTGACCGCGGCCGAGCCGATCGCGAGAGCCGTGATTGAAGCCGCATTCGGGGTCGAGTCCGAAACCGGGCTGGGATAGCCGAATCACCGTGATCCGGAGGGTCGCGACCGTGCAACGGTCAACGGTGCCGCTCATGTAGACTCCGGGGCTATGTCGGATGGTCGGCCAACGGTCTTCAATGGCCGCTACGAACTGCTGCGCCATATTGCGCGGGGCGGCATGGCCGACGTATATCTCGCCCGCGACGAGTTGCTCAACCGCGAAGTCGCGCTCAAGGTCCTGTTCCCCGAGTTCGCCAACGACCCCAACTTCGTCGAGCGGTTCCGCCGCGAGGCGCAGGCGGCCGCGAACCTCAACCATCCCAACATCGTCGGGATCTACGACTGGGGTCAGGAACGAGGCACGTACTACATCGTCATGGAGCACGTGGCGGGCCGGACCATGGCCGATGTCGTGCGGTCCTCGGGTCCGGTACCGGCGCAGCGGGCCGCGCAGATCGCCTCCGACGTGGCTGCGGCGCTCTCGACCGCGCACCAGGCGGGTCTCGTCCATCGCGACGTCAAGCTGGGCAACATCCTGATCTCGGACAGCGGAGACGTGAAGGTCGCCGATTTCGGGATCGCCACCGCGCTGGCGGGTCGCACCGACGCGGGGCTCACCCAGCACGGATCAGTGATGGGAACAGCCACTTATTTCTCTCCGGAGCAGGCGCAGGGGAAGTCGGTCGACGGCCGCAGCGACCTGTACTCATTGGGCGTTGTCCTCTACGAGATGCTCGCCGGAGAACCGCCGTTCACCGCCGATACGCCGATAGCGGTTGCCTACAAGCATGTTCAGGATAAGCCCCGGTCGCTGATCGAGCGTGGTGTTCTGCCGGCTTCGTCGGCGCTCAACGCCATCACCATGAAGCTGCTGGCCAAGAATCCCTTGAACCGCTACCCGACTGCCGAGGATCTTAGCTCTGACCTGCGTCGTTATCTGGGCGGTACGACTGATATACCCGGTCGCGGTGCTACCGCTGCGCCCGGAGCGCCCGGAGCGCCCGGCGCGCCCGGACCGGCCGCCCCTGGCGCGGCCCCCGGGTCACCGGGCGCCGGCCGACCTTCCACAGTGCCGCCGCCCGCCGCGCCCGCGGCCCGAGTCCCGGCAGCACCCCCGGCCCGCGCCCCCGTGCCGGTTCGACAGGCTTCGGCGCCGGGCGATCCGCGCGGCCCTGCGATGCACGGCCAAGGGGCCTACTACGAACCCCCCGACCGCAAAGACGACTGGAGGCGAACCGCAGGTCTGTTGATCGGTCTGTGTGCGCTGGTTCTGATCCTGGGTTATCTGATCGTCGCCTTCGTCGACCAGGTCGGCGACGACGGCGGAGACGGCACGACGGTCCCCGTTGAGCTGGTGGCGCTCCCGTCGGTGACCGGGTTGAGCGCGTCGGACGCCGAGAGGGAACTGCTGGGCCTCAATCTTGAAGTGACGATTGTTGAACGCAGCAACGAGACCGTGCCCAGGGGCGAAGTGGTCCAGCAGAGTCCTGTGGCCGGCCAGAAGGTGGAGCCCAGATCCGAGGTCACCCTGTTCGTTAGCGCGGGCGTGCCCGACCAGGTGCCCAACGTCATCGGCAGCGAACAGAACTCAGCCCTCGACACCCTCGAATCGTTGGGCTACACGGTCACCGTGGAGTTCGTGTCCGACGTGCGAGAGTTCGGAGAGGTCGTCACGCAGCTTCCCGCGCCCGGGAGCGAACTGTCGGCGGGGGGCTCGGTGGTCGTAACCGTCTCGACGGGGCCGGAGAAGGTTCCTGTGCCTAGACTCGAGTCCGCCACGCTCAACACAGCCTTCGAAGCTCTGCTCTCGGCTCAGTTCAGGGTCACCCCGGAGAACACCGAGGAAGCCTCCGAGACGATCGAGGAGGGCTTGGTGATCCGCACCGAACCCGAAGCCGGCAGCCTGGTCGACAAGGGCTCCTGGGTGACCATCGTCGTCTCGACGGGGTTCCCCACCGTGCAGGTGCCCGGCGTGGTGGACCTCTTCGCGGACAGTGCCGAGCAGACTCTGCGCCAGGTGCGTCTGGAAGTTGAGATCCTGTTGGTTCCGGTTCCGGTGGGTGACGCCTCGGTCGGCCGGGTGATCACCCAGGATCCAGCGCCGTTCGAAGAGGTCCTGCTTGACACCGTCGTTGTTATCGAAGTCGGAGAAGCGTCAGACGACCCGATTTCGACAACCACAACGACGACCACAACGACGACCACCACCAGCACGACCCTCGCGCCCGATCCAGACGGCTAGCCCCAGCTGACCGTCGGCCCCGGCTCTAGCTGCAGCGGGTCAGGTAGTTCTTGAGGAGGTCGTGGCCGGCGTTGGTCAACACCGATTCGGGATGGAACTGGACGCCTTCGATGTCGAGTTGGCGATGGCGTAAGCCCATCACCAGTCCGTCTTCTGTTTCGGCGGTGATCTCGAGGGACTCGGGCAGCGTGTCGCGTTCGACGATGAGCGAGTGGTAGCGAGTTGCTTCGAGCGGGTTCGGCAGACCCGTGAAGAGTCCCGAGTCCGTGTGGCGAATGAACGACGTCTTGCCGTGCATCACCTGTGGGGCTCGAACAACCCTGCCCCCGAAAACTTGGCCTAGGCACTGCATCCCCAGACAGACCCCGAGGACCGGGGGCGAGCCGCGCAGTTCGGACAGCACGGCGAGCGAGATCCCCGAATCGTCGGGTGTGCCGGGTCCGGGTGAGATGAGAATGCCGTCGGGGTTCAGTTCGCGGATGCCCTCGATGTCGATGGCGTCGTGGCGGTGTACCACTGGATCAGCGCCGAGTTCTCCGAGGTACTGCACCAGGATGTAGACGAAGGAGTCGTAGTTGTCTATGACGAGCACTCGGGGCTTCACGCCCGTCAGGTTACTGCTCGCCGGTTTCTATGGCTTCCAATATGTGGATGGCGATGTCGGCAACCTGAACCTCCTCGGGTTCTTTGCCGACGGCCTTCACGCCGTCGTCCATCATGATGTAGCAGAACGGGCAGGCTGTAGCGACCCGGCTGGCCCCGGTGTCGACCAGTTCCTGGGCCCGCACGTCGTTGACCTTCTCACCGATGGTCTCCTCCATCCACATGCGGGCGCCGCCTGCTCCGCAGCACATTCCCTTGGTCCCGTTGCGCTGAGCTTCAACAACCTCGATGCCGCCGAGTTTGCCGAGCACTTTGCGGGGGGCCATGTAGACGTCGTTGTGGCGTCCCAGGTAACACGAGTCGTGGTACACGACCCGCTCCTCGAGCCTTGCGTCGCTGAGATCCAACCGGCCCTGGTCAGCGAGCCATTCAAGGAACTGGCTGTGATGCACCACCTCGTAGTGGCCGCCGAGCTGGGGGTATTCGTTGGCCAGGGTGTTGAAGCAGTGCGGGCACTGGGTGATGATCTTCTTCACGCCCATCGCGTTCAGAGTCTCGATGTTCTGGCTCGCCAACATCTGGAACAGGTACTCGTTGCCCGAACGACGAGCCGAGTCCCCGGTGCAGTTCTCCGCCGGGCCGAGGATCGCAAAATCCACTTCAGCCCGTTGCATGAGTTGCGCCATCGCCTGAGTGACCTTCTTGTTCTTGTCGTCGAACGAGCCGGCGCAGCCGACCCAGTAGAGGTACTCGGCGGTCAGCGGATCATCACCGGAGATGACATTGAGGCCCTCCAGGTTGCGACCCCAGTCGGCCCGCTCGCTCTGGCTCATGCCCCAGGGATTCGACGAGTTCTCCATCGAGCGGAACGCCTGACCGAGTTCGGAGGGGAAGTCCGACTCCATCAGGGTCAGATAACGCCTCATGTCGAGGATCTTGTCGAGAATCTCGATGTTGACCGGGCAGATCTCGTCGCAGGCTTTGCAGGAGGTGCAGCTCCAGAGTTCGTCGTTGGTGATGCGGTCGAACATCCAGTTGGCGGGCACGGTGATCTCGCTGTCGACTCCGATGGGCGGTGAGGTGGCGGGGTCGCCCGTGCGGGCCATCACTTCACCGGTCTTCAGGACGATCTCGCGGGGATCGAGAGGTTTGCCGGTGGCGTGCGCGGGGCAGACCGAGGTGCAACGGCCGCACATCGTGCAGGCGTCGGTGTCGAGGAGTTGCTTCCAGGTGAAGTCCTCGACGACTGACGCACCGAAGGTTTCGAGTTCGGTGTCGCCCTCGACAAGGTTGGGCATCGCCTTCATCGCCCCCTTGGGTCGGTCCTTGTCGCTGAGATACATGTTGAGCGGCGACGTGAACATGTGACGCAGCATCGTGGTCGGAAGGATCACCAGGAAGGCGATGAAGCTCACGACATGGGCGATCCACCACGCCTGGTGCCAACCGGCGATGTTGCTGTCGCCCTCGACGAGCGTCGCCAGCGGGTAGCCGACGAAACTCCATTTCTCGAAGTCCGGGGTTCCGTCGAGTGCAATACGGTACATCTCCGCTCCGAAACCGGTGATCCCGATCGCGGCGAACACGCCGAGGATCACCAGATGCTCGGGCTTGGACTTGATGCGAATGCGGTAGGGACGCCAACTCCAGGGTCCGTAGCGCCGCACGATGGCCCAGCCGATGCCGACTAGGAAGATCACGCCGGCCGCGTCGCCGACGAACGAGTAGGCCCGGTAGACGTCGCCGTGGAGGAACTTCGCACTCTCGGGCACTTGATGGTTGATCTCGAGCACGGTGGTCACGCCCAGCAGCACCAGGAATCCGAAGTAGATCATGGAGTGCATGATCCCGGCGCCCGGTTCGCGCAGCAGGGTCTGCATGTAGACGCCGGCCCGGAAATCGGCCATCCGCCGCGGAGCGTTGCTGAAGGTGGTTCGGCGGTTGTCCGGCCGGCCGCGCTCCCAGTTCTTCACCCTCATGGCGAACATGTAGGCGCCGTAGACCAGAAGCACCGGGATGATCGAGTAGAAGCTGAGCTTCAGGGCGGTGGGGACGTTCCCGAAGACTTCACGCTGCACCACGCTGTCGTCGTGCCAGTTCGTGTAGCTCGGAACGATGCCCGAGACGAGCGTGAACAGCGCAATCGCCAGTCCGAGGCCGATGACGAGTTGATGGGGTTTGAGGCGCGGTTTCATGTTGCCGAAACGATACCCCTCCCGCGATACCGCTCCCAATGGGTCGAATCATTGACGGGTGGCCGTGTTGATTGTCGGTGTTCTTCATGTCGGTGTGACAGCGCCGAAACCGGGCCGCCTTCCAGGTTCGGCCTGGGGCTGTTCTGGGCGATCAAAGGGTTTCTGGGCCTGCGCGTCGACGACGAAGAGTTCGAGGTCCTCGATCCAGCCGGGTCAGCCGGGCACGGGACTTCCGGTCACGACGCGGCGACCGGGGCTTCAGGCGGCGACGGCCCGGTCGAGGGGGTGGGCCGCCTCGACGGGGCGCATGTCGTCGCCGATCACGTAGTGCAGCGGAATGCCGGTGGGGATGTTGAGTTCGATGATCTCGTCGTCGCCGATGTTGTCGAGGTGCTTGACGAGGGCCCGCAGTGAGTTGCCGTGGGCGGCGACCATCACCGTGCGACCGCTGCGCAGGTCGGGAACCAGGGCGTCGTACCAGTAGGGCAGGAGCCGCTCCACGACGTCGGCAAGGCACTCGGTGGCGGGCATGAGTTCCGGGGGGAGGTCGGCGTAAGCGGGGGATCCTGCCGGGTTGAACTCGTTGTCGGGGCTGATCGGCGGGGGCGGGGTGTCGTAGCTGCGCCGCCAGAGGCGGAGTTGTTCCGCTCCGTGGATCTCGCCGACTTGGGCTTTGTCGAGCCCGGTCAGGTTGCCGTAGTGGCGTTCGTTGAGCCGCCAGTGCCGCCGCACCGGGATCCAGCGGCGGTCGAGGCCGGCGAGAATGATCTCGGCGGTCTCGATGGCTCGCTGCAGCACCGACGTGTGGAGTATGTCCGGCAGCAGGTTCGCGTCGGCCAGCACCGGCGCCGCGTCGCGGGCTTCCTGGCGGCCGATTTCCATCAGCGGGCAGTCGTGCCAGCCGGTGAAGAGGTTGAGATCATTCCATTCGGACCGCCCGTGGCGCACCAGAATCAGGTTGTGCATCCCGTTGACGGTATCGGCGCGTTGTTGTTGCCGGGCGTAGCCGGAGCCCCGGGGCCGTGCGCGCGGTGTTGTTGCCGGGCGAAGCCGGAGCCCCGTTGTGTTGGTTTCGCCGGGCGCGCGTTGGTTTCGCCGGGCGTAGCCGGAGCCGTCCGAGCCGGAGCCGCTCTGCTCAGGCCGGGCGTAGCCGGAGCCCCGGGGCCGGGCGCTGGTTGTGCCGTTTCGGCAAAGTTGATAATATCAGACTCAACTTTTCGGTGTAATCAGACACAATTACTGTTACACTGGCTCCCAACCTATCCAATCCCTGAGCGAAAGCAGAGCAACCATGCCCAAAGCCGTAGGTATCGATCTCGGCACCACCAACTCCGTCGTTTCTGTGCTGGAGGGCGGCGACCCTGTCGTCATCCCCAACGCAGAAGGCTCGCGCACCACCCCCTCGGTGGTCGCCTTCGCCAAGGACGGCGAGGTTCTCGTCGGTGAAGTGGCCAAGCGCCAGGCCATCACGAACCCAGAGCGCACCGTCCGTTCAGTGAAGCGCAATGTCGGCACCGACTGGACCGTCGACATCGACAAGAAGGCGTACACCTCCCAGGAGATCTCGGCCCGTGTGCTGATGAAGCTCAAGCGCGACGCTGAGGAGTACCTCGGCGACACCGTCACGCAGGCCGTTGTCACAGTCCCCGCCTACTTCGACGACGCGCAGCGCACCGCCACCACCGAAGCCGGCCGGATCGCCGGCCTCGAGGTGCTGCGCATCATCAACGAGCCGACCGCGGCGGCCCTGGCGTACGGCCTCGACAAGGAGGAGTCCGACCAGACCATCCTCGTGTTCGACCTCGGCGGCGGCACGTTCGACGTGTCGGTGCTCGAGCTCGGCGACGGAGTGTTCGAGGTCAAGTCGACCTCGGGCGACACTCGACTCGGCGGCGACGACTGGGACGAGGCGGTCATCGAATGGCTCGCCAAGTCGTTCAAGGGCGACCACGGAGTCGATCTGAGCAAGGACCCGATGGCGGCGCAGCGGCTCAAGGAGGCCGCGGAGAAGGCCAAGGTCGAACTGTCGCAGGTTCAGTCGACGCAGATCAACCTGCCGTTCATCACCGCCACCGATGCAGGCCCGCTGCACCTCGACTACGAGCTGACCCGGGCCAAGTTCCGCGACCTCACCTCGGACCTGCTCGACCGTTGCCGTGGTCCGTTCGAAGCGGCCATCAAGGACGCCGGTTTGACCAAGGGCGCCATCGACCATGTTGTGCTCGTCGGCGGGTCGACCCGTATGCCGGCCGTGGCTGAACTGGTCATGGAGATGACCGGCAAGGAGCCGAACAAGACGGTCAACCCCGACGAAGTCGTGGCGATCGGCGCGGCGATCCAGGCCGGCGTGTTGAAGGGCGAAGTCAAAGACGTGCTGCTGCTCGACGTGACGCCGCTCTCGCTCGGCATCGAGACCAAGGGCGGGGTGATGACCACTCTGATCGAGCGCAACACCACCATCCCGACCCGCAAGAGCGAGATCTTCACGACCGCTGAGGACAACCAGCCGTCGGTCGAGATCCACGTGCTGCAAGGGGAGCGGGAGATGGCCGCCTACAACAAGACGCTCGGCAAGTTCCAACTCGTGGACCTGCCGCCCGCCCCGCGCGGCCTGCCCCAGATCGAGGTCGTGTTCGACATCGACGCAAACGGCATCGTGCATGTGAGCGCCAAGGACAAGGCCACCAACAAGGAGCAGTCGATGACCATCACCGGTCAGAGTTCGCTGGACTCCGACGCCATCGATCAGATGGTCAAAGACGCTGAGCTTCACGCCGAAGAGGACCGCAAGCGCAAAGAGGAGGCCGAGGTTCGCAACACGGCCGACACCCTCGTCTACCAGACCGAGAAGCTGCTCAAGGATCAGGCCGACGCGGTCAGCGACGAAGAGAAGGAGACCATCGAAGCCAAGCTGGCCGAGGTGCGCTCCGCTCTGGAGGGCGCCGACGTTGAAGCCATCAAGAGCGCAACCGAGGCCCTGATGACCGCCAGCCAGGAATTCGGTCAGCGACTCTACGAAGCAGCGGCGCAGGCCGAACGCGAGTCCGCGGAGTCCGCGGCAGCCGAGTCGACTCCCGACGACGACGAAGTCGTCGACGCCGAGATCGTCGACGAGGACGACGCCGACAGCCAGGCATCGTGAGCGACCTCGACGAACCGGACGCCTCCGGCGAACAACCGCCGGAATCCGACACAGCCCCGTCCGACACAGCCCTGTCCGACACAGCCCCGTCCGAGGGTGTCCTGCCCGTCAGCGAGGCTGACGGAGAGGCGGGATCCGCGGACGAGGCTGAGCCGGAACCGGCGCCGGAACCGTCGGTGGAGGAACTGCTCGCCGCCGAACGCGACCAGCACCTGAGCGACCTGCAACGGGTCACTGCCGAGTTCGCCAACTTCCGCAAACAGACCGACAAACGCAACGCGGATACAGTGCGACAAGCAGCCGCCCGAGTGATGCAGGCGATCCTGCCGGTGCTCGATGCCTGTGACGCCGCCGCATTACAGCAGGTGGAAGGTGTTGAGCCGATAGCCACCCAGCTCCGCAGCGTTCTCGAAGCCCAGGGCCTCGAAGTCATCGACCAGGCCGAGGCGTTCGACCCGAACCGACACGAAGCCGCTATGAGCGAACCCGGCGACGAAGACCAGGATCAACCCATGGTCGCCGAGGTGTTGCGCACCGGCTACGCCTTCAACGGCAGGGTGTTGCGAGCAGCCATGGTCCGGGTCAAGGGGTGATGGCGAACCGATAGTCCGATCTGCGATACAACTTGAGGAGGTGATTTGGTGACCGAATACGAAAAAGAGTGGTTCGAGAAGGACTACTACGCGATTCTCGGCGTCACCGAAAGCGCCTCCGCCTCAGAGATAAAGAGCAAGTACCGCAAGCTGGCGCGGGAGCTCCATCCCGACGCCAACCCCGGCGACACGACTGCGGAAGGACGTTTCAAGGAAGTATCAGCCGCCTACGACGTGATCGGCGACGAGGACAAGCGCGCCCGCTACGACGAAGTCCGCAAGATGGGTCCGATCGGTCCGATGTTCGGGGGCGGCCCCGGTCCCGGTCCAGGCGACTTCAACGTCGGCATGCACGACATCGGTGACCTGCTCGGTGGCCTGTTCAACCGCGGTGGCCGCTCCAGGGGCCGGTCGGGCGCCGCCCAGGGTCAACGCGGCAACGACATCGAGGTGGATCTGACGCTGGACTTCGATGATGCAGTCAACGGGCTGGAGACCGCCATCAGCCTCACCAGCGAAGCAACCTGTTCAGGCTGCGGCGGAACCGGTTCAGAACCCGGATCGCCGCCGAGCAGATGCGAATCCTGCGACGGCAAGGGTGTACACGACGAGAACCAGGGACTGTTCTCGTTCAGCCGGCCCTGCCAGAGCTGTGGCGGACGCGGCTCGGTGATCTCATCGCCCTGCACGACCTGCCGTGGATCAGGATCAGAGGTACGGCCGCGCGAAGTCAAAGTGCGTATCCCGGCAGGTGTCAAGGCCGGCCAGAAGATTCGACTGAAGAAGCGTGGTGCTCCGGGATGGGGCGGTGGCCCTCCCGGTGATCTGTTTGTTCATGTGAACGTGACACAGCACGAATTGTTCGGCAGGTCCGGTAAGGATCTGACGCTCGAAGTTCCGATCACCTTTTCTGAGGCGGCGCTCGGCGCCAACGTGAAGGTACCCACACTCAACGGCGAAGTCGTGAAGATTCGGATCCCTCCAGGGACCGTGTCCGGTAAGACGTTTCGGCTCAAGGGCCGAGGCGGAGCAGGCGATCTGCTGGTCACCGTCGCCGTCGCCGTGCCCCAGGAGCTGAGTACCCAACAACGTGAAGCAGTTGAAGCGTTGGCCGAAGCCACGACTGATTCACCCCGCGCCCACCTCGGCGTGTGAGAGAAAGACGTGTGAGAGAAAGAAAGGAGACACAACTATGGACCAGGAACGATTCCATCGAGCGGTGTATGTGATCTCTGTTGCCGCGGAGCTCGCCGGTGTGCATCCACAGACGCTGCGGATTTATGAGCGCAAAGGACTCGTTGATCCAGCGCGTACGGGAGGCGGCAGCCGTCGTTACAGCGACGCCGACATCGCCCTGCTGCAACGGATCTCGGATCTGACCGATGAGGGCTTGAACCTTGCCGGTGTGAAACGGGTGCTCAAGCTCGAAGCCCGCGTGGCGCAGTTGGAGGCCGCGTTGCAGCAGGTCCGGAGCGACGCGTCGGCGGCGGTCGACGAGGTACACCGCCAGTACCGACGTGACCTGGTGCCGCTCCACCAGAGCGTCACCATCTTCAAGTCACCGTCATAGCAGTAGTTGGGAGCCTTCGCGAATTCGTGGGGTGGGGGGTGGTTGAGGGTCCCTGGGGTGGGGTCGGGCTCGGGCTGGGGGCTCTGGGGGCTCCGAGTCTCAACTCAAATTGCGCCGTTCGGTTGGCTCCTTTGCTTGATCACATTATCCAGCGTTTGACCAATGAGTCGATTCGTGTTCGTGATGACGACCCGAGAAAAGAATGAGAAGTGACCCAATTCGACGACCAACTTTGCAATGAATTCATCGGCGAAGGAGGCAGAAATAAGGGACACATCAGAAAAATCGACTCTCACCCGTGACCCGCAGAACTGGGTCATGAGGTTCTGTAACTTCATGTTGAGTTCCCGTCCAGTTTGCCGATTGCCAAATCCCGTCGCTTCGTCCGCCACCCGGAACACGATCTCATCGTCATCACTTAGGTGTGACATCTCAAACTCTGGCATCGGAGGCGCGCCCCACAATGCGTGGGTGATGTCGAACCCATCAATCGATATTTCATGGGGGGGATGCTTGCAGATTGTGTTTCACCGAGCCAACGCCGGGGTCGAGAACGGATCGAATCGGACGGTCCGGTCAGAGGAACGTCCAGCGAACCGAGCGGTCATTCCAGTTCTCGACCCGTATCCGCAGCTCCTCACGCGATTCGGGCCGTACATCCCACATTGAGACCAGCCAGAGACCGTGGTTCAGCTCCCGAACCCGGGTGGCGCATCTGAGGAACTCCTCGTCGAACCGCAGGCCGTACTCGGTCAGGATCCTCCCCGAAAGGTCGCCGACCTCACGCTCGTAGTGCGAGACGATCTGCGTCAGATCGGCTTCGGGAGGCCCGGTACACAGGAAATCGCAGTCGATGAGCAGGTACCTGCCGTCGTGGAACACCACGTTGCCGGGATAGAGGTCGCCGTGGACCGGCACGACCGGATGCGTTTGCGGCAGCTCGTCCCAGAGCTTGATGAGCGAGGCGTGGGCGTCTTCCAACTCCGTCAGCAGGAAGTCGAGTGCTGAGGCTGGAGCGTTCGCCTCGATGCCGGCGGCGATCATCCGCGCGCGGCGCGCGTCGTCATAACCGGGAGTCCACATCTCCAAGGACAACGGAGGGGCGACGCGGTGCCATTGCGCGATCAGCGCGGCCATGTCCGAGACCGAGATCTTCCTGTCGGCGTCGGCCAGTGGCCAATAGGTCACGAATCTGCCGTCCGCCAGCTCGAGGACGGAGGTGAGCGGACTCAGCAGAGGAGCGCCGGCGCCGACGAGCAGCTCGATGTTTCGCAGGCGGTGGCCGGCGGTTTCGAAGGTCTCGTGCGGCGGTGCCACCCGGGCGACGACCAGATCGTCGTCGTTGATGTACACGTTGTTGATTCCGAACCGCAGGAACCGGAACGGTCCTTCGCCCAGGCCGGCCGTCGACGCTGCGGCCCGAACGAGGATCGCCTGTTCGGCAGTGTCCGTTGAAAGTTGGCTCACCATCGTCTCCGTCACCGATCATAATTCAAGGCTTGAGGCGGCTTCGGTGGAAGTGCTGCGGCGGCGGCTCGGGATGGATCAGGCTGCGGGAACCGCAGGAGGCGCGATCAACGTCTGGTGAGGCCGGGGCGAGCTTCGACGATAGTGCCGACATCGTCGTATTCGCGCCATTCCCCGTGCTCGGCGTGCCAGAATCGGCGACCCGAAAGCTGTTCGAGGGCCAAGCCGTAGCAGTGGAAATTGGCCGAAGCGCCGTCGACATGGATTGAGTGACATCGTCGCCGAGCATCGCCACCCCGGTTCCCCGTTCGACGACAACCTCCTGTTGCACCTGTGGCTCGCCTTCGCCGGCGCAGGGACCGTAGAGGCGGTTCAACTCTTGACCCCGCATCCCTACGATGACCGCCCAGGTCGTGTGCTCGTGGGGCGGCGCCCAGACGCCGTTGCCCACAGTTTGGATGTAGAGCGCCAGGCGGTCGCCGTCTTGTGCGATTCGGTACATCAGCGAACCGGTCTCGGCATCGGGTGGTGGGAAGTCCTCGTCACAGAACAGGTCTTCGTGTTCGGCCAGACGCAACAGCCGTTGTTTGATGAGTTCAACACCAGCCTGATCGATGCCCCCGTCCTCGCGCCCCTGAGTGTCTATCTCGGCGATATCTGCCATCGCCTCGGCCACAGCCAAAGCCCGCCTTTCTGCCCGTTCAGTCTCGCTCATGGTCCCCTTCCGCCCGTGTCATTCGTTCCTTGCGACGCTTGGCGGGCCCCTCGCGAACCTGGTTCGCGGGTTTCCTGTAATACTCGTACTCCTGCTCGGGAGCCATATCACGATCGTTCATCGGTCCGATACGCTAAGCGAGTCGGTTCTTGATTTCTTGGCGCATCTCACGGCGAATCGGCGCGCGCTCCTCGTGGATCTCGAGGCGGGACTGACGGTTGGGAGAACCTTCTCGTATCCAGTACTCGAAGCTCGATTCGGGGCTGTCATCAATGTCAGCGAGTTCGGTGATCCACTCTTCCAACAAATCTGCCTCCTCGTACGTATGGTCGAAGGCTTGCTGAAACCGATCCGTCGGAACAGCGAGCCGAGTGTGGTGAAAAACAAGCCTTTGCTGCAGTTGATTGATCCCGGGGTGAGAGAGGCACGCTAGGCGTTGCGCATCCAATAGTTCGCTCGTTAGAGCGAGTCCAAATAGGTCCAGCCGGGCGACATGGAATTCACCTGCTATTGGTAGGCCGGCCAAGGGCATCTTGCTGTAGTACCCGCCGGACCAGCGCCCCGAGGGAACGGGACCGTGTGCCTCTACGGAGGCGACAGGGGTGCGTTCGGCTAGGTCTCCGTTCTTGCCACGAATTGAGCACGGATGCCCGATCACGATGGCCGGCGAAGAACCAACCCCCGGAATATCAATGTCGGCGAAGATGTCGCCTGTAAAAAGCGGTCGATAGGAGTTGACATCCGTGCCGACGGCCAAATAAAGCCTTGCCGGGTCTGCTTCTGGCTCCAAGCTCACCCGGTCTCGTCCCCATTTCGCATCCGGATTGCTCGTTCGCCGTCTTCTGCCTGATACACCTCAAACTGATTGTCCAAGCTGTCCCGCCAGTCTGGGAAGCTCCGGTCCAGCAGTTCGGCACTGCCGATGTGTTGAGCCGCATGCTCGACTAGATCGGGGATCCGTCCGTCAACTAGTACATCGATTCCTGTGATATTGGATTCTGCCAAGGGTATGTCGAGCCAGGAGGCGACGTCAGCAATGAGGTGATCGTTCTCAAGCACTCCTACGAGAGCAACAAGCTTTGCAAGACTTCGGCGGTTTTCCCCGGTGGTTGGTTCTCCATGGCGCCATTTCCGAATCGCGGGGATCGATACGCCCACGATCCGCGCGATCGCGGTCCACGAGAATCCGAGGTCAGCGAGTTCCAACAGCAGGTCCGCGGGAGCCCTTTTGGTTGCCTCGTCGGTACGAGACTCAAGCTGGATGTCAAGCGAATCCCCATGGACCCGAGCGACGTCCTGAGATAGGAGGCCGACATCTTGCCGCAGTGATCCAGCTTCTTTCGCCATCACATCAGGAGACAACCGAGTCGGTTGGTCAATGTGTGGCGTGCTGACCGACGTTGCCGATGTCGGTTCGTCAATCAAAGGAGTTGCCGATTCAGTCATTTCTTGGATCCTGTTTGAAAACGTCTACGAGTGGGAGTGTGATGAGGCTATCGAACAGTTCTCGCAGTGGACTGCGCAGACGGTCCGCCACCGTGATGATTGTGTCGGTCTTGAATTCAGGGATATCGCCGGGTTGCCACGAACTATCAAAATCCAGCATAAAGATTGGTCCGTCAGGCACCCGCGGGCGTCTGAGAGGCCCTGCCGGCGATACGACCGGGCCTTCGGACGGACCGTAGCGGAACACGAGGGACTGATCTGCGGTCACCTGATATCGGACCGCTCCCGTCCATTCGGCCGGCGTGAGTTGAGGTGGAAGAGACGGGGCCATCAGAGATGCTTCGAGCCAGTTACTCCATTGTGGTGGTGATTCGGGCACAGCGATCTCGTCGATGTAGCGGAGTCCGATCCTTGAGATACCGTCGGGCTTCAGCACGCTCTCCACCGCGGCCGATGCTCGCTCAAGGAGACCCCTGAAGTCGGCGAAGTGCTTGTAGTCGACGACTTCTACGGTGAAGTTGTCCGGTCGAGCCGTGACGATTCTCGTTCGTTGTCGGGAAGTGATACGTCCGACGGTCTCCGATCTTGAAGATGCCCGTGGTCCAGCAGCATCGACGCCCACCTCGAAAGTCTGTGTGGTGTCGTTGTGGATCACCCAATCAGAGCCGAGCGCATCGCGTATCCGTCGATGGATCGCCATGCTGAGAGCACTCTCGGTGACAGCTGGATAACGAACCTCGGCCGCAACAAGCGCGAGCGGAGCATTAGGAAGGACCTCGCCACTGTTCATACTCAGAATGTACCGGAACTGTAACTCAATCTGTAACCCATTCGGGAAAATCTCCGTTCGCAGGTTGATTGTCGTTGGCAACGGATGCGACCAAACGAACGGCTCGCGGGTCGGGTCTTGTTGAAACCGGGATGGGAGCAGGGGGGCCCGCAGGGGATCGTGGCGCTCAGATGGTCCGGGCGTCCGCGACGTGTCGGTGATCGCGTTTTGCTCATAATGTGAGCCGACCCGACCGATGATGTTTCGTCGGTTGGGGGAGTGGCTGGTCTATTGGTCTATTGTCAACAAGGCGATGAGTTCGCAGACGAGCGAGAAGCTTCAGGTCCTCCGAGGAGAGGTGTTCGGCGGGTTGACCGCGGCCGTGGTCGCCCTGCCGCTGTCGCTCGCCTTCGGGGTCGCGTCGGGGTTGGGGGCGGTCGCCGGGCTCTACGGGGCGATCGTGGTGGGTCTCATCGGCGCCCTCCTCGGCGGTTCGAAGACCCAGATCTCCGGGCCGACCGCCCCGTTGTCGGTGGCCATGGCGGTGGTCTTCGTCGACTATGCCGACCAGGATCTCGCCAAGGCGCTCGCCATCGTGGCGCTGGCGGGGCTGATCCAGATGCTCATGGGAGCGCTGCGTTTGGGCAGCTACATGGCCTACACGCCGTACGCGGTGGTGTCGGGATTCACCTCCGCGGTCGGAGTGATCATCATCCTGGTCCAGTTTCTGCCGTTCTTCGGCAGCGAGGTTGCGCTGGGCGGTGCGCTCAAGTCGCTGCGCTCGTGGCCCGACGCTGTCAGCAACGTCGACCCGAGCGCCCTGACCCTGGGCGTCGTCACGCTGGCGATCTGCATTTTCTGGCCGGAACGGCTCCGCAGATACCTGCCTCCGTCGGTGGCCGCACTGTTGATCGGGACGCTGCTCTCGGTGTTGTGGCTCAGCGATGTGCCCACCCTGGCAGAGGTGCCGTCGGGCCTTCCCGACATCGAATTGCCGGAACTGCCGCTGGGCGACATCGGCGCGGCGCTGCCGCCGGCGGTGACGATCGCCCTGCTCGGCTCGATCAACAGCCTGCTGACTGCGAGGGTGGCCGACTCTCTGACCCTGCAGAGCCACGAACCCAACCGGGAGTTGTTGGGCGTGGGTTTCGCCAATGTTCTGGTGGCCCTGGTCGGCGGCGTTCCGGGGGCGGGGGCCACGTCGTGTACTGTGGCCAATGTCCGTGCCGGGGGCCGCTCACGGGTGTCGGGCGTGCTGTGTGCGTCCATCCTGTTGGCGCTCGTGCTGGGTCTGGGGAGGATTGCCGACACGGTCCCGCATGCCGTGCTGGCCGGCATCCTCATCAAGATCGGTTTCGACATCATCGACTGGCGCTACATCACCCGGATCCATCTCGTTCCCCGCGAGAACCTGGTTGTGCTGGCGTTGACACTCGGATTGTCGGTCGTGTCGGACCTCGTTGTCGCTGTGGCGGTCGGCCTGATCGCGGCGGCCATGACCGGCGCCCGCCAGATTGAACGCCTGGAGCTCGACATGGTCGTCTCGACCCCGCTGCTCGACATGACCTTCCTCGCCGACGACAGTGACGGCGACGGTGACGACGACGGCGACGACACCAACGGCGACGACACAAACGGCGACGACAGCGACCCGTTCGATCTCGATTTCGACTTGGAGGCGGACGATCCGTTCGCGGCCCGCACCGGCCTGCTGTCGTTGCGGGGCAGTTTCACGGTAACGTCCTCGACGAAGCTGTTCAGCACGATCCGCAGCGACATCGCCGAACACGAAGTGGTGATACTCGATTTCTCCCAGACGGTGTTCATAGACGACAGCGCGGCCTTGGTGTTGGGCCAGTTGATCGACGCCGCGATCGCGTCTGACACGGAGTGCATAGTGATGGGCCTGTCGGGCCTGGCGAGCACCAGCGTCGAGGCGTTGGATGTTCTGCGCCGCGTCCCCGAGGACCATTTCGTCGAGGATCTCGACGGCGCCCGCGCAGTGGCACGGCGCATCCTGCTCTGAGCTCCGACCCGGTGATGCCGCACCAACAGACGTAACTGGCGATTCGGGGAGACTCAGTGACCGAAGGGGCGCTGCGAGTCCCAAAACCCATATGAGACCATGCTGTAGTGAATTCGGTTCGCTTCGTCCTCTGTAACGGGGGTCTTCGCGTATTAGGTCGGAGTGAGGGTGTCGAGCAGCGCCCAGTTGGGCTTGGGATCGAAGAACGTCAGCCATTCGTTCCAGCTGACGAATTACTGGCTCTCGTGATCCTCGTATGGTTCCAACGCAGCCGCAATCACCTTCGCAAACTTCTCGAAGAGTTCGTCGACCCTACTAATCAGTTGAGGGGACTGTGGCCACCGAACGCCCGCGATCCGCTTTGGTGTAATCTTACGACCGTAGTTGTACCGCCAGCGCTCGAGTCTGATTGCCGCAGTGACAAGCAAGAGTTCTGCAGTTCTCATCGGCGTACGAGGGAGCAAGACCAGGCAGTCAGAATTCGGTGCACATGGTTCAAGATGGACGAATGCCTCACCAATACTACCAGTACGAGCTACGGTAATGAACGGTGGACATACTACCGTGCCGAATTCGAGCCAGCCGTAGCAGCCATTGTACGCCTCAGTAGGAGACACGATCAGTGTCGATCCCGCCGGAATACCCTTTCGTGACTCTAACTCCGAGAGCCCGTAGTATATATCAAATGCATTGCCTACTTGTCCGGTCTCGCCTGATATGTTCCTTGCATTCTGCTGTTTTCGCTCGCTTACCAATTCGTCGTACTGTGCGTGGCGAATTTCGCCATGATGAATCATATGTCTCTGGCGCACTATCTCGCGAGAATACCGTGTGTAGAAGGATGCTAGACGTCGTACCAAGACGTCTGTGGCTTCAAAGACTTCTTCGTCGTCCGCTGGTGCCGATCCAATATACGCACCTGACGCCCACTCCGCACCCACACCCACAGAGGCAAGACCCGAAAAGCCCGGACTCTGTGAGCCGTTAATTATCGCGTCAATGGCTTTCGGGATATCGTTCTCTGTAGTCTCGATTCTCACACCCTTATGCAGGGTCAAACCATCATGCTGTAGCCTAACGAACGCCGTCTTGCGATTTGCATCGTGTGGCACACCCTTCTCAATAAGCACGAAGGATGTGGTCGTTGAGGAAAACGGCTGAAAGAGTTCATCAGGCAACTGGCACACGGCAAGTAGCGAGTGCTCTTCCAAGATCTTGCCCCGCCACTGCTTGGTCCCAGGTTTCACGAGGATGCCAGTAGGCACAATAGTAGCAAGTTTACCTCTGTGTTTTAAACCCTGCAGCGCTCGATCAACAAAGGTCTCGACTGGAGTATCGGTCTTACTATGGGGAAACGGGGGGTTCATCAGAACGACGGTGGCTCCCTTGTCAGGGTAGTCAACCGATGTGAAGCAGTCATCCTTATGAACACCGGTAGAGCCGTCACCTCGAAGCATCATGTTCGCTATGCACAGAGCAGCTGTAACCGGTTCGTCCTCGAAACCAATCATCTGCTTCCTCAGGATCGAAACCATATCTTGTCGATTCAAGCTGTCGACTTGAACAAGGCGGTCCATACACGCCACAAAGAAGCCTCCAGTACCGCATGCTGGATCTAAGATGATGTCATCCTTGCCAACTATGCAGACATCGGCCATGAGACGTGTTACATGCCTAGGAGTGAAATACTGGCCTATCGTATTGCCACCGGTATAGCGAAAGAATGTCTCATATAGTTGGCCCAGATAGTCATGTTCAGCAGTCAAGACCGCTATATTGAGTCGTTCGAGTATGGTAGCGATTCGTCGTGTTTTTCTTGCCAACGTCTCGTTAGCCTCATCAACTCGAATGCTCCGGGCTACTTCAGTACGACCAGCCGCTTCGTATGCAGCCGCACAAGATCTATTGATGTCGCCAAGAATGAACTGTGGTTCACGACGGATCTGACCACGCGATTGCCAAAGAGCGAGCATCGTAGCTGCGACCACAGCCGGTCGAAACTCATCCTTTACTCTCGCTTCACGAAGGAGGCGGTTTATCTCATCTGCTCGCGTGGCGAGAACATCAAGAGGTGGTATGGTAGGCCTAATCTCGGCTGACGCGCTAGGAGCGACTAATCGCAGAATATCTGCCCGCGCCGGAATCCATGTGATCGGGTTTTCTTCATAGGTCACTGGCGACCAGTATTTTTCATCTATTCTCTTCGTGACTCGCAGTGTAAATCCGTCATCTTCCGTGCCCGCTAATCCTACTGCTAGTGGAGAAAACCCTGACAAGAAGAGTGCTTCAGCATAAGACTGCGCTTCCTCAATTGCTGCGCTGACCTCACTGATGGTTCGCTTCGTCTCGACCACCGCTAGAGGCGAGTTCAAGTCGTGATCAAAGAGGATTGCTTCAGGAAGGCCAGCCCCGGGGCCGGACTTGCTTGCACTTGCTAGTGCTTCGCGAAGCTCAGGGAAGTCGCGATACTCGTTTTGGAGTAATAGATGTCCGCGTGGCGGACGCTCCAAGCGCCATCCTTGCGATGCCAGGAGATCATTCAACAGCATTTCGGACCGCCGTTCCGATGGGTGTGACACTACCTGAGACATGGCTTAGTGTGCCCTCCTTATGGTCTCGTAGGATATTATTGTTTCATAGTGTTGCATGTGGCTATGACACGTACGGTGCCCAGGCGTCCATGAGCTCGCGGCGGTTGTCCAGCACCCGCTCGCGTGCGGTGGCCAGTCCCACCACCGGGAACGACGCCAGACCCAGGTTGGTGGCATGGCCGTTGATGCGCAGCCGCTGGACCCAGACCTTCGACAGCCGCCCGTTGGTCATGCGCCGCACTCGCAGCGTCAGCCCGTAGCCGCCGCGGCCGTCACCGTAGATGCTGGGCCGGTTGACGTGCTTGACGAAGGTCGCGGACAGTGGCAGACCGGCCCGCGAGTTCGATTCTCTCACTTCTGGGTGTCACTTTCTCGGTCGCGAATGTCACTTGATGGGATGTTACGCCCTGTAACCGGCCGAAACAGGGGTAGGGCCTCTTACCTCGGAATATAGGCGACACGAAGCAACGAACTGCAACCCGTTGAAACCCCGAACATATTCTCCCCGGCGGAGTCGCCGTTCAACAACACGACAACCGAAGCGGGTCCGCGGTCAGATAACCGATATCGGGTGGGGCAGCGGCTGGTTGAAGAGGTATCCCTTCTCGTTGAACGGCACTGCGTCGGGCTGGGTGTTGCCGGTGACGTCCGAGGCGCGGGTCATCACCGTGTGGTCGCCGGGCACCGGCGACCAGTTGAACTCGAAACGTGCCCACGAGTGCCTCTCAGTCGGGACGTGAAGCGTGGCCTCGGTCCATGTGGACCCCGAGTCTGTGCTCCACTCGACTTTGGTGAGCGGGTTGGGGGAGTGCGCGAAACCGTAGAGCAGCTGCGTTCCGGCGCGCAGCTGTGCGGGCCAGGGCAGGGCGAGAGCGCTCTTTATCGACTGCTCGGTGAGCGGCGCTCCCTCGGCTTGACCTTCGGGCGGGTAGTCGTCTCCAATGAGCACGTATGACGTGGTGTTGTTGCGCGTCCAGGCGGGCTCGGATGACACGACGATCCGGCCGATCCATTTGATCCAGGAGCTGCCCACCCAGCCGGGCACCACGGCACGCAGCGGGAAGCCGTGGTCGGGGGGCAGCGGACCGCCGTTGAGTCCGTAGGCGAGGAGGGTGTCGGGATCGGTCGCCTTCTCGATCGGCATGGACCGGCGGAAGCCCTGCTCGGGGGATTCGCTGTCGAGTCCGATCAGCAGCACGCTGCGGGCGCGTGACATGTCGGTCCCGGCGAGTTCCAGTACGGAGCCGAGGCTGACGCCGGTCCATTCGCCGTTGCTCACAGCGCCCCGCTCCCACTGCGTGCCGCTCGCTTCTTGGCCGTTCAACAGCCCGAACATTGCCCGGTGGTTCCCGGCGCATTCGAGGTAGGCGGTGAGCGTGGTGGGGGGCATTCTGGTGATGTCGCTGTAGGTGAGTTCGACGGGCGTGGCCACCGCGTCGCCCTCGACGGTGAGGCTCCAGGCGTCGGCGTCGAGGTCGAGGCTTCTCGAGTTGTTGCGCACGAAGAAGAAGCGGTTGGGGGTGACGACCCCGGACATGTTCTCCAAGCGGGCCTCGAGGCCCATTTCTCGGCCGATGAACGGCCCCGGATCCTTGAAGTACGCGGGACCGGCAACTTCGGGCGACGGCTTCTGGCCGCCGCAGGCCGCCAACACAGCAGCCGCTCCGCCGATGGCGAGGAGTTTCAGGTAGCGGCGTCGGCTCATGCCGCTGCGGTATGCGAGTTCCCAGATCGGGTTGTCGGTTTGGTCGGTCTGAGGCGACATGTTCAGATTCTGGCACGGCCCGCCGACGTGCTCAGCTTCGGCCGACGCGGTGCGGTAGGGCGGGGTGCGGCAGGGCGACGGCTATGGTTCGGGCATGGAAGTTGCTCGCTCGTCGCGGCGTGAAACGGTATGAGCAAGCCGGCGGACGAGGCGATCCTCTACGAGCCCGACGACCGCTGCGGACCCCTTGTGGCGTTGGGGGTGGGCATTCAGGGGGTTGTGCTGGTGCTGGCGACCATCGTGCTGATTGTTGCGGTCACGGCCCGGGCGGGTGGACAGGACGACAGCTATGTCGCTTGGGCCGTGTTCGCTGCCTTGATTATCGCCGGGGGGTTGACCGCCCTGCAGGCGGCGCGCTTCTGGCGGCTCGGAGCGGGCCACATTCTGATCATGGGGCCCACGCCGAACTATGTGGCCGTGTCGGTGTTGGCCTTGGCCGCTGGGGGTCCGGGTCTGCTCGCCACTCTGACCGTCGCCGCGGGTGTCTTCTATCTGGGGATGTCGTTGTGGCTCCCGTTGCTGCGTCGGTTGCTCACGCCTGTCGTGTCCGGCACGGTGATGATGTTGATCGCGGCGACGGTGCTGCCCATCGCGCTCGACCGGGTGCAGGATGTGCCGGAGTCGGCGCCTGCTGCGACCGGCCCGGTCGTGGCGTTGGTGACGCTCGTTGCGGTCGTGGTGCTGTCGCTGCGGGTGTCGGGGCCGTGGCGTGTCTGGTCGCCGCTGATCGCGATCGTGAGCGGGTGCGTGGTGGCGGTGATGTTCGGGGCTGTTGAGGTTTCCCAGGTCGGCGACGCAGCGTGGGTGGGGCTGCCCGACGGCGGGTTCGGGGGCCTTGATCTGACTTTCGATGCCGACTTCTGGGCTCTGTTGCCCGCGTTCGTGGTGGTCGCCCTCGTCGGCACGGTCAAGAACATCGGCGACTGCATCGCCATTCAGCAGGTTTCGTGGCGCAGGCCGCGGGCGACCGATTTTCGGTTGGTGCAGGGCTCGCTCAACACCAACGGGATCGGCATCATGCTCTCGGGTCTGGCGGGAACGCCCCCGACGTCGGTGTACTCGTCGTCGAGCCCGTCGTTGATCCACCTCACGGGGGTGGCTTCCCGCAGTGTGGGCTACGCGATCGGCGGGTTCATGGTCGTGTTGGCGCTGCTGCCGAAGGTGGGCGCGGCGTTGTTGGCGATTCCCAGCCCGGTCATGGGCGCGTATCTGCTCACCGCTATCGGTGTGCTGTTCGTGAGCGGGATGCAGACTCTGGTGGCCGGCGGCCTCGACCGGGGCAGGGCCCTGACGGTGGGGATCGCGTTCTCTCTGGGCATCGGCCTCGACAGCCAGACGATCGGCGCCGATCTGCTGGGGGATCGTTGGGGTCCGCTGATCGACAACGGGATGCTCATCGGGGCGGTCGCGGCGGTGTTGATGAGCCAGTTCACTGAGCGGAGCGGTCGCCGTGGGCGGGCGCGTCTGGAGGTTGACCTGACCGTGTCGGCGGTCAGCCGGATCGACGAGTTCCTGCGTGGTTTCGCTTCGGGCATCGGCTGGGATGAGACGGCTGCCCAGCGTTTGTGCTCGGCGGGCGAGGAGACCTTGATGAGCCTGCTCGAACAGGAAGCCGGTTCTTTGCTGAGAGGCTCGGAGCATTCGAGCGAAGACGCCCGGCGGCTGGTGGTGGTCGCCCGCCAGAGCGGCGGGTCGGTGGAGTTGGAGTTCCTCGCGGTGTTGGAGGAGGAGAACCTTGAGGACCGGTTGGCCCACCTGAACGAGGAGGCCCGCAGTGTCGCGGGTTTGGAGGACGGTGAGATCTCGCTGAGGCTGCTGCGGCACTTCGCCTCGTCTGTGTACCATCAGAAGTTCTACGGCCTCGACATTGTGACCGTTCAGGTCAAGGCCGCTCCGTAGCGCTTTCGGGAGTTCGACCGGCAACCGTTAGTATCGGCCCATGATGCCCGAAGTCGTCTGGACCCTTCCAGATCCGTTGTCGGTCGAGGAGGTCACGATGGACGACGGTACGGTGATCGTCCTTCGGCGGCACGGCAACCCGGACGGCATCAGGGTTGTGCTGTGTCATGGCAACGGTTTGGCTATCGACCTCTACTATCCGTTCTGGTCTTTGTTGACCGACGAGTTCGACGTCGTCGTCTATGACTTGAGGAGCCACGGCTGGAACGTGGTGAGCGTCCTGTCGAATCATACTTTCCCGACTTTTGTCGATGACCATGACAGCGTGATGGAGGCGATTGAGGCTCGTTTCGGCGAGAAACCCCAGGTGGGCGTGTTTCATTCGATCTCGTCGATGGCCCCGCTGTTGTCGTCGACTCTGGGGAGTCGGTACTCGGCGCTGATCCTGTTCGATCCTCCGCTGCGCAATCCGAGGCAGGTTCGCCACGAGCTCGACGAGGCGGCTCGACGTGCTGCCGAGCAGGCGGCGAAACGATCTCACCGGTTCAAGACCCGGGAGGCCTTCGTCGACCTGATCAGTTTCTCCCCGACCTTCAAGCTCACGGTGCCGGGGGTTCACGATCTCCTGGCGGAGACCACGCTGCGTGAGAGCGTTGACGGGCCGGGTTTCGAGCTCCGTTGCCCCCGTGAGCATGAGGCGCAGATCATTGCGCACGCCAGCATTTTCGCTGTGCTGGTTGATTTCGGTGCGATGCAGTGCCCTGTCAAGGTGGTCGGGGCCGACCCGACGCTGCCCTACTCGTATCTGCCGACGATCGACCTCAGCGAGATCCTGACTGTCGACTACGACTTCCTTCCCGATGCGACGCATTTCCTGCAGTTGGAGCAGCCCGCGAAATGCGTCGACGAGATGCGCGAGTTCCTGGCGCAGACGGGCCTCATCTGAATCCCGGAATGTCACGGATCGTCGCTGCGGAAGACCTTGCTGGTGACGGCGGCTGGTGGCGGTCGTTCGCACAGGTCGACGACGTGGCGATCACCCATGTCGACCTGTCCGCGAACGCCTCCCACGAACAGGCGGCGTGGGACTGGCTCGACGACTCGGAGCGTCGGCGTTGGCGGCGGTTTCTGCATGTGGGCGCCCGGCGTCAGTATGTCCTGTGCCGAGCCTCGCTGCGCTCGCTGTTGTGCGATGCGCTCGGCTGCAGCAACGCTGAGCTCGGCTTCGAGACCGCCGAGCACGGAAAGCCTTTCGCCACGGTCGGGGGGCAGCCGACACCGTTCGGTTTCAACGTCAGCCACAGCGGCGGGCATGGTTTGATCGCGCTGACGAGCAGCGGGCGTGTGGGCGTCGACGTCGAGGAGTTCGCACAGCGTCGCAACCTCGAACTGTTGATCGAGGGGGTCTTCGGTCCCAACGAGCAGGCAGAGTTGGCCGCTCTCAGCGGGGACCGCAAACTCCGCCTGTTCTTCACCCTGTGGACGATCAAGGAGGCCTTGAGCAAGGCGCACGGATGGGGGCTCTCGTTGGACGTCTCGCGTTTCGAAGTCCCCGAGAGCCTGCGGCAAGGCGAGAAGCACGGCACCTTCCGGTTGTCGGACCTGGGCGACCTCGATGGCCTGGGCGACCTCGGCGATTTCGGTGGCGCCGACGGCCCCTGGCGCATTTTCAGCATCGGAACGGAGGAGTTCGCGGCCGCTCTGGTACGCGAGGCGCAGCCGGTTGGACCGGTTCGGGAAAGTCCACGACCCTCGCCGCTTTGACCCGACAGTGACTAGCGCATAAGCCCAGATCTTGCCTCATCTGGGCGCAACTACTGCTTGGAGTAGCGCTTACGCCCAGATATTGTGGGTGTGTGGGCAGATACGTTGAGTCCTTGGCTTGGATGGTAACCGCTGCAGGTTACGGTCAACGCAGTTATCGAGCCTATGTGCCGCACTTTCTTCGTGGCTGGGATCCTGTTCTGAGCGTCGCTGACCTGGAGGAGGTTAGAGCAGCCGATCATGCGCTGAGCTCCATCGCTGAGCTGCCGTTCTCGCACCTCGGGGCGGCTATCGCCGACTGGATGGCGGCACGCGACGAGAGCATCAGGTCGAGCATCATTGAGGGAGTGGACTCCACGGGTGCTGGGCTTGCATGGGCGCGTTATGCGGAAGCGGCGGGCCGCCCTGTGTCGGACCAGAACGACGCTCTCACTTTGGGAGCAGCTAGACAGACCGCCTACGCGGTGGAGCTTGGATCCAAGATGAGAGAAGGCGGCTCCTGCTGCTTGGAAGACATCCTTGAAATGCACTCGTCTCTCTTCGCCGGAACACGAGACCGTTCCATAGGCGGCGAGCTGCGTGACGGCCCGATTTGGGTGGGGCCTCCTGGATGCCTGGTGGACGATGCGTCTTTCGTGGCTCCGCCGCCTGATCTCGTGCCCGACCTGTTGTCTGACCTCATCGAGTATCTCAACACAAGCAGCCATCCCGCTGTTGTGAAGTCTGTGATTGCTCACGCCCAGTTTGAGACGATTCACCCCTTTGACGACGGCAACGGGCGAACAGGCCGCGCCCTGATTCAGACGGTGTTGAACGCTAAGGGAATGGCGCATGGCGCTGTTCCGATCAGCACAGCCTTGAGTCACGACCGGCAGACCTATTACGGCGCCCTCCATGATGCCCAGACCGTTGAATGCGACGACAGCGATACGCTCGCGAGGTCGGCCTCGATTCGTTCCTGGCTGCGAACCTTCCGTCGTTCCTGCCAAAACGCCGCTAGTTCCGCTGCTGTGTCATCTCACCGCGTTGAAGCCATCGCAGCGAGGTGGCAGAAGGCAGGTCGGTTTCGTAGAGACTCGTCGGCAGCGAAGTTGCTCGCCGAGCTGCCCTTCATGCCTGTGTTCGACACCGAGGTCGCAGCAACCCGGCTGGGGATTACAGCGAAGTCAGCCCGGCGTGCCATTGCGTCTCTTGAATCGGCTGGCATCGTCAGTACCACTGGCGGCCAACGCAACCGGCGCTATCACGTACCCGATCTGGTCGGCTGGCTGCGTGAGGCCAACCCTGACGGCAGTCGTCTGGTTACAGGTGGGGACGGGCCGCAGATCGAACTTGCTCCAGCAGTCCAGCAAACGGACACTCGCTCCTCGTGTGGGCATCTCGGTGTTCGGTCACGACGCAGGTGCTGTCTGCCGACAGGCCATGCTGGACAACACCGTTATGTGCCAGCGTGATCTAAGTGGCGATCTCGGTGATTTCGGCGACCTGGGCGATTTCGGCGACTTGGGCGACCTCGGCGATTTCGGTGGCGCCGGCGGCCCCTGGCGCATTTTCAATATCGGAACGGAGGAGTTCGCGGCCGCTATGGTATGCGGGGAGGTATGACCATGGCCGCCCGTCCGACGAGACCGATAACCCGTGACGAGGTCACAGCGTTCCACCGCGACGGGGCGGTGCTGCTGCGCGGGGTGCTGGCGCCTGAGTGGGTGGAGCTTGTAGCCGAGGGGCTCGAGGAGTGCTTCGCCGAGCGCAGCGACAAGTCCAGCGAGGCGGTGATCTCCGGTGGGACTGTGCGGGTCGACCACATGCTCTCGAGCCGGTCCGCGAGTCTCGCCAGGTTCGCTGCCGAGTCGCCGGTCGGCGGCCTCGTCGGGGCGGTGCTGGGCGGTCCGGTGCGGTTCTACATGGACCAGATGTTCTTCCGGCGGCCGGGTCCGATGGCTCAGACCGCTTTCCACCAGGACGCCAGCTACCACAATGTGGCGCCGAGGGATCTGGTGCGCGCCTGGGCGTCGCCGGATGTTGTGCCGCGCTCTGCGAGCCTTGAGGTGGTCCGCGGCTCGCATCGCTGGAATGTGACCTTCCGGCCGTCGGTGGGCCGTGACCCCGACGACGAAGCGCACGCCCTGAAGGTGGCGATTGCCCGCAAGCGGGGGATGTTCGAGAACGAGGGCGAAGAGTTCAGTTACAGCAACATCCTGATGGACAAGTCGCTGCCGCCGACTCCCGACGTCTATCGCCATCGTGATTCGTTCGACGTCATGGGATGGGACTACGACCCCGGCGATCTGATCCTGTTCCACGGCAGTCTGCTGCACGGGACCGCCAAGGATGTGGTCCTGGACCGCGACCGGCGGGCCTACGCGGCGCTCTATGCCGGCCCGCGGACCACGTATCTGCGGCAGAAGGGCCAGAAGGTGCCCGATCCTCCGGCGTTGGCCGTGTACGAACCCGAGACGGGCCAGAAACTCGACGCTTTCGGCGACGTCTTTCCGCTGGTGTGGTCGCCGGGGGACTGGGACTGACGCAACTGCTCGGATCGGACCACGCGCTTCAGTCCGCTGCGCTGGCCGCAGCCGACAGCGCCGGCGACGAGATGGTGCTCGCCTGCCTGTTGCACGATCTGGGCCATGTTCTGGGCCGGGCGGTTGACTGGGGTCTTCCGGGCCACGCCGAGGTGGGTGCCCGGGTGCTTCAGCCGCTGCTGGACAGCGCCATATCCGCGGTCCGATTGGCCCTCCGCGGCTGATTCGCCGCCCTCTGTGGTTGCCGTTGAAGCGTGCTGATTCAAGCCGCTTCGCTGTTGTCGCCGTTGCTCTCGGGGTCTTTGTTCGGGTGCAGGCCGATACCCAGGTGGCCCTCGATGCGTGCCAACCGCTCCCTTGTATCGCTGAGGCTCGCAATCAAGCGGTTGTGGTTGCGTTCAGTGACGCGCTTGTGCTCGTCGAAGTCAGCCGCCAGCTTCCCCGTCGCCTGTTCGATGAGCTCGCGGTTTTCTTTGCTGGCCGAGTTGAAGGCCTGGTTGATGAGTTCGCGGGTTTGGATGCTCTCGCGGTGTTGGAACCGGATCGAGGCGACCATGAGCGTGGTGAGAGTGGCGAACATCACTCCGAACGCGGCACCGAGGATCGTCAAGACCGTCGTGTCGATCCCGGTTCCCGCCACTGTCTCCATGCGTGTACCCTACACCACTACTCGTGGCAGTACAACCTGAAATATCATGACACTCATTGTGTCGGCCAACAACACGAACTTTGTCAGCGCCGGTTGAAGTTGTCGTCTTGCGTTTTAAGCGCACTTCTGGCTGAATCGAGTCGCCTCTCCGCTCGGCCACGCCCGAAGCGGCAGTTCAGCCAGATTCGGGCACGTTTTTGTCGGTATGGTTTTCTGTAGCGACAGAAATCGTGACCAGATCAAAGCTGCCGCGGCGGCTTGCCGCTTTTGTCGCGGCACCCCACCGACACCGCTCGACTGCGACCCGCATCGCCGAAGGGCGCGTAACCTAGAACCCGCTGTCGCTTGCGCACCGCGTTATGCGCAGGTCCCGCCCCCGTAGCTCAGTGGATAGAGCGTCGGTTTCCTAAACCGTGCGTCGCAGGTTCGATTCCTGCCGGGGGCGCTTCTGCGGTGGCCTGTGGGCGTGGTCCTCTTGCCGACGGACTTGGTTGCGGACTCTGTCGTGAACCGGCTGGCCCGCCGGGGGGAACTCGAGCGCGGCTCGGACATGTACGGCAAGGCATTCGAGAACTGGGTCTTCCACGAACTCTCCGCCTTCGTCTCCTACCGTGACCTCGACGAGCAGCTCACCTACTGGCGGCTCCCCAGCAGAATCGAGGTCGACTTCGTGATCGGAGACATGCGCTTGGCCGTCGAGGCGAAGGCGACCGCCAACATCACCCGCAAGCACCTCAATGGCCTCCGAACCTTGGCCGAAGAGCATCCCAGTGTCCGCAGAATTGTTGTTTGCCTCGAGCCTCGCCCCCGCCGCACCGACGACGGAATCGACATCGTGCCCGCCACAGACTTCGCCCACCGACTATGGCAAGGCGACATCGTCTAAGAGGCCCCGCAGATTGGCAGAGGATTTCCGCGAGCGAACGGCTTGATTTGCGGGGCCGTGGCCCGAGCGGGCACAACGCCGCGAATGCTGACGCCACGGCAGGTCGACCGCTTCCGTTCTTCTCATGCTGTTGATCGTGGGTGAGTGTGTGAGTATAGTCTTGTTCGTGCAGTTCGTTCGTTGAGAGGGGCAGTTGTGAGTCGTTGGATGTCTGGTGTGGGGTGGTTCGGGGGTTGGCGGGTTGTGCGGGTGTTTGTGGTGTTCGGGTTGGTTGCGGGGTTGGTGCCGTCGGTTGTGGGTGCGTCGTTGTCGGCTGTGTCGGCGCCTACGGGCGTGTCGGTGTCGTCGACGGATGTGTCGGTGTCGGTGTCGTGGGTGGTGCCTGCGCAGTCCGGGGTGTATTTGGATGAGATGTTCTTGGAGCGGGTGATGGATGACGGCGACGGTGGCTGGTCGGTGGCGTCGTCTGTGGAGGTGGCTGCTGATTGGGCTTTGGATGCGCAGACGTCGTGGTCTCACAAGGTGAAGGGTCTGGCGTCGGGGACGCAGTACTGGTTCAGGGTGCGTTTGGACACGACCGGCCACGGCGACGCGTATTCTGAGGTGGTCAGCGCGACCACGCAGACCGAGCCGCCGGTTGCGCCGAGCGGCTTGTCGGCTTCGGTGGGCGATGACGGGGCTGTGGGTTTGTCGTGGTCGGTGCCGGCTCAGCCGGGTTGGGTGGGCGATGATGGTGTGGGGTCGATGCGCTTGGAGCGCCGCGACAGTTATTCGTTCGCGGCTGTGGGTCAGGTGGACTGGGCGTCGGGCACGACTGGTTACAGCTTCACCGACGACACCGCGTCGCGGGGTCTGCTCTATGAGTATCGGGTGAGGCTGTTGGCGGGGGGCCGCTGGTTGTACAGCGGTGTTGTGGAGGTGACGGTGCCTGCGCTGGTGGAGTCTGGTGCGGGGCCGCTGTCGGGGTTCAGTCTGATCGACGCGTCGGATCAGTCTTTGCTGGGTTCTTTGGTGGATGGCGAGACGATGGAGTTGTCTGACCCGGGCACCGGTGATTTCACTGTGCGCGCCGACGTCGCGGCCGGCGAGTCGGTGGGCAGCGTGTTCTTCGAGTTGACCGGGCCGGTCACCGCGACGCGCACTGAGAGCTGGGCGCCGTTCGCGTTGCACGGCGACAACGGGTCGGATGACCTTCATGGCGGGGGGCCGCTGCCTGTGGGTGACTACACGCTGACCGCCACCGCCTACAGTTCGAAATACCGCCGCGGCGACACCTTGGGCACGCTGGCCGTGTCGTTCACCATCGCCGCCGCCGCCGGCCCCGGGCAGGTCGACCCCAAACAGATCGCGCCCGGCCTGCTGACAAGGATCGACGACCCCGGCGATGGCGAGCAGGCCGCGTACGCCGATTTCTCGTTGAGCCGCCTCAACCGCGAGCCTCAGGGGATGTGGTCGGATGGCAGCACCATGTGGGTGGTGGACTGGACTGATGACTGGGTGTACGCATACACGCTGTCTGACGGATCCCGCGCTCCGGACAAGGAGATCGACCTGCATTCGGACCAGACGTCCCCCCATGGCATCTGGTCTGACGGCACCACCGTGTGGGTTGGTGACAGCGAGGACGAGAAGCTCTACGCCTATGTGCTGGCCGACGGCAGCCGCGACTCCGACAAGGATCTCTCGCTGGAAGCAGGAATCAAGCCCGAAGGGTTCTGGTCGAACGGCACCACCATGTGGATAGTGGACTACTTCGACGAGATCGCGTATGCCTACTCATGGGCGGATGGCGTCCGCGACTCCGCCAAGGACATCACGCTGTATTCGGATCATCTGCTGGCGGTACACAACGATGCGTGGTCTGACGGGACCACTTTGTGGGTGGCGGAGTGGACCGAGGGCGAGCTGTACGCCTTCACGCTGTCCGACCAGTTGCGGCACCCGGGGCTCGATCTCGACACGTCCGACGAGTTGGGCATCGACGAGCCGGGTGGCGTGTGGTCCAACGGCACCACGATGTGGGTCCTCGACTACGGGAACCACCGGGTGCGCGTCATCGACAAGCCGGCCGTCGGCCAGCCGGGCAGGCCGGAGTCGGGACCGTTGGCGGGCTTCTCGTTGGTGGACGCCTCGAGCCAGCAGGTGCTGGCGAACCTGGTCGATGGGGCCTCTGTGGCTGTGGGCGATCCTGACGGGGGCAGCTACGCGATCCGCGCCGACATCGTCGAGGGCGGGATTGTGGGCAGCGTGAGCCTGGAGTTGTCGGGAGCGAAGAATGTCCCGGCGCGCACGGAGAACATCGCGCCCTACTCGCTGTACGGCGATCGCCCGAACCGTTGGTTCCGGGACCTGGACGGCGGATCGCTGCCGGTCGGCGATTACACGCTCACCGCCACTGTGTACTCCAAGTCGGGTTTGAGGGGCATCGTTCACGGCACGCTCGAAGTCTCCTTCGCCGTCACCCTCGACGAGAACGACGACGAGCAGGACGAGCCGGCCGAGTACTCCGGATTTGTGCTGGACCTCGCAAACCGCAGTCCCAATGGGATGTGGTCGGACGGCGTCACCATGTGGGTGGTGAACTCGAGTGACGACCGGTTGTATGCCTATTCGCTCGCCGACGGGACTCGGACGCTCAACAAGGACATTCACTTGCACTCGGGCCACACTTCTCCGACGGGGATCTGGTCTGACGGCACTACCGTGTGGGTTGGTGACAGCGAGGACGAGAAGCTCTACGCCTATGTGCTGGCCGACGGCAGCCGCGACTCCGACAAGGATCTCTCGCTGGAAGCAGGAATCAAGCCCGAAGGGTTCTGGTCGAACGGCACCACCATGTGGATAGTGGACTACTTCGACGAGATCGCGTATGCCTATTCGTGGGCGGATGGCGTCCGCGACTCCGCCAAGGACATCACGCTGTATTCGGATCATCTGCTGGCGGTACACAACGATGCGTGGTCTGACGGGACCACCTTGTGGGTGGCGGAGTGGACCGAGGGCGAGCTGTACGCCTACACGCTGTCCGACCAGTCGCGGAACCCGGGGCTCGATCTCGACACGTCCGACGAGTTGGGCATCGACGAGCCGGGTGGCGTGTGGTCCAACGGCACCACGATGTGGGTCCTCGACTACGGGAACCACCGGGTGCGCGTCATCGACAAGCCGGCCGTGGGCTAAGAGGCCCCGCGAATTGGCAGGGGATTTCCGAGCGCGAACGGCTTGGTTTGCGGCCCGGTGAGTCCCGTGCGGCCTGGTGGGTACTGAGCGGCCCGGTGGGTACTGAGCGGCCCGGTGAGTCCCGTGCGGCCCGGTGAGTCCCGTGCGGCCTGGTGGGTACTGAGCGGCCTGGTGAGTCCCGTGCGGCCCGGTGAGTCCCGAGCGGCCGATCGGTGCAGGCGCCGTCGTTCGGTCCGGTCATGGCGCGAGCCTGCGCGATCTGGGCTTCGATTGGCGCTATCGGCTTTGACGGTCGTTATAGTTGCCGCGACCGCGATCTCGCAACGACTACAATCTCGCAACGACCACGAATAGAACGACCACGAAAAGAACGAGGACCATGGAACACACGAGCTTTCTCTCATCAGAACTCCACGCTGAAGCGCTGTCGCCGCGGCGTGCGGACGCGGCCCCGCAGCGCCGCTCAGCGCGCTCAGCGCGCTCAGCGCGCTTGGGGCGCTTTGCGACGGCTCTCGTCTTGGCCTCGGCGTTGTTGGCGGCGGGATGTGCCGACGACGACCCCGAGGAAGGCCCGAGCGCCGACCCCGACCCGGCGCCGACCACTGAGCCCGCAGACCCCGACCCCGAGCCCGCAGACCCTGAGCCTGAAGGCCCTGAGCCTGCAGACGACCCCGAGCCCGAGGATTCCGCGTCCGGCGAAGACGAGTCGGTGGATGCTGCTGCCTTGCGCGACGACGACCCCGCTGAGTACACCCGTCATCTGGTGGCTGAGGCAATCGAGAGGTACGAGGCCGACGGGCTCGACGCGGCGGTCGAGCACTACAGCGATCCTGCGCACGTCGATGGATCGTGGTATGTGTTCATGATCGACGGCGAGGGCGACGTCTTGGCCCACTATCAGCCTGACCGTGTGGGGGAGAGCCTGCTGGACTGGGTGGGGATCGACGCCAATGGCTACGAGTTCGGCCCCGAGATGCTCGCTGCGGACGAGGCGGGCCGCTGGGTCCCCTACGTGTACACGAATCCTGCCTCCGGCGGATTGGGCAATTCGGGTGACCCGGAATTCGAGTTGAAGAACGCTTGGGTGGTCCGCCACGACGGGCTGCTGTTCGGGTCCGGCTGGTATGTCGGCGTCGAGAAGTTCCTGCCCCAGCTCGTCTCGGAGGCGGCCGAGCACTTCCGGTCCGGCGGGCTGGAGGCCATGCTGGCGTTCTACAACGAACCCTTGGGAATCAGCTCGGGGTTGATCCCGGCGGCCGAGTACTACAACAACAACCTTGATGCGCTCGACGGGTACTTGTCGGGATTCACCGCTGATCCCGATGGCGAGATCTTGGCGCACTTCGACCCGGCGTTGATCGGCACCGACATCGTCGACCTGCTCGGCCCGGCCGTCAGGTTTGCCACTCCCGAGGGCCGCTGGATCACCTCAGAGGACAATCGCGAGGGCGAGGGCCCCTCGTCGATGCGTGTGTGGGCGATGGACGTCGACGGGTATTTCGTTGCAGCAGGCTGGTACGATCCGAGCAGCTGAGTCCGGTCCTCGCTGACCGCTCAAAGGTCGGCTCCCGCTTCAAACCTCTCACGGAGCAGGTTCAACTGATTCAACTGGCCCGTTCGCGCTGAATCGTCTAGGTCAGCGAAAATTCGGGGGGGGGGGGGGGGGGGTGTTTGACTGCTATGCGCGCCGCTAAGCTCCCCTAGGAGTTAGTATTCACTGTCATCCCCCGGCAGCCGTGCTTGGACACACAGTGCGGCTTGATAAAGAAGGCATCACTCAGTTGCATTTTACGATGAATGAGAAGTCAAAGCCTGCGAGTGGCAAAGTGGCGCTCGGCGTGTTCGGAAAGCACGCTACGACGCCCTTCGCGATTCTAGGACCACGGGCCCCAGGTGATCTGCTCGGCCCGGACTCGTCGAGTTGACTCAAACCGCTTGGCTTTCGGGAGAACCTCGGTGGACTGCGGGCATGAGCGCACACGCCTTCAATGGGTTAGTCGTATGTGGATAGTCGTATGCGCCTGAGCGGTCGGCGCCCGACCGGCGCCGGAGAAGCGGTGGGCCTCAGGGCCGGCTTCAGTCGGACCCTGCCCGTCGGTGAGGCCTTCCGCAGGGTCGGCGTCGCGACGCTGGCGCTTGTGATAGCGGCGGCCCTGCTGCCCGTGCATGCCGCTGTGTCGGCCCGGCCCGCTCTGCCGCCGCCGGTGCCGCTCTTCGCGGATGGCCTGTCGGTGTCGCCGGGTTCGGTTGGCGGTTTGTCGGTGGATGGCGCGCCGGTGTCGCCGGGTGCGGTGTCGCGGGGTTCGGTTGGCGGTTTGTCGGTGGCGCCTCCGGGTTCGGTTGCTGGTGTGTCGCGAGGTTCGGTTGGTGGTGTGTCGGCGGTGTCGCCGGGTGCGGTTGGTGGCCTGTCGGTGTCGCCGGGTTCGGTGGATGGCGCGCCGGTGTCGCGGGGTTCGGTTGGTGGTGTGTCGGTGTCGCGGGGTTCGGTTGGTGGTGTGTCGGTGGATGGCGCGCCGGTGTCGCGGGGTTCGGTTGGTGGTTTGTCGGTGGATGGCGCGCCGGTGTCGCGGGGTTCGGTTGGTGGTTTGTCGGTGGATGGCGCGCCGGTGTCGCCGGGTGCGGTGGCACCTCCAGGTTCGGTGGGTGGTGTGTCGGTGGCGCCTCCGGGTTCGGTTGGTGGTGTGTCGGTGGATGGCGCGGCGGGCGCGGGCGCGGTGACGGTGGTGCCGTCGTTCACGGCTGCTGTCGATGACTCTGATGAGCCCGACGGCGTGTCGGGTGCTCAGCTGGATGCGGGAGTGGTCGGTGTGCCGTCGGATTGGCCGCTCAAGCCCTCCGGTCTCAATGCCGGCGACCAATTCCGTTTGATGTTCGTGACCTCCGGCAGCCGCGATGCCACGTCCTCGGCCATCGGTGACTACGACGACTTCGTGCGGTCTGCCGTCTCCGCGTCCGGTCACGCGGCTGTGTCGGGGCGCCCCGGCATCTTCGATGTGGCGGCCAGCACATCGACCGACTCGGCCCACGACCACACCGGCACCGGGTTCACCGACGGCGGCGCGGAGGGCGTGCCCGTCTACTGGCTCGGAGGCGACAAGATCGCGGACAACTACGAGGCGTTCTGGGAAGGCGCCGATGACTGGGATGGGCCGGCCCGCGACGAGAGCGGCGCCGACGTCAGCGGCGTCGACCCGCGGTTTTTCTGGACGGGCTCGGATTCGGGAGGGCTGCCTCAGACAGGCCATACGCTGGGCACGTCTTCGGCGACCATTGGCCGGTACTTTCCGGGCACTCCCGGCCGCAACATGCACCGTGTCAAGTTCGACCAGCGCGAAGATCCCAGTTCCAATGCCCACCGGCTCGTGGGGTTGTCGGGTGTGCTGCAAGTGGTCGACTCGCCCGCGGTTCCTGCGCTGTCGGACCTGTCGGTGACCGCTGCGGGCGATGACGACGACAAGCTGCACGGCTTCACCGCCGGTCATCACTCCTATCATGTGGGATTCGCCGGCGAGGTGTCGCAGGCGACGATCGCTTGGGAAGCAGCCTCGGGCTTCGATGTGGTCGTGCTCGACGACGCCGGCGAGCTGCTCACCGACGCGGATGGGAATGAAGCCGATTTCCAGATCGACCTGGATCGGGGCCTCAACGAGATCACAGTGCGCGTCCTCGCGCCCACCAGCGTGGCCAGTCCCGCGCGGTACCGGCTCTTCGTCGGCCGCTCGCAGGCCGGTGCAGGCAGCTGGCAGCCCGACGCCGATGTCGATGTCTTGTGGAACATCGACGACATCGCCCCCCGCGACATGTGGGGCGCCGGCAGCATCCTCTGGTTGGCCAACGACCATGCGGACAACACCGGGCTGCTGGCCCTCTCCGACGGCTCACGCGACGCCGATCTCGACATCGACCTCGATGCCGACGACGGCAACACGTCGCTCGCCGGCGGCGTCTGGTCCGACGCCGCCGTGCAGTCCGACTCCGCCGTGAAAGGCACCATGTGGGTGGCAGATCCCGACGCCGACAAGCTTTTCGCCTACAAGGTCGACGTCGCAGCCGACGGCTCGGACGGCGCCGTTCACGGCGACCGCGACTCGGACAAGGACATTGATCTCGTCGCTGGCCACACCGAGGCGATGGGCGTGTGGGGCAACTCGACGCGCATCTGGGTGGGCGACCGCACCGACAGGCTGCTGCGGGGCTACCGGCTCGACGCCGACGTCGGCGGCACAGGCTTCGGCGACCTCGACCCGGACGAGACGATCGTGCTGCACCCCGACAACGCCGTCCCCCGCCAGTTCGCGGGTGACGGCAGCGCCATCTGGGTGCTCGACGGCGACAGCGGCAAGCTGCACGCCTACCGCATCGACATGCGCCGTGCGGCGCCGGAGTGGGACGTCGCCCTGCACGCGGGCCATCTCGCCGACGGCAGCGAGCCGTACGGCGTCTGGATCGGCGGGGGCGCTGTGCGGGTGGGCCGCGGCGACGGCGAGCATTCCAAGATTTACGCCTACAACCCGGCGAGGGACTCCTCGTTGTCGAGTGACGCCAAGCTCAGCGCCCTCACGTTGACCACCGCCGGCAACGAGTCCGTCGATCTGATCCCGAGCTTCGACTCCCGGGCGGGCTCGTATTTGATCAGGCCCTCCGACGGCGTCACCCGGGTGACCGTGGCTGCCACCGCTGCGCACGCCGGCGCCCGCTCGCTGGTGATCTCGCCCGACGATGCCGACGGCGACCCCGACAACGGCCATCAGGTCGACCTGGCCGGGGGGCTCATCACCGTTACCGTCACAGCGCAGGACGGCGTCGCGGTGGTCTACGACCTGACCGTGATGGCGCCCGGAGTGACCGCCGTCCCCGATACTTGGGACCTGGCGCCCGCGGGCCTGGATCTCGGCGACCAGTTCCGGCTGATGTTCGTGACGTCCCGAGGGCGGGATGCGACCGCGACCTCGGTCGGCCACTACGACTCATTCGTCCGCTCTGTCATCGCCGACGGGGGCCATAGCTCCATCTCGGAGATTTCAGGCGTCTTCGAGGCACTGGCCAGCGCTTCGGGCCCCAACTACCGCGGATCGGTGTCGGCACGGGACCACACCGAGACCGACTTCACCGACGGCGAGGCCGACGGCGTCCCCATCCATTGGCTCGGCGGGGCGAAGATCGCAGATCAGTACGAGGCCTTCTGGGAGAGCAGCCGTTGGGCCGGGCCCCGCGACGAGAGCGGCGCCGAGATCGCCTTGGATGATTCCTGCTCCAGCGGTTTTGCCAACCATCCGTGTGTGAGGGTCTGGACTGGTTCCGACAACCGCGGTGTGGGCCGGGAAACGTTCGGTGGCATCGGCGGCGAGCCTTTGGGCAGCAGCTCGGCTTTTGTCCATTCCGGTGAGATCAGCGCGGACGGGCTCGACTTCAGCTCCGTAACGCGGGATCCCGACGAGGAGCACCGCCTGGCCGCGTTGTCGGGGGTGATTCAGGTCATGGGGACGCTGCCGGTGTCGACGAGGCTGAGCTCGCTCTCGGTGACCGAGGCCGGCGAGTCCGATGAGAGGCTGGACGGCTTCGTGCCCGAACACAGCACGTATCACGTCGGTTTCGGCAGCGACGTGTCTCAGGTGACCGTGACTGCGGCCGCGGCGGACGCCGACTTCGTAGAGGTGGCCTATCTCGATGAGAGCGGCGATGACGTCGCTGACGCCGACGGCAGCTCGCTGGGTCATCAGATCAACCTTGAAGAGGGCTTGACCACGGTCACGGTTCAGGTGGCGATCCCCGGCAGCGTGCTGGTCACCAACTACACGTTGCACCTCGGCCGAAGCTCGAGCGATCCCGGCGCCTGGCGCCCGGACGCCGACCTCGACTGGCTGTGGAAGGTCGATGGCGTCGCTCCCCGCGGCCTGTGGGGGACCGAGGAGACGCTGTGGGTCGCCGATCAGCGTGATGACAGCCCCGCGTTGTTGGCCTTCGACCGCTCCGACGGCTCACGCAACTCCGGTCTCGACATTTCGCTTGACACGTCGGCCGGCGCCGACGGCGGCAACACGTCGCTCGTCGGCGGCGTCTGGTCCGACGCCGCCGTGCAGGCCGACTCCACGGTGAGCGGCACGATGTGGGTGGCCGACCCCGACGCCGACAAGGTCTTCGCATACCGGGTCGACATTGCAGCCGACGGCGCCGCCGGCGCCAACCACGGCGACCGCCAGAGCACCAAGGACGTTGCGCTGTCGGCGGACGTCACCCGCCCGGCCGGTGTGTGGGGCGACGGCTCCACGATGTGGATCGCGGACTCGAGGGCTCGGCAGGTGCGTGCCTTCCACCTCGGCGCTGCTCACGGGACCCGCGACACGACCAAGGACATCGACGTCCGCGCGGTCGGCGAGGACATTCGCTCGATAACCGGCGACGGCGCCGTGCTGTGGGCGCTCAGCGCCGGCGACCCCAAGATGTACGCATTCCAGATCGCCAACCAGGTGCGCAACGAGGCATGGGACGTCGAGCTTCACCCCGGCCACCTTGCCCCGGGCGGCGTGGTGCGGGGAGCGTTCTTCGACGACGGGCTCGTCTATGTGGGCCGCGGCGACGGCGCCGAGCACGCCAAGGTGTATGCCTACAACACCAGTCTCGACGCTTCGCTGTCGGGCGATGCGACGCTCTCGAGCCTGGTGTTGACCGGCAGCGACTCGAACCCGGTGGTGCTCGATCCGGGCTTCGATGCCGCTGTCACCGCCTACAGCGCCGAGGTGCCCGTCGAGGTCGACGAGGTGACGGTGGCTGCCGCTGCCGCCCATGCCGACGGTCGAGTCGACATCGGCCACGACGACGATGACAACGGGGCCGGCGGGCTCCAGGTGTCGTTGAGCCCCGGCACGAATGTCATCAGCGTGACGGGAATCGCCGAGAACGGCTACATCGAGCCCTACACGGTCCGGGTCGTTCGCTCGTTCGTGGTGGAGGTGCCCTTCGACTGGTCGCTGAAGCCCGATGACTTGGGCGCCGGCGACCGGTTCCGACTGCTCGGCGTCACGACTGAGCGCACCCGCTCCTCGAGCTCCGACATCTCCTTCTATGACGCCATCGTGCAGAACGAGGTATCGGGTTCCGACGCCCACCAGGCAATCCGGCAGCATGCGGACCTGTTCGAGGTGCTCGGGTGTACCAGCGCCGTCGATGCCCGCGATCACACCGACACGACCTTCTCCGTGGGTGATCTGGGACCGCCCCTCTACTGGCTCAACGGCGCAAGGCTCGCCAACAGCTACAGCGATTTCTATGACGGAAGTTGGCCACAGACCCAGGGCAAGCTTCTGTCGGGCGGCGATGCCCCCGAGATAGCGGTCTTGACCGGCTGTGGATCAGATGGGACGAAGTCGAGCATTCCTCTGGGTCCGGGCAGTTCATCTGGGACCTTGTTCTGGCAGAAAGGCGCGGAATTGGGCTGCTGCCCGGTGTTGGCTGCGTCCAGGAAACCGTTCTTCGGGCTCTCGCCAATTTATCAGGTGCGCTCCGACTCGGCCTTGTCGGGGTTGTCGGTGTCGGGGTCGCCGGTCGACGGATTCATGTCGGATGTGCTGGACTACACGGTGCGCGTGGCGGCGGGCGCCTCGTCGGCCACGATCGCGCCGACGCCGTCGAATGCCGCCGCGACGGTGGTGTATCTCGACGAAGACGACATGACGATCGACGACGCGGACCCCAATACCTCCGGCCACCAAGTGTCGTTGACTGTCGGCGAGAACACGGTGAAGGTGCAGGTGACGGTCTCGTCCGCATCGACCACCTATGAGCTGACGATCCGCTTGGGCTCGGCGGCGGTCGGCGAGTGGAAGGTGACCGAAGACATCGAGTACCTCGATCCGGAGAACTGGAATCCGAGTGACATGTGGTCCGACGGGTCGACGCTGTGGGTCACGGACGAGGTCGCCCATCGGGTGTTCGCCTACAACATGGCCACCGGAGCACGCGACGAGTCCAAGGAGTTCGTCTCTGGCCGTGGCGAACGCCCTGGTGAGCTCGAGGTTGTAAAGCCACTTTGCTTGAACGACCAAAACCAGAACAGGCAGTGCGAAGCCGCGCCGGTCGGGTTGTGGTCCGACGGCGAGACCATGTGGGTGCTCGAATGGAACGACTCGACGGTGTGGCCCTACAACCTCGCGACTAGGACCTATCTCTCCGCGGCCACCGAGATCGTCCTGCCCTTCAAGGCGGGTACCTCATATACCAGGGGGACTGCTGATCCGCAGGGCATCTGGTCCGACGGCGAGACCATGTGGGTGCTCGACAAGGGCCGCAGGACAATGCACGCGTTCGAGCTGGCGACGGGATTGCGCCTCGACGGCACTGACAGCCGTGCTGACCGCGAGTTCCACTTGCACGCCGACAACGCCAACCCGCAGGGTGTCTGGTCCGACGGGGTGGTGATGTGGGTGTCGGAGTCCGACAGCGCCAACAGCGACGACAAGCTGTATGCGTACAGCCTCGCCGACGGGTCGCACCTGTCGACGTCGGATCTGAGCAGCGCCGCGGAGGGCCCGGGCCGCTGGGACCGGGGGCCCCTGTGGTCCGACGGCGAGACCATGTGGGTCGCCGACTACGGCAGCAGGCAGGGCAACGCCGGTGAGGGCACGGGTCAGAAGCTCTACTCCCTGAACATGCCGGTCTCCGATGTCGCCGACCTGCGCGGCCTCACCGTCACCCACGCAGACGGCAGCGTGGATCTGAGCCCGGCGTTCTCTCAGGACGTGACCAGCTACGAGGCAGCGGTCGAGGCGTCGGTGGCGCAGGTGACGGTCGCTGCGAGATCCCGGCAGTCCGCCGCCACTGTCGAGATCGTCTCGCCCGCCGACGCGGACGGCAGCACCGAGGGCCACCAGGTGGACCTTGCTGCGGGCACCTTTGTCAAGATCATGGTGCGGGTGACCGCCCAGGACGGCGTGACAGTGAAGGACTACGTCGTCACGGCGCGCCGCGCGCTGACTGACGGCGCGACCCCTGTGAATCTCTCCTGGGCGTTGGTGCCCGACGGCCTGAGCGGTGATCTGTTCCGGCTGCTCGCGGTCACCGTGGCCACGGGCAACGCCACAAGCACCGACATCGCCGACTACGAGACGCGGGTTCGCACTGACGTGGGCGCCAGTGGCCACACCGCGGTGAGTTCCAGTCCGGATTTGTTCCGGGTGCTGGGGTGTACCGACACCGTCGATGCCCGCGACCACACCGGGACCACCTATACGGCTTCGGACAAGGGCGTGCCGATTTACTGGCTCAACGGCGCCAAGGTCGCCGACCATTATGAGGACTTCTACGACGCCACGTGGGACAACCTGTCGCCGACGCGGACGTCGGGGGTCAGCGTTGCCAACAGCGGCAACAACCAGCTTGTCTGGACGGGTTGCAACAACAGCGGAGCCAAATGGTCCACCGGCCACCTCGGGCACACGGGGACTGCGATCCAGGTGGCACGGCCTCACCAGAATGGCGGGTTTGCCAGAGGCACAAGGTCGCCGAGCTCCTCGCTGGCGAGCTTTGCGCTGTCGGATCTGCTGCAGGTGGTCCCCGACCCGTTGAGCGATTTGTCTGTGACCGCTGTGGGCGACACGGTCGACCGGCTGCGTGGTTTCGCATCCGGGCAGGGGCTGTATCACGTCGGGTTCGACAGCAGTGTCGAGCAGGTCACGGCGGCTTGGACCGCGAACGTGTTCAACGGCGATGTCACGGTGGCGGTGCTCGACGCGAACGGCGACCCCCTCGACGACGACGACGACAACGAAGACCACTTCCAAGTGGCTCTCGGGGCGGCCGGATCCGTCATCACGGTCACGGTGCGAGTGACGGTGACCGACTGGGACCTGGTCTCGAGCGAGTACACGCTGCATCTGTATCGCAGTTCGGCCGAGCCGGGCGGCTGGCGCGCCGGCGACGACGTGAACTACCTGTCGAGTGTGGACGGCATCAAGCCTCGGGATGTGTGGGGCACCGACGCTGTGCTGTGGGTGGCTGACGACCACGCGACCGTCCCCAAGCTGCTGGCCTTCAACCGCTCCGACGGCGAGCGCGTGGTCGGTCTCGACATCGAGTTGGACACCGGCGGCGGCAACGAGAAGCTGTGGGGCGGGGTCTTCGCTGACGTCACCGAGGCGGAAGACGGGTCTGTGAGCGGCACGATGTGGGTGGCCGACCCTGACGACAACAAGCTGTACGCCTACAAGGTGAACGTCGCCGCCGGCGGCATAACCCCGGTCACCGCTGTGGGCAACGCCCACGGCGACCGCGACTCGGGCAAGGACGTCACCTTGCGCGACGGGAACGCCGACCCTGCGGGCATGTGGTCCAACGGCGACACCATGTGGGTGGGCGACCGCAAGGATGAAAAGATCTACGCCTACACGCTGGCGGCGAACGCCCGCGACGCCGACAAGGACATCGACGCCTCAGACGTTTTCGGAGTGGACGATTTGCGCGGCGTCGCAAGCGACGGCACAGCCGTGTGGGCGTTCAACAACGACGACAAGAAGCTGTACGGGTTCCAGTTGGACAACGGGTTGCGCAACGAGGCATGGGACTTCAGTTTGCACAGCGACCACGGCAGCGATGGGATTGTCCGCGGTGCGTGGTACGACGACGGGGCGGTCTATGTGCCCCGCGGCGACGGCGAGATCTCCAAGGTGTTCGCCTACAACACCACCAGAGACCCCTCGCTCGACAGCGACACCACCCTCAGCAGCCTCGAGTTGACCTACACCGATGCCAGCGACGCGACGCAGACGGCCGCGTTGACGCCGACATTCAGCGCCGACGTCACCGTGTACCGCGCTGAGTTGCCGGCCGGCGTCGAAGAGCTGGAGGTCTCTGCTCCGGCCACCGAGTCTGCGACGTCTGAGGTCGCCATCGAGCCCGCCGACGCCGACAGCGACACCTCCAACGGCCATCAGGTGGCCCTGTCGCCGGGGCCCAACATGGTCACGGTGACCGTCACCGCCGAGGACAAAAGCATCGCCCGCTATGTGATCACCGCGGTCTTGGCGACGGAGGCCATCGAGGTTCCCGAAGACTGGGACCTCAAACCCTCGGGCCTCTCGGCCGGCGACGAGTTCCGCCTGCTGCTGGTCACCCGGGCCACCCGCAATGCGCAGTCGTCGTCCATCGACGACTACAACACCCACGTCAAAAACGACGTCGGCGACTCCGGCTCGCACGACGCCATCGAGGGCTTCGCCGAGTTCTTCACCGCGCTGGGCTGCACCTCGGACGTGAACGCTCGGACCAACACGAAAACGACATACACGAGCTCCGAGAAGGGCGTGCCCGTCTACTGGCTCACCGGCGCAAAAGTGGCCGACGACTACGAGGATCTCTACGACGGCGGCTGGGACTCCAACAGCGCGAAAAATTCGGCCGGGGGCAACTATGTATCTGGTGGTGTTTGGACCGGTTGCGACGACGACGGGGATTCCGCAAACACATCGTCTGCGAAGCCTCTGGGCGCCGACGACGACGTGGTGTTCGGCCAGCCATTTGTTCCCAGTAGTGAGTTGGACGCTGGCACGTTCTCAAGCGGCACCGCGGCTCAGTTCTACGGGCTGTCGCCCGTGTTCGTGGTAGCCGCGGAAGCAGAGGACGACACGACGGCGCCGTCTTTGTCGTCGGCGGTCGTGACCGGGGCGAGCTTGGTGTTGACCTATGACGAGGAGCTCGATGGGGACTCGGTGCCGGCTGCGTCGGCGTTCGCGGTGAACGCGCCCGGCTCGCCGTCGGTGTCGGCGGTGTCGGTGTCGGGTCAGGCGGTGACCTTGACGCTTGCCCCGGCTGTTCGCCACGGCGACACGGTGACGGTGGTCTACACCCCGGGCGATTCGGGGTCGGGTTCGGGTGTGGGCCCGATCCAAGATGCCGCGGGCAACGACGCGGCGGCGATCGCGGCGACCCAGTCGGTGACCAACAGCACGGCCGCGTCCTCCGAGAAGGGCCTGTCGTCGGTGGAGGTGGACGGCTCGGCGGTGTCGGAGACCTCGGCCGGGTCGCGGCGCTACGAGACCGAGGTGGCCAACGACGTGGCCACCGTGGCGGTGTTCGCCGCGACGGTCGACGACCGCGCCGAGGTCGCTTACTCCCCTACCGACGCGGACGGCGCCACCGGCGGCTATCAGGTGGACCTGGTGGCCGGCGCCGACACCACGGTCACCGTCACGGTGACCGCAGAGGACGACTCGACGGAGACGTACTCGGTGGTGGTGACCCGCGCGGCGGCGTCGGACACGACGGCGCCGTCTTTGTCGTCGGCGGTGGTGACCGGGGCGAGCTTGGTGTTGACCTATGACGAGGAGCTCGATGGGGACTCGGTGCCGGCTGCGTCGGCGTTCACGGTGAACGCGCCCGGCTCGCCGTCGGTGTCGAGGGTGTCGGTGTCGGGTCAGGCGGTGACCTTGACGCTTGCCCCGGCTGTTCGCCACGGCGACACGGTGACGGTGGTCTACACCCCGGGCGATTCGGGGTCGGGTTCGGGTGTGGGCCCGATCCAAGATGCCGCGGGCAACGACGCGGCGGCGATCGCGGCGTCCCAGTCGGTGACCAACAGCACGGCCGCGTCCTCCGAGAAGGGCCTGTCGTCGGTGGAGGTGGACGGCTCGGCGGTGTCGGAGACCTCGGCCGGGTCGCGGCGCTACGAGACCGAGGTGGCCAACGACGTGGCCACCGTGACGGTGCTCGCCGCGACGGTCGACGACCGCGCCGAGGTCGCTTACTCCCCTACCGACGCGGACGGCGCCACCGGCGGCTATCAGGTGGACCTGGTGGCCGGCGCCGACACCACGGTCACCGTCACTGTGACCGCCGAGGACGACTCGACGGAGACGTACTCGGTGGTGGTGACCCGCGCGGCGGCGGCGGCTTCGGCGGATGCGACGCTGAGCGGTTTGTCGGTGACGGGCCAGACCCTGGTTCCTGTGTTCGCGTCGGACAAGTTCGCCTACAGAGTGAGGGTGGGCGACGGTGTGGAGTCGGCGGTGGTGTCGGCGACCGCGAACGACGCTGCGGCGACGGTTGCCTTGTTCTCGGTGTCCGGCACCGGCGCGTCCGAGGATGAGACGGAGCTGGCCGACTCGGCCGACAAGGCGTCTGGCACCGATTCGCTTACCCGCAGGGTGACGTCGCTGGCTGTGGGGGTGAACCGGTTGCGGCTGAAGGTGACCGCCGAGGACGATTCCACCGTGCAGGCCTATGACCTGACCATTGTGCGTTCCCTGCCCGCCGGCGTGGTCGGGGTGCCCTCGGGCTGGGACGGCATCCCCGCCGGCGTGAACGAGGGCGACCAGTTCCGGCTCATGCTCCTCACGAGAGACAGGCGGGATGCCACATCGACCGATATCGAAGACTACGACGCGTTCGTTCGCGACGAGATCGCCAGCAACGGCCACTCATCCATCAGGCAGCATTCCCGGTTCTTCAAGGTGCTGGCCAGCACCGCTGCTGTCTCGGCCCGCGACCACACCGGGACGACGTTCACCGACGGCGGCGGCGAGGGCGTGCCCATTCACTGGGTGAACGGCCCACAACTCCGCGGCATCAGGGCCAATATCAGGATCGACAACTACGAGGATCTCTGGGAGCACGTCGTTTGGTCCGGTACCCCTCGCTTCGAGGACGGCTTGCTGGCTGAACCCCTTAATGATCGCATTTGGACGGGCTCAGCTTCCGACGGCAGCCAGAAGGAGGGGGCGACGCTGGGCTCGGCAACCGTGCGCACGGGGACGGCCACCCGCAATATCAGATTCAGCGACGGCACCGGGGAAAGGAAGGACAACACACTCGACAACTCCAGGGGGTTTCGGTTTCTGGGCCTGTCGGAGGTGTTCCAGGTGGTGGATGAGCTGCCCGAACCCGAACTGGTCGCATTGTCGGTGACCGCGGCGGGCGAGTCCGACGACAAGCTGCACGGCTTCACCGCCGGTCACCGCGTCTATCATGCGGGTTTCGCCGCCGGCGTGTCGCAGGCGTCGCTGTCGTTGCTCGACGCCGACGGTGCCGAGAGCGACCTCCTGGTCGACCTGGAGGAGGACCCCACTACCGTCACCGTCAGGGTGTCGCCCCCCGACAGCATCCTGAGCACGGACTACACGCTGCATCTGGGGCGCAGTTCGACGGAGCCGGGCGGCTGGCGCGCCGGCGACGACGTCAACTACCTGTGGAGCGTCGACGGCATCTGGCCCAGAGGCATGGCGGGCACGGCCGACACGCTGTGGGTGGCCCATGCGGGTGACAACTTCGACGGTAACGCCGAGACCAATAGCAAGATTTTGGCGTTCGACCGCTCCGACGGCAGCCGGGTGCCGGGCCTCGACATCGAGTCGGCCGATATTGGTGGAATTTTCTCTATCGGGCTGAATGGCGGGATCTGGTCCGACATGGTCGAGGACGTCGACGATGGCACGGTGAGCGGCACGATGTGGGTGGCCGATCCCGTCCTCGCACAGATCGATGCCGACTTAGCGCAGCTCTTTGCGTACAAGATCGCTGTCAACGCCGACGGCACGCCGGGCGGCACCCACGGCGACCGCGACTCGGACAAGGACATCTCGTTGACGGGGGGCAACGACGATCCGCAGGGTTTGTGGTCGAACGGTTCGACGATGTGGGTGAGCGACGGCATCGACGAAAAGCTGTACGCGTACAACCTGTCGACTAAGGCCCGCGACTCGGACAAGGACATCGACGTCTCGGGCGTGTTCGGCTCTGGCGAGCAGCCGGGGGCCGTCGTCGGTGACGGCACCGCGATCTGGGTGCTCAACGAAGACGACAACGAGCTGTACGCGTTCGAGATCGACGGCGGGGGGCGCAACAGCGGCTGGGACGTCGAACTGCACGACACGCACGGATCCAACGGTCTGGACGGCGACGAAACGACTCGCGGCGCTTGGATCGAGGGCGACGTCATCTATGTGGGCCGCGGCGACAACGACCGCTCCAAGATCTTCGCCTACAATACCTCCAGAGCTACAGCGTCCACGTCGTTGAGCGCGCTGTCGGTGACCGCGGCGGGTGAGTCCGACGACAGGCTGCAAGGCTTCGCGTCCGGTCGAACCGTCTACCAGGTGGGACTCGGTAGCGGCGTGTCGCAGGCGACGATCAACTGGGATGCCGAGGACGACGACGCGGAAGTGTCGGTCCTCGACGCAGACGGCGGCGTGCTCGAGGACGCCGACGGCGGCGCGAGCGGCCACCAGGTCGTCGACTTGGAGGCCGGCATCAACACCGTCATTGTCAGGGTGTTGGACGCCGACGCCGGTCTGAGCAGGGACTACACGCTGCACCTGGCGGTCAACTCGAGACAGTTGGGCGGCCGGCGCGCCGGCGACGACATCGACTACCTGTCGGGCGCCGTCGACAGGCCCCGCGGCATGGCGGGCACGGCGGACACTTTGTGGGTGGCCGACGCTGGCAGCAACACGGTGCTGGCGTTCGACCGCTCCGACGGCACCCGGGAGGCGAGCCTCGACATCCACTTGAGCGACAGCGACAGGAGGTTGTGGGGCGGGATCTGGTCCAACATGGTCAAGGATATCGACGACTCCACGGTGAGCGGCACGATGTGGGTGTCCAACCCCGAGCGCAACACCGACGACAAGATCTACGCATACAAGATCGATGTCAACGCCGACGGCACGAAGGGCGGCACCCACGGCGACCGCGACTCGGGCAAAGACATCGATTTGCACGACGACAACGACCATCCGGAGGGCTTGTGGTCGAACGGTACGACGATGTGGGTGAGCGACAGCAGGGACGACCACCTGTACGCCTACCACCTCGGCGGCGCCAACCACGGCGAACGCGACTCGGACAAGGACATCAACGTCTCGGGCGAATACGACGGCAGGGGTCGCGCCATCGTCGGTGACGGCACCGCCATCTGGGTGCTCAACGACGCGACCACCGAAAAGCTGTATGCGTTCGAGATCGCCGGCGGGGCGCGCAACCGCGGCTGGGACATCGAGCTGGACCGCGACCAGAGCGCAGGCAACAAGAACCGCGGCGCTTGGATCGAGGGCGGCGCCATCTATGTGGGTTTCGGCGACGGCGCCGGCTCCAAGATTTTCGCCTACAACACCTCCAGAGGCACGGCGTCCCAGCAGTTGAGCGCGCTGTCGGTGACCGCGGCGGGCGAGTCCGACGACAGGCTGCACGGCTTCACGTCCGACCACCTCGTCTACAACGCGGGTTTCAGCGACGGCGTGTCGCAGGCGACGCTCAACTGGACTGCCGACGACGACTCGACAGTGTCGGTCCTCGACGCAGACGGCGGTGAGCTCGAAGACGCCGATGACATGGAGGACCACCACCAGGTCGACTTGGAAGAGGGCCTCAACACTGTCACCGTCAGGGTGTTGGACACCGACACCGGCCTGGGCAACGACTACACGCTGCACCTTGGGGTCAGCTCCACGGAGCTGGGCGGCTGGCGCGCCGGCGACGACGTCGACTTCTGGTGGAACGTCGACAACATCAGGCCCCGCGGCATGGCGGGCACGGTGGACACGTTGTGGGTGGCCGACGCGAGCGACAACACGGTGCGGGCGTTCGACCGCTCCGACGGCAGCCCGGTGCCGGGCCTCGACATCAACTTGAGCGGCGACAACGGCAAGCTGTGGGGCGGGATCTGGTCCGACATGGTCAAGGACGGCACCGATTCCACGGTGAGCGGCACGTTGTGGGTGTCCGACCCCGACGACGACAAGATCTACGCCTACAAGATCGACGTCACCGCTGCGGGGGCGGCGGGCCCGGTTCACGGCGACCGCGACTCGGACAAAGACATCGTGTTGTCCGAGGACAGCAGTCTTCCATCGGAGCGCAACAGCAGTCCAGAGGGTTTGTGGTCGAACGGTTCGACGATGTGGGTGAGCGACTCCAGCGACGACCACCTGTACGCCTACACGCTGGCAACCGGCGACCGCGACCCAAGCAAGGAGATCGACGTCTCGAGCGTGATCAGCGGCAGCGAGCAGCCGCGCGCCATTGTCGGCGACGGCACCGCGATCTGGGTGTTCAACGACAGCGACAACAAGCTGTACGCGTTCCAGATCGACAACAAGCTTCGCAACGAGGGCTGGGACATCGAACTGCACGACATCCAGCGCTCCGGCAACCGGAGCCGCGGCGCCTGGATCGAGGGCGGAGTCATCTACGTGGGCCGCGGCGACGAGGAGTCCTCCAAGGCCTTCGCCTACAACACCACCCACGACACGTCGACGTCCGGCGTCGCCCTTTCGAGCCTGACGCTGACGGGCAGTGACTCCAGCGCACTCACGCTCAGCCCCACGTTCACAGGCGGCGTCACCTACTACGAGGCGGCCGGTGCAAGCGCCGACGAGGTGACGGTGGCCGCCGCCCTGAGCACCGGCAGCACCGGGCTCAAGATCTCCCCCGTCGACGCCGACCCGAACGAGACCGGCCACCAGGTTGCGGTGACGTTCGGCCACACGCCCATCGAGGTCACAGCAACCGCGCCGAACGGGCACATCGTGACCTATCGGGTGCTCGTGAGCGTCGGCGAGGTGGAGGTTCCCGGCCACTGGGAGCTCAGGCCGCCGGGCCTCTCGTTCGGCGACCGGTTCCGCCTGCTGGGCAACACCACCTCACCCCCGTCCTACGTCTCCCTGAACACCATCGGCGGCTACAACACTTTTGTGCAGAACAATGTGTCCGCCAACGGACATGCCGGCCTCAGGGCGCACTCGGCCGGGTTCCGCGTGCTGGGCTGCACGGCAACGGTCTCAGCGCGCGCGAACACCGGCACCGAGTACCGCGATGTGGTCGGTTTGCGGGGCGTGGGCGTCTACTGGGTCGGCGGCGGCAAGGTGGCCGACGACTACGCCGACCTCTACGACGGCGGGTGGCACAGTAAAGAGGTGCGCGAGGTGAATGGCAACGTGGAGGGACGCTGGCCCGTCATTGTCGACCCGGATGATGGCACCAGGGACCCTGATCCCACGGTGTACGCGGTCGGGACCGGCTGCGACAACGACGGCTTTCCCAATGAGCTCTACTCCTTGGGCCATCGGACCTTCATCATCTACGGAGATCCGGGTCACACCGCGATTCCGCCCCACAGCCTCACCGACAGCGGGCCGATCCACGAATTCACCGGTGGTACGACCCCTTTCGACCCCTTCCCGATTCCCCCCGTGATGGCCCTCTCGCCGGTCTTCAGGTTGGGCTTGTCCGCGAATCTGCATCCTCTGTCGGTGACCGCGGCAGGCGAGTCCGACGAGAGGCTGAACGGTTTCAGGCCCGACCATCACGTGTATGACGTCGGCTTCGACAACGGTGTGGAGCAGGCCACCATCGCCTGGACAGCGGACCCCGGCGTCACAGTGTCGGTGACTGACAGCGGCGACACCGCCGTCGACGACGCCGACGACAACCGGGCGGGCCACCAGGTGAACCTCAATGTCGGCCTCAACACGTTCAAGGTGAAGACGAGCGTTCCCGACACCACCGACACTAGCACGTACACGCTGTACTTGGGCCGCGGCTCAGACGAGGCGGGCGGTTGGCGCGCCGGCGACGACATCAACTACTTGTGGGACGTCGCGGGCATCAAGCCCCGCGGCATCGCGGTCACTGAGGCCACGCTGTGGGTGGGCGACGACACCTCCAAGACGCTGCTGGCGTTCAACCGCTCCGACGGCAGACGGGCGGAGGGTCTCGACATCGTGTTGGTGAACTCGGCTACGGACCGTGGCGAAGTCAACCAAAATCTCGACGGCGGGATCTTCACCGACGCGGAGGCGGCGGGCAACTCGTCGGTGGGCGGCACGATATGGGTGGCCGACGACTTAAAGAACCATATCTTTGCCTACACGATCGACATCAACGCCGACGGCACGAAGGGCACGGAGCACGGCGACCGCAACTCGGGCAAGGACATCGGCCTAGACAGATCTACGCATGAAGATCCGCGAGGCTTGTGGTCGAACGGGACCACCATGTGGGTGGGCGATTCTGGCCGCCGCGGTGCGGATGATCGAAGGCTCTACGCCTACCGTGGCAGCAACCGCGACTCGGACAAGGACATCAATATCGGCAGCGTGGTCGAAAGAGACAAGTTGCGGGGAATCACCGGCGACGGCACCGCGATCTGGGCGCTCGACCAAGACGACCGGAAGCTGTACGCGTTCAAGATCGACAATGCGAAACGCAACGAGGACTGGGACGTCAGCCTCCACTCCGGCCATCTCACGGGGGGAGGCAGCATCCGCGGTGTGTGGCTCTCCGACGACGTCATGTACGTGGGCCGCGGCGACGGCACGCGGTCCAAGGTGTTCGCCTACAACGCCCACGCCACCTCGCTGGACGACGATGCGGCCCTGTCGGGTTTGACGGTGCAGGGCGAGGCGGTGGACGGGTTCGATCCGGCGACTCTGACTTATACGGTGGATGTGGCGGCGGCCTCTTCGGTCTCGGTGGTGCCTGAGTTCCGCGGCAACAACGCGTCGGTGGCGTTCCTCGACGGCAGCGACACCGCGATCACCGATTCTGACGCCAACGCGGATGGGTTGCAGGCCGCGTTGCCGGCGGGTGTCAGCACGGTGAAGGTGGTGGTGACCGCCGAGGACGGGACGTCGACGGAGACGTATACGTTGACGGTGCGTTTGGGGTCGTCGGAGACCTTCGGCTGGCTTGTGGTCGACGATATGGACTGGCTGGCGGCCGGCAACGGCTTTCCGAACGACATATGGTCTGACGGCACCACGCTGTGGGTGCTCGACGACACCGCCGATCATGTGTTCGCGTACACGCGGGCCGACGGGAGGCACGACACCAGCAAGGAGCTCGACAGCGCCGCTCTGCCAGTGGACGCGGCGGATTGCGGTCCTTTCGACGAAGATCAATGCGATCCGAACCCCGTGGGATTGTGGTCTGACGGGACCACCATGTGGGTGGTCCATGATACGGAAACTAGTGGGAACGAGAAGGCGTACGCGTACAAGCTGGCGGACCTCTCCCGTGCTTCGGGCTCGGACTTGGAGCTTGCGAATTCAAACAGCTCCCCTAGGTCGCTGTGGTCCGACGGCACCACGATGTGGGTGCTCAACTCTGGCTCGTCCTCTGAACGTGTGTTCGCCTATGCGCGCGACGGCGGCGCCCGCCAACACAGCAAGGACGGAGAGAGCCGCGAGTTCGACTTGCACTCCGACAACGCCAACCCGGCGGGCGTCTGGTCCGACGGGGTCACGATGTGGGTGGCCGAGAACGACAGTACCAACAGCGAGTACAAGCTGTACGCGTACACGCTGGCCACCGGCGCCCGCGACTCCTCGAAGGACTTCAACACGCTGGCGGGGGCGGGTCAGATTTTCCCGCTGGGGATCTGGTCCGACGGCGAGGTGATGTGGGTGGCTGAACGGGCATCGGGGAGCAGCCCTGCCGGGTATAGCGGCCAGAAGCTGTTCTCCTACAAGATGCCGGAGTCGGACAATGTCGAGCTCGGCGTGGTGACGGTCACTCACAGCGGCGGCGCCTTGGACGTGGTGCCCGACCCGGATGACGGCACCGTGTTGTCGGCGGTTGCGCCTGCCGATGTTGCTGAGGTCACTGTCAGTGTGGGGGCGCGTCAGCTCAAAGCGACCGCGGCGATCACCTCCCCCGCCGATGCCGGCGCCGCCGACGGCCATCAGGTGAGCCTCCCCGTCACCGGCACCGTGAACGTGTCGGTGACGGTGACCGCCCAAGACGGCACCACCACCGGGACCTACACGATCAGGCTGCGCCGCATCAGCACGGACGCGAAGTTGTCGGATCTGGAGGTGACGAGCCAGACCCTGTCCCCGTCGTTCGAGTCGGGCACCACCAGCTACACGGTGGAGGTCGGCAAAGACGTGGAGGGGGTGGAGGTGTCGGCGACCGCGAACGACGCGGCGGCGACGGTTGCCTTGTTGTCGGTGACGGGCACGCCCCCCAGCGAGGTCGAGTCTGAGCTGGCCGACTCGGCCGGCAAGGACTCGGACGCCCATATTCTGGCCCACACCGTGTCGTCGCTGGCCGAGGGCGCCAACAAGTTGCGGTTGCGGGTCACCGCCGAGGACGGGTCGACCACGCAGGCCTATGACCTGACAGTGAACCGGGCGGCTGCGCCGTCGGATGTCGCGGCTTTGTCGAATTTGTCGGTGCAGGGCGACGATGTGGCCGGGTTCGCGTCGGATCAGTTGGCCTACACGGTGGATCTGATGACGGCCTCGTCGGTGTTGGAGGTGTCGGTGGTGCCTGAGGCGGCTGAGGGCGGGACTGTGGCGTTCGTGGACGGCAGCGACACCGCGATCTCCGATTCTGACAGTGATCTGTCGAACGGTCTGCAGGTCGAGTTGCCGGTGGGTGTGTCGACGGTGAAGGTGGTGGTGACCTCTGCGGACACCACGTCGACTGAGACGTATGTGTTGACGGTGCGTTTGGGGTCTTCGGAGCCGTTCGGGTGGCGTGTGGTGGATGATGTGGAGTGGCTGGCGGAGTCCAACGGCACTGTGGTGGACATGTGGTCTGACGGGGAGACTCTGTGGGCGGCTGAGGACGGGAGCCAGGTGTTCGCCTACACGTGGGCGACCGGTGTGCGTGACACGGCCAAGGAGCTGAGCCCGTCCGAGCTGCATCTGGTCAAGTCGTCGTGTCCGGGGGATCCGGGCGGCAAGTGTACGCCGTCGCCGTTGGGGGTGTGGTCCGACGGCGAGACGATGTGGGTCTTGGAGGTGCAGGACGACGCGGTGTACGCGTATGACTTGTCGGACCGGTCGCGTGTGTCGGGGTCGGATATCACGCTGGATTCGGACAACAGCGAACCGTACGGCCTGTGGTCTGACGGGTCCACTTTGTGGGTGCGCGACGATCTGGACAACAAGGTGTACGCGTACGCGCTGGACGGCGGGTCGCGCCGCAGCGGCTCGGAGGTCTCGGTGGGCTCGGGCAGGAGGGAGCAGGGGATCTGGTCTGACGGGGTGACGATGTGGGTGGCGGTGACCCCCACGCTCATCGAGGACGGTATCGTTGCGGCGTTCGACCTCGACACCGGAAACCGTGTGACGGACTTGGACTTCGAGACGTTGGCGGGCGCGGGCCAGGTCCGGCCGCTGGGTTTGTGGTCTGACGGGGAGGTGTTGTGGGTGGCGGAGAACACCTCGGGCTGCACCCCGGAGGGGGTGTGCGAGGGCCAGAGGCTGTTCTCTTACAACATGCCGGTGTCGGACAACGCCGAGATCGGGGCGGTGTCGGTGACCCATTCGGGCGGGTCGCTTGATGTGGTGCCTGATCCGGGTGACGGCACGGTGTTGGTGGCGGTCGCCCCCGCGGGTGTGGACGAGGTCACTGTCAGTGTGGGGGCGCGTCAGCTCAAAGCGACCGCGGCGATCACGGCCCCGGCGGACAGCAAGAGCACCGATGCCGGCCACCAAGTGGACCTGTCGAGCCTCACCGGTTCGGGCACGGTGGACGTGTCGGTGACGGTGACCGCGCAGGACAGCTCGACCGAGACGTACACGATCAAGCTGCGCCGCCCCTCGAACGACGCCTCGTTGTCGGCGTTGTCGGTGGCGGGGACTGCGGTGGACGGGTTCGCGTCGGGCACCACCAGCTACACGGTGGATGTGGGCCACGATGTGGAGGAGGTGGAGGTGTCGGCGACCGCGGGCCACGCGAACGCGACGGTTGCTTTGTTGTCGGTGTCTGGCACGCCCCCCAGCGAGTCCGAGTCTGAGCTGGCCGACTCGGCCGGCAAGGACTCGGACGCCCATATTCTGACCCACACCGTGATGTCGCTGGCCGAGGGCGCCAACAAGTTGCGGTTGCGGGTCACCGCCGAGGACGGGTCGACCACGCAGGCCTATGACCTGACGGTGAACCGGGCGGCTGCGCCGTCGGCTGATGCGGCTTTGTCGAATTTGTCGGTGCAGGGCACCGATGTGGAGGGGTTCGCTGCGGCGACTCTGGCTTATACGGTGGATGTGGCGGCGGCTGCGTCGGTGTCGGTGGTGCCGACGTTCTCCGACGACGGCGCGTCGGCGGCGTACTTCGACGGCGACAACAACGCGATCACCGATTCGGACGCCAACGCGGATGGTTTGCAGGCGGTGTTGTCGGCTGGGGTCAGCACGGTGAAGGTGGTGGTGACCGCTGCGGACACCACGTCGACGCAGACCTATGTGTTGACGGTGCGTTTGGGGTCTTCGGAGCCGTTCGGGTGGCGTGTGGTGGATGATGTGGAGTGGCTGGCGGAGTCCAACGGGACGGTGCGGGACATGTGGTCTGACGGGACGACGCTGTGGGCGGCCGACGACGATGGGCGGGTGTTCGCGTACACGTGGGCGACCGAGGCGCGTGACATGGCCAAGGAGCTGGGCCCGTCGGAGTTGCATCTGGTGAAGCCGTCGTGTCCGGGGAATCCGGGCAGCGCGTGCAAGGAGTCGCCGTTGGGGGTGTGGTCCGACGGCGAGACGATGTGGGTGCCTGAGGCGCAGGACTCGATGGTGTACGCGTACAAGGTGTCGGACCGGTCGCGTGTGTCGGGGTCGGATTTCACGCTGGACGCGGACAATGACAGCCCGAGCGGGATCTGGTCGGACGGGACGACGCTGTGGGTGCTCGACACCGACCGCAGGGTGTATGCGTACTCGCTGGCTGACGGTTCGCGCCAAAGCGGTCTGGATGTGGACGTGGGGGCGGTGGCGTCGCCGGTGGTGCCGGCTGGGGTGTGGTCCGACGGGGTGACGATGTGGGTGACGGCCAGCGACAGCCGCGGCGACCAGGACAGCTTCGTTGCCGCGTTCGACCTCGACACCGGGGACCGTGTGACGGCCTTGGACTTCGAGACGTTGGCCGGCGCGGGCCAGGACCGGCCGCGGGGTTTGTGGTCCGACGGCGAGGTCATGTGGGTGGGTCAGGCCACCAGCGGCTGCGACTCGCCGGGGGTGTGCGCGGGCCAGAAGCTGTATTCGTACAACATGCCGGTGTCGGACAACGCCGAGATCGGGGCGGTGTCGGTGACTCATTCGGGCGGGTCGCTTGATGTGGTGCCTGATCCGGGTGACGGCACGGTGTTGGTGGCGGTCGCCCCAGCGGGTGTGGACGAGGTCACCGTGGCGGTGGGGGCGCGTCAGCTCAAAGCGACCGCGGCGATCACGGCCCCGGCGGACAGCAAGAGCACCGACGCCGGCCACCAAGTGGACCTGTCGAGCCTCACCGGTTCGGGCACGGTGGACGTGTCGGTGACGGTGACCGCCCAGAACAGCTCGACCGAGACGTACACGATCAGGCTGCGCCGCCAGTCCTCCGACGCGACGCTGTCGGCGTTGTCGGTGGCGGGGACTGCGGTGGACGGGTTCGCGTCGGGCACCACCAGCTACACGGTGGATGTGGGCCACGATGTGGAGGAGGTGGAGGTGTCGGCTACCGCGGGCCACGCGAACGCGACGGTTGCCTTGTTGTCGGTGTCTGGCACGCCCCCCAGCGAGGTCGAGTCTGAGCTGGCCGACTCGGCCGGCAAGGTCTCGGACGCCCATATTCTGACCCACACCGTGATGTCGCTGGCCGAGGGCGCCAACCTCTACCGGTTGCGGGTCACCGCCGAGGACGGGTCGACCACGCAGGCCTATGACCTGACGGTGAACCGGGCGGCTGCGCCGTCGGCTGATGCGGCTTTGTCGAATTTGTCGGTGCAGGGCACCGATGTGGAGGGGTTCGCTGCGGCGACTCTGGCTTATACGGTGGATGTGGCGGCGGCTGCGTCGGTGTCGGTGGTGCCGACGTTCTCCGACGACGGCGCGTCGGCGGCGTACTTCGACGGCGACAACAACGCGATCACCGATTCGGACGCCAACGCGGATGGTTTGCAGGCGGTGTTGTCGGCTGGGGTCAGCACGGTGAAGGTGGTGGTGACCGCTGCGGACACCACGTCGACGCAGACGTATGTGTTGACGGTGCGTTTGGGGTCTTCGGAGCCGTTCGGGTGGCGTGTGGTGGATGATGTGGAGTGGCTGGCGGAGTCCAACGGGACGGTGCTGGACATGTGGTCGGACGGGACGACTCTGTGGGCGGCCGACGACTCGGCGGGCAGGGTGTTCGCGTACACGTGGGCGACCGAGGCGCGTGACACGGCCAAAGAGCTCGACGATTCGCATTTGGCGGTCGCGGCGAGCGATTGCGGGGTGGGCTCGGACGAGCAGTGCGGTCCGATCCCGCACGGGGTGTGGTCCGACGGGGACACGATGTGGGTGCTCGAGGCGCAGGACGACAAGGTGTACGCGTACGACATGTCGGACCGGTCGCGTGTGTCGGGGTCTGATATCGAGCTGGCTTCGGACAACACCAACCCGTTGGCGATCTGGTCTGACGGGGACACGCTGTGGGTGGTCGACGACGCGGACAGCCATGTGTACGCGTACGCGCTGGACGGCGGGTCGCGCCGCAGCGGTCTGGAGTTCTCGGTGGGCCTGACCGGCAAGGCTGAGCGGGGGATCTGGTCTGACGGGGTGACGATGTGGGTGGCGGTGTCTGTCAGCAGCGCCGAAGAGGACAGTTTCGTTGCGGCGTTCGACCTCGACACCGGGGCGCGTCAGGACGGCACCTCTGGCAGCGACGACTTGGAGTTCGAGACGTTGGCGGGGGCGGGCCAGGAGCGGCCGCTGGGTTTGTGGTCCGACGGCGAGGTGTTGTGGGTGGGTCAGGCCACCAGCGGCTGCGACTCGCCGGGGGTGTGCGCGGGCCAGAGGCTGTATTCGTACAACATGCCGGTGTCGGACAACGCCGAGATCGGGGCGGTGTCGGTGACTCATTCGGGCGGGTCGCTTGATGTGGTGCCTGATCCGGGTGACGGCACGGTGTTGGTGGCGGTCGCCCCAGCGGGTGTGGACGAGGTCACTGTCAGTGTGGGGGCGCGTCAGCTCAAAGCGGTGGCGGCGATCACGTCGCCGGCGGACAGCAAGAGCGGTGATGCCGGCCATCAGGTGGACCTGTCGAGCCTGACGGGGTCGGGCACGGTGGACGTGTCGGTGACGGTGACCGCCCAGGACGGCACCACCACCGCGACGTACACGATCAAGCTGCGCCGCCCCTCGAACGACGCCTCGTTGTCGGCGCTGTCGGTGGCGGGGACTGCGGTGGACGGGTTCGCGTCGGGCACCACCAGCTACACGGTGGATGTGGCCCACGATGTGGAGGAGGCGGCGGTGTCGGCTACCGCGGGCCACGCGAACGCGACGGTTGTTTTGTTGTCGGTGTCTGGCACGCCCCCCAGCGAGGTCGAGTCTGAGCTGGCCGACTCGGCCGGCAAGGTCTCGGACGCCCATATTCTGACCCACACCGTGACGTCGCTGGCCGAGGGCGCCAACCTCTACCGGTTGCGGGTCACCGCCGAGGACGGGTCGACCACGCAGGCCTATGACCTGACGGTGAACCGGGCGGCGTTGCTGGAGGGGCTGTCGGTGACGGGCGCGGACTCGTCTGTGGGGGAGTTCGTTCCGGGGTTCTCTTCTGATGTGGATTCGTATGCGGTGAAGTTGGGGGCGGGCTCGAGCCCGGTGACGATCACACCGGACAAGGGCGACTCGGGTGCGGCGGTGGTGTATCTCGACAGTTCCGACACTGCGCTGACGGACTCGGACGGCAACAGTTCAAACGGGTTCCAGGTGGCGTTGTCGGCGGGGGAGACGACGGTGAAGGTGAAGATCACCTCCGCTGACTCGTCGGAGACGCTGACCTATGTTTTGAAGCTGTGGTTGGGGTCGTCGGCGGCGGGCGAGTGGAAGGTGACCGACGACATCGACACGCTGGACCCGCAGAATTGGAACCCGCGTGACATGTGGTCCGACGGGGAGACGATATGGGTGGCCGACGGGTCCGGGGCGGTGTTCGCGTACACGCTGGCAACCGGCGAGCGAGACGCGGACAAAGACCTCGACAGCAACGCTCTGGACGGCGTGGATCCGTGGGGGCTCTGGTCTGACGGGGAAGTGATGTGGGTGCTCGGCAGCACCGTGGACAACAACAACATTGAGCAGCCGAAGAAGATCTACCCGTTCGATCTCGCGACCGGGGCGCTTCACGAGACGCTGAACGCCCTGACGGTGCCCGAGGCGGGGGCCGGGGTCAGCACTCAGGGGATCTGGTCCGACGGGGACACGATGTGGGTGCTCTTCACCGGCAAGAGGAAGGTGTTCGCTATCGACCTCGCGACGGGGTTGCGCCTTGACGGCACCGACGACCGCGCTGACCGCGAGTTCGGCTTGCACGCCGACAACGACATCCCCAGGAGCATCTGGTCCGACGGGGTCACCATGTGGGTCACCAACATCGCGTCCACCACCGGCGGCAGCGCCGACAAGGTGTACGCGTACAGCCTCGACGACGGGTCGCGGACCCCGAAGTTGGACCTGGGCACCGCCACCGCGGGCGTGTCGCGTTGGCAGCGGGTCGCGCTGTGGTCCGACGGGGTCACCATGTGGGTCGGCGCGCTCGGGCGCCTCAACACTGGGGGCCAGAAGCTCTACTCGTTCAACATGCCGGTGTCCGACAACGCCGAGCTCGGCAAAGTCATCGTCACCCACGCCGACGGCACGCTCGACACCGCCGTCGATCCCGACAACGATGCGGTGCGGCTGGTGACCGTCCCGTCGGGCATCGACGAGGTCACCGTGGCCGCCGGCGGGCGTCAGATCAAAGCGACCGCGGCGATCACCTCGCCCGCCGACGCCGACGCCGCCGACGGCCATCAGGTGGACCTGTCGGGCCTCACCGGCGACAGAACCGTCGACGTGACCGTCACGGTGACCGCCCAGGACACCACCACCACCGAGACCTACACCGTCACCTTCAGCCGCGAATCCGTCATGCTGGACGAAGGCGTGACCGCGGTGCCGGACGGCTGGGCCCTCACGCCGTCGGGGCTGAACGACGGCGACCAGTTCCGGCTGTTGGCGCTCACGGACAGCGAACGCAACGCCACCGCAACCGCCATCGCCGACTACGACAGCCATGTGCGCGCCGACGTCGCCGCCAACGGCCATGCCGCGGTCCGTTCGCTCGGCGGCCTGTTCACGGTGCTGGGATGCACCCAGGGCCTGAGCGCACGCGACCACACCGGCACCACCTACACCGACGATGACACCGGCGTGCCCGTCTACTGGCTCAACGGCGCCAAGATCGCCGACCACTACAAGGCGTTCTACACCGTGGACTGGCAAAGCTTGGTATCGAGGTTCACCTCGGGCGCGGACAATAGCCGCGAGGACTCGGCTTGGACCGGCTGTTCGTCCGACGGCACCGCGCACGCGAGCGGATACCTCGGGGCGGCATCAGCGGCGCAGGTAGGCACTCCGGAGACGGCCGGCGCCGCGTTCGGTGCGAATACCGCGTCCACCAGTGGGGATCTGCCGCTGTACGCGTTGTCGGGCGTGTTCCAGGTGGTGGATGACCTGTCCGCCCCCGAATTGGCCGCATTGTCGGCGACCGCGGCGGGCGAGTCCGGCGACATGCTGCGCGGCTTCACTGCCGGTCACCGCGTCTATCATGGGGGTTTCGCCGCCGGCGTGTCGCAGGCGACGCTCGAATGGACGGCCGCGAACGAGGCTGTGGCTGAGGTGTCGGTGCTGGACGCCGACGGCGATGTGCTCGACGACGCCGACGGTGCCGAGAGCGGCCACCAGGTCGACTTGGAGGTCGGCCTCACTACCGTCACTGTCAGGGTGTTGCACACCGACAGCGTCCTGAGCGGTGAATACACGCTGCATCTGGGGCGCAGTTCGACGGAGTTGGGCGGCTGGCGCGCCGGCGACGACGTCAACTACTTGTGGGACATCGACACCATGTGGCCCAGAGGCATGGCGGGCACCGCCGACACGCTGTGGGTGGCCGATGGACACGGCTACGATGCCGGCACTGATCGCTTCTACAAGGTGCTGGCGTTCAACCGCTCCGACGGCAGCCGGGTGGCGGGCCTCGACATCGAGTTGGGCGCCTTGTTTGGATTCCTCCCTATCAACCCAACTGGCGGGATCTGGTCCGACGCGGTCAAGGACGACAACGATGGCACGGTGAGCGGCACGATGTGGGCGGCCGATTCCGACTTACAACAGGTGTTTGCGTACAAGGTGGATGTCGCTGCCGACGGCACCGCGGGCAGCACCCACGGCGACCGCGACGACGCCAAGGACTTTGTGTTGCTGGACAGCGACGACAATTTTATCCCCACAGCTCTGGGGGGTTTGTGGTCGAACGGTACGACGATGTGGGTGAGCGACCCCGTGGACAAGAAGCTGTACGCTTTCCATCACCTCGGCGGAAGCCGCGACACCAACGACTCGGACAAGGACATCGACGTCTCGAGCGTGTTCGGCGCTGGCGAGCGGCCGGGGGCCATCGTCGGTGACGGCACCGCGATCTGGGTGCTCAACGAAGACGACAACAAGCTGTACGCGTTCGAGATCGACGACGGGGCGCGCAACAGCGGCTGGGACGTCGAACTGCACGACACGCACGAATCCAACGGTCTGGATGACGACGAAACGACAAGCGGCGCTTGGATCGAGGGCGACGTCATCTATGTGGGCCGCGGCGACAACAGCCGCTCCAAGATCTTCGCCTACAACACCTCCAGAGCCACAGCGTCCACGTCGTTGAGCGCGCTGTCGGTGACCGCGGCGGGCGAGTCCGACGACAGGCTTTACGGATTCACCGCCGATCACCGCGTCTACCATGCGGGCTTGAGCGCCGGCGTGTCGCAGGCGACGCTCGAATGGACTGCCGCCGGCGGCACGGCAGTGTCGGTCCTCGACGCCGCCGGTGAGGTGCTCGACGACGCCGACGACATGGAGGACCATCACCAGGTGAACCTGGCGGAGGGCCTCAACACCTTCACCGTCAGGGTGTTGGACAACGACGCCGGCCTGAGCAGTGACTACACGCTGCATCTGGGCCGCGGCTCGGCTGAGGCGGGCGGCTGGCGCGCCGGCGACGACGTGAACTACTTGTGGAGCGTCGACAACATCAAGCCCCGCGGCATGGCGGGCACGGCGGACACGCTGTGGGTGGCCGACGCTGGCAGCAACAAGGTGCTGGCGTTCGACCGCTCCGACGGCACCCGGGATGATGGTCTCGACATCGCCTTGAGCGGCGCCAACGGCAAGCTGTGGGGCGGGATCTGGTCGGACATGGTCAAGGACGGCACCGACAACACGGTGAGCGGCACGATGTGGGTGTCCGACCCCGACGACGACCACCTGTACGCCTACAAGATCGCCGTCAACGCCGACGGCACCCCGGTCACCACCGGGAGCGACGTCCACGGCGACCGCGACTCGGACAAGGACATCTCGTTGACGGGGGGCAACGCCAATCCGCAGGGTTTGTGGTCGAACGGGTCGACGATGTGGGTGAGCGACACTTCCGACCACGATCTGTACGCGTACCACCTCGGCGGCGCCAACCACGGCGACCGCGACTCGGACAAGGACATCAACAACGTCTCGGACCACTACAGCGGCAGGGGTCGCACCATCGTCGGTGACGGCACCGCGATCTGGGTGCTCAACGACGCGACCGACGAAACGCTGTACGCGTTCGAGATCGACGGCGGGGCGCGCAACAGCGGCTGGGACATCGAGCTGCACCCCGACCAGCGCGCAGGCAACAAGAACCTCGGCGCTTGGATCGAGGGCAGCGCCGTCTATGTGAGCTTCGGCGACAGCGCCGGCTCCAAGATCTTCGCTTATAACACCTCCCGCGACGCCTCGCTCAGCGGCGACGCCACCTTGAGTGGCCTCGTGGTCACGGGCAGCGACTCGCAGGACGCGGTGCTCAGCCCGACCTTCGCGTCCGACGTCTACGCCTACACTGCGGGCTTCGCGGCGGGTACGTCGCCGGTGACGGTGTCGCCGACGGCGACGGACCCGACCGCGACGGTGGCGTATCTCGACGGCGACAACAACACGATCGACGACGCCGACAACGACGCCGCCAACGGCCAACAGGTGGCGCTCAGCGCCGGCGCCAACACGGTCAACGTGAAGGTGTCCGCCGCCTCCGGCAACTCGGCCGACACCCTCACCTACGAGCTCACCCTCAACTTGGGCTCGGCCTCCTCCGGCGAGTGGAAGGCAGTCGACGACATCCCCGTGCTGGCGGACGACAACGACGAGCCCCGCGGCCTGTTCCGTGTGGGCGAGCGCATGTACGTGCTCGACGCCGACGGCACGCTGCACGCCTACGACACCGGCACCAAGCAGCCCGACTCCGGCGGGTTCAATCTGGCCGCGGCCAACAGCGACCCGCGGGGCTCCTGGTCGAACGGGACCGTGATGTGGGTGGCCGACGCCGCCGCCGACAAGGTGTTCGCCTACGCCCTGTCCGACGGCGCCCGTCAGGACGGAACCGGCGCTACCACCGATCTCGAGTTCGACCTGGCCGATCACGCCACCGACGCCGCTGTCGACAACGGCGACCCGCGGGGCATCTGGTCGAACGGGACGACGATGTGGGTGGCCGACTCGGGCGACGACAAGCTGTACGCCTACGCGCTCGACGGCGGCGCCCGTCAGACCGATCTCGAGTTCGACCTGGCCGACGACGCCACCGACGCCGCTGCCGACAACGGCGACCCCGACGGCATCTGGTCCGACAGGATCACGATGTGGGTGGCCGACACCGCCGACGACAAGCTGTATGCCTACGCGCTCGTCGGCGGAACGCGCAAGGCCGCTCTCGACTTCGACAACCTCATCGGCGGCGCCGGCGGCGCGGGCGGCAGCGGCGGCTCCCTCGGCTCCCGCTCCGGGTCTCCCGACCAGAAGGGGCCGGTAGGCCAGAACGCCCCCCGCCAGGCGCCGCCCGCGGACAACTCGCTCAACATCTGGTCCGACGGCCACACGCTGTGGGCGGCCAGCGCCAGCGACGACGCCGTCTACTCCTACAACATGCCCCGGTCGCCCAACGCCGACCTGAGCGGGCTGACCGTCAGCGAGGGGGAGCTCGACCCGGAGTTCGCCGGCGCCACGACCGCCTACACCGTGGAGGTCGCCGCCGGCGTCTCGGCGGTCACCGTCACTGCCACCACCGCGCAGATCGGGGCCACGGTGGGCTACAGCCTCGACACCGACACGGTCACCCCGGGCGCCCAGGTCGACCTGTCGAACCTCGCCAGCGACGTCGTGCTGACCATCACCGTCACCCCCCAGGACACCACCGCCGCCACCAAGGCCTACACCGTCACCTTCAGCCCCGAAACCTCCCAGCTGTCGACCGATGCGAAATTGTCGCGTTTGTCGGTGTCGCCCGGTGGGCTCAAAGAGACGTTTGAGGCGGATGACACGTCGTACACCGTGGATGTGGGCTATGGCGTGAAACAGGTCACCGCGACATGGGCACTGAACGACCCGACGGCCACCGTGCAGGTGCTGGACTCCGATGACAGCGTGCTCGCCTCCGACGTCAGCACCTACCAGGTCGACCTGGGGGGCCCGGGCGCCGAAACGGTGTTCAAGATCAAGGTGACCGCCCAGGACGGCGCCACCACAGAGACCTACACGGTTTCGGTCGTGCGCGCGGTTTATGCGGTCATTGCCGAGGACGGCGGCACTGCTGACATCGAGGTTTCCCTGAGCACGGTCCCGGCTACCGCCGCCGTGATCAACTTGGAGGTGCGGCTCGACGCGCCCAAGGCCGGCGCCGACCCGTTCACTCTCAGCGAGACCGCAGTGACCATCCCCGCCAACACGGCTGCCGGCACAGCGTTCGAGGTCACCGTCACCGCTGTGGACGACGAGGTGTTCACCGGGCCGCGCTTTGCGTCGGTGGTGGCCACCACGACAGCCGTCGGGGTGGACCCCCCGGGCCCGTGGCGGGTAGTGGTCACCGACGACGAGACCGCATCGTTCGACGGCTTCGTACACAACCCCGTGCGGGACGTCGACCTCGACCCCGACGACACCGCCGACGGCCTCTATCGCGGCATCTGGTCTGACGGCGAGACCATGTGGGTGGGCAACGATGATTTAACCGGCAGTAATGATCTCCCAGCGAAGACGCTGCTCGCCTACGACGTGTCGGACGGGAGCCGCGACAGCAGCCGGGATCTCGCCGCGGCAACCTTGAGAAGCGACAGCCGCCAATCGCTCCAGGGAATCTGGTCGGACGGGATCACGATGTGGGTGGCCGAAGGCGGCAACCTGGTAGGGCGGGAACAGAAGGCGTGGGCCTATACGTGGCAACAAGACGCGCAGTCTTGGAAGCTAGACGACGACAGGCACATCGACGTGAGACACAGCGGTCGGAACCCTCGCGGTCCATTCGGCATGTGGTCCGACGGGGAGACGCTCTGGGTGGCCAACAATCACTTCTCAAGTCCGTCAGATCGAAAAGTTCTCGTATACAACTTCAGCCGGCTGCTGGCGGTCGACGACGTTAGAAGCCCGGATAGCGCATTCGTGGTGCCCAGCAGCGCCGACACCCAAAATCGGATCCTGGGAGCCTGGTCGGACGGGACCACGCTGTGGCTGTCCGATTACGGGGACTTCAGTACGAAGAACGGCGACGGCAAGATCTACGCCTACAACCTGCCCGAGCCTGGCGACACCGGCGGCGCCGTTGCCGACACCGCCAAGGACTTCACCTTGGTCGAAGACAACGGCGATCCCGGCGACATCTGGTCCGACGGGAACACTCTGTGGGTGGTCGACAGCGACGACGACAAGGTCTACGCCTACACGCGGCCGTTGGAGGTGACTTTGACGGTGACGCCCGACCCAGTGGAGGAGGGGAGCTCCGTCACGGTGACCGCCTCCACCGACCGGCCCGCCGACGCCGAGCTCACCATCACCGTCTCTTTGGCGGAGACCGCGCCGCCCGACGGGACGACCGCGCCGACGCTGAGCGCCAATGCGGTCTTGACCATCGCCGAAGGCGACACCACGAGCACCGGCACGCCGGTGACGATCACCACCACCGACGACTCCGTCGAGGCTGACCGCACCATCACCGTGTCGGGCGCCGTGGGCGACACCGTCGCCGACAGGGGGCCGGTGGCCGACCTCGCCTCCGTGGACTTCGCCATCGTCGACAACGACGGCGACCAGCCGGTGGAGATATCGACCGCTTCACCGATCGCCCCGTCAGACCTCGGCGTCGGCGACCAGTTCCGGATGCTGGTCCAGACCACAACCGCTGGGAATGCAACATCCTCGAGCGTCAGCACCTATGACACACGCGTGAGGAACAACGTAAGTAGCATCGGCCACTCCACGATCCGGGGGTCCGCGGATCTGTTCAAAGCCTTGGTGTGTACCTCGTCGTCCGACGCCAGAGACCACACCGAGACCACCTACACCGCCGACGACAAGGGCGTGCCGATCTACTGGCTCAACGGCCAGAAGGTGGCCGACGATTACGAGGACTTCTATGACGGCTCCTGGGACTCGAGCCAACCGAGGCACGCATCGGGCTCGATATCGAGCGTCCCGAACCGCTCTACGGCCTTCTCTGGCTGCGACGACGACGGCACAAAGGCCACCGGCGACGGCAGTGGCAGTGCCTCCCCCCACCATCTCGGCGGCGCCGCCACCGAGTGGACGACCACCACAAATCCGACGCTCGCCGCTACCGGCTTGCGATCAATTTCCCTCCAGAAGGGCAACACTCGCAGCTTCCTGGGGCTCTCGGACGTTTTCACCTTTGCGGCTCCGGGGTTGACGGGCTTGAAGGTCACCGCCTTCGGCGATGACGACGACAAGCTCCACGGCTTCGACGGCGTCCGCGGCTCCTACCATGTCGGGTTCGACAACAGCGTCGAGAAGGCCACGATCACGTTCGCGCTGGACTCGGCGTTCGCGTCGTCGTTCCTCGACGGCAACGGCGACCCGTTGGCCGACGCCGACACCACCGCCCCCGACAACGGGTTCCAGGTGGAGTTGACGGCCGGGGAAGTCACCACGGTCACCGTCAAGGCGGACAAGCCCGGCCAACCGCTGATGGCCCAGTCCCACACGCTGCATCTGGGCCGCAGCTCGGACGACCCGGGCGAATGGCGCGCCGGCGACGACGTCAACTACCTGTGGGACACCGCCGGCATCAAGCCCCGTGGGGTGTGGGGCACCGACGATGTGCTGTGGGTGGCTGATGACGGCAGCGACGAGGTGCTGGCCTTCGACCGTTCCGACGGCTCGCGCCTCGACGGCGCAGCCGGCGCCGCGAACCTCGACATCTCCCTGGCGGGTGACAACGGTGCGTTGTGGGGCGGGATCTTCGCTGACGTCACCGAGGCGGGCGACGGGTCGGTTAGCGGCACGCTGTGGGTGGCCGACCCCACCGACGACAAGCTGTACGCCTACAGGATCGCCGTCGACAACAACGGCAACCCGGTCACCACTGTGGGCAGCGCCCACGGCGAGGCTGACGCCGACAAGGACATCACCCTCATCGAAGACAACGCCGACGACGCTGCCGACAACGGCAACCCCGCCGGCATGTGGTCCAACGGCACGACGATGTGGGTGGCTGATAGTGTCGATGAGAAGCTCTACGCCTACAACCTGTCGACGAAGGCCCGCGACTCCGCCAAGGACATCGACGTCTCAGATGAGTTCGGACGCAATGATCTGAGAGGCGTCGCCTCCGACGGCACCGCACTCTGGGCGCTCAACATCGCCGACGACAAGCTGTACGCCTACCAGTTCGACGGCACCCGCAACTCCGACTGGGACATCGAGCTGCACAGCAGCCACACCGACTCGGGCAACTTCATCCGCGGCGCCTGGCACCACGACGGCGTGATCTACGTGCCCCGCGGCGACGGCGCCACCCACTCCAAGGTCTACGCCTACAACACCACCCGCGACGCCTCGCTGTCCAGCGACGCCACTTTGGGCAGCCTCGCGTTGACCTACCTCGACACCGACGACATGACCCAGACCGCGGCGCTGTCGCCGGCTTTCAGCGCCGGCGTCACCGAGTACGAGGCCGAGGCGGGGGTGTCTGTGCTGACCATCGCCGCGGTCGCTGCGGACGCCGGCGCCAGCGTCGATATCAACCCCGCCGACGCCGACCCGAACGCGAGCGGTCATCAAGTGCCGGTCTTCTCCCGCCCGCAGATCACGGTGACCGCGCAGGACGGCAGCATCGCCCGCTACGTGATCACCGTCGACTGGGTGAGGGAGGTCCCCGGCGACTGGGGCGCCAAACCCTCCTCTTTGGGGGCCGGCGACCAGTTCCGCCTGCTGCTGGTCACCCGGGACCTCCGCAATGCGAAGGCGTCGTCCATCGACGACTACAACAGCCACGTCAGAGACGACGTCGCCGACACCGGCTCGCTCGACGCCATCGAGGACTACTCCGACTGGTTCTGGGTCCTTGCCTGCTCCGCGGACGTGGACGCCCGCGACCACACCGGCACGAACCCCTCCTCGAACGGCACGGGCGTGCCCGTCTACTGGCTCAACGGCGCCAAAGCAGCCGACGACCACGCCGACCTCTACGACGGCATGTGGGACTCGAACGCCCCCAAGAACTCGGCCGGCAACAACTTCACGGCGGGGTCCGGATGGGTTTGGACCGGGTGCAACTCGAACGGCAAGAAAGCCGGGGGCGAGGAGCTCGGGGGCAGCGAGGGCCGTACCCGGTACGGCAGGCCGAGCTCGACAGATAATCACCATGTGCTGAACGCGGGCCGCGCGTTCAGCACCAACGATCAAGGACTGTACGGCCTGTCGGGGGTGTTCCAAGTCGCCGCGGGAGGGGACACGTCCACCGACGCGACTTTGTCGGCGCTGGCGCTCAAGGAGGGGACCACGACGACGGATGTGGTGCTGGACCCGACGTTCGCTTCGGAGCAGACCAGCTACAGGGCCGAGGTGGGCACTGCGGTCACGCAGGTGACGGTGACCGCCACAGCGACGGACGCGGCGAACGGCGCGACGGCGGTGATCACGCCCGCCGACGCCGACAGCGACGCCGCGAACGGCCATCAAGTCGACCTCTCCGCTGGAGACAACACAATCACCGTGACCGTCACCGCCGGGGACGGCACGACCACCGAGACCTACACCGTCACTGTCGCCCGGGCCGCGGCGGTGTGGCAAGGTTGGGCGCTCACCCCGGAGGGTCTGGGGGTCGGCGACCAGTTCCGGCTGCTGGGGGTCACCGTCGGCAAGGGCGGGGCCGCCTCGACCAGCATCGCCGACTACGACACTCGGGTGCGAAACGACATCAGGGACAACGGCCACGACGCGATCAAGTCGAGTTCGGGCTTGTTCAAGGTGTTGGGGTGTACTGCGTCGACGACCGCCCGCGACCACACCGCCACCACTTTCACGGCCGCTGACAAGGGCGTGCCGATCTACTACATCGCGGGCGTTAAAGTCGCCGACGACTACGAGGACTTCTACGACAATTCGTGGGACACGCAGTCGCCTAGGCTGACTTCGGGGGAGGTCTTTTCCGGCGCTGTAACGAACCCGGCTGTCTGGTCGGGCTGCGACGACGCCGGCACTTCTAGCAGTGGCAACACCCTGGGAGCGGACACCGTTGGGATCTCGAGGCCCCACTCGGATAGCGGTTTGACGGCAGAGACAGCGACTCTAGCGAAGGGCTCCAGTGTGGCCCTGTATGCGCTGTCGGGGGTGTTCGAGGTGGTGGAGCCGCCGCTGAGCGATTTGGCGGTAACCGCTGTGGGCGACATGGATGACCGGCTGCACGGGTTCACGCTGGACCATACGTCCTATCACGCCGGTTTCGACAGCGACGTCACCCAGGTGACGATCGGTTGGACGCTGAACGGCTCGCCGTCGCCGTCGGTGGAGGTGCTCGACAACAACGGCGCCACCCTCACCGACGCCGACGGCGCCACCGGCGGCCACCAGCTGAACCTGGCTGAGGGGCCCAACAAGGTCACGGTCAAGTTGACGGTGCCCGACTCCGACTTTTCTAGCGAGTACACGCTGCATCTGGGTCGCAGTTCCGACGATGCGGGCGAATGGCGCGCCGGCGACGACATCGACTACCTGTGGAACACCGCCGACATCGCGCCGCGGGGTTTGTGGGGCACCGACGATGTGCTGTGGGTGGCCGACGACAACAACGACAAGGTTCTGGCGTTCAAGCGCTCCGACGGCACCCGGGATACCGACCTCGACATCGATCTGGACACCGGCGGCGGCAACGACAATCTCTACGGCGGGATCTTCGCGGTCGTGACCGTGGCGAACGACGACGCGGTGAGCGGCACGATGTGGGTGGCCAACGCCGACCTCGACCCCGACAACGGCACCTTTGAAAACAAGCTGTACGCCTACAAGATCGCCGTCACTGCGACCGGCACGAAGGGCAGCACCCACGGTGACCGCGACTCGGGCAAGGACATCACTTTGCGACGCAGCAATGTCAAACCTGCGGGGATGTGGTCGAACGGAACGACGATGTGGGTGGGCTACATCGATCAAGGTGTGTCCGCGTACACCCTCGAAGCCGGCGCCAACTACGGTGACTCCGACCCGGACAAGGCCTTCGACGCCGCTTCCCCTTTCGCCCCTGGCGATCAGTTGGCAGGCGTTGCCTCCGACGGCACCGCGATCTGGGTGCTCAATGCGTCACTCGTAGTGGATGGCACAAACACTTTCATAACCGGAGAGGTGTACGGGTTCAAGCTGAGCGACCAGACCCGCAACTCCGACTGGGACTTTGGGCTGGTGAACGACCACACAGCTGCTCTTTCCGATGGTGTCATCCGGGGCGCGTGGTACCACGACGGCGTGATCTATGTGCCCCGCGGCGACGACGAGCAGTCCAAGGTCTACGCCTACAACTCCCCCGACACGACGCCGCCTGTGCTTGATTCGGCGGAGGTGGACGGGGCGAGTTTGGCGTTGTCCTATGGCGACGACGAGGCGCTCGACGAGGACTCGGAGCCGGTTGTGGGGGCGTTCGCGGTGTCGGTGACCGATTCTGTGTCGAACTCGGCGCGCCCGACGTCGGTGACGAGGGTGGAGGTGTCGGGTTCGGAGGTGACCTTGACGCTTGACTCGGCTGTTCGCCACGGCGACACGGTGACGGTGGTCTACACCCCGGGCGATTCGGGGTCGGGGTCGGGTGTGGGCCCGATCCAAGATGTCGCGGGCAACGACGCGGCGGCGATCGCGGCGACCCAGTCGGTGACCAACAGCACCGCCAAGTCCGACAATGTCGCGCTGGGGTCGTTGGAGCTGTTCGAGGGCACGTCGACGGCGGCTGAGGACGAGGTGACGGTGACTCTCATGTCGGGCACCAACTACACGGCTAGCGTGGGCAGCGATGTGGGCACGGTGACGGTCGCGGCGACCACCGACGACACGCGGGCGTCGGTGGAGCTGTTGGCCACCGACGATTCGACGCTGGACGATGCCGACAACGACGACAGCAACGGGTTCCAGGTCACGTTGGGTGCTGCCGGCTCTGAAACGGTGTTCAATATCAAGGTGACCGCCGAGGACGGCACCACCACTGAGACGTACACGGTGACGGTGACGAGGGCGGCGGCGTCGGCGGTGGATGTGTCTTTGGCGAGTCTTGTGGTGCCGGGTTATGGGGTGAAGTGGGGTCAGGAGTTCGATGCGGCGACTTTGAAATATACGGTGAAGGTGGGTTCGGTGACGGTTGGGGCGCGGGTGGTTGCTGCGGCGAGCGATTCGGGGGCGTCGGTGGCGGTGGCGCCGGGTGATTACAGCCAGTATTGGGATCCTGTCAGTCGCAGGTTTGTGGATTCTTGGCTTGTGGATGTGTCGGCGTTGAACGCCGCGGGCGCTGACAGGGTGGATGAGGTTGTGGCGGAGGTGACGGTGACGGGGTCTGACGATTTGACTACGCAGGTGTACGAGTTGACGTTTGAGCGGTTGTCGCAGGACTCGTCGTTGTCGTCGTTGGCGGTTGCGCAGGGTTCGTCGTCGACGGGGACGGCGGTGTCGCTGTCGCCGGGGTTCGCTGCGGCGACGACGGGTTATGCGGCGTCGGTGGGCAATGCGGTGGAGACGGTGACGGTGTCGCCTGTGCCGGCTGCGGGGGCTGTGGTTGTGGCGTTCAGCCCGGCGGACGCGAACAGCGATCCGTCCGACGGTCATCAGGTGGGTTTGTCGGTGGGGTCCAACGAGGTGTCGGTGGTGGTGGCGGCTGAGGACTCGGGGTTCAGCACGGTTTATGTGTTGGACGTCAACCGGGAGCCGGCGGAAGATGTGCGGTTGTCGTCGTTGAAGGTGCTGGAGGAGTCCGTCGACGAGTCGTCGGCGCCGGTGGTGTTGGATCCGGTGTTCTCTGAGGCGCGGGTGTCTTATGGGGCGGTTTTGGCCGAGGACAAGGCGTGGGTGACGGTGGAGGCCGCGGCGAAGGACCCGCAAGCGTCGGTGGAGATCAGCCCGGCTGATGAGGAACCGGCTCTGGCGGGTCATCAGGTGCGGGTGTTTCATGGGGCGGCGACGGTGGTGGAGGTGAAGGTGACCGCGGCGGGCGGCGGGTCGTCGCAGGTGCATGAGGTGGTGTTGCAGCGGGAGTGGCCTTCTGCGGTGGTGGTGCCCCATGACTGGGCGTTGAAGCCGCAGGGGTTGGCCGCGGGCGACATGTTCCGGTTGTTGGCGGTGACCGCTGACGCGGTGGTGGACCACGCGTCGGTGTTCGCTGCTGGGATAGCGCCTGAGGATGAGACGGTCAAAGAGTTCCGGACGAGGGCCCGGCAATATGTCACCGACAAGGCGTCGGGTCGGGGTTTCGACGCGTCGCAGGCCGATATCGGGTTCTATGACCGGCGGGTCCGTGACGGGGTGGCCGCGGACGGCCACAGCGCGCTGCGGGGGTATTCGTGGGCGTTCCAGGCGCTGGGCTGCACGGCGTCGTCGGGGGCGCGGGCTCACACCGCCGCCGTGGCGGCGCCGGTGTATTGGCTCGGCGGGGAGAGGGCGGCGGCCGACCATGGGTTGCTGTTCGTGGCCCACGACCGCGGCGACGACCTGGCGGACCGTGCAGACGACAACGTGCTGGATTCCTACAAGGCCTACACGGTGGCGGGCGAGGCTGCTGATGAGGGCGACGTGTTGAGCGGCTGCGGCAACGACGGCGAGCCCGCCGCGGGCATGGAGCTGGGCTCTGGGGGTGAGTTGGTGGCGACGGGCTATGTCTGGGACCGCGAGCCTGTCACCGGCGACTGGCCCACCTACACCACCCGTTCGACCAAGTCGGGGAACCCGACGGTGGAGTCGGCGACGGTGATCGGCGACTGGTTGACGATCGAGTTCGACGAGCCCCTCGACGCGGCCGGCGTGCCGGACCCGGGAGCGTTCGAGGTGGTGGCTTCGAGCGGGCGCCGGCCGAGCTTCCCGAGGGTGACGGAGGTGAGCGTGGCCGGCTCGAGGGTGGTGCTGTCGCTGGCGACGTCGGTGGCGCCCGGCGAGACGGTGCTGGTGTCCTATGAGCCCGACGACGCGGGGGCCGACAAGATCAAGGACCGGGACACGCCCACCGCGTCGCTGGCGGTTGGTTTCACCGACCAGGAGGTGGTCAACGAGACCGACGAGGAGCCCGAGCCGCTGCTGCGCAAGCATCGCTTGGACAAAGAGGTCTGTCTGGCCTATGAGGACGGCGACGAGGACAACGACGGCGCGTCTTATGAGTGCCTGGTGTCCGCGCCCTACGAGGCTCAGATGCTGGCGCTGTCGCGGGTGTTCGAGGTGGGCGCCGACCCGCCTGTCGAGTCCGACTCGTCGCTGTTGAGCGTGCTGGGCGTCTCCGACGTCGACGTGGGCCCCTTGGAGGTGGCCCCGGCGCTGGCCGACGACACCGTCGACTACTCGGCCAAGAGCCTGTTCTTGTCGTACTCAGCGTCGATCGTGGCCTACACCGCCGACGCCGCCGCCACAGCCACCCTGACGCAGTCCTATCTCGACCCCGACGACAACAACAAGGCCAAGGTGAGGGACCTGGCCTCCTCTGAGGGGCGCCGGGTGGGCGCCGACATCGAGGGCCTGGTCGAGGGCGACAACGACTTCCGTATCGTGGTCACCGCGCAGGACGGCACCACGACCACCTACTCGCTGGTGGTGACCCGCGACACCACAGCGCCGGCGCCGTCGTCGGCCGCCGTCGTCGGCGACGAGCTGGTGATCGACTTCGGCGAGCCCCTCGACGAAAGCAGCGTGCCGCTGGCGGGCGCGTTCACCGTCACGGTGGGCGGCTCGGAGGTGTCGGTGAGCGACGTGGGGGTGACCGGCTCGACGGTGGTCCTGGGCCTGGCCTCGTCGGCGCGTCCCGGCGACGGGGTGACAGTGGCCTTCGACGCCTCCTATGACCCCGCCGGACCGGACCCGGCCACAGCCCCGATCAAAGACGAGGTGGGCCTCTCCGCGGTCAGCTTCACCCTGGCGCAAAAGGACGTGACCAACAACACCGAGGGACCCCCCGAACTGCGCTCCGCGGAGGCGCACCCCGCATTCGCCGGCGGCGGCAAATTCGAGGTGACGCTGGCCTACACCACCTTCAACAACAGCAGTCTCAACGACAGCAGCACGCCCGCCACCTCCGCGTTCATGGTGAAGGCCACCAACCCCCGCACCAGCGAAGAGCGGACCCTGACGGTGAACACCGTGTCGATCGATAGCAACTTCGTGATACTGCTCCTGCCCGCCGCCGCTGCGCTGCGCCGCACCGACAACGTGACAGTGTCCTATGACCCCACAGGCGGCGGCGGCAAGATCAAAGACACAACCGACAGAGCCGCCGCCGGCTTCGACGACCAACCGGTCACGGTCAGCGGCATCACAGCCGGCTCCGACGCCGACCTCGCCAAACTGTCGCTGACCGACATAACCCTGACGTTCGACGCGGCCACCACCACCTACACCGCCAGCGTCGAAAACGACGTGGAATCGACCACCGTCACCGTCGCCCCCGCCGACGCCTACGCCGCCGTCGCCTACACCCCCACCGACGCCGACACCAGCGTCGACGGCCACCAAGTCGACCTGGCAGAGGGCGCCGACACCACCATCACCGTCACCGTCACCGCCGAAGACGAAACGACCACCAAGACCTACACGGTGACGGTGACCCGGGCGGCGGCGCCGTCCACCGACGCTACTTTGTCGGCGTTGTCGGTGTCGCCGGGCGGTTTGAACGAGACGTTCGCGGCGGGCACGACCGACTACACGGTGGATGTGGACCATGACGTGGAGGAGGTGACCGCGGAGTGGACGCTGGGCGACACGGACGACGCGTCGTTCGAGACGTTGGCCACCGACGATTCGACGCTGGACGACGCCGACAACACCGAATCCGGTTTCCAGGTCATGTTGGGCGGCAAGGACTCGACGACGACGTTCAAGATCAAGGTGACCGCCGCCGACACGACCACCAACGTGACCTACACGGTGGCGGTGAAGCGGGCGGCGGCGCCGTCCACCGACGCTACTTTGTCGGCGTTGTCGGTGTCGCCGGGCGGTTTGAACGAGACGTTCGCGGCGGGCACGACCGACTACACGGTGGATGTGGACCATGACGTGGAGGAGGTGACCGCGGAGTGGACGCTGGGCGACACGGACGACGCGTCGTTCGAGACGTTGGCCACCGACGATTCGACGCTGGACGACGCCGACAACACCGAATCCGGTTTCCAGGTCATGTTGGGCGGCAAGGACTCGACGACGACGTTCAAGATCAAGGTGACCGCCGCCGACACGACCACCAACGTGACCTACACGGTGGCGGTGAAGCGGGCGGCGGCGCCGTCCACCGACGCTACTTTGTCGGCGTTGTCGGTGTCGCCGGGCGGTTTGAACGAGACGTTCGCGGCGGGCACGACCGACTACACGGTGGATGTGGACCATGACGTGGAGGAGGTGACCGCGGAGTGGACGCTGGGCGACACGGACGACGCGTCGTTCGAGACGTTGGCCACCGACGATTCGACGCTGGACGACGCCGACAACACCGAATCCGGTTTCCAGGTCATGTTGGGCGGCAAGGACTCGACGACGACGTTCAAGATCAAGGTGACCGCCGCCGACACGACCACCAACGTGACCTACACGGTGGCGGTGAAGCGGGCGGCGGCGCCGTCCACCGACGCTACTTTGTCGGCGTTGTCGGTGTCGCCGGGCGGTTTGAACGAGACGTTCGCGGCGGGCACGACCGACTACACGGTGGATGTGGACCATGACGTGGAGGAGGTGACCGCGGAGTGGACGCTGGGCGACACGGACGACGCGTCGTTCGAGACGTTGGCCACCGACGATTCGACGCTGGACGACGCCGACAACACCGAATCCGGTTTCCAGGTCACGTTGGGCGGCAAGGACTCGACGACGACGTTCAAGATCAAGGTGACCGCCGCCGACACGACCACCAACGTGACCTACACGGTGGCGGTGAAGCGGGCGGCGGCGCCGTCCACCGACGCTACTTTGTCGGCGTTGTCGGTGTCGCCGGGCGGTTTGAACGAGACGTTCGCGGCGGGCACGACCGACTACACGGTGGATGTGGACCATGACGTGGAGGAGGTGACCGCGGAGTGGACGCTGGGCGACACGGACGACGCGTCGTTCGAGACGTTGGCCACCGACGATTCGACGCTGGACGACGCCGACAACACCGAATCCGGTTTCCAGGTCACGTTGGGCGGCAAGGACTCGACGACGACGTTCAAGATCAAGGTGACCGCCGCCGACACGACCACCAACGTGACCTACACGGTGGCGGTGAAGCGGGCGGCGGCGCCGTCCACCGACGCTACTTTGTCGGCGTTGTCGGTGTCGCCGGGCGGTTTGAACGAGACGTTCGCGGCGGGCACGACCGACTACACGGTGGATGTGGACCATGACGTGGAGGAGGTGACCGCGGAGTGGACGCTGGGCGACACGGACGACGCGTCGTTCGAGACGTTGGCCACCGACGATTCGACGCTGGACGACGCCGACAACACCGAATCCGGTTTCCAGGTCATGTTGGGCGGCAAGGACTCGACGACGACGTTCAAGATCAAGGTGACCGCCGCCGACACGACCACCAACGTGACCTACACGGTGGCGGTGAAGCGGGCGGCGGCGCCGTCCACCGACGCTACTTTGTCGGCGTTGTCGGTGTCGCCGGGCGGTTTGAACGAGACGTTCGCGGCGGGCACGACCGACTACACGGTGGATGTGGACCATGACGTGGAGGAGGTGACCGCGGAGTGGACGCTGGGCGACACGGACGACGCGTCGTTCGAGACGTTGGCCACCGACGATTCGACGCTGGACGACGCCGACAACACCGAATCCGGTTTCCAGGTCACGTTGGGCGGCAAGGACTCGACGACGACGTTCAAGATCAAGGTGACCGCCGCCGACACGACCACCAACGTGACCTACACGGTGGCGGTGAAGCGGGCGGCGGCGCCGTCCACCGACGCTACTTTGTCGGCGTTGTCGGTGTCGCCGGGCGGTTTGAACGAGACGTTCGCGGCGGGCACGACCGACTACACGGTGGATGTGGACCATGACGTGGAGGAGGTGACCGCGGAGTGGACGCTGGGCGACACGGACGACGCGTCGTTCGAGACGTTGGCCACCGACGATTCGACGCTGGACGACGCCGACAACACCGAATCCGGTTTCCAGGTCACGTTGGGCGGCAAGGACTCGACGACGACGTTCAAGATCAAGGTGACCGCCGCCGACACGACCACCAACGTGACCTACACGGTGGCGGTGAAGCGGGCGGCGGCGCCGTCCACCGACGCTACTTTGTCGGCGTTGTCGGTGTCGCCGGGCGGTTTGAACGAGACGTTCGCGGCGGGCACGACCGACTACACGGTGGATGTGGACCATGACGTGGAGGAGGTGACCGCGGAGTGGACGCTGGGCGACACGGACGACGCGTCGTTCGAGACGTTGGCCACCGACGATTCGACGCTGGACGACGCCGACAACACCGAATCCGGTTTCCAGGTCATGTTGGGCGGCAAGGACTCGACGACGACGTTCAAGATCAAGGTGACCGCCGCCGACACGACCACCAACGTGACCTACACGGTGGCGGTGAAGCGGGCGGCGGCGCCGTCCACCGACGCTACTTTGTCGGCGTTGTCGGTGTCGCCGGGCGGTTTGAACGAGACGTTCGCGGCGGGCACGACCGACTACACGGTGGATGTGGACCATGACGTGGAGGAGGTGACCGCGGAGTGGACGCTGGGCGACACGGACGACGCGTCGTTCGAGACGTTGGCCACCGACGATTCGACGCTGGACGACGCCGACAACACCGAATCCGGTTTCCAGGTCACGTTGGGCGGCAAGGACTCGACGACGACGTTCAAGATCAAGGTGACCGCCGCCGACACGACCACCAACGTGACCTACACGGTGGCGGTGAAGCGGGCGGCGGCGCCGTCCACCGACGCTACTTTGTCGGCGTTGTCGGTGTCGCCGGGCGGTTTGAACGAGACGTTCGCGGCGGGCACGACCGACTACACGGTGGATGTGGACCATGACGTGGAGGAGGTGACCGCGGAGTGGACGCTGGGCGACACGGACGACGCGTCGTTCGAGACGTTGGCCACCGACGATTCGACGCTGGACGACGCCGACAACACCGAATCCGGTTTCCAGGTCATGTTGGGCGGCAAGGACTCGACGACGACGTTCAAGATCAAGGTGACCGCCGCCGACACGACCACCAACGTGACCTACACGGTGGCGGTGAAGCGGGCGGCGGCGCCGTCCACCGACGCTACTTTGTCGGCGTTGTCGGTGTCGCCGGGCGGTTTGAACGAGACGTTCGCGGCGGGCACGACCGACTACACGGTGGATGTGGACCATGACGTGGAGGAGGTGACCGCGGAGTGGACGCTGGGCGACACGGACGACGCGTCGTTCGAGACGTTGGCCACCGACGATTCGACGCTGGACGACGCCGACAACACCGAATCCGGTTTCCAGGTCATGTTGGGCGGCAAGGACTCGACGACGACGTTCAAGATCAAGGTGACCGCCGCCGACACGACCACCAACGTGACCTACACGGTGGCGGTGAAGCGGGCGGCGGCGCCGTCCACCGACGCTACTTTGTCGGCGTTGTCGGTGTCGCCGGGCGGTTTGAACGAGACGTTCGCGGCGGGCACGACCGACTACACGGTGGATGTGGACCATGACGTGGAGGAGGTGACCGCGGAGTGGACGCTGGGCGACACGGACGACGCGTCGTTCGAGACGTTGGCCACCGACGATTCGACGCTGGACGACGCCGACAACACCGAATCCGGTTTCCAGGTCATGTTGGGCGGCAAGGACTCGACGACGACGTTCAAGATCAAGGTGACCGCCGCCGACACGACCACCAACGTGACCTACACGGTGGCGGTGAAGCGGGCGGCGGCGCCGTCCACCGACGCTACTTTGTCGGCGTTGTCGGTGTCGCCGGGCGGTTTGAACGAGACGTTCGCGGCGGGCACGACCGACTACACGGTGGATGTGGACCATGACGTGGAGGAGGTGACCGCGGAGTGGACGCTGGGCGACACGGACGACGCGTCGTTCGAGACGTTGGCCACCGACGATTCGACGCTGGACGACGCCGACAACACCGAATCCGGTTTCCAGGTCACGTTGGGCGGCAAGGACTCGACGACGACGTTCAAGATCAAGGTGACCGCCGCCGACACGACCACCAACGTGACCTACACGGTGGCGGTGAAGCGGGCGGCGGCGCCGTCCACCGACGCTACTTTGTCGGCGTTGTCGGTGTCGCCGGGCGGTTTGAACGAGACGTTCGCGGCGGGCACGACCGACTACACGGTGGATGTGGACCATGACGTGGAGGAGGTGACCGCGGAGTGGACGCTGGGCGACACGGACGACGCGTCGTTCGAGACGTTGGCCACCGACGATTCGACGCTGGACGACGCCGACAACACCGAATCCGGTTTCCAGGTCACGTTGGGCGGCAAGGACTCGACGACGACGTTCAAGATCAAGGTGACCGCCGCCGACACGACCACCAACGTGACCTACACGGTGGCGGTGAAGCGGGCGGCGGTGACTGATACGACGGCGCCTGTGCTTGAGTCGGCGGTGGTGACCGGGGCGAGTTTGGTGTTGACCTATGACGAGGAGCTCGATGGGGGCAGCGAGCCGGCTACGTCGGCGTTCACGGTGGACGCGCCCGGCTCGCCGTCGGTGTCGGCGGTGTCGGTGTCGGGTCAGGAGGTGACCTTGACGCTTGACTCGGCTGTTCGCCACGGCGACACGGTGACGGTGGTTTACACTGTGCCCGGCTCGAACCCGGTGCAGGACCGGGCGGGCAACGACGCGGCGGCGATCGCGGCGACCCAGACGGTGACCAACGAGACAGCGAAGTCCAACGATGCGTCGCTGGAGTCGCTGGACGTGTTCAAGGGCACGTCGACGGCGCCTGAGGACGCGGTGACGGTGACCCGCACGCCGAGCACGAACAACTACACGGCGAGCGTGGACAACGACGTGGCCCGGGTGACGGTGGCCGCGACCGCCAACGACTCGCCGCGGGCGACGGTCGAGCTGCTCGCCGGCGACGACTCACCGCTGGTCGACGCCGACACCGACGCCGCGAACGGCCACCAGGTCGACCTGGCGGTGGGCGACAACATCATCAAGGCCAAAATCACCGCCGAGAACGACAGCATCGTCACCCACATCCTCACCATCACCCGCGCCGTGGCGCCGACGGCGGACGCGACCCTGTCGTCGCTGTCGGTGACCGGCCAGACCCTGGTTCCTGCGTTCGCGGCGGACAAGACCGACTACACAGTGAATGTGAACCACGGCGTGGGCCGGGTCACCGCAGTGTGGATGAAGGGTTATTCGGGGGCCACAGTCGAGACGCTGGACTCCAACGACAACACGCTGGACGACGTCGACGACAACCAATCCGGGTTCCAGGTCACGCTGGGCGCTGCGAACACGCGCACGGTGTTCAAGGTGAAGGTCACCTCCCAGGACACGACAAACACTGAGACGTACACGGTAACGGTGAGCCGCGCGGCCCAACCACCGCCGCCCCCTCGCCCTATTGTGGTGACCCCTGAGCCAGATCCCGAGGAAGAGGAAGAGGAAGAGGAAGAAGAGGAAGAGGAAGAGGAGGAGGAGGAAGAGGAGGAGACTCCGGAGCAAATGGTTAAGCCCGCCCGAGCCGCGGGCTGCGAACTCGGTGCCGGCGGCTCGGCCAGTCCGTTCAGCGACGTCTCCGCCACCTCGTTCGCGGTCGACGACGTGGGCTGCCTCGTCGAGTTGGAGGTGACCGAGGGCACCAGCGACACCACCTACTCGCCGGGCGATCCCGTCACCCGCGCGCAGATGGCCTCGTTCATAGCCCGCCTCTACAAAGCCGTGACCGGAGAACAGGCCCCTGTGGCGGAAACGCCGTTCACCGACGTGGAGGCCACCTCGTTCGCCCACGACGACATCGGCCGCATCTACGGCCTCGGCATCACCGAGGGCACCAGCGACACCACCTACTCGCCGGGCGATCCCGTCGACCGCGAGCAGATGGCCTCGTTCATCGCCCGCCTCTACAAAGCCGTGACCGGGGAGCAGGCCCCTGTGGCGGAAACGCCGTTCACAGACGTGGAGGCCACCTCGTTCGCCCACGACGACATCGGCCGCATCTACGGCCTCGGCATCACCGGCGGCACCAGCGACACAACCTACTCGCCGGGCGATCCCGTCGACCGCGAGCAGATGGCCTCGTTCATCGCCCGCCTCTACCGAGTGCTGACCGAACCAGCCGCCGAGGAGGAGCCGGACGACGAGGAACCGGACGACGACGAGCCGGACAACGAGGACGAGCCGGACGACGAGGACGAGCCGGACGACGAGTGAGTCGTTTGAAGCGGTCCAGCTACAGCCGGGCAGTGGGCTGTTTGCTTGGTTGACTCTGCGATCGTCCCTGGCTCAGCCGAACCAGATCCCGCTGCCCACAACAGCCCCCACGACGGCCACAACGGTCGCAACCATCCACCGGAAATTGACCCTATTCTGCTCGGAGATCGTTGAGTGCATCTCGCCGATCAGTTGGCGCAGCTCGCCGATCTTCTCTGACTGCTCGCCGATCTTCTCGCCGAATCTCTCTGATTGCTCGCCGATCAGTTGGCGCAGCTCGCCGATCTCTTTGTGTACCTCACCGATCGCTTTGTGTACCTCACCGATCTTCTCTGATTGCTCGCCGATCTTCTGGTGTACCTCGCCGATCTTCTCGGCTTGCTCGCCGATCTTCTCGTGTACCTCGCCGATCTTCTCGCCGAATCTCTCTGATTGCTCGCCGATCAGTTGGCGCAGCTCGCCGATCTTCTCGGCTTGCTCTCCGATCTTCTGGGCTTGGCTTCCGAGCTTCTCGACGAGTTCACCTTTGAACGCGATGAATTGGGCGTTGAGCTCGACTTTGAACGCGGTGAATTGGGCGTTGATGTCTTTGGACAGGGCGTCGAGGTCGTCTTTGGTGGCTAGCTGGTCCATCAGCGTCGTCGCCCTTTCCTCTCCGTATAGTTCGGTGAAACTCTCGTGTAGCCGGTGCCGGCTTGTTTCGGTCGCTGCCATTGCCAAATCTCCTGGTGTTGGTTGAATGTGTCTCGGGGAAGTGGCACGCGGCGGCTGCCCTGTCACCATACCACCTAGTTGCAGGTCACGCAACCTCGATTTGTTTGGTGCTTCTGGGGGTCTCCCACTCCGCACCTGGCTGCCGCTGGCCCGGTGAATGTGAACCACGGCGTGGGTCAGGTGACCGCGGTGTGGATGAAGGGTTATTCGGGGGCCGCAGTCGAGACGCTGGACTCCAACGACAACGCGCTGGCCGACCCCGACGACAACGAATCCGGGTTCCAGGCCGCGCTGGGCGCTGCGAGCACGCGCACGGTGTTCAAGGTGAAGGTCACCTCCCAAGACACGACCGCCACCAAGACCTATGTGATCACGTGAACCGCGTTGCGGGCGACGCAGATGACGGCGGCCGCAGATGACGGCGGAGTTGTGGCGGCTGTCTTGCCCCGGTCGCGTCACACCCTGGTGGCACAGTCGCCCCGTGATGAAGACAGGACTTGGCGACGGTGGCCGAGGCTCCCTCGACAATTTTGAGGATTTATGCTAGTTTCTTGCTATGTTAACTTGGTTTTGGCAAAACTTCGGCAAATATCCGATGGGTATACCAAATCCCATCGGATATAGAGCGCGCGCAAATAGGCGAGCCTTCGAGTTGCAACCCGTTGTTCCCCGCTCTTGTTCGCTGCGCTGCATTTCCCGCTCTTGTTCGCTGCGCTGCATTTCCCGCTCTTGTTCGCTGCGCTCACCGGGCCGCTCGGGCCACGGGCGGGCCGCGGGCCGCTGGGGTCGTGGGCGGGCCGCTCGGGCCACGGCCCTGCAAATCAAGCCGTTCGCACTCGGGAATCCCCTGCCTATCTGCGGGGCCTCTAAGGGAAGGGTCTGAATATGTCCGGTAGGTCGGTGTCCCTGGTTGCTGCTGGGTGGTTGGGTGGTCGTCGGGTTGTTTTGACGTTTGTTGTGCCGTTGTTGGTGTTGGTGTTGGGGTTGTGGGGGGTTGTGGTGCCTGTGGCGGCGCAGCAGCGGGTGGACGATGTTGTGGGTGCGGGGCCGTTGGCGGGTTTTGTTTTGGTTGATGCGGGGGATCAGTCGGTGGTTGCGGAGTTGGTGGACGGTTCGGGTGTGGTGGTGGCTGATCCGGTTGGGGGGAGTTATGGGTTGCGGGTGGAGTTGGCGGCTGGTGAGTCGGTTGGGAGTGTGGGTTTGGAGTTGAGCGGGGCGGCGGCGCATTCCCAGACGGAGAATTATGCGCCGTATTCGTTGTTTGGGGATTATCGCAGGGGTGCGGGCCGGTGGTTGTCGGGCGGGGCGTTGCCGGAGGGGGAGTATGTGTTGCGGGCGGTGGCGTATTCGCAGCGGCGGTTGTCGGGTGTGGTGTTGGGGGTTTTGGAGGTTGCGTTCTCGGTGTCGGGGGCCGAGGCCGCCGAGCCGGTGGGGGTGTTGGCGCCTGAGGGGTTGTCGGCGACGGCGACGCACCGGTCGGTGCGGTTGGCGTGGGTGGCGCCGCATTTGCCGGATCACCGGTATGGGGATGTGTTCACCGGTGACATGTTTGTGGAGCGTCGTGAGGGGGGCGGGGCGTGGTCGACGCTGGACGTGGTGTCGTATTTCGGGATCGATTGGGACTCCGGCGAGGCCTGGTATCACGACACCAGCGGTGTTGTGGCGGGCGCGGTCTATGAGTATCGGGTGGGGTTGGAGGCCAGCCGGGTCGCCGGCGGCGGTTATGAGCGGGTCGCTGACGTGTTCTCCGATGTGGTGGCGGTGACTGTGGAGTCGGAGGCGCCGGTGGGGCCTGGGGGTTTGGGGGCTGTGGCGCGAGGTGGCGGGGTGGCGCTGAGCTGGACGGTGGGCGAGCAGCCGTCGTGGGCGGAGGTGTTCTCGATGAGGGTGAGGCGCACCGACAGCTCCCGGCGCGCGCCGTTGGAGGAGGTGGGCGTGGTGGAGTGGGAGCGGGGCCGCGCCGGTTACGAGTTCTTCGACGGTACTGCTTTGCCGGGCCGTTCGTACCGGTACGCGGTGGTGGCTTTTGCGGGCGCGGTGGCTGATGACGGTTACGAGTTCGCGGCCGGTGGTGGTTTGTCCAGCGAGGTTGTTCTGGTGGCGACGCCGCCGGCGGGTTCGGCTGCGGCGGGGCTGACCCAGGGCCCCGACGCGGTCGCCAAGCTGAGCACCACCGACGACGGGGTGGCGTTCATCGAGTTCCCCGCCGACACCGACACCGCCGCCGCGGCGCAGAGCAGGTTCTTCCCCGGCGGCACAGCATTCGAGCCGCCCAAGGGCCCGCCGCCGGGCATGATGACGCCGTCGGGCGTGACGCCGTCGGGGATGATGCCGTCGGGCACGCCGCTGCCGTCGGGCACGCCGCCGTCGGGCATGACGCCGTCGTCGGGGATGATGATGCCGTCGGGCGTGTCGGGGTGGGCGGGCGATTTGTGGGCGTCGAGCATGATGATGGTGTCGGGCGCGTCGGACGACATCGTGTCGGATCTGGCGACCAACAACCTCATCGCGCAGGCGTTCTGGTCTGATGGGACCACGATCTGGGTGTCGGCGCGGGGCTCCGGCGACTGGGACGGCAAGATCTACGCCTACACGCTGTCGGGCGGCGCCCGCGACAGCGACAAGGACATCGACTTGGACCTGCCCGCGTCCACCGACAACCCGACCCAGGCCGGCACGTCGCACGGGCTGTGGATGGACGACGACACCGTGTGGGTCGCCAGCGACGCAACCGCCGCCATTTTGGGCTACCACCGCAACGCCGACACCGACGCCACCCCTGAGATCGAGGCGGGCGACCGCAAGTCCGCCGCGGACTTCACGTCGCTGTCAGCGGCGGGCAACGCCAACCCGATGGGCATCTGGGCCGACAGCTCCGACCTGTACGTCGTCGACAACGACGACGCCAGAATCTACGTGTACGACCGCTCCACCAAGGCCCTCGCCCGCACCATCGACACCTCGGGCCGCCCCCACCAAGACCCGGTCGGGGTGTGGTCCGACGGCGTGACCCTGTGGGTGTCGGACCGCGCCGACGCCCGGGTCTACGCCTACCGCCTCGACAACGGCCAAAGAGACCCCACCCGCGACGTCAAACGGCGCCTGTCCGACGCAACCCAGCGGCTCTCCGACGACAACGACCAGCCCCTGGCCATGTGGTCCGACCAGTCCCAGCTGTGGATAGCCGACGCCGACACCACCAAAGTGTTCATCTACAACCTCCCCGCCGACGCCCGCCTGCGCCGCCTCGCCTTCAACGGCAGGGACTGGCTGGGGGGCCAGCGCTCCAATGGCGGAGGGGGCTGGACCTATATGCCCTATGGCACCACCCAGGCGACAATCGACGCCAAGGCGCTGAGATCCGACGCAGACGTCACCATCACCCCCGCCGACGCCGACGGCCTCGCCGAAGGGCACCAGGTGAACTTCCCCCCAAACGGCGCCACCGCCGACATCACCGTCACCGTCGTCCAAGGCCCCGCCGGCCACCGCCAGACGGCGGTCTACAACGTGGGACTTCGGGTTCCGCCGACGCCGAGCGGCTGGGACAACCGCATACATGCTCTCTATCTCAACGGCGCGAAAGTGCCGGGCTTCGGCCCCGTCCCCGGGGAGTACACCCACGAGGTGGCCCCCGAGCTCACCGAAGTGAGCTTGTATGGGATCGGACCTGCGTTAGGTCTCGAAATGTCCGTCGACGGGGGCCCGTACCGTTCCAACCGCCATGAGCAGCGGCTCAGCCTCGACGCCGACGGCTCCACCACGTTCACCCTGAAATCGAATGTCCCGGGCGAGGTGCCGTCCCGGTATGCGCAGGTCTACAAGCTGACGCTGGTGCAGGACGGCCTGCGGAGCCTCGAGGTGAGCGGCGTCAACCTCGACGACTTCACCCCCTCGGTCACCGACTACGCCCGCAACATCGCCGCGGACGCCACCGAGGTGACGGTGCAGGCCGAGTCGATCCACACCGGCGCGACGGTGGCGATCTCGCCGGGCGACGCCGATACCAACGACGATGGCCACCAGGTGACCCTCGACGCCGACGGGGTCACAGACATCTCCGTCACGCTGACCAGAGACGGCGAGTCGATGCAGTACACGCTCAAGCTCACCACCCTCGCCGGCACCACCGGCGCCCTGTCGAGCGACAACACCCTGTCGGCGCTGACCCTGACCGGCGTGACGCTGTCGCCGACGTTCGACTCGGCCGTCACCGACTACACCTACCGGCTCACCAACGCCCAGTCCGACGACGGGTTCACCACCACGGTCGCCTACACCGCGGGCAACGCCAACGCCACGGTCACCCCGCTGCCCGCCGACGACGACGGCACCACCAGCGGGCACCAGATCGACATCGACGACGGCGCGCCGGCCGCCGTCACCGTCACCGTCGCCCCCCAAGACGGCTCACCCGCCAAGGTCTACACCGTGCACCTGCTGCGCACCAGACGCGACACCACCAAAGACCTGCTCGTCGGGTTTTACGGCAACTACCGGGAACTGACGGTCCCCTACGACATCTGGTCCGACGGCGACACCATTTGGGTCCTGTCCTCCGGCCGGCACACGATGCACGCCTTCGACCTCGACACCGGGGGCCGCCAGTCACAGCACGACCTCCGGCGCAGCGAAGAGCACAGCTGGTACGACACCGGCCTGTGGGCCGACGGCGACACCATGTGGATCGCCGAGGCTTGGTCCACCGGGTCGATTGGGCACCCCTATATCGAAGCCATCGACATGGCGTCGTCCACCGCCACCCATATCGACGCCGAGTCGTTCTTCGACACCCGGGGGCCGCGGGACCTGTGGTCCGACGGCGAGACCATCTGGGTGGCCTCGACCAACAAAACCATGTTGTACAACATCAAGCCCACAGGGGGAAAGCTCCAGGCGTTCGACTTCGCCACCAAGGCCCGAAAGCCCGACCGCGACATCACCGTCACCACCACCGGCGACGGCGGCAGGGGAGCGGCAAGGAGAGTGTCGTTCGCCCTGTGGTCCGACGGCACGGTCATGTGGGTCGCCGCCAACGAGGGCGACGCCACGTCGCGGCTCGAGGCCTACGCGCTGGCCGACGGCGCCCGGATGCCGGGCATGGACATCCCCGTGGGCCTCGACGGCGTCACCCACCCCCGCGGCCTGTGGTCCGACGGCCGCAACATGTGGGTCCTCGACATCCCTTACGACGAGCGGGAAACCCGGTCCTCAGCGGGCATCAAGGCGTTCAGCCTGCCCTCCAACGCCAAGCTGTACTCGCTGACGATGAGCGACGTCGACTTCGGCCACTTCATCCACGGCAAACCCCACTACACCGCCGAGGTCGCCAACAGCGTGTCGACCACCACCGTCGCCGCCGTGGCCGCCTTCGACCGCGGCGACTCAGAAGTGTCCATCACCGCGGCCGACAGCGACGGCACCACCGAAGACGTCACCGAGGACGCCGACGACAACACCGACGGCTACCAGGTCGACCTCGCCACCGGCGTCAACACCATCACCATCAAGGTGACCGCCCCCAACGGCACCGACACCTACACCTACACCGTCACCATCACCCGAGCCGCCACCTGACCCCGCCACCCGAGCCGCCTCCTGACCTCGCCACCCGAGCCGCCTCCTGACCGAAGCGCCAAGCAGCCATGAGTACTGGAGATCTTGTTCGCGGCGGCGCGTCGAGGGGCCGCAGGGTCTTTTTGGCGGCTGCGGTCAGCGCGTTGTCGTTGGAGTCCAGCGTCTCGACTGCGGCCCCCGAACAACCCTTCACCCACACCGCGGTCACCTGACCCACACCGTGGTTCACATTCACCGGGCCAGCGGCAGCCAGGTGCGGAGTGGGAGACCCCCAGAAGCACCAAACAAATCGAAGTTGCGTGACCTGCAACTAGGTGGTATGGTGACAGGGCAGCCGCCGCGTGCCACTTCCCCGAGACACATTCAAACAACACCAGGAGATTTGGCAATGGCAGCGACCGAAACAAGCCAGCACCGGCTACACGAGAGTTTCACCGAACTATACGGAGAGGAAAGGGCGACGACGCTGATGGACCAGCTAGCCACCAAAGACGACCTCGACGCCCTGTCCAAAGACATCAACGCCCAATTCACCGCGTTCAAAGTCGAACTCAACGCCCAATTCATCGCGTTCAAAGGTGAACTCGTCGAGAAGCTCGGAAACCAAGCCGAGAAGATCGGCGAGCTGCGCCAACTGGTCGGCCAGCAATCAGAGAAGATCGGCGAGCAAGCCGAGAGATTCGGCGAGAAGATCGGCGAGCAAACCGAGAAGATCGGAAGCCAAGCCGAGAAGATCGGTGAGCTGCGCCAACTGATCGGCGAGCAATCAGAGAGATTCGGCGAGAAGATCGGCGAGCAATCAGAGAAGATCGGTGAGGTACACAAAGAGATCGGCGAGCTGCGCCAACTGATCGGCGAGCAATCAGAGAGATTCGGCGAGAAGATCGGCGAGCAATCAGAGAAGATCGGTGAGGTACACAAAGAGATCGGCGAGCTGCGCCAACTGATCGGCGAGCAATCAGAGAGATTCGGCGAGAAGATCGGCGAGCAATCAGAGAAGATCGGTGAGGTACACAAAGAGATCGGTGAGGTACACAAAGCGATCGGTGAGGTACACAAAGAGATCGGCGAGCTGCGCCAACTGATCGGCGAGCAGTCAGAGAAGATCGGCGAGCTGCGCCAACTGATCGGCGAGCAGTCAGAGAAGATCGGCGAGCTGCGCCAACTGATCGGTGAGTTGCACTCAACGATCTCCGAGCAGAATCGGGTCAATTTCCGGTGGATGGTTGCGACCGTTGTGGCCGTCGTGGGGGCTGTTGTGGGCAGCGGGATCTGGTTCGGCTGATCCAGGCTCGTGGGTTCGGCTGATCCAGGGACGATCGCAGGGTCAACCGAGCAAACAGCCCACTGCCCGGCTGTAGCTGGACCGCTTCAAACGACTCACTCGTCGTTGTCCGGCTCGTCGTCGTCCGGTTCGTCGGCGGCTGGTTCGTCCTCGGCGGCTGGTTCGGTCAGCACTCGGTAGAGGCGGGCTATGAACGAGGCCATCTGCGCGCGGGTGACGGGATCGCCCGGCGAGTAGGTGGTGTCGCTGGTGCCGCCGGTGATGCCGAGGCCGTAGATGCGGCCGATGTCGTCGTGGGCGAACGAGGTGGCCTCCACGTCTGTGAACGGCGTTTCCGCCACAGGCGCCTGCTCCCCGGTCACGGCTTTGTAGAGGCGGGCGATGAACGAGGCCATCGGCGCGCGGGTGACGGGATCGCCCGGCGAGTAGGTTGTGTCGCTGGTGCCGCCGGTGATGCCGAGGCCGTAGATGCGGCCGATGTCGTCGTGGGCGAACGAGGTGGCCTCCACGTCGGTGAACGGCGTTTCCGCCACAGGGGCCTGTTCTCCGGTCACGGCTTTGTAGAGGCGGGCTATGAACGAGGCCATCTGCGCGCGGGTGACGGGATCGCCCGGTGAGAAGGTGGTGTCGCTGGTGCCCTCGGTCACCTCCAACTCGACGAGGCAGCCCACGTCGTCGACCGCGAACGAGGTGGCGGAGACGTCGCTGAACGGACTGGCCGAGCCGCCGGCACCGAGTTCGCAGCCCGCGGCTCGGGCGGGCTTAACCATTTGCTCCGGAGTCTCCTCCTCTTCCTCCTCTTCCTCTTCCTCCTCCTCTTCCTCTTCTTCTTCCTCTTCCTCGGGATCTGGCTCAGGGGTCACCACAATAGGGGTCACCACAATAGGGCGGACGACAGGAGGCGGCGTGCCGCCGCAGTCGCCGGTCTTGGGCGTCACTCGCTCGCCCTGCGACCCCACCGTGGTGTAGAACTGCTTAGTTCCGTGCGTGTCGGTATAGGTGGCGCGCACGCGGATCTGCTTGCAGGCTTGGGCCTGCTCGAGGGTTGCGATCCCGCTGGAATCCGAGTGGAAGATGTCCCACGAACGCCCGTCGTCGGAGCTCTCCCAGCGCCAATCGATCAGTGGGTTCACGATGTCGGGGTCAGTCAGGCTCGCGTTGATGCTGCCTCCGACCGCCAGGCCTTGGGTGCCGAATGACAACGTGACCGTTCCGGGCTCGTCGACGTCTGCGACCTTCACCGTGACGTCCAGATCCGCGGTCTTCGCACCGTCGGATGCCCGCAAGGTCAGCTCGTGCTCCTCAGCGGCCTCATGGTCGAGGTTGCCGACAAGGCTGATGGTGCCGCTCCTGACGTCCACACCGAAGAGTCCGGTATTGGAGTTGTCCATCAACTCGTACTCGATCGGGTCTCCGTCGTCGTCGGTGGCCCGGGCAGCGCAGCCGAACGCCCCCGGCTTGCGGTTCTCGTTGGCAGAGCATTCCAAACTGCCTTCGGTGAACTGGGGCGCTCTATTCCCCGGGTCTACGGCGGTGACGGCGGAGGTCGCGTTGCTCGTCAGGTCCTGGGTGCCGAAGCTGCCGTCGGTGTAGGACGCCGTGACTCGCAGCCGCGACCCGACGTCGCTGCTCGTCGGCGTGTAAGCTAGCGACGTCTCGCCCGCGATGTCCTGCCATGTGCCGGACTCCTGCCGCTGCCACTGCCACGAAATGCTTGAGGGTCCGCCGCCGTCGGGATCGTCCAGAACAGCTTCGATCTCCACGTCCTCACGCGCCAGCGAGGTGATCGTCAGCGAGCCGTCCTCGTCGACGTCGGTCACAGCGAGAAGGAGCTCGAGGTCTTTGGTATTGGAATCGTCGCGGACCTCCACAGTCACGTTGTATGTGGAATACGACTCGAAGTCGAACGCCACAGCCGAGCGGGTGCGCAGTGTGGGCGTGCTTCTGCCGTTCGAGTCGGTGCCGGTGTTGATCAGCTCGAAACTGTCTGCATCGGCCCCCGACAGCGACCATCTCAGCGTCCTCTTCTCGGGGTCGACGCCGGTCAGCGCGCACGTCCATCGCTGCGCGGTGTTCTCGGCGATCGAGGACGTGCAGCTCTGGTGCTCCAGCGCCGGATCCTCGTTCACGTCGCGCACCTCGATCTCGACATCCAAGCTGGTCGTGTTGGTGCCGTCGCTCGCCGTGATGACGATGCTGTAGACGTTGTCGTTGTTGTTGTCTGCGGGCGCCTCGAAGTCGGGCGTTGACGCGAAGCTGAGCTCGCCGTTCGCCGCGAGGCTGAAGGCGCTGCTGTCGGTGCCCCCCAAAGACAGTGTGACGGCGGCGCTCTCCGGATCAGTGCCGGCGTATGTGGCCACGGTGCCCGAGGTGTTCTCATCGACGCCGAAGGAGTTCGGGCCGGTTATCGTCGGCGCCTCGTCGACATTGGTGACGGTGACGACGACATTGTGCGTGTCGGTGTGGGCGCCGGCTGCGGCGTGTACGACGACCGTGTAGGTGTTGTTGGTTCCGTCGTCTGCGGGGTCCTCGAAGTCGGGCGGCGCCTTGAAGCTCAGCTCCCCGAGCCGGCTGATCTCGAGCAGCGCCGCATCGGTGCCGGTCAGGCTCCAAGTGGTTGCGTCGCCCTCGGGATCGTCTGTGCGGTAGGTGCCCACATCCAGATTCCCCTCGGCCACCGACGGCGTGGCGTCGCCCAGCACATCGAAGGGCTCGTCGACATCGGTGACGCTGATGTTCACCTCGATCGTCGCGTCGATCTCCGTGTCGGGGTCGCCTATCGTGTCGCGGTTGTCGCTCACCGAGACCGTCAGCGTGTACGAGGGCCGGGTCTCGTGGTCCAGAGCGGCTGCGGTGCTGATCTGCCCGTTCGTCGTGTCGATCGTGAAGTCGCCCGAGTTCGTGCCGGTCAGTTCGTATTCCAATGTCGACAAGCTCACGTGGCCGTCGGTGTCCGTCGCCGAGACCGCAGCACCCACATCGTCCCCCGAGCTGGCATCCTCGGCTATGGTGCGCTCCGTCGAGGTCCCCCCGAAGAACGGCTGGTGGTTCCCCGCACCCGGCGCCCCCCTCGCCGAGGCCGACCACGCACCCGGGCCATCGGAGTTCTTGGCCCTCACCTGCACGAACCGCTCAGTGGTGTCGAGGCCGCTGATCGCGTACGCCCACGGCGTAGCGGTTCTAGCGTCGGTCACGACCGTCCATGCATTATCGTCGGCCGTGTCGCCGGTGGTCGCGATGTAGCGCACGTCGTAGCCGGTGATGTCTGAGGCGCCCTTGTGGGTCGGCACGGACCAGCCGACCGTCAGCTGCGCGGTCCCAGTGGCGAGGCCAGTGATGGTCGGGGCGGACGGAACGGTGCGATGCCCCCGCACCTTGAGCGACCAGCTCGACAGCTTCTGCGTCTCCGACGTGCTGTGCGTGCCCTGCACGCGGTCGGCGATGCGCAGAGTCCAGGTTCCCTCGGGGTCCTCGCCCAGGTGGCGGGCCGAGCCGAACGCGAACGATTGCGTCAGCGCGATGGCGCCGTCTTCGAGCGTGTCCTCGCCGGCGGGCGTGGACAGGTACGACACGGCGCCGCGCGGCGACACCAGCTCGACTTGCAGCTCCCGGAAACTGGGGGCGTCGAAGTTGGTTGTGACCTCCACGTGCTCGACGAACGTGATCGCGTCGTCGATCGTGACCTCGCTGCTCGCGAAGGTGCCGTCGTCGGCGATGGTGACCTCAGTGGAGTTGCTCGATGTGGAGGTGAGCATCTCCGGCAGCAGTTTCCAGTCCCTCGCGAGGTCGATGTGTCCCACGTACCATTCGAGAAGTCCGTGTCCGACGTCGTTGTCGAATTTATAGCACTCGGTGTCGTCGCTGTACGTCTTCGGCCCGCATGACCCTCTAGGCTTGATTGCAGAATCGGCCAGGATCAGCTTGACGTCGCGCCATGTCAGATCTGCCCTCTCCTCGCGCAGCAGCGCCACCATGCCCGAGACCATCGCCGCGGCGGCGCCCGTGCCGCCGAAGCTGTCGGTGTAATGGTCGAAGTTGAGCGTCGTGCCGACGCGGTCGCCGTCGCCCCGGCCCGTCGCTGCACAGATCCACAGGCTGGACCCCCGCTCGGAGTAGGCGTTCGGGGAATCGGCGGTGTTGCCGAACATAGTCGCGGCGCACACCGGTATCACGCCGTGGTGCGAGTTGACCTCGTCGAGGTTGGCGTAGCTGTCGTCTTCGGCGCCGTCGCCCGCAGCCCACACGTACACGGCCCCCTTGCCGTCGTGGCCGTCCGCCAGGCCTTCGTCGATGGCGTCGGTCAGCGACTGGGCCACCGGGTACAGCCCGGGGCCGTCGGAGCGGCTGAACGAGGCGTTGTAGACGGCGATGTTGGCTTTGTTATGCTTCATCGCGGCGGCGAGGTCGGCGTCGGTGTACGCGCCGCAGCCGGTCAGCCGGTAGTTGTGGAGCTCGGCGCCGGGCGCAACGCCGCGCATGCCGATTTGGTTCTTGCGCGCCCCGATGACGCCTGCCACTTGCGTGCCGTGATCGTTGTCCGGGTCGAACTTGTCGGTGCCGGCACACCATTGCTCCGAGCCGGTGACGGTGAGGTCCTCGTGGTCTTCGTCGATGCCGCTGTCGACGACGGCGACGGCGACGCCGCTGCCGTCCACCCGTTTGTCATGGATGTCGTCGACGCCGGTTCCGATGTCGCTGTCGAAGTACCAGTTGCAGCCCGACAGCTCGTCTTCGAAATTGTTCGGCTTGCTTCGTTCGCAAGCCGCCAACATCCTCTTGTAGTCTGTGTTCACTATCGGGTCCAGGAAGAATCCGGTGTCGTCCGACTCGGTGGTACTGACCTTGATGTAATACGTCTCGCCTCCCGTGAGCTCGGCGCTCAGAGCCGGTCCGAAGACGGTGCAGGCGCCGTCGTCGTCGCAGCTCTGGTTCGGTCCCGGGTGCGCCCGCAGAGCGCTGCCGGTGGAGGCTTGGAGCTCCAGGCTCAGCGCATTGGCTGCGCGGCCCACGAACCTGTAGTGATCCGTCGCGGTCGGCTCGAACTTGAAGTACCCGTCGTTGCTGCTGTTCACGAAGCCCGCGACGACCGTGCCCGCCTCCAGCGAGGCAGCCGTGGCGCGGCTGGTTCCGGGCGCATGAATGGTCGACACTTCGAGCTCATAGCGGTGGTCGCTGTGGCGGGGGTTCAACGTCTCGTGGCCGACCGTCACATAGTAGGTGCCCGCCGGGAGCTTGGCCTGCCCCAGGCAATGGTTCCTGTCCGAATGGACGGTGGCGCGGTCGGTCGAGTGGAAGATCTCTCTGCTGGTGCTGTGCAGCCAGCACTGGGGATCCAGCACCGGGCCCGACGTCCGGATCACGACACGGGTCTCGGCGTCGACAACGATCCGGTAGGCGTCGCTGTCGAAAATATGCGCGAGTTTGGCGGCCACCGGCACGTCGAGGGGGATCAGGGTCCGGCTGTTGTTGCGGTTGCTGCCTGCGTCGTTGGGCGTGGCGCGCGAGCTGTCGGACCACTGGCCGTCGTGGTCGGTGCGCACGCGGACTTGCACTTCGTAGCTGGTGCCGTTGGTGAGGTTGCCCACGATGAGATGGCTCTCCGTCGATGCGAGCCCGGTTCTCGTGGTCCAGCTGCTGTCGCTCGTCCTCTTGTGCCGCACGTCGAAGGTGTGGGTGTCGTCCGGCAACCCCAGAGAGGAGGCGTCCCAGGCGACCGTCACCGCCCCCTCGCCGGCGACCAGGTGATCGATTCTCGGCGCCCCGATTCGGGGCGTTACCTGCCTCGTAGAGGTCCAGGGGCCGTCGCCCGTGCTCGTCACGGTGCGCATCTGCAGGTCGTAGCTGGTGCCGTTGGTGAGACTGTGGACCGTTCCTTTGAGGGAACCGGACGTCCAGAAGGGGTCGAACAACTCCCAGTTCGCGTCGGCCTTGTCAGCGGCACTCGACTCGATGTAACGGAGGTCGTAGGAGTCAACCGTCCCGCCCGGATTCGCTGGAGCGTCCCAGAACACCTCCAGCTCTCCGCTGAGCTCGTTGACTTGGGTGATCGTGGGCGCCGGCGGCAGATTCTGCGCCGCAGCGCCGGTGGGGACTGCCATGACACTGGCCGCCATTGCCAGCGTCAGCAGCACAGGCCGCCACCGCATTACGGGGCTGTTTTGTTGCAGAACCCTGTTTTGCTGCGGAATTCTTCGTTCAGTGCGATTAGCGAACATGATGGCTTCCCTCCGAAAGTCCGCGACCTTCTGATCGCATGGACATTACCTCACGTAGCCGCACACCGTCAATCGGTGTCAATGTCAATCGCTGTCAATCGAGGCACTGCCCGTGCGCTGCACCTCGTCGCACAGGCTTTCCACCCCAACACGCCCAACCACGCTCCCTCACCCCGCACCAGCCCAACACCAACCCACAACCCCCAACCAGCCACCACAACCTCATCGCCACGGTGGATCCAGGCTAAGAGGCCCCGCAAATAGGCAGAGGATTTCCGAGTGCGAACGGCTTGATTTGCGGGGCCGTGGCCCGAGCGGCCCGCCCGCGGCCCGAGCGGCCCGGTGAGCACAGCGAACAAGAGCGGGAAATGGAGCGCAGCGAACCAAGAGCGGGAAACAACGGGCTGCAACTCGAAGGCTTGCCTATTTGGGCGCGCTCCAAGTATGCTCCAAGTATATAATCCCCATCGGTATCGGCATGCCGGGCTACCGGCCCCGGCACGCTCCGGTCGGCTCCACACCCGCCTTCCATCCTGCGTTGCGACCCAGCCACGGCCGGGACCGCTAGCCTTGGCGCTGTGCTTGCCCTTGGGGGAGAGGGGTATGTAGGGTCTCGCCATGTTTTTCATGTTCGAGATATGTGGAAGTGTGTGGCGGCGCGGGATGGCTGCGAGGATGGCGGTGCTGTGTCTGGCCGTCGCGGTGGCGGGGGTGGCGCTCGCCGTCGACGACCCGCTGGCACCGCCTGCGGCCGCGCAGTCCGACAACTCAGACGGCGACGACGGCTCGGACGGCGGCGACGGCTCGTCGGACGATGACGACGACGACGATGACGATGATTCCTCCGACGGCGACGGTGACGATGGGGTTTCTTCGGATGCGAGCCTGTCGGCGTTGGTGGTGTCGCCGGCCGGGTTGAACGAGGCGTTCGAGGCGGCCACGCTTGCCTACACTGTCGATGTCAACCATTTGGTGGACGAGGTGACGATTACCGTGACGGCGGCCGACGAGGACGCGACGCTGGCCTGGTTCGACGGCTCGGACGCGGCCCTGGCCGACGCCGACACCGACGCTGAGGGCTTTCAACTCGCGCTGGGAGCTGTCGATTCCACCACCGTGGCCAAGGCCAAGGCCACCGCCGAGGACACGACCACCACCCAGACCTACACCATCACCGTCACCCGCCCCCCAACCCCACCCGGCGCGGTCGCCTCGGTATCGGCGGGTACCGATCATTCGTGCGGGGTGAAGACCGACGGCACTGCGGTGTGCTGGGGGTCCAACCTTAGCGGGCGGGCAGATGCGCCTGCGGGTTCGTTCTCGTCGGTGTCCGCTGGCCTGTGGCATTCGTGTGGGGTGAAGACTGATGGCACCGCGGTGTGCTGGGGCGACAACGGCCGGGGGCAGTCGTCTGCGCCTGCGGGTTCGTTCTCGTCGGTGTCGGCGGGCTACACGCATTCGTGTGGGGTGAAGACTGATGGCACGGTGGTGTGCTGGGGGTCCAACGGTGATGGGGAGGCGGATGCGCCTGCGGGTTCGTTCTCGTCGGTGTCCGCTGGCCTGTGGCATTCGTGTGGGGTGAAGACTGATGGCACGGTGGTGTGTTGGGGGTCGAACAGCCTGGGGCAGTCGGATGCGCCTGCGGGTGTGTTCTCGTCGGTGTCGGCGGGGAGCCGGTGGCATTCTTGTGGTGTGAAGGCGGACAAGACGGTCATGTGTTGGGGGCGTGACGGTGGTGGGCGGGCCACCGCCCCTGCTGGTGAGTTCACTGCGGTGTCCGCCGGAAGTGGCCATTCGTGCGGGGTCAAAGCCGACAAGACGGTTGTGTGCTGGGGGTCCAACGGCTCTGGGCTGGTGGATGCGCCTGCGGGTTCGTTCGTGTCGGTGTCGGCGGGTAACACCCATTCGTGTGGGGTGAAGGTTGACGGTGCTGTGGTGTGCTGGGGGTCCAACGACCAAGGGCAGTCGGATGCGCCTGCGGGTTCGTTTTCGTCGGTGTCGGCGGGGGGCAGGCATTCGTGTGGGGTGAGGGTTGACGGTGCCGCTGTGTGTTGGGGTAACAACCACTCTGGGCGGGCGGATGCGCCTGCGGGTGTGTTCTCGTCGGTGTCAGCCGGCTCAAGCCATTCGTGTGGGGTGAAGGTCGACGGTGCTGCCGTGTGCTGGGGCTCCAACGGCTTCGGGGAGTCGTCTGCGCCTTCGGGTTCGTTTTCGTCGGTGTCGGCGCGTGACAGCCATTCGTGTGGGGTGAAGGTTGACGGTGCTGCCGTGTGCTGGGGCTCCAACGGCTTCGGGCAGTCGTCTGCGCCTTCGGGTTCGTTCACTTTGGTGTCGGCGGGGGGCGACCATTCGTGTGGGGTGAGGGTCGATGGTGCTGTGGTGTGCTGGGGCGACAACGGCTGGGGGCAGTTGGATGCGCCTGCGGGTGTGTTCTCGTCGGTGTCAGCCGGAAGTGGCCATTCGTGTGGGGTGAAGGTTGATGGTGCTGCCGTGTGCTGGGGTTACAACGGCTTCGGGCGGTCGGATGCGCCTGCGGGTGTGTTCTCGTCGGTGTCAGCCGGCTCCTGGCATTCGTGTGGGGTGAAGGTCGACGGCACGGCGGTGTGCTGGGGGTCGAACAGCCGGGGGCAGTTGGATGTGCCTTCGGGCTCGTTCTCGTCTGTGTCTGCGGGTTATTATCATTCTTGCGGCGTGAAAACGGACAAGACGGTGGTGTGTTGGGGGTATGAGTCGGGTGTGAGTGTGCCTTCGGGTTTGGGGGTGTTTGTGTCGAATAATGCGGCGTTGTTGGGGTTGCGGGTTTCGCCGGGGGGTTTGAGCGAGGCGTTCGGGCGGGGGTTGTTTGAGTACTCGGCTGTTGTGGGCCGCGAGGTGGGGGTGGTGTCGTTCGATGCGGTGTGGTGGGACGGTCGGGCGTCTTTGGTGTGGCAGGATGCGTCGGGCAGCGTGTTGTTGGACGCGGACGAGTCGGCTGACGGTTTCCAGGTGGTGTTGGGGCCGGCGGGCAGCGCGACGGTGGTGCGGGCGGTGGTGACAGCCGAGAACGGTGAGGTGTCGAAGACCTATACGGTGTCGGTGGAGCGTGTGTTGTCGGTGTCGGCGGGGGGCAGGCATTCGTGCGCCGTGCAGGCGGGCGGGTCTGTGGTGTGTTGGGGGTCGAACAGTCGGGGGCAGGCGGACGCGCCTTCGGGTTTGTTCACTGTGGTGTCGGCGGGGAGTTTGCATTCGTGTGGTGTGAAGGTCGACGGTGCTGTGGTGTGTTGGGGTTTCGGCGGGGGTGGTCGTGTGTCGGCGCCGGCCGGCTCGTTCACTGCGGTGTCGGTTGGTGAGAGCCATTCGTGCGGGGTGAAGGTCGACGAGACGGTTGTGTGTTGGGGCGTGAACGGTTCGGGGCAGGCCACGGCGCCTGCGGGTGAGTTCTCTGTGGTGTCGGCGGGCGGTTCGCATTCGTGCGGCGTGAAGACCGACGGCACGGTTGTGTGTTGGGGTGTGAACAACATCGGTCAGGCCACGGCGCCTGCGGGTTCGTTCGGTTCGGTGTCGGCTGGTTTGAGCCATTCGTGCGGTGTGAAGACCGACGGGTCGGTTGTGTGTTGGGGCGAGAACGAGGACAGCCAGGCGTCGCCGCCGACGGGCACGTTCGTGTCGGTGTCGGCGGGTGACAGCCATTCGTGCGGCGTGAAGACCGACGGGTCGGTGGCGTGTTGGGGTTATGATCGTTATGGGCAGTCGTCTGCGCCTGCGGGCGGGTTCGTGTCGGTGTCGGCGGGTGGTGAGCATTCGTGTGGGACTGATCTCGTTGGTGATGTGGTGTGCTGGGGGCGGGTGCCCGCGCAGCGGGTGTCTGCGCCTGCGGGCTCGTTCGTGTCGGTGTCTGCTGGTTACAGCCATTCCTGCGCCGCGGCAGCGGGCAGGGCGGTTTCGGACGGGTCGGTTTCGGACGGGCCGGTGGTGTGTTGGGGCGGTGACGGGGACGGTCAGTCGTCTGTGCCTGCGGGTTCGTTCTCTGTGGTGTCGGCGGGCTATGAGCATTCTTGTGGTGTGAACGCAGCCGGCGGGGCGGTGGTGTGTTGGGGTGGTGACGGGGACGGTCAGTCGTCTGCGCCTGCGGGTTCGTTCTCTGTGGTGTCGGCTGGTTTCGGTCATTCGTGTGGTGTGAAGACCGACGGGTCGGCGCTGTGTTGGGGCGACAACGCCGATGGGCAGGCCACGGCGCCTGCGGGTTCGTTCTCTGTGGTGTCGGCGGGTCGTTATCATTCTTGTGGCATCAAGGAGGACAAGGCGGTCATGTGTTGGGGGCTTGACGGCAGCGGCCAGGCGACCGCACCGGCCGGTGAGTTCACTGCGGTGTCGGCGGGTGATTATCATTCTTGTGGCATCAAGGCGGACAAGACGGTCATGTGTTGGGGGCTTGACGGTGGTGGGCGGGCCACCGCCCCGGCCGGTGAGTTCACGGCGGTGTCGGCGGGTTGGGACCATTCTTGTGGCGTGAAGGTTGATGGCACGGTCATGTGTTGGGGGTCTGATGGTGTGGGGCAGGCTTCGCCGCCTGAGGGTGTGTTCGTGTCGGTGTCGGCGGGTTATGAGCATTCGTGCGGGTTGCGGGTGGACGGGTTGTTGGTGTGTTGGGGGGCGGCTACGGGTGTGAGCGTCCCGGCGGGTGTGGGTTATTTCGTGTCGCCGCACGGGTCGTTGTTGGCGTTGTCGGTGTCGCCGGGTGGTCTGGCGCCGGTGTTCGACCCGGACACGTTGGAGTACTCAGTTGAGGTGGGCCACTCGGTCGGGCAGGTGACGTTGGACGCGGTGGTGTGGGACAGTTTGGCGTCGCTGCAGTGGCGGGACTCGTCAGGCGATGCGCTCACCGATGCGGACGAGGGGGTGGAGGGGTTCCAGGCTGGTCTGGGGCCGGCGGGTGCTGAGACGGTGCTGCAAGCCGTTGTGGCGGCTGGTGACGGGCGGGTGTCGAGGTCTTATGAGGTGTCGGTGGCGCGGGCGCAGCGGCCGGGGGTGGTGTCGCGGGTGGCGGTCGGCTATTCGTTCTCGTGCGTGCTCGACGCTGACGGTTCTGTGCTGTGTTGGGGCGACGACGAGTTCGATCAGCTCACCGCGCCGGCGGGTGTGTTCGTGTCGGTGTCGGCGGGCGCCGCGCATGGCTGCGGGCTGCGCGCCGACGGTGCTGTGGTGTGTTGGGGGGAGGACACGTTCGGGCAGGCCACCGCCCCGGCTGGTGAGTTCACGTCGGTGTCGGCGGGCGGGCAGCATTCCTGCGGGCTGCGCGCCGGCGGGTCGGTGGTGTGTTGGGGTGACAACGCCCAGGGTCAGGCCACGGTGCCGGCGGGTGTGTTCGTGTCGGTGTCGGCGGGCGGGCACCATAGCTGCGCGGTGAGCGCCGACAACATGGTGGTGTGCTGGGGCCGCGACGCCCATGGTCAGGCCACCGTCCCGGACGGTTCGTATGAGTCGGTGTCGGCGGGGTCGTGGCACACCTGCGCGGTCAAGACCGACCACACTCTGGCGTGTTGGGGTCACAACCCCCGCAACCGGCTGAGCCCGCCGTCGGGCCGGTTCATGGCGGTGGCGTCAGGCCAGACCCACGCGTGTGCGCTCAAAGCGGACGGCGCGGTTGCTTGTTGGGGTGCGCGCACCAGCGACCGTGTTTCGGCGCCGTCGGGCCGGTTCAGCGACATCGCGGCGGCTTCGTCGCACACCTGCGCTGTCAAAGACGACGACACCGTCGTGTGCTGGGGTGACGACAACGGCGGTGTTCGCAACATTCCGCTGTCGCTGCTCGACCCCGCCGCCGGCGACCCCCACGCCCATCGGCTGACCGCCGGGTGGGCGCACACCTGCACCCTCAACACAACCCTGGGCCGGCTCAACTGCACCGGCGACGACACCCACAGCCAAACCTCCGTCGCTGACGGCTCCTACACGTCGGTGACCGCCGGACGCTGGCACACGTGCGCGGTCAAGACCGACGACACGATCGCATGTTGGGGCGACTCGACCAACAACCTCACCGCCGCGCCTGCAGGCGCGTTCAGCGCCGTGTCAGCCGGCTACCACCACACCTGCGCCGTCAAAACCGACGGCGCCGTCGCCTGCTGGGGCCACGGACGCGACGACCAGACAACCGCCCCCACCGGCCAACACCAGGCCATCGCCGCCGGCGGCTACCACACCTGCGCTGTCAAAACCGACGACACCATCGCGTGTTGGGGCGACGACGGCGACGGCCAAACAACCGCCCCCACCGGCCAATACCGGGCCGTCGCCGCCGGCGGCTACCACACCTGCGCCATCAAAACCGACAACACCATCGCCTGCTGGGGACTCGACCGCGACGACCAGACCACCCCACCGCCAGGCGAGTACTTCTCCATCGCCGCCGGCCGCTACCACACCTGCGCTGTCAAAACCGACAACACCATCACCTGCTGGGGCCACAACGGCGACAACCAAACCGACACACCACCAGGCCCCCACCTCGCCATCACCGCCGGCCGCCGCCACACCTGCGCCCTCAAACCCAACGGCGCCACCACCTGCTGGGGCCACACCCCCCAAACAACCACTCCCAACACCCGCAGAACCCCACCAAACCCCACCCCCCACCGAACCCCCCTCAACCCCCCCAACACCACCCCCACCCCCAAAAAATAGGCGCCTGCCACGGCCCGCCAGATCGCCTCCAGTGAAATACTGCTCGAAGAAGCAATGGCATCGGTACAACTGGCCTCGCCGGAATCGCTGGCCCTGCTGGAAGGAGCAACGCCTCGCCTCATAGACGAGTGGCATCTCGTGCCCGGCATCTGGGACATGGTCCGGCAGCCGCGCTGGACGCCGACCCCAGCCGCCTGCTGGGTGACCTCGAGACGCTCGGATTCTTGTTCGAGTCGCTGTGCGTGAGGGACCTGCGCATCTACTGCCGGACGCTGCGAGCAGAACTCAGCCACTATCGCGACAACACCGGCCTAGAGGTCGACACGATCATCCGACGACGCAGCGGCGAATGGATCGCGGCCGAAATCAAGCTCGGGGGCCGGGCCGCGATCGAAGCCGCCGCGGCCTCGCTCACCAGACTTCGAGACCACCGGATCTACCCGGCCAAAGTAGGCGCACCCCGCCGACTGGTCGTGATCACCGCCACCGGATTCGCTTACGAACGCACCGATGGCGTGGCCGTAGTGCCCATCACCGCCCTCGGGCCATGAATGCACACCCGCCGGAATCTGCTCCGCGGCGGCGGATCAGCGGGACTATAAGCCCCCTGCACGGCAGCTGGCGTGGTCGTTGGCTACCAGAGTGACCGAGATTGTGTCCGTAGCACTTCCGCCGTAGGGGTCTGAAGCTGTCACGGTGACCTGCGCGGTGGTTCCAATGGATGGGAGGGTAATGTCAGGATCGACCTTGATTATCAAGGCCCCGCTTGTTGTATTGATTTCGGCGTCGACCCAATCGGCGTTGCTGTTCACTACGTAGGTCAGGGAGTCCCCGTCAGCGTCGGAGAAGTAGTCAGTGTGCTCGATCCTGACGAAATGTCCCTCACGCCCACATAAGTTTATATTGGGGATATCGGAGGTCACCGGAGCGGTGTTGCCCATACTGAGCCTGAAAGTGTCGGTCGCTGTCCCGCCGTAACCGTCGCTGGCAGTGACCGTGATATCGTGCTCGCCGCCTTCCTGCACATGGGGCGGCGCCCAGATCCTAGCGAAGATCGGCGTTCCCCGAACCCTCAGCCAATCAGGGTGCCCGGAGACACTGTAGTCCAAGAAGTGACCGTCAGCGTCGGTGAAAGTGTTGACGGTCTCGACCCCGTCGTCGCCGGCCAAAGTGATCCCGAAGTACCTGCCGGTCGGCTTCGATTGGTCGGGAATCTCTTTGGCCACGGTCGGGGCAGCGTTGGTGGCTTCGATTCTGGTCGTGCCCGTGGTGGACCCGCCGAAGCCATCGGAGGCCACGAACCCGACGGCGGTTGTCCCGGCCCGCGTTGGCGTCCCGGTGATCATGAAATCGTTGCGACCCCTCTCCACGATGTTGACCCACCAGAAAAAGTCACCGTAGCTGTTGTGGTTTTCGTCGAGCTCCAGATCGACACGGTGATTGTCGGGGTCGCTGAGTTCCGACGCCGAAATCACGCGCTCGAAGTACTCGCCGACCGGCACAGAGAAGTTGAAGGGCAGGTTCAAAACTGGATTCGAGTTCGTCACCGAAATCGTGAACTTGTCTGTGGCAGAGCCGTCGAACTGGTTGGATGCGGTGAGTGTTATACCCACCGAAGTCGGCGAATTCGGCGTTGCGCCGAGGAATCGGCGACTGATCACGGAACCCGTGCTCCCCGGGTATTCAGCGAGCCAACCCGGCATCTCTCCCCCACTGGTCACGGTTGCCTCATAGGTTATCTTGGTGCCCGATGCAGCGGTGAACATGTTCTCAGGGATCGTGTAGTTGACCTGATTGATCCCGTCGAGGCTGAGAATGCACTCCACAGGAGTCTGCGCGGTTGTTTCGGTACGGTTCGGGTCCAGGCAGAGTTCGTAGGGGGCCGTGTGGCCTCCGACGGGAACATCTATGTCGGGGATATCTTCGCTTTGCGTAAGCGACGGCGTCGGCATTCGGGTCACCACCACGGTGTAGGTGTTGCTGCTGTCCTTGACTTTGAAAGTGGTGGTGGTCCGGTTGGTGTGGTGCCCGGCGTTCAGGGTGACTTGGTGCCCGGCGTCGTTGGCGTCGGCGTCGGTCAAGTCGTTGTCGGTGCTGTCGAGGTACGTCGGCGTCGCCCCCTCGGGATCCACGGTCACCTCGCTCACGCTGTTGTGTACCCAGACGGTGTAGTCCGTGGTGCCCGTATCAAACTGCTGCCTCAACGCATTTCCACTGGTTGACCCAGACGGGTACACCAACAGATCCGTCAACGTGCCGGACTGTGCGGAGGTGCTCGAAAGCGGGATCACCGCCAGAGCCGTCGCGGCGGCCACAAGCACGGCGAACCCGCCGATGACGCCCCGCACCGAGCCTCGCCGGAATCGTTTAGCCTCAAAGCGCATCCCTATAGCTCCATTCTCTCGAGGTTGTGGCCGTCGCCGGCGCTAGGAGCAGTATACACACGAATGCGAGCAAGGCAATCAGCACGGCGATTGCGTCCCGCGGCGTTCAGCTGAGCGGGGCGGCTCGCGACCAACCGCCGGCGCCGGCGGGGCTACAAGCCCCCTGTACACACCCTGTGGGTGGCCGCCTGCACGGTGATATCGAATGAGCCAGTTCCGGTTGCGCCGTGGGGGTCTGTGGCCGACACGATCACTTTCCCGGTTGTTCCAGCGGTCTGGGTCGTCGCGTCGCCGGTGAACAGTATGTCGGAGTCTTCCGTGGTCTTTGCGGTGAGCCAGCTGGGTATGGACGTCACCTCATAGGTCATGACGCCGCCCTCCTCATCGGTGAAGTGGAGGGCGGGGGTGATCCTGGTCCAGAAGTTGCCATCTAAGACGCATGCGTCCACATTGGAGAAAGGAGGGTCGTGCCACGGCTCGTTGTTGTCGACTGTGAGCTGGAACGTGTCGCTCACTGTCCCGCCGTAATCGTCGTCGGCGGTGACCGTGATATCGAAAGTGCCGCCTTGCTGCGCGTGGGGCGGCGCCCAGATCCTGATGTAGAGCGGCTCACCCCGAACTCTCAGCCAGTCGGGCTTCTGGGTGACCTCCAAGCCCAGGAAGTGCCCGTCAGCGTCCTCGAAGACATCTTCGGGCAACGTGATCCCGAAGTACCTGCCGACCGGCCTCGTATAGTCGGGAATCTGATTGGCCACGGCCGGGGCAGTGTTGGTGACGTTGATTGTGAACGTGTCCGTGTCGGTCCCGCCGTAATCGTCGTTGGCAGAGAGCCCGAAGCTGAACGATCCAGTCTCGGTGGGCTGCCCGGTGAGCTTGAAGCTGTTGAAACCAGTCTGCACGAGGTTGAGCCAAGAGTGACTCGATTGGAGTTTCGCATCGAGACGGTGCCAGTCAGGGTCGGAGACTGCGCCGGCCAAGCTGTGCTCGAAGTACTTCCCGACCGTCGTGCTGAAATCGGACACAGCCACGGTTGGATCATTGTTGAAATATGTTACCTCGAACCTGTCGCTGGCCTCGCCGTCGTAGTGGGTGAACGCCTTGACTTCTATGGTCAGCGAACCTGTTCGATCAAACGGGTGGCCCCTGAATCGTCGACTGATCACGGAACCCGTGCTGCCCGGGTATTCATAGAAGATCGCCGGAGAAAGTGGCCCCTGCGACACCGCATTGATTGCCTTGTAGCTCATCTTGGTGCCCGACGCGCTGGTGAAGGTGTCCTCAGGGAATTCGTAGTCCAATTCCCTTCCAACGACAACTCTCAAATCCGGGATCTCATTGCTGACCGTGATGCCCGGAGTCGGCAGCGTGACGGTCTTGACATCAGACCATGCGCCGCGCAAGCCGTCGCAGGCGTCCGTGTTCCCCGTCTCGGTCCCGGCGGGCACGACATCGGTCCTCTCGTTGATGTACATGGTGTCCGGGTCGTCGGTGTTGTCGACGGTCAAGTCGCAGATGCGCTGGAAGTTGACCCGCATCATCACGTAGTAGGTGTCGTTGACGGCGATGCCTCCCTGCAGGCCGCTGAACGTGCCCCAACTGCCGAGCAGCATGTTGCGCTCGATCTCACCGACGTTGCCGGTCATCGGGGGGTCGGCTGCGGCGAGCTGAGCCGACGTCAGGCTGGTCAGACTCGATTCTGTTATGCCGTACCACAGTTCGTAGCTCGCCACGTTGTTGCACACGTCGATGGCGTCGACAGACGTGAACGCCGCAGCGTTGGGTGTGCTGAACGGCTCGAACTCCCATTGGAAGCCGCGGCCGGCGGCGGTGGGTTCCGTGGCGCCCGGATACACCTTGAACCCCACAGGCGCGCCCGGGTGCGTGAGGCCGTCGACTTCGCTGGTGGTGTCGCAGTCGTCCGCGGCGATGGCCGTCGTCTGTGCGGAGATGCTCGAAACCGGGATCACCGCCAGAGCCGACGCGGCGGCCACAAGCACGGCGAACCCGCCGATGACGCCCCGCACCGAGCCTCGCCGGAACTGCTTCGGCCTAAACGCCATCTCTGTTGCCCGGCCTCGGATACCGCCGATCCCCCGGGTTTCCTGCCCTCAGATCCATGGATCCCACACTTATCACATACAAAGAAGCCCCGCAAACAGGCAGGCCCTCGACTTGCAGCCCGTTGTTTCCCGCTCCTGTTCGCTGCGCTGCGTCCGCGGGTGGGGCGCTCGGGCGGGGCCCCGCAAATCAAGCCGTTCGCACCCGGAAAATCCCCTGCCTGTTTGCGGCTATTTACGGGGCCTCTAAACTAGCATTCATCTCGCCAACACAATATGTCACAGGGAGGCATGCAATATGTCGCAGGGCGTCGTGCGTTCAACGAGAGGACAGAACCAAGCGGTGGGAGCGGTCCTGTCGGTGCTGCTGCTCGTCGGCGGCGCTGTGGCCGTGGCCTCCGCGGCTCCACAGGGCGCTTCTTCCGACCCGGGCCCGCTGGCCGGCCTCACCCTGGTCGACGCTGCGGACCAGTCGGTTGTCAGCGTGCTCGCCGACGGCGACACGATGGCTGTCGCCGATCCCGACGGAGGCAGCTACACCGTCCGGGCCGACGTCGCCGACGGCGAGACCGTGGGCAGTGTGGGCTTCGAGCTCAGCGGCGCGGCCGCGCACACCCAGACCGAGAGCGTGGCGCCCTATGCGCTCTACGGCGATCTCGGCGCCGGGCGCCTGCACGGCCGGGCGCTGCCTGTCGGCGCCTATGTGCTGCGTGTGACGGCGTTCTCACAACGGGGCCTGGGCGGCGACGAGCTCGGAGCGGTGGAGGTTTCGTTCAACGTGGTCGATGCGGAGGCGATCGCCGCCGGCGGTTCGGCCGGCGATACGGGGGCCGCGCCGCCGTCTGGCGTGTCTGCGACCTCGACGGACGTGTCGGTGACGGTGTCGTGGACGGTGCCTGCCCAGTCCGGGGTGTATTTGGACGAGATGTTCTTGGAGCGTGTGGTCAGCGACGGCTCCGGGGGCTGGTCGGTGGCGTCTTCTATAGAGGTGGCCGCTGATTGGGCATTGGATGAGCAGACGTCGTGGTCTCACAAGGTGAGGGGTCTGGCGTTGGAGACGCAGTACCTGTTCAGGGTGCGTTTGGACACCACCGGCCACGGCGACGCGTACTCCGGTTTGGTGGCGGCTACTACGCAGTCTGTGCCGCCGTCCGGGCCTTCGGACCTGTCGGCTTCGGTGGGCGGCGACGGGGCCGTGGGCCTGTCGTGGACAGTGCCGGCCCAGCCGGGCTGGGTCGGCGACGGCGATGTGGGGTCGATGATAGTGGAGCGCCGCGACAGTGCTGCGTTCGGGCGTGTGGCGTATGTCGACTGGGCGTCGGGCACCACGGCTTACAGCTTCACCGACAATGGCGCCAGGCGCGGTCTGCCCTATGAGTATCGGGTGAGGCTGTTGGCGGGGGGCCGCTGGCTGTACAGCGACACCGCGGAGGTGACGGTCCCGGCGCAGGTGGCCGAGGGTGCGGGGCCGCTGACAGGGTTCAGCCTGATCGAAGCGTCCGACCAGTCGCTGGTGGCCGGACTCGCCAACGGCGGCAGGCTGCTTCTGCGCGACCTGGGTGAGCGCGATTTCACGGTGCGCGCCGACATCGCCGACGGCGAAACGGTCGGCAGCGTGTATTTCGAGCTGTCGGGGCCGGTCTCTACGACGCGCACGGAGAGCTGGGCGCCGTTTGCGCTGCACGGCGACGCCGGCACAGGCGCCTTGTATGGCGGGGGGCCGCTGCCCGAGGGCTACTACAGGCTCAACGCGACCGCCTACAGTATGAGGTACCGCCGCGGCGACGTCCTCGGCACGCTCGAAATGCGATTCCAGATCATCGAGGACACTCGGGGAGATCTTGCAGCCGCCATGTTGGAGCTGACTCGGGGAACCGTCGGGACCAGCAGCACAACCTCGCAACCAGCAACAGCGGCGTCAACAGCAGAAGATGCCGGTGGCAGCGGTTTCAGCGGGGCGAATCCGGGACTCGACCGCGGCTGGGCGCGCCAGGCGACCACCACGACCACCACGACCACCACGACTACGACCACGATGGCGCCCGAGACGCACAGCATCGTCTATGTAGTGGACGACTCCGGGTCGATGGACTTCGGCTTCCCCGAAGTGCGAACCGCCCTTGCGGCCGTGCGCGACGAGACCATGGACAACACCAAAACGGCGCTCGTCGCATTCGGAAAGCGCCCAAAGACTCTCTTCACACTCCAAGACCATTCATCGGCGCCGTGGGACGACCACATCGACAATTTCAGCGGAAGGCGAGGAGGTACGTGGATCACCCGGGCGCTTGCGATGGCTCGGGACATGCTCAAAGCAGACACGGCCGACAACAAGAAGATCATCCTCCTGACCGATGGAGAAGACGGGATCCACAGCGAAACGTTCACAAAGACCCTCACAGACGCGAGCATCGTCGTCGACTCCATCTCCTTCGGCGAGGATTCGGTCTACTTCGCGAGGGTCGAGGAGATAGCGACCGAAACGGGCGGGGACTACCTCGGAGTGAAGAAGCCGACGTCGGCCACCGAGAACGATCCGGTGGTCTCGGCCAAGTCGCTCACCACGATCTCCAAGGAGGCGATCACGGAGAACACCGCCACGCTGTTCCTAGTAGACGGGTCCCGCTCAATGAGCGGCGCCGGCAGAACCCTGAGCGCAGGGTCCATCGAGCGCGGGATCGTCGAGGCAGTAAAAAAGGCCAACTCCACCACGGGCGCCCAAGTCGGCGTTGCGGAGTTCTACGGCCACGAAGCTACGGAATCCAGCGGCTACACAGAGACCGATTTGTCGCGGGCATATTATTTGCGCCACGCGATCGGCTCGACCCCCACGAGCACCCGGAATGTCCTTATCGCCGGGTACGCGTGGTGCTGCGGCAGCTCCAACGTCGACAATGCGCTGAACCGGGCCTACTCGACTGTTTCCGGCGCGTCGCAGACCAACAAGCGCGTCGTGCTCATCACCGACGGGATCGTCGAAGAACCGGTCAAGGCAGCAACACTGACCGAGTACGCCGACGACAGCAACGTCAGCCTCGTCGTGGTGGCCTGGGGAGGCCACGCCGACCGGGTCGCCATGAAGAGCTGGGCCGACGACGCCGGCGGCAGCTACGAAGTCTCCAGCTAGGTGTCGGGGTTCAGTCTGATCGACGCGTCGGATCAGTCTTTGCTGGGTTCTTTGGTGGATGGCGAGACGATGGTGTTGTCTGACCCGGGCGCGGGTGATTTCACTGTGCGCGCCGACGTCGCGGACGGCGAGTCGGTGGGCAGCGTGTTCTTCGAGCTGACCGGTCCGGTCACCGCGACGCGCACTGAGAGCTGGGCGCCGTTCGCGTTGCACGGCGACAACGGCACGGATGACCTTCATGGCGGGGGGCCGCTGCCTGTGGGTGATTACACGCTGACCGCGACGGCCTACAGTTCGAAATACCGCCGCGGCGACACCCTGGGCACGCTGGCCGTGTCGCTCACCATCACCGCGGATCCCGACGCTGCGGCCACCGGGGCGGGGCCGCTGGCGGGCTTCAGGCTGGTCGACGCCGCAGACCAGGCCGCCGTCGCCGCGCTGGCCGACGGGGACTCTGTGGCGCTGGCCGACCCCGACGGGGGCAGCTACGCACTCGTCGCGGACATCGCCGAAGGCGAGACCGCCGGCAGCGTGAGGCTCACCCTGGCCGGCCCGTCCGCCGCGGCGCGCGTCGAGAACCACGCCCCGTACTCGCTGCACGGCGACAACAACAACCACGACGACCTGCAGCTTCGGGGCCAGACCCTGCCCGAAGGCCGTTACACGCTCACCGCCACTGCCTACGCACAACCCGACCGCGGCGGCGGCACACTCGGCGCCATCACCGCAACCTTCAACATCACCGACGGCGCCAAGCCCTCCGATCTGCGGCTCGAGGGGCTGCACAACGCGCTCAAGGTCTCCTATGACCGGCCTATCACAGGCGCGCCCGATCATTTCCTGATCGAGTGGCGCGCCCTCGACGAGGACTACAGCAGCGACCGCTCAGTGACCGCCACAGGCACCGAGCGGACCGTCAAGGGCCTCGAGAACGGCACCTACTATATGGTGCGGGTCAGCCCGGTCGGCAGAGACGGCGCCGTCCACACCGGCGTCGAGGGGTCCGGCCAGCCGAAGCACTTCCGCGACTACATCGAGGAGCACTTCATCGCCCCCAACGTCGACGCCTTCCCGTGGCTGCAGGAGGCCTGGTACGACCAGCCCATCGAAATCGAGTTCAAGAACGAACAGTGGGCAGAGATCTGGGGAATCGACGGCGGATACCTCCCCGAAGGAAAGATCCTGCTCACCTTCGGGTCTTACAGGAACATGGACATTGTGCTGCACAGTCTGGCCCATCACTATTCGATTACCAACGACATCCACCTCGGCGACGTCGAGGGCAGGCTGGCGGTGCTGTCGGGATGGCTCCGCCTGGCCGAGGAAGACACCCGCGACAAGCTCTACGATGTTTACGCCGACGCGCTGAGCCTCCGGGTCACAGACCCTGACAGCTACAAGAGCGGCAGCACCATGGATGAGGTGATGCACCACGCCGGGCAGGGCACAGTGCCGCAGTGGTTCTACGACACCTACTCCAGCGACGGCACACTCGACGGCGTCGACCACGACCTGCTGTGGGCCGACATGCGCAAGCTGCGATGCCTAAAAGGCACGTCCTGCCGCGAGCTGGGCGGCCGCGTGGCGGAGCACGCCCGCGGCCTGTTCGGCGGCCTGTGCTCCATGGACGAGGCCCGCAGCGTGCTGTGGGGCAGCACCGTCTACCACAGCCCCTGGATCGACGGCGGCTGCAACAACCGCCGGCCCCAAGAGCTCACCGCCACGCTCATCGCAGATCCCGACGACGACGACGAGACCGACGACGCCGAGCTCGAGGTGTCGTGGAGCGCGCCGCTCTACACGACGACGCCGGCCATCGACCGCTACGTGGTGCAGTGGAAGAGCGGCACGCAGTCCTACGACACCACCCGCCGAGAGATCGTCACCGACCTGTCGGACCTGTCGGACCAGACCCGCCTGTCCCACACCGTCACCGGCCTGAGCCCCGACACCGCCTACACCGTGCGCGTCGCAGCCGTAAACAGCGCCGACACGGCCGACTTCGACGACGACGACGGCCGCACCCGCACCGCCGAGACAGCGGCGGTGGCTTCGACCGACGCCACCCTGTCGGCGCTGTCGCTGTCGGGGCTGTCGCTGAACGAGGCATTCGCCCCGGACACGACCGCCTACACCGCGGATGCGGACGCGTCGGTCGCGGGGACGAGGGTGTCGGCCGTCGCACGCCACAGCTCGGCGACGGTGGACGTCTCCCCGGGCGACGCTGAGGGCGCCGAGCCGGGCCATCAGGTGAGCCTGGAGGGGGGCGAGACGGTGATCACCGTGACCGTCACCGCGCAAGACGGCGCCACCACCAAGCAGTACACCATCACCATCACCCGCGCGCAGCCAGAGCCCGTCGTTCCCCCAGCCGGTTTCGAACTGGCGGCGCTGAACTCGGACCCTGCCGCAATCTGGTCCGACGGCGCCACGATGTGGGTGGTCGACACCGACGACGACAAGCTGTACGCGTACTCGCTGGCCGACGGCTCGCACGAAGAGAGCAGCGACATCGACCTCGCGGCGGGCAATGAGCACCCTGCCGCAATCTGGTCCGACGGCGCCACGATGTGGGTGCTCGACACCGACGACGACAAGCTCTACGCGTACACCGCCGCCACCGGGAAGCGCAAAGTCCGCAAGGACATCACCCTGGCCGGTGTCAACGGCAGCCCGCGGGGCATCTGGTCCGACGGCACCACGATGTGGGTCGTCGACTATCGGGACGAGGTGATGTACGCCTACGTGCTCGCCACGGACGCCCGCGACGCCTCCAAGGACACGAGCCTCCACAGCGACTCGGATCCGGCAGTGCATCTTGACGCTTGGGCTGACGACACGGCCTACTGGGTTGTGGACTGGCTGTCGCAGAAGATCTACGCGCACAGCTGGGAAACAGGCGCCTTGGTCGGCGCTAGACACATCGCCGCCCCCGGGAGCAGCCCGGTCGGGATTTGGTCCGACGGCGCCTGGGTGTGGATCGCGGATGACAGCACCGACTCGGTAACCGTCAGCCCTCTGCCGTCGGGGTAGCGCGCTCGCCGCCGACGCGGCATCCATCGCGGGGCTTTTTCGCTCGAACTGGGGATTGTCTGGGCGGTGTCGGCGTGTGAGGTTTGTGGGGTCTGCCGGCGTTTGAATTTGCTGTTGGCTAAAATTTCCTGCTTGTCTGTTGTAGTCTGCTGCTGTTGTGGGGTAGTTTTGCGTCTCTAGAGTCTTTTTGGCCGGTTCGTTTGTTGAGAGGGGCAGTTGTGAGTCGTTGGTTGTCTGGTGTGGGGTGGTTCGGGGGTTGGCGGGTTGTGCGGGTGTTTGTGGTGTTCGGGTTGGTTGCGGGGTTGGTGCCGTCGGTTGTGGGGGCGTCGTTGTCGGGTGTGTCGGCGCCGTCTGGTGTGTCGGCGGCGTCGACGGATGTGTCGGTGTCGGTGTCGTGGGTGGTGCCTGCGCAGCCTGGGGTGTATTTGGATGAGATGTTCTTGGAGCGGGTGGTGGATGACGGCGACGGTGGCTGGTCGGTGGCGTCTTCTGTTGAGGTGGCTGCTGATTGGGCTTTGGATGCGCAGACGTCGTGGTCTCACAAGGTGAAGGGTCTGGCGTCGGGGACGCAGTACTGGTTTCGGGTGCGTTTGGACACGACCGGCCACGGCGACGCGTATTCTGAGGTGGTCAGCGCGACCACGCAGACCGAGCCGCCGGTTGCGCCGAGCGGCTTGTCGGCTTCGGTGGGCGATGACGGGGCTGTGGGTTTGTCGTGGTCGGTGCCGGCTCAGCCGGGTTGGGTGGGCGATGATGGTGTGGGGTCGATGCGCTTGGAGCGCCGCGACAGTTATTCGTTCGCGGCTGTGGGTCAGGTGGACTGGGCGTCGGGCACGACTGGTTACAGTTTCACCGACGACACCGCGTCGCGGGGTCTGCTTTATGAGTATCGGGTGAGGCTGATGGCGGGGGGCCGCTGGTTGTACAGCGGTGTTGTGGAGGTGACGGTGCCTGCGCTGGTGGAGTCTGGTGCGGGGCCGCTGTCGGGGTTCAGTCTGATCGACGCGTCGGATCAGTCTTTGCTGGGTTCTTTGGTGGATGGCGAGACGATGGAGTTGTCTGACCCGGGCGCCGGTGATTTCACTGTGCGCGCCGACGTCGCGGACGGCGAGTCGGTGGGCAGCGTGTTCTTCGAGCTGACCGGGCCGGTCACCGCGACGCGCACCGAGAGCTGGGCGCCGTTCGCGTTGCACGGCGACAACGGCACGGATGACCTTCACGGCGGGGGGCCGCTGCCTGCGGGTGACTACACGCTGACCGCCACCGCCTACAGTTCGAAATACCGCCGCGGCGACACCCTGGGCACGCTGGCCGTGTCGTTCACCATCACCGCCGCCGCCGGCCCCGGGCAGGTCGACCCCAAACAGGTCGCGCCCGGCCTGCTGACAAGGATCGACGACCCCGGCGATGGCGCCGCGGGGCCGCTGGCAGGGCTGCGGCTGGTCGACGCCGCAGACCAGACCGCCGTCGCCGCGCTGGCCGACGGGGACTCTGTGGCGCTGGTCGACCCCGACGGGGGCAGCTACGCCCTGGTGGCGGACGTCGCCGAGGGCGAGACCGTCGGCAGCGTGAGCCTCGAGCTGTCCGGCGCCGCGGCCTACGGGCCCGTCACCGAGAACCTCGCCCCGTACTCGCTGCACGGCGACAACAACAACCCCGATGACCTCCAACTGCGGGGCCAGGCCCTGCCCGAAGGCGACTACACGCTCACCGCCACCGCCTACGCCAAGCCGAGCCTCGCCGGCGTCAACCTGGGCACACTCGAAGTGTCGTTCGCGGTCACCGACGGCGCCAAGCCGTCCAACCTGCGGCTTGAGAGGCTGCACAACGCGTTCTTGGTCTCCTTTGACCGGCCCATCACAGGCGACGTCGACCATTTCCTCATCGAGTGGCGCGAACTCGACGAGGACTACAGCAGCGACCGGTCGACGACTGTCACAGGCACCAGAAAAACGGTCAAGGGCCTCCAAAATGGCACTGAATACATGGTGCGGGTCAGCCCGGTCGACAGCGACGGCGCCGTCCACGCCGGCGTCGAGGGGTCCGGGCAGCCCCAGCACTTCCGCGACTACATCGAGGAGCACTTCATCGACCCCAACGTCGACGCGTTCCCGTGGCTGCAAGAGGCCTGGTACGACGAACCCATCGAGATCGACCTCAAAGAGGACGACTGGGGCGCCTGGGGGGTGTACTCCCCGCAGTGGAGGATCGCGCTCACCTTCTGGTCGTACCGCAACGCCGGCTTCGTGTTCCACGAGTTGGCCCACCACTACTCGATGACCAACGACATCCACCTCGGCAACGTCGAGGGCAGGCTGGCGGTGCTGTCGGGATGGCTCTACCTAGCCGAGGGCGGCACCCGCAACCAGCCGCACGAGGCGTACGCCGGCGCGCTCAACGTCCGGGTCACAGCCCCCAACCGCTACAAGAGCGGCAGCACCATGGATGAGGTGATGCACCACGCCGGGCAGGGCACAGTGCCGCAGTGGTTCTACGACACCTACTCCAGCGACGGCACCCTCGACGGCGTCGACCACGACCTGCTGTGGGCCGACATGCGCAAGCTGCGATGCCTCAAAGGCGGTGACTGCCACTTCCTCGGGGGCAGCGTGGCGGACCACGCCCGCGGCCTGTTCGGCGGCCTGTGCTCCATGGACGAGGCCCGCAGCGTGCTGTGGGGCAGCACCGTCTACCACAGCCCCTGGGTCGACGGCGGCTGCAACAACCGCCGGCCCCAAGAGCTGACCGCGAAGCTGATCGCGGATCCCGACGGCGATGACGAGACCGACGACGCCGAACTCGACGTGTCGTGGAGCGTGCCGCTGTACACCACGACGCCGAACATCGACCGCTACGTGGTGCAGTGGAAGAGCGGCACGCAGTCCTACGACACATCCCGCCAAGAGATCGTCACCGACCTGGCCCGCTTCGCCCACGGGACCGACATGTCCCACACCGTCACCGGCCTGAGCCCCGACACCGCCTACACCGTGCGCGTCGCAGCCGTCAACAGCGCCGACACCACCGACTTCACCGACGACGACGGCCACACCCGCACCGCCGAGACAACAGCAGTCGAGGGAGAGCGGGTCGCCGAATCGAACACCGAGCCCGATCCGTGGGCCACACTGCGCGCCGAAGCCCAGACATACGACTCGGGCGGCGGCACCCGGAAGATGACTCGAGGCTTCGGCTACTACTCGGTCGCCGACCCGGAGATCGTCGACGGCAAGGTCGTCGGCGAGGCCACGCCGCTGGCACAGGCGACGTACCTCAAGTTCGATCTCACAGAAACCAAATCGGTCCGGCTGAGCGCCTCGACCCACGTCTATCCGCGGCACGTGTTCCTCACCCTCGAGGACAGCGACGGCAACGAGATCGCCGTCGCTGAAGAACCGAACTCCACGCTGCAGATCCTCCTCGCCGTGCTCGGCGCGGGCACCTACTACGTGCGCATCGAACTGGCCGACGGTGACGACCGGTGCCTCGAGGAGGACTACTACCGGGCGAACTCCGAGGCATGCAAATGGACGTGGGCGTTTGCCGGCAAGCGCCTCAGCGAGCCTGCCAGCGACGACGTCAGCGCGGTCGACTATGACGTGCCCGATTCCAGGATCGCTGCGGTGGCCCCGCCCGACAGCGGCGGCGACAGCGGGTTCTCACCGATCGAATCGGTGTTCACCCTCGACGAGGCCGAGCTGACCTGGGACGCCCCCGATGTGGACAACGTCACCGAATGGCTGCTGCAGCGCAGCACCGACGGGGCGCCCTGGATCGACCTGCACAGTTCCTCCGAAGAGTTCACCAGCTATAACGATCGCACCGTCCAACCCCATCGGGTCTACTACTACCGGCTGCAGCTCACCGTGTCCGGTGGAGCCACGCTCACTTCTCCGCCCTCGGTGGCGACCAATCCGGAGTACATCACCGTCGGGGAGACGTACATCTCCCAGATCGCCGCCGACTCGGTGACGGTCGCATGGAATCCCGTGGCAGACCTCGACACCATCGACGGCTACCACATCTACAACACCTATCAATACTGCTGCACGCATGTCGCCACCGTCGGCCGCGACGCCACCGAGTACACCCACACCGTGCCGCGTTCCCCGTACTTCTACGCCTACATAGTCGTTCCGTATTCGTCACGGGGCACCGGCTCGTGGCCGGAGCACCGTGCGGGGGCGTTCGTTGCGCCGCTGAGCGACAACCGATTCGCCGACCAGGGGTGGTACGACGACACCGAGGCAGCCCCGAACACCATGGACAAGCTGACCTTCTGGCACACCTCGGCGGGCGACGTAGGGCTGTACTGGCAGGGGCCGCAGGGTCCGGCGCCCGACGGATACGAGATACGGCGCATCAACTGGTCCGGGGCGACCCGCCACGTCGACGTGATATACGTCGACGGCGCCCACACCGACACGTTCGTGGACCGCACGTTCCGACGCGGATCGGTGTCCTACGAGGTCCGCGCGGTGAACGAGCACGGCGCCAGCGCTTGGATAAATTCGAAATACCCCGGCAGCTTGAGCGTCAACCAAGACGGATCGATGGTTGCATCGCCGTAGCCTCCGGCGGCCAGGGCTGGGCCGACACAACAGGGTTTTGCAACACGCGTGGGTTACAGACGCTCCCCCCAGAGCAATAAACGAAACCCGTATCTCATAGCCGAGTCCCATTCACAAAAGGCCGGAAGGACTGCGTCGATGTCTTCGTGTTCTGGGCCGAGTGGGGCACAATCTACGAGATCGACGTGCGACGGCAGCACCGGCGCCTACCACTTCACCGTCGCCCAACAGACCGATGTGCCGGAAGCGCTGTCCCGTCCTACCAACTTGTAGGGTTCCTGCCCGAAGTCGGGGGTAAACGGATTCGCAGTTCTAGCTTGAAGCAACACAGACCAATTCTAGCGCGCATCGTGTCGCGCTAGCGCGCATCGTGTCGCGCTAGCGCGCTAGATGTCGCGCTAGCGGGCGAGGTGTCGGGCCGGCGGGCAATGCCAAACATAACCAGCTCCAAAATAGCAAACCCCCGCGGCGGAGACGGTGGGATTCGAACCCACGAACGCCTTGCGACGTTACTTCCTTAGCAGGGAAGCGCCTTCAACCTGGCTCGGCCACGTCTCCAGAGTTGCGAGGCTAGCGCACAGAAGAACAAGAGGCTGCGCGGATAGGCGAGCTTTTCGAGTTGCAAAACGTTGTTTCCCGCTCGGGCCGCGGGCGGGCCGCTCGGGCCGCTCGGGCCGCGGCCTCGCTGTCTGAGCCTTCTTGGACATGAGAATCTGTGACCTGTCCGCTCGGCCACTTGGTCGACAGCGGGCACTGGCCGTCCATGTGGATCAGGACAGCCGGCTCAGGCGGCGTCCGGACCTGACGGCGGTTGGTGATCATGGAGAACTTGAACTGGTGAAGGACCAGCAGTTTCTGGGGAAGGGCCTCTTCACCGACGATGCCGGCCAGCCATTCGACAACCTGGTTGATCTCAGCAGCGTCCACCGTGCCGATCTGCACCAAATGGCGCCGGCCGATCACGTTGATTCGATGTCTCGCTGCGGTCGACCTGGACTTCGACATGCTGACGTGTTATGGTCGTATGTATGTGACTCGTCGCAGTGTTTGCAACAACGCTGGAGGGGGACATGCGAACGGGTACAGCAAATCCCATCGGATTGAAGTGCCGTGGTTGGGTGGTCGTCGGGTTGTTTTGACGTTTGTTGTGCCGTTGTTGGTGTTGGTGTTGGGGTTGTCGGGGGTTGTGGTGCCTGTGGCGGCTCAGCAGCGGGTGGACGATGTTGTGGGTGCGGGGCCGTTGGCGGGTTTTGTTTTGGTGGATGCGTCGGATCAGTCGGTGGTTGCGGATCTGGTGGACGGTTCGGGTGTGGTGGTGGCTGATCCGGTTGGGGGGAGTTATGGGTTGCGGGTGGAGTTGGCGGCTGGTGAGTCGGTGGGGAGTGTGGGTTTGGAGTTGAGCGGGGCGGCGGCGCATTCCCAGACGGAGAATTATGCGCCGTATTCGTTGTTTGGGGATTATCGCAGGGGTGCGGGCCGGTGGTTGTCGGGCGGGGCGTTGCCGGAGGGGGAGTATGTGTTGCGGGCGGTGGCGTATTCGCAGCGGCGGTTGTCGGGTGTGGTGTTGGGGGTTTTGGAGGTTGCGTTCTCGGTGTCGGGGGCCGAGGCCGCCGAGCCGGTGGGGGTGTTGGCGCCTGAGGGGTTGTCGGCGACGGCGACGCACCGGTCGGTGCGGTTGGCGTGGGTGGCGCCGCATTTGCCGGATCACGGGTATGGGGATGTGTTCACCGGTGACATGTTTGTGGAGCGTCGTGAGGGGGGCGGGGCGTGGTCGACGCTGGACGTGGTGTCGTATTTCGGGATCGATTGGGACTCCGGCGAGGCCTGGTATCACGACACCAGCGGTGTTGTGGCGGGCGCGGTCTATGAGTATCGGGTGGGGTTGGAGGCCAGCCGGGTCAGCGGCGGCGGTTATGAGCGGGTCGCTGACGTGTTCTCGGATGCGGTGGCGGTGACTGTGGAGTCGGAGGCGCCGGTGGGGCCTGGGGGTTTGGGGGCTGTGGCGCGAGGTGGTGGGGTGGCGCTGAGCTGGACGGTGGGCGAGCAGCCGTCGTGGGCGGAGGTGTTCTCGATGAGGGTGAGGCGCACCGACAGCGCCAGGCGCGCGCCGTTGGAGGAGGTGGGCGTGGTGGAGTGGGAGCGGGGCCGCGCCGGTTACGAGTTCTTCGACGGTACTGCTCTGCCGGGCCGTTCGTACCGGTACGCGGTGGTGGCTTTTGCGGGCGCGGTGGCTGATGACGGTTACGAGTTCGCGGCCGGTGGTGGTTTGTCCAGCGAGGTTGTTCTGGTGGCGACGCCGCCGGCGGGTTCGGCTGCGGCGGGGTTGACCCAGGGCCCCGACGCGGTGGCCAAGCTGAGCACCACCGACGACGGGGTGGCGTTCATCGAGTTCCCCGCCGACACCGACATCGAGCCCGCCGCCGCGGCGCAGAGCAGGTTCTTCCCCGGCGGCAGAGCGTTCGAGCCGCCCAAGGGCCCGCCGTCGGGCATGATGCTGCCGTCGGGCATGACGCCGTCGGGGATGACGCCGTCGGGCATGACGCCGTCGGGCATGATGATGCCGTCGGGCATGATGATGCCGTCGGGCGTGTCGGGGTGGGTGGACGATTCGTGGGCGTCGAGCATGATGGTGTCGGGCGCGTCGGACGACATCGTGTCGGATCTGGCCACCAACAACCTCACCGCGCAGGCGTTCTGGTCTGACGGGACCACGATCTGGGTGTCGGCGCGGGGCTCCGGCGACTGGGACGGCAAGATCTACGCGTACACGCTGTCGGGCGGCGCCCGCGACAGCGGCAAGGACATCGACTTGGACCTGCCCGCGTCCACCGACAACCCGACCCAGGCCGGCACGTCGCACGGGCTGTGGATGGACGCCGACACGGTGTGGGTCGCCAGTGACGCAACCGCCGCCATTTTGGGCTACCACCGCAAAGCCGACTCTTCAGCTACGCCTGCGATCGAGGCGGGCGACCGCAAGTCCGCCGCGGACTTCACGACGCTGTCCGGCGCGGGCAACGCCAACCCGATGGGGATCTGGGCCGACGCGTCGGACTTGTATGTGGTGGACAACGACGACGCCAGGATCTACGTGTACGACCGCTCCACCAAGGCCCTCGCCCGCACCATCGACACCTCGGGCCGCCCCCACCAAGACCCGGTCGGGGTGTGGTCCGACGGCGTGACCCTGTGGGTGTCGGACCGCGCCGACGCCCGGGTCTACGCCTACCGCCTCGACAACGGCCAAAGAGACCCCACCCAGGACGTCAAACGGCGCCTGTCCGACGCAACCCAGCGGCTCTCCGACGACAACGACCAGCCCCTGGCCATGTGGTCCGACCAGTCCCAGCTGTGGATAGCCGACGCCGACACCACCAAAGTGTTCATCTACAATCTCCCCCCCGACGCCCGCCTCCGCCGCCTCGCCGTCAACGGCAGGGACTGGCTGGGGGGCAGTAGATCCCAAAGATCCCAACCGCTCTCGGGCTCGACCTATGTGGCCTATGGCACCACCCAGGCGACAATCGACGCCAAGGCGCTGCGATCCGACGCAGACGTCACCATCACCCCCGCCGACGCCGACTCCAACGAAGAGGGCCACCAGGTGGACATCCCCTCAAGCGGCACCGCCGCCGTCACCGTCACCGTCGTCCAAGGCCCCACCGGCCACCGCCAGACGATGGTCAACAACATCCGGGTGCGGGTCCCGCCGACGCCGAGCGGCAGGGACAACCGCATACATTCCCTCCGTCTCAACAATATCGACAGTGCGGGTCTGCCGGGCTGGGACCCGGCCGCCGACGAGTTCACCTACGAGGTGGCCCCCGAGCTCACCGAAGTGAGCTTGTTTGCGATCTCAAATCAAGGCGATCTCGAGGTCTCCATCGACGGGGGCCCGTACATTATCGGCAGCAGAGGGCAGCAGGTCAGCCTGGACGCCGACGGCTCCACCACGTTCACCCTGAAATCGAATGTCTCGGGCGTGGCGCCCGAGTATGCGAAGGTCTACAAGGTGACGCTGGTGCAGAGCGGCCTGCGGAGCCTCGAGGTGAGCGGCGTGAACCTCGACGGCTTCACCCCCTCGGTCACCGACTACGCCCGCAACATCGCCGCGGACGTCACCGAGGTGACGGTGCAGGCCGAGTCGATCCACACCGGCGCGACGGTGGCGATCTCGCCCGGCGACGCCGACACCAACGACGATGGCCACCAGGTGACCCTCGACGCCGACGGGGTCACCGACATCGCCGTCACGCTGACCAGAGACGGCGAGTCGATCCAATACACGCTCAAGCTCACCACCCTCGCCGGCACCACCGGCACCCTGTCGAGCGACAACACCCTGTCGGCGCTGACCCTGACCGGCGTGACGCTGTCGCCGACGTTCGACTCGGCCGTCACCGACTACACCTACCGGCTCACCAACACCCAGTCCGACGACGGGTTCACCACCACGGTCGCCTACACCGCGGGCAACGCCAACGCCACGGTCACCCCGCTGCCCGCCGACGACGACAGCACCACCAGCGGGCACCAGATCGACATCGACCACGGCGCGCCGGACGCCGTCACCGTCACCGTCGCCCCCCAAGACGGCTCCCCCGCCAAGGTCTACACCGTGCACCTGCTGCGCACCAGACGCGACACCACCAAAGACCTGCTCGACAATATTCCCAGCCGACACTCGGAGTTTTTAGGCCCCTACGACATCTGGTCCGACGGCGACACCCTGTGGCTGCTGGGCTCCGCCAGCTACACCATCTACGCCTACGACCTCGACACCGGGAACCGCCAGTCCCAGCACGACCTCCGGCGCAACGAAGAGCACAGCTGGTACGACACCGGCCTGTGGGCCGACGGCGACACCATGTGGATGACCCAGCCCTGGGTCAACACCAAGACATGGCACCCCTATATCGAAGCCATCGACATGGCGTCATCCACCGGGCAGTACATCCACACCCAGTCGTTCTTCGACACCGAGGGGCCGCGGGACCTGTGGTCCGACGGCGAGACCATCTGGGTGGCGTCAGTCGCCGACAGTCCTGCCTACGACAGCGCGCCCCTGGGGGGCAAGCTCCAAGCGTTCGACTTCGCCACCAAGGCCCGAAAGCCCGACCGCGACATCACCGTCACCACCACCGGGGACTCCAGATTCGCAGCCAATCGCAAGGTGTCGTTCGCCCTGTGGTCCGACGGCACGGTCATGTGGGTCGCCGCCAACGAGGGCGACGCCACGTCGCGGCTCGAGGCCTACGCGCTGGCCGACGGCGCCCGGATGCCGGGCATGGACATCCCCGTGGGCCTCGACGGCGTCACCCACCCCCGCGGCCTGTGGTCCGACGGCCGCACCATGTGGGTCCTCGACGTCCCTTACGACGAGCGGGAAAACCGGCATTTGTCGGGCATCAAGGCGTTCAGCCTGCCCTCCAACGCCAAGCTGTACTCGCTGACGATGAGCGACGTCGACTTCGGCCACTTCATCCACGGCAAACCCCACTACACCGCCGAGGTCGCCAACAGCGTGTCGACCACCACCGTCGCCGCCGTGGCCGCCTTCGACCGCGGCGACTCAGAAGTGTCCATCACCGCGGCCGACAGCGACGACATGACCGACGACGTCACCGAGGACGCCGACGACAACACCGACGGCTACCAGGTCGACCTCGCCACCGGCGTCAACACCATCACCATCAAGGTGACCGCCCCCAACGGCACCGACACCTACACCTACACCGTCACCATCACCCGAGCCGCCAGCTGACCCCGCCATCTGCGCCGGGCACCGAGGCCGGGCACCGACGCCGGGTTCGTTCATGTTACGTAAATGCGTAATCCGGGCATACTCGCTTGTATGACATCTGAACAGGTTGTCCTTTCAACTTTGGGGACGCGCCCTCTACTGATAGGAGACGAACAGCGCCGTGGGGGTGAGGGCCAGCACCTCAGCGGGTGTGGCCCTGGGCGAGTCCTCGTCGTAGAAGTTCTTCCAACCCCAGTAGAACCGGTCGGCGTCGGGCAGGCCGGTCAGGGCATTCCAAGAACTGTACTTGGTCGACAGCGGGCCTTGGCCGTCCATATGGATCAGGACAGCCAGCTCAGGCGGCGTCCGGACCAGATGGCGGTTGGTGATCATGGAGAACTTGAACTGGTGAAGGACCAGCAGTTTCTGGGGAAGGGCCTCTTCACGGACGATGCCGGCCAGCCACTCGACAACCTGGTTGATCTCAGCGGCGTCCACCGTGCCTATCTGCACCAAATGGCGCTGGCCGGGTTTCAGCCGCCATTCGGGATCGATCGCGAGCCCCACATGGGGGAGGCGCAGGAACTCCTCGTAGATCTTTGCCTGAGACAGAAAATCGGTCAGCCCGGGTTGAAGATCCAGCACCACGTAGACGTCGTTGGCGGCAGCGACGTCGATCAGCGGCCGCAGCACGTCCAAAGCGGTCTCGTTCGAATAGTTCCCGTCGTAGCCGGCGCTGCCCGCGGCGACAGTGGCGATGATCTCGAAGGTGGGCAGCACGGCCAAGCCGTCTGCGTCGTAGCCCATGGCGATCGTCCCAAGGCGTTCGACCGACGCTTCGGGGCCCTGCTCTCCCAGAACTCCGAGCCATGAAGTCTGCGGGTGGCCGTACATGGCGACCAGACGGCGTGGGCGGTCCGGGTCGAACATGAGCAGACCCCCTCCCGGCAACTCGTCGCCGCGGCGGACCACCGCCAGTTCCCAGACGGCGTCTTCGTCGAAGTCCGACAACAACTCCACCACCGATGCGTTGGCGATGATCGCCCGCTGCTCCGCAGAGGCAGCCCGGATGTCGTCGGGCACAGTGAGCACCGACACGCCGATCTGGTTGCCGAGAGCCGCCAGCGGCACCGCTTCGGTGTAACTGTCGACCAGCCACACACGCTCAGCCGACGCAGCTTCCAGCGACAGCTCGGCCCGGGGGTCTACAGCCACCGACTCGAAGGCAAAGTCGGCAGCCGTGTCGAGCAGCCGCTCTTCCAACCCGACCGCAACGATCCGATCCGGGGCGAGACGCTCGAGCTCGGCCATCAAGGGGGCCTCGAACTTGTGGCCGGCCAACAACAGCGGCCCCTGAACCCCGCTCGCCTGGAGCGTGGCGACAGCAGCGTGGTTGTCGGCATGCGCCATGCCGATCTCATGGGCGCATTCGTACAGAGCCTGCGATATCTCGATGCTGGCCAGGGTGGGAGACGTGTCGGTCAGGCGAAGGTCGCCAGGCGCCTGGGGTGAGCAGTCGCGTTCGGACTCGGTGGTGACGCTCTCCAAAGTGGTCGGCATCCCGGGCTTCGGCACGCCTTCGGTGTCGGTTGTGACCCTGTCACCGGCCACAGACGGGTCGGGGTCCAGCGAGACTGTGTCGGCGGATGCGCAAGATGATGCCAGCACCAGCAGAGCCGGCACGACGCTGCGCCACAACACGACCGAACGCTTGGCCACAACGCGTCCGGGCACATGAATGGATTTCGGGTTCAAAGATTCCAGCCAGCCCAATTCGACCTCCAGGTGCCAGGCGAGACGACACTAACCGCCCGGCCTCTGGCGGTGGCGGTTGGTGGGGGTTTTGTTTTGGGTTGCGCTCATGGTGAGCCCCCGCTGATCGCCTGGAAGAGCCCGTCGAATCCGAGAGAATCCTCTGCCTGTTCGCGGGGCCTCCAAGTTGGTCGGGGGGTGTGTGGAATGGGGCGCTACCGTTGCGGGGGTGTTCCTCTACGACACAGCGCGCAACTCGGTAGTTCCCTTCGAGCCGGGCGAGGAAGTATCGATCTACGTCTGCGGCATCACACCGTACGACTCGACTCATCTGGGCCACGCCAACACCTACCTGACCTACGACCTGCTGACCCGACGGCTCGAGGAACTCGGCCACACCGTGAGACTCGTCCGCAACATCACCGACGTCGACGACAGCATCCTCGGCAAGGCCCGCGAGCTCGGAGTCGACTTCCTGGAGTTGGCGGCCGCCGAGACTGCCCGCTTCCACGGCGACATGGCCGCGCTCAACACCCGAGAAGTCACCGCTGAACCCCACGCCAGAGAATGGGTCACCGAGATGATCGACCTGATCACAGTGCTCGAAGCCGGCGGGCACACCTACACCGTCGAAGGAGCGACCTTCTTCGACGTGACGACCTTCGACACGTTCGGAGCGGTCAGCGGCTACGACGAGGCCACCATGATCGAACTGGCAGCCGAACGCGGCGGCCGACCCGACGACCCCCGCCAACGCAACCCCCTCGACTTCGTGCTGTGGCAGCCGTCGCTGGCCGACGAACCCTCATGGGAATCACCGTTGGGCCCGGGCCGCCCCGGCTGGCACATCGAATGCAGCGCCATGTCGATGGGGCTGCTCGGCACGACCATCGACCTCCACGGCGGAGGCAGCGACCTGATCTTCCCACACCACGAATGCGAACGAGCGCAGAGCGAAGCGGCCACAGGAACCACCTTCGTGCGCCACTGGATGCACTGCGGAATGGTCGCCTACGAAGGCACGAAGATGTCGAAGTCGCTCGGCAACCTCGTCTTCGTCAGCGAACTGGCGAAAGTCGCCGACCCGAGAGCCATCCGTCTCGCCCTCATGACCCACCACTACCGCGACGACTGGGAATGGTTCGACGAAGACGTCCACGCCTCCGCGGACTCCCTCGAGCTGATGCTCACAGCGGGCAACGCAAGCGCAGGACCCGATCCGTCTGAGTTCGCCCGCCGTCTGCGCGCCGCCCTCGACAACGACCTCAACGCCCCCCGAGCGAGGGCTGAACTGCTCGGGCTTGCTGAGGCCATCGTCGGTGGAGGCGACGACCCGTCCGCACCGGCCGTGCTGCGAGAACTGGCCAGTGTGTGCGGAATCGAACTCGACACACCAGCGGCACCGGTCGCCTGACCGACCCCGCCCAACCCGAACGAAACATGCCTCGATCCGGTTCTACGACACCACCGAAACTGTCGTGTACCTGCGTCGGAGACGGCCGCACCGGAGTTGTGAGACACGGTCGTTGACCGAACAAGCACCACAGGTCGCGCCGCCGCGTGAGTTGTTTACCACACGCGCGGCGCGTTGGGCGATGGGCGTGTGGGCCGCGGCGAGGCGATCAGTGACACCGGCGGCCACAAACACGACCCCCGCTAACGGGCCCCTGCTGTATGCGGGCAAACCCATGCGTGTGGGGATTGGTGTTGCAGCGGCGGGGATGGCTCTTAAACCCTTGCCCCGCCTGTGGTGGTGGCGCCGGCGCAGATGACCGCCTCGGCTTGTCGCAAGCGGCGCACCTATACCACACCGGCACCGCGGCGCTCACCAGCCGCGCCGAACTCGACACCCTCACTCCCCCCTGAAACGCGAAGAGCCCGTTTAGGCTGATTCACCTCTGGATCGACATTCGTCCGACCGACTGACCCGAAAGGTTTGCCGTTGCTTCTCTCTTTTGGCGGCGATCACCTGCGCGTGCCGCCCCACGCGGAGCCGTTCAGACCCGGTAACAGCGGTGGACACGCGTTACGCGAGTTCGCGGATGTGCACGCCTTGCAGGTTCGACTACATGAACTTGTAATCGATCACAGATGACTCGGCGGGTGCGGGGAACGGGGCGCTACCGTTGCGGGGGTGATTCTGTATGACACCGCCCGCAACTCGATTGTTTCCTTTGAGCCGGGCGGAGACGGTGTCTGCCCATGTGTGTGGTGTCACGCCGTGCGACTACGCCGACCGATCTCATCCCCGACCCGATAGTCCCTTGATCCGCCTATACGACACGCTCACCATGCAGGTTCGGCCTCTGGCCCAGCGAGACCCGGGCAAGGTCTCGCTGTACGCCTGCGGTCCCACGGTGTACGACCATCCGCACCTCGGCCATGCCCGCCAAGCACTCACCTACGACGTCCTGCGCCGCTACCTCGAATGGCGAGGCGTCGAGGTCCACCACGTCGCCAACGTCACCGACATCGACGACAACATCATCAACCGCGCCAACAAAGAAGGTCGAACCGAACCGCAGGTAGCCGCCGAATGGGAAGCGGTCTACATCGAAGTGATGGACGAACTCGACATCCTCCATCCCCACGACCGTCCGCACGCCACCGAATTCGTCGACGAGATGGTCGCCTTCATCGAAACACTGATGGACAACGGTTCGGCCTACGCCACCGAATCAGGCGTCTACCTGCGGGTCCGCTCGGTCCCGGGATACGGCGATCTGGTACACCGCAGCTTCGACGAACTGGCCGAGGGTTCCGGCGCCCGCGTGGAAGTCGACGAGGAAAAAGAGGACCCGCTCGATTTCGCCCTCTGGAAATCAGCCAAACCCGACGAACCGACCTGGCCCTCCCCGTGGGGACCCGGCCGCCCCGGCTGGCACATCGAATGCGTGGCCATGAGCCTCGGCATACTCGGCGACGGGTTCGACCTGCACGGCGGAGGCGACGACCTGGTGTTCCCGCACCACACCAACGAACGAGCCGAAGCCATCGCCGCGGGCCGGCCGTTCGCCCAGCACTGGCTGCACAACGCCATGCTCAACGTGGGCGGCGAGAAGATGGCGAAATCGCTCGGCAACTTCCGCACCGTCCGCGACCTGCTCGACGAGCACCCGCTCAACGCTCGGGCCCTGCGCCTGCTTCTGCTGCAGACCCACTACCGCAAGACGATGGAGGTCAACGCCGAGGTCATGTCCCAGGCCCGTGCCGCCGTCGAACGCATCGACGCAATGGCTCGTCGAGCCGGCGCAGCGGGCATTCCCCTCGACAGGCCCCAACTCGACGGGACTCAGCTCGACGGAGTCGGGCGCGACGCCGCATCGCTCGAGGCGTTCCAGGCAGCCATGGACAACGACTTGGGAACGCCCGAAGCCGTGGCTGTCATCTTCGACACGGTCCGGCGGGCCAACACGGCCCTGGACGCCGAAGCCACCGACGATGCCGCCTCGCTAGTAGCCGCGGTCGTCGACCTGGCTGGAGCGCTCGGGATCAATATTGTCGGCGCGCGCGGCCCGGACAGCCGCACCGCTGAGACCGCAGCCGGCGACAACGAGATCGAAGCGTTGGTCTCAGCGCGCTCCGCAGCACGAGAAGCCAGAGACTTCGCCGAAGCCGACCGGCTCCGCGACGAACTCACCGCGCTGGGCATCGTGGTCGAAGACACCCCCAACGGCCCCGTCTGGCACCGACCCTAGGCGTCGGTTCGCGTGAGGTTGTCGGCGTGTGATGCGGGCGGGCCGCTCGGGCCACGGCCTCGCTGTCTGAGTCTTCTTGGACATGAGAATCTGTGACCTGTCCGCTCGGCCTCTTACTGGGTCAGCAGGGAGTTCACCAATCGGTTGAGGCTGATTCCGTTTTCGGCCGCGCGCAACGCAAGGTCGCGGTGTAGATCAGGCGGCACACGCAGTGAAAACGTTCCGCTGTAACTCCGCTCGGTCAGCGGTTCCGGCACAACTTCCCCAGCGGTTTCCATATCTGCGACGACCTCCCGCACGAGATTGCGGATCCCCGAGAATGCTTCGTCGGGTGTGTCTGCAAGCCAGCTCAGCGATGGGAAATCGGCACACAGTCCGACATGCTCGCGGTCCTCAGCGGACCAAGTCACCCTGTACGTGTAGTGGTCAATCATCATGGGTCTCTAATTTCTCTATTGCTTTGAGCACCTGCCGCACTTGGTACGGCTTTGCCATTCCTTTGTCATCTTGGATGTTGAACCGGACACCCCTAGGGTTATTGCGCATTCGCTCTATCAGTTGTTCCGCGTCCACACAGCGTGATGGTATCATTAATGATACCAAAAAGCCCATGGAGCCCTGATTTCTTTAAGAGCGCGCGTAAATAGGCAAGCCTTCGAGTTGCAGCCCGTTGTTTCCCGCTCTTGTTCACTGCGCTGTGCCGAAGTCGAATACGATCGTGTTGAACATGAGACGATTAGAAGGGCCGGAAATCGAATCGTACGACGTTCTCAGCCGTGATTTGGCTGAACGGGTACGGATTGTGCGGGTGCCCGTGCTTTTCTTCGGGTCGGACGGAATGACGATCGGCCGGTTCGTATTGCTGAGGACCGACGATGATCGCAGCGGGAACCGCAAGTTGTTGGCCCACGAACTCGTCCACGTCCGTCAATGGCACGAAGCGGGTCGAATCGGGTTTCTGCGTGCGTATCTGGGCGACTATCTCCGGGAACTGAGAAGCAGTCGCCGCCACCGGGATGCGTACCTGGCCATCAGAGCCGAACGTGAAGCGTTCGCCGAAGCCGACGCCTGGCAGGAACGGAGACTCGACTGCTCAGCAGTCGAGCCGTAGCGGCGCCCGCGGCTGCAGAGCGCCCGGCGAACGCAGAGCGTCTGCGCGGCTCCGGTTGCGCCCGGCGAACGCAGAGCGTCTGCGCGGCTCCGGTTGCGCCCGGCGAACGCAGAGCGTCTGCGCGGCTCCGGTTGCGCCCGGCGAACGCAGAGCGCCCCGCGGCTGCAGAGCGCCCGGCGAAAGCACCGCCGCTCAGTACTCGTAGAAGCCTCGTCCGGTCTTGCGGCCGAGATGGCCCGCGGACACCATGCGGCGAAGCAGGGGCGGCGGCGCCAGGAAGCGTTCGTTGTATTCGTCGTACAGCGACTCGGCGGTCCACAACATCACGTCAAGACCGATCATGTCGCACAACGCCAGCGGACCCATCGGATGACCTGCTCCGAGCTTCATCGCCTCGTCGATGTCCTCGGCTGAGGCATGACCGGCCTCGAACATGGCGATGGCCTGGCACAGGAACGGCACCAGCAGAGCGTTCACAACGAAACCGGCTCGATCCTTGCAGTGCACCACGCGTTTGCCGAGCACATCAGATGCGAAACCGGCGGCAGCCTGTGCCACCGCGGCGTCGGTTCGCTGCGTGGAGATCACCTCCACGAGCCGCATGACCGTGGCGGGGTTGAAGAAGTGCATCCCACACACCTGCTCGGGGCGGTTGGTACCCATGGCAATGTCGATGATGGGGATCGACGACGTGTTCGTCGCCATGATCGCTCCCTGCGGGAGAATCTCATCGAGCCGTTTGAAGATGTCGAGTTTGAGGTCGAGGATCTCCGGCGCTGCTTCGATCGCCAACTGGCACCCCCCCATGTCTGCAAGGTCGGTGGTCCAAGTGATCTCCGCAGCGGCCTGACTGCGGGCGGCATCGTCGAGTTTGCCCCGAACCACCGCCTTGTCGAGCGAACCCTCCACCCTGGCTCTGCCGGCCTCGACAGCCGCAGCGTTGATGTCGTAGGCGACTACGGCCACACCCGCCTTCGCCGCGACCTCGATGATCCCGCTGCCCATCGCGCCTGTGCCGACGAGCCCGATTGTGTCGATATTCATGTCAGTCTCCCTCAGTGATCGTGACCGACGAGATCACCACATCGGTGATCGGACGGTCGTTGCGGTCGGTTTGGACCCGCTGCATCTCGTCGAGCACATCGAGGCCCGACACCACCTTGCCGAACAGCGAGTACTGAGGCGGCAAGCCCACCCCGCTCGGTCCGGACACGATGAAGAACTGACTGCCGTTGGTGTTCGGACCCGCGTTGGCCATAGCCAGAGAACCGATCTCATAGCGTCCGGGGCGTGGAAGCTCATCCTCGAAGCGGTAACCGGGACCGCCGCGGCCCGTGCCGTCGGGATCGCCGCCCTGGCACATGAAACCGTTGATGATGCGGTGAAACGTGACCCCGTCGTAATAGTGGTAGCGCGACAAGGTCACGAAGTTGTTGACCGTCCCAGGCGCCGATGCGGTGTCGAGGTGGATGGTCATCGAGCCCAGCGAGGTCTCCATATTTGCTGTGTAGCTCTTGGCCGGATCGATGCACATCTGCGGCGGTTCGTCGAAGCGCTGACGTTTGGGACTTGAACCGTCGCTGTTGGGACAGGGGGTTGGGGCCATGAATTTCTCCTGATTCTGCTCAACGCAGGCTAGAGCGCGACGCCCGAAATCCGACGACTCGTTCGGGGGTATCACCCAATCGCAATACCGGGTGTGCATAGTGTGACTTCTGTGACCGACCTAGTCTCAGTCCCAACGGCCGCCCCCGGAGTCGAAAAACCGCTGCGTTGCATCGGTTGTGACGTCACCTGGAGAGGCACCAGCGCGGACGTCTGCTGGAACTGCGGCGCTGTTGGAGTACCCCTCGGCAACGTTCTTCGTTTCGTCGAAGACGAACCAAGGGAGTTGAGCGTCGAAGACGAACCAAGGGAGTTGAGCGTCGAGTACGAACCGGCGGATCTGGGCGTCGAAGGCGAATCGGCCGCCTGAGGAAAGCGCTGCCGCTACGATCTTCGTGTGACCGCGCCCGCCCCAGACTCGTCTGCTTCAACTTCAACACTGCACTGGTCCGACAGCCGCGTCGAGGTTCACCGCCTCGTCGTCGGCCCCGTCGACAACAACGTGTTCGTGGTTCGCTGTCGAGAAACCGGGGAGGGTGTACTGCTCGACGCAGCCAACGAGCACGAGCGACTGCTGGAGCTGTGCCAAGCGCTCGACGTGCGCACCGTGCTTGAGACACACGGCCACTGGGACCACATCCAGGCGGTGCCCGCCGTGCGCGAAGCCGGCTACAAAGTCGGGGTGACCGCTGAAGACGCCGCCATGCTGCCGAGCTACGACTACCTCCTCACCGACGAGTCGGTGATCGAGGTCGGCCGCCTCCGAATCCACACTCATCACACGCCGGGACACACACCGGGATCAATGTCGTTCAGCGTGGCCGACACACCCCTGCTGTTCACCGGCGACACGCTCTTCCCCGGCGGACCAGGAGCGACCAGCTTCGAAGGCGGAGACTTTCCAACCATCCTGCGCAGCATCGAAGACCGCATGTTCCGGGTGTTCGACGCAGACACGATCGTGCTGCCGGGCCACGGCGCCGACACAACCATCGGCAACGAGATCCCGAGCTTCGACGAATGGGTGGCCCGCGGCTGGTGACCGGGCTGAGTCCGACCCAGAAGCAAGTCTCGCCCAGGTTGGCCGTACCAGGTTGGACCCGGAGGTAGTCGTTTGTCGTTGAGCGTGGCACGCTAACGACCGTTCACTTTCAACTTCCTGTCAGTTTTTTCAGGTTCCGACCCCGGAGGGGATATGGGCAAGCTTCTCGAGGGCAAGGTCGCTCTCATCACCGGCGCAGGCCGCGGCATCGGCCGCGACCACGCCATCATGATGGCCGAACACGGCGCCAAAGTAGTCGTCAACGATCTCGGCGGCGACGAATTCGGCGGGGGCGGAGACCTGACCCCGGCACAAGAAGTCGTGGCGGAGATCGAGGCGGCCGGCGGCGAGGCTGTCGTCAACGGCGGCAACGTGGCCTCCTTCGACGATGCCAAGGCGATGATCGACCAGGCAATCGACACCTACGGTGACATCAACATCGTCGTCAACAACGCCGGAATCCTGCGTGACCGCATGGTGTTCTCCATGAGCGAAGACGACTGGGACGCAGTGATCGGAGTCCACCTCAAAGGCACGTTCGGCCCCTCGCACCACGCGGCCGTCCACTGGCGGGCCCAAGTCAAGTCCGGTGGCGAGGCATACGGCCGCATCATCAACACCGCTTCGCCCTCGGGCATCTACGGCAATGTCGGCCAGTCGAACTACGGCGCCGCAAAAGCCGGCATCGCGGCCTTCTCGATCATCACCGCCCAGGAACTCGTCAAATACGGCGTCACGGTCAACTGCCTGGCGCCCACAGCCGTCTCCCGATTGACGCTGCCGCTGATGGGCGGAGCAGAGAACCTCTCGGAGGCGGCCATGGAGGCCATGTCACCACGCTGGATCGCGGTGCTCACCACCTGGTTGGCCAGCCCCGAGGCGGGCAAGGTCACCGGCAGGGTCTTCGACATCCGCGGGCGCCACCTCGGCATCGCCGAAGGCTGGCACCTCGGCCCGACCGCCGTACAACCCGATGATCCGACCGAACTCGGGCCCGTCATGGCGGAGCTGATGGGCAAAGCCCGACTCAACGCCAACATGGACGGCAAGGACCACGAAGGCCCCGGATTCCCACCCCAGTCGATCTGATCCGGCACGGCCCAGCGATCGGCAGGTCCTGCGATCGGCGGGCCCTGTGATCGGCGGGCCCTGTGATCGGCGGGCCCTGTGATCGGCGGGCCCTGTGATCGGCTGTCAGCCCGGCGAGCGGGCCCTCAGGCGTATCTGACCTGGCAGACGCCGTGATTGCAGTAGCCCCCAGGGTTCCGGTGGAGATACTGCTGATGGTATTCCTCAGCGAAATAGAAGACCGGCGCGTCCACCACCATGGTGGCGATCTCACCGTACCCGGCTTCGTTCAACAGCCCCTGATACTTGTCGCGGCTCGCGACCGCCGCGGCCCGCTGGGCTTCGCTATAGACGTAGATCTCGCTGCGGTACTGGGTGCCGACGTCGTTGTGCTGGCGCATGAACTGTGTGGGGTCATGCACCTCCCAGAAGACCGCGAGCAGGTCCTCATAGCCGACCACATCGGGGTCGAACACAACCAAGACCACCTCGTTGTGCCCGGTCCGCCCGGTGCAGACCTCCTCGTAGAACGGGTTCGGCGTATAGCCGCCCGCGTACCCCACCGCAGTCGTGTAGACGCCGTCGAGCTGCCAATAGAAACGCTCAGCGCCCCAGAAACAGCCGAGTCCGAACATGGCGGTCTCGAAACCGTCGGGATAGGGGCCCTCCAGCGGCGTGCCCAGAACGAGATGCTCGTCCTGCACCGGCAGCGCCTCGGGCCGCCCCGCAAGCGCCTCGGCGGGGGTGGGCATGGTCTGCTTGTCGCGTCGAAACAGCATCGTCAGTTCCTCCTCGGGTTGTCTGATCCTAGCCGCCCCGAAATCTGCGCGATCAGCTACACCATTTGTCGTAAATCGCGCGGATTTCGGCGGGGCCAGATCAAGTGTCGAGTCGGGCTGCGTCGCCCGTCAGCGTGAGCACCACCGAACCCGAGAAATCGCGGGAAGAACGGCCAGAGACGATCCGGTAGCCGCCCGGGTCGACGTACCAGCCGGCTTCGGTCCGGTGAAGCGCCTCTCCATCGACGGGTACCGGGCCGGCGTTGCTCAACTCAGCCCAGAACGGATCGCCGACGTCGTAGTAGGCGAAGGCCCGGGGCTCCAGAACAAGCACGACCGTGGCCGTCTCACCGGGGTCGAGCACCACCTTCTCAAACGCCTTCAACTCCCGCACAGGACGGGCAACCTCGGGGTTCAACGGTTCGACATACACCTGCACGACCTCGGATCCGCGCCGCTCGCCGGTGTTGGTCACATCAACTTCAACGCTCACCGAACCGCCCGTGGGCGCGCTCGATCCGGACACAGCGTCCAATCCGGAACCAAGACGCGGCTCCGACATATCGAAAGTCGTGTAGGACAAGCCGAACCCGAACTCGACGGCGGGCTCGATCCCCATGGCGTCGTGGAAACGGTGACCGGTGAACAAACCCTCGCCGTAGCGGACCACCGAGTTCTCACCCGGGTAGTTCGGGTAAGCACCGAAATGCTCGTAACGAGCGCCGACAGTGGTAGGCGCCCGCCCGCTCGGCTCGACCTCGCCGAGCAGCATGTCGACGATCGCATCGCCGAGCTCCTGACCACCGAAACCGACAGAGAGCACCGCGGCAGGATCGTCGAGCCAAGACAGGTCATGGGGCGCACCGACGTTGAGTATCACGACGGTCCGCTCATTGGCGGCCGCCACACGGCGAATCAACTCGGGCTGGTCGCCGGGCAGCTCCCACAGGTCACGGTCCCGCCCTTCGGTCTCCCAATCGTCGTTGGTGCCGACCACCACGACCGCCACGTCGCTGGCGGCGGCCAAGGCCACGGCCCGTCCCAGCAGATCCTCCTCAACGGTCGAAAGCAGACCCAGCCTCATGCCTGACAGCAACATCGAATCGCGGTTGGAGAACTCTGCGGCCACCTCGATCTGCCGCCCCTCGACCAGATCCACCTCCGCGACTATCTCGTCGGTGCCGAATCCGAAGAAATCGCTGCCCCGCGGATAGTCTCCCTCGGTCGCGTCCAGCACGACCTCGCCGTCGACCGACACCCGGGCCCGCCCGCACTGAACCAGCCTGAACTCGTGTACCCCGGTCGTCGTCGGCACCACCGTTGCCGTCGCCCGCAGCGAGTAGGACTCAGCAGACACCCCCGAAGCGGGCTCACCGAACGCCGTGAAATCGAAGCTGCTCGCCTTGATCGTGGCCTTTGCCGGGTTCGCTCGGACCCCGGTTTCTTGGTTCCCGGTTTCTTGGTTCCCGGTTTCTTGGTCCCCGGTTTCTTGGTTCCCGGTTTCTTGGTTCCCGGTTTCGGGAGCGGCGGGGCGGCCGAGGTCGAAACCGTCGAAGTACTCGACCGTCACCGGCCCCTGCACCAGCGGCTTCGTCAACGCCGGACACGTGCGGTCGATGTCGCAACCCTTCTCCCAGACCACCTCGACGCCGGGCAGGCGTGCGCTCAGGGCGTCCAGCGGAGAGGTCGCCCGGTAGGCCTTGACCTGCGCGGAACCGCCCCCCATCACCTTGGCGTTGAGAGCATTGGGACCGATGACGGCGATCTTGGAGACCCCGTCGGTGTTGAGCGGCAGAACCCCGTCGTTGCGCAACAGCACCGAACCGGCCGCCGCGGCACGACGAACCAAGGCCCGATCCCGCGGCCGGTCCAGCTCAGACTCGTAAAACTCGTTGTCGTGGTCGAGGGCGCCGGTGCGCTCCATGAGCGCCAAGACGTCTCCGGCGATGCGATCCAGGGCGTCGGGGTACACCTCACCCGCATCGACCGCAGCCGTGAGCAGATCGCCGTACCAGCGTCCCTCGCCCGGCATCTCCAAGCTCAAACCGGCGTTCGCCATGTCAGCAGTGGAACGCGCCGCGAACCAGTCGGTCACCACAAAGCCGTCGAAACCCCATTGGTCGCGCAGCACCGTGGTCAACAGCCAGTGATGCTCCGAGCAGAACGTGCCGTTGAGCCTGTTGTAGGCCGACATCACCCCCCAGGAACCACCGTCTTTCACCGCATGCTCGAACGGCACCAGATACAACTCGCGCAGGGTTCGCTCATCGACCCGGGTGTCGATGCTGTTGCGCTCGAACTCAGAGTCGTTGGCCACGAAGTGCTTCGCGGTCGTCGCCACACCACGCGACTGCACACCACGCACGAAAGCGGCGGCCAGACGCCCGGACAGAATCGGGTCCTCGCTGTAACACTCGAAATTGCGGCCGCCCTTGGGGGAGCGGTGCAGGTTGATAGTGGGCGCCAACAGCACCTGAGCCCGCTTGGCCACCGCTTCGTCGCCCAGCAGCCCGCCCAGTTCCTCCACCAGAGCCGGATCCCAGGTCGCTCCCAACGCCGCCCCGCTCGGGATGCAGGCAGTGCGGCTGCCGGTACCCATGAGTCCGTCGCCGCGGGCGCCGTTGGGACCGTCGGTCACCTTCAACTTCGGGATGCCGAGCCGCTCGACGCCCCGGGTGTGCCACATGTCGCCACCCGTGACCATGGCCACCTTCTCTTCGGTTGTCATGGCCGCTCGGAGGTCGTCAGTCCGTTTGCTCATCGCCGGAAACCTACATGGTTGAAGTGGTGGCTCCCAGCGGGGCCGAGCGAATCGAACAACGATCCGCAAACCCGACAGTCCGTGGTCCGGCCGCCGCGGGCCCGGTCGCTCGCTCGTATGCGAATGGGCGGTGACGGGCGGCGCGCAATAGCATGAAGGCTCTACGACACGCGGCCGTTCAGGGCAAGGAGGACGAAGCGATGCTCGACATGATTATCAAAGGTGGGTCCATCGTCGACGGCACAGGAGCGGCAGCTGAACCCGGCGACGTGGGGATTCGCGACGGCCGGATAGTCGCCGTCGGCGCAGTCGACGAACCCGCCGCTGAGACGGTCGATGCCGGCGGGCTCGTGGTCTGCCCCGGGTTCGTCGACCCGCACACCCACTACGACGCGCAGATCTTCTGGGACCCGCGGACAACCCCGTCGAACCTCTTCGGCGTGACCTCGATGATCGGAGGCAACTGCGGCTTCACCCTCGCCCCGCTCGGCGACGAATCCGACGGCGAATACCTGAAGAAGATGATGGTGAAGGTCGAGGGCATGGCGCTCGAGGCGTTGGAACTGGGAGTGCCCTGGAACTGGCGCACCTTCGGCGAATATCTCGACCGTGTGGCTGAGAACGGAACGGCCATCAACGTCGGCTTCCTGGTCGGCCACTGCGCGCTGCGCCGGCTGGTCATGAAAGACGACTCGGTGGGCCACGAAGCAAGCGCACAACAAGTCGAGCAGATGCGCGAGCTGCTCAAAGAGTCCATACAAGCGGGCGGGCTCGGGTTCTCGACCGGCCGCTCGTTCACCCACAACGACTGGGACGGCAACCCTGTGCCGAGCCGTTGGGCCGCCACAGACGAAGTTCTGGAACTCTGCCGGGAGACCGCAGCCCACGAGGGCACGACCCTCGAATGGGTGGCCGACGGCTGCCTCAACGGATTCGAAGACGACGAAGTCGAACTGATGACCAGAATGTCGGTCGAAGGGCAGAGGCCGCTCAACTGGAACGTGTTGACCATCGACTCGGCCCGCCCCGAGGCGTACCGCAACCAGATCGCGGCTTGCGAGAAGGCCAACTCGCAGGGAGCCAAGATCGTGGCCCTCACCATGCCCATCCTGGTCGGCATGAACATGAGCCTCGGGACTTTCTGCGCGCTGCACCAGCTCCCGGAGTGGAAGACGGTGTTCAGCCTCGAATATCCCGAGCGGATGGCGAAGCTGCGGGACCCCGAGGTGGTCACCTGGCTAGAGAATCAAGCGGCGCTCCCCGAGGCGGGAGTGTTCTCCCGCCTGACCGGCTGGGACAACTACATGGTGGGCGACACCTACTCCGCCGCCAACGAGGGCCTCAAGGGCCGCACGGTCGGCGACATTGCCCGTGAGCGGGGCAAACGGGCGTTCCACACAATGGTCGAGATCGCCCTCGAAGACGAACTGCGAACGGTCTGGTGGCCGCTGCCGACCGACGATGACGCCGAGAGCTGGCGTCTGCGGGCACAGGCGTGGGAACACGAAGCAGTGATGATCGGCGGTTCCGACGCCGGCGCCCACCTCGACCGCATGGCAGGCGCCCCCTACACCACGGCATGGCTCGCCGACTGCCTGCACGGCCGGCAACTCACGAGCATGGAGAACGCCGTCCGGCACCTCACCGACGTACCCGCCCGGCTCTTCGGCCTGCGCGACCGAGGCCGTGTCGCCGAAGGCTATTTCGCCGATCTGGTTTTGTTCGACAGCGACGAGGTCGGTGCCACCGACGTGGAGTTGGTGTTCGACCTTCCAGGTGACAGCAAGCGTCTCTACTCCGAGGCCACCGGCATCAAACGGGTGATGGTCAACGGTGTCACGACCGTGATCGACGGTGAGGCCACCGACGAACTCCCCGGCATAGTGCTGCGCAGCGGCACCGACACCGTAACGGTCCCCGTCCCCTAGCCCCGGCGTCGTGCGCCGCGCGTTGCTTTCCGCTCTGGTTCGCTTCGCTCACGGGCCGCTAGGCCCGGAGGGCAGCACCGGCATCATGCGCGGCGAATATCACACGACCGGCCCTCATCCCCCCAACCACGTCAGACATCATGCGGTTCATGGCGTAGCAGACCGTTAGTGAGTTCTCGACGTCCACCACGGCCATCGAACCACCCCAGCCGGCCCAGAACAGGGTGTGGTCATTGATCCCGAGGGGCATTGCTTCGGAGTTGAGGCCGTAGCCGATGCCGAACTTCATGTTGTAACCGAGTACCAGGTCGGGTCCGGACGCCTGCACTTCGAAGATCCGTTCGATGGTGGACGGGCCGAGGAACCGGAGTCCTTGGGATTCGCCGCCTTGGGCCAGGATGGAGACGACCTGAGCAACCGAGCGGGCGTTGCCGTGGCCGTTCGAGGCGGGGAACTCGGCGCGGCGCCAGCGATCGGTGTTGACGAACTGGGAATGCTCGGCCTCGCCACGGGCCTGACGGGCGGGAATCGGTTTCTGACTGTCGCCGATCCCGACCACCTCGTCCGTGCGCATCTCGGCAACACGGTCGAACTCACTGTCGGCAAGCCCGATGTGAAAATCCGCCCCTAGGGGTTCGGCGATCTCTTCGCGAAAGAACGTGCCGAGCGTGCGACCGGTCACCCGGCGCACCAACTCACCGAGCAGCCATCCCTGGGTGGATGCGTGATAGCCCGAGGCCGTGCCCGGTTCCCACCAGGGCGCCTGAGCCGCCAGATTGGCGCAGCAGTGGTCCCAGTCGTACATCTGCTCTGTGGTGATCGGCGGATCGAAACCCGGAAGCCCGGCGGTGTGGCTCATCAGGTGACGAATGAGGACCGCCTCTTTGCCGGCGGCCGCGAACTCCGGCCAGTGCGCCGCGACGGGATCGTCCACCGACAACGCGCCCCGGTCGTGCAGGACCAACACGCACAGTGCGGCCATCATCTTGGTGGTCGACCAGACGTTGACAATCGTGTCGCGTTCCCACGGTTTCGTTGCGGCGACGTCTCGATGTCCGCCCCAAAGATCGACTACCAGCTCACCCCGGTGAACCACCGCACACGAAGCACCCAGATCGCCCTCGTCGAAATTGGTCGAGAACGCATCTCGCACGCCTTCAAACCCGACCTCACAAGTCCCATGTATCTCAGCCACAGACCGTACCGTACAGGTTCCGAGGCCAAACCCTAGCGAGGCTCGACATGATCGTCGTCGAGTTCAGACGGCATCGCTAAGCAAGTGATATCCCTGTCCACGGAGCCGATCACGAGCCGCTTCATCAAGCGACTGCTCCCATTTGGCGAGCACCTCATCATGGCCATCGCGCTCCACCATCTCAAGGCGGAGATCAAACCCGGCCTTGGCCAACATGCCCAACAGTGTCGGCAACGTCGGTTGACGCTTTCCTGACTCGTACGCGGACAAAGTTGGCTGCGCCAACCCGATCAAATCCGCGAACGCGGTCTGCGACAACCCGGCCCGCATTCGAGCCGATATCAACAATGCACCGGCCACCCGGTCTTCGACACTCGACATGTCTATAACGTATCGTCTATGGGCACCGCCGGCAAGCAATCTTGGTGGGTCTGACGATTGAATACCGGTCAACTCAAGTGCGCGTGAACTCCGTCAGCCTGCTAACGTGTGTTGCCGTGCGGATAGCAATATGATATCACTATGATAGTGAAACTCAAGTCGAAGGGAAACTAATGGATCAACTCAACGAAACCTCAAGCCGGTCGCACTCCGGTGTGCTGTGGCTCGCCATTGATGTGCTGATGCTCATCGCGTCGGTGTTGCTCTACGTGTTCGGCGGAATCGTCGCCAGCCTCGCGATGATCTTCGTGGCAATCTTCTTGTCGGTGGCGGTGGCTGTCGTGTCGATCAGCTTCTACATGGTGCAACCCAACCAGGGCGCGGTTCTGATGTTCTTCGGGGACTACCGTGGCACCGACACCAGACCGGGGTTGCGAATCGCAAATCCGCTGTACATGTCGAAGAAAGTGTCGCTGCGGGTCCGCAACTTCACGACCCAGACCTCCAAGGTGAACGACGCCCGAGGCAATCCGATCGAGATCGCGGCTGTGGTCGTGTGGAGAGTCGTCGACACCGCCCGCGCCGTATTCGGTGTCGACGATTTCAGGTCCTACGTCCACACCCAGTCCGAGTCAGCGGTCCGCCAGCTCGCGCGCTCCTACCCATACGACGCGTTCGAAGAGGCCGACGTCACCACCCTCATCGGTGCCACCAGCGAAGTCAATGCGCACCTGCTGGTCGAACTGCAGGAACGAGCCGATGACGCGGGGGTTGAGATACTCGAAGCTCGAATCACCGACCTCGCCTACGCACCCGAGATCGCCGAAGCCATGCTTCGCCGACAACAAGCCGCCGCCATCGTGGCGGCGCGCAAAGAAATCGTCAACGGCGCGGTGCTGATGGTTCGCGACGCAGTCCGCGGGCTCGAAGAGGGAGACAACGGCGAGCAGACCATCCCCCTCGACGCCGACCGCAAGGCCACGTTCGCCTCGAACCTCATGACCGTGATCGCCAGCGACAGTCCCACCAATCCCGTCGTCAACGTCGGCACGCTCAACCGGTAGACCTCAGAAAGGCTGCATGGCCCGGCAACGCAAGCAGTACCTGCTCCGGATCCCACAGGAGCTGTACGACGCCTACGAGATATGGGCCAACGACGAGTTCCGCTCGATCAACGCTCAGATCGAGGCCACTCTCGTCGATGCTGCACGACGCGCCAATCGCCTGAAACCACAACCTGAGCCCCGACCCGTCGAGGGTCCGAGAAACGAAACCCCCGGTTAGATCTCGGGAGGGGCGATCGTGTCGGCGACCAGTGCCTCGACGACGGCCCGAAGCGCCTCGTCTTCAGACGCGCCCTCGGCGAGCGCACTGTGGTACGCCGCCAGTTGGCGATCCGCGGAGGAGCCGCGCTCGCAGATCGTGAGCGCGTGCTCCACCTCGGCGACACAGTTCAAAACCTCGGCGTCGGGCCGGACCAGTTCGACGAGCTCCGCCGCCAACTCCACGAACGGCACCAACTCGCCCTTGCCGAAGTCGATCAGGTCACCACCGATCCCGTACCGTTGAGCCCTCCACAGGTTCTCCGACAACAGGAAGTTGGAATAGCTGCGCCAACGTCGATTCTCCAGCTTGAGCCTCCAGAGCATCCTCAACAGACAGACGTACAGAGCGGCGATGCAGATGGTGTCCTCCATCTTCGCGGGCAGGTCGGCGACCCGCATCTCCAGAGTGGGATAACGCTCCGACGGGCGGATATGCCACCACACCTTGCTGGAATCCTCAATGATCCCGGCATTCACCAGCACGTCCACATGGCGCCGGAACTCCGACCACGAATCGAACTTGTCGGGGAAACCGGTGCGCGGCAGGGTCGCGAACAAGGTTGTGCGGTAGCTCCGCAGACCCGTGTCGCGGCCCTCCCAGAAGGGCGACGAGGTCGACAGGGCAAGCAGATGCGGCAGGAAGTACGAGACCTGGTTCATCAAGTCGATCCGCAGTTCCGGATCCTCGATGCCCACATGGACATGCAATCCCGAGATGACCAACTGCCGCGACACCCCCTGCAGATCCTCGACCAGAGCCTGGTAACGCTCCCCTTCGCTGTACTCGAGCTGGTTCACGCGTGCGAACGGATGAGTCGAAGCGGCGATCGGCGCCAACCCGTACTCGGCCGCGGCCTCCGTCACAGCCAAACGCAGCAGACCGACGTCGGCACGGAGGTACTTCATATCGGTACAGATCCCCGTGGCGATCTCGAGCTGTGAACTGAACAGCTCCCTGGCCACCAGACCGTGGCGGAGGTCCGCCACCTTCTCCAGCAGGCCCGGAGGCTGCTTGGCGACGAGGGCCCCCGTGTCGAGCTCGACGAGCTGATACTCCTCTTCGATGCCCAACGACCAGGTCGGCTCTTCGGAATGCACTGCTTCTCCCTCGTAGTCAAGGCGAGTGTAGTGCCGCTGCGAAGCGCGACGCGACAGCAGGTTTGTCGGCTAGGCCCGTGTTCGGTCTGCGCCGACGATGTCGGTCACTGTCTTGCGCCCGAGTCCGGACACCTCGGCGATCTGGCGGAGTGATGCGCCGACACGGTGCGCGACGCGGATCATGTCATCTCTGATCGCGGCCTCTTTGTCCGCTCGCTCAGCGCTGAAGCCGACCACGGCCAGCGCGGCCCCGACCTCATTGTCGAGGCCGCCCCGGTACTTGTCGATTGCGGCATCAACTGCAGAAACCTCAGATTCGCTGTAACTCATTGCATCTCCCTCAGGCCGATGGCCAACTTGTCGCGGATCGTCATCAGTGTCGGCACCCTCGGTGACAGATCACCGACCGCTTCGGAGTTGTTGAGGTGGGCGAGAACCATGCCCAGAAGTTCCAGGGCTTCGATCCGTTCCAACTCGACATGCACCATTGGTCCAATTGTAGCCACTAATGGCCCACTTCGGGCCACTACTACAGCAGGCCGTGGTCGTGGGTGAGTTTCTGGGCCAGCACGATCTGGCCGCGGTGCTGCTCGGCAGCGGGATCGGTGCACAACCAGGCGACAGCCGCGCCGATCTGTTGAGGTGTCCCGGCCGTGAAGTTGCCCTCGTACTGCTTGGCGCGCCCGGACGCGATCTGGCGTTCGGTGGCCACATGACCCGGATCGATGTTGAAAGCTCGGATCCCGTCAGCGCCGTGCTCAACCTCAAGCAACGGCGCGACACGCTCGAAGGCCGCCTTGGTCATGGCGTAGCCCATGCCCCAGCCGCCGGAACCGATCCGGTTGGAAGGAGTCGTGTATGCGGTGGCCGAGATCATGTTGACGACAGTCCCTCCGCCAGCGGCGATCATGGTCGGCAGTGCCGCATGGAGCACTGCCAGCTGAGCGAACAGGTTGCCTTCAAACAGGTTCTTGATCTGCTCGTCGGTCAGATCCATGAACTCCAGCATCGCACCGGGTCCCTGGTAGATGGCGTTGTTGACGACAACGTCGAGTCGCTCATAGTGGGCGACCGTGCGATGCACCGCGGCTTCGACGGTGGCCCGGTCGAGGACGTCCATGTACAGCGACAACGCCCGTCCGCCGGCAGCTTCGATCCCAGCAGCGGTCGTGTCCAGCCCGCCCGGCACAACAATGCTGTCATCGCTCTCAAGGCGGCGATCCCCGTCGACGAGGGTGCGGGCGCCGATCGCGAGTTCGAAGCCGGCATCCGCCAGAGCCAGGGCGATGGCCTTGCCCAAGCCGCGGCTCGCCCCCGTCACCAGAGCCACCGGTCGCGCGCCGAGCGGCCGGCATCCACGCGGCCTTGTTTCGGCAGTCGGCTCGTCTGTGGGCGCGTTGGCAGTCGGCTGGGCGGTCGGCTCGTCGGTGGGCTCGGCAGTCGGCTCAGCCATCAGATGTGGGTGCGTTCCTCAGGGGCAATATGCAGCTCGAAAGCGGCATGGAGTTTCGCCACCGCCTGCTCGACCTGGGCCTCACGAACCACGCACGACACCCGAATCGCCGAGGTCGAGATCATCTCAATGTTGATGTTGTTGTCGGAAAGAGTCTCGAACATGGTGGCCGCAACACCCGGATTGGTCTTCATGCCGGCCCCGATGAGGCTGACCCGAGCGATCGCATCGTCGGCCACGACTCCCGCCGCGCCGAGAGACTCGAGAATCGAGTCGACCGCCCCCAAGGCCGCTTGAACCTGGTCGTGGGGCACAGTGAAGCTGATATCGGTGTGACCCTGTTCCGACACGTTCTGCACGATCATGTCGACATTGACCTCAGCGTTCGCCAACGTGCGGAACAGCAGAGCTGCCACGCCCGGACGGTCGATCACCCCCGAGACGGTCATCTTCGCCTCGCTGGTGTCGTGCGTCACCGCAGAAATCAGTGCACCTTCCATGGGACCCTCCTCGGTCACCCAAGTGCCTGGAACCCACGAGAACGCGCTGCGCACATGCAGCTTCACCCCGTAGGCCCGGGCCAACTCCACAGAACGCATCGCCGGCTTGGGGCAGCCGGTAGCGGTCATCTCGAGCAGTTCGTCGAATGAGATTTGATCGATCCTCTGGGCGTCGGCCACCAGCCGCGGATCGGTGGTGAACACGCCGGGAACATCTGTGTAGAGCTCGCAAGCATCCGCGTCGAGAGCGTGGGCGAGCGCCACTGCTGTGGTGTCGGAACCGCCGCGGCCCAGGAACGTGACGTTGTTGTCGGTCGAAACTCCCTGCGAACCTCCGACCACAGGCACGCGACCAGCGTCGAGCGCCTCGCGGATCCGATCGGGGCGCAACTCGAGGATCTTGGCGTTCTGATGGGTCGAATCGGTCAGGAACCCGGCCTGGCTGCCGGTGAACGAGTCCGATTCGACCCCGAGATCATGCAAGGCCATCGACACCAGCGCGCAGGCTTTGCGCTCACCTCCGGTGATGAGCATGTCCATCTCCCGGCCCGGTTGCGTTCTGGACACGTGATTGGCCAGACGCAGAAGCTCGTCGGTCTCCTTGCCCATCGCCGAGGCGACAAGCACGACCTGGTTGCCTCGCCTGTGGCTGCGCGCCACGTAGTCGGCGACCTCACGGATGCGATCCGGGTCGCCGACCGAGGTGCCGCCGAACTTCTGAACGAGGAGTGCCACGACCAGCAAGGCTACCGTCGGCCAAACCGCTCTTGTCGTGAGATACTGACCGCTGTGGCTTCCCCCTACGCCGAGGATGTTTTTCTGCGGATCCCTGCACTTGCCCCGTACGCGCCGATTGTACGAATGGGAGCCGCCTCGTTGGCCATCCGAGGCGGCATGGGGTTCGTGGAGATAGACGATCTGCGGTCGGCGATGGACAAGGCGATGATCATGCTGCTCGACGGGCTGGACGGACCCGAGAACCCAGCGGACGCGCCAAACAGAGCGCCATCCGAAGCGGACTCGTTCATCGAGGTGATCTTTCGTATCGCGGACAACCGCTTCGAGTTCGAAGCCAGGCGCACCGACCCCGCACGCGTGCCTGAAACAGCTGCTCGGCTCTTCGGCGACGCCACCCGTGAATTCGTCGACGAACTGCGTGTCGACACCGATACCGGAGCGATCCGGTTCAGTAAGGCCCTCACCGACGTACGCTGAGACCATGCTCGCCTGGATGGATCTGGAAATGACGGGACTGGATCCCGACCGAGACACGATCTTGGAGATCGCAACCCTCATCACCGACGACAACCTTGAATTGATCGCCGAGGGACCTGACCTGATCATCCATGCCGGCGAGGAGGATCTGACCGGCATGGGAGAGGTCGTGGTGAAGATGCACACCAAGAGCGGACTGCTCGAAGCGGTTCGAAGCTCGACAGTGACCCTTGCCGAAGCCGGAGCGCAGACTCTGGCCTTCTTGAAGCAGCACATCGAAAAAGCTCGAACGGTTCCGCTCTGCGGCAACTCGATCGGAACTGACCGTCGTTTCCTCGCCAAACACCTCACCGAGATCGAGGATTTCCTGCACTACCGCTCAGTTGACGTCTCAACCGTCAAGGAACTCGCTCGTCGCTGGAATCCTGAAGCTCTGGAGTCCGCCCCCAAGAAGGCCACCGGCCACCGGGCCATGGACGACATTCGCGAGAGCCTGGAGGAACTGCGCCACTATCGAGCAGTGCTGTTCTCTCCGGGTTAGCCGGTGCTGCGGGAGTCCTCTAGGGTGCCAGGGTGACGAAAACGGTGTACCGCAAACAGGAACAGGAACCTGCGTCGACAGAAGTTCTTGAAGTCGCACCCGGAGTCTTGCGGATGCAGTTGCCGATATCCATGCCTGGGCTGGGCCATGTGAACTGTTACGCCCTCGAAGACGCGAACGGTGTCGCTCTCGTCGACCCGGGACTCCCAGGTGAGGAGTCGTGGCAGGCGCTGATGGATCGCCTCAGAACAGCGGGTATTCCTGTCGAACGGGTTCACACGGTGGTGGTGACTCACAGTCATCCGGACCACTTCGGGGGGAGCGACCAGCTTCGAGAGGTCGCCGGAGCCGAGGTGCTCACCCACGAGGCGTTCCACAGTCGGATCCTCGACGCCGGTGACGATCTCGACACCGAACTGCTCGAACTCGACGACGAGGCGATCGTCGAACTCTGGAAACAGCGGATCACCGAATCCGAACGGACCCCCTGGGGAGAGGTTCGCCAACCCCCGCCGGATGAAGTGATGCTCAAATGGCTCCACATGGACCCGGCCGGTCACCGTCGCTTCCTCGCGCCTCACCCCACCATCAGAGTCGCCGACGGCGACCCTGTGCGACTCGCCGATCGGGACTGGTTCGCTGTCCACACCCCCGGTCACACCTTCGACCATCTGTGCCTGTTCGACCCCGAACACGGAGTGCTGCTGTCTGGGGATCATGTCCTGCCCACGATCACCCCTCACATAGCCGGAAACCCGAATCTGGGAGACCCCCTTGCGACGTTCTTCGCCTCGCTCGACAAGGTGGCAGGTTTGGATGATCTCACCTGTGTATTACCGGCTCATGGACATCCCTTCGAGGATCTGGCGGGTCGCTGCGGCCACATTCAGGAGCATCATGCGGACCGTTTGCAGCTGTTGCGCGACGCCGCCGGCGAGCATCGAGACGCACCGGTGGAAGCTTGGATGAAGGTGCTGTTCAGAGAGCGTTCCTGGGGGGAGATGGCCGCCAGCGAAACCTACGCCCACCTCGAACATCTGCGTCTCATCGGTGACGGCGACGTTCGCCGCGACGAGGACGGCCTGCTGCGCTTCACGTTGTCGGGTACCGACGACCAGCATTGACCTCCGCGTGATTCGCTTCTTTTTTTTTGGGGGGGGGGGTATCGGACGATGCCAAGGCGCTGGTCTGATGCGATTCGATTGTCACACCCCTGCCTGACGATAGTGTCATGACCAAGACAGCATCTGGCAAGTACCATTGCGGAGGCATGGCCATCATTGCGCTGTTCGACCTGTTTCCCGATGACGAAGCCGCTGAAGCATGGCTTGTCGACCGGCGCCGGCCCGACAACGTGACGTTCGCAGCATGACCACGCACTCGGATCCGAACTTCTTGAACCGCACTCTGTGGATCGACGACAACCTGAAGGTGCTGCGCGGCATCGACTCGGCGTGCATTGATCTGGTTTGCTTAGACCCGCCGTTCAATTCCAAACGCATGTACAACGCGCCGCTCGGATCGAAAGCCGCGGGAGCGAGGTTCGACGACACCTGGTCAATGGACAGCATGAAGACCGAGTGGACCGAACTGCAAGAAGCCGCCGATCCTCAACTGTTCCACACCATCGTCGGCGCTGAGTCAGCGGGTGAGCCGATGAAGGCGTACCTGGCGTTCATGGCGCTGCGACTGATTGAGATCGAGCGCGTCCTGAAGCCCACCGGCGGGATGTATCTGCATTGCGACCCACACGCGTCGCATTACCTGAAACAGCTATGCGACTGCATTTTTGGATCCAGTAGGTTCCGAAACGAAATCGTCTGGAAACGTACGAGTACAAAGTCGTTGGGAACCCAGCGCTACGCCCGCGACAGCGACCGAATCTTCTACTACACCAAGTCGGTTGACTTCGTGTGGAACCAGCAATATCAACCCCACGACCCCGAGTACATCCGCAAGAACTATAGCCATGATGACGGTGATGGTCTAGGACCGTACCAGACACAACCTTTGACAGGCGGCAAGCCTGGAGGACCAATGGCCTACGAGCCGTTCATGGGAGCGGAGCCATCAAAAGGGCGCGCATGGTCCCCACCGCGCCGTGACAAGTTTCCACCCGCCGCCGCAGCGAAGCTACCCCAGGACTACGAACAGCGTGACGTTCTCGCCAAATGTGCTGCGCTTGATGCTGCTGGCTTGCTCTACTGGAGCAAGACGAACAACCCGCGGTACAAGAGTTACTTGTCAACTAAGCAGGGTAACCCCGCCAGCGACATCATCACCCACATACCCCCAGTGTCGGGCAAGGAACGCACCGGATGGCCGACTCAAAAACCGCTCGCTCTCTACGAACACTTTATCGCAGCGTCCTCAAACCCCGGCGACATGGTGCTCGACCCCTTCTGTGGGTGCGCCACAACAATGGTTGCCGCCGAACGGCTAGGCCGACATTGGGCCGGCATTGACATCGACGAAGTGGCTATAGGGATCACACAAAAACGACTCCAAGACGAATCCGATGCCGCTGTTCACAACGTTGATCTTGACGGATTGCGCGACGGCTTACCCGCGTTGCACCTACCCCCGAGGCCCCCAAAACGCACCGATCCGGACTATCCCACTCGTTCGCCACGGATACGCGCGATCCGATGGGCGGAACTAGGGACTGGCGACCGCAGGCCATGTCCAGGGTGTCATCGCAAGAAGTACTACGACGACTTCGACCTCGACCACATCATTCCGCGCAGCAAAGGTGGACTGGACGCAGACGACAACCTCCAGCTCCTCTGTTCGTCATGCAACCGACTCAAAGGATCACGCACCATGACCGAGCTCAAACAACTGCTAGAGGCATCATGACCGCGTCCACGAAACAATGAGCAGGCGACCATCAACTCACCCGAACCTGACATTTCGACAATCAAACTCCCCGGCTATCACTGGGCGGTGGTATCGAGAGGTCGGACCCGCGCTGCGCTGCCCGTGACCCCGTCGGTTGTCAGCCAGGTGTCAACGCCGCCGTCGCAAGCCTGCCAACGCAGGCGCACCTCGCTGTCGGGCTCGACACCGGGTCCGTGCTCGAGTTCAGCCCGGATTGATCCCGACGTCCATCCCGACAGGTGCAGCGCCTGTTCCACCGGCGCCCACTGGGCAGCGTTGTTCACGTGTCCGAGCAGGTCGAGATCGGTGAAGCGCAAAGGCCACGGGTCATCATTTGCATGGTCGGGTGCCGCTGTGGGCAGAGTCGTGCGGGCTGTGACCCGGCGGTCGCCCGCGCTCTCACCCCAGATCTCGAAGAAGTCGTCGTTGAGCCTCGCCGGTCGCAGGGTCTTGCGGTCGATGTGGACCCAGACGGTGACCGCTTCGACGTCGGCCCCCCGCTGCCCGCGGACCTGGGTGCGTCGCTCGGCCCAGCGGCTGCCGTAGCCGCTGCACCAGGTTGACAACTCGATCCATTCTTGAAAGACGGGAGCGGTGCGAACCTCCACCATTGTGCGCCGCACGATCCAGTTCATCGGGTTCGTCAGGTTGCTGTCGGCGGAATCGTCGCGAGCGACATCCTGCAGGTGCCGCACAAGCGCGTCCAGCCGACATCGGCCCCGCGGATCGACGTCAGCGAGCCGCACCCGGCGCCCGCGCTCGAACACCCGCCCGCTCGCGGGTCGAGGCGTGATCTCAGTCGCTCCCGGCTCAGCCACCTGCCGTTCCCGTTCGCTCGGGTGCCATTCGCCGTATTCCCATTCGCTCTATTCCGTTCGCCCTATTCCCATTCAATAGTGCCGGGCGGCTTTGACGTGATGTCGTAGGCGACACGGTTCACGCCGGGAACCTCGTTGATGATGCGGCTGCTCATCACCTCCAACACCTCGTGCGGGATGCGCGCCCAATCTGCGGTCATGGCGTCCTCGCTGGTGACCGCCCGGATGATCACCGGGCGCCCGTAGGTGCGCTCGTCACCCATCACACCCACGGTGCGGATGTCCGGAAGCACGGCAAAGGACTGCCAGATCAGCCTTTCGAGTCCGGCGTTGCGCAACTCCTCGCGGACGATGAAATCCGCCAACTGAAGGGTCGCAACCTTGTCGGGTGTGACCTCGCCGATGATGCGGACGCCGAGGCCCGGCCCCGGGAACGGTTGGCGTTCAACGATCTCATCGGGAAGGCCCAATTCGCGGCCGACCTGGCGAACCTCGTCCTTGAACAGGCTCCGCAGCGGTTCCACCAGAGAGAATTCGATGTCGTCGGGAATCCCGCCGACATTGTGATGGCTCTTGATCACCGAAGCGTGCTTTCCCCCCGACTCGATCACGTCGGGATACAGCGTCCCCTGAACCAGGAAGCGGGCCTCCCCGGCCTGAGCCTGTGCCCCTTCGAAGACACGAATGAACAACTCCCCGATAGCCTTCCGCTTCGCCTCCGGCTCGGTGATCCCGGCCAGAACATCGAAGAACCGATCCTGCGCCTGCGCGTGCATGAGCCGAACTCCGAAGTTGCGCTCGAACGTCTCAACCACCTGGTCGCCCTCGTTGAGGCGCATCAGCCCGGTGTCGACGAAAACGCAGGTGAGCTGATCACCGATCGCCTTGTGTACGAGCGCCGCGGCGACCGCAGAATCGACTCCTCCGCTGAGCCCGCAGATAGCCGACTCGTCACCGACCTGTTGACGGATCTCGGCGACGGCCGTGTCGATGATCGAGTCCATCGTCCAGGAGCCGGAACTCCCGCAGGCATCGACTAGGAACCGCTCAAACACATGCTGGCCGTGGGTGGTGTGAATCACCTCAGGGTGGAACTGCACGCCGTAGAGCTTCTGATCGCGGTCCTCGAAAGCAGCTACGGCGGCAGCCGAGGTGGACGCCGTCGCAGCGACACCGCTCGGCGGTTCCACGATCGCGTCGAAATGGCTCATCCACACCTGCTGGGTCGCGGGAGTGCCCCCGAGCAGGCAACCGCCGTCGGTGTCGAGCGACATCGTGGTCCGGCCGTACTCGCCGCGACCGCTGTGATCCACCCGTCCGCCCCTCTGCTGGGCGATCATCTGCGCGCCGTAGCAGATCCCGAGAATGGGAACGCCCAGGTCGTAAACCTCCGGATCGATCAGGACCGCGCCCTCAACATGAACCGAGGCTGGGCCTCCACTGAGAATTATCCCCGTGGGGTTCTTGGTTGCGATCTCGGTGGCGGTGATCGTCGGCGACACTATCTCGCTGTAGACCTTGGCCTCCCTCACCCGCCGAGCGATCAACTGGGCGTACTGAGCACCGAAGTCGACCACGAGAACCGTCTCAGTCCCCTCCGACTGTGAGTTCGTCACAACCGCGCTCACCCGACTACAACCCTGGCGTTGGCTGTGCCGTCTGTGTTGGCCGCGTCTTCAACTCCGGTTGCAATCGTCAGAAGTTGACGGAGCATCGCCCCGGTCGCACCCCAGACAGTGTCGCCGACAAGCTCAAAGAACGTGATAGCGCGAGGTTCGTCGCGTGGTGCTTCCCGCTCTTGTTCGCTTCGCTGCGTTTCCCGCTCTTGTTCGCTGCGCTGCGTTTCCCGCTCTTGTTCGCTGCGCTCACCGGGCCGCTCGGGCCGCGGGCCGGGCCGCTCGGGCCGCTCACCGGGCCGCTCGGCCCGCTCACCGGGCCGCTCGGCCCGCGGGCGGGCCGCTCGGGCCACGGCCTCGCTCCCAGCAAGAATCGGGCTGCGGAAATCATCGAATGGTCCGCTCGGCCTCGGCGGCAGCGGCCAGAACTCCTCGCGCCACACCTCGTCAAGAAGAAGCTCACTGAACGACACGTGGCGTATCAACTCCACCTCGATCGGATCTCGTTCCAGCCTCGGCTGCCGGTCGGTGGCCGCCACGAACGGCGTGACCATAGTCCTGGACTCCACGGTCACGAAGCTGTCGAGTTCACCTATCCGTCGAATGGTGGAGGGGTCTATCCCGACCTCCTCCTGAGCTTCGCGCACGGCAGTCGTCCAAAGGTCGCCATCGTCGGCCTCGTGCCGTCCGCCGGGAAAAGCGACCTCGTGAGCATGATGTCGCAGACGCGGCGACCGCCTTGTCAGGACCATGTACACGTCGTCTGAGCGTTCATACAACAGCACGAGCACAGCGCTGCGGCCGATGCCCTCTCCGGCCGTGCCCACCAGTCGCGGATCGCGATGACGCGAGAACGCTTCGACGATGCCGGCAAGGGTGACCCGCCGATCCTCAACCGGGATGTGCGCCCAGGGCGCAGGTCCACCGATCCGAGCCCCCTCGGGCCGTGGGATTTCCTGTGGACCGCCCCGTCCGACCGGAACCAGGACCGTCGGCTGGTTCTGTTCGTTCTCAAGCGAAGACACGCTGGCGTGATCGGCTGTCACCGCATCGACGCTATCTTGCCAAGCCCTGCATCGGCCCGAAAGACGCCCATGCCGCCCATGCCGCCCATGCCACCCGTCGGATCACCGCCGCTCATCGGCATTGTCGGTGCTTGGGTCGCGCGGCGGCGGCTGTCAGCCCGGGACGTCGAGGATCAGGCCCAATACCTCTAGGATCTGAGCGAGAAGGGCTGCTCCGACATTGCCGAGTGTGTCCCCGATACGACCTGTGGCGACCGCTCGGACGTGCTGGCATTGAGCTGTTGAGACGCGATCAAGACCGTTGGAGAGGTCAGGGTCGATCTCGACCTCCGAGGCGAAGCCGCGCAACTGGGAACTGAGCGGCACCACTTGCACGACAGAGGCGCCGGCGTCGATCACCCGCTGGGCAGTAACGACCACCGCGGGATGACGGAAGCCGGCTTCGTGCCCAGTCGGCGCCCCCAAATCGATGGTTACGACGTCACCCGAGGTCAGCATCCAGCCACGCCGTTTCGACTTCGTTCAGGTCGGCACTCAGATCGGCGCCAATCCGATCTTGGCGTAAGCGTCGCACGGCAATCGCCACGGTGTCGCCAACGGTGGCGCCCAGTTCAGCCGCGAGCTTCTTGAGTTCTCGGTGGGTGGACACATCTATACGGACACTCGTGCTCTGCATGCAACTATGTTAGCAAAACTGTATGCAAAGACGCGGAACGGCCCGGGCGCAAGACCCGGACCGTTCTCAGAATTACCGCAGCCGGCAGGCTGGACGGGGCATTACATCATGCCCATGCCGCCCATGCCGCCCATCGGATCACCGCCGCCCATCGGCATCGGCGGTGCTTCCTCGGGCTTGTCGGCCACCAGAACCTCAGTGGTGAGCAGCAGACCGGCGATGGACGCAGCGTTCTGCAGAGCCGCGCGGGTGACTTTGACCGGATCGATCACACCGGCGTCGATGAGATCGACCATGTCACCCGCCGCAGCGTCGAAACCGGTCGAACCCGACTCGGCCTCCACCCGCTGCACGATGACGGCGCCCTCATGGCCGGCGTTCGCGGCGATCAGCTTCGTGGGCGCATCCAGCGCCGCGCTGATGATGCGAGCACCGGTGGCCTCGTCGCCATTGAGGCTTTCGGCCACCGCGTCGACCGAGGCACGGCAGCGCAGCAGAGCGGTACCACCGCCGGCGACAATGCCCTCCTCGATGGCCGCACGAGTCGCAGAGAGAGCATCCTCGATACGGTGCTTCTTCTCTTTGAGCTCGACTTCGGTAGCCGCGCCGACCTGCACGACAGCAACGCCGCCGGCCAGCTTCGCCAGACGCTCCTGGAGCTTCTCGCGGTCCCAGTCGGAGTCGGTGTTGTCGATTTCGGCCTTGATCTGGCTGACACGGCCCTCGACATCAGAACGAGAGCCGGCGCCCTCAACGATGGTCGTGTCGTCCTTGGTGACCACGATCTTGCGGGCTTGGCCCAGCAACGCCATATCGATGGTCTCAAGCTTGAGCCCCACTTCTTCGGCGACGACCTGGCCACCGGTGAGGATCGCCATGTCAGCGAGCATCGCTTTGCGCCGCTCCCCGAATCCCGGCGCCTTGACAGCCACCGAGTTGAAGGTTCCGCGGATCTTGTTGACCACGAGAGTGGCCAGAGCCTCACCCTCGATGTCCTCGGCGACGATCAACAGCGGCTTGCCCGACTGCATGACCTTCTCGAGCACGGGCAACAGCTCCGCAACATTGGAGATCTTGCCCTGGTTGAACAGGATGTAGGGCTCATCGAGCACTGCTTCCTGACGCTCGGGGTCAGTGACGAAGTAGGGGGAGAGGTAGCCCTTGTCGAACTGCATGCCCTCGACAAAATCGAGGTCCATGCCGAACGTGTTGGACTCCTCGACGGTGACAACACCGTCTTTGCCCACCTCGTCGATCGCATCCGCGATGACCGCACCGACGGCGGCGTCCGCAGCGGAGATCGAAGCGACCTGAGCAACCTTGTCCTTGCTGTCGTCGACGTGTACGGACTGATCGGCAAGAGCTTCCACAGCGGCGGCCACTGCCTTCTCCATGCCCCGCTTGAGGCCCATGGGGTTGGCGCCGGCAGCCACGTTGCGCAGACCCTCGCGCACCAGTGCTTGTGCCAGGACGGTGGCCGTGGTGGTGCCGTCACCAGCGATGTCGTTGGTTTTGGTTGCCACCTCCTTGACCAGCTGCGCGCCCATGTTCTCGAATTGGTCTTCCAACTCGACTTCCCGGGCGATTGACACGCCGTCGTTGGTGATGGTGGGCGCACCGAACTTCTTGTCGAGCACGACATTGCGACCCTTGGGGCCCAGCGTCACCTTGACAGTGTCGGCGAGTTTGTTCACGCCCTCCTCGAGGCCGCGGCGTGCGGACTCGTCGAATTTAAGGATTTTCGGCATGGACTATGACCTCAGCCCATCTTCGCGAGCACGTCGCGGGCGTTCAGGATGAGAAGTTCCTCACCGTCGACGGTAATTTCGGTCCCGCCGTACTTGCTGTAGACGACCGTGTCGCCGACTGCGACATCGACAGGGATGATTTCACCGCTCTGTTCTGAGCGACGGCCGGGGCCGACGGCGATGACTTCACCCTGTTGGGGCTTTTCCTGTGCGGTGTCGGGTATGACTAGGCCGCTGGCAGTGGTGGACTCCGCTTCGCTGGAGCGGACCACGATGCGGTCCTCAAGGGGCTGCAAGTTCATTCGATCCTCCGAGATCGGTCTTGAGTTGCTGATGTGAAGGTCTCTGAACCGAGTCTGCTAGTCGTTAGCACTCTCGCACAGAGAGTGCTAACGATAGAAGCGTCTCGCCACGTGAACAACCTGCAGACACCCAAGAATTTGTGCCTCAGAGAATGAGGTGGCCGTTCTTTGTTCCGGCGAACTCCACAGCCGATCTCAAGGGTAGGGTTCGTGTTCGGCTCTTGAGATCGAAGTCCGTGAGTGCTCCCTGATTGGGGGCGATGGGTGTCGGGATTGGCGTTCATGTCGCTCAGGTCGTTGGCGTGTGTCAGTGCTCGGGTTGGGGTGGGGGTTTGAGTTGGAACTTCTTGGTGTCCGGGTGCTGATGCACTTCCCAGCCGTGTATGTGGATCTTCTGGTGGCATGCGTCGCATACCAGGAGCAGGTTGTCGAAGTCGGTGCGCCCGTTGTTGGACCACCAGACGATGTGATGAGCTCGACACCACAACGGGTTGGCTTCGCAGCCGATGCAATGCTCGTCTCGGGCGATCAAGGCCATTCGCTGGGCTTCTGAGGCGGTGCGGCGGGTGCGGCCCAGCCACATTTGCTGAGTCTTGGCATCGAAGATCGACGGCACAATGTTGGCTTCGAGCGCAAGGTCTTTGAGCGTTGCGACCGGGATGGGTGTGCCGTCGGCGAGGCGAGCGTTCACGAGTTGTTGCTTGATGACGTCGAAATCAGCCAGCACGAGCAGATTGGTGAAGCGATGCAAGAACGTGACCATCTGCGCGCGGTTCAATGTGTCGTTCGGGCTGAACTCCGTGTCAGAAGTACCGGTCGTGATGCCCGTGGTTACGGCCCTGCCGACCGCCTCGTCGGCCCAGTGGCCTTCAGGGATATCGTCGAAGAGGTCGCTGCCTTTGACCCCCGACGAGCTTTGGGCCGAGGCGACGACTGCTCCTGTAGCAGCGGCCAGAGCCAGCGCCGCTACAGCAGCCAGAACTACAAGCAGACGCTTTCTACGGGGGGGCGTGGGCGGTCGTTTGTGAATCCATCGTGCGACCCCAGCATCGCGAACGAATGCGAGCGAACGAATGCGAGCAACCTCCAAGAGGGCCTGGCTGTGCGTGCTCGGACCCGCTTCGGGCATGCAGTGTTGCCGAGGGGTCTAGGTCGATAGGGGGTGCTCAGAGTCGGTCATCGAGTGGGAATGAATAGGGGCCGGTGTGCAGCACGACTCCGGCGACGAACCGGATGACGCTCGCCACCTAGCTTGGCTGCGTGATCAACGGACGCCGATCCCGACCGGACATTGCCTCTACGCGACCGGAAGTTGCAGCGACGGGTCTGCGCCGGTGGTCAGGGGGGAGGGGCCGTCGGCTTGCAGCCGCTGCCAAGCCACAGCCGCCACCATCGCCGCGTTGTCGGTACACATCGCCCTGCTGGGGATGACCGCCCGGATACCGTCGGCCTCGCACACCTCAATGGTTCTGGACCGCAACCGAGAATTCGCCGCAACACCACCAGCCAGGCAAATCGCCCGAGCGCCCACCTCTCGCGCCGCGCGCCGGGCCTTGTCGACCAGAACGTCGACCACCGCCTCCTGAAAGGACGCGGCCACATCCGCGGTCGCTGCACCGGGGTTCTTGCGCACATGGTTGACCACCGCGGTCTTCACCCCGCTGAACGAGAAGCTCCAGCCGTCGTTGGCCATCGCCCGCGGGAAGGCGATCGCGGCGGGGTCACCCTGCGCGCTCAGGCGATCGATCGCAGGCCCGCCGGGATAACCGAGGCCCATGAAACGGGCAACCTTGTCGAAAGCCTCACCCGCGGCATCGTCGACCGTGGCGCCGAGGGTGCGGTAACGCAGATGACCCTCCATCACGACCAGGATCGTGTGGCCGCCGGAAACGAGCAGAACCACCATCGGCATCTCCATCTCCAGATCCGGTTCCTCCAAGAAAGCGGCATAGAGATGCGCTTCGAGATGGTTGACAGCAACGAAGGGCACACCGGTGACCAGAGCCAGCGACTTGGCCGCCGACACACCCACCAACAGCGCGCCGACCAACCCGGGGCCGTGAGTCGCCGCGATCGCGTCGATGTCTGAGGTCTCCAGTCCAGCTTCGGACACAGCGGCAGAAACAACCGGCACTATCAGATCCAGATGGGCCCGGCTCGCAACCTCAGGAACCACACCTCCATAGCGGGCATGCAGATCCACCTGGCTCGACACGATCGACGAACGCACCACCGAACCCGATTCCACCACCGCAGCAGCAGTCTCGTCACAGCTCGTCTCGATCCCCAGAATCCTGTTGGTTTGAGGGTTTTGAGCGGCTCGGGTGGGCGGGGCAGAGCTCACTGCCTGGTTCGCTGCCGGAGTCATTGCGCCTGTCGCTGCCGGAGTCATTGCGGTGCTCATTTCTCGGCTAGCTGCCCGGCTCGCTGCGGGTTCATTTCAGGGCCGCCCGCACCCGGTCGATCCGCTCGCCAACCTCAGGCTCGTCGAGATACCGGATCGACATGACCAGCGCGTCCTCAGCGGGCTTCGTGTAGTAGTCGGGGGACGTCCCCAACGGTTGGAACCCCAGACGGGAGTAAAGGCGATGAGCTCGTTTGTTCGCGGCACGAGCCTCGAGTGTGACCGCGGTGGAACCGTGGGCCCGGGCCCGCTCCAGAAGCTCGATGAGCAGCCGGGTGGCGATGCCCTGATGTTGGTATTCGGGGTCGACGGCCACGTTGCTGACATGAGCCACACCGACCAGATACAGAAGCCCTGCATGACCCACAACCAGTTCGCTCCCGCTGTTGGAGTCGTCGCCTCCTTCGGCCTCGACGCCTGTGTCGGGCTCGTCGATGACGGCGACCAGATGCAGACGATCGGGGTCACCCATCTCCTTGTACCAGATCGTTGCCGACCAGGGATCGCCGTAGCCCTGTTCGTCGATGGACATGACCGCGGGAATGTGGCGGATGGTCATCTGCTCAATGCGAACGTCGACGGGCACGCCAACAGACATTACAGCACCTGCCAACAAGTTAAGGCCTGTGGCATCGGGCTGTGTCGTTCCCGCCCTGGCTCTCGTCCGCTGTGCTCGGCCTCTGGCTCTTTGTTCGCTCGGCCTCTGGCTCGCTCGGCCTCTGGCTCTCGTCCGCTGTGCTCGGCCTCTGGCTCTTTGTTCGCTCGGCCTCTGGCTCGCTTGGCCTCTGGCTCGCTTGGCCCCTGGCTCGCTTGGCCTCTGGCTCGCTTGGCCTCTGGCTCTTTTCCGCTGTGTTCGGGCCGCTCGGACCCCGGCCTCGCGCCGTACGGGACGCATCGTCTCACCTGTTCTGCCCGGCCTCCGGGGCAGCTGTCCCGATCGGTTGTGCGTCAGGCCCGCGAAGGTACAGCGGCCTGATCCCCCTGGGACCCACGGTCCTGCCCGCAGCCGCCGCGGTCAGCGCGAGCTCCACGATGGTCTCAGCGCTCGGATAGACCGGATCTCCTCCGGTCCCGAACCCCGCTTGGGCGAATGTCTCAGAGTGGGCTGCGACTCCATCGCCCACCAGCAGCGTCTCGGGGGCTTCTTGGGCCAGCATCATCGCGAGATCGCGAGGGTCGACCACCGCCGGTTCGCTGATCGGGTCGCCGCTAGGCCCGAACGCCGCATGGAACAACTCCCCACGACGCGCATCGATCAGCGCATCGACGCGTCGGTCCCCACACCTGCGGCGGGCCTGATGTGCGACCAGCTCCAGCGAGATGACCGGAACCATCGCTGCGCCCAGCGCGTCCGCCATGGTGACGGCGGTAGCGATGCCGACCCGCAAACCAGTGTAGAGGCCCGGTCCGACGTCTACTGCGATCACCCCGACGTCCGCCACGGCCACACCGGATTCTTCGAGGGTCTCGACGATCTGGGGCACCAAGTACTCGGCATGACGACGGGGTTCAGCCGACTCGCGAGCGGCCAGCACCCCATCGGGACCGCCGATGGCACAGCCCACCCTTGAGGTCGCCGACTCGATCCCCAGGATCAACGGGGCCTGCGTCGACGAACCGCCCGTTGCCGGTTCGCCTGTTGTTGAACCGCCCGTTGCTGAACCGCCCATCAGCGGTCCGCCTGTCGTTGGTCAGCCCCATCAGCGGTCCGCCTGTCGTTGGTCAGCCCCATCAGCGGTCCGCCTGTCGTTGGTGTGTCTGTTCGTTGGCCTGTCTGTCGTTGGCCTGCCCGATCAGCGGTCCGCCTGTCGTTGGTCAGCCCCATCAGCGGTCCGCCTGTCGTTGGTCGACCCAGTCCCGCGTGGCGGTTCTGAGCGCGTTCTCCCGTGCGATCCAACTGTCGCCCGCGGCGCGAAGCTCAATGTGCCGGTCGTCGTCGCCGTCGCCGAAGGTGATTCTCACGTCGAGCCGTTCGGTCGGCAGAGCCGGCAGGATCATCTGACCCCACTCGATCAAGGTCACCCCCTGTTCCAACAGTTCCGGGATGGCGAGGTCACGGGCCTCAACGAGATCCTCGAGCCGGTAGACGTCGAGATGATTGACGGTCAGGCGACCCTCGTAGCGGTTGGCGAGGGTGAATGTAGGGCTCGTAACCGGTGCGCTGACACCGAGCGCCGCGGCGAACCCCTGAGTGAACGCGGTCTTCCCGGCGCCGAGGTCACCGACGAGCAGCACAAGGTCGCCGTCGTCGACGAGACCGGCGACCGCTCCGGCAAGCAGACGCGTCTGATCCACGGACGAAGTCCAACACGCGACGGGGGAGAAGCCGGGTGTACGAGCCACAGCGACCTACTCCCCAGACTCCGCTGTTCTGCGAACGGCCTGCTCGGTCGCGACGACTGCCAGGGCCCTCACCTCATCGATGTGGGCAGCGATCTCTCCGGTGGCGGCTGCAACAAAGGCGTCGCCGTCGGAACGGGTGTGAGGAGGAAAGACCGCACGAGCCAGACCGTCATGGGCGCCCTGAGCAACGATTCTGCACCCGACGGGATCGAGGCGAGCGTTGCTGACAACGACGCCGATAGCCGTGTTCGCGGAGTCCGCGGCGAATTCGACGGCTCCGAAGCGCTCGGGCCAGTCGTCGAAGGCGCCCTCGGCAATCTCGGCGGCGACCTGTCCGTCGTCAATGTCGCCCGCTGCGTTGTTGACCACCAGCGCGGTCACTACCAACTTGCCCTTGCGGGCGGTGAACATCTGAATCCCTCCGGCCGCCGGGTCGTCGGGCCGGCGCCACTTGCCCACCGTCGCTCCGGTGCCCGCGCCGACAGAACCGACAGCCGGATCGGGGCTGCACGCCGCCAAGGCCATCGCTCCCTGCGCGGGCCCGGGACGGACAGCTGCGTCACCGACAGCCAGGTCATACAGACTCATCGCCACGACGATCGGCACGTTGGCGTTGCGGGTCTCGAAGCCCCGGCCCTGAGCCTCGAGCGCGGAGGCGACGCCGTCCGCGGCGGCCAGCCCGAAAGCGGACCCTCCGCTCAGGACCACGGCGTCAACATGGGTGACGAGTCGAGCCGGGTCCAGCAGTTCGAACTCACGGGTTGCCGGAGCACCTCCGCGGACCTCGCCCGAAGCGGTGGTCGAAGTCGGCAACAGGACAACGGTGCAGCCCGTACGCGCTGCCGAGTCGGTCCAATGTCCGACAGCCACGCCCGGAACTCCAACCTTCACCCCCCGAAAACTACCTGCGTTTGCCTTTGCTGAACCCCCGAAAGGCGATTCGGCAATCTTTTTGAGATTTGTGGTTGCATAAACAGATATATCATGTATCGTCACGCCGACGGGACAACGACTCACAGGCGGGAAGAATGTTGCAGACAACTTGCGGGACGAGAGGCGGATCCATCCCGCACCGTGTCGAAGCAGCATCCAGCGGGTCGACACTGCGCACCCTCGGCGGAGAGGCGAGCAGGAATGTCCCGTGTCGCGTCAGCGATGCACCGGGCGGTTCGGTGCGTCGTGTCAGCGGAAACCTGAATGGTCTGGTGTTGCGGTGTGTTGTCGGGACGTTGTGTGCTGCGCTCGTGGCCTCTGGCTGCAGCAAAGACGGCAGCGCTGCAGGCGAGTCGGTCACGACCGCGATCCCCACAACCACCGCAACACCGATCACCGCGGCGCCGATCACCGCGGCGCCGACCACCGCGGCGCCGACCACCGCGGCGCCGACCACCGTTACGCCCACCACCGCGGCGCCGACCACCGTTACGCCTGGCACCGTTACGCCGACCACCGCGCAGGCGGCAAACACGACATCTCCGACCTCGGCTCCGACAACAACTGCGCCAGCTCCCGACGACGGGGATCCGGCGAGCGAAGCGGAGCAGATTCTCGCCGCAATCGAGCGCTACTACAGGGTGCTGGTCGAGGCCAATGATCCACCGGATCCAAACAGCCCGCTCTGGGACAGTGTCGCAGCTCCTCGGCGTGCAGCCGCTCTTCGCGCCAAGGCAGCCGAGAACCTTGCGGCCGATCGGGGAGTGCGCTGGCCCGAGGACCGACAACCCCTCGTGCATGCACCCCTCACGATTCTTCGCCAGGACAGCATCGCGGTTGTCAACCTCTGTCTGCGCGACAGCCTCGAGACCTATGACGTCAACACCGGCACAGTCATCGACGACTCGGTTTCCTATAGCTGGGCACAACTGACAGTCACCGACCACTTCGGACCCTGGCTGGTGAGCCAATACCGCACGGTCCAGGAGTTTGAATCGCAAGAGCCATGTATCGCCGCATATCAATAGCATCAACAGCAATTCTCTTCGTGCTCTTGTCGGGCACCCCGGCGTCAGCCGCCGGCACCGACGACACCAACATCGAACAGACCCCCAGCGGCTTGGTGGTGACCGCTGGAACGGCGGGATCATTGGGTCTCAGCTCTGAACCAGGTCGGCCCGGCGGCGGCGCGACGGTCTACTGCGCTTGGTACCACTTCTCGGTCGAGTTCGGCGTGTACCTGTTCGACCCGATCGGAGATTCAGTTTGGCCGCAGATCAACAGCACCTATCTCCTCAACTGCTGGACCAGTGATCCTGATGAGTCATACCCGGGATACCCCGTGATAACGAGATACCTCGGACCAGCCGAAGTCGATGGATCGGCGGTCTCAAGCGCGGATGCCGCGCGGTTCGCGATCGCCCATCTCGGATTCGAGCTGCCAGAGATAGAACTGTCGCCGCCTCGACGGCAAGTCGTCGGGATCCCAACTTGGCTGGCTGTCACGAGTCGACTCCGCTACGACCAAGTCTCGGCCAACGCCGGCCCGGTGTGGGCCTCGGCTTGGGCATCGTTGCGCGATGTCACCTGGAACCTCGGCAACGGTGCAAGCATTGTCTGTACCGATGACGTCTCCAAAGTGTGGGACTCGACAAGCTCCCAACCTCAGACCAGCCGCTGCACCTACACCTATGTCGACAGCAGCGGATCGCCGTTCAACCTGACAGCCACGGTGACCTGGAACATCTGGCAGCGGACCAACACCAATCCCAGTTGGCACTGGTGGGGAACGATCAGCCGCTCAACCACGATCCCGGTCCAGGTCACCCAACTCCAATCCGCGATCCGCTGATTCGCGATGACTTCGGACCGAGCGATGACATCACTGTGGCAGTCAATCCGCGGCAGAAGCTCACGCCTGCGGGTTAGAGGCCGAGCGGATAGGCGAGCTTTTCGAGATGCAAAAACGTTGCTTCCCGCTCTTGTTCGCTGCGCTCCATTGCTTTTTCGACCGGCGATCTCCGCTCGGTTCAGCTGCTCTCTTCGCCGAGCGTGCGGACGATTGAACTGAAAGTGTCGGGGAGGTCGCCGGCGATCAGGCCTGGGCCCAGCAGGCGGCCTGCGGCACCGTGAACGTGAGCGGCGACGGTCGCGGCGTCGAAAGGGGTCAGACCCTGAGCCAGAAGAGCGGTGATGAACCCGGCCAGGACATCACCGGTCCCCGCGGTCGCCAAAGCCTCGGTACCCGAGGTCACCACGCGGACCTGGCCGTCGGGCGCGGCGATCACCGTGGACGGTCCCTTACGAACCACGGTCACTTGATGATGCACCGCGAACTCGCTGGTTCGCTCCAGGCGGTCAGGGCCGCTGTCGCCGCCGATCCGCTGCCATTCCCCGTCATGGGGCGTCAGGATCGTGGGTGCTGTGCGCCCGGTCAGAACCGCTGCCACGTCTGATGTCAACCCGTCGCCGTCGATCACCAGTGGCACCGAGACTTCAAGCATCGACCGTACGCTCTGAGGGTCGTCTTGGCCGAGACCAGGCCCCACAAGCACCGCTCGGACACGGTCGTCGAGTCCCTGTAGCGCGTCCTGCGCCCAGCCGACCGTCGGCAGCGGCAACACGACAGCTTCGGTCGGTCCCTCACTGCCACGCGCGCCGGGCATGGCCAATTGCACCATCCCGGCACCCGCGCGCTGTGCCGCCCGCGCAGCCAACCAAGCCGCTCCGGTCATGCCGCCTGAACCACCGACAATGCGCACGCCTGATCGCCACTTGTGGTCTTCGGCCGACGATGTTGGAACCAGAGCCGCCAGGTCTGCGTCTTCGACCGCGTGACGTGTGGGCGAACCCACATCCAAGCCGATATCGACAACCCGCACATTGCCGGCCAACACATTGCCGGCCAACGAACGTCCCGGCTCCAAGACCAGTCCCGGTTTCAGCGCCGCGAAAGTGACCGTGCGCTCCGCGCAGAGCGGCAGGCCGAGACGCTCACCGGTCAGACCGTCGACGCCCGACGGAATGTCGACAGCCATGACCCGCTGATCCTGTGCGACCACCGGGGGGAAATAACTCCGGGTCAGGCCCGTTCCGAAAGCAGCATCGATCACCAGGTGGACAGGCCGCAGAGACTCAGGGGCGTCCAACGCGTCGAGCACCGAGACCCGTACGCCTCGGCGGGCCAGGTGCGCTGCCGCCACGCGGCCGTCGGAACCGTTGTTGCCCGGCCCGGCGAGAACGGTGACGCGCCGCCCGTAGGTCCCGCCCATCAACTCAACTGCCTCCCGGGCGACCTGACGCGCTGCTCGGTCGATCAGCACCTCGACCGGTTCGGGCGCGGCAGCGTCTATCGCCGCCATCTCGGTGGGAGTGACGATGGGCAGCATCAGCGGCTGTTTCTCTTGAACAGCGTGCCGGTGGGCGCAGTGCGTTGAGCCGCTCGCTGCTGGGGCGGGTGAGACATCACTCGGCCAGGGCCACGACCACGGCCTGCGCCAGTCGGTCGGTGTGGCTGAGGGTGACCTCGAAACGGGCCGCGCCGAACTCGCGGGCCTTGGTGCCGGCGCTGTCATGCAAGCGCAGTTCGGGACGGCCGTCGTCGTGGTTGAAGACCTCGATGTCGCGCATCTTCATCGCCCCGATGCCGCATCCCATGGACTTCAACGTCGCTTCCTTGGCAGCAAAACGTGCCGCCAACCGTGGCGTAGGGTCGCCGGCCTGGTCGGCGTAAGCCAGTTCCTCGGACCGGAACACGCGGTCAATCAGGCCTGGTGTTCGTTCCAGCACGTCGCGGAAACGGTCGATGTCGACTAGGTCGGTTCCGATACCGAGCACACAGACAGCCTACCCCGCGGCCCCGAAACCAACCGGACCGACGCAGGGCGCAGGAGTTCCGAGAACGGCCGGACCGACGCAGGGCGCAGGAGTTCCGAGACCGGCCGGACCGACGCAGGGCGCAGGAGCTCCGAGACCGGCCGGACCGACGCAGGGCGCAGGAGCTCCGAGACCGGCCGGACCGACGCAGGGCGCAGGAGTTCCGAGAACGGCCGGACCGACGCAGGGCGCAGGAGTTCCGAGAACGGCCGGACCGACGCAGGGCGCAGGAGCTCCGAGACCGGCCGGACCGACGCAGGGCGCAGGAGCTCCGAGACCGGCCGGACCGACGCAGGGCGCAGGAGCTCCGAGACCGGCCGGACCGACGCCGGGTGTAACCGGAGCCCCGCAACCGGCTGCGACCTGTAAGCGACGGCCCTCAGGTTGAGCGCCAGCGGTCGGCGAGCACGTTGATCGGCAGGGTCAGCAGGTCGGCGACGTCCTCGGCGGCAAGCAGATCCTCGCGGAACACGTCCTCGGTCTCCACCACCGCGTCGTAGAGAGCCGAATAGCGGTTGCGGTAGCCGCGCAACACACCGCGAGCCGCTGCTGCGGTGAGCGAATCGGCGAAGCGCACATGAAGCAGCGTGAGACCCGTCGTTATGTTGTCCTTGAGCTCGGGGATGATGATCACGCAGCGGTCGTCAGCGCGGCCGCGGGCAACGAAGACCCGACGCTCGAGCGCAACCTGGTGCTTGGTTCCCCTCAACCTCGGGAAACGGTCGGTGCGAGACACGATGTGGCGCGAGATCCCGCCGCGACCTGTGACCACCACGGTCGCTTCACCGGCACCGTCGACGTCAAGGCCCTCGACTCGGTACCGGGTGTGTCCCAGCACCTCATCGACCGCGGGATCAAGATCGGCCAGGGTCCGCAAAGAGGCGTAGCTGAGCCGGTCCCGGGGTGCGCCGGCCGTGAGCGCGGCGAAAGCCAGAGGCACCTCCAGCAGCGTTTCATCGGATCGGGAGATACCGACCGTCACAGTCTTGGCCTGGTGTTTGATCGCGTCTATCGGCCGTGTCAACTCGTCGATCCCGACGCTGAGAGCCGCCGCGAGGTCGTCAAGAATCACCGCGGGAGTACCGACCTTGCCGTACTCGATCTGATACGCCTCGAGCGGCGAGGAACCCAGAGCGAACCGGAACAATGAGGCGATCCTGACAGCCGTCGCCGCTTCGAGGTGACCGTTGTAATCGCCGGTGCGGATGCCGTCGAAGAAGTTCGACGCCGATCTCTCGATGACGGGTTCGACCCACGCCAGAGCCTGCTCCCCGCCGAGGAAGGAACGGGCTGCGGCCTGTTCGATGGCGCTGTGGGCCTCGCGCAGCGGCTGCGCCTGGGCGTCGATGGCCAAGGCTGCCTCATAGCCGAACAGGTGGCCGGCCATCGTCGACAGAATGAACCCCAAACGGCTGTCGATGGCGGGCACCGGAATCACCGCCAGAGCAGTGTCGAAGCGGCCCTCGCCCTCGTCTGCGATCACGACCGGCGCGGCCTTGTGGGCCCGAAAGATCCCGACCTCCTTGGCCACATCGTCGGCCGTGGATCCCGAGAGTCCGGCGGCGCAGACAATGATCAGCGGTTCCGCCGACAGATCAATGTGCTTCTTGTCCTCTGTCGCATCGGCGGACATCGACTTGTAGCAGAGTTCGGAGAGCTTGATCCGCACCTCGTTGGCGGCGATGCGGTTCGCGCCATTGCCCACCAGAGCCCAATAGCGGCGACCCGGAGCGAATTGACGGGCCGCTTCGCCGATGATCTCGCGGCGGCCCAAGACAGTCTGCATCGCTCCGGCCACATCGTGGATCGCGCGCAGAAGCGAACGGCGGTCATCGGCGCCCTCGTCTCCCTGCAGCTCGTCGGCAATGGCAATCGCCAACAGCAACCCGGCGGCGATCTGCGAATAGAAGGCCTTGGTCGAAGCGACGCTCATCTCCACATCCCGGCCGTCGGAGGTGTAGAACACCCCGTCAGCCCGATCCGTGAGATCGCTGCCTCGGCGGTTGACGATCGCAATGACCTGCGCTCCCCTGCTGCGCACGATGTCGACCGTGCGGTTGGTGTCGGTGGTTGTGCCGGACTGGCTGACCGCTACGACAAGGGTGTCGGACATGTCCGAACGCAGCGAGAACCCCGACAGTTCGGTGGCCAGGGCCGCCTCGGTGACTATCCGGCCGTGCGGAACAAGTGCGTCAAGGGTCACCGCGAGGCTCTGACCAGCCACCGCCGCGGTGCCCTGACCGATGATCACGACCCTCTTTATCGATCCTTCGCGCAGCCCGCGGCGGACCTCCTGCGGGACGATCTCGGGCCCGAGCGACACCCCAGGACCGCCTTCGCCGTCGAGGATCTTGCCCCGCAGAGTCTTGCCGAAGGACTCAGGCGCCTCACCGAGCTCTTTGAGCAGGTAGTGGGGGCTGTCGCCGCGGTCGATGTCCCGGGTGGTGATCTCGGCGGTGAACACGTCATCGTCGGTCACCTCGAGGTTGGTGCCGTCGTAGGCCCGTCGCAGCATGCCATTCACGGTTCCGGCGTCTTCGCTGTCGAGTTCGATGATCTGGCCTCGGCTGGCGTTGGGATTGTCCGGGTTGTTCGGGGTCTCGCCGTCCATGCGCACGTAGCGGGGTGTTTCCTCAACCAACCCGTAAGGCTCGCTGGCCACGATGTAGGCGTCCTCAGCCAGACCGACATACAGGGCCTGACCACTCCCGCGCAGGGCCAACTGGAGCCGTTGCGGTGCGGTGGCCGTGCTGGCCGCGATCGCCACTGAGCCTTCGAAGGTGGCGACGGTGCGCCGGAACGCCTCCGCTGAACTGTGCCCCTCAGCAAGTCGTTGACTCATCAACGATGGGATGACTTTGGCGTCGGTGGTGATCGCCTCTGGAATGTGGACTCCCTCCTCGGCGATCAGATCGGCGAAATTGTCGACATCGCCGTTGAGAACACCCACGACATAGGGGCCGGCATCGGAGAGGTCGGCCGTCGAGACCAATTCGCTGTTGAGGGGGTGAGCGTTGGACTCGGAGATGATCCCGACCGACGCCCAGCGGGTGTGTGCCAGCACGACAGCTTGCGCCGTGTCGTTGGCCAGAGCAGCCGCCAACAACTCGTCACCGATCAATGCCTCGCGTAGAGCCGCAGTGTTGTCGCCCAGTTCGCCGATCTCGGAAGCCACTTTGTGAACCACGCTCACCAGCCCGTCGATGACCCTCACGCTGCCTGAACCGAAGTTGTTGTCGCTGCTGCGACGAGCTATCTCCGCCTGAAGCGCCGGATCATCCAGATCGAGCGCGTGGTCACGAATCAGCAGGTGTATGCCCGCCGAGTCACGCCCCCGGACCTCGAGCCGGTCGAGCGACGCCAAGGCTTGATGAACCGAAAGGAATGCTTCGAGCGCGCTGTCCGCGGTTGCGTCGTTGCTCAATTCCGCGACGCTTTCAGCCGCCCGGAGCCGATCGCGCGTGATAGCCCAGAGCGCATCGCGAATGCGGTTGAGTTCGTGGTTCCGCCGTTCCCCCTCAGCGGTGTCAAGTGCCGGGTCTGATTCCAGTGTGGCTTCGATCTCGTGGACCGCGTCGGAGATCCGGCCGCAGCGGTGAGCCAAGATCCCGGCGACTGACCGGTCCTGCAACAACAGACGAAGCCCGGGGACCCCGCGCAGCTGCGAATCGACCTCAGCTAGCTGGTCGCCAGCTTCACGAAGCACGGAGTACGCAATCTCACCTTCGCCCTTACCTTCACGTTCACCGGCAATGAGGGCCGAAAGCTGCCGCTCCACGGCTGTGAGCGGCACCAGGATCTCATCTTTGAGCGGGGTCGGTCGCTTCGACGGTCGCCGGACGATAGCGATGATCCCGCACATGGGTCCTCCATCCGAGGCGAGCGAACAGGTCGAAGCTTCTCCCAAACCGGAGGTTTGGCATAGTCCAGCCTATCAGCCCGCGTAGGCCGCCCGAATTGACCGGATTGTCACCCGATTCGCGTTGAGATCATCCGACTTCTCCGACCTGAGCATCACAATGGCAAAGAGAATTCGGCGGACCGATCCAAATGTCACCAAGTCCCTCTTTCGACTCGCGTCGCTCGCAGTGACGAGAGCGCGGTCATCCCACCCGCGAGGAGCACGGCTCCCAGGGTCGACCAGATCAGGTCGTTGATGTCCGCGGCTCGCGCGAAGGGAGTCGCTGCCTGGAGTATTTCAGCAACGAATACGGTCGTCGCGGTCATTGCAACGGCGTAAGCTCGGCGTCTCGTCGCGGCCAGAAAACCGATTGCCAGGATTCCCCCGGCCGCCACGTTTCTGGCAACGTCACGCAGCAGTTCGTAACGGGTGATATCATCCCGAAAACGGGCGATGGGATCGGTGAAGGGTACCAGTGTGACGTCTGCTCGACCCCGAGCCGGGCTAGTCGGAATGACAGTCACGACGATGTAAACAACGACGATCAATGCCACTGCCCAGTAGAGCCGCCGCTGATTGACACGTGACACCGTTTAGCTCCGAACCTCTATCTGACCTTAACGTCATTCCGAACGCGGTAACCGAACCACCCCGGAGACTGATGGTAATAGAAGAACATTGTGTTGTTGTTCTGCGTGGTGTTCCAGTCGGCTGTTCGCCAGACGCCGTCCGTTGCGTACAACACCGTTCCGTAGCTTGGATCTGGGCCGAACACGTCCTTTTTGAGCGTTCCCTTAACCCAGACTTGACAACGGCAATCCTTGTGGGTGTTCTTGATCTTCAGGGTGAAGTCTCCAGTGGGGTCCGTCATATTGCGGCCGCGCACAGTCGATGTCATGTCAATTCGGTCGTAGACATGGGCGAACCCGTCTCGTTGTTAAGTACTTTACCGTTGAGCCGTTCGCGTCGCGCGAAAAGTTTGGATTTTTTGTGCTCGACGCAACCGAGGTGTGAGAGGGCCTTGAGCCAGGCTAAGGCGCGTCCAAGATGTCTTTGACCTCCGATAGATTCCCGGCCACGACCAGCGCCTGATACTCGAGTTCCAGAGTTTCGTACTTCGCTGTTGCTGCCGGCCAAGCACTGCCGCGGCAACGGCAGCAGAACTGCACGGCCCGGTAAGGGCAATCTCGCTCAAACCCGTTCAGCGGCTACCTCGGTGAGTACCGGTGCGACCCGCGGTGGCCCGCCGCGAGGACGCATCGTTTCTTGGAGCGAGGCCCGCGGAAACCGCACACCGGTTTGCTGGTGTTGGCGGGCTGAAACGTTTGCTTTGTGAGGGGTTTGTCTCCTGTCTCGCGAATCGCGCGTTGCGGACCGCGTCCCAAAGCCCACGAAACCGCCAGCCCTGTGCTCGCTCGTAGCTCAATCGCTTTCAATAGGTCTGACACGTACGGCGATTGAGTCGACTCGTCAGACAGAGTCGAGACGGCACGCTCGAAAGCTCCGTTGATGCGCTCTGACAGATCCCTCAACCGTTCCGACACCTCCATGCGGCCAACACCCATCTGATCGGCCGCGGCGCCCCACGCCGACTCCGTGTCGGCTTTTCGCAAGGTGTAGGTTCTGCCCACCTTCATCGCCAGCTTGAGTTTGGGGACGTAGTGCCTGCGCCCCGTGATGTCTTGGTAAGGCAGGACCGAACACAGGTCGTACAGCGGGGCGAGCCTCACCTGGTCGGCGGTGATGAGCAAGCTGAAGTTCTTAGCGTGACCGTCGGTGTTCGCGACCAGCCAGTTGTAGATCAATCCATCAAGAAAATGTCGTACGTCGGCATCTGGGTCACTCGAACAACGCCGCAGCAGGCTGGCGATGTCCGACGGCGTTGGGCCACCGTCGGACTGATACTTCCGCAACGGGGAGACGTCGAGCGCCTGGCACATATCCTCTTGGTGGATGCGTTGCGGCTCAAGGCCGACAGCCAACTGGGTCCGGTCGTATCTGGTTACGACCAGAGAGCGTTCGTCGCCGAAGCAGAGACAGTCTGTAGCAGCAGCCTGGATGCCGAGATTGCGTGCTGCTTGCTGGCACAGGTGCTCCACGATGTCGAGATCAGGGAACGCGGCGGGAGCAGGTTTGAGAATGTGTGTGGTACACGCGGTCCCGCCTGGCAGCGACCATTGACCGCCGTCGAACCTCAAAGCTGTCTTTGCTTGAGCACCGCCAAGGCTGAACGCGCTAAGAGTGCGGTTCTGGTTCCAAGCCGCGGCATCGGCTCGAAGCCCAGCGACGATGTTCGCCACGTCGGTCTCGCTGAGCGGCTCAAGGCTGTTTCCTCTGGACATCAATTCGGCTGTGCTCTCTGGGCGGCAGAACTGAACCGCCCCGGCGCAGTCGCGCCCCACTGGCGACCCGAGCAAATCGAACGGCCTAGTCGAGTACGTCTCGTAGTCGGTCGCCCATCTCCGCCGCACATCGTCGTTGTCCGCGAGCAGGCCATCCAACCATCTCTCGACGTCATAAGCGCGCGAGCCAAGCCAGAACCTCGTAGACAGTGGTACTGGCGAACCGCCGGCGAGATACTCGTCGCTGTACGAGAATCTGGTGCTGCCGCCTCTGCTCTGCGAAACCGCGCCCGCCCTCACGCCGTGGATCAGAACATCCAACTCAGCCATCTTCCATCACCGTTTTCAGGTGGTTCTCCAAACGGAACTGGCTGTGGTCTACCGGGTGTACCGCCATCTCGCAATCAAGGCATCGCAGCAAAGCGATCAGTGTCGACGCTTTGGGATCGGCCTTCGCTGATTCAATGGCGGAAATCTGGGACCGGGCCACCCTCGACCTGTCGGAGAGCTCCGCTTGGGACCAGCCAAGTTCCTTTCGTGCTTGCCTGATAGCGTGCCCGAGCCGCGATCCTGAGGTGATACCGCGGCTGGTCCGGCGCGGATTTCTTGGCGTTCCCGGACCGCGACCATCATGTTCTGTAGCTTGCACGCTACAACCATAGCATACGGTGGAAACGTAGCCTGCAAGCTACAACGCCACCGCGGGCACAAGTCTGGACATGAGCGGGCTACCTCGGTGAGTATCGGTACGACCCGCGGTGGAACGATGCCGCTTGTGCCCCGGAACTTGTGAAGAGCATGAGCAAGACGCTTTGTTCCACTCCCATTTCATGGGTGTGCTTGTCGCTGTTATTGAGTACTTCGCCGCTGAGCCGTTCGCGCCGCGCGGATTTCCTCGTTTTTGGACCGTGATCCGGACCGGCGACACCCAGCGGTCGGCGAAAGTCGGACAGCGCGGCAGTGCAGGCCTCTAGGACCTAGGACCTAAGAGCGCGCGCAAATAGGCAAGCCCTCGAGTTGCAGCCCGTTGTTTCCCGCTCTTGGTTCGCTTCGCTCCATTTCCCGCTCTTGTTCGCTGCGCTCCATTTCCCGCTCTTGGTTCGCTTCGCTCCATTTCCCGCTCTTGTTCGCTGCGCTCCATTTCCCGCTCTTGTTCGCTGCGCTCCATTTCCCGCTCTTGTTCGCTTCGCTCCATTTCCCGCTCTTGTTCGCTGCGCTCACCGGGCCGCTCAGGCCGCGGGCGGGCCGCTCAGGCCGCGGGCGGGCCGCTCAGGCCGCGGGCGGGCCGCTCGGGCCACGGCCCCGCAAATCAAGCCGTTCGCACTCGGAAATCCTCTGCCAATTTGCGGGGCCTCTAAACAAGCTGTCAACGGATCAACAGCGTCACGGCGTCGGCGAGGGCGTCTGCCTCCAGCTTTGCTTCGGCGATGGTCTCGGCCTCGACCATCACCCGAACGAGCGGCTCGGTCCCGGAAGGTCTGATCAGAATCCGGCCCTTGGGAGCCAGACGAGCCGTCGCCGCGTCGATCAGCGGCGCGCACTCTCGATCGAGCAGCTGGGCTTGCCGGCCCGAGATCAGCTTCGGCGCCGCAACGTTGGACAGCACCTGAGGCAGCCGGGTCATGGCCCGCGCCGCCAAATCAGCCAGACTCTCGCCGCGGCGCGCCACCACATCGAGCAACTGGACCGCGGTGAGGAGCCCGTCGCCGGTCGTGGCCAGGTCACGAAAGATCACGTGACCTGACTGCTCACCGCCCAGCGACAGCCCTCGGGCATTGAGCGCTTCGAGGACGTAGCGGTCACCGACTCTGGTGTCTACAACCTCGATCCCGGCAGCATCCATGGCCAGCCGGAACCCGAGATTGGTCATGGCGGTGACCACCACCGCGTTGTCGGTGAGCAGCTGACGGTCGCGCCGGTCGAGTGCGCAGACAGCGATGATCTGGTCGCCGTCGACGAGTTCACCGGCGCTGTCGACCGCCAGCACGCGGTCGGCGTCGCCGTCGAACCCCAGGCCGACATCGGCACCCGCCGAAACTACGGCGGTTTGCAGAGAAGCAAGGTCAGTGGACCCGCAGCCGTCGTTGATGTTGTGACCGTCGGGCGAATCGTGGATGACTTCCACCTCTGCGCCCAGTTCGGTCAAGGCCCGCACAGCAACCGTGGTCGCAGCACCGTTTGCCAGGTCCGCCACCACACTGAGGCCCTTCAGAGTGCGGCCCTGGAGACTGGCGACCACCGCGGCCAGGTGACGCTCAACCGCCTCGGCATGCCGGTCGATGCCGGTCCCTTCAACCGCTGTGCCGCCCTCGGTCAGAAACTGATCGAAACGCTGCTGGATCTCCTGCTGTGCGTCCTCGGAGAGCTTCATGCCGCCGGCGGCGAAGAACTTCACACCGTTGTCATGGGCCGGATTGTGCGAAGCCGACACGACCGCGCCCGCAACGTCATTGTCATGACACCAACGCGCCACCGCAGGTGTCGGCACGACCCCGAGATCGATAGAATGACCGCCGGCGGCAGCGATCCCGCCGTGGATCGCGGCGGACAGCGTCGGACCCGACGCCCGGGTGTCGCGTCCTACCGCGAACCCGTCGCCGCCGAGGACATCGGCGCCGGCCCGTCCCAGCGCGGCGACGGTCTCAGCAGACAACAGCGTGCGCGTGTCGCCACGCACACCGTCGGTCCCGAATTGCAGATTCACCGAATGCAGATTCACCGAATGCAGACTCACGAACTCTCCTCTTGCACCCGAAGACCGAATCAGTCCCGAGCGTGCCCTAGGAGATTAACGCTTGCTGTACTGAGGAGCCTTGCGAGCCTTCTTGAGGCCGTACTTCTTCGACTCCTTCTTGCGAGGATCGCGAGTGAGGAAGCCAGCCTTCTTGAGGGTATCGCGGTGCTCGACATCAATCTCGACGAGGCCCCGAGCGATTCCGAGCCGGAGCGCCCCAGCCTGACCACTGGTGCCGCCGCCGTGAATCGTGGCGTCGATGTCGTACATCTCGTTGGTTTCAGTTGCCAACAACGGCTGGGTCGAGAGCATGCGGTGGGTCCGTGACGGGAAGTAGTCGTCAAGAGTCCTGCCGTTCACGGTGACTACACCGGTACCCGCCCGGAACCGAACACGAGCAACGGAGCGCTTGCGACGGCCGGTGGACTGCATAATCGGGGCAGACATCAGCTTCGACCTTGTTCGCCCTGCTCACGCGCCACCGCATGAGCGATCTCCAGAGGCTGGGGTTTCTGCGCTTCGTGAGGATGCGCAGAACCCGCGTACACCTTCAACTTCTTGATCTGAGCACGACCGAGACGAGTCTTGGGGATCATCCCCCGGATGGTGTCGAGCACGGCCTGTTCGGGTTTGCGGGAGAGCTTGTTTCCATAGGTCTCGGACCTGATGCCTCCGGGATAGCCCGAATGCGTGTAGACCATTTTCTTCTCGGCCTTGCCGCCGGTGAGCACGACCTTGTCGGCGTTGACGATGATGACATGGTCGCCGGTGTCGAGATGGGGAGAATAGGTGGCCTTGTGCTTGCCGCGCAGAACGTTGGCGACCTCGGTCGCGAGCCGACCGAGGACCAAGCCCTGGGCGTCAACGACATGCCAGCGACGTTCGATCTCGCCGGCCTTTATTGCGGTGGTGGACACGGAACTCTCCGGAAGAATCAAGGGACCATAAGAGGCTACGGCCCTTAGGTCAGAACGCCACCGTTTTGGCGCGTGGTTCTGCGCTGCAACCTCAGTCGTAGTGGGCACGCCAAAGCACAAGGCCACGGCTGGGAGCGGGGCTCGGGGCGGCGTCGCGGCTCAAAGCCCGCAACACCTCGTCCATGTCTTCGACGCGCCGCCGACCCCGCCCGATCTCAACGCACATGCCCACCAGGCTTCGCACCATCTGATGAGTGAACGCACCGGCGGTGATCTCAAAGCAGACCGTGTCCCCAGCCCCGGTGTCTCCAGACCCGGTGTCCCCCGACCCGGTGTCCCCAGACCCGGTGTCCGGAGAAACAAACCCCGCGAATCTGCGCCACCGCGCTTCGCGAACAGTACGCACGAACGTCTGCTCTGGCCGGCTCTTGTTCCGTTTGGAGAACGAAGTGAAGTCGTGCGTACCGACGATCGCTTCGCTCGCCCGCTGCATCGCCTCGACGTCGAGGCGGTCGCGCACATGCCAAGTGAAATGCCTGGTAAGCGGATCGATGACGGAGCGGTTGAAGACGTGATAGCGATAGCTGCGTCCGGTACAACTGAAGCGTGCATCGAAAGTCGGCGGGGCAGCCTCAATGTTGTCGACCGCGATCGTCGGCCCCAACATGCGGTTCACGGCCCGGCTCAGCGCACTCGGCTCGAAATGAGACTCATCCGCGTCGAAAGAGACAACCTGGCCGCGGGCGTGGACTCCCGCGTCGGTACGCCCAGCGCCGGTGACCGTGACCGGGTGACGCAGCACCCGCGTCAGAGTGTCCTCGAGTTCGGACTGCACCGTGACCACGCCCGGGTTGCGCGCGAACCCGTGGAACGGGGTGCCGTCGTAGGCGACCCTCATCCGCACCCGAACAAAACCCTGTAGCGGTGGTACCGCAGCGGGACCCACCCCTTCAGGCATCGACCGCCAACGTGTCAGACCAGTTCGATGCGGGCCATCGGAGCGTTGTCGCCGGAGCGATTCTCAAGCTTGATGATCCGGGTGTAACCACCTGCGCGATCCTCGTAGCGAGGGCCGATCTCATCGAACAGTTTCGAGGCCATCTCCCGGTCGCCCAAGAATCTGACCACCTGACGGTGATTGTGAACACCGCCGGCCTTGGCTTTGGTGATCATCTTCTCGGCGATGGGGCGCATGGCCTTGGCCTTGGCCTGGGTGGTTGTGATCCCCTCAGCCGCGATGAGCGACGCGACGAGGTTGGCCATCATCAGCTTCTGATGTTGCGAACTACCGCCGAATCGACGCCCCTTGCGCGGTCTGCCCGGCATTGCTCAGCCCTGGTTCAGGAGCGAGAGTCCCCGCTCGTCGAGTTTGGAGACGACTTCGTCGAGGCTCTTCTGTCCGAAGTTGGTGATTGCCAGCAGGTCCATCTCAGATTTCTGCAGGAGCTCTCCGATGGTGTTGACCTGAGCTCGCTTCAGGCAGTTGCGAGGACGCTCGGACAGTTCCAGGGCATCGATCGAGAGATCCATGTCGGGACCACCCGTGGCCACTTGGATGGCTTCGCCGAGTTGCAGGCCCTGCGGTTCGTCGCTCATCTCCTCGATGAGTTGCACCAAGGCGCGCAGCGTGCCGCCGGCCGAAGCGAGGGCCTCGCGTGGCGAGATCGAACCGTCGGTTTCGATCTCAAGAATGAGACGGTCGAAATCGGTGGACTGCTCAACCCGTGTCGGTTCGACCAGGAACGCCACCCGCCGCACCGGCGAATAGATCGAATCCACCGGGATCACACCGATAGTGGTGGTCGTACTGTTCCGTTCGGCGGACGCGTAGCCACGGCCTCTCTGAACGGTGATGTCGAGAGCGAGCCGGCCTTTCTCGTTGACGTTGGCCAAAGGCAGTTCGCCGTTGAGCACTTCCACATCGGGATGAGGCTGAATGTCGCCCGCTGATACCAGAGACGGGCCACGAGCGTCGAGCCGCAGAGTCACCGGCTCCTCGCTGTGGACCTCGAGTACCAGATCCTTGAGGTTCAAAATGATGTCGGTGACGTCCTCGGCAACACCGGTGATGGTGTCGAACTCGTGGAGGGCTTCATCGAAGCGAACCTGCGTCACCGCGGCGCCGGGGATCGACGAGAGCAGTGTGCGACGGATCGAATTGCCGATTGTGTGGCCGAAACCGGGTTCCAGCGGGCCGATGGAGAACCTCTGAAGGTTGCCTTCGGCCTCGTCAATGGATTCGACGGTTGGGCGCTGAATGACGAGCATCGTGTACCTCGGCTACTTGGAGTAGAGCTCGACGATGAGCTGTTCGCGTACTGGGATATCGATCTGCTCCCGGAGCGGGAGTTCACGAACGGTGATTTGGAACTCGCCGCTCTGATCGAGCCACGCCGGAGGCGTGCGGTCCAAGACATCGGAGTTCCATTGGACGACGGTGAAGCTGCGCGCTTTGGTGCGCAGCTCGATGACATCGCCTTTACGGACACGGTAGCTCGGGATCGTGACCCGGCGACCGTTGACGTTGACGTGCCCGTGATTGACGAACTGACGAGACTGGGGACGGGTGGCACCCCAGCCCGCGCGGTAGATCACATTGTCGAGTCGAAGCTCCAAGAAGCGCAGCATGTTGTCGCCGGTGACTCCTTGGCGACGGCTCGCCTCGGTGAAGATGTTGCGGAACTGGCGCTCCGTCAGGCCGTACGTGTGGCGGGCCTTCTGCTTCTCCTGAAGCTGCAGAAGATACTCAGAGACGTTGCCCCGGCGACGGGAGCGACCGTGCTCGCCGGGAGGGTAGGGGCGCCGGTCAAGAGCGATCGTCTCACCCTTGGTCCCCCAGATGTTGGTGCCCAAGCGACGCGAGACGCGTGCTTTGGGGCCGGTATAACGTGACATTGCTCAAGCCCTCCGCCGCTTGACCAGGCGGCAGCCGTTGTGGGGGATCGGAGTGACGTCTTTGATGCCGGTCACCTCGATCCCCGCGTTTTGAATTGAACGAATTGCGGTCTCGCGGCCGGACCCCGGGCCCTTCACCTGCACGTCGACTTTGCGGACCCCGTGCTCCATCGCCCTCTGAGCGGCCTGTTCGGCGGCGAGCTGGGCAGCGAACGGGGTCGACTTGCGAGAACCGGTGAAGCCCACGTTGCCCGCAGAAGCCCAGGCGATGACGTCGCCCTTCTGATCGCTGATGGCGATGATCGTGTTGTTGAAAGAACTCTTGATGTGCGCCACACCGTGAGTGACGTTCTTGCGCTCTCGTTTACGAGGCCGACGCCCTCTCGCCCCTGCAGCAGCCATTACTTCTTGACCTTCTTCTTGCCGGCAATGGTCTTCTTGGGACCCTTGCGTGTACGAGCATTGGTGTGGGTGCGTTGACCCCGAACCGGCAGACCCCGGCGATGGCGCAGCCCCTGATAGCAGCCGATCTCCATCTTGCGCTTGATGTCCTGGCTGACCTCGCGGCGCAGATCGCCCTCGACTCGAAGGTCGGAGTCGATGAAACTGCGAATCTTGGCGACTTCGTCGTCGGTGAGGTCGCGCACCCGCGTGGCCGAATCGATCCCGGTGGCGTCGCAGACCACAAGGGCAGTGGATCGACCGATGCCGTATATGTAGGTGAGCGAGGTCCCCACCTGCTTCTCTCTTGGGATGTCGACACCGCTGATGCGTGCCATCTCAGCCCTGCCTCTGCTTGTGACGGGGGTTGTCGCAAATCACCATGACACGGCGGCGACGTTGAATCACCTTGCACTTGTCACAGATTTTCTTGACGCTGGTTCGAACTTTCATTTCACTCCCGACCGCATCCTGCGGCCGCTAGCCGGCCGAAGCCGGGTGTTACTTGTAGCGGTAGGTGATGCGCCCACGCTGCAGGTCGTACGGGGTCAACTCCACCTGGACACGATCCCCAGGAAGGATACGGATGTAGTGCATTCGCATCTTTCCGCTTATGTGTGCGAGCACCTTGTGGCCGTTCTCCAAATCGACCCGGAACATGGCGTTCGGGAGCGACTCGATGACGGTGCCCTCGAGGACAATCGCATCTTCCTTAGGCTTCGGCAGGGTGGAACCTCCTAGACGCGCTCAAGCCCTGTTGCTCGGCACGCAAAAAGACCCGGGTGCCCAGGTCAGCCAACCACGCTACCGGACTCAGACAAGGTGACCAACCTGCGAAGACGGCAGTTCTGGGGTTCATCAAACCAGCGGGGCCCATCATTCGGCGGGACTTGTCAGCCGCGGGCCGTGACGGCCGCGTCGATGCGGGCGAACACCTCGTCCTCGGCGCCCACGCCGTCGACGGTGCTGAGCAGATCCCGTGAGGTGAACCAGTCGAGCAGGGGAGCGGTCTCGGTCTCATAGAGCTCCAGTCGCCGCCGTATCGCCTCGGGGGTGTCGTCGGGGCGGCGACGGTCCAGCATCCGCTGAGTCACGATCTCGATCGGCACCTCGAGGTTCAAAGCGAGGCGGAGATCCAGCGACAGACTCATGAGAATCCCCTCGAGGGCGTTGGCCTGGTCGACAGTGCGGGGGAAGCCGTCGAGCAGCACACCGCGTTCGCTGACGTCAGGGTGACTGAAGCGCTCGGCGACGATGCCGTTCATGATCTCATCGGAGACAAGACCTCCGGCGTCCATGATCTTCGACGCCTGCAGGCCCAGCTCGGTGCCCTGCGCCACAGCGGAGCGCAGCACGTCGCCGGTGCTGACATGAATACAGCCGTACGCTTCGCAGATTCGGAGCGATTGAGTGCCCTTCCCCGAACCCTGACGGCCGAGGATCACCATCCTTAGCGCCGACATCTACCGAAGGAACCCTTCGTAATTTCGCATCGTCAACTGGCTGTCGATCTGCTTCATCGTCTCAAGGGCCACGCCCGAGGCGATCAGCAAGGAGATGCCGCCGAAAGCGAAACCGCCGGCGCCTGCACCGGCGCCCGACGTCGTGGGGTCGGTCTCAAGGGTGAACCTGATGATTATCGACGGCACGAGCGCCACGGCGGCAATGAACAACGCGCCCGGGAAGGTGATACGGCTCAGGATCCGGGCCAGGTAGCGCTCGGTCTGAGGCCCGGGACGAATCCCGGGAATGAAGCCGCCCTGCTTGCGGATCGTGTCGGCCTGTTTCGCCGGGTCGAAGGTTATGGCCGTGTAGAAGTAGGAGAACCCGACGATCAGCAGACCGAAGAACACCAGATAGGTGATGGCCGTCGGCTGGGCGAGGTTGTTGTCGACCCAACGCTGGATGCTCCCCCCGAAACCGGTGCTGGGCAGCGCCACGGCGATCAGGTTGGGGACATACAGAACCGAGCTCGCGAAGATGATGGGGATCACCCCGGACTGGTTGACCTTCAAGGGGATGTAAGTCGACTGGCCGCCGTACATGCGGCGACCCACCACCCGTTTGGCGAACTGAACCGGGATCCGACGCTGGCCCTGCTCGACGAACACGATGCAGACGAGCAGACCGACAGCGACGATGATCAAGCCCACCAGAGCGGCGTTGCCGTTCTCGGCCTTGACCGCGGCGCCCTGGGCGGGTAGGGTCGAGACCACGCTGGTGAAGATCAGCAGCGACATGCCGTTGCCGACGCCACGCTGGGTGATCAGCTCACCCATCCACATCAACAGCGCAGTGCCGCTGGTGAGCGTCAGCACGACCACGAACACCGTCCAAGCGTTGAACTTGGGCAGCAGGTCGACCGAGACCCCCAGACCGCCATTGTGGAACAGGAAGGCGAAGCTGGTGGACTGGACCACGGCGATAGAAACGGTCAGGTACCGGGTCCACTGGGTGATCTTGCGTTGACCCACAGCACCCTGCTGCTGCCACTGTTCGATCTTGGGGATGACCACCCCGAGGATCTGCATGATGATCGACGAGGTGATGTAGGGCATGATCCCCAGCGCGAAGATCGCGAACTGGGTCAGCGCGCCGCCCGAGAAGAGCTGCATGTAGGCCAGAATCCCGCCGCTGTTGGCGCTGTCTCGCAGAGTCTGGACCGCTTCGATGTCGACGCCGGGTGCGGGAATGAACGACCCCAGTCGATAGAGCGCGATCATCGACAGGGTGAAGAGGATCTTCACACGTAGGTCAGCGACCCGGAAAACATTCAGAACCCGTGAAAGCACGGCGGTCCCCTCGCGGTTAACGGTTGGTGTGTTGGTTGAAACTACCGTGCGGTGGACGACGGTCGCCCCACGGCAGCGCCAATTTCTCGACACTGCCGCCGGCAGCGGTGATGGCTGATTCGGCGGACGCAGAGAAAGCATGAGCCTTCACGTTGATCGCCTGTGAGATTTCACCACGTCCCAGAATCTTGATCAAGGCGCCCTTGCTGACAAGGCCCTTCTCGAGCAGCGACTCGGGCGACACCTCAGTGAGGCCCGACTCCTCAAGGGTGTCGAGGTTGATCGCCTGATACTCGACCCGGAACGGGTTCGTGAATCCGCGGAGTTTGGGAACGCGCTGCAGAAGCGGCATCTGACCGCCCTCGAACCCGACAGGAACCTTGCTGCGGGCCCGTTGGCCCTTGTGCCCGCGGCCGGCGGTCTTTCCGGCTTTGCCGCCGATACCGCGCGCCTTGCGCTTGGGGCGCCGGTTGCTGCCCTCAGGGGGCTTCAGATCGTGGAGTCTGATCATTGGTCGACCTCAGTGACTTCGACTAGATGAGGGACCCGCTCAATCATGCCGCGGATCTCGGGACAGTCCTGATGTGTCCTGCTCGCACCGACCCTGCGAAGGCCGAGAGCTCGCAGAGTGCCCCTCTGTTTGGGCTTGGTACCGATAGCGGAGCGGATCTGGGTGACTTCGAGAGCCATCACGACACCTCCGCGACCGGGGTGGTGGCGATCGGTGTGGTGGACTCGGGACCGCGCTGGTTCTCCTGATAGGCGGCCCAAAGGCCCGCGGGGAGGAACTCGTCGGGATCGAGGCCGCGCAGGCGGGCGATCTCGTCGGGGCGACGGAGACCCGCCAGCGCATTGATGGTCGCACGAGCGATGTTGATGTTGTTGGAAGAGCCCAGCGACTTGCACAGCACGTCGTTGATGCCGGCCTCCTCGAGGATGGCGCGGGCGGCGCCGCCGGCGATAACGCCGGTACCGGGAGCCGCGGGCTTGAGCATCACCCGGCCGGCGCCCATCTCGCCGATGGTCTCATGAACTATGGTCGAGCCGGCCATGGCGACGCTGAACAGGTTGCGGCGGGCTTCCTCGGTGCCCTTCTGGATCGCGAGGGGCACCTCTTTGGCCTTGCCGTAGCCGAGGCCGACCTTGCCGGCGCCGTCGCCGATCACCACCAGCGCGGTGAAGGAGAACCTGCGTCCGCCCTTCACCACCTTGGCGACACGGTTGATGTTGATCACCCGGGACTCGCGCAGGCCCTCCCCGCCGTCGCGCGGGTTGTCCGGATTGCGCTCCCGGTCACTGATTTGTTTTGCAACTCGTTGATCGGCCATCAGAACTCCAGTCCTCCCTCACGGGCCGCGTCGGCAAGCGCGGCGACCTGGCCGTGGTAGCGGAAACCTCCACGATCGAACACCACCGTCTCGACGCCGGCGGCCCTGGCCCGCTCAGCGAGAACCGCACCGACTCTGCCGGCCGTCTCGACGTTGCTGTTTGAACCAGTGCGGTTTGAACCAGTGCTGTTTGAACCAGTGCTATTTGAACCATTGCTGTTGGCGCCAGAGCCTTTGGCAGCGGCCTTGCTCTCGGCGGCGCCGGTGGCCTCGGGTCGCAGTCCTTGTTCGGTCGAAGCTGCGGAGACGAGCGTGTTCCCCACTGAATCGTCGATGATCTGGGCGGAGATGTGCCGGTTGGAACGATGCACGGCGAGGCGGGGCCGTTGAGCGGTGCCACGCAGAGTCTTGCGAATCCGGTAGTGGCGGCGACGGCGGCCCTGGTGGCGCTTCTTGGCGGTGTAGGACATTACTTGGCTGCCTTTCCGGCCTTGCGAATCACTCGTTCGTTCGCATAACGGATGCCCTTGCCCTTGTAGGGCTCGGGCTTGCGCCATTTGCGAATGTCGGCGGCCACCTGGCCGACCAACTGCTTGTCGATCCCCTTGACGAAGATCTGGGTCTGTTGCGGGACCTCGAACTCGATCCCTTCCGGAGCTTCGATGTTGACGCTGTGGCTGAAACCGAGCGCCAGCTCGAGCTTGTCGGGGCCCTTGGCAACGGCCCGGTAACCGATCCCGTGGATCCGGAGCTCCTTGCTGAAACCCTCTGTCACGCCGAGGATCATGTTCTGGATCAACGAGCGCACCAGGCCGTGGAAGGCCTTCGACTCACTGCTGTCATCAGGGCGCTCAACCACCAGCACACCGTCGTTGGAGTCGACGGTGATTCCGCCGGGCAACTTCTGATTGAGGGTGCCCCTGGTTCCTGTGACCGTCACTGAGCCCCGGCTGATCGAAACGTCCACACCGTCGGGAACGGTGATGGGTGCTTTACCGACGCGACTCATCTCTCCTCCTCACCAGACATAGCAGAGGATCTCGCCGCCCATGCGGTTCCTCCTTGCTTCTCGATCGGACATGAGGCCCTTGTTGGTCGAAACGACCGCAACGCCGAGACCTCCCTGGACACGGGGGATCTCATCACGCCTGCGGTAGATGCGCAGACCGGGCTTGGACACGCGCGCAAGACCGGAGATGACCCGGGCCCGTTCAGGCGAGTACTTCATCTCGATCGTGAGGGTCCTGCCGGGACGGTCGCCGTTGTCGGCCTCGGTGAAAGAACTGATGTAGCCCTCGTTCTTCAACAGGCCGGCCAGCGCCAACTTCTGCTTCGAAGAGGGCATAACCACCTCGTCGTGCATGGCGACATTGGCATTGCGGATGCGGGTGAGCATGTCTGAAATCGGGTCGGTCATTGTCATAGCCGCGTCACCTCCTCACCAGCTGGCCTTTTTCACACCGGGCAGTTCGCCTGCGTGGGCCATGTTGCGCAGACAGACTCGGCACAGACCGAAGCGGCGATACACCGAGCGCGGTCGCCCGCAGCGACGGCACCGGGTGTAGGCGCGCACCTTGAACTTCGGAGTGCGCTTCTGTTTCTGCTTGAGTGCTTGTTTTGCCATGGGTCATTGCCCTTCGCGTCGGAACGGGAAACCGAACGACGAGAGCAGCGCCCTGCCCTGTTCATCGGTTGTCGCCGTCGTAACAATCGTGATGTCCATGCCTCGCGTGGCACCGACCTTGTCGTAGTCGATCTCGGGGAAAATGAGCTGCTCGGTCACCCCGAAGGTGTAGTTGCCGCTGCCGTCGAACGACTTCAACGACAGTCCTCGGAAGTCCCGGACCCGCGGGATGGCCAGTGAGATGAGCCGGTCGAAGAACTCGTACATGCGGTCGCCTCGGAGCGTGACCTTGCAGCCGATGGCCTGGCCCTCGCGCAGTTTGAAGCTGGCGATCGACTTCTTGGCCCGGGTGATGACCGGCTTCTGGCCGGCGATCACGGCCATGTCGGCAAGTGCGGACTCGAGCAGCTTTGCCGAGCCGACCGCCCCGCCGACGCCCATGTTGAGCACGATCTTGTCGAGCTTGGGGACCATCATCAGGTTGGGCAGTCCGAGCTCGTCCTTGAGGGCCGCGCGGATCTCGTCGTTGTAGCGGGTGCGGAACCGGGGTGCGCAGGCGGTGCCGGCCATCAGAGCTCAACTCCGGTGCGGCGGCAGACGCGGACCTTGCGGCCCTCTTCGGTGATCAGATAGCCGACGCGGGTGGCCTTGCCGTCTCCGGGACTCACCACCGCGACGTTGGACACGTCGATCGGCATGGCCTTGTCGATGATTCCACCCTGCTGGTCGCCGCGGGTGGGGGCCTGGTGCCTGCGCGCGACGTTGACCCCCTCGACGATGACCTTCCCTCTTTCGGGAATGGCCCGTTCCACCACGCCCTCGGCGCCCTTGTCCTTGCCTGACAGGACGACGACCCGGTCGCCTGCATGGATCTTCATCGGGGCGTGCTTCTTTCTGACGCTCATCACAGAACCTCCGGGGCCAGTGAGACGATGCGCATGAACTGCTTGTCACGCAGTTCGCGGCCCACAGGTCCGAAAATGCGGGTGCCGCGGGGTTGACGCTGCTCGTTGATCAGCACTGCAGCGTTCTCGTCGAAGCGGATGTAGCTGCCGTCGGGTCGGCGCTTCTCCTTCTTGACACGGACGACCACGCAGCGGACAACGTCGCCCTTCTTGACCTGTGCCCCCGGGATGGCGTCTTTGACCGTCGCCACGAACACGTCGCCGATCGACGCATAGCGACGCTTCGAGCCGCCGAGGACCTTGATGCACAGGACCTCCTTCGCTCCCGAGTTGTCGGCGACCCGAAGCCGCGACTCCTGCTGGATCACTTGGCACGCTCCAGGACTTCCACGAGTCGCCAGCGCTTGTTCTTGGAGAGCGGACGAGTCTCTTGAACCCGGACGCGGTCGCCCACATTGAGAGTGTTCTCCTCATCGTGGACATGGAGGCGCTTGGTGCGTTGAATGGTCTTCGAATAGCGACGGTGCTGGACACGGTCGACAGCTTCCACCACGGCGGTCTTGTCCATCTTGTCGGACACGACGAGGCCCTCGCGGACTTTGCGGGTATTGCGCCGCTGCGTTGCTTGGGTCATCTCAGGCCTCCCTCGCCGCTTCGAGCGCTTCCGCGTCGGCGATCTCACGGGCCCGCAGCTCGGTCAGCACGCGGGCGACGTCCTTCTTGACGGCTTTCAGAGCAGCCGAATTGTCGAGTTGGTTGGTGGCGAACTGGAAGCGCAGGTTGAACAGCTCCTCCTTGTAGTCGGCGAGACGCTCGAAGAGGTCCGTGTCGCCCAGCTCCGCCAGCGACGTCTTCTTGGCCATCAGAACCCCTCCTCACGGGTGACGAAGCGAGCCTTGATCGGCATCTTCTGGATGGCGCGCTCGATCGCGGCTCGGGCGACGTTCTCATCGTGGTACGACAGTTCGTAGAGGATGCGACCGGGTTTGACGACGGCCACCCAGTGCTCAGGGTTGCCCTTGCCCGACCCCATCCGGGTCTCTGCGGGCTTGCTCGTCACCGGCTTGTCCGGGAAGACATTGATCCAGACCTTGCCGCCGCGCTTGATGTGGCGGGTCATGGCGATACGGCCGGCCTCGATCTGCCGAGCGGTGATCCATCCGGGCTCGAGGGCCTGGATGCCGAAATCACCGTAGGTCACCTCAGTCGCGCCCTTGGCGAGGCCTTTGGTGCGGCCCCTGTGATGTTTTCGATGTTTGACCTTCTTCGGCATCAGCATGACGGCAACCTCAGTCGTTCGCTCGGAAGTGGGGGGTCTCGCTGTGCTCGCGAGTCGAGGCTTCGATGGCGTCCTCCTCGTCGAGGAGCTTCTCGAACTCGGGATCGGCCTCCTTGATGAGCGGTGCCGGCTCTTCGTCGACGTCCAGTTCGCGCTCGGGAGTCTCACGCCGACGCGCAGCCGCCGAAGAGACGATCTTGCGGGACCTCGACTGGCCGGACGTCTCACCGGTGGCCATGGCGGCTTCCAGGGTGGCCTTGTCCTCGGTCTGGGTCTTGTAGGGCAGGATGTCGCCCTTGTAGAGCCATACCTTCACGCCGATCCGCCCATAGGTGGTCGGGGCCTCACGGAAGCCGTAGTCGACGTCGGCGCGCAGCGTGTGCAACGGCACGCGGCCTTCGAGGTACCACTCGTTGCGGGCCATCTCCGAACCGCCGAGTCGGCCTGAGCACTGCACGCGGATGCCGAGGGCGCCCGCTTTCTGAGCATTCTGCACGGCGCGCTTCATGGCACGTCGGAACGCCACGCGGCCCGTCAGCTGGTCGGCGACGCCCTGGGCGATCAGCGCTGCGTCGAACTCCGGTTGCTTGATCTCTTGGATGTTGAGCTGAACTTTGGCGTTGCCGGTGATCTTCGTGAGCCCGGCGCGCAAGCGGTCCGCCTCGCTGCCACGGCGACCAATGACAATGCCGGGACGGGCGGTGTGGACGTCGACGCGAAGCCGGTCGCGGGTGCGCTCGACCTCGACACGGCTGATTGCCGCGTGGGGGAGCTCGGTGAACAGGAAGTCACGGATCTGCCAGTCCTCGATCACATAGTCGGCGTAGTCCGGGCGATCGGCGAACCAGCGGCTCTTCCATTCCGTGGTGACGCCGAGGCGGAATCCGTAGGGGTTGACCTTCTGTCCCATCAGTCTTCCTCTCCGGTGTCCTTGCCTGTTTTCTTGGCGTCGCTGTCTTCGGCTGCTGTGTCCTCGGCTGCTGTGTCCTCGGTCTCGCCGGCGTCTTCAGCTACGGCGTCCTCGGTCGCGGTGTCGGCAGCGTCTGCTGCAGTGCCGGTCTCGCCGGCGGCAGCGTCCTCGGTCTCGCCGGCGTCTTCAGCTACGGCGTCTTCGGTCGCGGTGTCGGCAGCGTCTGCTGCAATGCCGGTCTCGCCGGCGGCAGCGTCTAAGGTCTCGGCGGGGTCATCGGTCGATGCCAGGGCCTTCTCGGTGGCGGCCACGATCTCCGCGGCCTGCTCCTCGACTGTCGGCTCGGGCTCGGGCGCCTCCTCGGTCTCGACAGCGTCCTCGACTTCGGCGACCTGCTCGCGTTCGCGGCTCCGTTGAACTCTGCGTCGGCGGGCCTCTGCTGCGTTGCCGGAGACGCTGCGACCGCTGATCACCTCGCGTTCGCGCAGCGCCTCAAGGGCGGCCTCGTCGTACTCGCTCACGATCACGGTGATATGGCAAGTCCGCTTGAGAATAGGAGTGGAACGGCCGCGGGCCCGTGGTCGGGCCCTCTTGAGGGTCATCCCCTCATCGGCGTAGCAGGCGGAGACGAAGAGGTCCTCGGCCGTCAGGTGGTCGTTGTGGGTGGCGTTTGCCACCGCAGAATCCAGCACCTTGGACACTTCTTTGCTGATTCCGCGTTCGGAGAAGGCCAGAATCTCCGAGGCCTCCCCGTAAGACTTGTTGCGAATCTGGTTGAGCACCTCTCGCGCCTTGGACGCCGACGACCGCACATGCTTGGCCTGCGCCCGCGTTCCGGGGCGCTCGTTGGTCTTGGGACCGGTCATCAGCGTCGGGCTCCCCGTTCCTGGCCCGCGTGGAACTTGAACGTGCGGGTCGGGGCGAACTCGCCGAGTTTGTGACCGACCATCGATTCGGTCAGATAGACCGGCACGTGCTTGCGACCGTCGTGGACTGCGATCGTATGGCCCACCATGTCGGGGATGATGGTCGAGCGTCTCGACCAGGTCTTGATGACCTTCTTGGCGCCCGACTCGTTGAGAGCGTCAACCTTCTTGAGAAGGTGGTCGTCAACGAAAGGACCCTTTTTGAGACTGCGCGGCATAACTGCTACCTCCGTGAACCGCGTGTCCGGCGACGGCGCACGATCAGCTTGTCGGATTCCTGTTTCTTCTTACGGGTTCGGCCCTCGGGCTTGCCCCAGGGCGAGACCGGATGGCGGCCGCCTGAAGTCTTGCCCTCGCCGCCGCCGTGGGGGTGGTCGACCGGGTTCATGGCCACGCCGCGGGTCTGGGGGCGCTTGCCCTTCCAGCGGTTGCGTCCCGCTTTGCCGATCTTGAGAAGCTCGTGGGCTGAATTGCCCACCTCGCCGACCGTGGCACGACAGTCGATCGGCACCCGACGCATCTCCGTGCTCGGGAGGCGCAGGGTGGCGTAGTCGCCCTCCTTGGCGACCATGTGGATCGCAGCGCCGGCTGAGCGGCCCATCTTGGCGCCCGCACCGGCCTTGAGCTCCACGTTGTGGACCACGGTGCCCACGGGGATGTAGCGCAGCGGCAGAGCATTGCCGACGCGAATGTCGGCGCCTCTCCCGGACTGCAGTTTGTCGCCGACTTGGAGATCACGGGGAGCGAGGATGTAGCGCTTCTCGCCGTCGTGATAGTGCAGGAGAGCGATATTGCAGGTCCGGTTGGGGTCGTATTCGATCGATGCGACCGTTGCTGTCACGCCGTCCTTGGAGCGGTGGAAATCGATCGTCCGGTAGCGCCGCTTGTGGCCGCCGCCACGGTGACGAGAAGTCTTCCGTCCGTGGTTGTTGCGCCCACCGGTGCCGGACTTTCCGCTGACGAGGCTGCGTTCGGGCGTCGTTGAAGTGATCTCGGAGAAATCAGAGGAAGTCTGAAAACGACGCCCTGGACTTGTCGGCTTGCGTTTGCGAATACCCATGACTCAGGCCTCGAACAGATCTATCGAGTCGCCCTCGGCGAGAGTGACGCGGGCACGCTTCTGATCGCTGCTGCGAACCCAGCGACCCGAGCGCCGTTCGCGCTTGCGCTTGCCCTTGCGGTTCAGGGTGTTCACCTTCAGCACCGAGACGTCGAAGATCGTCTCGACGGCGTCGCGGATCTCGGTCTTCGAAGCCTTGGGAGCCACCACGAAGGTGTAGACCCCGTCTTCGAGCAGCGCGTAGGACTTCTCGGAGACAACGGGGCGCAGGATGACGTCGCGATGGTCTTTCACTGCTGCTCCTCGTTGCCGGCTTGCGTCTGCGGTCCGGTGGTTGCGCGGTCGAGCGTCGCTCTGGTGAACACGACCACATCGGAGTCCAGGACGTCGTGGGTGTTGAGTTCAGATGAGTGCAGACAGGACACGTGCGGAAGGTTGCGGAAGCTCTTCTGGGCGTTGCCGTCCTCGTCGCCGAGGACGACCAGAACCTTGCCCGCCGCGCCGACAGCCTCCAGCGCTGCGCCGGCGTCGGAGGTCTTGGGAGTCTCGAAACTCCATTCGTCGACCACGATGACGTTGCCCTCGCCGGCCCGGTCGGACAGTGCGCCCGCCAAGGCGAGTCTGATCATCTTCTTCGGTGTCCGCTGGCTGTAGTCACGGGGTTTGGGGCCGTGGGCGATACCGCCGCCGCGCCAGACAGGCGAGTTGCGTGATCCCGCCCGGGCGCGGCCCGTGCCCTTCTGCCGCCACGGCTTCGCGCCGCCGCCACGAACCTCGGAGCGGCTCTTGGTGCTGTGCGTGCCGGCTCTCTTGGCGGCGAGTTGCGCCGTGACGACCTGGTGCATCACCGCAATATTCGGCTCGACGCCGAAGAGGTCTGCAGCCAGCACCACCTTGCCGGCGTCGGCGCCCTGCTGCGTCTTCACGGTGACGGTCTTCTCGGGCGCCGGCGTCCTCTCAGCGGCCGGTGCTCTCCCGGGACTCTGGGCCTCAGCCATCTCAGCCGCCCTTCACCGCGTTGCGGACGATCACCGTTCCACCCGCTGGACCGGGCACAGAGCCCCGAACCAGGATCACCTCGGCACTGGGATCGCTCCTGACGACCTCGAGGTTGAGGGTGGTGACCTTCTCGTTGCCTGCCCGACCCGGCATCTTGCGGCCCCGAAAGACGCGTGACGGTGTGGCGCACTGACCGATGGCGCCGGGTTTCCGATGCACCTTGTGGGCGCCGTGGGAAGCGGGCGAGCCCGCAAATCCGTGCCGTTTCATCACGCCCGAGAAGCCCTTGCCCCGAGATATCGCCGTTACATCGACGCGTTCGCCCTGATCGAGGAGATCGGCCGCGAGCTGTTGACCGATCGAGTATTCCGACACGTCGTCGAGTCGCAGCTCGACGAGTTTGCGCCCCGGTTCAACCCCGGCGGCGGAGAAATGGCCCGCTTCGGGCATGTTCAGCTTTCCCGGGTCTCTCTGACCGAGGGTCACCTGGATCGCGGAGTAACCGTCGTGTTCGGGAGTCTTGACCTGCACGACGCGGCATGGCGATACGCGCAGAACAGTGACTGGAACGACACGGTTCTGATCGTCCCATACCTGCGTCATGCCGACTTTTTCGCCGACGATCGCCTTGCTGGCCATATTCGAGTCCTGTGGTCCTAGTGCGAGCAGCCGCTCACGCGAGCGCTCCGCGCGGGCGGAACCCGGCGGAGCGTGATTCGGTTTTGCGATGTGGTTCCCGTGGGCCTTCATCGACGTCGGTTGTTGTGGCGCGAGTCCCGGTTGGAGCCCTCGCCGAACAAGACTTCGGAGCCTATCGGCAAATCTCCCCATAGCAACCGGCTTGCAACAGGGATTCGTGAACAGGGAGCATCCCCGGATCGTGGCCCTCTTCGTTGTAGCGTCCGATTCAATGACACCGGATGAAGCGGGCCTGAAAGCTGGAGGCGGCGGCGGCGTCGCGGAGGTGGGAGAGACGTCCGGTTCCTCGGTGCCCCGTTGGGTTGTGAAGGCGATCGCACTGTTCTGGCTCGGCTGGGTCGTGGTTTACATCGGCACCGGCGCGGTCCGGGCATTGCGCTCGTTGTTCGTGGTTCTGCTGATCTCGATCTTCATCAGTTTCGCGGTGGAACCGGCTGTCAACCGAATGGAGAGCTGGAGGATCCGGCGCGGTGTGGGCGTGTGGATCGTCTATCTCGTCTCGCTGCTCGCCATGGCCGGTTTCTCGGCGGCGATAGGAACAGCCCTCGCCGACCAGATCGACAGCCTCATCGACGAGGCCCCCACCTACGTCGACGACCTCGAAGGCTGGCTGCAGGACAACATCGACGCCGACATCGACCTGCAGAGGATTCAAGACGAGTTCGTCGAGGGCGGCGGGATCAGCGATCTCGCCGAGCGCTTCGCCGACGATCTCGTAAACCTCGGCACCGCCCTGCTCAACATCGTGTTCCAGGCGTTCACGGTCCTGCTGTTCACCTTCTATCTGGTTGCCGAGGGACCGAAGCTGAGGCTCACGATCGGATCGTTGCTGGCGCCGAAACGCCAGGAGATGTTGATGAACATCTGGGATCTGGCGGTCGAGAAGACGGGAGGCTACGTGTTCTCCCGCACCGTCCTCGCGGCGCTCTCGGCTCTGGCGCACGGGATCGTGTTCGAGATTCTCGATGTTCCCTTTCCGATACCCCTCGCGCTCTGGGTCGGGGTGGTCTCCCAGTTCATCCCGGTGATAGGCACCTACTTCGCGGGTGCGTTGCCGGTGCTGGTCACCCTGCTCGACGAACCGCGCAAGGCGTTGTGGGTGCTGGGCATGATCGTGCTGTATCAGCAGGTCGAGAACTACCTGCTGTCTCCGAGAATCACAGCCCACACCATGGAGATCCACGTGGCGGTGGCGTTCGGCTCAGTGTTGGCGGGGGCGGCACTGCTGGGCGTGGTCGGTGCGTTGTTGGCCCTGCCCTTCGCGGCGACGGTCCAGGCGTTCATCTCCGGCTACCGGCATCACCGAGACCTCGGCGAATAGCCGGATCGCCGGGATCCTCCATGGGCCGGGATCCTCCATGGGCCGGGATCCTCCATGGGTGGAGCGGTGGTCGCCCCGTCGGTTGAGCGCGGCTAGCCGACCAAGCCTTGAAGCTGGGCGAAGTCGCCCACCAGCGACTCGGGAGCAGGCGCCTCGATCGAGATGCTGTCGTCGAAGTCGAAGTACTCGATGACGGTCTGCCAACCCGGAATGTCGACGTCCTGGTCGTCCTCGGCGCCGAACGCCTCAGCCAAGCCGCTGAAGATTCCTGACAGATCCACGGTCAGCTTGCGCAACAGCATGTCGTCGTCGATCCAGGCGTCGATCGGCAGGCTCCCCTCCAGGGAGCCGCCAAGACCGCCTCCCAATACGCCCTCAGAATCACCGGCGGACAGCAGGTCGGCGAATGGGACCGCAAATCGGATGCGTGTCGTGGGCACCCCGCGGAGTTCCTCGTCGCCCAGAACTTCCGCTTCTTTTGCGTCGTCCGCCAAAGAACGCAGATCCGCTGCCGGATCACATCCCGCTGAGTCAGTCTTGAGAATCGCCAAAGGTGAGGCGCACGCGACCGCGAACTGCTCTGCGAATTCGGGACCCACTGTCAGCCAGGCTGTCTCGCCGCCGAAGTCGGGGAACATCTGCTGCGCGAAGGCCCCCGGGAGGCCTGCGTAGGTCTGGCCGTCCACGATTCGAATCGTGGGCGCAGGAGCCGACGGATCCCCGCTGTCTGCGAGCATTGCCTGGACGTCCCCCTCAGCGTCCACCCGAAAATCCACGGACAGGGATTCGCCGGAAGCCTCGACCATCGCGCCCTCGATCCTCGTCTGGCCGCGTGCTGAGCGAGACGCCGTCGCCTCGATGGAACCCAGCAGGAGATCCACGGGGGAAAGATCCTCAGCAGGCGCTTGTGCGGTGGTCGTGGTTGCGGTTGTTGTGGTCGTCTCGTCTGCGCGTGCGGTGGTCTCGGCGGCCTGTGGCGCCTCTTCGACCGTGTCGGTGTCGTTGCCGCAGCCTGTCGCGAAGAAACACAGAGCCGCAGCTGCCGCCGCGGTCTTGACCCCGACTACTTTGAACGCGCCGGACGCGCTAGCCAGATAGGACATGGTCGTCTCCTTATGTCGACTGTTGCCGCTACAGACGCCCTTGTGATGGACTGGTTCCCTCCATCGCAAGATTCTAGAGCAGATGACTTTGGACCTGTTGGATGGCTCAGGCCTGTTGGATCTTGATCTCGATGTCGACGCCGGCCGGAAGGTCGAGGCGCTGCAAGGAATCGACCGTCTTGGGGGACGGCTCCAGAATGTCCAACAGACGCTTGTGGATGCGCATCTCGAAGTGCTCCCGGGAGTCCTTGTCCTTGAACGGGCCCTTGATGACCGTGAAGCGGTGCTTCTCCGTCGGCAACGGGATCGGACCCGACAAACGAGCTTGGGTTCTCTTGACCGTCTCAACGATCTTCTTCGTCGATTGATCGATGATCTCGTGGTCGTATGCCTTGAGCCGGATGCGGATCTTCTGTCCCGTTGCCATGGTCAGCCCGTTACTTGATGATCTTCGTTACCGAGCCGGCACCGACAGTGCGGCCGCCCTCGCGGATAGCGAAGCGAAGCCCCTCGTCCATGGCGATCGGATTGATCAGTTCGACGTGCATCGCGGTGTTGTCGCCGGGCATGCACATCTCGGTGCCCTCGGGCAGCGAGATGGTGCCGGTGATGTCCGTCGTGCGGAAGTAGAACTGCGGTCGATAGTTGGTGAAGAAGGGCTTGTGACGGCCGCCCTCCTGCTTCGACAGCACGTAGACCTGAGCTTCGAACTCGGTGTGGGGCGTGATGCTGCTGGGAGCGGCAAGCACCTGGCCGCGCTGAACGCCGTCCTTGTCGACACCACGCAACAGTGCGCCGATGTTGTCGCCCGCCTGGCCCTGGTCGAGCAGCTTGCGGAACATCTCCACACCGGTACAGGTCGTCTTGGAGGTCGGGCGGATACCGACGATCTCAATCTCGTCGCCGGTGTTGACAATGCCCTGCTCGACTTTGCCGGTCACCACGGTGCCACGGCCCGTGATCGAGAAGACGTCCTCGATCGGCATGAGGAAGGGCTTGTCTAGGTCGCGCTCAGGGGTGGGCACGTAGTCGTCCACCTGAGCCATGAGCTCCAGCACAGCCTCGGCCGCCTCGGCATCCCCCTCGAGGGCCTTGAGCGCGGAGACGTGCACCACGGGAGTGTCGTCGCCGGGGAAGTCGTATTCGTTGAGGAGCTCACGCACCTCCATCTCGACGAGCTCGAGCAGCTCCTCGTCGTCGACCATGTCGACCTTGTTGAGCGCCACCGCGATCTTGGGCACGCCGACCTGACGGGCGAGCAGCACGTGCTCACGGGTCTGGGGCATCGGGCCGTCGGCCGCGGACACGACGAGGATCGCCCCGTCTACTTGGGCCGCGCCGGTGATCATGTTCTTGATGTAGTCGGCGTGACCGGGCATGTCGACGTGGGCGTAGTGGCGGTTGTGCGTCTCGTACTCCACGTGCGACACGTTGATCGTGATGCCGCGCTCGCGCTCCTCCGGAGCATTGTCGATGTTCTCGAAATCGGTGAAGGCCGAACCCTCAACGTGATCGGAGAGAACTTTGGTGATCGCTGCAGTCAGCGTGGTCTTGCCGTGATCGATGTGGCCCATCGTTCCTACGTTGACGTGCGGCTTGTCCCGCTTGAACGTCTCCTTGGCCATAACTGCCTTCCTTGTTCTTTGGTTTGGCTTACTTCGGTGGTCGGGGGCAGGAGACGATCATGCGCCGCGGACGCGAGCGACGATCTCTTCCTGGACGTTTGCAGGTGTGGGCTGGTACGAGTCGAACTGCATCGTGTACGTTGCCCGCCCCTGCGTGCGCGAACGCAGATCCGTACTGTATCCGAACATCTCAGATAGCGGCACCAGAGCATTCACGACTTGATTGTTTCCTCGCTGTTCGGTGCCCTGCACGCGACCGCGACGAGAGTTCACATCACCCACGACATCACCGAGATGATTCTCAGGGGTGACCACTTCCACGGCCATCACCGGCTCGAGAAGTGTCGGCCTGGCACGCGGCGCGACCTCTCGGAACCAGGCATTCCCGGCGATCTTGAAGGCCATTTCCGAGGAGTCCACATCGTGGACCTTGCCGTCTGTGAGAGTCACCTTGACATCAACTGTCGGGAAACCGGCCAACACCCCGTTGCTCATGGCCTCCCTGATGCCTTCACCCACCGGCTTGATGTACTCCTTGGGGATGGCGCCGCCGGTGATCTGGCTCTCGAACTCGTAAGCACCGCCCGGGTTGGGCTCGAGGGTGGCTGAGATGACCGCGAACTGACCGCTGCCGCCGGTCTGCTTCTTGTGCTGGTAGGTGTAGTCGAGCACCGGGCGGGTGATGGTCTCGCGGTAGGCGACCTGCGGCTTGCCGACACTGGCCGCGACCCTGAACTCGCGCATCATGCGGTCGACGAGCACCTCAAGATGCAGTTCACCCATGCCGGCGATGATGGTCTGAGCCGTTTCCTCGTTCGTGCTGACCTGGAAGGTGGGATCCTCCTCAGCGAGAGCCTGCAGAGCGCGACTCATCCGCTCCTGGTCGGCCTTCGACTTGGGCTCCACGGCGACCTCGATGACCGGATCGGGGAAATCGAGGTTCTCCAGAGTGATCGGATGACCGGGATCGCACAGCGTGTCGCCGGTGCGGGCATTCTTCAGACCGATCGCGGCGGCGATGTCGCCGGTTGAGACGCGGTCCTTGTCGACGCGGTCGTTGGCGTGCATCTCGAGGATGCGGCCCACCCGCTCACGGCTCGAAGTGCGGGTGTTGAGAACCTGGGTGCCCTTGTCGAACGAGCCGGAATAGACCCTGAAGTAGGTGAGCCGGCCGACATGGGGGTCAGTCATGATCTTGAAGGCGATGGCCGAGAAGGGCTCGTCGTCGCTGGCCTTGCGGCTGGTCTCGGCGCCGGAGCGGTCCGCGCCGACGATCGGCGGTATGTCGAGCGGTGAGGGAAGGAAGTCGACGACCGCATCGAGCAGCGGCTGAACGCCCTTGTTCTTGAAAGCGGTGCCGTTGAGGATCGGAACAAGCCCGTTCTCGAGGGTGCCCTTGCGGATCGCGGCTTTGAGCTCGGCTTCGCTGACATCCTCGTCTTCGAGGACCTTCATCATGACGTCCTCGTCCTGATCCGCGGCGACCTCGAGAAGCAGCGTGCGGTATTGTTCTGCCTGATCCGCCAGTTCAGCGGGGATCTCGAGTTCATCCCAGCTCGCGCCGAGGTCTTCGCCGCGCCAGACGAGGGCCTTCATCTTCACCAGGTCAACGACGCCGGCATAGTCGCCCTCGCTGCCGATCGGCAGTTGCAGCACCGCGACATTGCTGGTCAGGCGGTCTTTGATGGTGTCGAGGACGAAGAAGAAATCGGCGCCGGTGCGGTCCATCTTGTTGATGAAGCACATTCGGGGGACGCCGTAGCGGTCGGCCTGACGCCAGACCGTCTCCGTCTGCGGCTCGACGCCGGCCACACCGTCGAACACTGCGACGGCGCCATCGAGCACCCGCAGCGAACGCTCGACCTCGACGGTGAAATCCACGTGCCCGGGAGTGTCGATGATGTTGATGCGATGGTCGTTCCAAAGACAGTGGGTGGCAGCCGAGGTGATCGTGATCCCCCGCTCCTGCTCCTGTTCCATCCAGTCCATGGTCGCCGCGCCGTCGTGAACCTCACCGATCTTGTAGGAGCGGCCGGTGTAGTAGAGAATCCGTTCGGTGGTCGTGGTCTTGCCCGCGTCGATGTGGGCCATGATCCCGATGTTCCGTGTCTTGGCGAGCGGAGTTCGCTTCGTAGCCATAGCAGTTCCTCAATGAGTTCGTCAGAGCACTGCCGCTGGACTACCAGCGGCAGTGTCTGAAAGTCGCTGCATCACCAGCGGTAGTGGGCGAAAGCCTTGTTGGCCTCCGCCATCTTCTGGACGTCTTCACGCCGTTTGCATGACGCGCCGATCCCGTTGCCGGCGTCGATGATCTCGTTGGCGAGACGTTCGGCCATGGTCCGCTCGCGACGCCCGCGGGCGTAGCTGACGATCCAGCGGATCGAGAGCGTGGTAGCCCGACGCGGCCGGACCTCGATCGGCACCTGATAGGTCGCTCCGCCGACACGGCGGCTCTTCACCTCGAGCTGGGGGCGAACATTGTCGACAGCGCGCTTGAGAGTGGCGACAGGCTCGGCGCCGGTCTTCTGCTCGACCGACTCGAGCGCGTCGTAGACGATGCGCTCGGCCAACGTGCGCTTGCCCCGCTGCAGGATCTTGTTGATGAACTGCGTTACCAGCACGGAGTTGTAGATCGGGTCGGGGCGGATCTCCCGGCGCGGCGCGGGACCTTTGCGAGGCATCGTCAGCCTTCCTTCTTGGCGCCGTATCGGCTGCGGGCCTGCTTGCGGTCGCGCACGCCTGAAGTGTCCAGCGTGCCACGGACGATCTTGTAACGAACACCGGGGAGGTCTTTCACGCGACCGCCGCGGACGAGCACGATCGAGTGCTCTTGAAGGTTGTGCCCTTCACCGGGGATATAGGCCGTCACCTCCATACCGCTGGTGAGACGGACACGGGCCACCTTGCGCAGCGCGGAGTTCGGCTTCTTGGGGGTGGCGGTATAGACGCGTGTACACACACCGCGGCGTTGGGGAGCGCCCTTGAGCGCGGGGGTCGCTTCCTTGCGACGTTTCGATTGGCGACCCTTGCGGACCAGTTGCTGAATTGTGGGCACGAAGATTTCCTGGGAATTGGTTGAATTGCATCGGTGACCGGGCGGCTAGCGGGAGCGCTCAGGCCGACGGCAAAGCATACGAGCGAGATGGGGGAACCTCAACCTGGCCGGCTCTTGAGGTTGAGCACTCTCGAGGTTGAGCACCCTCGAGATCAGGCAACGGGATCTGCAGCTACTGGGTCGCGGCTATTGGGTCGCGGCTACTGGGTCGCGGCCTCAGCGCTGGCGACAGCCGTCTGCGAAGCGAGCCAAGCGGCCAGGTCTGCCTGCGGATCGTCGCTGGAGTAATAGTCCATCGGCTCGTACTCGGGAGCGTTGGGCGCGATGTTGCGGTACTCGACCATGCCGGTGCCGGCGGGTATGAGCTTCCCGATGATGATGTTCTCCTTCAAGCCGTGCAGCGAGTCGCTCTTGGACTCGATCGCCGCCTCGGTGAGCACACGAGTCGTCTCCTGGAACGAAGCCGCCGAGAGCCAAGACTCGGTGGCCAGCGAAGCCTTGGTGATGCCCATCAACTGCGGACGGCCCTCCGCGGGCTGCCCACCCTCCTCGATGACCCGACGGTTCGTGTCGGCGAAGGTCTTCTGGGCAACCTGGTAGCCGGGCAGGAAATCGGTGTCGCCGGGCTCGTTGATCAGGATGCGCTTGGTCATCTGGCGCACGATCAACTCGATGTGCTTGTCGTGGATCGACACACCCTGGTCGCGGTAGACCTTCTGAACCTCGGTGACGAGATACTGCTGGGTCTCGCGCACACCCTTGATCTCAAGGAGTTCCTTGGGATCGCGTGCGCCCTCGACCAGTGCATCACCGGCCCGGATCTCCTGGCCGTGGTGAACCTCGAGGCGAGAGCCCGAGGGGATGGTGTAGGACTGTTCCTCACCGTCGTCGGCGACGATCACGACCTCGCGCCCGCGGCCGTCGTCCTCACCGGCCCGGACCACCCCGGAGATGCGGGCCAGCGTGGCCTTGCCCTTGGGGGTGCGGGCTTCGAAGAGCTCGACAACACGCGGCAGACCGCCGGCGATGTCCTGAGCCCCGGCGACACCGCCGGTGTGGAACGTACGCATGGTGAGCTGGGTACCGGGCTCGCCGATCGACTGCGCGGCGATCACACCGACCGCCTCGCCGAGTTCGATCAGCCCCCCCGTGGCCAGAGACATCCCGTAGGACTTGGCGGAGATTCCGAAGGCCGAATCATCGGTCAACGGCGACAGCACGCGCACCCGGTTCACCGACTCGTCGTCGCGCAGCGCGGCGAGCTCGTCGTCGCCGACCATGGTGCCCCGCTCGATGACCGAGCCGTCGGCCAACTCGACGTCGTCGGCGAGCACCCGACCGAAGAGCCTGGTCTCGAGGTGGGAGAGCTTGTCGGGAGTGTCCGGCACGACGTCGTCGAGCCAGATCCCCCGGATCACACCGGGACGGTCGAAGGGGTCCTCGTCGTTGATTATGAGCTCTTGGGCGACATCGACCAGCCGACGGGTGAGGTAACCGGAGTCGGCGGTCCGCAACGCGGTGTCGACTAGACCCTTGCGGGCGCCCGGAGTGGCGATGAAATACTCGAGCATCTTCAGGCCCTCGCGGAAGTTGCTCTTGATCGGTCGGGGGATCATGTCTCCGCGGGGGTTGGCCACAAGCCCGCGCATGCCGGCGATCTGACGCACCTGGGTCGTGTTTCCCCGGGCGCCTGAGGTGACCATCATGTTGACCGGGTTGAAGTCGTCCGCCTCAAGCTCGTCCTTCATGTGCGAGGTGACCTCTGCGGTGGCGCGGGACCAGAGCTCGACCTCCATCTGGCGACGCTCGCCGTCGGTGATGACGCCGCGGCGGAACTGGCCCTCGATGGTGTCGGCCATCTTCTCGTGACGGTCCAGGATCTTGGCCTTCTCCTTGGGCGTGGCGACATCGTCGATCGAGATCGTGAGACCCGACTGCATCGCGTAGCGGAAGCAGAGATCCTTGATGGCGTCGAGGCTCACGGCGACGTCCTGCTTGGCGTAGCCGCGTGCCAGTTCATCGACGATGTGGCCCATCCCCTTCCTGTCGATCTTGGAGTTGATGTACGGGTACGCGTCGGGCAGGGTCTCGTTGAAGAAGACCCGGCCCACGGTGGTCGGCTCGTACTCGGCGGGCTCGCCGGGAGCGCTGCGCAGAAGGTCGGGGACCCGGAACTGGATCGGAGCGTGAATGGCGAGGTCGCCGCGTTCATACGCGGTGTGGACCTCACGGGCGTCGCGGAACACCCGACCTGCGCCCACGGCGTCGTCTACCTGCTCGGTCAGATAGAACGCGCCGATGATCATGTCCTGGGTGGGCGTCACCAAGGGACGACCGTTGGCCGGGCTCAGAACGTTGTTGGCGCTGAGCATCAGCACCCGCGCCTCGGCTTGCGCCTCGGCCGACAACGGCAGGTGAACAGCCATCTGGTCGCCGTCGAAATCGGCGTTGAAGGCGGTACACACCAGCGGATGCAGGCGGATCGCCTTGCCCTCGACCAGCACCGGCTCAAAGGCCTGAATTCCGAGGCGGTGCAGGGTCGGAGCGCGGTTCAAAAGCACTGGGTGCTCCTGGATGACGTCTTCGAGAACATCCCAGACCTGCGGCTTGCGCCGTTCGACCATGCGCTTGGCTGATTTGATGTTCTGCGCCAACTCCGCATCGACGAGCTTCTTCATGACGAAGGGCTTGAAGAGCTCGAGGGCCATGATCTTGGGCAGGCCGCACTGATGGAACTTCAGCGTCGGTCCGACCACGATGACCGAGCGGCCCGAGTAGTCGACGCGCTTGCCGAGCAGGTTCTGGCGGAACCTGCCCTGCTTGCCCTTGAGCATGTCTGACAGAGACTTCAGGGGGCGGTTGCCGGGACCGGTGACGGGGCGCCCGCGTCGTCCGTTGTCGAACAACGCGTCGACCGCCTCCTGCAGCATCCGCTTCTCGTTGTTGATGATGATGTCCGGGGCGCCGATGTCGAGCAGACGCTTCAACCGGTTGTTGCGGTTGATGACCCGTCGGTAGAGGTCGTTGAGATCCGACGTCGCGAATCGACCGCCGTCGAGCTGAACCATGGGTCGCAACTCCGGCGGGATGATCGGAATGGCATCGAGGATCATCGCTCGGGGGCTGTTGATCCGACGGCCGTGGTCGTCGCGTCGATTGAACGCGGCCAGGATCTTGAGGCGCTTGATGGCCTTCTGCTTGCGCTGCGCGGACAGACCCCGCTGACCCTCGGGCGGGTTGATCTGCTCACGGAGCGTCTCCTCCTCCTCGTCGAAATCGAGTGTCTCGGCGAGGTGGGCGATGGCGCTCGCCCCCATGCCTCCCCCGAAGTAGTCGCCCCAGCGATCCTCCATCTCGCGCCACAGCATCTCGTCTTCTACGATCTGCCGGGCGAACAGACCCGTGAACTCCTCCCACGCCCGGTCGAGCGTGTCGAGTTCGATGTCGTACTGCCCGCGGATGTCGGCGAGCTCCCGATCAGCCTGGCGGCGCAGAGCTTTCAGCTCGGAGTCCTTGGCGCCGCCCTGCTCCAGCGCTTCGAGTTCTGCCTCGAGCTCCTCGTTGCGCCTCTCTAGCTCCTCCTCCATCTCGGAGTCGATGGCGTCGCGCTCGGCGGCGACCTCGGCCTCAAGTTCGCCCAAGTCGGCGTCGCGCCGCTCCTCATCGACAGACACCACCAGGTTGGCGGCGAAATAGATGACCTTCTCGAGCTGCTTGGCCTTGAGCTCCTCACGGGGCTGGGTCCCCATCAGCAGATAGGCCAGCCAGGAGCGGGTGCCGCGGAGGTACCAGATGTGGACCGCGGGCGCGGCGAGCTCGAGGTGCCCCATGCGCTCACGACGCACCTTCGACCGGGTCACCTCGACGCCGCAGCGCTCGCAGATGATGCCCTTGAAGCGGACGCGCTTGTACTTTCCGCACGAGCACTCCCAGTCCTTGGTCGGGCCGAAGATCTTCTCGCAGAAGAGACCGTCCTTCTCGGGCTTGAGCGTCCGGTAGTTGATGGTCTCGGGCTTCTTGACCTCGCCATTGGACCAGGTGCGGATGCTGTCCGCGGTTGCGAGTCCGATCTTCAAGTCGGAGAAATCGTTGACGTCGAGCATGACTGTCCTCTCAGCTCTCTAGTTCTGCCGCTCAGCCGCGGGCCGCACGGGCTGCGGCGCGGGCTGCATCTTCTTCATCCGAGCCGCGTTCGGGGCGCTGGAGGTCGATGCCCAACTCCTCGACGGTTCTGAAAGTTTCCTCATCGAGCTCCTGCATCTCGATCTCCTGGCCCTCTGAGGAGAGGACCTCCACGTTGATGCACAGAGCCTGCATCTCCTTGATGAGCACCTTGAAGGACTCGGGGATGCCAGGCTCGGGAATGTTGTCGCCCTTGACGATGGCCTCGTAGACCCTGACGCGGCCCAGGACGTCGTCGGATTTGATGGTGAGCAGCTCCTGCAGGCAGTAGGCGGCGCCGTACGCTTCCAGGGCCCACACCTCCATCTCGCCGAACCGCTGCCCGCCGAACTGGGCCTTGCCGCCGAGCGGTTGCTGGGTGATCATCGAGTAAGGACCCGTGGAGCGGGCGTGGATCTTGTCGTCGACGAGGTGCGACAGCTTCAAGATGTAGACGTACCCCGTCATGATCGGGTTGTCGTAGGGCTCTCCGGTGCGCCCGTTGTAGAGCACCTGCTTGCCGTCGTCGCCGATCAGTCGGGAGGCGCCGTCGTGGCTCTCAGGGTTGAGGTTCTTCAAGATGTCGACGATCACCGGCTTGTCGCCGGCGAGCTCCTTCTCGTCCCACTTGGCACCGTCGAACACGGGGGTGGCGATGAAAGTCGCGGGTTCGGTGGTCGGACGGGTCTTGGTCTCGGTTCCCCTGGGGGCCTCGACGCCGACCTTCTCACCGTCGGTCTGCCAACCCCAGCGCGCGCAGTAGCCGAGGTGGGCTTCAAGCACCTGGCCGACGTTCATACGCGAGGGCACGCCGAGCGGGTTGAGGATGATGTCCACCTGTTGTCCGTCCGCGTTGTAGGGCATGTCCTCGATCGGCAGGATCCTGGAGATGACGCCCTTGTTGCCGTGCCTGCCGGCGAGCTTGTCGCCGACGCTGATCTTGCGCTTCTGGGCCACGTACACCCTGACCAGCTGGTTCACTCCCGGTGGAAGCTCGGCGTCGTCGCGGCTGAAGGCCTTGACGTCGATGACCTTGCCGTTCTCCCCGTGCGGGACCTTGAGCGAGGTGTCGCGCACTTCCCGGGCCTTCTCACCGAAGATGGCCCGCAACAGGCGTTCCTCGGGCGTCAGTTCGGTCTCGCCCTTGGGCGTGACCTTGCCGACCAGCACATCGCCCGGCCCCACCTCGGCGCCGACGCGGATGATCCCGCGCTCGTCGAGGTCGGCGAGGATTTCGTCGCTCAAATTGGGGATGTCCCGGGTGATGTCCTCCGCGCCGAGTTTGGTGTCGCGGGCGTCTATCTCGTGCTGATGGATATGGACCGAGGTGAGCACATCGTCTTTGACGAGCCGCTCCGAGAGGATGATGGCGTCCTCGAAGTTGTAACCCTCCCAGGGCATGAACGCCACGAGCAGGTTCTTGCCGAGCGCCAGCTCGCCGTTGTCGGTAGACGGACCGTCGGCCAGCAACTGGCCGGCTTTGACCTTGTCGCCCACCGCGACCCGCGGCTTCTGGGAGACGCACGAATCCTGGTTCGAGCGCTCGAACCGCTTGAGCCTGATGTTGGTTTCGCCGAGCTTGCGGTAGTCGACGATTATGTGCTCCGCGTCGAGTTCGAGGACGGTGCCGTCGTCTTCGGCGAGCACCATGTCGCCGGCGTCGGTGGCGCAGTCGGTCTCGATGCCGGTGCCGATGTAGGGCGCCTCGGCACGCACCAGCGGCACAGCCTGGCGCTGCATGTTGGCGCCCATCAGGGCGCGGTTGGCGTCGTCGTGCTCGAGGAACGGGATCAGCGCGGTGGCGACCGAGATGATCTGTTTCGGGGACACGTCCATCATCTGGACTTCGTCGGGGGGCACCGATGAGATCTCGGTGGTAGCGCCGAAGAACACGTCCTCGTCGAGCTGGGCGCGCAGTTCCTTGAGCGACACGGCCTGGGGAGAGCGCCTCACCAGCACACGGTCGTTGATGAACCTGCCCTCGTCGTCGATGGGGGCGTTGGCCTGGGCGACCACGAACTCCTCCTCCTCATCGGCGGCGAGGTAGACGATCTCGTCGGTGACCTTCCCGTCGGTGACCACCCGGTAGGGCGACTCGATGAAACCGAAGGGGTTGACCCGGGCGTAGGACGCCAGCCCGCCGATGAGCCCGATGTTGGGACCCTCAGGCGTCTCGATGGGGCACATGCGGCCGTAGTGCGAAAAGTGGACGTCGCGCACTTCGAAACCGGCTCGCTCACGGGACAGGCCACCGGGACCGAGCGCTGACAAACGGCGGCGGTGGGTCAAGCCCGACAGCGGGTTGACCTGATCCATGAACTGCGAAAGCTGCGAAGTCCCGAAGAACTCCTTGATCGCGGCGACGACCGGCCGGATGTTGATCAACGTCTGGGGGGCGATCGCCTCCACGTCCTGAGTGGTCATGCGCTCACGCACGACCCGCTCCATCCGCGACAGGCCGATCCGCACCTGGTTCTGGATCAACTCGCCGACACTGCGGATGCGGCGGTTGGCGAAGTGGTCCTGGTCGTCGAGGCGGTACCCGGGAGTGGCGTGAGCCAGGTTGAGCAGATAGGTGGTGGCGGCCAGCATCTCGGCTTGGGCCAGCACCGACTGGTCCGGGTCGGGCCGCTGCAGATCGAGGTTGAACTGCTTCTCCAGGAATTCGATCTCGGGACCGAGCTTGCGGTTGAGCTTGTAACGGCCCACCCGGGAGAGGTCGTAGCGACGGGAGTCGAAGAAGGCGTTGCGGAAGTAGGAGCGGGCGGACTCGACCGTGTGCGGTTCGCCGGGGCGTGCCCTCTTGTAGATCTCCAGAAGCGACTCTTCGCGGGTCGGGGCGACGTCCTTGTCCTTCTCCCACTGGCCTTCGAGAAGGTAGAAGTGCTCCACCAGCCGCTCGAGGAATCCCGGTTCGTTCTCCTCGTCGTAGCCGAGTGCTCGCAGCAGGGTGAACAGCGAGATGCGCCGCTTGCGGGCGACCCGCGCGCCGGCGGTGGTGTCCTTGCCGGGCTTCTGCTCGACGTCGAACTCGATCCATTCACCGCGATAGGGATGGATGGTTCCGGTGACGATCTGATGCTTGCTGCGGTTGCGCAGCCGGTAGCGTTCGCCGGGTTGGAAGATGACTCCCGGGGAGCGAACGAGCTGTGAGACCACCACGCGTTCGGTGCCGTTGATGATGAAGGTCCCCTTGTCGGTCATCATCGGGAAATCGCCCATGAAGACGGTCTGTTCCTTGATCTCACCGGTGTTGGCGTTCATGAACCGGGCGCGCACGAAGATGGGCGCGCTGTAGGTCATGTCCTTCTCTTTGCATTCTTCGACCGAGAACTTCGGCGGCGGGCACAGGTCCTCGTCGTCGGGATCGAATTCGAGTTCAAGCTGGAGCGTCTCCGCGAAGTCGCGGATCGGGCTGATGTCTCGGAAGGCCTGAGCCAGACCCTCGGAGAGCAGCCAGTCGAACGACTTTCGTTGAACTGCAATCAGATTCGGCAATTCGAGAACCTCTTTGAGGTTCCCGAACGAATAGCGTTCTCGTGGTTCGGCGCGTGTTGTCACCAGTGCTCCTGAGTTGCCGGCGAACGAAAAAAGAGCGCGGCCACCGGAGCGCGAGAAATCGATGGGAAGTTAATCGGAACAGGCGCCAAGGGGACCACGCTGTCTCGAAGGCTAGTGGGTGGGGAGCTTGGCGGCAACTTGGGCAACAAAAAGCTGCACCTGCCCCGTATGTGGACGGCACATGCCTGGCTGGTCGACCAGCCGAAGATACGCGAAGGGTAGATCAGTTATCCGCTGAGGTCAAGCAACTTCACCGAACGTACCCTGCGTTCGGGTTTCTTGCCGGTACGACGAAAACGCGACCGATTCGGCAATTCGTCGGTCCCGCTGACAATCTGCCCCGCTAAGTTTTTCGCTTTCGCAAGTTCCCGACCGAATTGCGACTCCTGTCGTAGCGCGACGCTAATGTCGTTGGCCTATGTCGCTCCCGAGCATCGTCGAGTCCTGTGTCCCTCGCGACGAGGTTCTACAAGGTGGCCTCGTCGACAAGCACTTCGCTGCCCAACTCGACCAGGTGATCCGTGGCGCCGTCGGCTATCACGATTACGCCGATCCAGACTCGTTCTTCAAGATCACCCACCCGACGAAAGGCCTGCGCGATCTCCTAGCGGGCACCTTCGCCCGCTTGTCGGACAATGCGAGCGCGGCACCCAGCGCCGAGCACGCTGTCTACCGCTACGAAACAAGCTTCGGCGGAGGCAAGACACACGGCCTGATCGCGCTCTGGCACTTGGCCAGCGGCGCTCGTCCCTCAAATCTCGACGAGTTCATCGACCCGGCGTTGCTGCCCGACGAGTGCGCCGTCGCCGCGGTGGTGGGTGACAGCCTCGACGCGGTCAACGGACTCACCACCGATGGCATCACTACGTTCACCATGTGGGGGGAGATTGCCCGCCAACTCGGCGACGACGCATGGGCTGCCGTGCGCAAGAGCGACGAGGCTCGAACGACCATCGGCAAGCAGGTCTGGTTGGACATCATCGGCGACCGCCCGACGGTGATCGTGATCGACGAGATCGCCCAGCACCTTCGGATGTTGGCCACTTCGGGTAGCGAGGAACAGCGCAATCTCGCGGGCCAAACCATCGCAGGGCTCAAGGTGCTGTTCGAGGCGGCGACCGCAGCTCCCCGAGCACGCATCATCGTCACGTTGGCCACCGGAACAGAGGCGTTCGAGGCTGAGACCGCAGAGGTCGACAAGGCGCTTCGAGATGCCGAGGTCGAGCAGATACTCGCTGAGTCGCTCGACGTCATGGAACGCCCGAAGGGTGCTGTCGGTCGGCCGGCCGAAGACGACGAGATCGGCTTCATCCTCCGCCGGCGCCTGTTTGCGGAGGTCGACGAGAATGCCGCTCGGGCGGGCGCAGATGCCTACCGGAAGCTCTACTCGACGCTGGCCGAACAGGGCTATTCCGTGGGCGGTTCGGCCACCGACGACCCGGCGGGATACGCCGAACGATTACGAACCGCGTACCCGTTCCACCCGGCACTGATCGACTGCCTCGACAAGAGGATCGGCCCCATGCCGGGATTCCAACGCGCACGCGGTGCCCTCAAGATGCTCGCCGAGACCGTGGCGGCCCTCTGGCGATCCGACGCCGCCCCCCCCCCCCCCCCATCATCAACCTTGGGGATCTCCCTCTTGACAACCTGACCGTCAGGTCAGCGATAACGACCTCGATCGGGCGCGAATCCCTCGACGGACCCGCCGTTGCCGACTTCGCGTCGGATAACAGTCATGCCGCGTCGGTGGACAACGAACGATGGCCGACGAACCGACTCGCCACACGCGCCTGCCGTGCGGCGTTCTGCAACAGCGTCGTCGGTGGGGCGCAACCGGGTGCCTCAGAGCCGGACCTGTACGCAGGGACGCTCGCACCGGGCGAGAGCCCTGACGAAATCAACGCAGCGCTTGAAGCAACCAGCCGCGTCGCATGGCACCTGTCCCATGACGGTGCTCGTTGGCGGTTTCAGGTGGAGCCAAACGCCAATCGCATCATCGCCAGCGAAGTGGCAAACGTCCTCAAGGCGGATGTCACCGAGGAGCTCGACCGGCGCATCCGCCTCATTTTCGCCAGTGATGGCCCAACCAAAGCCATCCACTTCCCGACCGGGCCGGCCGATGTTCCCGATGCCCAGCAACTGCACCTGGTCGTGTTCTCGCACGAGGACTTGACAGTCACCGCTGCCACGGCGGGTGTGATTCCGGCCCAGGTTGTCGATGTAGCCCATCGCTTCGGCGCCAACGAGCGGAACCGGACCAACCGCAACTCGGTCGTGGCCCTTGTGGCGGACACCGATGCGGTGGATGCAATGCGCGACCGCATCCGGTTCGAGCTCGCAGCTCAGCGCATCACCAGCGACTCGAATCGCCTCAACGAATTCGATACGGAGGTCGCGAAGGCACTCCAAGGCTTGGCGCGAGAAGCTGCGCTCGAGTCCCGCGTCGCGATTGCGAGGGCGTACGCCCACCTGTACTGGCCTGAGAACGCGCCGACGAACAGCCACCTCCGACATCTTCAACTCTCGTTCAGCGACTACGGGAAGACGCCGAAGGCTTCGCATACCCCGGTGATCATCGAAGCGCTGCGCAGCAACGGCAAGATCACCGACACTGCTCCGCCCACTGACTTGCTGGCAAACGCCAGTGGTTTCGGCAAGGTTCGCACCGAGATCACGACAGCGGAATTGGCCGGCCTGCCGTGGCGTGACCATCGCCAGAAAATCGTGCTGAACGCCAGCCTGCTCACCGAGGCGATCTCATCCGGGGTCCTCAACGGCACTTGGGTCTACTTCGATCCGGACGCGGAGCGGGCATGGGGCAAGGACGACCCGCCGACGACGGTTCGCATAGCCGCGGACACGATGCTGTACACGCCGGCCCGAGCGACCGAGCTGAACCTGCTGCGCAAGCGAGCGAGCTGGGACGCGATCAGCGCGGTGGTGACTGCCAGCGCGGGGCCATTCGACGGGGTGAGTCTCCGACGCGAACTCACGACAGCGCTCGGAGGTGAACCACCCAAGGCAGAAGTGCTGTCTGCTCTCGCCGCCGCCGTGGGTGCCGGCCGACAAGTCGCGGTGTCGCTCACCGCTCCCGGTTCTGAAGCTGCCCCGCAAGCGCTGTCCGCGGGCGAGATCGAACAGGCCGAACTCGATGCCGTGTTCGTCTTTGTCCCTGCGCAGCCCGTCGATCCGCCACCGCCCCTGCGCCACATCATCGTCGAGGGCGACACAGCCGGGGTCGCTCTCGGCAGGCTCCGCGACGCAGTTGCCGACAGCGGCGTCCATGCGATCGTCGCGTTGACCATCACGGCAAGTGCCGAGGGGGGTCAGGGCACCAACAATCTTCGGGCGCTCGGCTACTGCGCAGCTCAACTGCCGCGCTTCGAATGCGACATCACGGCATCGATGGACGTCGAGTTCGACGGGCTCGAAGGAGCAATCGGCGCCGAACTCGCAGGCCGCATCACCGAATGGCGCCGCATCGAGCAAGCGATGTTCGCACTGGCCGATCTTGGCAGCGCGGTGGGGGGCACGTTGACGATGCGACTGACGCCGCCGTCACCAATTGCGGTTGACGGCAGCGACTGGGAGCAGTTCCGGTCGGTGGTTGCCACCAACAGCCCAGGTGCCCTGCGCATCGAGGCTGAACCTGCCGACAACGCTTCGACCGGCGGCGGCCAATGAGCGTGCCGAGTGTGCGCGAACGGCGCTTCGAACTGCAGTTGCAGCCAACCTTGGATGGCGACGACTGGGGCTTTCACCTCAACGAGACGTTCGGAGACGCCAAAGAGGCTGTGGCGAAGGTCGACGCGACACGCGCCACTCAGTTCAGGCGGGCGGTGCTTGAAGCAGTCGAGGCGTCCGGTTATGCGCCCGCTGCTGTGTCGCCGAGACGGTGTCGGCCCTTCAACTTGCAGCAGGGTCCGGGAGTTCGGCTGGCGCTGACGGTCTGCGCTTCGCTGCCGGTGGCACGGCCGCTTCGCAGACGAGCGATCGTCGATGGGGTCGGGGCTCTATCGCCTGAGGAAGCTCTGTATTGGTATGCACGAGCGTCCGGCCCTGAGCGCGGGCGGGCACTGCGAGCGCTTCGACTGCTGTTGGCCGATGACTGAGCCGACGACCGTGCCTGCTCAGGACTTGGCTGGCGCGGCAACGCGCCGCGGGCCGGAACGTTTGCTCATCGACGAGTGGTTCCCGGTGGCCGAGTTTGGCATCGAGTCCGTGCGCGAAAGCACACCAATTCCGGGCCAGTTCCCGAAACTGAAGACACTCCATGTGTGGTGGGCGCGACGCCCGTTAGTTGCCAGCGCTGGCGCCATTCTGGGGAGCCTCCTACCGCCGTGGTCGCAGGAGCTCGCCATGGAATTCGGTGACTATGACGAGTTGGCCAGTCCGGAGGCGTACCAGCGATGGTTCCTTCACCTGTGCGGCATCTGGGGCGATCCTGTTGAAGCGCGACGCAACTCAGACGCGGCAAGAGCGAAGGGCGCTCCGCTGAAGGACAACCCCTTCACGTGGAAGCAAGCCTTCAAGAACTGTGCACGCCCTGCGGACTTGCACCTCCTGCAGGCTGTGATGACATTCACATGGGGCGCGCGGCCCACCGTGCTCGACCCGACCGCGGGCGGCGGCTCAATCCCATTTGAAGCCATTCGGTACGGTTTGGAAACCCACGCCAACGACCTGAACCCTGTCGCTGCTTCCGTGCTGCGAGCAGGTGTACAGCTACCGGCTCTTTATGGACACGCCCTATTGAGCGAACTGCGAAGCTGGGGTACGGCACTCGTCGAGCGTCTGGTGGAGAGATTGGTTCCCTACTTCCCGTCACACGACGGTGAACTAGTGACCAATTACATCTATGCGCGAACCGTGGCCTGCCCGCGGACCGCCAAGATGGTGCCCCTCATCAGCGACCTAGCGCTTCGACGTGACGACAATCCGGTCGCGGTGCGGCTGATCACACAGCGCGACGGCGTCGAACTGGACGAAGTCGAGTTCGAGATTGCGGAGGGTGCTGCGGCGCAGTTCGATACGAAAAAGTCGGCTACGTGGTCGAGAGGCAAGGCCGTCTCGCCGTGGGATCAGCTCGTGATCGATAGCGCATACATCAAATCCGAGGCCCAAGCAGGACGTATGGGCGAGGTGCTGTATGCAGTCGCTGTTCGTAGCGCTCAGGGTCGGGGATTCAGGACTCCGTCTCAGATTGATCTACAGGCACTCGCCGCCGCGGACGCGGAACTGGAGCGCCTGCTGCCGCAATGGGAACGTGACGACGTGCTTCCGTCCGAGGCCGTTCCGCCGGGTAACAAGACCAAAGAACCGCACAATTACGGGATGCCCCGCTGGCGGGACATGTTCACCCCCCGGCAGCTCTTGGTCCACGGCACATTCGTGCAGGAGTACCGCCAGCTGATTCCTGAGTTACGTGCCGCAGTCGATGATTCCAACCGAGCGGATGCCATCGCAGCGCTGATAGGCATGATGCTCGGTAAGGCGCTCAACTGGAACGCGCGAATGACCAGTTGGGACGTGTCGAGGCAGAAGACGCGCTCTGTATTCGATTCGCACAACTTCGCCTTCAAGAACACATTCGCCGAGTTCGAGGGTGGATCGGAACTCCCGACTTGGACGCTGAGTCAGCTCCTTGACGCGTACTCGGGTATAACGGACCTTCTGGCACCGGACACCGATGCCCAGATGCTCGACTTCGCTTCGCGCCCTGCTGCCGCTGTCGCCGTCACCGCCGAGAACGCGGGGAATCTAGCTGCGCTGGCGGACGGGTCACAGACGCTCGTGTGCATCGACCCCCCGTACTACGACAACGTGATGTACGCCGAGTTGGCGGACTACTTCTACGTGTGGCACAAGCGGACCCTAGGACGGCTCTGGCCGGATCTGTTCGCGGATCAGCTCACCAACAAGCACGACGAGGCAGTTACGAATAGGGCCCGCTTCACTCATGCCGGTCGACGGGCTTCGACACTGGCCGACCACGACTACACAGCCAAGATGGCAGCCATCTTCGCCGAATGTTGCCGCGTGCTCGCTCCAGATGGAGTGATGACCGTGATGTTTACCCACAAGAGGGCCGATGCGTGGGATTCGCTCGGCAGTGCGCTGTTGCAGGCCGGGTTCGAGATCCGGGCGTCCTGGCCAGTGCACACCGAGAGCGAGCAGTCGCTCCATCAAGCCCGCCAGAACGCCGTCAGATCGACGATGTTCTTGAGCTGTCGCAAGCGCTCAGGCACCGGATCAGTCGATGACATGGTGTATCTGGACGACATCGCAGCAGACATACGTAGTGCTGCTGGCGAGGCTCTCAACCGAGGCCACACGCAGGGTCTTCTCGGCGTTGATTTGCTGCTGTCAACCTATGGACCTGCTCTTTCGGTGCTCTCGTCGCAATGGCCTGTGTACGCCGCAGAAGCCGATGAGACCGGTCGCTCTCGTCTCCTGCGGCCGGAGGAAGCACTGGCCGTCGCCCGCGGCGAGGTGCTACGTCGTGAGCGGATGCGGTTGGTCGGCGGCGACATCGAGTTCGACCCGCTCACTGATTTCACGTTGCTGTCGTGGAGCACATTCGGCGCCCGCGAGTTCCCCTACGACGAAGCGCGCAAGCTGGCCCTGTCCATCAGCGATCTTGACCTCAGCGATGTGGAGGCCGCGAAGCTGATCAGCTCGGCGAAAGGCACAGTGCGCCTGAGCGAACCGCGGCTTCGCCTGCGCCGAGAAACAGACGCGCACTTGCCCGGCATCGACCGGTCTCGCAGGGTCGTCGACGTCTGGGTGGACGCCATTCACACCGCTGCCTACATCACCGCACAAGACGGCCCGGGTGCGGCTAAGCGATGGCTGGACGAGCGCGATCTCGCCGAGAATCCCGTCTTCGAGTCCTGCCTGCAAGCGTTCGTGCGAGCGTTGCCGAACACCAAGCACCAAGGGGAGTGGAACGTCCCCGAAGCCGAGCACCTGCACTCGCTCGTGAAGACGTACTTCGAGAACATCGAGTTACCGCCAGAGCCGGTCGAGTTTGAGACTGAGGATCCGTCGCTGCCGGGCATCGCGAATGGCTGACGACGGGTTTGCAGGGCTGAATCTGCGAACGCGCTACGACTCACACGACGACCCGCTGAACGCGTTCTACGTACCGGTCTTGGAGCGGGCGATGGCGTACGACCGCGTGGCGGGGTATTTCTCGTCGTCGTCATTCGTGTCGGCATCGGCCGGGCTGGCTCGGTTCATCAACAACAGCGGCACCATTCGACTGCTGATCGGCGCGCAGCTGTCCGAAGCCGACCGTGACGCGCTGCTTGGACAGGCGCCGCTGGCCGACGTGTTGGCTCACAGCCTCAGTGGCGAGTTGGACGACTCCCTGAGCGCCGACGAGATCGTCAGACAGCGTCTCGGAGTCATTGCCTGGTTGGTGCAGCAGGGACGTCTCCAGATCCGAGTCGGTGTGCCGTGCGACGGGGACGGCATTCCCTTGGCCGGCTCCGAGGCTGGATTGCGCTACTTCCACGCCAAGTTCGGCGTGCTCGCCGACGACGCAGGCAACCGTGTGGCGTTCACTGGCAGCATCAACGAATCGGCCTCGGGCTGGGAGCACAACTTCGAGTCATTCAGTGTGTACCGGTCGTGGCGCGCCGAGAGCTGGACGGACTACGGCGAACCACTAGCACGACAGTTCGAGGAGCTTTGGGGCGGTCAGCCGCCGACTCTCGACGACGGCCACGACACGCAAACGAGCAGCCCTTCTTGGCGGACGGTGCCGCTACCCGACGCTGTGCGCGATCGGCTCGTGCAGCTCGTTCCTCCTGACTGGACGCCGCCGCCTCGCGACCCGCTGGAACCGCCACCTGCGCTGACACCACCCGAGCTTGAGCACTTGGACGCGATTTGCACAGCACCAAGCACGTGCTCCGGCGTGGGGCTGGTGTCGGCAGCCGTCGAACCGTGGCCGCATCAGCTCGACATCGCACGGCGCATCACCGAGACGTGGCCGCGTTCGTACCTCCTGGCCGATGAGGTCGGGCTTGGTAAGACGATCGAGACCGGCTTGGTGTTGCGCGAGCTGCTGCTCTCGGGTCGACTCAGCACTGCGCTGCTGCTGGTTCCCGCATCGGTACTGATCCAGTGGCAGGAGGAGCTCAGCGAGAAGTTCTTGCTGGACATTCCGCGCTTGGACAAGGGCGACTTGGTGTGGGTTGACGGGAGACGTCGCAAAGCGGCAGCGCCCGGTGAAAGTGCGTGGCGGTCGGCACCGTTGCTGTTGGCTTCGTCTCATCTGGCCCGCCGGCGAGAGCACCGCGCTGCGCTGACTGAGGGCGATGCCTGGGACTTGGTGTTCGTGGACGAGGCCCATCACGCTCGGCGCAGGGGCACCAGTGCTTCGGACTCGCCGAACCAGATGCTGGCCACGTTGATGGCGATGAAGCGCGCAGGCGCGTGGAACGTGCTGCTGCTCGCATCAGCGACCCCGATGCAGATGAACACCCACGACATCTGGGACCTGCTTCAGCTCTTCGGCCTTCCCTCGCCGTGGTCGGAGTCGCCGGAGCGCATGGAGCGTTACTTCGGCGAGTTTGGTGCCGACTTCGCCGATCGCAAGTGGAAGTTCCTTCGTCAGATGCTGGCAGGACACTTCGCGTCCGCAGACCCTGAGCCTGCACTTGTCAACGAGATGACTAAGGCGCTCGGTCCCGTCGCGGCGAACAGCATCACCCGGTTCCACGAGCGTCCGTATGTCCGAAGTAGCACACGCAACTTGGACACAACGCGGGAAACGTGGTGGGACACCTGGCTACGGGCCAACACGCCGGTGCGTGACCGAGTGTTCCGGACCACGAGAGCGACGCTGCGCACGTATCAGGCCGAGGGTGCGCTGCCCGAGGGCACGGTGGTCCCCAAGCGTCAGGTGACGCACGAGTCGTGTGAACTGGGTGTGTCGGCCGAAGCGCTCTACGCCCGTATCGACAGCTACATCACACGCCACTACAACGCCTATTTGGCTGATCGCAGCCAGCGACGACCATTGGGCTTTATTATGACGGTCTACCGAAGGCGGCTCACTTCTAGCTTTTTTGCCGTACGCTGCTCGCTTGAGCGACGCCGGGACGTGCTGAGAAGCCTCCGAAATCCAGGAGAGCTATTTGACGAGGACGACCATACATCGTCGGACGAATCAAACGCGCTGGGCGGAGTCCCAGATGCCCTGTCACAGGTTCAGTCGGCAGCAACCGGAACCCCTTCGCTTGCCGAGTTTGATGTTGATGAAGCCGATTGGGACGATTTGACCGTCGCGTTTGCTGGTAAGCGCTTGGCGGACGAACTTCAAGAAGTAGACGGCTTCATAGATGAGCTAGTCAATGTGCCGCCCGACGAGCCCAAGACACTACGGCTGTACGAGTTGCTTCAGTCGAGCTTCGAGGACGGGCATCGAAGCGTCGTGGTATTCACGCAGTACGCCGACACGCTGCGCTATCTGCGAGAACGTCTTCGGGTTTTCTACGGCACGACGATCGTGTGCTACTTCGGCGGTAGAGGCGAGCGGTGGGATCCTGACGCTGATGAGTGGGCTGTCCTTCCGAAGGAACGTGTCAAGGAGCTGTTCCGCCAAGGCGAAGATGTCCGCATCATGCTGGGCACCGACTCCATGTCGGAGGGTCTGAACCTGCAGACCTGCGCTCGTGTCATCAACTATGACCTGCCGTGGAACTTCATGCGCGTCGAGCAGCGCATCGGGCGTGTCGACCGTATCGGAGGTCAGCCTCTCGTCGAAGTGACCAACCTGTCCTACAAGGGGACGGTTGAGGACGACATCCTCCGGCGGATCGAGGAGCGGCTGCGCTGGTTCACCGCCATCGTCGGCAACGCCCAGCCGGTGCTGGCATCGATGGAATCGGCGATTCAGCGGGCGGCGCTTGGTCAGATCACCCCTGGCCAAGCTGTCAACGAAATCGAGCAGATGGACGGCCAAGCCAAGGCATCGCCCGTCAAACTCGTTGACCTTGACGCCGTGCCCCGCCATACCGCCCCGCTTCAACCAGCGATGGACCTCGAAGGCCTCAAGGACGCGTTGCTGGCGGTCGCCCCGTGTGCGGAGCGATTGGCTCCTCACCCTGACATTGAAGGCGCCTGGTTGCTCGACCTCGACGGAACGATCCACAGCGTCACGTTCGACCGCACCCAGGTACAGCAGCAAGAAGGCTTGTCCCTCCTCACCTGGGGCAGCCCTTTGCTTGACCGACTGCTTGAAGCGGCACCAGCGCCCGATCACATGACAACGTAACCCGCCAAGATGATAACTAGTCTCCTGACTGTTGGCGCCTCTGTGCGGCTGCGATCTCTTCGTGCATTGATTGCAACCTCGAAACAGACCGGTTGTGGAGCGAATCGAGCCGAATCAGAGACAGAGTAGCTAAGACGCTCCAGATCGCTCTATCAAATTGCTTGTCAAGTGGAGTAGAGGATGCGGAAACCGGAACCCTACTTGCCAACTTCTCTGCCGTGGCGAAGCGCTTTGATGTGATCAACGATGTTCTTGAGCGTTTCACTATGGTGTCCCGCTTCGAAGGCGCTCATGACGGTGTGTTGCATGGCGAGGGCGTTCTTAGACGAATCGCCGCTTTTTAAGCCGTAGTACTCACGCGCAGCGCTCTTGTGCTTTTCGTAGTTCTCCGGTCCGATTTCTTCGCTCAGCATTCCTTCGATCGTTGTCTCGAAGCAGGTTGACGCCGCGTCGACGTGGCAGAGAGAATTGTCCTCATGCCTTCCAAGGATGCGTTGCAATAGCTGGTTTGCTGTTGATTCCTGGCCGGTCCCTCCCTTGTCACCGTCCCAGATCACATATGTCGGGATACCGAGCTTGCGAAAGATGATCAGTGGTCGATCTAGGTTTGGTTTGCCTCCGCATGGGATGACGGCGATCCCTAAGGCATCGAGTCCAACGTTCATTGAGCGGGCAGCCCCGAGGATTGCGGCTTGGTCGCTCTCACCTTCGACCAGCACGGCGACATCGGCGAAGAATCCCTCATTGACGATCGGTGTCATAATGGCTTTGAGGCGGGCGCGGAGGCCAGTCGCGGTGAAGTCCTTAGTCTTCGTATCATTTGCCGCAACGGCGTCCCGTAGTTCTTCGGTCACGGCTTTCAGACTCGTGGAATGCACGCTGGTGGCGTTCGGCGCACCGATGTCTGACTCCTCTTTGCGAATGACACGCACATCGTCGAAACGGTCCAGTTCGACGAAGAGCGGCGAGTGGGTGGTGTAGATAATTTGGGTTCCGCTTGCCTCATCCGCATCTTTGGGTTGCGTGAGGTACTCAAAGACCTTCGCGATGTGCCGTTGTCGACTGGGGTGTTGGTATAGCTCCGGTTCGTCGATTGCTAGAACTACATCGGGTTTGGTTGGCGCGCCTGATTCGTCTGCTTGCTGCTTGGTGTCCCCGTCGGCCAGTTCGTCTTGCGCTTTGCGTGGCAGTCGCACATCGGCTAAGTGCTGCAGCAAGGTGAATATGAATGCCCGCTGAAGTCCGTGCCCGGTTCGCGCGACCGTGGAACAGTAGCCGTCCTCGTGCAGCCGGACGTGTGCTTGTGGCTGGGGAATGCTGAACTCGGGGATCTGTTCCCACTGCAGATCGACCGCCGAGTCAGGTACGAAATCACGCAGCTTGTGGGTTAAGTCGCCTTGAAGAGACTCAAGCTTATTTCCGGCGTCGCTCTCCATTATCTGCTCGAATTCTTGTCGGGCGCTCGCCCTTAGACTCTCTAGCTGCTGGTTGCCATCAAGGGCGTTGCGTACGACGAGATTCATGATCTCCGTAATGGCAGAACCTCGACGATCCGTCGCGTCGTCTCCCGCGTCACGCACCGCCGGCACGCGAATGAACTGTGTATGCGGGTGCAGGCGACCAATGCCCACATTGGTCCACCCGAAGAACTGCCCGTCATCACGAGTCCGTTCGCAAGCATCGGGGTTGTCGCATTCCCACTGTTTCATCTGAGCCTCAACTGCGTCTGCGCTGCGAGCGCTGTCTAACGATGAGTAACGAGGGTCCTTTTGCAGCTTCTTAAATTCGCTGATTTGTTCGCGCTTTCCGGGCAGCCGTCTGATATTCGCGAAGTCGGGATTCTGGAGACTTGACCCGTGATATGACACCTCAGACTTACCCGCGGCGAGCGAGAAGACTCCGACCACAGTGAGCGTGCTCCCCTCCAGGTATGGGCTGAACTTCTTCTGCTCGTATTGGTTGAGCCGGCCGAATGTGAGCTCGACCTCAATCCCTTTGTCGGTGTTCTCGCCGAAGAAATCGGCTTCGTTCAAGCTTCCGCGGTTGTAGAACAGGTCAAGCGCGCTCAAGAATGTCGATTTGCCAGCTCCGTTCTTGCCGACAAGCGCAGTGATGTCGCCGATCGACATTTTCGCATCGCGGATGGAGCGATAGTTTCTCACCCGTACGGACTGGATACGCATACGGCACTAGCGAATTCGTGTCGTCGGGTACCTGTCCCGGATGTGCGAGTGGAAGAACGACCCGTGCGAAGCCGCGTTCATCAATCCGTGGTAAACGCTCTTCGGAACGTTCGAGTACTGGTAAACAGATCCTTGGCGAAACTCGATCTCGAGGATTTTTGAGCCGGGGTCGTAGCCAACTGACGCGAGATTGGTCGAACTAACCGGCGTTCGTCTCATGACCATCTCACCCTACTACCTCATACGGCGGATCGTTATCGCGAACCCTCAAGAGACTCGAGCCGTTCGACCCAGGTGTGGAACCGGGGGCAGGCGGCTCGGATCGCTTCGAGACCGATTTTCTTGGCCACCTCGGGGCCGTGCAGCCGCTTTCGGTAATTCGGAACGGCGGAGACGATGCGTTTGCTCGGAGCGGTGTCGTAGCCGTCGTTGATGTCCTCGGGGGATGCGAACTGGCCAGCGACCCGTTCGAGGTCGTGCTGCGTTTTTGGGGACAAGCCCGGAATTATGTTGAACGCATCCAAACCCGAGAACAGTAGCGCCTCAAACTCGTGCCGCTGGACGTACGCGAACAGGGGCACCGTGCCGGCACCCCGCGGGTTGCGTTGCATGACGCGTGAGTTGATCCGTTCCTCGATATCTGCCACTGAATCGCCGGATTGTTTTCCCTTGAATCCGTAGAAGTCCACCAGCGACGTGACCGCGTCGAAGTTCCATGAGAGCGCTGCCATGTCGGGTGCCAGTCTGTCTACGCTGATGTTGCCGCCCTGGCCTTTCGGCATAATCGCATTGACCGCGACATCGAGCGCCATTAGATGCGGCCTAAGCACCCGCTTGACAAACTCCTCCTCGGTGTGGCCCTCGACGACGATGGCGACGCGCTTCACGGACGTCCGCCGAGCAGGTTCATCTGCCAGAGATCTCCAGTTGTGTAGTCCTCATCAAGCCATCGTTCGTACTCGTGGCGGTTCTTGCGGCACACGACCGTTCTTGAAGCGTCCAGATCCATCACCAAAATGTCATCAAGACCGAAGCAGTTGACTAGCTGCGGCGACTGAGTGGCCGCGATGACTTGGCAATGGCTTGCCAACGAATCGATCATTGAGCCGACAAGCGTGACCGCCGACGGATGCAACCCGAGTTCGGGTTCGTCGATCAAGGCGACGCTCGGCAACATCTCGGGCGGCAGGTTCAACAACGTGACCAGAGAAAAGAACCTCAGCGATCCGTCCGACGTTAGGTGAGCGCCGAAAGTCTTGTCCGAGTTGGCAGCTCGCCACCTGAGTAGCACGCGCCCACGCTCTTCTTCGAGAACGAAGCTGTCGAAGCTGGACAGCACCCGGCGGATGTTGTTCTCTATCCAATTTAAGTGATCTGGGTGGTTGTCTTGGAGGCGCATGAGCACCGCGCCGAGGTTCCCTCCGTCTGAGCGCAAGCTCCGGTTGTCAGATACATCCCAGTGTTGTTTCATGGCGGCGCCGGTAGACGTGTCGTGAAATTGAAACGTCCCGCAGTCCTGAAGCAGGCGACGAATCACGCGCGCCGTGGTTTGGTTCACATCGGAATAATCACCTTGAGCCGCTGCGTGGATCCGAGATTCGGTGTGTCCGCTGCCGAGTGATCGCCACGGTGCTTGACCCCCTATGTCGCTGCTGCTGAAGCGCAGCTGTTCCTCGGTGAACACGAAGCGGTCCGGCGCCCCGTAGGCCAGCGCGAAAGAATATTCGTTGATCCCGGCTTTGGTCTTCAGGCGGATGTCGGCCTCCATGCGCGGCGTAACCTTGTTGCCCATGAACAGTTGGTCGTCGGCACCGCCGTGCCGGTTGACGAACTCTTCAAGGTTCTGTGAGCGGACCATCCAACTCAACATCTCGAAGAACCGAATCACGTTGGACTTGCCGGACCCGTTGGCCCCTATGAGCACCGTCACATCACCGAGGCCGGTCAGTTCCACGTCGGCGAGTGACCGAAACCCACGGACCGACACCGATTCAAGACGGGTCCGAGTATCGATGTCCGTCGCCCCGAGTGTTGCGTGATCTCGCTCGTGGGGTTCGATGTCCATGGGTATGTCACCCTAGCGCCGCAAGCGATGCTCCGGTCGCCTGGTCGGGGTCAGGTGGTGCACAGTTCGGCGCGTGCCGCGGCGATCGTTTCGTCGTCGACGCCGATCCAGTTGAGGTAGTTCGCGTGGTCTCCCCAACGTTGCGCCAACCCGTCGAGCGTGAGGCGCATCACGGCTCTCGGCGACTGCCACATCGTCTCGAAGTCGCCAGGATCGAAGCCTGCGGACCGGATCTTGGCTCGGAAGGGCGAGTCGGTGTCGGGCCGCCGGTACTGTTGGCTCAGCTCGTAGTCGTCGAGCAGGTACGGTTCGGGCACTCCGGCGAGGCCGAGGAGCACCATCGCCATGACTCCGGTCCGGTCCTTGCCCGCTGTGCAATGGAACAGGATGCGGTTTCCCGCGACTATCTCGTCGATCACCTCTATGAAGTAGTCGCCGAATCCTTCGAGCATGTTCAGATATCCAGAAGCCATGTCGTCGTTGTCGAACTTGGAGATGGAGCCGTCGACGATCCGCTTGAGAAAGCTGCGATGCTGTGCCACGTCGCTGGACATCGGCCGGTGAGCGTATTTGATCGTGCTGGGCAGGGGGTCCGGTGCCGCCGCGGCTTCGGCGTTGCTGCGCAGGTCAAACACGGTGGAGATTCCCAGCGACTCGAGTTGTTCCTGGTCGTCGGCGCTGAGTCCGTCGAGACGGTCGCTGCGGAACACCCGCCCCCAGCGCAGATAGGAGCCCTGCGCGGTCGGGTAACCGCCGAGGTCGCGAAAGTTGTCGGGCCCGTCCATCTCCAGGCACCGCTCGGCGGCGACGATGAACCCCTGTTGAGGTTCGAACAGGTGGATGTACTGCCGACGCGCGGTGCGGGCGACAACCGCACGCCCCGGACCGTCGGGGGCGCGGACGTCGGTTCCAGGATCGTCGGGATCGTCTGAGACGAACACCGACAACGAGGGTGATCCACCTCGCCAGGTGACGATCAACTCGTCGTCATTTGAGACGACGTTGATGTGGGTGACGGTCACCTATTGGAGTTCGACGCCGGCGCCCGCTGCTTCGAGAGCCTCTTTGGCCTTCTCTGCGTCTGCGACAGCGATGCCTTCCAGGATCTTGCTGGGGGCGCCGTCGACCAGTTCCTTGGCTTCCTTGAGGCCGAGGGAGGTGAGCGAGCGCACCTCTTTGATGACCTGGATCTTCTTCTCGCCGATGGCGGTCAGGACGACGTCGAATTCAGTCTGCTCCTCGGCCTCGGCTGCACCTTCGCCGGCGGCGTCAGGTGCTGCGACCGCTGCGACGGCGGGCGCCGCGGCGGTGACGCCGAACTTCTCTTCGAAGTCCGACAGCAGCTCGCTGAGTTCGAGGACGCTCATGGCGCCGATTGCATCAAGGATCTCTTCTTTGGTTGCGGTTGCCATTTCAGGCCTCCTTCTTTTCTTGGCTGTCTTGTTCTTGGCCGGCTTCGCCGGTGGTTGCGGTGTCGTCTTGGGCGGTGTCGTCTCGGCCGGTGTCGTCTTGGGCGGTGTTCGCGGCTTCGCCGGTGTTTGCGGTGTCGTCTTGGTTGGTGTCGTCTCGGCCGGTGTCGTCTTGGGCGGTGTTCGCGGCTTCGCCGGTGTTTGCGGTGTCGTCTCGGTCGGTGTCTTGGCCGACTTCGTCGGTATCGGCGTCAGCCGACGCCTCGGTTTGTGTTTGTGCTTCGTCCGACTCGGTTGCGACCGCGTCTTCTGCTTCTGCGGTGGTTTCGTCGGTCGTGTTCACATCGGTGGTGGACTCGGCGCCGACGGTTGTCTCGGCGTCGGTGGCCGGCTCGGCGCCTCTCCGGTCCTCGATCAGCGCGCTGAGCGCGTAGGCGAACTGCCTTGGGACAGCCGAGAGCAGGCCGGCGAACTTTGCCATCGGCGCCGCGAACGCGCCGGCGATCTGTGCCAACAGAACCTCGCGCGAGGGGAGAGCAGCGAGAGCTTTGATGTTGTCCGAGTTGAGCGGTTTGTTGCCGAGCACACCGCCTTTGATCACCAGCATCTGGTTGGCCTTGGCGAAATCCCGGAGAGCTTTGGCCACCGCGGCGACATCGCCGTCTGAACCGTCGGGCCGTTCTCCGACGAACGCGAGCGCCGTCGGTCCGACGAGCAGGTCCTCGATCTCCAGGCCGACGTCTCGCGCAGCCAGACGCACCAGCGTGTTCTTGTAGATCTTGTACTCGCCGCCCGCTTCGCGGAGAGCCCCGCGCAACTCGGCCATAGCCGAGACGTCAAGTCCCCGATACTCGGTGAGGATCGTGCCGTCGGCGTCAGCGAACTTCTGTTTCAGTTCGTCGACGACTGCGACTTTCTCTGGTCTCGGATCTTTCATTTCGGTCCTCGGCTGGTTCGGTTCCAGGTCAAACCACTGTGTCAAAAAAACACTGTGTCAAAAACACTGTGTCAAAAAACACTGTGGGCGCTCACCGAGTCGGCGAACGCCCAGACGAACTTCGAGAATCGGGGTGATTCCGAGGTGATCAGGCAGCTCTCCTCGTCCGGCGGGCGGTTGCCCATTGGCGCCCTTCGGCAATCCCCTTGAGCGGGTCCCTGTGAGCGCACCGGAGGTCTTCGGTGAACAGAGTCTTCAGTTGTGAATCTTGAATTGTGCCGGTGAGGGTACCAGGCCGCGCGCGGTTTGACTCAGTGCCCCGCCAGCAGGGTTCAGGCTTCGCTGCCGATCTGGGCCGGATCGATGCGAACACCGGGACCCATGGTCGTGGAAACCACGATCTTCTTGACGTACTTGCCCTTGGCGGCAGCGGGCTTGGCCCGGTAGAGCTCGGCTGTCAGCGCCCGAAGGTTCGCCAACAGCGCCTCTTCGCTGAACGAGACCTTGCCGATGGGCACATGCACGTTGGCGAAGCGATCAGTGCGGTACTCGACGGTGCCGCCCTTGAATTCTCCGATCGCTTTGGCCACGTCGGTGGTCACGGTGCCGGTCTTCGGATTGGGCATCAAGCCCCTGGGGCCGAGGACACGGCCGAGTTTGCCGACTGCGGGCATCATGTCCGGCGTTGCTATCGCCACATCGAAGTCGGTCATTCCACCCTGCACCTCAGCGGCGAGCTCGTCGCCGCCGACATGTTCGGCTCCGGCCTCCCGAGCGGCGGCAGCGGCTTCTCCTTGGGCGAACACCGCGACGCGGACATCCTTGCCGGTCCCGGACGGAAGGGCCACGGCGCCGCGGATCATCTGGTCGGCCTTGCGGGGATCAACGCTGAGCCGGATGACGGCATCGACGCTCTCATCGAACTTCTTCGAACCCAGCGACTTGATGATCGAGAGCGCGTCAGCATCAGAATGCAGCTGGTTGCGGTCGAACTTCACGCTGTTGTCTCGGTATTGCTTGCTCTTCGCCATGGTTGGCTCCCTCTCGTTCGATGCCGTCCGGTGAGGTCTTCCGGTACGAGCAGTCGGCCGGCCCTCAGCCGGTCGGTTGTTGGTCGTTCGGTTGTTGGTCGTTAGGTCGTTGGTCGGCGGAGATCAGCCTGACACCTCGACGCCCATCGAGCGGGCGGTGCCGGCAACCTGGAGCTTGGCGCCCTCGAGATCGATTGCGTTGAGGTCGGGCATCTTGATTTCGGCGATCTCGGCAACTTGTGCGTCCGTGATCGACCCGACCGTTTCGCGACCGGCGTTGTTGGCCGCCAGTTCGATCCCGGCTGCCTTCTTTATCAGATACGTGGTGGGCGGAGTCTTGAGGATGAACGAGAACGACCGGTCTTCGAAGATCGTGATCTCCGCTGGGATGACCTGACCGCGCCGGTCCTCGGTGGCTGCGTTGTAGTCCCTGCAGAAGTCCATGATGGCAACGCCGTGGGGACCCAGCGCCGTGCCGACCGGCGGGGCGGGCGATGCTTGACCGGCGGGGATCTGGATTTTGACGACAGCGGCGACCTGTTTCTTGGCCATTTGGTTTCCTGATAGACGGGGAGCGATCCAGTGTGGGCCGGTTGAGCCTCGGCGACAACCTCAAGTCGCAGAGACCGGCATCGGAACGCGCCGGCGATTTTTGGATGATTGTTGATAGACGGACGTTGGTTGATGAACAGCGGTAGACGAATGCCGGAACTCGCTCGGCGGTGCGGTCAGAGCCTGGCGACCTGCGCGAACTCGAGCTCGACAGGAGTCTCGCGGCCGAAGATGTTGACCAGAACCTTGACCCGGAGTTGATCCTCGTTGATCTCGATGATCTCCCCGGAGAAGTCCGCGAAAGGACCCTCGCGAACCCGCACGGTCTCGCCCATTCCGTACTCGAACATCGGCTTGGACCTTTTTGCGGCTTCCCGTGTGCGGTCGGCTTCAACGCCGAGAAAGTTCTCCACGTCCTTGCGGCGCATCGGCGACGGTTTGCCGCCCTGGTTCACGAAACCGGTGACTCCGGGCGTGTTGCGAATGACATCCCAGGAATCATCGTCGAGACGGGTGCGGCAGAGCAGGTAGCCCGGGAACAGCTTCTTCTCGGTGATCACCTTCTTGCCGTTCTTGAACTCCGGGGTCTCGCGAGTTGGGATCACGACCTCGTAGATGCGCTCCTCCATTTTCATCGAAGCGATGCGAGCCTGAAGATTCTGTTTGACCTTCTTCTCGTAACCCGACTGGGTGTGCAGCACGAACCAGCGACCCGGACGGTCGTAGGGAGACACGTAGGGCGGCTCGTCTTCAGCCAGGATGTCGTCTTCGGTGAGAACCTCGGGTTCGGCTGACCCCTCGGACTGGTGCGCCGCATCCTCGTCGGAGCGGGTGGTCTCGGGGCTGTCTTCGACCGCGACTGCGGTGGCATCACCAGACTCGGCCGACGCTTGCGCCACATCGGGGCCAGTCCAGGCGTTGGCGAGACCTGCTCCGACTGGCGCCGGATCGGTTTGCGTCGGGCCGGCACCCTCGGGTTGGTCAGGAGATGCGGTTTGGCCAGACATAGCGGTTTGGTCAGGTGAGGCTGTTTCAGACATTGCGGGTTTCAGACATTGCGGGTTTCAGACATTGCGAACTCAGTTGTCGAACAGATCAAGGATAAACACAGAAAACACCCAATCAAGCCCGTAGATCATCGCTCCGAGCACAATCACCGTGAAGAGAACGACGATCGAATAGTTGACGGTCTCGGATCGGGACGGCCAGGCAACCTTGCGGAGTTCGTTGCGAACCTCACGCAGAAACTGGAACACGCCGGTCCGCTCCTGAGGGGGTCCGGAGCTCGGTTGCCTGCGGCGCGCGCGAATCGGCTCGCCGTCGGCGTCAACCTCACCTTGCCTCTGCAAGAGGCGTTTTTGCTGTCGGTTCATCGACATGAACGAATTCCTTGGATCTCGACGACGCCGCCAAATTGGCGGCTGTGCCACGCAGGGGCGGCAGGACTCGAACCTGCAACCGCCGGTTTTGGAGACCGGTGCTCTACCAATTGAGCCACGCCCCTGAGAACGCGCATCAAGGTTAGCATCCCCTTCGGGATTTCAGCCCTAGTTTTCGGCCCTCGCTCAGATCGCCAGGCGTGTGCCGCGGCGCTGCCGTTTAGCCAACGCGATCACACCTGCGGCCGCAGCGATACCGCCGAGAGTGGCAGCGGCACGGGCCGGAATCCGCCGTGTCGGCGTCTGGTCCAGTTGGTCGAGCAGGTCGCGGATATCGTGTTCGAGCATCGGGTCGAGGTCGATCGGCGCGCTCGCCAGCGTGCGCATCATCCGACGCAAACGGCGATATCTGGACAACTCGGCCTGGCATCGAAGGCATTCGGCCACGTGGACCCGAGTCGGCAGGGAGAGCAGGGACTCGTCTGTGGAGACGAGTTCGTCGACGAGGTCCCGGCAAGCAACATTCGTCGGCGGAGTCTTGTCAGACGGCATGGACTTCCTCTCCGTGGTCGCTGAACACTTGCTCGCGGAGCCTGCGGCGAGCGCGATGAAGACGAACTTTGGCGGCGCTGACGGAGATGCCCAGTTCCTCCGCGATCGCCTCATGAGGCAGGCCGTACACGTCGCGCAACACGACGACCGCGCGCAGGCGGTGCGGGAGGTCCTGCACTGCGATCTCCAACTCATCTCGAAGAGCTGTGAAATCTCCACGCAGGGCCGGGTCGTTGTCGGGCCGGGTCTCGGCCAGCAGTGCCTCGTCGGGCAACTCGTCATGTCGGTGTCGGCGTTTCCTGGTTCTCTGGGTGGAGGCGCAATTGGCGACGATCCGGTACAACCAGGTGCTGAAGCGCGCATCACCCCGAAAACGGTCGAGTCCCTTGTATGCCCGAAGGTAGGCGTCTTGAACCACGTCTCGTGCGTCTTCCTCGTTGCCGGTAAGTCGTAATGCCAACCCGAAGGCGTCGCCATGGGTCCGGCGCACCAACTCGTCGAACGCTTGGCGCTCGCCGGACTTGGCCCAAGCTACGAGCTCGTCCGGTTCGGCGGTGCGCACTTTCTCGGAGGTGCGCACTTTGGACCTTGCGAGCGGCGCCGGGTTACGTGACGGATCAGTGACAATTCGCAACTTCGATGAACGCTCAGGCTTCTGGCCCATGGGTGCTCCCCTGTGGTGCTTGTAGCGACGGACAGATTCGAACTGTCGACCTCTCGATTATGAGTCGAGCGCTCTCACCTACTGAGCTACGTCGCCGCCCTCGAAACGGTTTCCCGCTTCGTGAGCTCCCTGTCAGAATCGAACTGACGACCTTCTCCTTACCATGGAGACGCTCTGCCAACTGAGCTAAGGGAGCCTGCCACCCGCGAAGCGTGAAGCGCTGGCAATGATGCCACGGCATATGCCCCGCTCCAACTCCTTTCCGTTGCTTGGGGCCGCGAGTCGTGCATTGCTCGCCAGACTTCCACTGTGCCGTCCGAGCTTCCACCCTCCGTGCCGCCCGAGTCCCAGCCGCCTGAGTCCCGGCCGCCCGAGCCTGTGCCGCCTGAGTCCCGGCCGCCTGAGCGTCAGCCGACCGTACCGCCGGTGCCGTCCGCGCCCAGGTTGCCCGCGCCGCCGCCACCACCGCCTCTGCCGCTGGTGCCCCGAACCGTGAATCCGCGGCTGTTGCGTCGTGCGTTGCTGGTGAGCTTCGCGCTCTACGTCACCCTGGGGCTGCCCGACGGCGTCTTCGGCACTGTCTGGCCGAGCCTGCGCGACGATTTCGGGCGGACGGACAGCAGTTTCGGGATTCTGATCCTGTGTTCAGCGTTGGGCTACACGTGTGCCAGTATCGGGGCCGGTCACCTGACGCAGCGCTACGGCACCGGTGTCGTCTTCCGCAATGCGTCCTTTGCTGCTGTTTTGGGGCTGGGACTGCTTTCGGCGGCCCCCACCTGGTGGACTTCGATGCTTGCCATCCTGATCCTGGGTGCTGGATGGGGGCTGTGTGATGCTTCAGTCAATGCCTGGGTGGCGCTGACTCAAGGACCCCGGGAGATGGGGCTGCTGCATGCTGCGTATGGCGTGGGAGCGCTTCTCGGGCCTTTGCTGGCGACTCCGTTCATTGTCAGCGGCAACCTTTGGAGAGGTCCCTTCATGGTGATCTGCGGGCTTGGCGTGGTTCTGGTCGGTGTCATTGCCACCGCCCGGACGGGATTCGACACTGCGCCGGTATCCAGCGAGGTCGCCGGTTCGCCGGCGCCTGCGAGCGGATCGTTCCGCTTGCTGGGGTTGCTGATCGTCTGGTTCTTGATCTACGTCGGAATCGAAGTCACCGTGGGCCAGTGGAGCTACACCCTGCTCACCGAGAGTCGCGATTACAGCAACGTGGCAGCGGCAACGTTGGTCGCGGGGTTCTGGTGCGGATTGACGCTCGGACGGTTCCTGCTCGCAGGCTTCGGTGATCGCTTCCCCCCGGAGCGGGTCCTGGCCGCGGCGATCGGAGTCACGGCTGTCGGCGTGGCTTTCTTCTGGGCCGACCCTGGGGGCGCCGGCGCTTTCGCTCTGCCGGTCATAGGGCTGTCGCTCGCCTCGATGTTCCCTCTGGTCATGGGGCGCACCGCGGTCTATCTGGGCGAGGCACGGGCCGCTCGAGCGGTCGGCTACCAGATCGCCGCCTCATCGGTGGGGTTCGTGGTTCTGCCTGCCTCAGTGGGTGTGTTGGCCGATTATCACGGTGTGGGCGTGGCCCTGCCGGTCGCCTTCGCGGCCACCGGCGTGCTCGCTTTGCTGTGGCTCCTCATTCAGCTTCAGTGGACTCGTTCAGCCCATCCCGATTTGAGACATCGACGGTTTGAGTAGATCCAGCTGGGAGATCAGGGATCAGAGCCGCGGCGTCGCCGGTGCGCAGCACGCCCTGCCATATCCCGGCTCCGTAGGCGAGGTCGTCGGCGAGTCGCAGGGCGAGCGTGCGAATCAGGCCTGCCGGTCGTGACCCGCGAATCCAGTCGAGCAGCGATGGACCCAACATCACGGCGACGATCAGGGGTCGGGTGCGGGGGCGTATCAACGCGATCAGAACGGCCAACGGCCACCACGCCCGTGCCACAGCACGAGCAAGGCCATGGCCGGCGTGCAGGTGCCCGATCCCTGCGATGCGAGCGGTCATGGCCAGCGAGTCAGGCAACGGATCGAGCTTGCGCTTCAACGCCGCGGCCGAACCGACAGCGACCCCGAGTCCGACCATTGGATGGCCGGCCGCGGCTGCGCCCCAGACCGCTGCGCTCCATCGCGAACAACGTGCTGGTGCGACATGTGATCCGTGTCTGGCTCCGAGTTCGGCAGCAGAGGAACCGTAGCTACGCCTCTGGTCGAGGAGAGCCCTCCAGGTGTCGCGGGGGCGGTGTTCGACATCGACGGACGGGTCGTAGCGGACAACCCCGCCGCGCGCGGTGAGCCTCCAGACCAGATCGACGTCTTCGCCGGTGCGCATCTCAGCATCGAACCCGCCGATCTCTTTGATTGCGTCGACTCTGGCGACCAGGACCGCCGCCGGCACGTAGGAAACCGGGTTTTTGGGGGCGACCAGCGCCCTTCTGCCACCAAGATCCAACGGCGAATGATGCTCGTCGTAGCGCTCCAGCAGGCTGTCGCCGGGCCGAGACCTGATCCTCGGGGCCACTGCCGCGACCCGCCGATCCTCGAAGTGTCCGACGAGATGGTTGATCCAACCGGGCCACAGTTCCACGTCCGTGTCGACGAACGCCACCAATGGAGTCGTCGCAGCTTCCAGTCCCGTGTTGCGCGCAGCCCCGGGACCACCGTTGACTTGGCGGCGGACCAACTGCGCTCCGTGCTGTTCGCACAGCGCGGCGATCTCGGCAGAGTTCTCCGAGGCGTCGTCGACCACTACGACGGGCAATTCGCCCAGAGAACCGAGGCACCGGGCGAGACCGGCTGCGTCGTTGTAGGCGGGGATCACCACCGTTGTGTCTGTGAGGTCGCTGTCTGCGACGGGAGCAACGACGGGATGGACCATGCCCGCGTCGAGCAGACGACGTGCCAGTCTTCGGGCCTGGTCGGAGTCGGCCAGCGGTTCGCCATCGAGCCACGCCCTGCAGATCCTCGCACCGGCGTCTGCGAGCCGGATGATCCGCAGCGGCGCTCCGCCGATGAGCAGTCGTCCGTTGTCACGACGCTCCAGTGCCGTGTCGGCGACTAGGCGGATCCCGACTGGCGGCAGCGTTTCCTCGGCCCTCGACTCCACACCTGAACCGTAGCAAGCAGTTCACCGACAGGTCGGCGGCCGCATGGCCGTCCTCGACGGCTGCGGGGGCCTCTAGATCTTGATCCGACTCCCCGGATCACACCTGGACAACGTTGAGTTCTTCGATTGCGGGGAAATCATGGTCTTGGGTGACCAGAGAGACCCCGAGTGACATGGCGGTGGCCGCGATCCATGAGTCGTTGACGGGCATCTTGAGTCCGTTGTCGCGCAGGATCAAACGGAGTTTGGCCCATGCCGCCGAGGTCTCTTCGTCGATCGGCACTGGCTGAAGCGCGAGCGCAGCGGTGAGAGTAGACAGGCGTCGGTCGCGGATCGCCGTGCTGTTGGCGGCAAGTACTCCTGCACGCAGTTCACCGATGGTGATGACTGAGACGCTTAGTTCGTCGGGGACGATCTCTTCAAGAATCGGGCGTCCGGTTTCTCGCGCGACGAACAGCGATGTGTCTGCGAGTCCTCGACTCAGCGCCATGGAAGATCGTCGGTTGTCTCTTCGGCCAGCGATTTGAGATCAGCGGTCAGGCCGGGGTCGGCTTGATGGGCGAGAACCTCACGAATGAACTGACCGCGGCGCATCCAACGCTGCCGCTGCGCGATCGGCGCCAATTCGGCTACTGGTCGTCCTCGAACCGTGATGGTCATGCACTCTCCCTCGGCGACGCGGTCCAGAAGAGCGCGGGTGTTGTTTCGCAACTCTCTGGAGGCGACGTCGGTCATGCAACAACTGTAGCATTGATGCTACACAGATAGCGAATCGACACCTGGAGATCTTCCGCGCTGAGTCTTGGCGCTGGGCTAGGCGATTACTTGGGTGACGGCTGCGGGGATCGCCGCGGGGCCGTCGATGACCGCGAAGCGGGCGCCTGCGGTGGCCGCGAACTCCTTGGCGTCAGCTGCGTCATCGGCGGGGGCCAGGACAGCCAATTCGTCGAGTCGCCGCGCCGCAGCGACAGGATCCGCACCGGTGGTCGCCCGGCAGTCCGACAGCAGAATCACAATCCGTCGTTTGGCCCGGGAACGATCGAGTTGATCAGCCGCGGCAGCCAGGGCTCCCGCAAGGTCGGTGGTTCCCTGACCTCGGAGGCGCAGCAGCGAATCGACCACCGGCGGGGCGGCCTTGGGGTCTGGCTGTGACTTCAGCACCAGGATCCGGTCGGCGAATACCAGCGCCGACCAGTCGTTGGGGACCCGGTATGCGCACGCGGCCGCGGCCACGGCGGCGGTCGCCAGACGCTGGCCGCTCATCGAACCGCTGCGGTCGACGACCAACGCGACCGCTGTGATGGGCTTGGTCCAACGCCGGACTCTCAGATCAGCCATGTCCGCGCTGATGCCACCGGCCTGCGCGGCTACGAGGGCATCGATCGAGCGCTCAAGGTCCAGGTCGCCGTCGAAACGATCGGCCGCGGACGAGACCATCTTGCCGATGCCTCGTGAGCCAACCGGCCCGCCCCGGGCGACGTCGAGCACCAGACGCCCGGCGAGCCGTGCAGCAAGGGCGGCGAGGCGACGGTCGGTGGCCGAGGACATCTCGGTCAACAGCGCCAAGGCGTGGTCTAGATCCTCGTCGATGAGCTCAGCGAGCGCTTGGGTGTCGATCTCACCGACCTCACCGCTGATGTCAGCGAAACCGTGATGGCGGGCCAGTTGGCCGCGCGGGATCGTACGGCGGTTCTCCTCAGCCAGAGCGTCGAGGGCGTCGCGCCCCTCAAGGGTTAGCGGAGCGCCGCCGCCCCCTGCGGGGCTGGGGCTTTTCCCGGGTCGTCCGTGGCGCTCGCCGCGTCCTCGGCGCTGAGAATCAGCTCCCACAGTTCGGTGACAACATCCTCCGGGGTGCGGTCAGTGCCCTCGTGAAGACGAATGCGGCCGGAAACAGCGACCAGGGCCGCGTCGAGACCGCACGACGGATCATCGATTTCGGCCGACCGTATCGTTGCCAGCCGGATTGCCACCTCGACCAGATCAATCGCCCCGCGGACCGATGAGCCGATACGCAGATCGGGGTGCCTGCGCGTCGCCCGGGCGACGGCGACCGCGCGGCGCAGCAGAGTCTCGCTCGCATCGGTCTGCTCACGCGCCTCGGACGGCCCGACCCTCAGTCGGACGATCTCCCGCTCCTCCTCGAAGGATTGATAGTCCAACGAAATCCGAGACATCCGGTCGTAGATGGCGCTCGAAACGCGCGCGGTTCCGATGTTGTCGAACGGGTTCATGGCGGCGACGAAACGGAATCCCTCGGCAGCTTGGATCCGGCCGAGTCGAGGCAACGTGAGCTCGCCTTCGGACATCACCGTGATCAGGAGATTGACGGTCTCCTCGGGAACCCGGTTCAGCTCCTCGACGTAGAGCAGCGAACCCGTTCTCAGAGCCTCCACCAACGGGCCGTCCACGAAGACATGGGGCGAGTACCCCTCGGCCATCACCCGTGACGGGTCGAACTGTCCCGCGAGGCGCGCCGGGGTCAACTCGGCGTTGCCCTCCACGAACACCCAGCCACTGCCCGCTGTGGCAGCGAGGGTGCGCAGAATCGTGGACTTGCCGGTGCCCGGGGGGCCTTCGAACAGCACGTGGCGGTTGGTTCCGAGGGCTGCAACGAGCAGTTCAAGCTCGCGACGGCGACCCACGATCTCGGAACTCAACCCATCAAGGAACTCGGGATCATTGAGCATGGGACCGGCTGTGGATCAGTCGAAGTGGGTCGGTCGAGATCAGTCGAAGGCGATGACGCCGCGCACGTTCTTGTTGTTGAGCATGTCCTCGTAGCCCTCGTTGATCTGATCGAGCGTGTAGGTGCTGGTGATCATCTCATCGAGTTTGAACTGACCTGCCTGATACATCGACAGCAACTGCGGTATCTCCTGGCGCGGCGAGGTGGAGCCGAACAGGCAGCCTCGCAGCTGCTTGTTCATCATGGCGAACTCGAACAGGTTGAGCTGCACGTCCATCTGCATTGCGGGGGCGACCGCGGTGGCGACCACGGTTCCGCCCTTGCGGGTGAGGAACTGGGCCGGCGCGATCATGTCGCCGGTGAGGACGCCAGGGGTCAAGATGACGCTGTCGGCCATCACCCCCAGGGTCAGCCGGCCGACAAGCTCGGTCGCCTCCTCCATCGATCCGGCGCGATGGGTGGCGCCGAACTCCATGGCGCTCTCCTGTTTGAACTCCGAGGGATCGACCGCCACCACGTTCTTTGCTCCTGCCACTGCAGCTCCTTGGATTGCCGCATGCCCGAGCCCACCGCAACCGACCACGACGACGGTGTCGCCGGGTTTCACATCGGCCCGGTTCACTGCCGAGCCGTATCCCGTTGTGACACCGCAGCTGACCAGGGCAGCCGGCCCCGCGGGGATGTCCTTGTCGATCTTTATCGCCGAATCGACGCTCACCACCATGTGCTCAGCGAACGTGCCCAGCTTCAGGAAGGCGCACAGGTCCTCGCCTGCGGCACTGTGGTGACGGAAGCCTCCGGCCATCATCTCGGGTTCCATGAGGTGCGCGCCGAGGTCGCACAGGTTCTGCTGGCCCGAGGAGCACCAACGGCATTTGCCGCATGAAGGGATGAATGAACAGGAGATGTGGTCTCCGACCTCGAACTCGGTCACACCCTTGCCGGTGGCCAAGACGACTCCGGCGCCTTCGTGTCCGCCCACGAGGGGCATGGGCGCGGGCATCGTGCCGTCGTGGGCGTGTTCGTCCGAGTGGCACATGCCGGCGGCCAGAGTCTTGACGAGGATCTCGTTCTCGGTCGGGTCGTCGAGTTCGATCTCCTCGACGCTCCAAGGAGTGTTGGGTTCGCGGAGAATGGCAGCCCTAGTCTTCATGGTGGTTCCTTCGAGATGGGTTCAACGTCGCTGAACGTAGCAGTCTTAGAGCCAAAAGCTAAAGAGCCGCACTGTGTGTCGGGTGCGCGGGTGGTCAGCCGGATCGAATGACTTGTTGTCTCACAGTGTCGGGTCGAGTATCGCCACGAGCCCCGTTTTTCTTGCCCAGTCGGTGATTCGGCGGTCGGTCGTGGCCAGTTGATGGCCGCCGAGGATCGCTGTCGCCGCGATGATGCGATCGGCCGGGTCGGCGTGGAACCCGTCGGCACCGAGTTCCACGGAACGAAGAGCGGTTTCGTCGTCTACTGGCGAGGTCCGCAGCCCGTCGGAGAACAGTCGCCGGTGTAGAGCCCGAGGAGGCAGACCGAGATCAATCCGGCCGGCGAGGTGGAGCATTGCGATCTCCCAGAACGTGAACGAGGACACTGAAACCGTGCGCTCCTCCCATGCGGTTTGAATTGTGCGCCGCGCGCGTTCGCCGAGTTGGTCTGATCCAGCGACAAGCCACAACAGAACGTGAGTGTCGAGAAGGATCACAACAGAGACGGATCGTCGGGCGAAATCACACGTTCGGGGTTGTCGAAGACATCCCAGTCTTGATCCGGGAGCACGGGGGAGACGATGTCGCCGATGATCTGCACCTGTTTTTTGTACCTGCCCCACATCTGGGGTGTCGTCTCTTTGGCCGGCACAAGTTTCGACACTGGATGGCCGTGCTTGGTGATGACGATCTCCGTGCCGGTCTCATTCACCTCGTCCATGAGCGCCAGACATCGGTTCTTGAACTCTCCTGCCGGAATCGTCTTCCGGTCCTGCTCGTAACCCTGTTCGCTAGCAGACATGCTCATTCCTCCAAGACTGTGTCGATCAAGACTGTGTCCTCCAAGACTGTAGCTTGATTCGGCTAAATCTAGCCATAGCCAGTAGCCATAGACAGTAATCGTAGACAGTACCAACGTGTGGTGCTGGTAGCCGCGAGCAGCCGTGGCTAGTACGGCAGGCCGACTGCTGTCGTTAGATACTCCGCGTACGGAGAGGCTGCACGGCAGACATCAGCGAACGAGTCGATGAATCCCGGTGCCGTGACATCCTGTTCTGTGAACGAACAGGCGGCGATGTGGTCTTTGCGTTTGAGGTCGTCGATGTCTGGGTGGTCCGGATCGAATCCCCTCGGCGGCCGCTTCAACGAGTCTCCGCCCAACTCGAAATCTTCGGCGAACCCGGGTGCCGTCAGCGCGCCGTGCCAACCTTCGCCGTCGGCGACGATCCGTTCGCGAATACGCGTGACGGTGGACGTGTCCGGCCGCCAGATGCCGACTCCGGCAAAGACGTCGTCTGGCCCGAGGTGGAGGTAAAACCCCGGCGCGTGGGCCGACTTGCCGGCTTCGTGCCGGAAGTGGATGGCGCCGTGAGTCTTGTAGGGGGTCTTGTCCTTGGAGAAGCGGATGTCGCGGTAGATGCGGAACATGGAACCGCCGTTGGCCCGAGTGTCGGCAACGAAGTGCTTGCTGATCGAGTGCAGGTGCGGCTCGAAGTCTGCGATGAAATTGAGCAGCGGCTCCTTCACGTCTTGTTCGTACCGAGCCTTGTTGTCAGCGAACCAAGTGCGGTCGTTGTTGGCCTGCAACTCAAGCAGGAACTGGAACAAGTCTGGACTGAAGTGGGCTTGCACGGTCATGGTCGTGGTCCTAATTCATTGAGAGGGGTGAGGCTAATTCCAGGGGCTGATGGTTGCGTCGGGTCGACCGGTGCGACACATCGGCTGATGGTGAGGACTGTCGCTTCCCGCGGCGGTCGGGCGGCTTGAGCTGGTATTTGAGGGTCTTGGGGTGTTGGGACACCTCCCAACCGTCGTTGTGGATTCTGTGGTGGCAATCGTCGCATACCAGCACCAGGTTGTTGATGTCGGTTGGTCCGTTCTTGGACCACCAGATGACGTGGTGCGCCCGGCACCACAGGGGATTGGCACTGCAGCCGATGCATCTCTGATCCCTGGCGATCAGAGCGACTCGTTGGGCTTCTGATGCGGTGCGCCGTTTGCGACCGAGCCACATGTCGTGAGCCTTGGTGTCGAAGATGCTGGGCAGGATCTCGGCTTCCAACGCCAAGCGGTGAAGTTCGCTCATGGGGATCGCTGAGCCGTCGGCGAGTCTGGCTTTGACAAGTCGCTGCTTGACCACGTCGAAATCGGCGATAACCAACAGGTTGGTGCCTTGCGTGGTGCCATCGCCGGGTTGCAGGATCGACTCAGCCAGCGCATCGGCCATCAACTGCGGTGGCGTACGACGAGCTCTGGGGTCTTCTTCACGCCACAGTTCGTTGGTTTTCGCCGACAACGCGGTGGCGATACGGGCTCCGGTGATCTGGTCGAACTCCGCTGACAGCACGAACATGCCGGTTTCGGAGCTTTCGAAGATTCGTGCCTTGCGGTTCTTGCGCTGCCGATCAAGGATCGACTGTCCGTCGTCTTTGGACTGGTCTTGCTGATGACGCCGGACAGTCTTGGCGAACTCGTCGAAGCCCTCCTGCTTGGCTGATTCGACCAGGAGCGTTTCGTCAATCTCGCCCTCGCCGGATGCACGTGCGATCAGCCGAGCGTGGCCCTGGGGAATCGCTCCTGTTTCGAGCGCTTCGCTAGTTGCGGGAAGTTCCTGGAATTGAACGGCGGCTTCGACATCCCTCTTGGCCTCCCGGTTCGACGAGCGCAACTCGTCACGCGCGATGCGTTGGGCGACAGCGGTGCTGGAACGCCGACTCAGCTCCGCTAGTGCCCGTGACTTCATCGCCGCGATGTTCGACTCGGCACGACCGAGCACCCCCAGCCGCAATCGCAGACCCTCGTTTGACAACGCCGACTCATCAACCCGCTCGACGCGCACCCCGCCGCTGGTAGAGACTCGGGCAGCGTCTGCACCAAGGAGTTCGGAGCCGGTAGCGGAATTCATGGTTGTAACCCTACCGCCCCCGTGTGACAATGACACCTAAAAATAATGAAATATCAATAAACAGCACAAATTAGTCGAGCGGGGCTGACCAGCGATTAATTCATGAAATCGCGTAGCAGCGGCAGGATCCGCTCGGGTGCTTCCTCCGCGAGGAAGTGGCCGCAGTCAGCGAACTCGTGCACTTCTACGTCGGACAGCTCTGACCTCCAGCGGTCGAGTTCCTTAGAACGAAAGGCGATGTCCTTGTTCCCCCAGAACACGAGGGTGGGCTTGTCGCAGAAAGCCTCGCGTTCGTCCCAAATGGAACCGATCCAGTCGGTCGCCCTGACGATGTGTCCGGGAAAGGCCGCGTTCGCCGCCCTGGCCTCGGCGGACGGCTGCGCTTGTCGATAGTGATCCATGACCTCGGCGCTGAGCACGCTCTTGTCTCCGACCGCCCTCGGCATGACGCCATTGACGAAGTAGTTGCGCCGTTTGATCAAGTACTGGCCCAGTGGGCTCGCCATCATCGAACTGAAGAACCTGAAGTGCAACTCACGGTTCACCGGCCAGCACCAAGTGTTCGCAATGACGAGTCTGCTCACCCGATCGGGGTACCTGCGTGCGAAGTCAAGACCGATGGGGCCACCCCAGTCCGTCAAGAACAACGTCACGTTGTCCAGATTCAGTTCGTTGAGCAGCGCTGCGAAAGCCTCCGCATGCGCGGCGGGGTGGTGGTCCGCGGTGAAGTTGCTCCGTGATGACAGACCGAACCCGATGTGGTCCGGTGCAACGCAGCGGAATTGGGTACGCAGACCTGCGATCAGGTGCCGAAACTCGAAAGACCAGGCGGGATTGCCGTGTACGAAGACGATCGCTCCCCCGGACCCTTCGTCGATGTAGTGCATCTGCTGGTCCCGCGGCGTGGTGGTGAACCGGCTCTGGAAGGGGAACATCTCATCAGACACCCAGTCCGGCCGACGACCGATTCGATCAGGTCTCATCGAGCTAACTTATAGGCGTTTCAGAGATCCTGAGCGCAAAGATCAGCGGCTCGGTTGACTCGCTGGTCAGTTACGGCAGTTCTAGCTGTTTCCCGGCAATCTCGGCGTCGGTCGAGTCCAGGAGGGCGTTGGTTGCTATGAGGTGGCCTTCGGTGGCCGCGGTGTCGTTCCAAGGCATCGCTGCTGTCCATCGCCATGCGTGGGCCATGACTCGGACGAAAGCGGTCGGATCGCCATCGTTTATGGAGATGCGCCGTAGTCCGCTGAGGTACTCGTTGCGATACACGCTGGGTATAACGATGCGGGCGGCGCCGACGGCTGACAGTTCAGCGTTCATCATCACGCGAGCGACGCGGCCGTTTCCGTCCTCGAACGGGTGAACCTCGGTCACCACGATCATGGCGTAGAGTGCACGAGCGAGACCTTCCGGCAGTTCTGCGACGCGTTCAAACCCCTTGAGGAGCGTGCCTTCGACTAGATCTGGCGCGACGAACTCGTAATCGCCGACGCGGTTGCTGTGGGTCTTCCAGTTTCCCGGGTGCTTGTCCGGGCGTCCGCTCATGATCTCTTGGTGGCGAGCGACCAAGTGGTCCATCATTTCGGCGGGATCGGTGGAAGTGGCTGCACGGCCGATCGGATCGACCACGCAGCGGTACGTGCCGAGGATGTCGTGGCCGTCGGCCGATCGTTCGGCCGGTGGAGTGCTCGTCTCGACGATCCGGCGCGCTTCGTCAACTGTGAAAGTCGTGCCCTCGATGTAGTTGGAGAAGTAGCTCTCAAAGAAGGGAAGCTCGCCAGGGGGACCTTCCTCGGGAAGCCACTCGGGAACTCCTTGAGATGTCAACTGTTGGAGGGACTCGATTGTGGCGTTGAAGAGTCGCAGGCGTCGCTCATCCCACGCTTTGCCGACGGTGACGGCTCTGAAGAGCTGACCTGCTCTGGGTCTCAGCGGCTTGATGCCTTTGAGTTGCTCGAAGAGAGAGTCGATCGCCGTGATGTGCTGGGAGCGCCCCGTTGTCTTGGCCAGATCACGCGCCGCAACTCTCAAGCGGTCAGTACGTTCGGGACCCCAAGCGATGTACTTGCCGGCTATCCAGTCCTCAAGCTCGGTCAACGAGAGGGTTCGTGAGGGCCGATCGCCTCGGCGTCGGCTGGTTTCAAGGTTGTCGAGCAGTGCACGTGCGGGGCTGGCCATGTAGAGCCCATGGCTCCATGGCAGGTCAGACTTGTAGGGAGCTCCTTGTCGGATCCTGATTTCGAGGCCGGGGAGTTTGATCGATGTGCGACCTGTGTTGGTCGCGACGGTGAGTGTGCCGTCTCGAACCACTCTGTGCGTCGCTGCGGACCTGTCGACGATGACCGCTCCCGGCAGGTAGTGGTTGCAGAGTTCGGACCAGTTCGCCCTGACGATCTCGGCAGGGTCGGATGTGAGGTCGGCTGTATAGATGCGGGGAGCGAGCCGTCGAATACGGCCGTCTCGGACAGCCTTCGACAGCGTTGTGCGTGAGGCGACATGGTCGAAGAAGATTGTGCGAGGCCCGGTTGGCCAGCGCATGGAAGCCGGTGTCATACCTGAACAATATCGGCCCGAGAACGTCCGAAGTTGACGTTTTTTGGATTTAGTGTTGAGAACTGGTGGTCAAAATTAGGTCGATACGACGAGATCTGGTCAAAAATCGCCGTTAAGGCTGTCGCGATGAGGAGTGTGGACTTCGGGCCCTCTGTGGGTTAGACGAGCGCTAGCCAGGTGACGAGGTGGACGTCGGCGGGGGTGATCTCGGGCAGGGGTTCCGGTGGGACACTGGGCTCAGGTGAGAATGATGGAAATAGCATGACAGTTGATATTCGCTGCAGACATGGTATGCTCGGGCCATGTCTGATTCGGAAACGACGAAAGACGGGATCGAACCCAAGCGCAGGGTGACCTTTCTCGAACTCTTGAACGAGTCGTCCGATTTTGTGGACTTCATCAGAAAACGGCGTGAGGTCGAAGTTACCGACAACGTCGACCTGACAGAAATACTGATGGCGGAACGACACGGCGGCGGTTGGGTCCCCGAGGAGCAACGTCCGAAGACATGAGTGCGACCGAAAGGGTTGTGCTCGACTCGTGGCCAATGGTGGAGGCAGCCAAGGGCTCCCGTCATGCGGGTTCGGCTCTTGATTCGCTCCTTGCTAGTCAGATGCCAATAATCAGCTTGGTCAATTGTGCCGAGGTCTATTGCGCGGTGTTGCTCGGGCAGGGCCTCAAGGCAGCACGTGAGGTTGTTGGATTTCTCCGGACCAACATTGAACTTGATGTGCCTGACCAAGAGAGGGTGTTGCAAGCGGGTCATCTCAAGGCCAGCTTCTACATTGCCTTGGGTGACGCTTTCGCGGTCGCGACCGCGATGCACCATGACGCGGAACTCTGGACTGGAGATTCTGAGTTGCTTTTTGACGGGAGCCCGTGGCGGGCGCGGGATTTGCGCCCGGGCGACTCGAGCAGCCGCACGTTGAGCTCTAAAGAGATCTCTGGGAAAGTCGGTAGACGAAGTTCGAGTGCAGGTCGACCCGTTGACGAACCGGAGATATCGATAGGCGCTCTTATGGCGTTTCTCGACCTGGGCGAACCTCAGCCGTAGTGAAGGGCCATGTTCTCCGGGTAGCTGCGGGAGGAATAGTTCCAGAGCTTCGATCGGCTCGCTGCGGCAGGGGTCATTGAGGTAGTCAGCGGATGACCAAAATTGCGAAAGTTCCGGCTCCTGTCCTAGTCGATCTGCCTTGCGGCACATCCTCGGCCTGGCACTCCGGAACTCACGTCTTTCCTCCAGAGCAGTACCGGAGGACACCATTATTGTGGCTGATTTGTTCCAAACGTCAACCAGGCAGTCGCACCTGTACTCACTCAAGGGCGTTCTGGAAGCTTCCGCGGTATCTAAGTGATACCATCCCTGACATGGCTATGACACTCAGGTTGACCGACGAGGAGCAGGCGGCGCTGCGGGAGAGGGCCGCGCTGGAGGGTACGTCGATGCAAGACGCGGCACGACGGGCGGTACGCGAGTACATCGCCAAGGGTGATCATCGTGATCGCGTTGCAGCCGCGGCCGAACTCATCACGCAGCGCCATGCCGGCGCGTTGCAACGCCTGGGCGAGTGAGCTCCGGTATCGAATACCTCGACACCGAGGATCTTGTGGCGCTCGCTCGCCGCTTGCTTGGCGATCCGGTGCCGATACGTGATCTAGGTTCGCTGGGAGCGGCAGCCGCCCGGCCGCGGGCGTCAGCGTTCGGCGAGGACGCGTATCCGGATATCTGGGGCAAGGCTGCCGCGCTGCTGCATTCGATTGTCGGAAACCATCCGCTTGTCGATGGCAACAAGCGGCTTGGTTGGCTCGCGACCGCCGTGTTCTTGGAACTCAACGAATCCAGCGTCAGCACCGCCGCAGATGATGAGGTGTACGACCTGGTGATCGCGGTTGCAGCGAGCACCCTGAGTGTTGAAGAAATCGCGGCTGCACTCCAACTAATGCACGCGCAAGCCACGGACGCCTAGCTACCGGCTCTGCACGGCACCATCGTCGACACGGCGCCATCGCGGGGCATTCTCAGTCTCAGCACGCACGGCTCACCGTCAGCCAGCAGTTGCTGTGGGTGGAGTACAGGCTCATCGAGAGCGACCTCAAGATCCCCACAGCGCCGCACTAAGATGTCTCATGCTCTGAAGACTCTCGTGCTCGCTACCCGATCGTGCCATATATTCGTTAAGTCACTGATAGCCAAGAAAGTGAGATAGATTGCGACGATCGGCAAGAAGAAGCAAACCCACAGTATCGCCGACCGCCTTAGGCACTGCTGCCTGTTTGGTAATCTGTTCTCAGTCGCATCCACAACTTGAATTCTTAGGATATGCTTTCCCCAAGTCTTGCCACAATTTTGCGTTAGTATGACATCGTTAAGCACCATCAGGATTGAAACAAACATCACGAAAGTAAGCAGCGCGGCCACAACATCAGCCGCTTCGTCTTGGGAGATCTGCAGCGCATCAACTATACGACCACTCAGGAAAATGGTGAGCGCAGCAAGACTGATTAGCTGTACGAACCAATTCCGTAGGAATCTAGCAATTGCTCTACCGGTTGTGTTGGATGGCTGGAGGATGTTGAGGATTGGCCTATCAAATTCAGACAAGAGTTCATTAATAACGAGGAAAATGAGCACAGCGAGACAAATTGCTGTCCACTTCGCTGAGCGATACTCCGCAAACGTCACTCGATCCCCTAGTAGAGGAATCCCCATTACGAAGAGACCCAAAACGAGATAGATGACCCAATCAACGATTCTAGCAAGAATCCTATGACACAATGGGGCAGGCATCAATTCGTTATCGTGATACACTGATAATGTTCCTTAAATTATACAAAGAGGGTAGACGCTGTGATCGCTTCGTATTCTGGGAACGTCAGCTAAGTCATCGGCATGCAATCTGAGTGTTTAGTTGACCCTTGTTGCTGCCAGTGCGGTTGAGATACACCTGTTGTTTTAGGCCCCAAGCGTTTTCGATGCGTGAACCGACGCGAAAGGCCAATTGCTGGGACTCGGCGATGTCCGCTGGAAGATCTTTTAGTTCGATGTTCCAGAGCAAGTGCTCGTCAGGACACGGCTTTATGCGATAGTCAGAATGGCCCGGATATACGTAACCCTCAGCAAGGCCAGCCAGGAGGGCTCCGCGGGTATCGGGGAGAGCGACGGTCAGAAGATAGGGACCAGTTGTCTTGTGGCTGCCCAGATTGCGAGCGAGTTCCGCCAACGCCCACGTGAATCCTACGATCCTGACGAGATCCACATAGGCGGGCCCCCCTAAGTCACTGCCAACACCGTGGTGATGGTATCGCTCTCCTAGGCCGACCTCGACCATCCCACTGTGGTGAACTGCCGCGTATCGCAGCCATGCTGTGTCGTAACCGTGCCTGTGCACCAGAGCCGCAGCGTGCGCCGTCGGGATCGCCTCGTGGCCAAGATGGATCGCTCCGTTCCCAAGGTCAACGCTCTTGTGCTCTTCAATCTGTGCCCAGGATGTGTCATCAAATTCCCAACATGCAGCATCGGGATCCTCGGGAATTAGAAACATCCGTGCAAGCATGGAGTCCAACCGACTTCCGAGGCCGCCTCTCGCAAAGCGCGGGTGGCTGATGTCGTCGACGCCTTCGACCGCGAGATGCCGCTTCCATCTTGAGCGCCTCCGCTCGGCCTTCGAGATCGAACTCATCATGTTTCCGCCAGTTGAAGACCTAGACGAGTTGCGAGATCCTTGGCAAGGCTGTCCGCGTCGTGCAGTAGCGCGGCACGCCGACGAACTGGCGGAGACAGCAAGGCTTCCACGCGATCCGGCCCGAACATTCGCATCGTGACACTGTTCGGGTTCGCAGCTTCCTCCGCTCGTGTGCGCCATGGCCAAGACCCGGGTCTACAGAGGGCTGCAACGACAGCCACCTGGCTAATGCGGGGCGGATCATCTACATGGTCAAGCACTCGGCCCGCCAGACGCACGACACGCACGATGCGCTCGATGATGTCCTCCTCGATCATCGACGCGAACGAGTTCTGCCACGAGCGATCGCGCAGAGCGGGCTGAACGACGACAATACTGCCGTCCTCATGAAGTTCGACGATGCGACCACCGCTACGCTGCGTCAGAACAACGGCGTCGCTTCGGACCTGCGGCTCGCTGCCAGCCGATACATCCAAGACAGCATCTGGTCCCGTTAGCGCTTCGCCGAGCAGGAAGTTGTGCAACTGGTGATCCCGAAGCTGCGTGGGTCTTAACACCGCGTAAGGGGAATCGCCTGTTACCACTACGATTAGGCTTGCGCTGCCGGTAGAACCGTCATCAACGGCTAGTGACCGAGCGCGCTCAACTAGGCGGTCTTGATCGAGCGGTGTGGATGCATCGTCAAGGAAGTGACGGTGCAGGCCGCGAATCACTTTGTCACGTAGATCGTTTGCATCACGAAATGAAGCCGTGTAATGCCCCTGCTCCCAGTTCCGCACCTCTTGGACAAAGGCCGCCTGCTCCTCGCTTCGAACATCACATTCCTGCACAAATGCCAGAACCGGACCAGACTCCCGGGCCTCTCTGTACTCCTCATGTGTCGCCGACAGCCCCGAGGATGCCTGCCGTGGCCCATACTCGGCACCCAAGATCAGCACCAACGCGTCAGCCGCGCGGACTGCTGCCAAGCAGGTCGCCCGTGGAGACGGCGCTGACGCACCGAAGTCCTCAGCAAGCACCGGCTCGTATCCGAGCACCCCAATTGCGACCCGAGACGCTTCGCGCAGATCCTCATAGCCTCGAACAGGCGAACTGACAAACACCTTCATGTGTCCATTATCGGCCGCCATGCGACAATTGACACCGCAGGTCAGAGTCCGACCAGCTACCGCTGCGCCATTTGGCGCGACGCCTCACCGGGCAGCGGGAGAAGAGTTGAGTGTCGTCGGTCCCACGTGTCCAGATCCGTCCCTGACAGCCCTGGAAGCGCCTCGGAGTAGGCTGCTGCGTTGCCTTGTCGCAGTGCCCTAAAACCCTTCTGACACGTCGGATAACGAAGATTCGCAGATCGTACGTGAGATTTTTCGTTAGGAGTTTGGGACGATCTCCTGAATATACACAGGTAGGCCTAGATTAGAAATATGCTCTGACTTCGGCTTTTGTTTGTCAAACTGGGGAGATTTGAACTCCCGACGATCGTTTCCCTGGACCCTTCGTCGATGTAGTGCATCTGCTGGTCCCGTGGCGTGGTGCTGAACCGGCTCTCGAAGGGAACATCTCATCAGACACCCAGTCCGGCCGACAACCAGTTCGATCAGGTCTCATCGAGCGAATTTATCGGCGTTTTAGAGGTTTTGAGAACAAAGCTCAGTACTCGGTTGACAATCTAGTCAGTTACGGCAGTTCGAGCTGTTTTCCAGTTATCTCGGCGCCGGTCGACTCCAGGAGGCGTTGGTTGCTATGAGGTGGCCGTCGGTGGCCGCTGTGTCGTTGGTATCCAGGCATCTGGGGCAAGGCTGCCGCGCTGCTGCATTCGATTGTCGGAAACCATCCGCTTGTCGATGGCAACAAGCGGCTTGGTTGGCTCGCGACTGCGGTGTTCTTGGAGCTCAACGAATCCAGCGTCAGCACCGCCGAAGATGACGAGGTGTACGACCTGGTGATCGCGGTCGCAACAAGCACCCCGAGTGTTGAAGAAATCGCGGCTGCACTCCAACCAATGCACGCGCAAGCTCCGGACGCCTAGGTGTCGGTTCGCGTGAGGTTGTTGGCGCGTGATGCGGGTGGGCCGCCTAAGGCGGTGTGGTGGCTGGTTCAGTCGTAGTCGTGGGTCCAGCGTTTGAGGCGGGTACGTCGTTGGGTTTGCGGATTACGCGCTGGAAAGGCCTTGAGCGATGCCCAGTTCGTCGGCTCTCGATCTAGGAGGAAGTAATCCACAAGACCGAACCCTAGTCAACATGTCTCGCTCATGTAACAATCGCAAAAACTCAGACAGTAGGATGACTTGTGACGACACGGCCAGACAGAGCACGCCGCAACGCTGCTCCTTGCGCCCGCAGGGTGGACCGACAGGTGGCCAAGAAGTCGTGTGTAGTGGATTGTCCCTTCCCGATACAACCAACCAGGAATCGCCATCATGCCCACGCCCCGGAGCACACGAGTGCTCTTCCTCGATGATTCAGGCAAGCCGTCGCCCCGAGACCCCACCAAGGTAGTCGTCATCGGCGGCTTCTCGATCCCCTCCGAGAACGTGCGCGCCCTGGACAGAATGGTCGCGGGCGCGAAGTCACGCTTCTATCCGGGCCGCGGCGCCCCCGGCGAGTGGGAACTCAAAGCAAAGAGAACCATCACTTCAGACGCATGGAAGCGCGCAAAGAACCGCAACTTCATCAACGAGGTAATGCGCATCCTCGGCCGACTCGACTGCACCGTATACACCGTCAGTATCGACAAGCGCCGGATGCATCATCACATGACGCTGGACAAGACCATGCCCTTGCAACTCCAAGTGCTCGTCGAACACTTCTCCGTAGAGTGTTGGGAGCACGGTGAAACCGGACTCATCGTGTCGGATTGGTCAAACCACGCTCTCGACTCTCACGCGAGCAACTGCGTCGCGACCTTCGTCATTTCGCGACGCCTACCCCTGCATCCCAGCGTCTACTACGCGAACTCCAAGTCTTCCCACGCGATACAAGCAGCGGATCTCATCGTCGGAATCAGGCGCCGGTCGCTGCAAGGCGACGCCAATCTCCAACCGATCGACAACCAGTTGGCGTCCATCTGCACGCTTACCGATGCGACGCATGCCTCGAGCCACGCGGGCCGACCCTACAAAAACAGAATCCCTCTCATCTGAATAATGGTTGCAACCGCGGTGGCAACCCCAATATTGTTGGGGTTGTCTGACGGTCCGGCTAGTAGGCGCAAGCCGAATGCAGCCGACATACCGCTGACGATGGGACCCCGGAACGCACGGGGTCCCTTTTCTTTGTGCCGGGATCTGTGACCGCCCCTAGTTGTAGTGGACATAGAGGTTGGTAGCTCCGCGATGGGGTGAGCCTCCTGTGCAAGTGTGGGGTTGTACGACAACCGACACGAACAACAGGAGGCTCGTATGTCGCACGCTAACGCAAAGTTCACGCCCGCTGGGCGTTTGTTGATGGTTCGCCGGGTTGAGGCGGGGATGCCCCAAGCTCATGTGGCGGCTCAGATGGGTTTGTCTCGGGGCACTGTGGCGAAGTGGTGGCGCCGCTATGTGGTCGAGGGCGATCATCGTGACCGCGTGGTGGCCCGCGGACCGGTCGGGCGTCTGCTGTCGGGGCGGAGGTCACGGTGACGGTCGGTTCGGGGCTGGAGAGCGTGAGTGCGATGGGACGGATTCGGCTGATGCGCAGCAGCGTCGGGTTCGGTCGGCGGCGGTTGCCGGCGTTGGCGGCGCTGCTGGCGGCGTGCCTGCTTGTCCTCTACACCCCCCCTCCTAGATGCACAGAATCGGGTGTCGAGCTCTGATCTGAACGGCCTGGATGGCGCGGGCAACGACTCCCCTTACGGCATGTGGTCGGACAACACGACCATGTGGGTCGTCGACGGCGCGGGCGACAAGGTCTACGCCTACCGGCTGTCCGACGGCGCCCGCCAGCAGGCCAAAGAGTTCAACCTGCACTCCGACAACGACTCCCCTTACGGCATGTGGTCGGACAACACGACCATGTGGGTCGTCGACGGCGCGGACGACAAGGTCTACGCCTACCGGCTGTCCGACGGCGACCGCCAGGAGGCCAAGGAGTTCGACTTGCACTCCGACAACGGCGGCCCTCGGGGCATCTGGTCGGACGGCACGACCATGTGGGTCGTCGACACCACCGACGACCACCTGTACGCCTACCGGCTGTCCGACGGCGACCGCCAGGAGGCCAAAGAGTTCTCGATGGAACTCGAAAGCAGGGGAGGCGAGAACTGGCAGGGCATCTGGTCCGACGGGTGCGGCCCTCGACGTCGCTCGACTTCCGAATCGACAAAAAAGCGCCAGAAGCACTCGACCCGATCTACATCTGGTCGAACGGCGAGACCGCCTGGATCACCAACCGCAAGGGGGGCGCGAGCATCCGGGCCTACGACCTGCCGGACGTGCCGACCTCGGTGCCCGACCCGCCGCGCTCGATAACCGCGGTGCCCCAGGAAGAAGGCGCCCGGGTGTACTGGAGAGCACCCGCCGGGTTCGGGAGCAATACGGAGGGCTACCGGCTCACCTCCTCCCCCGCTGGGCACTCCTGCACCACGTACAGCGCGTACGGCACTTCCTGCACCTTCTCCGGACTCGACAACGGCACCACCTACACCTTCACCGTGGTGGCCCGCAATTTGCGCGGCGACTCCACCCCGTTGGCGGCGCACCCCGTCCGCCCCCCCGGCGACTCGGGCGACCCCCCACCAATGTCACCGCCGTGGCCGGCAATGAGCAGGCAACCGTGTCATGGACCCCCGGTGCCGACGACGGCGGCTCCAAAGTGGTCGGCTACACCGTCAGATCCCACGGCGGCGTCACCCGCCGCTGCTACACCAACACCGCCGACCCCAACAGCTCCCACACCTCCTGCACCGTCTCCAACCTCGAAAACGGCACCCCCTACGCCTTCACCGTGATCGCCCGGAACTACAACGGCGATTCCCCCGCCTCAGAACACTCGGCTCCAGTCACCCCCCGGGTAGGCGGCGTCTAACCGGCTGCCGAATGAAGCGGCCGGGGGCAGACTTCGTCTAGACCGCAACCGGCGACCTCACGAAGCGAGAACCCGCAGAGTCGCCGGGCACTCGGACCCCAAATGCTCGAAGCCGACCAGAACGGCCGCTGGGTCCCGTTCGTCTACAAGAACCCGGCCACAGGCTCGCTCAGCGAGGAGCAAGCGATCGAGCTCAAGAACACCTGGGTCGTCCGCCACGACGGACTGCTGTTCGCATCAGGCTGGCACATCGACAGCGACAGCTTCCTGCCCGAATTCATCGCCGAATCCGTCGTCCACTTCCGTGAGGGCGGACTCGACGCCATCCTCGACTTCTACAACAACCCCACCTGCATCTCCGCAGGACTGATCCCCGTGGCCACCTACTACAACAGCACCGACACGCTCGACGGGTACTTCACAGGGATCATCGCCGCGCCCGACGGCGAGATCCTCGCCCACTTCGACGACAACCTCATCGGGACCGATATCGAGGACCTGCTCGGACCCGCCTACCGACAGGCAACAGCCCAAGGCGCATGGATAACCGCCGACGACAACGACACCAGCGAAGGCGTCCCTGAATCGATGCGCATCTGGGCTGTCGACGTGGAAGGCACATTCATCGGCGCCGGCTGGTACCGCCTCGCCGCCGTGTAGCGACTGACGGGACTCATGCCGACAGGAGCCGGACCGTGTCTGCGAAGCCGGCTCCAACATTTAACTGGCGCGCCATCGTCGAGAGTGTCGATAGACGCGGCTCAGCTCGCAGATAGCGACGTAGTGCCTCGTTCGCCGCGTCCGAGCCCGTCAGATGCTGCAGCCGGTAGGTGTCCACCGCTGTTCGTTCCCGGCTCGTGATCGCGAATCGCTCGCGTTCGCCATGCACGACTTCCTGCCGCCCCACATCGAAGGTGCCGGCTGCGAAAACGTGCACCACCGTTGGTGGGTAGTCAATCGTCGGTCGATGAGTCCCTTTCGGTGTGGCGAGGTGCACGGCCGTTGGGATCTCGTCGCTCAGGTCCCAGTAGGCGAGTGCCGAGTTGAGACAGATCATTCCCCGCGGCGCTCGAGCACAGACAGCTATGAAGTCGATGTCGTCGACACCGACCGCTTCTCGGAGCTGATACAACCCTCGTGACAGCACGAGTACTTCGCCGCGGTCTCGTAGCTCGTAGAGATCGCGCCACGACACACCGACATCGACCGCCTCACCTGCGCGGAAGATGGTGCCAATCTGACGTAATCGAGCCAAGGCTGACATATCGGTCATGTATGAAAGCCTATATGGCTAGGGCATGACGATGCTCCTTTTCATACATCGAACGCGATCGATCAGGTAGAGGGCGACCGAATCACTCGCTGCCATCGCTGCATGCACCCGGTTTCGTGGGCCATCCGTCCTCAGCCGTAGTGGAGGGCCATGTTCTCGGGGTAGCTGCGGGAGAAATAGTTCCAGAGCTGTTCACCGTAGGTGGATGGGCGGTAGCTGCTGGCGATGTCGCCGACACCAGCCTCGGTCTCCTACGGTCTCGGATCTGCGACGACCAGACCCCGCACTCGGCTAGTCGAAGACGATCACGCCGCGGATGTTCTTGTCGTCGCGCATGTCCTGGTAGCCCTCGTTGATCTCGTCGAGCGAGTAGGTCCGGGTCACCAGTTCATCGAGCTTGAGTTGACCGGCTTGATACATCGACAGCAGATGGGGCACCGCCCGGCGGGGGCTGTCCGAACCGTAGATCGTGCCCCGCAGCTGCTTGTTCATCATTGCGAACTCGAACAAGTTGAGTTGCACGTCCATCTGCGTCATCGGGGCCAGACCCGTCACCACGACCGTGCCCCCCTTGCGTGCAAGGAACTGAGCGGGCGCTATGAGATCGCCCGTCACCACGCCCGGCGAAAGAATCACGCTGTCGGCCATCACCCCGTGCGTCAGACCCGCCACCAACTCCATCGCCTCCTCCATCGAAGCGGACGTGTGCGTCGCCCCGAACTCAGACGCCTTCTCACGTTTGAACTCCGCCGGATCGACCGCAACGATCGTCTTGGCGCCCGCAGCCTTGGCGCCCTGCAGGGCGTTGGAGCCGATGCCGCCGCAGCCTACGACCACCACAGTGTCACCCGCTGAAACCTCAGCACGGTTGACCGCAGAGCCGTATCCGGTGGCGACACCACAGCTGACCAGCGCAGCGGCGACCAACGGCACATCCTTGTCGACCTTGATCGCCGAGTCCTGGCTGAGCAGCATGTGCTCGGCGAAGGTGCCGAGCTTGGCCATCGCGTTGATCGCCTCCCCGTCGGGGCCTCTGTGAGCGTTCCTCCCGTCGGTGACCATTCCCGGTCCGAGTGTGCCCGCACCGAGGTCGCACAGGTTCTGTTGCCCCGATGCACACCAACGGCACTTTCCACATGCGGGCACGAACGACACGGCAATGTGATCGCCCACCGCCAGCTCCGTGACTTCGGGTCCGACCTCGATCACCACGCCGGACCCCTCGTGCCCGCCGATGACAGGCAGCAACGAGGAACCGCCCGGAGCATCGGCCGAGCCGAGGTCGCCTGTGACCATGTGTTCATCGGAGTGGCAGAGACCTGCCGCGTGGGTCTTGACCAGGATCTCTCCTCGCCGAGGATCATCAAGGTCCACTTCTTTGACTTGCCATTGCTGATGTGCTCCGTAGAGCACTGCGGCGCGGGTCTTCATCGGTGTGTTCTCCAACCTCGTCGGGCCAAGTGAATCTGTCCGCACAGTAGTGAGCGCCGACCTTGCACACGAAATCCGTGCGTCGCCGCGTTATGTGCAACCATGGCCCGATGAAGATGAGCGGTGGTGAGGCTCTCGTCAGGTCATTGGTGCAAGAGGGCGTCGAGGTTGTCTTTGGAGTCCCCGCTGTCCAGATGTACGGAGTCTCCGCCGCGCTGCGAGACGAACCGGGTATTCGCATGATCACCACTCGCCATGAACAGGCCGGCACATACATGGCCGACGGGTATGCCCGGGCATCGGGGAAACCTGGAGTGGCGCTGGTGGTTCCCGGAGTGGGCGTATACAACGCAGCGTCCGGGTTGGCAACGGCTTATTCGCGCTCCTCGCCGGTGCTGTTGATCGCCGGCCAGATCCCGCGAAACCAGATCGGGAAGGACCTCGGAGGTGTTCACGAGATCTCCGACCAAGCCGAGGTGATCCGGCCGGCGACCAAGTGGCGAAAACAGGTGCTGACCCCGAAAGCGGTCCCTGATGCGGTCACCGAAGCGTTCAGGCAGATGCGCACCGGCCGTCCGCGCCCCGTTTATATCGAAATGCCGCCGGAAGCCATGGTCGAGAAAGACGAGGTCGCATTGCGGAAACCGGCACCGGTATCGGAGATAGTCCCCAGCTCTGGTCAACTTGAATCGGTCGCGCGGGTCATTGCGAACGCACAGCTGCCGTTGATCTTCGCCGGCGGGGGAGTGGCCCGCTCGAACGCCGAGCAAGCCTTGGTGGACCTGGTCGAAGCGACCAATATTCCGGTTGTCACTTCAGGAGGCGGGAAGGGCGCCATCCCCGACTCCCATCGGTTGTGTTACGCCTCATGCGTGACCCCTGCGGGGGAGGTTCACGAGATGAACCAGCTCTATGAGGTGATGCAGGCCGCAGATGTGGTGATCGGGATCGGTACGCGCTTCTCGTTGGGGAATCCGGCCGGCGAAGCATCCGCGTTGATCAACATCAACATCGACGACACCGACCTGACACGGATCCAAATGAACACGATCCCGCTGCACGGCGACGCCAAAGCAACCATCAAAGCGCTGATCCCGGATCTGGTCGATGCTGGGGCCGCGAAGCGCCCGTCGCCGGCTGAAGCGGTAGCAGCCGCCCGCCGCCTGATCGCCTATTTCGATATCAGGGAGAAGGAGCCGCAGTATCCGATTCTGGAGGCCATCCAGAGGGGCGCGCCGGAGGACGCCTTCATCGTCTGGGGAGTCACCCAGTTCGGTTACTACGCCCGAACCCATTATCAGGTGAATCAACCGAAGACCTTCATCGACTCCGGTTACTCGTTCAACCTCGGATATGCGTTCCCGACCGCTCTGGGTGTGAAGGTGGCGCAACCCGATCGGCAGGTGGTGTCCTTGGTCGGCGACGGCGGCTTCATGTTCAATGCATCTGAACTGTCCACCGCCGTAAAATACGGGATCAACGTCGTGACGATCGTGTTCAACAACGACTCCTACGGGAACGTGGCCCGAGATCTGGACGAGTTTTTCGGGGGGACCTACGAGACGGACTTGGCCAACCCGGACTTTGTCGAATTCGCGGAGTCCTTTGGTGCTGTGGGGATGCGTGCCGAAGATCCGCTGGAACTTGAGACGCTCATTCCGGCCGCTCTGGCACAGCAGGCCCCGGTGGTGATCGACGTCCCGATCGGGGACGTTGCGCTACCTCGGGCCAGGCTGATCGCCCACGTCTCGAATCTGCCGTGGACCAGACCCCAGGAGGGGTTGATCTCTCCCTGACAGCAGCCGGTGCCGGCCTAGAGGGTGTTGGTCATCCCGCCGTCGACGGCGACCACGGTTCCGGTGACCGCAGCGGCGTCAGCCGAGCACAGCCAACCGATAGCGGCAGCAACCTCGCCGGGTTCCACGAGCCTTCCCAGGGGGCGTTGATGTGCAGCAAATTCGTTGATGTCAGTATCGAACGCCGCCGCCGACGCCTCGAGGATTGCGGTGCGGGTCGACCCCGGTGCGACCGCGTTCGACGTGACGCCGGTACCGGCCAGATCGACAGCCAGCGCCTTCACCAAACCGATGACCCCGTGCTTGGCAGCGACGTAGGGCGCCATCTTCGACAGTCCGATCGTGCCCGCTGATGACGACACCGCCACGAAGCGGCCTCGTCGGGGTTCTGTCGACGCCAATATCCGCGGAATAGCTGCCCTGGCTGTCTGGAAGACCCCGGTCAGGTCGATGTCGGTGACAGTGTTCCACTCGGTGTCGCTCACCTCCCAAAGCGGTGTGCGGGCTTTGAACACACCGGCTGCCGCAACGGCAGCGTCGAGACGTCCGAAATGCTCGACGGCCGTCTCGGCCGCGTCCTCCAACTCGACTTGGCTTCGCACATCGGCATTCATCGTCAGGACATGGCCGCCGCCTGCCGCTCCGACCGCGGCAAGCTCATCGGGCGTGGCGAGAGGGTATTCGATGGCCGCAACGTCGGCGCAGACATCGACGGCCACAACAGACCAACCGTCGGCGACCAGGTGCGCGACGGTGGCCGCGCCGATACCGCGAGCGGCTCCGGTAACCAGGGCGACAGGTCGGTTCATGGCAACTTGTCTAGCTCGTCCGGCAACGATTGCGGTGAAAGTTCGCTGCCAGTTGTTGGTCAGCCGCCGGTGAGCTGATTGACGGCGTCGTCGATCAACCCAGCGAGCAGCCTGGTCCCCTCGGCGGGGTTGGCGCCGCTGGGATCTCCGAGGACACCGTTGGCCGACACCTCGCGAACGCCGCCCTCCATCATCTTGGGGAGCAGTTCGTCGAGCGGCTCCGCAGCGCCCGCTACAGCCAGATCGAGTCGAACCAGGTCTTCTGCGATCGCCAACATCAACGACGTCTCGGTCCGGCCGGCATGTGCATCGGCACCGGGCAGCCGGACTGACCAGACCTCGAGTGCCCGACCCTTCGACTTGCACACTTCGGTCGCGGCGCGGAGCGCGTAGGCGTTCCCGCCATGGCCGTTGATGGCCACGATGCGACCGAACTCGGGACCGGCATTGCCGACGATTTCGATCAGCATCTCCGAAAGCACCCGGGTCCCCACGGTGAGCGTCCCGGCGAAGCCGCGGTGCTCATCGGAGGCACCGATGCTGATCGCGGGCGCCACCCGGACCGAATCAACACGAAGGGCCACCCCGTCAGCTACCGCTTGGGCAATCCGCGTGTCGGTGTCCAGTGGAAGGTGCGGGCCGTGTTGTTCGGTGGAGCCCAAGGGAAGCAGCAGGGTCAGCGGGGCAGCTTCGGAGCCGACGGCGGCTATCTCAGCCGAGGTGCACGAGCCGAGCATGGCCATGTGTGCAGCGTAGCTTTTGCGCGCTCGATCCCCGTCGCTTGATCGGCTGTCAACCCGGTTCAATCCTCAACCCGGTTCAACATTCAACTCGGTTCAATCCTCAACCCGGTTCAACATTCAACTCGGTTCAATCCTCAACCCGGTTCAATCCTCAACCCGGGGCGGGAGGGGAGAAGTCTGTCGGCACGACCACGTCGTCGGGCGTCAGCCCCGCGATCGAGTCCTTGCCGATGCCGCGCAACGTCGCCTTGACACCGGCGTTGAGTATGTCGAGCACATTCTCCACGCCGGCCGCACCGTTGGCCGCCAGACCCCAGAGATAGGCCCTGCCGATCAACACCGCGTCGGCGCCGAGGGCACATGCCTTGACCACGTCGCTGCCCCGACGGATTCCGCCGTCGAGCACGATTTCGATGTCGTCGCCGACTGCCGCGGCGATCTCGGCGAGCACCCGGATCGAGGCGGGGGCGCTGTCGACATTGTTGCCTCCGTGGTTCGACACCGAGATTGTGGTGGCGCCCGCGTCGACCGCCCGCCGGGCCTCGTCGGCTCTGGCGATTCCTTTGACCATGAACGGGCCGTCCCACTGCGAGCGCAACCAGGCAACATCTTCCCAGGTCGGCGGGGGTGTCGTCATCCAGGTGCCGTAGGCCTCGAAGAACAGCGGCGCCTGTTCATCGACGCCGGCGAAATTCGGGACTCGAAGGCGAGGAACTGTGCCCGCACGCAGCCAAGACCAGCACCACGCCGGTTTCGCCAACACCTCGAATGCGTGGGGGAGAATTTCTTTGGGCGCGAACGACTGGGGAATGTGCGGGCTGCCCCAGTCGCGGCCATGGGAGAACGACCAGTCGAGGGTGAGGATCAAACCGACCGCTCCCGCAGCCTTGGCGCGTTCCATGCGGGCGAGCATGAAGTCTCGGTCTCCCGCCCAGTAGATCTGAAAGAAGGTTTGCGGGTTGGCCGCCACAACCTCTTCGATCGGCTTGCCTCCGAAGGAACTGAGCCCTATGGGGACACCCCTGTTCGCCGCGGCTCGGGCGACCGCCACCTCGCCGTGTGGATGAACGGCTTGCACGCCCGTGGGGGAGATCAACACCGGCATCGCGCAGGGTTGGCCCATGATGTTCACGGCGATCTGGGGGTCGGCCAGCTGGCCCGCGGTCACGGGACGGAAGCCCAGTTCATCGAACGCCGCGGTGTTGTCGCGCATCGACACGCCCGCCTCCGCCCCCGCCACCAGCGCGCCGTAAACCGACTTGGGTATGCGCTTGCGGGCCCGCTGCTCAGCGATGGCGACAGTCTCAAACCACTTGTTGCTCACGGATTGAGACCGTACCGCCCGCCGGTCCCAACTCCATCAACCATCCGTCTACCCACTGGAGGAGGACCAAAGGGTAGTTGACGATTTTCGTAACATTTCGGTGCGCTAGCCATACCGCCCCGGGGTGAATAGCCCCGGCCCGACGGCCCGGCTTCCCCCAGACCGAGCCTGCCGACAAGCTCACTATCATCGAGATAGCGGTCAACCGCAGCTAGCTAACATATGAGCGACCTCAGAACCCGCACGGTACCCTCCAGGAGGCGCTTAGAGAGGGGCGAGACAAGTGTGGCCTACACCTGCCGAGGCGGCTAGCCAATTCTACAACTCAAACCTCCGGAGCGCTGTCAGATTGCTGACATCTATTGTCGAGGATCGCCGCGCTCGGGGCTCGGGTAGACCTCCGGGTGAACCACAGGCGGAGTGGCGTGCTGTCCTTGTGCTGGCGATGGCTGCGCTTGAGGCAGGACTCGTGGATGTCGGGCTTGCGGTGCATCACCATCGGATCGTTGATCGGGCTGGGTCTGGTACGCAGGTAGCCGAGGAACTCGCCCGTGCCCGTGGTCGACTGGTTGACTCGCTTCCACTCTCCGTGCCGAACTCACAGAAAATAGAGAACTTCATGCTGTCACAATTCGGAGTTCTCCCGAGCCAGATCAGAATTTCTCCGGTCGCTCAATTCACTACCCGTTCCAAGCCGGTTGCTCTGGGTGGCGCAGGTTCAGGGAGTCGAGTGCCGTTCTCCGGTGATTGGAAGGAACTCGCAGCACGACTTGACGCAATTCAGCATTTTCGGAATGCGATTGCCCACGCGGACTCTCGAAGGTTGACGACCATTCCGCAGTCGGCGTCTGGCCTACCTGGAAACAAGAGAGGTAGTATTTGGGCTCGCCAGAGGGACGAGACGTGGTCTCTGCAGATGCCGCACACGGTAACCGCGGTAAGGACTACGGTGTCGGTGTTCAATACCGTGACCGGCATGCTCTGCTCGGTCGCAAGTTTGCCTCAGGGAGATTCTGCCGGATTGAGATCACCGGATACGGTGGTCCCCTTCGGAGGGGACTGACTGCGACGGGCAGGGGGCTGACCGACAGCTAGCCTCTAGAGCCGGTCACATGCTCGAGACGGTCTTAGAGCGACTCTCAAATGCCGAGCAGATGGGCGCGAATCACCATGCGATTTCGCAAGGTGTTGCGCGAGACCGTGGTCCCGAGCGGCGGGTGAGCGCAGCGACAAGAGCGAGAAGCACAACATCCCACCGCGACACGTGCAGCCTATTTGCGCTCACTCTTAGGGAGTCGGGTCATCCACCATTCGATTAATTCTGTTGGATCTTTGATGTCGAAGGCGTTGCACATCTGTTGAGCAAGGCGGTGTAGGTGCATCAAGCGCTTGTCAGCGGACTCGCAAAAGAAAGCATCACGAGCGTGACCAGCAGCTTGGTCCCAAGCCTCTGACTGCTGTGGCAACGGCAGGTTCTCTATCTGCCGGGCGCTGAGCTTGATGGCATGGGTATTCAATGATGCTCCAAGGTGGCGGGCTGCGGCCCATGCTGTCAGGACGGGTGAGGTTAGCAACGCGGCAGCGTGCCACAGCGAGATTGATGCAGGCACGATGGTGATAACAGGCACAGAAGGCAGCATGTTCCCCTTCTCGTCCGGCACCACTTCAAGCACTGGGGTTTGGGTGGCGACCAACAGCTTTGGCACGCGTCTGCGATCTGCCCACTCGGCTAGGTCGCTCTCCGCTCGAAGTTTGACAAGATCTACTGCGGGGGCGTTCCACGGACGCTTGGCGAAACGAGTCTCCGCCTTGCCCCATAGATTGCACAGCGGATCGATCAGACCCACTGTCATGAGTGGTGCCAGATGTGCTGAGGCCTTGAGGTCATTGGTGTCGGCTTCGACGATGTAGGGAATCAGTCCGTAGTACTGATCGCGGAAATCCGCAGCTGCACTGAGCACATCACCGATACGAGAGGTCGGCTTGAGATGCACCCGGGGCACTCCGAAGCCGTCGGCGATCAACGGGCCCCATGTAGGTGCGTCTGTCAACTCGGCCATCGACATCTTCAGGTCTGGCAGCGTTTCAAAGTTGGCGCCGCAGGAGCGTTTGATAATCCTAGGTTCTTGGGGCTGGTCGACTCGGACGACTAGGAAGCAGGTCAGTACGCTGGCATTAAACACCTTCTCGCCAGCGACCCAGAGGAAGGTTAGCGATGCAAGTGATGCGATCATCTGGCGCAGTTCTGCAGCACCGTCTGCTGCAAGGAAACTGTCGGGCTGCACGAGGCCGACATGCCCACCGGTGGGTCTGGCGGACTGGTACGACAGCGTGAAGAACAGGTAGGCGGTGTCCGTGAAGGTAGACGTAGACCCCCGAAAGCGGATGTTTTTGAGGTTCGCCACGCGGCGATCAGTGACCGTCAGGTCGCGAAGTTGGTTCAGGAACGGGGGATTTCCTACTACTGCGTCGAAGCCTCCGGACCAACCGGTGTGCTCATTGGCGGCGTCTGATGGATCCTCCGGCAGTTGAAAGACATCAGGGAAGGTCAGGTGCAAGTGGGTGAATTGATGCTGGTCAGCGAGATCGAGGATGCTGGCAATGGTGGCGCTCTGGTAGTCGTCGGTCTCGACCTGCTGGCGAGACGACCAGATTGTTGCGATGAGCTCCTCGTGTGACCGGGCTTGGAGTGCTCGCAGCGTGTTGTCTGTGATCGCTGGTTGACCGGCCTTCTTTGGCGCGACGAACGCTGCACACCAAGCGTCAGCTATCAGCTTCTCCTTCATTGCTGGGCCGGACGATCGTAGTCTGGCGTACTCCTCCTCTTTAGCCACAACCTCTTCGGCAGTGTCATCGGCGGATTTGTCGATTTGGTGCACTGCCGAGGCAAGCCGGATACCGGCGGAAGCTGGGGACCAGTCCAACGCCAATAGACCCTGCGAACGTTGCTTGCGTTCTTTCTTGTTGGTTCTTCTCAGTGCACTGACGTGTTCCTTGTCGTCGCCGGTCAGGGTCTTGAAGGCAGCGTTGGGGATGCCTTCGGCCACTAGCCTCGGAGTCGCACCAAGCAGGCTGTTGCCGCATACGATGCGGTGGTCGAGGAAGCTGAGCGGTCTTCCGGGCGTATTCGACTCAAGCCATAGGCTGACCTTGCACAATTCGACTGCCATCGGGTTGATGTCGATGCCGTAGAGGCATCGGCTCACGACTTCGCGCAGGGCTGCGCGAGACGCCTTGGGGGAGGGTTCAGTGCCGCCTTCTCGCACTGAGGCGAGGGCGTCCGCGATTCGGTGCGCTGCCGCGATCAGGAAGTGGCCGGAGCCGCAAGCCGGATCGAGCACCTTGAGTTCTAGGAGAGCCTGCTCGGGCTCTGCCTTATCCCTTGCATCTTTGATCACGGGATCAAGAGCGTCATCCAATAGCCTGGAGATTAGCTCTGGCGGGGTGTAGTAGCTGCCGGTCGTCTTGCGTTCGCTACCTGCGGTCGGTCCAAGGTCGAAGGCACGAGTGCCGGGGTCGGCCACGGCGTGCAACTCCAGCAGCGACTCATAGATGGAACCGAGTTCTTCGGTGCCGAGATTCTGGTAGTCGACCGGGCGTCGAACCCGTGCCTCGTCGTCGTAGACGAAAGCGAGGTTGCGCACCGCCTCAAGCAGGTGGGCGTTATCGATGTAGGCGTGGGTTAGGTCGGCCGTCTCATGTTGGGACCACAATAGGCTCCCGAGCGAGGTGAGACCTAACGCCCCGCGGGCTGCTCGTTGGGCTGGGGCGTCGCCGATGTCCATCGCGGCCATGGTCGCGTTGAGGCTCCGCCACAGGTCGCTGTGGTTTCCTCCCCGCCGGGCGCGGGCGAGACGGCACAGGCGTTGCATTGAATAGAATCGGTGGAAGCGGTCCTTGGCGGTGTCGGACGCGGTAGGTGTGAGGAGCAAGCCCCGGGACTCCGCTACGAGCAGGAACAGCATGCGGTACACCACACGCAGGAGTTGGCGCTGCAGGGAGTCGGCTTTGAAGTCGCCGTTGCGTAGTCGGTCGCGTAAACAAGTGTTTCCGGGGTGGATCATCGCGCCGCGGCCCAACGAGACAATGGCTTGCTCAACGCCGGAGCGGAGCTTCTCTCTCGCTCGCGTTCCCTGTGTGGCTGCTTCCTTGTGCCACTGCTCCAGCACGCAGAGCTGGGGCCGGTCGCCCTCGAAGCGGGTCCGGTGGCAGCACAACCACAACAACGTGAAATCGGCGAAAGACTCGCCGTCAAAGATCGAAGCCAGATCGAACTCTGTGTATGCCTGCCGGGTGAGCGACGCGTTGTCGCGGAGTAAGCGCAGGACACGGCCATTTGAGACAAAGCCCCACAGGTGCGAGTCGGAACGGTTGAGGAACTCCTGCAACAAACCGTGTGGAGAGGCTTTCGCGGCACCGGGCAGGCCTGGGGTGCGGCGGTCGATGGGCGTGCGCCAACCCATGAGGTGTACCGGCACCCGTTCGCGCCATTCGTGGCTGATTGCGTATGCCTTGGCGTCTTCATCCGGGGCGAGGCTCTGAACAGCGTCCAAGCCGACGAAGCCGAGTTCGTTGAGCAGCGGTATCAACCAGCGTTCCCTGGTCAGCCGTGTGGCCCGGTCGTCCGAATCGGGCAACGCCCGCTCCGATCTCTTGAAGGCCAACCACAGGGCGGCGAGCCGGTTCCAAGAGCGGGTGATGGCATCGCGAGTACGCTCGCCCGGTACCAGGCCGAAGTCGGCTGGCTCCATTCCTGGTAGCGTCCGGTCGTCGATAAGGACGCGGTCGAGGAAGTCTCGGGGCAGCAGTCCCCCGACGGCCGACACCGCTCCAGCGCTCATAACGCTTCCACCTTGGGTAGGAAGTGGTAGACGGCCAGCACATCCACCGGGTGCTGGGCTTCCACCCTAACGTTCTGCGAGCCGCGTCCAGGACGGCGGTCGGCCTCCCGGACTTTGTTGTGCGCCTCAGCCAACGCAGTGGCTCGCGCATTCGCTTCGGTGTCAAGTTTGGGCCGCCAGTGGGATTCGGCATAGAGAATCCGCGAGATACGCTCCGAGGCTACGGCGGAATCGATGTTGCCTGCGGGTTCAGCTTCGAGCAGATGCAGGGTGTCCTGGGGTGCTAGCCAGCGTGGTTTGGTTGGGAGGCCGGAGAATGAGAGCAGCAGAGCCTCCTCGGCCAACATGTGGTGCTCACCGCGGCGCGCCGTCGTAGTCATTGACATCCTGATCCGGCACAGCAGCAGCGTGGTGATGATTGAAACACTGCCGGTCCGCATCACTCCACAGCGAGCAGCCACGGGACGTTCAAAGCGCGTCCGTCTCTCGGGATCGGGATGGTCGCCGTTGGAGTCCTCCAGAGTGAAGCGGTCAGCTTCGGGCGAGTCGAGCGCCCGGTCGAGCACATGGGCTGCCAGCCCCGCAACGATGGGATGGGTTCTAGACAACGCTGTCGCGCTGTCCGGCACACTAGGACCGAAGCCGACATTGAGCCGCTCTAAATCGCTGGTGGTGCGGCGGTGGGTTGCAGGTGGAACCAAAGCGTCGCGTAAGGCGACGGGCGCTTCCGACAGATCGATTTCGTAGGACTCGATTCCGGTCGATCGTTGGCTCACGATCCCGGCACCATGTGCCGCTAGCGCTGCCTTGAAGAACCGTTCCGTGTCGGCACCGGTGCCGATGGCCTCGTGCATCCTGCGAAGCTCGCCGTGGACTTCGATGGGGTCGATACGGTTCTGGGCGAACAATGATCGCCGCCGCTGCTCCTTGGCCGCTGAGCTTTCCCACTCGGCTTCCAGAGCGTCGGTCTGGGGACGCAACTGCTCGATGATCCCGTCGAGCGCCATCTGCTCGGACTGGCCAGCAGATTCCAGCACCAACTCGGCTAGGGCCTCGACGACTTCGCTAGTGGAGCCGGGTACCGGGATGGAGATCCCGAGGGTCGAACGAATGGCTCGGTGCTTGCGAAGCAGAACTCGCATCACTGTTTCGTCGATCCGGTTGTCGGAACCCCAGCATGTGACTACGCGGACTTCCGGCTCGGGTTGGCCGTAGCGGTCAACCCGGCCTTCGCGCTGTTCGAGGCGGGTGGGATTCCAAGGGAGGTCGTAGTGGACCACCGCCGAAAAATGGTCTTGAAGGTTGATGCCCTCGCTGATGCAGTCCGTGGCAACAAGCACCCGGCGGGGATGCGCTGCCAACTCCGCGACTCTTGCTTCACGCTCGGCTGGAGGAAGCCGACCGGTTACTGCGGCGACCTGCGGTCTTGCTTTCTTGGGAAGTCGCCTTCTAAGGCGTTCGGCCACATACTCCGCGGTGTCGATGAAGCGGCAGAACACAATCGGGTGGTATCCCTCCACCAGCAGCTCACCCAGAATCTCGATTAGAGAATCGAGTTTTGTATCGGCACCCCGACTGCTTGAAGCTGCGGCGATCTCATCAGCTTCCTTGGCGAACTCTCGAAGACGGCGAGACACCGCCGATTCCGCAGCTTCGGGCTGGCTTCCGGGCACCACGTCCGGTATTGACTCGATATCGTCTAGGTCGAGGATCAAAAGCCGCCCACGCTCGTCTATGTCGTCGTCACTGTCGGAGTCGGCCGTGAACGCCCGCGTGCGCAGCGTCGCCGCGGCAGCAGAGGGGCTTGAGGCCAGTGCCCTGAGCAGTCCCAGCGCAGACCATCTGCGGATTCGTTGTTGGCGACTACCGCGAGCGTGCTCGACGAGACTTCCGCGCGCGTAGGCGAGGACATGGTTGAACAGCTCCCGGTACTCGGTTGACAGCCTGTAACTGAGATCTTTCTCAGTCCGCTGAGGGAAGCTCGTCTCCGCGTCGAGGTAATCCTGGATCTCGGATCGGCGTCTCTGCACGAGATGACGGGCCAACCGCTCCCGATGACGGCGGTTGATCTCGCCGCCGAGGTTGTCGGGCAGATCGGCGAACTCTGGATCGAGCAGTCCTAGAAGCGAGCGGAACGCGGAGTCTTTGCCCGAGTGCGGGGTGGCTGTGACCAGGATCATGTGCCGGTCGGTGTCGGCCGCCAAGTCCCGGACTAGGGCATGCCGCTGATGGCGACCGGAGGAGGCCCGGTCGTCCGACCGCGCGCAGGTGTGGGCCTCGTCGACGATCACCAATTCTGGACACGCTCGGATGAAGTCGTCGCGGCGGCGATCAGACTTAATAAAGTCGATGGAGACGACCACATTGGGGTGTCTCTCAAAGATCGACTCACCTAGGGCTAGCCCGCGTTCGAGACGTGCCGCGGTAGAGGCCAGCACTAGCTCGGTGTCGATGTGGAACTTGTCACGTAACTCGGCCTGCCATTGCTCGGCCAGGTGCGGAGGGCACAGCACCGCGAGCCGCTGGGCGTCTCCCTGGGCCACCAGCTCAGATGCCACGAGAGCGGCCTCGATGGTCTTGCCCACGCCAACATCGTCGGCTATCAACAAACGCACCGGATCAAGTCGCAACGCCATCAATAGCGGAACCATCTGGTAGGGGCGGGGGTCGCATCCGAGGCTGGCAACAGACCTGAACGGGCCCGCACCGGAACGAAACCCGAGCCGCAGTGCGTCGCGCAGCAGGCGGGCGGAATGGGCGTCGCCGAGATGGTGCTCGGGGTGGGGCATCTTGAAGCTGGCCGGTTCGACCGCCTCGACAGCGGTAAGGATTCCGGTGGTCTCGTCGTCGGTGCCGCCCAGCGGACGGACCATGACCAACTCGGGCGTATCTTGCGACAACACCACCCAGTCACGGCCGCGGGCGGTCACGAGGGCGCCGGGGGAGAAATTCATGAGTCCGTCTGCTCTGTTTGATTACCTGGGCCGAACACCGCGGGGTGGTTCCGCACGATCTGCTCCCAGTCATCGTTGTGGCCGAAGCGGATCACCTGGTACCCGAGATCCTCCATTGCTGCGGATTGTTCGGCGTCGCGTCGGCCCCGCTCGGGCCAGTCGTGGTGAGTCCCGTCCACGTACACAACGGCGCAGGCATCGTCGTAGACGAAGTCGGGTCGGGTCGGAGCCTCCTCGAACAACACCTGAGAGCGATCAGGTCGCCGGTAGCCGCCCTGATGCAGGAAGTCCAAGAACTGCCGCTCCAGGCTCGACTCGGCACCCTCGGCGAGCGTTTTATCGTGGGTGTCGGGGAGGAACTCGGCGCCACCCGCGAACGGACGAAGGAACTCGATTGCCAGATCCCGGTCCACCAAGGCGTGATCAAGTTGGTTGGAATAGGACATGAGGCAGTCGTAGCACGCCGCCTCGCACGCCCCGTCATCGCCTGTGCGAGTATTGTCCTCCACCGCCGTTGCGGGGTCGGTGTGGCAGATCCTCAGAGCCTCGCTGGCCACACGCGGCCATAGTGCCGCGTCGTTCACGAGTTGTTTGAGTACGCCTGCACCGCCCTCGTCAGCTTCGTAGACAAGCAGAAGCCGACGGTCGTCACGAGTTGGCAGCGGTTCCGCAGCAACCTCGTTCGACTCCAGACGGAATACCGCCTGTAGGGCCTTGGACAGAGCAGCCTGGACCGAAGCCATTGTGCCTGCGTCGGGAGCCGGTTCGATGTATTCGGAACCCCGTAGCGGGTCTGTCGATGCGGTCGTTAGAGGATCGATTAGCAGCGCGTTTCGAGTATCGGTTACGTAGGGCACGACGCGCTCGGTGCGATTGGCAGTCGGCGATGCATCGGCACCGTCGGGTTGCTCGTCCTCGTCCTCCCGGCTCCAGTATCCGGTCGTAACATCGAGCACAAACCCGACTCGGCCATCCGTCCTCCTCGACTGGCGCAACCCCTGGTTAATGCGCCAGATCGTGGCAGCGTCGCTGTAGGAGAGCAGAAGCCGCGTCGGCGCTCCACCGTCGGCAGTCGACTCGTCTGTGCCTGCGGCAACCAGCGTGCGCTGTACGTACGATGGAGCGTCTGAGCGGTGGCTGAAACGCACCGCTGAGACGATGTTGTAGCCCTGTCGCTGGCGCTGCTCTTCGTCGGAGGTGATTCGCTCGCGTCTGCGGGTGGACGTGTGACCCATACGGAAAAGGTTACGGGTGGCTGGCGGAAGCCGAGCGGCGCAGAGTTCGCACATGTCGGGGTCGCTCGTAGCGTCGCTCGGGTGCATATAGCCGCATTCATCGCATCGCTTGACCGATGTCTTAGGGAACGAGGCGCCGTCCCGGTTGGCATCGAGGTCCTCGTTCATGAGCTGAACCCGGTTGACCGAGTATTGGCTGCCCTCGTGGTAGATGATGCTGTGCGGACCGAACTCAGAGATGGCAAGGAACCGCGGCCGCTGGAGCATGTCGCCTCGGGACGCGCCGCTACGCGACACATATGCCGACAGCGGCAGGCGCGGGAATGAGTAGCCGGGCAGAAAGCCTTCTGACGCGAGGTAGCGGTAGGGATAGAAATCCGAGTTCATTCCGGCACCGAGGTCGCCTCGCAATAGCCCAAGCTGTTGCACTGCTTCGCGCTGGAGTCGTTCGGCCCGCTCGCGGTCCGTTTTGTTCCGGCCAGGGGCGAGCATGATCCTTCCTTGTTCCTCGGCTTGGCGGTGCGCAGACCGGTATAGCGACCTCCAGCGGTTCAACGCCTCCTCGAAGCGTTGCGGAATAGCTCGGATCGTGTCGTCCAGCCAGTTGTGTGTAAACCAGTCGGCACTGTCCAATTCTGTGGCCAGGCAGTCCACCAACGCTTGCCCTCGACGATGGGCGTCTCGACGGATTGATTCATCCACGAGGGTCGCTGTTGCTTGGTCTAGCAGTCTCAAAGCTGGCTGATCGTCATCAATAGACAGGTCGAGCAGATCTCCCATGCAGGCTCCGAGACTCAGTCCGCTACAGGCCAGCCACACAGCGTGGACATGGGCTCGGAGCAGCTCCTCGTTGGCCAAGTCCAGTCGAGGTGCCTCCACCTCGCCGGAAACCATCAGCTCCTGTTGGCGGAAGAAGTACTGATCGTGGCTGTTGCCCGACGAGCAGAACGTGGTGACGAGTGCTGGCTGCCCGCTGCGCCCCGCCCGCCCCGAGCGCTGGGCGTAGTTGGCAGGAGTCGGCGGAACGTTACGCATGTTGACTACATTCAGTTCGGCGATATCCACGCCCAGCTCCATCGTCGGCGAGCAATACATCACCGGTAGGTCACCATCGCGGAAGCGATGCTCGCGTTCCTCCCGTTCCTTGGGCGCGACCTGCGCAGTGTGTTCCCTAGCCTCGATACGGTGGGCGACACCCTCCACAGAAGTCGTGCCTGCTCTCCTCCGTCCGAGATCGTCTGCGATGCCCTCGTAGAGGCCAACGAAATATGAGTTGGGAGACAGACTGGTCGCCGGAGCGGACGGCGTGCGGATCGGATCATGGTACGGCGTGCCGTCACCCGGCTTCCACAGGATCGCAGCCGCCGGGATCTGCCACGTCCGAATCTCGCCTTCGGTGTCCACATGACGGATCAGGTCGTAGCGTGCCAGCGCGTTGACGAGTTCGTCGATTACTTCCCGACGCTCCGCCAACCGCAGGTTTCCCGCATGGCCGAACACATCGCCGCGCGCGAGGAATTGCCCAAACCGGCTTCGCGGCGTGAGCGACGTGATGCTTCGTCGCATGTTCGGGCTTCTTGGTCCGGTCGCAAGCAGAGATGATGTCGTCTGCCGTTCACCTGCTACCGACCACGGGTCTATTAGATGCTGTTCACTGCGGCATTCTATCTGACCCCATGCCTCTGGGTCGAGCACAGGGACTTGAATGCCCAGACCGCGTCGGCCTGTCTCAAGCAGCACCTTAAGGATGGCGTGGCGAGCCTCGGAGGACGCGGCGACGGTCAGGGGATGCCTCCACTCGTCGGGGTCTTCGGCTAATTCATCCAGCGCCGGATAGTCGATCCGGAGCATGCCGCACTGCTCAAGATTTGGCATATTGACTCGCCAACCTCTGCGCAGGTCGAGATATAGCCGGTACTCAACGACTTCTGTGAGAACTCTGAGAGCCGCCGAACCTGCCCGGCCCTTGGTCTCCGGTTGAAGTGCATAATCACGCGAATCAAGGTGCATCGCTTCGACAACCTTAGAAGCGAGCACATCGTGGCTGAGGCCATCCTCGTGGGCTTCACTGAGGGCCTTCCAGAGTGCGGCCCGGACGGTCGTCACGCCTACGAAGTCGTTCAGGTGCCCGGCCTGCAGAGAGGCGTCCTGGCGGTTGTCGGTGAACGACAAAAGCTTGCGAGCCTTGTCGGGCAGTTCGGTTACACCCCGGAGGTGTCGCACCGTGGCGAGCGAGGTTACCGTGGTCGCGGTGGAGCGGCCTTGAGAGTCCAAAGGTGCGAGTCTGCTGAAGTCGCTGCCTCTCGGGTCGGCGTGTGAGATCCCGCAACGCATACAGAATCGAAACGGCGCTGCCTGCCAGAACGCCGGTGTGGTTTGGGTTCCATCAGTTGGTACTGAGACATGGATTGTTCCGTCAGCGGCCACGTGCAGCGGGACGGGAACATTGTTGCGACGGGCGTCTCGCAGACGACCGTCGGCTTGGAACCATTCTGCGGGCAGGCGCTCGCGAATGCCTTCGGAATCGAGAGGCCACGGATTCTCCCACTGGTCCCCGGGCTCAGGCGGAATGAACAAAGATCCCGGATCGTGATCAGAGGTGTCTCGGTCTCCGAGGTCCCTGGGTAGGAGCATCCCACTCGGTTTGCCAGCTACAGACATGTCACGGAAAACGACGTAGTGTTCCTGGCCACAAGCGCGGCAGAAAGCCAGGGGAAAGTACGCACGGTGTCGCTCGTGGCGAACGAAGCGCTGAGCTCTCATCGTGACACTTCGATCCCCGGGGGCTTCCGGGGTAGCGTGGACAGCACCGCCAGCGCTGAGGAATTGATGAAGCCGGAAAGCGAACACCGGTTTGCCGTTGTTTGGGTTTCGGACCTCTGTGCCAGCTAGCAACTGGTGCTTGATTGCTTGCTCGCACCGGGCTAGCGGCAGTCCTGTTGCGGCTGATAGCTGTTCGGCACCGCCGTTCGAATCCGCGATCGCCTTGGGTTTCGCTCGTACCAGTTGGCCGTGATCGTCCCTCTCCGTTCCGAATGTGGACTCGATCCAGGAGGACAAAGGATCTTGACAGAACGAGTCGTAGCTAGCTGGCTTGGGAGCATCCTCCGCGGCGCTGAGTGTTAGTTCGGCGTTAAAGTCCGGCCAGCCAGCGGACTCCCGAGTCGTCCTTTGAAGAGTCTCGGAGATGACTTCGGAGGGACGAACTTCAGTGCCGAACAGCTTCGTGGCCACATCCGCTACTTGAATGCGTCGCTCGGAGGGGGTTCCTTCGGTGGACAAAGTCGCCGACGTGCCGATGCAGCAGAGATTGGTCGCACCGCAGACTTCTCGGAAGCGCCGAACGAGCATGGCTACATCGGCACCTTGGCGGCCTCGATAAGTGTGAAGCTCGTCAAGCACCAAGTATCTCAGTGACGACATCGCCTTCACCAGCCTCACATCGTTGAAGCGAGTGAGGATGAGTTCGGCCATCACGTAGTTCGTCAGCAATACGTCGGGCGGGTTCTCGCGAATCGCCTTCCGTTCCTCTTCACGCTGCTGCCCGGTGAACACTGCGAACGAGACCGGCCGGTTTACCCGCGGCCCCGGCGAACCTACCGGGGATTCGGCCTGGATGTTAGACCAAGGGCCATGATCGAGAAACTTGCTGAGTTCTTCGTGCTGGCTATTGGCGAGGGCGTTCATCGGATAGAGAACGAGTGCCTTGACTCCTCGACCTGAGCCGGAGCGCAAGACATGGTCCACAATGGGTACGATGTAGCTGAGGCTCTTACCGGACCCCGTCCCGGTGGTTAGGACATAGCTCCTCTCCTTCGAAGCTGCCTCGATGGCCTCTACCTGATGCCGATGTAGCGTCATCGGTTCGCCCTCAGGGTTCCCGGCGGTCTTGTCCTCGCGGAAGATTTCCCTGGCCGAAGGATGAAGTTGGCCGCTGTCGACTAGTTGATCGACCGTGGCACCAGGCTCGAAGGAGGGGTTCAGCCCTATTCGAGGATTCGGCCAGAGAAGGCCCCTGTCGAAAGCGTCATCGACAGTGGTTCGGATTCGCGGGTCCGCTATGTTCACGAAGCTCTCTGAGTAGCTCCTGTACTCCGAGATCACCCGATCCCTGAGTGCGAACACATCCATAGTCAGATCTCCGTCGGTACGATTGCGAGACTCGGCCAGCCGACTAGTCGGAACGGCCCCCAACTATCGCACACCGCTTTGACAACGATGGCAAGATGTTCACGAACTGCCACACGGCTGACCCAGAATAAGCCCTCTGGAGTCGGTTGGCGCGTGTTGTGGCACACATGCAGATCCTACAGGTCAGGCATCTTTGAGATGAAGTCCGGCAGCCTGTCTCGGCGCGCTATCGCGTCGTCCGGCTGCCAGCGGGCCTGCGGCGAGGTCTGAGCCGCTGCCAAAGCGCAGAAACTAAGGAAGACCGGAACGGACTACCCCGAGTTGATCCAGATATTGATCTGGCATTGGAATACAGTGGTTTCACTGCTTTGAGAGGAGTGCTGCGATGTCTTTTGATCTTGATCTTCGACCCGTTGCCGATCTTGATGCGGACACGCGAGGCGATTTCGTGGTTCGTGTCTACCAACACCTGCTCGGCGCGATCATTGCCTTTGCGGGTATTGAGGCGCTGTTCCTCAACGTCGGCATAGGCGAAGCGATGTACAACTGGATTTCGGGTGGTACCTGGCTGTTGATCCTGGGTTTGTTCATGGTCGGTCAATGGATCGTCTCAAACGCTGCGACCGACCTGCTCAACCCCCAAAAACAGTATGCCGCTCTGTTTGGATCGGCAGCCCTGTACGCAGTGTTGTTCGCACCGCTGCTGCACTACTTCTTTCGAGTGGTAGACGACGGCGCTACCTCAGTAGCGGCAGCCGGTCTCATCACCGCCTTGGCCTTCGCGGGCCTCACGGTCGTGGGCTTCGTCACCCGCAAGGACCTGTCGTTCATCCGCCCGATCATCATGTACGGCTTCGTTGCCGCGGCCGTTCTCATCGTGGGAGCGATCTTGTTCGGGTTTTCACTCGGAATCTGGTTCTCGGTCGCTATGATCGCCCTGTCAGGGGCGGCGATCCTATACCAGACCCAGACGATTATCCGGAAGTACCCTCAACAGGCCCATGTGGCCGCGGCGCTGGGACTGTTCAGTTCGGTGATGACGATGTTCTGGTACGTGCTCCGCCTAGTAGGCCAACTCCGCCGCTAACCCCACTCTGACAATTTCTCGTTAGGACACCACAAGCCCCCGAGCAGCAACCCACTGGTTGCGAGCAGTATTGTTGGGACGGCCTAAGGTTGGCAAGCAACTCTGGAGCATTCTCCGCGCTCCCTCGGCCGTTGATGTGGGCTATTGGGTGTGCTCTTTGATGTTTGTAGTTTGTAGATTAGCATTTAGCGACTGTATGCTAATTGGCAAATAACAAATATCGGAGGCGCGCCATGAATGTTGGGTGGCAACCACAACCGAGTGACTATCAGAGAGTGTTCAGTGAGCAGAATCCCTGGCAGTCGTCTGGTGCTGTGCCGGAGGCACTCGCGCCACCCACCGAGCGGTCCCTGGCGAGTGTCCTGTGGCAACGGCTGATCCGCAACGATCCTCGAAGGCACCAAGTGATCCTGGGACCTCGCAGGGTCGGAAAGACGACCGTTCTGTACCAGACCGTCCAACACCTGATCGAGAATGGTATCGACCCGAAGAGGATCTGGTGGATGAGGATGGACCATCCGCTGCTGCTCGAGGTCAGCCTCGGTGACTTGGTGCGGTCAATGCTCCGCGGGACGGACCCCGACGACGACAGTCCACTCTTTGTGATGCTCGATGAGGTGGTCTACGCCCGAGATTGGGACTTGTGGCTCAAGACTTTCTACGACGAGAACTGGCCGGTGCGGATCGCTGCCACCTCCAGTGCCACGGCGGGTCTGCGCAAACAACGCCGAGAGAGCGGTGTGGGCCGCTGGGAGGAACATCAACTCATGCCTTGCCAGTTAGGCGAGTTCTTAAGCCTGCTCGGGCGAGCCGAAGAACCCGAAGCGTTCGGGACGCTGGCCGAGAGGCTCGGCGCTCTGGGAGCGAAGAGTCCGGTGGACCCGGGCGACGGACTTCGCGAGTACCTCCTACTGGTTGGAGGGTTTCCCGAATTGTTGCTGAGACCCTTCTCGACTGAACCGAGCGTCGGCGTCGACGACCTCGATCGCCACATAATCGAATCTCAGCGGGTGCTTCGCAGCGACGCTGTCGAGCGGGCCGTCTACAAGGACATCCCTCAGACTTCCGGCGTGGAGAACCCGCTGATGTTGGAGCGGCTTTTGTACGCATTGGCCGGCCAAGTGACCGGAATCTTGTCGCCGACTGGAATCGGGAAGGACCTCGGCATCGCCCAGCCGACGCTCGATCGGTACCTCTCGTACCTGGAACAGGCGTATCTGATATTCGCGCTCACGAACTACTCCGGCTCTGAGTCGGGCGTGCAGAGGCGGGGTCGCAAGCTCTACTTCGTGGACAGCGCAGTGCGAAACGCCGCGCTGCACCGCGGTCTTGCCCCCTTGAGCGATCCGGTGGAGCAGGGTTTGCTGCTTGAGAATCTGGTCGCCTCGGCGGTCAACACGCTTGCCGCTCATGCAGGTGTTCGACTCCACCACTGGCGAGACGGCAACCATGAAGTGGACCTGATCTACGACGACCCCCGGCAACCGCTCGTGTTAGAGATTGCGTCATCGCCGAGCCACAGCCGCCGCGGACTGACAGCCTTCATCGAGCGCCACCCGAGCTTCGCCGGCCACAGCTACCTGATCGCTCCCCAGGCCGCGGTCATCCACCCCGGCGAGGAGGCTTCGGGAATCGGCACGCTGCCACTCGACATGTTCCTGATGGCCGTCGGAGCCCAGTCTCAACAGGCCATGCTCGACCGCCTCGGCGTTGTCGCCTGAGCAGACTCAGGTCGTATGGACAGCCCGATCTCTTCCTCTTCCACCGCCATCCCGCATCCCGCCGAAATCTGCGCGAAAAACGACAATGGTTGTAGTTGTTCTCTCAGATTTCGGGGCGGGAGCGTGGCTTTTGGGGAAGGAAGGTGACGGGGCTGGGGCGGGAATGATCCAGAGCGGGTGACACACGGGCGGCGGCGGCCGCGTTGACAAGCGGTTCGCCGTGGCCCAGCACGCATTCAGGATCGGGCCCGTCGAGCGGGATGCCCGTGAAGAACTTGGCAGCCATGCAGCCGCCTTGGCACGCATCGAACTGGCCGCACGAGGCGCATGCCCCCGCTGACTGCGGTTCGCGAAGCTCGGCGAAGAGCTCGCTGTGTTGCCAGACCCGCTGAAAGCCGCCGGCGTCGCGGACGCTGCCCGCCCGGAACTCGTCGTGAAGCACGAAGGGACAGGCATAGACGTCGCCGATCGGGTCGATCAGGCACACCACCCGACCCGCCCCGCAGAGGTTCAAGCCCGGCAGCGGCTCACCGAGGGCGGAGAGGTGGAAGAACGAGTCGCCGGTGAGCACCTCGGGCCGGTCCAACAGCCACCGGTACAGTTGCCGCTGCTGGGCGTCGGTGGGATGAAGTTCGTGCCAGCTGTCGGCACCGCGCCCGGAGGGACGGAAGCGGGTGAGCCGCAACTCGGCATCGAATCCTCTGGCCATAGCTTCGAGCTCGTCGACTTGCCCGATGTTGTGACGGGTCATCACCACAGAGATCTTGAAGCCGCCGAAACCGGCGTCGTGCAGGTGTCTCATGGCCTGTTGGGCCACCTCGAACGATCCCTCGCCCCGCACGGCATCGTTGGTTACAGCGTCTGCGCCGTCGATCGAGATCTGCACATCGACATAGTCCGAGGCCGCGAGTTGGCGGGCGACCGCGGCGTCGATGCGGGAACCGTTTGTCGAGAACTTCACGCCAACGCCGTGAGCGGTGGCGTAGTTGACGAGATGCCAGAAGTCACTCCGGATGGTCGGCTCGCCTCCGCCGATGTTGATGTAGAAGACCTGCATCCGCTGAAGTTCGTTGATCACGGCCTCGGCTTCTGAGGTGGTGAGCTCGCGGGGGTCGCGTCTGCCCGACGAGCTGAGGCAGTGGATGCAAGCCAGGTTGCAGGCGTACGTCAGCTCCCAGGTCAGACAGATGGGGGCGTCGAGCCCCGCCTTCATCTGATCCGCAAGGCCACTGCGCTTGGCCGGCGACAAAATCAGGTTGTCGGACGCAGGTGTGCCGGCGAACGCCAGCGGCGAAGTAGCAGTGGCGGTCATGTCGGGACCAGAAAATCGGAGGCCGCCAGCGACGCCAGGGCCTTCTCGAAAGACGGCCAGCGACGATCCTCCAGACCTGCCGACACGAAGGCCTCACGCACGCTCTCATGCTCGCCGAGGCTCGACACGAGCGTCACAAGCTCGGGCGCCCTCAGAAAGTTCAGGCGGCGGTTGTCGTAGTGGTAGGCGAGCGCGCCGAACGGTTCTGGCCGAAGAGCTACGCGTTCATGCAGTCGGTAGCGGCCGTTCGGGTTGAACTCAGCAGCGTCGAACTCCACGGACTAGTAGACCCCGCACATGCCGTCGATAGAGATCTCCTCTACCAACAGCTCCTCTTCGACGAGTTCGCTGTGGATGTTGGGCTCGGATTCGGCTTCGGTCGGTGCGGGTGTATCGAGGGGCTTCACTTTTGACTCCTTGTTGTTGGGGTTGCCGGGTCGTTCGGGTAGCCGGCCTTGAGTGACCCGTTCAGCGCGGCGCGATCACTCCTGTCAGCCTAGGGGATGGCGTCTGGATGGTTCCATACGCCGACCGTGACCTACCTTTGAGGGCGGTTGACGAACAGGGAGGTACTGTGAAACTCGACATCATGTCTGGGGCGATGGAGTTGCGAGCTATGCAACGGCACGCTCAGGCCGTTGAGAACGCCGGTTTTCACACGATGTGGTTGACGGAGTCGGGCCGGACAGCGTATCTCTCGGCTGCTGCGGCAGGGCTCGCCACCGAGAGGCTGCGGCTGGGCACGGCGGTGGCTGTGGCGTTCCCGCGCAGTCCCATGGTGACCGCGTCGGTCGCCTGGGAGTTGGCCGAAGCGACCGAGGGTCGTTTCACGCTCGGCCTGGGCACGCAGGTCAAGGCCCATATCGAACGGCGCTACTCCAGCAGTTACGCGCCTCCGGGTCCGCGGATGAAGGAGTATGTCCAGGCGCTGCAGGCGATCTTTCGGGCCTTTCGGGGTTCGGAGAAGCTCTCATTCGACGGCGACTACTACTCGTTCTCTTTGCTGCCGCCGCAGTGGTCGCCCGGTCCGATCGCGGCCGCGGATCCGCCGATCTACGTGTCTGCGGTGCTGGGTTGGATGTCGCGGATGGCGGGCGAGGTGTGCGACGGAATCCATATCCATCCCTTCAACTCCGCTGCTTATGTGCGCGACGTGCAACGGCCGCGCGTGCAGGAGGGCGTGGACCGCGCCGGGCGCGAGCTTGCCGATGTCACCTTTGAGATCCCGGTGATGACCCCGGTGGGAGACACCGAGGAGGAGCAGGCCGAGTCCCGTGAACACGCTCGGCAGATGATCGCTTTCTATGGTTCGACCAGGACATATTCGCCGGTATTCGAGACCCACGGGTTTTTCGGCCTTGCAGATGAGCTGCATGAGTTGCAACGGCGGGGAGATGTCGCGGCGATGGTTGGGCTCATCACCGATGATGTTCTCGACCACTACACGGTGTCGGGCACATGGTCGAGCCTGGGCGCGAATCTGGTGGAGCGCTACCGCGACGTTGCACCGAATATTTCGTTGATGACCTACACGGCTTCGAACCAACTGCGGCGGCGCCCCGACATCCTCGACCGCTGGTCCGACGTCGCCCGCGACGTGTCGTCGGATAGCGAGAGCACGCGAGATTAGGCTCCTGCCGTGCCGTCCGAAGAACTGTCTAATCTGCTTGAGAAAGGTGATCTTGAAGCCCTGTTTCGCAGAATGGGTTGGGACAACCCGGAAAACCGGCAGCCGGTCAAGGTGGACGAGAGCGCGTTGCGGCCGGTTCCGGTGGCAGACAAGAAGGGAGTCACCGCATGGCTGGTGAACTGCCCGAACGGGTTGCCGGAGCGTGCCGAACAGCATCGAGTCGTTCGTCACGTCAAACGTCGGAGCCGTGATCAGATCGTTGTCTTTGTGACCCCGGAGAAGCACTTATGGCAGTGGCCCGAACAGCGTCCGAGCGGTGTCGGGTACAGGCTCGTGGATCACGAATACCCGGTTCAAGCTCCGACCGATGCGCTGCGGGTTTGGACCTGCGGTGGGGTTGGTCCCGCGGTCGGGTAGGAGCCGTGGCCGGTTGGACCTGGGGTCGGATAGAAACCGCGGTGGGGTTGGACCTGTGGTCGGGTAGGAGCCGTGGTCGGGTTAGAACCCGTATCGCGGGATGGGCAGATGACTGCGGGTTCGGTGGATCGGCCCAATCCGTCAGTTGTCGGCGTCGATGGCGTGGGTTCGCAGCATCTGCAGAGGGACGACTTCCAGCGCCCGCTCGTGTGTTGCGCTGAGCCGAACCGGAGCGGCAGCGCCCGCAAGGGCGGCTTCGAGCCATCGGGCAGCGCAGACGCACCAGCCGTCGCCCGGCGAGAGTCCCACGAAACCCCACTCCGGCCGCGGCGTCGTCAGATCGTTGCCGGCTTCTTTGGAGAACTCCAGGAACTCGCGGGTGACGATCGAGCAAACGGTGTGCGAACCGATGTCCTCAGCGGAGGTATTGCAACAGCCGTCCCGGAAGAAGCCGGTGACGGGATCGGTTCCGCACTCGACGAGTTCAGTCCCCAATACGTTTTGAGCCATACCTCATCAAACCACGGGACTAGATTCGTTGCGACATCCCAGCCACCAATGGCAGGACACCAGACAGGAAAACCTTGATGCGAACCCGCTTGGCCACGGTTGCCGACGCCGAAGATATTCGCCGGATCTACAACCACGAGGTCGAGAACACGACGGCGACCTTCGACATCGAGTCGCGAAGCCTCCAGGACCAGCGCCAGTGGATCATCGAACGCCAGGGTGCGTTGGGGGTCGTAGTCGCCGAACTCGAAGGCCGAGTCGTGGGCTTCGCCAGCCTCAGCCCCTACCGGAACAGGGCCGGCTATCGCACGACCGTCGAGAACAGCGTGTACGTGAGTGAAGACGCCAGAGGCCGCGGCGTGGGACGGGCGCTCATGGAAGAGCTCATCGACATGGCGGTCAAACGGGGTTTTCACAGCATGGTCGCGCACATCGTCGACGGCCACGAAGCGAGCATGGCTCTGCACCGAGCCTGCGGGTTTGAAGTTGTCGGCACAGAACGCGAGGTGGGCCGCAAGTTCGGCGCCTGGCTCGACGCGGTCATCATGCAGCGCATGCTTCCTTGATCAGACGCCCATCAGCGGTCGGCGCCGGGTTGCACTACCACATAGTTGGGTTTGATTGTCTCGTGGAAGCTCGAAGGCAGACGGGCCCAGTCGTGAACGTCAATCAGAATGGGGATATTGGACGCCTCAAATGCGTCCATCAGATCTGAGAGTGTTCGTTCGGGAATCGGCTCCAGATCGGTACCGCGGAGCACTAGGTCAAGATCACTTGCCTCATGGCTGTTGCCGTTTACTCTGCTCCCGTAGGCCCAAGTTTCGACACCGAGGGCATGGTCGCGGAGAATAGACTCGACCTGTTTTTGGTAGCGTTCTGGCAGAGACAGTCCTTCGGCAGCCATAGCCGCTCACTCATCTCCGAGGTCGGAAATCATGGTTGCCAATGCTCGGGCATCGGCGATGAAGCCGGGCAACAGTTCGAGAGTCGCTTCGGCGAGTGCTTCGCCGTACAGGTGCGCAGTGTTGTTTCGGTGGTCTCGGTAGCCCAACCAGCGCTCACAGGCCTCGATGCTGATGAGGCTGCGTTTGGCGGCGTGCCGAAAAAGGTTCTTGAAGGTCAAGCGGTCAGCGTCACGGTTGCTCGCAAACCAGGGGCGAAGCCGTTTGCGCAACAATTGACCGCTCTGTTCAAGCACGAGCTCGAACTCCTTGACGCAGGCGGCTCGCAGTATGTCATAGAGGATGTCCTCTCGGTTTTGGTGCTGCAGTCGCGCGAAGGCCGCTTCCAGCGCCTCAATACAACGCCCAAGAAAATCAACGTTGATCTTGGGCTGCTCGCCGGGCATAAGGAAAGTCTAACGCGAAGCCCTGTGCCCATCTGCCGCGAGCTCAGTTGAGCGAATTCAGCTGAAGGCCTCAATTGTGAGTGTGTGGGCCGAGAAGGATTTGAACCTTCGTAGGCATAAGCCGACGGGTTTACAGCCCGTTCCCTTTGGCCGCTCGGGCACCGACCCCTGTGCCCAGAACGATATCGGAACATCGGCGCAAACGACTCGGCCCAGGTTCGGCCGCGATACTGGCGCGGCTGCTTGATACGGTTTTCGCCATGCCGACATTCGATGTTGTCTCAGAGCTTGACGGGCAGGAAGTGCGCAACGCCGTCGATCAAGCCTCCCGCGAGGTATCCCAGCGCTACGACTTCAAGAACACCGGTTCCTCGGTGCAACTGGGCGACAACGCCATAGAGATGGCGTCGTCGTCGGAGGATCGTCTTGCTGCGCTGCGCCAGGTCCTCGAGGAGAAACTGGTGAGACGCAAGGTCAGCCTCAGAGCGCTCGACTACGGCAACGTAGAGCCGGCCTCCGGAGGTACCGTACGCCAGACCGCGCGCCTGCAAGCCGGGATATCCCAGGACAAGGCCAAAGAGATCAACAAGTTCATCAAAGGCCTCGGCCTCAAGGGCATCCAGTCGTCGGCACGGGGCGATGAACTGCGAGTGCAGGGCAAGAAGCGAGACGACCTTCAGAAGGTGATCGCCGCGCTCAAGGAAGCCGACCTGCAGATCCCCCTGCAGTTCATCAACTTCCGCGACTGAGCCGACCCGGAACCCCGCGCGGTCCCCCGCAGTGCCAGTTGTCTGCTAGTGGACGCTGTCGGCACGCCAACGGTGATAGGCCGCCCAGGCGATCAGCATCGGGGGGACCACCACGACCGCCGCGATCAGCGCGTAGAGGATGGTGATGCCGGTCACAATCCCGAACTGCCGGAACGGCTCAAGCGGGCTGAAAATGAGGACAGCGAACGCCAGAGCGGTAGTCATCGCCGATCCGATAAGGGCTGAACCGGTCGTTGCGAGTGTTGTCTTTGTCGAGTCGAGCAGCGACTTGCCGCTATCGAATTCTTCGGTGAAGCGGTGTATGACGTGGATGGTGTAGTCGACGCCGATCCCGATCGACAGGGCGGTGATCAAAGCGGTGATGACGTTGTAGGGAATGCCCGCCAAGGCCATGGTTCCCAGCACCCAGGCGAGCACCAACACGATAGGGAGCACTGCAATGGCCGCCAGCATGGGCTTGAACTCGGTGACCCAGAAGAACAGCATCAACACGATGAGTGCCGCGACGATGGTGATGGCAATCGAACTCGACTGGCTGTCGGTCATGGCGCTGGTGACCTCGAGACTGATTATGTCGCGTGACGTTGCAGTGATCTGAGCGCGGTCGCCGTACCACAAGCCGTCGATATCGTCGAGCATCTGCGCGGTGCGTCCTTGGTCGTTCGTCAAGGCGTTGAACTGCAAGAGCGTCTCGTCGATGCCATTGGGATCGACCGCGGCTACTTGGGCGAATGCGACGGGATCAAGTTCCGCGAGCCGGTCGAGTATTCGCTGCACGCCCACCGGGTCGAGCGTGAGCCCTTGGTCGACGCCCGCTGCGAGGGTCGACAACTCGGGGTCGTGGCGGTCGTCGGGCTGACCGTTGTCGGTTAGCCAATCAGCGAACAGAATACCGAGAGAAGAGGATATTTCGCCGACAGCGCCGGTCGGTCGAGATAGTTCGTCGTCGAATGCCTGGCTGACCGTCAGCAGGTTTCGTAGCGTCCGGTCATCGGTCAACTCTGCTTCCACAAGCGCGGTGACGACTTCGGTCTGTCCCCCGAACGCTTCATCAAGTGCTTCGATGTCGGAAAGGCTTTGGCCTCCTGAGGGCAGGAAGTCGTTCGAATCGAACTCGGTGCTGATGTTTGTTGCCGCGGCAGCCATACAGACAGTTGCCACACCAGCGGCTGCGAGCACCGCCGAAGGCTTGCGGGCGACGAACTCGCCGATCCTGGCGGTCAGCGCACCTGCGCCGGGAATCGCGTCGCGCATCAAACGCGGTTCGCGAAGCTTGCCTTTGCGTTCTTTGCGTTGGTCGAGGATGGTCCGCGCTGCGGGTATCAGAACCAACATGGTGAGCAAGCCGAAGAACACGCCGAATGCCGCGACCACGCCGAAATCCTTGTTGGCTGGAATTGGCGAGTTCACGTTGGTCAGGAAACTGATGACGGTGGTACCCGCCGCGAGCGTGAGCGGCAAAACGATTCCCGCCAGTCCCCGGCGCGCCGCGGCGGCCACACGCTCTCCGCCGGCTCGCGCCTCGCGGTAATGCGCCACTGACTGGATTGCATAGTCCACGACGAGGCCTATGAGCATGATCGGTACCATCGTGGTGATTGAGTTGGGCAGTCCGATGAGGCCGATGCCCTCCGGGCCGGCCCAACCTTGGAAGCCGATGGTGCCGACGATGGTGATGGCCAAGCCCACGAGCGCCAGCGCCACATCGGAACCCGACCTGAGGAAGACCAACAACAGAATGACGATGACGGCGAGGGCGATGCCCATCAAAGTCGTCATCGAGTCCGACGAATCGCTGGACTCCTCGTTGATGGTTGCGTTTGAGAGGCTCTGCACCCGCAGTGGTCCTGGCACGTCTTCGACGAGGTCGGCGACGAGCAGTTCCACCTCGGAGAGTCCGACGGGGTCGCCTAGCTCGGCCAGGCGCAAAGACGAGATTGCGATGCCTTCGCCGTCTGCTTCACCCCGCAAAGACGAGAGAACCGCTGCCAGCTCGGGGTTCGACTGCAGAGTTGTAGTGGCTCGATCTATCTGTTCTTGATCGACTGCGGATAGATCCGCAACGCCGAGTGCTGTTTTGTAGATGTTGGCGAGCGACACGATCGGGTTGGTGACCGCCAGCCTTCCGGCCACCTCAGGTTCCGCGGTTGCGGCGCTGACCACACGATCGATCTGGGCTAGCCCCTCAGGCGTGTATACGTCATCGCCGCGGTGGATGATGGTGACGTTGGACACGCTGGACGAATCTGCGAACGATTCGCTCAGGGTCTCGGCGGCCTGCGCGACTTCGCTGTCCTCGGGCAAGAAGACGCTGCTGTCGGCCTGGTCGCCGAGGATGATTGAACCGCTGCCGAGTCCTATCGACACGACCAGCAACCCGGCGAGGGCGGTGCGCGGGTGGTTTGTGATTGCGCCGGCGAACACAGAAAAGACTTTGGACATCAGACTCAGACCTCGTATTGGACGCGGACAGCGCCGAAACCTTTAGGCAGTCTAACTGACAAAAGACGTCAGAGCGGACCGAATGGCGCAGGTCGGCGGTTCTTTCTGATCTCCTGCGCGGACTCACGAGGTGCTGTGGAACAGGCTCACATGGAGCGGAGGCGGGCGATGCGCTCGGAGGTCGGGGGATGCGTGCTGAACAGCTTGCCGCCACCGCCACGGCCGCGGGCCTGAGCGCTCAGCGGATTGATGATGTAGCTGCTGGCCTGGCTCGGGTTGACGTTGACGGGAATGGCGTGCGCGCCGCGTTCGAGCTTCTCAAGGGCACTAGCCAGAGGTTCACCGCTGCCGATCAACTTCGCGGCGGAGGCGTCAGCCTGAAACTCGCGGCTGCGGCTGATGGCAGCCTGAATGATCATCGCGGCGATCGGAGCCAGAAGAGCGAAGGCGAGCTCGCCGAACACATTGCGATCGCGGCCGCCTCCACCCCGGAACATGGCGCCCCACATCACAAGGTTGGCTGCGAACGTGATGGCCATGCCGATCGCCGCGGCGACTGACCCGATGAGGATGTCCCGGTTGCGGATGTGCGCCAACTCGTGTGCCAGCACACCTCGGACCTCCTGCCAGCTCATGCGTTCCAACAGACCGACGGTCACCGCCACCGCAGCGTTGTTCGGGTTGCGCCCCGTTGCGAACGCGTTCGGCTGCGGATTGGGAGAGATGTAGAGCTTGGGCATGGGCATGTTTGCCCGCTTCGTGAGGTCTTCCATGATCTCGTAATACTGCGGAGCCTGTTCACGGGTCACGGCCTGGGCACGGGCGGATTTGATCGCCAACGTGTCGCTGAACCAGTACGAACCACCGACCATGACCAGAGCGATCACAAGGCCGATCACGAGGCCCGTGGAACTGCCGATGGCACCCCCCGCCACGATTATCAGCCCGCCGAGCAAGGCGAGCAGAACGAAGGTCTTTGCGGTATTGATCATGGGGTCAGACACCTCCTGTGCTGCTCTGACTGTGTTGCTCTGAACCGAGCTGTACTGCTCAACCCCGCATTGTCGAAACACAGGGCCGGCCGCCAAATTGTTGCCTACAACACTAGGGCCAGTCCGATGCTCGCGGCTACGCCGAATCGCGATCCGGCCGATCCGCGCGGCTATTCCTCGTCACTGGTTGCGGCGCCTTCGCGGATGGCCGCCACCACGTCCGGGTCGGCGAGGGTCGTGGTGTCGCCGAGGTCCCGCCCGTCGGCCACGTCTCGCAGCAAGCGACGCATGATCTTCCCCGAACGCGTCTTGGGAAGGTCCGGCACCAAGAACACGGCTTTGGGTCGGGCTGTCGGGCCGAGTTTCGTACCCACGTGCTGCCTGACTTCTTCGCGCAGTTCCTCCGATGCTTCCACCGAGCCGATCAGGATCACGTAACCGACGATCGCCTGACCGGTGATGTCGTCTTTGGCCCCCACCACCGCGGCTTCGGCGACCGCAGGGTGGTCCACCAGCGCGCTCTCCACCTCCGCGGTGGAGATGCGGTGCCCCGAGACGTTCATCACGTCGTCCACCCGCCCGAGCAGCCAGATGTAGCCGTCCTCATCCACCCGTGCGCCGTCACCGGCGAAGTAGCGGCCCTCATAGGCAGACCAGTAGGTGTCGTGATAACGCTGCGGGTCTCCCCAGATGCCGCGCAGCATCGACGGCCAGGGTCGGGTGATCGTCAGGTAGCCGCCGCCCACCTCGACCGGGTTGCCGCCGTCATCGACGACTTCGGCGTACACCCCGGGGATGGGCGTGGTGGCGGTGCCGGGCTTGGTGGTGGTCACCCCGGGAAGGGGGGTGATCATGTGACCGCCGGTTTCGGTCTGCCACCAGGTGTCGACGATCGGGCAGGAACTGCCGCCGATGTTGTCGTGGTACCACATCCATGCTTCGGGGTTGATCGGCTCGCCGACAGTGCCCAGAACCCGCAGACTCGACAGGTCGCGCCGAGCGGGCCAGTCGTCGCCCCACTTCATGAACGTGCGGATTGCCGTGGGTGCGGTGTAGAGCTGAGTCACGCCGTAGCGTTCCACGATGTCCCAGAGCCGATCCTTGTTCCAGGTGGCCCGGTCGCCGCTGCGCTCGTTCGGCCTCGGCGTGTCGGGGGTGCCCTCGTACATGACCGACGTGCAGCCGTTGGTCAACGGCCCGTAGACGATGTAGGAATGACCGGTCACCCAGCCGATGTCGGCAGCGCACCAGTACACGTCGGTTTCAGGCTTGAGATCGAACACGTATTTGTGGGTGAACGCCACCTGTGTCAGATAGCCGCCGGTGGTGTGCATGATGCCCTTCGGCTTGGCGGTGGTCCCTGACGTGTAGAGCAGGTAGAGCAGCTGTTCAGCACCCATCGGCTCCGGCGGACAGCTCGGCGCCGCGGCTGCCATCAGATCGTGCCACCAGAGATCGCGACCCTCGACCATGACTGGGTCCGTACCGCAGCGGTCCACGACGATCACGTTCTCAACGCTGGGTGCTCCCGCTGAGAGCGCCGCGTCGACGTTGGGTTTGAGAGCCGACGGCTCGCCCCGCCGGTAGCCCGCGTCGGCGGTGATGATGAGCCGTGCCTCGGCGTCCTCGCAACGGTCGGTGATGGCGTCGGGCGAGAACCCGCCGAAGATGACCGAATGCGCCACTCCGATGCGGGTGCAGGCGAGCATGGCGATCGGCAGCTCGGGGATCATCGGCATGTAGATGGCGATGCGATCGCCCTTCGACAGGCCGAGGCCCTTCATCACGTTGGCGAATCGTTCCACTTCGGCGAGCAGTTCCGAATAGCTGATGGTGCGAGTGTCGCCGGGTTCGCCCTCCCAGTGGAACGCGACCTTGTCGCCGCGACCGGCCGCGACATGGCGGTCGAGGCAGTTCTCTGAGACGTTGAGCTCGCCGTCCTCGAACCATTTTGCGAACGGCAGATCCCATTGGAGCACGGTGGTGAAGTCCTTGGACCAACTCAGCAGCTCGCGGGCCTGGCCCGCCCAGAAGGCCTCGTAGTCGGAGTCGGCCCGGTCGTACAGCGAACGGTCATCGGTCAGTGCCGCGGCGGCGAACTCGTCGGAGGGCGGAAACGTCCGCCCCTCGCTTTCGTAGACCTCAATTGATCCCTGAGCCATGGCAGATCCCCCTTCGTGTTCACTCGGCGCAGCCGCGACGGCGCCGTGGCGAAAACCATACCCACGGTGGCTATCGCGTGCTGCATGAACAAAGCTGGTGAGATGTCGGATGAAATGAGCGCTGCGACCTACCAGCGAGACGGCCGCATCGCCACGATCACCTACAACCGGCCCGAGGCGCTCAACGCTGTCAACGGGGCCATGCGCCGAGCCCTCGACGCCGCCTGGACCGAATTCCGTGAGGACGACGAAGCCTGGGTGGCCATTGTCACCGGGGCCGGAAGGGCCTTCTGCGCCGGAGCCGATCTGCGTGATGGAGCGGGTTCGACCGGCACTTGGCCGGGATCGTTCTGGGAGTGGCCGACGATCACAACTTTCGAGAGCGGCATGGAGATCTGGAAACCGACGATCGCGGCGGTCAACGGTCCGTGCATCGGCTACGGGCTGACCGCGGTCCTGGCGTGTGATTTCGTGCTCGCCAGCGACCGGGCGAGTTTCGCATATCCCGAGGTGAGGATCGGTCAAGCGACGATCGTGGGGGCGTTGAGGCTGCCGGACCACGTGGCGATCCCCGACGCGCTCGAGCTGCTGCTGACCGGCGACCCGATAGATGCAGACCGCGCCAGAGAGATCGGCCTCGCCTGGCGGGTCCACCCCCACGAGGAGCTGTTGGACGCGGCCCGCAGTCTCGCCGAGCGGCTCTGTGCGGGCGCGCCGCTGGCGGTGCGGGCAACAAACGAGATGGTCAGGCGCGGCCGGCGGATGGGCTGGACCGACGCGGTGCGGATGGGGGAGACGATGCGCCGGGTGGTGGGGCAGTCCGAGGATTCGACGGAGGGAATCGAGGCTTGGGCCGCGAAACGCGACCCTGAATGGAAGGCCCGGTAGGCGAGCCCGGCGGATGGGCTGGACCGATGCGGCGCAGAGCCCGAATCCCAACTTCATGTTCTGGGGTGGTTGGGGTGGTTCGCTGGCGACGGTGGACTTCGACGCCGCCATGACCGTGTCCTAGGTGATGAACCGGATGGACGCGGAGCTGACGGGCGACCCTCGTGGCGGCCGCCTGGTCAGCGCCGGCTACGCGAGTCTCAGCTAGCAGTTGCTGGTAGTAGTCGCTAGTAGTCGTTTCGCTGGGTGCCGCTGGTGCCGGAGCTGACGGCAGCGGTGATCCTTCGGATCAGGGGTTCGAAGTGCTCCAACGGGAGCGTGTCGTAGTCGGGGTCGAAGGCCTGCTGGTCCCAGTCGTCGGTGAACTGTTCGCACAGTGCGAACCACGGCTCGTCGCAGAATTGGTCACGCAGGTTTCTGGGAGCTCCGAAGTGGTGGTAGTAGTGCCGGCCCTGGAAGTCTTGATGGTTGAGGATCGTGTGGTAGACGTCGTCGCGCACATAGGGCCTGATGATCTCGGCTGAGATGGCGCCGTGGTTGGGTACCGAGATCGCCTTGCCTATGTCATGGCAGAGACTGGCGAACACCATCTCCTCGTCTGCGCCTGCACGCTCGGCCATCGTGGCGGTCTGGAGGCTGTGGGTGAGTTGATCGGTGAGGAATCCGTCGCGGATGTCGGCTAGGGACTGGAGCAGCATCAGGATCCGGTCTGCCACGCGAGGCTGGTTGAGAGCGGTGCATCGGCCGATGTGCGCCCACTGCTGGGCGGAGGATTCGTCCATTCTCCGGAAGCTGTTGTCGGCTGCGTCGGTTGTCGGCTCGGTCACGGTCATAGCCTGATGTTAGCCGCGACGGTCGGCGATACAAAGTACAAAGTTAAGTGTATAGCACTCAAGTTTTCTGCTATACTGCAACTACTAACACCAACCAGCACCCAGAAACCGGAACCAGAAAGCAGACATGGCCCTAGACCCCAACCGTTGGACTCTCAAGACGACCGAAGCACTCTCTGCCGCGACTGAGGCGGCCCGCGGCGCTTCCCATCCAGAGATCACCCCTCAGCATCTGCTGATCGCGCTGCTCGGTCAACAAGACGGCATCGTGCAACCCCTGCTGCACAAGGTCGGAGTCGATGTACTCGCAGCGAGAAGCAGAGCCGAGTCGGCCTTGGAGCAGTTGCCCAATGCCTACGGATCCGAACCGCAGCTCGCAAAGCCGCTGATAGCGGCGCTCAACGAGGCCGATCAGCTCCGCAGTGAACTGCACGACGACTACCTGTCGACTGAACACGTGCTGCTGGCATTGGCCGAACTCATCGAGGTCGACCGCCAAGCGCTGCTCACCGCGTTGAAGGAGGTTCGCGGCTCCCATCGCGTGACTACCCAGACCCCCGAGAATCAGTTTCAGGCTCTGGAGCGGTTCGGCCACGACCTCACCGAAGCCGCCCGCAGCGGCGAGCTCGACCCCGTCATCGGCCGCGACGACGAGATCCGCCGGGTGATCCGGGTGTTGTCGCGTCGCACCAAGAACAATCCGGTGCTGATCGGTGAACCGGGAGTGGGCAAGACCGCCATCGTTGAGGGTCTGGCGGCCCGGATAGTCGAAGGAGACGTGCCGGATTCGCTGCAGCACAAACGGTTGATCAATCTCGACATCTCGCTGCTTGTGGCCGGCGCCAAATACCGCGGCGAGTTCGAGGAACGCCTGCAAGCGGTACTCAAAGAGATCGAGGACGCCGACGGCGAGATCATCACGTTCGTAGATGAGATGCACACGGTGGTCGGCGCGGGGGCTGCCGAGGGCGCGATGGACGCCGGCAACATGCTCAAACCGATGCTCGCCCGTGGCCGTCTGCGGATGATCGGTGCGACCACCCTCGACGAATACCGCAAACACGTGGAGAAGGATCCCGCGTTGGAGCGACGATTCCAGCAGGTCCTGGTGGCGCCACCATCGGTCGAGTCCACGATCGCCATCCTGCGCGGGCTCAAGGAGCGCTACGAGGTCCACCACGGCGTACGGATCCAAGATTCGGCGCTGGTGGCCGCCGCCGTGTTGAGCGACCGTTACCTCACGGGCCGTTTCCTGCCCGACAAGGCGATCGACCTGATCGATGAAGCGGGAAGTTCGCTGCGCATCGAGATCGATTCTGTGCCGACCGAGATCGATGTAGTCGAGCGGCGGATTCGCCAGTTCGAGATTGAGCGGCTGGCCCTGGCCAAGGAGACCGATGATGCTTCGGCGGAACGGCTCAGCGACCTCGATCGGGAACTGGCGGATCTGCGAGAAGGCCTTGCCGGGCTGACCATCAGATGGCAGGCCGAGAAGGACGCGATCACGGCTCTGCGTGAAATCAACGAGCAGCTGGAGCACCTGCGGGGCGAAGTCGAACGCGAGACCGATCTGGAACGCGCCGCGGAACTCCGCTACGGCCAGATCCCCGGGCTCGAGCGACAGTTTGATGTCGCCAAAGAAGAGCTCGACAAGCTGCAGGCTGAGGATTCGATGTTGAAAGAAGAGGTGGACGACCAGGACGTCGCGGAGGTCGTCAGCCGCTGGACCGGCATACCTGTCTCCCGGTTGATGGAGGGTGAGGTCCAGAAGCTCGTCCGCCTCGAGGACCACCTGCACCAGCGGGTCGTTGGCCAGAACGACGCGGTCTCGGTCGTGGCCAACGCCATCCGCCGATCCAGAGCGGGGCTCGGCGATCCTCGTCGCCCCATCGGCAGCTTCCTGTTTCTCGGGCCGACCGGCGTCGGCAAGACCGAACTGGCCCGCTCGCTGGCAGAGTTCCTGTTCGACGACGAGCGCGCCATGGTGCGCATCGACATGTCGGAGTACATGGAGAAGCACAGCGTCAGCCGATTGATCGGGGCGCCTCCCGGCTACGTCGGTTATGACGAGGGCGGGCAACTGACAGAGACGGTGAGGCGTCGGCCCTACTCCGTCGTGTTGCTCGACGAAGTCGAGAAGGCGCATGCGGACGTCTTCAATGTCCTGCTGGCGCTGCTCGACGACGGTCGGCTGACCGACGGGCAGGGCCGTACGGTCGACTTCTCCAACGTGGTCCTGATCATGACCTCCAACCTCGCGGGCGAGCCGAGAGACTTCTTCCGGCCCGAGTTCATCAACCGGATCGACGACATCGTCCGCTTCGGGTCTCTGACCCAGGACGACCTGACGAAGATATTCGACCTCCAATTCGCGGATCTTGCGGCTCGGCTCTCCAATCGCCGCATCACGTTGGAGGTGACCGAGCAGGCTCGTTCGCACATGGCCGAACTGGGCTACGACCCGGCCTTCGGGGCGCGCCCGCTGAGACGCCTGATCCAGCGCAGCATCGGCGATCCGCTGGCCATTGCCATTCTCGAAGGCCGGTACCTCGAAGGAGACACGGTGAAGGTCGACATCGAAGGACCCGCCGACAATTCACAGATCGTCCTACGCTGATTCGTTCGCTGGTCCGCCCGAAAACTCCGCACGGTTCGCCGCCGGTTCAAGCTAACCTTTTCCGGTAACGCAAATCCATCAAGGGAGAGCGCCGTGCCAGCGACCATAGTCGTCGGTACTCAATGGGGTGACGAAGGCAAGGGGAGGTTCACCGACCTCCTGGCAAAAGAGATGTCCATGGTCGTCCGCTATCAGGGCGGCCACAACGCAGGCCATACGCTGGTCGTCGACGGCGAGACTTTCGCGCTTCAGCTTGTTCCCAGCGGGGTGCTGTACGACTACATCACGCCCGTCATCGGCAACGGCGTCGTGGTCGATCCGCGTGTTCTCATTGCGGAGATCGACATGCTCACGGGGCGCGGCGTGGACTGTTCAAGACTCAAGGTCAGCGGCAACGCGCACCTGATAATGCCCTACCACACCGAGTTGGACGCCCTCCACGAACGCCACCTCGGTGACGCCAGACTCGGCACGACCAAACGCGGCATCGGCCCCGCATACGCAGACAAGGCGATGCGCGTGGGTTTGAGGGTGCAAGACCTCGCCGACCCCAAGATCTTCCGCCAGAAGCTCGATGTCGTCCTCAGTCACACGAATCAGGTGCTCACCAAGGTGTTCGATCGGCCTCCGGTCGATGGCGAGGCCATCGCGGCGGAATATCTCGACGTCTGCGCCCCGCGGATCCTGCCCTTGATTGCAGACTCGGTCGGGTTGCTGCACGACGGACTCGAAGCCGGGCAGGAGGTGTTGCTCGAAGGCGCGCAGGCCACTTTCTTGGACCTCGACCACGGCACGTACCCGTTCGTCACGTCATCGAACCCCGTATCCGGCGGGGCCTGCACTGGTTCCGGGATCGGACCCCGCCATATCGATCGCGTCATCGGCGTGGCCAAGGCATACGTGACCAGGGTCGGGTCCGGTCCTTTCCCGACAGAGCTCTTCGATGACGTCGGTGACTATCTGGTCGACGCCGGACGTGAGTACGGCGTCAACACCCGCCGTCGGCGCCGGCCCGGTTGGTTCGACGCGGTGATGGTTCGCCATGCGGTGCGGGTCAACTCTCTCACCGAGATCGCGGTCACCAAACTGGATGTGCTTGACGGCTTGGATTCGTTGAAGGTCTGTGTCGCCTATGAGATCGGCGACGAGCGCTGTGCCAATCTGCCCTACCACCAGTCGCAGTTGCACGCAGCCACACCGGTTTATGAAGATATTCCGGGCTGGAAAACAGACTTGAGCACGGTGACGAACCCGAACCAGCTGCCGTCCGCGGCCGCTTACTACATCGATTTTCTTGAAGATCAGATCGGTGTGCCGATCCGTCTTGTGGGGGTCGGTCCGGGACGGGAACAGTATCTCGACCGCAACGACAGGAATGTCTTGTGAGTGATGCTGCATACAACGTTCTTTCTGATCGCTACGCCAGTGAGGCGATGAATGAGATTTGGTCGCCCGAGGGCAAGATCGTTCAAGAGCGCCGGCTGTGGCTCGCCGTGTTGCGTGCCCAGGTCTCACTGGGAGTCGAGATCGGCGACGGGACGATCGAAGCCTATGAAGCGGTATTGGATGACGTTGATCTCGGATCTATAGCGGCACGCGAAGCGGTCACCCGCCATGATGTCAAGGCTCGAATCGATGAGTTCTGTGAACTTGCCGGCCGGCAGCAGATACATCGTGGAATGACCTCGCGGGATCTCACTGAGAACGTTGAACAACTGCAGATCCGTCAGGCCCTCGTCCTCACACGGGACCGGCTGGTCGCCCTGCTGTCACGCTTGGCCACGCTGGCTGCGACACATATCGATCTGGTGATGGTGGCTCGCACCCACAACGTGGCAGCCCAGGCCACGACGTTGGGTAAACGCTTCGCGGACGTGGCCGAGGAGACCATGATCGGGCTTGAGCGGGTGGAGGAGTTGTTGGCCCGATATCCGCTTCGGGGCATCAAAGGCGCGGTCGGTACCCGGCTGGACCAGTTGGACCTGTTGGGAGGCGTCGAAGCGGTCGATCAATTGGAGCAGTCGATTGCCGAGCATCTCGGATTCGGACGCGTTCTCGACAGCGTCGGGCAGATCTATCCGCGGTCGCTTGATCTCGACGTGGTGTCGGCCCTGGTACAGGCAGTGTCGGCTCCGGCGTCGGCCGCGACGACACTGCGGCTCATGGCTGGAAACGAACTGGCCACCGAGGGGTTCAGTGCCGGGCAGGTTGGATCCTCCGCTATGCCCCACAAGATGAACAGCCGCAGCGCTGAACGGATCGGCGCGCTGCGCACGATACTCGACGGCCATCTCACCATGGCGGCCAGTCTGGCCGGCCGGCAGTGGAATGAGGGTGACGTCAGTTGTTCGGCGGTCCGACGGGTGATGCTCCCCGATGCTTTCTATGCTGCTGACGGACTGTTGCAGACGGCCGTCAGCATCCTCGATGATTTCGGGGTGTTCGCGGCGGTCGTCGAAATCGAACTTCAACGTGAACTGCCGTTTCTTGCCACCTCTCGAATACTGAGCGACGCGGTGGCCGCGGGACTGGGCCGAGAAGAAGCCCATCAGTTGATCAAGGGCCATGCCGTGGACGCCGTGTCGGCGCGTCGTGAGGGGACGGCGGGTCCGGGTCTCGTTGAACGTATAGCCGCAGATGAACGAATACCGCTGAACGCCGAAGCGATCAGCAAATGTCTGGCTGATCTCGACGCGTTCGCCGGCACCGCGGCGACTCAGGTGCAACGTGTCGTGGCGCGTGCCAATAGGGTTGTCTCCGAGCATCCACAAGCGGCTCTTGCAAGCACGGAGATCCGTGTCTGATAAGGCGATTCCGTCAGATATCTGAGTCAGATATCTACGTCAGATATCGGAGTGCAGAGCCTCTACCGTGCAGTGCCTCTACGCGGAACGGGAGACCCCGGCACGCTTGAGGATTGCAGTGGGAACGCCGACTGCACGCCAGGCTGCGTAGCTGATTCCGTTGGTCTCGCCGTAGGCGCTTGCGACGGCCACGAACTCGTCTTCAAGAGCTGAGATGTCAAAGGTTGCCTCCGCCGCCTCAATCTTGGCGGCAAGGTCCATTTTCTCCTGAGTGAGATGCAGTCGTTGCATCGGTGTGGCATCGCCTATTTCGTTGTCGATGGCGGCTATGCGTGCAAGCATGGTTTCCGGCGTGCGTCTGCGTCCCCGCTTCGGACGATGCGTCTCCAATGCTTCGAGGTAGTTGCGCACAGCGCGACCGCGGGCCCTGCCCACTGAAAGCGCTTCTCTGTGTTCGTCTGTCATGGTTCGTTTGGGCATTTTGTTCCTTGTTCTCTTGTTCTTTGTTTCGATCGTTGTCTGCGTTGAAACCAACGAGCCAACGCTATCGGGATAGTTCGACAATTGCCAACAACACAGACTTCGCAGTTCTTCCACGACGCCCGATTGAGGCATCAGTCGTGTCACTGAATAACGTTCTCCACGTGCAGAACGCTCCAACCGCCGCATACTCCATCACCCTCAAGATCTCCCTCGACAACGTTCCTGGAACGCTCGGTCGATTCGCGGCTGCGGTCGGCGGCGTGGGGGGCAACATCGCCGGTATCCCCGGCTTCGAGGCCAAGGGTCCCACGGTGGTGCGCGACATCGACGTTCATTGTCGTTCTGAAGAGCACGCTGTCGAGCTCGCGGCTGCGGTAGACGCTCTCGAAGGTGTGATGGTGCTCGACTGGTGGGACCGCACCTATGCCCTCCACGAGGGGGGCAAGATCGAGGTGCTGCCGCTCTGTTCGGTCGGCGACGCAGACGACCTGTCCATGGCCTACACACCGGGTGTGGCGCGAGTGTGCCTGAGCATCCGCGACGACCAGTCGTTGGCGCACCGCTACACCATCAAGAAGAACACGGTGGCGATCGTCAGCGACGGCAGCGCGGTGCTCGGACTCGGCAACATCGGCGCGCACGCGGCCATGCCCGTGATGGAGGGAAAGGCGCTCTTGTTCAAGGAATTCGGGGGCATAGACGGTTTCCCGATCTGTCTGGACACCCAGGACACAGAAGAGATCATCGAGACGGTCACCCATATCGCGCCGGCGTTCGGGGGGATCAACCTCGAAGACATCGCTGCGCCTGCATGTTTCGAGATCGAGGAGCGCCTCAAGGCTGCTCTGCCGATACCGGTCTTTCACGATGACCAGCACGGCACGGCGATTGTTGCGCTGGCCGCCCTGAGCAACGCGTTGAAACTGGTCGACAAGAATATTGCAGACATTTCGGTGGTCATCTCAGGAATGGGTGCGGCGGGCGTGGCCGTGGGGAGGATCCTGCTCGACGCCGGAGTCGGTGAAGTTATCGGCGTCGACCGGATCGGAGCCGTGCACGTGGGTCGCGATCAGCAGAATGAGGTCAAGGAACGCTTCGCCGCGATCACCAACCCCGACCGCAAGGCGGGGACTTTGTCAGAAGTGCTGGTGGGCGCGGATGTGTTCGTGGGGGTTTCGGCACCCGACCTCATCGACGCCGCGAACCTTCGCAGGATGGCCCGGGACCCGATCGTGTTCGCGATGGCGAACCCGGATCCCGAGATCCGCCCCGAGATTGCCGATGGCCTGGCTGCGGTGATGGCGACGGGAAGGTCCGACTTCCCGAATCAGATCAACAACGTGTTGGCGTTCCCCGGAATATTCAGAGGGACGCTCGACGTCGGCGCACACAGCGTGACAGAGCACATGAAGGTGAGCGCGGCTGCAGCGATAGCTGCTTGTGTGCCCGAGTCGGAATTGCGGCCTGATTTCGTCGTCCCGTCAGTTTTTGATCGCTCGGTTGCTCCGATGGTGGCGAAAGCTGTTGCTGCTGCAGCCGAGCGGGACGGTGTCGTCCGCAGCCGAAGCGGGGTACCGCAAGCCGGCGGAGGCTGAAGCTGATGTTCGAACACTTGCTGTCGCCGATCTCGATCGGGCCGATGGAGCTGAGGAATCGGATGGTCATGGCGCCGATGGGGGTCGAGATCGTCGGAGACGACGGATTCGCGAACGAAGCGATCATCGCCTACTACGAAGAACGCGCCCGCGGCGGGGCGGGGCTGATCATCACCGAGGTGTGTGCCATGGCCTACCCCAAGGGAGCCAACTCAGTGCACCAACTGGGCTTGTCGGACGACCGCTATATTCCTGCGCTGGCCAAGCTCACCGAACGGGTACACAGCCACGGCGCCAAGATCGCTGTGCAGCTCGTGCATCACGGCAAGGTCTCCCGTGTCGACATCAAACAGGGGCGACCGGTGCTAGTCCCGTCGATACCTGAGTGGCACGGGTCACTCGACATGATCAACGACCTGACTCCCGAGGAGCTGGGGCTGATGGCGGCGGCGAACGGCGGGGGGAAACCTGACTACCGGGAGATGACCGAGGCAGACATTGCCGCGGTGACAGCCGATTTTGCCGCCGCTGCGGCACGGGCGCAGAAGGCCGGATTCGACGGTGTCGAGATCCACGGCGCCCACGGCTACCTGATCTCCGGATTCCTGTCCAAGCAGTGGAACCGCCGGACCGACGGTTACGGAGGGGACATTCGCAATCGATCTCGGCTGCTGTGTGATGTGATTGCTGCCGCGCAGGCTGCGACCGACGACAGTTTCGCGGTCTGGTGCCGCCTCGACGCCCTCGAGTACCGCACACCCGACGGCATCGTCTTCGCCGACACCGAGACGACCGCGCAGCTCGCCTCGGAGGCCGGTTCGGACGCGATTCACCTCAGCGCCTACGGAGACCAGACCTCAGGCCCGGCGTTCACCGAAGGGACGCTGCCTCATCGTGAAGCGACCCACGCAGCTCTCTCGGGCCAGTTGAAGAGCAGACTCGACGTGCCGGTCATCGCGGTCGGTCGGATCCGGCCGGAGACCGGCGACGAGATGATCGCTCACGGCAAAGCGGACCTGATCGCCATGGGGCGTCAGATGCTGGCCGATCCTGAGACCGCATTGAAGGTCGTCGAGCGCCGCCCGGACGACATCCGCCCGTGCATCAACTGCTACACCTGCGTGGCGCAGCCCTTCTTCGACCGACGGGTGCGCTGCGCGGTCAACCCTGTGCTGGCTCACGAAGTCGAGTTGCGTGACATAGAGCGCACGACCGCCCCGGAATCGAAGTCGGTCGTGATCGTCGGCGGAGGGCCGGCGGGTATGGAGGCAGCCCGGGTAGCAGCCACCCGAGGGCACAGGGTCACCATTCTCGAGGCCGGCCCGCAACTCGGCGGAGCGCTGAGATTCGGGGCGCTGGTGTATGAGCCGAACCTTCGGCTCTTGAAGTGGCTGACCCGCCAGATGGAGACGCTCAATGTCGACGTGCGGTTGAACACACCGGCGACTGCCGACCTAGTCCAAGCGCTGCGTCCCGACAACGTGATCGTGGCTACCGGAGCTTCGCGGGTCCGGCCGGAGATCCCCGGCATCGAGTTGGACCATGTGTTCGATGGTGACGACCTGCGGGCCATGCTGACCGATCCGTCCGCCGACGCATCACGGCGGCTCTCTTTGACCGGGAGGATCGCGGTTGCGGCCGGAAAGCGACTGGGGTTGACCGACGATCCGGAACGTCTGGCCTCGTTGACGCACCACTACATGCCGATCGGCAAGCGGGTGACGATCCTCGGTGGCGGTCTCGTCGGCATAGAGCTCGCTGAGTTCCTGGTTGATCGCGGACGGATTGTGACAGTGCTTGAACAGGGAGCGACTCTGGCCACTGAGATGGCTCATCCGCGGCGCTGGCGTGTGCTCACCGATCTGCGTGAGCACGGGGCCGAATTGTTGACCGACGCCGAAGTGCTGGAGGTGACCGACTCGCAGGTGCGCTTTTATCGCAACGAGTCTGACCGTGCCGTCGACGCCGATTGCGTGGTGATCGCCTCCGGACTGACCGGCGACGACTCGGTCTCCGAACAGATGCGGGCGGCCGGACTGTCACCGGTCGAGATCGGAGACTGCACGGGAGTCGGCTATCTCGAAGGAGCGATGGCTGACGGTTTCCACACCGGTTACGCGGTCGGTTGAGCCCATCGGCCGAGCACTGGGGACCCGAGCGGTCCGGCGGCCCGAGCGGATGCGAGCATGGGCCGAGCATGGGCGGGGAGTCCCGAGCGACCCGGCAGAGTCTGCCGGGCCGCCGATGGTGGTCGGGACCGGCGTCGATCCGGTGACCTACCGCTTTTCAGGCGGCCGCTCTGCCAACTGAGCTACCCGACCCCACAGCATCCTCACGAGGATGCGTGGCGGTCCTGACGGGATTTGAACCCGCGGCCTCCACCTTGACAGGGTGGCGATCACTCCAAACTGATCTACAGGACCCCTCACGGACAAGCCGTGCGAACTGAAACGGTATGCCACCCCGCCTGTATTCACAACCTGAATTTGGAGCGCGTGGCCTCAGATCGCGTGGCCTCAGATCGCGCAGCAGCGCTCCGGCTTTGGATTCACAGCTTCCGGTACCGTGGACTTTCGGTCAGATGATCCCGTCGGCTCTGAGCTCTTCCAGTTCGCTGGTAGACAGCCCCAGGCTCGAAAGAACTTCGTCGGTGTGCTCGCCGACGAGGGGCGCGCCGGTGGGGGTGGGGGGTGTCGTGCCCAGCAGGCGGGGGAAGGGTGCCTGCTGGCGTACCGGTCCGATGATCGGGTCGTCGACCGTGCAGATGTCGCCTCTGGCCAGGACGTGTTCGTCCGCTGCAAGATCGGCTACATCGTAGATCTTGCCCGCGGGCACGTCGCAGGCGACACAGCGAGCCTCTATTTCGTCTGCGTCTTTTGTCGCGACCCATTCGCCCACCAACGCGTTGATCTCGGCCCTGTTCTGGGCTCGGGCGGCCGCTGAAGCGAACCGTTCTTCCTCGACCAGTTCGGGCCGCTCCATCGCTTGGCAGAGACGTTCGAAGAAGGTCTGACTGCCGCCGACGATGTACACGTAGCGCGAGTCGCGGCTCGGGTAGTTGCCGATGGGCGCGGCGATTTCGATGCTGTCGGCCGAACGGTTGCGGACCATTCCCAGCCGGTCGTAAGCGGCGATCGTCCACTCCATGATGCGCAGGATCGAGCCGTACATGTACACGTCTATGACCCCGCCGGTGCCGGTTCCGCGGGCGTCGCGGTCGTATAGCAGGCTGGTGATCGACTGGGCCGCGAACAGGCCGGTCAGGTAACCGGCGATGTTGACTCCCGGTCTTGCGGGAGGACGGTCGGGATAGCCGGTGAGATGCATCAATCCGCTGAAGGCGAGAGCGTTCCCGTTGAGACCGGGCCGAAGCGACTTGGGACCGTCCTGGCCGAACACGCTGAAACGGGCCGTCACGAGGCTCGGCGGAAGCTGGGAGGGGTCGATACCCCATTTCTCGAGGGTGCCGGGGCGGAAACTCTCGCACACGACGTCGGCGGTGGCAGCCAGAGAACGCAATACCTCCTGGCCTTGCGGGCGCCGCAGGTCGATGGTGACCGATTTGCGACCTCTGCCCTCCACCGACCAGTAAAGCGAGTACAGGTCACCGTCGTTGTCGACGTAGGGGCCGAGTTCACGCAGCCTGTCGCCCCTCCCGGGCTCCTCGATCTTGATGACCTCGGCGCCCTGCTCGCTCAGGATCGCGGCACAGAAGGGGGCCGAAACGCGTGATCCCAGATCGATTACTCGCAGGCCTTCAAGGGGGCGTCTCATAACGGTCTCCGATTCATCTCATTCTCCGATCCACGGCAGATGACGTTACCCGACGCAGGCGTGCTTCAGATCACGCGGCGGTATCGCAATTCGGCGAGTTCGGTCTCTGACAGCCCCAGCAGGCTTGAGAGCACCTCGTCGGTGTGTTCGCCCAACCTGGGTGCGCCGGTTGGGACCGGGAGCGGGCCGTCATCGAATCGCGGGTAGGGGGCCTGCTGGCGAACCGGTCCGATGACGGGATCGTCGACGGTGACCAGGTCTCCGCGGGCACGGATGTGTTCGTCGGCGGCAATGGTCGCCACGTCGTAGATGACCCCGACGGGCACTTCGTGGCGGAGGCAGAGTTCTTCGATGGCGGTCGCGTCCAAGCCGGATGCCCACTGGGCAACAGTCTGGTTGACGACCTCCCGGTTGCGAAGTCGTGCTCCGAGCGTGGCGAATCGCTCGTCGACCGCCAGCTCGGGTCGGCCCATCGCCTCGCAGAGGCGTGCGAACACTTCTTGGCGCACGGCGACTATGCACACGTAGCGGCCGTCCCGGCTGCCGTAGTTGTCGAGCGGTGCGGCTTGGTCGGATTGACTGCCCGTGCGCTGGCGCACGGTGCCCAGCCTGTCGTAGGCCGCGATCGTCCACTCCATGATCCGCAGCACCGATCCGTACAGGTAGGCGTCGATTACGCCCCCGGTTCCGGTGCCCTTGGCGTCGCGCTCGTAGAGCAGGCTCGTCACGGCCTGCGCCGCGAATACCCCGGTCAGGTAATCCGAGACGGGAAGGCCGGGGCGTGTCGGCGGCTGCTCCGCGGGCCCGGTGATGTGGGTGAGTCCGGCGAAGGCGACGGCGTTGTGGTCGAAACCGGTGCGCAGGGATTTGGGTCCTCCCTGGCCGTACAAGGTTATGCGGGCTGTGACCAGCCTCGGGTCGATCCGCGACGGGTCGATGTTCCAGCGCTCCAATGTGCCGGGTCGGAAGTTCTCACACATCACGTCCGATACCGAGGCCAGCCGCCGGAACAGATCCTGCCCTTCGGGTTGTCGCAGGTCGATTGTCACCGACTTGCGGCCGCGGCCCTCCACAGACCAGTAGATCGAGTAGCGGTTGCCGTCGTCGTCGGTGGTGAAGGGTCCGTTGACGCGGGTCTTGTCGCCGCCGCCGGGTTCCTCGACTTTGATGACCTCGGCACCCTGCTCGCCGAGGATCGCGGCACAGAACGGGGCTGCGATCCGTGTGCCCACATCGAGCACCCTGAGTCCGGCCAGCGGCTGCCTCACGGGATCACTCGAAGCCGGTCCGGCGGAATGTGTTCGTGTTCATGCGCGCACCCTAGATCACACGGTTTCCGCGGCCAAGCCTGGTGCCCGTCCCCCGGCCGGGCGGGAGCTGTTCGCGCCGCTTAATTCCTTTGCCCGTAGGTCGGGGCGCGGCCATGATCGCGGGATCCTGCAGTGACAATTCTCTCAACGGACGGCCCAACACTGCTCGATCGGCCAGATGTCAACCAACGTCTGCAATGGTGCGAAACGTGATCGAGACGCGTCGGTGTCGCTTGGTCTTATGGCCGTTCCACATGTCGTAATGCCGTTTCGCGATGCCGTGACGCCACTTGAAGCGGGCATCGCCATAGAGAAGAACAAGACTTCGCGGCACCAAGCGCTGCACATACTCGTCCCCAGTTGAGTCGCGGCAGAAATCCATATTGACCGCCGAGCCCAAACTCACGGTCGCAACAATGGGGCCGAAGCAGTCCCTGTCGATGTGGGGTGCGATCCCCTGTCCGGGCAGGTACTCGTTGATGATCGCCTGTTCGAACGGCCGGAGGGCATCAAGGAACTGCTTCGCTTCCTCAGATGCAGTGGTAAAGGGTGAGGCTCCCTTCAGCCAGCCTGGCACAAACCTCCTGAAGTTCTCCCCGGGCCCGTCAAAACCTCCCCAGCCTTGGCGGTCCCGGGTGTACACCGTGATCTCCCGCTTGCCTCGCCTGAGCCTGCGGTATTCGCCGGCGACCACACCGAGCGCGTATTCGTCCAGGTGGAATATTAGCGTTCACCGGACGCGACACCTATTCGTCGTCTTGCCTCCGCAGAAGGCAAGCACTCCTAGGCCGCCCCTAGCCGCCAAAACAACAAGCAGCACCCCGTACGGGATTCGAACCCGTGTTACCGGCGTGAAAGGCCGGCGTCCTAGGCCACTGGACGAACGGGGCCCGACCAGAGAACCGGCCGAACGACAGCATACGCCGTCCGATTCGAGAGCGTGCGCCGAAATGGCGCACATTCGGCACGCGAACGGTACTGTCACTTCGGTGGTGAAAGGGTCCAATCGCGCCCGAGGCCGGACGACACGTCTGTTGGCCGCGGCGAGCGGCGGTTATCTGCTCGGCATGATCGGTTCGGCCGACATCGCGGCCCGCCTCAACCGAGGTTCCGACCTGCGCAAGTCCGGCACCGGCAACCCGGGCGGCATGAACGCAAGCCACGTGCTCGGCAAGTCGTGGGGAGCGGCGGTGACCGTGGCAGACATCGGCAAGGGTGTGGCTGCGGCCCGCCTGGGTCGGGCTCTGGCGGGAGACGCCGGAGCGAATCTGGCATCGACCGCCGCGGTCGGCGGCCACTGCTTCCCGCTCGGCAGAACTGGCGGAAAGGGCGTGGCGACCAGTGTCGGGCAGGTCATCGGCACGTTCCCCGTCTACCTGCCGTTGGACGCGGCGGTGGCGCTGGGCACTTCGGTGCTGCCGGTCTCGCAACGGACACGAGCCGCAACAACCGTGGCCAGCGTGACCTGGGTGCTCACGGCAGCGCACTGGTGGTGGCACGGCCGGCGAAACCCGGGCGGCGTAACACCGACCGTTTCACTGCCTCTCGCGGCGGCGGCCAGTTCGATCATCATTGCTCTGCGTTTCGCCGCAGGCGCTGAGACTGTCGACGCCTTCAACCGCCGGCACACGCCCGAACCGACCCCGGACCAGGCCGCCCGAAACTCCGAACGTCGGGTCCACGGCCAGTGATCGCTCTCGTAACCGACTCGGCCTCCCAACTGCCCCCAGAGCTTGCCGCCGAGTTCGGGGTCCGAGTCGCTCCGATCATCGTCAATATCGACGGTGTCGAATATTGCGAGGGCATTGACCTGACAGCCGATGATTTCTGGTCACGCTTCGGCGACGGTGACGGCGACGGAGACATCGGCGAGATCACAACGTCGCAGCCGAGTCCGGGAACGCTTAGTGAGATCTACCGCTCCGCGGTCGAACAGGGTGCCACCGACATCGTCTCGGTCCATGTCGGGGCTGAGCATTCCGGAACGGTCAACAGCGCACGGATCGCGGCCGAAACGGTCGATGTCGATGTTCATGTAGTCGACTCGGGCACCGCCTCTTTCGGTGTTTCGTGCTGTGTATGGGAGGCCGGTTCGGCGATCGCCTCGGGTGCATCGGCGTCCGAGGTGGTCGATCGGATCGAGGAGATACACCCTGCAATAGGCACAGCTTTCATACTCGGCGCTCTGGATTTCGCCCGTCGGGGAGGCCGTTTCAACCCGGCCCTGCTGACCGAAAGCGAACAGCCCGAAAGCCAAGGGGTCGCCGTCCTTTCGGGGTACGGAAGCAATCTCGAGGTTGTAGCGATGGGACACAGCGTCGACGAACTGTGCGACCAGATCGTCGAGTGCTTCCTGAGCCGAGGTCGGACGATACGGGCAGGTGTGTGTCTGGCCGATCCAGCCACTTTGATGTTCACCGAGGGCATCGAGGAACGGCTGCGGACCGCGCCAATCGAAGTCGAGCTGGTTCGCTACCGCCTCGGGCCGTCGATCGCAGCACACACCGGGCCCGGAACAGCCGGCGGTTTCTGGTACTGCCCTGACATCTAGGGCGACAGGTACAACGCAACCCCTCCGAACGTGTTTCGTCGTCGCGACAGATCCCGACTGGCCGAAGTGATGTCGCGTCTCCCGTAGAACGGAGCCGTCCTAGTCGGCGTCTTCAACCGTCAGGTCAATAAGGACGCACTTCGTTCGCGAGCACTAGGAGACAATCGTGCTGAGAGAGCAAGCGTCGCAACCGCGAGGAGTTCTTTAGCACCCGCAGCTTTGCTTCAATCGGTCCACCGGCTTCGACGGCAATCAGCGCTATTCCTTGATCGCGAGCTGCGGCGCGGACTTCGTCTTGAGCGAGTGAATCTCTGTCGAGAAAAACGATGCCTGCGAAGCCGTCGTTGGCTGCCTTCTGTACGAGTTCGACATCAGTGATACTCGCTCCCGTCCACCGTTCGAGCTGAATCTCATGGTCGGCTTCCAGTTCCAGGCTTCGGGGAAAACGTGCGTCATAGAGTAACCTCATTGTCAGACAAGGGCTAAGAGCTGATGCCCAACAGAGACGACATCATCGAACGTAACCGTTTCAAGTTCCGGATACGCATCGATAACGGCCTCCGCACCTCCAGTTTGGTGAAGACTCGCGAGATCCTTCGCGCTAATCCGATGTCCGTTGAGGTGAGGGGTGCCATGAAGGCACGCCGGATGCAGTGCGCTATTGGTGGTAGCCCTCAGTAGATCGGGAACGCGGTTGGCTCCATAGGTGAAAGGTCGAAAGGCTGAGTCGACGTCGCGAACCGGTAGATCAAGCGCGCGTTGGCCGGTTAGAACGTCCTCAAAGCCGTTTCCGTTATCGACCATCACGTGTCCGTCGACAGTTACACCGAGCCGCACTGCATCGCTTGCGCCTTCGAAAGATGCCAGTGCCCCGACGACTTTCGCCGACACGCGCCTCCGCGAGTTGGCCTTTAGGAACATCCACGTCCGCACAGCAGCGACATCACGGAAGTTCCATCGAAGGACACCGTTGTCGTGGGGTCTAAGCAGGTTCCGCTTCCGGAGGTACATCAGCGACGAAGTCTTGGTGCCAGCGAGGAATGCCGCCTCCCGGGTCGAGTACACACCCGCTGTGAAGAACTCAGGCGCCCACAGCGGTACGGTCATGTCCGGCGAACTCTCCGACGGTGCCAAGCGGAACCTACCGGGAAGCGCCGCAGCAACTCTTCGCAGCAATCGTTCGTGGTCTCCGGGTGCCGTGGGCAAATCGTCACCGGCCGGTGTGACAATCTGAGTCTCAGGGAACTGGGGATAGCATGCACGAACTCTTCGACTTGTTGACTCGCGGCACACAAGTACGGTTTCGGCTCCGAACCAGAATGGCACCTCAACATCTGTGTTGAGTCGTCGAACCGTGGCTCCTATTCGGTCCAGACTCAAGGCGAGTTGGAGAGCACAGTCCGAGCGCAAAGTAACGTCAACTACCGCAACCGGGGGTTGTGGGAAGCGCGGCGGCGTGGTGCGGTTACCTGGCCAGCATAGATTATATAGACGCTCTTCGTCACGCGTCCTCGGAACCGAATTCGGATCAAGCCTGACTTCGAGTGAGCGCTGGAGGTCTGGATAGCGGTCAACCATGCCAACGAGCGTTGAGCGGGCTTCTCCGCTGGGTGCGGTTGCGGCGAGATCTGCGGCGTTGAGGATTAGCTCGTGATCGCCGGTGCCGAGGGCAATGGCTGCCACAGCTTCTGCAGTCTCGAAAAGGTCGAACCGGGTGGCGATTTCGACCGCGAACCGCAGCCGGTCGGGTCGACTCCGCAAGAGAGGCAACACACCGCTGATGGCGTGTGGTAAGTCTCCGGCCTCCTCTGGGGTGAGATGTTCAATGAGCTTGGACATCACCTCGTGCGCGGAGGTGCGCCATGAGTCCGCTGTCGCGAAAACGTCTAGCGCGGTACCGTAGAGTTCAGGCGCAGGCCGTTTTATGGTTGCCATTGCACCCATCCCAGCGCTGACAACGGGACGTCTTGGTCAATACACTCGTCGGGAACACCGCTAGGCGACCATTGCACATGTGACTCCGGCACTGCATCAATGCCGCGCGGCTTGCGTACTGTCACGTTCTCGGCGAGTAACTGCTTCAACGGAAAGCCGAACACCACAAATGGTGGTTGGCTGTTGCCGAGTTGCAAACGCCGCACAAGCGCGCGTCCGTCTACGCCTGCTATGTTCGACGCTGGGACCAGCCATGAGTGCGCTTTTGGCAGCAGAAGCGGATCATTGGAGAGGTCGCTGCGTATGGTTGCTTCGGGATTGGATGCAGCTTCCAAGTGTTTGATGTAGGTCTTGGGGTCACGGCCGAAGATCACCTTGCGTTCTGTCCGAAGATGATGACGCCAGAACGTCTCGACCGAGACGCACCGAACGTAGTCAACCAGCGGCCGGGCCATCTTGAGATCAACAAGTGGGCGCGCCGACGCCCACAGTTTCTCAAGCCGGTGACGTGCGAGCCGTGGCTGGGATGTTGCGATTTCCATGAGTTCTGCCGCTTCGCTACGAACGTTCCGGGGCAGGCCGGGGTCGTCAGCCACGATCCTTACCAATTTGCGCACCTGCGCACCGACCCCGTTCACGACAACAGTGTGGCACGAAGCAGCTTCTAACGACTACATGTCATAGGAGAAGACCCCCGCTTCGGCGCGCACGGTCACCGCCGCTTACGAAGCCAGCCGACCCAGTCTCGCCAGGGTCTCGGCCACGAACCGCAGATGACCGCGCTGAGAGGACGCCGACCGCATCCGACAGTGCACGATCTCGCCGGTGTCGTCGCGCACCGCTACCAACGGGTGATAACCCAACGCGCCGGTGTGGATAAGAGCGCGCGCAAATAGGCGAACCCTCGAGTTGAAGCCCGTTGTTTGCCGCTCTTGGTTCGCTTCGCTCCATTTCCCGCTCTTGTTCGCTGCGCTCACCGGGCCGCTCAGGCCGCGGGCGGGCGGCTGGGGCCACGGCCCCGCAAATCAAGCCGTTCGCACTCGGAAATCCTCTGCCTATTCGCGGGGCCGCTTAGTGTTCTCGACCGCTATAGCCAGCGGCATGAACGGCGGCGGACAAGCAGCAGACCTACAGCTCGGATCGTTCGCTCGCGGCGGAGACGAGTTGCTCAAGGAGCCAGCCGGTCCATTCGTAGAGGGCGGCCGATGCGGTGTCGGGCATCGTCTGGTTGACGAGATCGACACCGGCGAGGGCGAGTTGTTCGCCGAGCACCAGGCGGAGACTGTTCAGGCTCTGCATCCAAGCCGCGACTGCCGATGCGTCGAGTTCGGCGCCTGAGAGTGTCGACTCGACGGTCTCGATGGCTTCGAGGCGGCTGCGGAGAAGATCGTCGTCGACGAGTTCCCGGTACGAGGCCTCAGCTTCGGCGCTGTCGAGATGAGCGGGGGGCTTCAGTCGCCTCAACGTGTCCCCCGTGCCAGCGATGAGCAGGTCGCGAAGATCCGACAGAACTTGGGCGAGCATCTCGCGTTCTCCGGACGGCAGATCCACCACGACGAAATCGCCCTCGCAACGAAATCGGCTCATTCGTCCTGCTCCATGGATCTTTGGCTCCGGTTGCGCCCGGCATAAGCACAGTCCTCGCCACGAAATCGGCTCATTCGTCCTGCTCCATGGTCGCCCAGAGGCCGTGTTCGTGAAGCCGGAAGACGTCGAACTCGGCTTTTTCTCTGGTCCCCGATGACACCACGGCCTTGCCTTCGACGTGGACCTCCATCATCAACCGGTGGGCTTTCTCGGCCGAGTAGCCGAACAGTTTCCGGAACACGAACGCCACATACGACATCAGGTTGATCGGGTCGTCCCAGACCAGAACCTTCCAAGGCCGCGCATAGGCGACCGACTCGTCGATCTCGGTTTCGGGGACGATCACCGGAGCCGTCATGTTACGGCACCCGTTGGATCGGCTCGATCAACAGCCGGTTCGGCGGCCCGATCAGCAGCCTGATCAACAATGACTGCGGTGTCCAGCGCGGTCGACAGATGCAGCCGGACGATGGCGATCCAGCTCAGCGAAGCGCCAAGGATGTGGACCCCGACCAAAAGCACAGGAACACCGGCGAAGTACTGCCAGTAGCCGACAATGCCCTGAGCGATCAGCAGGCTCGCGGCCACCGTGGCACGCCGGCGGACCTCCGGCTGCTGTTGCAGGTGGGCGGAGCGGATCAGCCACACGACTCCCAACATAAGGATCAAGGCGATGATGCTGTGAACTCGTGTCACCTCGCGTACGAGGAACGGAAGGCGCGCAGCGACCTCCGCTTCGTCGCTCCCGCTGTGGGGTCCCGATCCCGTGACGATCGTGCCGCTGACCAGCAGGATCGCAGCGACCGCGGAGACCAGGCGCGCGGCCGGGGTGAACGGCCCGGCCACGCGGCCGGCGGAACCATCATCACGCCCGGCCAGCTCCACGAGCACGACCGCGTTGGCTAAAAGCACCATGCTCAGCAGGAAGTGGCCCATCGTGAAGCGGGGGTCGAGCTCTGTCTTGACCAGGATCGCGCCCAGCACGACCTGAGCGGCCACACCGGCCACGAGTCCCCACGACCAGACCACAAGATCTCGTCGGCGTGGCGAGCGTCGCAGTGAGCCGAGCACCGCCAGGATCACCGCCGCCGCCACTACACCGGTGAAGAGGCGGTTCACGAACTCGATCAGGGCGTGGTATTCGAGGTCGGCGACGAACTGGTCCTCTTCGCAGTTGGGCCAGTCGGAGCATCCAAGCCCCGATCCGGTGAGGCGTACCGCTCCGCCGGACACCACGATCACGGTCAGCGACCACAGCGCGCCGCGGGTCCAACCCACGTAGCGAGCGGGGCTGACCGGCCCGAAAGCAAACGCTCGCAGCGACGCCAGATTGGAGGACACAGTAAAAGGCTACGGCGGGACTCCCGCTCTTGTTCGCTTCGCTCACGGGCCGCCGGGCCCGGGACCCCCGCTCTTGTTCGCTCCGTTCCGGGGCTGATCTTGTTCGCTCCGCTCCGGGCCGCTCGGGTCGCGGGCGGGCCGCTGGGCGCGGGGCCGGCCGCTCCTGTTCGTTTGGGGGCAGGGCTTGAGAAATCCGGTGGCGTGGTCTTGGTCTCGGGGGCGTAGCCTGACCAACGTGAGTGAAGTAACTGAGGTCCGATCTCGGTCTCGTGTCGCTGCCTTCGTGGCGTTGACCAAGCCGCGGATCATCGAGCTTCTGCTCATCACCACTGTGCCCACGATGGTCGTGGCCGATTCGGGGATTCCGTCGCTCTGGCTGATCGTTGCGACCGTGGTCGGCGGGGCGCTTGCCGCGGGCGGAGCGAACACCTTCAACATGTACATCGACCGCGACATCGACCGCCTCATGGAACGCACCAAGGGCCGCCCGCTCGTCACGGGCGAAGTCTCCCCCCGCCAGGCCCTGGTTTTCGCCTTCGTGCTGGAAATAGTCGCGTTCGGCTGGTTGTGGGGATTCGTCAACCTGCTGTCGGCTGTGTTGGCCGTTTCGGCCACCCTCTTCTATGTCTTCGTCTACTCGCTGTGGTTGAAGCGGACCTCGACGAGCAACATCGTCATCGGCGGCGCCGCGGGCGCGGTGCCGGTTCTGGTCGGCTGGTCCGCGGTCACCAACCAGCTCGACTGGCCGCCTCTGGTCCTCTTCGCGATCATCTTCGTCTGGACGCCTCCCCATTTCTGGGCGTTGGCGATCCGTTACAAGGAGGACTATGCGGCTGCCGACGTGCCGATGCTGCCCGTCGTCGTGAGCCTCCGCAAGACCGCGAGCAGGATCGTGCTCTACACGCTGCTGCTGTGGGGTCTCACCCTGGTGTTCGCCGCCGTGGCAAGTATGGGCTGGCTCTATTTGTGTTCTGCGGTGCTGCTCGGAGCAGTTTTCTCGGGTCTGGCGGTGAGGGTTCTCCGCCGGCCGGAACCGGAGCGGGCCATGCGGCTCTTCGGCTGGTCGATCACTTATGTGACGTTGTTGTTCGTGGCGATGGCCGTTGATGAGGTGGTTCGCAATGGCGTCTGAAAAACCACGTTCGCCGGGTTTCTATTCTGGCGCTCGGGTCAAGGTAGGCTTCTCGGCTGGTAACCCAACTCAGCAGTTCATTGACAAGCAGCGCGCGAACACACATGCGCGGTGCTGTGCGCCGGGGGCGCTCGGAGGACATTTGCCAACATGACGATGACCGATTCACCACCAGCTGCGGACACCGCGCTGGCGGCCACCTCGCCCCGAGTTGTCGGCCTCTTCGATGCTCTCACCACCACAGACCACAAGCGCATCGGTCGCCTGTGGCTTCGGTCGGGCCTGCTCGGGCTGCTGGCGGCCACCATCGTCGGCGTTGTCCTGACCATCGAGAACAGCAATTCGTCGCCCGACGACATCTTCGGCGGGATCAACAGCTACTTCCAGTACTTCAGCCTCTACCGGTTCGGGCTGGTGCTGCTGGTGGCGGCCCCGCTGTTCGTCGGACTCGCCACGGTGGTCGTGCCGATGCAGGTGGGCGCAACCAACATCGCCTTCCCGCGGGCGGCCCACGGCGCGGTCTGGCTGTTCATGATCGGTGCGACAATCACGGTCGTCTCCGTCGTTTCCGGCGGCGGTTGGGGGGCTCTCGACGGTGTGACTGCCGTCGAACGGGACGCCATCGCTTTGACCCTGGTCGGCACTGGGCTGGTGATCCTCTCGCTGCTGGCGGCTTCGGTCTGTATCGCGACGACTGTCGTGTCGCTGCGCACCTCCGGCATGAACCTTATGAGGGTGCCGTTGTTCGCCTGGTCGATGCTGGTCACGGCCGGCGTCTGGCTGCTTACCCTGCCGGTGGCGCTCAGCAATCTCGCCCTCGTCTACTTCGATCTCCGCGGCGGTCCCGGCGGACCCGACGGGTTCGGCGCCGCCCAAGGGTCGAAAGCGATCTACTCGCAGGTCGGCTGGCTGCTTGAACAACCGCAGATCTACGCGTTCGCGATCCCCGTGCTGGGCGTGCTCGGAACCATCGCTCCTGTCGTCGCCAAACGCCGCCATGCACAGCACGCGGTCGCCGTCGCCCTGATCGGCCTCTTCGGCCTGCTCTCGGTGGGCGGTTGGAGTCAGCCCTGGTTCCAGGGCGACAACTACGACGAGAAGTTCGTCTTCATCGTCTTCGGACTTTTTGCGGCTGTTCCGGTGCTCGGTTCTATCGGGGCGGCCGCCGACACGATTATTGGGCGCCGGTCCGACGGGGATGCAGACTCGGAGGTCGGCTCCAGTGACGGGAGCGGCATTGCGGGGCTCTTGTCGGTCCACGGTTTGGGCGCGGTCGGCGCGGCCCTGCTGCTTCTTGCAGGCACTGTCGCAGGGCTGGCGCGAGTAATTCAACCCTGGGACCTGGGCGACCGAACCACGCTCACCGCGGTGATGAACCTCGTGCTGTTCAGCGCGGTTGCCGCAGCGATCGCCGGCATCTGGTTCTGGGCGCCCAAGATCGGCGGTCACGAACTCCCAGTTTCGACGGGCCGTCTGGTCATACTCGACATCGTGGTCGGAGCGGTGCTGCTCGGTGGGTCGGATTTTGTCAGCGGGTTCTTCGAGGCTCCCGCGTTCGGTTATCACGTGGCGGGGAGCTCCGTTCCGCTTGTGGCTGAGCCGTCGAATCAGGGTTTTGTCGAGCTTATGAATGTGGTCGGGGCCATCGGTGCGGTGCTGATCGCTCTCGGTGTGCTGGGGGTGTTCGCAGCGATGGCGAAGGCGATGAGATCAAGCGACGCGGTCGACGACAATCCGTACGGCGGCCAAACCTTGGAATGGACCACCTCGTCACCTCCGCCGGCCGGTAACTTCTCAGAACCACCGGAGCGTGTCGTCTCTGAAGCTCCGTTGCTAGACACAGTGAACGAGAATGGGGAGGAGGTCTGATGGTTGCCACCACCGGGCTTCCGGCCCCCGAGACAACACGTCCACGCAGCCTGCTGGTGGGCACCATGTTCAGCTGCGCGGCGGCGTTCATGTTCTTCTGCGGTGTGATCGGTGTCTACATTCTTGAACGGGCCGAGGCTCGTGACAGCGGAGTCGAGTGGTTCCCCGAGGGTGTTGTCGAACTCGGTCCCTCGGGTTTCATCTTCTGGACGTTGGTCCTGTCGGTTTTCACCGTTCAGTGGGCCGTGCAGGCGATCAATGCCGATGACCGCATCAATGCCTATGTCGCTCTGGCGCTCACCGGGCTCTTCGGCGCCGCGATCTTCAATCAGATGTGGTTCATCATCAACGACTCGGGGTTCGCGTTGGCCGCCGACAACGCTCAGTTCCTGTTCTTTGTGGTCAACGGCACGTTCATCGTCTTTCTGATCGCTGCGGTCGTGTTCGTTGCGTTGACGACTGTGCGTGCGCTGGCCGGTCAGTTCGGCCCGCGCAGAGCCGAAGCGGTTTCCTCAGCGGCTGTGGCTTGGAACACGGTGGTGTTCATGTGGGCCATCGTCTACTACCTCATCTACATCACGAAGTAAGGGTCAGATGTTCACCACGGGCTTCAAGTTTTTCTTCGGAATCGGGTTGGCGTTGGCGACTGGCGCGGTCTTCTACGGTTACACGACGGGCGGCAACCATATGGGACCGCTGTCGATGGGCTGGAAGGGCGGGATCGGCGAGCACCTCGGATACTCGTTGCTGTTGGGGCTCGGCGTCGCCGCCATGACCGTGGCGCTGTTCCTGGTGTTCTTCAGGGATGCCGACCCGGCAGCGCAGGCCCACTACATGGGTGTCGAGCAGATCCCGACCAACGGTCTGGTCACCGCCAGCTTCTGGCCGGTGGTCGGCGCCTTTGCTGTGGGCGCCATGGCAATCGGGCTGGTTCTGCACACAGCGGTGTTCGTCACCGGGCTGGTCCTCTGCGGCGTGGTCGCGATCGAGTGGCTCATGGACGGTTGGGCGGACCGGGCGACGGGTGACCCCGAAGCCAATCGGGTTCTGCGCAATCGGGTGATGGCACCGATCGAGATTCCGGCTCTGGGCGCGGCGATGGTGGCTTTGGGCGTCCTGGCCACGAGCCGGATCCTGTTGGCGACGTCGAAACTGGGGTCGGTGGTGGTGGCCGGAGTCGTGTCCGTGTTGATTCTCGGCATTGCGGTGCTGTTCGCTCGCAAGACTCGGATCAACAAGAACATCCTGGCCGGTTCGGTTCTGCTTCTGGCGGTGGCGGTGCTTGTCGGCGGAATCGTTGCGACTGTCACCGGTGAACGAGACTTCCATCCACATGAGATACACGAAGACGACCACGAGGGCACGGACTCCGAGGGAGGTCACTGACGTGAGCGACTTCACTCGATCAGTGTTCTCCCGCTGCTTGTCCTCCCGCTGTGGTTCGCGGCGTCTGCGCTGGCCCGAGGGTTTGATCCTCGGACTCGGTTTGGTGTTGAGCGGATGCGCTGCTGACGCGGAACTGGACACGTTCCAGGACCAGAGCGAGACCGCCCGCCAGATCAACGATCTGGCGATTCCGGTGTTCATTGTCGCCGGTGTGGTGCTGGTGCTCGTGTGCGGTGCGATTCTGTGGATGTCGATCAAGAACCGCGTTCCGGCCGACGATGACTACGAGGGTGAGTTCCCCACGCAGGTCTCGCACAACAACAGGCTGGAGATCGGTTGGACTCTGGGACCCTTCGTGATCATGGTCGTCATTGCGGTGGCCACGCTGGTGACCCATCTGGCGATCAACAGCACTGAAGCCAACGCCATCGAGGTGGACGTCGACGGACAGACCGAGACCTGGGAGCCTCGGGTGGTCGTGGTGGGCCAGCAATGGTGGTGGGAATACCGCTACTACCTGACCCAGGACATCACCACCGACGACCTCGGCGACCCGTGGAACCTTCCGGAGGCCGACATCGTCACCGCGGGCCAGATGGTCATTCCCACCGGCGAAGAGGTTGAGCTGATCATCACTTCGCGAGACGTCATCCACTCGCACTGGATCCCGGCGCTGAACGGCAAGAAGGACGCGGTGCCGGGGCTCTACACGCCTTGGAAGATCGAGGCCGACGAGCCGGGTGTCTACTTCGGGCAGTGCACCGAGTTCTGCGGGTTGTCACACAGCCGCATGAGAATGCAGGCGCTTGCGGTGACAAAGGACGACTTCCAGGAATGGATCCATGCTCAGATGACTCAGGCGCCGAAGCCGACCGACAAGAACTCGGCCGAATACCGTGGAATGCAGGTGTTCTCGAACTTCTGCGCCAGTTGCCACTTGGTCGACGGTCTCAACGAAGATGACTACAACGGTGCTGAGACGGTCTCCGGCAGCGCCCCGGATCTCACTCATTTCGCGAGCCGCACCACGTTCGGCGGTGGTCTGTTCAACACCTACAACTCCGACGGTTCGCTCAACGACGACGACCTCGCGGCCTGGATCCGCAACCCCAACGACGTGAAAGAGAACTACGCGGACGACCTCCCCGAAGGCGCCCTCCCGCGGGGGATGCCCGACATGGGCCTCTCCGAACGACAGATTGACGATGTGATCGCCTTGCTGGCCACGTTCGGCCCGAGGCCGACCGACGCCCAGATCCTGGCGACGGAGGTGGAGTGAGATGACAATCACCACAGATCCCACTACCGAGGGACCCGTCAGCGAGGGTCCTCTGGAACTCGAATCCGGCCGTGAAGCCATCGCGGAGCGGCCGCTCGGGGTGCTCACCCGGCCGCAGGGAGGCAGGGGCTGGCGCGACTGGTTGAGCACCGTCGACCACAAGAAGATCGGGATCATGTACGGCGTGTCCGCCATGGTCTTCTTCGTGGTGGGCGGGATCGAGGCCCTGCTGATCCGTTTGCAGTTGGCGGTGCCCAACGGCGGCGTGCTGTCGGCGGACGTCTACAACCAGGTGTTCACCATGCACGGCGTGACCATGGTGTTCCTGTTCATCATGCCTTTGGCCGCGGCCTTCGCGAACTATCTGATTCCCCTTCAGATCGGTGCGAGAGACGTGGCGTTCCCGCGGCTCAACGCGCTCTCGTATTGGGTCTGGCTGTCGGGAGCGATCTTCTTGAACAGTTCTTGGATCGTCGGCGGAGGCGGTGCGGACTGCGGCTGGTTCTGTTATTCGCCCAACAGCGGGGTGACCTTCTCGCCGAGCCACGGCGTCGACTTCTACGCGGTCGGCCTGCTGATCGCCGGCATCGCCTCGTTGGTCTCAGCGATCAACCTGATCGTCACCTGTCTCAATATGCGGGCCCCGGGGATGGACCTGTTCCGCATGCCGGTGATGACCTGGATGCTGCTGATCACCCAGTTCCTGCTGCTGTTCGCGCTGCCGGTGATCACGGTCGCGCTGTTCCTGTTGATGTTCGACCGGTTGTTCGACGCCAGCTTCTTCAATCCCGACATGGGCGCCGATCCGTTGTTATGGCAGCACCTCTTCTGGATATTCGGGCATCCGGAGGTCTACATCATCATTCTGCCCGCCTTCGGGGTTGTGTCCGAGGTGATCCCGACGTTCAGTCGCAAACCCATTTTCGGTTACACGTTCATGATCTTCTCGGGTATCGCGATCGGCTTCATGGGATGGGGTGTCTGGGCTCATCACATGTTCGTGTCGGGTATCGGGCCGATCTCGGTGGCGGCGTTCTCACTGTCGACGATGTTCATCGCGGTGCCGACCGGCGTGAAGGTCTTGAACTGGTTGGCCACCATGTGGGGCGGACAGATCCGCTTCACAACAGCGATGCTCTTCGCGGTGGGAACCGTGGCGATGTTCACCATCGGCGGGCTTTCGGGGGTGACCCACGCTCTGGCGCCGGCCGACACTCAGCAGACCGACACCTATTACATCGTGGCTCACTTCCACTATGTGATCTTCGGTGGTGGTGTGCTCGGGTTGATCGGCGGCCTCTACTACTGGTGGCCGAAGATCTTCGGTTTCATGCTCAACGAGCGCCGCGGCAAGGTCAATTTCTGGTTGATGCTCATCGGCTTCAACCTGACGTTCGGGCCTATGCACATTCTCGGACTGCAGGGCATGAGCCGCCGTATCGACACCTACTCGTCCGGGTTCGGGTTCGAGTTCTGGAACATGGTGGCGACGATCGGATCGTTCATCATCGCGGTCTCGGTTCTGGTCCTGTTCCACAACATCTGGAAGTCGAAACGAGAGGCGGCCGATCTGCCGCCCCCCGGTCCTGATCCCTGGGATGCGCGGAGCCTCGAGTGGATGGTTCCTTCGCCTGTGCCCGAGCACAACTTCGATGAGGTTCCCACGGTGGCGGGTCTCGATGAGTGGTGGCATCGAAAGTACAGCTTTGACGACAACGGCAAGGTCGTGCAGATCGCCACGTCCGAAGAGGCAGCCCAGGACGGCTCGGCCAAGGGCGTGCATCTGCCTGCGCCGTCGTTCTGGCCGTTGGTGCTGGCTGTGGGCCTGCCGTTGATCGGCTATGGACTGATCTTCAACCTGTGGCTCTGCGTACCGGGCGGCCTGTTGGTCGGCATGGGCATCTTCGCCTGGGCCCTCGAGCCGGTCGACGACCCCGACGCGACCCACGACCACCACGACGACGACCATGACGACGACGACCACGATGACGGTGACGACGACGCCACTGCCGACGGGGCTCCGGCCGCGCCCGGCGAAAGCAACGCCGCGGCTCCGGCTGCGCCCGGCGACAGCACCCAGCAGGGAGGTGAGTGACCATGGCAGCAGCAACCACAGAAACTGAAGCAACTGAGACCCTCGACGACACAACCGACGCGGCTCCGGCCACGCCCGGCGACAGCACTGCCCCCACTGCCGCGGCTCCGGCTGCGCCCGGCGACAGCACAGCGCCCGGCGACAGCAACGCGCACGGCGACAGCAACGCGCACGGGCCTTCCACGGGGATCTCCAACACCAAGCTGGCGATGTGGCTGTTCCTCGGTTCGGAATGTCTGCTCTTCGGAGGCCTGATCTCGACTTACCTGCTCTACAAGACCCGTCGCGGCCCGGACAATCTGGCGATCCCGACCGACGTCTTCGACATCCCGTTCACGTCGATCAGTTCGTTCGTGTTGTTGATGAGTTCGTTGACGATGGTGCTGGCGCTCGCCGCGCTGACTCGGGGCGACAACCACGGCGCGCGTGTCTGGCTGCTGGCAACGAGCATGCTCGGCGGCGTGTTCATCGGTGGCCAGGTGTACGAGTTCACCAGCTTCCTGCGGGAGGGGGTCGGCTTCACCAACAATCCGGCCAGTTCCGCGTTCTACGCTTTGACGGGTTTCCACGGGGTCCACGTCAGTCTCGGCATCGTGATGCTGATGTCGTTGTTCGTCGCCTCCTGGCAGGGGAAGCTCCGACCGAAGCACGCTGAGACCGTGGAGATTGTTGGTCTCTATTGGCACTTTGTCGACGTGGTGTGGATCTTCATCTTCACTGTCATCTATCTGGTTCCGGCCTAGAGGGTTTGGAGTAACGCATGAGCACGACCACCTCTGAACACGAAGGCACCGAGCAGGAGCACGCCGAGCACGAACACTCCGAACACGAGCACCCGTCGGACTGGGCTTACGTCAAGATCGCCCTGATTCTCGCGGTGATCACCGCTGTCGAGGTGTTCACCTACTTCGAGTCGGTACTTGACTGGGGCAGTTTCTTGATCCCGTCGTTGCTGATAATGATGGTGATCAAGTTCTGGCTGGTGGCGACCTGGTTCATGCACCTGAAGTTCGACAACCCGATCTTCTCCAAGATGTTCGTCGGCGGGTTGCTGCTCGCAGTCGGCGTGTACGTTGCCGCCCTTGCAGCTTTTGAGTTCTGGGCGTGATCTGAATGGACGGGCCTTGGGAGTTTGAGGCCCATCCTGCGGTTTGGATGCTCATCGCGGGGATCGTGGTGCTCGGCTACTACGCCGTTCGCCACATTGGACCAATGGTGGTGCCCGCTGGGCAGACCATCGTCACGAAACGTCAGAAACGCTGTTTCGCGCTCGGGGTGTTTCTGTTGTGGGTTGCTGCGGACTGGCCGATGCACGACATCGCCGAGGAGTACCTCTACTCGGTCCACATGGTTCAGCACCTGCTGATCGCCTTCATCGTGCCGCCGCTGATGCTGCTGGCGATGCCTGAGTGGTTGGCTCGTTTGGTCGTGATCGACGGTGGCGTGGGGTCGCGAGCATTGCGGGTTCTGACCCGGCCCGTTGTCGCGGCGGTCATTTTCAATGCCCTGCAGATCCTGTCCCACTGGTCCGCGGTCGTGAACTTGTCGGTTGAGAACGGGGTTTTCCATTACACGATTCATCTTGCGGTGTTCTTTTCGGCGTTGTTGATGTGGTTCCCGGTGGTGGGTCCGCTTCCAGAGCTTCAGATGAGCGAGCCGGGAAAGATGGTCTACCTGTTCGCCAGCTCGATCGTGCCGACGGTGCCTGCAGGCTGGTTGACCTTCGCCGAAGGAGTCGTTTACTCCGCTTATGACCATGCTGAACCGCTCTGGGGGATCTCGCCGACCGACGACCAGCAGGCCGCCGGTGCGGTGATGAAAGTCATCGGGGGCTTCTACCTCTGGGCGCTCATCACCATCCGCTACTTCCGGTTCACCTCCGGGCGCCGTGAGGCTGATCTCGTGGCTCGGCGCACCCGCAGGCAGCCCCCGCCGAAACCGGAGCGTGTCGGTGCGGCTGTTTTCACGGGTGATCTCACATTCGGCGATGTGCAACGGGCGTTCGATGAGAACCCCGAGCTCCCACGCGAAGCCCCGACGTGACTTGCCGACGAGGTCGGCTCGACTGCTGTATCTCTTTCGCGATTATTCGATACATTTTCATGTTATTCAGTTGACAGTCTCCTGCATCCGAGTAGAGTGTCGCTATGGACGCAGCGCTACTCACAATGGTCTCGGCGCTGTTCGTCGCAGTGCTCGGCAATTCGTGGCAGCAGTCGCGTGAGAATTCCAAGACTCGCAGCCTCATGGTCCAGCTCAACAACGACACCCGCGTCGAGCTGCGCGGCGAGATGAGGGATCTTCGCACTGAGTTGCGCGGCGAGATGAGGGATCTTCGCACTGAGTTGCGTGGCGATATCGATGAGTTGCGTGGCGACCACATGTCTTTGAGTGCTGCTCTCAGCGATGTTCGAGAGCGTCTAGCGCGTATTGAGGGACACCTCGGAATCGGCATTCAGAAACAGGCCGAAACGGGCACCGAGAGCTCCGAGTAAACCGATGAGCGTAAGCTCTTGATCGGGCGATACCGTCAACGGCCATGCTCGACATCAAGCTGATCCGCTCGGACCCCGAAGCTGTCAAGGCGGTTATCGCGCGCCGCGGGGAGCCGACATCGTCGATCGACGAGATCGTGGAGTTGGATGCCAGTCTGCGCACAACGTCAACCGAGCGCGACGAGATTCGTTCTGAGATTCGCCAGACCTCGAAGCAGGTGGGGGCACTGCACGCTCAGGGCAAGGCCGACGAGGCAAACGTTCTCGCTGATCACAGCCGCTCACTCGGTGCCCAGGAGAAATCTCTCGACGACCGCTGCGAGCAGCTCGCGGCCGAGCTCCGGGAGTTGTTGCTCAACGTCAGCAACATGCCGTCGCCAGACGCCCCCGACGGGCTGACCGAGGACGCCAATGTCGAAGTTCGCAGCTCCGGCTACGACCCCGACGCACATGGCGGCCATCAGAAGGTTCCTCACTGGGAGATCGGTGAACAGCTGCAGATTCTTGATGTTGATCGAGCGGTGCGTATTTCGGGCTCGATGTTCGTGATGTACCGCGGCGACGGCGCGCGGCTGCTGCGTGCGCTGATCGCCTACGGTCTCGAGCGCAACCGTGACGCCTTTGAAGAGGTGCGGCCGCCGACCCTGGTGAAGTCCGACACGATGATCGGGAGCGGTCATCTGCCGAAGTTCACTGATGATGCGTACCACATCGAGCGCGACGACCTTTGGGCCATTCCGACCTCTGAGGTTTCGCTGACCTCGATGTTCAGCGGTGAGATCCTCAACGAGGACGAACTGCCGATGAGGCTGATGGCTCACACCTCGTGCTACCGACGCGAGGCCGGCGCCGCAGGCCGCGACACCCGCGGCCTGCTGCGGGTCCACGAGTTCGACAAGGTCGAGATGTACGCGTTCTGCACCCCTGAGCAAGGTCACGACATGCATATGGAGATCCTCGACCGGGCCGAGAGCGCCATTCGCGACCTGGGGTTGGCTCATCGGGTGCTCGACCTGGCTTGCGGCGACATCAGCGGCGCGGGCGCACGCACCTTCGACATCGAGGTCTTCGCCCCTGGTGTGGATCGCTGGCTCGAGGTCTCGTCGGTTTCGTGGTGTACCGACTATCAGAGTCGGCGAGCCAATATCCGCTATCGGTCACAGGGAGCGAAGGGCACCCAGTTCGTTCACAGCCTCAATGGCTCGGCGCTGGCGGTCCCGCGGGTCTGGGCCGCGATCGTGGAGACCTACCGGCAACCCGACGGTTCGATCGAGATGCCCGAAGTCCTGCACCCCTACCTCGGCGGATTGACCAAGATTCCGGCCCCGAGCTGACCAGGCGCCAGTCGACATGAACAGCGCTTAGAGTGACGAGACCGGCTTGGAAGGCGGAGGCAACTAGACTGAAGATTTGTGGTTGGCAGAGAAAGGGATATAGACGGCGGTGTGGGACGAGTTGCGGCGGAAACTGGGTGAAGAGTTCGCGTACGGCCCCGCGAGCTGGTTCTGTGTGCCGCACGAAGATGTCAGCATTCTTGGCGGTGGTCTTTTTTCGCAGCGCTTTGAAGGACGTGGGCGGCCGGTCGTTCTGGCCGGCGGTCACGGGCCCAATGCGACCTTGTACGCCCGAACGACCTCGGGCAAAACGGCTTTTAGCCATCCAGCGCACGTTCATGATGGCGAACTAGGTACCTGTGCGCTGGACAAAGACGGATGGATCGTATACGACAAGCTCGTAGTCGTACCGGCAACGGCGCTGTGTGAAGACACATTCTCTTGTCGCGAACCCGATGCGGAGTGGCTCCTGTCAGAACTCAAGAAGGCCGGAGCGTTGTGAGCTTTCAGGCACTGGTCCAGGAGTGCGAGCGGGACGGCATCGGGTCTCGGTTCTGGACCTTGTTCATTGAGGTTGCGGGTCGCGTTGCACGAAATTACCCGCCTGAGGTCTACAACAACTCGGAGCGATGGTCCGAAGAGGCTATCCGTGACCTCGCCCAAGACATCGCACTGCACCGCCTGATCAGCGAGAACCAACTCGAGTATGTACTGAGTCTGGCAACGGATGAGGACTCACTCAGCCGTCTCCTAGCGTTCCAAGTTCGCAGGATGCTGTCTTATCGACGTGCGACCACGGTGGTGGATCGGTTACTAGCCCGAATCGGTAAACTTGCTCAAGGGCCGGAGTTCAGCGTAAGGGGCTCAGGCGAGGCCAGCTTCATCACAAGCGCAGAGGGCGGTCGTGAACCAGGTGACTTGCAAGGCGCTCAGCTCCGGCGTGGGTCGCTCATCATCGACCCCATTCCGAGATTGGCATCAAGACCGTCCGCAGAACGGGAGTCGAAGGTTTATCGTGAGAAGGATCTGAGCGAGCTGTTGCGCTTGCTTGTGGTTGCTTTCGAGGGAATCTCGTTGGGTGATGTACGTCGCATTCTCGAGATCACGTTGACAGCTTGGCTTCCAACGATCCTTCATGGGGATGAGGAGGATCATGTCCAACGCTCAACCCCCGAACTGGAAGTACAACGCTCAGAAATGAGGAACACAATCAGCGACTTCGTGACCGACCTAAGCTCCGCCCATCGAGTCGTGCTACTCGGCAAAGCCTACGGAGTGTCAGATGTTGAACTTGCGCGTCAGCTTGGGCGATCAAGGCCGTGGCTCGCAGATCGAAAACAAGAAGCGATAATAATGGTTGAGACGAGTTTGATCTCCCAGGTTCCCCCTGAACTACACACGGAGGCGACTCAACTGCTGCTTGATGAGCTCGTGGGGTTGGAGTCACAAGATGAGTGAAGTGCCGGAAGTGCTGAAGCGGGCTCTCGCTGAGCGACCGGTCGAAGACGATACCCCATCGGCCGATGAGCGAACCGCTGGTCGAGTCGCCTTGGGTGATCTCCGAATTGTCACGCCTCTGTCTCATCAACAGACCGATTCGAGAATCGTGCTCGTCCTCAAGGTGGTCGAGGACGGTGAATTTGCCGATGTGATGCTCGTTCACTCCGCAACGGAATTCGCCACCGACCACGACGCAATCGTCCTTGCCGCGGACTCGGCGGCACCGTATGACGTCGTTGTGCAAACCGATCTGCGATCTGCGGTGTGGGTGTTCCAGCTTGGAGCGATAGTCGGGCACATTCGCGGGGAGTTTGTCGACGCAATTATGAACTGGGCCGCTGAACGCGACGACGAATCCGTCGCTCGCCGCAACCAAGCAGGTATCCACCACGGCACCCGACTTACGGGCCTTCTCGACCGGAGGTGGGCGTTCAAGGAGTCCGAAGGTAAAGCGTTGCGGCACCTTGCAAGCGACTGTATTGAAGCTCACCTGGACCAGGGCGAAATCTGGCGAGTCCACCCGAGTCTCCTGCGGCCCGAGCAGTGGGATCACGTTGACGATGCGGAGACCGTTCTCGGCGAACTCGTCCATTGGTCGGCTACGCGGGACCTGTCGGTTGAAGACCATGACCTCGAATTGCTGTTGGACGCCGGGGCGCTCGATATCGACGCGTGGTTTGACCTCGGCGACCTTGGAGGTGACGTGTTCTTGAGTCTTCAGGAGGTTCTTCTGAACTCGGCAACTGGTGTGTGTGGTGTAGATGTCGGACCCTGCGGGTGGTTGACGGCTGCGCATCTGGACAAGGTCGAAGGACTTGACACTATCCACTACTTGGGAACAGAGGAATTGGTGAAGCCATGACCAAAGGTATGCAACACCCGTACCAACTCAGAAGGATCGAACTGCGAGATTTCAAGTCTGTAGCCGAAGCCGCTGTCGACCTTCGGCCCCTTACCGTGGTAGTTGGGGCCAACAGCTCTGGTAAGAGTACTCTTCTGCAGGCGATTCTCGCTGTAACCCAAGCGGTTCGATCCCGTACCGGAAGCGCAGAGTTTCCGTTGAACGGCGAATTCGTCCGGTTGGGGACCTTCGACGAGACGCGGAACTTCTTGTCGAGTCGAACGCGTGAGCCGATGGAAGTTGCCTTTCGGCTCGCCGACCCGCGCCGTCACGGGAGTCCGCGGTTCCTTGGAGCTGACATACCAACCATCCCAACAGACCGTTCAATGACCGAGTTTGGTTGGCGTGCGTTTCTCGGCGACTCGCCGGACGGGGTAGAAACCGGCGGCGGTTTTGCCAGGATTTTGTCGTTGCAAGTAGAGATCGACTCGTTGGACCCTGATTCTGGTGAACGAACGCGAGACCTTACGTGTGACGTGAGCGGCTTCGCGCCCGACTTTGACAGCGTCGATCCGATGGACTTCGGACGAAGAGGGCGGTTCCCGCTGAGGCGAGCAGCGATCGAGGTTAGTGGCCGGGTACAGGACTGGACTTCGGGGACATCAGGTCCGGTGGATGCGGTGGTGCTGGCAGGGGGAGTGCCACAAGTCCTCATGCGGTCAGTCAAGAAGCTGGATCAAGTCGCTGAGATTTGGTGGAACACCGCGGCGACGCTTTTTGAAAAGGAGATACTGGGCGAACAACCGATCGCTGCAGAAGATATCGAATCCATCGAGAAGCGATCCGTTAGCCATACCGCCGTTGAGAAGGCGCATTCTGATATTCAAGAGCGGGACTTTTCGAACAGCAGAGCCCCTAGCATTGCGGAACCGCTGCAAAGGCGGCGGTTGGAAGTTTCCGGTGATTTACTCGATCGTGAGTGGTACCGCGACTTGGGCCAACTCTCTCAGGAAGAACGCGTTGCCATCGCCAAGAGCATGGTTCAGTTGGGGGAAGCTCGGTTCCGCAAGGAGCTCCGTAAGCGCTTCGAGGGTGAATCTTGGATTGGAGAAACCGCCCTTGTCGAGCATTTAGGGTCATCGGGAGATGCCCTCTCGCGTATGGGGCAGGTCACCCAACGCTTCTTCAGCGACAGTGTCCGCTACTTGGGTCCACTCCGCGAAGCGCCCCACGTTCTCTATGACCCGGGCCCGTCGAAGCTTGATCTCGGAGCGAATGGTGAGTACTCGGCGGCTGTTCTCCATGCTCAGGCTAGGACCGGAGTATTGATGCCCAATGAGGGCGACGGCGAACGGGCTCAACTCGGCGATGCATTGGACCAATGGCTACGGGAGTTCGAGCTTGCGGACAATGCACGGTCGGAGGATCGCGGACGCATGGGTATCGGCCTCAGCGTTACCCCGCCAGGACTTGAACGTGAGGTTGACCTGACCTCTGTTGGGGTTGGTGTTAGTCAGGTCTTGCCGGTCATTCTGCTCTGCCTGCTTGCCCAGCCAGGTACGCTCGTGGTTCTGGAGCAGCCGGAGCTCCACCTTCACCCACGGCTTGAGCAGAAGCTCGCCGACTTTTTGCTGGCGTGTGCGCGATCAGGTCGTCAACTGGTCGTTGAGACGCACAGCGAGCACCTCGTGAATCGTCTTCGATACCGGATTGCAAGTGATCCAACGGATGACACCCATGATCTGATAAGGCTGGTCTTTGCCGAGAGCCACGACGGTGTCACGTCCTACCGAGAGCCGAAGATCAACCCCTACGGTGGTATAGGTGACGATTGGCCGGCGGGTTTCCTTGACTTGAGCGCCCGTGAGGCACAAGACCTTATCCGCGAGAGTCTCGCCAAGCGCAAGCGCGAGAAGGCATCTGAGAGTGGTTGACTCACCACTCCGCAACAATCTTTCAATCTGTTGAAGAATCATGACGAGCAGAAAGAACGCAGTGGCAAAAACCGAAGCAAGCCTGGAATCGATGCTTTGGGAAGCGGCGAACATCCTTCGGGGTCCCGTAGACGCGTCTGATTTCAAGGCCTATGTGTTTCAGGCAGAGCGCGAAGAACCAGAGGAGCTCCGGGAGGACGCGGGGAAGGCCGCTCTCACGGAGCTGTTCCCGCAACCACCCATTGACGACCAGCGCTCACGTCGCAAACAGTAGGCTCCGCTGATGGACATGGCCGCGATGCGTGAGGAGTTCGGGCGCGCCGGTCTTGACGTCTCAGACGTCGCTGAAGACCCGATCGTGCAGTTCCGTGAATGGTTCGACCTTTGGCAGAACGTCAACCCCTACCTCGCCGACACCATGGTGTTGTCGACGGTCGACGCGCAGGGCCGGCCCGATGCCCGCGCCGTCCTGTTGAAGGGCGTCGACAGCCGCGGGTTCGTGTTCTACACCAACCGCACCTCGGCCAAGGGCGTCCAACTCGAAGCAACCGGACGCGCCGCGCTGACGATGGTGTGGCGTGAGATCGAGCGGCAGGTTCGGGTTGTCGGCGAGGTCAGCCGCGTTCCCGAGGCGGAATCGGACGCGTACTTCGCGAGCCGTCCGAGGGCCGCACAGTTCGGGGCGTGTGCCAGTGAGCAGTCCGCCGTGCTCGGCTCGCGGGCTGAACTCGAGGCGAGCGTGGCGGTGCTGGAAGAGCGGTACCCCGATGAGATCCCGAGACCGCCCCACTGGGGCGGGTATCTGGTCACCCCTCAATGTGTGGAGTTCTGGCAGGGCCGCCCCGACCGTCTTCACGACCGGGTCCGCTATCGTCTCGAAACGGATGCTTGGATCGTTGAACGCCTAGCCCCCCTGACTCGGCGGAGGTGTCTCGGGAACGGGAATCGCGGGCGCGCGGGAATCTGGCGATCCGCCGCGCGAAGCCCCGACGTGATTGATGGTTCAGCGCCGAGGTGGTAGACATCGGGGGGGGGGGGGGTATAGTTGTCGCTAGCTTTTAGCCGTGGGCTGGATGCAGGAACAGGAACGACTCAGCACTTGGAAAGGGTTCTCGTGATGTGGTTTAGCGGACGATTTGGGGGTGAGCGCGGGCGCAGGCGTGTTGGGTGTTTGTTGGCGGTGGGTCTGCTGGGGTCTTTGTTGGCGGCGGGGCCGGTTGCGGGGCCGGCGGGGGCGGCTGATATCTCGATCTGCGGACGCGATCCGGCGGTGGTGAAGGCGATCGAGGTGGCGTTGGGCGGCGCCAGTTTCAGTTGTTCGGCGGTGGACGAGGACGAGCTGGACGACATCGACTTTCTGGGTGTGCGGGGCTATGGACGGTTCGCGATCGATCCGGCTGATTTCGCGGGTCTGGACGCTTTGCTCGCGCTGCACATCGAGGACTCGCCGGCGTTGCAGGTGTTGCCCAGATTGGCTTTTTCGGGGGTGCCGTCGCTGACGCATCTGGTGTTGTCGGGCAACGGGATCCGCGGCATCGAGGACGACGCGTTCGCGAGCCTGCCGGATCTGGTGGTGCTGGATCTGGGCCGCAACGCGTTGCGCGGGGTGCCTGAGCACGTGTTCGACTCTTATGATGACGATGGCAACATTCTCGCTGGGGAGACTGATCTGAGCGGGTTGGAGACGCTGGTGTTGGAGGACAATCTTCTGTCTGAGCTGACGCCTGACGTGTTCGAAGGGTTGAACGGGCTGTTGCACTTGTCGGTGCGCGGCAATCAGATCTCGAACTTGGACAACCGGCAGTTGTTCGATCATCTTGATTCGCTGGAGGTCTTCGACGCGAGCGACAACCGGATCGAGTCGGTCGCCGGGTATTTCTTCATTCCGGTGCAGGGCACGCTGCGAGAGGTCTATCTGGGCGGCAACGAGCTGTCCGATCTGATCGCCGGTGAGTTCTTCGGCTACTCCGGCAGCGCTAACGCTTCGCTTGAGAAGTTGGAGATCTTGTCGCTGGAGCGCAACGGCTTGGAGACTGTCGCGCCGTGGGCGTTCAATTACGTGCCCAATCTGGAGCAGCTGATGCTGCAGGGCAACGATCTGGACGAGCCGGATCTGTCGCAGGCGCTCTTCGACCCCCTCGACGAACTGGTGAAGCTGGACCTGAGCCGGAACCCGCTGGGCGCGACCGACGGCCAGCTCAACAGGGACCTGTTCGACGGCATGGCGCAGCTGTATGAGTTCGATCTCTCACTCCAGCTCCCGTCCGCCTTCTTCGAGCTGAACCTGGGCGGCACGGGCTTGAGCGGGTTGCATCCGTCCGCCTTCTTCGGATATGTGGGGCTGGCGAGCTTGGATCTGTCCGACAACAGCTTGTCGTCGCTGCCGTCGGGCGTGTTCGACCACGGGCCCGCCGGGCTGTCGAGCTTGGATCTGTCCGGCAACAGCTTGTCGTCGCTCGACGCCGGCGTGTTCGACGAGCTCGTGGGGCTGACGAGCTTGGATCTGTCCGGCAACAGCTTGTCGTCGATGCCCGCGGGCGTGTTCGACAGACTCGCCTCCTTGGATGAGTTGAACCTGTCGGGCAACAGCTTGTCGTCGCTGCCCGCGGGCGTGTTCGACAGTCAGGCGCTGCTCCTCGGGCTGGACCTCTCCGACAACAGCCTGACCAGCTTGGACACAGACCTGCTCGACCTGGCCGACTCTCTGGAATTCCTGGATCTGTCGGGCAACGGCCTGACGTCGCTGGATGTGGACTTCTTCAAGGGCGATACCTTCGTGGTCGACGGCAATGACGTAACTGTCGGACCCTTCGGCCTGGTATGGCTGGACCTGTCCGACAACGCCCTGTCGTCGCTGCCCGAGGATCTGTTCAAACCGCTCGCCGACTCGGATTCCACATCACTGTGGGGATTGTTCCTCCGCGCCAACCAGCTCCCCTCGCTGCCCCAGCACATCTTCCGGGGCCTGGACACCTTGGAGCGGCTGGACCTTGCGTGCAACAGCTTCACCGCCCCCGACACGGCCAGTGCGGCGAGTCTCGCGGAACGTCTCGATGGCCCCAAGGATTCGCTGCGGTTCGTGGACTTCTCGGGGACGTCATATGGGAGCCAAACCGCCCGCAACAGGGTGATATCCGCGGTGAAAACCAAGCTGACCGGTGAGCTCCATGTCGAGGCGAGTTTCAACCGTGACTGCGAATTCTCGCTGTTCGATGACGAGCTGCACGAGGTGCGCTCCAGCGCAGGGCGGGTGGAGTACGACGAGCACGACGACCGCTGGGACATCTACGTGGGCACCGACGTTGACGAGGTGACGATCACCCCCATCGCGGCCAACAGCCGCCAAGTGGTGCGCGGCGAAGAAGCACCCGACTTGGACGAGGACTACATCGACGCCCAAGCCCAGTGGGACGCGGTCTACGCCTACCACGACGCCGACACGCGTCGGGCCGCCATCCAGGTCGACCTGCGCGAAGGCGGCTGGCACGACGTGTGGGTCGGCGTGGCGTTCCCCTCGTCCCCCTCGTCCCACCTCGTCGAGGAATTCGACGGCCACAGGGTGCGCGTCCACCGCGAGCCGCCGCGCTTGCCCAAGCCGTGTACGCCCGGCGCGGTGTCGTTGAACACCCCTTACAGCGATGGTCTGTCCAACGGGGCCTACGGTCACGGGATCCCGGGACTCCATAGCTTTGACGGGTCTCGGCGGGAGTTCTTGGTGCCGGCGTGGGCCGCGGCGGACAACCACCATTGCGTGGTCCGCACAGAGTTGTGGCGCGAGGACGGGCGTTTCGAGGAGGACCGCATCCCCGGCTATCCCGACGCCACCAACGACAAGGCGATATACGACATTGTGGGCGATTTGGACACGTCGGTGCCGGAGCTGGCCAAGGCGTGGGACGGCGCTCCGCGCCAGGAGACGAACGTCGGGCCGGTTGAGGGCGGTTGGATCGACCGCAAGACCCGTCTCTATGAGGTGTACCGGTACACGATCCTCCGTTTCGGCACCGACGGGTCGTTCAGCCAGGCCACCACCAGGTGGATACCGGTGCTGCCGTTCTACGTCGACCGCGACGCGAGCTGGCATGAGCCTTGGGACGCGAACGGCAACCTCATTCCCGCCAACGAGGTCGACTACTACGTCAAGATCGAGATGGGTGGCCAAAATGGCCAGTTCGGGCGGGGCGCCGCGTTAGCTCTGTCCGGCGATGAGGTGGATCTCGCGGTGGGTTCGTTCGCACATAAAACGTGCGTGGCGTCGATCGGGCGGCCGGTGTGCGGCAACCCGGCGTCGATCGGCGAGTTCTCCGCCGGCGATGTGAGCTGCATGGACTTCGTCACCAGCGGGACAGGGCTGACGCGGACCGTCTCCTTTTCGTCGTTTGCGTCGTCCAACGCTTCGGGGCACATGTGCTTCAAACTGTCGCGCTCCCAGGGGGTGTGCTCGCAGATCGTCTGGGACGACCCGGACACCCTCACCAGTCATCTGTTCTATGACGGTTGCAAGATGTTCGACTATGCGTGGGCGCGCAATGCGGCGAGGGCCTTTGAGGCGGGGGAGGCACCAACCGCCTCGACGGCTGCGGTGCCGTGGCCTGAGGGCGTGTCGTTGGCGGTGAAGGTCGGGGAGTCGCCCTCGGTGCTGTTGTGGTGGGAGCCGGCCGACCCTGTCGGGGCCGAGGTGGCGGGCTATCAGGTGATGCGCCGCGCCGACGGCGAGGAGGAGTTCTCACTGCTGGGGTCTACCAGCGGGGCTGCGGTGTTCTCCGACACGGACGTGGAGAAAGGCGCCGGCTACGTGTACACAGTCAAGACCGTTACCACTGACGGCTCTTTGAGCGAGCCCAGTTCCGAGGTGTCGGTGTCGGTGCCCGACTCGCCGACGCAGCCGCCGCCGTGGGCGCCGGCGTTGGAGCCGGTGGGTTTGTCGGGGTCGTCGACGGATCGGGGTGTGACGTTGCGCTGGGTGCTGCCCGCGCAGCCCGACGAGGTGTACGTGAGTGACATGTATCTCGAGCGGCTCGTCGACGACGGCGACGGCGGGGTCGAGGTGGCGCAGTCGTGGGACATCGAGTCCGACCCGGACACATCGGCGGCTTCGTCGTGGACCCATACCGTTGGGGGTTTGGAGTCGGGCACGCAGTACCGGTTCTCGGTGCGCCTGGCGACCGAGGATCAGGGCGACGCGTTCTCCGAGACGTTGGAGGTGTCGACGCAGTCCGAGCCGCCGGTGGCGCCGCGTGATCTGAGTGTTGCGTGGGCCGACCCCGACGACGGCGGAGGGGTGGATCTGTCGTGGGAGATCCCCACCCAGCCGGCGTGGCTGGGTGCTGTGAACTATGTGCAGGTTCAGCGTGATGTGTCGTCGAGCAGTACTCGGGGCAAATGGCAGAAGGTGGGCGAGGTGAGCTGGGACCGCGCCACCACCCGTTACAGCTTCAACGACTCCGGCGCCGATGCCGACGCGCCTCAGCAGCGCTACCGGATCGCGATGTACGCTGCGGGCCACGTCCACTTCAGCGATGTGGCGGTGGCGCCGGGTCCTGACTCCCATGAGGCGGGGCCGCTGCGGGGGTTCAGCTTGGTGAACGCGACCGAACAGTCGCTGGTCGCTGCCCTCGGCGACGGCGACACGGTCGAGCTCGCGAACCCCGACACCGGCAGCTTCGCGATCTCCGCGGACCTCGTCGCGGGCCACAATGCGGGCAGTGTCGGCTTGGAGCTCACCGGGCCGGTGTCCTATGGGCCCGTCACCGACAACTCGGCCCCGTACTCGCTGCACGGCGACTCCGGCGACGGCGACATGCGTCTCAGCGGCCGGCCGCTGCCCGCAGGCGAGTACACCCTCACGGCCACGGCATGGTCCCAGACCCGGCTCAGGGGCTGGAAGATGGGCACCCTCGAGATCAGCTTCACCGTCACCGAGGACCCCGACGCCCCCGAGGTGTCCGAAACGGGTTCGCTGGCGGGGTTCCGGCTGGTGAACGCCGCCGACCAGTCCCTGATCGCCACGTTGGCCGACGGCGACACCGTCGCGCTCGACAGCCCCGACACCGGGAGCTTCGCGATCGAGGCCGCGATCGTCGATGGCCATAGCGTGGGCAGCGTCAGCTTCGAGCTGACCGGACCCGTGTCCTATGGGCCCAGAACCGAGAGCTACGCCCCCTACTCGCTGCACGGCGACACCTACAGCGGTGACATCGAACTGCACGGCCAACCCCTCCCCCCAGGCCAATACACCCTCACCGCCACCGCCTACACCCAACGACGACTCCAAGGCGACCAGGCCGGCACCTTCCAAATAGCCTTCACCATCACAACCCAATAACACCCATCACATCCCTCACCGCGGTGCGGGGCAGGGGTGCGCAGATCGGCGCTTGTGCCAGTGAGCAGTCGGCTGTGCTCTGGTCGCGCGCCGCAGTCGAGGCCCGTGTTGTCGAACTGGAGATCTGTGTCTCCACGAGGTCCCGCGGCCCCGTCGGCGGCGCGGGCGCCTGGTCACTCCCCGAAGCGTTGAGTTCTGGCAGGGGTGTCTTGGCCGTCTTCACGACCGGATCCGTTACCGTCTCGAATCCGACGCCTGGATCGTCGAGCGTCTAGCCCGTCGAGCGTCTAGCCCCCTGATTCGGTTGGCTCTGGGGAGAGAGGGTTGCGAGCGCGCACGTATCTGGCGCGGAGATGTCGAGCGATTTGCCGCCACACAAGCCAGACGACGAGTGCCGTCAAGGCCGCTTCGATGGGCACGCCGAACCGCAGCGGGTCGCTGAACCAGTGGGCGATCCGCAGCGGCCAACCCCCGATGAAGCGGACCAGCGGCAGGAAGATGAACTCTCCCTCGTTGAACAGGAACTCGATTATCAGGTAGCTGCAGATGTAACCGGCGCTGACGCTGATCCGCTTGACTCTGTCGCTTTCAAGGTCCCGCCAGCCGATGATCAACGCGCCGATCACGCCGAGGACGCTGATCACCGCGATCCGTTCGGGGGTGGTGTCCTGGATCCAGTTGTTGACGGCCGCCTGCATCTCCAGGAAGCGGTCCACCCGAGGGCTCGAGTAGTCGCTGCCCGACAGCACCCGGATCTCGAAGTAGCCGTAGTCGATCAGATAGAGACCGGCGACGAGGAGCACCAAACCTGAGAAACGGCCCACGTACGGGAGCACCTGCCGCATCCCTTTGGCCACATCGGTCTTGGCGAGTGCCAGGCTCATGGTCAGGAAGGTGATCAGAGCGCCCATTCCCAGCGCGTAAGCGAGGAAGTTGCCGAATCCCTCCAACCATCCGTCCGTCGTGAACGACGTTGTGACCGACGACAGGAACAGCCCGATGGTACACGACAGCGACACGACGGCGTAGCTCACCCCGAAGAGGAAGACCGATGACAGGTCGCGGCTGCCGGTTCCGAGGTTCAGTTTCGGGAGCCGCAGCACGAAGTCCTTGCCGAGCGCCATGAAGACCCCGAGGGGAAGCATCAGCACGCCGATCGCGATCGTCACGTAACCGGTGTACTCGAACACCGTGCCCTCGTTGACGATCGTCTCGAAGGCCACGCCGCAGATTCCGAACACCGCGATGAATCCCGCGGTCATGACCAGGCCCACGACCAGGCCGCGCACGATGGTGGCCAGCCGACTGGCTTTCTTGTCGCCGTCGACACCCAGGAAATACGACAGGTAGACGGGCAGCAGGGCGAAACCGCACGGGTTGAACGCGGCGACCAGACCCAGCGCGAAGGGGAAGGCGTAGACACCCATTACGTTGTACCTATCAGAACCGCGTGCATTTCAGAACTGCGCGCATCTAAGAATCTTTGTGCATCAGAGAACCTGCGAGCATCAGAGGCGGTGCGTGCATCAGAGTAGGTTGGTGCATCAGAGTAGGTGCTCCGTGATCAGGTCGCGCAGTCCCTCGGTGGTCAGCACGCCGGCCCATTGCTCGACCACCACGCCGTCGCGATCGACCATCAGCGTGCTGGGCATGGCGAACAGGCGCAAATCACCGAACAGCGATCCGTCGGAGTCCCATCCCGACGGAAAGGAGACCCCGGTGTCGGCCAGGAGTTCCAGCGAAGGCGCGGCGGAGGAGTCGCGGCTGATGCCCAGGAAGTTCACTTCGTCCTTGAGTTCCTGGTAGACGGTCTCAAACTCCGGCAGCTCGGCCCGGCACGGACCGCACCAGGCGGCGAAGAAGTTGACGACCAGCGGCTTGTCGAGATGGCTCGCGAACGTGTCGTGGCCGTCGCCGACGAGCGAGGCGAAACCGAGACCGCCGATAGACCCCTCGACCGGTTCGCTCCGGACGTCTTCGGTTTCGGGAATCATCGAACCGTCGGTGAGTTCGATGGTATTGGCCTCGCCGAATTCGCTGGAGGCGTCGTCGCCGCAGGCAGCGACGACCACGACTGTCAGCAGGACCGCGGCGAATCTACAGAACAAGCGCATCGGGATTCTGAAACGCTAGCGCGCAGAACGCCCGTAGCACGTCGCAACCGCAACCGCGACCGCAACCGCATCCGCGGCCGCGGCTCCGGCTGCGCCCGGCGCTAGCAGAGCCCCGCAACCGCGACCGCATCCGCGGCTCCGGCTGCGCCCGGCGCTAGCAGAGCCCCGCATCTGGGGCCGCGGCTCCGGCTGCGCCCGGCAATAGCAGAGCGCCCGGCGTCAGCAGCGCGCGCTGATCGACCAAAGAACCGGGGCTCGCGTTAGCCGTTGCCCGGGTTCTTGGGGGAGTGGTCGATCAGCGCGGTCAAGCGGTCCGCCGTTCCGCTCGTTCCCGAAGGTGGATCGGCACCGGAATCACCGGCATCAGATCCTCGGGACGTGCCACTTTGGGAGGACGGCCCCGACGGCGTTTGACGGTCAACATCTCGCCGTTCATGAAGAGCTGCCCACCCCATACTCCCCACTGCTCCTGGTTGTTGAGAGCAGTCTCGAGGCAGGGAGCGATCACTGGGCACTCGGCGCAGACACGTTTTGCAGCGGAGATCTCGCCTATGTCGTCGGAGAAGAACAGGTCGTAGGCGTTGTCCACCGTCTTGCAGGCCGCGTGCGTCTCCCAAGTGGTGCCAGTGGCTGGGAGTTGTTCAGTGATATCGACGAGGGTGGACATGGCCCGTCTCCTTCCGTGTTGTTTCTTCTTGTGTTGGTTTCTTGTCTGGCGGGTTTCTCGTGCGGCTGTGTGTTTGTTGGGTGGGCAACTTGTTGGTCGGGCAACGCAGAAAGGCCGCTGGGACTGCCAGCGGCCTTTCTGCGTACTTCCCGTTGTTGGGTCTGATTACCCGGCGGGAGTGCCGAAGGGCCGCAAGATGCGATATGGCTTCGTGGCAAACCAGGAAGCCGGCATGACCGTCTGCACATTTACGCGCGCGGCAATGTCAGCTTGAAGCTGATGCTCGGTGCGATGAATCTTGTGCATGGCGGTCCTTTTCTGCGGCCGAAATTCTCCGGCGAAAACCAGAGTGGCTGACTTCAGCCTATATGTCAACCGAATTAATTGCGCGCCCTCCACCGCCGGGAGAGACGGCCGGGGAGACGCGGCGGGAGCCAGGGCTGTGATTCACCGGGAGTTCATCATCGCTTCACCTGTTTTGGGCTCCGACTTGGTTTGGCTCCCGTAGCTTTTCTGCCGAGCAGCGTCGCGCAACCCGGCGCGTCCTCTATGAAAGGAACATCAATTATGACAGGAACATCTATGCATCGTTCTCGGCGTTCGGTCCGGACTGCGACCCGGCTGCTGGTGTTTGTCGTGGGTCTGTCGCTGGTTGCATCGGCGTGTGGGTCCGATGGATCCGACAGTTCGTCCTCGGGTTCGACCGACGGCTCGTCGGACGAGATCTTCATCTCGGGTTCCTCGACGGTCGAGCCGATCTCGGTGCGTGTGCAGGAACTGTTCAATGACGTCAATCCCGATGTTCTGATCGCTGTCGACGGCCCCGGAACTGGTGATGGGTTCGTGCTGTTCTGCAGCGGTGAGACTGACATTTCCAATGCCTCGCGGGCGATCAAGGACAGCGAGGCGTCAGAATGCGCTGCCAACGGGGTCGACTTCGTGGAGCTCCAGGTCGGAATCGACGGCCTGGGCGTCATGACCAACGCCTCCAATGATCTGGTGGAGTGCGTTTCGTTCGCCGATCTCTATGCCCTCACCGGTCCTGAGGCGACCGGCTACGGTTCTTGGGCTGACGCGAATGCCGTGTCTGCCGAACTCGGCGGCGCTGGAGACCTCCCTGACGCGCCGCTCGACATTTTCGGCCCCGGAGAGGAGTCCGGGACCTTCGACACGTTCGTCGAACTGGTGATCGAGCATCCGGCATCCGAACGCGGCCAAGCCGAAACGACCCGACCCGATTACAATCCCTCCGGTGATGACAACGTGATCTTGCAGGGAATCACCGGTTCGGCCAATTCTCTCGGTTGGGTGGGTTTTGCGTTCGCCAACGGAGCCGAGGGAGTCAAGCTTCTCGACGTCGACAGCGGCGACAACCGATGCGTTGCTGCCACTCCCGAGACCATCGCGTCGGGCGAGTACCCGCTCAGCCGCCCGTTGTTCGTCTACGTCAATACCGCCAAGGCCGCGAACAACCCGGGGCTGGAGGCGTATGTCGACTTCTACATGGATACCGGCCTCGATCAGGCCGTGGGCGAAGTCGGTTACGTTGAACTGACCGATGCGGCCAAGGCCGAGGTTCGGGCGGCTTGGGACGAGCGAACCTGAAGGTGGAGACTTCTGACTCGGTCCCCGGCGCGTTGAGCCTCGCCGCTCTGGCGGGTTCGCCGCGCCGGGTGCGCAAGGAGCGCTTGATCAGCCATGTGATGTTCTGCGCGGCGTTGGTCTCGGTGGTTGTCTCTCTGCTGATCATCTACGCGCTGTTCTCCGAAGCGTGGATCTTCATGCGTGACGTCGACTGGTCCTCCACCTGGGGCGAGTTCGGATGGTTCCCGAGGCGCGGCATCTATGACATGCCGACGCTGCTGGTGGCGAGCCTGTGGACCACCCTGATCGCGATGATCGTGGCGGCGCCGTTGGGGATGGGCGCTGCGATCTACCTCTCGGAGTATGCGCGCCCGACCCACCGTGCGATTCTGAAGCCGATCCTGGAGATCCTTGCGGGGCTTCCCAGCGTGGTTCTCGGGTTCTTCGCTCTGTTGTGGCTCGCTCCCAACGTGGTGGCCCACATCGGTGGCGAGGGCGGCCGGGGTTCGATGCTGACGGCCGGCATCGGGGTGGGGATTCTGACGATCCCTCTGGTGGCGTCGATTTCGGAGGACGCGATGGCGGCGGTCCCGAAGTCGCTGCGCGAGGCTTCGGCCGGGCTGGGTGCGCGCAACGCGGTCACGACGGTGCGGGTGGTGCTGCCCGCCGCTGTCTCGGGGCTGGTCGCGTCGCTGATCGTGGCGGTGTCCCGCGCCCTCGGCGAGACGATGGTCGTGTTCATGGCGGGCGGTGCGGCTGATGCCGCGATCAGGACCTACTCGCCCTACGACGGCAGTCTCACGATGCCGTCGGCGATGGCTTCGCTGGCTTCGGGCACCGATCAGGTCGTCGGTGAGGGCCTGACCTTCCAGAGCCTGTTCTTTGTGGGCTTGGTGCTCTTCTTGTTGACGCTGGGACTCAACTTGATCGGGGACCGGTTCGTGACTCGGATCCGTGAGCAGTATTGAGGCGATGACGTGACTTTCTCCACGATAGGAACGGTTACCAAACGAGGCGCCACCGGTTTTGAGCGGAAGCGTACCGACGTGGCCGGCGGGCTCTTCAAAGCTGTGATTCTGTCCGCTCTGGTGGTGTCGCTGCTGGTTCTCGCCGTACTGCTCATCGACACGGTCGCTGACGCCTGGTCCCAGCTCTCGACGAGGGCTTGGGACTTCTTGAACGGGTCGTTGCGGTCCCGTTCGATCGACGACAAGCTGGGTGTGAAGCAGGGCTTGTACGGATCATTCTGGATCGGGGTGTTCGTCGCGTTGACGGCGTTCCCCATCGGTGTCGGGGCTGCGATCTACCTGGAGGAGTACGCTGCCAAGTCCCGCCTGGCGGCGCTGATCGAACTGGTGATCCGGAACCTCGCCGGTGTGCCCTCTGTCGTCTACGGGCTCCTCGGCCTGTTCCTGTTCGTTGAGCGCAGCACCATCTTCGGTTTCGTCGGTCTCGGTTGGCTCGTTGACGCAACCGGCGGGCGTTCGGTGCTGTCGGCGGGCCTGACGCTGGCGGTGCTGGTGCTGCCGATCGTGATCATCACTGCCCAGGAGGCGGTGCGGTCGGTTCCCTCGGGTCTCAAGGAGGGCGCCTACGGTCTGGGCGCGACCAAGTCTGAGATGGTGTGGACCCAGATCCTGCCCTACGCGGCGCCGGGAATCCTGACAGGCACGTTGTTGGCGATGTCACGCGCCATCGGCGAGGCCGCACCGTTGATTCTGGTCGGAGCGATCACTGGGGGTCTGACCCGCAACCCTGAGCTGTGGGACACCTCGGGGTTGCGTGAGAAGTTCACGGCGCTGCCCATAATCATCGTTGAGTGGGTGAGCGAACGCGGCCGGGATCCGGGTTTTGCCGAAGCTGCGGCGGCTGCAATTGTTGTCCTGCTGGTGCTGGTGTTGTTGTTGAACATGACCGCGATCCTGCTCCGGAACCGTTTCGAGAGGAAGCGAGGCTGACTGATGACCTCCACATACGGGACCACATATGGGAGAATGCTTGATTCGACAGACGAAAGCTCAGGGGAGCCCGACATGACGGCGATCGATGATCTGACTGAGGGTCCCGATTCTGAGCATCTTGTCGAGGTGGGAGCGGAGAGCCCAGCGCTTCCCGACGTGGTCTTCGACGTTGAGGAGCTGAGCGTCTACTACGGAGACTTTCAGGCCGTCCGGGACGCCAGTCTGAAGGTTCACGAACATGAGATCACCGCGTTCATCGGCCCGTCAGGCTGCGGCAAGACCACTCTGTTGCGATGCTTCAACCGCATGAATGATCTGATCGAGACCGCACGGGTGACGGGCTCGCTGCGTTACCACGGAGTCGATCTCTACGATTCGAAGGTGGATGCCGTCGAGGTGCGCCGCCGGATCGGAATGGTGTTCCAAAAACCGAACCCGTTTCCGAAGTCGATCCGAGCCAATGTCGCATACGGGCCGAAGGTGGCCGGACTGGCCAAGAAAGGCCCGGTGATGGACGACATCGTCGAGAACTCGCTGCGCAAAGCAGCCTTGTGGGACGAGGTCAAAGACCGGCTCGATGACAACGCTCTGGGTTTGTCCGGTGGGCAGCAGCAGCGCCTGTGCATCGCTCGCGCGATAGCGACTGATCCTGATGTTCTGCTGATGGACGAGCCCTGTTCGGCGCTCGACCCGATCGCCACGACGCGCATTGAAGAATTGATGCACGGGCTGAAGAACGACTACTCGATCGTCATCGTCACCCACAACATGCAGCAGGCAGCGCGGGTGAGCGATCGCACAGCATTCTTCTCGGTGAACGTCAACCCGGAGTCCGATACCCGGACCGGTATTTTGGTGGAATACGATTCGACGCAACAGATATTCTCGAATCCTTCCGATGAGCGGACCGAGAACTATGTGACAGGTCGTTTTGGGTGAGATTAGGGCTTTGGATGAGATGAGAGGAGTGCCCGGTGACCGAAGAACTCCGCAAGACCTATCACGAAGAGCTTGAATCGGTCCGCGAGGCCATCGTTCGTATGGCTGGGGTTGTAGGGGAGAGCATCCCGCGCGGCACCGAGGCGTTCTTGTCGGGGGATCTGGCCGAAGCCCAGCGGATCATCGAGGATGACGATGCGATCGACGCCATGTCAGTCGAGCTCGAGGAGCGCTGCTACCAACTTCTGGCTCTGCAGCAGCCGATGGCATCAGACTTGCGAGCAATCACGACCGCTCTGTGGATGAACGCGGAGATCGAACGTTCGGGTGATCTGATGGCCAACATCGCCCAGGCGACCCGCCGTGTCTACGGCAGTTCGTTCGGCCCGCGGATACGGGGGTTGATAGCCCAGATGAGCGAGGAGGCCGCGCGTCTGATGCGATTGGCGATCGACAGTTACGCCGAGGGCAACAGCGGGCTGGCGGTAGCTCTTGACGACATCGACGACCGACTCGATGAACTCCATCTCGATGCCATTGGAGCGATCTTCGAAAGCAACCGTGAGCACGCGTTCGATCTGCAGGTCGGCGTGCAACTCGCTCTCGTCTGCCGATTCTACGAGCGGATCGGTGACCATGCAGTGAACATGGGTGAACGGGTTCGCTACATGGTCGATGGTTGGTTGCCCGAGCACTCTGGTGCTCTTCGGGCGAAGGCCCGATTGACCGAATTCGGCGTTGTCCCAGACGAGACTCAGAGGCCGAGCGGATAGATCACAGATTCTCATGGCCAAGAAGACTCAGACAGCGAGGCCGTGGCCCGAGCGGCCCGGTGAGCGCAGCGAACCAAGAGCGGGAAACAACGTTTTTTCAACTCGAAAAGCTCGCCTGTCCGCGCAGCCCCTTAGGAGCGGTTCGACATGACAGCGCTGGTGGTCGCCTTGCTGGCAGGGGCGGCGGGTGCGGTTGTGATTCTCGCGGTGGGAATTCGGCAACGGCGGCTTGTCAACCAGCATCTTGACCGCATCGCCAATCGTGTTTCAGGTGTCGTTGCGCCAGCTTCGAAATCACCTGTTGCCGCCATCGAGCGCCTTGAGACGGTGCTTGAGGCCAGCGACGCCGAGCGACAGTTGCGGGGCACGGAACGTCGCTATGAGGCTGCCCTTGAGGCGATTGACATGGGGGTTGTCGTTGTCGATGAGAACCGCAACGTCGTTTTCAGCAACACCTCGGCTGGTTGGTACCGCGAGGGCAGGCACAGCGAAGCCGTCATTGCGCAGAAGATTGATGAGTTGATCCACTCGGCAGTTAGAGGCGAGAGGGTTGAACAGAGCGTTTCTCTGTATGGGCCGCCGCGGCGGGTGTTGTTCGTCTCGGCGATCCCGATCCTTACCGAAGGTCGACTTGTGGGCGCGATAGCGCTCATTCACGATGTCACCGAGGTGGAGCAGAGCAACGCTATTCGGCGCGATTTTGTGGCCAATATCAGCCACGAGCTCCGCACTCCAATAGGAGCGGTGTCGTTGCTTGCCGAGACGCTGATCGGCGAGCATGACCCCGAATTGATCGACTCTCTGGCCAATCGTCTGCTTGTCGAAGCGGGGCGTCTGACCAGCACGGTGCAGGACTTGCTTGAACTCAGTCAGATTGAGCACAGTGGCGATTCTGAGTTCTCCATGGTCGCCGTTCAAGGTGTCGTTGATGGAGCGCATGATCGGGTGCGCGCGGCGGCATCCCAACGCGGTGTGATGATCATCGTCGAAGCGCCGGAGGGGGACTTGCAGGTGCGCGGCGACCGTCGTCAGCTCACTTCAGCGATGTTCAATCTGCTCGACAATGCCGTCAAGTTCTCGAACCCGGAGGGCGGTTCTGTGTCGGTCGGCATCCGCGAGGTTCACGGTCAAGTTGAGGTGGAGGTTGCCGACGGCGGTATCGGGATCCCGCGTCAGGATTTGGACCGTATATTCGAACGCTTCTACCGAGTTGATCGAGGGCGCAGCCGCATGACTGGCGGTACGGGCCTGGGTTTGTCAATGGTGCGCACCATTGTCGCCAATCACCGAGGCCGCGTGTCGGTCGAGTCGACCGAGGGCGAAGGAGCAACGTTCACCATGGAGTTCCCGCTGATCCCCGACAGCGGTGACGACCCACCCGCCGACGACACCGCTCCGGCGTCCGCGGCTCTAGCGTCCGCGGCTCCGGCTACCGCGGCTCCGGCTTCCGCGGCTCCGGCTTCCGCGGCTCCGGCTTTCGCGGCTGCGGTTGCGCCTGGTGACGACACCGTTCCGGCTTCCGCGGCTCCGGCTGCGCCTGGTGACGACACCGTTCCGGCTTCCGCGGCTCCGGCTGCGCCTGGTGACGACACCGTTCCGGCTTCCGCGGCTCCAGCGTCCGCGGCTCCGGCTTCCGCGGCTCCGGCTTCCGCGGCTCCGGCTTCCGCGGCTCCGGCGGCGCCCGGCGAAAGCAACGTGCCCGGCGCAAGCAACGTGCCCGGCGAAAGCAACGTGCTCGGAAACAGCACAGCATGAACAACGCTGCTCGCATTCTGGTGGTGGAGGACGAAGAGTCTTTCGTCGAGGCGCTCCGTGTGGGGCTTCAGCGAGAGGGGTTCCTCGTCGAGGTTGCCCGCGACGGGCCAGAAGCGCTGGAGCGATTCGCCCAGAGCAAGCCCGACCTGGTTCTCCTCGACGTGATGCTGCCGGGGATATCCGGTGTCGACGTCTGCCGAGAGATCCGTTCTTCGTCCTCGGTTCCCATCATCATGGTCACCGCCAAGAGTGAGGAGATCGACACGGTCGTGGGTCTTGAGGTCGGCGCCGACGACTATGTTGTGAAGCCGTATCGATTGCGGGAACTTGTCGCTCGAATACGGTCGGTCCTGCGTCGTTCTGCGGTCAGTCGCTGGTCGGGCAGCGGTCCTTCGGGTGCCGAGTCCAGCGATCAGGTTCTGCGCGTCGGCGGGCTGCTGCTCGACCGCGAGCGTCATGAAGTCACCGTCGATGGTGAGATCGTCCGGCTCCCGTTGAAGGAGTTCCAGATTCTGGCGTTGCTGATGCTGAACGAGCAGATGGTCGTGACCCGCGAGACCTTCATCGACCGGGTGTGGGGCTACGACTACGTGGGCGACACCAAGACGCTCGATGTCCATATCAAGCGGCTCCGAGCAAGGATTGAGCCGAACCCGGACCGTCCCGAGCGCATCGTCACAATCCGCGGCGTCGGCTACAAGCTGATGGCCTGACCCTGACTCGCCTATTCGCTCGGCATTCAGGTTCCGTTCGCTGTGAGACCCAGGACGTGGCGGATGCGGTGGCGTGTGACCCACAGGCGCAACAGCACGAGCGCCGCAAGCCCCGCAGCGGTGACTCCGAAGACGACGACGGGTGAAGCGTCGACGAACACGCCGTAAAGGCCCCAGAGGACGCCTTCGAGCGCCACGAGGACCCAGGACAGCGGGGAGACTCCCACCGGCGCGTGCGACCTCCAGGCGGCGACCACCGACGGACCGAGGTAGAGGCCGTTGGAGAGTCCCAGCACCGTCCCCAGCACCGTCCAGCCGGCCTCCAGTTGGACCACCACGCACGCCACGGCGACCACGGCCGACAACAGCAGTCCCGTTCGCACTCCCGCGTCGTTGCGGTAGAGCAGATACAGCACGATGCCGTAGCTGGCCGTGCCGACGAGACATGCAGGAATCGTGACCCACAGTTCCTCGGCCACAACGTAGGCGATCCAGCCGGCGTTGACGGTTGTGCCGATCGCCGCCCATACCGGGGACACGCCCTCAGTCCGGCCGATCCGCAGCAGCCGGACGATCTGAGGCAGGATCTGGACGAACGTGACGGCTGTGGCTACGACGCCCACAACCACAGCGAGTTGGGCCTGGCTCACCGGCCCAATCTAGTCGCGGACACATGGGGCCGACAGCCTTGCGAACGCCGGTCGGGTGGTCCGTGCCGCTGTCGGCAGTCGTCGTGTCAGCGCGCACGGGTAGGGTGAGCCGATGCCCGACGCGTCGCCCCTTTTCGAAGGCCTGAACCCGTCTCAGTACGACGCGGTGCTGCACACCGGAGGCCCTCTGCTGGTCGTGGCCGGCGCCGGTTCGGGCAAGACCCGGGTGCTCACACACCGGATCGCCCACATGATCGACGAGGGCATGTCGCCGTTCGAGATCCTGGCCATCACGTTCACCAACAAGGCTGCGGGCGAGATGAAGGAGCGAGTCTCCGGGCTCGTGGGTCCGGTGGCCGAGAGAATGTGGGTTTCGACGTTCCATTCCGCGTGTGTGCGGATCCTGCGCCGGGATGCCGACAGACTCGGCTACCCGGGCCGCTTCTCGATCTACGATCAAGCCGACGCCCGACGTTTGACCGGTTACGTGATCCGTGATCTCAAACTTGATCCCAAGAGGTTCGCGCCACGATCGGTCCATGGGACGATTTCAACTGCCAAGAACGACAACGTATCGGCGAGCGCTTATGCCGACGGAGCCGAAGGCTTCCTCCAGAAACGAATCGGCGATATCTACTTGGAATATCAGCGACGGCTCGTCGCCTCGGCGGCCATGGACTTCGACGATCTGCTGATGCGCACGGTCGAGTTGTTCAGGACCCAGCCCGACGTGCTGCAGCACTGGCGCCACCGCTTCGCTCACGTCCTCGTCGACGAGTACCAAGACACCAACTCGGTGCAGAACGAGCTTGTCCTGATGCTCGCGGAGCAACATCGCGGGGTCTCTGTCGTGGGCGACGGCGACCAGTCGATCTACGCATTCAGGGGCGCTGATCTGCGCAACATCCTGGAGTTCGAGAAGGCCTTCCCCGACGCCACCACAATCGTGCTCGAGCAGAACTACCGCTCGACGCAGTCCATCCTCGACGCGGCCAACGCGGTGATCGCCCAGAACATGGGGCGTGTGCCCAAAGACCTGTGGACCGACCGCGGCCGGGGCGACAAGATCGTGCGCTACCACGCCGACGATGAGCATGACGAGGCTCGCTACGTGGCCGATGAACTGGCACGCCTGCACGCCAACGAAGGCATGCGCTGGGACGAGATGGCGGTGTTCTACCGCACCAACAGCCAGTCACGCGTGCTCGAGGAGCAGTTGGTGCGGGTCGGGATTCCGTACCAGTTGGTGGGCGGCGCCCGCTTCTATGACCGACGCGAGATCAAGGATGCGGTGGCGTATCTGCGGGCCATTGTCAACCCGACCGACGAGGTGAGCGTGAAACGGGTCCTCAACGTGCCCAAACGCGGCGTCGGCGATTCGTCGATCAGCAAGCTCGACGCCTGGGCTGCCTCTCAGGGCATGCCGTTCTCAGAAGCGCTGCAGGACTACCGCAACGCAGGTGTCAGCGGCCGGGCCACTGCCGGCATTGAACAGTTCTGCCAGATCATCGCGGAGATCCGCGACCTCGACGCGGGTCCGGCAACCATCATCGAGGAGGCACTTGAACGCTCCGGGTACCTCGAAGAACTGCAGGCGACCATGGGGATCGAGGCCGAGGGTCGTCTTGAGAACACCATGGAGTTGCTGGGCACGGCCCGCGAATTCGAGACGGTCGACGAGTTCTTGGAGCAGATCAGCTTGGTCACCGACACCGACGACATGGACGACAGCGAGTCGCTGGTGACGCTGATGACGCTTCATTCGGCCAAGGGACTCGAGTTTCCGGTCGTCTTCCTCACCGGCATGGAAGACGGCGTTCTTCCACATATACGGACTCTGGGCGAGCCCCGGGAACTCGAGGAGGAACGGCGCTTGGCGTATGTCGGCGTCACCAGGGCGATGCAGGCGCTTCACCTGACATGTGCCTGGAGCCGCATGCTCAACGGCATGACCCAGTACAACCCGCCGAGCCGTTTCTTCTCAGAGATCCCTACGGATCTGGTAACTGAGATCAGCGGTCAGGGCCGCCGCAGCAACCGCTTCGACCGTTCGTACCCCGGCGGCGGGCGCATCTTCGGCGCAAGCCGAAGCGACCAGCAACGCGGCGCAAGCCGAAGCGACCAGCAACGCGGTGCGAGCCGAAGCGACCGGCAACGCGGTGCGAGCCGAATTGGCGGGTCGCGGATCGATATGCACCGTGAACGGATCGTCGATCGCGCCTTCGAGGGCGAGAGTGCTGCGAAGTCGCCGTTCGCGTCGAAAGGCGCTGAGTCGCTCGGCCTGAAGATCGGCGACGGCGTTCGTCACTCGAAATGGGGCGAGGGAGTGATCGTCGACATGAGCGGCAGCAGCGACAGTCCCGAGGCCACCGTGAACTTCGCCGATGTCGGCCAGAAGATCCTGCTGTTGTCGCTGGCCCCGCTGGAGAAGCTCTGAGCCTGGATCCACCGTGGCGGTGTGGGGCTTGTGGGTGGCGCGTCAATCACAAGGTCTACAGAACGCCCTGAACGATTGTGGTGCGATTCATGCAACGAGTCCGGAGTGGTTGTCGCCTACCGCATCAACGAACGCACATCGGGCAACTGATCGTCTCCCAGGGCCTGACCGAACCGGCTCCTTGGAGCGACAATCCGATCAGAGTTGGGTCACCAGCGTCACGCACACCGCAACCGCAGAGGCAACAAATGTTGCGGCGATCCCAACAAACCACATCACCATCGTCCGCGTCTGCCCCGCGATCTCTTTGTGTACCTCGCCGATCTGCTCGGTGAACTCGCCTCTGACCGCGGTGAACTCGCCTCTGACCGCGGTGAGCTCTCCTCTGACCGCGGTGAACTCGGATGCCACCTTCGTGAACTCGGCCCCGATCACAACCGCCAGGGTGTTCAAGTCGTTTTTGGTGGCGAGTTGATCCCACGAAACTGGGGGTAAGGCCTCCATCAGTGTCTCTGCTTTGTCCTGTCCGAGTAGGTCGATCAATCCTTCGCGAAGCTCGAAGCGCTTCTGTTCGCTCGCTGTCATGGCATCCCTATTGTTGGTTTGTTCTGTTTCTGGGTGATGTTGTCGCCATCAACGAGCGAATACGGGTCACGATAGCGTCTGAATCCAGACCGCGCAATCTCACCTCGGTACATTATTTTCAATTGCTTTCTAGAGGCCGAGCGGACAGGTCGAAGATTCTCATGTCCAAGAAGACTCAGATAGCCTCGCAAATCAAGCCGTTCGCACTCGGAAGTCCTTTGCCTATTTGCGGGGCCTCTAGCCAGTCAACGCCCGCCGGGCCTCATTGCGGCGATTCGTTGAGCAGGACGTGGATGTCGCCGTCTCGAACCTCCACACGGTACTGGCGCAGACCGGTACCTTCGGCGTCGACCGTCACCTCGTCACAGGAGCTGCTGCTGCCCTCAGCGGTGGTCAGGAAGAACTTCGCCGCGCCGGGGTCCCAGAGAAAGAAACAGTCTCGAGGGTCTTCTGCGCGTCGGGCTGCGAAAGCCAGCCAGCCCTGCTCCAGATCGGTGCCGCGGTGGTTGACGATGATGTCGCGCTGCCCGACACTGCCGACGTCAGAGAACAGGATCGGGCCCCGTTCTCGAATCTCTTGATCGATAGCTTCGACATCGCCGGCGTTGAAGTCTCTGTCGCCGAGGACGAATTGGGTGTTTTCTTGAGATGCCGCGAACCAGACCATGGCACCGAGCAGTCCTGCGATGACCACCGCGGTGAATCCGAGAAGCAGGGCGGTGCGGGCGGTAATCTGCGGGCCTCGGGCGACAGGCATAGCTCCTCGGGTGTGTTTGCGGCGGACCGTGTCACAACGTGCGGACTGGGAATCGGCGACTCCGTAGCAGCGGCGAAGGTGTCACAACATTGGGACCCGCCTAGTATCGCCTGAGTTCAGGCAAACTTTGCCTGATTCGACCCGAGTATTGCCTGATGTGACCAAGTACTGGAGGCGCGGTGGATCTTTTTGAGTATCAGGGCAAGGAGTTCTTTGCCAGTTACGGAATGCCCGTCTCAGCGGGCGAGGTGGCGTTCACTGTCGCCGAGGCGGTGGCCGCGGCGGAGCGGCTCGGTACGCCGGTCATGGTGAAAGCCCAGGTTCATACGGGTGGACGGGGCAAAGCGGGGGGCGTCAAGTTCGCCGCTGACATCGACGCGGTTCGCGAGCACGCAGGCAACATCCTGGGCCTCGACATCAAGGACCACATCGTGCGCCGGGTCTGGATCGAGAAGGCATCGGACATAGCCGAGGAGTACTACGCCAGCTTCACCCTTGATCGCTCGGCCAAGAAGCATCTCGGGATGCTCTCGGTCGAGGGCGGAGTCGAGATCGAGACGGTCGCCGAGACCAACCCGGATGCGATCGCCAAGATCTGGATCGATCCGATCGACGGACTCAGCGAAGCGACATGCCGTGACTGGGTGGCTGCAGCGAACTTGCCCGAACAGGCCGTCGAGGGGGCGGTCGAGGTGCTGTTGAAGCTCTACCGCGCCTACAGCGAGGGCGACGCCGACCTCGTGGAGATCAACCCGCTCGTTCTGACCGAGTCGGGCGCGGTGCATGTACTCGACGCCAAGGTGACCCTCGACGGCAACAGCGAGTTCCGCCACCCCGACTACAGCCAGTACGACGCCACCCAGAGCCGGGACGAACGCGAGGAGGCAGCGCACGCCAGGGGACTGCAGTACGTCGGGCTCGACGGCTCGGTCGGGGTGATCGCCAACGGCGCGGGTCTGGCCATGAGCACGGTCGACGTGGTCAACCAGGTCGGCGGCGCCCCTGCCAATTTCTTGGACATCGGCGGCGGTGCGAACGCCGACGTCATGGCCGGAGCTTTGGAGGTCATCAACAACGACCCCGCGGTGAAGGCCATCTTCATCAACATCTTCGGCGGAATCACCCGCGGCGAGCAGATCGCCGGCGGCATCCTCGAAGCGATGGAACGTGTGGAGATCGACTCGCCCATAGTCATCAGGCTCGACGGCACCAACGCGGACGAGGGCCGGGCGATCCTGGAACCTCATCTGACCGACAAGTTGATGATGCAACCGACGATGCTCGACGCCGCACGCCGTGTGGTCGAGCTCGCGAGCTGAGTCGGCGACGAGCAGAGGCGAAGAAAGGAGACTGACAATGAGCATCTTCGTCGACGAGAACACGAAGGTCGTCTACCAGGGCCTCACCGGGTCACAGGGCAGCTACTACGGCCTGCTGAACCGTGACTACGGCACCCAGGTGGTGGCGGGCACCCATCCGACCAAGGCGGGCACCGATGTCGATGGTGTACCCATTTTCGCCAATGTGGCCGAGGCGGTGCGCCAGACCGGTGCCACTGCGAGCTGTATCTTCATTCCAGCCCCCGGAGTGCGGGGCGCGGTGCTCGAAGCTGCTGAGGGGGGTGTCGAGTTCATCGTCGCCATCACCGAGGGAGTTCCCGTCCACGACGAGATTTACTTCTACAACGCCTTGAAACGGGATCATCCGGACGTCCTGCTGCTCGGCCCGAACTGTCCCGGCATCATCAGTCCGGGAAAGTGCAACATCGGCATCACCGCAGGGCACATCGCCAAGCCGGGAGGTCCTGTGGGTATCGTCAGCCGTTCGGGCACCCTCACCTACCAGGCGTTGTATGAGTTGAAGCAGAAGGACGTCGGGGTGACGACCTGCGTGGGTATCGGCGGCGATCCGGTGCCAGGGACCTCGTTCATCGATTGTCTGCGAGCCTTCCAAGACGACCCGGAGACTCTGGCTGTGATGATGATCGGCGAGATCGGCGGTTCAGCCGAGGAGGAAGCGGCCGAGTTCATCAAGAATCACATGACCAAACCCGTTGCCGGCTACATCGCCGGGGTGACCGCACCGCCGGGCAAGAAGATGGGCCATGCAGGAGCGATCGTCTCAGGAGGCCGCGGCACCGCGGCGGCCAAAATCGAGGCGTTGACCGATGCCGGTGTCCATGTGGGGCAGAACCCGACAGAAGCCGGCGAACTGATGGCCGACATTGTCGCTGGGTTGTAACTGTGCGCGGCGTTGTTGTATCCCGCTCTTGGTTCGCTGCGCTCTGCCTCCCGCTTTTGGTTCGCTGCGCTCCGTCTCCCGCTCTTGTTCGCTGCGCTCACGGGCCGCTCGGGCCACAGGCGGGCCGCGCGGGCCACGGGCGGGGGGCTCGGGCACGGGCGGGGGGCTCGGGCACGGGCTGGCTTGCTAGGTTCGGGCGATGAACAGCACGGCAATGAACAGTGACGGGGGTCGGCGCCGTGCGCTGTTGTCGGTGTTCGACAAGTCGGGGATCGTGGAGTTCGCCGGCGGTCTGGTCGAACTCGGCTGGGAGCTGATCTCAAGCGGTGGCACCGCAGAGGCCATATCGGCTGCGGGCATCCCGGTCACCGATGTGGCCGACTACACGGGCTCGCCGATCATGTTGGGGCACCGTGTGGCGACACTCCACCCGCGTCTTCACGGGGGCATCCTCGCAGACCGTGAAGACCCCGAACATCAAGCGGATCTGGAAGCCAACAACATCGAGGTGATCGACCTCGTGGTCAGCAACCTTTATCCGTTCCGGTCCGAACCGGGCATCGAGATGATCGATATCGGCGGCCCGACTCTCATGCGGTCTGCGGCCAAGAACCACGAGTACGTCGGGGTTGTCACGAATCCTGCGGACTACGAACCGATTCTTGCGGAACTCCGCTCCAGTCGCCGCGATGAGCCGAGCGGCAGTCCAGGCGACAGTACGGGCTACAACTCGGGGTTGTCGGCGCAGACGCGGCGACGACTGGCCAGGGCGGCGTTCGCTCACACCGCGGCCTATGACGCAGCGATCGTCGGCTGGTTCGACAGTACCGACCCGGAGCCGGCTGCGCCTGCTCCAACAGTGCCTGCTCCAACAGTGCTCCCCCCCACGATCCACATCGCTCTGGAACGGGCAGAAGTGCTCCGTTATGGAGAGAACCCGCACCAGAGCGGGGCGCGCTACCGCTTGATGGGCGAGACCAGCATATGGGATCAGATCAAACAGTATTCCGGCGTGCCGCTGAGCTACCTGAACCTCTTCGATGCGGACGCGGCCTGGCGTCTGGCCCAAGAACTGGGCGAGCTCTCCGGCGATTGTGCGGTAGCGATCATCAAACATGCCAACCCCTGCGGCGCGGCGGTGGCGAGCGACCTCGCCTCGGCCTATCAACGTGCCTTCGAGTGCGATCCCCGTAGTGCGTTCGGCGGGATCGTGGCGGTCAACCGGATCGTCGAGGAGTCGACGGTCCAAGCAATGGAAGCCGCTGCTCAGGCTGATGTGATCATCGCTCGCGGCTATGCCGACGGCGTTGTCGACCGCCTGATTGCCAAGCGCCGCAATACCCGGATTCTGCGGGTCGAGGCTTCCGACACGCCCCCTGCGCGCGCAGCGTCCCCCGCATCGGTCAAGGCCCGGATCAGCCTGCGGCAAATCACCGACGGCTTCTTGGTTCAGGAGGCTCAGTGTTTCGCTTCGGCGCCCTCTCAGTGGCAGGTGGTCACAGAGCGTGAGCCGACTGCGGCTGAGACAGCCGACGCGGCATTCGCATGGCGTGTGTGTGGTCACGTCAAGTCCAACGCTGTGGTACTGGCCCGTGACGGCGTGGCCTGGGGGATAGGAGCGGGTCAACAAAATAGGGTGGAAGCAGCCCGAATAGCTGCCGGCAAGGCCGACGGCAGAGCCTTGGGAGGTGCTTGTGCCAGCGACGCCTTCTATCCGTTCCCCGACGGCATTCACGCTGCGGCAGATGCTGGAGCGGTGGTAATCGTGCAACCGGGCGGGTCGGTCAACGACAAAGAGACGATCGTCGCGGCGAACGAACGGGGCATCTCCATGGTCTTCACCGCCGAAAGACAGTTTCTCCACTGAATCGGGTGCTCGCCTTCCTTCCGCTACGCTCGCGAGGTGCCCTATAAGTCGAACGCAAGCACATCTCAGCGAGATCAACCGCGGGTTGAGTCGCTCACAGTGGAGAACTTCCGAGCGCTCAGAAAGGTCGAATTGAAAGATCTGACCCCTCTAACGGTTCTGGTCGGTCCGAATGGCAGCGGAAAGTCCACGGTGTTCGATGTGTTCGCGTTTTTGTCAGAGTGTTTCGAGACTGGCTTGAGGTATGCCTGGGATCGACGTGGACGTGCCCGAGAAATCAAATCAAGAGGTAGCTCTGGACCTGTGGTGATCGAGATCAAATACCGTGAGGGTCGTCCGGTCGGTGGTCCAAGCGGAAACCCACTCATTACCTACCACCTGGAACTGGACGAAGAAGTCGGTAGGCCAGTCGTGGTACAGGAATGGTTGCGTTGGAAACGCAAGAGGTATGGTGCCCCCTTCAAGTTTTTGGAGGTCGCTCGGGGACAAGGCGAAGCTGCCAGCGGCGAGTTTCCAGACGAGTCCGATGAGCGCGTACCGGTACGACTCAAGGATTCTCACCGATTGGCTGTCAGCGCGTTGGGGCAATTCACAGATCACCCGCGAGTTGTAAAATTGCGTGATTTCATCACTGGTTGGCACACCTCCTACCTGTCCGCTGACGGAGCTCGTGGCCAACCCGAAAGCGGCCCACAGGAAAAGCTGACCCGTTCAGGAGACAACCTCTCCAATGTCGTGCAGTACCTCTCCGAGAGCCACCCAAGCCAGCTTCAAAATCTTATCAGGGTCCTCGGAGAGCGAGTACCGCTGATTTCCGAAGTGCGAGCAGAGGCTATGCCTGACGGTCGCCTGCTTCTACAGATGGTCGACGCCCCTTTCAGTGATCCGATACTTTCGAGGTATACATCCGACGGCACACTCAAACTGCTCGCCTACCTGTTGCTTATTCATGGACCCGATCCATATCCGTTCATAGGTATCGAAGAACCCGAAAATTTTCTCCACCCCCGCTTGCTTCCTGAGTTGGCTGAAGAATGTCGTGCCGCTTCAGAGCGCACGCAGTTGCTCGTTACCACCCACTCGCCGTTCTTCCTTGATGGTTCGAGGGCCAAGGAAGTGCGAATCCTCTGGCGTGACGATGACGGCTACACGCGGGTCCGTCGTGCTTCGGACATTGAAGGGATCCCGCAACAGGTCGACACAGGAGGACTGCTCGGCAACCTGTGGACAGAAGGATGGTTCGGAGTCGGTGACCCCCTGGTTCGCTCGTGACCGTTCAGATCCATCACTTGAATCAGTGCGGCGCGGCCGAGCGCCTACTATTTTTTGTTGAAGAACGCTCAATGTCAGATTTTTTGGATGGTTTGCTTTCGCGTGTTCTGCCTGATGATGTGAATTATCAAGTTATTACGTTCCAAGGCAAGCAGGATCTTCTAAAGAAATTGGAGAATCGTCTACGCGGTTTGGTTTCGTACACTCCGCCTGTTGGCCGCATCTTCGTGTTGGTCGACCGTGACTCACGGGACTGCCATCAACTAAAGTCCCGGCTGGAGAACGTTGCCAAAAAGGTTGGCTTTGTAACCCGGACCGTCGCGGGCGGCCCGAGTTGGCGACTTGTCAACCGAATCGTGATCGAGGAACTCGAAGCTTGGTACTTCGGTGATTGGGATGCCGTGAGAGCTGCGTATCCGGGAGTGAGTTCCAACGTCCCGCGACAGTCAAGGTACCGGGATCCCGACGCCATCCAGGGAGGCACATCTGAAGCTCTTGAAAGGTTGTTGCGCAAGGAGTTCTCCGGGGGTCTGCGCAAGAGTGAGCTGGCGCGCAATATCAGCAGACATATTGATCCGCAACGCTCGAATTCTCGTAGTTTCCAAGTCTTCTGTGAGGCATTAAAGGAAGCCGTACCGAATGCAGCCGTATGAGCGACTATCCCACGGTGACGATTCCAACTGTTGATATTTGGCGCTGTGAACCGCTGATGGGGTGGACGATGCAAGCGTTCAGGTGCGGCTTGGAGGAACCATCGCAAGGAGTGGAAGCATGACACGAAACCAAACCGCGTCAGACGCCCACGGCAAGCCCCCGAGACAACCGAGGAGTCTCGAGTGGGCGCTTGAGGTCGGCAGCCAACGCCGTTCGATCGCTTTCTACCGGACCGTCCGAGCGCTGATTCGAGTGTTTCTGTGGCGCTGGCTCAGAACCCAGCATCGGGGATCGGAGAACATCCCTCCGACCGGGCCGGTGATCGTCGCGCCAGTCCACCGCTCCAATCTTGACGCACCGCTGCTGTCTGTATGCACCAAGCGCCGTTTGCGAGCGTTGGCCAAGGAGTCGCTGTTCGTGAATCCGACAGGCGCCTGGATCTGCGCCGCCCTCGGCTCGATACCGCTGAGGCGGGGAGAAGCCGACCGGGATGCGATGCGTGCGGCGCGGACGCTGCTCGACTCGGGCGCCATGCTGCTAGTCTTCCCCGAAGGCACCCGCCAGAGCGGGAACCGGGTCACCGGAGTCTTCGATGGGATGTCGTATCTGGCTTCCAAGACGAAAGCCCCGATCGTCCCGGTGGGGATCGCCGGCACGGAGGACGCGTTGCCGTCCGGATCGAAGTTCCCCAAGAGGGTGCGTACTGCGATCGTGATAGGCGCTCCGATCAGAGTTCCGGAGGGCCGCCTGAGCCGTCCTGCGCTGGCTCAGATGAGCACCGAAGTCGGCACACGGCTCCAAGAAGCGTTCGACGAAGCACAGGCACTTGCCAACACTCAGTTGACGAAGGCAACGAAATCGGCAGGTTCTTGCTCACCGGCTCAACGCCAGGAGAGAAGTCGACCTGGTCCTTGAACGTGCTGACGGAGCGGTCGTCGCGGTTGAGGTGGAAGCCACAGCGTCACCAAGGGCTCGCGACCGGCGTCATATCGCCGCGCTGCGTGATCGCCTCGATGAGACAGGGCCCGGGGCATTCAGAGCCGGTGTGCTGCTTCACACAGGCAACAACTCACTCCCGTCGGGAGACCGTCTCCTTTCGAACCCGATCAGCGACCTCTGGCGCACGACGGATGAGCGCGCGTCGAGCTGTCAAATTCACCTTGGCCGTGGCAGTTGCAACTTCGGTTGTTTGGAAGTACGGTCCGCGGCATGACCGAAACAACGCTTAGTCCGAGGACTTCGTACTTATTTGCCCGCCCAAGGGCTCTACATGGCGTTGCCCGGATCTTCGACATTTTGGGCGTCTATGACTCCTACAACACTTCACCGACACCTCACGACGCCGACATCCTGGCTGTTTTTCAGGATTGGCTCGCGGTGGAGGACGACGCGAAGCTTGTTGTGGGTGAGTCCAAAGCTCCTAGGTTCTGAGCGATTCTTGCCTGAGACTTCGGATCCATCGGAACCGGACTTCGTGCCCGGTTTGGACCGCGAAGTGGAGTCCTCTGCCTCCGAGGTGCGCGAGCTTTCTATACAACACTCGATCCACCAGATTCAGCTACTGTTCCCGTCTCTCATTGATGCGATAGAAAGCCTCGCGGACAAACATCCGGACATCGCCAACAAGATCGTCGATGACATCATCCGGCAAGGAGAACACCGCCAGACACTGGAAGCGGTCGTTGTCCGAGGAGACAACCGGCGATCAACGATTGCACAGATCCTGGCCTGGATATTTGCGATGGCAGCTCTCATCGGATCTATCGTCCTGATGAATTCAGATCAGTCAACGGCCGGGATAGTTGTTGTTGTAGTGGCACTCGCCCCTCTCGTGGGTGTCAACATCATCGGGAGCCGATCCGCACGAAGGGAGCGAGTAGAGAAAGCTCGCATCGCGCGGCAAATTGCGGAACAGCCATCGGGGTCCTCCTGAATCGTTGTTGGATGAACCACTGATTCCAGCACGACCTCAACCCCGACTCAGGGACTCTCACCCACCCCCACCCCACGAATTCGCGAAGGCCCACTTCTCGCCCATCTTGGTCCGGTTGGTGAACGGCGGGTTCATGATGATGATGCGGGCATCGCGCACGGCTGCGGTGGCGTCGTCCATCTCCGGGCCCCCCGACCGCCGTTGCCGCTCAGCCCCAGTGAGGATTGTGCTGGACTCGGCTGCGTCGTCGAACAGCCGGTTGGCGTCCACGATCTCGCTGCGGGCGAACAGTTCCGGCGTTCCAGCTGAGACGCTGCCGTCGCTCTGTCTGCCGTAGGGCATCAGGTGCAGTCCCATCTTGCGATAGGTGGTGTCGGTGTTGCCGGACATGAGTTGTGTGGCCGCCAACTGCAGCGAGACAGCATTGATGTCGAGGCCCTTGATGACTTCCTCGACTGCGAGCTTCTGCAATGCCGCCACGCCGTCCGGTTTGGCTCCGTGTTCGACAGCACGGCGTTTGGTCTGGGGTGCGTTGACCCGGCCACGGTCCTCGTTGCGCTCCGGCTTGTGGTGAACCACCGAATCTTGGCGCGTCTCGAAACTGCCGTCGGGACGTTCTACATGGACGATCACCGAGTCCGGCTCGTATTGAACCCGCTGCAGGGTTTCCTCATCGAAAGGCTCAGTGTCTTCAAAGTCCAGCAAAGGGCGCTGTTGTTTCACCGCGGCCTGGGCGGTTTCGATGGCACGCTCACGGCTTCCGTTGATGACGGCGTATTCGAGCCTAGTCTTGTCTGGCCTGCCGACCGCGACAACGGTCTGCAGCTCTAGTTCGAGCGGCGGGTCGGGCGGCAGTTGCACGCTCAGCATCTCAGGGAGGGCGTCTTCGATGCGTTTGTCATGGGCGCGCAACGCCTGCAGGATGTCGCCGAGCTCGCGCCAGCCCTCGTGCTTGTCGCTCACTGCGAGGTGCTCTTCGGCGTCCACGCCCGGCGGTATCACTATCGGCACGACTATGTACCCCAAGGACTTCCCCTTGGCGCGGCGCATCGCCCGACCGACGGCTTGCACCACATCGATGGGGGATTTGCGGGGCTCCAAGAACGCCACAGCTGAAAGCGACGGTGAATCGGTGCCCTCACCGAAGATGCCTACGTTCAACACGCAGTGGGGGGCTTGTTCATCTCCGGCTGCGAGGCGGCGTTTGGCTTCGTCGCGTGTAGCGACTGGCGACGACGCGTCAAGATGCTCCAAGCGATAGTTCGGCACGGGTTCACCGGCTTGTTTGGCGACCCATTCGCGCACCGATTCAGACTGCAGCACCCGCGTCATCGCCAAGCTGCGGTTGATGGTGTTGACAAATCCGATACAGGACTTCAGTGGCACCCGTCGCCCTGATGAGTCTTTCACCGCGCCACCTATCGCCAACGCGAAGCCGATCCCCTTGAGATAATCACCAGTTGTCGGCAAACGGTCGGCACGGCCCCGCGAAGCCTTGGCCCGGCGCCCGGCTTGAGTGGTGGTTTGTTGTTCGGCTTCGAGAGCGGCGAGCGAGTCGGCTTCGCGGACCAACTGGTTGGCGATGCCGGTGGCCTCCTCGCCACCGACCGCCATGGCGATGATCCGATAGTCCGACAACCAGCCGTTGCGGACTGCATCGGCATAGGACCGGCGATAAAGCTCGACCCCGAAAGATCACCGGCATAAGTCAGCTCTTCGGTTATCCGCAGGGCGATCCGGGTCTTGCCGGTACCGCACGGCAGCACGATCCGGCCCCGCGCCTCTCCCCTCGGGATGTTGTCCTCGTCAGCTAGTTCGTTGGCACGTAAACGCGCCACGGCCAACGAAACCGCCTCGCGCTGCATGCAAGATCGCGTCTGGGTTGGTGAATCCGTATTTTCCGGGTCGGAGGCAGGGGGGGGGGGGGGGTCGGCGCGGAACGAAGCGCTTCGCAATGCGGGCAGGATTCGTCGTCTGTGTCAGCGGTGAGTGCTGCGTGTTGGTCATCGACAGCGGTAGCTAAGTTCACGACTTTCAGCCCGGCACCGGCCATTTGCGCCTTCCCGTCGGCATGACCCCCAAGCGACACAGAGCCGTTCACCACCAGCCAGCGCTCAGCCCATACCTCTGCGTTCGCTGAAGCGGCCAGAAACTTGTTGATCTCGTCGCTCGTCACGGGAGCGCCGACACCGAACGCGTCGAGTTGGCGCGATTTGCACTGAATCGCGATCCACTTGCCGTCATCACGGCGGCGAGCCACAAGGTCTATTCCCACATCCACGGCAGGGGTGCCCGACGGCATAACCGCTTCTCGGTCTGGCCAATGCGACCACAACCAGCAGCCATCGACGTTCCAGTCGCGAAGGTGGGTCGCCACCTCGGCGGTCAGATCCTCCAGCCAGATCCCGTCGGTCTGTTGATGGGCGTGTTGGTCAAGTGTTGCCAATGCGTCGTCTATGGCAGTCGATGAAAGACGCGCACTCGTGGTGCTAATCCCGGACGGCATCTTCGGCATGAACCCCCCATTCTACGGAAGTCGGGAGGGCAGTTGTCCAACCGATACAGCAATTGCCCTCGGCAGGGCCCACTGCATGGCGTGGCCGGTACAGTCAACGCCATGGCAGACAAGATCTCGATGCAATCAGACGGCACCCTGGCCGTTCCGGACAACCCCATCATTCCGTTCATCGAAGGCGATGGCACCGGAGTCGACATCTGGCCTGCGGCGAAGCTGGTGCTCGATGCAGCAGCCGCCAAATACGGCAGGTCCATTGCTTGGCGCGAAGTACTTGCCGGGGAGAAGGCGTTCAACGAGACCGGCGATTGGCTGCCCCAGGCAACGATCGACAGCTTCGGCGAATACCTGATCGGCATCAAGGGTCCGCTCACCACGCCGATCGGCGGGGGTTTTCGGAGCCTCAACGTCGCCATCCGCCAGATAATGGACCTCTACGTGTGCCTCCGTCCGGTGCGTTGGTTCAGCGGCGTGCCGTCACCGGTGAAGGAACCGCATCTGGTCGACATGGTGATCTTCCGGGAGAACACCGAGGACATCTACGCGGGCCTCGAGGTCGAATCGGGCACGCCCGAAGCCCGCAAGATGATGGACCTCCTCTACGACGCGTTCGGTTGGCAGATCCGCGAAGACAGCGGCATCGGTGTGAAACCGGTCTCGAAGACCGGTTCGCAGCGCCTCCAGCGTGCAGCGCTCACCTACGCGGTGCGTCGCAACCGCAAGCGAGTCCACTGGGTGCATAAGGGCAACATCATGAAGTTCACCGAGGGGGCGTTCCAGAAGTGGGGTTACGAACTGGTCCGTGAAGAGTTCTCCGATGTGGCGGTGGGTTGGGATGACTGCGGCGGCGACCCGGGCGACAAGATCCTGGTGCAGGACGCCATTGCCGACATCGCTCTGCAGCAGGTGCTCACCCGCCCGGCGGAGTTCGACGTTATCGCAACGATGAACCTCAACGGCGACTACATCTCCGATGCGCTGGCCGCCCAGGTCGGCGGGATCGGCATCGCCCCGGGCGCCAACATCAACTACGTGACCGGACACGGCGTTTTCGAGGCCACCCACGGGACTGCACCCAAATACGCAGGCCAGGACAAGGTCAACCCGTCATCGGTGCTGTTGTCGGGGGTGATGATGTTCGAGCATCTCGGCTGGCAGGACTCGGCGGACGACATCATTGCTGCGGTGGAGAGCACGATCGCCGACAAGATCGTCACCTACGACTTCGCCCGGCTGATGGACGGAGCGACCGAGGTGAAGTGCTCAGAGTTCGCGTCGGCAATCGTCGACCGACTCTGAAGTCCCGAAGTCGAGCCCGTAGCCCGATTCTGGGGAGGGACCTGTCGGTGGGTGCTCCGTGAGTTCTGTGAGTTCAGGCCTCGTTGTTGACGATCACATCTGGCGCCGCGGCGCGCGCCTGATCGCGCGGTCGCTGCGTGCTCATCCGGGGCCTCACACGATTGCGATGATCGGTGCGACGCTGTTCGTGTTCGCCGCGGTCGGGGGCGCCTGGGTGTTGCGTGGCGTGACCGATGAATTGATCGTTCCGGCTTTCGACAGCAGCGCTTTGGCCGAGTCCGGTTCGGGCAGGAATATTTCCGGCGACGCGGTCTGGTGGGCGGTGGCCGCGTTGATCGGCGTGTCGCTGTTGCGCGGCATCAGTGTCGTCACCCGCCGGTTCTTCCTGTCGATGGCTGAGTTCCGCACGCAGCGTGACTGGCGCCGTGGGCTGCTGTGGCACTACCTCGACGTTCCTTTGCGCTTCCATCGTTCCAAACCGACCGGGGAGCTGCTCGCTCACGCGGACGTCGACGTCCAGATGGCCACGATGGTCCTCAAACCGCTGGCGTTCTCGTTGAGCGTTCTTCTTCTGGTGCTGGTCTCGGTCGTCAGCATTGCGGTGGTCCATCCGTTGCTGGCGTTGATCGCAGCGATCCTGTTTCCGACTCTGGTGATCGTCAGCCGGAAGTACACGGCGTTGGTGGAGGAGCCCGCGGCTCTAGCCCAACAGCGTGTCGGCGATGTGTCTGCGATCGCGCACGAGAGTTTCGACGGCGCGGTGGTCGTGAAGACGCTGGGCCGTGAGGCCGCTGAGGTTGAGCGCATGCTCAAAGCCTCGGATCGGTTGCGGGAGTGGCGGGTGCGGGTCGGCCGGCTTCGGGCGAACTTCGAGCCGGTGATCGATTCGCTTCCCAACGTCGGCATCATCCTGTTGATCCTGGTGGGTACTTGGCTGGTGTCGCGCGGTTCGGCGAGCGAGGGTGACTTGGTGTTGGCGGCCACGCTGTTCGGGCTGCTCACGACCCCTTTGCGAGTGTTGGGGTTCTTTCTTGAGGAGTTGCCCCGTTCGGTGGTCTCCCTTGAGCGGGTCGATCGGGTGATGGCGCATCCGCTCCAGGATCGCAGCGGCACAGCCACGCTGCCCGCTGGTCCGCTGAGTGTGGTCGTCGACGACTTGACGGTGAGGTATGCAAGCAGCGAAGCAGTCTCGGGAGCGTCGTTCGTCGTTGATCCCGGTGAGACGCTCGCGTTGGTGGGGCCGACGGGATCCGGGAAGTCCACGCTTCTCGAATCCATCGCCGGGTTGATCGAAACCTCCGGTGGGAGTATCAGCATCGGCGGGGTTGCGGTTGACGAACTCGCTCCGCAGGAGTTGTCGCGGGGGGTGGCTCTGGCGTTCCAGGAGGCGTTCCTGTTCGCCTCCTCGATTGCTGAGAACGTGGCGATGGGCCGGTCGGGTGTTGATATCGACGCTTCGCTGCGGTTGGCTGAGGCCGACGGCTTCGTGTCCGGGTTGCCGTCGGGTTCTGCGACTGTGGTGGGTGAGCGCGGTCAGACGCTTTCGGGCGGGCAACGACAGCGGGTGGCTCTGGCCCGAGCGCTGGCTCGTTCACCGCAGTTGCTGCTGCTCGACGATGCCACGAGCGCGGTGGACCCGGTGGTGGAGGCCCGCATTCTCGACAACCTGGGCCGGCATCTCGACACCACGGTGATTGTCGTGGCCCACCGCATTTCCACCATCCTGATGGCTGACCGGGTTGTGTTCATCGAAGCCGGCAGGGTTGTGGACGTCGGCCGCCACGAGGATCTCCTGGAGCGTGAGGACTATCGCTCGCTGGTGATGTCTTACGAACAGGCGGATCAGCCATGACTGTGCTGCCATCGCCGGGCGCAGCCGGAGCCGCGCAACCTGATCCGACCGTGAAATCGGGAGTCGAAGAGGCCATTGCGCTTCTTGACGGCGAGGCAACTCCTGATGTTGGTGCGCTGACCGTTCTGCGGCGCGGGCTTGCGATCAGTCCGGAACTGAAGTCCGGTCTGCGTGTGACTTTGGCCATGGCCTTCACCGCCGCGGCCGGACGTCTGATCGTGCCGATACTGGTGCAGCAGGTTCTGGACCGGGGTCTGTTGGGCGAGGGGGGCTACCGGCCCGGGTTCGTGCTGCTCGCTTCGTGTTTGGCGTTCGGCATCGTGGTCGTCGTGTTCTTGGCGGCCCGGATCACGCACATACGTCTGGTGACAGCGGCGGAATCCTTGCTGCTGGGTTTGCGGATTCGTGCCTTTGAACACATCCACAAGTTGAGCATGGCCGATCACACGGGAAGCAGGCGCGGAGTGTTGGTCAGCAGGGTCACCTCCGATGTGGAGTCGCTGGCGCAGTTCACTCAGTGGGGCGCGTTGAGTTGGATCATCAACAGTTCGATCGTCGTCGGCACGCTCACGGTGATGACGGTCTATAACTGGAAGTTGACGCTCCTGGTCGTGCTGTGCCATCTGCCGTTGATCCCGTTCCTGCGTTGGGTGCAGGTCCGCCAGTTCGCCGCGTACGGGCTGGTCAGGACCCGGGTCTCCGAGACGCTGGGTGAGACCTCCGAGGCGGTCTCGGGAGCGCCGGTCATCCGGGCGTACGGTTATGACGACACGCTGCGCGAGCGCCTCGACGGGGTGGTCGACCGCCAGTACGGCGCCCAGCTCCGTTCGAGCATCTGGTTCGCCGGGATGCTGCCGGTGGTCGACTTCTTCTCGTCGTTGTCTTTGGCGATGGCCGTGGGTGTGGGCGTCTGGTGGAGTGGCAGCGTCGATGTAGGTGTGGGTGAGTTGGTGGCGTTCCTGTTCCTCGTCAACATGTTGGTGAATCCCATCGCTGAGGTGGGCGAGGTGATGGATCAGACCCAGACTGCTCTGGCCGGCTGGTGGAAGATCCTGGCTGTTCTCGACGTGCCGGTTGAAGTCGAGGAGCCCAGCGACGGCGTGGACCTTCCGGTGGGTCCGCTGGCTGTGGCGGCAGCCGGTGTCAACTTTCGTTATCGCAACGGCGAGCAGGTGCTTCACGACGTCGATCTGTCGATCGCTGCGGAAAGCAATGTCGCGGTGGTCGGCGAGACGGGCAGCGGTAAGACGACTCTGGCCCGTCTGTTGACACGGCTCGCCGACCCCACTGAGGGCACGATCCTGGTTGGTGGAGTGGATCTGGCGACCGTCGATCCCGTGTCACGGCGCAGGGCGATCCGGATGGTTCCCCAGGACGGCTTCCTGTTCGACACTTCGATCGGTGAGAACATCTGCTTCGGCCGTCCGGACGCGACCATCGACGATGCCGTTGCCGCAGTCGATGCGCTCGGGCTCACTGACTGGCTCGCGAGGGTGCCGGGCGGTCTGGACGCGGTCGTCGGGGAGAGGGGCGGCCGTCTCTCGGTGGGCGAACGCCAACTGGTCGCACTGGCCCGTGCCCAGGTGGCCGATCCCGGTCTGTTGCTGCTCGATGAGGCTACTTCAGCGGTAGACCCCGAGACTGAAGAGGCGCTGGTCGCAGCTCTGAGCCGTCTGGCGGTCGGTCGCACCATGATTTCGATCGCTCACCGGCTGTCCACCGCAGAGCGTGCCGATCTTGTGTTGGTGTTCGACGGCGGCCGGATCGTCCAACGGGGCACACATGAAGAACTGGTAGCCGTCGAGGGCGTCTACCGCGTCATGCACGACTCCTGGATCGGCAACACCCGCACCGATGCGACCGCCTGACCCGGACGGTTGCGAACAGCGGTTGGAGAATCTGGGACTATTCGCAATGGCCGGGGGTCACGATGGTAGCGTTCAGCGCGGTGAGCGAAACAACCGCGTTCGAAGACTCCGCTCCGCTGACGAATGTGGAAGCCGATGAATGATCCAGTTCGTGTAGCCGTGAGCGGGGCCGCCGGCCAGATCGGTTACAGCCTTCTGTTCCGAATCGCCAGCGGTTCCATGTTGGGGCAGGACCAGCCGGTCATCCTGCAGTTACTGGAGATCCCGCCGGCCATGAACGCGCTCGAGGGTGTGGCGATGGAGCTCAACGACGGAGCGTTCCCATTGCTCGCCGGCATCACCCAGAGCGACAATCCCAACGCGGCTTTCGAAGGGGCCAACATTGCAATGTTGGTGGGTTCCCGCCCACGCTCCAAGGGCATGGAGCGCAAAGACCTGCTAGAAGCCAACGGTGCGATCTTCACGGTGCAGGGCAAGGCGATCAACAACAACGCGGCCGACGATGTGAGGGTGCTGGTGGTCGGAAACCCGGCCAACACCAACGCACTCATCGCGATGAACAACGCGCCGGATGTTCCCGATGATCGGTTCACGGCAATGACTCGTCTGGACCACAACCGTGCCATGGCCCAACTGGCGAGCAAGCTCGATGTGTCGGTCAACGACATCAAGAAGATGACGATCTGGGGCAACCACTCCGCAACCCAGTACCCCGATATCTTCCACTGCACGGTCAACGGTTCAGATGCTGCGACCGCGATCGGAGATCAGGCCTGGCTTGCGGATTCGTTCATTCCGACGGTTCAGCAGCGCGGCGCGGCGATCATCGAGGCTCGCGGACTGTCGTCGGCAGCGTCGGCGGCTTCGGCTGCGGTGGACCATGTCCGCGACTGGGTGATGGGGACCGAGGATGGGGACTGGGTCTCGATGGCGATCGCCTCCGACGGCGCCTACGGAGTCCCGCAGGGTTTGATGTCGTCGTTCCCGGTTACTTGCGGGGGCGGCGAGTATGCCGTGGTCGGCGATCTCGAGATCAACGAGTTCTCACGGGGGCGCATCGATGGTTCGGTCGCCGAGCTCGCCGAAGAACGCGAAACGGTCCGCGAACTCGGGCTGATCTGATCCACAACGGCGACATCGCCGGCCCGCTGGAGATCTGGACCGTCTGGCCCGCGTGTGAAAGAATCGGTCACTGATGAGGTGGTTCGGTGCCGTGCTGGCCCAGTCTGAAGGCACCGCGCTGCTTGACGACCCCCTGACCGGCGGGGACTGGATCAGGGCCGGAGCGGTGCTCGTCGGCTCGGTGATGTTGGCAGTGCTCGTCTCCAGGGTGCTGCGCCGTGTGGTCTCGCGCGGCCTCGGGTCGGGGTTCGCGGCGATCATCACCGGTCGTCTGTCGGGCTATGCGGTGTTTCTTGTCGGGCTGTCGTATGCGCTCACCAGCCTCGGGGTACGCGTCGGTCCGCTGCTGGGGGCCTTGGGTCTTGGTGGTCTGGTGCTGGCGCTGGCGCTGCAGGGCGTGGTCGGCAACTTCGTGTCGTCGCTGCTGCTGCAGACGCGCAGGCCCTACACCGTGGGCGACACCGTCGAACTCGACGGATACATCGGGACCGTCGAGGACATCGATTCACTCACCACCCAGGTCAAGACTCGTGACGGGAGACACATCCGCGTCCCGAACGCCAATGTCGCCAACGCGACGATCGTCAACCTTACGCGAGACCCGGTGCGGCGCAGCGAACTGGCCGTGGGTGTGGCCTACGACACGGACCTTCAGCGGGCAACCGGGGTGATCTACGATGCGCTGGAGAGGGTTCCGCGTGTCCTGTTGGAGCCGGAGCCGGAGGTTTTCCTGGAGGGTTTCGGGGAGTCCAGCATCGGCTTCGTCGTCTTGTACTGGCATGCCAGCGACGTTCCGTCCGAGCGCGCCGCCCGCCATGATCTCGTACTTGCGATCCATCAGGCGTTCGCCGCAGAGTCGATCACGATCGCCTTCCCGCAGACGGTTGTGTGGAGCGGCAAGCAGCGGCCCGGCGAGCTGTACGAGGGTCCGCTCGACGTGGTGAACATGTCACGCCCGGGTGTGGATGAGCCCGAAAGCGATCAGGAACGCCGCGTTGCGCACTGGCGTCTTCCGGGCCTGCGCCGCGGCGATCAGCGGTCGGGTTCGTAGACGCCTGGAGTTTGGCCTATGCCGGAGTTGCCGGAGATCGTGGCTCATGCCGAGAGGTTGGCCCGCAACTATCAGGGTGCGGAGCTGGCATCGTTTGCTCCGCTGCACCTCAGTGCGCTCAAGACCTATGCGCCCTCGCCACGTGAGGTCTACGGCCTTTCGCTGAATTCCACCGGGAGCCGGGGCAAGTACCTGTTCCTGCATTTCGGGGACTTCACGTTCGTGCTCCACCTGATGCAGGGCGGTCGTCTTCGGCCCGATCCCAAACAGACGCGCAAGCCGCGGTCGGGGATGGCCCGCTGGGTCTTCGCCGACGGGGGTGCATTACTGCTCACCGAGGCCGGCACCGAGCACAAAGCGGGTGTCTGGCTGGTCACGGGAGACCCGGCAACCCAGGAGCCGGTCGATCATCTCGGCCCCGAGGCGCGAGGTATCAGCCGCTCGGAGTTCGCGGCAGCGCTCGGATCCGACAACACCCGGGTTCACGGGTTCCTGCGAGATCAACGCCGGATTGCGGGCGTCGGCCGCCTGCTGTCCAACGAGATTCTCCATGCGGCGAAGCTGTCGCCCTTCGCGATGACTTCGAAGTTGAGCACCGAGGAGATCGATCGTCTCCACGAGGCGACGGTGTCGGTTGTGGACCACCATCTGGAGTTCGAGCGGACACTCGACGACATAGGCAAGTCACGGAACCGGCCCAATGAGGTCCATCATCGAGTCGGGTCGGAGTGCAGGTCCTGCGATGATCTGGTCCGCTCGGTCGAATATCGGCGCTATACGGTCGCCTACTGCCCGACGTGTCAGACAGGCGGGAAGATCCTGGCGGACAACGCCACCAGCAAGTTCCTCAAGTAGCCGAGGGCGACGTTGCGGCCAGCGTCTCGGCCAACTTCTCGAGTTGGATGTGACTGTCGAGCAGCTTGGCGATGTCGCCGCCGACCTTGAGTTCACCGTCGAGGAACGCCCGCTGCGCCGACTGTCTGCCGCTGCGGATGGCATCGGTGGTGGTTCGGGAGCCGGTCAGGGTCAGGTTTGGATCCGGGTGCGGACCGGCACGGAACGTGACCTTCCCGGCGTTGATCTCCACGTGCCAGGTCTCTTCGTCGGCGCCTGTGATCCGATGTTCGATAGCCAGTGTCAAATCAGACGCGAACTCGAGTTCTGCGACCCGTCGATGCCCGTCGCCGAACCCCGTGTTCATGTGAGCCAGGATAGAACCCGGGGGTGAGAACGCGGTCGGCCGGGCTGGTCGCGGTGCTGACGTCGGCAGCGCACCGCACTTTCGGACAGCCGGACAGCGTGGTGTTGCGCCGCATGGATAATGCTTGCATAATGCAAGCATGACTAACGTGTTGATTCGAGACTTGCCCGAAGACGTTCATCGCAAGCTGACCGAACGGGCCAAAGCGATGGGCGTGTCCTTGCAGCACTACCTCGCGACTGAGCTGACCCGGTTGGCGCAGGCGCCGACTCTCGACGAAGTCATTGCCCGGATTGAGAAAATGTCGGGAGGTTCCCTCGGATTCGATGAGGCTGTTTCCCTCATTGAGGAGAGTCGGGCGGAGCGCGACAATCGGAATACGAGCGCGTCGGGTCTTGCGTGATCGTTCTGGACGCATCGGCGATCGCGATCTTCGTTGTGAGCGATGATGCAACTGGTGGCGTTGTGCGTCGAGAAGTCCTTGCGGCTCGTGAAGTCTCGATCCCAGACCTCGCTGACGTCGAAACCGCGTCCACGCTGCGAAAGAAGTGGATCGCAGGTGACATAGACGATCAACGATTCGCCGACGCCCTTAGAACCCTGGCAGACCTGCCCTTCCGGCGCTATCCCTCGTCGATGTTTCTTCAGCGTGCCTATGAGTTGCGATCCAACGTCTCGCCCTATGACGCCATGTATGTGGCGTTGGCAGAAGCACTCGACTGCGAGCTGCTCACGAGTGATGCTCGGCTCGCAAGGGCAACCGGTCCTCGTTGCACAATCCGGGCGTTGACCGCGTGAGGTAGGCGGCACCTTCAGTCAGGCAGCGGAAGGCGACGTCAACACCGAGGATCCCATGCAGCGGCGGAACCGCGCTCAACTGGGCGCCTTCGCGGAGAGGCTCTCAGGCGCCTTTGCCAGACCGAGCACGACGACAACTCCCACGACCGCGAGGATCGCCGGCGCGGGCAGTTCGCCCGCCGCCGGCCAGGACAGCCCGGTCCCGTCGATGACCTCGGCTCGGTGCTCGGAGATCACGCCCACCCCGTTGGGCCAGGGCCACAGCACCCGAAGCGATCCGAGCATCAGCCCGATCATGGCCGCTGTCACCAGGTCCCGGTGCCGGTCCATGATCCACCCGAGTGCTGAAGAGAACACCGCGAGGCCCATGGCTGCCCCCAGTGCGACTAAGAGAATGTCGACGAAGTCCCGGTCGCTGACCGCTCCGATCACGGCGCTGTACATGCCGATCATCAACAGGATGAACGAGCCGGAGATGCCGGGGAGGATCATGGCGCAAACGGCCAGAGCGCCGGCTCCGACCAGGACCACCGGTGAAGGGTCGTGCACGGGGCCGGACTGGAAACCGAGCAGGATGAACACGACCGCGCCGACCGCGGCCATCAACGGGTAGTGGACCGGCGTGGGCCGTTCAATGAGCCGCAGGGCGACGACTATCGAGGCGGAGACGAGGCCGAAGAAGAGTCCCGCCATCTCTTCTGGGTTGTCGTGGAGTTGGGTTTCGATGGGACCGGCCAGTGATCCGACGGCGAGCACAATACCGATTACCAGAGGGATCAGAAAGATGAAGTCGAGCAACTTCAGAGCGGCCCAGAATCCCCTGAGGTCACCTTTTGCGAACGGTACCACGGTCTTCGCAGTGCTGCGGATGGCGTCGACCAGGCGCTGATAGATCCCCAGGACCAGGGCGACGGTTCCTCCGGACACCCCGGGAACGACGTCTGCTGCTCCCATCAACACGCCGCAACCGGCAAATCTGCCGAGTTTTCGCAGTCCCACGAGTGCAAAACTACAGGTGGGGTGCCCCATCCGGGACACCCCACCAGTCAAGAGAGGTCCTCATCACGTTGCTGCGGTCTTTGGGATCTTCTCTCCAAGCGCTTCTCCGGTTGCCTCTTGGGCACATCGGGCGCGAGAAGCTTGTGGGAGCGGTCCCGTCCACGTTGCAACGTGGGTTCGTATGGCGAGAAAAACTGCAGGCCCCTTGGCTTATGCTCGGTGCCTGCTCTTTGCCGTTCGCCTCCTCCCTTCGGTCACGGGTGTTTCGGATGACAGGTCTGGGCGGGTGCTTCGACCGAGCGGCGTCAACCGATCTACCGAGATGTGACACCGGTCACTGTGTCACAGATTCATCGACTCGTCAAGCAACCCCGGGCGAGCCGAAGAGCCTCCCGGCGTGGCCTTTGAAGCTATTGGCTGGCGAGGCGCTATTGGCTGGCGAGGCTGCGGTTCTTGGTTTTCGACTTGATGTAGTCGCGGTTCATGAACGCGATGAAGTCGAGCGAGATCTCCTTGGGGCACGCTTCGTGGCATTCGCCGTGGTTCGTGCAGGAGCCGAAGAAGTCCTCCATCGTCTCCACCATTGCCTCGGTCCGTTTCCATCGCTCGGGCTGACCCTGGGGCAGAACGTTGAGGTGAGCGAGTTTGGCGGAGGTGAAGAGCTGGGCTGCGGAGTTGGGGCAGGCGGCCACGCATGCACCGCAGCCGATGCAGGCCGCGGCGTCCATGGCCGTGTCGGCCACCTCTTTGGGCACGGGGATCTCGTTGGCGTCCTGTGGGGTGCCGGTCGGGGCGGAGATGTAGCCGCCGGCTTCGATGATCCGGTCGAAGGCACGGCGGTCGACCATGAGGTCCTTCAGCACCGGGAAGGCGGCGGCGCGCCACGGCTCGATGACGATCTGATCGCCGTCGCGAAACTTGCGCATGTGCAGTTGGCAGGTGGCGGTGGCCTTCTCCGGTCCATGGGCCTGCCCGTTGATCATGACTCCACAGGTGCCGCAGATTCCCTCGCGGCAGTCGTGGGGGAACGTGATCGGTTCGACGTCGTCTTCGATCAGCCGTTCGTTGACGAGGTCGAGCATCTCGAGGAACGAGGCGTCGACGGGGATCCGGTCGGCGTCGACATCAAGAAAGGACCCCTGGTCTTGGGGCCCGTCCTGACGCCAGATTCTGAGTTTGAGGTTCAGCACTCTGTCTCCTTCAACGCTGCCGGCTGCGATGCTGCTCATCTGGGGCCTCTACTTGTAACTGCGCTGGGTGAGTTGGACGTTTTCGAAGGCGAGATCCTCTTTGTGCAGTACCGGGTCGGCGTCGGGTCCCTGCCATTCCCAGGCGGCGACGTAGGCGAAGTTCTCGTCGTCGCGCAGCGCCTCACCTTCGGGGGTTTGCGACTCCTCGCGGAAGTGTCCCCCGCAGCTCTCGGTGCGGTGCAGTGCGTCGCGCACCTTGAGCTCGGCGAACTCCATGAAGTCGTCCACCCGGTTGACCTTCTCGAGCTGCTGGTTCACCCCGTCGGGGCTGCCCAGCACTTTGACGTTCTTGCGGAACTCCTCGCGCAGCGCGGGAATCTCCGACAGGGCTTTGTTGAGGCCGGTTTCGTTGCGGGCCATGCCGCAGTACTCCCAGACGATCTTGCCGAGCTCGCGGTGGTAGTGCTCGACGGAGCGGGTGCCCTTCACCGAGGTCCAACTCCTGGTGCGCTGGTCCACTTCTCGCAGCGCCTCGCTGAAGACGGGGTCGGTGGTGGGCACGGTGCCGTCGCCGAGCTTGGGGGCGAGGTGGTCGCCGATCGTGTAGGGCAGCACGAAGTATCCGTCGGCGAGTCCCTGCATGAGCGCGGAGGCGCCGAGGCGGTTGGCGCCGTGGTCTGAGAAGTTGGCTTCGCCGAGGCAGTAGAGCCCCGGCACTGTGGTCATCAGGTTGTAGTCCACCCAGAGTCCGCCCATCGTGTAGTGGGTGGCCGGGTAGATGCGCATCGGCAGCTTGTAGGGGTCTTCGCCGGTGATGCGCTCGTACATGTCGAAGAGGTTGCCGTAGCGTTCGCGCACCGCTTCGACGCCGTCACGGGCGATGGCGGCGGCGAAGTCGAGGTAGACCCCGTTGCGGAGCGGGCCGACGCCGCGGCCTTCGTCGACCACGGTCTTGGAGTTGCGGCTGGCCACGTCGCGTGGCACGAGGTTGCCGAACGACGGGTACTTCTCTTCGAGGTAGTAGTAGCGCTCGGCTTCGGGAATCTCGGCAGCAGAGCGGGCGTCGTCGATTTGGCGTGGCACCCATATGCGTCCGTCGTTGCGCAGCGACTCAGACATGAGGGTGAGCTTCGACTGGAACTCGTCGCTGACGGGGATGCATGTCGGGTGGATCTGCGTGTAGCAGGGGTTCGCGAACAGCGCTCCCTTGCGGTGGGCCCGCCAAGCTGCGGTCACGTTGCAGGCCATGGCGTTGGTCGACAGGTAGTAGACGTTGCCGTAGCCGCCGGTGGCCAGCACCACCGCATGCGCGCTGTGGGCATGGACCTCGCCGGTGAGCATGTCGCGGGTGATGATGCCGCATGCCTCCCCGTCTTTGACCACGACGTCGAGCATGTCGGAACGGTTGTAGAGGGTTACCTTGCCGGCCTTGATCTGAGCGGCCAGGGCTTGGTACGCGCCGAGCAGCAGTTGTTGGCCGGTCTGGCCTCGGGCGTAGAAGGTGCGGCTGACCTGGGCGCCTCCGAACGAGCGGTTGGCGAGCAAGCCGCCGTACTCACGGGCGAAGGGCACTCCCTGGGCTGCGCACTGGTCGATGATGTTGAGCGACACTTGCGCCAGGCGGTAAACGTTGGCCTCCCGTGAGCGGTAGTCGCCGCCCTTCACCGTGTCGTAGAAGAGGCGGTAGACCGAGTCGCCGTCGTTGCGGTAGTTCTTGGCTGCGTTGATGCCGCCCTGGGCGGCTATCGAGTGGGCCCGCCGGGGCGAGTCGTGGAACGTGAAGGCCTTGACGTTGTAACCGAGTTCGGCGAGCGAAGCCGCGGCGGACGCGCCGGCCAGTCCCGTGCCCACGACGATGATGTCGAATTTGCGTTTGTTGGCCGGGTTGACCAGCTTCACCGAGAACTTGTGGTTGTCCCATTTGTCGGCGATCGGCCCCTCGGGGATTCTGGCGTCGAGTACGACCATCAGGCCCTGCTTTCGCCTGGCGCGGTGTTGTTGCCGGGCGCGTTGCTGTTGCCGGGCGCGTTGCTTTCGCCGGGCGCGTTGCTTTCGCCGGGCGCAGCCGGAGCCGCGGCGGCGTTGTGGCCTTCGGAACCGGTGTCGAACTCGCCGACGGGGACTGAGCGGTTGTCCTCGTTGATCAGGCCCGTCTGAACGGCGATCGGAAAGCTCAGGTTGCCGATCAGGATCAGCGCCGCGAGGCCCCCGGCTATACCGCGGCGCAGATCGTTGAACTTCGGGTTGTTGATTCCCAGGCTCTGGAACATCGACCAGGTGCCGTGGTAGATGTGTACCGCCAACGCGATGTTGGCGACGATATAGATGATCGCCACAGGCAGCGAACTCATCGACTCGACCACGTTGTGGTAGATGTCGCCGCGCACGTACTCGTCGCCGAGCCACCAGCCCCAGGTCAGGTCGGCTAGATGAAACAGCAGGTAGAGCAGCACAATCGGGCCGGTCCAGCGCATTGTGCGGCTGGCGAAGTTCGCAGCGATGTAGTTGCGTCTGCCGGCGTAGGAGTCGTCGGCCTTCAGGCTCACGCGGCTGAGCGAGTAGGCGCTGTGAATGTGGATCACGAACATGGTGATGAGGCCGAGGCGCATCAGCCACAGCAGGAATGTCCGGGGTGCCAGGTGGCCGCCGAGATCGCGCAGAGCCTCGCCGTATTCGTGGACCTGCACTGGGCCTTCGTAGAGGTGGAGGTTGCCGATCATGTGGACCACCACGAAGCCGAGCAGGCCGATGCCGGTGATCGCCATGGCGTACTTCTTGCCGATCGCGGACTGGTAGATGTTGAGCGGCCACGGAAGCTGCCTCGGTCGCCGATGCACGGGCGCGACCTCGTGCTGTTGCGCGGTGTCGGTTGGTGGCGGAGCGGTCGGCGCCATCAATGTCGCTTCCTGGTCGCTTGGCTTGCGTGAACGGTACCGCCCCAACGCCCCGCTAGCTAACACGAAGCTGCGACTGGTGCGTTGTCACGGGCACCTCTCCTCTGGTTGCGGTCCTGTTTCGTTAAGTGGCGTACCGAACGGATTCCGTAACGTAAGCTGACACAAGACAGGAGGTGACCGTGGTTCGAGATGACCGATTTGCACGACCGTTGTACACCTTTGCGCAGGCTGCGCGGTTTGTCGGGATGCATCAGGCGACTCTGGCGACCTGGACTAGACCGCCTCGCCGCCGTCAGATCGTGTCCAGTGGCGGTCGCGGTCACGCCGCTGTCGTGACAGCGCTTCCACCTCAATCGGGGGACCTCCGTCGTATCCCCTTTATCGGGTTGGTGGAAGCCACCGTCGTGGAAGCGTTCCGCCGGACCGGGCTTTCGCTGCAACGTATTCGTCGGGCTCTCACTGTTCTGGCCGAGCAAGGAGAACTGGAGCACGCTCTGGCTTCCGAGCATCTTTTTTCGGACGGTGCCGACTTGTTGTACGACTATGCCGCGCGCAACGAAGAACTCCAGATCCGGTTGCTGACCCTGACCGAAGTCAGTTCGGGTCAGCGTGTCTTCCACGAGGTGATCTTGGATTATTTGAGCCGCATCGAGTTTACCGATGGTTGGGCAACTGGTCTCGTCCTTCCGGTCACGGAGCGGCCATTGCTGAGAGTGGTTCCAGATGTCGCTGGTGGTACCCCCCTCTTTATGGAAGGGGGGGCGCCGTTGTCGGCGGTTCGTTCGCGCTTTGCCGCTGGAGAGCCGGTTGAGTCGATTGCGGACGACTTTGAGGTTCCCGTCGACCACATCACCGAGAGTCTTGATGCCATCTGGCCCATCAGTGAAGCCGCCTAACGGTATCCTTCCAGTCTTTTTCTTGACCGTCAGTCTTTTTCTTGGACCGCGGCCTCGGTAGGCACCACCGTGCAGATAGAGCGGACACCGAAGGCGGCCTGCGCCATCAATGTCGCTTTCCGGTCGCTTGGCCTGCGAGCAAGGTACTGCTCCAACGCTTCCTAGCTAACCCGAAATTGTGACCAGTGCGTTGTCGCCAGCCAGTCAAGGCGCGTTCTTGAAAGAGTTGGTCCTCGGTGAACGCTCCGTACTAGTTGACTGCCTCCAGGGAACTTGTTGCGTCGAACCACACCCTTCGGAGGGTACTTGGTTTCGTAGGGTCACTTGTTCGCGCATGCCTCCACAGAGGGGTTCCGCGCGACTGTCACATCTCGCGGCTAGGTTTGGTTAGGTGCAGCAACTAGTGCTTGGAACTGACGATACCACAACATTCGTTGAACCCTTCAAGACCCAACTTCTGAAATGGATTGGCAACAAACAGCGATTCGCGCATGAGATAGCCTCTTACTTTCCGATCGAATATGGAGGCTACCACGAACCCTTCCTCGGCAGTGGCGCCGTTCTTGGTACTGTTGCACCTGATCGCGGCTTTGGATCAGATGCCTTTGGTCCACTGATTGACATCTGGAAGACACTGCGAACGGACCCTGACCTTGTGAAGCACTGGTACCGGGAACGATGGCTGGAAATGGCTCGGGGAAACAAAGTAGACGTGTATGAGAGAATTAAAGCCTCGTACAACGAATGCCCAAATCCAGCAGATTTTCTCTTTCTTACGCGATCATGTTACGGGGGGGTGGTTCGCTTTCGTCAAGCGGACGGTTACATGTCAACACCGTGTGGGTCGCACAGTCCGGTAGCTCCAAGTTCTTTTGATAGACGAGTCGACTCATGGTTTATACGAACGAAAGGAACAACGTTCAGTCATTGTGACTTTGAGGAAGCGATGGCTCAGGCAGTTCCTGGTGACGTTGTCTATTGCGATCCTCCTTACTCCGATACTCAAGCTATTCTTTATGGAGCGCAAAGGTTCCGGTTAGAGAGACTTGTTGATGCGATCGCCTCATGCAAAAACAAAGGCGTGTTTGTTCTATTGAGTATTGATGGCACAAAAAAATCCGGTGGACGAACAGTGAAATTCGATTTTCCAGTTGGTTTGTTTGAGCGAGAGGTCTTTGTGAACTGTGGAGTTTCTCAACTTCGGCGATTTCAAAGCTGCGGGGAGACTCTCAACGGTGAGTCCGTCTCGGATCGACTGATGCTTACGTACTGAATGGATGTCCTTGCTCGAAAATAACTTAATATATTCGACTATGGATTTGATGAAGCTAGTTGAGTCCATTCGCGCACCATTCTGGGTATTTCAGAAATGACTTCGCGCCCGAATAAGATTTCGTCAACGAGTCCCATATTTAGCATATCAATTAAGCGACATAGGTAAGATCGACCACACTCCCACCATGTGTAATGACCATCAATGATCAAATAATGAAAAACTTTGATACCTTCGTAGTCATACAGTTCTTCCAATTCCATACCATCAAGTAGAGTTTCATATATGCCGTCAGCGACTCGGCTTCCAAAGGTTGTTGTGTAATAGTACTCTTTAATCTCCCAGATCGCAATTGGATTGATCGTATCCTCGAAAGCCCCGTCAACACGTCGTGCGAATGTACGCAGTGGAGCACCGTTACGAGAAATCATTGTTAGCGATCGAGGATCATAGTTGCATGGGTATTGTCCAGCGGAGGCTTCAACAAGCATGTTTACCAATCCCGTAAGAAAGGCAGGCTTCTTCATCTCGCCCTTTTGCTTGTTCATGGGTAGCGGGCATGTCGGTTGTAGACGTGTTCGGTAAGACTCAAAAAGGGTTTCTGCTTCCTCAGCGTTCATTAGCAAGCGCTGCACATCGTCGTTCAAGACTTTGGCTCGGTAGATGAAATAATCGTGAAGTTCCTGATCTATTCCACTGCTGATGGCTTGTTTTCCGTTGAGACCCCGTTTGTCTAGAGCTGATCGGATATCTTGTGTACTTGGAATCTTTACTCGTTTTTTTCGGCGCTCAGTGTACCCAATAGCCTCGCTAACGACGCGCACATGTGCCCAAAAGGTTCGATCTTTGGCCAAAAAACGTTTCTTCGGTTTCATCGCGTTACTTCTAATCTCTCAACGAGTTGAGAAATGCCAACACCAAATTGTCCAATGATCGTCTCTAGTTCAATCAAGTCAAGGCGGCGTTCTCCAGACTCGTACTTGCTCACGAAGGACTGAGGCTCATCGAGGAGAGCGGCCAGCTCGGCTTGTCGAAGCCCAGCTTCGACCCTCAGCTCTCTAAGCACTTTTGCGAGTGCGAAATGTCGGGCCGTACGGATGCTCTTTTCCATGATCTAGAAATAGACGGTCGCTAGTAGTATCCCAATTTGGGATTATCATAAAATGGGACGGGCACTTCGGAGAACTAGATTAGAGGCTCTTCGCGTTATTGGGCCAGTGGGGAGTTGTGGGGTGTCCGCGGTCTGTTGGGTGGGGTCCTCCAGCATCGGGGTGGTAGTCCACAACCGAGACCGGAGAGTCCCTGTGGAGCACGACCCTTATGCGCATGTGCGAGTTGTTGGTGGGACTCGGTGAGGTCGACGTGTTGAGCGTGGACAACGATGAAGCCGACGGGTCGTTGATGTTGGGTGTCCGAAGCCACGCACCAAGACCGGCGTGTGCGGGCTGCGGCGGAAAGCGGTGGTCTGATGGCGACGGGGCGGTGGAATTGGTGGATCTGCCGAGTTTTGTCGGCCGGTGAGGTTGCTGTGACCCAACACCGGTTGAGATGCCCGAGCACTGATTGCGGCACGGGGGTCTGTAACTGAAAGCGATCCTCAGATCGCGCTGGAGGGCGTTGTTGACGACACGAGCGGCGTGTTGGGCCACACACCAGGTTGGGTGTGGTCGACCGGTGAGCGACGTCGCATCGGCGCTGGGGTGTTGCTGGTCGGTCGTGAACGACACGGTGCTGTGGTGGGGTCAAGCGCTGCTAGATGCGGACGTCGACCGGGGCGTAGCAACGACCGCGGTGGGTCTCGACGAGACATGGGCGACCAGCATCGTCGATATCGCCGCACGCAAGTTGTTGGACATAGTGCCCGGCAGAACCGCCGCGGCACCTGCCGAGTGGATGCTGGAACAGCCGGCGAGCTGGCGTGAGAAGATTCGTTGGGCAACCTTTGACCTGTCGGGGCCGTACCGGGCGACGCTGGACACAGCACGGCCGCACGCGACACACTCACTCCGACCAAAAAACGCGAAGCGCCCCAACTCCGCTGACTGGCACCTCGCCCGAGTCTCAAACGCCGCCCTGAAGCCGCTGACAACCCGATCAAACGCGTCAAACGAGTCGCCTTCGGGTTCACCAACTTCACCAACTACCGGATCCGAGCACTCCTAGACGCCGGCAAACCCAATTGAGCACTGCTCAACACCCTCGCTCCCCCTAAATCGCGAAGCACCGCAAACCGAGAACACGCCTCACAATTGCTTTGATTGCCAACGACTGAATCAGGCCGATCCTGGACGCCTGCAACCCAACTGGAACCTCTTTTTTCACACTCACTCTACCTAACGTACGAAGAGCGCTTAAAACGTTGCTTGGTCGAGAGGGGTCTCTTCCATCTTCCACACTTTCCAGCCTTCCACGTCGAGCTTCAAGACTGAGTGCCACACATCCCAGACCGCGTCCGACACTACCCACACAGCGTCGAGTCCATGTAAGTCCGGTGTAGTTCGCTCGATGATCTCAGTCGTATGCTCGTTCAAGCCCATTAGCTGGGCAGAAGCCACAACGTGCTTACTGCCAACAGGAACCCAAATAAACAGATGGGCTTGATCAGCTTCCCCAGCTGTAGCGCTTGCAATGCTTTTCTCGTGTTTATCCTGGATGCAACGCTCGACAACCTCTGGGACAGACCAACGATTGCTGATAGCAAATACGCTCTCGGGGACCAGAACGATCCGACCTTCCTCTTCTAGTGGGTCAAGCTGCCACAGTTCTCGGACGCCTAATTCCTCTAGCTCAGCAGGCACGTCCACGACTATGCGGTCGAAACTGCCACAAGTGTCTTCCAGCTTGGCAAGCAACGCGGGAAGTTCCTCTTCAAGAAGCTTCAGAGGTTTGCGCCCGATCCTCTGAGCCTCCGGCTTTGTATATTCGCTTGGTTCGTCTGGTGTCTCAACATACACGCGCCAATCACGTTTCAATCCAAGCCCATTTCCTAGATTCGTCTCGTTCTCCAAGTGAGCTCGGAAAGCTCGCTCGATCTGAGAAGTCGCTTGTGTCACCTCCACTGCGATGATCTTGTCCTTGAACTCCAAGTCGAAGTCATACGCTGCTTGCTTCCCGTTTACATCACGCGGCGTAACCCCGTCGGCTTTCAGAAGATGCCTCAAGAACGCAGCAGCGCGGCGTTCCTCGTCTTTCATCGCGTGGAGACTCTCCACTTTACGTAGAACCTCCTTGAAGTCTTCGGGTGGGTCTGAGTCAAGCGCCGTGTCCTCGTCTGTATTGCTCATCGTTCAAGTCCTTCCCTGTACCAGAAGCGAGCTGTTGGACTGACACCTATACGTTACAACGCGCGCTCGAGTTGACCGAGATCGATAGATGCCTCAGGTCACCACCGTCTGAAGGGAGCACCTCGACGGCACCTTCATGCTCTGCACCAATTACGGCAACGATGACTGAGGCGTCGACGGCGTCAGCTGTGCCGGTTTCGCCGCACAGGACACCGGCCCGACGTGCCGCCTGGCCGTCGAGAGGTACTTCGTCTGTTCCCTTGAGCGCATTGGCGAGTCGCGCTTGACGGTGACCTCCGCGCCATGCTTGTGCCAAGGCCGCTGTGGGAACTTGAACGGTGTCAGATTCCTTGAATGCCACACTCAGCTTGGACCAAACGCGTCGGTCGCCGCGGTCAAGGGCGATCAACGCACCGGTGTCGAGTACCAGCGTTGTCAACGGCCCATCTCGGCGCGTGCTTCAGCGAGTTCTTCCTCGGTGAAAGCGCCGAACTCGACCTCGTACTCCTCAACCGCCTTCCTTAGAAACTCGCGTCGCAGTGCCGCAGCTTCAGGCGTGTCGTCGTCTTTGTTGGGGCCAGTCTTTGTTGGGGCCTTAGCGGGATCGTTGCGTGGTAGAGGCGATGCGGCGACGGCTTTGGATGTCACGGCGATCCTCCTGGAGCGAGTGGTGATCGTAACTCTAGCAGCTAGATCGGAGAGCAACATAATATTCAATAATATTACACGAAGTTCACGATGCTCGTGGTGTCACGTTCTACGCCCATGGTCGCCGCCCGCGCAGACACGAGCTGTCTACCGTCGGCTTCACACCGGGCCGCGACGATGGCGCATTGTCGGGAGGTCGGCACCCATGAGGCCGACCTGCCCGAATCCGCGAGCTGTTACTGACAGGGGGTGCGGGCTGAAGCCAGGAACCCGCAATATGTCTCACGGCTGACGACCCAGGTTCCGTCGACCCGCTCGAGCATCCCGATCTGGTCCTCATAGGCGGTGTTGCCGGCGAAGAGCACGTTGTAGGTGATCGTTGCGGAATCGCCGTCGATCTCCGCTGCTGTGGGTTCCAGACTAATCCCGCCCATACGTTCTCCCGCAGTGGCGTAAGCAGCGTTGCTCTCCTCCAATGAAGCGGCTTCATCGAGGTGGTCCAGTTTAGCTGAGAACTCCAGCGTGGAGTCGAACACCACGGCCCATGCGTCCATTGCTGCCTGCTCGTCATCACTGGTCCCGTCAGATCCATCAGTGCTTGACGGGGCTGCTCCGACCGCGACGGCAGAAGCCACTGCAGTTGCCGGATCGCCGTCTATTGCCGCAGCCAGGTCTGGTACCAACTCGCTCAGCAGGTAGTTCAAACTGAGCGGACTCGCGAATGAGAAAGCGCCGCCCACGAACTTGCCGACGAACACCTCCCGCCCGTGTTGATAGGCATTGAGACCTGCGCGTAGCGGGGAGGCGGCGATCCCCGCTACGTCGTCGTCGGATGCAGCGAGCCACACGAGAGCGTCAACGTCGAGCAGGCTGATCTGTTCGGGGCTGAACGAAGCGTAGAAGCTGTCACCGGCAATCTCGTCATAGATTGGCGGGATCACGAATCCTAGATCCGCCATGATGCGGCTCCGGGTGTCCTGAGATCCGTAGGCACCGAACTGGCCGTCGAACCAGAAGGCCACCGCGGCGCTGGTCCCGGCGAACTCGGGATGCGCGTCTCGAGCGGCAGCGAAGCTGGTTTCGACGTCGTCTACCAAACCGGCAGCCTCGTCCGCAAAGCCCAGGGCGGCGCCGATCAGCTTGGCCCGCTCCTGCCAGGGCATCCCCCAGTCCACGTAGTTTCCAGACTGGGCCAAGGTCGGCGCAATCTGTGAGAGCAGGCGGTAGTCGTCCTCAGTCATCCCAGACGACACTCCCACGATCAAGTCGGGGTTGAGAGCGGCGATTTGTTCAAAGTTCAGCTCAGCGGCCGACAGCACCTCAGGTTCTGCGTCGCCGAGAGCGGATTGAGCCCACGGCCAGACAGCGAACATCTGGTCCCCGTACCAGTCGCGGACAGCGATCGGTACCACGCCCAACGCCAACAGGTCGTCCTGATCGCTGTAACCGATGGAGACCACTCTCTCGGGTGGGACTGGAACGGTGGTCTCGCCGAACTTATGAGCCACGGTTAGGGGAAACACAGAGGCGTCCTCGATGGGCATGTCGGCTCCTGTGTCGGTGTCTGCTGCCTCGGTGGTCGTGGTGGTCGACTCGCGCGGCTCGTCGGGTTGTGGAGCGTCCGCGCCCTCCTCGTCGTTGCCGCAAGCGGTCGCGGCAAGGGCGACAGCGAGCACCAGCGCCAGCCATCTCGCAGCTGCAGCGGGATTGATTCTCTTTTGACGACGCATCTCTGTCCCGCCCGTGTACGCCGTCAGATGGACAGGCTGGGTAGCGGGATTGATTCTCTTTTGACGACGCATCTCTGTCAGCTGTTCTCTCCGGGATCGGCGGGTCCTGCGGACAGCACAATGTCGAAGCTCAGCAGTTCTGAGCCGTGCGCCACGGGTTGACGCCTGGCTTCGGCATGGCCTCTCGTGAAAGAAGCTGAGCTGACCCACGCCATGAAGTCCTCCTCGCTGGACCAGCGTGTGTACACGTACCAAGTGCTGCCCTCGGCTGGACGGAGGAGTTCGAATCCCTCGAATCCGGCCATGGTCTCAACTTCGCCGACTCGTGCTTCGAAGCGGCGCAGCAACTCGTCACCGGAATCTTCGGGGACGGTGATGGCGTTGATGCGGACGATGCTCATTGCTTGTTCTCCTTGTTGTTTATTGGACTGGGGTTGTTTGTTGGATTGGGGTCATTTGTTGGATCAGGACCGAGTTGACTGAACTCAGGCGGCCTTGCGCTTGGGCGGCCAACCAACTCGGAGACCAGACAGGCGCCGTGCAGGATCACCGCCACTTCGTCGATGTCGATGCGGGCGTCGTCGGCACTCACACAGACAGCGGTCACACCCAACGGACGATCTGGCAAGAGCTTGGCGTTGATCGCTCCACACAGGGGTTCCTCGTATTCGAGACGCCTCAGCACCTCGATCACCTGGTTCGAATGCAGCAGAGTCGCGAACCACCTCTGTTCAGGTTCAGCGCCTTGGAGGCGGTAGACACCGCCTCCGCAACTTGATAACGATCCGCAGATCTCGGTTATCTATCCATCGGCTGACGTCTGGTCTGTGACGGCAGCCGCTGTACAACAGTGCCTCGCGCACGTCGCACAGCGTTATGTCCGACGAGGGGTGTGTCGACGCGACCAGAGCTTTGCCGTGAGGTGTGGCCAGCCGGATCTCAGCGCCTTGGACAACATGGGCCAGTCCCGCTCCCAAGCGCACGATCTCGGAACTTCTTCTGGTCATGGATTCTCCTTGTTTTGGGTGCTGAGGGTCACGGCGCTGAGGTCGTCGCGAAGCTGTGCAAGCATCTGGGCGGTCCGGGGACCGTTGCCGAGCATCATTTGGTCGTCGTAGGCCAGCACTTGACGGTTGAGGCCAGCGGGCGTTTGGCCCAGTCCGCCGATCCCCAGGAGTCCGTCCACCCCGCCGACCGATTCGAGGCCTGCCAGCGGCACCAAGATCACGTCCGGGGCGGCGGCCAGGATTGCTTCGGCGGAAATGGGCGCAGTGTCATCGATGCCCATTTCCGCGGATATGTCCAATCCTCCTGCTGCGTCGATGAGCCAGTGGGTGTTGAGGGACTCCCCCAAGACCAACTGCGCCGTGGTCCCGCGGACATACAGAGCCACCACACGTGGACGGTTTTCTGGGTCGGTCGGGGGAGCGGTCGCAACGGCGATGGATGCGTCCAAGGCTTCTGCCAGTTCCGCTCCTCGCTCCGGGACCCCCAGTGCCACCGCGACGGTTCTGATCTTCTCCCCAGCGCCGGTCGGAGTGGATTCGTTGGGCAGGATTATCAGTGGGTAACCGAGTTTCCGCATGTCGTCGAGGGCTTCCGGTGGTCCTGCGGTGTCGGTGGCCAGCAGTACCGTGGGTGCGAATGCGGCCACGGTTTCGGCCGACAATGCCCGCTGATAGCCGATCTCGGGCAGAGCGTCGGCTTCGGGCGGGTAGGTGGCTGACAGGTCTGTGGCCACCACGTTGTCCCCCAGGCCGAGCGCGAACACGACCTCTGCCACGTCTCCGTCGAGCGGAATGATCCGCTTGATGGAGTTCACGGTCACTTCAGCGCCGGTTTCGTCTATCACTGTCACGGGTAGGACCGGTCCGTCTGCGGTAGCGGTATCGGTGGAGGCCGTGGTTGCCGAGGTCGTCGGAGCGGCCGCGGTTGTCGAGTCCGATGTGGTCTCCGCGTGCGCATTCGTGGTGGCGGATGCAGCGAGTGTGATGTCGATCGCTGCGACAGGTTCGGACCCGGCGGAAGCGCCACCGTCGCTACAACCGGCCGAGGCGAGGACCAATACCGCCCACGACAACGCTTTCGCCGTCAGCGTCCGAAACGTCTGGTTGCCAAGAGGGTGCTCAGTCATACAATGTTCAAACATCACGTGTGTTAGGCATGCCTAAGAGTTAGGTATACCTAACACATGCGAGGTTTGCAACTCGGCACCAAAAACGCTGGTCAGTGACAGTGCGTGTGGGGTACGCACAAAGGCGTGCCACTCACCGGGCAGGAGATGACGCTTACGCGCAAACCGAACACGCGCTCGATCATCTCTGCGGTAACCACCTCTGCGGGTCGCCCGACAGCTTCAATGCGGCCGTCAGCCAACGCGATGAGGTGCGAAGCGTAGCGACACGCCTGGTTCAGATCATGAAGCACCATCACAATGGTTCGACTCTCGGATCGATTCAGTCGGGCGAGCAGATCGAGCATCTCCACTTGGTGAGCTATATCCAAGAACGTCGTGGGTTCATCCAACAGCATCACCGGCGTGTCCTGAGCCAGGGCCATGGCGATCCAAGCCCGTTGGCGCTGACCCCCCGACAGCTCATCGAGGGGCCGGTCGCCCACATCGCTCAGCCCGGTCAACTCGAGCGCCCGTGCTACCGCCCGCTCATCTGCCTTGGACCACTGATCGAACAAACGCTGGTGCGGATAGCGCCCCCTTCGAACCAGATCGCCCACAACGACTCCCTCTGGAGCCCGGGGCGACTGAGGCAACAGCCCGAGACGGACTGCCACCGAACGGGTGGACTGACCGTGAATGTCAGCACCGTCGAGACAAACGACACCCGCCGTGGGCTTCAACAGGCGCGCCAGAGCCCGCAACAGGGTGGACTTTCCCGAAGCGTTGGCTCCAACAATGGCGGTGATCTCACCGGTCGGTATCGAGATGGTGAGATCCCGCAGCACCAGAGGCCCGCCATAGCTCGCATCAATCCGCTCAGTGCTCAAGACGGGTTCGGTCTGCGAGGACATAGCTCCTTGGCCGTCGCTCTGACCCTCGGCTAAGACGGGATCAAGCTTCTGGTCAGATCGCACGGTTGAACCTCCTCAGAACCAACAGCAAGTAGGGTCCTCCCATTGCCGCGGTGACCACGCCGGCGGGCAGCACGGTCGGAGCAAAGAGGCGTTGGGCCACCAGATCGGCCGACAGCAGCATCGCTGCACCGAGCAGGGCGGTGAGCAACAGCACACCCACGGTGATGGCCCCGGCCAGCGAGCGCGCCACATGAGGAACCAGCAATGCCACGAAACCCAGCGGACCAACAACTGCCACAACCACGGCTGCCAGACCGCAACCGGTGGCGATCACAGCCATCCGGTTCTGTTCCAAGCGCATACCCAGAGAAATTGCCGCGTCGTTGCCCAGTTGCATGACCCGCAGTCGACGCACAAGCAGAAAAGCGACTGGAAGCAGCACAACCAGAGCCACAGCCAGCGTGCGAGCATCATCCCAGGACGACGCCGACAGTGTGCCCGCTTGCCAGCGCGCGGCGGCACTGACCCGTTCGACGGGAAAGCGCACGAGCATGTAGGTGATGACCGCGCTCAGCAGAGCGTTGACGCCAATCCCGACGAGCACGAGACGACCGCCGCTGAAACCGCGTCGCCATGACAGAGTGAAGATCAGCACAGCCGTTGCGAGCGCCCCGACAAAGGCCGCATAAGGCAAAAACCGGGAATCCAAACCGATAGCGAGAATGGCGACGGCAACCGCGGCAGCTCCGGTGTCGATTCCGATGATGTCGGGCGACACCAGAGGGTTGTCGATCAGCGTTTGGAACAACATCCCCGATGCGGCGAGACAGACCCCGGCCAGAACCGCCACCGTCACCCTGGGGAACCTCAGGGAATTGATCACGAAGTCGAATTCTCCACCCCGGTCCCATACAGCTGTGGCGATGGCCGAGCGAGCGGGAACGGGGTAGTCGCCGACCACCAGGCCGACGATCATCAGACCCAGCACCGCGGCTGCCGCGGCCGAGCAAAGTCGCGCGGTGCGATTCACAACTCGGCCAACTTCATGCTGCGAACGAGATAGATCAGGAAGGGCGCGCCCAACGCGGCACTCACAATGCCCACCTGCAGCTCCGAGGGAGCAACGACGACCCTGCCGATGATGTCGGCGCTCAGGAGCAGGCACGGACCCAGAAGGGCCGAATAGAGGATGATCCAGCGGTAGTCGGGACCGACAATGGAGCGCACGATGTGGGGCACCGCCAGTCCGATGAACGCCACAGGACCGGCCAGGGCGACTGCAGCGCCCGCGAGCGCGACGACGCACGCGCCGGCGACAGTACGCACGATGGTGGTCCGTTGCCCTAGTCCGGCAGCCACGTCCTCGCCCAAGCTCAGGGCATTCACCTGTCGACCCATGAAGATCGCCGTGAGCAACGCCACCGCGATTATCGGCAGGAGCAGAGCAGCTTCCTCAGTCCCTCGTCCAGAGATTGATCCGGCCAGCCAGAACCGGGCTTGGTCCAGGGTCTCCAGGTCGAGCAGCAACAGTGCCGCGGTCCACGAACCGAGCAGTGCGCTGATGATCGCGCCGGCCAATGCCAACTTTACGGGCGTGGCACCGCCTGTACCGGCGCTGGCAACGGCATAGACCAGCACGGTGGCGGCCAGAGCACCGACGAAGGCGAACCAGACGTATCCGCCGGGGCTGGTGATGCCGGCGGTGTATATGGCGGTTACCACTGCGAATGCTGCTCCGGCGTTGACGCCGAGGATCCCGGGTGCTCCCAACGGATTGCGGGTTACGCCCTGAGTGAGGGCGCCGGCCACGGCGAAGCAAGCTCCTGCGAGCACCCCGATCACTGTTCGGGGGAGACGTAGTTCTCGTACGACGATCTGGCGGTGATCACTGCGGTCGTAGTCCCAGATTGCGTTCCATACGGTGGATGTGTCGATTCTCAGGGCCCCGTAGCGCAAGCTCAGCAACATCACCGACAAAAGGAGGATCAGCGCGATGGGCAAGGCCAACGTATGGTGTCGGAGCGCTTGAGGGTCGAATCTCACAGCGCGATTGTAAGGCTTGCCTAACAATTATCGGTATTCGAACCCGAAATTTATACGGTCAAGTTGTGGACGGGGGTTCGGTAGGTGTTGGTGACGGTCAACTGGTCGGCGGTCAACTTGAGGCTCACGACAAGTTCGTTGGCGACGCCGGGCACGATGGCCTTCACCCTGCCGATGAGCGCACAGCCGTCGGCGGGGATCGTCCCGCCCCAGCGCTGCTCTGAAACGACCGCGGAGCCGCCACCGGCGATGTTGGCCCGAACGGTCGCCTGCACCACGGCGGTGTCGATGGGCTTGCGCAGATCGGACACGACATGCACAGCCAGGTCGATCTCCTCGCCCGGCGACAGCAGCGAGTCCAGCGGATCGGCCACGACGATCACAGGACGGCAGGCGTCGAGCAGGGCCTGCCAGCCGGGTTTGGCTCGCCGTCGGCGGTCGAGCACTCCGAAACCGCCGGCGTCTGAGGCATCAGCCAGATAGAACAGCGAGAAACCGCCGGTCGGGTTGTACTTGAGTCGACGCAGCAGCTCGATCGAGGTCTTGATCACCTCCGCTTGGGCGACGCCTGTGAGCCTCGCCCAGTCCTCGGCGTCACGCGCACGTTCGGTCGCGACGAGGTGCAGCAGAGATTCGCTGGGAGCGCCGACGGATGCGCCGATCTCGGTCCAGTCGAGCGTCGGCCACTGCGAGTTCTGCATCTCGGGCGCTGGGGACCGTGGGGCCGACAAGTCGGGATCAAGATGCGGGTTCTGGGGTTCAACGGTGGCGGCGCCGAAGGCTGTCACGAACCTGGCCATCCGCGGGATCCGGGCCGCGGCGGCGGCGAGGTCGGCGGCTCGGCCGTGATGCCAGCCGAACCAGAGGTGGCTGGTCGTGCCGTCGAAGTCGGGGAACGTCGGCGGTACCGCGGTGTGCGCCACCACGGGCCGGGAGCCGTCGGTGCGGTTCAGCACCCTCCGTACCGAGCGGTCCAGCACCGTGCGATTCCATGAGGGGGTCTGCTGGCCGATCAGCGGCGGTGTCGGCGCCGGCGTCTCCGACTTCTTGAAGGGTTCGTCGTGGGCGCACCAGACGGCCACCGACGGGTGGTGGCCCAGCAGGTCCACCGCTTCACGGGCCTGACGCGTCGCCTGGGCGCGCACGCCTCGCGCCATCTGTCCCCTGAGCGGAAAGTCCTGCCAGATCAGCATGCCGACCTCGTCGGCTGTCTCGTACACCTCGGGTCGGGCTATGTGGCTGATCACCCGGATCATGTCGAGGCCCGCACGTTTGGCTGCGAGCACGTCGTCGGCCACCTCCGCGGCGCCGGCGTCGCCGGGTCGCGCCGATGTGGGGAGCATGCCGATGCCCTTGGCGAAGAGGCGTTCGCCGTTGACATGCAGGATCCAGTTGCGCATGCGCACCGAACGGAACCCGATGCGGGTCTCGAACGAGTCGGAGACCTCGTCGTCGACCACCACCTCACAGACCAGGTCGTGCAGCGGCTGATCGCCCAGTGAGTGCGGCCACCACAGTTCGGGTTCGGGTACGTCGACGGTCCACTCGACTCGGTTCTCGCCTGCTGCCGCGGGATGCTCGAGTTCGTGCTCGTTGCCGCAGACTCTGGTTCGCAATACCACCGGCTGAGCGTCGGGGGTGTCGAACACGCAGCGCAGGGCGATTCTGGCGCTCTTCGCGTCTGCTGTCTGGCACACCGTCCGCGAGAACAGGATTGCCGTGCTCCCGGTTTCACGGATGCGCACGGGCTGCCAGATGCCTCCGGGGTTCTCCCCGGCCGCCCCGGAGAGTTCCGGGTCGGTGAGGGCGCCGAGCAGGGATGTGCGTGGAGCGGCGCCCGAGAATGGAGTGCAGGTCACGTCAACGGCGAGCAGGTGGCCGCTGCGGTCCTCGAGGTGTTGGGTGACGTCGAAACCGTGGGGTATGAAGTAGCCGTCGGTGGTTCCGACGTAGCGGCCGTTGAGCCAGACGTCGCCCTGTTGGCAGACTCCGTCGAGCCACAGCCAGCAGCGTCGATCATCGACGGGTGCTTCGAGCGCGAAGCGGGTTCGGTGCAGCACCGCGTGGGCCTCGGTGAACTCCGGGTGGCTGGTCCAGTGCCCGGGGACGGTGATCTCGGGCCAGGCGCGGTCGTCGAGTTCGGGTTGGTGGAACGTGCGGCGCATCTCGTCGCTGGCGGTGGTTGCACGCCACGGGCCGGTCAGTTCCATCTGATCGAGCGTACCGTTGAGTCTGTGAAGGCTCAGCCTGCACGAATGTTTGTCTGGGTTGTCGCCCGTGTAGTGTCCCCGACATGTCAAGACCAGAGACCCTCGGGGCGCTTCGTGAGAGCGGGTGGGAGTCGATCCCCGTCCGTCAGGAACTTCGGAACAACACCATCAATCGCATCCGCCGCGGCGACCCGCTGTTCAGCGAGGTGATCGGCTATGACAACACGGTCAACCCGCAGCTTTCCAACGCTTTGATCGCCGGTCACGACATCATCTTTTTGGGGGAGCGGGGGCAGGCCAAAACTCGCATGATCCGCGGCCTCAGCGACCTTCTCGACGAGTGGATGCCGATTGTGGCGGGGTCCGAGATCAACGACGATCCTTACCATCCGATCTCGCGCTACGCCCGTGATCTGATCGAGGAGCACGGTGACGACACGCCTGTTTCGTGGGTCCACCGCTCCGACCGCCTGGGTGAGAAGCTGGCCACTCCAGACACGTCGATCGCGGATCTCATCGGCGAGGTGGATCCGATCCGGGTGGCGGAAGGGCGCTACCTCTCCGACGAGCTCACGATCCACTACGGACTGGTGCCGCGCACCAACCGCGGCATCTTCGCCATGAACGAACTGCCCGATCTCGCCGAGCGCATTCAGGTCGGCCTGCTCAACGTGTTGGAGGAGCGGGACGTGCAGATCCGCGGCCACAAGGTCAGGCTCCCGCTCGACGTGGTGCTAGTCGCCTCAGCGAATCCGGAGGACTACACCAACCGGGGTCGGATCATCACCCCGCTGAAGGACCGGTTCGGTTCACAGATCCGCACCCACTATCCCCTCGATGTCGACACGGAGATGGCGATAGTTGAACAGGAGGCCGATGTCACCTTCGCCACCGACGAGATCGAGGTGTCGGTCCCGTCGTTCATGAGCGAGATCGTGGCGACCCTGACCCACGCGGCGCGGGCCAGCCAGCACATCTCGCAACGATCGGGTGTGTCGGTGCGGCTCTCGATCGCCAACGAGGAGATCATGGTCGCCAACGCGGTGCGGCGCACCCTGCGCGCCGGTGGCGCCCATGTGGTGCCGCGCATCGTCGATCTTGAGGCACTGCCTGCGTCGACTTCGGGGAAGGTCGAGATGGAGACGCTCGATGAGGGGCGTGACGGCGAGATCCTTCACAATCTGGTGCGCGCCGCGGTGCTGGCGGTGTTCAAGGAGAGGGTGCCGCCGGACACGCATCTTGGTGTGGTAGAGGCGTTCGAGGGCGACCTCGTGGTCGACACCGGCGAGGATGTCACCGACGAGGCGTACACGGCGATGCTCGAGCAGATTCCGGCCCTTGTTCCCCCGGTGCAGGCGCTTCTGTCCGACGAGGACCAGGCGGAGTCTCCGGCATTGGTGGCGAGCGCCACCGAGTTGATCCTCGAGGGTCTTCACCTGCTGAAGCGCCTCAACAAGGACGGCGGAGGCACCAGATCCCAATTCCGCAGCCGCGGCTGAGCGATTCGACGGGCGAGTTCGGTCATGCCCGATGGCGAAGTTCCTGCGGGTTTGCTGCGGCGGGCAGATCAGACCTTGGCCTGCTGGTGGGGGGAGGGGCACGACGACTACTCGGCGTACCACGACCGAGAGTGGGGTGTACCGGTACTCGATGACGTGCGGCTGTACGAGAAGATGTGCCTAGAAGGCTTCCAGTCGGGTCTCTCCTGGTTGACGATCCTCCGCAAACGGGAGAGTTTCCGAGACGCCTTCTGCGGCTTCGACTTCGAGCAGGTGGCCCGTTTCGGTGCGTCGGATGTGGATCGACTGCTAGGCGATGCGGGCATCGTCCGCCATCGGGGCAAGATCGAAGCGACGATCAACAACGCCCGCGCGGCGATCGACACGGTGGAGGCTCACGGCAGCCTCGTTGAGTTCTTCTGGAGTTTCGAGCCTGATCCTGCGGCGCGGCCCGCCCGCATCGATCACGAGGCGGTGAAGTCGATGGCGTCGACTGCGGAGTCGACGGCCATGAGCAGGGAACTCAAGAAGCTCGGCTGGCGCTTCGTCGGCCCCACCACCTGTTACGCCCTGATGCAAGCCTCCGGCATAGTCAACGATCATCTCGAGGGCTGTCACCGCCGCCCCGTGATCGAAGAACTAAAAAATGCTACCAAACACAGTTTGAATGCGAGCCCTGACAACCATTCGATGGCAAAGCACCGGGTCTCGTCTGCGCAGACTGTTGAGCGGCCGATGTCATCGCCGTGAAGACCTGACCTCTCCCTGATTCGGTGCGACGATCCCCGCGGCCTTCTGGCCGAGGGCGGTTAGTGCCGGTCGCGGCCCCGCGGGCGCTGCATCCACTGCCTGACAATGGCGAGGATCGAATTTGTGACCCAAGCTCCGAACGGCACAATCGCGGTTATCACGGCGGCGACGTCGAGGCCCAGGTGGGCCAAGTAGCCTGCCAGAAAGAGTGCGCCGATCCCGAGCAGGGTTAGGGACCGAACCAGCTTCGATGCTCCATGCGCGATCTTCTGGTCTCGGGACTCCGCGAAGGTTGAGCTGCTCAGGGCCAGCTGAGCGATCACGTCAACGAGTTTTGGGTCGACTCTCTTGTATGCCGCCATGACTTCAGGCGGGGGCAAAGGCCCCAGAAAAATCCCGATACTCTCGGATTGCATCGTTCGTTCGATGTCTCGAGCGGAGGCAGGCGGGACTTCCTGTGGATACTCGTCTTCGTTGACGTGTGCTAGTTCCTAGGTGTCAGGGTCGTCGTCCTGCGAGCCGTCGTCTTCGGAGTTTTCGGTTTGGGCCACGCGAGTGTGCCTAACGACGCTCAGACTGCGCCGCTGCCACAGCACCCGTAGTCGACTCGCGCACTATGTCGTTGTAGTCCGCTATCCGCTTGTAGTACAACGCGATTGTGTCAAGGCACGCTTCCTCGCTCGATTTCGCGCTTCTCGCGAAAGGGTTGAGGAATGCGTCGAACGACTCGTCCAAGAAGTCCTGAACCTCGCCCCAGAATTCGATCCGGCCCGAGGTGCGGCTCCGGCTGACGCGTGCCTGCGGACCCGTGCCAGACGTTGAGGTCGTCTTCATGCGGTGGACTCTACTACGCCGGTCCCACCGGTTCCACGAGAATCTTCACCCGGCCCGGCAACACCCGGTCCGAACACCGCCGGTCGCCGCGTGTGTACACCGACGTGTGGTCAAACCCGAGGTCTTTGCAGCAAGCGTCCACAGCTTTGAGGCGCACCGGCTAGCGGGCGCAGAACCCTGGACGCAGGCGACGCGGATTGTTGTGAAATCGTCGAATCCGGGCTCTGCTGCCTCGCGCACGTCTAGTTGGTTGCCGAGTCGGCCGGGTCGCCTACACTCACGCGATGCACTCAGCCAAATGGTCGTGGCCACGGGTCAATGCCACCACGTTCGGGACCAGCGGAGACTTGGCGAAGGTCTTCCGCAACGAAGAGGTGAAGGCGCCCGGATTCCTGGCCTCAGACCCGGTACCCCCCGACGCTGCGCTTCTTGCTCGTGAAGCGATCCAGAACGCTTGGGACGCAGCGATGGAGCGTCGTGAGTCGCAGATGCCCGAAGATTGGTTGCCGTTCGAGATCCGTTTCCGTTTTTTCAACGTCGGTGGGGACGACGCCGACGCGTTGATTGATCGTCTCGGCTTGGACGAACTCACGGAGCGGGCGGAGTCGGTTAACGACAACCGCCGGATCGGCCTAGCCGAGCACGACTACTTCGCGGAACTTTCCCGAGGTGATGACTTGCGACTGTTGGAGGTGTACGAAACCGCCGGGGGAGGAATGGGAGGCGGCTGGGGGACGTCGAAGTCGAAGTTGTTTCTTGCGATGTGCAGCACCGGGTTCACTCCGGCCACCGGTGAGCGCGGTGGCTCATTCGGGTACGGCAAGGCCGGTTTGATTCGTGCGTCCGCCACCCGGACGGTTGTCGCTTACTCTTGTTTCGAGGGTCTTGCCGAGGACAAGTTCGTGACACGTCGTCTGCTCGGAATGACCTACTGGGGACCGCACGAAATTCTTGGACAGGACTACCAGGGCTGGGCGCACCTCGGTTCCCAATGCGAGGAGCCGGACAAGGTCGTGCCGGTTACCGACAGCGAGGCCGATGCCTTGGCATCCGACCTGGGAATGGAACTGAGACGGGCGGATCAACCCGATCAGATTGGCACCACGATGCTTCTGGTGTGCCCGACGGTGGACCCGCTCGATCTGAAACGAGCCGTTGAAAGGTACTGGTGGCCTGCATTGGAAGACGGTGGAGACCTTCAGTTCAACGTGAGCATTGTCGATGAGACCGATTCCGCTTCGCGAGAAACCTCCGGGGGGGGGGCGTTGGTAGATCACTTGCGCCGCGACCAAAGTCGGATCCCGGTCTGCGCCCGTTCATCGACGCTTACCAGGTTGCGACGACTCCTCAGGACGCCAAACGCCCAAGTGTTCGCAAACATAAACTGGGACCTCACGGTCTTTATGACAAAATCGGAGATCTCGGTCTCGTCGCGGAACTTCCCGGTTGGTCCCAGCCGTCAAGGCCTGAAACGGACACGGTCGATGATGAAGAGATCGCGCATCGCAGCCTCATCGCACTGGTGCGCTCGCCGCGCATGGTTGTTGAGTACTTGGTGGCGCGACAAACACCACCGCACATCCGCGGTGTGTTCGTCGCTGATGAGCGGGTCAACGAAGCGCTTCGACAAACCGAACCGAAACTGCACGACGCATGGGAAATCAACAGCGACCCGACCGATGTTGAACCCGAGCACACCAACGTGGCCAAGTTCGTTCGCGATCGGATCAAGCAGCATGTCGCCGAGTTCAGCCGTGGCATCAGGCCACCTACCCCTCCTCCAGAGAAACTGCGGTTGCCTGAATGGGACCGACTCTTTGGCTCCTTTTGGAAAGGCTCAGGCAGGGGCAGCCAGTCAGCCCCGTCAACCGGTCCGCGGCCTTTCACGATTCAGCCAGGCGAACGACTTGTCGAAACTCCCGACGGCCGACTCGAACTCAGTGGTTCGGCGAAGATCGGTTTCAGTGAGCATCATGACCCCGCTACCGATTCCCGCGAAGAGGTCGAGGTGGTGATCCGTTGCGGGTTCGTCGCTGAGGATCGTCGATCGGATTGGGTGAAAGTCGCAGTCGGCGCGCCGGCCGGATTTAGCGAGATTCCCGAGAGACCCGATGTTTACGCGGGGCGGCTCGTCCCGGGCGAAGACATTGTCTTCGACTACACCTGCGAACCCTATGAGTCCGATTGGACGGTTGAACTGACTGTCGACGTGAACTTTGCTGAGCAAGGTGTTGGCGTGGATCCGGGTTCCGACCGGAACGACGCATGAGCCGCGACAAGCGGACACTCCGCCCCTACACCGTTGATTCTGCATTTCAATCGGCGCTGAACGGAGCCATGGTATGGCTGGACGACCAATGCTGTGAAGCTGGTTCGAGCCTGGCGGTTGACGATGGCGATTTTGTGCGACATGGAGTGCACTTGGTGTGGGCGGTCGAGGGTGAGTTTGACCGGTTCCGGAAGCAACTGACCAACGCTGCTTGGGCTACCGGTATTCATCCGAAGTTGCTTCGCCTCGTGGTTGTGGCCCGAACCGGCAGCCTCAAGCTTGCCGACAAGCTGCTTGACCGTTCGCTTGGTGAAATTGAGGATCTCGACCGGTCAGTCAGGCTCGATATGCTTCCGCGCGGCAATCGCAGGCCCGTCTTTTGCGCCGGAACCCACGGCGCGGTCGTGGACGCCTACGTGGCGTTGTCTCCCGACTGGACCGCCCCGGTAGCGGCTGAACGCCGACGACCGAAGCGAGCCGCTTCATGGCTTGCACGGGCGACCTTCCGCCTTGATGCAAGTTCCAAGGTCCCGTTGTTCCACCCGCGTCCGCTTGACGACAAAAAACGGACGGAACTCGGGTTGCCCGTCGGCACGCTCCGCTACATCGATCTCAGAGACGAGGATGTGACGCGGGCGATTGAAGGAGCGCCGACTGTAGAAGTCTGGGTTGATGAAGGCGTGTTGGCATCTATCGATGCGAACCCAAAGTCCGCAGTCGCCGTCTACTTCCAGCGGCAACTGATTCTGGACTTCGTGAGCGCTGTGGTGTTCCGATTCGCGGCTGAAAGGCCTGAAGATCCCGTTGTGTCCATGTCTTTCGACGAGGTCAAGGAGTCGCTCATAGGCAAGGTTGTCGAGTTGACTGCCGATCCGAATGAAGAAGCACGCGATCGCGCGCTGCGAGAATGCCGGGCAGAACCTGCTCGTGCCTTTGCGCTGGCTGAAGACAAATTCGGTCTGCGTGACGGGCTCGGAAAGGCTTTTCGGGGGGCGTCGTGAGGTACCCGACGATTACTCACAACAAGGCTGTAGAGATCTCCGAGGACCGAATCGCCAACTTGCGCGGCTCGCTTGATGAGCTTGGGCAACCGACCGGGCCGCTTGTCATCGAATCACTGCTTTGTGACCTTGATATCAGAACGGGTACAAGCGGCGAAGGCGAGGAGTTCCCGAGCCAGGTGCTTGAGGAGGCGCGGCGCGAGATCGAAGGCGTCATCGACTGGTCGGAGAGCAACCGCAGCGGTGCGCACAAAGACGTCATTGAGGGGCGGGCATCGTTGGTGCTGCACCGAGCGATCAGCGCCGGCAAAGCGGACGTGGAGATGTTGGACGACCCGGGCTTTTGGCGTTACGTGGCATTGGCCCATTTGTGGAACTTCACCGTGTGGCGCGAGTACCGCACGGTGTTTCCCAAACCCAAGGCATCCGGTGAGTCGAAAGAATCACCCGCTGGAAAGTTCTTGGTGTACATCGACGGGAGCAGGTTTCCTGATTGCGTGCCCTCGCGAATGTGGCTGCGGGTCAACATGCTCGGCGGACAGGAACTCGACCTTGCCTTCAAAGCCGAGGGCAGCACCGATTTCTGGCGCAGTCACATCTTGCGAGTGAAGGCCGGGGAGCATCCTGGGATCGTACGGGCGATGGCTCGCCGCCAAGCGGAGGAGTCCACTCGGCTGGCGACTACTCCATTGCGAGAGTTTGCCAAGCAACTGAACCGCACGCTGCAAAATCTGGTACCCGCCATGCTTGACGACGAAGCCGCGGACGCGCTGGTCGAAGAACTTTGGGAACGGCAACTCCGGTGAGCAAAGAAGATGGATCGGGTGGCCCGATGTCACAGCGGCGTGCTCAACTGATGATCGTGGAGATGCGATTTGAGAGGAAAGCGGCGTGAGTCTCGGAAACGTGGCCGACTCGGCGACGTTGGGTAACGGTTCGGCGCGTTCGGTCACTCTCTTTGACGGCGACCAGTTGGTGCGCTCTGTGGCGATTGGTTCGGCTGAGATTCGTTCGCATGTAACCCTTGAAGAGTCAGCTTCGATGAACGGTGGTTCGGTTCAGGCGGACCCCATGGGTGCTTGGTGGCTGGCGCTCATGCAAGGAACTATGCCGTCTGCCGGACCCATTCGGCGGCCCGGTGAGAGGTTGGTGCTTCGGGTTGCGGACCTGTTCAGCGGAATCGGTGGATTCTTGGTCGGCACGGGGCAACTTGCTGTTGAAGCAGGTGCGGAGCAACGCTGCGAGTTGGCCGTTGACATCGACGCCGACGCGCTGGAAGTGCATCGGCGTAACCATGGAACTCGCCGGACCGTTGGGGCGTCCGTGACCTCGCTAGTCGACTACCGGATTCGTGGATCGGGTACGGACGCGGAGTTCGTGTATCCGCCTGAGATCCTTGACGACGGGCTGTCTTCAGGGTGTGAAGAAATCGACTTGCTGACCGCGGGCCCACCTTGTCAGGGCCATTCGAATCTGAACAACCGCTCCCGACGAACCGACCGCCGCAACCTTCTGTACCTGGATGTGCCAGCGTTCGCTGTTGCTTGTCGGGCTCGAAGCGTCGCCATCGAAAATGTCACCTCCGTGGTTCACGACGGGGCGGACGTGGTTGCTACCGCCAAAGCGCTGCTGATTGCCAACGGCTATCTGGTGACAGAAGGCGTCCTGGCCGCAGACGAGATGGGCTGGCCTCAGACCCGGCGACGTCACTTTTTGATCGCTCGCCGTTTGGACGCCCCCGGCCGTTCGGGACCAATACCTCTGGCTGAGGTGCGCGACCTGCTGGCTCAAGAGCGAGCTCGTTCGGTGGAGTGGGCAATCTGTGGTGGTCAGTCATTGTCCGACGACCCGGCCATGCACGACTTTCCCGAGTTCACCGAAGTGACTCGCGAGCGGATCGCCTGGCTGTTTGACAACGACGAACATGACTTGGCTCTTGCTGAGCGGCCGGAATGCCACCAAGACGGAACCAGCTATGGGGCGGTTTACGGACGCATGCACGGCGACCGACCCGCGCCCACGATCACGACCGGCTTCATGACCCCGGGGCGAGGGCGCTTCGTGCATCCCACCGAGCGCCGAACGCTCACCGCGGCCGAAGCGGCCCGGCTGCAGGGCTTTCCAGACAGCTACTTCTTTCGAACCAGTCCCGACACTCCGCCTACGAGAGCCCAGCTTGCGAAATGGGTAGGAGATGCAGTCGCTGCGCCGTTGGGCTACGCAGTAGCGCTGTCCGCATTGATGCCGGCCCTCGCAGCTACCGATAACGCATCATGATGTTGTTATTTCTGCACAATGATGCTAGTTTTGATCAATGCGGACCACCGTGACCTTGGCCGATGATGTGGCAGCCGCTGTCGACGAGGTCCGCAGAACTGCGAACGTCGGTGTCAGCGAAGCTGTCAACCAGCGACTCAGAGGACAGTGACGATCTTCGGGGATCTGATTGTCCGACACGGGGTGACTGCCAACCTGGTCCCCGATGCGATGCTGGCCGCGCTCGCCATAGAGCACGGCTTGACGATCATGAGCGCCGACACCGACTTCGGACGGTTCGGCGAAGTCCGCTGGGAGAACCCGATCGCGCCCTAGCGCGGCGCGCGGGTCCGGTTAGTCGATGGCAGCTTTCAATCCGACGCCGGGCGCTCCCTGCGATTTTGCGAGCGCAGCGGGCGCGGGTCGGGCTAGTCGAGCGCGGCGACTCGGCTCAGCGGGACCACTTGAGACTCGCCGACCGGCAGGGGAGTTTCGGAGCGGAACCAGCGCAGGCTCAGCGAACCGCGGCGATGGCCGGCGGCACCGAGCCAGTTGGGGACGCCGGGGTCCTCGTGTGCCACAACGACACGCACCGACCCGTCTTGGCGGCGAACTGCGGTTTCGTTGTTGATGACGGTCGGTCGGGTCAACCAGTCGACGGTTTCACCCCGGTGGGTTGTCAGCACCACGCCCCAGTAGTCGGCGCCCGCTGTTGGGTCGAAGTCGATCACCAGCGGCTCGTCGGGAGCGAGCTGCCAGTCGCCCGAGAAGTAGCGCACATTCTCGGGAGTGTGCATGTCGCCTTCGTCGGGCAGCGGGCGAAGGTGTTGACTGCGGTGAACCGGCGGCCGTCAGCGGTGAACTTCCCCGGAACGCACGGGGTCCCTTGTCTTTTGTGCCGGGATCTGTGACCGCTCGCACTATGACGGCATCCGAGTGGTCAACCTCTTCGAGGCGAGCTGATCCGAATAGCGAAATCTGACCCCGACCGCCAGCGATTAAGAGTTAGACTGCAAATCTTAATCGGAGAGGGCTGAGTTAAGGAGCTCTGAACGACTATGCACCGAGGTGCCACAGGCAACTACCGCGTCACGACCCATGGTGGCGAAGAGACTCGCGCCTTCGTGCCGGATCCGCTGCCTCCAGTGCCTCCGCTCGAACTGGATGGACCCCTTCTGAAGGCGCTCGCAGATGCGAACCTGGCGCTCGGCCGTCTCGACGGCGTGTCCACCCTGCTCCCCGACAAGTCGCTGTTCCTGTACCACTACGTGCGCAAGGAGGCCGTGCTTTCTTCGCAGATCGAAGGGACGCAGTCCTCGCTAACCGACTTGCTGCAACACGAGAGAGGCGAGGTTCCCGGAGTCCCCCAAGATGACGTTGTTGAGGTGTCCTGCTACGTCGCCGCTTTGGAGCACGGGTTGAGACGACTCCGAGACGACGAATTCCCACTCTCGAATCGGCTCATACGGGAGGTCCACAAGGTTCTGCTCTCGTCGGGGCGAGGCGCCAACAAGTCACCTGGCGAGTTTCGGCGCTCGCAGAACTGGGTCGGCGGAACCAGACCCGGCAATGCCGAATTTGTGCCGCCTCCCCACACCGAAGTGGAGGACTGCATGGCGTCGCTCGAGCGATTCCTGCACGAGGTCGACGACGGGCTGCCTGATCTGGTGCGCGTCGGATTGGCGCATGTCCAGCTTGAGACGATTCATCCCTTCCTCGACGGCAATGGTCGGGTAGGGCGGCTGCTCATCACATTCCTGTTGTGCCATGCCGGGCTTTTGCAGGATCCGCTCCTGTACCTGAGTCTCTACTTGAAGGAAAACCGATCTGACTACTACCGCTTGCTCGACAATGTTCGCCTCGGCGGCGACTGGGAGGCATGGCTTGTCTTCTTCCTCGAGGGTGTGCGTGTGACCTCAGAAGAGGCCTTCTCGACGGCGATGAGGCTGACGGAGATGTTCAGAAGCGATAGAGAGCGCATCTCGTCGTTTGGCCGCTCAGCCAACTCGGCGCTGCGGGTACACGACGCTCTTATGGCCAATCCGCTTTCCACCATTCCGGAAGTTGCCAATAGCACTGGTCTGTCTTATCCGGGAGCGTCGGCAGGACTCAACCGACTCATTGAGGCGGGAATCGTGTCAGAGGTACCCGGAGACGGGCGAGCCCGGACCTTCGTCTACGGGCAGTACTTGCAAACCCTCATTGAAGGTACTGATCCCCTGTGAGGACGCTCCGATCCCCTTTGAGGGCTCTTCGCGTTTGAGGTCGGAGTCGGGGTTGTGGGGTGTCCGCGGTCAGTTGGGTGGGATCCTCCAGAATCGGGGTCGTAAACCACATCCAAGACTGGAGGATCGGTGTGGTGTGTGACCCTATACGCATGTGCGAGTTGTTGGTAGGTGTCGGCGAAGTCGACGTGTTGAGCGTCGACGACGACCGTGGCGGCGGGCCGTTGAGGTTGAGTGTGCGAAGCCGGACTGCGCGTCCGTCGTGTGCGGGTTGTGGCGGCAAGTTGTGGTCCAAAGGAGACCGGGCAGTGGAGCTGGTGGATCTGCCGGTGTTTGGCCGCCCGGCGCGGTTGGTGTGGCACAAAGGTCGATGGAGATGCCCGAGTGAGGATTGCGGCACGGGTTCGACGACTGAGCACAACGACTAGGTCGCGCCGCAGCGGGCGTTGTTGACGACACGAGCAGCGCGTTGGGCGACACGCCAGGTCGGCCGTGGCCGTCCGGTGAGCGATGTCGCTTCGGACCTGGCGTGTTGCTGGTCGGCGGTGAACGACACGGTGCTGTGCTGGGGTCAAACGCTGCTCGACGCTGACCGGATCGGCGCAACGACAGCGGTGGGTCTCGACGAGACCCTGTTCGGTCGCACCGGCCGGTTCAAACACAAGGCGTGGGCGACCAGCATTGTCGACGTCGCCGGCGGGAAACTGTTGGACATAGTGCCTCACAGAACAGCCGCAGCACCCGCGAGATGGCTGCTCAACCAGCCGGCGAGCTGGCGGGTACACATTCGTTGGGTGACCCTGGACCTCTTTGGACTGTATAGGGCGACGCTGGACACGGCGCTGGATGACGCACGCCAAGTCGCGGACCCGTTCCCATGTGGTGCGGCAAGCTGACAACACACTCGACGAGGTCCGGCGCCGGGTCCAGAACCAGACCCTCGGGCATCGGGGCCGCAAACACGACCCGCTGTATCGGGCTCGCAAACTGCTGCTCACCGGTCACGAACGTATCAGCGAAACAGGCGAGGGCCGTCTACGCGGCCTGCTCGAATCCGGTGACCCCCACGGCGAGGTCCGCAACGCCTCACACGCCAACCAAACACTGCGCGGGATATATGACATCGCCGATCCCGACCTCGGCGCCACAACAGTCGATCAGCTCGCCGTCGAGTTCCAAGACTCGTATCTGCCTGTCGAGGTCAACCGGCTGGGACGCACCCTGGCTCGTTGGAGCACCCAGAACTGCGAACTGGCACACCGCGCGGGTGTCCAACGCCGCGACCGAAGCAGCCAACAACCTGATCAAACGAGTCAAACGCGTCGCCTTCGGCTTCACCAACTTCGCAAATTACCGAATCTGCTCACTGCTCTACGCCGGCAAGCCCAACTGGGCGCTGCTCGACACCCTCACTCCACCCTGATTTCCGAAGCACCGGTTGTGCTTTGTGTGGGCTGACCACAATCCGTGCCGAGAAGCTCACGCCGGACCTGATTCCAGTCCAGAACTGGAACGTTCGAGCCCTAAAGTCGCTCAACGGCGTTGAGAGATCGTCGAAGTCTCTGGGCCATCGCTCGATTGGCTGGCGGACGATTTCGGATTGACTCCTGAGGATCGAGGAGGGCGGTCGCATCCAGTGCCTCTACTACTGACTTGGCGGGCGTGCGGGATCTGGGCCGCGGAAGCTCGGACCTCTGGCGGTGCCGTGGACCTTGCGCAGAGGAGTGCGGCGAAGCCGCGCCTCGTCGGAGTCTAGGCGATGGACGTATCTTTCATGCTCTTCAATGTCATACCCCTTTGGCAGGATGTGAGCATGTGCATTAGATGCGAAGGATACGGCGAAGAACAGGTCGAGCGAATGTACGACCTGATGATCGATGTGCATGGGTTCGCGATGACCCAGGTACGAGAACACGGCCAGAACGGCTGGACATACACCATGGGGCTGCGCGACAGGTTCGGCCATCCGGACCTGCTGATCGTGCACTTGGTGCCCAGCGTCCAAGCCGAGTTGGCTTCGAAGCTCGGTCAGATGGTGGTGAGCGACGGGACGCTCGATCACGAGGTCCTAGTCGCATCCGACATCGAACTTGTCCCAGTGCTCCCGGATCACTTTCGGGACGGCCTCGTGGCCGAGTGGGTCAACCGCTACCGCCGCTTTCCCGAGGAGGGTGATTTCCTCCAGGTCATGATGGGTCCCAGCCAGTTGTGCGAATGCTGTCAACACAGAATGCAGCGCCTCGACGATCCGGCGCCATTGCAGTTGCACCGCAAGAATCGACAACAGCGCCGAGCGGAGCAACGGCACAGGCCGAGGCCGTCGAACAGACATCGGAGGTGACCGGCGTTCCCTGGCTATTGGCGCCGCCAGAGGCAGTCTCTGAGAGCAATCCGTTACTGTTGAACTGTGAGTCTTGCCGTTGAGCCGGGTGATCTCGGAAGTGTTGCACAACAGCAAGGCCCGACCGCCTATGTGCTGACAACGGGAGCCGACGGCAGGCCGCGGGTCATCCACGTTGGTGTTGATGTGGCCGATGACGGCACCATCTCCGCCGTCGTCGGCAGAAGCGCCGCCACCAATGCCGGCGACCGCCCCAACGTATGCGTTCTGTGGCCGCCCGCTCCCGACGGGTTCAGCCTGATCGCCGACGGCACGGCCACCGTCAACGGCGAACCAGCGCCCGACACGCCGATAACCATCATTGTGACCTCAGCCGTTAGGCACCGACCTGCCCGGATCTAGGTCGCTTCCCGAACGACGGGGCGCAGATGACTGTGTCGTGTATCGGCGAAACCGGCGGGCGCGGTGCTCAAATTGATCGGTATGCGTCTCGGCGATGGGCGACGCGAAGGATCACCACCTCCCGCCGGCTGTCGTTGATCCGATAGAGGATTCGGTAAGTGCCTCTACGGGCGCTCCACAGCCCCTCCAGCTCGTTTCGCAACGGCACGCCCACCCGTCGGGGATTTTCTAGCAGCGCCCCGGTAATCAACTCGATCACGGCGACGGCTATTGCTTCTGGGAGTTCTTCTGAGATTGTGTTGGAGGCAGGGCGGGTGACGACGATCTCGTACGGTTCGCGGGTCATGAACGCAGCAGCGCCCGAACGGCGTCAACCCCGCGAGTCACGTCGCCTTCGAGATACGAGCGGTGGGCCTCGGCCAGCTCTTCGACGGCTTTGGTGTCTTCCAGTACCGCTAGAGTCTCCTCGAGCGACTCAAGGTCTTCGGGACTCATGAGTACGGCTGCGGGTGAGCCGTTTCTCGTAATGACGACACGCTCGTGGTGGGCGCTGACCCGTTCGATGAACTCCGAGAAACGGTCCCGCACCGTACGGAGCGATTCGCTAGACATGGCCACAATTGTGCCACGCCTGCGCGCCGAGTCAATACCCACACCGCCGAATTCGTGCGTCGGCATGTGCCGCTGTCGAGACATCTAGGCTGATGGCTTGTCTGTTCTGCTGGCCGGTATGGCCTCGGCCTTGTTGGGTTGTGGCGATTTCTTCGCAGGCGTCGGCGGGCGTCGAACCGGTCACCCGGGTGCGGCGACAGCGATCGCCTGGGTGGCCTCGCTGGTCGGCGCCATAGTGGCCGGACTCTACGTGCTGGTCTTCCGGCCGAACGCCTTCAATGTCGACGACCTGCTCTGGACTCTCGCAGCGATCCTTTTCTTCTCGCTGGCGCGGCCGCTGCTGTACCTGGGGATGGAACGGGGGCCGATGTCGATCTTCGCGCCGGTCATCGGAGTGGTCGGACTGGTCGTGCCCGCACTCGTCGGACCCCTCACCGGCCAGACCCTCACCGGCCTGGAGTTGCTGGGAGTGCTGGTGGCCGTTCCGGCGGTCGTGCTGGTCGTGGCTGAGGGCGAGTTTCCCTCAATCGACTCCGTCCGTCACAGCCCGGCGCTGGGTCTGGGGGTGATAACGGGCGCACTGATAGGTGCCACGAGCTTGTGTTTCGGCCAGATCGATCCCGACGCGGGCGCGATGCCGGCGTTCGTGGTTCAAGCCGGCGCGGTTCTGCTGATCCCGCTCGTTGCCAGGACGTTCAGGCCGATGGCGCCCATGCGAGCAGAGGTTCTGCGATTCGGTCTGCTGGTGGGTCTCGTCGACGCGGGCGCCATCATCGGCAGCGTGATCGCATATCAACGCGGCAACGTTGCGGTCGTCGCGGCGATCATCGGCTTCGCGCCGGTGGTGACGATCACTCTGGCGTGGCGGGTGTTAGGCGAGAAGGTCTGGCGTTGGCAGTGGGTCGGCGCCGGTTTGGCCACCGTCTCGATCCTGCTGTTCGCCGCGGCTGTATGACCCCATGACCGGCTGGCCCGTGACCCGGATCGCCGGACCGACCGGGACGCCCGTGACCGGATGACCGGACCGACCGGTTGGCCCGTGACCGGATGACCAGACGACCGGGACGCCCGTGACCCGGATCGCCGGGCGACCGGGCTGACCCGGATGAGCGGAGCGCTTAGAGGCCCCGCAAATAGGCAGAGGATTTCCGAGTGCGAACGGCTTGATTTGCGGGGCCGTGGCCCGAGCGGCCCGGTGAGCGAAGCGAGCCAAGAGCGGGAAACGCCGGGCTGCAACTCGAGGGCTTGCCTATTTGCGCGCGCGCTTACTGTTATCTTTGTCTGGGCGTCCCACCCGCCGACCCGATCCGACCCGCCAACCCAAACCCGAACCGACCCAGCCACCAGGGGAACCAAATGACTCCAGCACTGCTCCACCCGTTCGCCTCTCCGGCCAAGGCAGCGGCCGACTACGTATCGATCGTGCGCGGCGAGGGCAGCCGTGTCTTCGATGCCGACGGCAAGGCCTACATCGACGGCCTCGCCAACCTGTGGCTGTGCCAGGTGGGTCACGGCCGCCGAGAGATCATCGAAGCGGTGACCGCTCAGATGAGCGAACTCGAGTGCTACCACACCTTCAACCCCTACACCAACCCCGCAGCCGACGCTGCCGCGGAATCGGTCCGGGCGCGCTCACCGCACCCCGATGGGCGTGTGTTCTTCGGGTTGGGCGGGTCCGACGCTGTCGACACGGCCCTCAAGCTGGCACGCCTGACGATGCAGCGTCGAGGCCACGCCGACCGTCAGGTCATCATCCGTCGAGAGGGCGGATATCACGGAACGAACATGGGAGGCACGAGCGCCCAGGGCATCGAGCTGAACCGTGAAGGATGGGGTGACCTCGTGCCGCACTTCGTCGAGGTCCCCCGCGACGACATCGAGGCGATGGCCCGAGCCTTCTCGGACCACGGCGAGCGTATAGCCGCGGTGATAACTGAACCGGTGCAGGGCGCCGGCGGGGTGTGGCCGCCCCCTGACGGTTATCTGCCCGCTTTGCGGAGGCTCTGCGACCTCCACGGTGCGCTGCTCATCTTCGATGAGGTCATCTGCGGGTTCGGGAGGACCGGGGAGTGGTTCGGAGCGCAGCGCTTCGGTGTCGTGCCCGACATGATGACGTTCGCCAAGGGGGTCACCTCGGGTTATCAACCGCTGTCGGGCGTGATCGTGTCGCGTGCGCTGTGCGCCGAGATGGAGGATCCAGATTTCGTTCTGCGAACCGGATACACCTACTCGGGCCATCCGGCGTCGTGCGCGGCTGCCATCGCCAACATCGAATTGATCGACAGCGAAGGACTTCTGGCGAGGGCGACTGAGATCGGCGCGCAACTCGAGACGGGCCTCAAAGCGCTCGCCGACGACGGCACGATCGAAAGCTGCCGGGGGAACGGGGCCGTGTGGGCGGCCGAGCTCGGCTACGACACGATGGCCGTCTGGAACGGCCTGCTGGACCGCGGAGTGATCGTGCGGTCGATGGGCACTGCTCTGGGGGTATGCCCACCGTTGGTGATCTCAGCAGACGAGGTCGACACGATCCTCGACGCCATCAGCGACTCGGTGGCCTCAAACCCCAAGCTCGCCTAGAGTCCGACCCGGCCCGGTTGAACCCGACCCGGCCCGGTTGAACCCGACCAGAGACCGACCAGAGCCCGACCAGAGCCCGACCAGAGCCCGAAGAGACCGACCAGAGCCCGACCCGGCCCGGTTGAGCCCGACCAGAGTCCGCGGCGGGCGACGGGCCGGACCTAACGGTCAGCTGCGAACTCGAAGACGATGTTGTTCTTGCCGGCTTCAATGTCGGTGTGGTCGAGGTGTCGAATGACTGTCACCTTCTGGACTCCGCAGTCCCCGAAGGCGTCGCAGCTGATTGTGCCGATCGTGCCCTGGTAGCCGTCCACGGCGTACAGATACTCGCGTATTCCGGCTCGATCGATCACCAGGTCGCCGTCGATGACCTCGGACGCGGCACGGATCGCCTCAAGGAGCAAGGTCGTAGCGTCGTACGCGTGGGCCCAGTAGGCGCCGCTCGGTGACTCCCCGTAGCTGTCCTGGTAGACCTGAAGGATCTCAGCGCCAGTCTTGCCGGTACTTTCATTGGCATCGCTGCCGAACCTCGTGTCCGGACCGGAAATGTAGATGCCTTCAGATTGCGGTAGCGACATGAAACCGTCGATGAGCAGGGCCGCGTCGGTCAGCAATGTCGTGTTCTCAAGACCCGATACGCGGGGTGCCTGATCGGCGATGAAATCTCCGGCCGGTTGGAATATGGGAAAGAACAGCGCTTCGGGATTGTCCGAGGCAACCTCGGTCAGTATCGGCACCATGTCGGCGTCTTCTTTGTTCACAGCGCTGACGGCGGTGACCGATCCACCAAGGTCGGCATAGCTGTCGGCGAAGGCTTGGGCTATTGACTGGGTGTAAGGATCGCCGTCGTGAATTGCTGCAGCCGTCGTCAAACCGAGTTGGTCGTACACCATCCGGGCCATCGCCTCGCCCACATACAGTCCATTGTTGGAGGTGCGGAAGTAGCCGGGACTGTGGTTCGGACCGGGATTGCCGGCCAGATCCGAAGTGAGGAACGGGGAGGTGTTCGACGGGGCGATCATGGTCATGCCCGCGTTCGTGATCAATGGTGCGGCGGCGGTAGCTGCAACGGAACAGCTGGTGCCGATCACTCCGACAACTTCTTGGTCCGCGACGATGGTCTGTGCGGCCGCCTGCCCGCCGTCGCTTGAGCACAGTTCGTCGAGCCCGGATCCCATGCTGACGTCGAAACCGTGTATCGGACCGAAATCGATGATTGCCAGCTCGACACCGCGTTGGTTGGGAATGCCCAGATAGGCGACGTCACCGGTGATGGAGTTGAGGGAACGGATCTGGATGGCGTCACCTTGCGCGACGGTCACGGTTCCGAGCGAGTCGTCGTCGGTGGTCGGCGAATCGTCGGCATCGTCGCCATCGTTGCCACAAGCGCTCAACGCCACGAGGGCCGCTGCCAGCAATACCCAGAGAACGCCTCGTCGAGGGCCCCTCGCAGCTTTTCGGTTCGACTTGCCGTCGGTGATGAGATCAGTGTCGATGAGTGCAGTGTTCATGAGAGCAGTGTTCATGAGAGCAGTATGGCCTCTGTTGGAATCTGTTCGCGCGTTCGGTTGTTGAATCGGTTGTCGAATACGCCTGTTGAATGCACACGGTGGCGTGAATCGGTGCCTATTGTGACATGATGAACGACGAGGTGTTCGCCGGTCACGAAGCCCTCACCTTCGACGACCTGCTCGTCGTGCCCGGCTGGAGCGAAGTTCTCCCGGCTGATGTCGACCTGTCCACGGTGCTCGCCGGGATCGAACTGCGAGTGCCGCTGATGTCCGCGGCGATGGACACAGTCACTGAGGCCCCCCTTGCCATCGCTATCGCCCGGGCCGGTGGCATCGGTGTGCTGCACCGCAACCTCACGATCGCCGAGCAGGCCCAACAGGTCGAGCGGGTCAAACTGGCACAGGCCGGGATGATCGCGTCACCCGTCAGCCTCTCGCCCGAAGCCACGCTCAACGATGCTGAGGAGCTGATGGCGAGCCACAAGATCAGCGGCGTGCCGATATGCGAATCAGACGGCCGTCTGGTCGGCATCCTGACCAACCGCGACATCCGCTTCTGCACTGCAGACGAGTACTCCAAGCCTGTCACCGATTTCATGACAACCGAACCGCTGGTCACCGCGCCTGTGGGCACCGAACTGGATGAGGCCGTGGCGATCCTGCACCGTCACCGGATCGAGAAACTCCCCTTGATCGACGACGACGGGATCCTCGGCGGGCTGATCACCGTCAAGGACATCGCCAAGCGAATCGAGTACCCCGACAGCACGCTCGACGACGCAGGACGGCTCCGAGTCGCCGCGGCGGTCGGGGTCAACGACACCGCCGAGCGCGCCGAGGCCCTGGTCGTGTCCGGGGTGGACATGCTGGTGATCGACACCGCGCACGGGCACACCGCAGGAGTCGTCAACGCAGTTCGCGCTATCAAGTCCGCCTGGCCCGATTTGGTGGTGGTCGGGGGAAATGTGGTCACCGCAAGAGGCGTCGAGGTGCTGGCATCGGCCGGCGCCGACGTTGTCAAGGTCGGTGTCGGAGCGGGCAGCATCTGCACTACTCGAGTTGTCGCAGGCGCCGGAATGCCCCAGATGACCGCGATCCACGACTGCGCCCGGACCGCCCGCGAATTGTCGGTCCCGCTCATCGCCGACGGCGGAGTCGTCGCCTCGGGTGACGTCGTCAAAGCCTTCGTCGCAGGCGCCGACTGTGTCATGCTCGGCAACCTGCTCGCAGGCGTGGACGAAGCGCCCGGAGAGCTAGAACTCGTAGAGGGTGCAATGTGGAAGACGTACCGCGGCATGGGTTCGGCCGGTGCCATGCGGGGGCGTGCCGGCGACCGCTACGGAAGCGCGCAGGGCGCCGGAAAGCATGTGGCCGAAGGAGTCGAGGCCCGGGTGCGCTACGCCGGTCCGCTCTCAGAACTCGTCGGCCAGCTGACCGGCGGCCTGCGCTCGGGCATGGGCTACGCGGGCGCCGCCAACCTCGCCGACCTCGCCCATCGCACACGGCTTGTGCGGATCAGCGGCGCAGGTCTGCGAGAGAGCCACCCCCACGATGTCGACATCCTCCGCGACGACTGACCGGCTAGTTCGTGGTCATTATTGCAGGAGACCTTGATCCTGCTCTGGGAGCCAGATCAAGCCGTTCGCACTCGGGAATCCTCTGCCTATTTGCGGGGCCTCTAAGACAGCCGATTCCCCGATGGCGGGCGGTTCGAGAACCTCTGCTCGGCCTTGTCAGATGCCGCCGCAGCTGCCGACGTAGTAGGAGAGCCCAGCATGAGCATTCGAGACGCTGAGATTGGAGTTTCCACACAGGCGGAGGGTACGGAGGGCGTTCAGGCCGGCGAGGTCCAACGACGTGAGGCTGTTTTTCCTCAAGGAGAGCCGTACGAGTTTGGTGGCGTTGCCGAGGCCCGTTATCGACGTCAGCGAGTTGTTGTCCGCGTACAGGCCGACAAGGCTGGTGAGGTCGGACACGTCGATCGACGTGAGCTCGTTGTCGTCGAGGCCCAGACCGTTGAGCTTGGTGAGGCTGGACACATCGACGGAGGTGAGGCTGTTGTTGTTCAGATACAGGCCAATGAGATCGGTGTTGCTGGAGGCGTCGATGGAGGTGAGCCCGTTGTTGCTCAGATGCAGCTGCTTGAGCTCGCGGATCCAGTTGAGTCCGGTGATGGGGAACACGTCGTCGGTCATCTCATCGTCGTCGTGGTCGTAGGGAGCGAGTTCGTTGTCGGTCAGTTCAATAATGCCGAGACTGGTGTTGTCGGATAGGTCGATGGATGCGATGTCGTTCTCGGTCGCCTTCAAAACCACGAGCCTGGTGAGGTCGTCGAGGCCGGTGATCGCAGTCAGACTGTTGTTGTCTACCCGCAGGTGTCTGAGGTCGTCGAGTCCCGACACATCGATGGATGTGAGTCCAGCGTCCCACAGGTAGGCGTGTCTCAGTTCTGTGTTCGCGGTGAGGTCGATGGAGGTGAGTTCGCTTTCGTACAGGCTGAGAGTTCTGAGCTTGGTCAGCTGGTCGAGCCCCGTGACGGGGGACACCGGGGTGTTCTGCTCGTTGTTGTCGTCTTCGTCGGGCGCGAACTCGTTGGCGCCGAGGAGGAGATGCGTCAGGCTGGTGTTCTTGGAGACGTCGATGCTGGTGAGGTTGTTCCAGCGCAGATCAAGATGAGTGAGGCCGGTGGCGTACTCGATGCCGGTGGCGTCGGAGATGCCGGCCCTGCGAGCCGTCAGCTTGGTGAGCCCGGCGAGGTCGCCGACTGTGATGTCGGCGCCGGAGCTCTTGTTGAGCGCCTGCTCGATGGCCGCCCGCAGGTTGTTGTCGACCAGGCAGTCTGACGTGAGCACGTCGTTGGTGTCCGTCGCAGCAGGACAGGCGGCCTGCGCGGCCGCCGTCCCCGTCAGGACCGACATCACCATCGCCATCGCGCAGAAAGTCCCAAGGGCACCGCCGCGCCTGCAAAAACTAACCGTGGCCCGGGCATGTCTCATCGGACTTCCCCATTCTCATCGGGCTTCCTCATCGGACTTCCCCCATGGGCGACGTTACATCATAGGCCACCGATTGTGCAAGTGCCGACGCTGAAGGAGATGGGCGCGTTCTGGACGTCGTTCTCGCCGAGGCTGGGGTTTCCGCACAAATGGAGGGTGTTGAGGTTGTTCAGACCGGCGAGGTCCAGCGATGTGAGGTTGTTGTTTCTCAAGAAGAGCCTCTGGAGAAGGGTGAGGTTGCCGAGGCCGGTGATCGATGTCAGTGCGTTGCCGTCCAGGTACAGGCCTCTGAGGCGGGTGAGGTCGGACACGTCGATGGACGTGAGCTCGTTGTTGTTGAGGCCCAGGCCGCCGAGCTTGGAGAGGTTGGAGACGTCGACGGAGGTGAGGCTGTTGTTGTTGAGGCCCAGGCCGATGAGGTTGGAGAGGTTGGAGGCGTCGATGGAGGTGAGCTCGTTGCCGCTCAGCTTCAGCCGCGAGAGTCCGGTGAGCTTGTCGAACCCGGTGATGGGGAACACGTCGTCGGTCATATCGTCGTCGTCGTCGTCGTAGGGCGCGAGCTGGTTGTCGCCGAGTTCGAGAACGTAGAGCGAGGTGTTCTTGGAGAGGTCGATGGAGGTGAAATCGTTCCCGCTCGCTCTCATCAAACTGAGCCTGGTGGCATCGCCGAGCCCGGTGATGCTGCTCAGCTCGTTGTTGTCCACGAACAGGGTGCGGAGGTTCGTGAGCCCCGAGATGTCGAGGGAGGCGATCTGGTTGTCGTCCAAGATGATCGTCTTCAGGGCGGAGTTCGCGGCGACGTTGATGGAGGTCAGGCCGTTGTTGGCAAGGCTGACTTGGATGAGGCTGGTGTTCGCGGAGAGATCGATGGAGGAGAGCTGGTTATGGCTGAGGTTGAGATGCGTCAGGCTGGTGTTCGCGGAGAGATCGATGGAGGAGAGCTGGTTATGGCTGAGGTTGAGATGCGTCAGGCTGGTGTTCTTGGAGACGTCGATGGTGGACAGCTGATTGAAGCCTAGGCTGACCTTCGTCAGCGCGGTGTTGGGGGTGAGGTCGATGGAGGTGAGGCCGCTGTCGACCAGGCGGAGCTCGACGAGGCCGGTGAGCTGGTCGAGTCCGGTGACGGGGGACACGTTGTCGGTCATCGCGAACTCGTTCTCGCTAAGGAGGAGTCTTGTCAGGCTGGAGTTCTTTGAGACGTCGATGCTGGTGAGGTCGTTCCAGCGCAGATCCAGCTCAGTGAGGCCGGTGGCGTACTCGATCCCGCCGGCGTCGGAGATGCCCTCGTCCAAGGCCTGCAGCTTGGTGAGCCCTGCGAGTTCGCCCACGGTGATGCTGTCGCTGGAGCTTTTGCCGAGCGCCTCCCTGATCGCCGCCCTCAGGTTGCGGTCGACCAGGCAGTCCGACGTGAGCACGGTGCTGGTGTCCGTCGCATCGGGGCAGTCGGCCTGCGCGGCCGCCGCCCCCGTCAGGACCGACACCACCATCGCCGCTGTGCAGCACACACCAAGGATCTTCACAGCAGACCTCTCTCTACAGATGCCACTTGAAGTGCCCTGATGCTAGCGCCTCGCCGCGAGCCGGTCCAATGCGATGTCGGCACGGGAGTCCTTTCCGGGCGCCTGCGGGCTCCACCACCCTGGCCGTTGTGATCGGGGCCGAGTTGACGTCCTTTCCGGGCGCCTGCGGACTCCACTGGCGCGTTCAGTTGGGCCAAGTCCAGGTGTTTGCCCTTTCCGGGCGCCTGCGGGCTTTAAACCGGAGGCATTGGGCGCTGACCGGCAGCGGCGACCACCACAGCGGCGGCTAGACGGACGGTTCCTGATCAGCCTTGGGTTATGGCGCCGAGGACATTGAGACGCGTGGCCGCCCACCGCCGGCGGGATGGAGCGATCAGCCTTGGGCGATGGCGTCTAGGACGTTGAGACGAGCCGCTCGCCGGGCCGGCACGATAGCCGCGGCGATGCCCGCGATGGCGGCTACAACCAGGTACGACAACAGGTCGACGACCGGAATGTCGAGCGCGCGGATGAAATCGTCGGGCATCACCGAGACAGCGGCGCTTCCGAAAGCAGTTCCCAACAGGATGCCGAGGATCCCGCCGAAAGCCGCGATGATCGCACCCTCGAAGAGCACCATGCGCAGCATCTGCTGGGTGGTCATGCCCACGGCCCGCACCAGACCGAGCTCACGGGTGCGTTCGAACACCGACAGCGCAAGGGTGATGGCGATTCCCAGCAGGGCGATCATGATGGCCACCGCCAACAGCACATTGATAACGGTGAGCGCCTGATCAATCTGGGCTGCCTGGCGGTCCTGGAACTCGTCACGGGTCTCGACGTTGAGCGTCGGATAGTCGTCGGTGTGGATCTGCAACGCTGCCCGAGCTTGTTCTTGGTCCACACCGTCGATGATGTTGATCGAAATGAACTGGTCCTGGCTCGACGGGAACTGATCGGCCCACAATTCCAAGGAGACGACCCGGTTCCCGTAGATGCTCGAATCGGTGAAGATCCCGGCCACGGTCACGGTCTCAACGCTCAGGTCGGGGAACTCGATATCGAACTTGGAGCCGATCCCGAAGTCGTTGTCGTCGGCCATGTCCTCGTGAATCCAAATGGCGTCGCGACCCAGCAGGGACTCGTCGAGGGCGACAAAGTCAGGGTCGAGATGGTCGATCGAGGTTGCCATGTCTGTGGCCGAGGAGTCTCTGACCGTGTCATCGAAGACTGTCCGGTACGCCTCGAACGCGAACCGGTAGCGCACAACCGTCTCAACTTCGGGTAGTTGCTCCAGATTGTCGGCCAATGCAGGGCTGAACGATGCATCCGGCCCGCCCCCGCCGGACGGCGAGACGAACCAGTCGGAGGTGACCGACTCCTCGAGCACGTCGGCGAAGGTGGCCTTGAAGGAGGCCGCCACCACCGAGGATGTGCTGACCAGAGCCAACCCGATCATCAGGGCAGCGGCGGCCGAAGCGCTGCGCCTGGGGTTGCGACCGGCGTTCTCGCGAGCCATGCGGGCGTTCGACTTCAGAGTCCTGGGCAACCAGCGGCGTGCCAACACGACCAAGCCCAGCACGGCGGCCCCGACAGGGATCAACGCGACTGAACCCCAGTCAGCGGTCAAGATCGCGGCCGAACCGAGCAGCAGCATGACCGTGCCGATCGCGCCAACAAAGAACAGCACGATCCCCAAGGCGACCGAGCGGAGTCTCCAGCCCATGATGAACGCCGCGTCGACCCCTCGAACTCCCACGAGCACGACCAGCAGAGCCAACGGAATCAGCGCCAACGAACCGATCAATGCGGCGATTCCCGCACCGTCGAAGTCAGACACGACGTCGATAAGGGACACGATGACCAAGAACAACGCGCCGACTGTGGCGCCGACCCCCGCCAGCGCGGTAACCACGCCGGTAATGCCCAACAGGATCGCCAGCGGCCAGCGTCCAATGAAATTGCTGAACGGACGGGCCAATATCGGGCTGATGCTGTTGACGCCCAAGAAAATGGTCAGCGCCGCGACGCCCACCAGAGCGAGGACCGAGGCGATCTCCAGGTTGATCAGCAGCGCTGACAGCATCAGAACCCCGCCGAAACCGAGGGTCCCGTAGCGTCCGACGGAGGGAACCAAGCGCCGGACGCCGAATGCGTTGCCCGCGGCCGCCACCGCAACCAACCCGAGGATGAGCAACCACTCGTCGCTGATGATGCCGATGACCGCGATGGTCCACGAGACCATGGTGGCCAATCCGCCGATGAAGAGGTTCGCTTCAGGGACATGACGAGACAGTCGGGCATCCTCGCGCAAAGCTGCCATGGGGCTGATCCGCCGGGCCCGCAACGCCGGAGCTACAGCGCTCGCCATGGTCACGCCGATTCCGACGGCGGCTCCCCAGACGAACGTCGACGGTTCAAGCAGCAGCTCGTTTCCGCTGGGGCCGAAGTCCAGTCGAGCCAGCAACCAGCGCAGACTCCAGCCGAAGCCGATCCCCAGTGCCGTGCCGACCACCGTGGCGAACAGGCCGACCAGCAACGCCTCACCCAGCAGCGCGCGGGTGACCTGTGACCCGCTCGCCCCGATGGCCCGGAGCAGACCGAGTTCCCGGATTCGCTGGCCGATGAGGATCGTGAAGACGTTGAAGATCACGAAGGCTGAAACCGCCAGGATGACGAAGGCGAACACCAGCATGAAGGTCTGGAAGAACCCGATGAACTCCTCGAAGTCTTCGGTCTGTTCCTCGACCAGCTGCTCGCCGGTTACGAGCTCTATGCCATCGGGCAACGCCGCGGCGACCGCTTCCCCGACCGCCGCTGAGTCGACTGAGCCCCGGGTCTCGAAGGTGATCTGGTCGTAGCCGGTTCCGAGGTTGATGACATCGCGGGCTGTGGCCGTGTCGTAGGCGACGAGCTTCGCCCCGACCAGCGCGTTCTCGTCCGGGGATGCGAAATGAAAGGTGCCGACCAGGGTGAAATCTCCGGGCCCTGCCGGGTTGATGACGGTGTAGGTCGCACCGACCACGAAGTTGCCCTCTTCGAATGCGTCGGAGTCGAGGGCGAACTCATCGGGCCCCTGCGGCGGGCGGCCCTGTTGGATGAAAAGCCCTGGAACGGAGCTCTGGTCGGGCCAGTTGACCCCGAGGTTGGGGGCGGGATTGGCAGTCTGGGCTTCGCCGTCGCCGTCTACTGGCACAGACCCGAACTTGAGTATCTGCGGCTGCACCCCGACCACGCCGTCGATGCCGTTGAGCAGGTCTACCAAGTCGTCGCCGATCGGCACACCGACCAGTTCCCGTTCGCCGAAATCCACTTCGGAACGGACCGCGTACTCCGTGTCGCCGTCGATGTCCTCGGCGATGCCCCCGAAAGTGGCGCGCAGCGAGTCGGTGAACACGAACACGCCGACCGTGAACATCACCCCCAGCGTCACCGCTGAACAGGTGAGAAGGAAGCGGAAGGGCTTGCCCGAGATGTTGCGCCGGATCAGCTTGAAGATCATCAGTGGAGCTGCTTCATCTGGTCGAGAACCTGTTCGGCGGTCGGGTCGAGCAGTTCGTCGACGACCTTGCCGTCGGCCAGGAAGATCACCCGGTCCGCGAAAGCCGCTGCCACTGGATCGTGGGTGACCATGACGATCGTCTGGCCCATGCGGTCCACGGCATTCCGCATGAACTGCAGGATCTCGGTGCCCGAAGTGGAGTCGAGGTTGCCGGTCGGCTCGTCCGCGAAGATAATTTCAGGACGGCTCGCCAGCGCGCGGCTCACCGCCACCCGCTGCTGCTGGCCACCGGACAGCTCGCTCGGAAGATGGCTCATCCGGTCGGCCAAGCCGACGGTGTCTATGACTTCGTTGAGCCATGCGTCGTCCGGGTCGTTGCCGGCGAGGTCCATGGGCAGAGTTATGTTCTCGAGCGCCGAGAGGGTCGGCACGAGATTGAAGGCCTGGAACACGAAGCCGACCTTGTCGCGGCGCAGCAGGGTCAGATCCCGTTCGCTCAGGGATGACAGGTCAGTCGCCCCGATGAAGACCTGACCGCCGCTCAAGGTGTCGAGTCCGGCGAGACAGTGCATGAGTGTGGATTTGCCCGAACCCGACGGACCCATGATCGCGGTGAACTTGCCCTGCTCGAAGTAGGCGTCGATGCCGTCGAGGGCCCGGACCTCGGTGTCACCCTCGCCGTAGATCTTCGTGGCGCCTACTGCAAGGGCTGCCGTGTTGACCGCAGTGTTGAAAGAAGCAGTTGCATTGCTCATGAAGGCTCCGGTTCACTGGGGAGAGGATCGCAAGGCTCCACGAAGAGACTACCGGGCGCACACCCGAACTATCTGAGTTTGTGCGGGTTTGGGAGCGGAGGGGACAAAGTCGTGCGATCCTGTGAGACCGGAAATGGATCGGAGAACCAAGGAGCCGAAAATGCGCCCGGTGAAGATCGCCACTTGGTCGGAGGAGTAGCTAAAGTGAGCGACCCGCTCGAAAGCCCGTCGATTTCAGAGCCCCCGCTGCCACAGACAGAGTTCTCGTGGCACCGGTTGGTGGGCCACGACGAGCTGCCCGAGGGTCGGGTCTCGACGGTCGCCATCGGCCACGAGAGCCTGTGCGTCACCCGCACTGCCGAGGGCGGATACGGCTGTCTGGCCAATGCCTGCCCGCATCAGGCCGGCCCGCTCGGCGAAGGTTCGATCGAAGGGGGCTGGCTCCGCTGTCCATGGCACGGCTATGACTATTCGCCCAAGAACGGGAAACCGCCGGGAGCGTTCTCCGACGCGCCCGCGGCCTACCGGACAGAGGTTCGCGACGACGGGGTGTATGTCGCCCTGCCCCATGAGACGGCACGGCCTCGGAGCGTCTCCGACGTGATGGTCGAAACGATGGTCAACTGGGGCGTCACCCACGTCTTCGGAATGGTCGGCCACTCCAATCTGGGTTTTGCAGACGCGCTGCGTGCAGCCGAGGAGCGCGGCGACCTTGCCTTCATCGGCATCCGACATGAGGGCGCCGCCTCGTTCGCGGCAGTTGCCTACGGCAAGTTGACCGGCAAGCTCGCAGCTTGTTTCGCGATCGCGGGTCCCGGCTCTACGAACCTCATGACCGGGCTGTACGACGCAAAAACCGATCGGGCGCCGGTACTCGCGATATGCGGACAGGTTCCCAGCAGAGTCCGCGGTCGTGGAGCGTTCCAAGACACCGACCTCTCCGCGGCGTTCGCCGATGTCGCGCGTTATTCCCAGACTGTGCAGGCGACCTCGGACCACGCAGAGCTGATGACCCTCGCCTGCAAGACCGCGTTGGTTGAGCGCGATGTGGCTCATCTGGTGCTGCCCGACGAGGTCCAGGTGCTCGCAGCTGACGACAATGCCCGCGTCGGTTCGCCCGAGGGCCGCAGCGGAGATCGTGAGATCGCACCGCCGGCGCGGTCGTTGTATGCGGCGGCAGAGGCGATTTCGGCTGCCGACCGGCCCCTTGTCATCATCGGCAGCGGCGCCCGTGCGGGGACCCGTGACATCGTCGCGTTCGCTGAGGCGATTGATGCGCCGGTCGCCACGACCTTCAAGGCGAAGGGTCTGATCTCAGACCAGCATCGTTTGGCCGCGGGCGTGCTGGGGCGCTCCGGCACTCCGGTGGCGAGCTGGTTCATGAACGAGTCCGACTTGATCGTGGCGTTCGGAGTGTCGTTCGCGAACCACACCGGAATCGCCGACTACAAGCCGATAGTGCAGGTCGACTTCGATCCGATGGCCCTCGGACGGTTCCATCCCGTGGCAGTTCCGGTGCAGGGCCATGTCGGGGTTGTGGCCAAAGCCCTGCTCGAAGGGCTGGAGGGGCTCGCCGGCCGCGACGGCCTCGCCGGCCTCGCCGACGAACCGACGACCCGCAGCGGAGCTGCCGACGAAGTCGCCCAGCGCTGGACCATCTGGCGCAGCGAGAAGGCCGGCCGGCGCCAGGACGACCGCGGCGCTGGGATCAACGCCGCAGCGCTGTTCGACGCGCTCAGCCATTGTGTCCCGCCCGACGCGATCATGCCGGTCGACGTCGGCAACAACACCTACTCGTTCGGCCGTTATTTCGAAGTGAGCCGGCAGACCGTTCTGATGTCTGGATATCTCGGGTCCATCGGCTTCGCGCTGCCCGCCGCGATGGGTTGCTGGGCCGCCACGCAGAGCCAACCCGAGTACGCGGACTGCCCGATCGTGTCGGTCTCCGGCGACGGAGGTTTCGGTCAGTACGCAATGGAGATGACCACAGCCGTCAAGTACGGCATGAACATCACCCATGTGCTGATGAACAACGGAGAGCTCGGCAAGATCTCCAAGGAGCAACGAGCGGCCGACTTCGACGTCTGGCAGACCTCGCTGCACAATCCTGATTTCGCGGCTTTCGCTGAACTGTGCGGCGCCAAGGGCGTTCGGGTGACCGAGATCGGGCAGTTGTCGTCCGCGATCGCCGAAGCTGTCGCCTACGACGGACCCGCCCTGGTCGAAGTCATCACCGACGCGTTGCTTGTCTGAACGGACGGGCGCCGCGTTGCAGAAACGAGATACTGGACGGGAAAGCCGTTCTGCTCTTGTTCGTTGCACTCGCCGGGCCGCTGGGTTGCGGGCGGGCCGCTCGGGCTGCGGTCTCGTCCGTATGCGCCGTGTCGTGTCGCTTGTCTGCCCGGCATCCGGTTACAGTACGGCCTTGATGAGCATCATCACCACGAGCGGACTGACGATGCAGTTCGGCGTCCAGCGCGCCCTCGACTCGCTTGATGTTGATGTGCAGAGCGGTGTGACCGGTCTGGTGGGCGCCAACGGCGCCGGCAAGACGACGCTGATGAGCCTGGTGCTGGGTTTGCGCGTGCCCACAGCAGGGCAGGCACAGGTCCTCGGACTCGACCCTCGCACCAAGGGCGCAGAACTGCGTGCGCAGATCGGCTATGGACCCGAGCGCAACGTCCTGCCTCAGGACGTGCCCGCATCCGACTTCGTGAAGCACATGGCCGAAGTGCGGGGCATGCCCCGCAACGAGGCCAGGGGCCGCGCCAGCGACGCGTTGTGGCTGGTCGGCCTCGGAGAGGAGCGTTCCAGAGCGCTGGGGACGATGTCCACCGGTCAACGCCAGCGGGTGAAGCTCGCGCAGGCCATCGCCTCGGATCCGGCGCTGCTGCTCCTCGATGAGCCGACCGACGGCCTCGACCCGGTCCAGCGTGATGAGATGCTGTCGCTGATCCGCCAGGTCAGCCGTGAATACGGGATCGATGTGGTGCTCTCATCGCATCTGCTTGAAGAGGTCGAACGGATCTGTGACCACATAGTTGCTCTCGACTCCGGTCAACTCGTAGTTCAAGGGCGGCTCGAGGACCTTGTGGGAGACGAGCAGGGCGTGGTGGTGGAGCTCGCGGAGATTGCGGAGCAGCCCGAATCGTTCAACGATGTGGTGAGTCAGCTGTCGGAGTCCGGCCTCGAGGTCCGCCGTGGCGAAGTCGGGTCTCGCATGGAGGTGATCGGGCCCGACGCCGATCTGGTCGCTGACCTGGTGCGTGACGCAGTCGCCGGCGCCGACGCCAGGGTCGTCCGGATCGAGCGTCGCCGTCGCCGTCTCGAAGATCTCTTCTCGGCGGGAACGCCATGAACACCAGCTCCACGAACAACGCCGCGAACAATGGCAGGTCGAGCGCGGACGGCGCCGAGATCCATGACCGGGGCTACCGCAGATACGAGGGCGCCCGATCCGGTGTCTTCGGTGCGGTCCGCTCCCTGGTGTGGCAGACGATTCGCAGCATCCTGGGTCTGGGTCGTCCGGCCCGTCACAAGGTCTTCCCGGTGATCGTGGTGGTGATCGCTGCCCTGCCCGCGGTCGTTTTCCTCGGCATCGCCCTGTTGTTCCGCGACCTGGGTGATGAACCGCTCGCCAGCTATTCGGACCTGTTCGGCTTCTCGGTGGCCCCGATCATGATCTATGCGGCGATGGTGGCGCCGGAGGCTCTTGTCCGCGACCGCCGCGACGGCATGTTCTCGCTGTATCTGTCTACGCCGTTGACCCGGACCTCCTATGTGGGCGCCAAGGCTCTGGCCGTGCTCTCGGTGATGATGATCATCGCACTGGGTCCGGTGCTGCTCGCCCTTCTGGGTTACACCGTGGTCGGCGACGGTCCCGACGGCGTGGTGGAGTGGTTCAAGGTGTTCTTCAGGCTGACCGCGGCGAGCCTGGTGATCTCGGCGGTTATGGCAGCCGTCTCTATGGCCGGCTCCAGCCTGACCGATCGCCGGGCCTTCGCGAGTGTTGCGGTCATTCTGGTGATCTTCGGCGGCGCGATCGTCAGCGAGATTCTTGTGGAGGCCGCGGAGTTCTCGAACGTGTACGGCTTCCTTGATCCGATGGGCACGGCGGGCGAACTGGCGACGCGGATTCTCGGTGAGTCTTCCGAAGGCGGTTCTGGGCCTGGGCTGTCGAATGTTGACACTGTGTTCGTGGCGCTCTGCACCACCGCTTGGTTTGCCACAGGCGCCGGCATCGTGGGTTACAAGTACCGCAGACTCGAGGCGGCCTGATGAGTGCGTCCGATTCGTCTCTCGTGCCCCCGCCGCCCCCTCCCGCCTTATCCGCTGCGAGGCCGATCGTCGAAGTCCAGAACGTCACCAAGTCCTTCGGCGATGTGGTCGCGGTCTCCGACGTGAGTTTCACGGTCGGGCCCGGCGTGACCGCCCTGCTGGGACCGAACGGGGCCGGCAAGTCAACGCTGTTTCGCATGCTCTGCGGCCTCACGGCGCCGTCGCGGGGCACCGTTCGGGTGCTCGGCGAGAAAGCTCGCGAGCATCGCGATGTGCGCGGCCGGATCGGACTCGCGCCCCAGCAGGACGCTCTGCTGGATCGGTTCACGGCGTGTGAGTTCGTCGAGTTGGCAGGCAGGACTCACGGAGTCGCCGACCCTTCGGGCGAGGCGCGCCGGAGCCTGGCTTATGTGGACCTGGATCCCGAGGATCCCAAGAGGGTCGGTGCGTACTCCAAAGGGATGAGGCAGCGGGTCAAACTCGCCGCTGCGCTGGTCAACGACCCGGACCTGCTGATCCTCGATGAGCCGCTCACCGGCCTCGACCCCCTTCAGCGCAACCGCATGATCAGCCTCTTCCACGATCTCGGCGACAGCGGCAAGTGCCTGCTGGTCTCGAGCCATGTGCTCGACGAGGTCGCACGGATCGGTTCCAACGTGCTGGTGATCGCGCAGGGGCGGCTGGTTGCGTCGGGCGATTATCGGCGTCTGCGCGAGTTGATGGACGACCGCCCCCATCGCATCAGGGTGCAGGCCGATGATGCCCGGAAGCTGGCCTCCGCGCTCATCGGACGCGGCGTGGTCGACGGAGCCGCGGTTCGCCAGGACGCCCTGTTGATCGACACGCTCAACGTCGACCGCTTCGGCCGCAGCATCGCCCCGATCTCGGCCGAACTGGGTGTCCGGCTTCGTGAGGTCGTCCCCACCGACGACGACCTCGAATCCGTCTTCAGGTATCTGGTGGAGCGGCGATGAGCGGATCCGTCTCCGGTTTGCGAGCCGTCGTGATCACGCATCGGCTGCTTGTCCGCCAGTTGTTCACGAAGGGCCGGATCGCCGCACTGCTCGGCGTCGGGGTCATCGTGTCATTGGTTGTGGCACTGGTCTCACGCGCTGTCGGTGAAGACGAGCCAATCGAGGAGGCTCTTGAGATCGGAGTCGAGGTGATGTCCAACCTGGGCTTCACGATCGTGGTCCCGATCGTGGCACTGGTGTTCGGCTCAGCGGCGTTCGGCGATCTCAGGGAGGACGGCACGCTGGTGTATCTGTGGTTGCGTCCCATGGACCGCTGGCCGATTGTCGTCGGCGCCTGGCTGGCGTCTGCGACGGTCAGCCTGCCGGTGACGCTGGCGCCCCTGACAGTGGCCGCGCTCATCGTCGACGTTGGTTCTGAGCTGGTCTGGGCCACGGTTCTGGCCTGCGTGGTCGGCAACCTCGCCTACTCCGCGGTGTTCATGCTGCTCGGCCTTTTGACGAAGAACTCCGTTGTGTGGGGAATCGGCTACGTCCTCATATGGGAGGGCCTGGTGGCGGGCATCAGCGGCGTGGGGGAGAAGCTCGCAATCCGCGGTTACACGCGATCGATCATCGCCGATCAGACCGGCGTCGACCTGTATCTGGGCGACCTCTCGGTGACGACCGCCATCGTCGTGCCCGCGCTGGTGGTTCTCGCTGCGTTCGTGCTGTCGACTTTGCGCCTGCGCTCGCTCGACGTCGCCTGATCTGCTCGCAAGAGGCCCCGCAAATCGGCAGAGGATTCCTGAGTGCGAACGGCTTGATTTGCGGGCCCGCGGCCCGAGCGTCCCGCCCGCGGCCCGAGCGGCCCGGTGAGCGCAGCGAACAAGAGCGGGAAATGGAGCGCAGCGAACAAGAGCGGGAAATGGAGCGCAGCGAACAAGAGCGGGAAATGGAGCGCAGCGAACAAGAGCGGGAAACAACGGGCTGCAACTCGAAGGCTTGCCTTTTTGCGCGCGTTGAACCGTTCTGGTAGGTCGTTCCGGTGGTGCATTGCGTCGGTAAGCGACGCGAGGCCCACCAGCGAACGTAGGCGCTCAGCGGCCGGTGAACGCGGCCTTGCCGGGTTCGTTCTGCAGGAAGCTCTGCACGCCGATGGCGCAGTCTTCGGTGTCGAAGGCGTCGGCGAACAGCTCCGATTCGATTTTGACTGCTTCGTCGAGCGGCAGGTGATACCCGCTGAGAACGGCAGCCTTGGCCAACTGGAGCGAGGCGGGACCCGCGGCGTAACCCTCGGCCATCCTGACCGCTTCAGCCTGCACCTCGTCGGGTTCGAAGACCGCGGAGATCAGATTGTTGGCGAGCGCCTCCTCGGCGCCTATGGCGCGGCCCGAATAGACGAGGTCCTTGGCCATGGTCACGCCGGCCAGCCGGGCGAGGCGTTGGGTGGCGCCGCCGCCGGGGATGATGCCCAGCAGAACCTCGGGGTTTCCGAGTTGTGCGTCGCTGGCAGCCACCCGGAAGTCGGTTGCGAGAGCGAGCTCGAGACCGCCGCCGAGGGCGTAACCGTTGATCGCGCTGATGGTGATCTGCGGCAGGCCCTCGATGCCGAGCGCGGTGTCGTTGAACTGCCGGGAGAATGCGAGCGCATCGTCGCGACCAAAGGTCGGGAACCGTTCGATGTCCGCGCCGGCCGCGAAATGTCGGCGTCCTCCGGTCAACACCGCTGCCCGGATCTCACGATCGTCGGCGAGGTCGGCGCAGATGGAAGCGAGCTCGGTGAGCATCGCTTCGTTGATGGCGTTCACCTTCCCACGATTGAGGCGGATTATGGCGGCGCCCGTGGATGGGTCGCGTTCGAGTTGCACTGCTGAGGACATGAGTCGAACGTTATCCGGGCGCTGCCGATTTCAACCGAACGATGGGGCGTCAGTTCGCGTTCCAGGTAGTGAATTGCCTGGTGCAGCGCTCGAACCGGCTCCATTGACTCAAGGTCGCCGTGCCCGGCGAGACCGTGGTCTTGAGGTTTTATTGTTTTGTGTGGTTGCTTTTGGTCAGTTGGTCTGTGTACGGTTCCCGGCTCTGTACTTGACCTGTCTTTGAAGGAGCCAAGATGTCTGCCCAAGATATGATCCGGGGGGGGGGGCAATAGGCTTCTCTCTGTAGTTGTTGTTGCTGCTGTGTTGTTCGGTGGTTTGTCTGCCGCTGAGGCGCATGACTCGACGACAGAGACATACGAGGTTGAGGTTCCGGTATACGAATGGGTCACCGAGCCGGTCATGGCGACCCGCGTGGTGGATGTGTTCGACATGGTTCCCACCGAGGTTGAGGTGCAGCGAACCCGTGAGGTGGGTGTGTTTGATTTCGTGCCGCGGCAGGTTCAGGTGCAGCGGACCCGTGAGGTGCCTGTGTATGACCATGTGCCGCAACAGTTTCAGGTGCAGCGGACCCGTGTGGTGCCGGTGTACAATTTTGTGCCGCAGCAGGTTCAAGTCCAGCGAACCCGTGTGGTGCCTGTGTACAACGAGGTGGTCGAGACGGTGCGGGTCGCGCCGTTTCGGGAGAGGGTCACGATCCAGCCGCCGTGTGAGTGGGTGACGGTGTATGGCCAACGGGTCTACTACTGTCCGTCGCCGAGGACGACCTGGCGGGACGTGTACAACTACCGCACCACGACGCGGTATGTGCTCGTTGGTACGCGTACTGAGACCTATACGGCGACTGAGACTCAGATGGTGTGGACCCAGACCGGAACGCGTACTGAGACTTATACGGCCACCGAGACCAAAATGGTGTGGACCCAGGTAGGTACCCGCACCGAGACCTACACGGCCACTGAGACTCAGATGGTGTGGACCAAGGTCGGTACGCGCACTGAGACCTACACGGCGACTGAGACTCAGATGATGCGGACCAAGACAGGGACCCGCACCGAGACCTACGACACCGGCGCGACCCGCCTAGTCAAACAAGACACCGGCCGCACCAGAACAGAAACCAGAACACGAACCGTCCACACCGGCTGCCCCGACGGATACCACGAACTAGACAGCCCCGACACACCGGCGTGGATCGAGTTCTACACTGGACACGTCACCTTTTCGAAGCCTTTTCTCGAGTATACCTACAATCGAGTCAATTGGGTTGGTCCACTAGATGTTGCTCACCCCTATTGCTACATGGTCGCAAACTCTTCGCTTCAAGAGTCGCTTGATGTGCTAGTCGTTGCGGGCCGGGAGTGGGCGGTCGAAGAAGGTCGGGTCATCATTGAGGGAGTGAGGTTCGCTATTGAGAATGGGTTGGTCGTCATTTCCGATATTGCTTCGGTACCCGGTGTGATTCGAGAAACCTTCATTGATGGGCTCGAGCAGGCGCTGATTGCTCAGGAAATAGTAGGGATACGAGGGATCTGCGGCAACGCACTTACTGTGGCAGCTACCAGTGGGTTTCTCTCTCTCATCCTGTTTGCTGTCGGTGTGAGCGCGGCTCCAGCGTTAGTCATGGGGATTATTGCGTCAGCTTGGATCGGGGTCGCTTGTGAAGCGTTTGCGGCGTGGGAAGCGGACACGAGACCCGGCACCACTATAACAACAACGACGACGACGACGACAACAACGCTCCCGCCCGACGAGACGGCCACGGTTCCGACAGTGAGGACGATCCCACCTTACGACAGAGAGAGATTCTCCCTGCGGGGGTCCTCATTGAGCGCTGTGCCGGGGTGTCGGCTGTGGGTGTACTGGGTGTATAGCGAGCCTCACCGGTTGGCGATGCATCTCTGTGAACGCTCGTGACAGCGAAGCGCTCGTCGCAGTCTTGGGGTGACGCCGCGGTCAAGAAACTGGGCGACTCGGTCACTTCGTACACGATCATGGGGCTCACCAACGACACTGCCTACGATGTGCGGATCCGGACTCGCAATTTGGGCGGGTTCTCCTCGGAGGTGGAAGCTTCAGCCACTCCGCGAGCCTCTTCAGCTTGATGCGGTAGCCTTTGACGATGGGCGAGGACGGAGCCACCGCCAAACCTGGCACGACCCCGACCCGGACCCGCCGAGTGCTCCCTCTGGGTTCGGGGGTTGTATCAGCCCCGATTCTGGAGGATCCCTCGCCCACACCCGCGGATGCCCACAATCCCAACTCCCCCCTCATTTCCGAAGAGCCCCTCACATGAACTGGCAGCTAGTGCTATAGTTTGAAGACCGAGAGGATCATGCCGATGTCCCAAGTTGTTTCGCAGACAATGACTCGAAGACTGGTTGCCAAGTTGCCGCGGCGTCTGGTGTGGGTACTTACGTTTGGATTGGGACTATTGATGCTGGTCTCACTGGCGATACCACGTTTGGCGATGACGCTTTTGCTATTGCTCATGGCCTTCGGAGTTTTTGCGGTGGTCGATTATGCGCGGTTCTGGCTCAAACATCGTCCGTTCGAGCGACCCCACGACGAACAGGGAATACCCCAGCCCCACTTTTTCGAAGGTCTGCTGCTCCAGTGGTTTGCGCTGTCTGCTCAAGTGCTCTGGTATATGTCGCTGGCCCCGTTTTGGCTGGCTGCCCTGTTATCAGTAGCTTTTTTCTGTCTGGGCAGGACTATTTTGCATCGCTGGTGGATCCCCTACAGAACGAGAACTGGGGAACGACAACGCTACGATTAGCGGCGCTTCGCGTTTGGCCGGGAGTAGGGGTTGTGGGGTGTTGGCTGTTGGTTGGGCGGGTTCTCCTCGGAGGTGGAAGCTTCAGCCACTCCGCGAGCCGTCAGCGGTTCAGGTGTCGAACGCTCCGCCGGCTGAACCCTGAACCACGCGAACAAACCCGCGACACACCACTAGCCTTGGGCTGGCTGATCAATCGCTGGGGGAGTCAATGTCGACGGTAACCGTGCTCATGCCGCACGAAACGATCGAAGTGACCGGAGAGTGTGTCGACGACCTGGTGCTGGTCGACCGGTCCGTTCTGCCGGACGTGCTCGGCTGGGAGCTGAAACAGCAGGGATTGTGTCGAGACGACGAGTGTGTCCCGGTGCGTGACCGGGAGCTGCTCCTTCACGGTGACTCTGTTGATCTTTGCGCGGCCGCGGCGGCCGTGGGGGTCGATTCGATGCTCGCCGAGGACACAGACCTTGTTGCGCTCAGCGTGCCCAGTTCGGTTCGCAGCGCTGCGCTCAAAGGCCGCCGCGCCCCGGATTTCGTACTCCCTGACCTGAACGGGGAAGATCACTCGCTGGAGCAGTTCGCCGGTCGCAAGCGTATGCTCGTGGCCTTCGCAAGCTGGTGAGGCTGTCGCCATGACCTGCCCGGGTGGCAGGCGCTCAACGATGAGTTGGCAGACGACGGATTCATGGTGATCGCGGTGGCCCTCGATGAAACAGCCGACGAGGTCCGTCCCTTCGCGGAGGGCATCTCATTTCCTGTGCTGCTTGATCGAGACCATGTTCTCGCCGAGTTGTATGCGGTCAGCAACGTGCCCACCGTGGTCTGGATCGACGAGAACGGCACCATCGCCCGGCCCAACTCGGCCGAGGTCGGCACCGACATGTTCGTCGATATCACCGGTGTGCGCCCCGATGAGCACATGGATCAGGTACGACGATGGGTGCGGTCAGGAACGCTTCCGCCCGACGCGGACACCGAGATAGTTGACCTCGACTCAGACGAGATAGACGCACGCCTGGCGTTTCGGATAGCGGTTCATCTGCGCCGAATAGGCGAAGCGTCAGCGACCGACTGGTTCGCGTCCGCTGCCGAACTCGCGCCCATGGACTTCACCGTGCGGCGGGCCGCGATGCCGCTGCAGGGCGGAGACCCCTTCGGCGATCAGTTCTTCGAGTTGTGGGACGAATGGAAGAACGCTGGCCACCCCTATCACGGCATCCCCCGCAACTGACGCTATCTCGGCAAATCTGCGCGTTGAACCACAATATGTGTCGCTTAACGCGCAGATTTGGGCGGTGGCCAGGTGCGTTCAAGAACGAGCAGAGCAGTCTTGTGCTAAAGACGTGCTAAGGACTGCTAGGGACGTACGGCGAAAGCTCGGCGGCGGTTGGGGCCGTAACGGTATACGCGGAAGTCGGCGTCCAGAGCCAAAGCATCGGCGATTCCCAGGCGCTCCATGAGCACCCAACTCATGCGGTCGGTGAGGCTGAATGCCTGATCGGGGAAGGCCACCAAGGCGTCGGCTGCTGCCTCTAGATCAGCGCTGATGGCGCATTCAACTCGGGCGACGCTGACAACCGAGGAGACAACGTGATTGGCGGTGTTGTGGTCGGCGCGCGCGTTCACCAGGTTCCACAACTCTGCGAGCACCAAGTCGCTGGTAATCAACGCACCGGAGTGCTCTGTGAGCAGTGATCTGGCGACCTCGCTGTGGGCATCACCCTCTGCTGCGGCGGCATACCAGACACTTGTATCCACGAACGCCGGGGGCATCGCTCAGAGGCCCTTTGCTGCGAATCGTTTGTCGATTGCCTCGCTGATCATGGCCTGCTTCTGGTCGGCAATCCTTGAACCTCCGCTGTCGAAGAGTCCAAAAATAATTGACGGGTCGCGCTTGGACTCACCCTGTTCCAAATCATGGGCAACCAGGCCGCGTATGTACTCCGACAAGGAGATGCCCTCGCTGGCCGCCTTGCGTTTAGCTTCGGCGTGATGGTGGTCGGGCAGCACGATCATGGTTCTCATGGGACCGACTCTAGCATTATCGGCATAGCATAGCATATGCTGGTTCACCTTTCTGAAGAGCGATGCGTTACTGGCGACTGGTTCGCGTCCGCGGTCGAACTCGCGCCCATGGACTTCACTGTGCGGCGGGCCGCGATGCCGCTGCAGGGCGGAGACGCCTTCGGCGATCAGTTCTTCGAGTTGTGGGACGAATGGAAGCGCGCAGGCCATCCCTACCACGGCATCCCCCGCAGCTAGCCAGTTCTCGGAGGTTCAGCGCGCAGTTTCGGGGTCGTTGTCCGCGGCCCCGCGTTCTATAACCCATTGGTGGGCCTGACCGGTCACCGCGGCGATCAGTTCGAAGTCGGCGTCGCAGTGCAACACGGTCAGATCACGTGCCTCTGCCACGGCGGCCACGAGAGCGTCGACGAGCGACATTGCTCTGTGCCGACCGTCTTTGGCGAGGTTTGTCTGGATCTCAATTGACCGTTTATGGTCGCTGTCGGTGACCGGCACCGAGTCGAACGCGGAAAGTCGGCTCATGATCGCTTCGTGATCGGTTGGATTGCGTGCGCTGAATCCGAGTTCGAACGCCACTGGTGCGCATAACGCCACACGTCCAGCAGTTATCAGCGGAGCCGCGGCAGCAAATACTTGAGGTTGTGACAGACGCGCGAAAGCGCTTGTGTCTGCGAGATGGGTGACCCTGGCCACTAGCAGTTGCCGCCCCACGCTCGTTCAGCGACGTTGAAGTCGAACCGACCTTCTTCGGCCATCATCACTGCGAATTCAAGACGACGCTCTGCGTTGATGACCTCGAGCATCGAGGCGTTGATCGTCTCCCTCAAGGTGGTCGTTCCCAGAATCTCGGCGACCTGCTTGGCGATATCTCGATCTATCTCTACAGATGTCTTACTCATGGACAATAATATATCAGAATCTCGACTTCTAGCTATGCGACGTTCAAGACTGAATGTGCCGGAGGTAACTTCTACCGGCTGACCGACGCATTCGATCTCTGTGCAGGTGCGCATGAGGCTCTGGTCTGTGCTTGTGGCCCAGGTGCGGGTCCCGTCGCCGAAGCGAACGAGGCCGACGGAACCACAGTCGGCCAGAGCAAGCTCGACAGCCTCCGCCATCAACGTCACCGAGTCCACGGCGTTGCGGACCGCATCGTCGCCGACGGGGTGGTGAGCAACCTGCCCGATGCCGACGATCACCGGCGCACGCGGGTCTCGTGCGACCCCACGACCCACACCGGGTCTCACACCGGGTCTCTTTGGGGGTTCCACAGGAGGTTCGACACCGAACAAGTGTAGGGATTGGCGATTTTTCGGTGAGCGGTGTTGGATGGTGTCAGTTTGTCTGCGCTAGCGAGGCGTGTGCGCTAGCGAGGCGTGTGCGCTAGCGAGGTGTGTGCGCCACAGGAGGTGTGATCGCTGATGACTGTTACTCCACAGAGCATTCTGTTGACCGATCGAGTGGCGGTGGTGACCGGAGCCGGACAGGGCATCGGGGAGGCCACGGCGCTGGCACTGGCACGGTTCGGCGCCGACGTTGCGATCTGTGACATGCACGGCGACAGGCTGCCGCCGGTGATGGCCGCGATCGAACAGACAGGCCGACGCTGCTATGCCACCGAACTCGATGTGCGTGACGCGTCTGGCGTGGACCGCTGGCTGGGCGATGTCGTCGCAGAACTGGGTGCGATCGACGTGTTGGTCAACAACGCCGGGGGAGGCTTCCACTCGCTGTACTCGGGGGTGTCACCGAAAGGTGAGAGCGTGCTGATAGCGGAGAATTTCTCGACCGTCAGCAACTGTGTGCGCTATGGAGTCGATCGCATGAACGACGGCGCCTCGATCATCAACGTCACCTCGGTGGAGGCCTACCACGCCGCTCCCGGCTTCGCGGTCTACGCGGCCATGAAAGCCGCAGTCGAGCAGTTCACCCAGTCTCTCGCCCTCGAACTGGGAGGTCGTGGAATCCGGGTCAACTGCATCGCCCCGGACATGACCCCGACCCCGGGAGACCGGAGCCTGTCCGAGGCGAGCAGCGCCAAGATCGACGGAATGGAACCCACGCCACTGCGGCGCATGGGATCGGCCGACGAGAACGCCGCGGTCGTGGTCTTTTTGGCGTCGGACATGGCGAGTTTCGTCACCGGAACATCAATCCCCGTAGACGGCGGCACGATCGCGGCCGCGGCCTGGAAAGTTCGCGATGACGGCACCTTCGCCATGTAGACGATCCCAGCAGCGCGTCGTCAGCGAGGCACGGGTCGCCCGAAGCACGCCCACTGTGATGCTCGACAACGACGGCGCGATGTTCGACCCGAGAACCGGGTCAGCGGACCCGTCGCTGGTGGACTACGACCTGTTCGTGCATTCGCTGAAACAGGGACTTGGAACCCAGGGCGCGACAATCGGCAGTCTTGAGGGTCAACCCGAACTGTTCACCGCCGACATGGTTGAGTTCCACCGGCGACTGCTCTGAGCACAAGCTCTGAACACAATCTCTGAACCCGAGCTGGGGTCAACCCACAGCTTCAAGAATCTCCGCGGCGGCCCGCGCAGGGTCTTCGAACGGGCCGAAATGGGTGTTGTCGGGCCAGATCACCCTGCGAGTGTTCGGCAACTGGTCGGCCACCAGCCCGGCGATCTGTGAGGGAGGCGAACCGTCGAGCGAACTGGCGATCGTGAACGGTGCCGAGACTGATCGGATCTGCTCGAACAGTTCAAGGTCGACTCCCTCGAAGACCCGAGCCTCGGTTTCCCCGGAGGTCTTGAGGGCGATCCCCGTGTCGGTCTCAACAAACCCGTGATACACGTAGTCGCCGATCACCTCACGACTCACCTGCGCGAAAGGCGCCGCGCTCGCGTACCGTTCGATCGCTTCGTCGAAAGAGTCGAAATGGTGTCGGCGAAAACGTGCGGACTCGGCGAGATGGTTGCCGCGGTGCGTCGTGGTCACAGGAAAGATCACCGGTTCGAACACCCAGGCCGCAGCGATGAGCTCCGGATACAGGTACGCCGTCTTCGCGGCCACTGCGCCGCCCATCGAATGCCCGGCAACGGCCCAGGAATCAACCCCGAGATGCTCGCTGACCGCCAACACGTCCTGGGCCATCGAACCCCAGCCGAGGTCGGTGTCGGCGGGTGTGATCGAGTCGCCGTGTCCTCGCAGGTCCGGCGCCCAGATGCGGAAATGGCCGCGGAGGTGGTCGGCGATGGCGCGGTAGCAACGACCGTGGAAGCCGGTCGCATGCAGGATCAGCAACGGCGGGCCGTCTCCTCCGAGGTCGTGCAGCCCGACGCGGACACCGTCAGTGGATTCGATCAGGGTTGTCACGGTGGTTCAGTCGGCGCCTTCGGGCAGCAGATAGAAGCCGTCGTCGTCCACGGCGATGTCGAGCACTGCCAAGAAACGCCCGTTGCCGACTGTCATGGCGCACAGGGCGGTCAACTCGATGACCTCCACGTCGGAGAAGTGGGTGCGAACCTCCGCCATGAATTCATCGTCGATCGAGTGATGGTTTCTGGCGAAGCGATCGGCGAACTCGCCGGCAATGCGCTCACGCTCAGTCAAGCCCTCGATATCGGGCGGAGAGCCGATCGAACAGGCCATGACCTCCTGCACGGCCTCCTCGTCGAGCCCCTGCTCGGCGGCCTTGGGCGAGCGGGTGTTGAGACACACCCCGCAGCCGTTGGCGACCGCGACTCTAAGACGGGCGATCTCTCGCAGCCTGGCCGGCAGAGAAGTCTTCTCGTAAACCGCGTTGGCGAAATACCACATGCCCTTGGCCACGTCGGGCTGCATCATCAGCAACCGTTCCCGCTCCAGCCCCTCACCGTCCACCACATCAATTCGTGCCATCGTCCAATCCTAGAAGCGTCGAAGCTTCAAGGCATCCGTTGGTTCCCGCTCTTGTTCGCTGCGCTCACCGGGCCGCACGGGCCGCTCTTGTTCGCTGCGCTCCATTTCCCGCTCTTGTTCGCTGCGCTCACCGGGCCGCTCGGGCCGCGGGCGGGCCGCTCGGGTCACGGCCTCGCTTTGACCCAACCGATTCGGTATCAATCCGCCCGGCCCCTAGGTCAGCACGTTGGGTCGGCCCAGGCCCTGAGCCTCGCACATGGCCATGTAAGCGGCGTAGATTCCTTCGGCGTCGGTGATCGACTCGACGTTGCCGTCGGCGTCGAGATTGAGGTTCGAACCGTAGATCTGGAACCAGACATCGGTCAGTTCGGTGTTGTCGTCGAGCACCTTGAGGGTGTGCTCCGAACCCGCCGGCTCGTACAGGAACGAGCCCGCACGGTTCACGTAGTCGTACTCGGCGTACATCCAGGCGCCGGTCAACGTGTAGCCGTACACCTGACCCGTGTGTTTGTGCTTCTGGACCACGACTCCCGCTGCGAAGCGATTGCGCACGATCCAAAGACCCGCCTCAATGTCGGCCTGCACGAGCTTGAGCTCCACGCCCGTCCCGGTATCGACCCACGGGATCTCTTCTTCGCCAAGGTGGAATGCTTCTGTCATGGCGCGCCAGCGTAGATCGGTTGCAGCCGCAGAGCTAAAACGCGGCGCCTCTACTACGCGAAGCCGCTAGGCGACCCCGGCGGCGTTCAGTGCCCGTTGCGTGAAGACCCGTGCTAGATGACGGCGATAATCGGCGTCAGCGTTCAGGTCCGAGGGTGGTTGCAGCCCTTCGGTGGCGACCGCGGCAGCGTCGGCTGCAGAAGCGCCCGAGGCGACAGCAGCTTCCACCGCGGAGGCCCGCAACGGTGTGGAGCCCATGTTGACCAGGCTCACACCCGCGCCGGCGTTGGCCACTGCGACACCGACGATCGCCCAGTCCTGAGCCCGACGGTTGAACTTCTGATAGTTCCAACCGGCGTCGCCGGCAGGTACCCGCACCTCGACGATCATCTCGTCATCGGCGAGCGCGGACTCGAAGTACCCGGTGAAGAAGTCTGTGGCCGCGATCTCACGGTCACCGCCGGGGCCGCGCGCCACGATCGTGCCGCCGAGAGCGAGCACCGCGGCCGGCAGATCCGAGGCCGGATCAGAGTGGGCCAGAGTGCCGCCGAGGGTGCCGCGGTGGCGCACCGCCGGGTCTCCGACCAGCGCCGCGACCGACGCCATCATCGGACAGGACTGCGCCAGGAGCTCCGAATGCTCGAGCTCGCTGTGACGGGTGAGAGCGCCGATCGAGATGGTTCCGTTGTCGGCGTTGATGTAGCGCAGGTCGTCCAACCGGCCAACATCGACGAGCACCGTCGGCGTGGCCAGACGGAACCGCATCATCGGAATGAGGCTGTGACCGCCGGCCAGGAGCTTGGCCTCGTCGCCGTGCTCAGCGAGCAGCGCCACAGCATGTTCGGCCGATTCGGCCACCTCGTAGTCGAAACTTGCGGGAATCACGACGCACCTCCTTGGGCCTCGTTGATGGCTCTCCAAACTGTCTGGGGCGACGCCGGCATCGCCACATCGGTGACACCCATGGGTCTCAGGGCATCGACCACGGCGTTGATCACCGCCGGGGTCGCGGCGATGGTCCCGGCTTCACCGATGCCCTTCACCCCCATCGGGTTGGTCGGGCTCGGTGTGACGTGGCTGGCAACCCTGTACGCGGGGGCTTCCGCGGCCGAGGGCACCAGATAGTCGCCCAGGTTCACCGTCACGATCTGCCCGTCCTCGGTGTAGACGGCGTCCTCATAGAGCGCTTGGGCAGCTCCCTGAAGCACGCCTCCATGCACCTGACCCTCGACGATCATGGGGTTGACCTGGTTGCCGCAGTCATCGACGGCCACATAGTCGATGATGTCGACGTCGCCGGTTTCGGTGTCAACCTCCACAACGGCGATGTGGGTGCCGTTGGGGAACGTGAAGTTGGGCGGGTCGTAGGTGACGTGCGCCTCAAGGTTCGGCTCCATCCCGTCGGGCAGGTCATGGGCGGTGAACGCTGCGAAAGCGATCGCCGCGAAGGGCACTGCCGCGGTCGGTGTGCCCTTCACCTGGAACGCCCCGTCGACGTATTCGAGGTCGTCCTCGTTGGCTTCGAGCTGGTGAGCGGCGATCAACCGAGCCTTGTCGAGCACCTTGTCGGTGGCCATGAACACCGCGGTTCCGCCGACCGACAGCGACCGTGAACCGTAGGTGTCGAGACCCGTCGGGCTGATCGCAGTGTCTGAATGCAGTACCTCCACATCGTCGGGATCGATACCGAGCTTGTCGGCGACGATCATCGACCATGAGGTCTCATGGCCCTGCCCGTGTGGTGTCGAACCGGTGATGACCTGCACTTTGGCGGTGGGCAGCACCCGTACGGTCGCTGCCTCCCAACCTCCGGCACCGTAGTTGAGCGACGCCAGCACCCGGCTCGGGGCGAGTCCGCACATCTCGACGTAGCTCGAGAAGCCGACCCCGATCTGACGGTTCGACCCGTCGGCTCGGCGCTGTGCCTGGGTGGCACGCACGCCGTCGAGACCGGCCATCTCCACAGCCTTGTCGAGCACCGCCTTGTAGTCGCCGCTGTCGAAGATGAGCCCGGCGCAGGATTCGTACGGGAAGGCGTCCGCCGCGATGAAGTTGCGGGAACGGATCTCTTCGGGCGTCACGCCGACTGCGACCGCCAACGAGTCCATGGCCCGTTCGACCGCGTAAGTGGCCTCAGGGCGTCCCGCTCCACGGTAAGCGTCGGTCGGTGTCTTGTTGGTGAACACCGAGGTGCACTCGAAGGAGTAATGGGCGATGTCGTAACAGCCGTGATACAAGAACCCGCCGAGCAGCGGCACCCCCGGGGTCACCAACTGCAGGTAGGCGCCCATGTCGGCGAGCAGCTTGACCCGCACGGCCTGCACCTTGCCCGACTCGTCTGCGGCCAGTTCGATGTGCTGCACCTGGCCGCGGCCCTGGATCGTGGCCGTCGCGGCTTCGCTGCGGCTCTCGGTCCAGCGCACCGGGACGCCCCGGTCCATCGCCAGCGCGCTGCACAGGATCTCCTCGGCATAAACGTTGAGCTTGCAGCCGAATCCGCCGCCCACCGAGGGAGCGACGACTCGGATCTTGTGTTCGGGGATACCGAGAGTCACCGCGGTCATCACCTTGAGGATGTGCGGGATCTGGGTGGCCGAGTACAAGGTCAGCTCACCGGACGCGACACCCGGCGCGGCGATGACGCCGCGCGGTTCCATCGGCGCGGGAATCAACCGCTGCTGGACGAGACGTTCGCTGACCACGTGAGCGGCGTTGGCGAACGCCTCGTCGACCGCTTCCGGGTTGGGGATCAAGGGCCAGGTGTAGCTCTCGTTGGTGCCGAGATCCTCGTGCACCAGCGGTGCGCCGTCGGCCACGGCAGCCTCGATGTCGACAACGGCAGGCAGCGGGTCGTAGTCGACGGTAACGGCAGCCGCTCCGTCGGCTGCTGCGTAACGGGAATCGGCGAGTACCACGGCCACGGCGTCACCCACATACTTGGCGACGCTGGTGGCGACCGGCAGGTGTGCCGGGTTGCGCATGTCGTCGGTGACGGGCCAAGCGCACGGCAGGGCGCCCTCACCCCACAGGGGCGCAAGATCAGCACCGGAGAGCACTTCGTTCACGCCGTTGATTTCGAGCGCGGCGCTGCCGTCGACGCCGAGAATCGTGGCGTGAGCTTCGGTGGAGCGCACGATCCCGACCCAGATCTCGCCGTGAAGGCTCATGTCGTCGATGAACTGCGCTTCGCCGGTCAACAGCGCGGGGTCCTCCCGGCGCAATCGCGGCCTGCCCATATGGGTTGCGGGGTCGTCGGTCATCGTCATGATTCACTCCCTTCTGATCCGGAGCCGGCCACCGCGAGGACAGCACTAACGATGTTCTGGTAGCCGGTGCAGCGGCACAGGTTCCCCTCGAGCCCGTGGCGTACTCCATGGTCGTCGAGGTCGGGGTATTCCTCGACGAGGGATATTGCGGCCATCACCATCCCGGGCGTGCAGTAACCGCACTGCAGAGCGTGGTGTTCATGGAACGCCTGCTGCATCGGATGCATGGTGCCGTCGGAGTCGGCGACACCTTCAATGGTGGTGACGTCGGTCCCGTCGGCCTGCACTGCGAACATGGTGCAGGACTTCACGGACTGACCGTCGACAAGTACGGTGCAGGCGCCGCAACTGCTTGAATCGCAGCCGATGTTGGTTCCTGTCAGCCGTAGGTCGTCGCGTAGCGCGTGCACAAGCAGGGTGCGCGGCTCCACTTCGAGGTTTCGTTCGGTGCCGTTGACGGCCAAAGTAATTGACTCCATGCGTTTCCCCTGATGGTGGACCTTTGAGGCTGAAATGTTGTCGCGTTGAAGCGAACATGTCCAGTGCCCCGCTGGTTCTTTTTCCGATGAACTTGGAAAAACCGCGTTCGGAGTCGGATCCGGGTCAGTCCAGCGGGTCGTTGTCGCGTTGACGAAGGAAGAGCTCGAACTCGGCTGCGAGATCCTCCGAGGTCGGGAGACTGGACTCCGCCTGGGTGTCGTAACGCTGTTCGAGGGTGCGCACGTACTGGATGATCTCGTGGTTATCGGTCATGGCCTCGTTGACCTGCTCCTCCCAGTCGAGGGTCTCCCTGTCGAGCTCGGCCCAGTGGGTCGGCAGGCCCGTGACCCGCTCGAAACGCTCGAGCAGGGCGCGGGAGGCCTTGGGGTTGGGAGCGCCCGACACGTAGTGGGGCACGCTGGCCCGCAGCGACACCGCAGGGATCTTGACGGCGTCGAGGCGTTGGTGGAGGGCACCGACGATTCCGGTCGGTCCCTGATATGAGGGCAGGTTGAGGCGCAGCAGCTTGCCGAGCTTCGCATCGGTGGTCGACCCGGTGATCGTCGGTGGGCGGGTGTGGGGGACCTCGGCGATCATCGCTCCGAGGGTGATCACGAGTTTCACGTCGAGCCGCTCGATCACCTCCAATACGGCGTCGACGAAGGTTCGCCAACGCAGGTGGGGTTCCACGCCCTCGATGAACACGAGGTCTCTTCGTTGGTGGTCGAGCGTCAGACAGTGGACGTCGTTGGCGGGCCACTCGACGATTCGCCGACCTTCGGGGCCGATGCGCAGGTTGGGCCTGTGTTCGTTGAAGTCGAAGAACTCGTCGGCGTCGATACTGGCCAGATGGGTTGCTTGGGCGCCTCGCATAGCCTCGACAGCAGCAGTAGCGGCGCCGCCGACGTCGAACCAGCCGTCCCAAGCCGTGACCAGAATGGGCGAGCGAAGTGGCCGCGGCGGGTCGCGGTGCCAGAGGAGTTGCTCCATATGGACCTAAGGATATGGGCTGTGCTCCGCCGGGCACGTTGTTGTCGGAGTCTTGTGGGCCGGAGCAGGGGGACAGCTTCAGGACATGGAGCTGTTGACGGCGGAGACGATCGCCCTCAACGAGGCGCTGACGATCGACTCGTGCAGGCCCACGCCCCAGACCAGGTCCCGGGCACCGGTATCGATTGCCACGTAGGCAGCGGCGGTGGCATCGGACCCGAGGCCGAGGGTGTGCTCGGTGTAGTCCGCGATCTTGCCCTTGAACAGGCCGGCCGATCTGAGGGTGTCTACGAAGGCGTCGATCGGGCCGTTGCCCTCGCCCGAGACCATTCGTTCTTCGCCGTCGACGATTAGTTTCGCTTCCAAGGTCGTGAGTCCACTGTCGATGGTGTCGCTGGTGGCGCGATGACCGATGATCTCGACTCTGGCGTCGGTCGGCTCCACATAGTCGGCCATGAAACGCCGGTGGATCTCGTAAGACGTGATCTCGGTGCCGGCGTCCTCGGCCACCTCCTGGATCGTGTTGGCGAAGTCGACCTGGAGGCCGCGCGGCAGGTCGAGTCCGTATTCGTGCAACAGCACGTAGGCGACCCCACCCTTGCCCGACTGGCTGTTGACCCGAACAACGGCCTCGTAGGACCGCCCCAGGTGGCGGGGATCGATCGGCAGGTAGGGGACATCCCAGGCGTCGTAGTCGCCTCGAAGCTCCTCGCCGGGCCGCACATCGTAGATGTCGGCCATGCCCTTCTTGATGGCGTCCTGGTGACTGCCCGAGAATGCGGTGTAGACGAGGTCGCCGACATAGGGGTGCCGTGGATCGACGGTCATGCGGTTGGAGAACTCGTACACCCTGCGCATCTCGTCGATGTCGCTCATGTCGAGCATCGGGTCCACGCCCTGGGTGAAGAGGTTCAGGGCGATCGTGGCCACGTCGACATTGCCGGTTCGCTCTCCGTTGCCGAACAGGGTGCCCTCGATTCGGTCGGCGCCGGCCATGAGGCCCATCTCCGCGGCTGCGACGGCTGTGCCCCGGTCGTTGTGGGGGTGCAGTGACAGAATCACTGCGTCGCGGTCGCGGATCTGGCGGTTGAACTGCTCGATCATGTCGGCGTACAGGTTCGGCGTCGACATCTCCACGGTTGCGGGAAGGTTGAGAATGATCGGATTCTCCCGGGTCGGCTCGAAGACGTCCATGACTGCTTCGCACACTTCGACCGCGAAGTCCGGCTCTGTGCCGGTGTAGCTCTCGGGACTGTATTCCCAGCGAATCGACTCGGGGTTGGCTGATCTCTCGAGTCCCTGCCGACAGACTTTGGCGCCGTTGACGGCTATGTCGACGATGCCCGCGCGGTCAGTGGCGAACACCACTCGTCGCTGCGTGGTCGATGTGGAGTTGTAGAGATGCACGATCGATCTCGGGGAGCCCTCGATCGCCTCGAAAGTGCGGTTGATCAGGTCGTCTCGAGCTTGGGTGAGCACCTGGATAGTCACGTCGTCGGGGATCTCGTCGCCCTCGATCAGCTCGCGCACGAAGTCGAAATCGGTCTGCGACGCTGCGGGGAAGCCGACCTCGATCTCTTTGAAACCGATCGCGACCAACAGGTCCCACATGCGTTTCTTGCGGGTGGAGTCCATCGGATCGACCAGTGCCTGGTTGCCGTCTCGAAGGTCAACGGAGCACCACAGCGGGGCCTGCTCGATGCGTCTGTTCGGCCAAGTGCGATCGGCAAGCTCGACCGTGGGGAACGGGCGGTACTTCTCGAACGGCATCTTCTTTGCCGGCACTGTTTCTGTCGGGACTGTTTCGTCAAGCGACGTGCTCATGATGGTCTCCATCGCGGGTTGTGTCGGTTCGGGGGCAGGCGGCGGGTCTGGTGGGGTGGCTGGGCGGATTGTTCGCTCGGTCTCGAGTGCGTGCCGTAAAAACACGAAACCCCCCGGCACGAAGCACGAGGGGTTCGGCGAGCGCCGGTATGTGGCGCTCGCCTACAAGAGAAGAAGCAGGGTAGTGGTGCAATTCACGCATTCAATGAAACCAGGTAGCTCCACAATTTGCAACCCCCGGGCAACGAGGCAGGGTTTCAGTGTGCGTTTTGAGCGTATGGTGTCATGCCTTCAAGGCTCCGCTGGAACCGCGCACGTTCTTTGCGTTAGGCGCCGATGACAACAAGACCCACAGAACGGGCCGCTTGGGCTTGGCGTTGGTCGAAAGTCAGAAAAGTAGTTGTATCGCCGGTTCGTCTGGCCGCGGCCACATGCAGCGAGTCAAGCGACCGGCACAGGGTCTGCTCGGCTATTTGGGCGGCCGCGTTGCAGGTTGCAGAGTCAATGCCGACGATGGCGAATGCGCCGAGATCAGTCTGAACCTGTCTGCGAGCCGATTGCAATCGGTCCCCGTCCAAGAGCCGCGCGAGGTTGCGCCGGAGCTCTACCTCGGTGAGGCGACAGGTTACCAGGATTGGATCCGTCGCCATGAGTTGTTCGGCTGTGTCGGAGTCGTGTTCGAAGATGTAGCGCTTCAGCAATGCACTGGTGTCGACATACAGCGTCATCCGCGGTCCTCGTCGAGTACTTCGGATGTGGTCAGTGGTGCCGTGAAGCGCTTCGGGGGTACCAGCCGGTTTCGGGACGGCGGAGTTATCCAACCTTGTTTGATCCCGCGTTCGAGCATCGACCCGCCGCTGAGGCCGATCAGCTGGGCTACGGGCTTGCCTCGGTCTGTGACAATGATGTTCTCCCCTTCGGCGGCCTTGCCGACGTATTCTGAGAGGTGTGCTTTGAGTTCTCGTATTCCAACGTTCATGTAGTCACTCTATGACAACTATGTGACCACTTCAACTCATCTGATCATCGTCGCGGTTGTTGGGCAGCGAGACAGGCGGGTCGTAGGGTGGGGGTTGGGATGACTGAACCGGTGATGATCGGCGATATTTCCGGCGCCCTCAGCTTCGGTGATCACGAACTGGTGTCGTTGGTCGGTGGAGGGGGCAAGACGACGGTGTTGTTCGCCTTGGGCGCCCAGCTTTGCGGCACGGTCGTGCTGACCACCACAACGAAGATGGGGCGGGAGCGAACGGGTGGACTGGAGCCGCTGCTGGCGCCGAGCGATGAAACGCTGGTCGGCGGGCTGGCAGATCGGCGGGCGGTGTTGGCATGGCGGGCCGTCTCGGACCACAAGGCTCTCGGCGTGGACCCCCACGTCTGTGACCGCTGGTTCGACCTGGCCGACCATGTGGTGGTCGAGGCGGACGGTTCCCGGCGGATGCCCTTCAAGGCTCCGCTGGACTATGAACCGGTGGTGCCCTCTCGGACCACGGTGCTGGTCGCCTGTGTCGGCGCCGCGGCGCTCGGCGCGGTGATCTCTGATCAGTGCCAACGCCCGGAGCGAGTCGCTGCTGTCGCCGGCTGCTCAACCGACGACCGGTTGACCCCGCAACGGCTCGCAGCGGTGCTGTTGAGCGATCAGGGATCGCGCAAGGACTGCCCGCAGTCGGCCCGTTTCGCCGTGGTCATCAACCAGGTCCTTCCCAGCCATAGCGGCTACGTCGCTGAATTGGCCGAACTCATCGCAGACCAGGCGCAACTGGTCTGCATCGCCCCCTTCCCGCCAGAAGATTCTCCAGAGTCGGCTGCCGCCGGTTGAACAACCGCATAGGGAAACGGGGATAAACGAGGTGTTGTCGCACGCTAGCGCACGTTTTCACGCCCGCTGGGCGGCTGTTGACCATCCAGCGGATCGAGGCACCGATGCCCCAGGCTCATGTGGCGGCCCATCCGCATCACGCGCCAACAACCTCACGCGAACCGACATCTAGCGGCCCGAAAGCTCAAACGCCGCTGGGTCGGTATCGAGCTCAACCCGGTATTCGTCGACCTCATCGAACGACGCTTGGCGTCGTGAGCGATCGCGAGGCCGTCAAACGGCGAATCGACGAGTGCATGCCGAGTGGGAACTCTCCTGATCGGTGCGATCGGTCATGCGGTCAGTTACGGCGCCGCGGCTATCACGGTCCAGTCGAGGACCTTCGTGCCGTCGCTCCCGGTAGTTGGCAACCCCTCGGTGTCGGGGCGCTGAGCGAAGCCCTCGACCTGCACCGCGAAGGCCCGACCCCCGGCTGCCGGCGTGACGTCGAGCAGCGTGTGGCGAAACGACAGCAGGTCGCCCTCGAATGCCGGGCCGGTGTGGTCACATTGGTGCCATCCGACCACGGTGGCCATACCCGGCAACACCCGTGACAACGACGCTTGGGCGAGGCCGACCACATGACCGCCGTAGACGAGCCGCTGCGGATACGGGGACTGTTCGGCGTCGCGGTGGATCATCGCCAGGTTGTGGGTCAGGCGCACCAGTGAAGGGGCGCCGGTGATCACGTCGCGGGTCGGGTCTGTGATCGTCTCGCCGAGGCGCCACCCCGTCGGTGGCCCCAGGGGGGCAAGATCCCAGTCCGGTACCAACTCGGCGTAGGAGTTGAGGTCGAGATCGCCGGTTGTGCCCAGGTCGTCGCTGTGACGGGGCACGGCATCGTCGTCGAGATGGGGGAGCATCGGGCATCGTTGGTAGACGACTGCGGGTTCGCCGTTTGCATAGGTGACCACATCGATGAGCACCTTGCCGCGCCTTGCACGGCCCGGTTGATGTGAACCGTCGGCGAGGGCGGCGACGGTTACCGACGTCTCCAATGAGTCGCCGATCATCACCGGACGCAACAGCCGCACGTCGCGGTAGAAGAGGTTCGCGACGGCCCGCCGGCTGACCGTGGTGCTCTGGCCGATGGAGAACTGCATCACCAGACCCGGACTGGCCAGACGACGACGACCCACCGGAGGAGTTGGCCTAGCCGACGTGCGGTATTCCTGTTGGACAAACCCTTGCCCGGCCCGCCCCACCGGGGTGGACATGACGGCCCGGCTCACCCGGTCATCGAGCACCGTCGCCATGCGCTCGCCGACCAGCGACTGGTAGAGCGCGGCGACGCCATCGTCGATGGTCACCGCCGGTTGGCGCGGCAACTCCTGACCCACAGCGAGCTGGTCGTAGAACGGGCCGTCGAGAGGAATCACAGGTTGGCTATTTCGTTCTTGATCCGGGTTTCGACATGAGCCCGGGCACCGTGCATCCTGCTGGGAATATGGGCTGAGGGCCACAGCCCGTCGTGCGGTTTGTGCTGCTTCAGGACGGTCTTCGCGATGGTGTTCTTGTGTACCTCGGTGGGCCCGTCGGCGATACCCATGACCGGCACCGACATCCACATGCTCGCCAGAGGCATCTCGTCGGTCACACCCAGAGAACCGTGTGAGTGCAACGCCCGGTAGACCACATCCATCAACACCTTGGGCGTCGCGACTTTGACTCCGGCGATGTGCTGGCGGATCTTCGCGTAGTCGCCCTCCTTGTCGATCAGCCAGGCGGTGTGCAGGACCTGAAGCCGGAACTGTTGGATCTGGATCCAGGAGTCCGCCACCCAATGTTGAATCGACTGCTTCTCGGCGATCAGCGATCCCTTCGTCTCACGGGACAGCACCCGCTCGCACATCATGTCGAGCGCGCGCTGCGCCATGCCGACCGAGCGCATGCCGTGATGGACCCGTCCGCCGCCGAGCCGGGTCTGGGCGATCTTGAAACCGCTGCCCTCGTCGCCGAGAAGGTTCTCGGCGGGTACTCGCACGTCGTTGAAACGCAGGTAGGCGTGGCCGGCGGTGTCGGCCGACGAACCGCCGCCGACATGGCTGTTGCGGACCAGCTCGAGGCCCTCGGCACCGTGGGGAACGAGCATCATCGATGAACCCTTGTAGACGGGCACGTCGGGGTTGGTGATGACCATGGCGATGAGGAAGTCGGCGAACTTGTAGTTCGAGGCGAACCACTTCTCGCCGTTGATGACCCACTCGTCACCGTCTCTGCGGGCGCTGCAGGTGAAGTAGCTGGGGTCGGACCCGGCTTGGGGTTCGGTCATCGCATATGTGGTTGAGATCTCGCTGCGCAGCAGCGGTTCGAGGTAGCGCTGCTTCTGCTCGTCCGTGCCGTAATGGGCGAGGACCTCAGCGTTGCCGGAGTCGGGCGCCTGGCAGCCGAACACCGAGGGCGCCCAGCTCGAACGGCCGAGGATCTCGTTCATCAGCGCCAGCTTCACCTGCCCGTAGCCGCGTCCGCCGAGTTCCGGGCCGATGTGGCAGGCCCACAATTCCTTCTCCTGCACCTGCTTCTGCAGCGGCCGCACCAGGGCCTGGGCGGTCTCGTTCTTCTTGTCGTACGGCGACGCCTCACCGCGGAAATAGAGGTCGAGGGGTTCGACTTCGGAGCGGACGAACTCTGCGATCCAGTCGAGTTTTTCTTGAAACTCAGGTTCAACTTCGAAGTCGACGGCCAATTTGTGGACCTCCCGGGGCTGCGGCGTCGTCAGCGCTGCGTCAGCAGCGGACATTACCGCGAGTTGCTGTTGCGAGCCTTTTCGAGCCGGTTCGATTTCGCAGGTCTGGTGCTCGCAGGTCCGGTGCTCGTGGGGGCGGTGTTCGCAGGGGCGGTGCTCGCAGGGGCGGTGTTCGTTGGGACGGTGCTCGCAGGGGCGGTGTTCGTGGGGACGGTGCTCGCAGGTCTGGTGCTCGGAGGTCTGGTGTTCGTGGGGGCGGTGCTCGTCGGGCTAGTCGATGAAGCGGGTCCGGTAGCGGTCGAAGGTTCTGGATATCTCGGCGTTGTCGAGGCCGAAGTCGCTCGGCTGGTATTTGTGCGCTCCCGCTGCGTCCTCACGCACTTCTTTGGCGACGATGCTGCTCGAGAGCCGGCCCGCGGCGGGATCGACGCCGATCCTCTCGCAGATCGAGGCGACGGTTGCCGGTGTGTCGGCCACCAGGTCCTTGAACGAGACGTGGACAGTGCGGTCGGGTGGCAGGACGTTCTGATCCACATGGTCCACAAGGCTGTCGAGGCTGCGCTCATAGAGGGCCTGGTGGTAGCGACCGATCGCCACAGCATCGACCGAGTCGCTGAAGGCGGATCGCAGCGTCGCCACCAGGCTCGACACCGAAGCGAGAAACTGTGCCGGTTCGCGATGGGTGACGACGAACGAGGCGTCGGGGTAGGTGGCCACCAGGGTCGGCACGGCCTGGAGGTGAACCGGGGACTTGAGGACCCAGCGGGCCGACGGCATCCGCTGCTGCAGGACGCGCAGGACCCGACGGTGCATCTCATACGCGGGCGCCATGTCGCACGCCTGCAACCAGTCGACGTAGGCGGGCACGTTGTAGCGGCTGATGAACTCCTCGGTGCGCGTCGAGAACGACATCGCCGACAGACACTCCTTGGGCATCTGCGCGGAGTAGGTGTGGATCGAGCGGAGCCCTGCCGCGACCGCCTGAGGGAACTCCAGTTCTTCGATGGTCTCGAGGATCCTCGGGTCGTGGTCGCAGGTCTCGGGGTCCGGCGGCGGAAGCGGACGCGTGAACTCCCATCCCCTCGCCACTCGATGGCCCGCCACGGCCCCGAGATGCCGGTGCAGCACCGTGGTGCCACTGCGGGGCGGGCCGACGACGAAGATCGGCTCGACTATCGCCTCGTCGCGCAGCTCTGGATGAACGGCCTCGTACGCTTCCAGTTCAAGCCGCACGTCGAGCAGGCGCGTTAGGTACCGTTGGGTGGCCCAACGGCCCAGGGGAGTGAGTTGAGCCGTCGCTTCCAGGGCGTCGCAGAAGATGCTGAGCGGTTCAACGAAGTCGCCGGCTGCGAATTTGTCGGCTGCGAATCTGTCGGTGTTAAGGGAACGATCGAGTGCATCTTCGATCAACGCGGCGGCGTTGAACGGTCCCGGAAGAGGGCGGAACTCGGGGCGTTCGCCGCGGTTTGCCTCGGCAACCCACGCAGCCTGTGGACCCACCGACCATGCCATTGGAGTTACGATACGCGACGTGACCGGCGGCGGCGATTTCGATTCGGCAGGCGCCTACGAGGTCGGCGAGGGGGATTTGGCGGGCCGGGTCGTCGTCATCACCGGGGGCACCAAGGGGATCGGGATTGGACTGGCTCGTTGTCTCGGTGGTTGCGGGGTCCGTGTCGCGGTGACCGGACGGAAACCGGCCGGTGTCACCGCGGCCAGTGCCGAGTTGGCGGACCTGGGCATCGACCATCTCGCTCGATCCGTCGACGCCGCCGACGCCGACGGCACAGCCGAGTTGGTCGCGGAATTGGTCGGGCGCTGGGGGCGAGTCGACGGTCTGGTCGCCAACGCTCAGAGCTTCCGTCCGACCACGCCGCTGATAGATGTGAGCGAGTCCGACATGGACCTGCTGTTCGACACCGGCCCCAAAGGGACTCTCTGGGCGATGCAGGCTGTGTATCCGCACATGCGCGATGCGGGTTTCGGCCGGATCGTCACGATGGCCACCTCGATGGGCTTCACCGGAGCAGCGGGATATGGGCCGTACGCGGCTTCCAACGAGGCGATTCGCTCGCTGACCCGGACCGCGGCGAACGAGTGGGGCCGTGACGGGATCACCGTCAACTGCGTGTTGCCGGCATCTGTGGCCCATCGGCTCGATCCCTCGTCGGACCCGCAACGGAAGGCTGCTTTCGCAACGATGTACGACAACCACCCCATCGGCCGTGACGGCGACCCGGACACCGACATCGCCCCCGCGGTGGCGTTCCTGCTCTCAGCAGCGAGTCGCTATGTCACCGGCCAGACGATTAGCGTCGACGGCGGCGGTCTGCTGCGGCCCTGAGCATTCGCCCGAACGGTCATGGTCGGCCGGTTCGTAATGGAGTGTGGTTGCGTCCTTACGGCGAGCGACTCGGTGCTTGCGAATTCAAGACATCGTGATATTATAGTTGCATGCCAAAACAAACTACTGTGCGGTTACCGAGTGAGCTAGCCGACGCGGCGGAGGCGGTGGCTCGCGTCCGGGGATCAAGTGTCAACCAACTCATCATTGACTCGCTTCGAGCAGAGTTGAAACGTGTGCGGGCTGACGAAGACTTCACGGCTCGGGCGAAGCGGCTCATAGAACGAGACAGAGAGCTTCTTGAACGCTTGGCCAAGTGACGAGGTACCTCAACCTGGCCGAATACCTCTGGCTTGCTGAGGAGGTGACGGGTGTTCCTGCTGAAGTACTGTTGAGCACTGGACGCATCGACTTGGCCGACTCTGCCTTGCACACGCCGTTCGCCGGATTCGGAGACGAGGAGTACTACCCCGATATCTTTGACAAGGCGGCGGTTCTGTGTTGGCGACTAGCCCGTAACCATCCGCTGCCTGACGGGAACAAGCGAGCGGCTTGGGCCGCTCTGGTCGTCTTTATTGACCTCAATCGCGGGGAGTGGAATCCGGATCCTCCCGATTTCGACGATGCCGAACGGGTAATGCTCGCTGTCGCTGCTGGGGAGATGGATGAGGACGGACTCGCGCGATGGCTACGGGAGCGAGTCACCTTCGTTTCGTGACCCGCACCTCAGCTTCGGAAGCGCCAGCGGAGGTGGGCTTGGCGGGCGTTGGTCTCGCTATGGCGTCGGGCCGGGGTGAAGACATCGGTGTCGGTGGGGAGCAGCGAGCGGACATCGTCGATTCCGACCACCGTGGTGAGCGGCTCGGGCCGGGACTCGCTGCGGGGCCAGAACCAGCGCAGAGTACACAGGCCGTTGCGTCGCCCTGCGATGTCGAGCCAGTTGCGCACCCCAGGATCGGAGCTGCTCAGCACGAAACGCACCCGGCCGTCGGCGGAGACCTCGACCTGACGGTGATTGCGACTGCTGATGTGGGCGTACGGATCGACCGGCTCGAAGTTGTGCATGGTGTAGAGATGTGCGGACCAGTAACGGGCGTCGGGTTGCTCGCATTCGATCACCAGCGCCTCGTCGGCTGCGAGGTCCCAGAAACAGAACTCGTAGCGGGCAGCAGCGAGCCCCTTGCCGACGTCGACCGTGCGATCGGCGAAGGAGTTGTCGGTTCGCCGAGCCCGATTCGTCGCCAGGTAGTCGTTCCAGTAGGTCATCGACTGTTCGATCTCGGTGAGAGTCTCGTCGAGCCGGGCCTCGAAGGCGGCGGCGGTGAGCGCCGCCGGTGGTTCGGGGTCGAGGCATTCGATGGTGAACGTCGCGGGTTCAAGCGGGCGCCAGTCGTAGTAGTACTCGCGGATCGAGACCATCACCGCGTTGTCGGGCAACTCGATCGCTCCGGCACTGTCGCCGCCGAGCAGCAGCTCGAAGTCGTCGCCCTCGTTGATCCCGTGGTCGGTGGCGGTGAACTGTGCCACCGTGCCCCACACCGGCCGGTGCATGAAACCGGCGCGGACAGCCAGCAGGAACTCCTCACACGAGTGCATGCGACCGACGATCCGGTAGCTGTGGGCGGGGTCGATGCGCGCGTGCCGATAGGTGTTGTCGTTGTTGGGTCCGCCCCACTGGCTGACAAGGTCGTTGTGACGATGGAAGAAGGGTCGGCACGCATCCGCGTGGAGCGTTTCCCAAGCGAGCCAGAGCGAGAGTTGGTCGGCCAGGTGTTCGAAACTCTCGAGCTGCCCTGCAGGGTCAACAGCGAACGGTGCCTCTGTCAGTCGCTCACCGAGGGCTTTCAATCGGACGCATGCCGCCTGCCAAGCGTCGGACGGGTCGCTCATGTCGGCCTTCTGCTGGCGGAGCGGATGTTGCACTGCAGACAGATGCCGCTGACGTTGGAGGCTTCGTCGGAGGCGAGCCAAGCGACTGTGGCTGCGATCTCCTCGACTTCACTGAGTCGAGCCAGGTTCAGGTCCGCGACATGGGCGGCGACCCCGCCGGGCTGGTTCTTGAGGTACTCGAGCAGCGGCTCAGTCGCGGTGGGCCCTGGTGTCAGCGAGTTGGCGCGAATGCCGAGGTGACCGTATTCGGTGGCGACCGTCTCCATCAGGGAGATGACTCCTGCCTTCGCGGCGGCGTATCCGCCGAGCCGGTACTGTCCGCCGATTCCTGCGCCGGAGGAGATCGACACGATGCTGCCGCCGCTCTGGTTCACCATGTGGCGCAGCGCTGCACGGGTCGCGAAGAACACGGTGTCGAGGCTGAGCCGCTGTTGGCTTCGGGTTGGAGTTTCGGGTTCGCCATGGCGGTCTCGGTCAGCGGCGGATTGGACGGGTGGACAGTATGCGTGGCGGACCGTCGGTGACGGCGATCACGTCACGATGATCGCGGTGGCTGACGCTCAACACCATTCCGGCCTCCAGAACTTCACCGTGTCCATGATCGGGGTCCAGTACCGGGTGCTCGAATCCCATTCCGAGCCCGCGCACGAGCCAGCGCGCGGTGGCGGCGCCGGCGAGATCGGCATGGCCGGCCCCGGGGCGGCAGGCGTCGATCAGCGAGGGTCGCCCGTGCTGTCGGGGTCGTTTTCCGTCGACGAACGCGCCGCCCACGCCTCCTTCGTAGCCGTCGAGCAGAACCCCGAGGTCGATAACGATTTCGTCGCCGCGGCGGACCACGGTCGGCGCCGATGCGGGAACGGTGGTGCCTGAGGCAGCCATCGCCACAATGGCTGTCCCTATCGGGTTCGTGTCGTCGGGCGCGGCGAGAACCGCTTCCACACCGGACCAAGCCACGGTGCAAGCAGCCTCGATCCGTTCGATCTCTTCGTCGAACTTGATTCTGCGCACCTCAGCCATCAGATCATCGGCCGAGACGACATCGGCGCCCGGCGCGATCCGTGACATGGCTCGCTCGAACGAGGGCGAGACTTCGTCGACGCCAATCAGGGCGGATTCGGCGAACCCATCGATGGCTGCGAGGTGGCCCGCCATGACCTGCGGGTTCCAGGTGAGGGGATAGAGGTCTTCTTTGGTCATGGTTTCGGGGAGTCCGGCGTCGGAGGTGGACAACACATGGGTGCGACCGGTTTCGGCGATGACCACGCAACTGGCGCCGAACGGGCGTGTGCCTGCAGTCCACAGCCCTCTCATGCCGCTTGCGTAGAAGGTGTTGTCGGCGCGGCCCAGCGCGAGCGCGTCGAGTCCGCGGGCAGCCATCGCTTCCAGTACCCGGTCTCGGCGGCGCACGCTCAGAGGCTCGGTCATGACTCGAACGGGGCGTAGCCGGGGAACGATGAGAGAATCCGGTGTCCGTCGTCGGTGACCACGACGATCTCCTCGGCTCGGTATCCGGCGACTCCGTCCTCCCAGATCACTGGTTCGATCACGAGGATCATGCCGGATGCGAGCACGAAGTTGTCGTCGAACTCGTCGCCGAGGTCGGTGCCGATCATCGGCATCTCGGCGCTTTCGAGACCCACCCCGTGGGCGACGTAGAAGTAGGGCAGCCACGGCCGGGTTCCGTCGTTGGCTGCTATCGCCTGCCGGGCGACGTCACCGAGCGTCACCCCTGGTTTGATGGCTTCGCAGCACGCTCGGGTGACCGTGAGCCAGCGGTCGAAACAAGAGTGTTCCGCAGAGTTCGGCTCGCGCCCGACGATCCAGGTTCGCCCGTAGTCCGAGGCGTAGCCCTGGTAGCCGTGACCCGAATCGACCCACACCAAGTCGCCCGTTCGATAGGTCGGATCGCAGACGCCGGTAGGGAAAGCTATAGCTCCACTTGAGGTGCAGGGTCCGTCGCGCTGTGCACGCGGCATGGGTTGGAAGATGGGATCGATCTCGTTGTGGTCACCGCCGAAACTTCGCAGCGCAGCTAGGAAGGTTCCGGCCACGTCGCGGCGGGTGGCGCCGACGACACATGCTCGGCGGGCGGGTTCCATGGCCCGCTCGGTGAGGATCTGTGACCGTTCGATGCAGGCGATTTCGTCCTCGGTTTTGACGAGGCGTGCAGCTCCGAGCACTCGATTGGCGTCGACGATGCGGGCACCGTTGAAAAGGCCTGCACGGGCCATTGCTCCGGTCACCGCGTCGACGGTGATCTGACGACCTGCAAGATCGCCCACTGTCTCTTGGAGCGCTGAACGCATGGCCCCGATTCCGTCGTCGAGTTCGGGCCACAGCGCCGAGCCGGTCTCGCATTCAAGGCCCGCTGTTCGTGTGTGCGCGTGCAAGCGCACGCAGTCTTGGGTGACGATTGCCACCGCTCGTTGGTATGTCACGTGGCTGGCGTCGACGGCGTCGGGCACGAAACCGGTCGCGTAGGTGACATTGGGTCCGTGCATCAGGACCGCAGCGTCGACGTTCTGATCTGCCATCTCCGCGCGCAGCCGTGCCAAACGCTGTTCGCACATTCGCTTCAGGTCACACGTCGGCAGTACAACATCTGCCATCCCGGTGTCAGCCATCCCGGTGTCAGCCAACCCGACATCGGGCAGTGCGCTATCGGGCCGTGTGGCAAGTGGCGGCGGTGTGGGATCTGGTTGTGCGGGATCTGGTTGTGCGGGATCGGTCGGTGCGGCGTCAGTCAGTGGGGGGTCAGTCGGTGCGGCGTCGGAAGTCATCGCCAACAGCATGCACCATGGCCAAGGCACCCGCCTTTTGGCACCGCTGTCGGGCGCGTTGGGAGCGCGTTGGGAGCGCGTTGGGATTGCCGGAACCCCGGACATGACCTCAAGGCTGGAACCCAGGGCCCGGAACTCAGGGCTGAACTCAGCAATCAGATGCCGGTTTCGCCTTGCTTACAGGTTTCGTGGGATCCTTCTCCGTCAGCTGAACTCAGCATGGCCACTATTTTAGGTCCAGCGTGCGGTCCCCCGAGGTCAGGCTTGGGGTTTCGGCTTGGAGGCCCGGCCCTGGGTTCGGTCCCCCGAGGTCAGGCTTGGAGGCCCGGCCCTGGGTTCGGTCCCCCGAGGTCAGGCTTGGAGTTCGCTGACGATGTCGGAGATGAGCTCGTTGGCGACCACCGAGGGCTCGCCGGCAGCGGCGCGGGCCACATATATCGAGTCGGGGAGCGGGGGAATCGACTCGGCGCGGGGCCAGCGGATCAGGTCGCCTCTCGCGGAGCACTCCGCGAGCACGGCCACGCCCAACCCGGCTTCTGCGGCGCCGATCACGCTCGCCGCGCTCGGCCCGGAGAAGGTGATCGTGAACGGTATTCCTGCGTTGGTCAGAGCTTGTTGTGCGAGCGGACGATAGAACCCTCCCTCGCCGAAGGTGATCAGGGGCACCGGCCCCTCTTCGTACGCGCAGTCCGGGGCACAGACCCAGATGAGCGGGTCGGTCCAGAGGATCTTGTCCTCCGGCCTCAGGTTATTTTCGAGCACCTGCAGCACGGCGACATCAAGCTCGCTGAGGCCCAGCATCGAACTGAGCCGGAACGAGCGGTCCACAAAGAACTCGATCGACGTCTTGGGGTGGATGCGGTTGAAGCGGGAGAGCACGGCGCAGATGCGCTCGGCGCTGATCTCTTCGGGAGTGCCGACTTTGACGGTGCCGGTGAGCTCTGAGCTCTCGAGACGGCGGACTGCCTCGTCGTGCGTGCCGACCATCGTCCGGGCGTAGTGCAGGAGCTCTCGTCCGTCGCGCGAGGGACGCAGAGAGTGACCTTCGCGAATCAGCAGGTCACGACCGACTTTTTCTTCGAGCCGTTTAATTTTCCAGCTGACCGAGGACTGGCTGACCTGCAGGGATTCGGCCGCGCGGGTCATGCCGCCCAGGTCGATGACCGCGATGAAGGTTCTCAGCGATTCAATGTCCAGCTGCATTGCTTGATCACTCTAGTCGCAACAAAACGTACCATGACAATTATTGATGATAAATATCAAAAATATTAGGTTGTGTCATATTAATTTCTGGACGATAATTGGGTCATGAACATCAACCCGAATCCATCCACAGTCACGGCGACCACCCTTCGTTCGGCGTTCGGCCCGGGTTACCAGTTTGGTGGTGTGTCGGACTACACGCTCCGCGTCATCAGCCGACCACCGGTCATCCACTGACCCCGGTCCCAGATCTGGCCGCGGGCAGTCCCCCAACCCGCAGCCGAAAAAGGTAGCGCTTCGCCGGTCCGCCCCCCCAGCAAAGCCGGCGGGCGCTACCAGATTCTTCGGGCAGCGGCCCAGCGACTCAGTTCGTTGCGGTTCGAGAACTGCAGCTTGCGAAGCACCGCGGAGGCATGTGTCTCGACCGTCTTGATCGAGATCGACAACCGCCGGGCGATCTCCTTGTAGGTGTAGCCGCGGGCCAGGTGTCTCAGAACCTCTTGTTCCCTGGGCGTCAGGCGATCGAGGTCGTCATCGGCTTCCTCATCGCTCGGGCCGTGGCCGACGGTGAAAGCGTCGAGCACGAATCCGGCCAGGCGAGGTGAGAAGACCGCGTCGCCGTTCCCCACCCGGATGATGGCATCGACCAGATCGTCCCCGGAGATCGATTTCGTGACATAGCCACGAGCGCCTGCTCGCACGACATTGATCACGTCCTCCGCGGCGTCCGACACCGACAGAGCCAGAAACCGGGTGTCTACCTGGCCCGACGCGACCGCTTCGATGACCTCTCGCCCCGACCCAGACGGCAGGTGGACGTCGAGCAGCACCACATCGGGCCGCCATTGGTCGATGACCGAGACCGCCGAGGCCACATCGTCGGCCTCAGCCACAACATTCACCCGATCCCCCAGTTCGACCCTCACACCGCTGCGAAACAGCCGATGGTCATCGACGATCACGACCCTCGGTACGGCAGCACCCATGCCCCAACCGTAGCGCCCCGCCGCTGCCGGACCGGGAGGCTGGTGTGGGGTGGTCGAGGTCGTCGGCTGGGTAGCGCCCCTGCGCTGCCGGACCGGGAGGTCGCCGTCTGTTGAGATCGGCGGTTCAGCCAGCTCGCGGGATTCGGTCGGGGCTCGGGTGGGATTCGGCGGGGTTCGGCGGGGTTCGGGTGGAAACGATCTCGGTCGGGGTTCGCTTGGGGGTCGGGTGGGATTCGGCGGGGTTCGGGGTTCGGGTGGGATTCGGTCGGGGTTCGGGTGGGATTCTGTCGGGGTTCGGTCGGAAACGATCTCGGGCGGGAACGAACTCGGTCCGTTCTAGTGGTCTTCGATCAGGGGGACGAAACGGACCCAGCCGAGGGTTTCGGTGGTCGTCTCTTCGCCGGTTCTTCGCAGCCGGGTGAGGTGTTGGACCTGGCCCAGCGATCCGAGCGGGATTATCAGACGCCCGCCGTCTGTGAGTTGCTCGACCAACGGAGCAGGGATGGTTTCGGAGGACGCGGTGACCACCACCGCCTCGTAGGGAGCGCGGGCGGGATAGCCGAGCGACCCGTCGGTTTTGACCACCGTCACATTGTCGTAGCCGAGTTCGGCCAACAGCTCGGTGGCCGCGTCGGCCAGGTTTCGGTGGCGCTCGAGGGTGACCACATCAGCGGCCAACTCAGACAGCACTGCGGCTCCGTAACCCGAGCCGGTACCCACCTCCAAGACACGGTCGCTCGGGGAGATCTCAGCGGCTTCGGCCATCAAGGCCACCATGTAGGGCTGCGAGATGGTCTGGTTGGCCGCGATGGGCAACGGGTGATCTGCATAGGCCTGGTTGGTCAGCATTTCGGGTACGAACCGGTGGCGCGGAACAACTGCCATGGCTGCCAGCACCCGAGGATCGACGACGCCCCGTTTCTTGATCTGCTTGTCGACCATCTCGAGATGCCGCCGACGGTGGGTCTCATCGCCCGGTTCACTTACTTTGCCTGCTTTGTCCCCTTGACCGCTGACTTGGCCCGCGTTCTTGCGGAAGATCCTCCGGCTTCGGTTCTGCTCGTTGCCGGCGTTGGCCATGCTCCATCTTCGCCGATCCTCCCGCCGGGCGACGACCTCGGTATCCGGTGGCTTGGTGTCCGGTGATTTGGTGTCCGTGGCTTGGAGGCCCCGCAAATGGGCAAAGGGTTTCCGAGTGCGAACGGCTTGATTTGCGGGGCCGTGGCCTGAGCGGCCCGCCCCGTGGCTCGAGCGGCCCGGCCCGTGGTCTGAGCGGCCCGGCCCGCGGCCCGAGCGGCCCGGTGAGCGCAGCGAACAAGAGCGGGAAGTGGAGCGCAGCGAACAAGAGCGGGAAGTGGAGCGCGGCGAACAAGAGCGGGAAGTGGAGCGCGGCGAACAAGAGCGGGAAGTGGAGCGCGGCGAACAAGAGCGGGAAGTGGAGCGCGGCGAACAAGAGCGGGAAGTGGAGCGCGGCGAACAAGAGCGGGAAGTGGAGCGCGGCGAACAAGAGCGGGAAGTGGAGCGCGGCGAACAAGAGCGGGGAACAACAGGCCTCAACTCGAAGGCTCGCCTATTTGCGCGCTCTAAATTACAACGCTGGTATTTGGGCCTCACGTACGGTAGGGTCTTGATGTGCGTCAAGTCTTCGTTCCGCGAGCGTCGTTCGCGCCAGAGCCGGTGTCACATGGGACGTGTAACTTCTTGTCGTGACTCTCGACGGCTTCACGATTTCGCTGCACAGGCGGGCAACGTTCTCTGGTTTGGTGGGCCGTGAGTATGGCGAACGGGCGTAGGCGCAGCACCTCGACATCCAGTTTCGGCGTGAGTCGCCGCGAGGGACACGACGCCTCGGCGTTCTATGAGCGGTTCCCGGTGCCCGAGATTTGCGACAACGACAAGATCGTACCTCATGCGAGTACCGACCGTCTTTGGGTGGGTGACGCCCGCGACATCGACGCGTGCGGCGATGTGGCGGACGACTCTGTAGCGCTCGTCGTGACTTCGCCTCCGTACTACGCGGGAAAAGAATACGAGCAGGCTGTGGGGCAGGGCCACGTTCCTGCTAGCTATGTCGAGTATCTGGAGATGCTGGAGGACGTTTTCTCAGAGTGTGTGCGCAAACTAGAGCCTGGCGGACGGATCGCGGTGAACGTTGCCAACCTGGGGCGGCGTCCCTATCGCTCCTTGTCGGCAGATGTGATCGCGATATTGCAGGATCGGCTGCAACTGCTGTTGCGGGGTGAAGTGGTTTGGCAGAAGGCCAAGGGCGCCACGGGTAGTTGTGCGTGGGGCAGTTTTCAACGGCCCGGGAATCCTGTGCTGCGGGACCTCACTGAGCGGGTGGTAATCGCGTCCAAGGGTCGCTTCGACAGGGCGCAACCGGCCGTCGCACGCGCTGAGGTGGGCCGGCCGTCGAAGGGCTCGGCCTTTGTCGATGAGTTCATGGAAGCCACTGTTGATGTTTGGGAGATACCGCCGGCGTCGGCCACTCGTGTAGGACATCCTGCGCCGTTTCCCGTGGAGTTGCCCAAACGGCTGATCGAGCTCTACACCTACCGCGGCGACTTGGTACTCGATCCCTTCATGGGGGCGGGCACGACAGCGGTCGCCGCCCTGCGGACTGATCGCCGTTACATCGGTTTCGACACTGACTCCGCCTACATCGACCTGGCCGAACAGCGGATCAACGACGAGCGACAACGCCTCGCGGAGCGATCCGATGAGTTGAGTCTGTTGGTGACCGTACCCCCATCGGCCAAGCGCCGCAGCGACCATCAGTTCTTCTTGGACCTCGTTGACTCAATGGTCTCGTCCAACGGCGATTCTCCGGATTCGGTCGCCGCTAACGATTCGAGCGACAACGACTTTCAGGCGAGGGCCGTGCAACAGGGACGGAAGGCCCAGGTCATGGCGAAGACGCTGCTTTTCCAGTGTGGTTTCAGGCGTATCGAGGAGAAGGTGAAGATGCCCTGCGGCGTCGAAGTCAATTTCGAGGCTTTCGACGCGGAGGGCGGGAAGTGGTTCTTCGACGTGTCAGGGGCGTTCAGCGTAACGCAACGTCCAGGGTTGCGCCGCACGGACACTCTCTGGAAGGCACTCGGCAAGGCGGCTGCGTTGCATTCCTCCGAGCCGGACATTCCGCTTGTCATGCTGACCACGGATCGACCGCCGCCGAACAGCGCCGGGCACCGTGCGCTCCAGTCCCTGATCGGACCCGACAAGCCAGTCCGAGCTGTTGTCCAGATGCTGTCACCCGGCGACCTTCAGACACTCGCGGGCTTCGCTCGAGGCGATTCGTGAGTTGATGAGAAGTGCATCAATCGACAGGGAGCGCCACTAGATGCGGGTCTATTGCGCGGTAGTCCATGACGATGGAGCAGAGCCGGAGGTCTTTATTGCACGAGACTAAGAAGCGCTCAACCAAACAATGATCATGTCGTTCATGTCCACGACGGCCTCCCTCGGTCTGGTCCCGTGCAACAGAAGCTAACACCTGCGCCGGTTGCGTGACGAAGGAGGGTTTTTGGGGGTTGAGCGGTTTGTGGTGGGGGGTTTTTGTTGTCTAAGCTCGCGTGTATGGACGAGGCAGTGAGCACAGGGGGGGGGGGGCTTGGTAGCTTCACCCGTCAGCAGTCGTCGGTCTTTGGGCTGACAGGGACTGGCCGGGGCCGCAGGGGTGGTTCTGTTTTTGGGAGGTTGCCGCTGCTTGTGTTGGTGGTGGCGTTGTTGGCGGCGTTGTTGCCTGTTCTTGCGGTTCCGTCTGGGGCCCAGTCGGCGGGTGAGGATTTCGACACGCTGGCCGCTGCCGGCAACAACGATCCCGGAGGGATCTGGTCTGACGGCGAGTTCATGTGGGTCGCTGGCTTTCCCAGCAAGCTGTACGCCTATAGCATGACGACGAGGCAGCGGGCCTCGTCGCAGGATTTCGACACGCTGGACGCCGCCGGCAACGACAGCCCCCAAGGGATCTGGTCTGACGGCGTGTTCATGTGGGTCTCAGACGGCGACGACAGGAAACTGTACGCGTACAGCATGGTGACCAAGAATCGGGTTCCGTCTGAGGATTTCAACACGCTGGACGCTGCCGGCAACGACAATCCCAGAGGGATCTGGTCGAACGGCGACATCATGTGGGTCACAGACGGCACCGACGACAAGGTCTATGCCTATAGCATGTCGACGAGGCAGCGGGTCCCGTCGCAGGATTTCAACACCAACACGCTGCACGCTGCGGGCAACGCCAACCCATGGGACATCTGGTCTGACGGCGAGTTCATGTGGGTCGTCGATCTGGAGGACCGGGCTGTCTACGCGTATCGGGTGTCGGACAAGCAGCGGGTTCCCTGTTTGGAAATCCCCCGGGTGAGACCCGATCTCGGCTTGGCTGTGCGTTTGACCGGTGTCTGGTCTGACGGGGGCACGTTCTGGCTCGCTGATGCTTTTCTAGACAAGATCCACAGTGTGAGGTTGGGTTGCGCGGAGTTGGGTTCTTTGTCGTTGGTCAATGGGTCTCTTGGGCCGGGGTTTCGACCGGACAGGTTGGAGTATCTGGGTTTCGTGGACCCGTTCGTCACTAGAGAGGTGGGGTTGCGTGTCGGGTCTTATCCTGGGCAGAGCGTGGTGTTCAAGAACAACGGGGTGGTGGACCGCAACGGCATAGTGGATTATGACATGTCTGCGGCTGCGCAGGTGTTGACTGTGGAGGTGACGGCTCAGGATGGTGTGACGTCGCGGGTGTATCGGGTGGAGATGGCGCCCAAGGCGCAGTTCTCGCTGCTTGGCGGGGGGCAGCTTGGCCGGGGCAGCATCTCCGAGGACGGGGGCCGGGTTACTGTCGGTGTTGTCTTGTCCAAGGTCTCGGCTCGTGACATGACGGTGGAGGTGTTTACTGGGAGCAGGTTCACGACCCTGGAGGCCACACAGGGGGCGTCGTTGACGAGGCTCGGGGCTTCTTTGGTGATCCCCGCGGGCCGCTTTACCGGGTGTTGTGTTCGCGTCACCGCGGTTGACAACAACAGTTTCACCGGTGACCGGCGCCAGACGGTGCGCGGCAGGGTCACCGGCAATCCGGGTGTGTACAGCCCTGATCCTGATGACTTGTTGATCACTGTTGTGGATGATGATCGTCCGGTGCCGGGCGTGCCGGAGAACTTCACGGTGTCGACCAGCGTTGAGGGCGAGACCGTGTTCGACTGGGACAACGTGGATGTGCCCCGTCATGCTACGAGGGTCCGTTACGACGTGTTCATGCGCGAACCCGGCGGGTCTGGTGACGACTGGGAGTTCGTGACCCACACCGGGGTTTACGGCGCCGCCGACGAGGGGCCGTTGACGCCTCACAGTCCGTTGGAGGCGGGCACCTACGAGTTCGCTCTGCGGGCGGTGAGCATCGTCGTGTCGACAGGGCTTTCGCGGTCGGGGTCTGCGCTGCCCGGCGAGTTCACAGCCCCGGTCACTCACACCGTCGGCACCCGCGGTACCCGCGGCCCGGACCGTCGGGGGGTTTTCATAGACACGGGGCTGGGGCTGCCCGGCTCCGGCGCCACCGGCGGCACGGACTCGCCCAAGGGGGGTCCGCTGCTGCGTGACAGCGGCCCGGATCCCGGTCCGCTCACAGGGTTCACACTGGTCGACGCCTCAGACCAGACAGTACTGACAGCGCTCGCAGACGGCGGCAGCGTCGCGCTCGCCGACCCCGACGGCGGCAGCTACGCCATCCGCGCCGACACCGACACCGACACAGCCGTGGGCAGCGTGCTGTTGGAGCTCGCCGGTCCCACAACAGTCACCAGAACCGAGAGCTACGCCCCCTACTCGCTGCACGGCGACACCTACCAAGGCGCCGCATCGAAACTCTACGGCCGGGCCCTGCCCCCCGGCGACTACACCCTCACCGCCACCGCCTACTCCGAAAGAAGCCGAGGCGGCAACCAACTCGGCACCCTACAAACATCGTTCACAATCACAACCGCCTAGACGTCGGGTCGCGTGAGGTTGTCACAGTCAGTTCATGCTGAAGACGCGCACATCTTGAGCGTGGGCGGCCAAGGCTGTTAGATCCTTGACGTCGTGCGTGAGGACCGCGCCACCAGGTTCTTCATGGATCCATGGGTCTGCCCAGGTGCTCCATGATTGGGCGCCAGAAGGCTAAGGCACGGACCCGTTCTTCTTCCGTCGGTTCGCCGATTTCGGCGATCAGGTCAGCAACATAGCGTTTGAAGTTCTCTTGGAGTTCCTTTTGGCGTTCCTCTGAGATGTGAATCACGTCGGGCACGTAGTCCCTGCCAAACTCAGGGTCGTACTCGTCGACGAACGGTTCGCTGTCGGCGCATCGATCCTCGGTTCCGCTGTCGTCGCTTCCGGGGTTGAGGACGGGTCTGGCGTCGATGGTCGATTCGGCCTGCTCGGGCATGCTCACAGGCATATCGCACCTCTGTGTGAAATGCAATGAAAATATTGTTGATCGAATGTTGGTAGTTGCCCCATGCCGAGACCTTGTACGCGCAGGTGGATGTCTCGGTTGCGGCGTTGCAGCGCTTTGGGCACGGGAATCGTCCGGGGTTGAGGCTCCGAGCCGTGGCCTGAACCCGGGTCCGGCTAGGTTGACGGCTGTGGGTGAGCGAGACGGAGTGCGGCCGAAGCTGATTGAGGTGGCGTTGCCGTTGGGGGCGATCAATGAGGCGGCGGCGCGTGAGAAGAAGGGGATGAAACACGGGCGTCCTTCAACTTTGCATCTCTGGTGGGCGCGCAGGCCGTTGGCGGCGACTAGGGCGGTGATCTGGGCGTCGTTGGTGGATGATCCTTCGGGGGATGATTCGTTGACGCCCGAGGAGCAGGAGGCTGAGCGACAACGGCTGTTCGGGATTTTGGAACGGCTGGTGGTGTGGGAGAACTCCAACAATCCTGATGTGTTGGCCGAGGCCAAAGCCGAGATCGACCGGTGCTTCCCAGACGGCCCGCCGCCGATCCTTGATCCGTTCGCCGGTGGAGGGGCGATTCCGTTAGAGGCGCAGAGGCTCGGGTTAAAGGCGCTCGCCGGGGACTTGAACCCCGTTGCGGTGCTGATCAACAAAGCGATGATTGAGATACCGCCACGGTTCGCTGGACAGCGACCGGTGCATCCCGACATTGACACGGCTCTCAACACTTACCACAGGGCGCAGGGTTTAGCCGCGGATGTGGAGGCGTACGGGCAGTGGATGCGCGATGAGGCTGCACGCCGAATCGGGCATCTCTATCCCGATGCGACTGGTCCTAACGGTGAGAAGCTGACGCCGATTGCTTGGATATGGGCGCGGACGGTCGAATCGCCTGATCCGTCCTGGTCGGGCCACGTGCCGTTGGTGGCGTCGTGGACATTGGCCAAGCGGCCGGGCAAACCCAAGGTTTGGATCGAACCGATCGTCGACCGGGAAACGCAGATGATCAGCTACGAGATTCGCGAAGGCGGCGAGCCGACACACGAGCGGACGGTCAATCGCGGGAACGGGACGTGCATAGCAACCGGCTCAGCGATTCCAGGGGACTACATCAAGTCTGAGAGTCGCGCGGGACGAATGGGACAGCAGTTGATCGCGGTCGTTGGCGAGGGAGAACGCGGACGAAGTTACTGCTCGGCAACGCCGGTAGACGCGGATGCTGCCATTTGTGGCGAACCTGTCTGGAAACCCGAGGGCAGAAATCCGAAGAAGCTGACCGGTGGGACCGTATACGTCTATGGACTCGACGAGTGGTGGAAATTGTTCACGGCGAGGCAGTTGACGGCGTTGGCGACGTTTTCGGATCTTCTCGGTGAGGTCGCGGAGCGTGTTGAGAAGGACGCGAACGCAGCGGGTCTAGCGGACGACGGCGTGAGGCTTCGAGACGGTGGTCGCGGTGCCGCTGCGTATACGGACGCGGTGGTGACCTACCTGGCGTTCGCCATCGACAAACTTGCAGATACAGGATCGACGATCTGTTCGTGGGATCGGTCGCTTTGCAAGATTCGAACGACGTTCGCTCGGCAAGCGATACCAATGACATGGGATTTTGCGGAGGGAAATCCGTTGGGAACTAGGACAGGTAGTTTCTCTGGAATTCTGAATTGGATAGCTAGGTCGATTGAACACTTGCCTGCTTCTCAGGAGGCTGTCGCAACACAAAGAGACGCGAAAGCGAGAGTTCAGGAATGTGCGGGTGCCGCGCTATCGACTGATCCTCCGTATTACGACAACATCTCCTACGCGGATTTGTCGGACTTCTTCTACGTCTGGTTGCGGCGGAACCTCTCAGACGTGTGGCCTGACGAGTGTTCAACATTGCTGACGCCAAAGGCTGAGGAGTTGATTGCCAATCGCTATAGGGCTGGATCGAAGGAGCAGGCCGAGGAGCACTTCGAGTCTGGTATGGCGGAATTCATGGCTCAGGTTGCTGAGAGCCAGACGACCGACGTTCCAGCAACCATCTACTACGCCTATAAAGCAACCGAGACCAAGGACGGAGAGATCCGGACCACGGGCTGGGACACCTTCCTGCAAGCTGTTCTGGATGCGGGACTGCAAGTCAACGCCACATGGCCGATGCGTACTGAGCTCGGCAGTCGTCTGGTGGCGTCGAAGAGCAACGCGCTGGCGTCGTCAATCGTTCTGGCGTGTCGACCGCGTGCTGAATCCGCCTCTCTCGCCACTCGCGGGGAGTTCATGGCGGCGCTTCGCGACGAACTTCCTGAAGCTGTGCGGGTTCTGCAGTCGGGCAATATCGCCCCAGTAGACATGGCGCAATCGACGATCGGGCCAGGCATCAAGGTGTTCTCCCGGTACGCCCGGGTCGTGGAGGCCGATGGGTCGTCGATGTCGGTGTCCACTGCACTGCGAATCATCAACGACGTGCTGGGTGAGATCCTCGACGGCGAGGAGGCCGAACTCGACGCCGACACACGATTCGCGCTCACCTGGTTCTCCGAGCACGGCTACGAGCCCGGACCGTCGGGCGACGCCGACAGCGTGGCTCGGGCCAAGAACACGTCGTTGGCGGGTATCGAAGAGTCTGGCGTGGGCGAGGCTCGTGAAGGCAAGTTCCGCCTCTTCGAGCGCGAGGACCTGAACCCCGACTGGTCGCCTGTGGACGATCAACGTCTCACGGTATGGGAGGTGTTGCAGTATCTTGTCGCCGCCCTGGACCGCTCCGAATCCGAGGCCGCGGAACTGCTGCACACGCTCGGAGGCAACGCCGACCGGACCCGCCAACTCGCCTACCTGCTCTATCAGAAGGCCAACGACAAGGGCTGGGCGTCCGAAGCCGGCGCCTACAACCGCCTGATCACCGCCTGGCCCAGCCTGCAAACAGGAGCCGCCGCATCCGCCTCGGCGCCAGTCCAGGGGCAGATGTTCTCGCAATGAGCCACGAGCCTCTTTGCGCCCCGATGTCGAACTCGGTTGCGGGTTGTCACACTGCCTTGGTCGACTGCACCCATGAAGTCGGTAACCGGACTCGGATCATGCCGTCGGCGACTGTGATGGAGCGGGAGGATAGTTATTGGTTGGCGGCCGCAGCCTCGATGAGAGGTGCGTATTGTTTTTGAACCGCTTGGGGGGAGGAGGCGAGGATTTCGGCGATTCGAGGCCAAGGAGTTCCAGCGGTTCTGGCGGCCGATACCGCTGCAATGAGTTTGGCTTCGTCTTGGGGACGCGTGGCGGCAGCGCACCTGAGGTAGTGCTCGGCGACGGGGATTTCTTCGGCCTCTGACCAGTCGAAGTTCTCGCACCAGTCAGCGACAGCGTCCCAGTTGCCACTAGCTTCTGCGTCTGCGGTGAGTTCTCGGAGAGGTCGTGGCATGGGAGTCACCTCAAGAAACTGGGTCGCGCGGGCATGGCATGAATGACTCTAAGCGAACCCTACACGCCACCAAAGAACGCAGCCCTCATCGCGTTGATGAGCGCCGAAGTGCGCGCAATGTCCTATAGCCGTGGCATTGTGTGGGCCGTGCATGCAACCGACCCTGCTCACGGAAGGAGACGCCGATGGTGATGGCCAACACCGAGCGCATCTCCAAGGCGCTTGATCTGCTGCGTGACGGGCTGCGGTCGAAGTGCGAAGAGACATGGCAGGGGTTCTACGGCGACGATTGGCTCCAGACTGTCAATCAAAAGTCCCGTAATCCACAGCGGGAACCCTCCACCGGCGACGCGGCGTTTCTGTTGACCGGAATCAAGCTCACCTGGAACGAAGTGTTCGGGCACGGCTTCCCCACCGGGGTGCGCTCGATGGTGTTCGAGATAGCCGACGCCCGCAACCGCTGGGCGCACCAACAGTCGATGTCGACCGACGACACTGTGCGGGCGCTCGACTCCATGGAACGGGTGCTCGAGTCGTTCGGCAACGCCGACGAGCGTCAACAGATACGCGGCCTGCGGCAGGACCTCATGCGCCAGATGGTCGACGAGCAGTCCCGCTCCGAGCGTCGGCGCACCGCAGCCAAACCGGCCGAGGGCCGGCCCGAAGCAGGGCTGACCCCGTGGCGCAAGATCATCACACCGCACGCCGACGTCGCGTCCGGCCGCTTCAACCAAGCCGAATTTGCAGCCAACCTCTACGAGGTGCTGCAGGGCAACGCCGAGTCTGAATACCAAGACCCCCAAGCCTTCTTCGCCCGCACCTACATCACCCAAGGCCTCCACGAGATGCTCGCGGGGGCGGCACGACGACTCTCCGGCGAAGGCGGCGACCCGGTCATCGAACTGCAGACCAACTTCGGTGGTGGCAAGACCCACTCGATGATCGCGCTGTACCACCTGGCCTCCGGCGAACCGGCCACGGAACTGCCAGGTGTCGGCGAAGTGCTGGCGGCCGAAGGGGTCTCGCTTCCGGCCAAGATCAACCGGGCAGCGCTCGTCGGTCAGGTGATCTCGCCGGCAAGTCCCTTAGAGGTCGAACCGGAGGTGAGCCTGCACACCCTCTGGGGTCACCTCGCCTACCAACTCGGAGGGCGAGAGGCATACGAGTTGGTACGCGCCGACGATGAGGCTGCCACCAATCCCGGCGCCGCGCTGCGAACGATGTTTCAACAGTTCGGCCCGGCGGTGGTGTTGATCGACGAGTGGGTCGCCTACGCCCGCCAACTGCCCGACAGCTCCGACGAGGGCGCCAAGCGGCTGGCCGGGGGCGACTTCGACACCCAGTTCACGTTCGCGCAGGCGCTTACCGAAGCGGCGGCGGCTGTGCCCAACGTGGTCGTGCTCGTGGCCATCCCTGCGTCCGACATCGAGACCGGCGGGCCAAGGGGCCGCACCGCATTGGAAAGGCTCAAGAACGTGGTCGCCCGCAAGGCGGCGCAATGGCAGCCGGCGTCACCGGACGAGTCGTTCGAGATCGTGCGCCGCCGCCTGTTCGACCCGATAACCGCCGAACAAGCCCGAGTACGCGACGGCGTGATCCGGGCGTTCAGCGAGATGTACCGCAAGCACGCCAAAGAATTTCCGCCGCGGGTGGGGGAGGGCGAATACCGGCGTCGCATGGAGCTCTCCTACCCGATCCACCCGGAGCTGTTCGACCGTCTGTTCGGCGACTGGTCGGCGCTCGACAAGTTCCAGCGGACGCGTGGCGTATTGCGGTTGATGGCGCTGGTGATATCGCAGCTGTGGAAACGCGACGACCGATCGCTGCTGATCATGCCGGCCAGCCTGCCGATGGACTCCGGGCCGCTCGTGAGCGAGATGAAGAAGTACCTCGACGAGGGCTGGGATCCGGTGATCAAGTCCGATGTCGACGGGGAGAACGCCCTGCCGTTGCACATCGACAGCGAGTTCCCCCACTTCGGACGTTTCTCGGCGACCCGCCGGGCCGCCCGCACCGTGTACATGAGCTCGGCGCCGCGCCCCGACGGAAAGCGGGGAGTGGACGTCAAGTCGGTGGTGCTCGGATGCGCCCAACCCGGTGAGCCCCTCGGCCAGTTCTCAGACGCCTTGCGGCGCCTCTCGGATCGAGCAACGCACCTCTATGTCGACGGGTCGCAGTACTGGTACTCGCTGGTACCCAACGTCACGCGTATCGCCGAGGACCGGGCCTCCAACTACGACGACCGAGACGCAGACGACCTGGTGCGGCCGATGGTGGCACAGCAGCGTGACCGCGGAGAGTTCCACGCCGTGCAGGTGTTCGCGGAAGGCCCCGGTGATGTGCCCGACAACGACGACGGTGTGCGTCTCGTGGTGCTTGCCCCTTCCGCGACACATTCGACAGGCGACCACAACTCCGCAGCGATCAACTCAGCGGAGAAGATTCTCTCCCAGCGAGACGCCGGGCCGCGGGTGAACCGCAACCTGCTGGTGTTCGTAGCGGCGGACACCAACCGAGTCGGTGAACTGAGAGATGCGGCCCGCGCTCTTCTGGCCTGGCGCTCCATTGTCGAGGGCAGCGACGACCTGCAGCTCACGGCCCATCAACTTCGCCAGGCGCAGACCAAGCTCGAAGACTCCGACAAACGGGTCCAGTCGCTCATCAACGAGACCTTCAAACTGGTGCTGACACCGCACCAGGAGCCGGGGACCTCCGAGATCGTGTGGCAGACGAGCCGCGCCGCGGGCGAGGACTCGATCGCGGTTCGCGCCGGCCGCAAACTGCGCAGCGAGGAGAAGCTGATCTCCACCTACAGCGGTGTGCGAGTGCGGATGGACGTAGACCGTGGTGGGCTTTGGTCCGACCGCGGGGACGTGGCGGTGGGCCAGCTTTGGGCCACATACGCCCGCTTCTGCCACATGCCGAGGCTGGGATCGATGGAGGTGTTGACCGAGGCACTCTCAGGCGGGGTGGCGTCGTTCGACTGGGAACAGGAGACCTTCGCCTATGCCGATGCTCATGACGGCGAGCGCTGGCTCGGTGTTCGCACCGCCCAGCATGTGGCCCCGACACACAGCGGTCTGCTGATCCGACCGGACAGCGTGCCCCCACCCCCAGAACCCGCTCCCGTTCCAGGCGCTGCGGAAGATGGAGGGGCGCAAGGGCCGAGCGGCGGTATACCGGTCGGCGGAGAACCCTCTGGTCCAACGGCTCAACCCACCGCCGAAACGGCTGCACCGACCGAGTTCTACGCCGAGTTCCAGTTAGACCCGGTTCGCTGCATCAAACAGCTAGGCGAGATAGCCGAGCATGTGACCGCGAGACTCGGCCCAGACGTGGAACTGACACTGGAGGTCCGAGCCAAGAACCAGGACGGGTTCGACGAAGCCACCCGCCGCACAGTCTCCGAAAACGCCATCAATCTGGGTTCCCGATCCTCAGAATTCGAATAGCCGAGTCGGCTATGGAGCCCGGTTACGCGATCCAATTGCGGATTCGGGCCTAGGGGACGATGTTGTGGGCGGGGCCGTAGGGGAAGCCGGTGATGTTGTCGACTGTGCCGTCGTGGTTGATGACGAGAATGTCGTGCTCGCGGTAACCGCCGGCCCCGGGCTGGCCCTCGGGGATCATGATCATCGGTTCCATGGAGACGACCATGCCGGGGGCGAGGACCGTATCGATGTCCTCGCGAAGCTCCACGCCGGCCTCGCGCCCGTAGTAGTGGCAGAGCACGCCGAAGCTGTGGCCGTATCCGAACGAGCGGTATTTCAACAGGTCGTGCTCACGGTAGATCCCGTTGAGCGTCGCCGCGATCTCGCTGCACTTGACGCCTGGTCTGATCAGTTCCAGGCCTGCTTCGTGTACCTCGATGTTGAGGTTCCAGAGCCGGAGGTGCTCCGCGGAGACGGACTCCGCGAAGAGCGTGCGTTCGAGCGCCACATAGTAGCCGAAGAGCATCGGGAAGCAGTTGAGTGAGAGTATGTCGCCCGACTCGATCGCCCGGTTGGTGACCGGGTTGTGGGCGCCGTCGGTGTTGATGCCGGACTGGAACCAGGTCCAGGTGTCCATCAACTCGGCGTATTCGTAGGTCTTGGCCAGTTCCCTGACCATCGCTTGAGTCGAGGCGAGGGCGACCTCGTGCTCACCAACGCCGACGGCGATCGCCTCACGGCAGGCTTCGCCGCCGATGTCGGCGATGGCGGTGAGCTTCTTGATGTGGGCTATCTCCTCGGCTGATTTGATGGTGCGCATCCACATGGTTGGCGTGCCGATGTCGACCAGCTCGGCGTCGGGTAGCGCGGCCTTGAGTTTTTCGACCATGTCGACGCTCACCTGGTCGAATTCGATGCCGATGCGCTTGGCCCCGCGCGTCAGCGATTGGACCGCGAAGTAGAAGTTGTCCTTGCGCCAGTCGGTGTAGATGAGGTTGTCGCCGTGACTGAGACGCCAAGGCTGACCGCCGTCGATCCCGGCGCTGACGGTCGTGGCGTTCTCGGCGGTGAGGACCAGGCCGTAGTTGCGCCCGAAAGCGCAGTGCAGGAAACCCGAGAAGTAGCAGATGTTGTGATGGCTGGTCAGCAGGCTCGCGTCGATGTCGTGGTCAGCCATGTGCAGGCGCAGCTTGGTCTGGCGAGCCTCCATCTCAGCCGGTGTGAACGGTCCGGGGGTCTTCTCTCCGTTGTGCCAAGTGACGAGCCGGTCCATGTCAGTGCTCACAGGTTCCTCGTTGTTGTTGTGTGGTCCCTCTGCTCAGTCGGTTTGAGGGACTCTTGGGCGATTGGGCGGGTTCGGAGGGAGCGTGTCGGTTACCGAAACGTCAACGTAGCTGATCGTGCCGCACGACGAACGGTGGTCGGCAAGAAGCAGCGAGGCGGTGCGGGGTACCATCGGGGCTGGTCGAATGGGAGGTTGAGCGATGCGTGGATGGGGCGAGGGTTGGATGGGAGCCCTGTGACGCTCGAGTTCGACGATCTGGCTGCGGGGATGCGGCTTGAGGGTGTGGTTGCTGATGGTGAGGTGACGGTGGTGGCCGTGGAGATGCACGGCCCTGGTTCTGCGACACTCACGTACCGCACCGGTGACGGGCGGCTTGGTGATCGGATTATCAGCGTCGCCGATTTGGAGGCGTTCGGTGAGGCGGATCAACGGAGGTGGAGTTTCGACGCCGACGGTGCGATGTTCCAACTTGCAGCTGAGGCACAACGGCTGCAGCAGGCCCATCTGGCTGACCCGTTCGCAGCGGTTGACACCTCGAATATTGAGCCTTACCCGCACCAGATTGAGGCGGTCTACAACCGGATGCTCGAGCTTCGGCCGTTGCGTTTCGTGTTGGCTGACGATCCGGGCGCGGGCAAGACGATCATGTCGGGGTTGTTGATCCGTGAGTTGATGTTGCGCGGCGACGTTGTCCGTTGCCTGATTGTGGCGCCGGGGAGTTTGGTTGAGCAGTGGCAAGACGAGTTGTGGGACAAGTTCGGGTTGTCGTTCGAGCTGATGTCGCGTGCCGCGGTGGAGGACTCCCGCACGGGTAACCCGTTTGTGGAGAAGAACATGCTTATAGCTCGGGTGGATCAGCTTTCTCGATCTGAAGACATGTTGGAGAGGGTCAAGGGTTCTGAGTGGGATTTGGTGATCGTTGATGAGGCGCACAAGATGTCGGCGCACCGCTATGGAAACGAGTTGCGTCGCACGAAGCGGTTTGTTCTGGGTGAGGCGTTGCGTGAGCGCACTCGGCACCTGTTGTTGCTCACGGCCACGCCGCACAACGGCAAGGACGATGATTTCTTGGCCTTCATGACGTTGGTCGATCCAGATATTTTCGAGGGCCAACTGCGAAAGCGTGCCAATAGCAGCGACCCACCGGAGATGCCCGACACGTCTCAGGTGATGCGTCGGATCGTGAAGGAGAACCTTCGGACTTTCGAGGGTCGCCGGTTGTTCCCTGAGCGTCAAGCGCGCAGCTTGAACTTCGAGCTGTCGCCGCGCGAGACCGAGTTGTACGAGGCGGTCACGAACTATGTGAGCACTGGAATGAATCGGGCTTTGCGGATGCAGGAGGGGGGTGATCGTCGTGGGTTGATGGTGGGTTTCGCTCTGGCCGGCCTTCAGCGTCGGTTGGCGTCGTCTCCAGCGGCGATCTATCACTCGTTGCGTCGCCGCCGGGACCGTTTGACTGATCAGGAAGCGGAACTGCGTCGTCTGGCTGCATCGGGTGATCCGGTTCCCGTGGTCGACCTGCCCCGGGGTGTGCGGATCGCCGATCTGGAGGATTTCGATTTCGATGACTACAGCGATGATGAGTGGGAGCAGCTGGAAAGCCAGGTGATCGATGCTGCCACCGCTTCGGGTACCGCCGATGAGCTCGCGGCGGAGATTCGAGAGTTGGAGGGGTTGGTTCGGTTGGCCGACGGGGTTCGCTCCAGTCGCGAGGACACGAAGTGGGTGCAACTGCGCGACGTGTTGCGTACCGGTCGCTTCACGGTGGCGAACGGCCACCACGGCAGCGGTGAAGACGGCGCGGGGGATGAAGGCTCTGCTCACAAGCTGATCGTGTTCTCTGAGCACAAGGACACGCTCACCTACCTGCAGGAGCGGATCGCGGCTGAGTTGGGCCGTCCTGAGGCGGTGGTTGTCATCCACGGTGGGATCAAGCGTCATGAGCGTCGCGCGATTCAGGACCGTTTCAGGGTCGACCCGACAGTGCAGGTGCTGGTGGCCACCGATGCTGCGGGTGAGGGTGTCAACTTGCAGGTCGCCAACATGATGGTCAACTACGACCTGCCGTGGAACCCGAACCGCATTGAGCAGCGTTTCGGGCGTATCCATCGCATCGGTCAGAGTCGGCCGTGTCATATGTGGAACCTGGTGGCGCACGAGACTCGGGAGGGTCAGGTGTTCCAGCGCCTGTTTCAGAAGATCGAGCAGCAGCGCGGTGTGTTCGGTGACCAGGTTTATGACGTGCTCGGCGATTCGCAGATCAACGTTTCGCTCCGGGAGCTGTTGATGAGGGCGATTCGTTCGGACGCTGATCCTGCGCATGCGATCTGGATGGACGAAGTGATCGAAGGTGATATCGGGGCTCAGCTCGAGGACGTGTTGAACGAGCGCGCGTTGGTGTCGGGTCTTGGCGATCCAGCGGCCAACGATGAGATTCGTCGGACGATGGCCGTGGCTCGTGCCCGGAAGTTGTTGCCGTGGTTCGTGGAGACGTTCTTCTCGACTTCGCTGCGTTTGTACGGCGGACGGATCACCCGCCGCGAGAATGGCCGCTTCGAGATCACCCGTGTGCCGGCGGCGGTGCGGGCGGCCGCCGACCCTGCCCTTGGGCCGGTGCATGACCGTTACTCCAGGGTGACTTTCGACAAAGCCCACATCGAGCCTGACCGGTCTCGATCCGATTGTGGTGGATCCGCAACCAATCCCGCGGCGGCTGTGCAAGCCGAACTCGTGTCTCCGGGTAGCCCACTTCTCACGGCTGTGCTTCGTAAGGTCACCCAAGACCACGGAGAGAGTCTTCGGCGAGGGGCGATTCTGGTTGACCCAAAGGATTCTTCTACCGAGCCGAGGCTGCTCGTCTTTCTCGACCATTCCGTCACCGATGGGCGCATGGTCCACGGGAGCCGTCAGGTGGTGTCTCGAAGGTTCCAGTATGTGGAGATCGACCGGCACGGCAGCGCCCACGATCCGGGGGGTCAGCCTTATCTCAACTATGGCTCTCTGAGTGGTGAACAGGAGGCTTTGCTGGAGGGTCGTCTCGATCTCGATTGGGCTGGTCACGCCGCCGAGGTCGGTGCTCGTGATTGGGCGATCGAGAAGATGGCCAACCCGCATTTTCAGGAAGTGCGCTCTGTTGTGACCAACCGGGTCGCTCGTGTCGAGGACGCGGTGAGGGAGCGTTTGGAGGCCGAGATCCGGTATTGGGACATGCGAACTGAGGAGATCAAGGCTCAGGAGATAGCCGGCGGCAAGCCTCGGTTGAATTCGGGGAATGCGCGTGCTCGGGCTGACACGTTGGTGGCTCGTTTGGCCCAACGTCGTGCTGATCTTGCTCTTGAGCAGAATCTCCACAACGGTCCTCCGACGGTGGTCGGTGCCGCGCTCGTTGTGCCCCAGGGCCTGCTTGATCAACTTGAGGGGAAGCCGCCCGATCCTGAGGCAACCGCTGACAAGATGGAAACAGATCGGCGCGCCGTGGCAGCGGTGATGAAGACCGAGCGGGCGCTGGGTCGGAGGCCCGAGCAGCAGGAGCACAGCAATCCCGGGTTCGACGTGTTGTCGTTTGATCCCAAGTCGGGCATTCACTACCTCATCGAGGTGAAGGGCCACCTGCCCGGCACGGAGCAGATCAGCGTGAGTAAGACCCAGGTAGGTCAGGCCCAGTGCAGCCCCGAGGTGTGGCGCCTAGCCGTGGTTTCGGTCCCGAACGAACCCGACGCCGAGCCAGAGGTCCGTTACCTGATCCGCCCCTTCGAGGGCGTGACCATGCACGAAGCCCAAACCAGCATCCCCCTGCGCGTGGCTGACCTCCTCGCCAACTCCACCGAACCGCGTTGACGACAAGGCGGCATCTCAAACAAACTAGGTGCTCAAGGTCATCCCAGCTTCATCATCTGTATTTCGTAGCGGACCTCGGTTGCGCTCCAGTGGCCTCGGTTGATTCCAGATCGATATTCCGATGCGTGTGGGAGCACGAACCGGTGGATACGAGACGTAACTAATCCTGCCGCCAAGTTAAACCGGGTCGCGATACTTGCTCCAAGCTTGAATGACCGTTAGCAGAGCGATGAACTGTAGTAGCACCGAACCTAGTGGCATTGTCACGCCCAACGCGTCCCAGTACGTTTCCGAATTGCCAAATACTAAGATTGGATCGAGCGAAAGAAGGATAATACTAAACATCAGATAGAAACCGCCAAAATAAAAGGCCAACGATACTGGATCCTTTAGTCCGCGAGGCCAAGAGTATTTTGACAACATCCATGCATAGGCAACCGTCAAGGCAATGAACGGAGTGATTGCGACTCCTGTCGCCCAGCGTCCAGCTTCAGTCCACATTTTGGAATCTGTTTGAGAATACAGATCAACCAGGAGAGCGGATATTGGAATCAATATTACCAGAGCCGCGTTGATGATCCAGAGACATTTCATGGCCCACGCGGGGAATGCTGCATTGAGTTCCTTTTGATCCTTGGTTTCCATGTTGCCACTAACTTCCTGCTCGAAGGTTTTCTAGGACCAGTATCGCATTCGGTACAACTTCCAGCCCTCGAGCGGCGGAATCGCCAATCCCACCACTCCGACCGGTCATAGCAGTGATACGTCGGGTTCCCCGTCGATGATGCCTTCTACGCGGCCGATTATCTTGTGCAGCCTCGAACTCTTATGGGTCGCACCCCAGCATGCCGCGCGCCTCGCCAGGCTGAAGTCGATGGAGCAAAGTGCCAGATGAAGGTAAATCAAGAAGTCGTAATAGTCGATCGATGGCTTGCCTCCGTCCAAGTTCCAAGTGCTGGTGATGGCTACAGCTTCTGAATGGGCGACACCGCTCATCCGATGGTAGGCATCAATTCCTTGTGGCATGTCCATTTCGTCAAAGAGCATCTCGCGGATCCGTTCAGTCGAACCGGGAACCTTTAGCGATGGCTCGGTTGTTGCTTCGAGGCCGACGTGGATTCCTCGGATAGCCCGCTTGACATCCCGAAGCTGGGCATTGGCTTCGTTCTTCGCTCTGTCCATCTCGGCCAAATATTCAGAATCCAATTCGTTGGACCACTCTCGCGCTACTGCCTGGAATGACCTCAAGATCTGTTCAAGCGATTTCTTTCTCAGAAGGAGACCTCGGAGTAACCGCTCCCCGGGTTTGACCCCAGTATCGAATACCCAAGCGGCGAACGCGCAAGCCTCAATGGTTGATCGGCTCAACACGTATACTGAATAGACGCTGCGGGTTCTCGCAGTCGAACGCAGCCCGGCGAAGTAGTCCTGAGCCGCTTCTAGGCGCAGTTCTCCCTCCAGATTCGCGAGCTGACCGAGGCTCAGCGGGCCTACTCTCACAAAGTTTCGTCCGAATGTCTGCGTCTGCTCCCAGGGTGAGCCAACGGAGGGCGTTGGCGACTCCAAGAGCCAGACATCTGGGTTGCTGTGCAACTCCTTCATTCTCCGGCCGATTTCCCACATTCGGAACTCCACGAGTACACGCCTTGAGATCGGCTTCGTCTTGACGGGTGTCATCCGCATTTGTCACTCCAAGGCTTCGTTCTCACTGCTGCGTAATGGTCGTACGGTTATACATTAGGCAACAGCCGGGATTTTGAGCGCGGGTTCTCGTTCTCCCGCGTCAGAGTCTTGCAAGGCGGCGCAGCACAGTTCGGTACTGCTGGATGAAGTCGTCTGGCACGGCTTCATCCTCATAGAATACGGCAGAGTCAACCCCATTTGGTTCATCAAGTTTGAGGTCGCGTCTGACCTTGTTGAGAGTATTGTGTACGACCTCCGACCCGTCGCCACTCCACGCAACACGAGTCTTTAGCGTTTTTGTCCGTTTCCGACCGAGTGGATTCCTGCTGTCCACTTTGCGTTGGATGTTTAGTTGGCTCCCTTTACTGGCAGATTCGACCTCACAATCAAACTTCCTTAAGATTCGTTTCAGTCTGAGCCACGAAATCGGTCTTTCGCCCTTCTCTTTTTGCCTACTCTTGTTCTTGATCCACCTAGCAATTTCTAGCACTTCACGATCTGCGATGTGGTCACAACACTGAGGATCGAGTCGATGGTTGGCTACACGAAGTCGATGTTGCGCTACACGAAGCGTGAACCGGAAGAGATCGTTTTCGTCGCATGTTGCAATCATATTATTTCGATCCAAGAATGCTAGCATAGAAACTAGCCCTGTTCGTTTGTTACCATTGTGGAATGCGTGGTTGTGAACGACAGCGTAAAGTAATGCAGCTGCCGCCATCTCTACTGTCGGATACTTAAGCTGATTCCCGTTGGCAGTCTGCGTGCGAAATACCGCCGAACTGAGGAGATCTGGCGACCTAACGCCCGGAGGAGAGATAGGGTCATCGGCCAATGCGAAGTCTTTGACGAGGGCTTCATGGATGTCTAGTAGATCTTGATCCTCAAGAAACGTGAGTTCTCGACGGACTCCTACATCGACCCATTCGAACGGAGGACATTCGTCGAACGGGCCGGGGGGTTGGTGAGCCGTTGGAGCGATTGGCTTTGTCGGCGGTTTCGGGTCTATCGGAGGTTTCGATTCGAATCTCCGACGGACTCGGCGGAGGCCTCCCTTCGGTAGCGTCTTCACGTTGGGTTTGATTCGTACACCGATCTGATCAACGTCTTCGACAAACTCATCACGTGTCATGCCCGTTCGTTTCAGCCAGTAGTCGATTCGGGTCTGCCGCCGCGAGTTTTCTATTCCGAGGACCTCTTCGGCGATCTTGCGCAACTTTGGAGATAGCACATCGTCAGGGTCGTCGACATCGTCGATACCAGCATCCCACAGGCTCACGAGCGCATCGTCCAAGTCTAGGTCGGCACGGGCTGCAAGCTGGGCCACGGTCACACGTCTGCTCATCAGTTCCTCTTAAAGTTGCTTCGGTAGTCCGTCGGGAGGGCGAAATGCTCCACCCACCGGGAACTGTACTATGGACGTGTGACAGCCTAAGGCGCGTCACCTTGCGCTCTTGTCCACCGAACCGACTCCAGCTCAGAAGCTTCCAGCCGTTTCCGCTCCTCCCGCGGCCTAGACCAATTGGTCTCGCTGCCGTTTGTTGGGGCTCATGGCGAATCGTTGTTGTTTCGGCGAGCGTTCAGAGTCTCCAGCAGGAAATAACAGTAAGTGTGGGCGGTCCCCACCGCGAGTTGAGCATGTCGCGGGCCGAGACCTCCGCTTGACCGCGTGCGCCCATGGTCGGGGCCGTACTCGTTGCGCAACTCCGCAATGCCCACGGTGACCTGAGAGAGATTCGAGAGGATTCGTATGATGGTCTCGCGCCCTTTAGCCGTTGGCGCGATCGTGTCGGGGCTAACCTTTAGCGTTTGTTGGACGGATCTGACCAGCGACGGAATGTCTGCCTTGTCGTCGTAGGGCGTGCCAAGTTCTTCGAGCACGTGCTTACAAGTTGCCTCAATCAGCGCTTTCGCAGAGCTGATTGCGAGAGGAGGATCGCCTGGGTCGAGCCGTCCGAGATGTTCAACTATCGAAGTGGCGTCGCTGATGTGCTCGAGCGGTAGCTTCAGCTGCCAACGATAGGACGTTTGCCGGATCTGGCACTGGTCGCCAAGGGTGTAACCGTCGTGATCGAGTAGACGGCGTAGCTTGTCAATCGTCTTTGGGTCGCCGCCATTCAGCCAGGACAGGATTTCCTCAAACACTCGGAGCGCCCTGCTGACCTGCTCGTAGCTGCTCCAGTCGATGTAGTTGGCATAGGCGTCGAACAAGCCCCTGCGCTGCCCGTGTTCCGCAGATGCGTCGCCTGCGACGAATCCCTCAGTTTCGAATGCGTCTTCGATCAGACGGAGCGTCCCCCACCCCGATGACAATTCTCGGAACTCTCGCCGCACCCGCGGGTGTATCAAATCTGTTCTCACAATACTGCGACAGTAGTCAGGACGCGCGACAGGACTATGGACACCGGCCTGCAGTCGCTTTCGAAGCGAAACAGGTCAGCGTTTGGCAGAGGCAGGTGGAGCAGGTCCCAGCGCAACCCCGACGCAGGGCGTCTAGCAGTCGTTTCGGTCTCCAACGAGCCCGACGCTGAGCCAGAGTCCGTTACCTGATCTGCCCTTTCGAGGGCGTGACCGTGCACGAAGCCCAAGCCAGCATCCCCCTGCGTATCGCCGACCTCCTAGCCAACTCGACTCCGCCAAGTTGACCCTGGGTGCAGCGCGTTCGGTTGTCGAGGTTTCAAGCACAAAATGAATGCGGACAGTGTATTGGACAAATATGTGGACAATCTAGTGGATAAAATAAGGGTCGATTAGTAAGATTCGGCGAATGAAGGCATATGAAGAGTCGCATCCGTGGATCACGTTCAACGCTTCGGACGTGAACAGTCTGCCGCCGAAAACGTGGATGCTCCTGGGCGAGGCGAGGGCTGTCTGCGAGCAGATTTCCGACACGCCGCTGAAGCCGAGCATTGCCGAGCGGATGAACGAGGTTGCGTTGATCAAGGGCGCCCAGGCAACAACCGCCATCGAAGGCAACACCCTCAGTGAGGATCAGGTCGCTGGCATCTATCACGGGAAGTACACCGCTCCGCCTTCGCGGGCCTACCAAGAACGCGAAGTGCGTAACGTTCTCGATGCTCTCACCGACATCGCAGCGCAGACGGCGAACGGGACTCTAGGTCCCGTCACCGCGGAGTTGATCTGCGACTACAACCGTCGCGTGCTGAACGCGACTGAGCACAGTCCTGATGTGGAACCGGGGGTGTTTCGAACCCACTCGGTGACAGTGGGGAACTATCGGGGAGCGCCGGCCGAGGATTGCCGGTATCTGACTCAACGGCTGGCTGCGTGGCTCGAAAGTGAGATCTTTGATTCTGATGATCCAGAGACTGGCTTCGCACTCACCGTCGTCCAAGCGGTATACGCCCATCTGTACATTGCGTGGATCCATCCGTTCGGTGACGGCAACGGGCGGACCGCTCGGTTGTTGGAGTTCATGCTTCTGGCCCGATCCGGACGAATGCCCCTGTTGGCGGCACATCTGCTGTCGAACCACTACAACCTCACTCGGGATCAGTACTACCGGGAGTTGGAGGCCGCCAGCCGTACGAAGTCGGCGCTTCGCTTCGTGGCGTATGCCGCGCAGGGGCTGATCGACGGCCTGCGAGAGCAAATTAGACTGGTGCGTGCACAGCAGCTGGACGTCTCTTGGACCAACTTCGTGAATGAGACGATGGAGCGGTTCCCAACCAGCCGAGCCAACGACCGCCAGCGCGAGTTGGTGCTGGCCATGTTGCCGTTCACCGAGACTTCCCGAGAAGACCTGACTCTGCTCTCCCCGGTTCTAGCCGCTCTCTATGCAGGAACCGGTCCCCGAACCCTGAGTCGTGACCTCAACCGACTTCGCAAAGCAGGTCTGGTCACGCGAAATGGCCGGTACTGGAGGCCATGCACGGAGATCATGTTCACCTTCATACCCCCCGCTGCTGCTTCTGAACAAACGGATTTGTCTCCGTGGGTAGCTTGGCAAACCCTCGCTTCGAAGCGATGAAGGTCTTTGTGTCGTCTGTTGTTGATGGCTACGAGAACTACCGAGCCGCGGCCAAGGACGCCATCGAAGCTCTGGGTCAAATGCCTTGCTTGATGGAGATGGCCGCTGCCGCTTCGCCACGTCCGCCTCAGGCAGAGTGCTTTCGAGAGATAGAAGCGAGTGACGTTGTGGTGATGCTGCTTGGCAGCCGCTACGGCACACCTCAAGACTCTGGAAGATCGCCCACCCACGAAGAGTACGATCACGCTCGAGAACTTGGAAAACCAATATTGGTATTCGTCGAACAGATCGACGACCGTGAACCGCAACAAGAGAGTTTCTTGTCGGAAATCAGCGGTTGGGAGGAGGGCTACTTCCGTGGTCACTTCTCTACTGAGATCCAACTGACGATAGAGTTAGTTAAGGCGTTGAAGCAGCATTCGGATCAATCTGCGACAGCCTTAGCACCCGTTTCGATAGAACGGCTCCCACCGGTCTGCCGTGAGCGCCTAGAGTTGTTACGGCAATCGGTACCCGAGATGGCAGACCGACTAGTTGAGTTTCTGTCTGATCCAGCGTGGAGGCAACCGGGAGCGCTTTCGGAGTTGGCGCGCCAGCCCCCGAGCTGGTTGTCGGAAGCGGGATATCTCGCGTGGGAAGCAATAAGCGACTTCCTTGACGCTCACAATATCGGTGGTTCCAACTTGACACGGGAGATGGCGATCGCGGCTGGCTCCCCTAGGCACGGCTTGTATCTTGCCCGTCAGGCGATCGCCATGGCAGAGAATGGAAACCGAGCGGGTGCCGATGAACTCGTAGCTAGAGTCCAGTCCGATCACCCGCTGAAGGAAATTGCACGCGCGCAAATCGCAAACGAACATTCGGCGGTTGTGGCGCAGGTTAACTCGGCGGGATTGCTTGATTCAGAGGATTCGGATTTGGCGCGTTTCGCTGTGTCGTCGCTGGTCTCGGCGAACTGGCACCTTGATCGCTTCGACTTGGCAACGAGAGTATTGAAGGAAGCGAACAGCCGCTTTCCTGGCCGGGCCTGGCTGTTGCTAATGCAAGCGCACGCCACTCTGGGCATGGTTGACCAGGCGGGTCTGGACGCGGCGGGTAGCCACGACTTGCTCAACGAAGCAGCCGAACTGGCTTTGCAATCCCGTGACCTTTTTCGCGATTGGGATGGACCGTCGCATCTAGCAGTTGATGTTGAAATGCGCGCTCGGCTCTTTCTTGACGACCCCCAGCGTGCAGTGGACCTTGCGTTGATGCCGCCAGCCGGCGAAGCGACGCTGTCCGAAGCTGCCGACCCTAGTGTTCAAACGAAGCTGGCCCGCGCTTATCTGATTCTCGGTCAATTCAGAGAGATTGATAATCTTCGACTCGATCAGATCGACGAATTTGAACTGGCGTTGATTCGGGCGATGCAAGCCCGAGGATTAGATGACCCCACGGCGCATTCGAAGATGCGAAGGGCTCTCGCTCTTGCCAGCGACGAAGCTTCCCGCCGCCAAGCTCTCATGGGACTGGCATCCTTTGGCGAAGTCGATGAGACGGCAATGTCTAGCGAATCGGAAGAAGATTCTGCGCTGTTCCAGGGTGTTGCGGCCTTAAGCCGTGGGGATCTGGCTGAGGCGGTAGCGATCTTAGGTCCGTTCCGGTTCGTGTCATTCAATCACGCTTACTACCTCGCGCAGGCGCAGCGAAAGGCTGGTGCTATTGACGAAGCTAAAGAAACCCTTACAGAAGTAGCTGAACATCTAGGCGTTGAATCACTAAGGGAGATCGCTGTCGAAGTCCTTTTTGAGAATCAGAGGTTTGACGAAGCCGCGCGGATTGCAGTAGAAGCCCTGGCCCGGACTCCGTCTGAGCCTGCTAGACATCGTTTGCGAACTGTGTTGGCGCGAATAGCTGAAGTTCGTGCGGATTGGCAAGAAATGGAAGCCCACGCGCGTGCCTTGGTCCGGGAATCACCACACGATATCCAGGCGGCTTGGTGGGTGGTTTATGCGTTACACCGCCAGTTGGAGAATCGACAGGCATGGGCGTACCTAGTTGGGCATGATCTAGTTCCAATCGACGAAGAAATGGCACGGTTGGCGATCGCGGTCTGTATAGGTGTGGATGCTCCCGAGGCGAACGCTGGTTTGCTAGAGATCGCAGCTATGTACTCGGACTCAGAGCAGGTGACAGGTTCTGCTCTTGTGGCGTTAATGGCCGAAGGAGACCAACTTGACTTAAGCGATGAGGAGCTTTTACGATTTCACGAATTGCGGGACGACTTCTTTGAGCGCTATCCCGAGAGCAACATGCTTAGAGCGTACTCCAGTGAAGATCCTGAGCAACTCGTGGAGCAAATGATGGCAGGGCAGCAAGAGTGGGTTGAGCGGGTTACGCCTTTCGTGGATAAGGTCCGGTACGGGCATGTACCCTACGGTTTGCTTCGACACATCCGTGAGTTGCCTTATGCGGAGTTGCTCTTGTCCTTTGCGGCAGGTGACTTAACCGCTATTCCAGCAGACGTAGCCCGCCGAGACCGAGAGTTCGAGGCCGCTAGACAAGCGCTGGAGGCCAGGATTGCTGTGGATACAAGCGTTGTAGTTTTAGGAATACACACGGATCTTGATATCTGTCGGATTGCTAGTGGATTCCATACTGTGCTTGTCGCCGACGAGTTGATTATTGATGCTCGCGTGACAGTCGCATCAGCTAGTCAAATGGGGGATGGCGTGCTTGTCTACGAGCCTGGGCTCGGTCGCCCCAGTTTTTGGGAAATCGACGACGATCAACGAACCGCCGCGATACGAAGCGCTGAAAACACTCTAGAACTGTTGGGTGGCTGGCAGGTTGCAAGAAGCGGTCACATAGGACCGCTGACGAACTTTGAGGATGCTGACGCCGTCAACTGTAGGCCATGGGACTCGTCCGTAAGGTTGGCCTTGGAGCGCGGGTGTCCCCTATGGTGTGACGACCTCGGATTGCGCTCTTTGGCCGAGTCCGAGGGGGTTGTCACTTTCGGTACTTGGGCTCTGTACGAGGCTCTGAAATCAACCCCTGACGGATCGTGGTTACCTACGCCAGATGAGATGAAGATGCGGTTTCTCAGGGCGCGGATCGCGGATGTGCCGATCACGATTGCGGAGCTGGAGCGAGCTGTCGACGATGGATCCGGCCCTGACATCGCATTTGAGTTCTTTTTGAGTCGTCCCCTCGCGTGGCTCAGAGACCCGTCCGCGATCCTGAACTCCTATCTGGGGCGCGTCAGGAATCTAATTCAAGGACCGCACAAGATGAGAGTCGCTGGGCTGTTACAGGCGGCGTGCTATGGCTTAGGAGCCGCTAAAGGACCCTCAGAGCGACGCGCAGCGATGGGAGGTCTTCTCGGAGTGACCTTGTTCTCTCTAAACGATCCGGACATGACGCCGGCACTGGTTGCGTTCGCTCGATACGCAGCAGGAAAGCTTGACCCCGCAGCGCGCTTGGACCCTCTGGAAGACGCTGTCCTGCATCTGCTGCGAGCTTCGGAAGGTGTCTTTGGCGCAAACGAGGCAGCACAAGTTGTTAGATGGCTGTTCTCACAGGCCGAGCCGGACGATCGTCACACAGTCACGGCAATCATGTTTGCAATTCACAGAGACTGAACTGGCTTGATGTCGTGGCAAGGGAGTTTCGGCGGTAGAGGTGAGGGCTATGGAGATCGAACGAAAGATTGACGCAAGCGGACGCATCGAAATGTGGGCCTATGAGTGGGACATGTCCGAAGCGACGGCGCGCAAGGTTAACCGGCGCTTGATTGGGTACGAGCAGCCCGTCCTCGACGCTTCGCAGCAGGCCTCGGTCACCGAGGAAGCGATCTGCTGGTCCTACGGGCGGACGCTCGGCAACATCACCGTCTCGGCCGAAGATCTCCTCGGCCGGTTTCCTAGTACAGAAGGTGACGACGCTGACCTGGAGTGCGATTTCGTCGATGCTGGGAAGATGCGCAACGGCAAGGGTCGTTGGTGGTGTCGGACCCACCAGCGCCACTGGGGCACGAAGGCGGACATCTCGGACGCGATTGCCAACGGGGCCATGCGGTGTTCTAACCACGGTCAACCGATGTCGTACGTGGTGAACCCTCAGCACCTCGACATCGCTGGCCACGCCGAAGTCGGAATCTGGTGCTCAATGCCCCCGGCACTCACACACCACGGACCGTCCGAGCCGCGCCGCCCCAAGATCCACGTCCACGTGCGTGACGTACCAGGCGCGACGAAGGTGATCGATCGCGACTATCGGGCTCTATCGCTCCACTACAACGCGGACGACAACCTGTTCGGTAGCTTGGAGATCACCAAGGTGCACCTCACGCCGCCGGCGGCCCTTGAGTTCGTCCTGGCCCTTGAGTCCGACAAAGAGATGGACTGCATCAACTGCAAGGACTGCGGCTACCCCCACCTCGATCTCGGCGACTTTGCCCGCGAGAAACACCGCAAACACCTCTGTGGGAACTGCGGCCGAGACAATACTTGGAGCAAGACCCCGATCGCGTCCACACCGCTGAAACCGCTGCACGACCAGTTCAGTCGGGCCAACACGTACGTAGATGTGGACAAGGCGATCGATCTCGACGAGTACGACGGTTTGCCGTTCCAGATCTGGGCGTCAACCCCGGCCGTCTTGTGGACTGCGGTACGGCCCCAAGAGCGTGGGATTCACGTCCATGTGTACAAGGATGGCGATTAATTGATCGATGACACATTCGGAGAGGTCACCTTCGAGGGTAAGGTTCTGGATCGAAGTGAGCTCTTCGAACTGATGGTTGCCAACACGGTCAGTTGAGATCGTCACTCCCCTCGGCGTCTGGTCCTCACATGTAGAACTTGAACTGCGGAAGCGGTTCCTGACCGGGAGGCAGCTCACGCAAGATGTCGCCTTCCAGTCGAGAGAATCGAAGGGTGATCGGGAACTTCCCGCTCAGCGCCGTGCTGTTCCAGTTGAATTTGGTGAGTGTCAGGATCTCCTGAAGCAGCTGTCCTGTCGGTGCCGCCTCCGATGTGTTCGGCGATCTTGGCCGGAACCGGTACGTGCATCTCATGGAACTCGCCCAGCGCCGGTACGAAGCCGTCGTATAGAGGTAGTCGAGCCGCCGGTCTGCACCCGCTCAACAAGCGGAGCGCTCTGCTGACCTGCTCGTGGTTGTCCCAGTCGATGCAGTTGGCGTCGGCGTCGAACAACCCCTGCGCTGCTCGTACGCCTCGGATTTATCCCTCGCGACCAACCCCTCAGATTCGAAAGCGTCTTCGATTAGACCGAGCGTCCCCCACACCGATGACAATTCTCGGAACTCTCTGCGGACCCGGGGGTGTATCAAATCAGTGCTCACGATGCTGCGACAGCAGCCGTTGTGGTTTGCGTCCGCGGTTGCGTCTTGTTTTGCAATGGTCGTGTTGGTGCTTTGCTAGCAGACGGTGCGAATTGGGGCATCATGGGTGGGTAAAATGGCTAGTGTTGCCTGGTTTCGTGCGGGCACGCGCCAGCCGCCATCGACTCAAGGAGCAACCTGGTGGGAAGACTACGCGATCGAGTGGCTAACAAACTTGATGTGACCCGAGAATCTGGGGTAGCGCGAACTCCTGAGCAGGATCGGAGTGAAACCGCTGACGTTACGAATCGGTCAAGTCGGGTGGCATACCGACTCGCCCACGACTCGGCTGTCGGGCAGATCGGCCGCGCCGTAGAGACGGTTCGTTCTTACCAGCAACGTTCTGTCATGCTGTTGTCGGCCACGTTGGTGCTGGTCGGACTTGTCTCTGACATTCCAGAGCTTCGGAACGGATTGAGTTCTGGTGCCTGTTGGAGCTACATCGGCGCCGTAATCGCTGTGATCGGCGTCTTGGGCGCGTTCATTTCTACCGCCTTGATCAATTTGCCTCTCAAAGGCAAGTTCGAACCCAGCACGAGTGTGATAGTAGAGAGTTATGGCGACAATCTTGAGCAGTATGCCAATCTTGAGCGGCTCACGGCCGACGGTTGGGTATACAGAAAACTGGCCACTTTTGCGGGCGGCGCGGCAGACGCTGCTGAAGCTGAATGCGCAAGACGAGCGAAGTGGATGTCGGTTTGCGTAGTAACTCCGTTTGTTATCATGATCGGATTGACTATCCTCATCGCCAATGGCTAACGACGAGAGTCCTCCTTCCGAGAAACCTCCAGTTGACCCCAAACCAGCGCCGAATCCCTATGAGAAACCTCAGGCACGCTCTCAGCAAAGATTCGGAGATTCCGCACCAGATGAGGGTCGCGCTGAGCGGAGGTCGGCGGAACAGAAGCGCGAAGGTTGATCTCCGGTTTCCTTCCGTCGCTCGGTTCAACGATACGTGGCCGCGAGAAGCTACGCGACCGCGAGACCGCTCAACGCGTCGTTGGCGAGCGGTGGATGTGCTGATCGGTGCGGTTCTCTCGGGACTCAGTGGCTTAAGGCGATGACGGAGGATCCGATCGTAGGTACCAAGCGAGAACGCACGGCCGTGAAGCCCAACCGAGAACGCAGGATAGAACCGCCTAAGCGACAAGCGCCAGATCCATACGACCGACCCCTGAGTCGCTTCCTAACTGGGCCAGCGGAGAGCCCGAAGCATCGGCCGAAGCTGATTGAGGTGGCGTTGCCGTTGGGGGCGATCAATGAGGCGGCGGCGCGGGAGAAGTCGATTCGGCACGGGCATCCTTCGACGTTGCATCTTTGGTGGGCGCGGAGGCCGTTGGCGGCCACTAGGGCGGTGATCTGGGCCTCGCTGGTGGACGACCCGTCGGGAGATGACTCGTTGACACCCGAGGCGCAAGAGGCCGAACGGCAACGACTGTTCGGAATTTTGGAACGGCTGGTGGTGTGGGAGAACTCGAACAATCCTGAAGTGTTGGCTGAGGCCAAAGCCGAGATCGACCGTTGCTTCCCAGACGGTCCGCCACCGATCCTTGATCCGTTCGCCGGTGGTGGGGCGATCCCGTTGGAAGCGCAGCGGCTCGGGCTCAAGGCGCTTGCTGGGGACTTGAATCCCGTCGCGGTGTTGATAAATAAAGCAATGATTGAGATACCGCCACGGTTCGCGGGGCTCCGGCCGGTACATCCCGACATCGACACGGGTCTCAACACGTGGGAGGGGGCACAAGGTTTGGCGGCAGACGTGGGAGCCTACGGACTCTGGATGCGCGACGAAGCCCGCCGGCGCATTGGGCACCTGTATCCCGAGGTCACCGGATCTGATGGTGCAAAGCTCACCCCGGTCACCTGGATCTGGGCCCGCACCGTGGAGTCGCCGGACCCGAGTTGGTCAGGGCATGTGCCGCTAGTGGCCTCTTGGACGCTTTCCAACCGGCCGGGAAAGCCCAAGGTCTGGATAGAGCCGATCATCGACCGGGACGCCGAGACGATTACGTATGCAATCCGCGAGGGCGGCGAGCCGACACATGATCGCACGGTCAGTCGGGGTAACGGCACTTGTGTCGCCACTGGCGCAGCGATTCCAGTGAGTTATGTCAAGTCGGAGGGTGTTGCTGGTCGAATGGGAAGCCAACTTATGGCGATAGTCGCGGCGGGTGCCAATGGCCGAATTTATTGTGCTGGAACCGACTACGACCAGCGTGCCGCCGCTTGCGCTCTACCGGAGCACTATCCGACAGGGGTCATCACCAAGAATTCTCGCTACATGCTGCCCCCTCCCTACGGCATGGACGAGTGGTGGAAGCTGTTCACCAACAGGCAGTTGATGAGCCTCACAACGTTCTCGACCCTGCTTGATGAGGTGGCGGAGCGAGTGCGGGCAGACGCGTTGGCCGCTGGTATGACTGCCTGCAGAACGCCGCTTCGTGATGGAGGCGTGGGCGTTGCTTCCTATGCGGAAGCAGTCGTCACCTACCTGGCGTTCGCAATCGACAGCCTCGCAAACCGGAATTCGACTATCTGCACCTGGGTCGCGAACAGAGGTCACGACAGGAGTGTGTTTGCTCGCCAAGCGATCCCAATGTCCTGGGACTACGTTGAGAACAATCCGCTGGGCGAATCTTCAGGAAGTCTGCACAGTTGTGTCGAAGTTATTGGAAGAGCCTTGTCGGCACTTCCGAGTTGCAGGACACCCGGTGCTGTAGTTCAGCGGGATGCGCGAACGCGCATACGGGAGGGAAACGCTGCCGTGATCTCCACAGATCCTCCGTACTACGACAACGTGCCGTATGCCGATCTTTCTGATTTCTTCTATGTCTGGTTGCGGACGAACCTCTCGCGAGTCTGGCCCAATGAGTTGTCGACGCTCGCTACGCCGAAGGTGGAGGAGCTTGTCGCAGACAACGTCCGGGCTGGATCCAAAGGTCGGGCGGAGGAGTTTTTTGAGTCTGGTATGGCAGAGTTGATGGAGGCGATCGCGACGAGTGTGTCCGATGATGTGCCAGTAACGATCTACTACGCCTACAAGGCCACCGAGACGAGAGATGGTGAGGTCCGATCGACGGGCTGGGACACCTTCCTTCAGGCTGTGTTTGATGCGGGCCTGCAGGTCAGTGCCACCTGGCCTCTACGCACTGAACGTCCTGGAAGGATCCGCTCGATTGGGTCCAACGCGCTAGCGTCGTCAATCGTGCTGGCGTGTCGACCGAGGGCGGCCTCTGCGTCGCTCGCCACACGCGGCGAGTTCATAGCAGTGCTTCGCGACGAACTTCCCGAAGCGGTGCGGGTGCTGCAGTCGGGGAACATCGCCCCAGTAGACATGGCGCAGTCGACGATCGGGCCGGGCATAAAGGTGTTCTCTCGGTACGCACGGGTTGTGGAGGCCGACGGATCGTCGATGTCGGTGTCCACTGCGCTGCGAATCATCAACGATGTGCTCGGTGAGATCCTCGACGGCGAGGAAGCCGAACTTGATGCCGACACACGGTTCGCGCTCACCTGGTTCTCCGAGCACGGCTACGAACCCGGACCGTCAGGCGATGCAGACAGCGTTGCTCGGGCCAAGAACACATCGTTGGCGGGCATAGAAGAGTCCGGCGTAGGCGAGGCTCGCGAAGGCAAGTTCCGACTCTTCGAGCGCGAGGAACTGGACCCCGACTGGTCGCCTGTGGACGATCAACGTCTCACGGTATGGGAGGTATTGCAGTACCTTGTCGCCGCCCTGGACCGCTCCGAGTCAAAAGCCGCTGAACTGCTGCACACGCTCGGCGGCAATGCCGACCGGGCCCGCCAACTTGCCTACCTGCTGTACCAGAAGGCCAACGACAAGGGCTGGGCATCCGAAGCCGGCGCCTACAACCGCCTCATCACCGCCTGGCCCAGCCTCCAAGCAGGCGCCGCCGTAGCCGTCTCGGCGCCAGTCCAAGGGCAGATGTTCTTGCAATGAGCAGCGAGCGTCTGAGCGCTTCGAGGTTGAACTCGGTTGCGGGTTGTCATACCGCCTTGGTTGACTGCACTCATGGAGTCAGCCACCGAATTCCGATCATGCCATCGACGATTGTGATGGAAAGGGCGGTATGAGCCGCGAGATCGTGCTTGCCGACTTCTTCTCGGGCTGTGGCGGGACCGCGCGAGGTTTCGCTGACGCCGGGGTACGACCTGTTTTTGCCACGGACTGGGACGAGGAGGCTGTCAAGACGTTCAAGCTGAACTTTCCCGACGTGGATGCCGTTCAACGAGACATCCGAGAACTGGAGACTGACGAGGTCATGTCGGTCATGCCGCCCGCGGGCAAGGCCATCCGGCTGCTGGCGGGATGCGCGCCGTGTCAGCCATTCTCCAACCACCGCAATGCGGCGAAACAAGCGGACGAGCGATCCGACCTGCTCCTTGAGCTTCTTCGCTTTGTCGAAGCGCTACGTCCACAGCTTGTCTTCGTTGAGAATGTGCCGGGGATGCGGCGAGCATCCGAGTCGAGTGGCCCGCTTGCGGAATTCGTCGAAGAGTTGCGAAAGACTCATCACGTCGCGCTCGACACAATTTCTTGCGCGGACTACGGCGTGCCGCAGACTAGGAGCAGGTTGGTGCTCATTGCCAGCAGCCTCGGTGAGATTGAATTGCCGATGCCGACGCATGGCCCTGCAACCGACCGACCGCACGTCACCGTCCGGGACGCCATTCACTCGCTGCCCCACGATGTTGATGGACCCGCAGCAGCCGGAGTCAACAGCCACCGGGCCATGCGGCTGTCGCAGCTGAACCGCAAACGCATTGAGGCCACGCCAGAGGGTGGAGATAGGCGGGACTGGCCGAAGCACCTGTGGCCCGACTGCCACAGCCGAGGTGTTGGTGGTCACACCGATGTCTACGGTCGGCTGAGTTGGGACAAACCTGCGCCGACGCTCACAACGAAGTGCATCAGCTACAGCAATGGACGATTCGGCCACCCGACCGAGAACCGTGCGCTCACCGCACGGGAGGCAGCACGCCTGCAGACCCTCCCAGATTCATTCCAGTTCTCTGGGGGTCTGACGTCGCAGGCGCGACAGATCGGCAATGCGGTGCCGGTGGTGTTGGCACGACAGTTTGGACTGCACTTCGTCAAGCACGTGACCGAGGCCCGGGAGCGAGACAGCGGCGCGGCAACCAGCGGACAGACGGTTCGCGCCACGGGCGGAGATGCCGAGATGAGGAACGCAGCGTGACCGGGTTCCGGGCCAGAGCGCGAGTGGTCGACATGCTCGGTAGGCAGCAGATCGCCAACCTGCCGACAGCGCTGAGCGAACTGTTCAAGAACGCCCACGATGCGTACGCCACATACGCCATCGCCGATTACTACCGCAAACACGAGATGCTCGTGGTGAGCGATGACGGCGTGGGTATGGACCTCGATACGTTTCAGAAGTCGTGGCTCACCATCGCGACGGAGTCCAAACTGGATCGCTCACCCGTCGCCAAACCGCGAGGCATGAAGCCGAGGGTCCAACTCGGCGAGAAGGGCATCGCCTGAGGTCTGACCTGGCAGCTCACGTGGCGCACAAGCTCGGCACGGACGCGACGCGCATCGGGATCGACCAGTCAGAGTGGCTCAGGCGAGGCGCGCGTTCATAACCAAGATTCGATTCGAGGCGACCGCGACTAATTGAGCGGAACACCGCGGCTTTACGCTATGTGGATCTGCCGAGGGTGTTCAGCGAAAGCGATGAGTCGGCAGTCGAGCGCTGCTCACATCGCGTCGACATAGATGTGCTCTTGGTGCCAGGCGAGGTAGGCATCGTCGGGAGCGGCGCGGCTGGGCGAGCGAAGTTTCGACCGCAGCGCATTGCCGAAGCTCTGGTTGATGCCAGTGTCGACTGCCAAACTGTGCCGCAAAGACCCTGCCCGATGCACCCGCAGGCCGCCGTTGACCGTGATCAGACCGACATCGAATGCGGCATCGTGCATCGGGCAGGAAGCGATTCCGTTTGCTTCGTCAAGCCGTTCCGCATCGTTCGAATCTGCCCATGGTTTTATGTGGGATGCGATTAGGAGCTTCTTTCGCGGCAGCGAGCGTGGTGCGAAATCGCAGAACGCGCACTGATGCCCGTAGTTCTCAAGCACACTACTCGCGAATCGATGCTGTCCGAGTCGGATCTTCTGCTCAGCCACACGGAAGGTCTGCGTGTCGTCCGCTGCTGGCTGCATCACTCTCAGTCGGGCCGCCGCAACCTCCACCGCCTCTATCAGGGCCCCTTGAGGCAAGTTGTCTTGGCCGAGCATCACGGCATTACCTGCCGTGTCGCGCTCAATGAAGTCTGGTAGGCGACTTGGGCCGATGCCCATGTCTCTGGCGGCACGCACCACGCATTCGTATAGCTCGGCGAAGTGCATCTGGTTTGCGGCCATCGCGTCATAGAACGGCATATCGCACGCGGCACCATTCGCACGCGAGCCGTCGAGATTGAGCATCTTGATGATGATTGATCGCGTCGTCCGCTTGAACAGTCTCGCCACAAGATCGACTTCCTCTGGGACTAGGTGGATGTTGCGCCCGCCGAAACGATGTGGATCGACGGCGCGGAACAGCGCACAGCACAAGACAAGTTCAACCGGGGTGTACGGTTCCTGCCTCGACCGGTCGACGCGCTGCAAAATGCGTCCCCACTGCCCGCGAGCTTCTTCATCGGTCAAGTCCAGAAGCGCCGCCAGCGAAGGCACGTCACCACCGTAGTGACGGCCCTTGCAGCACGGCAATTCTTGCCGTCTGTGCGGTGATATTCGTCCAGGTTGGACTCTGTGGTCGCCTAGAGTCGAGGTCATGGACCCAAATCGGCGAGAGACTGAGTCCGTAGACTCGGGCGACATCGCAGATCCAGAGCGTGATCTCGCTTCGGGGCGCTACACCCGTCACACGAGTTCCGAGGAGTTCCAAGCCTGCTTGGAAGCTCGTGAGTCTCCGACTTACGACCCCGATTCTGGAGGATCCCCCGCCCACACCCGCGGATACCCACAGCCCCTACTCCCCCCTCATTTCCGAAGAGCCGATCTTGAGACTTCACGGAACTTTGGGGCAGATGGGTGAGGGTCTCGCGCTCTGAGACCACTTCAGGGGCGGGTCACGCGGAGGCGGACCTCGGTGCCCTGGCCGGGGGAGCTGACGATCTCGCACTCGCCGCCCAGGCGTCGCAGCCGGCCCTTGATCGAGTCGCGGATGCCGTGATGCTCCTCACCGACGGCCTCCGGATCGAAGCCGACACCGCGGTCACGGACGAACACCTCGACCTGGCCCTCGGTCGCCTCGACATAGACGCCGATGTCGGACCGGCCCGACCACCTCGCGGCGTTGGTCATGGCCTCGCCCGTCGCGGCCACCAGAGACTCCATTGCTGCGTCGAGTTCGGTGTCGCCCACGACCACCACATCGATCACCGCCCCGTGGCGATCCTCGACCACGCCTGCGAGGTGCTCCACGGCAACCTTCAGCGTGGCCTGCTTGGGACCGTAGTTCTCCCCGTACAACCAGCCGCGCAACTCTCGCTCCTGCCGCCGCGCCAGAGCCGACATGTGGGCAGGGTCGTCCGACCGCTGAACCAGAGCCAACGTCTGCAGAACCGAATCATGCAGATGCGCCGCAACCTGGGCGCGCTCGTCGGCACGGATTCGCTGCTGTCGCTCAGCGCGTCGGTCCCGCAGCAGCACGGCCACCCAGGGGCCGAGGATCAACGCCAACCCGCCCACCACCAGCACCGTGGAGAGCAGCCCGTCGAGCACCACCCCCAGCGACAGGTTTGCCGCAACCAGGACCCCGATGCCGAACGCAACCAGAATCGTGCCGCCGGCCATTCGAACCGCGAAAGCCCTGCCGACCGAAGCCACGGGCTGAACCCGCCACACAACCACACCGATGCCGAAAGCAACGCACAGCGCAGGCAGTACGACCACGTCGGGCAAGGTCAACCGAAGGTGGCGCGCCAACAGAACCGACCCCACCGCCGTCAACGCCAGCCCCAAGGCACGTCTGCGGACAGTGGACGCCGGTACCGCCTGTGCAGCCACAGCGCCCTCCGCACCCGCCCGAGGGAACAACAGCCAAGCCAACAGATAGAGAGGCAGACCCACCCACGCCAAGGTCAGGGCGACGAAAGCCACCCTCACTATCGTCACGTCCACACCGAGTCGGGCGCTGATCCCACCGCATACGCCCGCGATCAACCGGTCACGGTCAGACCGTTGCGGCAACGCTGAGACACGCGTGATCATGGTCTTGATGATGACACGATGAACTCGTCGAACACATGAGGGACAACCCTTATTTTCGACTCGCGAATCAGGGAAATTTCAGGGTCATCCCCTATTTGCGCTCGCTGTGTCGGGGTGGACAATGGACCCATGGCCAAAGACCCCCCTGTCGACTCGGAGGAGCCGACCACCGAAGAAGGTGACGAGAGCGCCGATGCTCCCGGCCCCGAAGTCGAGGACACCGGGCAAACCGATTCTGAGGTTGAGGATCCGGCTGACGACGCAGAGCCGGCGGGATCCGACCACGCAGAGCCGGCGGAATCCGGCGACACCGAGTCCGGCGACACCGAGTCCGGCGACACCGAGTCCGGCGACACCGAGTCGGGCGACACCGAGTCGGGCGACACCGAGTCGGGGGACACCGAATCCGAAGAACCCGCCGAGAATCCCTCCAAGGGGAAGCGCGAGTTCCGTTGGCCCGCTCTGCGCCGCAGCGAGGACGATCGGCTGATCGCGGGTGTGGCCGGCGGACTCGGGAACTACTTCGGAATCGACCCCGTGATCGTCCGAATCGGGTTCATCGTCCTCGCCTTCCTCGGCGGGGTCGGACCGGCGCTCTATCTGGTGAGTTGGCTGCTCGTGCCGCTCGGTGACTCGGGCAGCATCCTCGCCAACGCCCTGCGAAGCGGCGCCAGTCGCCGGTTCCGCAACCTCGCAGGAATCGTGTTGATCGTCTCAGGGCTGTTCATCACCGCGTTCCTGAGTCGCAACGTGTTCGAATTGTTCACCAAAGTGTCGAGCACGGCGCCGTATCTGGCGCTTGCTTTGATTGTCGCCGGCGTCGGGCTGGTCTTCTGGCCCCGCCGGTCGTCGCCCCCCCTGGACACTCCGGCCGAGCCGCTGGCCGCACCGACTGCAAATCCGGTGCCGCCTCCTCCCCCCGCGGCAGGTTCGGAGTGGCCGGGGGCCACCTTGCGGGCTGAACCGCCAGAACGGGCTGAACCGCCAGAACCCAAAGAAACCTGGAGAGACCGCAGAGCACAACGACGCGCTCAACGGCGTGGCCAGTCCACGGTCACGTTCCTGACCCTCGCCGCGCTGCTGGTGCTCACCGGAGGGGCAATCCTGCTGGATCGCCTCGACATGGAACGGATACTCCTCGGCGAGTTCTTCGCCATCGCCTTGCTGATCGTCGCCGCAGGTCTGCTGGTCTCGGTCTTCGTGGGCAGGAACTGGGTGCTGATCCTCCTCGGCGTGGTGCTGCTGCCGCCGTTGGTCGTCTTCTCCGACACCAACGTCTCATGGTGGTCGGGGTACGGCGACGCCGAGACCGTGCCCGACGACATCAGTGCGCTTGACCGTCACATCAACCATGGGATCGGTGATCTCGTGGTGGACCTGAGGAACCTCGACAGAGACTCGTTGCGCTCAGCCGTAGGCCGCTACAACATCGGCCTCACGGTCGGTGACCTCACCCTGAGGGTGCCCGCCGATCTGAGGATCAGGGCCAACACCAACATCGGTGCGGGCACGCTGAGCAGCGGCGAGTACGTGACCGTCAAACACGTGATGATGCCAAGGATCGAAGACGGGCAGCTGTATTGCGTCGATGCACAGTACGGCTACGGGGTCGACAAGGAGATTCCAGACTTCCGCAGGGAGAGGGCGATCTGTGGAGAGAGTCTGTACTCCGGCCAGATCAGAGGATTCGTCGAGTACGACCTGATCGACGAGGGCGTGAATCTGAAGGCTGCGCACGTCACGAACGGCGACCACGAACTCCAGTTCAACATCGACGTCGGGGTCGGGCAGGTCCGAGTGGTGCGATTCCCGGCGCGGAACTAAGGAAGCAGACCCATGAACGAAGACATGACCGTACAGACCCCGCCGAAGAGCAAGTCGGCATCGGCCGACCTGGTATCACTGGTGGCAGCGCTGATATTCGGCGCGGCGGGAGTCATCGTCCTGGCAGGTGAATCGCTGGCGGAAGTCGACCCGGTCGTGCTCGCCGGGATCGCCCTCATCGCGATCGGGGTCGCACGGATCGTCATGGTGCCTGTTCAGGCGAGCGCCCGCCGCCGGGCACTACGAGCTGAACGAGACGACTCCGAAACCCCGGACCCAGACGAGGACGCCGGTCAGGACTCGGGGGAAGACCCGGGCGAGACTCCAGACCCGGACGAGAACCCCGGCGAAGCCCCCGACTCAGGCGAAGCCGAAGACCGGCTTCAGGACAAGGTCAAGGACTGAACATGGCTGCCGTCGCAGCAATCACGGGTCGCGGTGCTCGGCGAAAACCTCGGCCATCGAACCCTTGGACTTGCGGGCCTCAAGAGCGCCCAGCGCGGTTGCGGTGTTGTGCATCCAATGGTGCGCCTGGAAGTGGTAGTCCCAAGCGTCACGCTGGCCCTGCAGGTCCAGCGTCTTGTTGATCGAGCGTTTCACGACTTGAGCTGTGGCCGGAGGAACCAACGCGACCTTGTCGGCCAGCTCCCGGGCCGCGGATGCCAGATCTGCTCGGGGAACCACCAGGTTCACCATCCCCAGAGTCTCCGCCTGCGAAGCTGAGAAGCTCTCGGCGGTGAGCAGGAACTCCTTGGCCTTGCGAGCGGGCATCTCCCAAGGCTCAACCAGGATCTCGACGCCCGCCCCCGTCATTCGCAGCACCGGGTTCTGGAACGAAGCGTCGTCTGAGGCCACGATCAAGTCGCACATGCAGGCGAGCATCACGCCCGCGGCGATGCACTTGCCCTGCACCGCGGCGATGGTCGGCTTGCGGAAGTCTCTGATGCGCAGGCACCGGTCGAAGTACATGACCTTCTCGTGGTGCCACTTGCCCTCGGGGGTCTCCCGCATCAGCCGCCACTCGTCGGGTTCCACGTCACCTACCAGCGCTTTGAGGTCGTGCCCCGCAGACCAGTGCTTGCCGTTTCCGGCCAGAATCACCACGCGAACGTCGTCGTCGGCATCCGCGAGGTCGAAGGCGGCGTCGATCTCATCTAGCAACTCGGTGTTCTGCGCGTTGGCGACCTCGGGACGATCCATGGTGATGACGCACACGGCTCCGTCGACTTCGTAGGTGATCGTCGAGAATTCGGTCATGTCTTGATTCTCCCAGGATCTGCGCACAGTTGAAAGCGCCGATCCCGCATCTTGTGGGACTTACCTTATGTGACTTCGTTGGCCGCGACGGGTTCTCGGGGCAGGCCCAGCGTGCGTTCGGCGATGATGTTGCGCTGGATCTCGTTGGTGCCGGCGAAGATCGAGGAGGCCAGGTAGTACAACCAGGACCGCTGCCAACGCCCGTCGGCGGGATTGCCGACAGCGCCGCGCCATAGTGGCGCCTCATCGCCGAGCACTTCCAGGGCGCAACGATGCAGTCGCTGGCTCATCTCACTCCAGTAGAGCTTGGCGGTGGCCGTCTCGCCACCGGGTTCGCTGCCGTGCTGAGCGCACGACAGGGCACGCCAGTTCTGCAGTTGGAACAGGCGCAGTTCGACAAAGGCCTGGGCTAGGTCCTGTTGCGTGTTCGCGTCGCTCAACAGGCCGCGCTGGGCGGCCAGGGCGAAGAGCTCCTCGAGCAGTTGGCTGTGAATGACGAGTTGGCGCGGGTTGGTTCCCCGTTCGTGGTTCAACGTGGCGCCCGCAACCGCCCAGCCGCCGTGCAGCGGCCCGATGAGTTGGTCCTCGGCGACGAAGACACCGTCGAGGAACACCTCGTTGAAGTCGGACTCATTGGTGATCTGACGCAACGGACGAACATCCAAGCCGTCAGCGGACATGTCGACCATGAACATCGAAATGCCGCGCCTCTTGGGAGCGTCCAGATCGGTGCGGGCCAGGCAGAGCCCCCAGTCCGCGAACTGGGCATACGAGGTCCAGACCTTCTGGCCGTAGAGCTCCCAACCGCCGTCGACCGCGACGGCACGGGTGGACAGCGACGCCAGATCGGAGCCGGCATCGGGTTCGGAGAAGAGCTGGCAGACCAGCTGCCGAGCGTTGAGGATGTCGGCCAACCAGCGAGCCTTCTGCTCGTCGGTTCCGTGTGCCAGCAGGGTGTTTCCGACAAGGTTGACGCCGATACGTCCCACGAGTTCCGGGGCTCGGGCTCTGGCCAGTTCCTCCTGCAGGATGTAGTGGTCGAGCGGGCCGGCGTCACGTCCGCCGTATTCGACGGGCCAGGTCACGCCCACATAGCCGGCCTCGGCCAGGCGCCGCTGCCAGCCGCGCAGGTACTCCACCTCGTCGGCGAGGTCGTCGAACTGCGGTGGAAACCCGACCCCGTACTCCCAGTCGAGGTTGGCCCGAAGCCACTCACGGCACTCCCGGCGAAAGCGAGCCTGCTCAACAGTCGGCGACAAGTCCACGCTGTTGGTCTATCAGAAGCAGGCTGGCGGACGCGGCTCACACGCTCGGCACCTAGATTGATTGACGATGGACTTTGAGCTCTCGGCTGATCAGGTGGCACTGCGGGGCGCGGCGTCAGAACTGCTGGCCGCACAGTGTTCGATCGAACAGGTGAGGGCCGCAGCACAAACGGGAGGTTTCGACAGTGGTCTGTGGGCGGCGATGGTCGCCCAGGGGTGGACGGCTATCGCAGTGCCCGAAGCCCATGGTGGTCTGGGACTCGGCACGGTGGAAACAGCGGTTCTGCTCGAACAGGTCGGGGCACACCTTGCGCCGGTGCCACTCACGCAGCAACTGTTGGGTCTGGCGGTTCTGATCGATTCGCAGTGGGGAGAGAAGCTGATCGGCGGCGAGGCGATAGCGACCGCCGCCAAAACACCGCTGCTGCGGAACTCGGACGGCACGGTCTCGGGCCGACCCGAACCCGTGATCTACGGCGCCCTTGCCGATGTGCTCGTCGTGCCCTGCGCGGATGAACTCGTGGCCGTCGAACTCGCAGCCGTGGAGCGAACGCCCGAGCCGGCCATGGACCAGACCCGCGAGCTGGCCTGGATCACCCTCGACCATGCACCAGCCCAGACGATCGGCGACAGCGCCGCGGTCAACGCCCACCTCGACCGGGCCGCGTTGTATCACAGCGCAGAAATGCTCGGCGCGGCCGAAGCGGTGATGAACCTGGCCGTCGAGTACGCCAAACAACGCCAACAGTTCGGTCGCCCGATCGGCAGCTTCCAGGCGATCAAGCACCGTTGCGCGGACATGCTCGTCGACGTCGAAGGCATGCGCTCGGCGGTCTACCACGCGGCTTGGGCCATCGGCGCTGACGACCTCGAGGCGTCGGTGGCAGCGTCCACCGCCAAGACCTGGTGCAGCGACGCGGCCCTCCGAGTCGCCGAGAGCGCGCTGCAGGTACACGGCGGGATCGGCTTCACCTGGGAATCTGATGTCCACCTCTACCTCAAACGGGTTCAGCTCGATCGGACCGTGTTCGGCGACGCCCGGCATCACCGGACCCGTCTCGCCGAGATGTTGACCCGGCGGCTCGAAAGTGGCGGTTCGGTGCTGACTTGAGGCACGATGAGACGGTTAGTCTCAACCTGCGGGCAAGTTCGTTCGCCAATCAACCCGCGCCGCCGGCACGCATCGCCGCAAAGTCAGAGGAGGTTCACATGTCGATTGACTGCCGATCCCGACTCGAAAAGAACGTACGCGACTTGGAACGCGACGAAGTGTTCGACTCGGTGCTGCCCGAAGCGATCTCTGAACACGGTGCGCTGGCGGGTCGTGGCGTCTCCTACAAGGAGCTTCCGCCGGTCAACCTGCGGGTTGAGGATCGAGCGGTCACGTTGCGTGCCCGCGGCGACACGCTGGTGCTCGAAGAAGGCGACGAACCCGCAGGTGTGACCGCAGAGATGCCGGCCGATGCCCTGTCGGACCTGATCCAGGACCATCAATCGACGATGGGGCTGGCGATGACCTCCCGGGTGAAGCTGACCAGCGGCAACATCAACGAATGGATCGGTTGGGAACCGGCGTTTCGAGCCCTTCTCGACGGGCGGAGGGTCCACGAAACCGGTGACGTGACGTTTGTGGATCTCAACGGCGACGAACTCGACCTCGACCGGACCTTCAAGATCGACGACGACCGCGAAGAGATGGCCCATTTTCTGGGTGAGGCCGGGTTCCTGCACCTCACGGGCATCTTCGAACCCGACGAGATGGACACGGTCGGTGCCGATATTGATGAATGGATCGCCAAGGCCACCCCCGACGACGGCGAATCATGGTGGGCCAAGGACAAGGACGGGGTCGACCAAGCCGTGCGGGTGCTGTTCTTCTTGGAGAAGTCAGCCGCGCTGCGCGAGCTCGTGGAGGACGAGCGCTACCAGTGGCTCACCGAACTGACCGGTGACGGCCATCAGCACAAGGGCGGCGCCGAAGGTCTGGTCAAGCCGCTCGGGATAGTCAAGGGGCTGTCGGATCTTCCCTGGCACAAGGACTGCGGACAGGGCCGCCACTCCTACATGTGCAACGGAATGACCACCGGGATCAGCGTCACGGGAGCCGACCGGGTGAGCGGCGCGCTCGGCGTGATCCCCGGATCGCATCGCGCCAACACCATGGCCACCGGGCGCGATCCGAGACTTGACCTTCAGCCGCGGATGTTGGAGACGAACACAGGCGACGTCACCGTGCATTGCAGCGACACTCTGCACCGGGCCCACCCGCAGATCGAGCGGCCCCGCAAGGTCGTGTACTCCTCGTTCGGGCTGCCGCCCCTGCCCGGAGACGTGGTCAAACCCAACCCGCGCTACGGCCGTGAGGCCCGCGCCGAGTTGACCGACGTGACCGATCGCATCGCCGCCGCCGACAACGAGAACGACCCCAAGCGCTACCGCGCCGAGAGATAGTGGAGCCTTCGGGCGGTGGGCGGCTAGGCGGTGGGCGGCCAGGCTAGGCGAGGCGGGGCTAAGAGGCGAACTCGAAGTACTGGACCTCGACCATCATCGGCAGCAGATAGCCGACGTAGAAACTGTGCAGCTTCAACACGCCGTGGTCCTCGACCTCGTAGTCGATGATGTCGATCCGGTCGTCGGTGGAGGCCAGAGCCTTGGCGCGGTCCAACACCTCGTGCAGTTCCTCGATGCTGTCGACCGCGAGACCGAAGTGGTCCAGGCGCGGGGCCCGCATCGGCTCCTCGTCGGCGATGAGAAACACGAACTGGTCATAGGAGTGGACACCCATGACCAGGCGTTTGCGGTCCTCGGTCATGGAGGGGTGCTCCTGCCAACCGAACACTTCGGAGTAGAACCGGCAGATGTCTGCCCTGCCGGTTTCGTCGAGCGAGTCGGCGGGCATGCTCATCGCCACATGGTTGAAGCGTTTGGGCCCTGAGAACTCTGTCATGGTGTGACCAGAACCTTTCCTGCGATCTCGCCTGATCGTAGTTGCGTCATGGCGTCGAGCATCCCCTCGAGGCCGACGGTTTCCGGGTGGATCAACAGATCCAGCGGCAACGCGCCCGAAGCGATCAGGTCGAGCGCGGCATCGAACCCGCCGGCGTCGTAGTTGAAAGCCCCCGTTATGTGGAGTTCGTTGAGGATCACCCGGTTGGTGTCGAGCCGTGGGAAATCGAGCCCGGTGCCGACGATCACCAGCGTGCCCCCCGGGAGCAGCTGAGTCAGACCCGTCTCCGAGGCGGACCGTGCGCCCGATGACTCGAAGACCACGTGATGGCCCCCCTCGGGCGTTTCACCGGGATGGTCGGGAACGGTGAGCTCGTCGGGCCGAAAGACGCTGGCCCCGAGCGCCGCGGCCAGCTCCAACCGCACGTCGGCGAGCTCAACGGCGGCGACGCGTATTCCTCGGGCCACAAGGATGGCGATTATCGCCGCGCCGACAGGTCCGGCACCGAACACGAGCGCACGGTCATCGGCGCCGATCTTCGAGTTGGTCACCGCATGGAGGGCCACAGCCAGCGGTTCGGTGTACGCCGCGCCGGCCTGATCAATGTGGTCGGGAACCCGAACAAGCTGGCGGGGTTCGGCCACCAGGTACTGCGAGAACGCGCCACGCTCCAGCGAAGTGCCTGCATCCGGCCGCTGCTCGCAGAGGCTCGGGCGAGCGGAACGGCACGGTTCGCAGCTCCCGCATCCCACAAAAGGAAGACCTACCACCCGGGTTCCCTCGCTCAGGCCGGAGTCGGCGGCATCGACGACCCGGCCCGACCATTCGTGACCGAACACCGAACCCGGCATCCCCCAGCCGTCCAGCATCATGTGCAGGTCGGTGCCGCAGATGCCGCAATAGTCGATCTCGATCAGTGCCTCGCCCCCTTCGGGAACCGGCACCGACATCTCTGCGATCTCGATTTCCCCGGCCTTGTGATAAACCGCAGCCCGCATCCTCTCGCTCACGTCTTCAGCATCGCGCAGTGCCCGTCAAAGAGCCATCATTCGGCATTTTGCGCACGTCGACGGCTCCAGCGGTGTCGAAAGTGTCCGGCGCCGAGCGAGATTAGGAGAATCAGCAACAACTCGAAGCTGCTCACGGCCCCACCGATCAAGATCAGGACCCAGAAGACCACGAATCCGAGCAACACGGACTTCAGGAGTTCAGACATCGCCTCGCAACCTCCGGGGTCTAGACGATTCGGGTGTCGTGGTGCTCCTCACCCTAGTTCATCAGCCGAGATCGAGAGCCGCGCGGCGAGCGCGGCGCGGTCGATTTTGCCAGAAGCGAGGACCGGCATCTCCGAGACGTGCACGAGGCGTTCGGGGCAGGCGAAACTGGTCGCTCCTTCGGATTGGAACCACCAGCGGCAGGCTTCGAGGTCGAAAGCCTCGTCAGCCACCACGAACGCGGCGACTCGTTCGCCCAGCCGGTCGTGCGGCTCGCCCAAGACAGCGGCCTCGCTGACAGCGGGGTGAGACTCGAGGTGGTTCTCCACTTCTGTCGCAGAAATGTTCTCGCCGCCGCGGATGATCTGTTCGCCCAGACGGCCGGTGATAGTGAGCCGGCCGTCGTCGATCACGCCGAGGTCGCCCGTGCGGAACCATCCGCCCTCGAAGGCCGCGGCAGTGTCGGCTGGACCAAGGTAGCCGCGGCAGATCTCAGGCCCCGACACCCACAACTCGCCCTGGTCGTCGACCCGAATACGAGTGTCGCCGAACGCCCGGCCGTCGGTATGGATCATCTGCTCGACTGGATCATCGAAGCGGCTCGTGGTGACGCTCGGCGCTTCGGTCGAGCCGTAGGTGCGCTTCACCACAGCGCCCAGTTCCCGGCTCGCCCGCTGCGCGAACGCCGGCGTCACACCGGCCCCGCCGCAGGAGACGAGCCGCAGCGACTCCACCCGCCCGCGATCAAAGGCCGGGTCGTCCATCAGGTCGATGAAGAAAGTCGGCGGCCCCACCATCCAGGTGACCTGCTCATGCTCGATGGCCTGCAGCGCAGCCTCAGGATCCCACCGCTGCATCAGCACCGCCTTCGCACCCAGAGCAGCCGGCACCAGCACCCCGTGCAACAGACCCGAGACGTGCGCCAGAGGAGCGGGCATTAGCACGCAATCGTCGTGCCCCAGGCCGTGGACCTCCGCGATCTGGCGGGTCTTGATCCCAAGGGTGGCGTGGGTGTGGATCACGCCCTTGGGCCTGCCGGTCGAGCCGGAGGTGAACATCACCAGGGCGTCGTCGGTGTCCCGGCAGTCGACCTCCGGCGCCTCTCCGCCGCTGAGATCCTCGATGTCCAGCGCGCCCGGCTCGGAAGCGAGAGCCAGACCCGCATGAGAGACCAGCAGGCTCGGGTGTGCCCGCTCGATCAGGTCGGCGATCTGTGCCGCCCCGGCCCTCGGATGGACCGGCACGGCCACCGCGCCGATGCGCCAACACGCCCGGTACAGGGCGACGGCATCGATCCCGGTGGGCATCTGGAACGCCACGAGGTCGCCGTGGCCTATGCCTCGAGCGTTGAACGCCGCCGCCAAGGCCAGTGCCTGATCGACTGTCTGCGTGCTCGACACCCGCCGGTCGCCGCAAACGATCAGGTCCTGGCGTTGAGGCGCCGCGGCGAACAGATCAATCAGCACCTCCAGAGGCTCCCGTGGCAGTCAGTGGGTTGCGAAGCCGCCGCGTCTCGGATCACTGGTGGCGCATGATTTCTTCGAGGAGTTCGCTGAAAGCGGGCATCTTCGGCGGACCCGCGTCAATCACCACCCGCACCAACGGTTCAAGGCAAAACGGCGGCGAATAGGCGTCGTCCACCGGGAACGGATCGCTGTAACCCACCGTCAGCCAACTGCCGTTCGTGCTCATGACCCGGGGGAGCGGCGCGGCGATGACACCGCCGCCGATCTCTGACCCGTCGGCCAACAGTGTCACCTCGGTCCCGTCAGCACCTGAAGCGCCGAGCGCGACACCGAGCACCTGGGCATCGTCAGGGCGCGGCGCGCCGACCCTGTGGCGCCCCCTTCCCGGCGAGGCGATGAACACGGCGATCTCGTCCTGCAGGGCGACCCACGACCATCCCGTTATCCAGTTGCCCTGCTCGATGATCACGCCCTGTGCGTCGCCCAGCGGACTGTGGAGTTCGGCCGCGGCTGTGATCCCGCCGAACAGCAACGGCCCGGAGTAGACCGCCACACGCTCGCCGGCGTCGAGTTCGTAACGCCTGCGGTAACCGGCATAGGGCACGAACGTGTGGGCAAAACGCGCTGTCGCCGAGTCGTCGATGGGCAGCACCTGATTGCGCTCGGCCTCCACCCACCACAGATCGACCAGCTCCTGGAGTTTCTCGGGATGCTCAGCAGCGAGATCGCGGCTCTCGGAGAAGTCGGCGCTGGTGTCGTAGAGGACCCAGCTGTCCTGATGGAAATCGGCGCTGCCCTCGATCATCTCGCGTTCGTAGGGGTTCAGCTGGTTGACGTGATCGGTCACGACCTTCCAACCCTGGTGGTACATCGCCCGATGACCCCAGCATTCGTAGTACTGGCTGGTGCGAACGGAGGGGGCGGCAGCATCGGAGATCGGACCTCGCAGCGACACGCCGTCGACACTCATCTGAGCCACCCCGCGCACCTCGGCGGGTTGGGACACATCGAGTAGGTCGAGCACCGTGGGCCACAGGTCGATGGCATGGCAATACTGGTCCCGGATCCCTCCGGGATCTTCGACAGCGGCGGGCCAGTGCAGGATCAACGGATCTCTCACGCCGCCTTCGAAGGTGTAGCGCTTCCAGCGTTTCAGCGGAGTGTTGCCTGCATGGGCCCAACCCCACGGGTAGTGGTTGTAGCCCTGATGGCCGCCGGCAGTGTCGATCTCCTCGAGCAGCTGCGAGACTTCCTCGAAGTTGTCGTTGAGTTGCGCCATGTGGTTCGTCGACCCGTGCGGCCCGCCCTCGCCCGACGCACCGTTGTCGGAGATCAACACGATCATGGTGTTGTCGAGCTCGCCGGCCGTTTCGAGCTGGTCGAGGATGCGGCCGATCTGGGCGTCGGTGTGGGTCAGGAAAGCGGCGAACACCTCCTGCAGCCGTGCGTAGAGACGCTTCTCGTCCGCCGGGAGCGTGTCCCATTCGGCCACCCAATCGGGACGGGCCGGCAACTCCACATCGTCAGGGACAATGCCGAGCTCCTTCTGGCGCTCAAGGGTGCGCTCGGCGATGACGTCCCAGCCCGCGTCGAAACGACCGGCGTAGGCGTCGATCCACTCGGCGGGCACCTGATGAGGCGAATGGGGAGCGCCGGTCGCCCAGTACAGCATGAACGGTCGGTCAGGCTGATGGATCCGCAGTTGACGAATGTTGGCAATGGCTTCATCGGCGATGTCTTCGGTGAAGTGATAGCCCTGCTCGGGAGTACGAGGCGGTCTCACGTAAGACTGGTCACGCACCAGATCGGGAGTCCACTGGTTGTCCTCGCCGCCGAGGAAGCCGTAGTAGCGATCAAATCCGACACCGGTCGGCCAGGTATGAAACGGGCCGGCGGGGCCGCGGTGGTCGCGTGGACTCAGATGCCATTTACCGATCGCCCACGTGACCCAGCCCTCCTCGCGCAGAACTGCGGGCAGGGTGGCGGCACTGGCGGGCATGACCCCGGTGTAGGCGGGGAACGGCAGGGGCATGTCGGGCAGCATCCCCATGCCGACCCGATGATGGTTGCGCCCGGTCAACGCGCTGGCCCGGGTCGGTGAACACACGGCGGTGGTGTGGAAGTTGGTGAAGCGCAGGCCCCGCTCGGCGAGACGGTCGATGTTGGGCGTGTCGATCGGTGACCCGTAGCAGCCGAGCTGACCGAATCCGCAGTCATCGAGCACGATCATGATCACGTTGGGGGCGCCGCGACGGTACGGATCAGCGGGTCGCGGCATCCTCGACTCGTTCAGCGTCAATCCGATATGTGTGTCTGTCTCGCTCATAGGCTTACGTCCAGCTAGCGGCGGGTTCAGGTTTTGTAGCGCTTTCGGCGTGCGTAACGCCACATGTGTTCCAGCGCCGAGACAGCTTCGTCCGCTGATCCATGACAGAAGCGCCCGCTCGCCCGCACCGCGGCGGGACCCGGATTCTCAGGGTTGGTGAGCGACAACTCGGTGACTGCGATCACAGGTTTGTTCGTGGCACGACCGGCGGCGTCGGCCGCTTGCGCGAAACGGGTGTCCTGGCGCCGGTGATATTCGACGACCCGCTCCAGCCCGTACTCGGGGTAATAGCGGCCCGCCTGCTCCAGAGCAGCAGTGTTCGATTGGATTCCGAGCCCCAGGTAGATCACTGCATCGACGTCGGGATGAGCGGCGATGATCGGCAGCAGTTCAGGGATCGTGTCACGGGTCTCGCCGCCGGCGAGATCGACCGGGTTGGCGCGGCTCCAACGGGGAGGCACCCGCTGGTCGATCTCGGCGAGCAGATCAACGGGAAGATCGATCAGTTCCAACTCGCCGGCCTCGACCGCGTCGGCGGTCACAACGCCCCAACCCCCGGCTGTGCCGAACACCACAGTTCGGGGTCCACCGGGCAGAGGCTGGGTGGCGAAGGTCGCCGCGACCCGGTATGCCTCACCGACACTGGACGCCATGATCACACCCGCTTCGCGCAGCTCCTCGTCTATGGAGTCGCTTCGAGCCTCTGACCCGGTGTGAACCCGAATGGCATCGGCGCCGCGTGTACTGCGCCCTCCCCGCACCAGGACCACAGGCATCTCCGCGCACACAGCGGCGAGCCGCTCGATCGTGTCGGGTGCGACGTCTTCGATGTATCCGAGACCGACGCTCGTCTCGGAGTCAGAAACGAACCACTCCATGAAGTCGACCACACCCACCTGAGCGCTGTTGCCGGCCGAGACCGCGCGGCTGATCCCCACCGATGACTGGCGCGCGAGGTTGGCGAACGCAGACACGAACCCGCCTGACTGGCTGGCGATTCCAATGCGCCCTGCCGGTGGCATCGGCGCCACGATCTGAGCGCACAGGTCGACCGGCGTGGAGATCAACCCCTGGCCGTTGGGTCCGGCCAAAAGGATTCCAAGGTCTTGGGCGAGCGTGGCCAGTTCTTCTTGGAGCCGTCGTCCGTCGGCTCCAGTTTCGGCGTAACCCGCGGAGGTGGCGAACGCAGCGGTTATCCCGCGGTCCGCGGCTTGACGCAGAACCTGAGCTGAAACTGTGGCGGGTACACACAAGAAAACTAGGTCGAGGTCAGCGTCGGGCACGTCGGCCACAGACCGGTAGGTTCGCTCGCCGAGAACCTCGACCTCCTCAAGGTTGGTCCCGTACAGGGCCCCGCGGTAACCGCAGGCTCTGATGTTGTGATAGGCCACGAAGCCGAATTTGCCGGGATGACTGGCAACCCCGGCCACCACGATTCCCCGCGGCTCGAAAAGTGCCCGAAACCGTTCGTCGGGCTGAGGCCGGGGCGTGAGAGGTTGCGGCACGGTCGGATCTTGGCTGTCACTCGATCGCGTGACGCTCGCGGAGTTTGCGGGCGATTACCATCTTCTGGATCTCGCTGGTGCCCTCGCCGATGATCATCAGCGGTGAATCCCGGAAGTAGCGCTCCACGTCGTACTCCTGGGTGTAGCCGTTGCCGCCGTGGATGCGCAGAGCGTCGGTGCAGATCTCGAACGCCGCTTCGGAGGCGAACAGTTTCGCCATTCCCGCTTCGAGGTCTATCCGCTGGCCCGAGTCGTATTTCTCGGCGGCGTCGTAGGTCATCAGGCGCGCAGCCTGCAGTTTCGTGGCCATCTCCGCGAGCTTGAAAGCGATCGCCTGATGCTCGAAGATCGGCTTGCCGAAGGTCTCCCGCTCCTGGCTGTACTTCATCGCCGCGTCGAAAGCCGCCTGGCCGACCCCGACGGCGCGTGCGGCAATATTGATCCGGCCCAGTTCCAGCGCGGACAGGGCGTAGCGAAGCCCGTTGCCCAGACCTTCGGGACCGCCGAGCAGGTTGGCGTCTGGAACACGCTGGTCGACATAGCTCATCTCGACCGTCTCCAGACCCTTGTAACCCAGCTTGCGGATGTGCTTGGACGTGCGTATCCCCTCGAACTCGCTGCCCGGCTCCTTCTCGACGATGAAACACGTCACACGATCATCGGGGGTGCGGGCGAGCAGCATGACCAGCGAAGCCCGCTCACCGTTGGTGACCCACATCTTGGTGCCGTTGATGATCCACTCATCGCCGTCCTTGACCGCTCTGCAGCGCAGGGCGCCCGCATCGCTGCCACTGTCGGGCTCCGACAGGGAGAAGGCAGCCCGATACTGGCCGTCGACCATCCTGGGAAGGTGCTTGTCGCGCTGTTCGGGCGTGCCGTACCGTTCGATCATGACCGAGGCAATCTTGTGGGTGTTGAGGATTCCCGACAGGCTCATCCACCCTCGGCTGAGCTCCTCGATCAAGCGGGCATAGGTCTTCCCGCCAAGCCCGAGACCTCCGTATTCGCGGCCGATGGTCGCTCCGAAAAGCCCGAACTCGCACATCTGCTCGAACATCTCCTGAGGGAACTCATCGGCGTGCTCGAACTCGCGGGCGCGCGGGATCACGTCACGGTCGATCCAGGCCGCGACCACCGACACGAGCTCATCGGCGATGTCTTGATCAACAATGTCTTGATCAACAACGTCCTGATCAACAACGCCTTGATCAACAACGTCCTGACCGGCGCTGCTGTTGTCGACACGGTTTGAGCGGGTCATATCTGGCTGTCTCCTGTGAAACGATCGCGCGACCCCAACCTAGAACAGTTCGCACCGTTCCGGTTGGGGTCGTGGATCGCGAGCGTCAGGCAGACGGCAGTTCCAGCACCCATCCGATCAGAATCAGGTGCGGGTTGGTAAAGCTCCTTCCATCGGCCTGGGGCTTGTCCTTGTTCAGCTCGAAGATCTCCGGCCATCGCGCTCCGGAGCCCAGGTGGATGGTGGCAAGCCTCCAAAGGGTGTCGCCTCGAACCACGGTAACTGTCTTCGGCTCAGGTTCCGGTTCGGGCTCGGGCTCAGGTTCCGGTTCGGGTTCCGTCTCGGGCGTGACCGCGACGATGCGGTTGTCGCCTCCGACCGGGTAGTCGGCCGCGGTGATCGTGCCGCCCAGGTCAGTCGAGATGTAGTCGGCGAGCGCCTGCTGGTAGCTGACGCCCAGCTTGGTGAACTCGAGGTCGGCGAGCGGGTAGCAGTCCCCGCCGCCGGCGAGGAAGTCGATGGTTGCCAGCATCAGCGGATCGCCGGGCACCACCGCACCGTCTTTGACGATGACAGTCCCGTCATCGAGGACCACATCGCGCACTCTGGCACCCGGGTCGCCGATGAGCGAGCAGTCACCCGCGCGGTCGGTTTCACGGGCCGTGGCCGCCGGGTCGTAGGACATGGTGAACCCCGAGATCTGTGCGAACTGGCCGCCGGCGCCGGGGATCCGGTCGACTGCCTGCTCGAGCAGCACATGGAAGGTCTCACGCGGGATCTCTATCACCACCACGAAGTTGCGGAACGGGGCGATGTCCCAGGTGTCGCCGGTGGTGACGTCACCGGCGGGGATCACCGCGTCGTTGCGAATGCCGCCGCCGTTCTGGATGGCGACGTCGGGTGCCTCGATCCCGAACGCGTCGGCGAGGTTGGTGCCGGTGGCCCGGAGGGCGTCGGCGTGCAGGTTGCCCTGGTTGGTGGATGTGGTGCGCACCATGGCGCGGCGTCCGTCCAAGTCGACCTCGCTGGTGCCGATCACGTCGGCGTCGACCTCGGCCACTGCCGCGGCGAGAGGCTCGACCACGTTGGACTGAACATCGGGATCGGGCGTCACCTCGAGGCTGACTCCCACGGAACGGCCGGCCGTGTCGACGATGTTGCCGTCGCCGTCGAAGGTCACGGTGAGCGCACCGATACAGCGGTAGCCGCCGGGCGCGGTGATCACCGGAACGTCGACACCGTCGGAGTCGGCGACCAGGGTCGGGTAGGCGCCGGCCGGTTCGTCGTCAGGCATACAGGTGTCGCCGTCGTTGCGGAGCAGGTCGTCACCTCCGCCGGCGATGACCACGTCGACACCGGACAGGGAGGCGATGAAGGCGATCTCCTCGTCGACGTCCTGGAGATGGCTGACCAGGATGATCTTGTCGACCCCCTGCTCGGTCAGCGACTCAGCTTCTGCCGACACTGCGGTCAACACATCGGAGATCACAACGTTGCGGGGAGAGGAGATGTTGGGAAGCTGCGGTGTGACGGCCCCGATAACGCCGATCTGCTGCCCTCCGGTTTCGATGATCGTGCTCGCGGCCAAGGTCCCCGCCTCAACCAGTGCCTGGAGCACGGGCTCGCCCGAGAAGTCGGCGTTGGCGGACAGGAACGGGATGGCCGGGTCGAAGCCCTCGATGAAGCGAGCCGTCACCTCGGGTCCGAGGTCGAAGTCATGGTTGCCCAGCGCCATGGCGTCGTACAGCCCGCTCAGAGCTATCGAGTCGTACAGGGCGCCCTCGCGAGCCAAGGAGACCCCCAGTTCCTGGGAAGCCAGGAAGTTGTCACCCGAAGTCAGCGTGATGACACCATCGCCGGCCGACTCAGCGGCCGCCTGCATCAACTTCATCTCAGCGGCGAAGCGGGCAACGCCGGGGAACCCGGCCTCATCGTCGGGCAGCAGCTTCGACTCGCCGTCGTTGTTGTGCAAGATGGTGAGCGTGAAGGTGTCGGCGCTGACGGGTTGAGGCGTCTGTGCTCCAGCGGACAGCGTCAGCGACGCGAGCACCGCCGCCACCATGGCCAGAACGGCCAACACTGCGATCGGTTTCTTCGGACTGTTTTCGGCCACTGGACGGCCTCCTTGGGAATGATTGATTTGATGATCGGAGCGTACAGGCGCGCTAGTGGGCAATTGCAAAGCGGACTCAGCTGCCGAAACGCTCAGCCAGCAGCCGGCCGAGCGCAGTCAGGTCGATTTTGCCGCTGTCCAGCCAGGGGAGCCCGTCGTGCGAGCGGAACACCGCGATGTGACGAGGCACTTTGTAGCTCGACAACTCCTGTTTTACGCGGGCCTTGAGCTCGGCCGGTTCACAGAACTCGCCGGGCCGAAGAACAACTGCGGCAGCGACATCTTCGCCGCGTTTCGCACTCGGCACGCCCATCACGTAGGCGTCCATCACCTCTTCCTGCTCCTCGAGGACGATCTCCACCTCGCGTGGCGTGATGTTCATTCCCGAAGACTTGATCTGGTCGCCCATACGACCCTTGAAATACAGGTGTCCGTCAGCGTCGAGGCAACCGGCGTCACCGGTTGGAAACCAGCCGTCGGGCGTGAACACGTCGGTGGGGTCGGTCTTCAACAGACCGACCATCAGCGAGTAACCCTTGATGTGTATCTCGCCCATTTCTCCCAGCGGCTGCTCCGCCCCCGACGCCGGGTCGACGATGCGATGCTGCACGCCCGGCACCGACCGACCGAACGAACCCCGCTTGGTGGGAGGCAGTTCGCCGCCCATCACCTCGATCGAGTGCGGCCCGAGCGACTCGGTCATTCCCAGAGCGTTGGGCCGAAGCTCCGGATCGTCGATGCGGACATGCTCAGGCAGGAACTCTTCGATGCTGCCCGAACGCACCGAGGAGAGGTCCCGCTGCTTGGCGGTCGGGTGCTCGACGAGCGCTTTGGCCATGTGCGGCCAGCCGACGACATGGTTCACCCGATGGCGTTCGATCAACCTCAGGGTCGCCTCCGGTTCGAACTGATGCTCGAAGATGATCGTGGTGCCCGCGTGCATGCTCGCGATCAACACGTAGGTGATCCCGCCGACCCAGAACAGCGGCATCGGCGTGTAGACGACCTCACCGGCCCGGCGATCGAGGAACTGCAGCAGGTTGTAGGGGTGGCCGATCACTCCCGCATGGGAATGGACCACGCCTTTGGGATTGCCCGTGCTGCCGGAGCTGTACATCACGATCATCGGATCGCCGGGCGCGACGGCGGTTTCGGCAGCACGCAGTTCAGCGTCGGTGGTCTGTCCGGCCGAGCCGACGAGATCGTCGATGCGTCCCGCCCACGACGGATTCCGGTCGCCCCACATCCACACGCTGCGCAACGCCGGATGGCTGGCGACGCTCAATTCACCGGCGGTCGCGCCTTCGAGTCCGTCCACGATCGACTCGAGCCGTTCGACATAGTTGTTGCCGAGATGACCCTCGACGGTGAGCAGCACTTCGACATCGCTGTGCTCGAGAACCCAGTTCAGTTCGCGGGGCTTGTAATAGGTGTTCAGCAGCACGGCCACCGCGCCGATCCGCGTCACCGCGAGCCAAGCAACGATCCAGTCCCCGCCGTTCGGTGCCAGCAGCCCGACATGGGTTCCGGCCCGCACCCCCGATGCCAACAACGCCTTGGCCAACTCTGTGGACCGTTCATAGGCCTGGTTGAAAGTCAGCGCGTCCTGCTCGATCACGCAGAGATTGCGGTCACCCCAGGCGTCAGCCACCTGTGTGATGAACTCGCTTGCGGTCAGGCGATAGCCCGGTTCCTGAAATCGGTGCTCGCCGAGTGTCACGGTCAGGAGTCGAACAGTTTGTAGCTAACTGGCAGGTGCTTGGGCCCCACTACGAAGCTCGACGCGACATATTCCGCAGGACCGGCCGGCTCCATCGACTCGAACCGCGAGGCCAGCTGCGCCAGCAGCGCCTTGATGCTGGCCCGGGCCAGATGGGCACCGAGACAGTAGTGCTCGGCCCAACCGAAACCGAGATGCCGGTTGGGGCTGCGACCGATGTCGAAACGGTGCGGATCCTCAAAGACGGTCTCGTCGCGGCTGCCTGAAGCGTAGAACAGCGCAAGGATGTCGCCCTCTTTGATTTCCTGGCCGTCGTAGGTGAGATCGCGGGTCGCGGTCCGTTTCATGTAGTTGACCGGTGCCGTGTAGCGGACCACCTCTTCGACGGCGGTCTTGAGCAGGCTCGGGTCTTCACGCAGGCGTTTCAACTCATCGGGATTCTCGAGGAATGCCTGGAACGCCCCGGTCAGAGAATGGCGGGTGGTGTCGTGCCCGGCGTTGAAGATGATCAGGTAGTAACCGAGCGTTTCGATGTCTCCCAGAGCTTCGCCGTTCTCGAAGGTTGCGTTGGCCAGCATGCTCGCCAGATCATCGCGGGGGTTGGCACGGCGGTCCTGAATGATCGTGTTGAACATGTTGAAGAAGTCCATCATCAAGTCGAAGCTGGCCTCGTGACGATCCTCGCCCTCGCGTCGAAGCTCCGGGTCTTCGCTGGCGAGCAGTTGGGTGGTCAACTCCAGCAGCTGGGTCTCCTGGTCCGGCTCGATTCCAAGAATCGTCGCCAAGACCCGCAGGGGGTGCTTCTGGGCGATTGTCTCCACGAAGTCCGCTTCGCCCTCGGAATCGAGACTGTCGATGACGTTGCGGGCGCTGGCCTCCACGATCTCGTCGAGTCTCTCGATACCTCGAGGTGTGAAGAAACCGCTGGCCACCTTGCGGAACATGCGATGGTCCGGCGGGTCCATCTCGATGATCGTCTTCATCTGGACCGGATAACCTCTGGCCCGTCGCTCCGCCTGTTCGTCGGTCAACACGACGATTCCACCGCTGTTGCAGAAGTCCTCGGGGCGGGAAGAGATCTCAACGATGTCGGCGTGTCTGGTGACGGCCCAGAACGGCTCACGTTGTTCGGTCTTGAAATACTGCAGCGGCTCCTTGCGAAGCTGCTCCCACTGGGCATGAGGTTGGCCCGACTCGCCGTAGCGAACCGGAGATATGAGATCGAGTCCGTCTATCGCCATGCTGGAACGATAGATCACACACCACTCTGATCGCATAATCCCGCGCTGGGTCGGACTTGACGTGGAGGCTTATTCCCCCAGGTCGTCGAGGGTTGCGAGGATCGAATCCTCGAAACCCCAGTCGACGGTCTGATTCCGGGCCAGGCCGGCATCGTGGTACCAGCCGAGCGTGTGGTCGACCATCGACTCGAAAGTGTGTTGAGGCTCCCAGCCGATGTCGGTGCGGAGCCGGTCGATGGAGAACACGGTGCTGGAGTTCCAGTGATGGATGTTGGGAGCGAGATGCTGCACTAGCTGCGCGAGTTGGAACCGCTGCGCACCGCGCGACACCGTGGCAGGCTCGGACGAGGTCACGGTTGAACGGGTCTGCAAGCCGACACCGGTGTTCGCAGCGACATCGAGCAGCTGCTCCCCGCTCCACAGAGCGTCCATGATCGGGTGCGGAATATGCCGCACATCAGCGGCGATGCCGATGGCCGAGGCGATCGTCGACACGTAGTGGTTGCGCGTCACCGCGGTGCTGCCGGTGAGGTTGTAACGGCGACCGAAAGTGACGCTGGTGCCCATCATCTGTTCGAGGGCTACAGCCTGATCGTCGACGTGGCCGAGCTGCAGCAGCGTCTGGCCGTCGCCGGGAACCAGCACCGGCCTGCGGTCGAGAATGCGGCGGAACATGCGCTGCTCGCGGGCCGGGATCATGTTGTGCGGTCCGAAGACCATGGAGAACGCCACGCTGGTAGCGGGGAAGCCGTGCTCCTGATGGGCCTCCCACAACAGGTCCTCGCACAGCAGTTTGTGCATCCCGTACTCGTTCTGGCGGCTGCTGCGGTCGTCGGGATGCGTCTCGGTGATCGGCAGCACACCGGTCGCCGCGTAGGTCACGGTCGACGAGGCGAAGATGTAGTGGTCCAGGCGATTCGTGAACAACTCAATCATGAGTTCGACGTCTGGGGGGTGGTAGGCGGTGATGTCACAGACCACGTCCCACTCGGTTCCACCAAGAACAGCCTTCACGGTCTCGGGTCGGCTGCGGTCAGCGACCAGACGGCTCACAGAAGCCGGAATCTCGGCCTCGCTGCGCCCGCGGTTCAGCACGCTCACCTCGTGACCCCGGCGAACGAGTTCATGCACCAGCGCCAAACCGTTGAAGTTCGTCCCACCCATGACCAGAACCTTCACGCCCGACAGAGTAGGCACCGGCCCGACGCGCACCCCATTTCGGAACCGCCGGCCCCCTCAGAATTTGGAGGGTCCGCGTCTCTGGGCGGAATATGGGTGTCACTCGAACACAGGGTCAAGCCAAAGACATAGAAGGAACGCCACCGTGGAGTATCTGATCGATCAGCGAAAGAACTGGGCAATGGCCGAGCAACGACTCGCCGTTGAGTCAGACCCTCGGCGTCGTCAGGTCCTCGCCACGATTGTCGAGCACGCCAAAGCAGAGTCGCTGCCCGACTATGAGCGGTTGATGGCGACCGTGTCTCCGCATGCGCACTATCGCTTCTTCGGCGACGATGTGACCGATGTCGTCGGCAAGGACGGGGTCGCAGCGTTCTACGCTGATCTGGTCGAGACCGGCCGCAACCGTGTCGAGCATGCCGTTGAACGGATGGTGGTGGATCGAAACGCCGTCACCACGGAGGGACCCATGCGGATGGCCTACCCGGGGACGTTCCTCGCCGACGCGGGCATCGAGGTGCCCGATGTCGACGGGCTGTACCTGTTCAGCACGCGGATGATGATCGTGTGGGGCTTCGACGAGGACGGCCTGGTGCAGTGCGAGGACAGCTACAGCGCGGGTGACGGTTGGGCGGGCATCGCCACGCGGCCCGTCGAGCCCGCCCAGATTCGCCCGGTTACGCTGGCTGACCTGTGACTTCCTACGGCGAGAGCGAAGCGCCCCTTGATGATCTGTTCCCAGCTGCTGAACTGCGCATGATGTGCAGCCAGAACGCCGCCGCGCTCTACCGTCACCCACTGCCCGAGCCGGTGCTCCCGCTGTGCTGAAGCGTTACGAGACCAGGACCACGAGATGGAAGCCGGAGGGATTGTCGGCTGCGGTGCGATGAATCGGCTGACGACGAGGTCCCGGATCGTGCTGCTGATGCTGATGGGCGCGCTGCTGGTGCTGTTCACAGGGTGTTCGGGCGGTCAACAAGACGACGCCCCGCAGGGCTTCGAGCTTTCAGAATCCGGCGACTCGCTCGACTTGGAGAGAATTGTGCGATCAACGGTCACACACGGCCTGCCGGCGGCTGTGCTGGTTGTCGAGAACGCGTCGGGCAGCATCGTCGATTCCGTGATCGTCGGCGATCCCGAATGGTCGCCTTTGAGCGGTGGTACAAGATCGGCCGGTTCGGTGATGAAGGTGCTGGTGCTGGCAGCGGCAATCGAGACGGGCACAAGTCCCGGTGACGCTCTCGATGTGCCGCGGTGCTTCGTGTTGCCGGAACACACGACCTGTGCCCCCGCCGCTGGAAGGTACACGGTCACAGAAGCGGTCGCTTCATCGATCAATCCGGCGTTCGTTCTGCTGCATGACAGGGTGCCCCGCGGGATGGTTGTGGAGCACGGGGCGTTGTTCGGTATGGACTTGGAGGACACGCCGGCAGTGATTCTGGGGGTTCACCCCGTGTCGATGGAATCGATCGCGGCGGTCTTCGTCGCGATCGCCAACGACGGTGTGACAAAAACAATCACCGACTCGGACGGGTTGCCCGTTGTCCCCGCCGACGGAATATACGTGTCGCCCGAGACAGCCGGTACGTTGCGTTCACTGTTGCGCGGTGTGGTCACCGAAGGCACTGGCGTAGCGGCCGACGGCCCCGACGAACCGTACGGGAAGACCGGCACGGCAATAATCCGTACCTCTTTCGGTCAGACCGACGCCTGGTTCGCTGGCAGCACGAAGACCCACACCATTGTTGTATGGGTTGGACCGCTGCCTGTTGAAGAACTGTCGGCCGACGAGACTCCCCCGTTCGTGCCGGTTGTATCGGGAGGCGGGTGGCCTGCGGAGATCTTCCGGCTGGTGGCCGATGGAATCAAGGCTTCGGTCTCGTCGTGAGCCGCAATGTTCGAGCCGACGAAGTCGGTCTGCCGTGGTCGTTGACCGCTGGGTTGGGGTTGATCGTCGTCGGCGCGGCCGTGGTGTTCGATCCACAGGGATACAACGGTTATGTGGCGAGCAAGGTGCTCGTCGCGGGGATCGGCTTGTTGCTTTGCTTGGTGGCGGTCGGCCGCGGGCCGGGACTGGTAGTGCCCGCGGGGATCCCTCTCGCGTTCGGTTCTGCTCTCGGTGGTTTCGCGGTTGCTGCGACTGTCTTCAGCGATTCCGTTTGGCGGTCGCTTCTCGGAGCGACGGAGCGTCAGGCGGGAATGTTGGCCTGGCTCGGGTTTGCGGTGGCCTTTGTTGTGGGAATGTCGTTGCTACGGCGTTATGGCGATGCCGCTTTGGTGTCCGTCACGCAGGTCGCAGCCATTGCGGTGATCGTCGTCTCGGCGATCGGCTTGGCCGAGCTTGTCGGATGGGAGATAGACCCTGACTTGATCGAGTTCCGCGGACGGGTGCGCTCAACGTTCGGGAACCCGACCGCGCTTTCGGGATTCCTGATCCTCGTCACCCCGATCGCAGCGGTCGTCACTGCGAGACGGGACCGCTGGCGTTGGCTCGGCTGGCTGGCCGTGGCAGGTTCTCTGGTCAACGTCGCAGCCGCGCAGACCCGAGCAGTGTGGCTGGTGGGTGCCGTTCTGGCGGCGGTTGTGGGAATGGTTCATCTGCGTGGCCGTGCGCGCTTATTGTGGTTCACGCTTGTGTCGTGTGGCCTGATCGGAACTGTGTTCACGGGCCGCTGGCAGCAGGTTGGCGCTGATTTCGGTGAGCGATTGTCGCTCTGGCGAGTCGCTGTCTCTGTGGTGGCGGACAACCCCTTGTTCGGGGTCGGGCCGGAGATGTTCCTGATCGGCTTCGAGGAGCATGTGAGCGATGGGACAGCCCGCGAGATCGGCGGAAGTTCCGCGGTGGACAGAGTCCACAACGGAATCCTGGACTTTGCTGTTTCGTATGGTGCCGGCGCCGGCGCACTGTATGTGCTTGTGCTGGCCGCCGTGTGCTGGTTGGCAGTGCGAGCGATCTCAAGCGGCGACTTCTTCCGATTGGCGCTGGGTTGCGGTGTTGTCGCCTACGCGTTGCAGCAGCAGGCTTTCTTCGTCCACCCGACTTCCGACATCGTCTGGTGGTTACTGATCGGCATTCTGGTGGTTGACTCGGGTTTCGCGGTGAACAGTCTGCCGCGGCCGGCCAACATGGTTGTGAGCATCCTCGGCGTTGTTGTTGTGGCGGCGTTATGCGTCAACGCTGGATCTGTTGTGCGCAACGACCGGCTGTATGCGGATTCGTTCGCTGCACAGTCGCATTCTGAGGCGTATTCTCCGCTGGAGACCGCGGCGGGTCACCGACCCTTCGATGATCTGAGCTACCGTTTGATGGGCCGTCTGTTGGCACAGACCCCGGACATCTCTCTGGTTCACCACGGCATCGGCCGACTTCGGGAGGGAACCGAGCAGAACCCCGGCAATGGACTTGTGGTTCGGTCGCTTTCCGATGCTCTGTTGCAAGGCTACAGATTGACCAACGACGGCTCCTTCGCGTCCGATTCGGTTGCGAACCTGTCGTTGCTGATCGAGACGCAACCTGCCAACGGGAACTCGTTCTTGAAGCGGGGGACTGCGCTGTACTACCTCGGAGACGTCGACGCCGCCCGGTCGGACTGGGAGCGTGCCGCGTTCTTGATGCCCGACAATCCCGATCCGCGGAACAACCTTGCCGTCATCAACGAACAGTGAACAGTCGTTCTTTGTGAGGCCGACAGCGAAGCCGATCAGCGTGGGGGGTGCTATGGAGGGAGCGCTCTGCTCGGACTAGCCGTTTGTTGACTTGCGGGGGGGGGGGGGGGGGGGGGGAAGTACTCTCTGGGGAGCAAAGAACGATGTATGAGATTGGAGGACAGCATGTTGTTTGTCGATGGGCTGATTTCTGGAGGACGGTACTCGGGTTCGCGCCGTTTGGCCGGGGTGATCGCGATCGGGGTCTTGATCGCAACCATCGTGGTCGTGGTGCCTCGCGTGGAAGCCGATCACGATCAAAGCGGCATGCACACGTATTCCGGCACGATCACCGATGCCGCAACGGGCGCCCCGTTGAGCGCCATAACTGTAGGCGTCTTGTGCTGGTGCGGTGATTGGAGCAACCCCGCGATGATCGGACCGTGGGCCCACCGGGGATACACGCTCTTGGCTGAGACGGCCAGTGACTCGTCGGGTCGCTGGTCAGTGACATTCAGTGAGCCCGAAAGTTGGGACGACATTTCGATCTTTTTCTGGGATCCCGACGACGAGTACGCGCCGAATTACCTTGACCGTGTTGCGAGCTGGACGCTTGCCGACGAGAGTGATCTTGATGCCGAGTTGAGCGTTGGTGCGAGGTTCTCGGGGCGGATCCTTGACGATGGGGGGCCGCCACCAGCCGGTCTCTCTCTATCGGTCTCCGGCGGCCCCTGGGGTTCAACCGGAGGGGGTGCGCTCGTGCTTGACGTTGCCGGGGATGGCAGCTACGCGACATCTGCGTTGCCAGACGGTTCCTATCCCCTTGTACTAACGGGTGTTGACACTGACGTGTACGTAGACGGCAATTTGGGCGGTGTTGTCGTGACTGTGTCTGATGGTGTGGCCGTGGCTGGCGGTCAAGAATCTCCGTTCGACTCTGATTTGAAAAAATGGGTTCGTGTTTCTGGACTGGTAACAGACGGTTCAGGATCCGGTATAGGCGGGATACATGTCAGCGCAAGGGGAACATTCGAGGGGTCGCACAGCCCGCTCGGTATTTCGTTGGGAAGTTACGATCTTGCTTCCCCGGTCGGTGGTCGATACGTCGGTGATCTGGGTGCGATCGGGATCAATTCTGCGGTCACTTCGAGCGACGGCAGCTACACGCTCAGGGCGTACCCCAATTCCGTCGTCAGAGTCTGTTTCGGATCGGCGAATGGAAGCGGTCGCTACAGGCCCGAGTGCTACGATGACCAGCCGACTGGCGGCGATCCGCAGGCTCTTTCGGGGCTATCTGAGTTGACGGGTATCAATGCGCAGTTGGCCCTTGCACCGAGCGTCTCGGTTGCGATCGCCGGTTTCCCGGCCGAAAGGCAGAGTGCATCAGCGATCAAGTTGTGCAGTTTACCGTGCGAGTTCGCGCGTTGGGGCAGCTTCAGCTCCGCGGGGATAGCGGAGTTCTACGGACTCGATGAGGGAACTCACTCGTTGGAGGTCGAGGTGCGGGATTACTCGGGTTCTGAGAGCCGGGAACTCTCTGTGACCAAGCAAGTTGACCTGGAGGACGGAGTTCACCGGCATTTTGAAGTTGAGTTCGATCCTGACGGCGACGACCACCGCATAAAGGATGGTTCGGCAGCTTCCGACACGTTCGATGATGTTGATGTCGACGCGACTTACGAGCGTGCAGTCGACTGGATGATCGCCAACAAGATCACGACGGGGTGTTCACAGGATCCGCCTCTGTTCTGTCCTGAAGACGACTTGACCCGCGCTCAGTTCGTGACGTTCTTGTGGAGAGCGCTGGGTCGGCCCGCGCCGTCACAGTCCGGGGCAGAGGCGTTCAGCGACGTGCCGCCGGGCCATTTCGCTGATCAAGCCGTCGGGTGGGCGAAAGAGCAGGGCGTGACGACTGGTTGCTCGTCTGATGCGTTCTGTTTGAACGACCCCCTCAAGCGAGGTCAGATTGCGACGTTCATGTACCGCTTCACGGGCTTCGACGACTGGTGGGGCGACGTTTTTGACCAGAATTACGCTGCACCCGGGGTGCTCCCCGCTGATGTCCCCCCCGGCCGTTACTTCACCTATCCAGTCGCGTGGACCCGGCGACTGGGCTTGATCCCAGAGTGCGGTGCCGGTCTTTTCTGTCCGGAGAGCACGGCCGACCGAGCCACAACGGCAATGTTCATCTACGCAGTCGCAAACCGTTTCCCACAGGCATTCAGCGGCTCGTAACCGAACGGCGGGCACTCGGGCTGCTTCCTCGGCGCCCGAACAACTTGGCAGCGGTCTCAGCGCTCACTAGAACTGCGCGATGCAGATCAAAGGGATCATTTTCACAGCGCTCGACACCGACCACGACAACATCGAGAGCTGGAACTTGTGGTACGACCTCGGGCATCTTCCGCCCAACATCGCCATGGACGAAATCGCCGGTGGCCGGCGTTGCGTGGCACCCCGGGAACGCTCAGCCGTTGGGGAGCAGGACCGTGCGGGCCTCAGTACCCGACTTGATGGCGTCGAAAGCACCTTGGAGTCCGTCGAGGCCGGCTGTGTTGCTGATGAGCTGGTCGAGTTTGAGCTGACCCTTCATGTAGAGGTCGGCCAACATCGGGAAGTCCTTGCGGGGCCGGGCACCACCGGCGCGGATCCCGAGCAGGTTCTTGTTCTGGTGCAGCGCCTGGAACGAATAGGTCACTTCGGCGGTGAGGTCGGGCACTCCTACAGCGCAGATGTTTCCGCCGGGGCGCGTCATCTGTAGACAGTCGGTGAGCAGCTTGGTGGAGCCCACCACTTCGAACGCGTGGTCGACTCCGCCAGTCATCTTCTTGACCTCACCGATCACGTCGACCCCGTCGGTGGCGAGGATGAAGTCGGTGGCGCCGAAATCGAGGGCGAAAGCCTCCTTCTCAGGGACCCGGTCGACAGCGATGATCTGGCTCGCTCCGCAGAGCTTGGCAGCTTGGATCACATTGAGGCCCACACCGCCCGCGCCGATGACCACGCAGGTGTCGCCGAGTTGCAGGCGAGCCCGGTTGAACACCGCGCCGGTGCCGGTGATCACGCCGCAGCCGATCAGGGCCGCGGCCGTGAGCGGCATCTCTGCCGGAATCGGGATGCACTGGTTCTCGTTGACGATCGTCTCCTGAACGAAGGCCCCGATACCGGCAAAGTTGTACAGCGGCTGGTCGCCCTCACAGTAGGACTGGGTGAGGTTGCCCATGGACACGCTGCAGTTGCCGGGGTTGCCCCCCTCACAATCGCCGCAGTGCCCGCAATTGCTGAAGGTCGACAGGATCACGTGGTCGCCGACCGCGCAGTAGGTGACGGCCGACCCGGTCTGGACCACCACGCCTGCGGCCTCATGGCCCGGAACCAGCGGGGTGGGCATGTAGTACTTGCCGTGTACGCAGCTCAGATCGGATCCGCACACCCCGGCGGCCTTGATTTCGACGCGGACCTGGCGGGGCGCCAAATCCGTGTCGGCGAACTCGACGTCGTCCGACAGGCGCACCGAGTCCTCGGTTGTTCCTTCGAGAATTAGTCCCTGCATCCCGCCAGTGTCGCGCAGACGGCGCGCCGATGAGGAATGCGGAGACCTTTCCCCGCGTGCGGAATACTTGTCCGCGGCCTGTGGCAGGTTAGAAATGGCGGATGGAAAACGACTTGAAGGCCGCCTGGGATCGACTCTGCGACACCCTCAAGGAATCGGTCGACTACGTGTTCGACCCTGCTCTGGGTGTCGACGCCTCCGAGCAGGCCGAAGGGATGCGCCACCACCTGAGGCTGTTCTCAGCGGCAGTTGAACGCCTGTTGGAGAACGACGACCCGGCCCACCCCGAACTGGGCTGGACATATCCGTCCAAGATGGGCCAGGACAACCCGGACGCCCTCTACATGTCGGCGCCGCTGGACCTGCACCACACCTACCGGCTCACCGGACGCACGGACACGCCGCGATACCTCGGGTTCTCGTTGATGGACTTCCGCTTCGGGAGGGGCACGGTCACACAGATCCTCAACATCGGCAGCCCGGATCTCACCGACGTCGGCGGCGGTCGCTTCGACGTCGTGTTCAGCCCCGCGGCCGACCCCGGCGACCATCTCGGCGACTGGTACCGGCTCGAGCCGCAACAGTGTCGCCTGCTGGTCCGCCAGTTCTTCTCGGACTGGGCCACCGAACAGGATGCAGACCTGCATCTTGAGTGCCTCGACCCAGAGGGGCCGCCCGCCCGCCTGGACCCGGTCAAGCTCATCGAGGGGCTCGGTGAGCTGACCGCGGAGATGAGCATCGTCCCCAAGTTCTGGACCGACTATGCGGTCAGTCAACGCGACCGCGGTGAGATCAACTCCTTCGCGCACATGGCGGGCCGCAAGGTGAGCGGTGTCGGTTACGGCGGCAGCGATCAGCAGGCGTATGGACAGTGCTGGTACGAGGTGGGCGCCGAGCAGGCGCTGTTGTTCGAGGTCACCCCGCCGGAGTGCTGGTACTGGAACATCCAGGTGGGCGACACCTGGTTCCAGAGCCTCGACTACATCAACCTGCCGGCCACCCTCAACGACTCGCAGGCCCGGATCGACCCGGACGGGGTGCTGAGGGTGGTGATCTCACACGTAGATCCCGGAGTCTGCAACTGGATCTCGCTGGGCGGTTGCCCCCAGGGAGCGATCACCTACCGCTGGAACAACGCCGACTCCGCGCCGACGCCCAGTCTGCGTCTGCTGGCAGTGTCGGAGCTCGCAAAGCACCTCCACCCCGACACCGAGCAGGTGACGCCCCGGCAGCGTCAGCAGCTCCAGGCCGAACGTCGTCGCCACGGGTTGAGCCGCTTCACGAGGTAACCGTCTCCGGTGCCACCCACGGCCCCGACAGAACTGCTATTGTCCATAGTCTGTGCGCCTCAGACTGTTGCGCGAGACAGCGCCGAGAGAGAATCGCGTAGCTCTCGTTCCCGACGGTGTCGACATGTTGGTACAGCGGGGTTGTGATGTTGTCGTCGAACGATCGGCCGGCACCGGTTCGGGCTTCGGCGATGACGCCTACCGCAGTGTCGGTGCGACCATCGTCGAACAGTTCTCTCCCGGGGCCGACGTCGCCGACGTAGTCGTCTCGGTTCGCGACGCCCCGCTGGGCTCCTCGTCTCTGAACCCAGCGGCCGTGTCCTCGACCGTGTTCGCAGGCGTCTTCGACCCGCTGTGGGCGCCGAACAGGGCGCAGCGGCATGCGAGCAACGGCGTCTCGGCATTCTCTCTCGACCTGGTGCCGCGTGTCACCCGTGCCCAGCCGATGGACGTGCTGTCATCGATGGCGACGATCGCCGGGTACGAGGCGGTGCTGCTGGCGGCCAGTCGTCTGCCCCAGATGTTCCCTCTGATGATGACCGCTGCGGGTACGCTGGCGCCGGCGCGGGTGCTGGTGCTGGGCGCGGGCGTGGCCGGTCTGCAGGCCATCGGCACAGCGAGGCGGCTCGGTGGTGTGGTGGAGGCCTTCGACGTCCGCCCTGAGGCGTTGGAGCAGATCCGCTCGCTGGGCGCCCGGGCCCTGGACTTGGAGGTGACACCGGCAGCGGTCGGCTCCAAAGCCGTCACCAGCATCAATGGCTACGCGGTTGCCCAGAGCGATGATGTGGCACAGATCCAACGGGAGATGCTGGCGCCTCATGTGGCCGCCGCCGATGTGGTGATCACCGCCGCCTCGGTGCCGGGCCGAGCGTCTCCGCTGCTCGTGACCGCAGAGATGGTCGATGGGATGGAGGCTGGGTCGGTGCTGGTGGACCTGGCAGCCGAGCGCGGCGGCAACTGTGAGCTGACCGAAGCCGACGAGACTGTGGAGCGCAACGGCGTGACTGTTCTCGGCCCGACCGATCTGGTCTCGAAGTGCGCCCGCCACGCCAGCCAGATGTTCTCTCGCAACCTGGTGGCGTTTCTGGAGCATCTCCGTGTCGACGACGAGATCGACATCCGCCGTGACGACGAGATCCTCTCGGCGATGCTGGTCACCCACGAAGGCGCCGTCGTCCACAGCGGCGTCCTGGCTGCGCTGGGGGAGGGCTGAGGGCGTGGAGTTGCTGATTGCCGTCACCCTGCTGGCGCTGGCGGTGTTCCTCGGAGTGGAGTTGATCACCAAGGTGCCCCCGACACTGCACACACCCCTGATGTCGGGTTCCAACGCCATTTCGGGCATCACGATAGTGGGGGCGCTGCTCGCGGCCGGCGCCGACCACTCGACCTTCACCGCGGTCCTGGGCTTCGTTGCGGTCACCATGGCGATGGTCAACGTGGTGGGAGGCTTTCTGGTGACCCATCGGATGCTGGGAATGTTCGGTCCGAAGCGTCGTCGCCGCGCAGCCACTGAGGAGTCGGAAACTGACGGGGAAGACCTGTGATGGACGACTGGGCCGCTCTCGGCTATCTCGTAGCGGCAGTACTGTTCATCGGTGGCTTGAAACGGCTCAGCCGGCCCCGCACCGCGGTGCGAGGCAACCAGTACGGAGCGGCGGGAATGCTCGTTGCCGTGTTGGTCACGCTCACCGACAACTCCATCATCGGCTTCGAGTGGATTGCGGGCGGACTGATTCTGGGAACGGTCGTGGGAGCGCTGCTGGCTGTGAAGGTCCGGATGACGGCGATGCCGGAACTGGTCGCGTTGTTCAACGGCTTCGGCGGGGGCGCATCGGTGCTGGTCGCGGCTGCGTCCTATATCCAGGCTGTTGATCTGGCCACAGAGACTTCCCGGCTGTCGTCGTCAGCGGCGCTGGCGTCGTTGATCGGGGCGGTGACGTTCACAGGCAGCCTTGTCGCCTTCGCCAAACTCCGCGAGGCGTTGCACTGGTCGGGATTTCGAGGCATCACGGTCTTGAGCGTCCTCGGTGTGGCGGCCGCGGCGGTCTTCGCCGTGCTGATGGTCCTCGACCCGCAGAATGCACTGTGGTTGTGGCTGCTGGTCGGGGTGGGGGCGGTTGTCGGTTTGTTGCTGGTTGTGCCGATCGGCGGCGCGGACATGCCCGTGGTGATCGCCTTGTTGAACTCGCTGTCGGGCGTAGCCGCGGTGGCGGCCGGCTTCGTGCTCGACAACTCGCTTCTGATCATCGCCGGCTCGCTGGTGGGGGCCAGCGGGCTGATCCTCACCCAGATCATGTGCACGGCCATGAACCGCACTCTGCTGGCCGTGATGTTCAACCCCGCGCCAACGGGCAACGGCGGCGATGTCGATGACGTCTATGCCGGCAAGGTCCGCTCCACCTCCCCTGATGATGTGGCCATGCTGCTCGAGTCGGCTGAGCGCGTGGCGATCATCCCCGGCTACGGACTCGCGGTGGCCCAGGCGCAGCATGCGGTGCGGGATCTCGCCAGACGCCTGCAGGAGCGCGGCGTCGAGGTGGTGTTCGGCATCCATCCTGTTGCGGGACGGATGCCCGGCCACATGAACGTGCTGCTCGCCGAAGCCGAAGTCTCCTACGAACGACTCGTTGAGATGGACGACATAAATCCGACCTTCGAACAGACAGACGTGACGATCGTCATCGGCGCCAACGACGTGGTGAACCCGGTCGCTCGCACGGACCCGTCGAGTCCGATCGCCGGCATGCCGATCCTTGATGTGGACAAGAGCGATGTCGTGGTGGTGATCAAACGGAGCCTCAGCCCGGGCTTCGCGGGTATCTCCAATCCGCTCTTCGCCGCTGACAATGCCCTGATGCTGTTCGGCGACGGCCGCGAAGCAGTGGTCGACATCACCAAAGCTCTACAAGCTCTTTGACGGCTGTGTGCCTCTGGCAGACGACCTGACGACCGCGGCCCTATTCGGATCGGATCGTCCGGATCAGTTCGTGTGACGGATGGGCGCGCTCGATTCGCTGGTCAGCGGTGATGAGCGGACAGTCCAGGCTCTCTGCCAGCGCCAGGTACAAGGCGTCGTAGAACGTCAAGTTGTCGCGCAGTTGCCATGCTCGGGCGGCGAGCGGGCCGTGGTGAGGCACACGGCTCTGGATCATCCTCTCTGCGCGCCGCCGCGCCGCTGCCGCGGTGTCGGCCGCGAGTTCGCCTCTGAACACCAACTTGCGAAGCGCATTTCCTGTTTCGGCGTCGATCAGGAATGGAGCAATCCGTCGACAGCTTTGTAGCCGCGCCCTCGCTTGGGCGCCGCCTTGCGCGCTGCCAATGACCGCGGCGACGAGTGCGGAAGCATCAACGACGACAGTTTCCGCACTCATCTGCGGTCTTCGTCAAGATCTTCGAGCAACGTTTGCATGTCCAGCTTGATCCCGTGCGTTTCAACGAAGCGCTCAAGGTCAGCGAAGAGTTCGTCCTCATCGGGTTGCAGGGCCATGCGTTCGATGGCATTTTTCAAATATGCCTGAATGGATTGACCGGCGGCGCGAGCTCGCCTTCGGATGATCTCATACGCCTGCTCGGAAATGTCTCGAACCTGGATCGTTGCCATGCATGCAGAATAGCGCTACAGCGCTACTTTGCAAGCAGCCTGGTAGTGAGTCCTTTTGAATTCTCGTATCGGTCAGTGCCACTCGTGAGTAGAGAATATTAAGGAATCAAATGTTGGGAGAAAATAATGAACGGTATACAGGCGCTTCGCGTATTAGGTCGGAGTGAGGGTGTCGAGCAAGGCCCAATTGGGTTTGCCGGCGCTTCGGAAATCAGGGTGGGGTGAAGGTGTCGAACGCCGCCCTATAGGGTCCAAAGAGGTCAAGTGCCGCCCAACGGATCCCCCCTAACCAGCCGGCGGGTTGTTTCAACAGCCAACCGGCGGGTTCTTCAACGGTGCGGCCTGGCACTACATCGAGCAACTGGCCCGTGTTCGACGTCGACGATGCTGGTCGACCAAACCCGCTTGTTGAACCGGCCCCGCCGGCAGAACAGGGTCTCGTCGAGACCCAGCGCCGACACTTTGGAGATTCTCTGAGTGTCGGCGTCCAACAGAGCTTGACACCAACGGCGCACCGACGTGTTGACGGTGCGCCACCCACAACCCAACGCCGCGGCGGTGTCACAGATCGATTCGCCGCGCCCGGCGCGCCGCGTCGCTTACCGCGCCGCTCGTGTTGTCAACAACGCCTGCTCGGGCGCGATCTGTGCTGCTTGTTCGGTCACCGACCGTGTCTCACGACCCGAGTGCGGGCACACCCAGCGCCGTTTGTGCCACACCAGCCGCACCAGCCTGAACACCGGCAAATCCACCAACACCACCGGCCGCTCGCCGCTGCACCACAACCGTCCCCCGCAGCCCGAACACAGCGGCCTCTCAGCGTGTCTGCGAACATGCACCCCCAACGGTCTGCCGGCCTCGTCGTCGACGCCGAACACCTCAATGTCTCCTAGTCCCACCAACAACTCGCACATGCGTACAGGGCCGTGTTCCACAGGGATCCTCCAGGTTCGGTTGCCTTAAAGGCCCCGAAAATAGGCAGAGGATTTGCGAGTGCGAACGGCTTGATTTGCGGGGCCGTGGCCCGAGCGGCCCGGTGAGCGAAGCGAACCAAGAGCGGGAAACAAAGGGCTGCAACTCGAGGGCTTGCCTATTTGCGCGCGTTCTTTACAGCCCCGATTCTGGAGGATCCCGCCCAACCAACCGCGGACACCCCACAACCCCGACTCCGACCTCAAACGCGAAGAGCCCCTTTTGTCACAGACCGAGGGTCGACTTTGCCCTCAACGTTTATTGCGGTTTCCACCGCGGATGCGATGCCTTTCAAACATCGGTCGGCTGCGCCTTTCGATTCGGTCGGTGTGACCACCAACAGGTCGATGTCTTCAGAGAACCGGTGGATCAGACGGTGCGCTTTGGACAAGCTCGTTCCGCCTTTGAACACAACCGTGGTCGATTCCGCGGCGCTGTGTGCAGCGACGGAACGAAGCGTTTCGGTTACCCAATAGTCCTTTTCGATGTGAGACGTTGGTATGCCTGACACGTCGTGAACACGAGCCGCGGCAGTGGCCATGGCGTTCAGGTCGGAGCGCAAAGTTCCCCTCATGCGGTTGCCTCGTTGAGAGCAGGGGCAGCTTCGAGGAGTTCGCTCCAACGGGTTCGGGTCGCGGTGTGGTGTTCGTCTCTGATCTGCTCATCGAGCACACGCGTCCGCAACGACTTGCATTCTGCGAGGCTGCTAACAATCTCGGTGAGCTGTGTCCAGTCTGTTTCGACTACTGACGGACCAGCTCGCAGCACCTCAACCACCGCTACTTCGGCGGGTTGAAGTTCCCGGAGTCTCCGACCGAATGATCGTTTGGTGAACCGGACTGACCCCCACGGCTTTGGTGCCCTGACAGGAACCGCGGCGGTGAACGTGGCAGGCACCTGGGTGGTCAACCCGAGCCAATGAGCAGCAGCGATCCCGGCGGGTCCAGAACCAGGGCCGCCCACCTTCAACGCGACTTCTTCCATTGTTGGCCGTGTCATTCCAAACCGTGTCTGGGCGCCTTTCCAATACAGACCCTTGCGCGCACGCAGCAACCCGCTGCCGGCGCAGATTCGGGACAACGCTGTGTCCACGGCGCCGCGGGGATGGTCGAAGTCGTCGGCTGTCACGAACGAACCCGCCGACAACTGTTTGACATAGTCGTCTACGAGTGACGAGATAGAACCCTTCATGACAGAATATTGTATCGATATTCTGTCAGAATGCAAGGCAAACTCGCGATTAAGAGACCCCGCAAACAGGCAGAGGAGTTCCGAGTGCGAACGGCTTGATTTGCGGGTCCGCGGCCTGAGCGGCCCGCCCGTGGCCTGAGCGGCCCGCCCGCGGCCTGAGCGGCCCGCCCGCGGCCCGAGCGGCCCGCCCGCGGCCCGAGCGGCCCGGTGAGCGCAGCGAACAAGAGCGGGAAATGGAGCGCAGCGAACAAGAGCGGGAAATGGAGCGCAGCGAACAAGAGCGGGAAATGGAGCGCAGCGAACAAGAGCGGGAAATGGAGCGCAGCGAACAAGAGCGGGAGACAACGGGCTGCGACTCGAAGGCTTGCCTATTTGCGTGCGCTCTTACAAAACCGCGTCAGGCGAAGCCTTGGGCCTCCAGGAATTCGATGGTCAGGTTGGCACAGGTCTCGGGATATTCGAACTGCAGGAAGTGAGACGACCCTGGAACGAAGTCGTAGTCGAGCTTGATCATGTCGCTCAGGTCTGTGCTCGGCAGATAGGTGAACGGGATCGTGGGATCGGCGCCGATCACCTTCGTGGGGCAGTCCACCCGCTCGAGAATCTCGGGTGCCTGCATCGACCAGCCGAAGTAGTACTCATAGAGCTGCGCCTCGTGCTCGCGGGGAAGGCACAGTTGGTAACCGCCCTCTGCCGCCGGCCTCAGCGTGGTCTGCGACAGCAGCACGATCGACTTGGCCGGAACGTTGGCGAATGCGCGGGAGAGGACGGTCGCTTGAACGAACTCCTCCCTCGTATCGAAGTGGTTGGAGCGGCCGCCGGCGCGTCTGGCCAGCGCCTGTGTGACCGACTCCATGTCCTCGTGGATGCCGCCCGGAGGGCAGATCGGCGGGTCGAACAACACCAGGGCCGCGAAACTGCCCTTGTCGGCAGCGTGCATCAGCGTCGGCATCGCAGACAGGGAGTGGCAGACGCCGACAATCAGTTTGGCGCCGAAGTTGTCGTCGATCGCAGTCACGATCTCGTCGGTGTCGTTGACCAGCGTGGGAATGTTGAAGGTTCGCAGGGGAGCGACCGGGTTGCGGCCGTGGCAGCGGAGGTCGTAGAGGATCACGTCGAATCGGTGGGTGAGCAGCGACCAGTACGGATAGTAGAAGTCCGCGGCGAGCCCGTTGCCATGACTGAGCAGCAGGCGAGGACCGTCGATGTTGCCGTGCCTTCGCAGAACAATGCGAGTGCCGTCCGCCATGGGGACTTCCAAAGTTGCGACTGGTTCGGGGAGCGACTGGTATTCCATTGAACGATCTTCGCACATATTCGTACTCTGCGCGGTGCTCGCGAATCGAAACTCGCGAAAGCGTTGACTATGGTCGTGTGATGGCCGAGTTCGTCTACAACCCTTTCGGGTTCGCACATCACGACGATCCGTACGTCACCTACAAGCGGCTCCGTGACGAGGCCCCCGCCTACTGGAACCCGGAGCTCGAGTTCTGGGCGCTCAGCCGCTTCGAAGACGTCATGGAGGGTTTCCGAGACACGAAGCTGCTCTCGTCCGCTGGAGGCATCGCACTCGAGAATCGTCGGCCGATAGGCCGGAGAGTCGGCATGGACCAGATGATCGAGTTCGACCCTCCTGAGCACACCGTGTTGCGCAAGCTGGTCAGCCGGGTGTTCACCACGCGCACTGTGGCGAGAATGGAGGAGGAGATCCGCAGGATATTCACCGGCTACCTCGATGAAGTCATCGAGACGGGCCGAGCTGAGGTGGTGGACGATCTCACCAGCCCCTTCCCGATGGACGTGATCTCGGCGGTCCTGGGTGTTCCGGAGTCGGACCGCCCCGCTCTGCGGGCCGGCAGCGACAAGGTGATGATCCGCGAGGACGGGGTGTTGGCGATCCCACCCGAGGCTGCCGAGGGAATGCTCGCCCTTGTCAGCTATTTCACCGAGGATCTGCCCAAACGCAAGGCCGGTGAGGGAAGCGGCCTCATCAACGATCTTGTCGGGCTCGAGTTCGGGGGGCGGGTTCTCACCGACGAGGAACTTCTCGGCTTCTGCATCCTGTTCATCATCGCCGGCCATGAGACGACCACCAAGATGGTGGCCAACGTCATGGAGCTGCTGTCGCGGTACCCGGATCAGAAAGCCGCGGTGACCGCCGACCCCGGCCTTGTTCCGGGCACGATCGAAGAGGTGCTGCGCTATCACAACTCGACCCAGTACATGCATCGCACGCTCACCCGGGACTTCGAGATCCACGGACGGAGGATGCGTGAGGGCGACTCGGTCCTGCTGCTTATCGGAGCAGCCAACCACGACGAGCGCGAGTTCGGCCCGACCGCCGAGGAGTTCGACGTCTTCCGCCGTCCGGAGAGGCACCTGGGTTTCGGATACGGCGCGCACTTCTGTCTGGGCGCGGCCCTGGCCCGCATGGAGGGGAAGGTGGCGATGGAGGAGATCCTGCGCCGAATACCCGACTACGAGGTCGACCACGATGCCAAGGTGCGCTTCCACTCGTCGAACGTCACCGGCTGGCGGTCGCTTCCCGTCACGTTCAGCCCAAGGCCCCGGGAGGGCGCCGACGCGCCGTCCGGCGGTTGACGCGCTGTTCGTTTGTCGGGAGTCCCGGGTTGACGGAACTGCCCGCGGGGTCGGGAGTCCCGGGTTGACGGAGCTTGCCTCAGGGTCGGGAGTCCCGGGTTGACGCGCTATTCGTTTGTCGGGAATCCCAGGTTGACGGAACTGCCCGCGGGGTCGGGCCAGCGGGTGGTGAGCACCTTGGGCCGGGTGTAGAAGTGAATGCCCTCGGGACCGTAGATGGTCGTGTCCCCGAACGCTGAGTCCTTCCAGCCGCCGAAGGAGTGGTACCCGACGGGCACAGGGATCGGCACGTTGATGCCGACCATGCCGGCGTCCGCGTCCTGTTGGAATTGCCGTGCTGCGCCGCCGTCCCGGGTGAAGACGGCCGCGCCGTTGCCCCATGGGTTGTCGGCGATCAGATCGGCGGCCTCACGATAGGTGTCGACCCGCACCACGCTCAGCACCGGGCCGAAGATCTCGTCGGTGTAGACGGTCATGTCCGACTCAACGTGGTCGAGCAGGGTGACGCCCAGAAAGAACCCGTCGTTGTCGAAGGTTGCCTCGCGGCCGTCGACCACCACCGATGCGCCTGCCGCTTCGCCCGCCGCCACATACCCGGCGACTCTGTCGCGGTGATCCCGAGTGATCAGCGGCCCCATCTCCGACGCGGGGTCAGTGCCGTCACCGATCGTCAACTTCTCCATCCGCACTTTGATGGCGTCGACCAGCGGATCGGCCACATCACCGACTGCCACGGCCACCGAGACCGCCATGCAGCGTTCACCCGCGGAGCCGTAGGCGGCTGAGACCGCCGAATCGGCAGCCATGTCGATGTCGGCGTCGGGCAGCACGACCATGTGGTTCTTGGCGCCCCCGAGCGCCTGTACCCGCTTGTGGTTGGCGCTGGCCGTCTCGTAGACGTACTTGGCGATCGGGGTCGACCCCACGAAGCTCAGCGCTCTCACATCGGGATGCGCGAGCAGACGGTCCACCGCGACCTTGTCGCCCTGCACCACGTTGAGCACGCCCGGGGGGAAGCCTGCCTCACAGAACAGTTCGGCCATGAACAACGGCGCCGACGGGTCGCGCTCGGAAGGCTTCAACACGAACGTGTTGCCGCATGCCACCGCGTTCGGAACCATCCACATGGGAACCATCGCCGGGAAGTTGAACGGCGTGATGCCCGCAACTACGCCAAGGGGCCGCCGCACGGAATAGACGTCGACGCCCGTGGACGCGCTCTCGCTGTGGCTGCCTTTCAGATGTTCGGAAATACCGCAGGCGAACTCGATGTTCTCGATCGCGCGCGCCACCTCGCCCGCCGCGTCCGAGGTGACCTTGCCGTGCTCGGCGGTGAGCCGGGCCGCTACTTCGGTGGCGTTGTCCACGACGAGATTGCGGAACGCGAACATCAGCTTCGTCCGTCGGGCGATGCTCACCTCGCTCCATTCGGCGAACGCCGCCTTGGCGGAGGCGACCGCGGCGTCGACCTCGGAATCCGCTGCAAGAGCGACGTTCCCGGTCTGCTCCCCGGTAGCGGGGTTGAAGACCGGAGAGGTCCGTCCCGATGTGCCGGCTGCGGACTCGTTGTCGATGAGGTGATGGATTTGTTTCATGAGCTGGTCCTGTCTGTCGGTGCTCGTCGTTTTCTGTGCGACCTGCGCGGTCATTCGATCTCTTCGATCTATTCGATCTCTTCGATCGTCTCGATGATTGCGGAGATTCCTTCGTCCAACTCGTCTGCGCTGACGTCGAGCATCGGGGTGATGCGAATGACGTTGCCGTAGAGCCCCCCCTTGCCCACCAGCAGACCCCGCCGTTTGCAACCCTCTAGAATCGCCCCGGCGCGCCCGGCGTGGGGTTCGGTCGAGCCGGGATGGACCGTTTCGATGGCCTGCATCAAACCCTTGCCGCGCAGTTCTGCGATCCAGGGCGTCTTCTCTGCAACCGGGGCGAGCGCAGCAGTGAGTCGCTGACCCATCGCCAGAGCATTCCCCTGAAGGTCGTTGTCGAGCACGTATCGCAGGGTGGCCAGGCCGGCTGCAGACGAGAGCGGGTTGCCCCCGAAGGTGCTGAATGAGAGCACGCTGATCGTGTCCATGATCTCGGCGCGTGCCACGATTCCCGCCAGCGTGGCGCCGTTGCCCACGCCCTTGGCGAAGGTGAGCATGTCGGGCACCACATTGTGGGCCTGATAGCCCCAGAAGTGCTCCCCGGTTCGTCCCCAGCCAGTCTGCACCTCGTCTGTGACAAGCAGGATCTGGTGGTTGGCCAGAACCTTGTTGAGCTCGCCGAAGAATCCGTCGGGAGGCGTGGCGAATCCTCCGACGCCCTGGATCGGCTCCGCTATCAGGCAGGCGACGTCTCCGGCCGTCATCATGTCGATCACCTGCACGAGGTCATCGACGCAGGCGTTGGTGAAGTCCTCGTCGTTCATGTGACCGAAGGGGCTGCGCAGCCGGTAACCGCCCTGGATGAAGTTCACCGACAGTCCCGAGAGGCTCGTCGAGGACCAGGAGGAATGGGAGGTGATCGCCTGGGCCGTGAAGGAACGACCGTGGTAGCTGTTGCGCATGGCCAGCACCTGGTTGGACTTGCGATAACTGGTGGCCAGCAGGATGGCCGTGTCGTTGGCTTCGCTGCCCGATGTGGTGAAGAAGACGCGGGCGTCGGGAATGCCCGATACGGCTGCGATCTGCTCTGCCAACTCGATCATCGGCTCGGACAGGTACAGGGTCGAAGTGTGCATGACTTTGGCGGCTTGGCTCTGCACCGCGGCCACGACCTCAGGGTTGTTGTGCCCGATCATGGTGGTGAGCACTCCGCCGAAGAAGTCCAGGTAGCGATTGCCCTCCACGTCCCATACGCAGCCTCCCTCGCCGCGTTCGATGGAGATCGGTTCGGCGTAGAGCGGATTCACATACGACGGCAGGATCGCCCGGTAGCGTTCGAGCAATTGGGCATTGGTGGTCATTGTGATGGAGATTACTGTTTGCCGCGAAGAGTCGCGCCTGATCTCGCCGTAATTCGAGAGCCGGTGTCACAACGAGAGGAAGAGACATGAGCTACCCGTCGGACCCGCAAGCTGTCGACCTGATGATCGGGTTTCCGTTCGCCGACAAGAACGCGGTCTACAAGCACCTGCGAGCCGGGTTCAAAGACGCCGAATCAGCCGAGGGCGGCGGCCTGGTCATGCCCGCGGGGTACATGTTCACCGACACCCCTCCACAGGCCGCGCCCGACGAGGACCCGATAGAGACGACCTTCGCCAAGATGGATCGTTGCGGCGTTCGGGCGGGCCTGTTCGGTCTCAACAAGGTGTCGATCGAGGCTCGCGAACGTCACCCCGGGCGGGTCTATTTCTCGCTGGAGATCGACCCCAACGATATTGCCGGCACCGTCCGCAGGATCCGCGAGAGACACAGCGAGCACGGTCTGAGCGCGGTGACGACCTTCCCGGCAGGCTGCATCCCGCAGGTTCCGGTGAGCGACCGCCGCTACTACCCGATCTACATGACCTGCATCGACCTCGACCTGCCGATCATCTCCAACGCGGGCGTTCCGGGCCCGCGGGTGCCCGCGGACTGCCAGCACGTACGGCACTTCGACGATGTGTGCTACGACTTCCCCGAACTGCGGATCGTGATGCGCCACGGAGCGGAGCCCTGGGAGGCCCTGGCGGTGAAGCTGATGTTGAAATGGCCGGGTTTGTACTACATGACCTCGGCTTTCGCGCCGAAATACTACCCCGAGGCCGTCATCGACTATGCCAACACCCGCGGTTCGGACAAGGTGATGTACGCGGGCTACTACCCGGCGGGCCTTGACCTGGAACGCATCTTCGGTGAGCTTCCCGATGTGCCCCTCCGCCCTCATGTCTGGCCGAAGTTCCTCCACGAGAACGCCGAGAGGGTCTTCAAGATCCCGGGGCCCGCCGGCTGATGGAATCTGCCTCGCGCCCGAGACTGGGCTTGTATTTCGACTTCCGCAACCCGGAGCCGTGGCGCCGAGACCCGACGGCCTATTACGGCTGGAACCTCGACCTGATCGAGGAGGCCGACCGGCGCGGGATCGGGTCGATCTGGGTGAGCGAGCATCACTTTGTGGACGACGGCTACATGCCTGTCCCGCTGACCGCGCTGGCCGCGGTTGCGGCGCGCACGAAACAGGCGCGCCTGGGCACCGCTGTGGTGGTGGCGCCGTTGCAGCACCCGATGGCCCTCGCTGAACAGGCTGCCGTCGTCGATGTGATGAGCGGTGGCCGACTCGAGTTGGGTCTCGGCGCCGGTTATGTCGCCCCGGAGTTTGAAGCTTTCGGGGCCGATCTCGGCCGCCGCTACCGCGACACGGACCATGCTCTTGGCGAGATAGGCCGGATCTTTGCTGAGGGCCGCTGCAGTCCCGGCCCTGTGCAGCGTCCGGTGCCGTTGTGGGCCGGATATCTGGGTCCGCAGGGAGCGGCCCGCGCCGGGCGCCTCGGCGTCGGCTTGTTGACCCATGACCGTGGCAGTTTCGGCGTCTACCGCGATGCTCTTGAGGCGTCGGGGCACGGCGCTGATGCGGCGCGGCTCGCCGGGGTGGTCGACTTTCTGGTTGCTGACGACCCCGAGGAGGCCTTTGAACGGATCATTCCGCATCGCACTCACCAGCTGAACAGTTACCGCCGGCAGGCCGCGCTCGGCACGGGGCGCACTCCACGGTGGCTCACAGAGGACGAGATCCGCGAGGGTCGGGGCTCGGGCGTCGTTGGTGCAATCCGGATTCTGACCGTCGACGAAGCGGTCGCTCGAATCAACGGGATCTGCGACGGCATGCCCGTTGAGCATCTGTACGTCTGGGCTTCGATCGGCGCCATGCCCGAGGATCTGGCCGAACGCCAGATGGAGCTGCTCACCGGTCAGGTGCAACCGGCGCTGCTGTCTTCGTGAGCGGGGCTTGGTGGGCTCGGCTTCGCGGCTTCGTGAGCGCCGCTTGGTGGGCTCGGATTTGTGAGCGTCAACCGGCCTTGTTGGGGGCGATGACTTCTTCGCCGTAGCGTTGCAGCGTCTCGGTGGCGCGGTTGATCGAGTCTCCCGGGACGGTCGCCGAAGCCCAGGTGACGCCCAGAGCGCTCAGTTCGGCGAGTCCTGCGATGTGGGCGTCCGCATCGAAGGCGTCATCGGCCGGAGAACCCCCGGCGGACGTTCCGAAGCAGACGTCGATCTCTGATCGGTTCCGCCCTGCTCGGTCGACCTGCTGCCAAAGATATTCGAGCATCTGAGCGAGGTCCTCGGGCGTTTCCAATGGCGGGGTCTTGGTCGTGTGGGCCAGGGCCCGCGGCGCAGGAAAGGGGACCCAACCGTCGGCCACCGTCGCGACTCGCCGCCGTGACAGTCTGCTGTTGCCGCCGATCCAGAGCGGGACCCTGCCCGGTTTCGGGTTGGCGGTCTGTCCGTGGGCCAAGAAGTTGCGGCCCTGGTAGGCGAAGTCGTCGTTGGCCCAGACGCCGCGCATGACCTCCACAGCCTCGTCGAACAGTTCGTTGCGGTCATCGAAGTCGACTCCGAGCGCTTTGTACTCACCCTTCAGGTAGCCGGTTCCGGTCGCGAGCACGAACCTTCCTCCGCTCAACGCGTCGATGGTCGCAACGGACTTCGCCACAAGGAAGGGGTTGCGGTAGGGAAGGACCACAATGTTGGGAACCAGCAGCATTCGGTCGGTGACGGCGGCCACGAAGGCGAGCGCCGCGAAGGGATCCAGTGCATCGTGGCCTCCAGCACTGAGCCAGCGGTGGGTGGGCGCGGGATGGTCGGTGAAGCCCATCGCATCGAACCCCGCGTCCTCAGCGGTCCGTGCGAACCTGGTCAGGCCCTCCTTGGTCAGGAGTTCGGGGTTGTAGGGACGGCCGACCAGCGGATATGTGACGGAGAATCTCATCGTCGGACCGGTTTTGATTGTTCGACCGGTCTCGGCGTCACTCATGCGTCCAGTCATAGCCGACGGCGCCCTTTGCCGCCGAGTTGGCCGCCAGTCCGGTCTGCGGCGCCGTTGTCTCAGCGACAACAGAATCCGCGGCGCTAGACGTCGGCGTCTGGTTCGTCGTCCTCGTGCGGCTCGTCCTCGTCCGGCTCGTCTGCGGCTGGCTCGTCGTCCTCGTGCGGCTCGTCCTCGTCCGGCTCGTCTGCGGCTGGTTCGTCCTCGGCGGCTGGTTCGTCCTCGGCGGCTGGTTCGGTCAGCACTCGGTAGAGGCGGGCGATGAACGAGGCCATCTGCTCGCGGGTGACGGGATCGCCCGGCGAGAAGGTGGTGTCGCTGGTGCCGCCGGTGATGCCGAGGCCGTAGATGCGGCCGATGTCGTCGTGGGCGAACGAGGTGGCCTCCACGTCTGTGAACGGCGTTTCCGCCACAGGCGCCTGCTCCCCGGTCACGGCTTTGTAGAGGCGGGCGATGAACGAGGCCATCGGCTCGCGGGTGACGGGATCGCCCGGCGAGAAGGTGGTGTCGCTGGTGCCGCCGGTGATGCCGAGGCCGTAGATGCGGCCGATGTCGTCGTGGGCGAACGAGGTGGCCTCCACGTCTGTGAACGGCGTTTCCGCCACAGGGGCCTGCTCCCCGGTCACGGCTTTGTAGAGGCGGGCGATGAACGAGGCCATCTGCGCGCGGTCGACGGGATCGCCCGGCGAGAAGGTTGTGTCGCTGGTGCCCTCGGTCACCTCCAACTCGACGAGGCAGCCCACGTCGTCGACCGCGAACGAGGTGGCGGAGACGTCGCTGAACGGACTGGCCGAGCCGCCGGCACCGAGTTCGCAGCCCGCGGCTCGGGCGGGTTCGGCCATTTGCTCCGGAGTCTCGGACGTGTTGTCCTCGTTCTTGTCTTCGTCGTCGTCTTCTTCGTCTACTTCGTCTTCGTCTGCTTCGTCTGCTTCGTCTGCTTCTTCTTCTGGATCTGGCTCGGGTACAAGTCCCGGCCCCGGCCCAATCGGATTTATTGGTCCTGGCGCTATCGGCCCCGGTCGAATCGGCCTTATCGGCTCTGAGCCCGGTTCGGTGACGGTGACGACCACTTGGAGCTCGCCGGTGTTGCTGGTTTGGTCGGTGGCTTGAACAGAAAGGGAGTACTCGTTGGTTCCCGCGGCGTCGTAGAAAGGCTGGGTCAAGAAGGAGAGCACACCGTCGATCAATTCGAACTCACTGCTGTCAGTGCCGGCAAGGTTCCAGGTGATGTCGGCTTTTTCGGGATCGCTGGCTTGGTAGCGAGCCACCGCGTCGAGGCGATCTTCGCTGTAGCTGACGTCTTTTGGACCGGTGACCACCGGCGGTTCGTCGAAATCAGCAACGGTGACAGCCACATCGAGGCGGCCGGTGTGGCCGGTCTGGTCAGTGGCATGGACGGTGACTCGGTAACTGGTCCGCGTCTCGAAGTCAGGCTGCTCTTTGAAGCTGAGTCGGCCGTCGTCGATTTCGAAGTGCCTGCTGTCGGATCCGGAAATGCGCCAGGCAGAGATGCGCGCGCTTTCGGGGTCGGTGGCGGTGTACACGCCGGCGGGGTCGGTGCGCTCCTCGCGGTAATCGACATTCTCGGCGCCGGTGATCACGGGTGGTTCATCAACGTCGTCGACGAGGACGGTTACCTCGAGTTCACCTGTGTTGACGGGTTGGCTGCTGTCGGATTCAGTCGCCACGATTGTCAAGTTGTACTCGTTGCCGTTGACGCCCGCGGGCTGCTCGTAGTCCGGCGGTGCATTGAAGCTGAGCACTCCGTTGGCGCTGATGCTGAAATCGTTGCTGTCCGGGCCCGACAAGCTCCATGCGACCGTTTCGCGTTCTGGGTCGGTTGCTCTGTAGGCGCCCGCCGAGCGCGTGCTGTTCTCGTCGAATCTCACGGTGGTCTCGCCGTTCGCAGCAGTCACCACTGGATCTTCGTCGATGTCTTCGATACTGATGGCGACCGTCTGTGAGGCTCTGAGACCTGACGGGTCGGTGGCCGTGACGCTCAGACTGTACTGCTGTCTGGCCTCATAGTTGAGAGCGGCTTTGGTGGACAGTTGTCCGGTTGCGCTGTCGATGTCGAACACCTGTGCGTCCGAGGCGCGCAGGGTGTAGGTGAGCGTGTCGTCGGGGTTCTCATCGGTGGCGACCACCGGGCTGCCGACGGAACGTCCCGAAGGCGTGTTCTCAGCCACGGTGCGCGTGTAATCGCCTGCTTGGAAGGTCGGGGTTTTCGGATCGACGGGTTCTGCTTGCACAGGGTTGTCCGAGACTGCTTGGGCGGTCTTGGAGGGGCCGTGCCCGTCGCTGTAGGAGGCGGTTGCCCTCAGGTCGCAGTCCACGTCCCCTGCCTCGGGCGTGTACGTGTGGGAGGTGGCGCCGCTGATCAGCGACCAATCGCTTGTTCCGTTGGCGCAGTCGTTCACCCCGGCTGCGCTGTCACGGCGGTGCCAAGTCCAAGCGAGCGTCGAAGCGGTGATCTTGTCCGGGTCGGACGCTGTGGCCCGCAGTTGGGAATCCTCTTGGGGTTCCAGCGACGAGAGCATCACCGAACCGTCCTCGTCGACATTGACGACTGTGATCGTGTAGCCGGCTCGGCTTGTTCTGGTGCCGTCGTCGGCTTGGACGGTCACCTGGTAGATGTTGTCGCGGTTGGAGTCTGCTGCGGATTCGTAGTCGGGTTGGCCGGCGAAGGTGAGCGTTCCGCCGTCGATCTCGAAATCACCGCGGTCTGTGCCGGTGATGCTCCATCTGACCGGCTCGCCCTCAGGATCGGTTGCGCTGAACACCTCCACCCTGTCTGTGCTGTCTTCGGCGTAGTCGATCTGACCGTCGCCGGGAGTCAATTCGGGAGGCTCGTCGAAGTCGGTGACGATAACAGACACATCGAGAGTGCCCGTGTTGCTCGTCTCGTCCGCTGCTGCGATGGTCACTTCGTAGATGTTGTCGGCCGACGCGTCTGCTTGCCCCTCGTAGTCGGGCGGCGCGGAGAAGGCGAGCACACCGGTTGAGCTGATCTCGAAATCGCCGGCGTCTGCGCCGGAGAGGCTCCAGGCGATGACGGCGCCCTCCGGGTCGGACGCTCGATATGTGCCGACCGCTGTGGTTCGGTCTTCCCTGTAGCTGATCTCCTCTGGCCCAGAAGTGATCTCCGGAGGCTCGTCGAGGTCCTCGACGTTGACGGTTACAGCGAACGATCCGGTTTTGCCGGTCTCGTCTGTTGCCTGCACGGTGAGCAGGTACTGGTTGTCGCGGTTGGAGTCCGCTGGGAGTTCGTGGTCGGGCTGGTTCTTGAAGGCGAGCTCACCGTCTTCGCCGATCTCGAAGTCGGAGCCGTCGGTTCCGGCGAGGCGCCAGGTGATCCTCGCGTTCGAATCCTCGGGATCGGTCGCCGTGTATGAGGCGACGGTCCCCGTTTCGTCCTCTCGGTAGTCGATCTGATCCAGTCCGGTGATTTCCGGGGGTTCGTCGACGTCGCCGACGTGTACGATGACATGCCTCGACCCGGTGTAGGTCCCGTCGGTGGCTTGTATGTCGAGGTGGTACTGGTTGTCGCTGTCGGAGTCCGCCGGGTTCTCGAAGTCTGGCCGGCTCACGAAGCTGAGAACCCCGGCGGAGCTGATCTCGAAGTCGTCGGCGTCCTGGCCCTCGACGCTCAATGTGACAGACGCTGCATTGTTCGGATTGGTTGCCGTGTAGCTTGCGACAGCGGTCGTCCTGCTTTCCGGGTAGTCGATCTCGGGGGTTCCCCGCACCACCGGCGCCATGGGCTCGAGCGGGGTGGCGGACCTGCTGTCGGACCATGGACCAGCGGCGCGGTCATTGACCGCCCGCACGCTGACGTCGTAGGAGACGTTGTTCGACAAGCCGGTCAGTTCGTACTCCAAAGCGGGGATTGGGTCTGCTATGGCCCAGACGCCTTTGACCTCGCTCCAATTCGTGTCGGCTTTGTCTGTTGCGTCGGTGCGGATATAGCGCAGATCGTAGGAGGTGATCTCCGAGGCGCCTATTTCTCCGGGAGCATTCCAGGCCACCGAGAGGGAGGCGTTGCCCGACGTGAGCGACCGCATGCTCAAGTTCCCCGGGCGGCTTCGATGCCCGTACACAGTCAGGCTCCACGACCTCAGAACCCCTGTGTCCTGCTCCCGGGCATCCTTGACCTTGAGTTGCCACTCACCCGAGGGATCTTCGCCGAGGTGTCTGGCTGAGCCGAAACGGAATATGCCGTCGTATGAGGAGAACGCCGGCCCGGGAGCAACGAGTTGGGACTCGGCGCCCGAGGGCGACACCAGGACGATGTCGAGGTCCCTGGCAGACGGGTGCATGAAATTGACGTTGACCTCGACGAATTCGGTGAACTCGATGTCTGAGTCGACTGTCAGGCCCTTTGTCGTGTATCGGTTCGAGTTGTCGGGAAGCTCCAAGGCAGCGAAGTTGGAACTGACCGTTGTCTTGCGCATTGAAGGAACGTTGGCCCAGCCGTCAGCTAAAGCAAGCGCCGCCGCTGCGTCGACCGCACCGAAGCCGTACTGGTGGTTGAAGTGGTACCGGTCATTTTCGGAGCCGTAGATCACTCCTGCTTCGAGCCAGCCGGTGTCGGTTGAATCATTCTTCCTGGCCGACGCCGCCAGGATCAGCTTCACGTCTCTCCACGTGAGGTCAGTGTTCGCGGATCGGATGAGGGCGACGACGCCGGAGACTATCGGGGTTGCCGCTGAAGTGCCTCCGAAGGCGTCTGTGTATCTATCGGAATTGGCGATGGTTGTTATACCCGCACCAATTCCGCTTGATGGCGCACAGATCCAGAGGTTTGCCCCTATTTCAGAATAGGAGCTACGCACATCGTTATAGTTGACAGCACAAACTGCGGTTACTCCGTAGTAATTGGCGTATTCATCCAGGTTAGAGTTGTCGTTTAGCCCGCCGTTGCCTCCAGCCCATGCGTAAAATATTCCTTTGCCCCCATAGCCAGTTGTCACGCCTTGGGTTACAGCTCTCTCCCAAAGAACAGATTGTGGATAAAAATGGCCGTCATCTGTCGGGCCCCAGCTATTGTTTGAGATTGCCGTTGTCGCCTGATTGCGGATCATTGCATCCACGGCATTGTTCAAGTTCAATGAACTGTCGGCTGGTATTTGAATAAGGTTATATCCATAAACTTTTGCCAGAGGAGCCACACCTCGCACACCAATGTCATTGTGTCGTGCAGCGATCAGTCCTGCGACAGATGTGCCGTGTGAATGACGCGGACTGAAAACAGCGTTGTTCCCCCGGTAATCGTGGTTATTATCGGCAGTCACGTTACCCATTAGATCTACATGTTCGAAATCAAGTCCGTCGTCCACAACAGCAATATTGATACCTTCTGCTGTGACCGTATCCCAAACTGACTCCACATTTATGTCTTGCCCACCACCTGCACCGAGTTGGTTTTCGTTGTTCAAATGCCACTGGCATCCGTAATAAGGATCGTCAGGTTTGTCTACCCGAGTGTCGAGGCCATTACAAGCTGCGTGGAAGCGAAAAGCCGCGACGTCTTGCTGGAGTCTTATAGCATATGGTCCAGTGCCTTTGGAAGAAGACAACTTGAGATAGTAGGTGCCGGTATCCAAAACCCCGTTGTATGTGAACAAAAGTTCTGGCCTGTCATTGTTGGCATAAGTCTCGTTAGATATGTGACGTAGATCATCAATTGCTGTTTGAGTTGAATCCAAAAATTGAACGTCTATGGTTGGGCGATCATTCTCAGTGCTGAGGCCAATCAAATGAATGTAAGTTCTTTGAGTGGTAGAAAAAGTAAAGTAATGAGTATCAGATGTCGTCGCTATTTTGCCAGTTTCGTTTTGATCGAAATCGAAAGGAGTAGCATCACCAATGGTTGACCCAGGATCAGATACAGATTCTACAAATAGATTATAAAATCCCCCTGATTGCTGCTCCCAACTTCGGACTTTTATGTAGTAAGTGCCAGCGTTCAACTCCGCTACGATATTAGAATATACACTAAGCAAACCGTCATCGTTCGATAATATCTCCCTTCCATTAGAATTCAATATATCAACGACAGAATCAAAGTTTCCGATTGTATAAATGTGAACGCTGGTGTCGACATCAAGTGTCAACTTGAAATAGTCTTCATCAATGACTAGGCCATCTTCATCACTCGGACCAAGTATATGAAAATATGATCTGTCCAGTTCTACTTCTCTAGCATCGTTAATTCCGGTGCTTTCGACTATGGTTTGAATAATGAACTGATAAGCACCAGTGTCGCCGACAAATGACGACACCTTGACGTAGTACGTACCGGGATCTAAAGTTTCCGCGATCAGGAAATTTAGTCGCCCATGTGTCAGTCTACTGTCATCTTGGTATTGCAAAGACATTCGAGAACTATCGTATAGGGTTCCTTGAGTATCGACAGTGCCAGGTGTTAAAGAATTATTGTCAGTGCCAGCGGTGAACAAGAAGATTTCAGCCGTCTGATTCAGTTCGAATTTGAAATAGTCTTCATCGCTGGTAGAACTGAGATGCCCCAAAATACCAGTGTTGTTTCCGATCGTTGTAGCTGTGGCAAAACTGTTACCCGGTCCGGCGGGGGTTCCAACGGCCGTGGAGGACCAGGCGCCATCGGTGCTGGTGGTGGTGATCCGAACTTGGACGTCGTACTGCGTCCCGTCGGTCAGCCCATTGAGGATCGACCAGCGCCTCCTCGGGAGATCTTCGGTGAGAACCCAGTTGGCGTCGGCTTTGTCGGCGGCGTCGCTGCGAATGTGGCGCAGGTCGAAACCGGTGATGTCGGCAATATCCACGCTGGAGGGAATGTCCCAGGTGATGGTCAATGACTGGTATCCGGGAGTGACCGACACAATGGAGGGAGCCGTTGGGCTGGACTGTGCCGAACTGATGCCCGCTGCCAAGAGCAGGAGCAGGCAGGCAACGCCCCAGAGGATTCCCAGTCGTCTCATTATCGGCGGCTTCATTTTGTAGTGGCTTGGAACGTCCAATTCGGACTTGCCGCCAACACTCCGGGTTGGCCGGCGAGTCTGTTGGCCAACTCCAAGGCGGGGAACCCGGGAGCAGTCCGGATCTCGAATGCGTTGTCAAGCAGCATCGGCGAGACCGCGCCTTTGGATATTCCCTGCGCGGCGAAGAAGCTGTTGATCTGGTCATTGTCCCAATCGGAGTCGAACAACACGATTACGCCACCGGGCAGCGTCATCATCTTGCCGGTCGACTCGGAGCGGAACACCGGCAAGCCCTGCCCCTGCGACTGGTCGCCTGCAGAGCCCCTGACAACGATCTGGTCGCCATCGGCGCCGCCGTGAACTGTCAGATCGGTCTGCAAGCGGACGCTCCGCTTCTGATCGCCGTCGTGCCAAATGTACACCTGACCCTCCTTGGAAGGCGCCGCCTCCTCCCCTTTCGATGTCACGGGCGGATCGGGGTCGGCATCGATCTCGACGACAATCGGATCAAGAGAGGAATCCACCGATGGCTGCGCCGCGATGGACGTAGTCGTGGTGGCGTCGATTGCAGTGGTTGTTGTGGTGGCGGCGGCGGTGGTGGTGGTCTCAGCCTTGGTGGTGGATCGCACTGAAGACTGCGCCGGCTGTCGGGTCGCGGGGGTCGGCGCCGTGCTAGCCGGTGTGCCGGTCGCATGCTCCTCGAGCGATTGCGGCGGCCGACTGTCCGGTGCCCGCGACTCAGCGGCCCGAGTCGCGACCGTAGAAGTCCGCGGTAAGTCTACGGCAAGCAGGAATACGGCAACTGAACCGATAATTATGGTGGTCAGCAAGAACAGATATCGTGTCATTGATTGGTCCAACTTCAGCAGAAGCTCGATTTCGGCGACAGGCGACAGACAATTGGGCTGGAGCCGCGAACTATACCATAGTCAGGCGACAACCAAATCGTGCGGAAGCGCGCAACGCAGACGCAACGAAGCGATCGGAGCGCCCGTTGCTGCGCTCAGATCTCGATCGCAGCCCGGAAGCGCTGGTATCGAGCCGCTGCCGCCTCAACAACACCAGCGCGGGGTCCTACTCGAAGAGTCGGTTGACAACGACGTCAGCGGCGTTGTCGGCCGATCCTTGCCAGGCAACCCGTCCATGTTCGAGCAGCACCACATCGTCACACAGTTCAAGGGCATGCCCGATGTGCTGCTCCACGATCAGCAGAGCGGTGCCCGAGCCGCGAATCGCCTCCAGAGTTGTGTAGACCTCGTCGACCACGATCGGCGCGAGACCCAGCGACAGTTCGTCGGCGATCAGCAGACGCGGTTCAAGCACCAACACCCGAGCCAACGACAGCATCCTCTGCTCTCCGCCGGACAGGGTGCCGGCCAGTTGTAAACGTCGCTCTCCGAGGCGGGGGAACAGGTCGAACGCCTTGGCCAGCGATTCGCGCACCTTCGCCTTCCCCAGGAAACTCCGAAACGAGAGGTTGAGGTTCTCCTCGACCGTGAAGGTGGCGAAAATTGAACGTCCTTCGGGTGCGTGGACGATGCCGGTCCGGGCGTAGGCATAGGTCGGGCTGTGTGTCATCTCGGTGCCGTCGACGAGCACCTCGCCTGCGCTGGCCCCGACGAGCCCGGTGGCGACGCGTGCAACGGTCGTCTTGCCGGCACCGTTGGCGCCCAGCAGTGCCACCGCACCCCCCGGCTCGATCTTCAGCGAAACGCCGAAGAGCGCGCGGAACGGCCCGTACTCCGCCCACACATCCCGCAGCTCCAGCAGAGCGCTCATCGTTCGCGCTCCCTCCCAGGCTCAGCCGGATCTGCGGCACTGTCCGCAGCGTTAGCCGAGTCTGCGGCACTGTCCGCAGCGCCGCCACCGTGAGCGCCGCCCAGGTAGGCGTTCCGGACTTCGGGTGACGCCAGAGTCTCGGCGGTCGGACCGTGGGCGATCAACTGCCCGAAGTCGAGCACGTACAGCCTCGTTGTGAACTCAGCCACCAACTCCACATCGTGCTCGACCAACAGGATCGCGAATCCCCGATCGCTCTGGATGGCCCCGAGAGTGGCTGCGAGGGCGTTCGTCTCGGAACGGTCGAGCCCCGAAGACGGTTCGTCCAACAGCAGGATCTGGGGATCGGTCATCAAGGCTCGCCCCACCTCGACGAGGCGGCCCTGCCCCAGGCTCAGCGATTCGATGGGGACCCCGGCCACATCGGCGAGTCCCAGCAATTCGAGAACAGCGTCGCAAGCCGAGACTTCAGCGGCAGTGGGCCTGCCCTGCCCGAGCAGGTCCTTCCAGAAGGCGCCGCTGCCGTTGCGCAGCCGCTCTGCGATGAGCAGGTGTTCTCGAACCGTTGTGTCGCTGAACAGTTCGATGCGTTGGAATGTCCGACCCATCCCTGCTCGTGCCCGCTTGTACACAAGATGGTTGGTGACGTCGACGCCGTTGAGCTCGACCGTTCCGGCGTCGGGCCGAAGGATTCCGGACAGGCAGTTGAACAGTGTCGTCTTGCCCGCTCCGTTGGGACCGATCAGTCCCACCCGCTCACCGGACTCGACGGTGAGGCTCACATCGTCGAGCGCGACGATGCCCGAGAAGGTCTTGTTGACCCCCGACACCGTCAAAACCGTGTCCGGACCCCGTTGCCTGCCGAGGGTGGTGGGCCAGATCACGTTGCACAACCGTTCGAATCAGCGCTCAGTCTGTCGGCGCCCTGTTGGTCACCGACGTGTTGGTCACCGACGTGTTGGTCATCGACCTGTTGAGCGGCGGACTGTTGAGCGGCACGCTGTTGGTCACCGACGTGTTGAGCGGCGGACTGTTGGTCACCGACGTGTTGGTCATCGACCTGTTGAGCGGCGGACTGTTGGTCCCGGAGTGCGAGCCGACGATTCAACCTGGCGGTGGCACGCCGTTTGCCATGCTCGACCAATCCTTCGGGATGGCGGGCGAACTGCATTGCCGCGAAACCGAACAGGATCAGTCGCCACTTGCCCGAGATCGGGAAGAAGCCGGGCAGACGGTCCTCCGCCCGCAGAATCCAAGCGAACAGTTCCCCGCGCAGAACCAGCGGTTCGAACAATGAGAACGCAGCGCCGGCCTGCGCCGCGCCCTCCACCGTGCGCACACCGAGGGCCACCACCAGAACCAGCCAGAACAGCGACCCGACAGGTGAGAAGTTGCTCTGATAGTTGACGTTCTCCTGCAGCATCGTGAGCATCGAGCCACCCAGACCGGCGATGAAAGCCGAGGTGGCGAAAGCGACGATGCGAGCTTTCGCAAGTGAGATGCCAATAGATTCAGCGGCTGCCTCGCTGCCGCGAATAGCGCGCAGGACCCGACCGATGGTGCCTTCGCGAAGCTGGATCACCGCCACGGAAGTGATCACGAACACGATCACCGCGAGCGCCAGAAACGACTTGTCGTTGGCGAAGTCGATCGGGCCCAGAATGGGACGGGGCACTCTGGTGCCTTGAAGCAGCGCGGTGTTGCCACCTCCGATCCACGACGTTCGCACCAGAACAGCGTCAAAGAACAGGGCGAAGGCAAGAGTTGCGACAGCCGGCCAGATGCCGCCGAGGCGCAGGACGGGCAGTGACAGGACTGCTCCCACAAGCGCCGCTATCGAGGCTCCGATCAGAGCCGCTACCAGCACCGACAGGTCGTAGCGGTCGGCCAGTTGAAACACGGTGAAGCCGCCGATGGCCGCGAAAGCTCCCTGGCAGAGGCTGATCTGCCCGGCGAAACCGGTGATGACCGTGATTGAGAGGTAGATCGTCGAGAGGATCACCGCGGTGGTGACCAGAAACACCCAACTCACGTCGGCCCGAAAGAAGATCGTGAGTCCGACGACCACGAAGAACCCGAGCGCGAACAGTCGTGTGAGACGGGTCAGCATCGGGTGACGTTCCGCAGCCGCCGGCGCCGGCGGCGGGGGGTCGACTCCGGCCAGAGGATCACCCGCGTCGAGCGCCCTCCGTACGGCAGGCCAGAAGACCAGTATCGCGAACAGCACGACGAAGGGCAGAGAGTTCGAGAAGTTGTCTCGCAGCGGCCGCAGCCACGTGTGATCGTCCACCCAGCGCGGCAGAAAGGTGTTGAAGACGGCGATGAACCAGCCGAGTCCGATTCCCCCGGCCAACGCTCGGGGGATGCTGACGAGCCGTCCGATGGCTGCCGCGGCGATCGCCACGACGACAACATTGAAGAAATCACTCGAGATGAGGGTGTTGAAACGGATCGGTGCGATCAACACTCCCGCCATACCTGCGAACATGCTCGATAGAGTCCAAGCGAAAGCGGAAACCCGATCGGCGGCGATGCCGTTGAGCTCGGTCATCCTCGGACTCTCCACAACGGCCCGCATGGACAGACCGATCGAGGTGAAACGGAAGATCGCGCCGAGGGCGACCACAGCGATCAGAATGACGCCCATCGCCGCGAGTTCGTCCCGGCTGAACGGATACACGCCGAACGGGTCGTAGAAGACCGAGCTCCCCGATCCCACGATGCCGGTCGGAGCACGGCCTGCGACGGGCGCGTAGCCGGCGAGAATCTCGAAGGCGGCGGGCAGTGCCACGCTCAGTCCGATGGTCACGACCAGCTTCGCGACCGCCGAGGCGGTCCTCAACTGCCGGAACAGGAACCTCTCGAGGACCAGGCCGATCGCCGGGGCCAGAATGAAGACCGACACCAGCAGAGACAGCGGGATCGACCAGTTCCACTGCGTGCGAGCCTTGAAGAACATTGCCGCCGATATGTACGCCTGCGCTCCGAAGGCCAGGTTGAACACGCCTGAGGTCTTGTAGGTGAGCACGAAACCGACGGCGATCAGTGCGAAGACGGCACCTGAGGGTGTTCCCTGGAGGACACTGCGAAGCAGGTCTTCACCGAGGCTGGACGCGAGGATCACCGTCAGTGGCTACCGGTCACCGGTCGGCGAAGTTGACGGGGAACGGCTCAGACCAGTCGGTTGTGGCGTTGTCCCAACACATGAAAGGAGCCTCCTGGAATCCGACGAAGCCACCATCTTGCATCTGTACTGTCGAGACGCACTCAAGTTCGTAGTCGTGCGTGGGGTCCCCCTCAGTCGGTGGCGCGTGCTGTCTGCCGAACTCGATCGGGTTGATGAGTCCGTCTGCGTCATAGACGATCGAGTTGAGCGAATCGATGAGTTTCTGCCGGTCGAAGTCCGGGCCCGCGTGGAGCAGTCCCGTGACCATCGTGTCGGCGTTGATCCAGCCGACCATCGTCTGTTCCGCCACCGGGCCGCCATGGCGCGGAACCCACTCGTCGTAGAGGGCCTTGAGCTCGCTGCCCGTGTCGTACTCGAAGGCCGCGAACTGGGGGATGACATAGTCTCCGTCGAAGAGGCTGCCGGCCTCGGCCACGAAACCGGCGTCATAGGTGTTGGGGTGATACATGGTTATCTGATCGCGCACCCCTTGGCGCAGCAACTCCTGGGCCAGCGTCTTCATCCCGTTCAGGTCCAGACAGGTGGTGATGAAGTCGACTCCGGCGTCGATCATCTGCGTGACCTCCGGCGCGATGCCGCTGGTCAGCCCGTACGCCAGATTGTCGTTCACGTAGCCGACCGAGATGTTGAGGTCTTCGCTGTACAGCTCAACCGAATCGGCCCAGGCATTGGCGCAGACCTGGCTGTTCTCCGACACGCCGTAACCGAGCGATGCGATGGTGGACGCCCCCGAGATCGACGCCAGCCAGGGCACCGCTCGCGAGGTGCATGTCGGGCAGCCGATATTGAAGTGTCCGAAGATCGTGTCGCGGTTCACGGATTCTGTGGAGTGGATGTTCCAGGTGAAGCTGGGGATCCCGGCTTCGTGGAGGTCGCCCCAGCCTGAGGCGGCGAGCGTGGCCTGGAAGGAGGCGAAGCTCTTGTTGTCGGAGATGATCTCGAGCGCAGCCTGCTGGTTCAACAGGAGCTGGTCGTCGTGGATCTCGCCGATCACCAGATCCCGGCCATAGATCCCGCCGCCGTCGTTGACATAGTCGAAATACGCCTGCACCCCGGTGAGGTAGCAGTCGAGTATGCACGTGCCCAAGGGGTTGAACTCGCGGATACCGACCACCGCCACGCTGATCTCGTCGTCGCTGACCCCTGGTACGCCCTCGATGGCCACGAACTCGTCGCGTCGGGCCCACAGATCGCCGTGGTCGTCTGCGGATTCGTCGGCTCCGTTGCCTGCGCCGGTGCTCGCCGAGGCGTTGTCGGCGCTGTCGGTGCTCGTGACGGCGCCGGTTTCGCCGGTGTCGGTTGAATCACCGCTGTTGTCAGAAGTGCCGGCGATGTCGGCAGACTCGGTGCTGTTGTCGGCCGCGGCGTCGGTCGGGCTCGGAACGCTGGTATCGGTCGGGTCGCCGCTGTTGCCGCATGCGGGGGCGAGCAACGCCAAGGCGCAGAGCGAAGCGACGATACCATGCCGGTGTCGAGTCATCGAGATTCTCCCAAGAAGATCGAGCACCGCAGACGCTACACCGCCGGAAAGAACACCGCCGGAAAGAACACCGCCGGAAAGAACACCGCCTGAACGAACCGGTCAGAGGATCGCGCCGGTTTCTTTCATGGCGATGATCTCCGGCCAGTCGAAGCCGACTTCGTTCAGAATCAACTCGGTGTGCTCGCCGAGTTCGGGAGCGCGCTCGACGGCGATCGGTTGTTCGTCGAACTGCGCGGGGCTCGCCACGAGCTGCACCTGTTGACCGCTGCTGTGCTCCATCGAGGGCAGGTAGGTGTTGGCGAGCACCTGACGGTCGGAGTAGAGCTCGTCCAGAGTCTGGAAGGGCGTCCACACCCCCTCGAACGTGTCGAGCCGTTCGACCCATTCAGCCAAGGTCCGTTCGGCGAACGCCTCGTCGATGACGTCGATGCAGGCGGGACCGTTCTGGGCTCGAACAGACGAATGATTGAATCGCTCGTCTTCGACGAGGATCGGGCGGTCCAGACGAGCGGCGAAGTCCTCCCAGTGTTTGTCGCTCTGCAGCAGTATCAAGCTGATGAAGCGGTCGTCTCCGGTCTGGTAGACCCCGACGCCGGGATTCGGCGAAAGCCGACGGTCGCCGCGCGGCAGCGAGGTCATCCCGAACAGCTTCGAGGCGATGACCAGCGGTGAGATCTGCCACAGGGCCGTGGCCAGAAGGCTGACGTCGACCACGCTGGTCTCGCCGGTCCGCTCGCGTTTCAGCAGCGCCGCGGCGATTGCGCCGGCCGTGGCGAGACCTCCGATGACGTCGCCGAAAGCAGGCGAGCTCTGCGCCATCGGCCAGCCGTCTTCGTCGGGTGGGAAGACTGAGCCCAAGCCTCCGCGGGCCCAGTATGAGGCGCCGTCGTAGCCGCCCTTGTCGGCATCGGGACCGTTCGGTCCCTGTCCAGTGCCTCGGGCTATGACGATGTCGGGGTTGCGGGCCAGAATGTCGTCGACGTCGATTCTCAGCTTGCGCCGGATCGGCGGCAGATAGTTGGTGAGAAAGACGTCAGCCGATTCGATCAGCTTCATGAACGCTTCACGGCCGTCGGGATGCGCGACGTTGATGGCCACGGAGCGTTTGCTGCGGTTGGGCTGTTCGATCATGAAGTTCACCCCGCCCGCTCCGCCGGGAACCAGCCCCGAGGTGATCAGTCCCCGCTGTGGGTCGCCGCCGTTGGGATTCTCGATCTTGAGCACGTCGGCCCCCCAGTCGGCGAGCACCGAACCGCCCGACGGGACGAACATCCAGCTCGCCATCTCCACCACTCGAATCCCCTGGAGCGGACCGGTGCGAGCCTCGGGTTGGTCGCCCTCGAAGGTCATGAGTTGTGCCAGACCAGTTCAAGATTCTCGACGCTGCGCAACCCCATCGTGTAGCGCGGCGTGATGCCGGGACCCAGTTCGTAGGACGGCACCCGTTTATGCCATTCCTCGAGACACACCCGCATCTCCATGCGTGCCAGATGCGATCCGAGGCAGCGGTGGACGCCCCCGCCGAAGGCGATGTGCTTGTTGATCGAGCGGTCGAAATCAACAGTCTCGGCGTTGTCCCAGAACCGTTCGTCGGTATTGGCCGACCCGAGATTCACCGAGACTTTGTCGCCTGCTTTGATGGGACAGCCCGACAGCTCGGTGTCTTGGACAGCGAGCCGGACCACCCCGGCGACAGGGGTCTCCCAGCGCAGCAGCTCCTCCATAGCGGCGCCGATGTCCAAGGGCTGAGAAACGAGACGCTGCTGATGCTGCGGATTCTGGGCCAGATGGGCGAGCATGCAGTCGAGCGACGCCGTGACCGTGTCGAGCCCGGCGAGAAAGAACAGATAGCCGATGTCGAGAACCTCATCGACGGTGAGTTGAGCTCCCTCCACTCGTGCGTCGAGAAACTGCGAGAGGAAATCGTCTTGGCGGGTTTCGAGGCGCTGCTCGATCGCTTCTTTGAGAACCGCGTATATGCGCTCACCGGTGGCGACCCGGTAGTCCCGCGCTTCGGCAGGGCTCCCGACAGGCGGGCGAATGATGCCGTCCTTCAACTCGATGAACTCAGGCGTGCGCTCGACAGGCAGTCCGAACATGGACAGGAACACCTGGCTGGGCAGCGGCTCGGCGACGTCTCGGTGAAAGTTGCAGCGACCCTGATCGACCACCGTTTCGATGAGGCTTGCCGCCAGTGCCCTGGTCGATGGTTCGAGCAACGCCACCCTGCGGGGCGCGAACAGGGGATCGAGCAGCTTGCGGTACTTGGCATGCGCAGGAGGGTCGATCTCCAAGGGGATGAGAGGACGTACCTGGCCGATTTCTGCGGCTCCGGCCGATGAGAAGATCTGCGGGTTCTGCAGCACGGTCATGACGTCGTCGTGGAGCGCCACGCTGGTTCCTGTCATGAGTTCATGATCGACCGTCATCACCGGCATGTGATCACGCAGGAACTTGTACATCTCCTGAGGCGGACCTGAGACGTCGATTCCCGTAGTGGTCTTCACCGGCGGTTCGACTGCCGCTGCGGTGTCCTGCGTTGCTCGTTCAGGCGTTGCTTGTTCAGGCGTTGCTTGTTCAGACATTGCTTGTTCAGACATTGCTTGTTCAGACCTTCAGCAGCGACTTGAGGTTGCCGCCCATGATCTTGGCGACGTCATCACGGCCCAGAGACGAGGGCAGATCGTCGACGAACTCGATGGGATTGCCGAGCCCCTCAGGATGCGGGTAATCCGAACCGAACAGGAGACGATCCGGGGTCATGATCTCGAGCAGCCCTTCAAGGGCATCCTCCCAGAACGGATTGACGTACACGTTGCGCTTGAAAGCGTCGACCGGGTGCTCGCTGAACTCCTGAGGCATCTTCTTGTAGACCTCCTCGAGGCTCTTCACGAACGGCGCAACCCAGGTGCCGCCGTTCTCGATCGTGCCGATACGCAGATCGGGGAAGCGGGTGAAAGCGCCGTGGCAGACCATCGCGCTCATCATGTCTGTGATGGGCCGGTTCGACATGACCATGGCGCGCAGCGGGTTGGGCTTGAAGGGCAGGAACTCATGCCGGCCCTCCCAGATCGAGGCCAAGTCGGCGTAACCGGAGTCAGAACTGTGCATCCCGACCATGACACCGGCTTCCTGCACCCTTGCCCAGAACGGGTCGAACTCCGGTAGTCCGGGCGAACGGGGACCCCGCAAACCCCAGGCTGGAGCGGGACGGATCAGGATGCACCGGGCACCCTTGTCCAAACACCACTCGAGTTCCTCGATGGCTCTTTCGACGATCGGCAGAGCAATCACCGGCGTCGCGAATATCCGACCCTCGTAGTCGAAACGCCACTCGTCGTGGATCCACTGGTTCAGGGAATGGACCGCGGCGTGGCAGAGGTCGGGATCGTCGCGCATGCGCGCTTCGAGCAGGCTGGCGAGCGTGGGGAACATCAACGAGCCGTCGAGGCCCAATTCGTCGAGATGCGGCAACCGGGCTTGAGCATTGCGAGCCCACTCCGGACATTTGATCGGTTTGCCGAAGATCTCCCGCAGCGTCTTCCCTTCGGGATTGCCGGAACGGTAGTACTCCTCCTGCGCCCCGGGAGGCGCCACGACTTCGAATGTCGGGTTGGGGATGAACTCGGAGATCTTGTCGTTGACGGCGATCTTGGTGCGGCCGTTGACCTGCACGTACTTGATCGCGTTGGAGTATCTCGACGGGAGGTAGCGGGTGAACGCATCCTGCGTCTCGTACATGTGGTTGTCGGCGTCGAACACCGGGAAGTCGATCTCCCGTTTCGTCATATCGCTCGCCTCGCTGCGCGGTCAGATGTTGCACTTAGAGTATGCCCGAGGGCGCATACTGTGCGCTAGCGGCCCGAGCGGCCCGTGAGCGCAGCGAACAAGAGCGGGAGCGCTAGCGGCCTGAGGCCTTGGCTGCGAAGTCGATAAGCGAGGCCCCGCCGCCGCTTTCGTAGCGGCCTGTGGACAACGACCGTTCGGACACATCGTGGTCGCCTGCTGCGGCCCGCAACGCGCCGACGGTGCAGTCAGCCGGGTCGAGCACCGCGAACGGGTCGTAGCAGAACCAGTCTATGGCGTTGAGATGGGTGATGCGGTTGATCTCGTCGTCGGGCACACCAACGAGCACCTCGGCCAACTCCTCGGGTGCATTGGGCCAATTGGAATCGGAGTGGGGATAGTCCATCTCCCAGCAGATGTTGTTGATGCCGATCTCATGGCGCAGGGCGATACCGACAGGGTCGCTGATGAAACAGGTGAGGAAGTTGCGGCGGAACACCTCGCTGGGCAGCATGTCGCCGAAATCCTGACCGGTCCAGAGGTGGTGCATGTCGTAGGTCTTGTCGGCCCGGTCCATGAAGTAGGGCACCCAACCGGTACCGCCTTCGGAGAGGGCAATCTTGAGTTTCGGGTAGCGCCGGGGCAGCGTCGACCACAACAGGTCGGCCGCCGCGGTTGAGATGTTCATGGGTTGCATCTGGATCATGACGTCCATCGGAGCGTCGGGTGCGGTCACCACCAACTGCCCTGAGGAACCGAGATGGATCGACAGGACCGTGTGGCAGTCGACCAGTGCCTCCCACAGCGGGTTCCAATACTCGTCGTGGAAGCTCGGCTCGCCGAGCGGCACGGGATTCTCGGTGAAAGTCATCGAGTGGCAACCCTTCTCGGCCACCCGGCGGACCTCTGCAGCGCATTCGTCTGCGGACCAGATCATGGGCAGTGCCATGGGGATGAAGCGTCCCGGGTAACTGCCGCACCACTCGTCGATGTGCCAGTCGTTGTAGGCGCGGATGAGATCTGCGGCGAACTCCTTGTCGGGATGAGCAGCGAACAGCCGACCCGCGAATCCAGGAAACGAGGGGAAGCACATCGAGCCGAGGACCCCTCCGGCGTTCATGTCCTTGATGCGTTCGTGAATGTCGTAGCAACCGGGGCGCATCTCCTCGAAACAGGTCGGCTCGATCCCGTACTCCTCCCTGGGGCGGCCGGCGACGGCGTTGAGCCCGACATTGGGTATCACCGCGTTGTTGAACGTCCAGACGTCGTTGCCCTCGTCGGTGCGGATCAGCTTCGGTGCTTCATCGGCCCACTTCTCGGGCAGGTGCGCGTCGAACATGTGCGCCGGTTCGCACAGGTGATCGTCCACGCTCACCAGGATCATGTCGTTCATGTCCACGACGGCCTCTTTCGGTCTGGTCCCGTGCAACAGAAGCTATCACCTGCGCCGGTTGCGTGACGAAGGAGGGTTTTTGGGGGTTGAGTGGTTTGTGGTGGGGGTTTTTGTTGTCTATGCTCGCGTGTATGGACGAGGCAGTGAACACAGGGGGGGGGGGGCTTGGTAGCTCCACCCGTCAGCGGTCGTCGGTTTTTGGGCTGACAGGGATTGGCCGGGGCCGCGGGGGTGGTTCTGTTTTTGGTAGGTTGCCGCTGCTTGTGTTGGTGGTGGCGTTGTTGGCGGCGTTGTTGCCTGTTCTTGCGGTTCCGTCTGGGGCCCAGTCGGCGGGTGAGGATTTCGACTCGCTGCTCGCTGCCGACAACAACGATCCTTTTGGCATCTGGTCTGACACCCAGTCCATGTGGGTCTCTGACATCCCCGACAGGAAGCTCTATGCCTATAGCATGTCGACGAAGCAGCGGGTTCCGTCTGACGATTTCAACACGCTGGACGCTGCCGGCAACGACGATCCCAGCGGGATCTGGTCGAACGGCGACATCATGTGGGTCGCAGATCGCAACAACAAGAAGCTCTATGCCTATAGCATGTCGACGAAGCAGCGGGTTGCGTCTGAGGATTTCAACACGCTGGACGCTGCCGGCAACGACAATCCCAGAGGGATCTGGTCGAACCGCGACATCATGTGGGTCGCAGACGGCGACGACGACAAGCTGTACGCCTATAGCATGTCGGACAAGCAGCGGGTTCCGTCTGAGGATTTCAACACCAGCACGCTGCGCGCTGCGGGCAACGCCAACCCACAGGACATCTGGTCCGACGGCAAGTTCGTGTGGGTCGTCGATCAGTCGGACCGGAAGGTCTACGCGTATAGCATGTCGGACAAGCAGCGGGTTCCCTGTTTGGAAACCCCCCGGGTGAGACCCGATCTCGGCTCTGTGATATTGACCGGTGTCTGGTCTGACGGGGGCACGTTCTGGCTCGCTGATGCTGGTAACCACAAGATCCACAGTGTGAGGTTGGGTTGCGCGGAGTTGGCTTCTTTGTCGTTGGTCAATGGGTCTCTTGAGCCGGGGTTTCGACCGGACAGGTTGGAGTATCTGGGTTTCGCGGACCCGTTAGCGTTTGAGGGGGGGTTGCGTGTCGGGTCTTATCTTGGGCAGAGCGTGGTGTTCAAGAACAACGGGGTGGTGGACAGCAACGGCATAGTGGTGTATGTCGACTCTGAGGATCCGCAGGTGTTGACTGTGGAGGTGACGGCTCAGGATGGTGTGACGTCGCGGGTGTATCGGGTGGAGATGGCGCCCAAGGCGCGGTTCACGCTGCCTGTGGGAGTCAGCATGTCCGAGGACGGGGGCCGGGTTAGTGTCGGTGTTGCCTTGTCCAAGGCCTCGGCTCGCGACACGACGGTGGAGGTGTTTACTAAGAGCAGGTTCACGACCCTGGAGGTCACAGGCCAGGGGGCTTCGTTGACGAGGCTCGGGGTTTCTGTGGTGATCCCCGCGGGCCGCTTCACCGGGTGTTGTGTTCGCGTCACCGCGGTTGACAACAACAGTTTCACCGGTGACCGGCGCCAGACGTTGAGGGGCTGGGTCACCGGCAATCCTGGTGTGCATGACCCTGATGACGTGTTCATAACTGTTGTGGATGATGATCGTCCGGTGCCGGGCGTGCCGGAGAACTTCTCGGTGTCGACCAGCGTTGAGGGCGAGACCGTGTTCGACTGGGACAACGTGGATGTGCCCCGTCATGCTTCGAGGGTCCGTTACGACGTGTTCATGCGCGAACCCGGCGGGTCTGGTGACGACTGGGAGTTCGTGACCCACACCGGGGTTTTCGAAGGCGCCGCCGACGAGGGGCCGTTGACGCCTCACAGTCCGTTGGAGGCGGGCACCTATGAGTTCGCTCTGCGGGCGGTGAGCATCATCGTGTCGACAGGGGTTTCGCGGTCGGGGTCTGCGCTGCCCGGCGAGTTCACCGCCCCGGTCACTCACACTGTCGGCACCCGCGGCACCCGCGGCCCGGACCGTCGGGGGGTTTTCATAGACACGGGGCTGGGGCTGCCCGGCTCCGGCGACACCGGCGGCACGGACTCGCCCAAGGGGGGTCCGCTGCTGCGTGACAGCGGCCCGGATCCCGGTCCGCTCACAGGGTTCACACTGGTCGACGCCTCAGACCAGACAGTACTGACAGCGCTCGCAGACGGCGGCAGCGTCGCGCTCGCCGACCCCGACGGCGGCAGCTACGCCATCCGCGCCGACACCGACACCGACGCAGCCGTGGGCAGCGTGCTGTTGGAGCTCGCCGGTCCCACAACAGTCACCAGAACCGAGAGCTACGCCCCCTACTCGCTGCACGGCGACACCTACCAAGGCGCCGCATCGAAACTCTACGGCCGGGCCCTGCCCCCCGGCGACTACACCCTCACCGCAACCGCCTACTCCGAAAGAAGCCGCGGCGGCGACCAACTCGGCACCCTACAAACATCGTTCACAATCACAACAGACAACTAGGACCGGCAGGGCATCGGGGGCGGGTCAGGACGGGGCGGCGAAGCGGACGCATCGGGTGGAGATGGCGGCAGCCCGTGGCCAGGATTGCTTGGGCTGCTCGGCTATTCGAAGCCGAGGGCTGCGAGGTCGAACTCCATCTCGCCGGCGATCATCTTCACCAGGGGAGCGTCGAAGGAGTCGACCAAAGAGGCGCTCACGTGGCCTTGGTCGACCAGCAAGGTCACGCCGTTGATCCCGCTGGCGGCTGCCGAGCACAAGAAGATCATGGTCGAGGCCATCTGGTCGGGCTGCAGAGTCGGGGAGTTTGTCGCTTCGCGGTAGTCGGCGCCGAAGGTGAGCCATAGATCGGCGTTAGCCCTTGCCAGGGGAGTGTCGGTCGGGCCCGGCAGGATCGCGTTTATGCGGATTCCTTTGCTGAGCAGGGGGAAGCCCTGCTGGGCGACGTAGCAGTTGATCGCCTCTTTGCTGAAGGAGTAGTTGTCGGTCTTTGGATGCGACTCGGTCCAAGCGGCTGCTGTAGCCCAATCGCCGCAGGCAAGAAATTCCTTGACCTGCTCGATGTTCTTGCGCCAGCCCAGTCCGGCCACCGATGAGACCAAAGCAACAGAACCACCGGAGACCAGTTTGTTGTCTGCGACCATGCGTTCGATCAGATGGCGTTGGCTGGTGAAGTTGATGAGCATCAATCCCGTGGTGCCGTCTGCTACGCCGGCACAGGCGAACACCGCATGAACCGGGCCACCGGTCGCCTCAATTGCGGCATCGACTTCGCTTTGCTTGCGAAGGTCCGTCTGGATTGACTGGGCGCAGTCGTATTCGACCTGCGCCACGTCGATGACCACGACCTCGGCCCCCAGATCGGCAGCCATGCGCGCGGTGGATGCTCCCATGCCGGTAGCTCCGCCCACAACCACCACCCGTTTGCCGTCGTAGCGGAATAGGTCCATGGTCATTGCTTTTCTCCCTGCGTCGATTGCGTTGCGCAAGTAGATGAAACAAGACTGAACGCCGGTGAGCAAGTTCGCAGAAGATCCAGTGAGCGACGAGATCGACGTTGCTGTCGACGTCGACGTTGATTTCGAGATCGACGTCGACCACCAGGGCGCGGACTTTGTGGCGCATCGACACCAGCGCTACGCGGAGTTGCGTGAGACTTGCCCCGTCGTACACAACGCGGCGTACGGGGGCTTCTGGATGGTCACCGACTACGACTCGGTGGCCCAGGTGGCCCGCGACAACGAGACGTTCGCGCATCGCTACGACCCGGAACCTGACCAGGGAATCGCTTACCGGGGAATCTGTGGGATCCCCCGAGCGCCGAACGTTCCTCGTATGGGCGTGTCGGAAATCGACGGGCGCGAGCACACCGATCTTCGCCGGGTGATCAACCCGTTCATGGTCACCAAAGCAGTTGAAGCCAATCGAGACCGCATGGCTCGGGTGTCGGGCTGGTTCCTCGACGAAGTGATCGAAAGCGGGGCGTGCGACCTCGTAGACGACTATGCCACGCCCGTACCTGCAGTGATGACCCTTGAAATGATGGGAATGCCCAGTGAGAACTGGCGCTACTACGCGGACTTCTTCCACGCCGCGTCGTCGTTCACCAGAGACGACCCGCGCCTGCACGCGGCGCTCGCCAACTGGTCGGCAATGTGGGAGGAACTGGCCGACTACACCCGCTATCGCCGGGCCAACCCGTCGAGCGATCTCACCTCGGCGATCGTCAGCAGCGTTCTCGACGGCAACGTTCCGACCGACGAGCAGGTGGTGGGGATCCTCTGGAATCTGGTGGCCGGAGGAATCGACACGACCACCTCGCTGGTGTCTTGGGGCTTGCACTACCTGGGCACCCACCCGGCGGACCGGCAGCGGCTCATCGACGACCGCGCGCTCATCGTTGGGGCAGTCGAGGAGTTCCTGCGCTTCTACAGCCCCAGTGAGTCGCTTACCCGCACGGCCACCCGAGACGTCGAACTGGGAGGTCGACAAATCAAGCGCGGCGATGTGGTCTTCATCTCCTGGGTTGCCGCCAACCGTGATCCGAACGCCTTCGAACGGGCTGGTGAAGTGGTTATAGACCGCGAGATCAACAAACATCTGGCCTTCGGACTGGGCGGCCACCGTTGTGTGGGCTCGAGCATCGCCCGGCTCCAGTCCGAGTCGATGATCGCCGACGTGCTGGACCGGATCCCCGACTACCAGATCGACCTCGAGGGTTTCCAGCCGTATCCCGGCAACCTGCTGATGACGGGCGTCGTCACCATGCCGGTTACATTCTCTCCGGGTGAGCGTTGCGGCGTCGCCGCGCCTTTCGCTGATTGACGACCCGTTCCGAGACCAAGACCAGACCAAGACCAAAGCAAGACCAAGACCAATAGAGAAAGAGGAGAGTGCTGCTGTGGCTTTCATGATGATGCGGCTCAACTTCGTGCATCCGGACCCGACCGATCCCGAGCACATGAGCGACCGCTACCGGGCCGGTTTCGACCTCGCCGAGTACGCCGACAAGAACGGATTCGCGATGGTGAGCCTCGAGGAGCATCAGGCCACCGACATCGGCTGGAGTCCGACGCCGCTGCTCAACGCCGCGATGATCCTCAACCGCACTGAGAACCTGTCGGTGGCGATCACCGCGTTGCTGGTGCCGCTGCATGACCCGGTGCGATTGGCACAAGAGCTTGCGGTGATTGACCTTATGAGCAGGGGCCGGATCGCGATCACTACAGGTATCGGCTACCGTCCCGCGGAATACGCCGCGGTCTCAAAGGACTGGAAACGGCGCGGCAAGATCCTCGACCATGCCCTCGAAACCATGCAGAAGGTCTGGTCAGGTGAGGAGTTCGAATACAACGGCGCCACGATCAAGGTCGGCCCCATGCCCTACACCCGACCGCATCCGATGGTGATGATCGGGGGTTCGGGCCCGGCCGCCGCGAAACGTGCGGCGCGCTTCGGCCTGCCTCTGCAACTCCCTGCTCCCAACCCGGAGGTCGAGGCGCTGTACTACGCCGAGTGCGAAAGGCTGGGCACACAGGGATTCTGCATCTCACCCGAACAGGTGGCCATGGTCCATGTGGTCGACGACCCCGACGAGGCTTGGGCCACACTCGGCAAGCACTTCTGGCTGGAGGCCTCGGTCTACGACTCGTGGCAGCCCCCGGGCCAGACGTCTGCGGTCCATACCCATGCAACCAACCAGGAAGAACTGCGTGCCGAGGGCATCTATCAGTTCTTGACGCCCGAGCAGGCGGTGGACCGGGTCCGCCAGACGGGAGCGCTGTCGCTGCACCCGTTGGTGGGCGGAATGCCGATCGATTCGGCCTGGGAGTCCCTCGAACTCACCGTCGACAAAGTGATCCCAGCCCTCCAAGAGAACTAGCGGTGTTTTTGCCGGGCGCCGCCGGAGCCGTGGGAGTGTTTGGCGGGGCGTGTCGGCCTGTGCTAGGCGGGGTTGCGGGCGAGCGCGAAGTACATCGGCGTGAAGATCCCCAGCCGGCCGGCCTCGGCGAGCGCTTCGGCGCCGATGTTGAGCAGTCTCGAAACCTCCGACGTCCCACCAGGCACGACCTTGACCGCCTCCAAGGTGCGCAGAGAACGATATGTCACCTGGCGGCCGACGCTCGAACTGCGGAATCTGGCCAGAGAGACGCCGGATCCGACCAAGGGCTGGTACCACGGAATGCCGGGCGTGGTCTGTTCAGCCACGTCGCGCGTCTCCAGCAGTTCGAAACCGGCTTCGCCGAACGCCGCATCGACGTCGTGCGTATATCGCAGATCCTGCGTCCCTCCGCCGAGTTCGATGTCGTTCTTGAGTTGGACGTGGTGGGGGTCGTCGGCATCGAATCGACCTGTCAGGCACCACTCGTACGTGGCGAAGAGACCACCGCCTTTGAGCAGGCGCCGAGCCTCGCTCAAGACGCGGACGAGATCGGGTGCGTGAATCATCGCCTCAATCGCGTAGGCGGCGTCGAAGGAACCGTCCGGTTCGTCGACGTCGTTGAAATCGCATTCAAGAAACTCCACTAGATGACCGAGTCCGGCTTCGTCGGTGTATTTCCGTGCCAGTTCCAGTTGGTAGGAGCTGATGTTGATGCCGACAACGTTGGCGCCGGAGAAGCTGATGATCTCGCGCATCGGACCGCCGACCCCGCAACCCATGTCTGCGACCCGCATACCTGGTTGAAGGCCGAGCTTGTGGGCGATGAAGTGCTGATGGCGGGCCAGCGACGCCTTGAAGCTCTCATCGGCGTGACGCGGCGCGAAGTGAAAGGACCTGCCCCAGCCATACTCGTAGAAGTCGGTTACGAGCTTGAAGTAGTCGGTTACGAGATCGTGGTAGCCGCCTTCTCTGGGGTCTTCGTCTCCGCTGGTGTCGAACCGGCCCTCGTGGTCTTTGGCTGTGCGCGCCACGGCATCGCGGGAGATGGAGTCCTTGAGGAGGCTGAACAGATTTGACGGCATCGGTGCATGATACCTTTGGAGACGAGACTCGACGATGTGGGCATCGAAGCGGCACCGATGTTGTGGAGACGCGCGAGTTCTACGCCGATCTTCTAGAAAGGGGGGTGGACGGGCTGATCGCGGGCTGTCCCGCCGAAGCGGTCGCAGCAACATCGCGCTGACCGAACCTGCACTGTCAGGTGCCGGTGTCCGACCAGTGCCAAGGCTCGCTCGGCAGGTTTTTGAGTCCGTAGTTCTCCGCGATTCGGGCTATGGCTTGGTAGACAGCCGTGTCGCGGCTGCGGATGAGCCTGCCCTCCCAGGTGAAGTCGATGGCCCGCCCGTATTCGTGGCGGGAGAATCCGGGTCGGGCGGTGGGCGGGCTGCACTGCGATGACGGCATCTCCCAGACGGCGTAGTCCGAAGTCCCGCAATGCTCCTTGCGCAGTTCGATCTGCCTGGCGTTGGTGCGGTAACCACTGCCACCGACGGCGAAGCCGTCCGCCTCCAATTCAGTCAGCAAACCCCGGACATTCTCCTCGATCCCCCTGTCGACCACGAATCCCCACACGTTCACAAGGTCGACATCAGCGTCGGTCGGAACGGTGTCCCCTCGCCGCCGCCTCTCCGCCGCGGCGATGGCTTCGGCTATCAGCCGCTCCTCCTCTTCGATCTCGGCAGACAAGCCTTCGACCGTGGCTTCGAGCTCCAGTATCTTGTGGGTCAGCGAATGCTGCCGGAGCCGCAGGTCCTCGAGCGCGTCCTCTTCCCTCTGCGCGGCAGTGCGGAGTCTCCCCACCCGCTCGAGTCGGTCGTCGCGCAGCTGTTTGACCTCGGCGACGTAGCGTGCCGACTGGTCGCTCAGTGCGTCAAGTTCGGACAGTTGGCCCCGCAACTCGTCGAGGATGTCCTCGGTGCTGCGGTTGGCGAAGTTGCGCAGGGCCTGGGTTCTCTCGTGCTGCCAAGGATCCGAACCCAGCGCGGTCTGCTCGCTGTTCGGCCCCTGGTGCGAGACGAAGGCGCGGATGGCGGATTGCTGGAGCAACAACCTGGTATCTGCGATCTCCGCTTCCAATGCTTCGATCCGCTCTTCGGTTCGGGCCTGCTGCTCCTCGGCTTCTTCCAAGTTTCTCTTTATCGCATCGACGGCTTCCTCGGCGGCGTCGCGGGCTGCGAGCAGGGTGTCGTAGGCACCCAGCAGATCGTCGATGTCGCTGTTCAGGGCATCGATCTTGTCGAGGTTTTCTGCGGCCTCCTCCTTGGCTTGTCTCTTCTGCTCGCTCAGGTCCCTGGTTCGCTCGTTCTCAAGCGTTTGTGCATTAGCCGTGGAAGCTGTCGCGGCGAACGCAGAGAGTGCCAGGGCCGCGGCGACGACGCGAACCCTCCCGTTTCGGCGATTTCGTAAGGGGGGAACTGATGATCGCGTCGTGTTGAGCATTTTTTGACGATTGCAAAGTGTCACACAATTGCAATGAACGATATTGACGGTATCAAAGCGGCTGCCGTCAACGCGTCCGCTTCAGTCATTCTTCATGGTCTGTCCGCCATCGACCGCGATCACCGCACCGGTCACATGCGACCACACGACTGTCGCCGACACCACACTTCGCCGTGCGGGTGCGGCGGCCACGGCGTTGCAGACCGACACCGATTGGTCAACCATTGCCGAGACGACCTACAACTTCATTGAAGGTTTGGTCGTCGACCACTGAGCTGAGGAGGAGACGGTGTTGGATCTGGGACTGATCTGGGGGTACTGGGGTCGGGGAATGCCCGACAACCTGGTTGAGTTGAGCGTGGAGGCCGAGAAACTCGGCTTCGACGCCGTCTGGTCCGCTGAATCATGGGGCTCGGATGCGTTCAGCCCGCTTGTGCTGATCGCGGCTCACACCGAGCGCATCAAACTCGGCACCGGCGTGGTGCAACTCTCGGCTCGAACCCCGACGGCGACCGCCATGCATGCCATAACCCTCGATCACATCTCCAACGGACGAGCGATTCTGGGTCTGGGTGTGTCCGGTCCCCAGGTCGTCGAAGGATGGTATGGAATGCCCTTTCGCAAGCCCCTCGCCCGGACTCGCGAATATGTGGAGATTCTGCGCCGGGTCTTCCGTCGCGAGGGCCCCATGGCTTTTCAAGGAGAGCATTTTCAGATGCCCTATGAGGGCGACGGCTCGGAGGGTCTGGGGAAGCCGTTGAAGGTGATGACCCACCCGTTGCGTGAGATCCCGATCTGGATCGGCGCCGAAGGACCGAAGAACATCGCCCAGACGGTCGAGATCGCCGACGGTTGGATTCCGTTGTACTACTCGCCGTTCCGACCCGAGGTGTACGCCGACGAGTTGGCGCTGGCGAGGCCCGACTTCGAGATCGCGGTCAACGTCTCGATGCGTGTCCACGACGACGTGGAAGAAGCGCTGTATCCCACAAAGGCGTCGCTCGGGTTCTACATCGGAGGGATGGGCGCCAAGGGACAGAATTACCACACCAAGTTGATGGCACGAATGGGGTACGAGGAGGAGGCCTACAAGATCCAGGACCTCTTCCTCGAGGGAAGGCGCGGCGAGGCGATCGCTATGGTCCCCACCGAATTCGCCGATGAGATCTCGCTTGTCGGCTCAGTTGACCGGATCCGCGACCGTCTTCAAGCATGGGACGAGAGTCCGGTCACGATGCTCAACGTTGCAGCCCGCACCCCGGCCGAACTGCGGACCATCGCGGAGTTGGTGAAGGGTTGATCGGCCCGGTCGGAGGGTCCGGGGTGGATCGTCCTCGGGTGAGCGGGCGAGGCCGGCTGGCATGGCGGGCCGCCGGTGAGAATCTGGGATCGTCTTCGGGTGCGCGGGCGAGGCAGTCGTCGGGCCGATCGACCCCGGCGCAGGGCCCGGACTCAGCGGGACGCCTGCGGGCTCGGCGGTCGAGGCGTCATGGGCAGTGTCCTCCAGAGGGACTCAGCGGGGCGCCTGCGGGCTCGGCGGTCTGCGCCGGAGTCGCCATTGGCGCCGTTCGTCGTCGGCCAGTTCATCGAGTGTCGGAACCCCGTGACGCCCCCCGAGGTGAGCCGCCATGGAGCGTTTCGCGTGGGGTGCAATGTTGACGATGTCGACGTTGAGACCAGCGTCGACGGCATCGTCCACAAGCTCCGCGAGCTTGGCGGCGCCCCCGTAGTCGACGCGCCCGACGTTGGCGAAGTCGATGCGCAGGTTCCGCAGTTGGGGGTGCTCGGCTCTGGCCGCGATGAAACTCGACTCGAGGTGCGGGGCGTTGACGAACCAGATCACTCCGTAGGGCCGCAGCACCAGCGTGTCGTCGTCGACTTCGTGTCTGTGGTCCACACGAAGCTCGCGGATGAGATGGACTATGAACGCAAGTCCGACGCCTGCGATGACGCCGCGCTCGACATTCGGTGCCGAGATCAGAGTTGCCGCGAAAGTGCCGAGGACCACGAGACCCTGCAGTCCCGAACCGCGGGCGATCTGCAGCATGGCCGGTATGTCGATAAGGCGATACACCGCAGTCAGCACGATCGCCCCCAGCACCGCCGTGGGCAACGACTCCAACGTTGCCGACAACGGGATGGCCGCCATCACGAACACTCCCGTGACCGCGCCGGACCACTGCGTCCGCGCTCCGGCGAAGCGGTTCAACGAACTGCGGGAGAACGATCCGCCAACAGGAAAGCCTCCTGACATCCCCGACGCGATATTGGCGACGCCCTGACTCAGAAGCTCGCGGTTCGCGGACCACGGCCTTCGATCTGCGGTGGCGAAGGTTCGGGCAATCGATGCGGGTTCAGCGAACCCGACCAGTGCGATCACGATCCCAGCGACCAGCAGAGACGGCGTCCGGCCGTAGGGAAGGTCGAGGCTGAGCGTTATGAAGCCCCCGGGGAGGTCGCCGACGACAGAACCGCCATAGTTGCTCAGATCACTCCAGACAACAGCGGCAACAACCGCTATCAGCACACCGGGGAAAAGCTGATGAACTCGGCGTGATCCCAGCACCACCAGAACCGTTGCAATGCTGAGCAGCACCGCGGTCGCACTCCACTCGTCGGGCCGTACCAGCACCCACACGGCACGCTCGATCACTCCGGTCGTATCGGGGTCTGCGTCGAACATGGAAGGCACCTGCGACGCCACTATCAAGATCGCTGCGCCGGCGGTGAAACCGGTGAGCACCGGCTGAGACATGACGTAGGCGACGATGCCCACCCGCAGCAGACCGAGGATTGCACGAGCAACCCCTACGATCAGCGCCAATAGAGCCGCGAGCTCGATATACGGGACGGTTCCAACACTTTCCAGTCCGGAGAGGGCGCCGAAGGTCAGCAGCGAGGTGAGCGCCACCGGACCCGTCTGGAGATACGGCGACGACACGAAAGGCGCTGCCAGCAGGGGAGGCAGAGCTGCGGCGAAAAGACCCACATGCGGCGGGACGCCGGCGATCTCGGCGTAGGCCAGCGATTGGGGCAGCAACACCAGCGCGACCGAGATCCCAGCTACGAGATCACCCGTCGTCGGTGAGGGAAATCGGTTGCTCACATCTCTGAGCTAACCATGCAGATTGCCGAGCGCGGCGGTTTTGCACGAAAGTCGCCGACTTCCGGAATCACGGTTGCTGCCCGCGAGCGGCCTCGATGAGGTCGCGGGCTCTGTACAGGAAGGCGGCCATCTGGCCGCGGGTGACGGGTTGGTCTCCGCAGTAGACGCCTGGTCCGCAGCCGGTGGTGATTCCGGCTTGGCGGAGGCGGTTGATGTGGTCTTCGAAGGTGGAGTTGTCGTCGTCGGTGAAGTAGTCTGCCTCGGCGACGGGGAGTTGCAGCGCTCGGTTCAAGAAGGCGGCCGTCTGGCCGCGGGTGACGGGTTGGTCTCCGCAGAAGACGCCTGGTCTGCAGCCGGTGGTGATTCCGGCTTGGCGGAGGCGGTTGATGTGGTCTTCGAAGGTGGAGTTGTCGTCGTCGGTGAAGTAGTCTGCCTCGGCTGCGGGGAGTTGCAGTGCTCGGTTCAGGAAGGCGGCCGTCTGGCCGCGGGTGACGGGTTGATCTCCGCAGTAGACGCCTGGTCCGCAGCCGGTGGTGATTGCGCTGTGCCGCAGCCAGTTGACGGCGTCGACGAAAGGCGTGTCGGAGATGTCGCTGAAGAACCACTCGGGGTCGGTCGCGACGGTCTGGGCCGGGTCCGCCGGCAGAGGTTCATGCTCGAGCAGGGCATCCCAGCCGGTCGTGGCCCTGCGAATGGTCGCTCCGTTCAGATTGATCGAGTCGGCTCCGATGCTGATCCCGTCGTGGTCGGCGTCTTTGTCGATTGTGTATTCGAACCCGATGGTGCTGATGCCGTTCTCGGTTGATGTCCCTGCATACGCGGCCTGTCGGAGGTTCGTACCGACTGCAAGGTCGAGGAACGGTTCGCCGTTGGAGGCGTCGACAACAATCGGCGCGTCGAAACGGACCGACACCGTCACCTGCTCACCCGGTTCGTAGGCGTCCGCGACCGGGGTGGAATTGAAGGCCAATTGCGAGACGCGTGGGATGAGCGACGCCACCGCATCGCGTGCGACGCCGACGGGATGTGCGCAGTCCGATGTTTCTGAGATCGTGTCGGGCTCGATACCGCCTTCGGCACTGACGCCGTCCGGTCCGAAGAAATTGAGGGTCGTGACACGAACTGAGCCCAACAGAGAGCCGTCTGCGGATCTGCCGATGAACGTGAGCTGCGCGGTCGACTTTCCGAATGTCGTCGCCCCGATGATTCTGGCCCGGCCGTTGCCCCGTACCGCCAGAAGGAACAGCTCAGAACCGGAAGCCGAGCCGCCGTTCGCGACCACTGCCATCGGGAGTGCAATGACGTCTGAGGCGATGCCGTCGGAATCGGCGAAGAACGATAAGTCCATGCGAACGGACTGCGTTCGATGACTGAGGTCGCCCGTTTCGAGGAACAGACCGACGATTTCCTCGGTGACGCCCAGATACCCGCCCGGGTTGTTGCGAAGATCAACCACGATCGACCCAACCCCGGCGTCGAGGAGGTTGATCAGGTGCTCCTCGAACAACGCCGCCGCCTCGGCGGCGAACACGTCAAGTCGGATGTAGCCGATGCCGTCATCGACGATTCGGCTCGCGACCAGAGGATCGACCACTTCGGTCGTCGCCAGTGTGAAGTGCGTATCGACGCTGTCGCGTCGTATCACGATCGTCACAGATTCACCCGGGAAGTCCCGGTGGTCCAGATCCAGCAGTGCGCTGCAGGAATGCTCTGAGACAGTCTTTCCGTACTCGACGATCACATCGCCGACCGTCAGACCCGCCACGTCCGCAGGACTGCCCGGATACACCTCGATTATCGTCAAAAGACAGGTGTCGCTGGGCGTGGAACACGGATTCCCGTCGGATCCCCACAAGGCGAACTCGATACCGATTCCAGCCCTTGAGTTGTCGGCGTTCAACAGGTTGAAGAACCTTCTTGTCGACGTCGGCTGCACCAGTCGAGTGTTGCGGTCGTTGAGCGACTCCAGCATCGCGCCGGCCGCGGCGAGAGCCGCCGCTCCGGTGTCTTCGACCCGGTCGATCTCGGCACACACGTCTTCGAATTCGGGCGCCGGCAACGCACAGGGCGGCGGACGAGTCGTCCTGGGCGCGAGTTCGGCACGAATCACACCCTGTCTGGCGGCTTCCGCCAAGTCTGCCACCACGACCGCTTCCACGAAGTTCTCGACTACGGACTCGAACGCCAAACAGAAAAGCACGAAATCATCGGGGGGCTGTTGACCACACTCGATCCGGTCGTTCACGGGATCCTGAGCCGAGCCGACCGGTGTGAACACGAACACCGACGTCGACGCCAACGACACTCCCAAGAGCAGCAGGATGATCGGTCGGCCCCGCGGCCGGAAGTTCCCTAGAGGACGGGTTTGTACGCGGGAACTTCGATCGCGCCGAGTGCGATTCATCCGCAGGACTCTAGTGTCCATACCGACCCGGGTTCGTGTCCCTGCGAGTGACCGCGCCACGCCGGGCTGTATCGTTCTACGGCGCTTCACCGACTCGGTTCAGGTTGCTGACCCTCCGACCGGTGGCCTGCCGCAACCTGACTTCTGCTCAGGCGCGAAAAGATGCAAGGATCGACCGCCCCCGGCTCCCGGCGGCTGGTTCTGACTTCTGCTTGTGCGCGGATAGATGCAAGGATCGACCGCCCCCGGCTCCCGGCGGCTGGTTCTGACTTCTGCTTGTGCGCGGATAGATGCAAGGATCGACCGCCCCCGGCTCCCGGCGGCTGGTTCTGACTTCTGCTTGTGCGCGGATAGATGCAAGGATCAATGGATGCGAGATTTCAGCGGTAAGACCGCGGTGATAACCGGCGGTGCAAGCGGTATCGGTCATGCGGTGGCCACACGACTCAGCAGCGAGGGGATGAACCTGGTCATCGCCGACATCGAACAGTCCGCCCTCGACGCGGCGGTCGCAGAGTTCGAAGCGAACGGCGTGAGCGTGCTCGGCCAGCGTACGAATGTGGCCGACAATGACTCGGTAAAGGCTCTCGCCGCGGCCACCAGCGACCGTTTCGGAGACGTCCACATCCTGTTCAACAACGCAGGCGTGGCGGGCGGTGGGCCGATACTGGAACCGGATGACATCGAGATCTGGAATTGGGTGCTCGGCGTCGATCTGATGGGGGTGATTTACGGGATCAAGGCTTTCGGACCTCAGATGGTCGCTCATGGCGAACCGTGCGCGATCGTCAACACAGCTTCAATGGCCGGGCTGCTTCCGACTCCGTCGCTGGGCTCGTACACAGTCGCGAAGTACGGCGTTGTCGCGGTGAGCGAAGTGCTGTCCTTGGAGACCCGTGACACCACCAACCTGCGGGTCTCGGTGCTGTGTCCCGGATTCGTGCGCACCCGCATCGCCGACTCCGACCGGAACCTGCCTGAACACCTGGTGTCGCTCATCGAACCGAGCGAAGAACAAGAGTTCAGGCGCGAGGCGGTCCGAGACCTGGTTGCTTCGGGGATGCCGCCGAGCGAGGTTGCGCAACAGGTGTTCGAAGCGATCGTAGAGGAGCGTTTCTACATCCTTCCACATCGGGAGTACGGCGAGCAGATCGTGGCTCGCGCGCAACACATTGCTGCAAACGGCGGCGTCTCGACCTGGGCGATCTGAGCTTCGTGGATGGCTGATTCGTCCGACCACGCGTTGGCGTTGCGTATTGCGTCGGAGACCGGCGAGATGTTGCAGCGCATGCTCGCAACGTCCGAAGGCCCGCATCAGCGTTGGGGGTCGCTCGAGTACGCGGGCGACCGCGCGGCCCATGAGTTCATTGTCGCCGAACTGACCGAACATCGGCCGAACGACGCGATCCTCTCCGAAGAGGGACAAGACCGCGGCAACCGCCTGACTGCGCAACGGGTGTGGATCGTCGACCCGCTCGACGGGTCGAACGATTTCGGATGGAGTGCTCACTGGTCGGTGCATGTGGCACTCGTCGAAGCCGGCAAACCAACGGCGGGAGCTGTGGCGGTGCCGGGATGGGACACGACATGGGCGACCGACCCGACTCCCGTGCCGATCATGTCACGCGTCGGAGACCAGCCTCGCGTCCTGGTATCGCGGTCGCGTCGCCACATCGACGGCCGCTTGCTGCAACGGGCGCTCGGTGCGGAGATCCTCGCTGTCGGATCGGCCGGGGTGAAGGCGATGGCGGTCGTGCGTGGCGAAGTCGATGCGTACGTTCACGGCGGTGGGCTCTATGAGTGGGATGTGTGCGCTCCGGCCGCGGTGGCCGAGGCGGCGGGCCTGGTTGCTTGCCGGCTCGACGGCAGCGAACTGTGGTTCAACAAGGCCGACGCGTGGTCCCCGGGTCTCATAATCTGTAAACCGTCACTCCGTGACAGGATCGTCGATGCGATGTCGGCTCGGAGGTACTGAACATGAACGCCAAACACCAGTCCCGTTCGCTCGAAAGGCACGTCAACGCTCCCCGCGAACACACATGGACGGCCTTGAACGACCTGATCGAGAAGCTGACAGGCGGTTATGTCGTCGAGGGTGATCCTGCTCCGCACGGCCCGGGAGCAGTCCTGCACCTCAACCTGCCGGGCCGGCAGGAACTGCTCGGCTCGGACGAGCAACTCGTGGAAACGGTATTGTCGTTCGAACCGCCGTGGCGGCGCTCCTACTCGGTGACCGGACCCACGGGCCTCGACTTGTATCACGCCACGTTCGTGCTGCGTGACGACAACGATGAGTGCCACCTGTCCTGGGGGGTGGTCGTCGATCCCGAGCCGTCTGCAAGGGGCGCGGCCTTCTTGGACTTCGCCGTCGCGACGATCGACAGCTTCCTCGACCTCGTTGTCACTGTCGCAGAACAAAGAGAGGACCTTGGTGGCTGATGAACTGACGGCCGTCGAGCAGGCGGTGGCGCGAGACCAGATCCGTCAACTGGCTTTCGCATACGCCGACGCGGTTGATCGTCGAGATCTGGACCTCCTGGCTTCGCTCTTCCGTCCGGACGCTCGATTCGGAACCTACGGCACGGGCCCGAGCGGAGCGCGAGCCTTCTTCGCTCAGTCGCTCAGCCAGATCGGCATGGCCGTGCTGTTGGTGGCGAACCACTTGATCGAGTTCGACCGGCAGACCGGCGGTCCTGAGCCTTCCGGCAGCAGAGGGCCGACCGCGCGGGGCACGGTCTGGGCCCATGGATTCATCGACGACGGCAACGAAGGCTTCATACAGCAGTTGATCAAATACGAAGACCGCTATATCCGTGTCGACGGGGTATGGAAGTTCACGAGTCGGCGCCATCTGCTGTGGCTCGGATGGCGGCACGATGAACCCGACCCTCTGGCCCAGGCAGCGGCCGACTGGCCCGACAGGCAGGTCGGCCTGGGCTCGATTCCCTACGACGACGAACGATGGCAGGAGTTCTGGTCGCAGACCCGCTAGGTCTGCTGAACGACTGGGTCTACTGAACGACTGGGCCTGCTGAACGACTGGCCCCTCGTGCCTACGCCTTCTGCAGCAGGGTTCCGGTTCCCAGACCGCCACCGCAGCACATCGTGACAATGCCGTAGGTGATGTCGCTGCGCTGCATCTCATGCACCGCCTTGGTCATCAGGATCGACCCCGTCCCTCCCAGAGGATGACCGAGGGCGATGGCCCCGCCGTTGGGATTGACCGTGCTCATGTCGGGGGAGAGCTCGCGTTCCCAAGCCAGAACCACCGAGGCGAACGCCTCGTTGATCTCGACGATTCCGATGTCGTCGATCGTGAGGTTGTTGTCGCTGAGGAGATTCTGGGTGGCGTCGATAGGTCCGGTCAGCATCAGCACCGGGTCGGTGCCGACGAGACAGGTGTCGACGATCACCGCCAGTGGTTTCAGACCGAGTTCGTCGGCCTTTTGGCGAGTCATCATCAACACTGCGCCGGCGCCGTCGCTGATCTGGCTCGAGGAACCGGCGGTGTGAATCCCGTCGTCACGCGCAACCGGTTTGAGGTTGGCGAGTGCCTCCAAGGTGGTCTCGCGCAGACCGCCGTCGGTGCTGACGGTATTGTGTTCACCCGTGGGCTTGTCGTCCTCGCCCAGAACAGGCGCTTCGACGGGAACGATCTGTGAGCCGAAAGCGTCCTCATCCCATGCTTTTGCCGCCAGTTGCTGGCTTCTCAACCCGAACTCGTCGGCTTCTTGGCGGGTGAGGTCCCACTTGTCAGCAATGCGCTCGGCCCCCTCGAACTGTGAGGTCCACTCGTAGCTCTTCCAGTAGCGGGAGTTGACCGGCACGCCCGTGACGGCGGGGTCCGGAATGGTCGCCCCCATCTTGATACGACTCATCAGTTCGATCCCGCAGCCCAAAGCTGAATCGACAACCCCGGACTTCACCAGCGAGTAGGCGAGGTTGGTTGCCTGTTGGCTCGAACCGCACTGCGCGTCGACCGTGGTGGCGGCCACCGAGAGGGGCAGTCCCGCGGCAAGCCAGGCATTGCGAGCAGTGTTCATGGCCTGCATGCCGACCTGGCCGACGCAGCCGCCGACAACCTGGCCGACCTCGGCCGGGTCCATTCCGGTGCGGTCGAAGATCGCTTTCTGCACGTCACCGAGGAGGTTGATGCTGTGCATGGTGGACAGTTCGCCGTTGCGCTTGCCGATAGGGCTGCGGACGGCGTCGACGATCACGACTTCCGGGGTGCTCATGCGCGCAGTGTACCCCGAGCATGTGGACGGTCGCTAGCTGTCGGTTCGCGTGAGGTTGTTGGCGTGTGATGCGGGTGGCGTCGTGTTTGGGTGTGTTGGGTTGGTGGTCTTGCGGTGTTTCTGGGGTTGTGGCAGAATGTCGGGATTATGGCACTTGGTGTTTCTTCGGTTTCTAGGGTGTTGTGTGCTGTGGCGGCGGTTTTTGTGCTGGCTGCGTTGTTGGCTGTGTCGCCGTTGGCTGCGTCTGTTGACGGTGAGTTGGTTGATGTGTCTGATGGTGTTCACAGCGCGGATGTCCGCGCTCTTTATTCGCAGGGTGTTTTCGACGGGACGCTGTGCGGGCAGGGCCGGTTCTGTCCACAGGAACCGTTGACGCGGGCGCATATGGCGGTGTGGCTTGTCCGCGTCCTGCACGGCGGCGACCCCCCCCCCCTTAGCCTGGGCGGGTCAGGACCGCGTTTTGGTGATGTGGGCAGCGACCATCGTTATGGCTCGTTCATTGAGCGGCTCGCTGTTGCGGGTGTGACTACCGGCTGTTCGGTTGAGCCGTTGTTGTTTTGCCCTGACGACAACGTGACCCGTGAGCAGATGGCGTCGTTCTTGGTGAGGGCGTTCAAGCTGCACCCGGCTGAGCCGGCCGGTTTCGTCGATGTGTCGCCTGGGGGTGTTCACAGCGCCGATATCGACGCGTTGCACGCTGCGGGTGTGACCACCGGCTGTTCGGTCGATCCGTTGTTGTTTTGCGGTGCTGTCGATGTGACCCGTGAGCAGATGGCGTCGTTCCTTGCCAGAGCGGTCCGGTTCGCCCCGCCTGTTGTTTCAACGTCGACCTCCGCGTCTTCAACGACGCTCGCTGTGGGAGCCCCGCCGCCGACGACGAGTCAACCCCCGACGACGACCATCCCGCCGCCGCCACCGCCGACATTGACTGTCGTTCCGCCCGAAGAAGACGAGGTCTTGTTGCAGTCTAAGGCCCGAACGCCGAGAGTGGGCCGGCACGCTACCAAATTTTATATGGTGTGCGACCAGCGGAAGGTTATCGAGGCCGACTCATTCACGGCCACTGTCGTCAGAACCCACAACGACCACGCCAGTAAGTTCTTTGCCTACTGGCATACCGACGACGGGACGGCGAACACTGACGACTATAACGATGTCAACAACGTCTACCAACTTTCGAGTTCGGGGGCCCTCCGCATGAACCGGACTCTGAGCACCAAACATGACGCGCGGATTGAGTCGACCGAGAATTTTGCAGTCCGCTTTAGTCCGACCACCAACGTTTTGGACAGCAACGACCCGGACAAAGACGAAAAATGTTTTATCAAAATTATCGACGACGACGCTGAAATTACCCTCTCAGAACCCCGCTGGGGTAAGTGGTATACCGCCGGCGAAACGATTGAGTTCACCGCCCGCTTTGGCGAAGCGGTAACCTGGAACGTCGACAACAAGACGCTGGAGTTCAGTCTCGGTGTCGGCGACGACGCCCAGACCAAGACGGCCACTTATATCAGCGGCAAGGGAACCAACCAGATTAAATTCGGCTACACTGTCGAGGCTGACGACCTTGATCCCAACGGGCTTTACGTTGCCCGAAACTCTTTTAGGGGCGGCGACTTGCGGAATGTTGCCCAGGATATTTATTTCCCCCCCCGAAATGCCGAAAAGTCTTACCCCGACAACCGGGTTGACGGCAGCCTGGCCGATGTCTCGACCGGCATTCAAACCAGCTATGACCCCTGGGGAATTGCCGTTGACGGCGACACGCTCTATATATCGGCCGCCAAAACCGAGTCCAGCAACTATCTGATCGGGATCTGGGCCAACGATTTCACCGACGATACCGGCGGCGTTTATGCCCGGGACACCGACAAAGACTTCAACGGCCGGACCCGGAGCGATTGGTGGGCGGTCCGGGGGATTTTCGTTTCGGACGACCGGCTCTACGTCGCCGAACCGCACAATGAGCGGGTCCCCGGCTACTCCCTGGACGGCAGCTGGTCCCACTCCTGGCGGAACCGGGTCAAGACCCACGCCGACGAATGGATACAGGGCATTTGGCCCGATACTTCCGACTCGGCCAATGAACGCCTTTATGTCGTCAGCCACAACGGGGACAAGATCCGGGCCTATAGCTACCCCGGCGACGGCAACACCATAAACCACGATAGCGACCGGGATATTGACCTCCATTCCGACAACGCCTGGCCCCGGGGAGTCTGGTCGAACGGGGCTACTATCTGGGTCGCCGATTCGGCCGACGATAAACTTTATGCCTACGCCTTCATCGACAACCTCTTAGGCCCCGGCAGCAGCAGGGGCGACAGGCTTCCCGACAGCGACATCGACCTACACCGGGGCAACGACAACCCGAAGGGTATCTGGTCGGACGGCCGCCGCTTCTACGTTGTCGACTCTGAAACCAAGCGGGTTTTCAAATACCCCTACAACGCCGCCCACCCTGACAAGCCGGCCAACGTCATCGCCACTGCCACCAGCTCCAGCGAGATAACTCTGACCTGGGATCCTCCGGCCGATGTCGGCAGCAGTGCGATTGTCAGCTACCGGAGCCGATACCGGGCTGCCGGGGAGACCAATTGGCAAGAAGGGTTTAGGAACCGGCTGGCCAACCTCGACCGGAGCTTCGACTTTACCGGCCTGACGGCCGACACCGCTTACGACTTCCAAGTCTTCGCTACCAACGATCATGGCGAAAGCCATGCCTCGATTACCGTCCAGGGCAGAACCCATGAGGCCGTTAATCAGGCCCCCGTCTGCCAGCAGAATACCCCGCCTCTGACCGGGACGGCCCACGTCGACCAAGCGTTTCTTTGGCGTGTCAGCCCTAACTGGTGCTCCGACCCCGAATCCGAATTCCTTGCACACAGTGCCACTCTGACCGACAACACAGCCCTGCCAGCCTGGTTGACCTACAGGGACGACGGCTACTTCAGAGGCACGCCGGCCAACGACGACGCCGCCGATGGCGACCTGGCTGTTAAGATCACCGTCACCGACCCCCATGGTTTAAGCGACAGCCACAACGTTATTATCCAAATGCGGGGCTATCAGGCTCCGAGCGACGACGCTCCGACTGTCGTCTCGGCCATCGCCGACCAAAGCTTCTATATCGGCGATTCTGTCAACCTCAAAATAACCGGAACGATAACCGACACCGAGGACGGCGAGGCTCTGGCTTTCAATGTCGACAAGCCCGTCCCGGAGGCCAGCTGGCTACGGCCCGGGCTACAATCCGGCAGCCTTCACTATCTCGGGACCGTCCCGGAGACAATGACCCGGGGAACAGTTATCTCAATCACTGTCTACGGCATCGACAACGCCTTACAATCGGCCGACTACACCTTCTCGATAACCTCTCTCGGCTCCCGGTCGACCAACCCGACACCGGCCAACCCGGGCGAAGTCCCCCCGATCATCACCGAACCGGTCGTGTTCAGGGATTATGTCATCATGCGGCAAGGGCCAGGCTACATATGCGGCGACCCAGCAGCCGAATACATCGTCGTCCTAGCCGTCAAAGTCGATCCACCGGCCGACGGGACCACCCTCGCCCCGGACCCGGACGGATTCAACACCAACCTCGCGGCCCTGCTCGAAGTCGCCAAAACCAACCTCGCCCCAGACCAAACCTTCGCCGACATCGACTTCGACGCTCTCGAACAACAAGCCCTAGAAGCCACCTACGCCAAACACCAGAAGTTCAACGACAAAGTCGCCGAGTTCGCCGCCGAACACCACTGGCCGACAACCATCAACCAAAAAGTGGTCTGGGCCTACTACTACAACGGCCACAACGAATACCACCACTACGCCCACGAACACGGCCGGACGTTCGAATTCTAACAATCCAACCCATTCGGCCGGGCGTGGGGTGTGGCGCGGCGCCCGGTATTGTCAATGGACAAGGCGAATAAGAGGATCTGCTGATGCGCAACGACGTGACGAAGATGTTCGGTCTCGAGTTCCCGATATTCGCCTTCAGCCATTGCCGCGATGTGGTAGCGGCGGTATCGAAAGCCGGCGGGATGGGAGTTCTGGGCGCGGTCGGCCACACCCCCGAAGCGCTCGAGATCGACCTCGAGTGGATAGAGGACGCGGTCGGCGACAAACCGTACGGAGTCGACCTGATAATCCCGGCACGCTACGCCGGCGACGACTCCGGAGGTTTCACCACAGCGGATCTCGTCAAGCTGATTCCACCCGAACACCGCGAATTCGTGGACGACATACTGGCCCGCTACGAGGTTCCCGAGATGCCTCCCGATGACCGCACACTGTCGGGCGGGATGGATCGCGCCGGGGCTGCGCCCTTCTCAGCGAACGCGGCAGCTCCCCAGATCGATGTTGCATTGGCCAAGCGGACGGCTTTCGTGGCCAACGCGCTGGGTCCGCCGCCGCCGGAGATGATCGAGGCGGTGAAGGGAGCGGGCCGCATGGTGGGTGCTCTGGCGGGCCGCGCCTCGCACGCGGAGGCGCACGAGCGTGCCGGTGTCGACCTGATCGTCGCGCAGGGCTCCGAGGCTGGAGGCCACACCGGCGAGATCGGATCCATGGTTCTGATTCCCGAGATCGTCGACGCCACGTCGCTTCCGGTGCTGGGAGCGGGTGGCATCGGCCGCGGACGCCAGATGGCTGCGGCGATGGCCCTGGGTGCTCAGGGCGTTTGGTGTGGGTCTGTCTGGTTGACCACCGATGAGGCCGAAACCCACCCGGTCGTGAAGGACAAGTTCCTTGCCGCCACCTCCGCGGACACGATCAGGTCGAGGTCGCTCACCGGGAAGCCGGCCCGAATGTTGAAATCGGCGTGGACCGAGGAGTGGGGGCGAGAGGACTCACCCGATCCGCTGGGCATGCCCCTGCAACCGATCCTGACTGCGGCCGCGCAGCGACGGATCGACCGTGCCGCACACATCTCGGGATCGGGCGCCGAGAAGTTGGCCAACTATTTCGTCGGACAGATTGTCGGCAACATGAGCCAGCGGAAGTCCGCGACCGCCGTTGTGATGGACATGGTCGAAGAGTTCATCGAGGCAGTCGAAGGTCTGCAGGGACAACTCGACTACTGAACGAGTTTGAGACGCTCAGCTCGCAGCACCAAGATATAACGGTGGCCCGACCGGAATTCGACCCGAGACATCCCCTCGCTGAGCTCTTGGACTGGACCGACGCAGTTGCAAACGTGTTGCGCGGCCGGTCATTCGATGAGGTGCTCGTCTCGACGACGCTTGACGACCTCGACATCGGACCGCTCTACACAGCATCAGACTCAGCGAAACCCGAGAAGTTCGTTCCTGTCGACGCCCAGCGGCTTGAGCGGGGTTGGAATGTTCGGCAGCAATTCGACGCGAAGGACCCTGAGGCTTGCAACCGCATGGTTCTGAATGAACTAGAACACGGCGTCACCTCTGTTGAGCTGACCCCCCCGACCCCGAACTGGACCCTTGATGGGTTGCAGAGGGCGACTGCGGGGGTTCTGTTCGATCTGGCCGAAGTGGTCCTGGCCCCGCACGCCGACATCAACGCCGCGCGTGCGCTGGTCGCGGTGATCCAACAGCAGGGCGAGCTCGCGCGCACCGCAGGCTGGCTGGGGTTGGATCCCATCGGCGAGGTGGTTCGTGGCGGGTTCGCCAACGCAGACGATGTGGTCAATGTGGCCGCTTCGCTGGCGCCGTCGCTGCGGTCTGGCCGTACCTTGAGCGTCGACTCGACGCGCTACGCCGAAGCCGGCGCCGGCGAGGCTTGTGAACTCGCCTACAGCGTTGCTACCGGGGTCGCATATCTCCGTCTGCTCGAGTCCCACGGCGTCGATCCCCTGCTCGGCGCGAACACGATCGCTTTCAGGCTCAGCGTCGGTGCCGACCAGTTCGTGAACATGGCCAAGCTGCGTGCCGCGCGACGGATTTGGGCGAGGGTGTTGGAGGCGTCCGGTGTGGACCCCGCCGCTGCGCCTCAACTCCAGCAGGCAGTCACCAGTCGGGCGATCTACAGCCGCCGCGACCCATGGGTCAACATGTTGCGGGCGACCACAGCGGCCTTTGCAGCAGGCGTCGGCGGGGCGGATTCGGTCACCGTGCTGCCCTTCAATGATGCGTTCGGTCCAGCCGACGACTTTTCTCGGCGCATCGCACGCAACACCCAGACGATACTGATCGAAGAGTCGCACCTCGCGCGGGTGGTGGATCCCGCCTCGGGTGCGTGGTTCGTCGAGTCTCTGACCGGGCGGCTCGCGGCTCGGGCTTGGGCCGAGTTCGTGGAAGTCGAGGCAGCCGGCGGGATTGAAGCTGCGATTGCCGATGGTTCAGTTCGCGCCGCCACAGACCGCTCGTGGGAGCGAAGGCTCGAAGCGCTTCACACTCGCCGTGAGGTCGTCACCGGAGTCTCAGAATTTCCGGATCTGGCAGGTCGAGAACAGTCCGAACAACCACTCGCCGCACTCGAGGAATCCGAGGGAGCGGGGCTTCCCCTGCGCCGGTTGGCAGAGCCGTTCGAAGCTCTGCGGGACGCGGCAGACCGTCATCTGTCGGCTACCGGTGAACGCCCCCTGGTGCATATTGCCGCGCTCGGGGATCTGGCGACTCACACGAATCGAAGCACCTGGGCGTCCAACCTTCTGGCGGTTGCGGGCGTGGCCGCTTCGGGAGCACAAGCAGGCGGCTCTCAATCACCTTTGGAAGCCGAAGCCCGCTTCAGTGAATCGGGTGCCTCGGTAGCGGTGATCTGCTCATCGGATGCCGTCTACGCGCAACGGGCAGTCGGCACCGCATTGGCGTTGCGAGAGGCGGGGGCGGCGCGAGTGATCCTCGCGGGTCAGCCGGGAGACCTCCGCGCTGAGCTGGAATCCGCCGGTGTCGACGAGTTCTGGCATCAGGGCATGGACGTGATCGAAGCCCTGACCCGCCTCCACGCTGATCTCGGCGTCTAGTTCGCTTCTCTGAGAACTTGGCGGAGGTGGGGCTCGACGGCCGAGGCGATGACCGCTGCTCCGTGTTCATCGCCCCCCGGACCCGCGTCCGGATCATCGCCGTTGCCGGTGCGACCACCGGTACGGTTAAGCGATGAGCGTGATCCCGGATTTCACGACAGTCGACTTCGAGAACGCCGAATACAGCGGTCTCGACGACGAACAGATCGCCGCGGGACGCGCCCTGTGCAGCCCGACACCAGAGGGAATCGATATTGCCGCAGTAGCCACCGAGGCGGACATCGCCGAATTCGAGTTTCCGCACACATTGCCCGGGTTCGCACCCTTCCTGCGAGGCCCCTACCCGACGATGTACGTGAACCAGCCGTGGACCATCCGGCAGTACGCGGGATTCTCGACAGCTGAGGAGTCCAACGCCTTCTACCGCCGCAACCTGGCCGCGGGTCAGAAAGGCCTCTCAATCGCGTTCGATCTGGCGACCCACCGCGGATACGACTCAGACAATCCCCGCGTCGCGGGCGATGTGGGAATGGCCGGCGTTGCAATCGACTCGATTCTCGATATGCGCCGGCTGTTCGAGGGAATCCCCCTCGAGCAGATGAGTGTGTCCATGACCATGAACGGCGCGGTGCTTCCGGTGCTCGCCCTGTATGTCGTGGCCGCCGAGGAACAGGGGGTGAAACCCCGCCGGCTTGCGGGAACCATCCAGAACGACATTCTCAAAGAATTCATGGTCCGCAACACCTACATCTACCCGCCCGCGCCGAGCATGCGGATCATCTCGGACATTCTCGCCTTCGCATCGGCGGAGATGCCAAAGTTCAACCCGATATCGATCTCCGGCTACCACATCCAAGAGGCCGGGGCGACCGCTGACCTCGAGTTGGCCTACACCCTCGCTGACGGCATTGAATACGTGCGGGCCGGGATATCGGCCGGTCTGCCGGTGGACTCGTTCGCTCCGCGGCTCAGCTTCTTCTGGGGCATCGGCATGGACTTCTTCATGGAGGTCGCGAAACTCCGAGCCGCCCGCCTGTTGTGGGCGAAGTTGATGGCTCAGTTCGAGCCCGAGAACCCGAAGTCGCTTTCGTTGCGCGCGCATTCGCAGACCAGCGGCTGGAGTCTCACCGCCCAAGACGTCTACAACAATGTGGTCCGCACATGTGTGGAAGCGATGGCGGCCACGCAGGGACATACCCAGTCGCTCCATACCAACGCCTTGGACGAGGCTCTCGGGTTGCCCACCGACTTCTCCGCCCGAATTGCCCGCAACACCCAATTGTTCCTGCAACAGGAGAGCGGCACGACCCGCACCGTCGATCCCTGGGGCGGCAGTTATCACGTTGAGAAGCTGACCCACGATCTGGCCGCAGTTGCGTGGGGCCACATCGAAGAAGTCGAGAGCATGGGAGGCATGGCCGCGGCGATAGAGGCGGGAATCCCCAAACTGCGGATTGAACAGGCAGCCGCACGAACCCAGGCTCGCATCGACTCCGGCGCCAAGGCAGTGATCGGAGTCAACAAGTACCGGCTCGATCCGCGACTCGGACACGACGAAGACGTCGAAGTCCTCAAGATCGACAACGCCGACGTGCGAACCGCCCAGATTGCCAAGCTCGAGCAGTTGCGAGCCGAGCGGGACGATCACAGCGTGGAGTCTGCTCTGGCGGCGCTCACCACGGCCGCGGAGACCGGCGACGGCAACCTTCTGGCGCTCGCCATCGACGCGGCCCGCCAGAAAGCAACGGTGGGGGAGATCAGCGACGCGCTGGAGACCGTCTACGGTCGTCATGTAGCGCAAATCCGTACTATCGAAGGGGTGTACCGGGCCGAAATGGGCGCCAACGACGATTCCATCACCAAAGTCAGAGAACGAGTCGAGGCCTTCGCCCAAGCTCATGGGCGTCGTCCCCGGATTCTCGTGGCCAAGATCGGCCAGGACGGTCACGACCGGGGCCAGAAGGTGATCGCCACAGCCTTCGCCGACCTGGGCTTCGACGTCGACATCGGTCCACTGTTCCAGACTCCGGCCGAGGTCGCCCGCCAGGCCGTCGAAGCCGACGTCCATGTTGTGGGGGCGTCGTCGTTGGCGGCCGGCCATCTCACCCTCGTGCCCGAGTTGATCCGCGAACTCGAACAGCTCGGCCGCCCGGACATCAAGATCACGGTGGGTGGCGTGATTCCCCCGGACGACGTTGCGCCGCTGCTGGAGATGGGCGCGGTGGCCGTCTACCCCCCGGGAACGGTGATCGCCGACGCTGCGGTCGAACTACTCGACCTGCTGTAGCGTCGGCAGTGATGACAAGCGCAATCCGAGACGGCGAAAGCGATCCGAGCGCAGGTACCGGCGATCTTGCGGCCGCGGTGCTCGCCGGTGACCGCAGTGCTGTCGGTCGCGCCATCACGCTCGTCGAATCGACCAGACCGTCCGATGGGCAAAGAGCGGCCGCGCTGCTCGAGGAGTTGCTGCCCCATACCGGTGACGCCGAGCGGATCGGGATCACCGGCGTCCCCGGCGTGGGGAAGTCGACGTTCATCGAGACGCTCGGCATCAGACTCACTGAGGCCGACCACCATGTTGCGGTGGTGGCTGTCGATCCTTCAAGTTCGCGCAGCGGCGGTTCGATCCTCGCCGACAAGACGAGGATGACGAAGCTGTCCGTCGACGACCGGGCTTTCGTCAGACCGGCGCCTTCGGCGGGCACCCTCGGGGGTGTGGCGCGCTCGACCCGCGAGTCGATGCTGGTGCTTGAAGCAGCCGGCTACGACGTCATCATCGTTGAGACCGTCGGGGTCGGGCAGTCAGAGACGCTCGTCCATTCCCTGGTCGACGTCTTCTTGGTGCTGATGCTGGCGGGAGCGGGCGATGAAATGCAAGGCATCAAGAAGGGCGTGCTGGAGTTGGCCGATCTCGTGGCGGTCAACAAAGCCGACGGCGACAATTCGCAACGGGCTGAACTGGCCGCGGTCGACTATCGCCGAGCGCTGCACCTGTTGGCGCCGCAGAGCCCCAGTTGGAGCACCCCCGTCGTCACTTGTTCGGCGCTCACCGGTGAGGGACTCGACGAGATCTGGACGCTGGTGCAGAAGCACCGCCGCGCCCTTGAAGAAACCGGTGAACGGGAGCAACGTCGAAGAGAACAGCAACTCGACTGGATGCGCAACATGGTGCGCGAGCGGCTGCTGGACCACCTCAGCGCGGACGCCGCGTTCGCGGCCCGCAACGCTGAACTGGAAGCCGCGGTGGCAGCCGGGGAGCTCAGCCCGAGCGTTGCTGTCGACCGCCTGCTCGAAGGCTGAGCAGTCCAACGAGACTCGACCCGCCTCGCAGTGCTGCCGGTGTTGTCGTTTTCCTCTGCTGTACGGCATATTGAATCCGGGTCTTGGTTACGGCAGTCATTCGCCGCCGACATCGCACGAACGAGGAGAGAACCCCATGGAAATCGCGCCCCCGGGACTGAAGGGCTTGGCGGTGGCCGACACGATGCTCGGCGCGGTGAGAGGTCGACAGGGATTCTTCCATTACCGGCAGTACGACGCCGCGGAACTGGCCCGCACGCGGTCGCTCGAAGATGTCTGGACGCTGCAGATGAGCGGTGCGCTGCCTCCCGATGCGCCGCAGGTGGAGCCCGCTCTGTTGCGAACGCTGCCCGAGCCGGTCTCCCGGTTGCTCGACGAGAGCGCTCGTCGGGTCGGAGATCCGATGGTGGCGCTTCGCATCGGCATGCTCGCGGTGGGTGACCACGAAGCCCGCGGTCCGCTGCTCGACCGAACGGCCGAGGAGATTCACGGTGACGCCATGCGCCTCGCCAGCGTCGTGCCGACGATCCTCGCTCGCCACTATCGACTGCGGCGGGGGATGGCACCGGTGGATCCTGATCCCCGGCTGAGCCATGCCGCCGATTATTTCCACATGGTGACCGGCGCGGCTCCGAGCACTGAGGCTGAACGCGCCGTCGAGCAGTACCTGGTGGCCACCCTCGACCATGGTTTCAACGCCTCGACTTTCACGGGCCGGGTGGTGGCGAGCACGGGCGCGGACATGGCCGGGTCGCTGGTCGCCGCGGTGGGGGCCCTGACGGGACCCCTGCATGGTGGAGCGCCGAGCCGCTGCATGCAGATGATCGACGAGATAGGGGATCCGTCGGCTGCCGCTGACTGGACCCGCGCTCGTCTCGGCGCCGGCGACAAGATCATGGGGTTCGGCCACGCCGTGTACCGGGCGGAGGATCCTCGAGGTGTGGTGTTGCGGGAGGCCGCTGAACGGCTCGGAGGCGGTCTCGTGGAGCGCGCCGCGGGAATCGAGGGTGAGATCCTGGCGGTGTTGGCCGAGTGGAGACCCGATCAACGGATCGTCACCAACGTCGAGTTCTGGGCCGGCGTGGTTCTGGAACTTGTCGGTCTGCCACGGGAGATGTTCACCCCGACATTCTCGGTCAGCCGGTCGATCGGTTGGGCCGCGCACGTGGTGGAGCAGCACGGAGAGGGCAAGATCATGCGGCCCAGCGCGCGCTATGTCGGACCCGAGCCGGTTGTCGCTCCCACAGTTTGATTTTGGGTCCGTGGGACATTTAGCCTAAGTTCCTTCGCAGGAAGGCAATTTAGGAGTGGGCATGACAGTCACCGACGGCATTGATCTGTGGGACATGGATGCGTTCCAGCGTCAGGAACACCACGACATGCTTGAGCGCTTGCGTGAAACCGACCCGGGTATCCACTGGATCGATGAGGGGGACACGGGTCCTGGTTATTGGGCGGTCACACGTCTCGCGCACCTCAAGGAAGTCAACCGCAATGCAGAGGCGTTCTCATCCAACCGCGGCGGCACTCAGATGAGGGAGCGAAACCGGGCCGACTCGATCGATCGATTCCAGAACGACTCGATCATGCTCACGATGGATCCTCCCAAGCACACGCGCTATCGCCGCATCGTCAGCCGCGGCTTCACCCCGCGCATGATCAACCTGCTCGAGGACTACCTGTTGAATCGCACCGACATGATCATCGACAAGGTGTCCGAACAGGGCCATGCCGACTTCGTGAACGACCTGAGCGCTGAACTCCCCTTGCAGGCGATCGCGGAGATGGTGGGCATCCCGCTCGAAGACCGCGCGAAGATATTCGACTGGACCAACACCATGATCGGCGCCGATGACCCGGACGTCGTGACCACCCACGAAGAGTCGATCGCCGCTTACGCCGAGCTCTTCGCATACTCCAATGCTCTACAGACAGAGCGTCGCAACAAGCCCGCGGACGACATCATCACCACCCTGCTCTCTGCGGACGTCGACGGCGAGAAACTCAGTGAAGTCGAGTTCGACATGTTCTTCCTGCTGCTTTGTGTGGCAGGCAATGAGACCACCCGAAACTCGATCACCCACGGCATGCACGGCTTCTTCCAGTTCCCCGAACAGTGGGAGAAATACCGTTCAGATCCTGACCGATACGCCCCGACGATGGCGGACGAGGTGGTGCGCTGGGCCACGCCGGTACTCCATTTCCGGCGTCAGGCCATGCAGGACTATGAACTGGGCGGCGTCAAGATCAAAGAGGACGACAAGGTCGTGATGTGGCACATTGCCGCCAACCGCGACCCGCGGGCCTTCGATGATCCCTGGCGTTTCGACATCGAGCGCACACCCAACGAACACGTCGGCTTCGGAGGCGGCGGACCCCACTTCTGCCTCGGCGCCAACCTGGCCCGCATGGAGATTCGTCTCATGTTCAAGGGCATCGCCGAACGCCTGCCGGACATTCGTCTGGCCGGGGGCGTCGACCACCTCCGCTCCAATTTCATCGGCGGAGTCAAGAGGATGCCCGTCGAGTTCACCCCGACCCCGTCCACGCACACCGAGCCGTTGCAGCGCCTCGGTGCAGCCGCAGGCGCTTCAGGCACCACCGGCTACGGCGGCTCCGTCGACCGCCGGAACTGATTCTCTGCCCAGGGCGCGGCGCAGTCAGGCGACTGAGATTCGGTAGAGCTCGCCGACCAGGTCGTCATAGCGGCCCATGGCGACCGTGAGGAACTCCGAAGCAGCGCCGCGGCGATCCTGGCCACCACGACACCCATGCTGATGCCGATGCCGCGACCCGCCTAGAAGCCGATGCCTGCTCCTCAGAAGTCCTCGTCGAAGGAGACTTCGCCCTCCACCCCTACCTGGTATGCCGACACGGTCCGCTCGAAGAAGTTCGACAGCTCCTGCACGTCCTGCAACTCCATGAAGGTGAACGGGTTGCGAGAACCGAATCGACGGGGCAGACCCAGTTGAACGAGTCGCTGATCTGCCACGAACTCGAGGTAGCTGCGGGTGTCGGTGGTGGACATGCCCGGCACGCCTTCGCCCAGCAGGTCCTGTGCGAACATGAACTCGGCTTCGACGGCTTCGGTGAGCATCGCGGTGATGCGGTAGCCGAGCTCCGCGTCGAAGAGGTCCGGTTCTTCGGCCCGCACGGTGTTGATCACTTCGAGCGCGAAGTTCATGTGCATCGATTCGTCGCGGAACACCCAGTTGGTGCCTGCGGCCAGGCCGTTGAGGAGGCCCTTGGAACGCAGGAAGTAGACGTAGGCGAAGGCGGCGAAGAAGAACAGACCCTCAATGCAGGTAGCGAAGCAGATCAGGTTCATCAGGAACCGTTTGCGGTCCTCGGCGGTCAGCAGCGGACCGTCGCCGACGGAGTCCATCCACTTGAAGCAGAACTCCGCCTTCGCCCGTATCGACGGAATGTTGTCGATGGCGGCGAAGGCTGCGGCTCGCTCGTCTGCGTCGGGGATGTAGTTGTCGAGCAGGTTCAAGTAGAACTGGACGTGCAGCGCCTCTTCGTAGAGCTGCCTCGACAGGTACATCCGCGCTTCGGGCGAGTTGATGTGCTCGTAGAGGTTGAGCACGAGATTGTTGGCCACGATCGAGTCGCCCGTTGCAAAGAACGCAACGAGTCGGCTGATGAGGTGCTTCTCAGCCGGCATCAGCTTGCGATCAAGGTCCGTGAGATCGTCGGAGAAGTCGATTTCTTCGACGGTCCAGGTGTTCTTGATCGCGTCCTTGTACATCTCGAAGAACTGCGGGTAGCGCATCGGACGCAAAGTCAGGTTGAATCCAGGATCCAGAATGTTGGACTCGGTATTGGCCGGCGTGGCGTAATGGCCGGCGTGGCCCTCTGCGGCATGTGGTGGTTGAGCGGCCGGCTCCGGGTCAGTGGCGAAACTCAGGTCGTCGGTGAGGGCCATCAGTCGCATGCCTCGCAGGTCTCGGGGTTCTCGAGTGAGCAGGCGAGAGCTTCCGCGTCCGTGAAGGTCTGCTTGTCCCGTGCGCCGTTTGTCGGGCCGCCGCTGTCCGGCGCGCCGGTTGTGGTCTTGTTGATGCGTGTTGCCGGGCGACTCCGCAGGTAGTAGGTGGTCTTCAGGCCCTTCTCCCAGGCGTGCATGTACATGGAGGACAGCTTCCCGATGGTCGGGGCCTCCATGAACAGGTTCAGTGACTGGCTCTGATCGATGAAGGCGCCTCGGTCGGCGGCCATGTCGATGAGCGATTTCATCGGAATCTCCCAAGCCGTTCGATAGATGGTCTTCAGGTCGTCGGGCACGCGGTCGATCGTTTGAATCGAGCCTTCGGCCTTCTTGACGTCGGCGATCATGTCAGCGTCCCACAGACCGCATTTCTGCAGTTCCGCGACGAGGTAGCGGTTGATCTGCATGAACTCTCCGGAGAGCGTCTCGCGTTTGAAGAGGTTGGACACCTGCGGTTCGATGCACTCATAGCATCCGGCGATCGAGGCGATTGTTGCGGTCGGAGCGATGGCGATCATCAGCGAGTTGCGCAGACCGTGCTCAGCGATGCGTCGGCGCAGAGACTCCCAACGCTCGGGATCTGACGGTACGACACCCCACAGGTCGAACTGCAGGTCGCCTCGGGCTGCTCTGGTATCGGCGAAGGCGGCGTGCGGCCCGTGGCTCTCTGCCAACTCTGTTGAGGCCCACAAGGCGTTGAAGTAGATCTCCTCGCTTATGCGACTGGAGACCTCGCGTGCTTGAGGCGAATCGAAAGGCAGTCCCATTTTGAAGAAGACGTCTTGCAGACCCATCAATCCGAGCCCGACGGGTCGCCAGCGGTGGTTGGAGGCGCCGGCCTCCGGCGTCGGGTAGAAATTGACGTCGATCACCCGATCCAGGAACGGCACGACTTGGCGCACTACCTGACCGAGCCGCTGGTAGTCCATCGTTGTGGTGCCGGCTGCAGCGGGCTGAGCCGTCGTCGACTGGTCGGGAGTTGTGCCGTTGGCGGCTACGGCTGCGAGCGCCGGGGGAGCGTCGGAGTGGGTCGTGACGAACTCACCGAGGTTGACCGAGCCGAGGTTGCACACCGCGGTCTCGGTCTGGCTGGTGACCTCGAGGATCTCGGTACACAGGTTGGAGAGGTGAACGACGCGGTCGCGGGAGTTGGCTTCGCCGGTTGAACCGGGTCCGGTCTGGTTGCACTTTCGGTTGGCAGAGTCCTTGAAGGTCATCCAACCGTTGCCCGTCTCGGCCAGCGCTCGCATCATGCGCTGGTAGAGCTCGCGGGCTTCGACCTGCTTCTCCTGGAGTCCGTCGGCTTCGGCTTGTTCGTAGACTGCACGGAACTCGTCACCGAACGTGTCGATCAACTCCGGGACTTTCTTGGGGTCGAAAAGGCTCCATTTCCAGCCTTGCTTGACCCGCTCCATGAACAGGTCGGGGATCCAGTTGGCCAGGTTGATGTTGTGGGTGCGCCGGGTGTGGTCGCCGGTGTTGTCGCGCAGTTCGAGGAACTGCTCGACGTCGGCATGCCAGGCTTCGAGGTATACACAGGCTGCGCCTTTGCGGCGTCCTCCCTGGTTGACTGCAGCAACGGACGCATCAAGGGTCTTCAGCCACGGCACAATGCCGTTGGAGAGTCCGTTGGTGCCGACGATGAGGCTGTTCTTGGAGCGGATCCGGTGCCAGGCGACGCCGATCCCGCCCGCGAACTTCGAGAGCTGGGCGATGTCGGTGTAGCGCTTGTAGATGCCTTCAAGCGAGTCCTCGGGGGAGTCGAGCAGGTAGCAACTCGACATCTGCGGGTGTTTGGTGCCGGAATTGAACAGCGTGGGGCTCGAGGGCAGGTAGGCCAGCGACGACATCAGGTCGTAGAAGTAGATCGCTTCCTCCGGGTTGTCGGACAGACCGCAGGCCACTCGCAGGAAGAAGTACTGGGGGGTCTCGACGACTTTGCGGGTCTCGGGGTGGCGCAGCAGGTAACGGTCGTAGACCGTGCGGATGCCGAAGAACTCGAAGTTGCGGTCTCGTTGGCTGTCGATGGCAGCGTTGAGCTCGGGGGCGTGCTCGCCGACGAACTCGAATACTTCGTCGCTGATGAGACCGAGCGTGTGGCCCAGCGAGACCGACTCGGAGAACCAGGGAGCGTTCTGGTTTCGAACCTCTTTGTCGATGTAGGTCGAGAGCAGGCGGGCCGCGAGTTTGGAGTAGTTGGGCTCTTCGACGATCAAGCCCGCGGCGGTGCGGATCGACAGTTCGTCGAGCTCTCGGGTGGTGGCGCCGTCGGCCAGCGCAGCGATCGTGCGGGTGGACACGATCATCGGGTCGACGCCGTGGAGCCCTTCGGTCGCTCTGGCGACTGCGTTGACGATCTTGTTGACGTCGACGGGCTCGAGCGTGCCGTTGCGCTTGCGTACTCGCATGCTGGTTGTGACGGTTGAGGCTGCTGGTGTGCTCTGTACGGCGCTCAGCCGATCCTGTTGCATCACCATTGCGTGACCTTTCCGTGCCGGGGGAGGAGTTTTTGAGGGGCGGTGGTTCCGGCCTGGCGCCGCCCTCGCCGCGACTGCGGGTGCGGTCGTGGATCTATAATTACAGCCGAGTAATTACACTCGCGTCAACCCCTGAATCGCGATAATCCTCTGGCCAGCCCATTTGTGTGATCGGCCACGTTGGATTTTCAAGTCGAAGAGAGTTCGGGCAGTATCGGGCCACCCTCAGAAGCACTCTGGAGTAGATTTTCGGAATGGAAATTCTCGACGTCGACCTGCTGGCCTTCGAACGAGGCGACCGCGCAGCCCGGCAGGCGGTGGTCGACGGTGTGATGCAGAGCCTCACCACAGGGTTCGTCTACGTCGAACACGACATGAGCATCGCCATGATCGACGAGGTCTACGGCAGGCTCGAAGAGTTCTTCTCGCTGCCTCAGGACCGCAAGGACACATACAAAGTAGCTGGTAGCAACGGTCAAACCGGGTATACCGGACTGCTTGTGGAAACAGCGGCCATCGCCGAGGTCCCCGACTTCAAAGAGATGCTCAACTGGAGCGCCCCGCGGCCCGAAGGTCATCCGCTCCGCACCCAGTATCCCTTCCGCTACGGGCCGCCGACACTGCCCGACGAAGACGTCCCGGGCATGGGCGAACTGCTCTTGAAGTTCCACGACACCGTCGTGGCCCTGCAGATCCGGGTGTCGCGGATCATCGCGGTCGGTCTGGGGCTGCACGAGTCGTTCTTCGAGGCGATGCTCACCGACGGCGCCAACCTCACCAGGGCCATCCATTATCCCGCGATGGACCAGGCGCCCGACGAGCAGCATGTGTGGGCTGCCGAGCATGCCGACATCAACCTGATCACCGCGTTGCCGCGCGCCACTGCGGCCGGTCTGCAGGTCAGAGTCGAAGACGGCTGGGTCGACGCGGTGCCCCCCGACGACGGAGCGATCATCAACACCGGTTTGATGCTCGAACGGTTCACCAACGGGCTGATTCCGCCAGGATTCCACCGAGTGGTCTCAGGAACCGGTCAGCAGGGCGACCGCAATTCGGTGGTGCAGTTCGCCCATCCCGAGCCGTGGACGATCCTGGCCCCGGTTCCCACGACGGTGACACCGGAGAACCCCTTGAGGTTCCCGACGATCACCGCCGGCGACGCCCTGTCAAAGGTGATCTGGGAGATCAACCTGACCGAAGAAGGCCGCCGACTCGGCTGAAGCCTGCTGGAGGAACCGATTCAAAGCACTCGAAGGCAAGTTCCTCCTTCCATCGGCCCTGTCCCGAAGCGGCGATAGTGACGCGGATCTTGATTTCGTAGGCAAGATTGCCGCGGAGACAGTCCACCTGCCTACCCCGCCCTTTGCCGCCTCTTTTGACAGGGCTTGAATTCGCCGACACAGGAACGCCGCCTACAGCACCAGCGATTATTGGTTCGAACAAGTATCCAGTCTCCTGGGCGGAACGATTGTCAATGTCGAACAACCACTTTCGAACGATGAGAAGTGAGCCGAGCGCTCTTGTGCTGAGGTCGCCGTACTGCAGGAGTCCCCTGGGTCCGACCTGTTCAAGCGATGGAGTGCCTTGGGATCTGACAATGTTTGCGAATTTCAGCCGTGCTCGGTGGAGAGCGGCGAGCGAAAGGAAGTATGTGTCGGTGTCGACCGGACCAATCTGCAAAAGCGAACAGTACGCGCTCAGCGCGGAAGCATCGCCGCCGGTGGCAAGGTTGTCAGCGGGAATTTCGTAGAACGCTTGACCGCCGAGCGGATCTACTCCCTCAATTGGCGGCAGCCCCAGGTCGCGAGCTGCCAGTGCGACAAGTGCTCGAATGGAGTCGTCCGCCAATGCGATCCCTTGGTCGCCTGCACCTCTCGCTCGCACCTTCTCGAAGGCGGTGGACTGTGCCTTGCTCAACTCCAAAGCGGCACTTCCCCGATCTGATACCGGGCATTGATGCGTCTGACGACGCTGTGCAGGGCGGGGCTCATCCCAGTGCCGTTCGTGACCCGGAACTCGAGAAGTCGCGCCGAGTCGGCTGCGTCTGTCGATCGAGAAAACGATCTGTCTGCGATCCATCCGCCAAACACTTCTCCAAAATTCGGCGGGATTGCGTTGCCGATGAGCGTCGCCTGCTCTGATCGATTGCCGACAAACTCAAAACTGTCGGGAAACCCCTGTAGCCGCGCGCACTCTCGCAAGGTGAGGCAGCGATCTTCCAGAGGATGAAGGAATTCCCGAGCGGCAGCGCTGGTTATGGCCTTTGACGGCTCATCAGCGCGAAGGCGTCGAAGTCCAGCGGGCGCTCCGCCTCGCCGCTCAGTCGGCATTCCGTCGGCCACCCGGCGATTAGCCCTCCTGGCGTAACTGCGGTGCTGAAGATCTCTCGGAAGGTCGCGCATCGTTTGGCCTTGTAGTAGTAGTCGGAAGCGAACAGCATCCGACTCTGAAATTCGTGGTGTTATGTGACCCTGAATCGCTTCATCCTGGGCTGAGGACACTGGGGCGCTCAGGCCATCAAGCGCAACAGCGACCGTAGGTGCAGGGGGCAGTGCCGCGGTGCGCTCAATTTCCGCTCCGGGCGCGCCGTACGCATGATGTGACGGGCCGGGAAAGCCCGGGTCGGCTCCGAGCAATCCGACTGCAATCACACGCTTACGAAGTTGAGGCACCCCGTAATTGGCGACGTTCACCTTGCGCAGCCTCACTTGGTAGCCACCGTCAAGCACCCCATCGAGCAGATCAATGACAAAGTCGCCATCCGACATCGTGAGAAAGCCCTCAACGTTCTCGAACAGGAACCACTTGGGTTGAAGTTCAGCGACCATCCGAGCGAATTCTCCGACAAGCGTGTTGCGTTGATCCGAGGCCCGCCGCGCACCAGCCGAAGTGAAGCCCTGACATGGAGGCCCCCCCGCAACTAGGAGTGGGGTCACACCGCCTGTTCGTGTCAGGACATCGGCAGCCGACAACTCCCGAATGTCATCGGTAGACACCTTCGCGCCATCGAAGTTGTGCTTCAGGGTATCGATGGCCGGAGGCCAATTGTCATTTGCAACAAGGGTGTCGAATCCGGCCGACTGAAAACCAAGCATGAGCCCCCCAGCCCCAGAGAACAGGTCGACGCTCGACAGTCGTTCTGTGTCCACCGCTAAACCTCCATCCTGTGCGAAGTCACGTCACCATAATGACATGATGGTGTGACGTTATGGCTTGATGGGTCACGCTGGTCAAATTCTGAGGGTCCGCCCAGAGTTCAGCTTCTGCAGCATCGCTATGAACGGTCAGGGTCGAACGGATATCGCATCACCCGATTCGACCAGTTTCATACCACCGAGGTGCGGGGACCGGCAGCGGTGTGACGGAGGCGGCCGAGTGCGGCTGCTTCGCCCGCCTCGGTCAACGCGAATCGCTTATCTTGCCAGGTTCCCCGCCCGGTGAGCAGACCGCATGACACCCATAGTCTGCGGCTGTCGGACAATGCCCATGCCACATCGATCTCTGAGGGCATTCGCCGTCGGCCATCCTCTGTGGTCGTCCATCCCATGTCTTCGGCAACGGCGGCCACGAACTCTAGAATTGAATCAAATGACGGCTCCACATCGTGGTGTGCGGTGTCGAGCAGGTGGAGCAGAGCCGTCTCTGCTGCGAAGCCGTCCCAGCCCTGCGGCGTCAAATACCGAGTCAGGGCATTCCAGGTTCGGGCCGGGTCGGTTGCCATTGTCGCCCCGGCCTTGGTCCGAATCAGATTTGACTTGCGCTTGCGCAGTGCCCCGCAGAGTTGCAGCCACTTCCGCAGGGCCAACAACGTGACATCGTCTCTCTCGGAGCGAATCTCACGACCGACAGGACAATTGAGTCCCCTCGGTCGCCCGTCCTGGAGTGATTTCACGAACGACGGCGTCAAGTAACCGGCCTGGGTCAGGGGTTGCTCATCGCCGTGGCGATCGAGGAGCCACATTAGAGGATCGACCGCAGCAGAGGTGTCGCTGGGGGGTTCGACAGGGTGCAACAGTCGGTTCGCCACAGTCGCTCTAGCCGACCCCAGCCGGTGGCTGCGGCGCTGGGTTGAGCCGACCCAATGCCCCAGCCGCTCGGTGACCACCGCCGTGAGCCACGATTGGCCCGGCAGGTCAGGATGGTCCTGGTTCAAGGCGGATTCCGCTACCGTGGCCTGGGCAGCACGCCAGCCGCGATCGCCCACCACCACGTCTCCCTCTGCGACAGCCCGCTCCAGGGCGTCTTCGACCGCCGCTCGAGCCGACGACTCCTCGCCACCCATGAAGTCGCTCCAGACGAAGTCCGCCAGATCGGGAGGGGCGATGCCGGACCTCTCCATTGCCCGGCTCGTCGCCCGACGCCCGTCCGTATCGCTGCGGTCGTATGCGGCATGCACCTCCGCGGTGACAGAAGACCGGCAGATGGCCGAATACGAGAACAATCCCAACTCGTCGAACAGCGCAGCAGCCCCCTGCGCCAAGCGGCCCATATAATGCGCGTCGTCAGTCACATATTTGGTGGGAACCGCATACCAGAGCCAGAACTGCAAACCAGCTTGGCGCAGGACCCACGGCCCCTCTCCACCAGTCAGCGCGTCATAGGCATGGCCCGCCGAATGCGCCAGTGCAGCATCCTGGGCTGCGATACGCGAGAGGGCCTCAATCACATCATCTTGCTTCAGTCCCGCAGGATTAACGAGGTTGATTTTCGGTCTCATCGCCGGATCCACTCATTTGTTCGTTGATTCTGCCAGCCTCCACCGGAGTCGTGCGCAGAGAGAAGCAGAACGGTTCGCTGTCGATTTTCGCTTCGTGGACGCGCACGCCGTCAGGTGCAGCCTCAACGCTGATTTGAGTGGCCAACACCTGCTCAGAGACATAGTCGCGGTGTTCTGCGAGCGCGTCGAGAGCAGCGTCGGAAGCGGCTGTGACCCAGAGGTTGATACGGTCGGTGACGACCAGGTCCTCGGCTCGGCGAGCGTTCTGGATCTCGCGGACCATGTCGCGGGCCAGGCCTTCCGCCTCGAGTTCTGGAGTCAGGTTGGTGTCGATACTGACCACCGCGTCGTTGGAGCGCAACGCCGCGGCGACCACGCCGTCGGGGGACTCCAGCACCAGTTCGTACTCCTGCGCGCTCAGCACCTGATCTGCGACCGAGACGGTTCCGTCGGAGTCGGCCTGCCATTGGCCGGAGCGGGCCGCGGCGAACACAGCTTGAACAGCCGAACCGAGGCGCGGGCCGAGCGCTTTGCCGTCGGGGCGCAGAATCAACGTGGCGAGGCTCCCGATCTCGTCGGTGACATTCACGGCCTTGACGTTGAGCTCGTCGGCGAGCAGCCCGCTGAACGGCTCGAGCGTGGTTGCGTCGCGGCCCGCCACGGTGAGCGACGCCAGCGGCAGCCGCACCCGCAGACCCTCGTTCTCGCGCAGCCGCAATGCTGTGGAGGCGACGTCTCGAAGCCGGTCCATCGCCGCCACCAGCGAGTCGTCGGCGGGGAAATCGTCGACCGACGGCCAGTCGCAGAGGTGTACCGAACGCTCCAAAGACTCGTCGCCCCCCGAGAGTCCCAGCCAGATCTCCTCGCTGATCATCGGCAGGAACGGGGCCGCCACCTGCACGAACGTGACAAGAACGCTGTAGAGCGTGTCGAGACCGCCTACATCGGCGCCGCTGCCGTCCACGCCCCAGAACCTGTCCCGAGAACGGCGGATGTACCAGTTGTTGAGCGCGTCGATGAACGAGCGGATCTCCGCGGCCGCGCCGGCGAGGTCGTAGGCGTCCATCCGGGCTTCGGTCTTGACGATGAGGTCGCGGGTCTTGGCGAGGATGTAACGGTCGAGCAACTCGGTGCTGTCAGTGCGGAAACTCGCCTGATAGTTCTCGACGTTGGCGTAGAGCGTGAAGAACGAATAGGCGTTCCAGATCGGCAGGATCACCTGACGGACCACATCGTCGATGGCCTGGTCGGAGATCCGGGCATCGCCGCCCCGAACGATGTTGGACGACATGAAGTACCAGCGCAACGCGTCGGACCCCTGCGCCGAGAAGATGTCCTCCGGTTCTGTGTAGTTGCGCAGTTTCTTGGAGAGCTTGGCGCCGTCGTCGGCCAGCAGGATTCCGTGGCAGATCACATTCTGGAAAGCCGGCCGGTCGAACAATGCGGTGGCCAGCACATGCAACGTGTAGAACCAGCCCCGAGACTGGTTGATGTACTCGACGATGAAATCGGCCGGAAAATGCTCGTCGAACCACTCTTTGTTCTCGAAGGGGTAGTGAACCTGCGCGAAGGGCATGGCGCCCGACTCGAACCAGCAGTCGAGGACTTCAGGGACGCGACGCATCATCGACTCGCCGCTCGGGTCGTCTGGGTTGGGTCGGACCAACTCGTCGATGAAGGGGCGGTGGAGGTTCTCGGGCCGTACCCCGAAGTCGGCCTCCAACTCATCGAGGCTGCCGTACACGTCGGTGCGGGGGAAATCGGGATTGTCGCTGACCCAGACGGGAATGGGAGAACCCCAGAACCGGTTGCGCGAGATCGACCAGTCCCTCGCCCCTTCGAGCCACATGCCGAAACGGCCGTCGCGGATATGGCCGGGCACCCAGTTGATCTCCTGGTTGGTCTCCAGGAGCCGATCGCGGATCTCGGTGACCCTCACGTACCAGCTCGGCATCGCCTTGTAGATGATGGGCGTGTCGGTGCGCCAGCAGTGCGGGTAGTTGTGGGTGTAGCTGTCGTGACGAACGAGATGACCCGTGTCGCGCAACGCCTTGATGATCCCGGCGTTGGCTTCGAGCACGTTGACGCCGGCCCAATCGGTGACTTCTTCGGTGAAGCACCCGGAATCGTCGACCGGCACCACTGTGCCGATTCCGGCTTCGGCTGCCACACGTTGGTCGTCCTCACCGAATCCGGGCGCCATGTGCACGACACCGGTGCCTTCGGAGGTGTCGATGAAGTCGCCTTCGAGGACGACGAAGGCACGGTTCGTGCCGTGGCGGGGGTTCTCCGGATCGACTTCTGCCATGTCTGCGAAGAAGTCGAACAGCGGCACATAGGTGCGGCCCACGAGTTCGGATCCGCGGATGGTGCCGATGTGGGCGTTGTCGCGGAGTTGGCGCTCGTAGGTCTCGAGCGCGGCCTCGCTCAATATGTAACGACTGCCGTCGGCGTCGCGCATCACCGCATAGGTGAGCTCGGGCCCCACGCTGAGGGCAAGGTTCGAGGGCAGCGTCCACGGCGTGGTGGTCCAGGCCAGGATCGACACGCTCGATTCGGCACCGGTGTCATCGGAACCGGGGAGTCCGGCGGGGTCGTCGAGTTCGAACGCCACCGTGATCGCCGGGTCCTGCCGGGGACGGGTGGCGTCGTCGAGGCGGATCTCGTGGTTCGACAGCGGCGTTTCAGCGCCCCAGCTGTAGGGCAGCACCCGGTTCGACTGGTAGATCAAGCCCTTGTCCCAGAGCTGTTTGAACGCCCACATGACCGATTCCATGTAGTCGCGGTCCATGGTCTTGTAGTCGTTGTCGAAGTCGACCCAGCGGGCTTGCCGGGTGACCGTCTTCTCCCATTCCTTGGTGTATCTCAGCACTGAAGTCCGGCAGTAGTCGTTGAACTTCTCGATGCCGTACTCGATGATCGAGGCTCTGCCCGCGACCGGGAGCTCCTTCTCGGCCTCCATCTCGGCGGGCAGGCCGTGGCAGTCCCAACCGAAGCGCCTCTCAACCCTGTGGCCCTTCATCGTGAAGTAGCGGGGGACCACATCCTTGACGTAACCGGTGAGCAGATGCCCGTGATGGGGGAGACCGTTGGCGAACGGCGGCCCGTCGTAGAACACGTATTCGGTGTCGAGCGGGCGTTGTGCGACCGATTCCTCGAAGGTGCCGTTGGCCGCCCAATATTCGAGAATACGCCGCTCAATGTCCGGCAGATCCGCTTTCTGAACATGCGGATACGGCGCGTTCGTGGCGTCACTCATGGCCCCACAGGTTACCGGCGCGCGGCCGTTTGGACTTCCTAGCCGAATCTGCGCGCAGAACCGCTTTGTCTATCGCTGAACGCGCGGATTTTCGTCGATCGCAACCGGCCTCCCATAGGCTCGGCGGATGCGCAGATTCTTGATTGACACCGATACCGCCAGTGATGATGCCGTTGCATTGGTGATGGCGCTGCGACACGCCGACGTCGACGTCGAAGCGATCACCGTGGTGTCGGGCAATGTCGGCCTCGACCAGGCGGTCCAGAACGCGTTGTACACGGTGGAATTGTGCGGTGCGGAAGTACCGGTCTATGCGGGGGCGGCGTCGCCGATGATGCGCTCGCTGGAGACCGCGGAGTACGTCCATGGCGAGGACGGCATGGGCGACGCCGGTTATCCGCTGTCGGGTCGGGTACCAGCTGCCGGCCGTGCTGCCGATCTGATCGTCGAGACGATTCTGGGGGCGCCCGGCGAGATCACTCTGGTGGCCCTGGGTCCGCTGACCAACGTTGCCATCGCGGTCTTGCTGGCACCTGAGATTGCGGACGCGGTCGAGCGGGTGGTCGTGATGGGCGGTACGGGAGTGCATGGGCCCGGCAACGTGTCGGCCATGGCGGAGTACAACTTCTGGGCCGATCCCGAAGCGGCCGCGGTGGTGACCCGGGCCGGCTTCCCCATCGAGTTCGTCGGTTGGGACGTCTCGATCGGCTCAGCCGTGGTCGACGCCGACCGCTACGAGGCGCTGAAAGCCATAGACACTCCGCTGTCGCGGTTCGCAGTCGACATCTCGCAGGTGGTCCGGAGGTTCGCCTTGGAGAACGGGTTGGCTGGAGACGACCTGCCCGATCCGATCGCCATGGCCCATGCCATAGACCCGAGTGTGGCGACGACCCAGCGTCTGCACGTTGACGTGATGGTCGGCGACGGCCCCCAACGCGGTGTGCTGGAGGTCGACCGGCTCGGTTTCGTCGGTGGCGAACCCAACGTCGATATTGTGACCCACTACCCCAGCGACCACTTCTTCTCAATGCTCCACGCAGCCCTGGACGACTAGCCCGATCTCACCACGCGACCTGATCGAGGGTAGGATCGGCGGCTATGGACGTGAGCACATTGCGGTCTCTGTTCGATCTCAGCGGGCGGACTGCGGTCGTCACTGGCGGCACGCGCGGCATCGGACGTGCTGTGGCTGAAGGATTCGCTGCGGCCGGCGCGAACGTTGTGGTCGCCAGCCGCAAAGAAGCTGCCTGTGCATCCACGCAGGCTCACCTCGAGTCGATGGGGGCGGACGCCCTCGGCATCGCTGTCAACATGGGCGATTCCGACAGCGCGGAGACCATCGTCGGTGCGGCCGTGGATCGGTTCGGTGGGCTCGACATCGTCGTCAACAACGCGGCGAACCCTCTGGCGGCACCGGTCGGCAGCCAGGACGCCCGCCGCTGGCAGAAGTCCTTCGAGGTGAACCTGCGCGGTCCGGCTCTACTCATCGGCGCCGCTGTACCTCACCTGAGCGCCAGTGGTCACGGTGCGGTCGTCAACGTGATCTCGGTGGGCGCGTTCCAGTTCGCGCGCGGGCTCTCCATCTATGCGTCGATGAAGGCGGCATTGTTGTCGGTCACCCGCTCCTTCGCGGGGGAACTCGCTGAGCAGGGGATCCGTGTCAACGCTCTGGCGCCCGGCCCGGTCGACACAGACATGGTGCGGAACGTGGGTGAAGGTGCTGCGGAGTACATGGGCGCGCACACACTGCTGAAACGCTGTGCCGAGCCCGACGAGATGGTGGGTGCAGCGCTCTTCTTGGCCGGCGACGCCTCGTCCTACATGACCGGCCAGGTGCTCGTCGTAGACGGCGGAATGCATCCGCATTAGGTTGCCGCGTCCTTAGCCTGGATCCACCGTGGCGATGAGGGGCCTGTGGGTGGCGCGTCCACCTGAAAGGCCTCCTGCGACCATGGAACGACCTGCTTGCCCTACGGAGCGCCTGCAAGCGACGGCTTGACGATCCAGAGTTCGCCGTCGTTCGAGTTGTTGCCATGTTCAGGATGCGTCTGGCGAGACTTCTTCGGCGGCGTAGATCGTCAGCATGAGTTCGCTGTCATCGAGGGCACGGTACTCCGGCACCCGGTCCGACAGTGCTTCGCTGTTGTCGAGGATGATCGGCACGCCTTCACCTCGTTTCTCCATGAAGTGAGCGCGCCCAGTGGTAAGCCACGGCTCGTCTGGCGCTGAACACCGCGTCAGCAGACTGCATAGCGTTTCGTTGCGGACTGTCTGCCGGTAGCGCATCGATTCGACAGTCAGCGAGTTGACCAGCGCGCCCGGAGAATACATCTCAAGCCGATCCTCAAACAGGTGAAGCCGGATCTTCGCACCGTGGATCGAATAATCCCGGTGCGCGACTGCGTTCACAGCCGCCTCGAACACCGCTGACATGTCAAACTGCGGCCGATCGACGCGCCCGATGATCTTTGTGGCGGCATGTGTCATGTTCTTTGCGACGAAGCGACACGTCTCGATGATCTGCTGATCCAGTGGACCAGTGATGTCCCTGGCATCGAGTTGGTACGCCGAGTCGGCCGCACCTGCGCTGATCGCGCTGCCGCGGTAGGCAACGGCCTGTACATGCGCATTCGGCAGCCAGCGTTGTGGTGTTTTGCTGCCCATCAGAACGCCGGCGACCGTTGGTTTCACGGTCCCGTCCTCGGCTGCGGTGACCATGCCGAGCTTAGTCAGCAGCGTCTCGCGATCAGGGTCTGACCGTGCAGTTGCAAACCGGGCGCACAATTCATCGTTAAGGTTGTCGATGCTTGCGGTCGCAACGATTTGTTCGTCGAAGCGGATCAGGCGCGTCTGGCTGCGCTGCTGGAACAAGCGCGCCAAGAACTCCGGCGTCATGACTCGTTTCGAGTCACCCGCGCGGTGCCAGTAGCCACCAGGGCTGCGATGCACGAAGAGGCTGCGCGGCACTTCCAACTTGACCACATCCACGATTTGCCCAGTGGATGACGGCAGAGAGAGCCGGTCCAAGATGAACTGCTCGATCGGCGGCTTGATCGTGTCGTTGCAGATGTCCTTCACGAAGTCGACGACGCTGTCAAGTCGATCTCTCGGTATGCCGACGATGTCTCGCGACTTGTCTTCGACACCAAGCACGAGCACACCTCCGCGGCTGTTCGCGAATGCCGCGATCTGGTCGGCCAGACTGTCACGCGACGGCCCGACCACCTTGTGGCCTGCAAAGCGAACTTCTTTGAGTTCAAGATGGCTGGTCTCGCCGAGTTGAATCTTCTCGAGCAGTTCTTTTCGACTGTCAAACATCGCTTGATCCGTTGTCAAGTCTGCGATAGCGACGCTCGAGCGCATCTCTGCCGCCTTCCATGATCCGACAGACCTGCTCGCGCATCTCAACGCCTTGCAAAGAGCCCGACTGCGCGACTCGGCATTGGCCGGCTCGAAAATCCAGGACGTGTACCATCTCGGCGTCGCCATTTACGACGATGTTCGGGTTATGCGTCACCGCAATGATCTGGCGGCGCAGCTTGTTCTCCTTGATCTGCTTAACGATCAAGCTATAGATGAGCTGGTTGTCGAGATCGTCCTCTGGCTGGTCGAGCACCAGTGGCTCCTCCCCGTGCGCGAGCAAGAAAGCCAGCATCGCAGCAGCCCGCTGACCGGCTGACGCTTGACCAATGGGCCCGAAATCGGCAGTATCTCCAGTGAGCCGATGTTCTACGTGGAGACTGTCCGGCGGGAACCAGGTCAAGAGGCGGTCCAAGAACTCGGGAGAATGTTTGTGTTTCCCTTCGAGATTCTTGTTGAAACGGACTCCGAAGGCACCCTTGCCCTTGCAGGCATGTTCAAACGTGCTCCGACACTTTTTGAGGCGATTTTCGAGTTCGTCTTGGCGAGGACCAAACTCCACGGGGAGGCCAGCGAGCAGTTTGTCGATGATGCCACTGTCCGATGTGGTGTCTTCCGAACCGCCGATCTCGGTAGCAAAACTGTCGCTATCGATGTTTAGCGCCTCTCGCAGTGATTGTTCGGCGGCGCGCAGATTGTCGCCGTAGGGAACCAACTGAATTCTGACGAACTCGTTCCTCTCCAGAGCCTCTTTGAGGAACGCCACGCGGGTGTCGCTCAGCGCCCGGCGCGTCTGGGCCAGTGCCGCCAGTTCGTCGGCCGCCTGCCTCTCAAGAAGCTTACGGTCTTGCTCCAATGAGTTCAGTTTTTCTTGCTCCCCGATAAGCCGTTGGTGTTTTTGAATCAGGAACGGGTGCTGCGTCGGGTCGTCGATGGTGTCGGCGCCGAACGATTCGGCAATGGTGTTGTAGTCGTCGCCGATGTCGTCGAACTGTCGTTGCCATGCGCTGTGAGAGAGTTCCAAGCGTTGATTGTTGACAGCGCTGCGCAACTTCTCGGCAACTTGGCGCAATTGGCTCGCGGCGTCCTCCATTGCTCGATGCGTCGCTTCGATAGCGGCTACAGCACCCCCGCCGCCGTCGCCGGTCTCATCGAAAATGTTGTCGACGATGTCTTCGGGCTGCATCTGCGAAGCGAGATCATCGACCTGTTTTGCTGCTTCTTGGGCAATTTCGAAGTGACGAGCGAGTTCGCGTCGCTGGCGTTGCCCGCGATGGTGTGCCCGCAGTGTTTCAGCATGTCCCGAATCCTCGAAAGCCGCGAGCTTCCGTTGGATGTCCGCTAGTTCAACGCTCAGGTGGTCTCGGCGGGCGAGTTTGGCAGCCGCGTCTCGAATCCGTGCCCGCGTCGTCAAGAAATCGTGCCTTTTTGCTGCGAGTTCCTGCTTAACGCTGTCCGACTTGGCGCCCTCGTCGATGAGATCCAACAAAGCGGCCTGATTGTCGCCTGCCAGTTCGGCGATCTGCCCTTGGCTGAACAGACGGATCGGGAATCGATCCTCGCTCACATTTTGGGCCGACGACTTGATCCAACTGCCGTCGCCGGATTGATCCTCGACGATTATGGCCCTATCTTCAGCTTGTGTCTGCCAGTGAACCCGGTGCGCGACACCGTGGCGAGACAAAGTCCAGATGATGTGAGTTTCTTCCCGGAGCCCGCCGTCGTCGGATCGAGTGTGTGACACGCGGTTGAATCGCTCGAAGGTGGTTCGCGAGATGCTGTGCTCGTCGAGACTCTTGAGTTCTGCTTCGCGTTGAGCCGCCAGTCGCAGACAATGCAGGACTGTCGACTTGCCGGTGCCTCGGCCTCCGATCAGCACGTTGAACCACGGACTGAACTCCAGTTCTGCAGCAGCGTTGCCGCGTCCCATCATGCGTGCTTGGTCGATCTTGACCGAGCGGATGTAGTGGTCGGGAAGGGAGTCCGGTGGGGGGCGTCCAGCATCGTCGCTTCGCTGAACCGAGAATCGCTCACCGTCGAGCAGGGCCATGCGAAGTCCTACTATGGACGGTTCCTCCATCTTGATCCAGGTGTAGTGAGATCCAGGGTGCTTGGGTTTGTCGGCATTAGGAAGTGCGTGAGAGTCCGAACCCAACACCTCTGCCCATGCAAGCTGGTGCTGCCGATACAGTTCGGGCTTCTCGAGCGAAACGTCCATTACCTCGATCGCAAAGATATGGCCGCTGGTCAACACGGGCTCCAGCGTGTTCCCCGCGAGTTCCCAGAGTCCTTTGCGTCCATCGACATGCGCTGGTATCGCAATGCCGCCTGCTTGAGAGATTTGGTTGGCAACTTCGATGACTGGGGTATCCGCCGCGCGCTTGCTGGCGCCACGCTGGTCGCGGTACTGTACTGAGCCCAAGAGGCTGTTGATGTCGGCCGTTGCCTTGCTTGGATCGAGAATCGCGAGCACATGGATGCCCCCGTTGGCGGTTATTTCGACGCCGGGGAACAAGTACAGTCGACGAAACTCCGGGTGCTGTTCTTTCTCGAGTTCGCGCAGCGTGGCTTTGAGATTGTCTATCCACTCACCTGAGTTGTGATCGGTGACTGCGACGCAATCGATTTCCGCGCGCATGAATTCGAGCAGCCAGTCTCGTGGTGTGACTCCCTTAGTTTGGTAGTCTTCCGAGGCAGGCGTGTGGGTATGAAAATCGAACTTCCACCATCGGGCGCCGGGGTACTCCCATGAACCGGTGTGGTTGACTGCCATGACTTCAGGGTAGCGAGGGGGCGCGCTGCCGACGCGCCAGGTTCCTCAAGTGCGTTACCGGTCGCTCCAGCGGTGGTCAGGCTCTTCGCTGCTCATGATTGAGGTTCCACGGGGCTGGACGGAGAGGATCGGCCGAACGGTCGCCCGCCAGGCGGCGTGGCGGGACCATTCGGTGTAGAGGACCTCGGGCTCGTCTATGCCGATGAGGTCGCGGGTGCGGGTCTGGTCGTCCCGGCTTCGGTGTCTGCTTTGGCTTCGGCTTCAGCAGTTGGTTCGGTCTCGGTGCTGCCTTCGGCTTCGGGTTCGGCTGTTTCTGTGTCGGGTTCCGGTTCGGCTTCGGCCGTTTCTGCCTCGAGTTCTGGCTCAGATTCGGTGTCGGTCGCGTTGTCTCGCTGGGCCTCGGCTTCGACTTCTGCGTCCGCGTCTGTGTCGGTTTCAGGCTCTGCGTCTGGTTCGGCAGATTTCGTGGCCTCGGTGTCTGGAGAGTCCGCTGGCGGCTCCTTGCCGTCGCGCATGGCCTTCCACTTCTCGGCTGCGGCACGATATGCGGCTTCGGCTTCTGAGCGTTGGGTTGACGACCCGCCCTCAGACAGCTTCTTGACCAGCGCCGCGGCATCGTCCTTGGCCCGTTCGGCCTTCTTCAACCTTTTCTCTCGTTGGGTGCGTTCACGGTCGGCTGCCACGTACTCGTTGAAGAGTGTCAGCGCCGCGGTCGTCTCGTCGTCAAGGGTGATCTTGGCCATTGGTCCTATTCTGTCGTCAGGGAGCCGAACTCACGACCCGCCTCCCGCAGCTTTTGCGATGCGTGGTCTAATATCCCGTGGATTTCGTCGAGCGGTGTCCTGGTCGGTCAGCAATCTCGGGAGCGTCCGTTTCGAACCCCTTCAACCCGGCGTATTCGTCGAGCAGTTCGAGAATCTGTCGTGAGTCTTCGGGGTCGGCGTCGGTCAGGTCTTCGGGTTCGACAAGGTCGGCCCACCTCTGCAGATTCGCGGCCTGATCGGCTCGAGTCCGTTTTATCTGAGCCATTGAAACCCCAGGTACTTACGACGAGCCCTCATCGCGTGGAAGATAGCGGTTCCAATGTCCTCGTCCCGGACACCGCGTTTGCGGGCGCTCGCCTCGATGTCCACGGACCGATCATAGTCTTTTTCAAATCTTTTAAACTAATTTCGCCGTGGCCCGAGTGGCCCGCCCGCGGCCTGAGCGGCCCGGTGAGCGCAGCGAACAAGAGCGGGAAATGGAGCGAAGCGAGCCAAGAGCGGGAAACAACGGGCTGCAACTCGAGGGCTTGCCTATTTGCGCGCGCTCTAATTTGTTTATTCGCTCGGCAGGCCTCGGCGGCGTTCGCTGCGAAGATCGAAGGCGATCTTGACGGCGCCGCGGCTGCCGGCTTCAGCAGCGTGTGTCAAGGCGTCGCGGTAACGGTCGAGGGGATAGGTGGCCGACAGCATCTTGTCGAAGGGCACCCTGTCGGCGAGCTCCATCGCCAATTCGAAGCTCGTGGTCGAGCGGACGTTTCCGAGCAGTTCGCTTCCGTAGGTGTAGGAGCCGACGAGTTCTGTCTCGCGGTGCCACACGGGGGTGAGGTCCACGTCGATCACTCCGGGCATGCCCAGCAGCACCACCCGCCCTCTCGGCCTGCACAGCCCGATGGCTTCGGTGATCGACTCGGCCGACCCGACGGCGTCGATCACCACATCGGCTCCACCCGAAAGTCGCGGACCGACCATGAAAGACGCTGTCGCCCGGCGCACCGCCCGGCTCAATTCGCCGGGCGAACTCACCACGTCCGCCCCGAACTCAGCGGCGAGATCGCGCTGCTGTGGGTATTTGGCGCCGATCATGATCGATCCGGGTTCGGTGAAATTGCGCAGCGCCGCGACGGTCACCAGACCCATCGGGCCGGCGCCGATCACCGCCACCGTGTCGCCGTCTTCCACACCGGCTCGCAGCGCGGCGTGTACGCCGCAGGCGACAGGCTCGATCGTGACTGCGGTCTCGTCGCTCATCTGCTCGGGCACAGCGTGCAGTTGGCTCTCATGCGCGACGAACTCGGTTGCCCAGCCGCCGCCCGTGCTCTCGCAGAAGCCTGTCTGCAGCCCCGGTTCCAGGTGACCGCACGTCAGGTGCCGGTAGTCGTTGCCGTCGGCGGGAGCGGCCCCGTCGAAGGGCGGCGGGAAGCCGCGGGCAGCGTGACCCAGCACAGGCTCGATCAGCACTCGGCGGTCGTCGGCGGTCTCGCCGACGATCTCGTGTCCGAGCACGAACGGGAAAGAGACGAAATCTTCGAAGTAGCGCGACGAATGCCCGTCTATGGTCGCCAGGTCGCTGCCGCAGATCCCCGACAGTCGGGGCCACACACGGTGCCAGCCTTCGCCCGGCAGTTCGGGCGGGTCGTCTTCGACAAGCGACAGCGGCCCGACCCCGGCGCCGGCGCCGGGCCGCAACCGCGATGCCGCCATGGCCGCCACATAGCGGACTTCCTTGCGGCTGAACCGAAGCGCCCTCACACCCCCGAGGCTATCGCGCAGGTTCAGTTGGCGATCACAAGGCTGCGTCTAGAACACCACATGAAGGCAAACCGTTCTCGTCGTAGCCGATGATGTCGTCGGTGTCGCGGTCGTCAAGCACAGGCAACTCGCTAAATCGATCCACAATGTCGGCGAGCCGTACCACAACGTGAACTTAGCCTCAAGTGCGTGGCTTCAGCAGGTTGATGCCGTCGACGAAGGACTTGATGGGGAACCAGTTCCGGTTGCCGCTGATACGTTCACGGCGGACCGGACAACCCTGTAACCAACTTGTCAGTCATGAACTCAACGTACAACCCGCATTGGGTCAATCGGACTTCCGGGGCTGGTCTACGGAAGACTCCGGGGGTCCGGTACTCCTAAGCAGTTCGGGTGTCAGGGTTTGGGGGCGTGTCGACGGCCGGTGCGGTGGAGCTGGAAGGCGGTAGGGACGGTGAAGGCGGCGATTGCTGCCGCGGCTGTGGCTGCCCAGGCGTAGCCGTCGCTGAGTGCCGCGATGAGGCCCGCCGGGACGATGCCGGGATCGTCACTGAGCAGTTCGCGCACGGCCTCGACGTCGCCTGTCCGGTGGTTCACCACGGCGAGCGTGATCGCGGCCGCTGCAGCGATCCCGATGGTGAGAGAGATGGTCCTCAGGAATTGGTGGGCGCCGTTGAGGCGTCCCATTTCTGCCAGTTCGGTACGGTCCTGAAGCACCGCGGCGCCGGTGGCGGTGATCGTCCCGACTCCCACGCCTAGGCACACGAACGTCAGGTAGACGAGGGGCAGGACAGCGTCGATATGGATGACCACAGCCACCGCAACGGCGGCGGGGAAAGCGATGATCGACCCTATGACACTGACCGTTTCGCCCCGCCAACGGTCTTGGAGCCGACTCGAGAGCCAGGCCCCGGCGGTCCAACCGACGGTCATATACAGCACCGAGAAGGCGGCGACCGTGGTGCTCTGCTGTCTGACCCCGCGGACATAGAGCGGCAGCAGCGAGCTGACACCGACTCCCGCGGCGAGAACGGCCATCGACGTGAGATGGACGCTGCGATACCGCGACGCGCTCAGGTGCGGCAGTCGCAGGATGGGTTCGGGGGTTCGCCGTGCCCATGAGCGGTAGACGGCGACGCTCACAACCATGATGACAGCTCCAGCGATCACCACAAGCGGTGTCGCCGAGGTGAGGCTGAGGGCGGACGCGGTGATGATTGCTACGAGGGCGAGGCCGACGCCGTCGATCCGTTTGTTGAGCGCGGCCCCGGTGCTCTGAGGGTCGGGGAGTTCGTTCCAGCCGATGAACAACGCGATCGCGGTCACAGGAATGTTGACGACGAAAATCGCTCGCCAGCTGGAGACTGCGACGAGCAGCGCGGCGATGGCCGGTCCGGCGACGCCCATGACGCCCCACACCGTTGATACGGCGGCGAACGCCCGAGGTCGAAGAGCCGATGGTATCGCCACGCCGATTCCGGCGGTGGCCACAGTCATCACTCCGCCGGCGAATATTCCCTGGACGGCCCGTGCCGCGATCAGAGCAGGCATTGACGGGGCCGCGGCGACGATGATCGAGGTGATCATGAAGCCGATTCCCGCGAACTGGAAGGTCTTGCGGACTCCGGCACTGTCGACGATCGGCCCGGCCGCCAACACGGCGACCGCAGAGGTCAGCAGCTCGATGGTGATGACCCAGGGGAGCAGGTTGATGTGACCGAGGCCGTCACCGATGTCGGGCAGGACCGCAGTCGCCGCCAGATTGTTGTAGGAGACGATCGCGATGATCGAGATCAGCGCAGTCATGACCGGACGGTGACGAGGCCCCCACAACGTGTCCGGTTTGGTCATCAGTTGCGCACGCTATCGGTCGGCCCCGTAAGTTGGGAGCCGTGAAACTCGGTTTGGGACTTGATCTGTACCGCGCCGCGCATCTCGAGGTGCCGGTTGAACAGGTGAAGTTCGTTGAACAGCTCGGTTACCACTCGGTCTGGACAGCTGAGGCGTACGGTTCCGATGCTCTGACCCCGCTGGCTTATCTCGCCGCCCACACCGACCGGATCAAGTTGGCGACCGGGGTCGTGCAGCTGGCGGCCCGTACTCCCGCCGCTACCGCTATGGCCGCGTTGACCATCGACGCGATGGCCGGCGGAGGCCGGGTCATCGTCGGCCTTGGTGTTTCGGGCCCTCAGATCGTGGAGGGCTGGTACGGCCAGCCGTGGGGATCGCCGGTCAACAGGCTGCGCGACTATGTGGCGATCATGCACAAGGTCATCGCCCGCGAGGGGCCCGTGAGCCACGACGGCATTGAGATCTCACTGCCCTACGAGGGGCCGGGTGCGATCGGTCAACCGAAGGCCCTCAAGTCGATCCTGCATCCGGCGGGCAAGATCGAGATTTGGATCGCGGCCGGTGGGCCGCTGAACACGGCTCTGGCGGCGGAGGTGTGTGACGGTTGGCTGCCGATGGGTTACGGAACTGATGGTTGGCAGGTCCACGGGCCGAATCTCGAGCGGGGTTGGGCCCGCCGCGGCGGTCGTCCCGATGATTTCGACGTCATGGGCGGGCTGACGATCGAGATCACCGACGATGTAAAAGACGCAATCGCGGCAAAGAAGCCGTTGACCGGGATGTATGTCGGTGGCATGGGCTCCGAGAGCAAGAACTTCCACAAGGAGGCGATGGCCCGGCGGGGATTCCCAGAGGCCGCTCAACGGATCCAGGACCTGTGGTTGGCGGGGCGCAAGGACGAGGCGATTGCTGCCGTGCCCGATGAGTACATCGACGCTGGTTCGCTTTTCGGATCGGCACAGCGTTGCCGGGACCGCTGGCATGAGGTGGTACCGGCGGGGGTGACCGGGCTGATTGTGCGAAGCAACTCTGATCAGGGCCTTGAGGTCGCCGCTGATATGACCGGCAGCCGAGAAACCGTGCATACGAGCACCGCGGAGGGCGCGGGGAGCGAGGAATCCGATGAGTGAGAAGTTGGTGACCGTCGAGCAAGCGGCGCCGCAGGTTCGTTATGTGACCTTGAACCGGCCCGACAAGCGCAACGCCATCTCCACACCTATGCGAGCTGAGTTGTTCGCCACGCTGCAAGAGCACGACCACGACCCCGACGTGCATGTGTCGATCGTGCGTGGCGCCGGAGTGTGCTTCTCGTCGGGATATGACCTGCGGAGCCCGCTGATGGAGGACACGCCGTATCATTCGGCGCCCGGTGACGGCGCTTGGAGTCGGCAGGCCAGCGACGGCTGGTTCTCGATCTGGGATTTGGCGAAGCCCGTGATCGCCCAGGTGCACGGGTATGCGATGGCCGGAGCGACCGAGCTGGCTTCGGCCTGCGACCTCGTCTATGTCGCCGACGACGCGCAGATCAGCTATCCGGTCGTGCGTGTGGCTTCACCGCCGGACTGGCAGTATCACGAACCGTTGCTCGGTTTGCGTCACGCGATGGAGGCGATGCTGACCGGTGATGTGATCGACGGGGTCGAGGCGGCTCGTGTCGGCTGGGCCAACAGGTCCTATCCTCCAGCCGAACTGGAGGCCGCGGTGCTGCAGGTCGCGCAGCGTGTAGCGGCGATTCCGACCGATCTGGCCCAGTTGCACAAACGCATGGTCCACCGCCAGTTCGATGTCGCCGGCGGGCGAGCCGCGATACGCGCCGGCCAGGAATTCCAGGCCCTCGCCGCCCATCAAGACTCGGTGCAAGCCTTCAGAGCGGACCCGCTCGGGGCGGTCAAGCGTGAGATTTCGAGTTGACCCGACCTGAGCCCCTGATCTGAACCACGACCCGAACCACGATATTCTCAGATTTATTGACATATTTGGTTGCTTTTCAATCTGCGGTCTGCAAGGATCAATTCCGGCGGGCTTCCCCGACCCATATTTCCCCTTCAACCAGTCCCTATAGTAAAGGAGGACACCTATGGCGGGCGACATGCTTGTTATGAGCAAGTCACAAATGGAGCAGCTGGCGGGAAACTTCGCTCGACAGCAGCAGGCGGTGCAAGACGTGATCAGAGCGATTCAGTCAGGGCTCGAGGGAACCACCTGGCAAGGCAATCGCGCCGACCGTTTCCATCAACTGTGGAACACCGAGTTCCGTCCGAGCCTGATGAATCTGTCTGAAGCGCTCGGCGAGCACTCCTCGTTCATCTCTCGCGAGCTCCAGGCGGGTGTTTCTGCACTCGACACAGTTTGAGGTCCTCGGAATCCGGTGATCTCATCGTTGACATGGCAGGTTCGGCGTGCGGATCGTTCACCGCTGCGAAGTTGGCGAACGGGTCGCCGATCTCGAAATCGGCGACCTCAACGCACCAGTTGAAGACCTGCTATCCGCGCTTGGAGTGTCTGGGCCTGCGATTCTGGACGGACAACCTCTGAGCCTCGACGCGCCGTTGTCGTCTGTTGCTCTTTGCGAAGGCTCGGTGCTGGAGACGGCACCCGACCAAGCTGCAGCCACCCCCACCGCCCGGACGCTTGCCATTGTCGGCGGCGTCCGGGCCGGTGTGGCCTACCCGTTCCCGCTCTCGGGCGCGGCGCTGGTGGGACGTGATCCCCAAGCCGACGTGTGTGTCGAAGATCCGACGGTGTCGAGCCTCCACTGCACGATCACGGTCGGAGAGATCGTCGACCAACGGTCACACAACGGCACCTCTGTCGACGGCCACCCGGTCTCAGCGGGAGAGAGGTCAGTGCTTCCGTTCGGCGGGATCGTGCGTATCGGCGCGACTCGTTTGGCGATCCGCACTGTGGAAGACGACCGACCCGTGGCGGTCACATCGGCGTTGGGGGCGTCCGGCGGCACGATCCCGTTCAACCGTCCGCCTCGGCGCCTTCCCGATGTCGAGCTTCCCGAACTCGACGCGCCCTGCGAAGCCCCCGAGCCGGCCGACAGCGAGTCTCTGTCTGTGGCGGGGATCGTGCTGCCGATAGTCGCGGGGCTGGTGATAGCGGTTGTCTTGAGCCCCCTTTTTGCGGTGTTCGCCGCGCTGGGGCCGGTGATCACGATCGGTACTTGGTGGGAGCGGCGTCGCCGCAATCGTCGGGATCATCGTCGTGGGCTGGCGGCGCTCGAAGAGTCTTTGGCCGGGTTGGCGACGAACCTGCCGTTGCACCGCCTTGCGGAGATGAACCGTAGACGCGGACTGCATCCGGACCCGGCTGAGGTCGTGCGCCGGGCCGAGGGTCCTTCGGTGCATTGTTGGGAACGTCGTGCCGGACATCTTGACGCCTATCGGGTCGCGATCGGCGTGGCAGACGAGGCGTTTTTACCGACGCTCGTCACGCCCGACGGTCAGCCGCCGGCAGAGCGGGCCGTAACCCTTGTGGCCGATCTGCCACCGATGAGCGATGTGCCGGTCGAAGTAGACCTGTGTGCGGGGAGGATCGTCGGGTTGGTGGGCGAACGCGAAGTCATCTTGGCGGTCGCGAGGGCTCTCGTTCTGCAGGCTGCGGTGCATCACGGACCCGCCGATCTGGCGGTCGCGGTCGGCGCGGATGACACCGAAGTCTGGGACTGGTGCCGTTGGCTTCCCCACACCGCCGATCACACGACGGCCCAGCGGGGCGCCACCGTCGTCTCCACGATGGAAGCCGGCTCCGCTGACGCATTGCTGGCTGCGGCTGCTGAACGGGTGGTCCTGGCCGTGATCGACGGCGCCGATCCGTTCCAGGGACGCTCGACAGTCGGTCGACGTCTGCTCGGCAGCGAGCGAACCGCAGCCATCGTGTTGGTCCAAGACGCTCATCGCCTGCCCGCGGGTTGTGATCTGGTCGTGACCGCCGATGACCTGGGTCGGGTTCAACTCGTTGATCCGCGTCAACATGGTGCTGGGCAGCACGTGTTGGGCTGGGGGATCGACGCGGTCGTCGCTCAACGAGCGGCGCGGCGTCTGGCCCGCCTCGACGATCCCGAGTTGCCCCTGTTGGGTGCGGGGGTTCCGGCCGCGTGTGGACTGCTGGGGGTGCTTGGCGTGAGCGGCGATGATGAACGTGAGATTCGGCGTGGTTGGCGACTCAATAGCGGGACCACCGAGCTGGCTGTACCGATCGGCGCGGACGCGCAGGGGCCGGTGGTACTCGACCTGATCGCCGACGGCCCCCATGTGCTGATCGGCGGCACGACCGGTTCGGGAAAGTCCGAACTGCTCCGGTCGCTGGTCGCCGGCGTGGCGGCGTCGGCCGATCCGGACCATGTGGCGATGGTGCTGATCGACTACAAGGGCGGCGCGGCATTCGACTGTTGCGCTGATCTTCCCCACGTTGCAGGGCTCGTGACTGATCTTGACGAACACCTCGGGGCTCGGGCGCTGCGTTGCCTGGAAGCAGAGTTGCGCTATCGGGAGCAGCGCTTGCGTGAGGTCGGAGCGGAGGATCTCGCCGCTTATCGGGTGCGCAGCGCCGAGGGTCCTGTGCAGCGTCGCGCCGCTGAGCCGTTGCCCCGTCTGCTGGTGGTGGTCGACGAGTTCGCCTCTCTGGCCGCTGACCTGCCCGAGTTCTTGGATGCTCTGGTCGGGATCGCCCAGCGGGGACGCAGCCTCGGTGTTCACATGGTTCTGGCGACCCAGCGGCCGGCAGGGGTGGTGACCGACGACATCCGTGCCAACGCGACTTGTCGGATCGCGCTCAGGGTCAGCGACCCGCGTGAATCGGTCGACATCATCGACGCAGGTGACGCCGCGGGAATACCCCGCAGCCGGCCTGGACGGGCGATCGCCCGTTTCGGGCCCGGTGAGTTCACTCCGTTCCAGTCGGCGTTGTCGACAGGACATTCGAACACCGAGGCCACAGTCTCCGTGCGTGGTGACCCGCAAGCGGTTGCCGGACGCGGTGCTGGTGAGGGCGGTGCTGGTGAGGGCGGTGCTGCCGGACGCGGTGTTGTTGGGCGCGGTGCTGACGAAAACAGTGGCCCGACTGATCTGGAGCGGTTGGTGGCCACAATCCGTGAAGCTCATTCGAACGCGGGTGGCACGGCGCCGCGTTCGCCGTGGCCGCCTCCGCTGCCCGACGACGTCTGCCGATCCGAACTGGGAGGGCTGGGTGAGTTGGCAGGGATCGGCGAACTGGGTGAACCTTCGGCTTGGCTGCTGGTTGATGAGCCTGACGAGCAGCGCCAGTCGGTGGCGGGCTGGACGCTCGACGACGGCCATCTGGTGGTGGTCGGCGCGCCCGGCGCGGGGGCGACGACGACACTTGCCACAGCGATATTGGCAGTGACCCGCGGCGGCGGTGACGCGGCCCCTCATGTTCACATTGTCGACCACGATGCCGGCGGACTCGACCCGTTGGCCGCGCTGGCTCATTGCGGCACGGTCGTCGGTCCCACCGACAGAGAACTTCGTGTGCGCCTGCTGCGCTGGTTGGACGAAGAGATCGTGCGTCGCCGTGTAGACGGTCGACAGACGCCCCTGATTCTGTTGGTGATCGACGATCTCGGTGGTCTGTCCCGAGCCCATGATCGGGTACGCGAGCCGGGTATGCATGAGGCTTTGGAGCGCATCTGGGCTGATGGGCCTGCGGTTGGCGTGACGGTTGCGGTCTCACTTCGACGTGGGGCTGATCTTCCCCCTCAAATGGCCGCGACCGTGGGCATGGTGTTGTTGCACCGTGTGAGCGACCCCTCAGACGCTCTGCGGTTCGGGGTGAAGGAGCCGACTGAGGCGTTCGGTTCAGGACGGGTGCTGCGTGCCGGTGACCATGCGATCGCCCAGGTGGTCAAGGATGCGCCGTCTCTGGCGGAGTCGGTGCTCTCCCGCGGCGACTGTGCGGCGCCCTCGGTCGCGCCCCACGAGGTCGGCGTCCTCTCGGAGGTCATTGCGGCTGGTTCTGTTGGTGCGTCGGCGGTGGTCGGACCCGTCGAGACGGAGTTGCTGGTTGCGGTCGGAGATCGTGAATTGAGTCTGAGTCCGCTGCGGCTCCACCGCGGCGAACACGGGTTGATTCTGGGTCCGGCGCGCTCGGGGCGCACGAACGTACTGGCCACCGTCGCGATGGTTTGCGGCGAGCATTGTGTGATCGTCGGCGACGGTTCGGGCAACGCCAGCGACCTGGCTGTTCGGCTAGGGCGTGAACCGGTCGAGGTCGAGTCGCTGGCTGAGGCTTTTTCGTCTGGTCCGATGGTTGTGTTGATCGACGATTGTCTGGATCTCGCAGACCCGAACGGTACCCTTGCAGACCTCGTGGCTTCACCGCCTGAGGGCGTGCACATCGTGGCCGCGGCGAAACCGGATCGTTTTCGTTCCGCCTACGGTCACTGGGCCGCAGACATTCGTTCGTCGAGGGTCGGGATCTTGTTGAAACCCGATCCGATCGACGGCGACCTCCTCGGCGTCTCACTCCCGGCTCGCCTCGAACTTCCGAACATCGCCGGCCGCGGTGTGCTCGTTGCAGATTCGGAGTCAGAGGTGATCCAGGTGGTGCACGTCGATGCCCGGTAGCTGGATTCCTACCGTGGTAGGATTCGTTGCTATGCCCGTTAGAAAGTGGTCGATCAGCGTCGATGAGAAACTTGCTGAACAGGTCGAGTTGCGTGCGGGGCGGCGCGGGCTGAGCGGATTCGTCGCACGCGCTGTAGCCAATGAACTAGAACGCGATCGCGTGGAGGACTACCTCGAAACGTTGGACCAAGAGTTCGGACCCGTCTCGGCCGATCTCGTTGAGCACTATGACGACCTTTGGCCGTCCGACTCGGCGCGCCCCGCTTCGGGGTTCAACAACGTCGCGGTCGCGGGTGTCTGAGTTTTTGGGATCCCCGTGGATCGGGGATGTTCGCCGGTTCAGTCGCTGGGATAGCGGACGCCGAGTTCGGCGCGAATCGCATCGCAGGCCGCGATCATGGCTCGGCTGGTGGCCCAGTCCATCTGCGGGCTTTGCTGTTCGCCGGCGGCGAGGCAACGGTTGACTTCGTCCACCTGATAGTGCAGCGACGCAGGCGACTCGGTGATCTCTTCGCGCTCAGCGCCACTTTGCACGACGATCGTGTTGGTGGCGTGCGCCGGCGGGGGGAACTCGATGAATCCGTCGCTTCCTTCGACTCTGGCCGTGAGGGTTCCGACAACGTCGATTCCACAGGTGAGAGTTGCGGTCGCCCCGTTGGGCCAGCTGCACAACAGCGTAGTTTCGGCATCGACCCCGGATTCGGCGACGTGTCCGGCAGCGGTGATCTTGGCAGGTTCGCCGAGGATCCACCAGGCGAAGGTGAGCGGGTAGACGCCGACGTCGAGAAGTGCGCCACCGCCGGTGCCGAGGTTCCAGAGCCGGTGGTTGAGATCGAAGGGCACCGAGAATGAGAAGTCGGCATGGATGCGGCGGACCTCACCGATCACGCCATCGTTGATCCGTTGGACCGCTTCGATGTGGGCCGGGTTGAAGCGCATCCACATTGCTTCCATCAAGAACCGGTCGTTTGCCTGCGCGGCGGCGGTCATCCGGTCGACTTCAGCGACATTGAGGGCAATCGGCTTTTCAACGAGCACATGTTTGCCGGCTTCGAGGAACATCACGGTGTCGTGGACATGGGCGGGTTGCACGCTGGCCACATAGACAGCGTCGACCTCAGGATCAGCGGCCAGCGAACTGGCGCTCGGGTGAGCTCGCGGGATCTGGTGAGCCGCCGCGAACTGGTCGGCCCTCTCCTGAGTCCTTGAACCAACGGCGACGAGGGCTGCGTCCTGCGCGTTGGTGAAGGCCTTGGCGAACTGGCCGGCGATATTGCCGGTGGAGGAGATGCCCCAGCGAACAGTTCCTTGGTGTTGTTCCATGATGGCTCCGTGTGATTGGTGTTGGCATCGGCAAGGATACGCAGATGAACAGTTCGCTGGTGACCGGCGCCGAGTCCTTTCCTCGGCGCCACGCGCTGACTCGTGGTTTCACGCTCGGGGCGCCGCGGAACTTCCGGGTGTCGGCCGACGGGGAGCGGATCGCCTTTCTGCGCTCTAGCGGACCGGTCGATTCGGTCAATTCGCTGTGGTTGTTCGATGTTTCGGCGGGGACCGAACGTCTGGTGTTCGACGCGGCGAAGTTCGGCTCGGAACTGGCTGAGTTTTCGCCGGCCGAGCGGGTTCGTCGGGAGCGGGCCCGTGAGTCCGGCGGAGGGATCGTGGCCTATGACGCCGACCGCGATCTGACGGTCGCTGTCTTTGCCGCCGGGTCTCGAATTGTTCGAGTGGATCTGCTCACGGGCGAGGCGCGTTTGCTCAAGACTGCTGACGGGGCCTTTGATCCGCGGTTGTCGCCCGACACGGAGAAGGTCGCTTATGTGGCGGGCCGTGAACTGCGTGTGGTGACCGACGATGGAGACCGTTCGCTGATCGCAGAGGCGACCGACACGGTTTCGTGGGGCTCAGCAGAATTCATCGCAGCTGAGGAAATGGGAAGGACTCGAGGCTTCTGGTGGGGACCCGACAGCGATGCGCTGCTGGTACAGCGAGTTGATGTGGCTCCGATCGACACCTGGTGGATCAGCGCGCCGGTCAACCCCTGGGAGTCGCCGACGGAGATCCGCTACCCAGCCGCCGGTAGCGCCAATGCCGATGTGGGCTTGGCGATTATCGGTCTCGACGGCATCCGTGTCGATGTGAACTGGCGACCCCGAGCGGCTGCTCCCGGCGATATTGCGACACGCCCCTTCGCGGCTCCGGCCGCGCCCGGCGAAAGCAGCGCGCCCGGCGAAAGCAGCGCGCCCGGTGAGAGCAACCCCTGGGAGTATCTGGCCAAGGCCGATTGGACCGGCGGGGGCATCCTGCTGACGGTGCAGAGCCGGGATCAACGCACTCTCGGTGTGCTCGAAGTTGATCGGGCTACGGGGGAGTGCAGGCAGCGCTACGAGGTGACCGATGAACACTGGGTCGAGTTGAACGCGGGCACTCCGGTGTTGCACGACGGTCGGCTTGTCACCGTTGAAGATCGAGCGCCGGCCCGGCGTCTGTGTATCGACGGCGAGACGCTGACCGGTGACGGGGTGCAGGTGCGAAGCGTGATCGATGTCGGCGACGACGGAATCGTGATCACGGCTTGTCGGGAACCGACCTCAGTGCAGGTCGCCACGGTGGAGTGGGACGGTGAAGTCCGCTGGTGGGAAAACTCGCCTGGCGTCAAGAGCGCGGTCGTTGGCGGCTCAACCGAAGTGCGGATCAATCGCAGCCTGGCCCATCATGGTGTGGGCGTCGAGGTGCACCGTTCGGGACGGGTGGTGTCGCGGATCGCCAGCCATAGCGAGGTACCGAATATCAACGTCGGTGTTTCGTTGCACCGTCTCAGCCGACGTGAACTGGCCGCTGCTCTGCTGTTGCCGAACGACTCCGCCGAGGCAGATTCGGAATCCAAACTTCCGGTGTTGCTCGATCCGTACGGCGGCCCTCACGCGCAGCGAGTGCAGCAGGCTCGGTCACTGTTCTACGTTTCGCAGTGGTTCGCCGATCAGGGTTTCGCGGTGCTGGTGACCGACGGCCGCGGCACGCCGGGTCGGGGACCGGACTTTGAGCGGGCGGTTCGCGGGGATCTGGCCGGCCCGGTGCTTGACGATCAGATCGAGGCCCTCCGTGCGATGGCCGAGTTGAATCCCCGGCTCGATCTCGACCGGGTGGCGATTCGGGGCTGGTCTTTCGGCGGTTATTTGGCGGCGTTGGCTGTGCTGCGCCGTCCCGACGTGTTCCACGCCGGGATCGCAGGGGCTCCGGTGACGGATTGGCGGCTGTACGACACACATTACACCGAGCGCTACCTGGGCCACCCGGACACCGAGCCAGAAAATTACGAGCGCAGCGATGTTCTCTTCGATGCCGCGCAGGTTGACGACTCCGAAGGCGTGCCCCCGCTGCTGTTGATCCACGGCTTAGCCGACGACAACGTGGTCGCCGCCCACACGCTGCAACTCTCCCGCGCTCTGCTCGAGTCCGGCCGCCCCCACACCGTGCTCCCCTTGTCCGGCGTCACCCACATGACCCCCCAAGAAGAAGTTGCCGAGAACCTCATGCTCCTCCAACTCTCCTTCCTCCGCGACGCCCTCTCGCGACGGCGGGATGAACTGTGATCCCGCCGCGCTGAGATGGCCCCGATCCGGGTGTCGGCCAACTCCGTTAGCCGGCGGGTATACCAGTGAATCGAACATGATTCAAAGCTAACGAAAGGGTATGACACTCAAAGATGGAAGGGGTCGAGCGTCGGCGATGGTCACCGTCTCAGAGAGTTCGCCGGGGCGAGGGCGACGTTCTCCGCGTTCGTTCCGACCGCGCGGCGGCAAAAGCGGCGGCTGCGGCAGAGACGTCGTCGTCGTTGATGTCGAGGTGGGTGACGAGCCGCGTGCCCACCAGTTGGGCATACGGACTCGGCCCCTTGACGCCCCTGGTTCTGAGCACGTCACAGAGCACGCCACGGTCGCCGAGGCGCTTCTGGAGTTCGCTGTCGGCGTCGTCAATGGAGATGAACATCATGTTGGTGTTGACTGCGTTCACTGTGATCCCGTCGATGTCAGCCAGCGACGCCGCCAGCGACGCCGCCCGTTCGTGATCATCGGAAAGTCGCTCGACATGGTTTTCGAGGGCGTAGATGCCGGCGGCCGCCAGCACCCCGGCCTGGCGCAAACCTCCGCCGAGCATCTTGCGCCACTTCCGCGCCTCGTCGATCAGCTCGCGGGGGCCGCTGAGAAGCGATCCGGCCGGCGCGCCGAGACCCTTTGACAGACACATCGAGACGGTGTCGAAACCGGCGGTCAGCTCGGCGCCCGAGACCCCCAGATCGACACAGGCGTTCCACATGCGTGCACCGTCGAGGTGGACGCTGAGAGACGCGTCCCGTGCCACCTTGGTCGCCTCGTCCATGCGTTGGGGCGACTGCACCATCCCGTTCTTGGTGTTCTCGAGGCACAGCAGCCGAGTTCGGGCGAAGTGCGTGTCGTCGGGTTTGACTGCAGCGGCGACCGCCTCGGGGTTGGGGAGCCCGTCCGTCTCAGTCGCCACGGGCTGAGGAGAAATCCCACCGAGCACCGCGCCACCTCCGGCCTCCAGCCGAAACGTGTGAGAGGTGTCGCCGGCGATGTACTCGTCGCCTCGGCCGCAGTGGGCCAGCAGCGCGCACAGGTTCGACTGGGTTCCGCTGGTGACGAACAGCGAAGCCTCCTTGTCGAGGCGCTCAGCGACCATGTCTTCAAGCCTGTTGACGGTGGGGTCGTCGCCGAAGACGTCGTCGCCCACCTCTGCATCCGCCATCGCCCGCCGCATCGCGGGCGTCGGCCGCGTGACCGTGTCGGAACGAAGATCGATCACCCGGGCCATCGGTTCAGATCAACCTTCCGATTCGGGTTCGAGGTCGGTGCTGACACCGATCTCGCTCTGGTCGGTGACTGTGCCGGGTGCAACCGAGACGATCACGCCCGCGGCCTTCACATCGTCGATCACCTCGTCGAGCATCGCCAACTTCGGACCGGAAGCGGCAAAGGAGGCAGACAGGACCGTGGTGCGCAACTTGCGCTTGTTCTCGGACTTCTTGCGGCGCACAGCGCTCAGAGCATCGGCAGCAACCCCGCTGGTAGCGGCCCCGATGCCTCCTGCGACCGCGCGCAGGCTGTCGCTTCGGGGCCAGTCCGCGGTGTGAACCGAGTCGTCGTGCCACCAACTCCAGACCTCTTCGGTGACGAAAGGCAGAAAGGGAGCGAACAAGCGCTGCATCGTAGACAGAGCGATACGAAGCGCGTGGCGAGCCGACTCGGCGCGCTGCGGGCCGAACTCGCCGTAGGCACGGGCTTTCACCAGCTCCAGATAGTTGTCGGTGAACCACCAGAAGAACGATTCGGTCCGTTCAAGCGCTCTGGCGTAGTCGAAACGCTCGAAGGCCGCGGTGGCGTCGTCGACGAGGTCGGCGAGCCGGTCCAGCATCGAGCGGTCGAGAGGTTCGCTGACCTTGCTCGCGTCGTATTCGACCGAACCGCCGGTGCCCGAGGCGCCGAAACCGAGAGTGAACTTCGAAGCGTTCAACAACTTGATCGCCAGGCGGCGCCCGATCTTCATCTGCCCCTGATCAAAGGCGGTGTCGGTGCCGGGGCGGCCCGACGAGGCCCAGTAGCGAACAGCATCAGCGCCGTACTGCTCCAACAGATCGGTGGGCACCACCACGTTGCCCTTCGATTTGGACATCTTCTTCCGGTCGGGATCAAGGATCCAGCCCGAGAGGGCGGTGTTGCGCCAAGGAGCGGCACCAGCGTCGAAATGGGCTCGAACCGCGGTGGAGAACAGCCAGGTGCGGATGATGTCGTGAGCCTGTGGCCGGACGTCCATCGGAAATGTAGCTGCATAGAGGTCGGCGTCGGTTCTCCAGCCGGTCGCTATCTGGGGAGTAAGCGACGAGGTGGCCCAGGTGTCCATCACGTCGACCTCGCCGACGAAGCCCGTCGGTTGGCCGCGCTGCCCTTCTTCGAAGCCAAGCGGCACGTCGGTCGAAGGATCGACCGGGAGTTGATCGGGCCGTGGACAGATGGGCTGGTCCCAGAGGGGCTCTCCGTGTGCATCGAGGTGATACCACAGCGGCAGCGGCACGCCGAAGAAGCGCTGCCTGCTGATCAGCCAGTCCCCGTTGAGGCCCTCGATCCAGTTCGTATAGCGGGCCTGCATGTAGTCCGGCACCCAGTTGATCTCGTCGCCCCGAGCAACCAGAGCCTCGCGCAGATCGGCGTCGCGGCCGCCGTTGCGTATGTACCACTGACGGCTCGACACGATCTCCAGTGGCTTGTCGCCCTTCTCGAAGAACTTCACGGGATGAACGATCGGGCGGGGCGAACCGTCCATGTCCCCTGATTCGCTGAGGATCTGCACGATCTCTTCCTGGGCCTGCTTGACCCGTTTGCCGGCGAGTCGCTCATAGGCCGTGCAGCCAACGGCCGAGCTCAACCAATCCGGAGTCTCAGCGGTGAACCGACCGTCGCGACCGATGACCGTGCGCACAGGAAGGTCGAGCTCCCGCCACCAGGTCACGTCGGTGGTGTCGCCGAAGGTGCAGATCATGGCGATGCCGGTGCCCTTCTCGGGATCCGCGAGATGGTGCGGATGCACGGGCAGTTCAACACCGAAAACCGGACTCGTCACCGTGACACCGTCGAACAGAGGCTGGTAACGCTCGTCGTCCGGATGGGCGACCAGAGCGACACAGGAGGGAACCAGCTCCGGACGGGTGGTGTCGATCCAGATCGGCTCGCCGCCGTCGGACCGCGAGAAGCGGAGCTTGTGGTAAGCGCCCGGAACCTCCTTGTCCTCGAGTTCGGCTTGAGCCACCGCGGTCTGGAAGGTGACATCCCAAAGCGATGGAGCCTCAACCTGATATGCCTCGCCACGAGCAAGGTTCTCGAGGAAGGCGAGTTGGCTGACCCGTCGGCAGTGGTCGTTGATCGTCGTGTAGGTGCGGGTCCAGTCGACCGAAAGACCGAGGTGGCGGAACAACTGCTCGAAGACCTTCTCGTCCTCGCCCGTGAGTTCCAGACACAGTTCGATGAAGTTGGGCCGACTGATAGCGATGGGGCGGCGCTTGGACACCTCTTTGGGGTTGCCGGCGTCGGCAGGCGCGCTGAAATCAGCGTCGTAGGGCAGCGACGGGTCGCACACCACGCCGTAGTAGTTCTGCACCCGTCGCTCGGTGGGGAGGCCGTTGTCGTCCCAGCCCATGGGATAGAACACTTCACGACCGGCCATGCGTTGATAGCGGGCGATGGTGTCGGTGTGGGTATAGCTGAAGACGTGCCCCACGTGCAGCGAGCCGCTGACCGTGGGCGGCGGGGTGTCGATCGAGAAGACTTCGTCGCGCGACTTTGCGGGGTCGAAGTGGTAGATCCCGGTGCGATCCCAAACGGCATCCCACTTCTGTTCCAGACCGACCAGATCAGGCTTCTCGGGAAGTCTCAGCGTAGCCATATGGGCCATGAGGTTACCGGACTCGGCCCCATTCTGAGCGCGGGTCGCCCTCAGTCCTATGCCGCCCTATTCGACAAAGTTCGGAATTGTCTCGCGGAGCTTCGCGAAGTAGCGCTCGGTGGCAGGCAAGTGGGCATAACGGGCAGCGACAGGGTCGGGAATCGTGCTTTCGAGCGTCTGAGTCAGTTCAACAAAGTTCTTGCCGTGCAACTGTCGGGATACCGAGTTGGTGATTCGCTCCGGGTCCACCGCGATTCGTTTCAGCGAATCGACCGGCAATACAGTCCCCGCGCTAAGGAATCCCCAACCGCCGTCATATTGTACGAGCGGGATGACATAAGTCTTGCCGACTTCAAGACGTTCAGCACCAAGCGAACCGAAGGGAACGGATACTTCGTCTTTGCGAATCCAACCGTTAACCTTTGATGAGATCGTTCCGGTTAGGGGTTCAACTCCAGGATACGTCCAAAGAGTCTCGTCAATGCACAAATCAACACTTCGACCAACATAGCCACCACCTTGTTCTCCACTGAGTCCTGGGGGCACCGGCAACTCTGTTTCATTGACTACAGTGACAACAGAAACCTGTGAGGTATAGCTGACCCAATCAGCCAATGACGACGAGGGAAGACTATCGTCATCGATCCCATAGATGATTTCAGGAATCGACTCGGATGAATCTAATGAGCGAGAAACAACTGCTGCTGCAACAACCGCGACAATCAACGCTACCAATATCATTGACGGAACCAATGCGGAACCCTTCGGTGAGAATATACTGGTCATGATCTTGCCCCGAACTAGTAAGTGTCGTTTATCTGATCGGTAATGTGGGACGTTAAAGTGGTGTTCCCGGCAGATGGTGTCTGCATGCAACCCAAGGAATCAGAATCCTGGTCTTGAACGCCGGTACGGCCGAAGTGTGGGATTATTCGGCCACTTTGGGCTGTTCGGAGGCGGTCCGGTAGTCGTCGTAGGGCTCGTCCCTCTCGCTGAGTGCGGCGGTCAGGCCCTTCTCTTTGATGTTGCCGATGAACCGCTTCATCGACTCGCTGTGTACGCCCAGCGCGCACAGTTCGGTGCCGGCGCGGATACCGGTGCGAAGGCCCATCACCTCCATCTGCCGATGGACCACACGTTTGTTGAGTTGGACCACGTCGGTAGGGGTCTGCGTGATCCGCTCGGCAACTTTCAGCACCTCAGCCGACAGCTCCTCGGCGGGGAACGCGGCGTTCGCCCAGCCGTACTCGACCGCCTCGAGACCGCTGACCGAGTCGCCGGTGATCATCATCTCCATGGCCTTGCGCATCCCCATGAACCAGGCGTGGAAGTGCATGTCGGGGACGCCGAAACGGGTGGCCGGGTAACCCATCTGGGCATCCTCGGCGACGTAGACAAGATCGCAACAGGTCGCGAGTTCGCTGCCGCCCGCCAGACAGTATCCGTGAACCTGAGCGATCACCGGTTTGGCCAGATCCCAGATGCTCATCCAACCCTCGGTGACATGGCGCGGCCATTGCCCCTCGCCCTGAGCGGTGAAGAACGGCAGTTCGTAGTCGGTGTTGCCACCGGCGAGGTCGTATCCGGCAGAGAAGGACGGGCCGTCACCCCTCACGATCGAAACCTTGACGTCGTCGTCGTTGTCGGCATCCCGAAGCGCACCGAGAATCGCGCCCCGCAGGGGGTGGATCAGCGAGTTGCGCTTGTCGGCCCGGTTGAAAGTGATCCTGCGGACCCCGGGTATCGGATCGTCAAGCAGGACCCACTGATGCTCGCCTGCTGCCGGGGACCCGGCGTTGCCCGCAGCGGTCGGATTGGCCGTTTCTTGGCTGTGTTCGCTCATGGCTCGACCCTACGGTGCGCGGCCCGCATCGGCGAAATTCGACGGCGTTGGAGTTAGGGGCGAGAAACGCGCCAACCGGACTCAACCAAGGCGTCAGCGGCATCCTGCTGGTTCCGGCGAACTGCTGCTTTGAGTTGGATCGTTTCCCATTTTGTCCGGTGGTCGTCAAGGGTGGTTCGCCAGTCCGTGTGAGGCACCACCATCTCCTCAGTCACCATGAACTCGATGAGATCCTCCAAGGTTGGGCGGAAGCGCTTACCGCCCACGGGGAGGTGCAGATCCCGGAGCTTGCACGTCTTTCGTGCATCGCCGAGATAGACCGCATCCAGATCGTCTCGTGAACCCGCGACATGAAGGTGAGCGCCCGGATACTGGTTCAGCGATGATCGGGCATAGTCGATACCGACTATCAGTTGGTCGTCATCCATCTCGGGCGATGTGTAGAGACTCATCGTGCTGGAGGTCATCGTCAGGTACACGCGTTCCGGATCCAGTTCGTACGAGTGCATCAGATAGAGGTACACGACGGGTCTGCGTCGCGAGTGCGCGACCGGGATCGGGTTTGGCGAGAGTTGATCGCGAGAGACACCCGAACCCATGATTCTGTGTCCTGCCGCTGTTTCAAGGACAGAGACCCGTACGCCGGTCGTGACGGTCTTGTTGAGCAATCTTGATGTTTGAGCGGCGAACCGACGCGCTTGTGAGTCCAGGCTCTCGTTCACGGTCTGCTCGAAGCGATGTCAGCCGCGTCCGAGTCCGTTGACAACGAACCATGTGCGCCGCAGCTTCTCGGATGCAAACCTTCCGTTGAGTGCTTGGCGCCGGAGCTCTTCTAGTTCAACACCAGCATCGCTCAGTGTCTCGTCGATGAGAGCGTCAAGCTCAGCTTCGTCGGCGAGTTTGTGCAACGTGTTCGACATCCCGGTTCACCGCTCTCCCTGTTCCCTGTTCCATGATCCCTGAACACAAGGACTAACACCATTGTAGTCATGGGTGTGACAGCATCGGTGGAGCAGCTTCAGTCTGGCAACCGGCGGATGTGAACAAACCGCAGATGTCGAGCCGGCGGGCGGGTGAACCTGTGGCCCGACTAGCCTACGGGCCGTGACTTCTTACGATGATTTCGAACGCACGGCCGGTGGCGCTGTGCTCATGGACGGAAACCTGCTGCGCGACGAGATCGTCGCAGCCATACGTGCAGAGATTGAATCGCTGCAGAACCCCGAGGTCTGCCTCGCCACCGTGTTGGTGGGCAGCGACAGGCCGAGCCAGATATATGTTCGCAACAAGCATCGCAAGGCCCAGGAGGCGGGCATGGTGTCGCGCCATGTCGAGTTGGGCCAAGACGCAACGCAGGAAGAGGTCGAAGCCGCGGTCGGCGATCTGGCGGTCGACCCGTCGGTCCACGGGATCCTCGTGCAGCTCCCTGTCCCGGTCGGGATCGACGCCGAAGCGGTGCTCGACTTGATCCCGCCCGAAAAGGATGTTGACGGTTTGACCGAGCGGTCGATGGGCCGGCTTGTCCGCGGACGGGTGGGCCACGTTCCCTGCACGCCGCTGGGAGTGATGGAGCTCCTAGAACGTTATCGAATCGAGACCAGCGGCAAACGAGCAGTCGTCATCGGACGCTCCACGCTGGTCGGTCTGCCTCAGGTGCTGCTGCTGGGACGCAAAGGCTGCGACGCCACCGTGACCCTCGCGCACAGCCGAACCGCCGATCTGGCTGGACTGTGCCGACAGGCCGACATCATCATCGCCGCGGCAGGCATGGCACGGCTGGTGACCGCAGACTTTGTCAGTCCGGGAGCGGCTGTGGTCGATGTGGGCATCTCCCGCACCGAGGCGGGCATCGTCGGCGACGTCGACTTCGACAGCGTGCAGGACGTGGCGGGCGCAATCACCCCGATGCCGGGAGGCACCGGTCCGATGACCATCGGCTGCCTGCTCAAGAACACCCTGGCCGCAGCCCGCATGATGGGCGCGATCGCGCACTGATCCCCCCGCCGTCCAGTTCCGAGGGGCGAGCCTGCGTCTGCGACAGGATGCCAGCCCGACTCGCGCCCTGATCCTCCTGACCGTTCATCTCCGAGCGGGCGTTCAGCTGGGGCCCAGGTGCTCGGTGGCGCCGACTCCCAGCGTGCGGAGGAAAACCCCCGAGGGAGGTTTCGGGTTGAGATAGCTCGATTTCGGGGGCATGAGATCGCCTGCCGCGGCCACCGCCATTAGATCGTTGATGTCGGTCGGATATAGGAGCAGTCCGACGCAACCGTCAGCGTCGCAGCGTTTTGCCAGCTCAGCTATGCCTGAAGGGTCGGGCACGTAATCGACGCCGCTGTTGTCGTCCAGTTCGTCGACTCCCAGCACGTGGCCGATGACATCGCGGCGAAGCCGTTCAACATCGAGCGAAGCCAGAGTTGTCGGGTGCTCCAGCGGATCGAGGACGAGTCGGAACCATGAGCCATTGTGATACACGCTGACTTGGCCGCGAGCCGTCGGGCGAAGCGCGGCGTTGCCGCTCAGGGCGGCAACCGTTCCCACGGTGCCCAGAGCTTCGACCAACTCCGCGGTTGGGCGCAGCGATCGGTCGGGCACCCTGCGATGGAAGGCCTCGACCCGCAGCTGGTCGTGGGGGAACAACACCGCGAGCGTGCGGGCGAAAGGGGCCATATCGGGGCGCGCGTCCCGGCCTGCCAGAGCGGCGGCACACCGATGATGGCCGTCGGTCACGTACACGACCGGATCTTCGACCAACGGCTGGATTCTGGCCGTGTCTGCCTCGCTGGCAGTCCACACCTCATTCCTGATCCCCTCCACCACCACGTCGACATCTGGGGTCCGCTGCGCGAGCGCGTTGAGAATCCCAACAAGTTCCGGCGCCGCGACATGAGTCAGCGAAATCGGAGATGAGGTGGCGCCTACATGACTGAGGTTGCCGGCAATCAGCGAGGCCCGCTCAGGACGAACGTTCTCATGGGTGAGCACCCGACCGTCGCGCAGTCCTTCGATGTCCAAGGCGCCGACAATGCCGGTCTGCTCGCAAGCCCGGTCGGATCCGTCGTCCGCGGAGCTGAGACGGTATGCGAAGAACGCGGGATGGCCCGATTGAGCGAAAGCGCCGGCTGCCATGATCCGTTCAAGGGTCTGTACGGAGAGATTCAGCAGATCAGAATCCGAACACCCCTCGATCCGGTCCTCGTGGGACCTCGTCACGCCCAGGTAGCTGAACGGGTTGTTCTCGACGATGGCGCGACGCTGCGCCGGGGTTTTCGAATCGTACGCTCCCGCGATCACCCGTCCGGCCCACTCGGGCCGGACAAGCCAGCCTCGGAACGGTGCGAGAAGCGGAGCGCTCATGTGCGGTTCGGCGTTATCTGAGCTTGGCTTGTTGCCACCGCAGCGTGGCGGCCACCTGGTTGAAGGTGAACATGTGAAGACCCTCGATTCCCAAGGAGTCGAACTCGTCGGCCAGCGGGTCGATGACGTCGCTGGGGTTGTAACCGACCGAAGAGAAGAGCTTGAGCAGGCCAGTCCTGTTCTTCTGGACGTATCGCAGTGAGGCCCCCACACCCAGTCGCATGCCCATGCGAATGAGCTTCGCCCGGTCCACCACGCCCGCGACCCCGAGATGCACCGGCATCGTCAGACCCTCGGCGCGTTGGGTGGTCAGCCAGGAGACGATCGTGTCGGTCGAGAAGCACATCTGCGTGGAGGCGTGTGCCTTGATCCCGGCCTGTTGGAACAGTTCCTGCTTGTCGATCAGCGCTTGGTGCAATGCGGAATCGTCGATGAAGGCGTGACCGTCGGGGTAGGAGGACACACCCACCGTGGTGATGTCTCCGGCGCTGACGTCGAGCAGGGGTCGCAGCAGCGACATGGCGTCGGGATATTCGCCTGCGTCCTGCGCATCACCGGCGATGCAGAAGATCTCACTGAGCCCGAGCTGCTTGATGCGCGCTGCGATCGAGCGCAGGTGGGCCGCGTCGGCCACCTTTCGAGCAGCGAGGTGGGGGATCGGCCGGTGGCCGAGTTCGAGCAGTTCGGCGCAGATGTCGAGCGTGTCCTCCAACGGTTTCACCGGGGAGGCGGTGACGCTGACACGGGCATTGGCGGGAAGCTGCTGAATCGCCTCGGGCAGGCTCTTGAGCGGGATGACCTCATAGGTCATGTCGGAGACAGCGGCGCGCGCTGCCGGGGCGCTGATCACCCGGGGACCGGGGCGCAGGATGTTGGCGAGTGGGTTCACTTTTCTCCAGTGTTGAGAAGAGGCCCTGAGCGGGGCCTTCGGTTCTAGGAAAGACCTACGACGTTGCCGTCGGCATCAATGTCTATGGACTTGGCGGCCGGAATCTTGCCCAGGCCGGGCATGGTCCGCATATCACCGCAGAGCGGGTAGATGAATCCGGCTCCAACGCTCGCACGGACCTCGCGGACGGGCAGGGTCCAGCCGGTGGGGGCGCCCTTCAATGCGGGGTTGGAGCTGATGGAGAGGTGGGTCTTGGCGATGCACACAGGCAGGTCGCCGAATCCCGCCTCGGTGTAGGTGGCCAACTGCTTGTTGGCTTGCGCGGTGTACTCCACGTCGTCCGCGCCGTAGACCCTGGTGGCTACCGCATGGATCTTGTCCTTGAGCGACGCCTCGCTCGGATAGAGCAGTTCGAATTCGCTTGGTTCAGCCGCCGCGGCCGCCACCGCTTCAGCCAGCTCGGTGGCCCCTCGTCCTCCATCGGAGAAGTGGGTGGACACCGCCGCGCGAGCGCCGTACTCGTCTGCGATCTCTTTGATCGCGTCGATGTCACCGGGATGGTCGCCGGGGAAGACGTTGATCGCCACGACCGGTGTACACCCGTGTATCTGCATGTTCTCGAGCTGCTTGCGCAGGTTGTCGCCGCCCATGTGAACCTCGTCGGGGTTCTCAGCCAGCAACGCCTCGGGCAGCGGTCTTCCTGCAACGATCTTGTGCTTGCCGGAGTGGGCTTTGAGGCCTCGAACCGTGGCGACCAGCACGGCAGCGTCGGGCGCGATCCCCGAGTAGCGACACTTGATGTTGAAGAATCGTTCCGCCCCCATGTCGGCGCCGAACCCTGCCTCGGTCAGCAGGAACTCGCTGGTATGGATCCCGATCTGGTCGGCGATGATCGAGCTGTTGCCGGTGGCGATGTTGCCGAAGGGCCCGGTGTGAACCAGCGCGGGCGTGTTCTCCAGCGTCTGCATCAGGTTGGGTTTGATGGCTTCTTTCAGGATCACGGCCATCGAGCCTGCTGCGCCGATGTCTTCGGCGGTGATGGGAGTACCGGCCTTGTTGTAGCCCAGCACGATCCTGCCCAGGCGGATGCGGAGGTCCGCAAGCGAGGTACACAGAGCCAGAGCCGCCATGACCTCGGATGCGGCCGTGATGTCGAACCCCGTTTCGCGGGGGACGCCGTCGAGTCGCCCGCCGAGACCGATAACCGCATTGCGCAGGGCGCGGTCGTTGACGTCGAGCACACGCCGCCAAGTGATGTTGTGAATGTCGAATCCCGCTTCGTTGCCGTGGTAGATGTGAGCGTCGAGCATCGCCGAGCAGAGGTTGTGGGCTGCGGTGACGGCGTGCATGTCGCCGGTCAGGTGAAGGTTGAAGAGCTCCATTGGCACGACCTGGCTGTAACCGCCGCCGGCTGCACCGCCCTTTATCCCGAACGTCGGCCCCATCGAGGGCTGCCGGATGGCGATCGTGGCAGTTCTGCCGATGTGCTGGAACGCTTGGCCGAGACCGACCGTTGTGGTCGTTTTGCCTTCGCCCAGCGGTGTCGGTGTTATGGCTGAAACGACGACGTACCCCGCTTTAGGCCGGTCGCTCATCTTGTCGATGGCGTCGAGTGAGATCTTGGCGGCGCCCACGCCGTAGGGCTCCAGACATTCAGCCGGGATGCCGGCTGAGTGCGCGATGTCGGTGAGAGGTTTGAGCTTTGCCTGGTTGGCGATTTCTAGGTCACTGGGAAAGGCCATGTTTGCTCCTGCGGGCGCTGCGGTCGGATCCGCACGCTCGTTGCTTCGGGTTCGTTCCGTATTGCGGAACGATTCCGCGATACGGACTCATTGTAGCCGGGTCAAGCTGACCGTGTGTTTGTCAGATTTGCAGAAATTCGCGGGCCGCTGAACATCTGCCAAATTGATCTGTCCGCAGGGTTTCGCAAACACACCTCTCTGATCGCGTGCAAACTGAACGATCGTCCAGTATTGTCTCCGTGGGTTGTGCCGCAAACGCACGCACAGCGATGCCAGCGGGACCAACCGGCACGACAATCGACTTCAGAATAGAGTCCAACCGTGAGCGAATTCCCCACCAAAGCCAACGTCGTAGTGATCGGCGCAGGGATCGTCGGCAATTGTCTAGTCGGACACCTCGCCCGACTCGGCTGGCAAGACCTCGTCCTCGTTGAGAAGGGGCCGCTGCCCAACCCCGGCGGCTCGACCGGACACGCATCGAACTTCATATTCCCGGTCGACCACAACAAGGAGATGGCTCTGCTCGGGGAACAGAGCGCCAACCAGTACCGCGACATGAACCTGTCGGTGGACTCCGGAGGCATCGAAGTAGCCCGCACCCAAGAACGCATGGACGAACTCGAACGGCGCATGACCTCAGCCAAAGCATGGGGAATCGAGGCTCACCTGCTCACCCCGGCCCAAGTGAAGGAACTGGTGCCCTACATCAACGCAGACGTCATCCTCGGCGGCTTCTACTGCCCCACAGTCTCAGTGGTCGACTCGCTCGAAACTGGCACCGTGATGCGCAAGGAAGCCATCGAGAAGGCCGACTGCAAGGTCTTTGCCAACACCGAAGTGCTCGATCTGATCACCGACGACACACCCCGGCCCAACGGCCGGCGCAAGATCAAAGCAGTGGTCACCGACAAGGGCACAATCGAGACCGAATACGTGATCGTCGCCTGCGGCGTCTGGTCCAACCGCATCGCCAACATGGCCGACACCTACATCCCGCTCGTGCCGGCGGTGCACCAGATGGCTGACGTCGGCCCGATAGACATTCTCGCCGAGACCAACAACGAGATCGGCTACCCCATCGTGCGAGACATGGACACGTTCTGTTACGAGCGGCAGTCCGCGGGATCGATGGAAGTCGGCTCATACGGGCACCGGCCCATCCTGCACCACCCCGATGAGATCCCCTCCAACGAAGAGGCCGCGCTGTCTCCGACCGAGATGCCGTTCACTCCCGACGACTTCGACCAGCAGATGGAAGAAGCGATCGAACTGATGGACATGCTCGGCGATGCCGAGATCAAGTACGCCATCAACGGCCTGCTGTCGCTGACCCCGGACACCATGCCCTGCCTCGGCGAGCTCCCCGATGTGGAGGGCCTCTGGTCGGCGGCGGCCGTGTGGGTCAAGGAAGGCCCCGGAATGGCCCAGGTGGTGGCGGAGTGGATGACTCACGGCTACCCGCGGGTGATCGACGCCCACGGAGCGGACATAGCCCGCTTCTACGACGAAGAGAAGAGCGACGAACACATCTGGGCGAGGGCCTACGAGCACTTCAACAAGACCTATGGCATCGTCCACCCCGCCGAGCAGTGGGAATCCCGCCGTCATCTGGTGGAGTCGCCGTACCGTTCCCGCCAGGAAGCGCTCGAAGCGGAGTTCTTCCAAGCTCGGGTGTGGGAACGACCCCAGTGGTACAACTCCAACGCTGATCTGTGCGAGCGCTACGGCCTCGAGCCTCGCGGGGTCGAGTGGGACAACCGCTGGTGGAGCCCCATCACCATCGGGGAGCACCTGAACCTGCGCGAGAACTGCGGCGTGGTCGACCTGTCGGCCTTCCAGATCTACGAACTGGAGGGGCCGGAGGCTGTCGAGTTCGCGGATCGACTTGCCGTCAACAAGATCGATGTCGCGGTGGGACGGTCGATCTACACGCCGTGGCTGAACGCCGACGGCGGCTTCCACTCAGACCTCACCATGATGCGCATGGCCCAAGACCGGGTCAGGATCGTCACCGGCGTGTTCGACGGAGGACGCGACGAGTTCTGGACCCGCAAGCACATGCCCAACGACGGTTCGGTGACCTTCACCAACCTCACCACACAGATCACCACCCTCGGACTGTGGGGCCCGAACGCACCCCGGGTCCTGGCACAACTAACAGACCACGACCTGAGCCAAGCCGGTTCGCCCTACGGCTCGATCATCCCGATCGAACTCAACTGCGCGACTGGCACAGGACAGACCAGAACGGTCCAAGCCCACCTGTTCCGCATCTCCTACGTGGGTGACACAGGCTGGGAGATCTACGTGGACTGGAGCGACGGCCCGGTGCTGTGGGACGCCCTCCTGTCGGCGGGGCGAGACCTCGGGATCCGTCCGACCGGTGGCGGTGTCTACGGCACGTCCGGCCGGCTCGAGAAGGGTTATCGCTTGATGGGCGCCGAGCTCGAAAGCGAATACAACCCGGTTGAGGCGGGACTCGCCCGGCCACGGGTCAAAGCCGCCGATTTCATCGGTCGCGAGCCCTATCTCAAAGCTCGGGAAGCAGGCGCTGAAGTCCAGTGCGTGACGCTCACGGTCGAGGACCAGACCGACAGTTCCGGCCGCACGCGCCACATGATGGGCGGCAACGAACCCATCGTCGATCTCGACGGCGAGCGCATCGTGGACTCCCACGGAAGGGTGTCGCGGGTGACGTCGGCAGGATACGGGCCGTCGGTCGGCAAGCACCTCCTCATGGGGTATGTGCCCAACGAACTGGCCGCAGCCGGCACTCAACTGCAGGTGATGTACATGAACGAGTTGTTCCCCGTAACCGTCGTTGGCCCGGGTTCCGCCTTCGACCCCGAAGACTCCCGTCTCAAGAGCTGATGCTGCGAGCTCACGGATCAAGGCTGCTCAGGCCATGAGGATTCTCTGCTGCGTCAAACGGGTGCCCGCACCGGGCGCCAAGATCAACGTCACTGCCGACGGATCCGATGTGGATGCCGCTCATTTGGGCTTCACGACCAGCCCCCACGAAGAGTGCGGCGTCGAAGGCGCTGTGCAACTCCGTGAAGAGCACGGTGGTGAGGTCACCGTGCTCACGGTCGGCCCGTCCGAAGCCGCAGAACAACTGCGCTACGCAGCCTCGGTCGGGGCCGATCACGGTGTCCTAGTGCCCGGCGATGGAGCCTGGGACCCGCAGCGGACCGCGGTCGTGATCGGCGAGGCGATCGAGGTGCTCGAGTCCGAGGCTCAAGAGCCGTTCGATCTCATCCTGTTCGGCAACGAGTCGGCAGACTCCGGTGGCTTCCAAGTCGGGATACGAGTGGCGCATTCGCTGGGCAGGCCCATCGTCAACGGAATCAAGGGAATCGAGGTGTCCGGCGACGGGAGCGGTACGGGCACTGTCACCGCACGTCGAGCAATCGACGGAGGCTTCGAGGTCTATGAACTCCCACGGCCCTGCGTCCTAGGCGTCAAAGAAGGGCTCAACCTGCCCCGTTACCCGACTATGAAGGGTCGCCTGAGGTCCAAGAAGCTGGAGATCCGCTCGCTCGACCTTGACGCCGCTCAAGGTGGTCAAAGCCGGATTCGACTGCATCGCCCCGCCGAACAGGTGTCGGAGACGATCATCCTGGGAGACGGCCCCGATGCAGCCGCCGCTGTGGTGGACGTCCTCGAAGAGTTGGGGGTGCTCTGATGCTGCTGGTGGTGCTCGAACATGATCGGGGGGCGCTTGCCGAAGCGGCTCGCGAGGCTCTCACCTTCGGTCGGTCACTGGCCGAGAAGATGGACGCAGACCTTGAGGCAGCTCTGATCGGCGCGGACGATGAGGCGCTGGCCGCCGAGGCCGGCGACTATGGCGCTGAGGTGGTGCACACCTGTGTCCACGAAGTGCTGAGCGACTACGGCCCGGATGCCTACGGTGCCGCGGTGGCGCAGATGGTCGACGAACTCGAACCCTCCGCGGTGCTGGCCTGTGGATCGGACCGAGGCAACGAGGTCATGGCGCAGGTTGCGGCCCGTCTTGATGCCCCGTTCGTTGCCAATTGTGTTGATGTGACCCCCGGATCGACTTGGACCATGACACGCGTGCAATGGGGCGGCTCTCTGCTCGAAGACTCCAGCCTCGACGCCGAGGTTGCGCTGCTCACCTGCGGCCTTCATGCGGTCGCTGCCCAACCCGGTGACTCCGTCGACGCTGACACGGAGACCTTCGATGCTGACCTCGACGACAGTCACCGTGTGACCGTCGTCAAGGATCGCACGGTGCTCCAAGCCGGTGTGACCCTGCCCACCGCTCCCGTAGTCTGCGGAGGCGGCCGCGGCGTCGGCTCGGCCGAGGGATTCGCGCAACTCGAGGAACTGGCCGAGCTCCTTGGTGGACGGGTCGGATGCTCGCGGGCTGTGACCAACCTCGGTTGGCGCCCCCATTCCGATCAGGTCGGCCAGACCGGCACCCGGATCGCCCCGGAGATCTACATCGCCTCAGGAATCTCGGGGGCGATCCAGCATTGGGTCGGGGCGATGGCCAGCAAACACATACTGGCAATCAACACCGACCGAGAAGCGAACATGGTCGTGAAGGCCGATTGGGCCGTGATCGCCGATCTCCATGAGGTGATCCCAGCCATCACCGCCGAAATCCGCCGCCGCAGAGGCTAGAACCTCTGATCAACCTCTGATCCCGGATTCCGAGGGTTACTCGGAGGCCAGGTTCTCGGCGAGACTGGCGGCGGCGTTGATCACCAGGTTGCCGAGGTCGTGGGTGCGCTCGGGGTTGGGGAAGCGATAGGCCGGGCCGTGGATGTGCAGAGCCGCCTCAACCGTGCCGTCCGCTTCGACAATGGGTGCTGCGACTGAGTTGATGCCCTCTGCGAACTCCTCATAGACCCAGGCGTACCCGAGGCTGCGGATGGTGGCGAGCCGCTCGCGGATCTCATCGGGGTCCGTGATGGTCCAAGCGGTCGAAGCCGTGACCGGACCCCGCAGGTAGGCGTCGAGTTGCTTGTCGTCATAGTGGGCGAGCAGAACCAGGCCCGAAGGCACCGTGTGGAGCGGGGCGAGCTCGCCGGTCCAGCTCCGAACCTGTACGTCGCTCTCGGCCTCCACGTGGTCGAGGTAGTAGACGCAACGCCCGTCGAGTACCGAGACGCCTGCGGTCTCCCCGGCCTCGTCACAAAGGTCGATCAGATGCGGGCGGGCGGTGGCCACAAGGTTGCGGCCCGGCTGGGTGGCGCCGGCGATGTCGAGCAGCCCTTCGCCGAGGCGATACTCACCGCCGCTGTCGTCCTGGGTGACCGCATCCTCGTTCTCCAACGCAGCCAGGATCCGTGCGACTGTCGATTTCGGCAGTTCCACCCGTTCGGCCAGTTCCGTGACTCCGACAGGGCCGACCGCGAGCGCGCGTAGCAGTGCGAAGGCCCGTTCAATCGCTTGCACAGTCACCTAAGCGACTATAGGAGCTTGTTCCGCATTACGGAACAGGTTATTGATCGTTCGGCTTCTGTCGGCGCGTCAGGTCTTGACCACAAGCGTCTTTGCCACCATGTCATGCCAACCCTGCCGGACCCGTCGAGCAGGTTCGACCGCTAACGCCGTCAGACGTGAATGTGTCGATTGATTCAGGCGGGCATGCCGAACCCCTAAATGTCGCTGGTGCACTCCAACCATCGAGAATACGCTTGTTCCTCGGCTTCTGAGCCCGCGGGTGCGTCAAGATAGTCGTCGAAGTGGCTTGTACAGTCGATCACTGTGTCTACGGCAATCAGCACAAACACGGTGATGAAGATCGCCGCCAACAGTTCAAGGATCCCAAGAACCAATCCGGCAATACTGAGACCTTTGTGTGGCGCACCAGATTTTGTCGCTGCGCGAAATCCGATGGCGCTGAACACGGTGGCGACTATGGCGACGATCAGGCCGAATATCGGGATCCAACACAGCAGTACTCCAACAATTGCGATGACGAATCCCGCGATTCCCAAGCCGTTCGACTCTTTGGCGGGGAGTGCTGGCGATTGACTCGTGCCGTCGGCATCCGTGTAGTGAGGTGGCTGCGCGGACGGATCGGGCGGTGGTGGCGGTGGTTGGGAGGATGAACCGGGCTCGAACTCAGGCGGGGGCGGGGGCAGGTCTGACATGGGTGGCTCCTAGGCCTTGAGGGACACTGGATTGGGATCGCTGGTAGCAAGCTAGCACGGCCACCCGGTTCAACGGTCCGCCGCTCGTGGCTGTGCAGACAGCGGTGGATCAACCCCGCTCGCCCTCGACAGTGTCGACGAGCAGGTCAGCGATGGAACCGGTACCGACGCGGGTTGTCTCGCCCGTGGCACGGGAAGTGAGTTCGACCTCTCCGTCGGCCAGTGCTCTCGGGCCGACGGTGACCCGGTAGGGGATACCGATCAGCTCCGCGTCGGCGAACTTCACGCCCGCACGAGCATCACGGTCATCCAACAGAACGTCGACACCACGGGATCGAAGCTCGTCGTAGAGCGATTCGCCCGCCGCAATCGAGGCTTCGTCTTTGGTGTTCACAATGGTGATCACGACCTCGAACGGGGCGACGTTCATTGGCCAGAGCAAACCCTTGTCGTCGTGGTGGATCTCGGCCACGGCGGCGACGTTGCGGCCGATGCCGATGCCGTAGCTGCCCATCACCAGCGGTTTCTGGTTGCCGTTGGGATCAAGCACGGACGCACCGAGCGCGTCGGAGTATTTTGTGCCGAGCTTGAAGATGTGGCCCGCCTCGATGCAGCGAACGATCTCAAGAGGGGTGCCGCAATTCTGACAGGGTTCGTCGGCCTGGACTCGGCGCAGGTCGGTCCATTCGTCGACGGCGATGTCGCGGGCGACGTCGACCCCGGTCCAGTGCCAGTCGTCGGTGTTGGCACCGGTGGTCAGACCGCGCCGGCCCTTCAGTGCGGGGTCGCAGACGACGCGCAAGCCGTCGACATGCACCGCGCCCAGCGATCCGGGGTTGGCGCCGAGATGCTGGACCGTTTCTTGAGCAGTCGCGGGTCGGATGTCTGCGGCTCCGGTGAAATCGGCGAGTTTCTGGATCTCGAGTTCGTGGTCGCCACGGAGCAGGGCCAACGTCACCTCACCGTCGAGCACCATCACCATGGTCTTGATCTGGTGTACGGCCGGTGCACCGCCCTCGATCGTCTCCAGAGCCGCGATCGTGCGCACGCCAGGGGTCGGGAAACGGGCCAAATCGGGGATGTCCCGATCCTCAACGACCGCCGATCGGGCTTTCGCTCGTTCAACGTTCGCCGCGTAGCCACAGTTGCTGCACAACGCGATGTCGTCCTCGCCGGCGCTTGAAGGGACCATGAACTCGGTGGAGCCTGAACCGCCCATTGCCCCCGAGGAGGCCTCAACGGGTATCGCGGGCAGGCCCAGGGCGTCGAAGATGCGCGCATACGCATCGTGGTGGACGTCGAAGCTGCGATCGAGTCCCGCCTCGTCGATGTCGAACGAGTACGAGTCCTTCATTGCGAACTCGCGGACCCTCAACAGACCGCTCTTGGGGCGGGGTTCGTCGCGGAACTTCCACTGGATCTGATACCAGATCTGAGGCAGCGACCGGTACGAGGTGATCTCCTGGGCAACGTCGGTGAAGATCTCCTCATGGGTCATCCCCAACGCGTTGTCGGCGCCTTTGCGATCGACGAGACGGAACATCTCCTCGCCCACAGCGTGCCAGCGTCCCGACTTCTTCCAGATCTCGGCGGGATGCATCGCCGGCAGCAGGAACTCCTGGCCGCCGATCGCATCCATCTCACGGCGCACGATGGCGGCGACTTTCTCGTGAACCCGCAGCCCGAGCGGCAGCAACGAGTAGTGGCCTGAGTGGAGTTGGCGGATGAACCCACCGCGGATCAACAATTTGTGGTTGGCTGCTTCGGCATCGGCGGGCGGCTCACGCAGCGTGGGCACGAAAAGGTTCGACCAGCGCATTGGGCGACGATATCCGAACGCCGAGTGCTAACGCGAACATTTGCCACAAACGCATGGTTGGCGTTAAGCGCGCAAAAAGCGCGTAATTAATCACACGCGATTCGGAGCGGAAAGACACACCTGTTCCGCATTGCGGTATTGTTCCAATGTGGAGAACGTTGCTGTGGACGACAGCGAAGCGCACGCCCGATCAGCCCCCAAAGGACCGGCTCGGCAGGGGATTGATCGCGGCAATCGCCGTCAACTTTATAACAAGCCCACCGCGAGGATCACGACTCCGTTGGTGCGAGAAAACGGTGAACTGCGTGCTGCTTCATGGGATGAGGCGCTCACCCGGGCAGCGCAGGGCCTCGCTCGGGTCCGGGACCAGCACGGTGGCGAAGCGTTCGGAATGTTCAGTTGCTCCAAGTCGACCAACGAGATGAACTACGCGGCGCAGAAGTTCATTCGCTGCGCGATGCGGTCCAACAACATCGACTCTTGCAATCGAACTTGACACGCGCCTTCGGTCGTCGGTCTGGCGACAGTGTTCGGAGCAGGAGGGGGAACATCGTCCTACGCAGAGGTTGAAGAGACCGACGTCGTCCTGCTGTGGGGTTCCAACGCCCGGGAGGCTCACCCGATCTACTTCCATCATCTGTTGAGGGGCCTCGACAACGGAGCGAGAATGTACGCGGTCGACCCTCGTCGCACGAGCTCCTCGAAGTTCGCCGATGCCTGGCTCGGACTCAACGTCGGCACCGACATAGCGTTGGCGAACGCAGTCGGCCGCGAGATCATCGCTGCGGGACTGCACGACACCGACTTCATCGCCCATTCCACGCAGGGTTTTGAACACTACAAGGCCGCTGTTGAGCAGTACACGCCCGAGGCGGCCGAGGAGATCACCGGTGTGCCCGCTCGCGCAATCCGCGAACTGGCACACGATTACGCGACCGCTGACACCGCGCAGATTCTGTGGACCCTGGGTATCACCGAACATCACAACGCGGTCGAGAACGTCCTGTCGTTGTGCAACTTGGCGCTGCTCACCGGGCATGTCGGGCGCTGGGGATCGGGGCTGGTACCGCTGCGCGGCCAGAACAATGTGCAGGGAGGCGGCGACATGGGCGCGCTGCCCAACAAGTTCCCCGGATTCCAAGACGTTGAGGATCCCGTCGCGCTCGCCAAGTTTGAAGCCGCCTACGACATGCCGCTGCCCGCGGAACCGGGACTCCACCTCACCTTGATGTTCGAGGCGATGGAGCGGGGCGAGATCAAGGGGCTCTACGTGATCGGTGAGAACCCTGCGGACTCCGAAGCCGATGTGGCACATGCCCGCAAACTGCTCGACGGGCTCGACATTCTCGTCGTGCAGGACATTCTGATGACCCGAACAGCCGAAATGGCCGATGTCGTGTTGCCCGCAGCGGTGGGATGGGCCGAATCCGAGGGAACGGTCACCTCATCGGAACGACGGGTGCAACGGGTCCGGGCCGCCGTCTCGCCACCTGGAGAGGCTCGTACCGACACCGACATCATCGGCGACCTCGCGAACCGACTCGGAGTCGATTGGGGCACGCCCACCCCCCAAGACCTGTGGGACGAACTCCGATCGCTGTCACCGTTGCACGCGGGGATGAGTTGGGAACGCCTGGAATCTGAGGGCGGGCTCCAATGGCCCTGCAGGGATCTGGACGATCCCGGCAGCACGTTCCTGCACGGCTGGCTGTGGGCTGATGACCTTGAGGGCCGCGATCCGGCACCGTTCAGCGTGTGCCACCATGAGGGACCCAAAGAACAGCTCAGCGAGGAGTTCCCGCTCCGACTCACGACCGGACGGGCGCTCGACAGCTACAACACCGGCGTGCAGTCTGGCGGGTACGCGTCACCGATCCGCTACGGAGACGGCATTGACGTCAACCCGGCCGACGCCGCGCGGCTCGGTCTCGGCGATGGCGACCGGGTCCGGGTCTGTTCTGCGCGCGGCCGCGTTGAGACCAGTGTCCGCATCCAGCCCGACATTCCCGAGGGCCTAACCTTCACTACCTTCCATTTCCCCGAACTGGTCGATGTCAACCAGCTCACAAATCCCGAATGGGACCCGCGATCCGGTACAGCCGAATTCAAGGCGGCGGCCGTTCGGATAGAACGCATCGAGATTCCGACTCCTGACTCCGACCCGGCGACCCGCATCTGCTGATGGCTGATCTGTTTATCGGCGATGACGTCGCTGACGAGGTTGAGATTGCCGCAGTAACGGCAGCAATCGGGATTCCGACAGCGGTGGTGCGTGAGACTGAGCGTCTGGTCTACGGCGGCAAGAACCGACGCCACGACCACCGCCATCTGCTTCTTCCGGCTCTTCACGCGTTGCAGAACGCCAAGGGATGGATCAGCCCCGGTGGCCTCAATCACGTCTGCGAACTGCTGCAGGTACCGCCGGCGGAGGCCTACGGCGTCGCAACGTTCTATGAGATGTTCCGCCTCGACGAACCCGATCACGCCCTTGAGCTCACTCATGTCTCACATGTCTGCGTTGACGCCGCATGCCAGATCGCAGCCAACGAGGAACTGATTGCCGAGCTCGAGTCGGGTGGGGAGCACGTTCATCGCTCGCCCTGCCTCGGACAGTGCGAACGGGCGCCCAGCCAGTTCCGCCAGGGAATCGGCAGGCCCGATTCAGTTCCCGCGGATGCCGTCGAGGTTGCCAGGCAGATACCCCAGCAGGGGGATCCGTCGCTGCGGCTGTTGCGCAATGTCGGTGTAGTGGACCCCACATCGCTCGACGCCTACCGGGCCGCCGGCGGTTACTCGGCGCTCGCCAGAGCTATTGAAATGGGACCGGTAGCGGTATGCACGGCGGTGGCTGACTCCGGACTCTCCGGGCGCGGCGGAGCGGCCTTCCCGACCGGTGTCAAGTGGCGCGCCGTGGCCGCGGAGCAGGGGCGACCCAAGCACGTCGTTGCCAACTGCGATGAGTCCGAGCCGGGCACGTTCAAGGACCGGATAGTGATGGAGCAGGATCCGTTCGCAGTGATCGAGTCGCTCACGCTCGCAGGTTTCGCGACGGGTGCCGAGAACGGCTGGATCTATATTCGCGGCGAGTATCCGCTGGCCACCGCGAGGCTCGAGAATGCGGTGAGTCAGGCTCGTGAGGCGGGTCTGCTAGGTGCTGACGCGGCCGGATCGGGGCATCGTTTCGACATCGAGATTCGTCGCGGCGCCGGCGCTTACATCTGCGGCGAGGAGACCGCTCTGTTCGCTTCGCTCGAGGGGTTCAGGGGCGAGCCGCGCAGCAAGCCGCCGTTCCCGACCACGCATGGCTTGTTCCGAGAGCCGACCGCGATCAACAACCCTGAGACGCTGATCAACACCCTCGACATCGTGCTCAACGGCGCGCAGGACTATCGCAGTCGAGGCACGGAGCGATCACCGGGAACGAAGCTGCTGTGTGTGAGCGGAAGGGTGTCGGAACCGGGTCTCTACGAGGTGGAGTTCGGTACAACGCTCGGTCAGGTTCTGGATCTCGCAGGCCCTCTCACCGGAAGCGGCACTCTGGCCGCGGTGCTGATGGGCGGCGCGGCCGGGTCTTTCGTCGGACCCGACGCACTCGACATGCCCCTCACGTTGGAGGACACCCGTGAACGCGGCACCACGCTCGGCTCGGGTGTGGTGATGGCGTTCACCGATGAGATCGACATGACCGGTGTGCTCGTGCGCATCGCGGAGTTCTTCCGCAACGAGTCGTGCGGTCAATGTGTGCCCTGCCGGGTCGGCACGGTCCGCCAGCACGAGACGATGGTGCAGATCCAAGCCAAGGGTTCCCTGTCGCCTCAGCGCCGCAGTCTGGTCGACGACATCGCCGAGGTGATGGTCGACGCCTCCATCTGCGGACTCGGTCACACCGCCGCTTCTGCTATCAATTCCGCTATGGACCTCGGCCTGTTGTCGAACACGAACGGGGAAGGCCCCCAATTCAGGGAGGGATCGTGACCGTTACTGAAGTCAGCGTGAGCCTGACAATCGACGGACAGGCCGTTTCGGTGCCTGAGGGCACTTCGATACACAAGGCCTGCGAGTCGGCCGGGATCGAAACACCGACCCTGTGTTGGGCTGAGAACCTGACCCCGGTCAACGTCTGCCGGGTGTGTGTTGTGGAGGTGGAAGGCTCGCGGGCGCTTGTTCCGTCGTGTGCACGCGCGGCTGAGGACGAGATGGTCGTGCAGACTGACTCGCCGCGGGTTCGTCACAGCCGCAAGATGGTGCTCGAATTCCTCGGTTCGAGCGTCGACCTGAGTCAGGCGACCGAGTTGGCTCAGTGGATGCGCCACTACGGCGCAGACCCTGACCGTTACGACCAACCCGACCTGCCGGCAGAGCGGATCAGCGAGGAGCCGAAGATTCAGGACGACCTCTACATCCGCGACTACGACAAGTGCGTGCTGTGCTACAAGTGCGTCGAGGCCTGCGGCGACGACGCGCAGCACACCTATGCCATCGCGGTCAGTGGACGTGGTTTCGACGCGCGGATCTCCACGGAGTTCGACACTGTGCTGCCCGATTCAGCGTGTGTCTATTGCGGCAACTGCATCGGCGTGTGCCCGACCGGGGCGATCCAGTTCAAGACCGAGTTCGACATGCGTGCAGCGGACCAGTGGCGTCCCGACGAACAGGAGGTCACGACGACGGTGTGCTCGTTCTGCGGTGTCGGCTGCAACCTGGAGCTGCACACCCAAGACGACAGGATCGTGAAGGTGACTTCGCCGGCAGACCACTCTGTCACCCACGGCCATCTCTGCATCAAGGGCCGTTTCGGCTGGCAGTACGTGCAACCCCCAACCCGGAGATGATTCAGCCTATAGCGGTGCTAGATCCCTCAACTTGCTTTGGAGTTTTGGCCCGAACTCTATTCGAAACGGTGAGGAGTAGACCGAATTCGGGTCAACTGAGTAGCCCAATATGGAGAGTTCTGCGACAATTTCCGTTAGCCATTCCAATGCGTCGTCCGGTTCCAGAACAAGAGTTGCCGTGGTCGCCACCTCTCGTCCAGTTATCGGCCTCTGCTCCCTGCCTCCGTAGGACACTGTAGACTCACTCCAGCCGCGGTCATCTTTGTAGACGATGCGTTGGCCGTTACTCAGTTCAGCGAACTCCCAAAGCGAGAGATCAAGCGTAGATTCGCCGTTCTCCCGGTCTTGGCGAGGAATCAGCTCTCCGTCGAAGGTAGTAAAAAATTGACGGGTTCGAATTGCCCGTTCTGAAATTACGGCAATCCTTTGATCTGGTTTCTGTGTCGAGTATCGGTCTTTTATTTCACAAATCGCTCCCAAAGCTACCACAATATGTTCATAGTCTATGCTGTACTTCATGATTTTCGAACTAATGATTTCGGATCAACGAATTGGATAGCAAGCAAGACTCATCTTCTTGTACCACTTCTCTGAAGAGTCGACCTCACCAGGAATATCAACATCGACAACGGAACGGAACGTAACCATCGATCTGGATGCACATTCGTTCCTAGCGTTCACCCGATTTCCTGAGCCTCCACCGGAGAACACACGTTTCGTCGGTGAACGGTCCAGTGTATACCAAGAACAGTTCCAACCTCCATACCAGAAAACGCAACTCCAAGCTTGCAATTCGACCCACACGTCTGCTTTGGCAGGACAATCATCATTCAATTTTAGCCACCAACCATGCACAGACACCTCGGTACGATTGTTGGTCAAATGAATGTCATCGCTTTCACCTTTGTGACTACAATTCCCACTCCATGGCCAGCGTAATGCGTTAAATTCAGGATTTTGTCCTTTGTATGGCGTATTTTGATTCGCTTCTGTAACGCCATCTTGTTGAATGTCTGTTGTAAATTTCTGATGTCCATTCGAGACGCTGTCTGTAGTGACTTCGGAGTTCGTCGCTTCCGAGGATGGGTTATCGTTTGCGGAGGTCGGTACGGTAACCGTTATCGTGAGGACCAAGGGAATGATTGCGATGATGGCAACTCTGCGAAAAAACAATATTGACCTCCAGCTCAAAGGATTTCCCAAGATACCTTCAGATAACCTTCCGGTCAACAGGTTTGATGGATTTCCGCTTCTGGCATTGAGGGCAATCCGGTGTAAGGCCGCGGATCAAGTCCGAAATCTGCGCGTTCAGCTACATCTGGTGTCGTTTTTCGCGCGGATTTCGGCCAGCTTGGTGGCGAGTGGGTACAGAGCCGCCACCACGAGGCTGAGAGCGCCCACACCGGCCCAGTGGCTGAGGCTCCCAAAGCTGCTGGCCTCGACGATCACACCCGACGCAAGCCCAGCCACAGCCCCCGACGCGACCATCGTGAAATCGGCGGCACCCTGCACGTTCGCCCGTTCGTGTGCCGGGAACGAGCCCGTGAGCAGGGAACTCCCGGCGATCATCGCGAACGACCAACCCAGGCCGATCATAAACAGCCCGACGAACACGCCGAGGCTGTCGGCAGGGTCTGTGTGCGATGCCAACTCACCGCCCACAAAAAGGATCAGGCCCGCGGCCGCCACCATTGCCTCGGTGGGCAACCGATCGACGAACCAGCCGACGACCGGAGCGAAAAAGAACATTCCGACGATGTGGAGACTGATGACCAAACCGATGATCTGAGTCTCGTGGTGGCCGTCGTCCATGTGCAGCGGCGTGACGGTCATTATCGCAACCATCACCGCCTGGCCCACGGCCATGGCGCCGACCGCTATCAGGGCAAGCTGGTGGCGAGCGATGGCGATGAAGCTGTCAACGAGCCTTGGTTTCGCGGCCATATCGTGGCGTTCGATGAGCGCCGGCGCGACCGGCGCCGACGCGGACAGACTTGTCGCCAAGACCAGGGGATCAGGCCGGAGTTTGACCTGCACGACAAGCCCGGCCACAGCGAATACCAACGCGCCCATGAGGTACGGACCCGACAGGCGAGGCAGGCCGAACTGTTCTGCGAACCAGCCGGTCGGGCCGAGCGCGACCGTCGGGCCGAGGACCGAGCCGATCGACGACGCCCATACCAACAGCCCGATCGTGCGGGCTCGCCGATCAGGCGGAGCAAGATCCGCCGCCGCGTAACGGGCAGCCAGGTTCGTGCCGTTGCCCACACCGATCGCAAATGCGCCGACCACCAGCAGCGGGTAGATGTCGGCGAGCACCGAGACGAAAGCCACAAGCGAGCCGATCCCGGCGACGGTCCAACCGATCCGCAGACCAGGGCGTCGTCCGTTGGCGGCCATGTGATGGGCCAGCGGGACCGCCGCTACGGCCCCGCCAATGCTGATCATGGTGGCGGCCAGAGTCGCCAAAGCATCGCTGCCAGTGATGTCCTCGGCGGCCAGGCTGGTTGCCGAGAAACCGCCGGCCATACCCATGCCGGCCGGTCCCACCGACAACATCAGCACGATCAATGTTCGGCGCTGGATCGCCTCAGCATCGGTAGTGGTCCCGGTCACCAGAGTCACCCTAACGGTTGCGACGAACTGCCAAGGATCACGGGCGGATTGGGTCTTTGGTTTAGTTGGAACTAGTGGCAGGGTTGGAACTAGTAGTGTGACGGATCACATGAACACAGAGTCTCCACCTCGTCGCAGGGGTCGTCGCGAGCGACCGTCCGGCCCGATTGCGCCCGCGCAGCCTGATTGGAGTCTGCATCGACGACCGTTCGCGCCGACCGCCGTCATCTCCGACGACGGGCTCGAGTCGATCCACGACTCTTCACTGCTCGTGTTGAGAGACGTCGGCATGGACTTTCTTCATCCGACAGCTACTCAGATGCTGGCCGCGGCGGGTGCCGACGTCGACGGCGAACGGGTCCGTTTCGACCCGGAGATGGTCACTGAACTGATCAGCACCGCGCCGGCGGAGTTTGTGATACATGCACCCAACCCGGCTCGTGACCTGGTTATCGGGGGGAACAGCGTGGTGTTCGGTTCGGTTGCGAGCGCGCCCAACGTCGTCGACCGCAAAGGAGGGCGCCGCACCGGCAACCGCGCCGACTTCCGCAATCTCGTCCGGCTGGCGCAATGCCTCAACTCGGTTCAAACCCACGGTGGTTACCCGGTTGAGCCGATCGACATCCACCCGTCGATACGCCACTTGGAAGCGTTCCGGGATCTTCTGACGCTGTCGGACAAGGTGGTCGACGCGTACTCGCTCGGCGCGCAACGCAACATCGACTGTCTGGAGATGGTGCGAATCGTGCGCGGTGTCAGCGAAGCGGAACTCGACGAGCAACCATCGATCCACTCGGTCATCAATGTCAGTTCGCCTCTGCGTCTCGACAGACCGATGATCGAGGGCATATTGGAGTATTCGTCGCGCAACCAGGTGATTGTGGTCACGCCCTTCACGCTCGCGGGTGCGATGGCTCCGGTCACCGTGGCGGGAGCGGTCGTGCAGCAGAACGCCGAAGCGTTGGCGGGGATCGCTTTCACTCAGTTGGTTCGGCCCGGTGCGCCGGTTATCTACGGCGGTTTCACCTCCAACGTCGACATGCAGTCGGGTGCTCCCGCGTTCGGAACCCCCGAATACATGCAGTCGGCGATGCTCGGAGGGCAGTTGGCGCGCCGTTACAACCTGCCGTACCGGTCGTCCAACGTGTGTGCTGCGAACGCAGTCGATGCACAGGCCGGGTATGAGTCGGTGTTCTCGCTGTGGGGTGCGATCATGGGCGGCGCCAACCTCGTGTACCACGGCGCGGGTTGGATGGAGGGTGGGCTTCACGCCGGTTTCGAGAAGATGGTCATCGACAACGACCTGCTCCAGAGTGTGGCCGCCTTCCTGCAGCCGCTGGTCGTCGACACTGCATCGATGGCCCTGGAGGCGATTGCCGATGTCGGACCAGGCGGTCACTTCTTCGGTACGCAGCACACCCAGGACCGTTACCGGAGTGCCTTCTTCAAACCGGCGGTGTCCGACTGGCGCAACTACGAATCTTGGGAAGAGGCCGGGTCACCCACGGCACTGGATCACGCCGAACGGCTCGTCGCCGCTCATCTTGAGGCCTATCAGCCCCCTCATCTGGACGAGACGGTCAGAGAAGAACTGAATGCATACGTCGATCGGCGTGTCGCCGAGGGCGGGGTGGAAACGGACTATTAGTAACGGACGACCAGTAAAGGACTGCTAGTGAAGATCGAACAGATGCGTCACCTGTCGGAGGACCCGAGTGTTGAGCATTGGGCAAGCGAGTCGGTTTGGGCCGGCACGAGGGCACCGTTGACCGCCGCCACTGGGTTGCCGCCTCAGATGTACACCGACGAGAGCTTCTTCTCGGTTGAACGCAGCCGGGTGTTCGAACGAGCGTGGGTGGCGGTGGGCAACGCGGCCGAAGTGGCGGAGGCCGGTCGCTTGCTGGTACGCCAAGTCGGCGGGCGGTCGATCCTCGTCACTCGTGACCAACAAGGTGTCCTGCGCGGCTTTGTGAACTCGTGTCGTCACCGCGGAACCGAACTGGCCGCAAGCGACTGTGACGTGAACAACACGATTCGCTGTCCCTATCACCGTTGGGGTTACGGCCTCGACGGGTCGCTGCAGTCGACGCCTTTCTTCGAGGAGATTCCCCGGGCCGGTTTCAGTCGCGACGACTTCGGTCTCGTCGAGGTCCGAGTCGACACCTGGGGCCTGTTGCTGTTCGCCTGTGTCGACCCGGCGACCCCGCCGTTGCGCCAGTGGTTGGGCGACCTCCCCGATCGGATGGGTGGGTACGGATTCGACCAGTGGAGGGTGCAGTCGGAGATGACCGTCGAGGTTCGGGCGAACTGGAAGCTGATAACGGAGAACTTTCAGGAGTACTACCACCTGAGCTGGGTCCACCCGGAACTCGCCAAGGTCTCCAGAGTCAAGGACCACTACCGCTATCAGGGACCGGGAATGTACTGCGGGCAGACCACCACACCTGTGTCGGGTGATGACCGCGACGACTGGCTGGTCCTGCCGCCCGCCGCGGGACTCAACCAGTCTGATTCGATCAGTGGGCGCTTCGTTGCGGTGTTCCCCAATGTGATGTTGGCGGTGTTGCCGAACCATGTGTTTCTGATCCGGCTTGAACCGGTCGCTCCGGGTCTCACTCTGGAGCGGTGCACGTTTCTGCTGCCGCCCTCGACACCGGATGTATCAGACGAGGACATGGCCCAGACCCGCAGTTTCTGGATCGATGTCAACAACGAGGACATAGACATCGTTGAACGTGGGCAACGCGGGGTCGACGCGGGTGCTGTCGCGCCGGGGCCGCTCGCTCCGCGTTTTGAAGAACCGTTGCATCGTTTTCACAACATGCTTGCCGACACCATGACCGTCGACAGCGGTGCGGACATCGCGATTCCCTGCGGCGATGACGACAGCGAGGCTGCCCGTCTCGGCAGCGGTGTGAACCCCCATCCGCCCGAGTTCGCATAACGGCGAGAGACAGGACAAAGCCGAATGAAGACCGATGCGCGAGTCGTGGTGGTTGGCGGTGGGGTGGTTGGCGCCTCGGTGCTGTATCACCTCACCAAAGCCGGCTGGACTGACGTGGTGCTGGTCGAGCGGACCGAGTTGACTGCGGGATCGACATGGCACTCCGCGGGCGGAATGCACACGCTCAACGGTGATCCCAATGTCGCTCAACTGCAGCGTTACACGATCGATCTGTATGCCGAGATAGAAGCGGCCTCCGGCCAGGACTGCGGTATCCACCTCACGGGCGGGGTGATGCTCGCCGACACGGAGCAGCGCTTGGACTGGCTCAAGATGGCCCATGCCCGCGGGCGTTACCTGGGCATGGAGACAGAGTTGCTCTCGGTAGCTGAAGCGAAACAGCACTTGCCGCTGCTCGACGAGAAGTACTTCGTCGGGGCCATGTACGACCCCCACGAAGGCCACGTCGACCCGGCGGGAGTCACCCATGCCTATGCGAAAGCGGCACGCCTGAAAGGAGCGGCCATATACCGCAACACCTGGGTTCGTGAGATCAACCGCAGCAACGACGGAGGTTGGGACGTTCATGCCTACGACACCGGATCGGGCGAAGAGAAGGGCGTGATCCATTGCGAACATGTGGTCAACGCCGGGGGGCTGTGGGCACGCGAGGTGGGACGCATGGTCGGACTCGATCTGCCGGTGTTGGCCATGGAGCATCAATACCTGCTCACTGAGGACATCGATGTGATCGCCGAACACAACCGCGAACACGGTGAACTCGTGCACTGCATTGACTTCGGAGGAGAGATCTATCTCCGCCAGGAGGGTGGCGGGCTGCTCTTGGGAACCTATGAACGAAGCGGTCAGTCCTGGTCCCCACGTCAAACTCCGTGGGACTTCAGCATGCGTCTGTTGCCGCCCGACCTTGATCGCATCTCTGAATCGCTCGAAATCGGCTTCCGGCACTTCCCGGCCGTCGGTGAGGCCGGAATCAAGCAGGTGATCAACGGCCCCTTCACTTTCGCGCCCGACGGCAACCCGCTGCTGGGTCCGGTTCTTGGTCTGCCCGGTTACTGGTCGGCCTGCGCGGTCATGGCCGGACTGTCCCAGGGCGGTGGCGTCGGTGCGGCCCTCGCCAACTGGATCACCGACGGAGACCCGGGCTTCGACGTTTGGGGAATGGACGTCGCTCGCTTCGGCGACTTCGCCATACCGAGCTACACCGACGCCAAGGTCGCTGAGAACTACAGCCGACGTTTCCGGATCAGGTTTCCCAATGAGTTCCTCCCGGCGGCCCGTACCGTCCAGACGTCGCCGATCTTCGACCTGTTGGGAGCGCAGAACGCGGTGTTCGGAGACGGATTCGGCCTGGAGGCACCGCTCTGGTTCGCCCCGCAAGGCACAGATCCAGTCGAGGAGGTGACCTTCGGGCGGTCGAACGCCTGGGATCAGGTTCGGGCCGAGACTCTGGCGGTCAGGGCCAGTGTCGGGATCAGCGAGACGACCGGTTTCTGCAAGTTCATGGTCACCGGGCCCGATGCCCGTGACTATCTGGATCGACTGCTGGCATCGCGGATTCCCAACCCCGGTCGGATGGCTCTGGCACCCATGACCAACGAGAAGGGCAATCTCATCGGTGACCTCACGGTGGCCTGTCTCGGCGCCGCGCCCGGCCGAGCAGAGGGTCCCGACGCCACGATCGTGGGTGGCACCACCGGCAATATCCGAGACCGCGAACGGTTCGTGGTGTTCGGATCAGGTGTCGCCGAGCGTTACTACGAGCGCTGGTTCCGCCAGCAGATGCCTGCCGACGCTGGCGTCTCGATTCACACTCTGGGCGCGGAGATGTGCGGACTGTCGATCGCGGGTCCGAACTCCCGGGCGTTGCTCGAAACGCTCACCGACGCCGATGTGTCGGCCCATGGCATGCGTTTCATGGCTTTCACCGAGCTGAATATCGGCTTCGCGCCGGTGTTGTGCGGCCGTGTCTCCTACACCGGAGACCTGGGCTACGAGTTCTGGATGCCGGCGCGTTACCAGCGGTACGTGTATCAGCAACTGCTCAGCGCCGGAGAGGAGTTCGGTTTGCGTCATTTCGGGCTTCACGCGCTCAATTCGCTCCGCCTCGAGAAGGGCTTCGGTTCCTGGGCTCGGGAGTACCGCCCGATCTACGATCCCTTCGAAGCTGCGCTCGGTCGTTTCGTGCGGCTTGAGAAGGACTTCATCGGTCGAGACGCTCTTGTTGAAAAGTACGCGTCCGACGGGCCCGGCCGAAAGTTGGCATTGTGCAGCTGGACCGTCGATTCCGAACCCGGCCGAGCCGGTGTCGACGTGATCGGGGACGAACCGATCGCCTACGAAGGTGAAGTGGGCGGCTGGGTGACCTCAGGCGGCTACGCGCACCACTCCGAAACCTCGGTGGCCATGGGCTATGTGCCCGCCGAATTGAGTGCGGCTGCAGGCACGTTCGAGATTGAGATACTGGGCCGACAACGCGAAGCGAAACTCATCGAAGGATGCTTGTGGGATCAACAGGGCGAGAGGATGCGTTCTTGACCGGCACTTCCGAGCCGCTTCCGGCACGTCATTTCCCGAGGATCGCGGCGCACCCGCGGGTGCCGGCCTGGATGGTGGAGCACACCGACCGGAACCGCCATGAACTGGGCCCCCACCCGTCGGTGGTCGAGGAGTGGACCCAGGCGGGACTCGCGCAACCGGACATGGCGGCGATCCGGCGCTATCGCCTGGAGCGGGTGCAAGAACAGTTGCGGACCCACGACATCGACGGTCTGGTGTTGCACGATCCGCTGAACGTCAGGTACGCAACCGACACAACCAACATGCCGGTCTGGACCATGCACAACGCGGTCCGCTACGTGTGGGTTCCGGCCGACGGCGAGGTCGTCCTGTTCGAGTTCTCCCACGGCGAGTTTCTCTCCGCGCATTCCCAGGTGGTCGATGAGATCCGGCCTGCGGTCTCGCTGTTGCCCTTCTATACGGGTTCCCGCATCGGAGAAGTGGCCGATCGATTCGCCGACGAAATCATCGGGTTGCTGCGACGAGATCAGAGAACCGGCGATATGCGGCTCGGAATCGACGTCATCGGCTTGGAGGGCCTGCGTGCGCTTGAGGCCCGTGGCGCGACGGTGCTGTCGGCGCATCAATTGATGGAGAATGCGCGTCTGGTGAAGTCGAGCGAAGAGATCGACGCGATGCGCTGCGCTGTCGAGTCCTGTCAACGGTCGATCGAAGACATGCGCTCGCTGTTCGTGCCGGGGGTCACGGAACTGGAGCTCTGGGCCGAGCTTCAGAAGGCCAACTTTCTGCGGCACGGTGAATGGGTGGAGACCAGGCTTCTCGCTTCGGGCGCTCGCACCAACCCGTGGTATCAGGAGGCGAGCATCAAGACGGTTGAAGCGGGGGAGTTAATGGCTTTCGACACTGACATGGTCGGCGCCTACGGGATGTGCGTGGACATGTCTCGCACGTGGCTCTGCGACGGGGGGCGTCCGAGCGCGGCCCAAGCCGACGTGTACAGTCGGGCACAGCAGATGATCGAGTCGAACCGTCCGTTGTTCACAGCCGGCAGCAGCTATCGCGAGATCACCGATCGCCTCTGGTACCCCGATGTTGAAGAGTTCAACGGTTACACGGTCTTGGCTCACGGGACTGGTCTGTGCGACGAGTATCCGTCGCTGTTCACCCGTGAGCAGTGGGATAGTGGGGGATTCGACGGAGTGGTCGAGGTTGGCAACGTGTTCAGCGTCGAGTCATTCGTGGGTCGGCGCAACGGCGGTGAGGGAGTGAAGTTGGAGGACATGATCGTGGTCACCGAATCCGGCCCCGAACTGCTCACCGACTACCCGCTGGACCTGGTTTGATTCGGATTTCTGCCCCGAAAAATGCCGTTGACAGAGCGGCCGCCAAGGTTCATTATTTCCGGTGTTGATTGAACTCGCCGCGACCGAACAGCTTGAAGACCATCCATGCACGGATCTCGCGTTGGTGACGTCCGACAAGGCTCTGCTTGCCTACATGCTCCAGGACGTGCGGGTATTGGCTCGGCAGGTCGGCAGCCGCGAGATCGACCTCCAACCCTACGAAACGCTGCACTGGGACGTCCATGGTCTGGCGCGGCGCGCGGTGATCTGCGACCCCGAGGCGCTCGCTCAACCGGTTGAACGCTGCGTGGTCGGGTTCTTCGGCGAGCGACGACCTGACGCCGAACAGTCCGTCGTGGACGACATCGAGGTTGATCTTCTCTTGGAGTTCAGGTCGCATCCCGGGATTCTGAGCTACAGCTCCACAGAGCTCGTCGACAACTACTGGGCGAATCTGGTCATCCACGAGAAACCGGTCGACTCCCAAGAGTGGCGCAACAGCGACGTACACCGCCGAGCGGTCGCGGAGATCTCGCCTCGGCAGTACCGGTCGGTGCGTATTCACAATGGTCGGCTGCCCGGCGGTGTTGTCGGAAGCGGAGCGATAATGATCGACCGAACCAAGTTCTGGGACTACAGCACCTCAGAAACCTGGGAAGCGGTGCGCGATTACGCCTGAGCCGCCCTCCAGGCGCGGTAACCGCCGGTCAGGTCGGTGGCCGCAGAGAAGCCCATCTTCTGGAGGTCCGTTGCGGCGAGGCTTGAGGCGTACCCCTCGTTGCACATGATGATGATCGGAGTGTCGGGTTTGATGTCGACGATCCGCGCTTCAGAATTAGGATCGAGGCGCCATTCGAGCACATTGCGCTCGATGATCATGGCTTCGGGATGGACGCCTTCTTCTTGGCGGAACGACTCAGGGCGAATGTCGACGAGGATCGCTCCTGCGTTCAGCCTCTCAGGCAGTTCAGCAGGCTCGATACGATCAAGGTTCCGACGAGCCTCCGCAAGACGCTCGTCGATCGGAGTCAGGTTCAAGCTGCTCACGGGCACCTCCACAAGATCTGGCAAAGGCCGAGCGCATCGGTCCAGCGCTCACAGTACACCCCCCACCCGCTTGGGGGAACAGAAAAAAGCGGAGGGGGTGGGACCGAAGCCCCACCCCCTCACTTCAACTGTCTTTGTTGAAGCGCGATCGCTTCAGATCAGGCTGCTGCGAGTCCTAGTGCCACCCACTCGTCAACCTGGTCGCGGTTGTTGGCGATCCAGTCTGCTGCGGCTTGCGCTATTTCAGCCTCGGTGTAGTTGCCTGCGTCTTGTTCGACGTTCGCAATGGACACTTCGACCACTGAGAGCTTCGCAGCCCTGAGCAGCGCGGCGGCCGCCGGGTTGGCGGCCAGCCAGTCCTTGTTGGCGGTCACTTGGATGTCGGCCGGCACCCAACCGAGCGGGCAGTGTCCAACGTCAGCGGCTGCCGGACACTGATCAGCCGGAATGGCGAGTTCGACGAGATCGGTGGTGCCCGCCCAATACCTCTGGTCGTGCTGTGCGCCACCTTCTACGCCGGTCGGGTTGGAGTCATCAAGCGTGCCTTCCATTCCGATCCAATAGACGTTGTCGCCTGGGCGAAGCGTGGTGATGTAGCTACTGGGTGTCCATGTGTAGATCACCATTGGTTCACCAGCTTCGGCTTTGGCTGTCGCCTCAGCGAACATAGCCTCGTAACCGGCAATCGTTTGGGTGATGTTTTCCCAACCGTTGAAAGCAATCTGATTGGTGATGATGTCGTCGCATGTCCAACTTTCCTGGCAGCCATATATTTCGGCAACACCGTCACCGTCGCTGTCGAATAGCGCCCGGATTTCAGGATCGTTGTTGATCTGATCAATGTGGGTGATGCCGTATTCGTCGGCTGTGGACTTGGTGATTAGGAAGCCCTGCAGTCCGCCTCCCACGAACACTGCTCCCACCTTCTCAAGGTGGTCACCTACGAGCGACCCGTCTGGAAGCTCGGGTTCCCACCACGAGTTGTGGCCCGGATACCAACTGTTCGCCCAGAAATCGACATCGCCTTCAGCCATCGCTAGATACGCGAGGGACGGGCCAAGTTCTTTTTCGGAGGGTTCAGACACATCATAGCCAAGCTCTTCAAGCAACTGCTTGTAGACCTGAGCCTGGAAGTAGCCGGTCGACCAGTCGGCGCGAGCCATCGAGACGGAGACTCCTTCTCCCGGCAGCATGTCGTCGGCCATGTCGTCGCCGTCGTCGGCCATGTCGTCGTCGGCCATGTCGTCGCCGTCGTCGGCCATGTCGTCGCCGTCGTCGGCCATGTCGTCGTCGGCCATGTCGTCGTCGGCCATGTCGTCGTCGTGGTCTGCCATGTCGTCGCCGTCGTCGGCCATGTCGTCGCCGTCGTCGGCCATGTCGCCGCCGTCGTCGGCCGTCGTGGTATCGGAGTCGTCGTCTCCGCACGACGCGACGAACAGTGCGAACGCCGCCAACAACGCGAGCCACATAAGCGCTCGTTTCTTAATCATGTTTGGGTTTCCCTCCTGGGTTGGGTTCCTTCACGCGCCGAGCGCGATGCTCGTAGCGAACGGACCGTAAGGATAGCCTGTGATTCCTTATTGCGCCACCGGACGACCTTCGCGCGTCGGTTCTGCTTCAGTCGGAGTCAATGCCGACTCTGGTGTGGGTTCCGTATCCCCGTACACCTTGGAGCGCCCGAATTCCTTCAGCACAGGAAAGGCGGTCGAGACGATAACGACTCCGCCCATGATTGCGAGGAAAGAGCCGATTCCGCTGAAGTAACTGTCGTCGGCCGAACGGACATGGGTCAAGACCCAAGCAAAGCCCACGCAGACGATTCCAGCACCGACCCCGGCTACAGCGGCGTTCCAGCGCCAGCGGAGATGCTCGTCCGACCCCCTGAATCCGGCTGCCGGGAAGATGATTGCCAATCCCACCAAGCCCGCCAAGAGCGTCCATATTCCGAAACCTGTCCCTGCTTCGCTGACACCGTCAACAATAATCCTGTCGTCGGCGGTCAGTTCTGCTTCCAAGGTTGATATTTGCATTGCGTAAACGCTGGATTGACGAGGATCGGCTTCGGCCTTCGCCGTGAGTTCGTCAAGCTGAGCCTGCACCTCCGGAGTGATGATGATGTCGGCTCGCTCGTCGAAACTCCAACCCGATATGGCGCCGATCGCGATCATGACAGCAGCGATGGTCCCGCCGACTGCTTGCCCCCAACTGAAGCGGGCACTGAGCGGATGTGCTGGAGTGTGGGGCGCTTGTCGAATCCACAACATCGACCCAACCGAGGCCAGGATGCCTCCGACAAGCGCTGTGTACACACCGACACCGTCGCTTTGACCGACCGTGAGGTCTGACGGATTGGCAAGCAGGTACGCGATCATCATTATGGTCAAGGCAAGAGATGCAATCACCGCTCCGTCAGCCGTCCACCACCGAGGACCCCGGCCTGGTTTGAGCAAAGTAGTGGCAACGGACGCGATCACGAACAGCCCCAACGCGAAGGCAAGAAAGCCGAACCATGAACCTCCGCTAGCAGAGAGACCATTGAATGATTCGCCCGCAAGCTGCTCATCGGAGCGGCGACCGTATGCGCTGATGAAACCAGCGCCGCTACTCCAAGTCAGGAACACGGAGACAACCGCCAAGAGACCGCCGACGCCGGCGATCAGCGCCGAAACACGCTCGGGTTTGGTTATTTCTGCGAAAGAACCTTGATCGGTTCCCGCGGTGTCGGCATCGGCTGATGGTTCATCGGACGGAAGCAATTGCTCTGGGTCACGCCGGTGTGCCCAAGCGAGACGTATGCGGTGCAGCAGACTTCTCGTAGTCTCGCCTTCGCGTTGAGAGATTCGGTCGAGCACGACGGCGACGAGGAAGAAGGCGAGTCCAGCGGCGGCCCCATCCGACACGCTTTGGTTGTTGATTGCCTTGAACAGCAATCGACCCAATCCGCCCGCGCCCATGATCGCGGCGATACCGAGCATTGAGATCGCCAGCAGCAGCGTTTGGTTTATCCCGGTCATAATGGCAGGACGCGCCAGAGGGATCTGCACGTCGAAGAGCACCCTCCACTCAGGAGCGCCGTAGGCCCGGCTCGCCTCCACTACGTCTCCCGGCACTTGACGCACTCCGAGGTTGGTGAGGCGAACCAACGGTGGAAGTGCGAAGACCATTGTCACCATGGTGGCTGAAACCTCGCCAATGCCGAAGAAATAGATGAACGGCAGCATGTAGACGAATGAATGAACCACTTGCATCGCATCGAGCGCGGGGCGCACAACTTGCCAGATGGCGTCTACCCGCCCGCAGGCGATGCCTAAGGGAATTCCGACAATCACGCACAACAGGACGGCGACACCTATGAAACCGATGGTCCGTGCCGTTTCCAGCCAATAGGCGTTGCCCAAGATTCCGCACACGCTCAGGCCGAGGGCAGCGAATGCTCCAACCTTGACGTTCCGCGCGAGCGAGCCGATCACGAAGAATGCGAGCGCCACCCAAACCCACGAGATAGGTTCCAGGATGTCTGCTACGAGAAAGTCGATCAGGGTCTCGAAGGGCCATTTTATGATCGACAGAAGCCAGTCGAGTTCAACAGCGATCCAGTCCACGGCTTGGTCCATCCATTCCCCGAACGGGATCTGGAACTGATCAAGCACCTCGTTGTCGGTTATCGACGCCTGCGGGATATCCCCGTTGTCTTGTTGGGCCAAGATCGACATCACATGAACACCTCTCGTTCGAAGTCGTCAATTAAGTGCTCCACTCGACCCATCTCCTCCATGATGTGGCGGGGGTCGAGGTTGCCTACGAGCGCCCCTGATTCATCGCAGACTGCGATCGGCAGCCCGCGCCCAGCTGCCGCGTAGACAGTGTTGAGGCAGTCGCTGGGGCCGCATCGCTCAAAGTCCGTGCGCAAGGCGGATTGCAGGTCGGTGGATCCCATGCTTGAGGCTCGAACGCCGTCCTCGATGGTGAGCAGATGCGTGGGTACACCACTGGAATCGAGAACGAAGGCGCCGGAGCGCTCTGCTGTCCTGCTCAAGGCGTCCGCGAGGGAGGTGTCTGGCGACAGGGGAGATGGTTGTTGCATCACCTCATGCACCTGGATGACCCGGCCCTGATCCACGTCTTGGACGAACTCGGCGACGTAGCCGGTAGCGGGTTGGGTGAGGATCTCTTCGGGAGTGCCGATCTGGACGACAGCGCCGTCTTTCATGATGCAAACCCTGTCGCCGATTCGAAGTGCCTCGTTCAGGTCGTGGGTGATGAACAGGATCGTCTTGTGCAGCTCACCCTGGATCTCCATCATCTCGTCCTGCATCTGACGGCGGATGAGCGGGTCGAGTGCGCTGAAGGCTTCGTCCATCAACAAGATGTCGGGATCGGAGGCCAGCGCCCTGGCCAGACCGACTCGCTGCTGCATGCCGCCGGAGAGTTCCGAGGGGTAGCTATGGGCATAGGTATCGAGTCCGACTAGAGCCAGGGACCGCATGGCGGCCTCATCGCGGTCCTTCTTGTCGACTCCTTGGACCTTCAAGCCGTACCCGACGTTGTCATTGACGCTGCGGTGCGGGAACAAGGCGAAGTGCTGGAATACCATGCCCATGTACTCTCGACGGAATGCCTGCAGCTCGCGGCCCTCAAGTTGCTGTACATCGGTTCCATCGACCTTGACCGAACCGTGGGTGATGTCGTGCAGTTTGTTGACGGTGCGGATGGCGGTCGACTTCCCGGACCCCGAAAGACCCATCACCACGAAGATCTCGCCCTTCTTGACCGAGAACGAGACATCGTCAAGTCCCACTACGTGACCGGTCTGAGCCTGGACTTGATTCTTGCCCATGCCGGAGCGAGTCAGATCGAAGGCTCGGCCTCGCGGTTGCGGACCGAATATTTTGTAGACCTCGTCCAAGACGACGATCTCTTCACCCATCTCTACCATTCAAAGCCTCCCCAGCCGCGAACAATCCGACACCTTAGCGCGCTTGTGCCTCGTCGCGCGGGTTGCCGCGTTTTTGACCTCCATCGCAGCCTCAGTCCCGCTGGGCGAATACACCCGTGCCACGACGGAAACCGGGGCGGCGTAGAATGCTCGGATGCGAGATCGCTATGACTATGTGATCGTGGGCGGGGGATCGGCTGGATGTGCTCTGGCCAACCGCCTGTCGGCAGACCCGGCGACCTCGGTGCTGGTGTTGGAAGCAGGCCGACGCGACTGGCGCTTCGACGTTTTCATACACATGCCCGCAGCCCTGTCGTTCGGGATCGGCAATCGTTTCTACGACTGGATGTACGAGTCCGAACCGGAGCCCGAGATGGGGGGTCGGCGTGTCTACCATGCCCGGGGCAAGGTGCTCGGCGGCTCGTCGAGCATCAACGGGATGATCTTTCAGCGGGGCAATCCGCTCGATTTCGAACGCTGGGGCGCGGACCCCGGCATGGCCTCCTGGGACTACGCTCACTGCCTTCCCTACTTCAAGCGAATGGAGAACTGTCTAGCCCCCCAGGACGGGTCCGTATACCGCGGCGACCGGGGCCCGCTGGTCCTCGAACGCGGGCCGGCCCAAAACCCCCTGTTCGAAGCCTTCCTGGAGGCCACAGAGCAAGCGGGTCATCCCCGCACCACCGACGTCAACGGCGAACGGCAAGAGGGTTTCAACGCTTTCGACCGCAACGTGTACCGCGGTCGCCGGCTGAGCGCCGCCCGGGCCTACCTGCATCCGGTGCTGTCACGCGAGAACCTGGACCTGGCGACCAAGGCCTTCGTCACCAAGGTCCGCTTCGACGGCAATCGGGCGACCGGTGTGGAACTGGAACACCGCGGCAGACCCCGCTCGGTGGCCGCGGCCGAGGTCATCCTGTGCGGGGGCGCCATCAATTCGCCGCAGCTCCTGCAACTCTCCGGCGTCGGACCGGCCGCGCTCCTCGAACAACACGGCATCGAAGTCGTGGCCGACGTTGCCGGGGTGGGTCAGAACCTTCAAGACCATCTTGAGGTGTACATCCAGTTCTCCTGCAGCCGGCCCGTGTCGCTCCAACCCAATCTGGCGATGTGGAAACGGCCCTGGATAGGGTTCCAATGGCTCTTCCGCAAGGGTCCGGGGTCGTCCAACCATTTCGAGGCCGGCGGTTTCATCCGCAGCAACGATGATGTCGAATACCCGAACCTGATGTTCCACTTCCTGCCGATCGCCATCCGCTACGACGGCAGCACCCCGCAGGGCGGCCACGGTTATCAGGTGCATGTCGGACCCATGTACTCCGATGCGCGGGGCTCGGTGGAGATTCGCAGCAGCGACCCGAGAGCCAAACCGGCGCTGCGATTCAACTATCTCTCCACGGACCAGGACCGCCGGGAGTGGGTCGAGGCGGTGCGCCACGCCCGAAATCTGCTCAATCAACCGGCGATGGGACCCTTCAACGGAGGTGAGATATCGCCCGGTCCCGAGGTCGAGAGCGACGAGCAGATCCTCGACTGGGTCCGCCGCGACGCCGAAACCGCGCTGCACCCGTCGTGTACAGCCAAGATGGGAGTGGGAGACGACGCCGTGCTCGATCCGTTGACAATGCGCGTGTACGGAACGGAGGGGCTGCGGGTGATCGACGCGTCATCGATGCCGTACCTGACCAACGGCAACATCTATGCTCCCGTCATGATGCTCGCAGAAAAGGCTGCAGACCTGGTTCTCGGCAATCAACCGCTGACACCAGAGTCGCCCCGGTTCTACCGACACCGCGGTACCGCGCCTGACCACAACCCAGCCGCGGCTCCGGTTGCGCCCGGCGACGGCGACCCAGCCGCGGCTCCGGTTGCGCCCGGCTACGACAACCCAGCCGCGGCTCCGGTTGGGTCCGGCGACAGCGACCCAGCCGCGGCTCCGGTTGCGCCCGGCTACGACAACGCGACCGCGGCTCCGGTTGGGCCCGGCTACAGCAACGGCGCGGCTCGATGATCGAACCGGAATTCCTGAAGTTCGACACGCTCAGCCTGCACGCCGGTCAGCAGCCGGATCCGAGCACCGGGGCACGGGCCGTGCCGATCTACATGACCACCTCCTATGTGTTCGACGACAGCGACCATGCAGCAGGACTGTTCAACTTGGAGATACCGGGGCATCTCTACTCCCGGCTCACCAACCCCACGGTCGCCGTGCTCGAGGAGCGGATCGCCGCCCTGGAGGGGGGAGTGGGCGCGGTCTGCACGGCCAGCGGCCAAGCGGCGTTTCATCTCGCCGTGGTGACGCTCATGGGACAGGGCGGCCACATCGTCGCCAGTCGCAACATTTACGGCGGCACCCACCAGATGCTCAACGTGACCCTGCCCCGGTTCGGGGTCACCGCCACGTTCGTCGATCCCCGAGAGCCGGAGCAGTTTGCAGCCGCGATCACCGACGACACTCGGCTCGTTTTCGCCGAAACGCTCGGCAACCCCGGGATCGAAGTCCTCGACGTCGGCGCTGTCGCCGAAATCGCCCACAGCGCCGGACTGCCGCTCATGGTCGACTCGACCTTCTCGACGCCCTACCTCATCCGCCCGATAGAGCACGGTGCAGACATTGTGATGCACTCGGTCACCAAGTTCCTCGGCGGCCACGGCACAGCACTCGGGGGCGTCCTAGTCGACGGGGGCCGCTTCGACTGGGAGGCGTCGGGACGCTTCGAGACCCTGACCGAACCCTATGCGGGGTATCACGGCATCTCGTTCGCGGACGAGTTCGGCCCCGGCGCTTTCATCACCCGTGCGCGGGTCGAGGGTCTGCGAGACTTCGGCGCGGCGATGAGTCCGGCCAACGCCTTTCAGTTGATCCAGGGAATCGAGACGCTGCCGTTGCGTATGCAGAAGCACGTGAGCAACGCGGAGGCAGTGACCGAGATGCTGGTCGACCACGATGCGGTCGATTGGGTCAAATACCCGAGCGCCCCCGAGCACCCCGACCGCGAACTGGCACAGCGCCTGTATCCCCACGGCGCCGGCGCCATCCTCAGCTTCGGGATCAAGGGCGGCCGGCAAGCGGGCCGCAAGTTCATCGAGTCCGTCAAGCTGGCTTCGCATCTGGCGAACGTCGGTGATGCCAAGACCCTGGTTCTTCATCCCGCCAGCACGACCCATCAGCAACTGTCGGCGGAGGATCTGCTGGCTGCGGGTGTGAGCGAAGACCTGATCCGGGTGTCCGTCGGAATCGAGGACCCCCGCGACATCGTCGACGACCTGGCCCGGGCACTGCGGGCCTCGCAGCGGTAGGCGGGGGCTGGGCACGAACGCCATGCAGATCGTTGTTGTCGCCGGGCACAGCCGGAGCCGTGGCAGCCCGCTGAGACAGGAGTAGTACTCGATGCAGATCCAGCACCACGGTTGCACCGTTCGATATGCCAACGGAGGCCGCGCAGGCGACTCCAGCGACCCTGGAGTCGTCCTGCTCCACGGGTCCGGCATGAACCGAACGGTATGGCAGCTGCAGACCCGCTTCCTCGCCCATCACGGCTACCGGGTAGCGGCCCTCGACCTGCCGGGACACGGCGGAAGCGACGGTCCGCCTCTAGAGAGCATCGAACAGATGGGCGACTGGGTCGCTGAGATGGTGGGCGTGTTGGGTTTCGGTTCAGCACACCTGGTGGGCCACTCGATGGGCACCTACATCGCCTTGGAGGCCGCCAAGCGCCATCCCGAAGCGGTGCGTTCGCTGGTGCTTCTGGGCACCGCCGCGGCGATGCCGGTGCATCCCGCACTTCTCGAATCGGCGAAACACAACCTCGGCCATGCCGGCGGTTTGATGACTTCGTGGGGCTACAGCAGCCGGGCCCATGTCGGGCGCCACGCCTCGCCGGGCTTCTGGCTCCTCGGCGGGTCGCGGGCGCTGATCGAGGTCTCTCCCGACGGTGCGCTCGCCGCGGACATGGAGGCGTGCGACAGCTATGTCGGCGCACTGGACGCGGCCGGGTCTGTCAGTTGCCCCGTTTCGGTCATTCTGGGAAGCGACGACAAGATGACGCCGGTGCGCGCAGCTCAAGAATTGTTGGCGGCATTCGATCCTGGCGCGAATGTGGTTGCGGTCGACGTGACCGTGCTCGACGGCGTCGGTCACATGATCCCGCTCGAAGATCCCGGACGGGCCCGCGCCTGTATTGCCCGGGCGCTCGCGACCGCGGACCGGTTACTCGCTGCCGGCGGCGGGGATTGACGGCCGGTTACTCGCTGCCGGTGGCCGGGGCTGACGGCCGGTTACTCGCTGCCGGTGGCCGGGGCTGACGGCCGGTTACTCGCTGCCGGCGGCGGGGATTGACGGCCGGTCACTCGCTGCCGGCGGCGGGGATTGACGGCCGGTCAAGCACCTGGGCCGGGATCCAACCTCGGACCGAGTTGATCAACCAGACCGAGTCGGCTCGGTCGAGGTCCTCGACGGTCACGGTCGCCTCTTGGATCCGACGGTTGGCCAACAGCTCAGCTCGCAGAGTGCCGGGCAGCAGGCCACTGGACTGCGCGGGTGTGACGGCGGTCCCGTCGATCTCCAAAACGAGATTGGCGATCGTCGTCTCGGTCAGCTCGCCCCGCTCGTTCCAGAGCAGCACATCATCGGCATCGGGGTGACGGGCGAGCGCTTGGTCGTAGCGGTCGCGCCGGGTCGTCTTGAAGCGCAGGAATTCGTCGTTGCTGGAGACCGGCAACGTGTCCAAGGCGATTCGCCACACCGGGTTGGCCGCGGGCGGCGACATGTCCGCAACCTGCACTTCGATTGCGCCGTCGGCCGAGACCAGGATCCGCACTCGTTGGGTCACCTCGGCCCGTATGGCGTCGAGTCGGCGCCGGACCTCCCCGGGATCCAGGTCGAAACCGAAGTGCTCGGCACAGGCGGTCAGCCGCACGAGATGGCGATCGAGCAGGATCGGACCGGCGCCCGGCTCCCAGGCCAGTGTCTCCAGCAATCGAAAGGGTCGTGTCGCCCGATGCAGCACACGGGCCTTGTCGTGGGCTTCGTGCCACTCTGCGGTGGGTTCGGAGTCCCAGACGATTCCGCCGCCGATGCCGTAGACGGCCCTCCCGCTGCGTTGATCGATCCAGGCAGTTCGAATGGCGATGTTGAACTCCGCATTGCCGCCCGGTTCGACCACGCCGACCGAGCCCGTATAGATCCCGCGCGGCTCGGCTTCCAGTTCGGCTATCACACGGCTGGCAGCGACTTTGGGAGCTCCGGTGATGGAGGCGCCGGGAAAGGTCGCGGCGAGCACCTCACGCAGCGAAGCGTTGGTCTCAGCGGTGACCGTCGAGGTCAGTTGATGCACGGTCGGGTAGCTCTCAACCGTGTGGAGCTTGGCGACTCGAACGCTCCCTACCTCAGCCACGCGGCCGAGGTCGTTGCGGGCCATGTCGACGATCATCGTGTTCTCGGCCCGGTCCTTTTCGCTGCGAACCAGTTCGTTGGCCAGATCACGGTCGATCATCGGGTCCGGGTGGCGAGGCCTGGTTCCCTTCATCGGACGGGTAACGACACTCGTGCCGCGCCGGGAGATGAGTTGTTCAGGCGAAGCCGAGCACACCGCCGCTGCACCGAAGTCGAGAAAGGCGAGATGGTCGGCCCGCTGTGCCCTGCACAGGGCCGCGAACAGACCTTCCGGATCGCCGGCGAAGTCACTGTGGAGCCTCAACGTGTAGTTGACCTGGTAGGTGTCGCCGACGGCTATCAATTCACGGATTGACTCGACCGCGGACTCGAAGGTCTGCTGATCTGCACTCGGGGCCCATGCTTGAGCGGTGAAGGCACGACCGGCGGGGCCCCGCGACGGACGGGGTTCTCCAAATGCAGCGAATGCGACCAATGGCACGGTGGGGTCGCGCAGACTCAACAGCGCTTCGTCGAAGGCGGGCGCCGCGTCGTAGGAGACGATTCCAAGCAGCCACAGGCCCTGCGCCGCGGCGGCTTCGACCGCATCGAGCGTCGGTCCGACTTCGCTGAGGTCCGCGGCCAGAAAGTGAGCGACGGGATTGCGGAACTCCAGCCATCTGCGTCCCTGATCGGAGTCGTGACGAACCAACGCGCGACACAGCCGCAGCGGCTCCGAATCGCTGATCTCGAAATCGTCAGACATGCCGTCTGAAAGTATGCCAACAACGGGGTGTGCAATGCAGAGATCGGTACGCTTACCGACGGTGAGGAGCGGCTCGTGCCTCTGACCCGATACGCGCGTATCGAGGAGTCGCCGTACCTGCGGCGCGCCCTGCGCCACGCCGATCCCGACACGGCCGCGCTGGCTGTCTACAACCACATGTACTACCTGCTCCACTACGGCGATCCGGTGGCAGAATATTGGGCGCTGGTCGACGGAGTGACCCTGTGGGATGTGGCGTACCAGCGCCAGGTCGAGATCCGCGGCCCCGACGCGATGGCGTTCACCCAGATGCTCGTGCCGCGGGACCTGTCGAGCCATGAGGTCGGCCAGTGCAAATACGCGTTCCTGACCAACTCCGACGGCGGCATCATCTGTGATCCGGTCATCCTGCGGCTCGACGAAGACCGCTTCTGGTTGAGCGCGGCGGATGCCGATGTGCATCTCTGGTGCCAGGGTCTGTTGCACAGCTCCGAGCTCGACATCGAGATCTCCGTTCCCGATGTGGCGCCGGTACAGATTCAGGGTCCCCAAGCCGGTGCCGTGATGGCCGACCTTTTCGGCGAGGAGATCCTTGACATCGGTTATTACCGCCTTGTCCGAGCTCGCTACGACAACTTGGATCTGGTCGTTTCGCGAACCGGCTGGGGAGGGCTCTCGGGATACGAGGTGTATGTGTGCGGTGCTCGCGAGGACGACAACATGGCTGCGGAACTCTGGTGGGACGCGGTCATGCGCGCCGGTGAGCGCCACGAGATCATGGCCGCCGCGCCCAACCATGTGCGGCGGATCGAAGCTGGGATGCTGGCTTTCGGGTGCGACATCGATGACAGCACGAACCCGCTCGAAGTCGCCGACGGCTACGACTGGATGGTCGACCTCGACCAGCCCGACGATTTCGTGGGCAAGCAGGCGCTGCGCCGCATCCGCGATGAAGGGCCTGCTCGGCGCCTGGTGGGCGTCGACATCGCAGGCCCCAACCTCGGGACCTTCACCGACGGCGCCATGCCGCGCGTCCTGGCGGTGCACGCGGGCGACACTCTGGTGGGACGGCTCACCTCTGCCTGCTACTCGCCGCGGCTCCGCAAGAACATCGGCTATGCAATGGTCGGAATCGACCATGCCTCACTGGGACAGGAGCTTTCTGTGCCTCATTCGGTTCACGGCTGCCTCGATGCGGTCGCGGTGAAGAAACCCCACGCCAAGTGAGGATGTGAGCATGGACCACCAAGAGGGAATCGAAGGGGGTCCGATCAGCTCGGTCAACCCTGTGGTGGCGGCCCGCGGCCTGTTGTTCGGAATCGGCCTGCTGATGGCCGGCAATGGCCTGCAAGGCTCTCTGCTGGGGGTCCGCTCCGATAGCGAGGGTTTCAGCATCGTGGAGATCGGCGTTGTGATGGCCTGTTATTTCGCCGGTTTCTTCGTCGGCGGCCTGTATTCGCAGCGGCTCATCTATCAGGTGGGACACATCCGGGTCTTCGCGGCGCTGGCGTCGCTGGCTTCGGGCGCCGCACTGCTGCATGTGTTGTTCATTTCCCCAGTCTCCTGGGGTTCGATGAGGTTCGTGACCGGAATGTGCATCGCCGGCCTGTTCGTGGTCGCTGAGTCGTGGCTCAACGACATGGCCACGAACGCCACCCGCGGCCGTCTGCTGTCTATGTACATGGTGGTGACGATGGGTGGGATGACTGTGGGCCAGTTCCTGTTGGAGGTGGCCGATACCAGCGGCTTCAAGCTGTTTGTGCTGGCGTCGCTGTTGGTTTCAGCCTCCTTGGTGCCGGTCACGCTGTCGGCTTCAAGCAACCCGCCGCTCGGGGTGCCCGAACCGCTCTCAACCCGTGAACTCGCGCGCAATGTTCCCACTGGGGTGATCTGCAGCTTTTTGGTGGGAACCTCGTCCGGGGTGCTGATCGGCCTCGGCGCGGTCTATGCGGTGACGGTCGAGATTCCCAGTTCGCGTATCCCGGTGTTCTTGGCGGCGCCTCTGCTTGGATCCATCGTCATGCAATGGCCGATCGGCTGGACGTCGGACCGGGTCGGTCGCCGTTCGGTCATGTGGTGGGTGGCGGCCGCGGCGAGCGTGACGGGCGGCGCCCTGGCTCTGGTCGACCCGAAGTCCTGGCTGGTGATTGCACTCGTGTTCGTGCTGGGGGGGATGACCTTCTCGCTGTACTCGCTGACGATCGGATACACCGCAGACTGGCTCCCGCAGTCTCAGCTGACCGCGGCCTCGGCTTCCCTGGTTCGGATCAACGGCGTCGGGGCGGTGGTCGGGCCGCTGGTGGTGGCCCCGGCAATGGCGCTGAGCTCGCCCAGAGCCTTCTTCTGGGCGCTGCTGGCGACGCACGGTTTGATAGCCGCCTACATTAGTTGGCGGGTGCTGTTCCGCAATCCCGTGCCCAAGGAGCTCCAGAGGGTGTTCGTCGTCTACCCGGCCCGGGCCTCTGCGGTTGCTTCAAATCTGATCGGTCGCCGCCGCCGGGTCTACGACCCCCCTCAACAGGGCTAGTAGGCGGCGTCGGGCATCTCGGATTTGCGACGGGCGATGAACTCGCGCAGTTCGGCGTCGATGGACTCGTCGAGGGGTGGCGGCTCGTATTCGGCGAGCAGCTTCTTCCATTGAGCGTTGGCCCGTTGTGCAGCGGTGAGGCTGCCTTCGGACTCCCATTGTTCGAAGCTGTTGTTGTCGGCGACCGACGAGCGGTAGAAGGCCGTCTCGAAATTGGCGAGCGTGTGGGCATTCCCCAAGAAGTGGTCGCCGTGCGGGTTGGTGCGGAAGGCGTCCATCGCCTGTCCGTTCTCGGACATGTCGATGCCTCGGGCATAAACGGCCATCATCCCGAGTTGATCGGCGTCCATGATCAGCTTCTCGTAACCGAGTGTGAGTCCTCCTTCGAGCCATCCCGCGGCGTGCAGCACGAAGTTGACGCCCGCCTCGAGGGTCGGAAGGATCGTCGAAGCGGACTCGTAGGCCGCTTGGGCGTCGGCTGTCTTGGATGACGTGAACTGGCCGCCGGAGCGGAACGGCACACCGACCCGCCTGGCCAACGCGGCCATCACGTTGATCGCCTGCCCCGCTTCCGGCGTGCCGAAAGTCGGCGCACCGGTCGCCATCGACATCGAGGAGGCGAACGTCCCGAAGATCACCGGCGCTCCCGGCCGCACGAGCTGGTAGTAGGCCATCCCCGAGAGCGCCTCTGCCAGGGCCTGCGTACACAACGCGGCGACTGTCACCGGTGACATCGCTCCGGCGAGGATGAACGGCGAGATGATGGCGGCCTGGTTGGCGCGGGCGTATTCGGTGGCGGCGCCGAGCATTGTGGAATCCCAGCGGAGCGGCGACGAGGCGTTGATCAGCGATGTCATCACAGTTCTGTCGTTGAGGTCGCCGCCGAAAGCGATACGTGACAGCTCCACCGAGTCGGCTGCCCGCTGCGCGGCTGTGACCGAACCCATGTAGGGCTTGTCGCTGCAGGCAATGTGGGAGTACACCATGTCGAGGTGTCGCTTGTTGACCGGCACGTCCACCGGTTCGCAGACGGTGCCGCCGGAATGATGCAGGTGCGGGAGCATGTAGGTCAGCTTGACCGCGTTCTGGAAGTCGGTGAGCGTGGCGTAACGCCTCCCAGTGTCCAGGTCGGTCACGAAAGGCGACCCGTAATTCGGGGCGAACACCGTGGTGTTGCCGCCGATCTTGACACTCCGCTGGGGGTTGCGGGCGTGCTGGGTGTATACCGCCGGAGCGCTGCGGGCCAGGATGTCTCGGCACATGCCGCGGGGGATCCGGACCAGGTCACCGTCTATGTCGGCGCCGGCGTCGCGCCACAGTTCAATAGCTGAGGGGAAGTCCTGGAACGCCACGCCGATCTCGGACAGGATCGTCTCGGCGTTGTGTTCGATCTGGGAGAGTCCTTCCTCATCGAGCATCTCCACGGGCGGGAGCTTCCGCTCGATGTATGCGACCGTCTCGGTGGTTGTGGTTGCTCGGGCTGCTCGGCGGCTGGCCCGTCCGCCGCCGCGGCGGCCCTGCCGGGGGGCTTTGGGCCTCGGTTTGTCGGTGGGTGGTCGAGAGTCGGTCATGTTGCCTCTGTGTTGGGGGGATTCAGGTCGCGTGACTGCGTCTTCGACGGCCGCGGTGCCCGGTAGCGCTCACGGGTTGATGTTGGGGAAGGTCGACGACCTTCGACAACTCGGCCGACGGTGCAGACTGGTGCGGGAAGGCCATCGCCGCGACGAAGAGCTCCTGAAACCGGGGCTCGGTTGCGGTCTCGATCTTCTCGATACGGCCCACGGCGCGGGCGATCTCACTGCGTTGTTCCGCTGACAGCAGCATCCGCACCGCTCCGGCGCCTGAGGAGTTGCCCACGGATTTCACCGAGTCGAGCGGGCAGTCGGGAACAAGTCCCAATACCAGCGCATACAGGGGGTCGATGTGCGCGCCGAACGCACCAGCGAGCCGGATGTCGTCGACTTCTGTGATTCCGGCGTGTTCCATCAGCAGATCGATGCCGGCTCGCAGGGCAGCTCCCGCCAGTTGGATTTGGCGTACGTCGTTCTGGGTGATGAACAGCGGAGCCGGTCCTGGACGGATCACATAGCGATGGGTACGCCCGTCAGGCTCGACCAAAGGCGTGTGATCCGCCAAGGACCCTTGGATCACGCCGTTGCGGTCGCACACACCGGTCAGGAACATCTCGCCGATCACCTCGATGATCGCGGAGCCGCACAGACCCGCAATATCGAGGTGGCTGACGTCTGTGGCGAAGTCCGGGTCGTCGCTCCAAAGATCCGAGCCGATCACCCTGTAACGGGCCGCGAACGTCTCACGGTCGATCCGAACCCGTTCGACAGCTCCCGCTGTCGCTCTCATCCCGCACGATATTTGGGCGCCCTCGAAAGCAGGCCCGGTGGGCGATGAAGCAGCGTAGGTCTTCGACGGGGTGCCGAGCACAATCTCGGCGTTGGTGCCGACATCGACCAGCAGTTGCGGAGCGGCGCCTCGATGGGTGCCCTCGTTCAACACAGCAGCCGATGCGTCGGCCCCGACATGACCGGCGATGCAAGGGCCGATGTGGGCTCGCGCATAGCGGAGCGACAGGTCGAGTTCGTCGGCTCTCATGTCGACCGGCGCACTGACAGCAAGGGTGAACGGCGCGGCGCCGAGCGGGGTCGGGTCGATCCCCAACAGAAGGTGGTGCATTATCGGGTTGCCGACCACGACCAGATCATGAATGCGGGATCGCAGTTCCTCGCGGGGTTCCCCGGCCTCGTCGGCTAGACCGTCGATCAGAGAGTCGAGTGCGGTTCGCACCGCGGTTGTCAGTTCCCCGTCGCCGCCCGGGTTCATCATCACGTAGCTGACGCGGCTCATCAGGTCCTCACCGAAGCGGATCTGTGGATTCATGGTTCCGGCGTGGGCAACGACCTCACCTGATGCGAGGTCCACCAGATAACCGGCGATGGTCGTGCTGCCCACATCGATGGCGACCCCGTACAGAGCCTCGTCGAAACCGGCCCGCACCGCCATTACCGTGCCGTCGGAATGCACGATCGCGGTCAGCCCGCCCCCACCGGCGGCCAGCGCTGGATGGAGGTCGGGAAGTACTCGGGCGTCCACCGAAGCCCGGTCGATGCCCCAGTCGGATTTGAGAGCTTCGGCGAGCAGGTCGCACAGAGCCCGTTCGTCGCCCAGCCCCTGGCCCGGGAGTTCGACATAGCGAGCGGTGATCAGGGGGTCGACTGTCAGCCCTTCGAGGTTGATCTTCTTGCGGACGACAGGTCTGTGGACCTGGCTGTCGGTCGGGACGTCTATCACCACACTGGATTGCACCGTTGCCTGACACCCCAGCCGATCGCCGGGTTTGACAGCGCGGCGGCCCTTGTAGTCGTCCTCGCTGCGGGTCCACGGGTTCAGCGCGGCGGCGGTCGAATTGATGCGCCATTTGGCGAACTCGCCGATCGAAGGGGTCACCTGGCAACGCCCGCAGAGTCCGCGCCCCCCGCAGGTGGAGTCAAGGTCGATCCCGACCGAGCGAGCGGCGTCGAGCACCGTGGTTCCAGTGGGCACGGTCACTCTCACCCCGGCGGGCATGAAGATCACCGTGGCGTCGCCATCGGTAGTTGCAGTTTCTGCGACCATTGCCGATTCAGGCGATCCTTCGACGGTTCGTTCGCCGCCGACCCCGTACCTCTCCGTCGATTGCCGGGGCGCGGTATTCGCGGATCCATGCAGCGCAGTCCCGATCGTGGCCGGCTAGCACGTCGGCGGCCATGACCGCAGTCTTCACTTCGGGGTGCATCGGATTCATAATGGCTGAACTCATGCCTGCACCTATTGCCATAGACAGGAAAGTGCCGGTGATTGCGTGGCGGTTCGGCAGACCGAAACTGACGTTGGAGGCGCCGCAGGTGGTGTTGACGTGCAACTCTTCGCGAAGGCGACGAACCAGAGCGAAGACCTGCTTTCCAGCGGTGCCCATGGCGCCGATGGGCATCACCAAAGGATCGACCACCACATCGGACGCGGGTATTCCGAAGTCGGCGGCTGCATGCACGATCTTGCGGGCGACTTCGAATCGCACGTCGGGGTCTTCGCTTATCCCAGTCTCGTCGTTGGAGATCGCGACCACCGCCGCGCCCGCTTTTGATACGAGCGGGAGCACCCGTTCCAGCACTTCGTTTTCGCCGGTCACAGAGTTGATCAGCGGTTTGCCCTCATAGACGGCGATACCGGCCTCCAGTGCTTCGATGATCGACGAGTCGATCGACAAGGGAACGTCGGTCACCGATTGCACGAGTTTGATTGCCTGACTGAGCAGGGCCGGTTCGTCGGCCAGCGGGATGCCGGCGTTGACGTCGAGCATGTGGGCTCCGGCTTCCACCTGGGCTATGGCATCGGCTTCGACCCGGCTGAAATCGCCGTTCTTCATTTCTTCGGCCAGCAGCTTGCGTCCGGTCGGGTTGATGCGTTCACCGATCATCACGAAAGGCCGGTTCAGGCCGATCACCACTTCTTTGGTGGCGGAGCTGATGACTGTCTCAGTCATGGTATTGGGGTTCTTTCTCATCGGGTTCGGATTGTCTGCGGGGTTGGGGTTGTGCGTCCGGATCAAGACCACCATTGGCGACCAGGGCCTCTAGCCGGTTCCTGTGGTACTGGCTGTCGATGCCGTCGGCTGCGGATTGCGCGGCTGCTGCGACATCTGTTTGCACCGGTGTGGTGACGCGACGCCACTGCTCGATGTACTTGTGGGTCTCTGTCAGTCCAGCCACGTGAGCGGCGCGATCAATGGCGTGTTGAAAGCGGGGATGGAGCATGATCTTCTCGCTGTGGCCGTTGTCTGTGGTTGCGGTGATCTGGGCGGGAATGTCTCGCCAGTAGATGGTCGTGAATCCAGGGGTCCGGCTGCGTCGTCTGCTCATAGCGGCACCGTCCGGCTGCGGGCGAGATCGAAGATCCGGGATTCGAGTTCGCCGTACCCGGTGCTGAGCCGGTCGAAGGCGAGACCGAGCCGGTCGGCTGCGGTGCGGGCTTTCTCGTCAAGCACGGGATCGTCGGTCTGGGCCAGGTAGATCAGCTTGGTGTAGTTGCCGAAGTACATGTCGCGCAGTTCGGGGTGGGCTTCGATTCCCAGTCCGACCATGATGATGCGTTCGAAGTGCTTCACCAGATAGTCGGTGAGGTAGAAGGCGGTCGGATCATTGTCGTGCATGGAGTCGAACCGCGCCCCTCCGGCGAAGAACTGGTAGCAGTGGGCGCCGGGCATCATCTCGATGGCTGTGCCGGAGTCTTGATACTCGCGGCAGAGGTCCACCAGTTCGCCCGAGGTGCCGCAGTCGGCGTACCCGAGCAGGATTCGGTCATATTCGCCCCTGCTGCGGGTCAAACGTCGGCGGACCGCTTCGCCGATGTTCTCCGGACGGTTGTGAAGGGAGGCGGGGAGGCATTCGAGGGTGATGTTGTCGAGTTGATGGAGGCGGGAGACGTCGCGGATCTCGCGTGCCAGCGCACCGCAGGCGAGGATCAGCACCCGCACAGGTCTGCTCGCGTTGTTGGTGGCGCCGACGACCGAAGGGTTGGCCGAGCCGCCTGCGTCGGTCATGCTGCCCGGCGTGCTTGAACTAGCGACGAGGCGACTTCGGCCGCCACCGCGGCGTCGCGGCAGTAGGCGTCCGCGCCGATGGCTTCGCCGAACTCCTCGTTCAGGGGCGCCCCGCCGACGATGATGATGTAGTCGTCTCGCATTCCCTTCTCGACGAGCGTGTCGATAACCACCTTCATATAGGGCATGGTGGTGGTGAGCAGGGCTGACATGCCCAGGATGTCGGGTTTGTGCTCTTCGATCGCGGCGAGGAATTCGTCGACGTCGGTGTTGATGCCCAGGTCGAACACCTCGAATCCGGCGCCCTCGAGCATCATTCCGACCAGGTTCTTGCCGATGTCGTGGATGTCGCCTTTCACCGTGCCGATCACGATGCTGCCGATGGGCTCGGCCCCGGTCTCTGCCAGCAGGGGGCGCAGGATGGCCATGCCGGCCTTCATCGCTTTGGCGGCCAGCAGGACTTCGGGAACGAAGAGGATCCCGTCGCGGAAGTCGATGCCGACGATGCGCATTCCTTCGACCAGCGCATCGTTGAGGACCTTGTCCGCGCGCCAGCCCCGGCTCAGCAGGATGCGGGTGCCCTCGTCGATCTCCTCGTCGAGCCCGTCGTAGAGATCGTCATGCATCTGGGCTGTCAAGTCTTCATCGTTCAACGCGTTCAGATCGATTTCGTCGCTTTCGCCGGGCGTAGCCGGAGCCGCGGCGCCTGATTCGGCAATGAGGTCTGAATTGGGGTCGCTGGTCATTTTGGACGGCTCCAAGAGTTGTGGATTGGTCTAGGGCATCCACGGAACGATTGTCCCGCATCGTGGAACCGTACCGTATCATGAAACGCGGGTGATCCTGAACCGTTTTGCGACGATAAATCGCGAATCCAGCGAAGGCCATCGAGCGGTAGCCTGTTGCCATGTCGAACCCTGAAACCCTGCCGCAGTACCGCTACGACGCGCGCATGGCCGGCGACATCGAGACTCGCTGGCAGGCACACTGGCGAAGCCAGGGCGTTTATCACAGCCCGAACCCCAACGGCTCACTGTCGGCCGACCGGTCCGAGTTCGCTGATCGGCCGAAGTTGTTCATCATGGACATGTTCCCGTACCCCTCGGGCGTGGGCCTGCATGTAGGCCATCCGCTCGGCTTCATAGCCACCGACGTATACGCCAGATTCAAAAGGATGACGGGGTTCAACGTCCTGCACACGATGGGATTCGATGCTTTCGGCCTTCCAGCGGAGGAGCATGCCCGCCAGACCGGTGAGCATCCCCGAGTCAACACCGAGCGCAACATTGCCAACATGTCCCGCCAGCTCAACCGATTGGGACTCGGACATGACGAGCGACGCTCGTTTGCAACCACAGACCCGGACTACTACCGCTGGACCCAGTGGATCTTCTTGGAGCTCTTCAACGCCTGGTTCGATGAGGTCACCCAGCGAGCCCGGCCGATCAGCGAACTGATCAGCGAGTTCGACTCGGCGAGCCGCTCCCCGAAGGGAGGTGAGGACTGGACGCAAGCCGATGAATCGGAGCGCCGCAGGATCTTGTCTCAGTATCGGCTCGCGTACGTCGACGAAGCTCCCGTCAACTGGTGTCCTGGCCTCGGCACGGTGCTGTCCAACGAGGAGGTGACCGTGGACGGCCGTTCGGAACGGGGCAATTTCGCTGTCTTCCAGCGCCCGTTGAGGCAATGGATGATGCGGATCACCGCGTACGCGGATCGGCTGTTGGATGATCTGGACCTGCTTGATTGGAGCGACTCGATCAAGACGATGCAGCGGAACTGGATCGGGCGCAGCCCCGGTGCACACATCGACTTCGGGCCTGTCCGGGTGTTCACAACTCGGCCCGACACGGTCTACGGCACGACGTTCATGGTTCTCGCCCCGGAACATCCCTTGGTAGACGAACTGACCGCCGAAGAGTGGCCCGCTGACGTCGACGAGCGTCTCAGCGGCGGCTATTCGAGCCCGCGAGCGGCGGTGGCCGCCTACCGTGAACGCACCGCGGAGATGACCGACTTCGACCGTCAGGACAACAAGGACAAGACCGGCGTGTTCATCGGGACGACCTGTCCGGTCCCCGTCGACGGCCGGGAGGTTCCGATCTTCATCGCCGACTACGCCCTCATGGACTACGGCACGGGCGCGGTCATGGGTGTGCCCGGAGAGGACCAGCGCGACTGGGAATTCGCCGAGAAATACGGCCTGGACATCATCCGTACCGTTGAACCCCCCGCAGACTTCGCCGGCGAGGCGTACGTCGGCGACGGCCCTGCGATCAACAGCGGGTTTCTCAACGGCATGGACAAGGCCGAGGCGATCGCCGCGGTCATCGAATGGCTCCAGGACCGGGGGCTCGGTGAAGCGGCTGTCGACTACAAGCTGCGAGACTGGCTGTTCAGCCGTCAGCGGTACTGGGGCGAACCTTTCCCGATCGTCTTCGGAGACGACGATCTGCCCCGTGCCGTGCCCGAAGAAGACCTTCCGGTGCTCCTGCCCGACCTCATGGACTGGGCGCCACGATCGCTTGATGAAGACTCAGACCCCGAACCCCCCTTGGGACGGGTGACGCAATGGCGTGAGGTCGAACTGGATCTGGGTGACGGCGAAGGCCTCAAGCCGTATCGACGTGAGCTCAACACCATGCCGACCTGGGCAGGTTCGTGCTGGTACCACCTGCGATACCTGGATCCTGACAACGACAGCGCGATGGTTGATCGAGATGTTGAACGGTACTGGATGACAGATTCCACCGGCGGCGTCGGCGGTGTCGACCTCTACGTGGGCGGTGTCGAGCACGCGGTGCTGCATCTGCTCTATGCCCGGTTCTGGCACAAGGTCCTCTACGACCTCGGTCATGTGTCGGGTCCTGAACCGTTCAAACGGCTCATCAACCAGGGGTACATTCAAGCCGCCGCGTACCAGGACCAACGGGGTGCTTACGTACCCGCCGAAGAGGTTTCGGGCAGTCCCCGGACGGGCTTCACGCACGACGGTGCGGAGGTCACCCGGGTGTTCGGGAAGATGGGCAAGTCGTTGAAGAACGCGGTCACCCCCGATGACATGTACGAGGCCTATGGAGCTGACACGCTGCGGTTGTACGAGATGTCCATGGGTCCGATCGATCAGGACCGACCGTGGGAGACACGTTCGGTCGTCGGTTCTCATCGGCTGCTGCAGCGCGTCTGGCGCAACCTGGTGGACGAGGAGACGGGCGAGCTTCTGGTGGCGGACGACGAACCCGACGAGGGGCTCCGCCGGGCGCTGCACAAGACGATCGATGGCGTCGCTGCCGACATGGAAGGCCTTCGCTTCAACACCGCCACCGCCAAGATCACGGAGTTCAACAACGAGTTGACGAAACGCGATTCGGCGACTCCTCGCGAAGTTGCCGACGCGCTTGTGCGGATGCTGGCGCCCCTCGTGCCGCATGTGGCCGAGGAACTGTGGGAGCGGCTCGGAGGAACCGGCTCGGTGACTCAGGCCGCGTTCCCGGTTGCCGACCCTCGACTGCTGGTCGCTGAGATGATCGAACTGCCTGTGCAGGTCAACGGCAGACTGCGGGCCAAGATATGGGTGGCTCCGGGCGCCCCCGACGAGACCGTGGTCGAAGCGGCGCTGGCTGAGCCGAACGTCTTGGCCCACACCGGCGGCCGGGAGTTGCGCAAGTCGATCGTGGTCCCCGGCCGCATGGTGAACTTTGTTGTCTGACCCTCGGCCCGAGCGGATGGAGCGCAGCGAGCAGGAGCGGGGGATGGAGCGCAGCGATCAGCAACGGGAGATGACGTCGACGATGTCGCCACGATGAGCAGACCGGTGAAGCTCTCTGCGGCGCGGGCGCGCCGGATTGCGTTGGCCGCCCAGGGTTTCAAGAGTCCGCGGCCGACCGGGAGGGTTGATCGGCGTCATCTGCGGCGGGTGATGTCGGACCTCAACCTGTTGCAACTCGACTCGGTCCCCGTCGTGATTCGTACGCAGTACCTGCCGCCGTTCTCGCGTCTCGGGCCGTACCGACCCGGGCTGCTCGACGAGATCGCCTACCGCGACGACGAGTGGTTCGAGGCGTGGAGTCATGAGGCGTCGCTGGTGCCGGTGAGCGACGAACCGCTGTTGCGCTGGCAGAAGGAGCGCGCTCTCAGAGGTGAGACGTGGGGCCGGCTGGCAGCGTTGGCGCGTCAGGATCCGGGCTATATCGACGAAGTCCTCGAGCAGGTGAGAGAGGGTCCGCTGGCGCCCAAAGATCTGCGGGAGCCGCGTCGACGGAGCGGCGAGTGGTGGGGTGACCGCTCAGACGGTTCGATCGCGTTGGACTGGCTGTTCCGGATCGGCGAGGTGGGTATCCGGCGCCGCGCCGGGTTTGTGAAGGAGTTCGACGTCCTTGACCGGATCGTGCCGAAAGAAATCCTCGCGCTTCCGACGCCGAGCGAGGAACAGGCGCACCGCGAACTGCTGATGCGTGCAGCTTCGAGTTTCGGTATTGCCACTGCTTCCGATCTCGTCGACTACTACCGATTGCCCAAGGTGCCCGCCAAGGCCCGCGTGGCAGAACTCGTTGAGGACGGATTCTTGGTGGAGGCTGACGTCGAGGGTTGGAACCGGCCCGCGCTGTTGCACCCTTCAGCGGTCGCGCCCCGCGCTATCGATGCCTGTACTCTGCTTTCGCCGTTTGATCCCGTGGTGTGGTGTCGCGAACGCGGAGTCCGATTGTTCGGCTTCGAGTACAAGATCGAGATCTACACGCCTGCAGCCAAGCGCATCTACGGCTATTACGTCCTGCCGTTCCTTCTGGGTGACGAGATCGCGGGACGGGTCGACCTGAAGACGGATCGTCAGGCAGGCGTGCTGTTGGTCAAGGGGGCGTTCTCAGAGCCGGGTCATCGCCGCGACGATGTCGTTGAGGGGTTGCGGCATGCGCTGGATGAACTGACCGTGTTCGTCGGGTGCGGATCCTGGGCTGTCGTTGGCAGCGCCGGTGACCTGATAGGTGTACTCTGAGCGATCTTCTGAGCGATCCGAGGTCAGCTCTCGTCGCCGGCCTCCGACTCCGGAAGGGTATCAGACGGCGACGTTGGCCTTGTGACCGGATATTCGTCCGGCTCGGTGGTAGTGGGCGGCTCGGTGGTAGTGGGGGCTGCGGTGGTAGTGGGCGCCGCGGTGGTTGTCGGCGCCGCGGTGGTTGTCGGGGCCGCGGTGGTAGTGGGGGCTGCGGTGGTTGTCGTGGCTGCGGTGGTTGTCGTGGCTGCGGTGGTAGTGGGGGCTGCTGTTGTCGCCGGGGCGCGTGCCACAGTCGTGGTGGTCGTGGTCGTTGTTGTGGAGGTCGTAGTAGTCGTTGTGGTGGTTGTCTCGGGGGTCGCGACGGGCGGCGCGGGATCGTCCTGCAGGGCGTAGAACCCGATCAGCATCCCCGTCGCGAGCATTACCGGTAACCACCACTCAAGTCGCATCGGATGAGATGTTATCGCGGGACCCGCGCAGGTGCAGACATATGCTCATGTGCTTCGCTCCTATTAGGATTCGCCCGGTGCCCTTCACGCTTCGCCGTCCAGCCGCTCGTTGTGTGCTGCTTGATCGGGCCGGACGCATCTTTCTGATCCGGTCCGAGGATCCGGTCGAGCCGCGCAAACCGGAATGGTTGGAAATCCCCGGTGGTGGGATGGGTCGGGGTGAGGACTCTGCTGCTGCAGCCCTGCGCGAACTGTACGAGGAGACAGGAATTCCCGAAGTCGAGATGGGACCGTGCGTCTGGGTTCAACAGGTCGAGTACGACTTCGGCGGGTACCATTTCGAATCCGACGACCATATTCATGTTGCGTGGTGCGACGGTGGCGAATATCGACCCAAGGGTCTGGAGGCCCTGGAGGCGGCGGCATTCAAGGGCGCGGACTGGTGGACGCTGGACGAGCTGCTCGACAGCGACATGCCCACGGTGCCGGCGCGGTTGCGCGAGTTTCTGCCGGCGGTTGTCGCCGGCGAACTGCCTGCAGAACCGATCGACATCACGCCTTCGGCCGGCGACGGCGGGCGGGTCAGCTGATTCGTCGACCTTGCTCGATGTCGTCGCGGACAGCGGCCTTCACGGCGTATCCCGTGATGATCGCCGGCGCCAGAAAGATCGAACCGGCTATCACGCCGGCTATGACGATCCTCGACACACCGTCGCTGAATCCGGCGATCAAACCGTAGACGAACACCGCGACTGACAGGGCGAACAGGAGGTAGCCCGAGCGCTGACCCCGACGGGCCCAACGGGCCGCGCGGGCACGTTGCGCAAGCACTGGGTCGGTTGGCACTGGGTCGGTGGGCACTGGGTCGTTTGGCACTGGGTCGGTTGGCACTGGGTCGGTGGGCACTGGGTCAGCCATGGCCAATCACGGTAGCCAACCGGCGGCGGTCAGCAGTTCTGCTACCGGTGGAGGGTCAGGCGCGGCGATGGCCAGGCCGGTTACTGTCCGGTCGACGGGTCCTTCGTCGGCGACGGTGATGACCTCGAAACCCAACTGCTCGACCGCTCGCCCCCAGTTGCGGGCCACAACAGACACCCCATCGGCCATTCCCAGCCGGAACGAGACGAATGCACATCTGGCCATGCTCGACACGATGCCCGCTGAACCGACAGACCCCGCCTCAGAAGCGCTTCGAGAAGCGGTTTTGTCGGTTATGGAGGCGGCCTGGGTGCCGCTCGGTTACACCGCGCCCAACCCGGTCACCTATCCGTGGATGTGGCTCTGGGACAGCTGCTTCCACAGTTTGATCTGGCATGCCCTCGGCGACGACGAGCGCGCGGTCGTTGAACTGGAGTCGACCTTGTCGACCATCGACAACAACGGGTTTGTGCCTCATATGGGCTATCAGCTGGACCCGCACCGATCGGTTGAATTGTGGGGGAGCAGGGGGGCGTCGTCGATTTCTCAGCCGCCGATGTACGGGCATGCGATCGCGGAGCTCTGCAGGGCCGGGGTGGCGGTCCCAGAGGATCTGTTGGATCGGGCCGCTCGGGGGCTTCGCTTCTTTCTTGATCGACGCGTTCGCCACGCCGAGTCGGGGTTGATCGAGGTCGTGCATCCCTGGGAGACCGGTTGTGACGATTCGCCCCGTTGGGATGATCTGGCAGGCCCTGGAACTTTCGATCTGGAGCGCTGGAGAGAACTCAAGAACCGTCTGCTCGGCAGTGTCGAGCGGGGATCGGGCGGCGAGCCTCTGGCCAATCCTGACTGTGCCGTGGCTCCATGCGGCTTCAACGCACTCGTCGCGTTCAATGCAGCAGAGTTGGCGACGGTGACCGCTGATCAGCGCCTTGAAGTCGGTGCATCTGAACTGGCCGCAGCGCTCGACCGGCAATTCGACATGCAAATACGCACCTGGGTCGATGCGGGCGCATTGAGCGGCGGCTCAGGACGCAACCGCACAGCAGAGGGCTTGTTGCCTCTGCTGGTGAGCCGCAGTGAGACGGCCTGCAAGTGTGTGCTCGAAGAGTTGGCTGATCCGAACGCCTATCGCGGCAGCTATGGTCCCCGCGGAGTGCATGCCGAGGATCCCGCCTACGACCCGACCGCTTACTGGAGGGGACCGGTGTGGCCTCAGCTCAGCTACCTGCTGTGGCTGGCGGTGCGTCGAGTCTCTGGTGGGGAGTCTTCTGTTGCGGAACTCCTCCGCGCCTCGGTGGTTCGAGGAGCGGTGAGTTCGGGCTTCGCCGAGTATTGGGACGGCGACAGCGGCCGCGGGCTCGGCGCAATCCCTCAATCATGGACCGGTCTGGCGGTGCTGCTGGACCGTGGTCTCTGAGACCGCTGGTTCGCTGAATCAACTCAGGGCGAGGGTTTCCATGGTTCTTTTGACCATGGCTCTTCTGACTGCGGGGCGGTCGGGGCCGTTTCGGGGTAGACGGGGGACGATTCGGGGTAGACGGTTGGAGACTCGTAGTACTCGTCGTGAGACTCGGGGTAGACGGTCGGGGATTCCGGGGTGTCGAGGTCCAGTTCGAACGCGCTCGGGGGTTCCTCATCTTCGAGACCTGTCTCCGTGGGTTCGTCACCGGGGAGGAACTGACCGTACGTGTAGCGGCGCCGTTGATTGCCGAGCATCAGGTTGCCGGTGACATTGGCCAATCCGACTAGGAGGATCAGGTCACCGATCGAGACAACCTTGTCGCCCCAACGAATCGGGAACGTGTCCCCCAGGAAGTCGAGGACGGAGTCGTCGTCGGCCAGTCCCACATGTCCCGAGATGGTCACCCCCCGCTCCAGTTCGGATGCTGTAACGATCTCTGCCTCCACCAGGGCATTGGGCCGAACGGGCGTCTCGAAGTTGAGGATGAAGACGAACAGGTTGAGAGCGAGGCCGATAGAGATGATGACCATGCCGACCAGGTGAAGGTTCATGATGGTGAACGCGAAGGCGCCGACCAGGGCGACGAAAGCTATGACACCGTCGGAGTCGATGTCGGTGAAGCTCACGAAGAATGCGCAGACGGCCGACGAGACAAGGAATTCTGGATGGTAGATCTGAGCATTGAGGATTGTCGGGAATTCGCCACGGCGGATGACGCCGGCTACCAGACCGATAATCACGGCCAATATCAGAATCCAAATTGTCATTTCCGTCCTCCAGGCTGCGCGCAAGTGAGCTGGTGGACCAACACTAGCCGTGACGGATGCGCAACTTCTACATCCTGCGGATTAGCCTCGGACAAGCGGTCACCAACCCGACTGGTAGGCGTCGCCGATGAGGGATTCACCGTCGAATCGTTCGATCCAGCAGTGGATCGAACGGTAACGGGCGACATCGTCCTCGAAATTCGACTGTGGTGGCGTGATCACACCGATCTCCAACTCCGAGGTCTCGTAGTCGTTGCCCACCCACTGCGCGAACTGGCGATAGCAGGACTGGACCGCGAACTCATTCATCACGTCGTCGCCGGGATAGATCGACGGGTGCGGGGCGGGGTAGGCGAGGATGTGGTAGATCTGATGGTCGTGAGGCTCGTCGCAGCTGATGAGGCTGGTGATGACCTGCGATTGTCCGGCGGCGAGGTTCTCCGAGCGGTTGAAGCAGTCGCCTGTGCTCAACGAGAATTGGTCGATCACTGAGCCGCGGATTTGCGGCGGGTCCGAAGCTGTCTGCTGCGGGTCGGGTGTGCCGTTCGGTCCTGTCTGGCCGGCCGGCTCGGTCTCCGCGGCGTCGAGCCTCTCCGAAACGAACTCGGCGGGATCTTCCAAAGTGATCGGTTCGACCGTGTCGCTGGAGCACGCGGCGCCGAAGGCGGCCGCGCTGACCACGATCCGAAGCAGCACTTTCATTGTCAGAAGGTTACGCCATTGCCCGAAGGCTACGCCTTCGCGACAGGCGACGGGAGCGGTCCGGCTCAACCGCCGACGGCATCAGCCGGTAGCGTCTTGTTGTGTCCATTGTTGCGTTGCGTGATGCGGTCGTGCTGCTCGGCAGCTTCCCGGCTCTGTCCGGGGTCGACCTCGAGGTCGACGCTGCGGAGGTCGTGCTGTTGCAGGGCCCGAACGGAGCCGGAAAATCGACGCTGCTGCGTTTCTGCGCCGGGCTCCTGCGCCCGCACTCGGGAAGCGCTTTCGTCCTGGGCCACGATCTGCGTGAATCGCGTCCGGCGGTTCGTCGTTCGGTCGGTCTTCTGGGTCACGACACCGCCCTGTACGACGACCTGACCGTCGCTGAGAACCTCCAGTTCTTGGCGAGGGCGTCGCGTGTCGAACTCGAAGCGGTGGGGCCGGCGCTCGATCGCCTCGGCGTGTCCGCGCGTCTGCACGATGTCGTTGTGGGCCGGCTCTCGGCGGGTCAACGGCGCCGGGTCGCGCTCGCGGGCGTGGCTCTCCGCCGACCTGAGCTGTGGCTGCTCGATGAGCCGCATGCGGGGCTTGATCAGCGGGGACGGGACCTGGTCGACGGGCTGGTCGCCGAAGCGGCGGCCGACGGCGCCACCGTGCTGTTGGCGTCCCACGAACTCGACCGCACCCTCGATCTGGCCACGCGCCGCGTCACCGTGGTCGGCGGGACTGTGACTACCGATGTTGTCGACGCGGCGGGTGTTGCTCACCCGCCCAGTCTGCAGAGCGAGCGGGAGCGTTGATGTTCGCTGATATCTGGCTCGTCACCAACAAAGATCTGCGAGTCGAATGGCGTTCCCGCGTCACCCTGGGCCAGGTCGTCCCGTTTGCGTTGACGGTCCTGGTGCTGTTCGGATTTGCTCTTGACGCGAACCGCGAAGTCCTTACCACCGCAACTTCGGGTCTGTTCTGGTTGACCGTTCTGTTCGTGGCAGTCGTTGCCGTTGCGCGATCGACCGCCATTGAGACAGCCGATGGGGCCCGCCGCGCCTTGCTGCTAACGGGCATAGAGCCGTCGTCGGTATTCGTTGGAAAAGCGCTGGCGATCGCTGTGCAGATTCTGGGAGTCGAGCTTTTGATGGTGGGAGGAGTGTTGGTGTTCTACGGTGCCGAAGTTGAATCGGTTCCGCTGATGCTCGCCACCTGCGCAGTGGCAACCCTTGCGATCGCCGCGAGCGGCACGCTTCTCGGCGCGTTGGTGGCTGGGGTCAGGGCCCGCGAAACGGTGTTGCCGATCTTGCTGTTGCCGTTGTTGGCACCGGTGCTGATCGCTGCTACGAGAGCATTCGACGATGCACTTGGCGTACTCGCAGTCGACGGCTGGGCCTGGCTTGGGTTGCTGGCCGGTTTCGGGGTAGTCAATGCGCTGTTGGGAACGTTGGCTTACGGTCCTTTGCTGGAGGAGACATGAGCGCTGACGCTGTCAACACGGGGAGCCGAACCACCCGCCTGCTGGGTTTTGCAGTGGTCGTAGGGGTATTGGCGTTGATCCTGCTCGGGTTCTTCGGCGCGCCCGAAGACGACGAGCAAAAAGACGCGGTGCGCATGATCTTTGTCCATGTTCCGTCGGCCTTCCTCACCTATGCGGCTTTGGCCGTAACGGCAGTCGGTTCGGCGATGTGGTTGTGGAAGCGGTCGCGCTGGTGGGACATCGTGGCTCACTCGGCAGCGGAGATCGGCGTGATCTTCTGCGGTCTGATGCTATTCACCGGTTCGGTTTGGGGTCGCCCCACTTGGAACACGTACTGGGACTGGGGCGACGTGAGGATCGTCACCACCTCGATCCTGTTCTTGATGCTGGTCGGCTACCTGGCGCTCAGGTCAGCGGGGGGCGGTGAGAACGCGGTGGCGACGCGTGCTGCGGTGGTCGGCCTGCTCGCCGCGGTCAACGTGCCGATCATCAACCGATCGGTGGAGTGGTGGTCGAATCGCACGCTGCATCAGAAATCGTCTTTGACCGATGGAAACCTTGAAGACCTGACCTTGTTCACGCTCTTCGTGGGGGTCGTTGTCTGGGCTTTGTTCTTTGTGTGGGCGATGATTCACCGCTTCCGGATAGGTTGGCTGGAGCATCAGCTGCGGGCCGTTGATCTGGAGACGGCGCTGGCTCAACGCCGGGCCGAAGCGACGACCGAATCCACCGGGGAGGCAAACCAGTGACTCATCTCGGATACTTGCTGGTCGGTTGGGGTGTCAGCCTCGGTTGCGGGGTGTTGTACGCGGTGCGCTTGGTCCTCCGTGGACGCGACTTGTCGGCCAGGGTTCCAGCGGGGCAGCGCCGTTGGATGACCGCCGATGAAGGCGCCGGTGCAGCTGCCGAGTCGGCCGCGCCCGAGCGGGGGGCAGGTGCGTGACCGGGGAGCTCACGCCTCGGGCGCCGCGGCCGCTCCGTTCCCGCAGGGCACCCTGGTTAGCGCTGGTGATCGCTTTGGCGGTGACCGCCGCGGTGGCCGCGCTGATCGCCAACCTCTTAGAAGGCTCCCTGTACTTCTACAACGCGGACGAAGCTGTCGCGGAACGCTCCGACATCGGCGGCAAGCGCTTCACGCTGCAGGGTTCTCCGATCGGCTGCTCGATAGTCGAGGGTTTCAGCGGCGATGAGCCGGTGGTCGCGTTCAGCCTGTCCTTCGGCGGCGCCTCCGTCGACGTCGTGCATCACGGCGACCCTGCTGAGTTGTTCCAGGCGGACGTGCCGGTGGTGCTCGACGGGGTCTGGGTCGAACAGCCACCGGTGGTCGAGGGTTTCTCGCGCATCGCGAACGATGGCTGGTACTTCTCATCGGATCGCATGCGCGTCAAGCACGACAACGACTACATCAATGACGACGAGTACGACGAGCGGTTGACCCTCAGTGACGCGGGAGCTGATTCAGCCGAGGTGGTCTGCGAGGCGTGAGCAACGTCACCCTGGGCGCGCTCTTCGTTGCCCTGGGAGCAGCGAGCGCGTTGGCCGGCATCGGCGTGGTCGTCGGTGGCCTGCTCGGTCGAAGGCGTCGCTGGTGGCGTGACTGCACGATGCTGGTGGGCTTCATGACGGCCGCGGCGGGTGGCGCATTCCTGGTCATGGAGCGGGCGCTGATAACCCGCGACTTCACAGTCTCGTTCGTGGCACAGCACGGCTCGTCGCGCACCCCGGCAGTCTTCAACGTAGCGACGTTGTGGTCTGCGCTGGAGGGTTCGATCCTGCTGTGGACGCTGGTGCTGTGCGGCTACGTCGTGGCGGTCGTCATCAAGTTCCGCGACCGCCGTGACGATCCGATGATGGCCCCGGTGATGCTGACGCTGTTCGTCGTGTGCGGCTTCTTCTTCCTGCTCATGGTCGGCCCGGCCAGGCCGTTCTCCTCGTTCGACCCTGTGCCCTTCGCGAACGGGCAGCCCTTCGATGGACCCGGCCCCAACCCGCTGCTGCAGAACCACATCCTGATGGCTTTCCATCCGCCGATCCTCTATCTCGGCTATGTGGGGTTCACGGTTCCCTTCGCCTTCGCGATCGGAGCGTTGGCGACCGGCAGGGTGGGGGAGGGCTGGCTGCTCGCGACTCGACGCTGGACGGTCTTGGCCTGGGGTCTGTTGACGCTGGGAGTGATACTCGGCGCCTGGTGGAGTTATGAGACTCTCGGATGGGGCGGTTACTGGGGTTGGGATCCGGTGGAGAACGTTGCGCTGCTCCCGTGGCTCACGGGCACTGCCTTCGTTCACTCGGTGATGGTGCAGGAGAGGCGCGGGATGCTGCGGGTTTGGAACTTGTCGCTGGTCATTGCGACTTTCTCGCTCACGATTCTGGGCACCTTCATCACCCGCTCCGGTGCGCTGGAATCGGTGCACGCGTTCGTGGAGTCGGCCATCGGACCCTGGTTTCTCACGTTCTTCGGCCTGACGGTGTTGGTTTCGCTCGGCCTTATCGCCTGGCGTGGAGATGAACTCCGCGCACCGGGGAGGATCGACTCTCCGCTGTCACGGGAGGGCGCCTTTCTGATGAACAACGTGGTATTCGCCGCATTCGCTTTCGTGGTGCTGCTGGGGACGATCTTTCCGCTGATCGTGGAAGCCTTCGACGGGCGCACGCTGACCGTGGGCAGCCCCTACTTCGAGCGGATGACGATGCCGATCGGTTTCGTGCTTCTCTTTCTGATGGCGGTCGCCCCGGCTCTGCCGTGGCGCAAGGCTTCGGCCGGACTGCTGAGCGACCGGCTCATCTGGCCGGCCTGGTCGGGTGTCGGGGCGATTGTGCTGAGCGTGCTGGTCGGGGCCCGTGGTTGGGCGCCTCTGCTGGCGTTCGGGCTCGGGGGATTCGCCGGTGGTGCGGCGCTGCGTCAACTGGTGTTGGCTGTGCGCCGCCTGGCTTGGCGCGGTCTGATCGGCCGCACCAACGGAGGGATGATCGTGCATCTCGGCGTGGTCCTGATCGCCGTCGCGCTGGCCGCAAGCAACTCCTATGTCCGTCAGGAGACTTTCGAAATGACTCCTGGCGAGACGGCCGAGTTGTCCGGGCATACGTTCACCTTTCTCGGAGCCGAAGTGGTGGAGTATTCGAACAGGATTGAACGCAGAGCCGCCGTGCGGATCAATGGAGGGCCGGTACACGAACCGGCTATCGCCATCTACGACTTCGCGGGTCGGTTGATCGGGATCCCGTCGGTGCGTTCCACTTTGACCGACGACGTCGCGTTGTCGATAGCAGAGATGTCCGACGATGGTCAGACCGTCTTCTTGAGAGTGACTGTTCAACCGCTGATCGTGTGGTTGTGGATCGGCGGGTTTGTGATGGCTGTCGGCACGTTGCTGGCAGTTGTCCCTCAGAACCGTCGATCGCCGATCTCGCCTGCCTCGACCTCATCGACGCGCCGACAGGTTCGGACGGCCAAGAACCCGAGGGCGCTCGCATGATGACCGCCGAGTCTCCGAGACGGGCCGTGTGGATCGTGGCCCCCGTAGCGGTTGTGACGCTGCTTCTGCTGCTGCTGTTCGCAACCCGTGGTTCCGGGACCGGAAGCGACAGCGCAGTGATCAACAAGGGCCGGTTGGCGCCGGCGATCATCGGTCCGACGATCGATGGCGGGGAGTTCAACTTGGACGACCAGCGGGGCCGTTTCGTGGTTGTCAACTTCTTCTCCACGACATGCGTGCCCTGTATCCTTGAACATCCGGAACTGGTCAGTTTCCATGAGGCGTATGCGTCGACGGGCTTCGCCGAGGTCGTGTCGGTGGCGTTCGACGACAGCGCCGCGAATGTGGCCGCGTTCTTCGAGTCCAACGGGGGCGACTGGCCGGTTCTCGCCGGCGACACGGGTCCGATAGCAGTGGCCTACGGTGTCGCGCTGGTGCCCGAGAGCGTCATCGTCGCCGACAACGGCGAAGTCATCGACAAGTTGATCGGCGGTGTCACCCGGCCGCAGATCGAGAACGTGATCGCCGCCTATCTTGAGGAGTCGCGAGCGTGACCCGTCGAGCCCCCTCACCGAGGCACAAGGCGGTCACTCGGCGCTTTTTGGGGTGGTTGGGGGTTCTGGTGATCGGCGGGTCCGTCTTTCTGTTCGGAGCTGTCGACGAAGGCCCCCCTCGCACCGACGCGGACCGTGTCTATTCGTTGGCGAGGAACTTCGGTTGCCCGGTGTGTGATGGACAGTCCGTGGCGGAGTCCGACACGGTCGTGGCCCGCAACATTCGTCAACAGATCGCTCGACGAGTGGACGAAGGTCGCAGCGATGAAGCGATCATCGCCGAGCTCGAAGCCGCGTTCCCGGGCAACGACTACACACCCGCTGCGTCGGGGTTGTCGAGTCTGGTCTGGATTCTTCCTGTTGTTGCGGTGGTCGGCGCGCTCGCCGGGCTCTTCGTCGTGTTCAGGCGTTGGCGACAGGAGATAGAGTCGGTCGCCAGCGGGGCCGACGAACGGCTGGTCGCCGAGTTCCGCCGCGAATCCGACGATGTGTCCGGCCCCGATGGAGAGGCGTAGACCGATGCGCAGGGCGAGGTATGACAGAGAGGAAGCTGAACTGGAACGGGACCTCGACATCCTGTTCTCTTCGCTAGCGGACCTCGAAGCCGAGTATGCGGCAGGCGATTTGGACGAGGCCGAATATATGGAGTTGAGGTCGCGCTATGTGGACCGTTTTGCGGGCGGCGTTCGAGCACTCCAAGCGGATGCGGTCGAGGGCGGTGCCGACGCGCAGCACGCCGGGGCCGTTGCCCGAAACGGGAGGTCGTGGCGGCGGGTCGTGCTGTGGGTGCTGGTCATCGGACTCGTAGCTGCCGTGGCCGGCGTGACCCTGGCCGACTTCTCGGGTAGTCGTGGTTCCACCGATCAGCTGACAGGCGGCATCCGTGAGTCGGTCCGCTCGCGGCTCTTCGATGCCCGCGAGGCGATGGACGATCAGGATCTGGACCGTGCGATCGCGATCTACGACGATGTGCTGACCGATGAGCCATCGAACGCTGAGGCACTGGCCTATCGAGGCTGGCTCACGAACCTCTCCGGTGACGATCTGTCGGCCCGAGACTTCGTTGAAGAAGCGGTTGCGGCGGATCCGGGCTTTCCCGACGCTCGGGTGTTCGCGGCTTCGCTGGCGTTGGCGGCGGGAGAGCCTTTGGTCGCCGGTGATCATCTCGACGCCTTGGATCGGATCGACAGCCCGCCGTTCATTTCCCAACTTGTAGAGGCTCAACAGCTCGACTTGAGAGTTGCCGAGGCGGCGGGGCCCGCAGCCGTGTCACTGGTTGAGCCGGTGCTCGAAGGCGCTGTCTACGATCCCGCGGAAATACCGGTGCGTCATGTGTCTGTCGCGGCGGATCATCTGGCTGCGGCGGGTCGGATTGAAGATGGGTTGGCGTTGTTCAACGCAATGCTGTCGAGTGCGGGCGACGATCCCGACGTGCGGGTTGCGCTGGCTTGGTTTCTGGCGCGCGCCTCGGTCGGTGTCGAAGAGGGAATGACCACCGCAGGTTCCTACCTCGACGCGGTGATCGAAGCCGACCCGACCCGCCCCGATGCCTTGGTCTACCGCGCGTTGGTGCGTTTCCAGCTTGATGATCGCCAGGGTGCCGCGGCTGATCTTGCCGCGTACGATGCTCTGAGTGTGGTGCGCAGCGATTTGGATCGGTTGATCTCTGAGACCGAACTGCGTGAAGTGCTTGCCGAGTAGCTCTATGGACCGTTTGCGAAACCTCGATCTTGGACGTGTTGCGATCCTGTTGTTGTTGGTGATCGGCACCGCGGCGCTGTTGACCCGAGACCAGTGGGACTGGTTCTTCGCCTCGGACGAGCCACGGAGCGAAGACGTCACCGCTCCGGAGATTGAGATCGCCGAAGTGGATCCGGTCACGGAGCGCTTGTACCGGGTCAGTCCCGACAACGGCTCGAAGGTCAGCTACAGGGTGCATGAGAGGCTTGCCGGCACTGCGCGGGTGACGGTGGGCACCACGACGGTCGTGGCCGGTGACGTCAAGGTCAATGTTGTCGACCCGAGCCTCTCGTTCGTGGGCGAGATTGTCGTCAACGTCGAGATGTTCGAATCGGATTCGACCCTGCGCGACAAGCGGATCCGCCACGACTTCCTGGAGTCGAGCCACTGGCCGTTCGCCCGCTTCGTGCCGAGGACAATCGAGGGTCTTGAAGCGGTCTTCGCAGACGGCACCAGCTACGAGGTCTCGATCACCGGCGATTTGACCGTCAAGGAGGCCACTCTCGAAGAGACGTTCGTCGGCACTGTCACGGTCGGCCCCGACCGGCTCACCGCGTCGATGTCTGCGACTGTGCTGAGCAGCAGCTACGACGTCGGGCCCATCAACATCGCCCGCCTGGCCCACACCGACGACGAAGTCGAGTTGCTCTTTGAACTGGTCGCGGATCGAGTGGACACAGGTTCGGCTTCCGGATCGGACCTGGACCGCGAACTTCCCGCCCTCGAGGTTACCGGTGGTGCGTTCGCGGCACACGTTCAACCGATCTTGGAAACCCGATGCGTGTCGTGCCACACCGCGGGCGGACCGGGATGGAGCACTCTGGCCTTCGACACCGCGGGCCAGGCCGCCGAGGTGGCCGAAGACATCGCTCTGGTCACGCAGATTCGTTTCATGCCTCCCTGGCTGCCCTCGGAGAAGAGTCCGGCGTTCGAACATGACTGGTCGCTGAGCGATGAGGAGATCGCTGTGATCAACGAGTGGGCGAAGTCCGGCGGCGGGCTCGACGTGGCGGTCGACACTCCCTTGGTCGCGCGGGTGCAGGCCGTGCTGCCGATTGAGGAGGATCAGAAGATTCCGCCTCGGGACGGGCTCTACACGGGCTATTCCGACGCCGACGGCAATCCGGTCAAAGCTGACGACTACCGCTGCCAGGTCCACGAAGTCAGCGACCCGGAGGGCGACGGCAACTGGGTCAAGGGGTTCGAGTTCCGACCCGATCAGACCTCGGTGGTCCACCACGCGATCGTCTATAGAGTTCCTGCCGCCGCGGCTGCCGAAGTCCGAGCCAAGATTGAAGCTGAGGATCAGATCGAAGCCGATTCGGGATTGTCGGATGAACCGGGCTGGACCTGTTTCGGGTTGTCGGGTCTGTCGTCGCAGGGGGTCTATTCGATTCAGGGCTGGGCGCCCGGACAGTCGCCGACCATCTACCCCGAGGGCTACGGGATCTATCTCTACCCTGGCGACATGATCGTCAACCAGATCCATTATCACTACGACCACGACACACCGGCGGACGGTTCATGGATCATCCTCGACACCGCCGACCCTGCCGAGATCGCCGCAGGGTTGACCCACATCACCGGGTCCTCGTATCTGACTCCGGCCGAGGTGCCGTGTACGCCTGAGGAGATGGCGGTTGCCGAGAAACGGGCTGAGACCATCGACGGATATGTGAACCTCTGTGTACGGGAGAACGTGCTCAAGGAGATCGGTGAGAAGTACGACCAATTCGCCACCTTCATCCCCGACGCCCTGCTGCAACGCTGCGGAGGAACAGTCGACGACTACGACGATCTAGACGGCTCGGTCGGCTACAGCTCGTGTGACAAGAGAGTTCGGAACCCGGGGACGATCCACACGGTGCTCGGGCACATGCACGAGTTCGGCGCGGCCTACCGCATGACCCTCAACCCCGATACTGCCGAAGAGCGAATCCTGCTCGACATCCCGGTCTGGGATTTCGAGTGGCAGCTCAACTACGCCCCGGTAGAGGACATCCGCATAGACGCCTCAGACATCGTGCGGTTCGAGTGTTGGTGGGATCGCACCCTCAAGTTCATGCCGGAGCCTCGCTACATCACCTGGAACGAGGGAACGGTCGACGAGATGTGCTTCTCGTCGATCTCAGTCCTTCCCGACTAGGGGCTGCAGGTTCAGCGGGTTCGGCTTGTTTTTGCCCGCTCTTGTTCGCTGCACTCCATTTCCCGCTCTTGTTCGCTGCGCTCACTCGGGCCGGGAGGGCCGCGGGCGGGTCGCTCGGGCCACGGCCTCGCTCGGTGCCGGCCGTGTTCGGGATCAGTTCGCTCGGCCTCGGAGGCGGTCGAGTCCCGCGCGGAAGAAGTCGAGGGCGGTCTGCACGGCGTCGTCGGTGCCGAGGAGCGCTTCGTAGCCCAGCGACGCACCGTTGAAGTTGGTTTCGTTCCAGTAGGGATCGGTGCGGTCCACGTCTCCCCACGCTCCGACGTACAGGTAGGGCTCGTCGTGGGCATCGTCGCCGGGAGAGGCGCCGTAGGTGGCGCGCCGGCCCGACTCGGCGTCTCCGATCGCCGCGGCGGGGTCGAAGTGGCCGGGCCAGAGCTGGGTGCGTTCTGCGTCTATCGCACCGGGAGTGACCCGCAACTCCTCCAGCACTGCCCAGGAGAATCCGAACCAGTCTGCGAGGAACGCACCGGTTGAGCGGGTGGCTCCAAGGTCGGAATCGAGATCGCCCAGCGGAGGCGAGTCGTGCTCGGCCGCGGTTGTGCCGGGCTCCACGCCGACGAACTGGGCGGCGGCCCGAAGGCTCGTTATGGCGCTGTGTCTGACCTCTGTGCCCTGCTGCACGACCAGCAGGCCGTCCTGCACCCGGACCTGTCGGTCGTCACCGAAGAACGGGGTGCCGAAACCGCCTCTGGTGTAGCGCAGACCGAACTTGGTGTTGGCGCAGCGGCGGGCTTCGGCGATGACGGAATAGGCGAGCCGATGGTAGGCGTTGCGAGCTTCGGGGTAGCCGTCCGGAACCGGGCTGAGCGGTCGGTAAGCGGCCAGCCAGCGATCAGCGGCCCAACCAGCCAGTTCGGGCCGTTCTGCAACCACCTCGGCCCAGGTGCGGTCGGCTGCGCTGGTCGGACCGACGGTTGCAGTTGCATCTGCAGGGATCGCCGCAGGATCATCAGCGAAGAACGGCTCGGTATGGTCGGCCGGAGGTGACGGCTCCAGCACCAGCGCGGTGGCGCCTCCGCCGAGCTTGGCGCCGGCTTCAGCCGCAGGGTTCAGATATCGGACGGTCATGGGTGTGCTCCTTTCGCTCTGACGCGGTCGGCTAGGGCTTCGCCGTGTAGATCCCCTCGGTTATGACCCCGTCGCGGACTCTGAGCTCCCACACGCTCGCCTTGGCGCAGCCGCGGTCGCCGGCCACTTCGAGACCTGTGCGCAACAGCCGGTTCAGAACGCCTGGAATGACATCACCGTGGCTGGACAGTATGAGGTCGTCGGGCGCAGAGGCTTCTTCAAGGAGCAGTTCCAGAAGAAGCGCAGTTCTCGCCCCTTCATAGAGTTCTGCGCGGATTTGGACGTCCAGAGAGTGAGCCTCGGCCACCGGTTCGACCGTCTGCACGCAACGGGTCGCGGGGGACGACCAGACGGCTCGAAGTGCGGAATCGGCGAACAAGTCGGCGATCCGTGAAGCCTGTTCGCGGCCTCGTTCGTCGAGGGGGCGCTCGATGTCATCGAGGTGCCAACGGCTGCGATCCCCGGCTGAGGCATGACGAACGAGAAAGATACTCACAGGCCCAAGATCTTAGGTTGTCCGCAATGCAACCTTGTTGGTGACATTTCCGACGAGGCGCCCAGGTTCAGAGGGTCACGTGGGTGACGCAGACGTCGTCGCCTTGGGGTTTGGAAGAGGCGGTGGAGGCGTCGGCGGGGCCGTACAGATGGCTGAGCATTCCCTGCACCATGCCCCGGTCGACGGCGCAGATGACCGGGTGCTCCACGACCGCGTCACCGAAGGGGCAGTGCTGCGCGACGATCTGGTATCTGTCGTTGGAGGCTCGTTCAGCTCGAGCCGCGAACCCGTGAGCCGACAAGGCGTCGGCCACGGCATGCAGGGCGCCCTGATAGCTGCGGTGCGTTTCGCCGGGATCGATCGCTGCGGCCATTGCCTTGCCGTATTCGATACCGACCTCTTCGGCCATCTCCTCAGCAGCTCGGGCCGGCAGCATCGCCAAGGCTCGCCCCAGCAGGGACACCAGCACATCGTCGTGGCGCACGTTCACCTCGAGGCGCACCTCGGTGTGAACCGGCTTGTAGTGCTTGGAAGGACGCCCGACGCCGCCGTCCGGCTTGGCGACTTCGACTCCGAGATGCCCTCCGGCGGCGAGTTTGTCCAGATGATGACGCGCGACGTTGGCGTGCAGTTCGAACTCTCCTGCCACTTCGCTTGCGGTCACTCCGTCAGGGTTCTGATGGACGTGCAGATAGATGTCGCGTCGGGTGACGTCGCCGAAGGCAGCGGTTATCGCCGAGACCGTCGAGGCGAACTCCGTGGGGCTGAGGTGCTGGGCGTCCACACCGCTATTCTACGCATATATGACCGTCACCGAAGCCGAAGTGATTGAGGCCCTGCGACCGGTCGAGGATCCGGAACTTCACCGCAGCATCGTGGATCTGGGCATGGTTCGCTCGGCCACCATCGACGGCGGCCACGTGGAGGTCGGCATCGATCTCACGATCGCCGGATGCCCGCTGCGCAACGAGATCCAGAACCGGGTGTCAGGAGCCGTCACCGCTCTCGATGGAGTCAAGGTCGTGACGATCGATTTCGGCGTTATGGGAGACGAGCAGCGAGCCAGGATCCGCGAGATGTTGCACGGTGACCCCGCGGCGACAGCGGGGTCGCAGCCGGCTCACGGCCACGCGCAGGGGCGTGCGATTCCGTTCGCTCAGCCGGGCAATCGAACCCGCACCCTGCTCATCGCCTCCGGCAAGGGCGGCGTGGGGAAGTCGTCGGTGACTGCCAATCTGGGGATTGCCCTGGCGCAGCGTGGTCACAGCGTTGCTGTCGTCGATGCCGACGTCTGGGGTTTCTCGATCCCGCGGATGCTCGGTGTGGAGCATGCACCGACAGTGATCGACGACATGATCATTCCGCCGGAGACCCATGGTGTCCGCTGTGTCTCGATGGGCTTCTTCGCTCGTGAAGATCAACCGGTGATCTGGCGGGGTCCGATGCTGCACAAGGCGCTTGAGCAGTTCCTGACCGACGTCTTCTGGGACGACCCCGATTTCCTTCTTGTCGACCTGCCTCCGGGCACGGGTGACATCTCGTTGTCGCTGGCCCAGTTTCTTCCTCGTTCGGAGGCTTACGTCGTCACCACGCCCAACCCCGCGGCCCAACGGGTCGCTCAGCGGGCGGCGTTCATGTTCGAGCAGGTGAAGATCAAGGTGAAAGCGGTGATCGAGAACATGACGTGGTTCACCGGCGACGACGGCAAACGCTACTATCTGTTCGGAGCCGGCGGCGGCGCTGAGCTTGCCAGACGCCTCGAGGTCGACCTCATCGGGCAGATTCCGATGGCGATCGCGCTGCGCGAGGGCTCGGACCAGGGTGAGCCGATCATGGCGGTGGACCCGCAAAGTGAGGCGTCGGCTGTCTTTGCGGAGATGGCTCAGTGGATAGAGACCCACAAGCCCTCGAAACGGTCGCATCCTGAACTGATAATCAACTGACAGGTCCGCCCGGTGCCGGAAACACCCTGCAATAACCCGTCCTGGGTTAGATTGGTTCTGGGTTAGATTGGTTCTGGGTTAGATTGGTTCTGGGTTAGATTGGTCCTGGGTTAGATTGGTGGAGTGCGTCAGTGCGCCGACCCGAATTAGGAGAAAAAGACTGTGGATGTCCGCATAGGAGTGAGTGACCATCCCCGCGAGATCGTCGTTCAGCTTCACGACAAGTCCGACCGTTCCGCTGTCAAGGCTTCGATTGACGAGGCGATCAGCGGTGCTGCCGCGACGCTGTGGTTGACCGACGAGAAGGGCAAGGAAGTGGCGGTGGCGGCGGCGAGGATCGCGTTCGTCGAACTGGGCCCCGAAGGGGGCAACCCGATCGGCTTCGGCTGATCCAAGGCGGGATTTGCGGTGGCCAGCCTCGCGGAGATTGCCAGAGCGAAGACAAATCTCGATCCCTCGGCTATTTCCCATCTTCAGCGGTTGGTCAGTTCATGGTCGCTGTTGAGTGACCTGTCTTTCAGCGACCTGCTGCTGTACGTTCCGGGGAACGGAGCGACGAGCATCAGCGAAGAGGGCGAATTCGTCGTCTTGGGGCACACGCGTTCCGTTACGGGAACGACGGTTCACTACGGCGACCCGGTGGGGCAGAAGGTGTCGGACACCGATCACCCGCTGTTGGCGCGAGCCATCCAACAACGCAGACGGTTGCAGGGTCTGATCACCAGAAGTGACCTGCATGGTCCCGACCACGACGACCAACTGGTGGAGGAGGACATCAGGATGCCCGGAGCGGGCGCGCAGATAGCCGTCGAGTACATCCCCGTGCGTGGCGATGGAGACATCGTGGCGGTGCTCACCAGAGAAGCAGAATCGGCGTTCGTCCGCCACCGAAGTCCGGTTGAACGCCCGTACCGCGCCGTCGGGGAGCGGTTGGCGCAGATGGTCGTCGACGGCGCCTTCCCCTTCGTTGAATCGGAGCGGGTCGGCGAACTGCGTGAGCCGCGTGTGGGTGACGGTGTGCTGGTTCTGGACCGTGAGGGGCGTATCGAATACGCGTCGCCCAACGCGGTCTCTGCCATGCATCGCCTGCGCGTGCTGAGCAACCTTGAGGGCAGGCGGTTGCGGGAGTTGGGCATCGACGAGTCGGCGATGCGGCGGGCGTTCTCCTCGCGTCACAGCACAGTCGACGAATTCGAAGAGGCCGAAGATGCGTGTGTGGTGGTTCGCTGCCATCCATTGATTGAGGATGGGCGCGTTACCGGAGCCGTCAGTCTGTTGCGCGACATCTCTGAGCTTCGCAGCCGGGATCGGCTGTTGATCTCCAAGAACACGACGATCCGTGAGATCCATCACCGTGTGAAGAACAACCTGCAGACGATCCAGTCCCTGCTGCGTTTGCAGACCAGGCGTCTCTCTTCGCCCGAGGCGATCGCGGCGGTCGAGCAATCAGCTCGTCGGATCGGGTCGATCGCGGTGGTCCACGAGACCCTGACTGCCGATGCAGGGGACATCGTCGACTTCGACGCGGTCGTCAGCAGGCTGGTGCGAATGGTTGAGGAGGGTCTCGGTGCGCCGGAGCGGCCGCTGAAGATCGAGGTGAGAGGGAGTATCGGCGCGCTCACCGGAGACGTCTCGATGCCTTTGGCGGTGGTCGTCACCGAGTTGTTGCAGAACTCCATCGATCACGGTTCCGAGTCCGATCACCCGGTCACAGTCCGACTGGGTGGCGACAGCAAGGAGTTGTCGATCTGTGTCGAGGACCACGGCCCCGGTGTCCCCGATGGATTCTCGCTCGACCGTGACGCCGGTCTGGGGTTGACGATCGTCCGCACCTTCGTCGTTTCGGATCTTGGTGGCCGGATCACGTTTGCTCGTCCGGACACCGGCGGCGGCTCCGATGCGGAGGGGTCGGGAACGATCGTCGATGTGCGGGTTCCTCGCCCGGGTCCGGCGCTGCCCTTGGGCTAGGGACCGCTGCAGTCTCGCTGCCGGCCGAGGCTCTGGGTCGACTGAGTGGTCAGGCGCGTGGCTTGGCCAGGGCTGATGCGGCGCGCAGGCGTCGGCGGATGATCCGACGCTCTTCTTCGGAGGTGCCTCCCCAGACACCGGTGTCCTGGTTGGTGGAGAGGGCGAAATCGAGGCATGCGTCCTTGCAGAGGCAAGAGCAGCAGACTTCTTTAGCGGACGCGATCTGGTCGACTGCGGGTCCGGTGGTCCCAACCGGGAAGAACAGAGCAGGGTCTGTGTCGCGGCATGCGGCATCGGCTCTCCAGTCGATTGCTGATGCGAACGCCTCAGCTGTAAGGGCCACGTTCGTCCTCCTACTGCACTATTTTGGGCCGTCTAGCCTCGCCGGTACCCCCAGCGACTCGGCAATAATAGGAACAGGTTCTCTTTCAGCGCAAGTGTTTTCTTGAAACTTGTTCTCTTTTTTCTGACCCGCAATGAAGAAACCGGTGTACTTGTCGCGCCGATATCCGCGAGACTTTGAGCAATGACCTATGTGATCGCGCATCGAGGGGCGTCCAAAGCAGCCCAGGAGAACACGTTGCCCGCGTTCTGTCTGGCCCAGACGATGGGCGCCGAATGGGTCGAGCTCGATGCGCGCCGTGCCGCCGACGGCGTGGTCGTGGTCCATCACGATGCCCACCTCGCCGATGGGCGGATACTTGCGGAGGTCTCCAGCGACGAGCTGCCGCCGTACATCCCGAGTCTCGCCGAGGCGCTCGAAGCCTGCGAGTCGATCAGCGTGAACATTGAGATCAAGAACCTTCCGAACGATCCCGACTACGACGAGGACCATCTGGTGGCCGATGCGGTCGCGGGTCTGGTGCAGGCGTATCTCGGTCCCGAGCGGGCGCTGATCACCTCGTTCAACATCGACGCGGTCGATCGGATCCGCGCTGTCGATCCTTCGATTCCGTGCGGATGGCTGTTGTATGAGATGACCGATCCAGTCAGTGCCATCGGTCGTGCGGTCGCCCACGAGATGGTTGCCATCCATCCCTGGGATGTGCTTGTCGATGTCAATTTCGTCAACCGGGCCCATGCTGCGGGTCTGCTGGTGAACGTGTGGACTGTCGACGACCCGGAGCGGATGGTTCAGCTCATCGAGATGGGCGTCGATGGAATCTGCACCAACGTTCCCGACGTGGCGAGAAGCGTCATCGACAAGCACGGCTGACCCGTGGCCCGAGCGGCCCGGTGAGCTTAGCGAACCAGAGCGGGCGGTTCCGTGGCCCGAACGGCCCGGTGGGCTCAGCGGACCAGAGCCGGCTGAGCTGCCTCGGGCTAGGGCGCCTCGGGCATCAGCAGCGAGAGACGATCGGGCGTCCAGGTGAATCGCAACCGCTTGCCGGCGCCGAGATAGTCGCCGTCGACCTGATACGGCGCCGGAGGGTCGCATTCGATGACCAGTGAGCGCATGTCGGTGCGGACGTCGACGTCGCGCCGCTCACTCAGTTCTCTGCCTCGCAGCGCGCCGGCCAGGACGGGGCCGAGGCTCGAAAGTCGGAGTTGCTCGAGGGTCACCACTGCAAGTGGATCCTTGAGGGTGAGTCCCGGAACAAGATCGATTGGACGGTTGCCCAGATAGGTGTAGGGATTGGTGTTCATAACCACCGTCAAGAAACCCTCCGACAGGTCTTCACCGTTCGGCCCGGTCACCCGTATCGGGGCCTTGCGACGATCAACCCCCCGGACCCAGGTGTCGAGCGCAGCCCACACGAACAGGGGATGGCCCGCCCACCTCTTCCACGGACCGCGTGTCTCGACCTGTTCCACGACTGCCGCGTCGAAACCGACACCGCAATGGAACAGGAAGTACCGACCCTCGACCGCTCCCAGCCCGATGCGGTGAATCGAACCCCGGTCGATGGCGTCGAGCAGGACCAGGGAAGCATCGGCAGGGTCGTCGGGAAGGCCGAGTATGCGAGCGAGCACGTTGGTTGAACCGCCGGGGAGTGTCGCCAGGGCGGTCTCGGTGCCTGCAAGGCCGTTGGCGGCCTCATTCACGGTGCCGTCGCCCCCGAGCACCACAACGAGGTCGTAGTTGTCGTTGGCCGCGGACTGCGCGAGGCGCGTGGCATGCCCGGAACGACTGGTCTCGGCCAGGGTCACATCGTGGTCAGCCGACAGAATCTTGTGGGTGATCACCCGGCGGCGGGCGGTGACCGAGGAGGCGACAGAATTGACGATGAAGAGGACGCGCAAGAACATCAAAACTATCCGCTCAACACAGATAGGCATTCGTCGACCTCGCTGGCAGACTCGTGGGCTATGAAAGTCGTTGTATGCGTTAAACAGATCCCCGACCCGGCCGACCCCGGTGCGCTCGATCCCCACAGCAAGACGCTCGTCCGTGATCAGAAGCTGATTCTCGACGAATCCGACAGTTACGGAGTCGAGATGGCTCTGCAGCTCGTCGACACGGCCGGCGCCGGTTCGGTGCATCTGGTCTCGATGGCCCCCGACAACCAGGTGACCGGTCTGCGCACTGCGCTTGCCATGGGCGCCGACAGCGCGACGCTGGTGAGTGACGAAGCGCTCAAGGGCACCGATGCTCTGGGCACGGCCAGGGTTCTCGCTGCCGCTATTGCCCGCAGCGAACCGGACTTGGTGTTGGCCGCGACCGAGTCGAGCGACGGTTACACGGGCACTGTGCCTGAAATGGTTGCCGAGCTGTTGGAGCTCCCCTCGGTGACGTTCGCCAAAGCGGTTGCTGTCGAAGGAGGCGTGGCCAAGGTGCAGCGCCAGACCGAAGCGGGTTACGACGACGTCGAATGTCCGCTGCCGGTGGTGGTGTCGGTGACGGCCGGCGTGGTGGAGCCGCGTTATCCATCTTTCAAAGGGATCATGTCGGCCAAGTCGAAACCGGTCGACGAGCTCGGGATCGACGATCTCGGAATTGAAGCGGGATCCGTTGGTTGGGCCGGCGGCGGTCAGGAGATCGTGAGCGTGAAAGACGCTCCCACCCGCGACGCCGGTGAAGTGATCGAAGACGACGGGGACGCCCACGAGCGCATCGTGGCCTTCCTCGACGAACTCAAGGTTCTGTGAGGGAGGACACGATATGGGACTCGAGAAGATCTGGGTGTTCGGTGAAGCCGACGGCGATGCCGTAGCCACCATCACCCTGGAAATGCTGGCCAAAGCCCGCGAGATCGCCGACACCGTCGAGGTGTTCATGGGCGCCGATGGTGACGACCACGCGGAGGAGCTCGGCGACCACGGCGCTGAGACCGTCTACGCCACCGGTGACCTTGATGGAGCCATGCAGGGCGTCTCGGTTGCCGCCGCGGTTGCCGAGGCGATCCGGAGCGGTGATGTGGATGCGCCTGATGCGTTCATGATCGGCACGACCCAGGACGGGCGTGATGTCGCCGGCCGCTTGTCGGTCAAGCTCAATTCGCCGGTCATCACCAACATTGTGGACCTTGTCCTCCAAGGAGATGATCTGCTCGGGAGCGAACCGATCTTCGGTGGGGCGACTGATGTGATGACCAAGAACACCTCGGGCAACCCGGGGATCTTCCTGGTGAGGCCGAAGTCGTTTGTGGCAGAGCCTGTGGGCGGTGCTGAAGCCGATGTTGAGGATCTCGACGTCGGCGAGCTCGGTGCGGCCGGCGCTGCGCGAGTTGTTGCAACCTTCGCTGAAGAGTCGGACGGCCCGAAACTCGATGAAGCCAACATCGTCGTCTCTGGTGGCCGTGGGCTCGGCGACAAAGACGCCTATTCGCTGATCGAGGACCTTGCTGAAGCCGTGGGCGCCGCTCCGGGCGCCAGCCGCGCCATCGTCGACGCCGGTTGGGTTCCCTACAGCTATCAGGTTGGTCAGACCGGCAAGGTTGTGAAACCGACGGTCTACATTGCCTGCGGCATATCCGGAGCGACCCAGCACCTTGTCGGCATGAAGGGGTCGAAGAACATCATCGCCATCAACAAGGATTCCGAGGCGCCCATCTTCGCAGTTGCGGATCTCGGCATTGTGGGTGATGTCCACAAGGTTCTACCCAAGCTGATCGAGGCGCTCGGCAGCTGACGAGCCGACCAACGAGCGCAATCTCAGGGCTCTATCGGCTTTTTTCATTTGTGACGCTTTGTTTTTTTACACACAATCCACAGACTTTTTCACACCTGTTGACTAGTACCGGTTGAACGGCAGCCGCTGAAGCCGCGTTCAGACCAGCGGCCAGGGCCAGCGGTGTCTGTTGCTGTCGCCGTGTGGGAAGGCTCCGCTGGTGGCCAGGGCCTTGGTGCGGGTGAGCATCGCGTCCTGTTCCAGCGGGTCGAGGAGGGCTGCGACTTCCTCGGGTATTCCCCGGTCGATCAACCCCCAAAGGTCCGCTCGCAAGGGCTCAGGCAGTGGTTCGCCCGCGAAGTCCCAAAGCACCGTGCGGAGTTTGAACTGGTGATGAAATGCCAGACCATGGTCGATTGCCCAGATCCTGCCGTCAGTGCCCAGCAGACAGTGTCCTGATTTCCGGTCGGTGTTGTTGATCACCAGGTCGAGCGCGCATATCTGCCGAAAGGAATCGTCATAGCGGTCGCTGGACTCGTGCAACGTGAAGTAGTGCTCTTCGAATTCATGGGGGACGAAGAGTTGCAGCGCTCCAGTCTCGAGAGGGGCGTCGTCTCGCACGACGGTGGGAGGGACCAGATCCCAGCCGAGGCATTCGGCGACCAGAAAGGCTGCCACCTCCCTTCGGTACAGCCCGTCCGGAAAGTCCCAGAGGGGTCGCTCTCCCTGAAGCGGTTTGTAGATCGCCTGAGCTCGCAATCCCGCATGGCAGAGATTTACGAGAAAGGTCGCATTCGAGGAGTACGGCATCCGCCCGACGAGCTCCAGATCGCCGTCGCTGAGCAGCGTCAATGCCCGTTCGGTGCTGATCGGCCCGCGATCAAAAATCGGCGACTCGTTCTCGCTCAGTTTCGGCACGGGCACCAGTCACCGTTGCGGGCTTCGAGCGGTTGGCCGCAGTACAGACACGGTGGTCGACCGGCCGCAACGACGGTGCGGGCACGTCCGACGAGTCCTGCGACTTCGCCTCGCTGCAAGAAGAAACGGGCTTGGAACGGCTCTTGGTCCTCGTCATCGACGAACGATTCCGCCACGACAACGAGACGATCCAGTTCCTGGGCGTATGCAATGGCAAGACTGGCGACGGTCCACTCCACCACCACCGGCTCCCGCAGGTCGAGGTCTTGGGGCGGATCACCGATTTCACCCGCCGCTTCGGGTAGTTCCTTGAGCACGCGGTCCAGGTATTCGGCGAGCGCCGCCACCTGCTGCTTCTCGACCTTCAGCGACACCAGTCGACCTTCGCTGCGGGCTTGGAGGAAGAACTCGCGTTGCCCCCTCGGACCGAGCGTTCCGACTGTGAGAAAGTCGAGCTCTCGAAAGTCGAAGGATTGGCTCATGACGGCACCAGGGTTTTGAGGTCGTCACCCGTCGAGTTCACGGTCAGGACGACAGGGCCTTCGGAGGTGTAGAGAATCGCAGTGATGGAGCAGGGGGACACCGCAATGCGCTGGAACAGGTCGAGGTGGGTGCCGGTCGCTGATGCCACGACTGCTTTGATGACGTCAGCGTGCGACACGGCCACGATCGTCTCATTGGGATGGGCCGCGACGAGACCGTGGACTGCGTCAAGGGCGCGACTCTGCATCTCCGCGAATGACTCGCCGCGCGGGAATCGGAACCCGCTCGGATAGCGCTGGACTTGCCTCCACTCCGGCAACTTGCGCAGATCGGCGAGTCTGCGTCCGGTCCAAGCCCCGAAGTCGCATTCGATCAGTCCGAGGGACTTTCGTACTCGGAGTTTTTGTGATCGAGCGATCGGCTTCGCAGTCTGTTGCGTGCGTTCCAGCGGCGAGGCGTACACCGCGCCGACGGAGTCGAGTGCGGCGATCCGTTGGGCCGCGGCTTCGGCTTGGGCCACCCCTTCATCCGCGAGATGCAGGCCCGGTGCTCTGCCCGGGAGTGACGCTCCGGTCGTGGGCGTCTGTCCGTGGCGAACAAAAAGCACCAGAGTCGGCTTCGGGGTGTCTGATTTGCGGGCCATGGCTGCTGCACAACGTACCCTGTGGGTCATGCAATCACCCGATCCGAGTTCTGGCGCCCTGCATGATCAGATTCCGGGGCTTGATCAGATCGAGGGTGAGGTTGTTGAGTGCCGCCGGTGTCCTCGGCTGGTTGAGTGGCGTGAACGGGTCGGCCGCGTCAAACGTGCGGCTTACCGTGATGAACAATACTGGGCTAGGCCCGTGCCAGGTTTCGGCGACCCTGAGGCTCGTTTGCTGGTGCTCGGGCTGGCCCCTGCGGCCCATGGCGCCAATCGCACCGGGCGGATGTTCACCGGCGACCGCTCCGGTGACTGGCTGTATCGGGCGTTGTGGCGCGCCGGCTACGCCTCCCAGGAGTCGTCTACGAGCCGCGATGACGGCTTGACGTTGTCGGGTGCTTGGATCACAGCGCCGGTGAAGTGCGCACCGGTGGCCAACAAGCCGACAACGGAGGAGCGTGACAATTGTCAGTCGTTCCTGTCGGCTGAGCTGGCTGCGCTCACCTCGGTCAAGGTCATCGTGGTGTTGGGAGGTTTCGCGCACAATGTGATCTGCCGGCACTTCGGACTTCGACCCCGTCCCAAATTCACGCACGGTCGGGAGATTCCTCTCGACAACGGAATGACCTTGCTCTGCAGCTTTCACGTGAGCCAGCAGAACACCTTCACCGGACGGTTGACCGAGCCGATGCTCGATGCGATTTTCTCCCGTGCCCGTGAGTTGGAGGCTTCCTGAATCAACTTTGCTGTGGTCAGCGTCACCAAAATGCGGTCATCAACCGCTAGCCTCGCGGCGGCATGACTCGTAGAAACAAACCTCGGTCGACTCGACGCTCGGGCGTGATCGGCCTTGTGCTGATCTGCCTGGCTGTGTGTGCTGCAGGTTGCGCTTCCAACAACGACCCGGGCAATTGGGAGGAGGCGAGAGCCGACGGCACGCTGGAGGAGAACTTCATGCGCTCCTGTCAAGCGGCGAACGAGGGTGGAGGCATGACCGCTTCTGAAGCCGTGTCCTACTGTGAATGCGCTTTCGAGGGACTGGCGGAGCGTTACGCCGATGATTTCGACGACTTCAAAGACGCCGAGAAACGCCTGCGCGACAACCCTGAGGACATCGACCCCGCGGTGCGCGCACTGTTCGAAGGGTGTGACCCCCAGTAGCGCATGCGCTCAGCGGCGGCGCGCGTGAACTCAGTCTCCCGCCGTCTTGGTGATTGAAACGGTATGGGTGCAGACCTCAGGGTCTAGGGGCGGGCGCCGAACTCGGGGCGTTCGGTGCGGGTGCGCTTGAGCTCCCAGAACCCGTCGATGTTCATCATCGTGACCAGAGAGTCCCACATGTCCAAGGAGTCCTCGGTTGAAGGAACTCGGGTGATGACCGGACCGAAGTAAGCCTGCTTTTCGCCGTTGCGGTTGTCGAAGGCGATGATGGGAGTGCCCACGTCGTCTCCGCAGAGAGCCAGACCGGCATCATGTCGCTGCGCGATCTCGGCATCGAAGGCTTCGGAGTCGTAGGCCGCGGTGTGCGAAGCGTCGAGCCCGACGCTCTCGAGCGCTTCGGTCAGGTCGAAGTCGAACTCCTGGTCGTGGTGGATTCGTCGGCCGTATTCCCAGTACAGCTCGAAGACGGCTTCCTCGCCCTCGGTGGCGCGCACTGATTCCATCACCCGCAACAGGCGGTAGGTCCGGTTGGTGGACTCATAGAAGGGAGAATCTTCATCGGGCTGGTTCTTCAGCAGCAGGCTGATCGGTTGCCAAGTGATGTTGAGGTCACGGGCTGGTCTCACCTCGTCGACGACCCAACGGGCCGTCACCCAGCACCACGGTCAAATCGGGTCCACCCAGAATTCGATATCCATGCTTGTCACCCCACTGGTTTGGTCGAGACGGTCACCTTAGCGGCGGGTTGGGCCCAGTCGGGCCACCGGTCGCGGCTCTTCTGGGCGAGTTTGTGCATGAGCGCGATCGCCCCGGGGTCGTCGTCTCCCGGTCTGGTTTCGATCACTCCGTCGGCCACCATTGCGTCGATGACGGCACGCCCTAGTTCGGTGCGAACGATCGTCAGGGTCCAGTCGGTGAGCTCGCCGATGCCCCCCGTCGAGATGTCAGCGTGTTCGGCGGCGAAGTCGGGGCAGAGGTGGCAGCCCTCGCGGGTCCAGGCGTGGCACTCCTTGAGGTTGATCTCGTGGTAGCCGCCGTCCTTGGTCCAGATCTGGAAGACGCCCTTGATGTTCATTTTGGAGATGTTCTCCTTGGCGAGGCCGTATTTGACCTCGAACAGTTCGTCGAAGAGGGAGTCGTCGAATGATTTGGAGCAGAGCAGGCCGATGTTGAGCTTGATCGGTTTGGAGACCTTGCCGACCTTGCGGTGCCACATCACCGGCGCCACCGAGGTCTGGCAGCTCATGCCCACCAGAGCGAGACGCTCGAGGCCCCGGTCCCTGGCTTCGTTGAAGGCCATGGTGTTGGCGGAGTAGGTGTAGCGGCTCCCTGCGCCTCGCAGGACTTCGTCCCGGTTGGTGGCGACCATTGGGAAGGCCTTCCAGCCGGGTTCTCCGTTGGGAAGGTTCTCCACGCCGCTGGTCAGGGCCCCGTCGATGACGTCGTTCTCGATGCACCAGATGAGGATTGCCGAGACCAGGCCACCGTCCTGGCCGGTCTGGTACACGAAATCGTCTGAGGCTCGGGTCAACAGAATGTCGGAGTAGATGCCCGACACCTCCTCGGGGTTGCGTTCGCGACCGAAGAGGTGCATGTCGGCCTCGGGCTCCCACATGCGGAAACGGGGGCATGCGCGGGTGCATGATGTGCAGCCCTTCTGCCCGTGGATGCAGTCGTCGAGCCCCAACTCCTCCTCGAGGTGGAACGGCGTGTATGCGCCAGGTTCGTGTTCGTAGCCGATCACGTCGTGCGGGCACGAGATCACGCATCCGGCGCAGCCAGTGCAGAGTCCGCTGGTGATCACCTCGTCGAACAGCTCTTTCCACTGGTATGTCCAACGCGGCTTCTTTGCCGGGGGTGCTTGGGTGGCGGCCATGGGTTCAAGGTAGTCGCTCAAGACGCAACGGGCCGATACGAACGGGGTGTCGTACCAGGATGCAATGATTGAGGTGCGGCTGAGGCAGTTCAGCACGACGCAACTGCGGTTCTGAACGGGAGGGGTCTGAACGGTAGGGGATTGCGTGCCCGAGAAATACTGGCTCTTCAGCGTTTCAGGTCGGAGTCAGGGTGTTGAGGTTTGGGCTAACAGGCCACCGCGGTGCGCAAGGCCGCGCAGGCTTGGGCGAGACGGTCCGGACCCAGAGCGCAGATGCGTTCGACGAGGAGGGCTTTGGGCACGACTCGCAGGTTGTCGAAGCTGGCAGCGCACTCTCGGGGTAGGCCGTCGTCTGGTCCCAGTGGGAGTTCGGTTGCGATGTTGCGCCTTGTGCGGGTGATCGGGGCGGCGACCACTCGGTTCAAAAGCGGAATGGCCGCAGGTCGCGTCATGATGAGGAACGGGCGCCGGCCTACGTCTTCGATCTCTCCCCACCAAACTTCACCTCGGTCGGGCCTGTTCACCAAGGTTCCTCGGCGATGGCGTCTCGCATCGAGGTGAATGCGGCCTGTTGCTCTGCTTCGCCGGGAGGGTGTCGGGTGTATCCGTCGACGATCTCGTGGTCGATCTGACGCTGGCGTTCCGCGCTCAAGATCGCCTCGATCCCGTCGCGGATTGCTGCTGAGCGAGAACGGTATCTGCCCTTTGAGACCAGAGCGTCGAGATCGACGAGCAGGCTTTCGGGTAAACGTAAAGGCACCTGCTTGGAATGCATCCAAAAATATATCACTTCGGAGCGCCCTCGGCAGGACTCGAACCTGCGCACACGGCTCCGGAGGCCGATGCTCTATCCTCTGAGCTACGAGGGCTCACCCCTAGGGGTCGGCCAATGCTACCGCCCCCGCTTGCGGCGTGACCCCATGACAGGGCGGTTCATTCGGGCATCCGGCTTGCGGACCGTCGGCCAGACTGCTGGTTCAGCCGAGCGTCGCGCTTGAGTTGCGGCGTGTGTTTCGGTTGGGGAGGTAGGATCGGGCGCTCCCTGTCACTTTCGATTTCGTCGAGGTTCGGCCATGGATGTTCGTCAACATCTTCGCTCTGCGCTTGCCGCGGCTCTGGTCGGCGCGGGTATCGACGTGCTGCCCGAAGAGATATCGATAGAACGGCCGGCCAATCCCTCCCATGGTGACTGGTCGACCAACGTTGCGCTGACGACTGCCAAGCGCGCCGGTCGCGTCCCTCGCGAGCTGGCCCAAGAGTTGGCGGACGCGCTCAACGCCGATCCTCCCCGACATGTGACAGCCACCGAAGTTGCGGGTCCGGGGTTCGTAAATTTCCGGTTGGCGCCCAGTTGGCTGCACGAAGTGCTGGTGGACATCACCGAAGCGGGCACTGAGGGTTTCGCCCGGTCGGCGATCGGCGCGGGCTCATCGGTCAACATCGAATATGTGTCGGCCAACCCGACAGGTCCGCTGCATGCGGGACATGGCCGTTGGGCCGCTTACGGCGACTCGCTGGCTCGCCTGTTTGAGCGTTGCGGTTTCGAGGTGACTCGTGAGTTCTACGTCAACGACCGCGGGGAGCAGATGTCGTTGTTCGGGGCTTCGCTGGCGGCCCGCAAGGCCGGTCAGGACCCTCCCGAAGGCGGTTACTTCGGCGATTACATCACCGAATGGGCCCAACAGATGCCCGCCACGGCCGATCCGGTCGCGTGGGGGTCTGAGCGTGCTCACCTCGAACAGGTCGAGGTGCTCGCCTCGATGAACGCCGAGTTCGATCACTGGGCATCCGAGAACCGCCTGGCGCAGTCCGGCGCGGTGGAAGCGACCCTGGCGGTGTTGACCGAAGGCGGACACGTCTATGAGTCCGAGGGCGCAACCTGGCTGCGCACCAGCGAGTTCGGCGACAATCAGGACCGGGTTCTCATCAAGTCCGACGGGCAGCCGACCTACTTCCTGCCCGATATCGCCTATCACCAGCAGAAGTACTCCCGGGGTGATCTGCTGATCGACATCCTGGGGGCGGACCATCACGGCTATGTCAAAAGGATGAGCGCGGCGATGCAGATGCTGGGCCACCCAGCCGACAGCTACGAGGTGCTCATCGGTCAGCACGTGACACTGGTCCGCGACGGTACCGAGGTGCGGCTGTCCAAGCGCGCGGGAACGATGGTGGAGGCTCGAGAGCTGGTTGAGCTGGCCGGCGCTGACGTGGCCCGCTTGACGTTCCTGTTGCAGTCGATCGACACGACCCAGACGATCGATGTGGATCTGGTGGTGGCCGAGTCGAGTGAGAATCCTGTGTACTACGTGCAGTATGCGAACGCGCGGGTGCATTCGCTGGCGCGTCGAGCCGAAGAGCGGGGCGTCTCCTTGTGGCCGCTGGCCGAGGTTGATTTGTCGGTCCTCACCCATCAACGCGAGTTGACGTTGTTGCGGGTGCTCTCGGAGCTGCCGGAGGTCGTTGAGCGGGCGATGCAGGCCAGGGCGCCGCACCAGGTGACGACCTGGGCCAGGGAATGCGCGGCGGCGCTTCACGGTTTCTGGCACGATTGCCCGATATTGCGCGACGACCTCGACGAACAGGTGCGTCAAGGGAGGATGTGGCTGGTGGAGGCGACACGCATCGGACTCGGCGTCAGCCTTGACCTGCTCGGCGTCTCCGCGCCTGAATCGATGTGACCATGTCTCCGGTCCCCTTCCGCCTGCTTCCCGACTCCGCTGAACTGGTAGACGGGCAACTCCGGATAGGCGGCTGCGGCCTGCTTGATCTGGCCGCGGAGTACGGCACACCCCTGTTCGTCTACGACGAGCAGCATCTACGCGACCGCTGCCGCGAGGCCGTGGCGGTGTTCGGTGACGGTGTGGCTTATGCGACGAAAGCATTTCTCTGCGCTGAGATGGCTCGGCTCGCGTATTCCGAAGGAATGCACCTTGACGTTGCCACCGGTGGGGAGCTCCATGTTGCGCTGTCGGCAGGTGTGCCGGCTGATCGGCTCGTGATGCACGGCAACAACAAGTCCATGTTCGAGTTGACCGCCGCGCTCGAGGCGGGCGTGGGCAGGATCGTCGTTGATTCGTTCGACGAACTCGACCGCCTCGACTCGCTGCACGAAGCCCACGGTCTCTGCCCCAAGGTGCTGCTGCGCTTGACCCCTGGCATCAAGGCGGAGACCCATGAGTTCGTGGCGACCGGCCACGACGACACCAAGTTCGGGTTCACCGTCTCTACCGGGGATGCCGATGCAGCGATCGAACGCGCCCGGGCGTCGTCTTCGGTGGAACTGGTGGGTGTTCATGCCCATATCGGCAGTCAGGTGTTCGCTGTTTCGTCGTTGGCACGAGCGGTGGCGGTGATCGCTGAGACGGCTGCCGGTTACGACCTGCCCGAAATGAGCGTGGGCGGTGGACTCGGTGTCGCCTATGTGACCGACGAATCGGCGCCGACGATAACCGAGTGGGGCGAGGCCGTGATCGAGACCTGTGCCGATCTCGGGGTGACGGCGAAGGTGTTGGCCGAGCCCGGGCGGTCGATTGCCGCGGCCGCCGCGGTCACGCTCTACACGGTTGGCACGATCAAGAGAATCGACGGTGTTCGCACCTATGTGTCTGTCGACGGCGGCATGAGCGACAACCCTCGTCCGGTCCTCTACGGCTCGGGTTATGAGGCGTTCCTGCCTCGTGTGGTTGAGGCTGAGCGGCCGCTGACGGTGACGGTGGTCGGCAAGCACTGCGAGTCGGGTGACCTGTTGGTGCGCGATGCTCAGGTTCCGGTTGATTTGGCGGTCGGTGACGTTCTGGCCACGGCGGTGACCGGCGCGTACGGCCATTCGATGGGTTCGAACTACAACAAGGTGCCGCGTCCCCCGGTGGTGTTCGTGTCTGACGGAACGGCGCGCCTTGTCGTGCGCCGGGAGACCTTCGACGATCTCACCCGCCTCGACCTTTGAGCCCGCTGAATCGTTGGGTCGGTGCGAACTGACGCCTGGGCTGACCGCCCGCAGGAGGCCCGTGTCGGCACAACCGGGCGAGCGAATCGTCCCTGATCGCCGGACGATGCGCTAGGCAAGATGCGCTTCGTGTTGTTTGGTACGGTGGTCTTGTGAAGTCTCGCCGTCAGGCTGCCGTGGTCGCTGCGGCCGCTGTGTCTGCCGCATCGCGGGCCGGGGTGATTTCACCTACAGGGCGAGGCTGGGGGTGACCACGCCGGGGGTTGGGGAGGTCTTTTCGGGTTGGAGCGCTTCTGTTGCCTGTTCGGTGGACTCGTCGCTGTATTGGGTGACGCGGGGCGCGTACGACGGGATTATGAAGGTCGCTCGATCGGCGGCGGCTCGCCCTTGTGACAATCCCAGCGGGGAGCCTTTGAGCGAGAAGAGGCTGGCGGCGATAATGATCGCGGTCTCTGCTCACGAGGTCTCTGATTCGAGCGGTCTGTGCAAGTCGACGTTTGACAAGATTTATGTGTCTGACAGCGCTGACCTCAACGTTCACATTGTTGAGGGTTGGGACGATTCCGACGGCGGGGTAGTGCCGCGTGAGTGCAGGTGGTCCGACACAACCGAGGTCGCTTGTTTCCTGTTCGACATGGACCGCCGTGAGGGTTACACGCCTTTGAAGGGCACGCATCCGAGGTCGGCTTCGTCGGCGGTGTTGGCGGTGCATCCGTTCATATCTTTCACCGACGCCGGGAGCCGGTTCGCGGTGTGGCCCAAGCTGTGGCCTGCGTCGGACAGGACCTTCAGGTGGCCGACGACGGTCGTCCAGCCCGGCAGCGAGGTCCCTAGATGTAGTGGACATAGAGGTTGGTAGCTCCGCGATGGGGGGAGGCGGTATGTCTATGTTGGTGATGGCTGGTCGACTTCCCCCGCGCATCCCACGGTAGCTGAGGCGCTGGCACATCGGGACCGAATAGAGGCCGGAAACTGGCGCAAATGGTGGCCTGATGGGGTTTTGTTGGGTTATCACGGCATGTTCGAGCGGGAGTTCCCGCTCGAAGCACGCGATGAGGTTGTGGTGTTGGCTGACACGGTGAGCGTCAAAGACGGGACTGTGCGCGGGTTGGTGCACAATCTGTCAGAGGGCCTGTACGCGCGCAACGTGGTTGTGGCGGTGGGGGATTTGAGTTGGCGGTGGCCCTTGACGGTGCAGCCCGGTGAGCGGGCCCCCTTTGAGATCGAGGGATGGCAAGGCACCGACAACCCTGCAAACATCGCTGTTTCGGTCACCGCGGACATGTCGACTACTGTCGACCTGAGCCGCGCTTTCAAGCTCGGGGAGAACAGGCTCAACCCGCAACGCGGTGATTATGTATTGGTGAGCGGGTTCCTGACAGCGCCGACTTCGCCGCCGGGTTTGGAGCAGTTGATTCAACAACAGACCATTGGTGATTTGAGATCTTATTTCGCGATATTGGACATCAACAACGGCACCGTCATCGAAGTCGCGCAAGAAACCGTCTCCTACTCGGTCTGGCACGACGACGGGACCACCTCGGACCCGCGCATGATTTTCATCGACAGCTACCCGGTGTCACCTGACAGCTTGCCCGAACACCACACTTTCCTCGCAGACCCGCGGTGGGTGCCCTTCCACAGCGGCATCAACGTTGACAACTACACGAACTACGACCTCCAAGTCTGGTTGGGCGGGGCGGCCCCGCCACCCACTGAATAACCGTTTTGTGCCGACCCAGTCACAACCCAACAGCGGATACCCACAACCCCTACTCCCCCTCATTTCCGAAGAGCTATTTTATGCCGTTTCTTGCGCAGCCACATCAGCTGGTCGTTGAGCGTCCGCTGGATCGTCTGCTGCCAGCGCACGGGGGTTGAGGGTTGGTTCAACGCTTCGGTCGTGGTCGGCAACGGGTCGAGACCAGCGATGGCGGTCGGTTCGAAATCGATGGTCGGTGTGGGATCGCTGCCGGTGCGATTCTCCGCGGCACGGGGCAGCGAGTCCTCGGGCGAACCCAGCAGCGAGGCAATGCGTCGCGGATCGCTGGGGTCGGCAAGAACCGCCGCTAGATCGTGAGCGAGTTCGCTGCCGCAGCCGAGTTGAGTCAATGCCGATGCCGTCCACTCGGCGGTCGGGTCGATCAGAATGCCTGTGGCGCATTCCGCAACGAGCAGAGCCAACCCGACGAAGTCGTCTCTTGGGTCGAGCGTGGCTTGATTGCGGAGCCGCTGGGGCGTGCCCCGCGAGCGGGGACTCGATGGGGCTCCAGCTGCATCGAAATCGGCGATCCAGAGGTCTCCGTCGGGGGCGATGACGATGTTGGCGGGTTTGACGTCGCCGTGGACGATGCCGCGTTCATGTATCGCTTCCAACGCTGCAGTGATCCGGGAGCCGATCGCGCGGCATTCCGTCTCGCTCAACCGGCCGCGCTCGGCGAGTACATCGGCGAGGCTGCCATCGCCAGAGACGGTCTCAACCACTGCGGGTTCTCCGACATTGGCCACATGCGCGGCGCCTGTCGGCGTTGGGACCACACCGGGACCCTGCACCAGCCGCAAAACAGCGCGTTCATGGTCGGCCCGTCCGACTGGAGCGACTTTTCGGTGAATAGATGACATTGAGAATCGTAGAATAACAGAATAATTACTCAATCGCATAGCGTTTCGGTTGTCCGCTATCCCGCTCGCTGCAAATCTCCGCTTGACGCAGGTGGGTGTCAGCTACGCTCGTCGCCCGTGAAGCAGGTATCGATCGGTGTGCTCGGATGCGGCAATGTCGGAGGCGCGTTCGCGTCCTTGTTGGACCAACGGCGAGCCACGATCCAGGCTCGCACAGGCGTTGAGCTTCGGGTCACGCGGATTGCGGTTCGTTCGCTCGACAAGGACCGCGGGCTCAATCTGCAGCCCGAAGTGTTCACCGATGACCCCGTGTCGCTGGTCGAAGACCCCGATGTCGACATAATCGTTGAGCTGATCGGCGGGGTAGACGTACCGCTGGGCCTGCTGCGCCGGGCCGTTGAACTCAACAAGCCTGTGGTCACCGGCAACAAAGCGCTGCTCGCAACCCACGGCGCGGAGCTGTTCAGCGCAGCCGACAGCGCAGGCGTGGACTTCCTGTTTGAAGCCGCCGTGGCCGGAGGAATCCCGCTGATGCGACCGCTGAGGGAGTCGCTCGCGGGTGAACCCGTTCGTCGGGTGATGGGGATCATCAACGGCACCACCAACTACATCCTCACCAGGATGAGCGAGGCGCGGATCGACTATCAGGAGGCACTGGTTGAAGCGCAAGAACTCGGCTACGCCGAGGCCGACCCGACCGCTGATGTGGAGGGGCACGACGCGGGCGCCAAAGCCGCGATCATCGCCTCGATCGTCTTCGGCGCGGAGGTGCAGTCGAGCGACGTGTTCCACGAAGGAATATCGAACATCACCACCGAGGACATTTCTGTGGCGGACCGGATGGGATTCGCGGTCAAGGCGATCGCGGTGGTCGAGGCGTTCGGAGACCATGCCACCAACGATCCGGAAATCGCCATCCGGGTTCACCCGGCGCTTGTGGCCAAGTCACACCCGTTAGCCGCGGTCCGTGACAGTTTCAACGCCGTCTTCATTGAGGGCGAGGCGGTCGGCGACCTGATGTTCTACGGACGTGGTGCTGGCGGTCGTCCGACGGCCAGCGCGGTTCTGGGTGACGTTGTGGACGCGGCCACCAACATGGTTCATGGCACCCCGGGTCGGGTCGGAGCGCTCGCACCCGCGCGGATCCGATCAGTCGACGACCTGTGCTCAGCGTTCTACATGAGTCTTGCGGTGACCGACCGGCCGGGGGTTCTCGCCCAGGTTGCCGACGTGTTCGGCCGCCACGGCGTGTCGATTCAGTCAATGGAGCAGCAAGGCCTCGGAGACCGCGCCCGTTTGATATTCATCACCCACGAGTCCAGCGAGTCCGCGGTGAAAGCCACAATGGCCGAACTCAAGCATTTGGATGTGGTAGTAGACGTCCACCGCGCCATTCGGGTGATCGGTGGCGAGGTCTGACCATGGCCGTGGTATACGGCAGCTCCAGAGGCCGAGGGTCGGAGCTGGGTTTTTCTGACGTTCTGCTGACCGGATTGGCGCCTGACGGCGGGCTGTTCCTGCCCACCGCTTGGCCTTCGCTGCCGGACCGAGCTGCTTCGTCGCGGTCGTCCTATACCGACCTTGCGACCGAAGTGATCGAGCCGTTCGTCGCGGGCGCGGTTGAGCGCGAGCAGCTCCAGGCGATGCTTGTCGATGCGTACGACACTTTCGACCATCCCGACGTGTGCCCTCTGGTTCAACTCGACGAGGGTCACCATCTGATGGAACTGTTCCACGGGCCGACGCTCGCGTTCAAGGACTTCGCCCTGCAGGTCGTGGGCCGGCTGTTCGACCACGAACTCGAACGTCGGCAGCAGCGGGTGATGATCGTGGGGGCCACATCCGGCGACACCGGCTCGGCCGCGATGGAAGCCGTGCGGGGCAGCGAACACGTAGACGTCGTCGTGCTGTTTCCGCACGGTCGCACCACCGAGGTGCAGCGGCGCCAGATGACCACTTTGAGCGATTCCAACGTGCATGCGGTTGCGGTCCAGGGAACATTCGACGATTGCCAGGATCTGGTGAAGGCGATGTTCCGCGATGAACCGTTCCGCTCGCGCCACAGTCTGGCCGCGGTCAACTCGATCAACTGGGCCCGGGTGATGGTGCAGATCGTCTACTACGTGTGGGCTGTTCAGCAACTCGGGCGCGGCCAACAAGCGACCACTTTCTGTGTTCCCACAGGCAACTTCGGCAATGTGTTCTCAGGCCATGTCGCGGCTCGCATGGGGCTGCACGTGGATCGGTTCCTCGTCGCATCGAACCGCAACGACATCCTCTCGCGCCTGATAGAAACGGGTGAGATGCGCGCCGAGGAGGTGGTTCCGACGCTGTCGCCGAGCATGGACATTCAGATCTCCTCGAACCTCGAGCGTCTGCTGTACGAGCTGCTCGACGGCAACGGGCCGGCCACCGCCGAACTGATAGCCGGATTTCGAGACCATGGCACCGCCGCGCTGACCCCCGAGCAGCATCGGCGCTTGACCGACGAATTCGCCGGAGACCGAATCGACGACTCCGAGACGCTCGCTGTCATCAGCGACGTCTACGACACCCACGGAATGCTGATCGATCCCCACACTGCGGTGGGCGTTGGTGTGGCTCAGCGCCACCGTCGACCCGACGAGCATGTCGTCTCTTTGGCGACAGCACACCCGGCGAAGTTCCCCGACGCAGTTCAGCAGGCGACCGGAGTCAGACCCGATCTGCCGCCTCACCTAGCCGACATCTTCGATCGACGCGAAGATTACGCGGTGCTTCCCAACGACCTCGCGACTGTCGAGGACTTCATCGACGGGCTGAGCGTGAATGGGCTGAGCGTGAATGGGCTGAGCGTGAATGGGCTGAGCGTGGACGGGCTCAGCTGATGCGCGTCCGAGTGCCTGGCTCTTCGGCCAATCTCGGTCCCGGGTTCGATGTGCTGGCTCTGGCGGTCGATCGCTACTACGAACTCTCCGACGAGCCTCTCGACGGCTTCGAGACGGTCGGCTCCGACGACCTGGTGTGGACCGCTCTGAAACGCACCGGGAGCTCCTTCGACCGGTTGTGGTTCCGCAGCGAACTTCCCATCGGGAGAGGCATGGGATCGAGCGCGGCTGCCTGCGTCGGAGCGGCGTATCTGGGCTTTCGCAGTGACGGGTTGGACCATCTGCGCGCGCGCGAAGCAGCGTTCATGGTGGCCGACGAGATCGAAGGTCATCCCGACAACGCAGCCGCTTCGGCCTATGGGGGGCTGAACCTTGCGGTGGACGGGCGCATACACACCGATGTGCCGTGTCTGCAGCCCGGCCAGTTCTACATGTGGATCCCCGCCTCAGTGTCGTTCACCGCCTCGGCCCGCGCGGTGCTTCCTGAGGCTCTCGACATAGTCGACGTGGTCGCCCACGCTGCATCCTGCGCCGCGGTCTACGCCGGGTTGTTGAACGGCTCATGGTCCCTCATCGTGGGAGTCAACGGCGATCAGGTCCACGAAACGGCCCGGTTGAGCACGCTGCCCGACAGCGCTGAAGTGGTCAGTTCGCTGAGGGCGGCAGGACATGCAGCCTGGTTGAGCGGGTCCGGTCCGAGCGTCGGCGCTCTGATCGAGGCCGGCGGCGAGCACCTGCGCCCTGACCCTCCCGGTGACTGGGTGCCCCTCGGTGTCGACGCCGACGGTTGCGTCGAAGTCCCATAGGAGCGCGCGCAAATAGGCAAGCCTGCGAGTTGCAGCCTGTTGTTTCCCGCTCTCGTTCGCTGCGCTCCGTTTCCCGCTCTTGTTCGCTGCGCTCCGTTTCCCGCTCTTGTTCGCTGCGCTCCGTCTCCCGCTCTTGTTCGCTGCGCTCCGTCTCCCGCTCCTGTTCGCTGCGCTCACCGGGCCGCTCGGGCCGCGGGCGGGCCGCGGGCGGGCCGCTCGGGCTGCGGGCAGGGTCTGGTTGCGGCTGGGGTTCTGCGCTCCTAACCTGTTGTGCGCTGCCCCGTTTGCCGATGGTGAGTCGTATTTCCTACGACCCTGGTCGTCATTTGCCGGATGCAGCGACACTCACGATCATGAGGAGACGAATCCGTGGAAACCGCGGAGATGCGCCGGTCGACCCTTCAACGCAAAGACCGCGAAGAACTCACCGAAATCGCCAGCACGCTGGGCAAGAAGCCGCCGACCCGGGCTCGCAAGGGCGAGATCATCGACCTGATACTCGAATTGGTGAACGGCACTGACGCCAGCTCCGCCGAACCCGGAGCTGCAGCGACCGAGTCCACCGCACACACCGAGGCCAACGCCGGCGCCGCCGGTTCAGGCAATGACGACAAGACCGCCGAGACCGCCGAAACCGCCGCAGAAGATGCTTCGCGGGCAGCCGAACCCGAATCAGAGGCCTCGGACGCCGGAGACCCCGCTGCTCAAACGGCGGCACAGGAGGCCGAGCCCGGCAACAGGCGCAGACGCCGTCGGGGTAGGGAGCGGGAGAACAACAAGGACACGAGCGAGCCCTACAACGGCGATGTTGTTCCGGTCGCCGGCTATCTCGAACTGCGTCCCGAGGGCTACGGGTTCCTGAGAGTCGACGGTGCGCTGCCGTCCAAAGACGATGCCTATGTTCCGGTCAAAATGGTCCGGCAGTACAACCTTGACAAAGGCGTCCATCTAAGTGGTACGTCGCGCCCTGCGGGCCGCAACGAGAAGAACCCTGCGATGGTGGAGCTGCTGGCGGTCAACGGGGGTCCTCCCGAGGCCGCGACGGAGCGCGTGTCTTTTGATGAGCAAGTCCCGGTGTTCCCAGACGAACGCCTGGTTTTTGCAGGTTCCCAAGAACCTGAGGACCCCACCGCTCGGATAGTCGATATGTTGACTCCGCTGGGCAGGGGTCAGAGGGCGCTGGTCGCGTCGCCGCCGAGAGCCGGAAAGACGACGGTGCTCAAGCACCTGGTCCGTTCTATCGAGGTCAACCACAACGAGCTGGAACTGCTCGTCCTGCTGGTCGACGAGCGCCCCGAGGACATCACCGACATGACCCGCTGGGTGCAGCGCGGTGAAGTGATCGGGTCGCCCTTCGATCAGCCGACCGATGAGCAGATCACGATCGCGGAGATGACGATTGAGCGGGCCAAACGCATGGTCGAGGAAGGCAAGGACGTATGCCTGGTTGTCGACGGCATCACTCGCTTGGCTCGTGGGTACATCCTTGAGTCCTCCCATGGGGGCCGTTCAGCGTCGGGCAGCATTGATCGATCGGTGATTCACGCATGCAAACGGTTCTTGGGAGCTGCCCGCAACATCGAAGGCGGGGGCTCCTTGACGGTGATCGCCACGATTGTCGTCGACAGCGGCAGCTCAGTCGATGAGGCGATCTACGAGGAGTTGGCCAACACCGCGAATCTGGAGCTGCGGCTCTCCCGGGCTCTGTCCGTCCGTCGGATCTTTCCCGCCGTCGATATCGGCGGATCGGGCACCCACAACGAGGAGATCCTCCTGTCGCCGACGGAACTCGAGCAGTCTCGCGAGTTGCGGCGACGCTTGATGGCGCTCGCATCGGCCGATGAAGCCGCGCCCGGCGACGACGTGCTGGCGTTGTTGAGCGAAATCTCCGGGAGCTGAGCCAGTTTCGCCGCTGACGCGGCCAAGTCCCGGTCGCGCAGGGTTGTCGGCGGGTGTCGGAGTCGTAGACTCGTGGGGCTATGAAATCCGACATTCATCCCGAGTACCGCCCCGTCGTATTCCAGGACACCTCGGCGGGTACGTCGTTTCTCACGCGGTCCACGATCGAGTCGAAAGAGTCGATCGTGTGGGAGGACGGCAACGAGTACCCCCTCGCGAAAGTGGAGATCTCCAGCGAGAGCCATCCCTTCTATACGGGTCAGATGAAGATCGTCGATACGGCAGGTCGTGTGGAGCGCTTCGAAAAGCGTTACGGAAGACGCAAGAAGCTCGACTCCTGAGGTTGGCGCTGTCGTGACATGCCAATAGATTGTGCATCAATTCACGAGCGGGCACCGTCGGCCCAACTCAAAGAGGTTCTTACCGTGGACGAACGGGAGCAACGCGAGATGCGCAAAGGCGCGGGCGATGCCTTTGTGGCAGCCTTCGAACTGATCGTGACGCCCGCATTGTTCGGACTGCTCGGCTGGTTCATTGATTCCCGTCTCGGTTTGTTTCCCGCTTTCACGCTGGTCCTCGCCGGGATCGTGCTCGCCTACGAGACGCAGAAGCTGTGCGTGTCCTACCGCCGGTCGCTCGACGAGGCGTTGGAACAGCGACGCGCCACCTACGGGCAGGGTCCGGCATGAAACTGAACGCACAAGAACGCATGACCCCGTTCGCAGCGGAGGTCTCTGCCAGTGCGCCTGAGCGTGAGATAGCCCGCGACCTGGCGTTGCGCACCTTGCTGATCGCCCCGGTGATGCTTGGGATCGGCGCGATCTTCTGGGGCTGGGCCGGGCTTTGGTCGTCCGGCTATGGCCTGACGATCGTGGCGGTCAACTTCCTGGTCGGCGCTGCCATCATCGGTTGGTCAGCCAAGATCAGCCCGGCCGTCATGTTCGGCGCGGTGATGTTCGGATTCATCGCCCGCCTAGGCATCATCACCGCCGCGGTGTTGCCGATTCGCAGCGCGGAGTGGTTCGAGGGTGTGCCCTTCGCGATCGCCCTGCTCACAGCCCACATCGGGCTGCTCGCTTGGGAGTCCCGGCACGTTGCCGCGTCGCTCGCGTACCCCGGCCTGAAGCCGGGTTCGGCGCTTTTCTCCTCAGCCCCCACCGATCCGACCGACAACCTCAACGCGGAGCGCTCAGCATGAACGTCCTCGCCCTGGAGTTCCCTCCCTTCAACCACCTGTTCGACTGGCCGAGCATGTGGTTCGAGGGAACGCCCTACGCGATCAACAAGACCGCCCTGATCTATATCGGCTCGACGCTGCTGACCATGCTCATATTCGGTCTCGCCGGCCGACAGCGAGCCACGCTTGTACCCGCCGGGGTGCAGCACGTCGCCGAGTCGGGTGTGAACTTCATCGAGGAGTCGGTGGTCATGCAGACCATCGGCCCCGACGGCAAGAAGTACATGCCGTTCCTCACCACCATCTTCTTCTTCATCCTGTTCTCCAACATCACTGAGGTGATCCCGTTCATCCAGTTCCCGGCCAACTCCCGTATGGCGTTTCCGGCCACGCTTGCACTGGTTGTCTGGGTGATCTACAACTTCGTCGGGGTTCGCTCCCAAGGTCTGCTCGGCTACCTCAAGAACTCGCTGTTCCCCCCGGGCGTGCCGAAGGTGCTTTACATCATCGTGACGCCCATCGAATTGGTGTCGACCTTCGTGGTCAAGCCCTTCTCGCTCGCGATCCGGCTCTGGGCCAACATGGTCGCCGGCCACCTGCTGCTCGTCACCTTCGGGGTTCTCACCGCGGCAATGTGGGGTGCGGGCGGCATCGGCTACGGCGGCGCGGCCCTGCCGTTCGTGATGCTCATCGCCATGACCGGATTTGAGATCCTCGTCTCAGTTCTCCAAGCCTTCATCTTCACGATCCTCACCGCCGTGTACATCGGCGGGTCGATGCATCCCGAGCATTAGAGCCCGGGTCAACCAACCCACCCAATCAACCCCAACCACCACTCTTACAGACAAACAGGAGAAAGCAAGTGTTGAATCTCTTAGCACAAACCGGAACTGAAGCCGGCGAGTTCCTCGACGGACTTCGGGCGCTCGGCGGCGGCCTAGGCTACGGCCTCGCCGCCATCGGACCGGGTGTCGGCATCGGCATCGTGGTCGGCAACGCCATCTCCGCAATGGCCCGCCAGCCCGAGTCGGCCGGCATGGTCCGCACCACGATGTTCCTCGGTATCGCCTTCACCGAGGCGCTCGCCCTTATCGGCTTCGTCGTCTTCATCCTCCTGGGCCTCTAGGAGACGCAAGGCAGGCGAAGGCAGCAACCCCAGTAGAGGATCAACCATGACAGCAACTATTCGGCGTGCGATTGGAGCACTCGGAGCACTCGGACTAGTCGGAGTGCTCGTGCTGCTCAGTGCGGTTCCCGCTTCGGCAGCCGGTGAAACCATCGGCACCTGCATGTTTGACGAGCTCCTTGCAGTCGAGGAAGAGTTCGGCAAGCTCAAGGAGTTGAAGAAGCCCGAACACAAGGAAGCCCTCCTCGCTTTGGAGGAGGAGTGGGAGAAATGTGTGGAGTCCCCGAATCCGATTCTCCCGGCAACCGACGAGATCATCTGGGGCGGCGCGGCCTTCCTGATCCTGTTCGGTTTCATGTGGTGGAAGGGTTTCCCCGCCGTGCAGCGGGCCATGCAGGCCCGGTCCGACAAGATCGCGGCGGACCTCGACGCGGCTGAGCAGGCCAAGACGGAAGCGACGACTGTCCTTGCCGACCACGAAAACCAACTCGCGGGGGCAAAGGCAGAGGCCGCCCAGATCGTTGAGGACGCTCGTGCACAGGCCGACCTGGTCGCCGCGGAGATCCAGGCTCGTGCCAACGAAGAGGTTGCGCAGATGCGTGCCCGGGCCGCGGCCGACATTGAGTCGGCACGTTCGCAGGCCGTCTCAGACCTGCGAGGCGTAGTGGCCGACATCGCTGTCGGCGCCGCTGAAAGGGTCATCAAGTCCAACCTCGACGTCGACACACAGCGTGCTCTCGTTGATGCCTACATCGACGAGGTGGCCAGCGGCAATGCCTGACGAACGGCTTGACGGTTATGCCGAGGCGCTCCTGGCGGTCGCTGCCGCTGAGGGTCAGTCAACGGTGATCGAGGACGAACTGTTCCGCGTCGGTGAAGCGTTGCGCCACAACGACGAACTGTTGGCGGCCCTGTCCGACAGCCGGTTGCCGATCGAGAAGCGTCAAGGAGTCGTTGAAGACCTGCTCGGCGAGAAAGCGTCGGCTGTCACCACGGCCCTCGTGTCCATGGTGGTCGGTACCGGACATGGTGGCCATCTGCCCGAGATCGTTGATGCGATGGTCGCTCGTGGAGCAGCCAATCGGGACCGCGTTCTGGCCAAGGTGCGGTCCGCTATCGAACTGACAGAAGACCAGAAGACCAGATTGGCTCAAGCCATCAAATCGTCCACCGGCACCGACGTCGAGATCCGGGTGATCATCGACGAAAGCGTGCTCGGTGGTCTCGTTACCGAAATCGGCGACGACGTCATCGACGGCAGCGTGCGGCGCCGACAGTCGCAGCTCCGCGAGAACTTCGGCTGATTCAACAGACTTCGCTTGATTTAACAGAAAGGCACAAAATGTCAGACACCATTACTCTGTCCTTCAACACCGATGACATTGCCGCCGCGATCCGCGGCAACCTTGATGATTTCACGCCGAGCCTGGAGCAGACCACGGTTGGTCGGGTGCTGGAAGTCGGCGACGGTATCGCCCGGGTGTCGGGCCTCCCCGGTGCGGCCGTCAACGAGATGCTGCGCTTCGAGAACGGACTGGTGGGTCTGGCCCTCAACCTCGACGAAGAATCCATCGGCGCGGTTGTGCTCGGTGAAGTGGAGGGCATTGTCGAAGGCCAAGCAGTGGTGGCCACCGGCGACATCCTCTCTGTTCCCGTTGGCGACGGCCTGCTCGGACGGGTGGTCAACCCACTCGGCGAGCCGATCGATGGAAAGGGACCGCTCAGCAACGTCGAGCCTCGCCGCATGGAGATCCAGGCGCCCGGCATCACTGGCCGCAAGCCTGTACACGAGCCGATGCAGACGGGCATCAAGTCGATCGATTCCCTGATCCCGATCGGCCGTGGGCAACGCGAGCTGATCATCGGCGACCGCAAGACCGGCAAGACCACCGTCGCCCTCGACACGATCCTCAATCAGAAGGGTCAGGGCGTCAAGTGCATCTACGTGGCAATCGGCCAGAAAGCGTCGACGGTCGCCCAGTCGGTGGCCACGCTCGCCGAGCTAGGGGCGATGGAATACACGGTGGTGGTCAACGCCCCGGCCTCTGATCCGGCGCCGTTCAAGTTTCTTGCCCCCTACGGCGGGTGTGCCATCGGCCAGCACTGGATGGAGAACGGCGAGCATGCGCTGATCGTTTACGACGATCTCTCCAAACAAGCCGAGGCTTACCGGCAGGTGTCGCTGCTGCTGCGCCGTCCTCCCGGGCGTGAAGCGTTCCCCGGCGACGTGTTCTATCTGCACAGCCGCCTCCTCGAACGTGCGGCCAAGCTCTCCGATGAGCGAGGTGCCGGTTCGCTGACTGCGCTCCCGATCATTGAAACCAAAGCGGGTGACGTGTCGGCGTTCATTCCCACCAACGTGATCTCGATCACTGACGGCCAGATCTTCCTGCAGGACGACCTGTTCAAGTCCGGCATCCGTCCCGCGGTCGACGTGGGCATCTCAGTGTCACGTGTCGGTTCTGCAGCTCAGATCTCAGCGATGAAAGCCGCGACGGGCACGCTGAAGGGCGATCTGCAGCAGTTCCGTGAACTCGAGGCTTTCGCAGCTTTCGGCTCGGATCTCGACGCCGTGTCGTCGGCTCAGCTCGAGCGCGGCTACCGCCTCACCGAACTGCTCAAGCAGGGTGTCAACTCGCCGTATCCGGTTGATGAGCAGGCGGTGTCGATCTACGCGGGCACTCGCGGCTACCTCGACTCCCTGGAGATCGAAGATGTGACACGTTTCGAGTCGGAACTGCTCGACTGGTTCCGCACCCGTCATCGCGAGGCGATGTCGAAGATCCGCGACGAAGGCGTGATCGACGATGAGGAGGCTTTCGACGCAGCTATCGCCGCCTTCGCGGACCAGTTCGTCGGTTCCGCGGTCGATACCGCCGAACCCGAGGCCCAAGCCCAAGGCGACGCCCACGGCGATCTGGTTGATTCCGAGACCACGCTGCCCGAAGAAGAGATAACCCGAGACGAGATCTGAGCAATGCCCGGTGGCAAGGAGCGCGAGCTTCGTCGACGCATATCGAGCGTCCAATCGACGAAGAAGATCACGCGCGCCATGGAACTGATAGCTGCCACGCGTGTGGTCAAAGCTATGCAGCGCGCCGATGCCGCCCGTCCCTACGCCCGCCGTATCACCTCGGTGATCGAGAACCTGGCTGCCAGCGGCGCCGAGGTCGATCATCCGCTGCTGCGCGAAGTCACAGACATCAAACGGGTCGGGTTCATCGTGATGGCAGGCGACCGCGGTCTCGCCGGGGCGTACAACACCAACCCGATCCGCGCCGCCGAACGTCAGCTCATGGGACACCAGAACGAGGGCAAGGACTATTCGCTGTTCACAGTCGGCAAGAAAGCGATGGCCTACTACAAGTTCCGCAACTATCGCGTGGACCATTCCTATATCGGCTTCACCGACAACCCCACTTACGAGGACGCCCGCCGGATCGCCGACGACGTCGCCGCGGCATTCGAGGCCGGCGAGATCGACCAGGTCGAGCTGATCTACACAGAGTTCGTTTCGATGGGGACTCAACGAGTTTCCGTACGCCGGTTCCTGCCCTTGGAGGACACCGGAGTGATGGCCGAGATCGGCAGCGGTTCCGCGGCGGCGATCTCCTCCTTTGAATTCGAACCGTCGCCCGAGGCTGTGCTGGAGTCGTTGCTGCCCCGCTATGTGGAGGCTCGCCTCTACGGTGCGCTGCTCGACTGCGCGGCCTCTGAGCATGCCAACCGGCAGCGGGCCATGAAGTCCGCCACCGACAATGCCGAAGAGTTGATTACCAAATTGTCGCGGGAGATGAACGCAGCTCGCCAGGCTGCGATCACCACCGAAATCATGGAGATCGTAGGTGGGGCTGAAGCGCTGGGCGCGGAGGTTCCGATCGACGATTTCACTGCCGCGCTCGCTGCCGGGGCTCCGGCTGTGCCCGGCGACAGCAATGTCGCAGCGGCCTTCGCCTCGATGGCCGATTCTCATCTGATCACCGAGACCTGAAAGCACCCCAGAAATGACTGTCACAGAAACTGAACGCAAATCCGGTCGCATCGTCGGCATCGCCGGCCCTGTTGTCGACGTCGAGTTCCCGCCCGGGGACCTGCCTGAGATCAACACTCAGCTCGAGTTCAACGTCGAGGTCGACGGCGAGACCATCAACGTGCCTGCCGAAGTCGCCCAGCAGATCGGCGAGAGCCGGGTGCGAGCCATCGCCATGAAACCGACCGACGGCCTCACCCGCGGCGCGGAGGTGCGCAACACCGGCCACGGCGTGCAGGCACCGGTCGGCGACGACACTCTGGGCCATATCTGGAACGTGATGGGCGACTGCCTTGATGATCCGGGTCGTACAACGGCCGAGCGTTGGGACATCCACCGCCCGGCCCCCGCCTTCGATGCCCTGGAGCCTTCGGCGAAGATGTTCGAGACGGGCGTGAAGGTGATCGACCTGCTCACCCCTTACAAGGAGGGCGGGAAGATCGGCCTGTTCGGCGGTGCGGGTGTCGGCAAGACCGTGCTCATCACCGAGATGATCACTCGTGTGGCCTCGAACCACGGCGGTGTTTCGGTGTTTGCGGGCGTGGGGGAGCGCACTCGTGAGGGCACCGACCTCTTCATCGAGATGGGCGAGACCGTCATGGGCGACGGCGAGACCACCGTGTTGGACAAAGCGGCGTTGGTGTTCGGCCAGATGGATGAGCCCCCCGGCGTGCGTCTGCGTGTGGCATTGGCGGGCGTGACGATGGCGGAGTATTTCCGTGACGTCCAGAACCAGGACGTGCTGCTGTTCATCGACAACATCTTCCGCTTCGTGCAGGCCGGTTCGGAGGTGTCGACACTGCTCGGACGCATGCCCTCAGCGGTGGGCTACCAGCCCACCCTGGCCGATGAGATGGGCGAGCTTCAAGAGCGCATCACCTCGACTCGGGGCAAGTCGATCACCTCGCTGCAGGCTGTGTACGTGCCGGCCGACGACTACACCGACCCGGCCCCGTTCACCTCGTTCACCCACTTCGACGGGACCACCGAGTTGAGCCGCGACATCGCCGCGCTGGGCATCTACCCGGCTGTGGACCCGCTTGCTTCCAGTTCCACGATTCTTGATCCCCTGGTTGTCGGTGATCGTCATTATCAGACCGCCCGCCGGGCCCAGGAGGTGCTGCAGCGTTACAAGGAACTGCAGGACATCATCGCCATCCTGGGTCTCGACGAGCTGTCCGAGGAGGACCGCATCACTGTCGACCGGGCCCGCAAGGTCCAGCGGTTCTTGTCTCAGCCGATGTTCGTGGCCAAGGCGTTCACGGGTCAGGACGGCATCTTCACGCCTGTCTCCGAGACGATCGACTCCTTCGAGGCGCTTCTCAACGGCGACCTCGACGACCTGCCCGAACAGGCGTTCTACATGGTCGGCGGCGCCGAGGACGCGCAGCGCAAGGCCGCGGAACTCCGGGCCCAGACTTAGGGCCGAGGACCGATCTGATGTTCAACGTCGAAGTCGTCAGTCCAGAGGCGGTCTCCTACACGGGTGAGGCCGACATGGTCATCGCCCGCACCGTCGAGGGCGGCGACATCGCTTTTCAGGCCGGGCATGTGCCGTTCATCGGCAACCTGGCGGTTTGGTCCGTAGAGGTGATCAAGCCTGACAAAACGCGTGACGTCTTCGCGGTGCATCGCGGCTTCGTGCAGGTGCACGCCAATCAGGTGACGATCCTCTCCGACGTGTCCGAAGCGGCAGCCGACATTGATCTGGCCCGCGCCCAGACGGCTCTCGACATCGCCAAAGCCGTACTCGCGGCCGGTGGCGACGAGGCCGAGATTGCCGAAGCAGAGGCCGCGCAAGGCCGCGCCGAACTGCGCCTCGCTGTCGGCAGCCGAGCGTAGCTGCGGCCTTCGGTTCTGGTGGTTGTGGGAAGTTAGGATTCAACTCGAGAGGTGACAGAGGCAAGCAGCCCCAATTTGAGATGCTAGGGCTTGAGCCCGATTCTGGAGGTTCCGGGTCCCTCGGCGGTTGGTCGGAGATGCTTCACAAACAACCTTTGTTTCGTTCCGAATTGAGTTGACACACCAATTGCAACCTTAACCGGCTCTTCGCGTTTGAGGTTGGAGTGAGGGTGTTGAGTGGGTTCCGGTTGGGCTTCTATGTCAATGTGGGAGCGGGTTTTGTTGTTTGGGTGTTGTTTTGGGGTGCTTCGGAAATGAGGGGGGAGTGAGGGTGTAGAGCAGCGCCCAGTTGGGTCTGCCGGCGTAGAGCAGTGAGCGGATCCGGTAATTTGCGAAGTCAGTGAAATGCGAAGGCGACGCGTTTGACTCGTTTGATCAGATTGTCAGCGGCTCGGTCGCGGCGTTGGACACTCGGGCGTGGTGCCAGTTCGCGATCTGGGTGCTCCAACGAGCCAGGGTGCGTCCCAACCGGTTGACCTCGACAGGCAGAAACGAGTCTTGGAACTCGACGGCGAGCTGGTCGACTGTTTTGGCGCCGAGGTCGGGATCGGCGATGTCATATATCCCGCGCAGTGTTTCTTTGGCGTGTGAGGCGTTGCGGACCTCGCCATAAGGGTCACCGGCGTCGAGCAGGCCGCGTAGACGGTCCTCGCCTGTTTCGCTGATGCGTTCGTGACCGGTGAGCAGCAGTTTGCGGCTGGCATACAGCGGGTCGTGTTTGCGGCCGCGATGCCCGAGGGTCTGGTTCTGGACCCGCCGTCGCACCTCGTCGAGTGTGTTGTCAGCGAACCGCACCACATGGAACGGGTCCGCGACCTGGCGTGCATCAGGCAGCGCCGTGTCCAGCGTCGCCCTATAGGGTCCGGAGAGGTCCAGGGTCGCCCAACGAATGTGTACCCGCCAGCTCGCCGGCTGGTTGAGCAGCCACCTCGCGGGTGCTGCGGCTGTTCTGTGAGGCACTATGTCCAACAGTTTGCCGCCGGCGACGTCGACAATGCTGGTCGCCCACGCCTTGTGTCTATAGCACCCTCACGACCAAACAGGGTCTAGTCGCGACCCACAGCGGTCGTCGCGCCGATCCGGTCGACATCAGCATCAAGCAGCGTTTGACCCCAGCACAGCACCGTGTCGTTCACCGCCAACCAGCAACACGCCAAGTCCGAAACAACATCGCTCACCGGACGGCCACAGCCGACCTGGCGCGTCGCCCAACGCGCTGCTCGTGTCGTCAACAACGCCCGCGGCGGCGCGACCTGAGGGTTCTGCTCAGTCACCGAACCCGTGCCGCAATCACTGCTGGGGCATCTCCATCTGTGTTTGTGCCACACCAGCCTCGCCGGCCGGCCGAAGCTCGGCAGATCCACCAGCTCCACCGCCCGGTCTCCTTTGGACCACAACTTGCCGCCACAACCCGCACACGACGGACGCGCAGTCCGGCTTCGCACACTCAACCTCAACGGCCCGCCACGGTCGTCGTCGACGCTCAACACGTCGACTTCGCCGACACCTACCAACAACTCGCACATGCGTATAGGGTCACACACCACAGGGATCCTCCGGTCTTGGATTGGTTACGACCCCGATTCTGGAGGATCCCGCCCAACTGACCGCGGACACCCCACAACCCCGACTCCGACCTCAAACGCGAAGAGCCCCTAAACTTGGCCCCTGGCGAATCACACGTCTCCAACCGGGAGGACGTGAATAAAGAAGGTTTATTCGGTTAGCTCCCAGAGATCCTATCGCTGCCGCGTGGCCCGGTTGAACTCAAAGGCCCGTGTGCATCAAATCTCACTTACGGGCGTGTCGATTTACCACCGTGAACGGAGGGTTCTTCACACCATTGGCGACGTAAAATGTCCAATGCCGGTAGCGCCATCTCAGGAATATTGAGCACGTCGGCGACCGCTTCGTCGAGTCGTTTGCGTTCGGTGTCCTGCCATGCTTCGTTCGCCGGTCGCAATTCGCTCAACCGGAACATCTCAAAAATCCCGTTAGAGGCACTGATTTGAGCAGGTGTGAGCGACCGTGGGTCAATTACGGGTATCTGACTCAGAGTGCTGACGGTAAGGGTCGCTCTACCTTGTTGTTGTCGGTTCGATACTGACCAGCGAGATACCAGACCAAAGATCGAATTTAGCCACACACAAATCGTGGCCTCCCAACTTCTGTCGTCAAGACAAAATGAGGGCCACGCCCTGCCACCGATAGTACGGCTCGGAGTCATACAGGCGCCGAGCGGTTGACTGTTCAGGCGGAAGTCTCTGTTGATATGAAGTCGCGTGGAGGTCCGCGAGATCTCGACCGCTTGATCGCGCATGTTTGCTCGGATTCGTCCGGATTGGTCAGCCTGCACTTCCATTGCTGATTCACGCCCGGACCTCGCGTCGTGTGACGACAGAATTGGGTACGACATCGTTGGCTTCGTGGGTTCGAGATCAAACGGTCCTCGGTGGACCCCCGTTCTTGGGTCGGTTCCATATATGTCACGATCCAAAGGGCCTGCCGTTCCCAGCGTTCCCAGAGTGGTGATTGGCAATGGGAACGGATGGTGCCCAGCGAGGAGAAGATCCCCAGACTGAATGCTGAGCGCGGTCTGTGCAACTTCTGGTTCGGAAATCCCTGCGAACTCGGAATCGTCCACGGTCACGTCGGACCCGCTGAAGGAGTCTCCGATGCGATCCCCGCCGACACTAAGCGAGGTGACGCGATCAGTGTGGGCGGCTCGTTGGATTTCGTTGGCGAACCAAAGCGACTCGATTAGGTTGTTGGGTCTGCGGTTGATGCTCGTCCAAGTACATTGAGCGCGTTGGCTAGGAGTTCTGTTTATGCGCTTAGTCGCGACAAGCAGAGTTTCGGCCATGCCTGTGTCCGCGGAGAACGCTCGGTCTGTTCCCCCGCTAGTGGCGATGGTGATGAACTGAACGTCGTCGTAGCGACGGTCGATGAGCTGTCGGAAACCAGCCCACGATTCGCCTGACACGGCGGCAAGAGGGAGAACCAAGGCCAGCACGCCGCCGGGTTTGAGCTTTGCGTCGGCTAGATCGACGAAGTTGGACGCCAGCCCAGCGTTTCCGTGGCTAGCCCAGGTCGCCAACTCAGGTGCTTGCATGTTCCGAGCAGCTTTTTTCCGTTTGGCCTTTAGATTGTTCACCAGTTTCTTCAACTCGATAGACATCCGTGTTTGCTCGTCGTCTGTCGTTCCGAATCCAGCGAAACTAGGTACAGCTGGGACGTTATGCCCCCCGGACATTAGAGCGTCGGCCCGCTCATGTGAAGTAGGCCGCGTGAAGGGAGGATTCATTACCACCACATCACAGCTGTCGTCGTCGAGGACGAACGAATCGGTTTGTTCGATCGGCGCATCGGTCCCAGTCACTTGTTGATGCGTCGGAAAAAGAGATACCGCCCCCTGATCGCGCAGAAGATCTAGCGAACCGATCGCGATTTCATTTCCGTGCTTCCCGTATGGCGATACGTGGATACCGCATTGATTGAAGGGCGTTGACGGACTCTTGGTAGACAGCATCGTCGTAGTGAGATGAGCTGCCGCGGGCATGATGTCCGCGCCGATCAGCACACGTTCGATCATTGCCGAGTGAAGCAGAGCGTCGTCGCCGCCCGTCCTTCGAACACGCGCTCCGATGGTCTCGTACATAGTCGAAAGCAAGGCTCCGGTTCCGCAAGCGAAGTCGGCAATCTTCAGTGAAGTCACTGCGAGCCGGTCTTCCCAGTCGACTTCTAGTCGTTCGACGGCCAACTCAGCCAGCAGCCGAGCTGACGAGGGCAACGTGTAGAAGGTCGCGAGGAACTTGCGGTCGGTGATGAGTTCTCCGAACATCTGCCCAGCCATGTTTTGGACTTGGTTAACGCCAGCGCTCGCGAGTTGTAGAGCCGTCTTTGACGCTAGATCGCACAAATCATCGGCGTCGGTCGTCGGGACGGCGGTCACAATCTGTCTTGCAATATGGAAAATCGGGTAGTAGTTGATCTCCAAGATCTCCTGCCACGTGTTCAGCACCTGCAGTTTCGTAACCGCACCAGCGCCAGCCTGAGTCATCGCAGCGATACTCGGTGTGCCGAGATGTCCCGTAACGGCTTCCTGGAACAGGAATGCGTTAGTGATGATGGAGGCAGCCATGCGCCACGTTTGCTCGCCCTCGGACTGGTACAGCTCGGCGGCGACCTGTTGCCGAGACGCAGGCTGGTTCATCTTGGCGAGATGCGTGGCCACGGCATCCACACCACGCTCAAGAGTGTCAGCCGCGTGTCTCAAGACCCGCGGCGATAGCTCAACGATCTCCAACATCGCGGCCAAGTCCGCAGCCGTTCCCGAAACCCAGCCGTTGGACGGATTTCGTCCGCCCGTTTCAGTTAACAACGCCCACTCAAGATCCTTCGATGTGGTGATCACGCGGTCAAGATCGGATTCGGCTGATGTTCTGAACCGCGCTGGGTAGCGCAGCGCGACGACCGTCTCGATTGGCAGCGTCGAACCAGTCAACGACTTCCCCAATCGGTTCGACGCGTCGTTCTCAACAGTCCGCGCGGGAAGGATCTCGGCTTCGATCACGACCGGAGCGGCGTTGCTCGTGGAGAGTTCAAGGTCGGGCTGCTTCCCAGGCTGTCCGACGACCCGTTGAGTCTGTTGAGATCGAAGCACACCGGGTCGAGACCAACGCGGGTTCATGCGTCTCAGCACGTCAGCGAGCTTGGTGTTGATCGTTGGTTCGGTAACAGCCATGTCAACCTCTTTCCGGAGCCCGACTGGAGGCCAGAGTTGGCCAACACTAACGCGCCGCTACGACAGCACTGGCTGACCTCCCAGAGTTTGTCGTTGAACTCGCTGTGTCTTCAGGTCTATGGGCAGCAATCCCCAGCGCCGCTCTACTGGTAGTCGACGGCTGAGAACTCTGCCAGCTTGTTGAGTTTGTGGTGGGCCTCGATCTTTCGCACGGTGCCCGAGCGGGAGCGCATCACCAGGGACTCGGTGTGGCACCCGCTGCTGTCGAAGCGCACGCCCTTGAGCAGGGCGCCGTCGGTGATCCCGGTGGCTGCGAAGAAGCAGTTGTCGCTCTGGATCAGGTCGTCGGCGGTCAGCACACGGTTCAGGTCGTAGCCGCTCTCAGCGACGATCTTGCGTTCACGTTCGTTGCGGGGCCAGAGTCGCCCGAGTTGCTGTCCACCCATGCATTTGAGAGCCGCAGCGGCGATCACGCCCTCGGGAGTTCCGCCTATACCGATCAGGATGTCGGCGCCCGAGCCGGGCCAGGCGGTCGCGATTGCACCGGCGACGTCGCCGTCGGGGATCAGGCGAATCCGAGCGCCCGCGGCCCGCACCTCGCTGATCATTTCGGCGTGACGGTCCCTGTCAAGGATCACGACGGTCAGGTCCCGCACCGATTCGCCTTTGGCCTCGGCCACAGCAGCCAGGTTCTCGGCGATCGACCTTTCCATGCTGATGACCCCCGCAGCTTCGGGGCCGACGGCGATCTTTTCCATGTAGAAGCACGGGCCGGGATCGAACATTGTTCCTCGGGGCGCCACGGCGATCACCGCGATGGCGTTGGGGCGGCCCAGAGAGGCGAGGGTCGTGCCGTCGATCGGGTCGACGGCGATGTCTGTGAGCGGTGGCGAGCCGTCGCCTATCGCTTCGCCGTTGTAGAGCATCGGGGCCTCGTCCTTCTCGCCTTCGCCGATTACCACTATTCCGTCCATCTGCACCGAGCTGAGCACCGCCCGCATGGCGTCCACCGCGGCGCCGTCGGCGCCCTCCTTGTCGCCTCGACCCATCCAACGGGATGCTGCCATGGCCGCAGCCTCGGTGACCCGTACCAGTGGCAGTGCGAGGTTTCTGTCCGGCGCGACTTGTGTTCTCATACGCGCGACGGTAGCAGTTTCGCCTCCGCCGTCTCGTTATCTCACAACTCGTGGCAACATGTCGGGCGTGGCCTTCCGATTCCGTTCCAGACAACAGGACCAACAAGACGACGATGAGCTCGGTGTCGACATCTCTGAGTCCCCCGAACATGCTGCCGAGGACGGTCCGCTGACCGATGACGAAGAGGGGGAATGGCTGGCGATAGAACTCCACGAGTGGGCCTCCGAGACCCGTTCGATGCTGGCGCAGCTGCTGCTGGCCGACGGAGTGGTCCACTCTTGGCAGGGGACGACCCTGCTCGCCCACGAGTCGGTCGAAGCCGAAGTCGATGCGTTGATCGAGGAGGTTGAGAAGGCTGAGGCCCGCGAACTCGATCCCGAGCGGCCGCAGTTGGCCTTCGAGATGGACGGGTGGTCCCCGAGCCTCCAAGCTCAACTGTCGGAGCGTCTTGGTTCTGCGGGCGTGCCCCACGAGTTCGATGCCGATGGTGACTTGACATGCCACGAGGACGACGAGGAGCACGTTGAGCTGCTGATCGAGGATCTGCTAGCTCGAACTGCCGATTCGGGGTTGGAGGAACTCGACGGCCTCGAAGCGAACAATCTGCTGAGCGCCCTGTTCGAGGCGACCGACCGGCTGCGCCGCGATGTGCATGACTCCAAGGGCGTGCTCGGGGCGGTGACGCATGGTAAGCGCCTGGCTGCGTCGGCCACTCCGTTCGGGTTTTCGGCAACGGGCTGGAATTCTCTGCGTGAGACGGCCGACCGGTTGGTCGACCTGATCGAGTCGGAGGACTCCTCCGACGTCGAGATCTCCGAACTTGCGATCCGGCTGCGCGACACACTGCAGCGCTTGGTCTAGAGGCCGAGCGGATTGATCCCGAATCGGCTGCGTCGGAGCGAGGCCGTGGCCCGAGCGGCCCGGTGAGGTAGCGAGCCAAGAGCGGGAAACAACCGATGCCGGAACATTGAGTTCTCAATCCGCACATGGTCTAGGAAGCGGGTTAGGTTGTGACCGATGCTGTTGGCTGAGTTGGAAGTGTGCCATTCCCGGCCCATCGCGCCGACGCGGCGGGTCGCCCTGGGGCGCATGTTTCTGCCCTGTGATCCGGAGCCGGGTTCGGTGGCCTGCTGCTCGGCGGAGTCGTGGCCCGCTTCGCCCAGGACATGGATCCCGACGACATCGCCGAATTGTTGACGTTGATCTATGACCTGGACGCCGGCTATCGGATTCCTCAGCCGCGTTTGAGGCACCGTTTCCAGGCCGACCGGGTCGGGTTGGCTCGCAGCTCCCATCGTCTCTACCGGGTCGACGACAGCGAAGGCGAGTTGAAGCTCAGCTTCACTGCGGACAAGGGCGCTCCGTCCCAGCATGTTCTGGGCGCGGTCTATGCTGTCGGGGGACTGCCGCTGCATCTCAGAGCGGGCATGTTCGCGACGATTCGCCGGGCTCTGGCGTGGCGCGGTGAGATCAACCTCGGCTTCTTGACGTATTTGGCCGGAGCGGCTTCGTCATCGTTGTTGTGGTCTGCGGTGCAGCAGGGCGAGATGAGCGACGCCGTCGGTTGGGCCAGGCGTGTGCTGGGTCTTTCCGCTGTCGCTGACCGGCTCGACCGGGGCCTGATCCAGCAGGGTTACCGCGACGCCCTGTTGACCGTGCATCCCGATCACGGCGGGGAAGTCGACAGTGCCGCTGAACGCATCGCCGATATTGCGCAGGCGCGTCAGATCCTGCTGTCGGCGCTGTTCCACGCCTCCGATCAAGCTGAAATGGCCCAGAAATGACGGTGCCCTCAGCGCTCCTGTTGACTCATGGTGCAGGCGGCGACTCGTCGCATCGGCTGTTGGCGGCGCTGCAGGAGCAACTGGACCTGCCGGTGTGGCGCATGGACTTCCCCTACCGCAAAGAGGGTCGCCGGTTCCCGGACCGTGCTCCGAAACTGATCGACGCATTGTTGGCCGAGGTGGAGATTGCGTCGGGGACCCTCGGGGTGGACCCAGCGGCAATGGCGTTCGGCGGACGTTCGATGGGAGGACGGATCTGTTCGATGGCCATGGCGCAGGGGATGCCGGCGTCGGGTCTGGTGGCGTTGAGCTACCCTCTGCATCCCGTCGGCAAGCCCGATCGTCTTCGTGTTGAACATTTTCCGGATCTGCGGGTGCCGACATTGTTCGTGAACGGCGACCGTGACCCGTTCGGCACTCCCGAAGAGGTGGAGGCGCATGTCGGTGCGATTGCAGGGCCTGTCACGGTGCACTGGCTGACGGGCGAGGGTCATGATCCCAAGCCGAAGTGCGATCCCGAGATCATCGCAGTCGTGGGTCAGTTCCTAGCTTCTCTCTAACTAGCCTCAATCTCATGTGGGAACGTGTCGAACGCCTCCAACAAGAGCTTCGTGACGTTGAGATCCGTCTCGGTGATCCAGCGGTGCAGTCGGACGCGTCCCAGCTCGCGGACCTCGGTCGTCGCTTCAAGCAGCTAGAGGAGATCGTCTCGGCGGGTCTGCGCTGGCGTGCCGCGACCGAGGACCTGCAGGTCGCCAACGAGATGCTGCGGGACGCGCAAGGCGCCGAACGCGAGGAGATGCGCTCAGAGGTCGCGGCACTCGAAGCGCTGGCAGCCGACAGCCTGGAACAGCTCCGGGTGCTGATGCTGCCTCCCGACCCCAACGACGGGCGCAACGTCATCGTCGAGATCAGAGGGGCGGCCGGCGGTGATGAAGCGAATCTGTTCGCCCGTGATCTGCTCGTCATGTACGAGTCGTTCGCCAAGCGAATGAACTGGCACATGGAACTCCTGAGTTCGTCGCCGACCGAGCTCGGCGGACTCTCAGAAGTCACGGCGCTGCTGTCCGGTGACTCCGTGTGGACCCGGATGAAGCATGAGGCAGGCACGCACAGGGTGCAGCGGGTGCCGGTGACCGAGTCGCAGGGCAGGGTCCACACATCGTCGGCCACGGTGATGGTGCTGCCCGAACCTGAGGAGGTCGAGGTCCACATCGACGACAACGACCTGCGAATCGATACCTACCGGGCCTCGGGCCATGGTGGTCAGTCGGTGAACACGATGGACTCCGCGGTGCGGATCGTTCATGAACCGACTGGTCTGGTGGTCACCATGCAGGACGAGAAGAGCCAGCTCAAGAACAAGAACAAGGCGATGCGCGTGCTGCGTGCGCGTCTGGGACAACTGGAACAGGAACGCGTCGATGCTGAGGCCTCGGATCTGCGGAGGGGCCAGGTTTCGATGGGGGACCGCTCCGAGAAGATCCGTACCTACAACTTCAAGGAGAACCGGTTGACCGATCATCGAATCGGGCTCACGGTCCACAAACTCGACCGGGTCCTGGCCGGGGAACTCGACGACATCAGTGACGCCCTGGTGGCCGAGGAACGCCAACTCCAACTTCAAGACGATGACTGAGGCGAGCTCCGGCACCGCGGACGTTGCGATGACCGCGGACGCTGCGATGACCGCGGACGCTGCGATGACCGCCGACGCCGCCGACACACTCAGATGGTCGGAACTGCTCGCCGAAGCAGCCGCCCGTTTCGAGCGTGCCGGAATCGACACCGCATCGGTTGATGCTCGGCGGGTGGTTGAGGAGATAACCGGTGTGCAGCCCTCGGGTGTGTACCGTGTTCTCGACGATCGTGTCACGACCAGAGCGATGGCGCGCTTCGACGAGTTGGTGGCCCGCCGCGAAAGCGGTGAACCGTTGCAATATGTGCTCGGTCGTTGGGGGTTCCGCACGCTTGATCTCATGGTCGATAAGCGGGTTCTGATTCCCAGACCTGAGACGGAGGTTGTTGCCGGTCTTGCTATCGATGCTGTTGATGAAGCGCGCCAGCAGAATCGCCACGTTGCCGGCGAGGCCGAAGGTTCGGTGAAGGTGGCTGATCTCGGTACCGGATCGGGGGCGATCGCGCTGTCAATAGCGGTTGAATGCCCCGACGTCCGGGTCTATGCCACTGATGTGTCTGAAGACGCCCTGGCGGTGGCTCTAGCGAATTCGGCAGGGATCGGCTCTGCGGCGAGGTCGGTGAGCTTGCACCACGGACACTGGTTCGATGCGTTGCCCCCCGAACTGCAGGGCTCTCTCGACGTCGTGGTGTCGAACCCGCCCTACGTCGCCAAGAGCGAGGGGCTGCCGGCGGTGGTGGCGGACTGGGAGCCGCCTACGGCTCTGTGGGCCGACTCCGAAGGGTTCGCCGATCTGCGCAGCATCGTGACGCAAGCGCCGCGGTGGTTGGCGCCTCGCGGCGTGATCGTGCTTGAGATGTCACCTCCCCAAACCTCCACTGTGCAGCAATGGTGCAGTGATCTTGGCTGGCAGGCGACGGTTCATCTCGACCTCGACGGGCGTCCTCGAGCCCTGGTGGCGCGAAGATGAACGGGCACGAAGATGAACGGGCACCCAGATGAGCGATCTTGATCGCGTTGTCGCCGCGTTGCGCGACGGTCAGGTTGTGCTGCTTCCGACGGACACGGTTTACGGCTTGGCAGCGATGGCCGCGGACAGTGCGGCCCTAGCTGCCCTGTTTGCCCTCAAGCAGCGTCCGGTCGACGCCTCCGTTGCGGTGCTCGTTGCCGATACTGCCCAGGCTGAGCGCTATGTGGACCTCGGTGCCGCCGGGAACGCCCTCGCCGAGCGTTTCTGGCCGGGCGCGCTCACGATTGTTGCGAATCGTTTTGACGACGGCGCCCTCGCCGCGGGAACCGACTCAACGATCGGGGTTCGCTGCCCCGACGACGCTTTCGTGCGTTCTGTTGCTGAGCTTGTCGGACCGGTGGCTGCTAGCAGTGCGAACCTTCACGGAGAGCCGACACCGGAGTCGTGCTCTGACGCCGCTCGAATCTTCGACACGGTCGAGACTGTGGTCGACGGCGGCCGTCGGCTGGGTTCGGCGAGCACGGTGGTGTCGATCGTCGATGGGACCGTCGAGATGTTGCGCCGAGGTCCCGTCTCGATGGCGAATATCACCGCAGCGCTGGGCGAGGGCGCCTAAGCTGGACCTATGCGTATCGCGGTCGGCTCAGATCATGCTGGGTTCGCGATGAAGGAGTCGCTGGCTCAGCGTTTACGTGATCTTGGCCATGACGTGGTCGATTGCGGCACGTACTCTCCCGAGCGGGTCGACTATCCGGACTTCGGGGCGGCCGTGGGCAGGGCCGTGGCCAGCGGCGGCGCCGAGGGCGGGGTGTGTGTTTGCGGGAGCGGAATCGGTATCGGCATGGCCGCGAACAAGATCGCAGGCGTCCGTGCTGCGACGGTGTGGGATGCGACCTCGGCTCGCTTGGCTCGCGAGCACAACAATGCCAACGTCATCTGCGTCGGTGAGCGACTCGTCGGTCCCGAGGTGGCCGACGCAGCGTTGCAGGCATGGCTCGACGCCGACTTCGAGGGCGGCCGCCATGTGGCGCGAGTGCAGAAGATCGACAACCTCGGCGGCAATTCCGTCTGAGCGCCTGTTCGGGGACGCTACGATTTCGCTGTCCGGCGACCGTTGTAGAGTCACGGGCCTTGAACAAGCTAGGAGCACTCGAATGCCGTGGCCCCGTGTTGGTGATGATCCAGTTCTGGAGATGATTGTCCGAGAGGAGATCCGTCAGAACTCCACCCTTCAGTTGATCGCCTCGGAGAACTTCGCCTCTCCGGCGGTAATGGCCGCCACCGGGTCGGTTCTGACCAACAAGTACTCCGAGGGTTACCCCTACCGGCGTTACTACGGGGGCAACATGGTCATCGACGAGATCGAGGACGAGGCGCGACAGCGGGTGTGCGCTCTCTTCGGCGCCGATCATGCCAACGTGCAGCCGCATGCGGGAGCGATCGCCAACATGGCCGTATACCAGGCGGTACTTGAACCCGGCGACACGGTTTTGGGCATGAGCCTTGATCACGGCGGGCATCTGACCCACGGTTCGCCGGTCAACTTCTCGGGCCGGCAGTACCGCTTCGTCTCCTATGGAGTGACGGCGAGCGATGAGCGCATCGACTTCGAGGACATGGCCGCCAAGGCCCACGCCGAAAGACCGAAGCTGATCGTTGCCGGGGCGACTGCATACCCGCGCACCATCGATCCGGCTCCGCTGCGTGAGATCGCCGACGAGGTCGGTGCTCTGCTGATGTTCGACGCAGCCCACATCGCCGGCTTGATCGCGGGTGGCGTTCATCCCAACCCGGTGGGCGTTGCCGACATCGTGACCTTCACAACTCACAAGACCCTGCGCGGTCCTCGGGGCGGGTGCATCCTCAGCTCCGAACAGTACGGCGCGGCGATCGACAAGGCGATGTTCCCGGGCATCCAGGGCGGTCCGCTCGAGAACGCGATCGGGGCGAAGGCGATCGCCTTCGCGGAAGCATCGACTCCGGAGTTCAGAGACTATGCGGCGTCGATCGTCTCCAACTCAGCGGCACTCGCTGAGGTGCTGGCGGGCCACGGGTTCAGGTTGGTGAGCGGGGGAACCGACAATCATCTGCTGCTCATCGATCTGCGGACCTTTGATCCCGACCTCACCGGGAAGGAAGCTCAGGCAGTGCTGGACGCCGCGGGCGTCAGCCTCAACAAGAACACGATCCCCGATGACCCGCGCTCACCTTTCGTCACGTCAGGAATCAGGATCGGCACTCCGGCGGTGTCGACTCAGGGCATGGGGCCCGATGAGATGAAGACGATCGCCGAACTCATCGCCAGAACGCTGCGCGGCCGTGACGACGCCGACGTGGTGGGTGCGGTCAAAGCCGACGTGGCGGAACTGTGTGCGAGGTTCTGCCCCTATCCCGATCTCGGGGCATGAACGGCGAGTCGAGGTAGCGGAGGTGCCGGCGCCCTCGTTGTCGGCGTACCTCCTGGTTGCTGCTGTCGCGGCGGTGGCCACCTTTGTTGCAACGCCTCTGGTTCGCCGCCTGTCGGTCCGTCTCGGAGCGGTTGCTGATCCCGATGAACGCCACGTACACACCGTTGCGACACCCCGCGGCGGTGGCGCGGCGATGCTCGTGGGGGTCGTGGGCGCGTTCTGTGTTGCCGCGTTCATGGACGACTTCTCCGATGTCATGTCTGCTCGCACGGAGATGCTGGGCGTGGTTGTCGCCGCTGCGGTTATCTGGAGCGTCGGGTTCGTCGATGATGTGCGTGAGATCTCCGCCCCGGCGAAAGTCGCCGGAATGGTGCTGGCCGGGGGCGTGCTGTCGATGACGGGGATCTCGATCCTGGTGTTTCGGGTGCCGTTCTTTGATCTGCTGTTCCTCTCGGCGGACTGGTCGGCTTTGGTGACAGTTCTGTGGGTCCTGGGCATGGCGACAGCGGTCAATCTGATCGACGGGCTCGATGGACTGGCGGGTGGAACGGTTGCCATTGCGTCGGGGACCTTCCTGTTCTACGCGCTGCGTCTGAGCGACGCCGATGTGATCGGCCCGAACAATCCAGGTGCTCTGTGGGCTTGTATCACCCTGGGTGTGTGTGTCGGGTTTCTGCCTCACAATGTGCATCCGGCGAGGATCTTCATGGGCGACGGGGGAGCGCTCCTGCTGGGTCTGCTGATGGCGGTCTCGACGATGTCGGTCGGAGGCCGGACCACCGGGGAGTTCTCCGGTCAGGCGTTCTTCTTCTTCGCCCCGATCTTCATTCCGCTGGTCATCCTGGGTGTGCCGATCCTCGACACCCTCTTCGCCATCGTGCGCCGCGCGGCACGTGGTGGAGCGCTTCACGCCGCGGACAAGGAACACCTTCACCACCGGCTCATGCGGATCGGCCACGGCCATGCGCGTGCGGTGTTCATCCTGTGGATGTGGACAGCCCTGTTGTCGGCCTTCGTGCTTTACCCGACATACACCGGGAAGGGTGACGCGATTGTGCCGATTGGAATCGCGGCGTTCGCGCTGGCCCTCTACACGGTGCTGCATCCGCGTTTGGGCCCGGGCGTCACCGAAGTCGACGAAAGAGAGCTTGAAGCCCTGAAGGCTTCCGACAACGGCCGGTTCAAGTCTCCCCGCAGCCGCCGCGAATAGAACACGCCCACGCGGCTCCGGCTGCGGTTGCGCTCGGTGACGGCAGCCGCGGCTCCGGCTGCGCTCGGCGTCAGCAGCCGCGGTTCTGGTTGCGTTCGGTGACGGCAGCCGCGGCTCCGGCTACGCCCGGCGACCAGCAACGTCTTCGGGGTTGATTTCTTCGAGTTCCAAACCGGCAGTCTCGGGGAAGCGGGCGAGAATCACCGCGGCAACGATCAGTGGGCCGACGGTGAGGATGGCGAGAGCCGGTCCGATCGCAGCCATGCGATCGGAGACTTGGCCGACGAAGAACAGCCCGATGGCGCTCCCGAGCACTCCCACGGTGACGATGCCCCCGTTGCTCTGCCCGCGGCTGTAGGTGCCGAAGAGCTCCGGACCGTAGACGGCCAATGCCGGCACCGCAGTTCCGCCCAGCACCCCTCCCAGCAGGGTGAGCGACCAGAGTGTGACACCATGGGAGAAGTATGCGGCGCTGGTCAAGGTGGCGCCCAGCACGACCCCCAGAGCGCCTACCTGCCGGCGACCGTGCCGTTCGGCGAGATAGCCGCCCAACAGGATCCCGATACCGATCGGCGTGGCGGTGGTGACTGTGAACAAGCTGATGTCCGCCCCTGAGAATCCCCTCTCGTCTTTGAGGAAGTCGTTGCGGAAGCCGGACGCTGGGGCCCAGTACATGGCCAGCAGGAACGCCGATGCTGCCAGCAGCACAAAGCGGTTTCGACGGCGATTGCGCAACGGTTCGCCAGGCTCTGCTGAAGGTGCAGCCTCGACGAAACGCCGACTTTCGGGCAGCCGTCGCCCCAGGACCGCCACCACCGCAATACCGAGGATTGCAGCGAGGTAGATCGCCCGCCAGCCGCGCACGCTGAGATCGGCCACTGGCAGGATCCACACGGCCATGCCGGAGCCGAGTCCGGCACTGAGGGTTAGAACCGAAGCAGCCCAGGCGCGCGACCTGTAGGGCATCTCCTCAACGGCCACGATGACTATCAGAATCCCGAGCGCGGTCGACAGGCCCCGCGCGGCGAGTTGGGAACCGCCGAGCACCCACAGATTCGGCGAGAGACCGCCCAGCACGGTGAAGGCGCAGCTGGCGATCCCGGCGCCGATCAACAGCGAGCGCCTCCCTCGTTTGTCGGCGAGCGCAGCGGTGACCAGGGCGATCAACACGCCGGCGCGGACCAAGCCGAGCACCCAGCCCTGTGCTTGATTGCCGTGTCCGTACTCGTCGACCGCGAACGTGATCGTCTGGGTCAGGACTGTGCCGAGGTAGCCGTCGACCACCTGTATGCCTGCCAGCAGACCGAGCACGGTCGCGGATCGTCGGTCGAGTCGATCGGGCGGCGCCCACCAGTAGCCGTATCGTTGCTTGCGGTTCTCGATGGCGCGGCGCACCGGAAAATGGAACAACCAGGCCCACACCGGGACGGCCAGCTTGTATGTGGTCGTCTCGGTGACTTCGTAGCGGTCTTCGCCGGCTGTTTCGGCGACCAATGGTTGGGCGAACAATGTGCGCTGGTACTCGCGAAAGGGACCCTGGCGGCAGCTCCAGCGGTCGGGGCCGTCGGGAGCTTCTTCCACGATGTCTGTGCGGGGTTGTCGACGCTGCTGCAACTCGGCGCTATCACATACCGAGGTGGTCGAGATGGTCGTCATAGGGGGCCGAATCGAGAGTCTACCGCTGCCCGCACAGACGATGTGGAGCGTCTATTCTTGGGATTGTGACGACTACTGACCAGGGTGCGGACGGGCGGCTTTCGGCCTCGGCGGTCCGGTTGCTTCGTCGGCCCCGGCCCCGTTTCCGCGGCTACCTGCATCGTTGGGCGGCGTTGGCTTCGGTTCCGCTGGGGGTGACCCTGACGGTGTTCGCGCACGGTACGCGGGCACAGCTCTCGATGCTGGTCTACTCGCTGGGGATCACGGCCATGCTCGGGGTGAGCGCGGTGGTTCACGGGCGGGACTGGTCGGAGCGAAGAGTGGAATTTCTCGTTCGCTGCGACCACTCGGTGATCTTCTTGATGTTCGGTACCTGCGCCACACCCATTGCCCTGCTGGGCCTGGATCCGCCTGTGTCGATCATTCTGCTGGCGGTCGCCTGGACCGGAGCGCTGCTCGGGATCATCGGCGTATGGGTACCACTGCACCCGCGGGCCGGGGTGATGAACGCCGCCTACCTGGGCTTCGGGTGGTCGATGGTCGCCTTCGCTCCCTGGCTCATCATGTCCTTGTCGATCCCGGAGTCGGTCCTGTTGTTCGGCGGTGGCGCCGCCTACACGCTCGGGGCGGTTGTGGTCGGCGCTCGCCGTCCCGATCCCTGGCCCGAAACGTTCGGCTATCACGAGATCTGGCATGTGCATGTCGTGATAGCGGTCGCCTGCCACACCCTTCTGGTGATATCGCTCGCCTACTGAACGGCCCGCGTGTACGCGTATAGTCGCCGGATATGAAATTCGGAATCTTCTACGAGCACCAGTTGCCTCGCCCCTGGGATGAGCGCAGTGAGGCCGAGCTGTTGCGCGACGCTCTTGAGCAGGTTGAGTTGGCTGATTCGCTCGGCTTCGAATATCTCTGGGAGGTTGAGCACCACTTCTTGGAGGAGTACTCGCATTCGTCTGCTCCCGAGTTGTTCCTCGCGGCGTGTTCACAGCGCACCAGTCAGATCCGGCTGGGCCACGGCATTTGTCTCACGGCGCCGCAGTTCAATCATCCGGCGCGGGTGGCGGAACGGATCGCAACGCTCGACCTCCTCTCCGGTGGACGGGTGGAGTTCGGCTCGGGCGAGTCGTCTTCGGAGGCCGAGCTCGGCGCTTTCGGCATTCCCTATGAGCGCAAACGCGACGCCTGGCTCGAGGGTCTCGAGGTTTCGCTCCGCTGTCTGACTGAGACGCCGTTCGGCGGTCACGAGGGCGAGTTTGTCTCGATGCCGGCTCGCAATGTTGTTCCCAAGCCTCTGCAGGTGCCCCACCCGCCGCTCTGGGTTGCCTGTTCGCGCCATGAGACCATCAAGCTGGCGGCCCAGAAGGGCATTGGTGCGCTCACCTTCGCATTCATCGACCCGGAGGACGCCAAAGGGTGGGTCGACGACTACCGCCGGATCATGGCCACCGAGTGCGTGCCGGTCGGCAAGGCCGTGAATCCGAATCTTGCCTGCGTCACCCCGATGATGTGTCACCCCGACGAGTCGACGGCCATGCGCATGGGTCTCGAAGGAGGCAACTTCTTCGGCTACTCGTTGGCTCACTACTACCTGTTCGGTGAACATCAACCGGGTGTGACCGACGTGTGGCAGGAGTTCCAGAACAAGCGCGCCGAACATGGTTATGACCCCGATGCGGCCCTCGCCCAACAGGGAGCGCTGGCAGCCAAGACCGCCGTGGATGGCCGGCAGGGACTTCGTGGGGCAGTCGGCACACCAGAGCAGATCCGCGAGTTCTGCCGTCGTTACGAGGAGGTGGGCGTGGACCAGCTGATATTCGTGATGCAGGCGGGCAAGAACCGCCATGAAGACATCATGGAGTCGCTGCACCGCTTCGGCACCGAGATCCTGCCTGAGTTCAAGGAACGGGACTCGGCCAACGCTGATGCGTTAGCGGCTTCGTGGGAGCCGATCATTGCCGCAGCGCTGGCCCGCAAGCCCCCTGAACCGGAGCCGGTGGCCGACGACTACCGGATCAAGGCAATTCCCAAACAGATCGTCGACGCAGGTCTCGGCGACACGTTCGGAGTCACCCAGCAAATACTCGATGAGGCGGCGAGGTCTCAAGCCCTCGGCGAGCCGCGCGGCCAAGGCGGGATTCTGGACTGAGGCTGGCCATGACTCTGAGAACCCGCGACGGTCTACAATGACTTTGTGGCAGTCAGTCTGGTAGAATTACGTCTTCCGGCGTTCAAAAGCATGCGGGGCGCGAAGATTCCGCTGGGTCCTTTGACGCTCCTTGTCGGTCGTAACGGCAGCGGAAAATCTAATGTGCTTGACGCTCTGGCCGTCCTGTCCGCGTTGGCGAACGGCGCGACCTTTCGCGATGCTCTCGACGGCGGGCCTGCCGGACCGCTAGTGCGGGGCGGTTCCGAAGGATGCGCACCAGTCGGCGAGGACGCGTTCTCGGTGGGGTGCTCTGTCGTCGTGGACAGGATTCGGTACCACCTTGATCTGGAGGTGTCCGTTCGTCCCTCGGTCCAGGTTAAGAGCGAGCGGTTGTGGACGCGGCGCCGTGGTGGACCGCGCCGTGGCCAGCGGCAGGACCTGTTGAAGTCGGAGATTCCCCAACCAGAGTCGGGAGACATCGTCGCACGATGGGACAGCGGCAAGCGAGGACCGAATCCGCCGGTCACATTTCGCGCGTCGCAATTGCTTACCGCCCAAGTGGCGAGTCGTGTACCCGCAACTTCGCAGGCAGGTCGCCACGTTCGCAGAATTGCCGAAGAGATGCTTGCCGCCCTCTCGAACGTTTTCATACTCGATCCCGTGCCACATCAGATGCGTGAGTACGTCCCTGAGAAAGATATTCAACTCCGCAAGAATGCAGAGAACCTCTCGTCTGTGCTGGCGAGTCTTCTAGCGGACAGTGCGACTCGATCCGTCCTGATTGATATGACCAGATCGTTGTCGGAAGCACAAGTCTCGGAGATGGACTCTGTGACCAGCGACCTCGGTGATGTAATGGTCACAATCCAGGAAAAAATCGGGTCCGCGGTGGAGCATATGCCAGCCCGTCTCATGAGCGATGGCACGCTGAGGTTCCTCGCAATCGCGGCGGCACTCCTCGACCGCCCTCAACAGACTGGCGATTCCGAAGGGGGCGGCGGTAGCGGGCGAATGCTCGTCGTGGAGGAGATCGAGAACGGACTTCACCCGTCGCAGGCAGCGGTGCTGCTGGATCAACTCAAGGTGTCGGCCGCGAGTGGTGTTCAAACCGTGGCCACCACGCACAGTCCTGCGATCCTTGATGCCTTGGACGGAGCCGACCACTCGAGTGTTGTCGTGTGCAGCCGCGGAACTGAAGGGTGGAGCCGGGCGACGAGGCTCACGGACTTCCCCGACTACTTTGAAATAGTGGGTCGAGGGCTTCTGGGCGACGCTGCCGTGCGGGATCGGCTGCGTCCAGGCGACGAGACCTATGGCAGTGATCGCTCGTTGGTCGACATCCTGGGTCTGCGCTAGGCGATGACTCACTCGCCTGTGTTCTTGGTTGACACGTCGATCATCCTCCGCCTCATTGGTGTGGACGGCGACGAACACGCCAAGGACGCGGCGGATGAGCTCGACCGCAGGAAGAAAAAAGGCGAGCGGTTTATACTCTCCGCAACAGCGCTGATCGAGTCTGGGAATCGCGTGGCCCAGCAGCCAAAAGACCGTCGGCGCTTTGCCGAGCAGCTCAAGAAGCTAATTGAGGCCGCCAACGAGGCCGACCCTCCTTGGATTCTCCATGAGGCCACCTTGGACAAGCAATTTGTGGACGAACTACTTGCTGGTGACTCAACTGGTTCCGATCTTGTGACTCTGCTCGGGAACAAGCAACTCGGAACCGGGGATGTGGCAATACTCGTAGAGCGGGATCGATTACGTGAAAAGACCGCCTTCGAAAATGTGTCGGTGTGGACGCTGGACAAGGAGTTGGCGGCGCTCAGTTGACATAGAAGCTCAACTGGGTTGAACCCTAGATCTCCTTTGTGCCTAGAACTCCATTGTGAACGTCTCGGGCCAGGCGTCGGCTCGGAGCAGGGCGTCGGTACCGCCATCGACGAAGATCACCGAACCGCAGGCGAAACGGGCCGCGGGGGAGAGCAGGAACACGATCCAATCTGCCAGCAGATCAGCAGTCGCGGGCTCCCCGGCTGGGACGGGGAAGCCTTCTAGCAGGGGACCGTAGTCGTCGTCGTCCTTGCCCATCTGGAGCAACGGCGTCTGCACAGGGCCGGGAGCGATCACGTTCAGGGTGATTCCCTGACCGATCCATTCGTCGCCGACCGCCGCTCGACGGCACCAGCGTGAAACGGCGAGCTTGGATGCTCCGTAGGCGATCGCGCCGTCGAAAGGTTGCGGTGTGAGGTTCACGAGCCTGATCGCTTCGGGTTCATCGCCGTTGAGGTATGCCTCGACCAGTTCTGCGGGCAGGTTCGGTGAGGTTGTCGAGGAGTTCGAGCCGATCTGCACGACCTGGGCGCCGTCGGCCGCGGCGAGTGCGGGGCGCAGACCTTCCAGCAACGCCACAGACCCGAAGTAGTTGACCTTGGCGATCAGCTCCCCGCGAACGGGTGGACCCAAACCGGCAGCGGTCACCAGACCATTGAGCACACCGTCGCAACGATGCATGGTCTCGTCGACGGCGCTGGATCTGCCTTCGTCACAGGAGAGGTCGGCGATGACTTCGGCGTCTCGCAGGTCGATGCCGATCACGGTGTGACCAGCGTTTTCGAGTCTTTTTCGGGTGGCCGCTCCCATGCCGGAAGCGGACCCGCTTATCGCGTATGTGCTCACGGCGCACGATGATCGTTCAGTTGCGCCACACTAAGCAAATGCACAATGGAGAAATAGACACGGGTCCTTCTGACTCCGGGGTCTCGCAGATGGATCCCCCATACCGAATTCGGAGGCTCGGTGCTGACGGTCGGCGGTTGCTCGAGGTCGTCTCCCGTGACCTGACCGCAGCGGTTCCAGCATGTCCCGATTGGACCAACGAAGATCTGCTGTCGCACATGCGAGTCGTGTGGAGCGCGGTCGCCGCGCAGGTTCAGCAGTGTGCCGCAGCGCCGATCTCATGGAAGGACCTTCCCGATCAATCGCCCGCCGAAGCGTTGGAGCAGTTGCTCTCAGTGCTGGGCGACGCGGATCCGGCGACGCCGCTGTGGACCTGGGGCGCTGACCAGACGGTCGGGTTCTACATCAGAAGGGCTCATCTTGAGACGGCGATCCACCGTGTCGATGCGGAGCAGGCTGTCGATGACCCGACGCCGGTTCCGGCGGCCGACTGCATCGACGGTGTCGACGAGCTCTTCGCTGAGGTGCTGGCCGGGCGGGAGAGGGTGATGCCCTCAGGTTCACTGCATCTGCATCAGACCGACGGCGACGGAGAGTTCATGCTCCGAGCCTCCGAGGGCGTGATCACAGTGACCCATGAACACGCCAAGGGAGACGCCGCGGTGCGCGCCACCGGCGAGGAACTGTTCCTTTGCGCCTGGGGCAGGCGGACCCTCGACGGGCTCCAGATCTTCGGCGACGTCGAGGTGGCTGCCGCATGGATGGCGCTGTCGCCATGACCGACAAGGACACGATCAGCGACGGCGAAGGTGTGGCCGGCAGCGATTCTGCGGCCGGCAGCGATTCTGCGGCCGGCAGGGACTCTGCGGCCGGCAACGAGAGCGCGCCCGTCACCAGACCGAGGTTCGGTGGAGGCGGAACGCTGGACCAGTTGATGCCCGTGGTGTTGTTCTTGGGCTTCTACAACCTGGTCAGCATCGAAGCGGCGGTTGTGGCTTCAACGCTCTGGTCGTCCAAAGCCGCTGTCAGCAGGCGCCGCCGCGGCCTCAACATCGGGCTGATGCTGCCGAGCGTGACCGCCTATCTGCTCGTGCGCAGCGGGGTGACCATTGCCGCCGAGCGTGAGCTCGTCGATTTCGGTATCAGCACCGAAGCGGTGTACTTCGGGATCGGTTTCGCTACGAAGATCCTGGTCGGCGTGGTTATGGCAGTCACCGTCCTCCGGGGTCGATCCTTCATGGCGTGGATCGCCGAGAGGCTCCTGCGATTGCCCGAAGGAATGGCCGAAGACCGGCGATTCGTCCGAACCATGGCGACGGCGACCTGGTTCATCGTCGCCTTCGAAATCCTCACCGCCGTCTGGGACATCTACCTCTACAACAACGCCGGGATAAACCTGTTCGTGCTCACTCGTTTCGGCGTCAACTTCACGCTCGGGTTCATCGGCATCATGGGGGGCCTGATGTACATCGATAACAGGCTCGCGCCGATCCCGGGTTATCCCGGCTTGACCGAGTTGCTGCAGATGGCGTCGATTGTTCCCGACAAGTCGAATACCTCCAGCGACTAAACCGAAGACTGGACGGTCGGCCCTCTCCTCGCGGTTTGCGCTTCAGGGGGCGAGGTTGTCGAGGGGGTCGGGACCGAACTCTCGCAACAGCGTGCCGTAGTCGGCGCCTCGGCGGAGGTTCTGGCCGCCGTCCACTGCGAACGCCTGCCCGGTGATCCATGAAGACTCGGGGCCGATCAGGAACCTGACCATGTCGGCGATCTCTGCGGGTTCACCGACTCGGCCCAGCGGAATCGCGGGCAGATAGTTGTCGAGCAGCGCACCGCCGCTGGTGATCGGCGTCATCAACTCCGTGGCGACGATGCCAGGCTGCACCGAGTTGATGCGGATCCCGAAACGACCCATCTCATCGGCGCCGACCCGGCACAGATGGTCGAGAGCGGCTTTGGCGGCACCGTAGGCACCGAGGCAGCGCATCGAGTCCTGACCGGCGTGCGACGAACACCCCACGATCGATCCGCCGCCGACCTGCCGGGCCATCTGCGTACCACCCGCTTTGAGGCAAAGGAACGTGCCGATGTAGTTGAGTTCCATCGTGGAGCGGATGTCGTCGACGTCTGCCAACGCCAGAGGACCCATGCAGGTGGAACCGCCGGCGCAAGCGAACAGCCCGTCGAGCCGTCCGGTGATGTCCGAGGCGGCTGCGACGGCCGCGTTCACGTCGGCCTCCTGGGTCACGTCGGCGACTATGTGTTGCACCGTGACCCCCTCCGCGGCGACTTCAGCGATGCGGTCGAGGGCGTCGAGCAGCTTCTGCTCGGTGCGTCCGCAGATGGTGACGTGAGCCCCGTCAGCGGCCAGTCTCGCCGCTGACGCCTCCCCGATTCCGCTTCCACCGCCGGTGATTAGTGTCGCAAATCCTTCGATTGATCCCATGACGCGGCACCTTAGCGGCCCTGCATCGACGGAGACCAAGTGCCCCAGAATCGGAACTACAGGCGCCGCACGCGGGTCGGGGTCACCACCGCCCGATCCTCGCGGCGAGACGCTTCGAGGTCGATCTCGGCCTCGAGCACCCATTCGGAGTGGCCCTCGGGATCACACAGCGTCTGGGTCGCCCGGCCGAGTTGCACGTCGATCTGTACCCAGCGGCTGCTGTGGGCATCGGCGTCTATGCCGATGGAGTCATGGGCCTGCCAGTAGTCTTCGACACCCTCTATCTCGGGGGCTGTCCGGCCTCGGGTGGCGAGCGAGGTGACCGTGCGGAACAACTCGTTGCGCACGAGCACGCTGAAGGCTCGCTGGTTGGCGGTGATGTCGATGTCTTCGGGCTGCGTCGGTTCGGCCTCAGCGGGGTCGGGATTGCGCAGGCGTTCCCACTCGTCGATGAGGCTTGAGTCGACCCGGCGGATCATGGCGCCGAGCCATTCGATCACGTCGTCGAGGTCGTCGGTGAGGTGTGATGACGGCACTGTCTGGATCAGCGTCTTGTAGCAGTCCGTCAGGTAGCGCAGCAGCTGCCCCTCGGAACGCTTGATCCCGTAGCGGGCCACGAACTGGTTGAAGGTTTCGGCGAACTCGAGCATCTCGCGGACCACGCCCTTGGGACTGACCGTGTCACGCCCGACCCAGGGATGGTGACGGGCGAACACCGCGAATGCGCCTTCGATGAACTCCGCTTCGGGCTTGGGCCAGGTGACCTGTTCGAGGCGGTCCATGCGCTCTTCGTACTCGACGCCCGCGGCCTTCATCTCGCTCACCAGCGAGTCCTTCAGCTTGTCCTTCTGGGCCAGCAGCACGACCATCGGGTCTTCCAGGATCGACTCGACCAGGCTGAGCACCTGCAGATGGTGGTCCGGCGCTCGCGGATCAAGTACCTCGACCGCTTCAACCACGAACAGCGACAGCGGCTGGTTGAGGCGGAAGTCGTCCTGGAGATCGATGTTGATTCGGAGCGGATCCAACTCCACGATCTCGGCTTCGAGAAGCGACCGGTACACCGCGACAGCCCTGCGGATGTGGCGGCGCTGAGCGGAGCGGGGCTCATGGTTGTCGGTGAGCAGGCGTTTCATGGCAGCGCAACCATCGCCGGGACGGTCGAGCACGTTGAGCATCATGGCGTGGCTGACCGAGAAACTCGACTTGAGCGTCTCGGGAGTGCCTCCGCTGAGACGGGCGAGGGTGTCGCCGTCCCAATGGGCGTAGCCCCGCTCGGGCGGCTTCTTCTTGACGAGTTTCTTCTTCTTTCTGGGATCGGTCAGGGCCTTGGCCTCGGCCCGCTTGTTGTCGACGACATGCTCCGGGGCCTGCACGACGATGCTGCCCGCAGTGTCGAACCCCCGGCGACCCGCACGTCCCGCGATCTGGTTGAACTCACGCACCGACAGCACCCGAACCTTGCGACCGTCGTACTTGCACAACTGGGTGAACAGCACCGTGCGAATCGGCACGTTGACCCCGACTCCGAGCGTGTCGGTGCCGCAGATCAGCTTGAGCAGGCCCTGCTGCGCGAGCTTCTCGACGAGCAGCCGGTATTTGGGCAGAAGGCCTGCGTGGTGGACCCCGATCCCGGCCTTCACGAAGCGCAGGATGTCCTTGCCGATCGGCGTGTCGAAACGGAAACCCCCGATCGCTTCGTTCACTGCCTCCTTCTCGTCTTTGGAGAGGACGTCGAGGCTGGTGAGGCTCTGGGCTCGTGCGGTCGCCTCGCGTTGGGTGAAATGGACGATGTAGACTGGGGTCTTCTCGGCCTTGAGGAGATCCGCCAGCGTCTCCAGCAGCGGTGTCTCGCGATATTCGAAGTCGAGCGGCACGGGTCTTGGTGCCCGGTCGATGAGGGTGGTGTCTCGGCCGGTGCGGGCGCTGAGGTCGTCTCGCAGGTCGCTGGTGTCGCCGAGCGTGGCCGACATGAGCAGAAAGCTCGGACGGGTCAGTTCGAGCAACGGCACCTGCCAGGCCCAGCCGCGGTCGCGGTCGCCGTAGTAGTGGAACTCGTCCATCACCACCAGGTCGACGTCCAGGTCCGGCCCTTCGCGCAGTGCCCGGTTGGCCAGGATCTCAGCGGTGCAGACGACCACGGGCGCATCGGCGTTGACCGCCGCGTCGCCGGTCACCATGCCCACGTTGTCGGCGCCCAACTCGGCCACGAGTTCGAAGAACTTCTCGCTGACCAGGGCCTTGATCGGTGCGGTGTAGACGGTTCGTTTGCCGTTGGCGAGCATCGCGAAGGCGCCGGATACGGCCACCAGGGACTTGCCCGACCCTGTGGGCGTGGCCAGGACCACGTTGTCTCCCGCCAGCAGCGCCAAAATGGCGTCCTCCTGGTGCGGGTAGGGTTCCAGCCCGCGCTGGTCGGCCCAGTCGAGGATGGCTTCGAGCAGCGACTCCTCGTCGGTTGCGTTGGGTGTGAGATCGAGGAGCGTGGCTGCGTCGGTCACAGCGACCAACCCTACGGCCCGCGGATCACGCAACTGATGCAAATCCAGCCTCAAGTCATGGATGGTCCTGGGTCGAGAGCTTCACGCCGGCTCTGGAAACAGCAGTTGATTCAGTCTCTCCTGCCATTCGTCCTGGTCGACAACCTCGAAGCGCACTGATTTGTCGCGCATGGCAGGCACGAACTCGGCCCAGTCCGTCTTTTTCGCGTGCTCGCTGCATATGTCGAAGACCGTGCGCTTGTAGTCGGTGTCTTCTGCCGCCTTGAGATGGATGCCCTTGGTCTCGACCACGAATACTTGGTGAAAGCCGTCGTCCGCTCCCGGCTCGTCGCCTCGCAGGGTGACGATGAAGTCAGCGTAGATCTTGCGCGGCTTCCAGCCCTGCACAAAATAGTCTTTGCGGGAGCGGTTCCGGTACCAGAAGAAGAGCCTCGCTTGCTGGTCGAGGTAGGTCGCGACCGAGTTCTCAAACTGGTTGAGATCGTCCTCGGTGGTGACGTCGAACAGATTCTGCTGGTAGGGCGCGCCGTCCTCCCGGTTCGCTTGTTTCGCTTTTGGAACCTGTATCTCGGCTGGCAGGCGGTTGAAGCCAAGGTCGTCCGTGACAACGATGAAGCGCATCTCTCCGGAGGTGAGCAAGCTGTGGAACACCTCGCGCGACATGCGATCCCGCTCGATTTCGGCTTGTCGGCGCAGTTCTTCAAGCACGTAGGTGTGATTCGCCGCAACTACTTCCGAGGGATAGCGCCCAAGCAGTCCCTCGAAGACGCTGCACGCCAACTCACGGCCGCGCCAAGGGTTGGGCACGATGTCCAAGAGGTGGCTGGCCGCGAAGAAGTAATCGACCGGGTCGTCTGCTGCGTCGGGGCTCTCTCCCTCGGCGGCACCGTCCTGTCCGTTGCTCGCAACTCGAACAGACTCAGGTTCTAGGATCCGTTCTTCCAAGTTCGTCCGCAGGTGGCTGACTTCGGCCCGCCCCTCGCCGAGTGAGATGTCGTGTAGCGGAGAAAGGTCGATCTCGTCCCAAGGCAGTCGCGACAGGATGTCCGCCTCGTAGTGAACCAGTCGCCAACCGTCCGCATCCTTGATCATGAAGGCGGGCAGAACGAAGTCGCTGGTCGCAGATCGATACTTCTCCTGCTGCCGGGTCGTAAGCATCTCCGGCGCGAGATTCGGACCGTCTTGCACGACTCTCCCCTCAAGGCCCTGCAACCCTTCCAGCCCGAAACCTCTCCTCACCTCTTTGAGCACATCTGCGCCCCGCCGGCTGAAGCAGAACACATAGCTCTCGTCGAGCAGGGGCACACCCGTCTTGTGAGCGTAGGGCTGGCGCAGGATGCGGCCCACCAACTGCGTGAGCCCTGTCTTGGACGACGGGTTGGTCAGTATGGCCAGCACGTAGGCGAACGGGCAGTCCCAGCCTTCCTGCAGCGCCTGCTTGGTGATGATGAAGCGGATCGGGCAGTCGCGCGATGTCAAGCCGCCGATATCGTCCACCTCCTTCAGTTCATCGGTCGAGCTGGTCTTGACCGCGATGTGCTCTGGGGCGATTCCGGGGTGTTGCAGGAGGTACTCGCGCACGTCGTCGGTGTGGACGTATCCCGGTTTGCGCTGTTCTCGGCCGGTTCGCTCCACTTGGACCACACAAATGGGCCGGATGTAGGTCCCGGACTCGGCTTCGTGGTGAAGGGCCTGCTCCTCAAGGCGTTGCCGGTGTTCGATCGACTCCAGCAGCGTGCTGCGCCAGTCGCCGTTGGTCTTGTTGTGGATGTGCAGGTCGAGCTTGATCATTTCCTCGGCGTTGAGCTCACGACCCAGGATCTCGACGAGCACGTTGGTGCCCTTCACCGGAGTGGCTGAAAGCTCGACGATCATGGCGGGGTTGAACCCTTCCAATGTTGCTTTGGCGCCCGTGCTGTACGCCTTGTGACCCTCATCAAGGATGATCAATGGCTTGAGCAACCGCACCGTGTTGCCGAGCGACGTCTTGACGTACCGGCCCCAGAATCCGGCTGGCTGATCAAAAGTGTCCAAATTCGGATGGCCGTCAAGGAGCTTGGCGTGCGCGGCGGGGTCGTCGTCGGAGGGGAAGAACCGGTCGAAGCCGCCGCTGTCGCGGAACATTCGCAGCGTCTCCTTCGTCTGACGGTTGGCCGAAGGAAGCATCAGCAGGAGCACGCACAGGTTCTCGGCCACATCGCTGGGGCCGAAGGCCGTCGTCTTCTCGAGGATGAGCGTGCGCTGGCCCGACGACAGATCGAGTTGCTGGCGGTAGGGGTGGTCACGGTCCTTGAGCGCTTTGAGGGTCTGGTTGTAGATCTGCGTCGTGGGCACGATCCACAGAACCAAGCCGCGTCGACTCTGCCGGTAGTGCGCGTTGACGAGGTCGATGACCTTCGTAGCGAGCAGCGTCTTGCCGCCGCCGGTCGGGATTTTGAGGCAGAAGGCAGGCAGCAACTCTCCGAGTCCGTTGCGGCGGGCAAAGTAGGACCGTCCGCTAGCGGTCTTCTCCCAGGCCCGATGCACCCAATCGAAACCGAATTCAGGATCCAGGTTCTGTGCCTCAGCGTTCTTTTCGCGGCACTTCGCAAGTTCCTCAAGGAAACCTCGGACCGTCGCCAACGCCCGCTGTTGATACTCCTTGAGGATCACTGGTCCAGCCTCTCGATCGCTTCGTAGATCTGGAAAGGGAGCTGCGAGAAGTCGATTCTGTATTGGTGCAGGAACTCAAGGTCGAGGTATTTGGTCGGCGCGAACACCATCTTCCGCCTTGATCCTGCGGGCAGACTACGGGCTGTCTGCATCAATTGAGACGAAGATCACGCCGTCGTCGCGGAGCAACTCTCGCAGGAGCTTGAGGCGCGGTTGAGACAATACAAACACGCTGTGACAGCCGGGGGCGTGAATCCCCCAATAAAGGCATTGGCCTGCGTCTACGCGTCCACAACTCCGCACCAATCGACCGTCGACCGTCCAGACAGCGCTAGCCCAGACCGGAGAAGTCGATCTGGCCGGTGGTCATGAAGGCGCTGAAGCCGTTGTCGGCGATGGTGTTGTGGCCGTTCATGGCTATCGATGCGTCGCTGCCCAACATGACCAGTGTGCGGGCAATGTCGTCGGCGGAGAGCATGGAGCCGCCGGTCTGGTCGATGGTCCATTGGATGACCTGCTCGGTCATGGTCTTGATGAAGTCGTCCATCAGCGGCGTGTCGATCGGTCCGGGGCACACTGAGTTGGTGCGCACTCCGAATTCGTTGCGGGTGCGGGCCGAGCTGTGCATCGTCCACACCTGTGCGAGTTGTTTGGAGAAACTGTAGGAGTCGGCGCTGACAAGCTCATCGTTGTCGGTGAGCCACCCGAGCGCTTCGTCCCAGTCGTCGATGGCGATCAACTCTTGGATTTTGGCGAGGTTCTGGGGCCAGCCCTGACCGGCGATCGAGGCGGTGTTGACGATGGCCCCGCCCCGGTTCATGGTGGGCAGCAGACCCTCGGTGAGTCGGCGAAGTCCCAGGTAGTTGACCCGGATCACGAAGTCCGCAGCGTGGGTTGCGGCCACTCCCGCGTTGTTGAACAGCACGTCGGTGCCGCCGCCGATATCGGCTATGGCTGCGTCGATCGACGACGGATCGGACATGTCGGTCGGTATGTATCGTGTCGCCGGTCCTGTCGGCTCGGCGATGTCGAGCACGGTGAGGTCGCGACAGCCGAGGTCGGCGAGCAGTTCCACCGCCGCGGCCCCGACCCCGGTAGTGCCCCCGGTCAGCACCACCCGCTTGTCGGTGTAGCTGAACAGTTCAGACATGGCTCCTCCGGCAGATCTCGGTGCTTGGTGCTTGCGGCGCTTGATGCTTGCGCGGCGCGCCTATGGTCTACTTCAGAGTTGCGGATCAGGTCTATTTGAGCGTGAACGCCATATGGGACTCCTTGAGTCCGAAGACGAAGGCGTTGGGCATCTCGACGTGGGGCAAATCACCGATGCGCCTGAGCTTCGAGACTCGTGCGACCAACCGCTCGAAGAACGTTTGGATCTCGAGGCGGGCCAACGACGCTCCCAGACAGAAGTGGGTTCCGAAGCCGAAGGCGACGTGGTGGTTCGGGGTGCGGGTCACGTCGAACGTCTCAGGGTCGTCGAACTGTGCGGGGTCACGGTTCGCCGCGCTGTAGGCGAGCACCACCTGCTGGCCTGCGGAGATGGTCTGGCCGTGCAACTCGTAGTCCTGTGCCGCCACCCGGCACATGTTGTGGATCGGGGTGACCCAGCGGATGAACTCCTCGGTGGCGACCGTCATGTCGGCGCCTGCCTGCAGCGCTGCCCATTGCTCGGGATGATCGGCGAGAGCCAGCAGGGTCCGGGCGATCACAGTGCGGGTCGTTTCGGCCCCGCCGTCGAGGACCAGCAGACAGTCCGAGAGGATCTGGTCGTGCCCGAACGGCGAACCGCCGACGACGCCGTCGTTGTCCTGCTCAGCGGAGACCCAACGAGACATGACGTCTTCTGCCGGGCAACCCTTTCGCTCTTCATACAGATGCGAAGCTGCCGCGGCGAACTCGAGGACCGAATTGTAACCTTCCTCGTTCCCGTAGCGAGGGCCGCCGCCGAGCGCGATCGTCGTCTCTGACCAGTGCTGCAGCTTGGGCCACAGCTCGTCGGGGAACCCCAACAACAGGCCGATCATCTTCGCGGGCAGAGGCGCGGCAAGCTCACTCACAATCTCGGTCTGTTCGGTGGCGAGGGCGGCGTCGAGCAGTTCGTTGACGGTGTCTGTCACATGGTCTTCGAAGCTGCGCACCGCACGGGGGGTGAAGCGACGCGAGACCAACAGCCGCCGGGTCTGATGAAGCGGGTCGTCGAGGTTGATGATCGAGTTGTCACCTGGGATATTGGGCCTGCTGCCGCCCTTGTTCTTGTCGGAACTGATGAAGACCGCCTTGTTCTTCTCGATCTCGACGATGTCGTCGTAACGGGTCACCACCCAGAGCTCGTTGAATGCGTCCCAGTGCAGAGGGGAGTGCTCGCGCAGCCAGCCGTACCGCGGGTATGGGTCGTTGACGTAGAAGTCACCGTCGAGAATGTCGAGCGGGCGTGGATCGATGAGTTCCATGATCCCACCCTACGCGTGGCCTTCTACTCGGGGTAATCGGGCTACTCGGGGTAATCGGGCTAATCGGGGTAATCGGAGCCGGTGGGCATCCCCTTGGAGATTACGGTTACGACCAGTCCGTAACAGATGATGACGCTTGACGTGAGCAGAAGTGTCGGCCGCACGCCGAGATTGAGACCGTCCGAGTCGGCCACGGCCCCGAGCATGAGCGTGCCGATCCAGACCACCCCGGCCCAGGAGATGACGAAAAGCGACATCACACGCCCCCGTGCAGAGTCGGACACGACCTGTTGCAGCAGGGTTTGCAGGGTCGTCATGGTTGCGAAATAGCAGAAGCCGATTCCCAACTGCCACGCCATCGCCGTCTCGAGCTCTTTGGAGGCCGTGAAACCGACGAGGCACACGCCGTAGAACAGCAGCGATATCGACGCTCGCTGCAGGCTGGGCTCCACCTTGCTGTAGCCGACCGTCAGTGCCCCGACGATTGCGCCGAAACCGGTGGCGGCGATGATCTTGGCGAACTGCCCCGGTTCCTGTTCGAGAATCTCGCGGGTGAAGCTTGGAACCAGTGCCGTATGGGAGACGCCGAAGACTGATGCCATGGCTGTCGTGGCGATGGCCAACAGGGCGGGTTTTCGCTCGCGGGCATGCCGGAAGCCGTCGCGGATGCGTCCGAAGACCCCCAGGCCGTCGACGACGACGTCGTGAGCGTCGACCACGACTCTGGTGATCATCAGGCCGGCCAGCGCCGAGGCCACCGCGAACCCCGTGAACCCCAGATGGAAGCGACCCGAGCCGATGACCTCGACGGCCATGATCGGCCCGACCACCCGAGTCAGGTTCTGCACCGCGGCCTGCAATGAAATGGCGCTCTGCACCGCATCGCTCGAAACCGAGTTGACGACCAGCGCGCCGGCGGACGGACCCAGCAGGGAGAATGTGGTACCCAAAGTGAACGCCAACGCGTAGATCGCCCACAGCGGGGGAGCACCGTTGATCCCCGTGAGCAGCGCCAACCCACCGGCCGAGGCGGCGGAGGCGTAGTACGACAGCGTCACGACCAGTTTGCGCTCGATACGATCGGCGAGCACGCCTCCGAACGGCCCCACGAACAGCGCCGGCGCGAAGAGGGCTGCGAACAGGACTGTGATCGCCAGCGTGTCGCCGTCGCTGCGCTCCTCGACGAGGCCCTGCAAGGTGAGGTGGCTCATCCAGAAACCGATCTGCTGGATGACGAAACTGGCGTAAATCCAGCGGTAGGCCTGAAATCGGAACGCGACGAACCCGCGCCCCAGATCCGAAAGGACGAAACGGGCTATGAGTCCTGTCGGGCCTATGCGTGCCCGATCTGGAGTTCCAGTCAGTAGGCGCCCTCGAGTCCGTTCACCCCGAGAATGCTACCGGGCGGCTCAGGCCCGGGGTATTCCGCTCTTGTTCGCTTTGCTCACCGGGCCGCTCAGGCCCGGGGTATTCCGCTCTTGTTCGCTTTGCTCACCGGGCCGCTCGGGCCCGGGGTATTCCGCTCTTGTTCGCTTTGCTCACCGGGCCGCTCAGGCCCGAAGTATTCCGCGGGGTACGGTTTGGCGGTGAGTGATCGTGTCGGCTCGGCTTTCGCAGATGATTGACGCGCACTTGCACGTTGTCGATGCGGCGGGCTGCGGGAAAGACCTCACAGGCAATCCCAATGCGCGGTGGTGGGAAAAGGTTGACTCCTCCCCAGCGTCCGTAGCCGCGCGTGTGCGGGAAGCGGGCGTGTCGGGTGGCGTTCTGGTCCAGGCGGTCGGCGCGCACGGTTTTGACAACTCGCTGGTCGTTGAATCGGCCCGGATGCTCGGCGACGACTGGCGGGCGATGGTCGCAGTGGGTCAGGGCACCGAGGATCCTGTGAGTTTGTTGAACGAGGCCTCAGCGCATGGAGCATCGGGACTGCGGATGTTCTCGATCCCTGACCCGTGGCTGCACAACGATGTTGCGGTCGAGTTGGTGCACCGTTGTCGAGACCTGTCGATCGGCCCGAACGTGTGCTGCCTGCCAGCAGAACTTCCGGCGGTCGCCCGTCTCGCCGCGGCTGTACCCGATTGTGAGATAGCCGTCGACCACTGTGGTTTCGTGGCGGTCGACCGAGACGATCAAGCGCTCGCCGAGCTCGCCCAACACGAGAACCTCGTCGTCAAGCTCAGCACCGGGGTGTTCGACGCGGCCGCTGTCGCCCCGCGCTCGGTGGTCTCCCGGCTGCTCGACCTGTTCGGTGCCGAGCGCATTGTCTGGGGTTCGGACCATCCCCAGGTGCATGATCGTCCCTACGCCGATCTGGTCGCGTTGGCCGTTCACGCAGTGGACGGTCTCGACCCGACGACCCAGGCGGCCATCCTCGGTAAAAACGCCGCCCGCCTCTGGTTCGGAGGCAGCTAGCCCACCGAAATCTGCGCGTTCAGCCACACACAGTGTGGTTATTCGCGCAGATTTCGAGCAGATGCTGCCCCGGCTCGGGTCTAGCCTGAACGAGTGACCGACGATTCGCCCCAAGCAGAAGAAACTCCGGCCGCTGAAGCAGATCGACAGTTCGTGACGCCGGGGAGCGTCAGCCTGCAGGGGGCGATGCGCGAAGCGATGCAAGCTCCGCCGACGGTGTATGAAGCTGTCGGCGGACAGCGATTCTTCGATGAGCTCGTCGGCCGGTTCTACGATTCCGTCGAGAACGACCCGCTTCTTCGCCCGATGTACCCGGCGAACCTGGGTCCGTCGCGGGAACGTCTCGCAGGGTTCCTGGCGCAGTACTGGGGTGGACCCTCGCACTACAGCGAGAAGCGGGGCCACCCGCGTCTGCGGATGCGCCACATGCCCTTCGTCATCGGTTCACAAGAACGAAACGCCTGGATGAAGCACATGGAGGCATCGCTGCGCGTGGCCACACTCGCCGACGGCACTGACGGTCCGTTGCCAGCTGAGATCCGAGACGCCATGTTCGACCACTTCGACAACGCGGCCACCCATCTGATCAACCACCCCGGCGGGTGAACCTCCTGCCGGCGAAGGCCCGGTTCTAGCAGGTGTGGGCGAAGGTTGAGAGGTCGCGCGCGGAGGCGGCGTAGACCTCGGGGAGGGCACCGCGCAGTATCACGTCGCCTGCGTGGCAGGTGCCGTTGACCGTGCGGCTGCTGACCGTTACGCCCGCTTTGACGAGCTTGCGGAAGTAGGCCAGACCCTCGTCACGCAGAGGATCCAATTCGTTGACCGAGATCACGTGCGGCGGCAGGCCCTCGAGGTCCTCAACGCTTGCGTTCAGCGGCCAGGCCAGCGGGTTGGTCAGGTTCTCCTGGTCGGGGTCGTAGGCCCGGACCATGTAGTCCATCATCTCGCTGCTCAGGAAGTAGCCGTCGTTCTCGTGCAAAGAGGTCAACTCCAAGGGCGGGTCCCCGTAGGCGCCGGAGATGTATGGGCACTGTGCGTAGACGCCGTCGATCATGTGCAGGCGGCCCTCGCGGCTTGCCTTGAGAGTCGTGGCCAGCGTCAGGTTGCCGCCACCGGACTCTCCCGACACGACGATCTTCGACACGCCGAGATCGGCCTTGTGGGCGTGGACCCATTCCAACGCCGAGGTGCAGTCGTTGAGACCGGCGGGGAACGGATGCGGACCCAGCGCGCCTCCGGCATTTCGGAACTCGACACCCACGACCACAAGATCAAGAGCGGCCAGCTCGTCCCGCCAGCGGACATAGGAGGCGCCGGAAGCTTTGAGGATCACCATGCCCCCGCCGTGGATGTGCAGAATGCAGGGTCGAGGGCCGCTGGAGCCGCCGGTGGGCTGGTGTATGTAGAGGTTGATGTCGTTGCCGTCCACACCGGAGATGACCTCGGTACGTGACTCCACGCCCTGTACCGCGGGCAGATCCGCGTAGATCATGTCGAACAACATCTCGAATCCGGGTTCGATAGTCGCCGTGTATTCGTAGATCTCCTCCGCCGTTGCGTCAGCGGACAACGGAACCGGTTCAGGTGCGCCGGCCAGACCCAGTGGCGCAAGTGCCGCCACCAGACGCGAATCCGCCCGTGGATCTGTCCCCAGCGTCCGGTCGGGATCACCCAGCTTTCCGGGTAGTGCGACGTATTCTGACATGGTCCTGCCTCCCTGGGAGCGGCTTGTTTTTTCGATTGATGAGCGTGCGTTCAGTTGAGTCGTTCGACGATCATGGCCATGCCCTGGCCGCCGCCGACGCACATCGATTCTAAACCGATGGTCGAATCGGAATCTTCGAGCCCGTTGAGCAGAGTGGTCATGATGCGGCTGCCGGTCATGCCGAACGGGTGGCCGAGGGCGATGGCGCCGCCGTTGGGATTGAGCCTGTCGAGGTCGATTCCGAGCTCGTCGGCAGAACCGAGGACCTGCACGGCGAACGCCTCGTTGATCTCGACATGATCGACATCGTCGATGGTCATCTGAGCGCGGGCCAGGGCCTGGCGGCAGGCGTCGATCGGACCGAGGCCCATGATCTCGGGATGCAGAGCCGACACGCCGCTCGAAACGATGCGGGCGAGGGGCTCGATCCCCATCGCCTTCACCTTGGTGTCGCTCATGACGACCACAGCGGCAGCACCGTCGTTGAGAGGGCAGGCGTTGCCCGCGGTGACCGTGCCGTCCGGACGGAACACCGGTTTGAGCTGCGACACCTTCTCAAGGGTGGTTTCGGCGCGGATTCCGTCGTCTTTGGACACCACGGTTCCATCAGCCAGCGTGTACGGGGTGATCTCCCGCTCGAAGAAGCCGCGGTTGAGCGCCTCTTCAGCTCGGTTCTGGGAACTGACACCCCACTCGTCTTGGCGTTGACGGCTGATGCCGGTCGCCTGCACGACATTCTCGGCCGTTTGGCCCATGGCGATGTAGATGTCGGGGAGTCCGTCGGGCGCGGTCCAGGTCGCTGAGCCTTCGCCGGTGCGGGACTGGGTCCGTTCTTCGGCGTCGGCGAACTTCTCGTTGTGCGGACCGGAATCGGCGGCGCCGTGCATGTATCGGCTCACGGTCTCCACCCCGCCGGCCACGAAGCAGTCGCCCTCGCCGGCCTTGATGGCGTGGGCGGCCATGCGGATCGTCTGCAGCGACGAAGAGCAGTAGCGGTTGACGGTGACACCGGGAATATCGAGACCCTGCAAGGCGGAGATGACCCGGGCGATGTTGTAGCCGCCCTCGCCACCGGGTTGGCCGATACCCCAGATCACGTCCTCGACGTCGGAGGCTTCGACCCCGGCCTTGCCCATGACGTCGCTGAGGATGAACGACGACATGTCGTCGGGACGAACGTCTACGAGCGAACCCTTGTTGGCGCGACCGATGGGGGTGCGGGAAGTGGCGACGATCACGGCTTCGGGCATTGGGACTCCTCACATGGGCCAAGAAAGGCTCAGAGTAGACAGATCAGATTGATGATGAGGTTAGACGTGGCGACCCGGACTCACGACATCGGGGCGATATGAGCATTCGCCTGATCTCCGAACGCCCGGAGACGACGCAGTTCCGGCCCGGGCCTGAGCGGCCCGGTGAGCGAAGCGAACTTGAGCGGGGATGTCCGGGCCTGAGCGGCCCGGTGAGCGAAGCGAACTTGAGCGGGGATGTCCGGGCCTGAGCGGCCCGGTGAGCGAAGCGAACTTGAGCGGGGATGTCCGGGCCTGAGCGGCCCGGTGAGCGAAGCGAACTTGAGCGGGGATGTCCGGGCCTCACTTGGGGGTGCCGGAGGTACCGAAGGTAACGTTTGGGCCATGAGCATGATTGATGTCGACAAGGACTGGCGGTTGCTGATCGATGGTGAATGGGTTGAACCAGGTGCGGGGCACTACGACATAATCGATCCGCACACCACCAAGGTGGTTGGGCGGGCGCCGGAAGCCACTGTGGAACAGGCCGACGATGCTGCCGCGGCGGCCAAGGCAGCGCTGGCTGCGTGGAAGGAGTTCAGCCGCGAGGAACGATGTGCCTTTATCGGGCGACTCGGTGATGAGATCGAGAAGCGGTCACCGGACTGGGTGGCGACGGTGCAGGCAGAGACGGGCGCAACGATCGGCACGACCGAGACCCTGCAGGTCGGAGGCCCCGCAGTTGATCGCTTCCGTTACTACGCCAAGCCCATCGACCTCGACGAGAGCCTGGCGCCGATCCCGACCGCGGCGGGCCCGTTGGGGCCGGCAGGGTTGTTGAGTGCCCAGGTGAAGCGCCAACCCGTCGGTGTTGTGGCGGCGATCACTCCGTACAACTTTCCCATCACCAACGTGGCGGGAAAGATCGCGCCGGCGCTGGCAGCGGGGTGTACCACGGTCATCAAACCTGCGCCCCAGGACCCGCTCGGGATCCTGCTCGTGGGAGAAGCTGTCCAGGCGGCGGGGTTCCCAGCCGGTGTGGTCAATATTGTCAACGGTTCTCGCCCCGACGTACCGGCCGCGCTCGTCGATTCGACAGACGTCGACATGATCTCGTTCACCGGTTCCTCGCCGGTGGGTGCCAAGATCATGGAGAGCGGCGGCAAGACCATGAAGCGCCTGCTCATGGAGCTCGGGGGCAAAGGCGCCGCCATCGTCACCGAAGACGCCGATCTCGGCACAGCCGCTCAGTCCATCGCCACGGTGTGGGGATTCCACGCCGGCCAGATCTGTACCGCACCGACCAGAGTGATCGCCCATCGCGACGTCTACGACCAACTTGTCGAGACGCTCAACACGTTCTCGGGTTTCATGAAAGTGGGGGATCCTACGGACCGGTCCACGATCATCGGCCCGGTGATCACCGAACTGCACCGGGACCGGGTCGAGCAGTTCATCCAATCCGGAATCGACGACGGTGCAACGCTGGTCTGCGGCGGTGACCGGCCGGACCTGCCCGGTTGCTTCGTTGCGCCGACACTGCTCGCCGACTGCACTCCGGACATGCATGTGGTGCGCGAGGAGGCATTCGGTCCGGTGATCGTGATCCTGCCGTACGAAGATGACGAGGAGGCCGTCGGGTTGGCCAATGATTCCGACTACGGCCTCTACAGCTATGTGTTCTCGGCGGACACGAAGCGAGCCTTCAACATCGCCGGCCAGCTTGAATCGGGTTGTGTCGGACTCAACCTGATTCAGCCGCACATGGAGGCGCCCTTCGGCGGCTTCAAGATGAGCGGCGTCGGGCGTGACCGAGGCAAGTGGGGGATAGAGGCGTACAGCGAACTGCAGTCGATCAACTGGATGGCTTGATGGCCAGGCCCGCAACGCCTGGTTGGTCCGACGATCGGACCGTCGATTGGACAGCCGATGACCCCGCCCCTTGACGGCCTTCGGATCGTCGAAGGCTCGGCCTTCGTAGCGGCCCCTTCGGGCGGCATGGCGCTGGCTCAACTCGGCGCCGACGTCATCCGTTTCGATCAGATCGGCGGCGGTCTCGATGCGCGACGCTGGCCGCTCACCGCCGAGGGGGAATCACTGTATTGGGCTGGATTGAACAAAGGGAAGCGCTCAATCGCAGTCGACCTGCGCTCCGAGCGTGCGCGGGAACTCCTGACCGAACTGATCGGCATCACCGGCACGTTCCTCACCAACTTCCCGGCGCGGGGATGGATGTCGTATTCGGCGTTGCAGCAGCGTCGAGACGATCTGGTGATGTTGGCTCTGACCGGCAACCGCGACGGTTCCACGGCGCTCGACTACACGGTGAACGCGGCGATGGGTTATCCGCTGGCGACCGGCCCTGTCGATTCGGCCGAACCGGTCAATCATGTGCTGCCCGCATGGGATCTGATTTGCGGTCAGACCGCGGCGCTGGGCTTGCTCGCTGCTGATCGTCGTCGCTTGCTGAGCGGACAGGGAGCTCTGTTGACCTTGGCGCTCAGCGATGTTGCGCTCGCCGCGGTGGCGGCTCTGGGACATGTCGCCGAGGCTCAGATCAACGGCACTGAACGCGGGCGTCTCGGAAACGATCTGTACGGTGCGTACGGAGCGGAGTTCACGACCGGCGACGGGGTGAGGATCCACGTGGTGGGAATCAGCCCGAAGCAGTGGTCGACCCTGCTTGAGGCGACTGAGTCCGTCGGCGCCGTGTCAGCGATCGCCGAGGCCCGTGGGCTCGACTTCGACGACGAAGGCGATCGCTTCATCGCCCGTGCGGAGGTTTCCGAGGCGATTCGGCCTTGGATCGCTTCTCGGACGATCGCTGAAGTGGCGGCCTGCTTTGACGAAGGGGGCGTCTGCTGGGGTCGCTACCAGACTTTCAAGCAGCTTGTGGACGACGATCCCCGCTGTTCGGCCGAAAGCGGGTTGTTCGCAGAAGTCGACCAGCCTGGGATCGGCACTTACCTGTCGCCGGGTTCGCCGTTGGCGTTCGACGGGATGCTTGCGGTGGATCCGGCGCCGGCGCCCCGTCTGGGCGAGCACACGGACGAGATTCTCGCTGAGGATCTAGGCTTGACGACCGCTGAGATCGGCTCGCTGCGCGCAAACGGCACGGTCGGGTGAACCGGAGGGCAAGCAAGGATCCACAGCGCCGTTGTGGCCCCCCGATGCGAATCGGCGCCAAATTTTTGGTTGGAAGGGCGAAATATCCGACGGAAGGGTAAGTTGTCTTGTCTATGGGTCATTCTGCTTCTCGTTTGACGGCCGGGTTCAGCCGGGCCGGGTTGGTTGTTGCGCTGACGGCAGCTCTGTTGGCGGTGTCACCGTCGCCGACTGGGGCCGTGGCGGGATATGGCGATGTGCCGACGGCTACCTGGTACACCGATGCGGTGCAATGGGCCGTAGACAATGGGATAACCGGTGTCCCGGGCCCTTGTTTCGGCCCCCATGCTCCGGCATCGCGTGGTGAGGCAGCGGTCTGGATCCACGCCATGGAGAACCGTCCCGATCCCGGTGCTAGCCACCCGTTCAGCGATGTGACCGACGCGTCACAGAACGACGCGGTCTCGTGGATGGCCAACAACGGCATCACCACCGGCACTTCCCCGACCACGTTTGCCGCCGATGAGACATTGACCCGCGGTCAGGCCGCCGTGTTCCTGCATCGTTTGGCCGGCAAGCCCTCCGCGCCGTCCCACAACTTCAGCGATGTGACAGCGCCTTGGATGCAAGCCGGCGTGTCTTGGATCGCCCACGTCGGCATTACCACCGGCACTACACAGACCACCTTCGCACCCGAGGCCACTTTGACTCGTGGCCAGTTGATCACGTTCATGTACCGCTATAAGGGCGAGCCGGAGGTGACGGTCGACGCCTCAACCCCAGACTGCGATCCAGCCGAAGACGAGGGCGAGCCTCCCGAAACCGCTGTCGAATGCGGGGAAGTCGAAGCTGCCGACCACGAATCGACAGGTGCCGAGGACGGCATGCTGCCGGTAGACCCGGCGGTGCGGATCGGCACGTTGGACAACGGCCTCACCTACTACCTCCGGTGCAACGAAAGCCCCGGACGCAACCTGGAACTGCGTTTGGCAGTGAACGCCGGATCGCTCAACGAGGCCGAAGCGGGAAGCGGCGTGGCCCATTTCCTTGAGCACATGCTGTTCAACGGCACCGAGAAGTACCCGAAGAACGAGCTCACCAGAGTCCTGCAGACCATCGGCGTCGAGTTCGGCCCCGACATCAACGCCTACACCTCCTATGACGAGACCGTCTACGAGCTCGACCTGTCAACCGACGATGAAGAGGCCGTCGCCACTGCGTTCGAGGTCTTGGCTCAATGGGCCCATGCAGCCACGATCAATCCTGATGACGTCGAAGACGAACGGGGCGTTGTGCGCGACGAGTACCGCCTCGGATACGAGACCGCCGATGGGATCGTGCGGGTGGCATTCCCGCGCATGTACGACATGGGCACCCCCTACGAGGGCCGCCTGCCGATCGGTTCCCTTGAGGGCATCGAAGCGATCACCGCCCAGGATCTGCGCGACTTCTACGAAAAATGGTATGTGCCCTCCAACATGGCGGTCATAGCCGTCGGTCATCTCACCCTGGACCACCTTGAAGGTCTGGTGAAAGAGCATTTCGGCGCTATACCGGGGGGCGAGGAACCGGCTGCCCCCAAAAGGCATTCGGAGCTCGACCCGGAACCGAGGTTCGACATTGCAACGTCACCCGGACAGGGCTTCTCCTACCTGTCCCTGGACATCCGCCTTCCGTCCTGGGATCGCGGGACAGTTGCGGGAGAGCGGGAGTGGTGGATCGAGCAGCTCATCTCGATCATGCTCGGCAACCGACTCCAGGATGCCTACGAGCAGGGCTTTCTTTCGCAGACCGACCCGACCCACTGGAGTTCGTTCGGCCATACCCGAGGGTTGCGCTTCTACGGCACCAACCTGCGAGCCGAGGACTACCAGACCGCTTTGAGCGATTTCTGGTCGATGATGTTGACCCTCAAAGCCCACGGCTTCGTCGAGGCGGACCTTGCCCGCGCAGTGACTGCGGTCAAGACAAGTTTGGATTTCGCGGTTGAGTCCGCCCCTACGACACTGGATTCCAGCTACGCAGCCCGCTACGTTTCGCACTTCCTGCAGGGCCGTGACATCGGCGCCGTCTCTGATCAGTCTGCTCGGGTCTCGGCGCTGCTCGACGAGATAACGCCCGCGGAACTGTCCACGCGTCTGCGCGAGATCATGGACCAGAGCGGCCTGCTCGTGATCGGCGTTGCTGCGGATCCCGCCGATCTGCCCACCACCGAGGAACTGGCCGACGCCGTAGCAAGCGCCGAAGTGGGAGAGTTGCCTGCACTGATCGAAGACGCCGATGAGTTGCTCGCCGCGCCCGACCCCGTTGAGGTGGTGGACGCCCGCGAGCTCGACTTCTTTGAGGGCGCGTCCGAGTACTTCGATGCCGACTCGTTCGGCGACGCGTACGAATGGACATTCGCCAACGGCGCGAGAGTCATGTTCGCGCCCTCGGGCCTCAGCGAGAACTTGGTCAACCTCCAGGCAGTCTCGCTCGGTGGATGGTCCACTATGGAACCCGGAGACCGAGTGTTGGCCGGCAGGCTCGCTCCCCGTGCGGTACGCCAGAGCGGGCTGGGATCACTGAGCCCGGCTCAATTGTCGCGTTACCTCGACGGAATCAGCGCTGCTGCGGAGCCGTTCATCAACGAGACGACTCAGGGCGTGTCCGGCAGTGCCGGCTCCGACGACGTTGAGACGATGTTCCAGTTGATGCATCTGTTGTTCACCGAACCGCGGGTGGACGAGCAGGCCCTCGCCGAAGTCGTCAACCTCGGCGAGATCCTCCTGAGCCTCTCCCAGACCCGTCCTGATTGGAAGGCATGGGTGGCATACAACCAGGCCCGGTACGGCGACGAGTTCGACTGGTTCGACCCAGTGGCTTCGCAGGAAATGCTCGACGCCCTCACCGCGGAGTCCCTGCTTGATCGCTACAAGCAGCGCTTCGACAGCGTCGAAGACCTAGTGGTGGTTGTGGTCGGTGACATCGACCGCGACACCGTCGAGCGGTTGGCCCGCACCTATGTCGGCACGTTGCCCTCAGGCGAGCCGGACAGCTACGTGAACCGTCGCCCGCCGCTGCCCCTTGAGGCGGTGCGCCAAGAGGTGGAGCTCGGTCCTGATTCTCAAGCCACCGCGCTCGAGCTGTATCACGAGGAGCTGATGGATGTCGATCCTGCTGTCGAAGTGGCCGCCGATGTGCTCGAAGTCATTCTTGACACGAAGTTGGTCAACGAGATCAGAGAGGCTATCGGCGCCACTTACTCGGTGTCGGTGGGGCTCACGCCGTCATTAACCCCCGAACAGCGAATTCAGTCGAGCCTCGCCGCTTCGGGCGATCCCGAACGGATGGCTGAGATCGAAACGGAGATCTTCCGCATATTGGCTGACGTTGCAGGCGGCAACGTCACTGCTGCAGAATTCGACGGCGCCTTCGCGGTCGTCAGCGCGAACTACAGAGGGATCGGGAATGCAGACCTGATGCGTCCGCTGATTCGACGGATTTACGCTCCCGACGACCAGCTGCCCACTCCGCAACGCCTCATTGATGAACTGCGTCAGTTGGAACTGGCCGATGTGCTGGCGCTGGCCGCAGCGATCTACGACCCCGACCAGTACATCAACATCGTCAGGGTGCTCTCCCCGACTGACGCTTAAACCTGAGCTGGTGTCGGCCCTAGTCGCTGTCGCAGGCACAACTGCTTGGGCTGCGCGATCAGGCGACGGGGCCTATCTGTTTTACAGATAACTTCCACCGCGAACAATTATCGAACTTCATGCGACAATCGCCGGTTGGTTTCCTAAGTTGAACCTGCTAGCCGAAAGGGGCACCCGTAGGTACATCTCCGCATGGACTGAGGGGCCCCAACGAAGCGGGTGTTTATGCTTGACATGTTCCGACTTTCCGAGAACCTCGTCGGCCCGATCGGGTCCACGGCGTGGATGAGCGACCCGGCGTGCAGTGGTCATGGCGATCTGTTCTTCGCCCCATTCGCCGAGCGTCCGGAGGCGAGGGTCCGCAGGGAAGCCGCTGCCGAGCGAATATGTGATTCCTGTGTGTCGCTCATCGAGTGCCGCGATTACGCCAGGAAGAACCGGGAACTGGGATTCTGGGGTGGCGAGAGCGAATCGGAGCGGGCAGCTGCTGGTTTCGCTCCGACGACGCCCATCATCGGCCGCAAGCGTGTGGCCGAACAGCGAGCCCGCGACGCAATGAAGAGCGCTTCTTAGAGGCCCCGCGAATAGGCAGAGGAGTTCCGAGTGCGAACGGCTTGATTTGCGGGGCCGTGGCCCGAGCGGCCCGCCCGCGGCTCAAGCGGCCCGGTGAGCGAAGCGAACAAGAGCGGGAGACGCAGCGAAGCGAGCCAAGAGCGGGGAACAACAGGCTTCAACTCGAAGGCTTGCCTATTTGCGCGCTCTTAGACGAGGTTGACCGCCATAATGAAACGGTGACCGCGCATGCTTGCTGCTCTCCTCCGCGCCCTGGTCGGGGATCGGCGAGTAGTGCTGCAGGTTCTGAAGCGGCGGCTGGGGATCTAGCCGGATCTGGAGCCGCCCTTCCGACAATGGTTGAGATCCCGGCCGGCACGTTCCTCATGGGTACCACCGATCAGCGGTTCCCCGCGGATCGCGAGGGACCGGTCCGTGAGGTTGCCACCGGGTCGTTTCTGATCGCTCCGAATCTCGTCACCAATGATGAGTTCACGGCCTTCGTGAACGCCACCGGTCTGGTCACGCTGGCCGAGTCCGAGGGCTGGTCGTTTGTTTTTGCTGGGGTGCTGCCCGATGACTTCTGCGACACCCGCGGCGTGGTGGGAGCAGAATGGTGGCGGGTTGTCGAGGGCGCGGATTGGCAGCATCCCGCCGGCCCCCACAGCAGTCTTGAAGGTCTGGAAGATCATCCGGTCGTACACGTGACTTGGACCGAGGCCGCTGCCTACGCTGCCTGGGCCGGCGGGCGTCTGCCGACAGAAGCCGAATGGGAACGGGCAGCCCGCGGTGGACTGGAGCAGGCAGAGTTCGCGTGGGGGGACGAACTCGCACCCGGCGGAGTTCAGCAGTGCAACATCTGGCAGGGCACGTTCCCAACTCAGAACACGCTCGACGACGGATGGTATGCAACCTCGCCTGTCGGCGCCTACCCGCCCAACGACTTCGGGTTGTACGACACTGCCGGCAATGTCTGGGAATGGTGTGCCGACTGGTTCGACGAGGGACGGTCAAGAGGGATCAGGGGTGGTTCGTATCTGTGCCATGACTCGTACTGCAACCGTTATCGGGTTGGCGCCCGTTCGTCGAACACACCCGATACCTGCACCGCCAACATGGGAATCCGGATCGCCGCGGATACTTAGCTTGTCGCCGGGCGCTGTGTTGTTGCCGGGCGTGGCCGGAGCCGCGCTGTGTTTTTGCCGGGCGTGGCCGGAGCCGCGCTGTGTTGTTGCCGGGCGCTGTGTTGTTGCCGGGCGTGGCCGGAGCCGCGCTGGGTTGTAGCCGGGGCTGTGCTAGAGGCCCAGGTAGCGGCCTCCGTCGACGGCCAGGGTCTGGCCAGTCATATGGCGTGACAACTCTGACGCCAAGAACACGGCGACAGGGCCGATGTCGCTGGTCGGATCGCCGATGCGCCCGAGCGGAGTTCGACCGAGCAGGCGGGCCTCGAGTGTCGGGTTCGCCTCTGTGGCGACGTCCATTGCCGGAGTCCAGGCCACTGGTGCAATGGCGTTGACCCTGACTCCGTGGGGTCCCCATTCACGGGCGAGGCTCTTCAACAACCCTCGCTGGGCTCCCTTGACGGCGCCGTAGAGAGGTAGATGGCCCGATCCTTCGATACCGCTCGGCGAGGTGAGCAGTATCAACGACCCGCGATTGCGGCGAAGTTCAGCGAACGCTGCCTGAGCGCAATGGAACACTGCGGTGGTGCTGGTCGCGATCTGCAGGGCGATCGTCTCGTCGTCGATCTCCTGGATCGGGCGCGGCGGTCCCGGCGGCGACACCGCATTGTGCACGACCAGATCCAGGCGACCCCATTGTTCGAGCGCGGCGGCGACAGCGGCGTCCACATCGACTCGTCGGGTCACGTCGCAGCGACAGAAGACAGCCCGGCCTCCTTGACTGCGGATGGCTTCGGCCGCGGGTTCGCCGTTGTCGGGGCGACGCGCGGCGATCACCACGCCCGCTCCCGCGGCAGCGAGGGCCGCGGCAATGCCCTCACCGACCCCTTGACCGGCCCCGGTGACCATCGCCACCCGGCCCTCGAGAAGCCCGCTCATGTCGGCGTGCGCGGTCATTGGGGCGTCCCTGTCATCACGGCATCCAGAGGCCGCCGTCGACCACCAGGGAGGCGCCGGTCAGCGCGGCGAAAGCCTTGGTGGTGAGGGCATCGACTACGAGGGAGACCTCGTCGGTCAGGTCGGGCACCCTGCCCAGGGGAGGGTCGTGCAGAGAGTTGGCCTCGGCCATGCCCGCAGCGTCGGTCGGTGCTAGGAAGGCGCCAGGATCCAGGGTGATCGCATGCACCCGTATGCCGTCTTCACCCCAGGTTTTGGCGAGCGATTTGGCCAGCACACGCATGCCTTCTGCTGCTCCGGCGAAGGGGGCGAACCCATCACCGCCGGCGGAGGCCATCAGCGGCACCAGGTACACCATCGTTCCGCCCGCGGCGCGCAGCGGCCCGTACGCGGCACGGGCGAGGCGTATGCCCGCTTCGAGTGGTTCGTCGCAGGCTGCGTGCCATTGTTGGGCCGTCAAGTCGGTCAACCCCAGGCGTTGGCGGCACAGTGGCGGATAGCGGGCGTGAACGACCAGGTCCAGGTGCTCCAGCGTGGGGAAGGCCGCGGCGACCGTGTCGTCGTTGATCGGCTCGTCTCCCAACCGCAGAAGGCTCCAGCCCGCCGCGACCAGCCCGACCCCGATTGAGTCGGCGGGATCACCGCTTCCGACGACTAGGGCGGTGCGAGTCGTCTGCGGCGTCATTTGAACCACTCCGGCCAGTCCTGGGAGATGCTCAAGGTCCAGTCGGGATCGCGTTTTTCCATGAACGACATCACGCCTTCTTTGGAGTCAGCGGTTCCCATCAGGTGCAGGTGCAGTTCTCGCTCCAGCGTGTTGATCTCTTCGGGCGTCGGCGCAGACATCCATAGCAGCCGCTTCGATATTCCTGTCGAAAGTGGTGCTGTGTGGGTTGCCAGTTCGTGGGCGAGTTCCATGGACTGAGAGAGCACCTCGACGGCCGGCGCACTAGACGTTGCCAAACCCCATTGGACTGCCTCGGTGCCGTTGAACATCCGGCCGGTAAGGATCAGGTCGGCGGCCCGGGCGTAGCCCACGAGGCGGGGGAGTGTCCAGTGGGAGTGGAGGTCGGCCATTATGCCCCGACGAACTTGCACGATGCCGAGTTTCGCTTCATCGGCGACGATGCGGATGTCGCATTGCAGGGTCATGGTCAGGCCGATCCCGACGGCGTGGCCGTTGATCGCCGCGATCACGGGTTTGCGAACGTCCCATGGATGGAAATCGTCGAGCGGGTCTGAGGAGAAGGGTGGTTTCTTGTTGCCGGTGCGGTCGGGTGTGCCGAACACACCGGTGCCGCCGGAGAAGTCTGCCCCGGCGCAGAATGCTCTTCCCGCTCCGGTGATCACCACCACACGAACTGTGTCGTCGGCGTCGCAGACGCGCAGGGCAGCGGTGAGTGAGCGGCCCATTGCGCCGGAGAATGCATTGAGGTTCTCGGGCCGGTTCAGCGTCAACACCGCGACCCGGTTGTCGAGTACGGCTGTCAGGTCGACGAGTTCGCCCGATTCGGCCAGTTCGACGATGCCGGCCTCGACGTTGCCCGTCTCGATGTTGTCGGCCTCGACGTTGCTCACCGGCGATAACCCCCGGGGTGCGGGTGGGTTCCGTCGAGGCTCATGGGGGTGACTCCCTCGCGTTCGAGCAGGTCGAGGCTAGACTCGATCTCGCCGGTGTGGTCCGCGCCGCAGTCGCACAGCCACAGGATCGCCTCGCACATCGCCTCCATCGACTCGATCTGGTCTTCTGACAGCATGTGGCCGACGATCTTGTCGGCGCCTTCGGACAACACCGCCGCGGCGGGCTCTATGGTGTTGATGCGGATGCCGGTGCCGTGGACCTCGCTTGCGATGGCGGTGGTGACCCTGTTCAGCATGGCTTTCGTTGCGCCGTAGTATCCGTAGACCCCTCTGACCCCGCCCAGGTCGTATGGCGGTCCTTGGGGATGGTTGGCGGTTGCGCTCGAGAGGTTGACTATCCACCCCTCGCCCTGCTGTTTCATGGCACCCATGACGGCCTGCGCCAGGTCGACCGGGCAGTGGACGTTGAGTTCGACCATCAACCGACGCCGCTTCAACGGATAGTCGGCCATCGGTTGATAGATGGCGCCCGCAGCGTTGTTGACGAGGATGTCGATCGGCCCGCCGAGCGCTTCGACGGCCTCTGGTACAACCCTGGCGCGTTCTGAGTCGTCGGTCAGGTCGGCGACGATCAACGCCACTTCGGCGCCGAGCTGCCGGCATGCCCGCGCGGTCACGTTGAGCGAACCGGGCAGAGTCGGATGCTCGTCGAGGGTGCGCGCCACCAGAGCCACCGACGCACCTTCGGCGGCAATACGCTGCGCCGCCCCGGCTCCGATCCCCCGACTGGCCCCCGTGATCACCGCCCGTCTGTTGGCCAGGCGCTGTTCTTCTGCCATGGCATGAGTCTAGGCAAACAACCCCTGCCACAAACGAGCCTTCGCGTCACACCGAGTTCTGCGTATTGTGGAGTTGGTGGTGTGGCGGGGCCGGCCAGTGTGCTATTGGACGAAGGCCCCGCCACACGCCTGTTGTCGGGCATAAGAAGCCACGACGTTGACCCATGAAAGAGCGGTTGTTGGAACTATCGCCCGAGACGACTCCTGGCATCCGTTGACCGAGGCGACGACCACTGGGGCAAACAATCCACTCCCGTCAGGCTTAGCTCTGCGAATTGTCGACGGTCTGATCTCCCTGGCGATGCCGCGGCAACAATACGAGCCCACCGACGAGCAACCAAGGCAAGGGGAACAGAGCCATTGAACGAACAACTATTGACGTGTTTGTCCCAAGGATGATCAACACGGCGATGTATCCAACAAACGAAGCCGCGAAGACATAGCAGTAGCGTCGAATAGTCAAGCGTCCCGGCGACCATGTTGAGAACTTGCTCGAATCCGAGGTGGTACGGCACTTCTCCGATCCAGATGCGAGCCCCGTTGTGGCAGTGGATTCCGCGGAACCAAACGACTCGTTTGGAGTGGACGATCGAACTTCCCTGCTAGACATGAAACTCCTTGCAACACGACGAGGGTTCTTGCGATTCTAATGGGCGAGGTCTGTCAACAGGCACGCTGTGTTGCCGCGGTCGCAACGATTACATTCACGCGTAGGGCGGTCAACTCTTCGTGCGAACCGGCGTGGTCGTTGCTTTCTTGGACATGTGCCAGTCGGTGCGCTTCAAGTTCAGAACTCCACGCGTTCTCCGCTTCCGCTTGTGCTTGCGCGGAGTTCCGGCACTGACTGACATTTTCACTGCCGCAAGCCACACTGACCAAACAGGCGACACCGACGGTGATCGCCTTCCAGAGTCTTCCCATATGTTCGTGATCTCTGTCCAATTGTTGCGTCTTCACACCACGTCCCAGTAATGCGATGCCATTCCGCAAATGATGCTCCCGGCAAATCCCACCCCGATGGCCAACGCTGGGTTCGCCGCGAGAAGTGCCGTCGCGACCACAGCACCGGCCGTGCTGCAGAGCACCAATTCGACGAACCAGTGATTGTGCGGGATTGGTGGGCCACACTGCTGGAATGTTCTGAAGCCCCACACGGGGACCAGAACGGGGCCTGAGGTGTCATGGCCGTCGTCGGTAAATTATTGAACCCATTCGTAACGATAGTTAACGATTACCCAATCGGATGTCTGGACGGTTTCGCAGTCGCGTTTGACGTGGGCTGAGGCGGGTTCTGGGTCGGCGACATCAACTGACAGTGTTGAAGCCAGTACGGCCAACGCGACGACACCGGCGGTGACTAAACGGATTCTCATTGGAAGGTTCCTTTGATCCAGTTAGCACACCGGCTGGCGTAGACGGTACACGTTTGCGGGTTCAGACGCAACGATTCCCTAGGATTGACATCGCGTTTTTCTCATAACCGCCATAACCGGCTCTTCGCGTTTGAGGGGGCAGTGAGGGTTGCGGGGTGTCCGCGGTCAGTTGGGTGGGATCCTCCAGAATCGGGGTCGTAAACCAATCCGAGACTGGAGGATCCCTGTGGAACACGACCCTATAGGCATGTGTGAGTTGTTGGTGGGCCTCGGCGAAGTCGACGTGTTGAGCGTCGACGACGACCGTGGCGGGCCGTTGAGGTTGCATGTCCGATGTCGCGCACCGCGTCCGTCGTGTGCGGGGTGTGGCGGCAAGTTGTGGTCCAAAGGAGACCGGGCAGTGGAGCTGGTGGATCTGCTGAGCTTCGGCCGGCCGGCGAGGTTGGTGTGGCACAAACACAGATGGAGATGCCCGAGTGAGGATTGCGGCGCGGGTTCGGTGACTGAACACAACCACTAGGTCGCGCCGCCGCGGGCGTTGTTGACGACACGAGCAGCGCGTTGGGCGACACGCCAAGTCGGCTGTGGCCGTCCGGTGAGCGACGTTGCTTCGGACCTGGCGTGTTGCTGGTCGGCGGTGAACGACACGGTGCTGTGGTGGGGTCAAACGCTGCTTGATGCTGACACTGACCGGATCGGCGCAACGACCGCACAGGGTCTCGACGAAACTCTGTTCGGCCGCACCGGCCGTTATAGACACAAGGCGTGGGCGACCAGCATCGTCGACGTCGCCGGCGGGAAACTGTTGGACATAGTGCCTCACAGAACAGCTGCAGCGCCGGCACAATGGCTGCTGGATCGACCACAGAGCTGGCGGGTGAAGATTCGTTGGGCGGCTTTGGACCTGTCAGGACCCTACCGGGCGACGTTGGACACGGCGCTGCCTGACGCTCGCCAGGTGGCGGATCCGTTCCACGTCGTGCGGCAAGCTGACAACACACTCGACGAGGTGCGACGGCGGGTGCAGAACCAGACCCTCGGGCATCGGGGCCGCAAACACGACCCGCTGTATCGAAGCCGCAAACTGCTGCTCACCGGTCACGAGACCATCAGCGACACCGCCGAAACGAAACTGCTCGGGCTGCTCGAATCCGGTGACCCTCACGGCGAGGTCCGCAACGCCTCACACGCCAACCAAACACTGCGCGGCATATATGACATCGCCGATCCCGACCTCGGCGCCACAACAGTCGACCAGCTCGCCGTCGAGTTCCAAGACTCGTATCTGCCTGTCGAGGTCAACCGGCTGGGACGCACCCTGGCTCGTTGGAGCACCCAGAACTGCTGACTGGCACCACGCCCGAGTGTCCAACGCCGCGACCGAAGCAGCCAACAATCTGATCAAACGAGTCAAACGCGTCGGGTTCGGGTTCAACAACTTCAACAACTACCGGATCAGAGCACTCCTGTATGCCGGCAAACCCAACTGGAACCTACTCAACACCCTCACTCCACCCTGATTTCCGAAGCGCCCGATAACGCTTGGGTCCTAACAGCTGCGCCTCGTCTCATGCTCGGCGAGGATTACTTCGAGGCGAGCGCCTGCTATCAAGTTTCCCAATTGGTCGTGGTCTTGGTTGGTTTCGTGAGCCACTGCATGTTCTTCAGCGAGTTCTCCGAAGTACTGTTCTGCGAGCATCTGCGACTCAGCCGCCCGCTCGCACGCTTCTTGGTCGTAGGAACTGCAGCCCGTGAGCGCTAAGGTCGCCGCCAGAATGGCGGCGACCACCTTTATCGATAAGGTCACTTCTGTGGTAGCGGATAGGCGTCGCGTCCCCACACGATCCACGCGAACCAGACTCCTATCGTTGGCAACGCCACGGCTACTGGGACCGCGATCTGCATGAGAACCGAGTATTGGTAGATGCTCACAGGGATCACGACCGCAGCGATGACAGCAAGCAACGTAATTCAGATTGCGACGAACTCTCGGTGGCTTCGCACCCAGATGCCCTTCAGCGGAGCTTCCTGCCTGCTGTTGCGAAGCTCGCTTCTGTACTTTTGGATTGCTTCTTTGGTGCTCACGGCGTAACTCCTCCGGTCAGTGCTCCGCACGCAGCAGCGGCCACAAGCATACCAGCGGGAGACAGCGGGGAAGCCACACACGCACTGGTGGGAGCGCGCGCTGATCGGAGGGTCTTCGGGATACCTATGTGCTACCGTAGCCCTAACACTTGGGCCAGGAGGTGCGGTGGCGGCGGGCTTCGCTTGCGGAGCGCTGATGGGAGGAGTGTCTGGATGAGCAAGTTCACACAAGCGATCCGAAAATATTCGGACGAGATCCAAAACAGCAAGAAAGAGGCTCCTCTCAAGGGTTTGTGGGCGCGGAGCTATCGCGAGTTTGCGGTGTTCTGGCTAGTCCTGACGGTTGGCATCGCAGCGGTGGTGATTCCCGTGAGCGTGTCCAGTACTCGATTCTCATGCAGATAGCGGTCCCGGTTGCCGTGACGCTGGTCACGGGAGGACCCTGGTTCGCGTGGATCGTGTGGGGACGCGACGCCTATCCGCTGAACCAGAAGTGACGGCCCCAGCTAGGAGGGTCGCCGCCATTCTGGCGGCGAACCGACACCTAGCGCTCACGGGCTGCGGTTCCTTCGACCAAGAAGCATGCGAGCGGGCGGCTGAGTCGCAGATGCTCGCAGAACAGAACTTCGGAGAACTCGCTGAGGAACACGCAGTGGCCCACGAAACCAACCAAGACCACGACCATTCAGGAAACTTGATAGCAGGGGCCCGGCTCGCTCAACGAAACGGCGCAGTCATTCGTCGAGGATGTGGGTGGTGACAGCGACGGCCGCGGCGCCGATGACCGAGGCGATGACCACGGCTGTCCAGGCTGGGCCCGGTGGGAGGTCCAGCCTGAAGTAGTCACGGGAGAACGACCAGGACAGCGTCAACACGTAGACGCAGCACATCGCGATGGCCAGGGCGATCTTCGCGGGCTTGAGGGGCAGGCTGACGAGCACCAGGATCACCAGCACGATCGCCAGCAGGGTGGCGGTCGAGGCTGTGCGGGCCTCCGCCAGTGACACGTCGTGCATCCGCCTCACGACTTCGTACAACGCGTAGGTCACCGCGCCGGCGATGAATCCGGCGGGCAGCGAGAAGCGCAGCACCCTTCTCAGGAATCCCGGCCGCACGAGGGCGTCGTTGGGGGCCAGGGCCAGGAAGAAGCCGGGCACGCCGATCGAGAACGTGCCGATGAGGGTGAGTTGGCGGGGCAGGAACGGGAACGGAGCGCCGATGATGCTCGCCAGAGCCGTGAGCAGCACCGCATAGGCGGCTTTGGTGATGAACAGGTTGGCGACCCTCTCGATGTTGTTGATGACTCGACGGCCTTCGGCCAACACCCTGGGAAGCGTGGAGAACTTGTTGTCGAGCAGCACCAGCTGGGCGACCGCTCTGGTTGACGACGACCCTGAGCCCATGGCGATGCCCATGTCGGCGTCCTTGAGGGCCAGGACGTCGTTGACACCGTCGCCGGTCATTGCCACGGTGCGGCCCCTGGCTTGCAGCGCGTGCACCATCGCCCGTTTCTGATACGGGGTGACCCGGCCGAAGACGGTGCCGGCCTCGAGCGTGTCGGCGAAGTCGTCCGGCTCGGTCGGCAGGTTGCGCGCGTCGACGAACGAGTCGGCTCCCTCGATCCCTGCTCGGCGGGCGACAGCGGCAACTGTCGCCGGGTTGTCGCCGGAGATGACTTTGAGTGCGACCCCCTGGTCTCGGAAGAAAGCGAGTATCTCCGGAGCGTCGCTGCGCACGGTGTCTTCGAGATGCACCAGCGCCACGCCCTGAACCGACGGTGGCAGGGCTTCGTCGTTCCAGGACTCATCGGCGCGGGCGACGAGGAGCACACGGGTTCCGGACGCGGCGATCTGTGCGGCCCTGTCGCGACCGTCGGTGTCGTCTTCGTCGAAGAGAATGTCCGGCGCGCCGAGGAAATAGCTGCCGCGGTCAGCGAACGACGCCGCGGCCCATTTGCGGGCCGACGAGAAAGGCAGGCTCTCGATCAAGGTCCAGCCCTGAGGCTCCGTGTGGTCCGCCGCGATCGCGGCGAGGGTGGCGTTGGGGTTGGGATCGGCGGCTGCCAGAGCTCCGAGGGCTTCGGCGGCGTGTTCGGGGCTGGACGAGCCGAGCGGTTCAACTCGGCCCAGGGAGATCTCGCCGGTGGTGATCGTGCCGGTCTTGTCGAGGCAGAGCGTGTCGACCCGGGCCAGCAACTCCACTGAGGCCAGTTCCTTGGCGAGCGCCCGACGACGGGCCAGAGCTATCACGCCGGTGACGAAGCTCAGCGACGTGAGCAGCACCAGGCCGTCGGGGACCATGGCGACAGCCGCGGCGACCGTTGCTTGGAGCGCTTCCTGCCAAGCATCGAGGGCGGCCAACTGACGCAGGAGCAGCAGGAAGGCAGTCGGCGGAATGATCCACGACAGCCAGCGCAGGATGACGTTGACGCCGCGCCGCAACTCGCTGTGGGCGAGTTCGAAACGGCGGGCGTCCTCGGACAGCTTGGCGGCGTAGGATTCTGCGCCGACGCGGGTGGCTCGGTACATTCCCGAACCGGCGGATACGAACGATCCCGACAGCACTTCGCTGCCTGGGGTCTTCTCGACAGCGTCGGCCTCTCCGGTGAGCAACGATTCGTCGATTTCAAGGCCCAGACCGGAGATCACCTCGCCGTCGACAACCACCTGGTCTCCGGGTGCGAGTTCCAAGACGTCATCGGCCACGACTCCGCTGACGCCGATTTCGGACGTTTCGCCGTTGCGTCTGACCCGCGCTTTGGGAGCCGACAGCACCGCCAGCGCGTTGAGCGTGCGCCGCGCCTGCAGTTCCTGGGCGATGCCGATGACGCTGTTGCTCACGACGACTCCGGCGAAGAGTGCGTCTGCGGGGTACCCGGCGATCAGGATCAGCACGAGCAGTGTGGTGATGATGCCGTTGACCGGTGTCAACACATTGGCTTTGACGATCTGAGAGAAGGACCGGACGGGGGCGTCGGGTACGTCGTTGATGAGTCCTTTGGCGACTCGTTGTTCGACTTGGGCAGTGGTGAGTCCACCGATCACGGTCGTGGGGTCTCCAAGTCTTGTGTCGGGCTCTGCCACAGGCCGTCTTCGAGGGTGTCGACGTAACGGTAGCCCTCAGCGAACATCTCCAGACGATGCCTCGGGCCTCCGAGCGCGGCGTCGTGGGCTTCATAGCCACCGTCGCCTGCCCACATGGCGACAGGGCCCTGTTGAGAGTTGGCGATGCGGGTTGCGTGGTGGCGGGGTGTGCGGGTCTTGAGGTATTCGAGTGCAGCTTCGGCGCTGGGGTGTTCGCTGAGGGTGGCCAGCGTCACCCAAGTTGGCGGAGCGAGCTCGATCTCGCCTTCGTGATGGCGTTGCAGGCAGGCCGTAGGCGTCATCCATTCGCCCTCGACGATCTCTCCTTCATCGATTTTCACCGCCCCCTCATCATCGCGCCGGTCCTTGACTCGCGCCGCGAAGAACCAGGTGGCATAACGTTTCGGGGCGATCGCCGGCGGGATCCAGTGAGCGAATATCACCATGGAGTCGGGGTCGACATCGATTTCGGCTTCCTCGTGGGCCTCGCGGGCTGCGGCATTGCGAGCCGCGGCCACGTCGTCGAGGGTTGTGCCGTCGGCACCGATGCGGTCGCCGTCGTCGATGCGTCCGCCGGGGAACACCCACATGCCCCCGAAAGCGATTTTCGAGTTCTTGCGCAACATCAAGGTCTCTATGCCGTCTTCGGTGTTGCGCAGCAGCACGACGGTGGCCGCGGCGATCGCGGGGGAGTCGCCGTGCTCGTGTGCGTAGCGGGTCCACTCCCGGAACCGCGCTTGGTCCGCAGCGACTCGGTCCGCGGTGCTCATCGGACTGGGCTCACCTGGGCTGGGCTCATCGGGTTGGGCTCGCCTGGATTGGACCCAACCGGGCTGGGCTCGTGGGATTCCCGTTCACTGGACCACCCCGGCCTCGCGGAGCTCGTCGAGACGGTCGCCCCAGCCGTACTCGGTAAGGACCTCGTCGGTGTGGGCGCCGAGCACGGGCGCTTCGGGCGAACGGATCTCCGCGGTGGTCTTCGTGAAACGGGCCGGTGGTCGCGGCTGTTGAACGCGGCCCAACAGCGGGCTCTCGTGCGTCACGAAGGTCTCGTTGTGCAGCACCTGGGGGTCGTCGGCCACCTGGTCCACGCCGAGGACCACGCCGAAGGGCACGTCGTTGGACTCCATGGCCGCGGTCGCCTCGGCCAGCGTACGGGTCGCGGCCGACGCGTAGACCTCGCGCATCAGGGCGCTCATCTCCTCTTTGTTCTGCACCCGGTCTGCCATTGTGGCCAGCAGCGGGTTCGAAGAGTCGACGTCGAATGAAGCGGCGATGCCGTGGAACTCGGCGTCGGTGACAGGTGTGACCACGATGAACCCGTCCAGCAGTCGCATCGCCTTCTGCTGGGCGGAGAAGGACTGCGACACATGGGGCATGTCGTTGTCGAGAAGTATCTCGTGACCTGCCGCATCGGCGAATAGGAAGCTGATGACCGAATCGAGCATTGAGCATTCGACCACCTGTCCGCCGGCGCCGCGTTCGCGCGCCAGCAGGGCAGCGGTGATGGCTTGGCATGCCGTGTAGGCGGTGATCTTGTCGGCGGCCACCTGACGAAGGAAGGCTGGTTCGTCGTCGTACAACCCCATTTGCGAGGCGGCCAGACCCGCCTGGGCCTGGACCACCGAGTCGTAGACGCGGCGATGGGCGTACGGGCCGGTCTGTCCGAATCCTGACAGGGCAGCGATGATGAGGTCCGGGTTGCGGGCATGGAGGTCGTCGGCGCCGAGGCCCATGCGGTCCAGAGCACCGGGACGCATGTTCTGCACGAACAGGTCGGCGTCGGCCACGAGGTCCAGCACGATGTCGCGCCCGCGCTCGTCGTGGGTGTCGACCGCGATCGCTCGCTTGCCCCGGTTGCAGACCTGGAACATGGCGGAGATGCCCGCTTTGTTCACGCCCACGTAGCGGCACTGGTCACCGAAACCGGGCAGTTCGATCTTGATCGCCTCCGCGCCTTGATCGACCAGCATCCCGACGGCCAGCGGCCCGGTCAGGGCCACCGACAGTTCCACGATCTTGATGCCGTCGAGCGGTCCGCTCATTGGTGCTCCCTTCGCTGCGCTGCGTTCACTGCGGCTGACTCCTCACGGGGTGGTGAGGTTGTCAGGCATACCCGAGAAGTAGGCCGATTCTTCGATGAGCTTCTGGCTGCGCCATCCCTCGGAGGTGCGGACGAGTTCGTGGTGGTACCACCCGCCGGTCTGCCAGACCGACTTGTCGGGCATGACCATCGGATTGTGGAACATGATTTCGGCGGTGGCGTTGTCGCCGTCAACGTTGATGTCGAAGTTGGCGACGAGGTGTTGGGTGGCCGGGAACTGGCCGAGGGCGGCATCGAGCCAGGCGACCATCTCCTCCACGCCGCTGGCAGTTCCGCCGGCGGAGGTGTAGTCGATGAAGGCGTCCTCGGTGAATATCGTACGGTAGAGGTCCCAGTCCTTGCGGTCGACGGCCTTGCCGTAGCGGGTGATCAGTTGCTGTATCTCGAGGTGGTCAGAGATTTCTTGTATGTCCATCTCAGCAGGGTAGGCGATCACACCGACACTGGGCACTTCAGGCACTCGGGCACTTCAGGCACTCGGGGCACTTCAGGCACTGGGGCACTCGCGGCGCACCGGGTGTGTCACGCGTCGATGGTGACGTCGACGGCGCAGCCCTGTTCGATCGATCGATGGGCGGCCACTCCGACGGCCACGGCCCACATGCCGTCCTCGAGGCTGACTTCGGGTCTGCCTCCCGATCGGATCGCCTCCAGGAAGCCGCGGTGTTCGAGATACGACGAACCGTGGTGGCCACCGGTGTAGCGGATCCGAGGGTCGACAACCTCCTGCTCATCGACGCTGCCCACCCAGTGCTCACCGCGACGGCCTATCCGTAAGGTCGAGTCCGGGAGCATCGACTCGACCTTTCCGGCGTCTCCCACCGCCACGACCTCCTCCTGGTTCTTGGTGGCGTCGGCGAACATGCATAGGTCGACGAGACCCCGCACTCCGTTGGCATAGTCGACGATGACGAAGGCGTTGTCCAAGATGTCTGAACGCCGGCCGTCGTAGTATTCGTCGAGGTGGTTCACATCCTGGCCTCCCGACGCATAGACACGGACCGGGCGCTCGTTGACCAGCAGGTTCATCAGGTCGAAGTAGTGACAGCACTTCTCGACGAGCGTGCCGCCGGTGTTGGCATTGAAGCGGTTCCAGTCGCCGACCTTGGTGAAGAACGGAAAGCGGTGTTCGCGGATCGACACCATCTTCAGCTCGCCGACCGTGCCTGCGGCGACTTCCTGCACGAGCCGGGCCACTGGCGGCATGTAGCGGTATTCGAGACCAACCCAGGCGACTGCATCATGGCGGCGGCCGGCGTCGACCACCACTCGACAGTCCTCCAGGGTGGCGCACAGCGGTTTCTCGACGAGCACGTGCAGGCCGGCGGCCATGGCGTCGAGCAGGGGAGTGACATGGCGATGGTTGGGCGTGGCGATCACGACCGCGTCGCACAGTCCACTGTCGATCAGCGCCCGGTCATCGCTGAACTCGGCCACCGGTTCACTGCCGTTGCTGTTGCCGGTGCCGGTGCTGGCCAGAGCCTGTCGGGCGTTGGCCAGTGAGGACTCATGGGGATCACAGATCGCGGTGACGGCAGCGCCGTCGAGAGCCGCGATATTGGCGATATGTTCACAACCCATCATTCCCGTGCCGATCACCCCATAGCGGACGACGTCGTGGTCTCGGTCGAGTACGGGGGATTTTTCGAGTTCAGGGCGATTCGTCGCTTCTGTCATCCGTTCATGATAGGCAAGGTCTATGAAGGCTGATTCGAGATTGTTACCCGACGGGCGCCGGATCGGCCCCTTGTCCTGGGGTTGTTGGCGTCTGGTCACCGACGACGTCTCTGAGGCGCGGCGTCGCATGGAAACGGCGTTGTCGCTGGGGATGAACATGATCGACACTGCCGACGTCTACGGGCTCGACTGGGGCGGCACAGCCTTCGGGCAGAGCGAGTCGACCATCGGCCGTGTGCTGGCGCAGTCCCCGGGTCTGCGTGAGGACATGGTGCTGGCCACGAAGGGTGGCATAGACCCGGGTGTTCCCTACGACAGCAGTCCCGCCTATCTCGAATCGGCCGTCGACGCATCGCTGACACGGCTCGGGGTTGAACGCATCGACCTCTGGTATGTCCACCGGCCCGACATGTTGACACACCCGGCCGATGTCGCAGACACGCTGGCCGGACTGGTCGCCGAGGGGAAGCTGGCAGCGGTCGGCGTGTCGAACCACACGGTCGCGCAAGTAGACGCCTTGATGGCACACCTGCCCCCGGAGGTGCCTGTGGCCGCCAACCAGGTCGAGTATTCCGCTGCCCATCTGCTGCCGCTGCGCGACGGCACGTTCGACCAGTGCATGCGCGATCAACGCATGGCCGTGGCGTGGAGTCCGCTCGGCGGTGGTCGCTTGACGGCCAACGACACCGGGTCTGAGGGTTCTGAAGCAGCTTCGCCTGAAGCACCTTTGATCGCCCTGCTCGACGAGCTGGCCGCGAACCACGGCGTGTCGAGGGCGGTGATTCTGGTGGCTTTCGTGTTGGCTCACCCGAGCTCGCCGGTGGCTGTGATCGGTACCCAGAACACGGATCGGATGGCGGATCTGGCCGGCGCTGTGGAGGTGTCGTTGAGCCGCGCCGAGTGTTACCGGATCATCGAAGCCTCCGAAGGAGTTCCGTTGCCATGAGTTCGACAGTTGCTTCTGGTAGGCCGTCGCAGCCGATTGAGGTCGCATGGTTCTCGGCGTTGTGCGACGACGACTACGAGTTCTTGGGAGTTCCCGATCCCACGCTGGCGAGTTCGTGGGATCACTGCGCCTCGATCGTCACGGCCGCCGATCGCCACAACTACGACAACGTCCTGTTGCCTTCGGGCTACGCGCTGGGGATCGACAACGCGGCTTTCGCCGCGGCGATAGCCACCCGCACTGAACAGATTCGTCTGCTGCTCGCTGTTCGCATGGGTGAGTTCGTGGCCCCTCAGGTTGTCCGCCAGATGGCGACGCTGCAGCAGATCGCCCAGGGCCGTTTGACGATCAACATCATCAGCAGTGATCTTCCCGGCGAGACCATGCCCTCTGAGCCCCGCTACCGCCGCAGCACCGAGTACATGCATGTGATCCGTGAACTGCTCGACGGCCGCCCTGTCGACTTCCACGGCGAGTTCCTTGATCTGACGCTGGATCCGCCGCGGATAGCCGTCGAGGGTTCGGGGTGTCCGCCGTACTACTTCGGGGGACTGTCGGAGGCGGCTCGCGAGTGCGCGGCCCGCGCCGCGGACGTCTTTTTGATGTGGCCCGATGTCGTCTCCGGGGTGAAGAAGGTGAAGGACGACATGGACGCCCGTGCCGACGCGTATGGACGCACGTTGGCTTATGGGTGGCGCTCGCATGTGATCGTTCGAGAGACCGAGGACGAAGCCCGGGCCGCGGCGCGGCGCCTCCTGTCCAAGCTCGACGATGCGACCGGTGCCGAGATACGGGCCAGATCCCTTGACTCGAAGAGCGCCGGGGTTGCTCGGCAGGCGGAACTGCGTGAAGGCGCCGACGAAGAGGGGTACGCCTCGCGTCATCTGTGGACGGGAGTCGGTCGGGCCCGTTCCGGGGCCGGCGCGGCGATCGTGGGCGACCCTGACCAGGTGCGCGACACGATTTTCGATCTGGCCGAGGCCGGAATGAGCGCCTTCATCCTGTCGGGCTACCCACACCTCGCAGAATGCGACCTGTTCGCCCGTTACGTGTTGCCTGAACTCAATCACGGGCGCCTCGAGATTGACCCGCAGCCGGTGGTGCTCGACTCCTGAGACTGGTTTGACTCTGCTGGTTTGAGTTTTGCCGCACAGCGGTTGCAGTATACGAACATATGTTCGATACTGAAGCGATGGCAACAGCAGCTATTGCAGAGTCTCCAGAGTCCGCGGAGTCTTCAGAGTCCGCGGACTCTCCAGAAGATCGCCGTGCTCGTTTGCAGCTTGTGGCTGACCGGGTTGCACCCTTGGCGTTGGCTCACCAACGCACATTGCCGCTTCTTCCAGCCGTCTCTGATCTCTTTGTCGGTGGGTCGCTTCAGCGCGGGCTCACTGTTGCGGTCGACGGCATTGGCGCCACGTCCATGGCTCTGGTGCTCGCAGCGGGTCCTTCACAGGCCGGCTCATGGACTGCTCTTGTGGGCACCGAGGAGTTGGGGCTTGGGGCTGTGGCGGAGGCGGGGATCGCGCTCGAACGGCTGCTGGTCGTCGGCCCTGTCGATGCTTCGACCAACGCCGGGGTCGTGGCGGCGCTGGTCGGTGCTGTCGATGTGGTGTTGGTCGGGTCGGGTCTGCGGTTTCGGCCCGCTGATCTTCGCCGTCTGTCGGCTCGTCTTCGAGAGAGCGGATCGGTGTTGATACAGATCGGGTCGCCTCAGATCGGATCCGACAGAGCAGCAGGTGTTCCCGAATCGGCTGAGTCGACCGGTCAGCGGCGAGCGGTTGATGTCGGGATTCGGGTGACGGCGGCACAGTGGTCGGGGCTCGGGTCAGGGCATGGCCGTCTTCGCTCAAGGAAGGTGGAGGTGCTGGCTCAGGGACGCGGCGCGGCCACAAGAGCGAGAGTCGCATCGCTGCTTCTCCCCGGCCCCGACGGTGCCCCGCAGAGCCCTGTGCCCGTGGGCCCCGATGGTGCCCCGCAGTGTGTGGGTGTGTCCGTGGGTTCCGACGGTGCCCCGCAGCGGTCCGGCTGTGGCGGCGGTGTGACTGTGGGTTCCGACGGTGCCTCGCAGTGTGTGGGTGTGCCCGTGGGTTCCGACGGTGCCTCGCAGCGTGTCGGTGTGCCGCAGCGTCCGGTTGTGGCGGCGGTGTGACTGTGGCTGTGCGGACTTCGCCAGTACGAACTTTGGCCGTGTGGTGCCCCGATTGGCCGGTGATCGCTCTGGGCTGCTCGCTTGCTGAACCAGTGGCGGTTGTCTACGCCAATCGTGTCGTGGCCGCCTCGCCTGCGGCCAGAGAGTACGGAGTCGTTTGCGGGCTCCGCCGACGGGCAGCCCAGGGTCGCTGTGTCGAGCTCAGGGTCTGTGAACGGGACCTGGATCGTGAGGCGCGGACCTTTGAGTCCGTCCTTGCTGCACTCGACAATGTGACACCAGGCGTTGAGGTCACACGTCCGGGGACATGTGCGTTCGCAACCCGCGGTCCGACCCGGTATTTCGGAGGCGAAGCCGCGTTGGCTGAGCTGGTCCTTGCTCGAACCGGTGAAGTGGTTGGCGAGCTGGTCGCAGAAGGTCCGGAGGGTGCGCCCGCCGGTGTGGTTCGTGTGGGGATCGCTGATGGGCCGTTCGCGGCTCTGTTGGCGGCGCGATCAGCCGACCCGGCATGCGCGGAGCCGACAACCGTCATCGAACCCGGTCACAGCCCTGAGTTTCTGGCACCGATGCCGATTGCGGTGCTGGACCGTCCCGAGCTCACCGTTGGCCCCGGTCCGGCCAAACACCCTGCTACAGCCGGACACCCTGGGCTGACTGATGTGCTGGCTCGGCTCGGCCTGCACACTCTCGGAGCCTTCGCTGCTCTGAAGACTGCAGATGTCATGGGGCGTTTCGGCAACGAGGGGATACGCGCTCACCGTCTCGCCAGAGGCCTCGACGAGCGCTCGCCCGAGGGGCGACTGCCACCCCCGGATTGGTCCGTTGCCGGCGAGATAGATCCGCCGGCAGACCGCATCGACCGGGTTGCGTTCTGTGCTCGCTCGTTGGCTGAGGAGCTTCATCAACGGCTCACATCAGAGGGAGTGGAGTGTGTTCGTGTCGCTATTTCAGCAGAGACCACCCACGGCGAGTCGATGGTGCGCGTCTGGCGCCATGAAGGGGCGTTCTCGGCACCGCGGACAGCGGATCGGGTCAGGTGGCAGCTGGATGGTTGGCTAAGTGGACGGGTGGGTGGTTCTGCGGCTCGGCCGACCGGTGGCATCACCCGGGTTGTTCTGGCGCCGCAGGAGGTTGTTGCGGCTGGGGGGCGCCAACTCGACTTCTGGGGCAGCAGCAGCGCGAGCGAAATCGACAGGCGGGCGGAGCGGGTCGCTGCCCGACTGCAGGGGCAACTTGGTGCTGAGGCGGTTCGGGTGCCTGTGTATCACGGTGGCCGCCATCACAATGAGCAGCTGAAGTTGGTTCCGTCCGCTGATGTTGAACTGCTCACCAGGTCGGTTGCTGCGGCTGATTCAGGGGCGTCTGTCGGTGCTGATGGTGCCGCCCCCTGGCCTGGTGCCCTGGCGGCGCCTTCACCGACCCGAGTGCTGTCGGCGCCCTGTGCTGTGGAGTTGTTCGACGCCGATGGTGCGATTGTCACGGTCAGCGGCCGTGGGTTTCTGTCGGCACCTCCTCATTTGTTGACCGACAACGGCCGGTCGTCTGAGGTTGTGGCTTGGGCCGGCCCCTGGCTGGTTGATGAGCGCTGGTGGGATGATGAGCGGCATCGTCGACAGGCCCGCTTTCAACTTCTAACCGCTGACGGCTTGGCCCGCCTCGTGACCCTTGAAGCCGGCCAATGGTCCGTTGTCGCCATCTGGGATTAGCGTCGCGTTCGACCGGGTCAGCGTGTTCTGCCGGCTCTGCGCACCTGCCGTGCTTCCTCCACGGCGATGTCGAGTGCTTCGCGTTCGGAAAAGTCCGTGTTTTTTGCGACGTTCGCTTCGAGGTCAGCGCGGACAGCAGCAGCTTCTGCTGCGTATTGCGTCCAAGCCGACTGTCGGGTGATGCCCAGGACCCTGCCGACGGCCTCCCATGTCGCGCCGGCATCGCGAGCCGCGAGCACCGTTTCACGCTTGAGATCGTCGCACTCGGCTTCGGTCATGGCGCGTCCTGATGAACCGATGTGGCAGGTATGCCGATCAGCAGTAGCGGGCAAGGGTTGCCGACTCCGCGCTGCAGACGCTGTGCCAGCTTGTCCCAGTGCGTCGTCGACTGGCCGAACTTGTCGTTGGCGAATACCTTGGCCCAAGATTCAGCGAACGGGCCCTCTGCCTGCTCGGTGAGTTGGCGCTGTCGCGCAGTCGGTGTCACCCCGTACGGTTCCAGGTCAGCGAAGCACTGAACGCCGTGGCGCACCGCGAATGCAGTAACGATGTCGCGAAGCTGGTCTTGGAGGGATCGTCCGCGAGTGACGATCACGCCTACGCTGATCGCTCCGTCGTGGTGCAGTCGTTGGAAGTTCTCTAGGTCGCGGTCAAAAAAGGGATCTTTGTTGTTCCACTCGATTTCCAACGCGACTGACCCGCGTTCACTCGAGCGCACATGGTCAATCTCGTGGGTCATCGCGGCGGTTTCGGTGTTGTCCACGATCTTGCGAACAACGATGGTGCGTTTGGTCCATCCCGTCTCCGCTAGACTCCTGCGAAGCCTCTGAGTCAGCGGCGATTCTCCCCCTCCGCCACGGACCAACTCCCCGTCGCGAATCCTGACGACGGTCAGGGCACCGCAGAGTTCGTGGAGCGCTTCTGGGAAGTCTCGCATCATGATGGCCTCGGCGTGATTCCGCGCTGCAATATCGAACCCCTCGGCCTTGAGGTTGTCCAGAGTCATTGCGGTAGAAGAGCTGCCGAGTTGTGTGCGTAGGTTGGCCAGTCTGGGACATAGTCGTCGGTGGCTTGATCACCCCACACAGTCCAGCCGTCACGGCGACCGCGTCCGAACAACTCCAGATAGGGTCCCCACGAGCAAGACTCGATCACATCGTACAACTCGTCGGGTTTGCGGGAATGTTCCCGTTTGCGGGACGCGATCAAGTTCACTTGACTGCGGCCGGGTGGAAGCGTCCGGGCGGACTTGCCCTTGACCCCGAACAGCACTATCTCGGTCACGTTGCGGAAGTAGAATCCGACGCCACGACCGTCGGAGCCGCCATCTTTGCGGATCTTGTGCCACACCAAGTTCGTCTTGTAGTCGAATCCCCACGCTTCAAGCACCTGCAGACCCCACGGCAACAGCGCGTTCGGCACCCACAGATAACAGTGGGCAGTGTCGTCGGTGAAGTCAGAAACGGGAATCGCAGCTATCTCGTCCACGGTGAGTGTTGCGTAGCGGGACAGACGGCGATGTTCGGGGGCCACCTTTCCGGTGCGGTTTGTGAAACGCCACGGCGGATCAGCCAAGACCGTCCCGAATCGGCGCCCTTGCAACTCGCTTCGCACTGCCGCGGTCGGGGCCATGCCCGCGGTCGGGGCCATGTCTCTGGCGGGTTGCCGCAACGCAACGGTCTCAAGCATCAACTGCACGTTAGTGGACATTCTCGCCTCGATGTGCCATGTCCGAAACAGTAGGCAGCGGATGTGACAGTCCCGATCTGGAATCCGCCTCCGGTCTATGTTGTGGCAAAGGTCAGTCTACGTTCGGGACGAGTGCGCCGGCAGATCGAAGGCGTCGTGGCGAACTGCCTCGCACCGAATGGTTTGACGGCTTGGTCACGTCGAGCACGACAACGCCGATTTTTCGGCGCTGTTCATGGCTCAAGGACTCGCGGAGCCTTCGCTCGAGCTCGTCGGGTGTCCCGGGGCGGTCGTGGGTGGTGGGGTGACGCGGGTACCCGCCTATTCTCGGACCGAACCAGAGCACCACGTAGATGCCGTAGCCGCCAGTTTGGGGATCGGTCGTGTAGTTGGCGCTGAGTTGCTCGGCTATGGCGGTCCAGAGATCTTCGTGAGTGTTCTTCTTGATCTCGATGGGAACGTTGAAGTCCTTGAAGCCAACCCTGATATCGGCTCGACGGTCGGCGGCGTACTGCCCTTCGGGCTGGGCATCGACGCCTTCCGGCAACCGGTTGCGCAACATCGCCAGGAGGGCGTCACGGCAACTGTCTTCGTGCTTGGGCTCGGTGGGTGGCGCCCCCCGGTCGTCGGCCCAGAACTGTCGCCAGGGATCGGAGTTGTCGCCCCGAATGTGAGCGGCGAGGTCACCGAGTCGGTCGCGGAGCAGGACATGCAGGTCGGCAATGTTGGCGGGCGGACCGTCGCCAAGGAGTCCGACGACCTTGGCGACGTCCATCGGCTCGTACGAGGTATCGCGCTGCAACCGTTGTTGCTGGTTGCGCGCGAATTCCAAGCTGTGGTGCCAGGCGCTCAGCCTCTCGTCGACTATGAGGGCGTTGAGAGCGGCGCCTGCTTCTTCGGTTGGCTGTCCACCGAGGTCGTTGATCCACTGATTGACCAGATCCGACATCTCTTCGGCCTGTCCCATCCAACCGCTCTTCAACTCGTGAGGCGGGAAGTTGCGGCCGACGATCCCAACCAACGCGAGCAGCGTGGGAACACGCTGGTGGCCGATCAACCTGTCGACGAGGGTGGGCGAGTGAACCTCGTGCGGGAAGAACTCGGCCAGTTGCCGGGCACGCTTGCCGTTCGAACCGATGAAGTCATCGAGCAGTCTCAGCGCCTCACCACCGTTCATGATCGCGTCGAGGGCCGTCCAGCGAACCCGCTGAGCGTCGGTCATGCTCTTCGCTCGGAGTTTCTGGGCGACCAACTCCCTGAGCGCCGCGGTGTCCGGATGCTTCGAGACCTGGTGTACGAGCCGGTCCACGATTCGCAGTTGGGCGAGCGGTAGTCGAACGGAGATCGATTTGAGCAGTCGCAGTCGGAAGTCGCGCAGTTCGTCGTCGAGACCGTCCACCTTGTCCAGCCAATCGAGAATCCACAAGTACGTTTCGCCGTTCTTGATGGCGGCGATCGCACAGCCGTGCAGCACATCAAGGACCAGTGCCGGATCCGAGCGAAGCCAACGCTCCGGCCAAGCAGGTTTCTGGTCTGGCATCGGGGCGACTGCGGCATAGATGGCAAGGGCGCTGCGCACCGGGTCATCGCACAGCGGCAGGTCATCCAGCGAACCCTCCGATTCGCGGATCGCCAGACCTGCCAGCACGGGGTAGGCGAGCCAGTCGTGTTCTGACCTGGCGGCCAACTCAATCGAGCGTTCTGCTGACGGGATGTCGGCGCGCGTCGGTGCGTTCCGTAACGCACCAATGACTACATCGAGCAGTTCACCGTTGTCACCGATCAACTCGGCAACCCTCTCGTCAGGCGTCCCGTCATGCGGTACGTCTTGAAGCCGTCCGAAGTAGGCCAGCGCCAGCCTGTGCAGGTTCGGGGCTGAGAATTGGTTTGCCGCCAGTTCACCGCGGGACTCCTGCAGGCCCTCCTGCCAGTCGGCCTGTCGCTCCTGCCTTTCTCGCTTGTGATCGGCCATGATCTGGTCGATCTCTTGTTGATATCGGAGTTCCTCTTCTTGGAACTCAAGTTGTGTTTCCGAAGGTCTGAGGAACTGCTCCAAGTGTTCAAGCAGCTTCGGGACGTTCGACAATTCAGACCTCAGTTGTCTGATTGTCTCGTCCAGTGGTGTTGCCCATCGAATCGCTAAGCGGACAAACGCCTCGGCAAGCTCCGTGTCGCATTCGACCGAGTTGCGTGCTTCAGCGGCACACCAACTGACAAAACCGTCCGGTAACGGGAACAACAGTTTCCTGAGATTCCAATGACCAAGTTCATGCGTGTCTCCCACGTCGTCCTTGAGCCACAACCGAATCAGGGATTTGTGGACGTCCGGTTGGCCTCGAATGCGTTCGGCGATTTCAGACCATTTCCTGTCACGCAGGTTGTTCCAGTCGCCTCTTGGATTCAGAACGGCGAGCAGCCAGCGGTAGAGGGCGTCGGGGGCAACCCAGTCGGAGTCATTCAACAGGCGAATCAGAATGTCTAGTGGGATGCTGTCGAGGGATGCGCCCCCCCGCCTTGCGAGTAGTTGGTCGGACTGGCGCTCGAACCCGTCGAGCAGCTGGCAGAGCTCGTCGACCCCGCGCCCCTCGAGCAGGACATACCTCCAGAACCGCCAGTAGCGTCCGCTGATCGGTATGCCCGGCCCCTCGATGGAGTATCGCCACACCTCGCCCGGTGAGATGAGCCGCGGGTAGAGCAAGTGCAACAGGGTTCCCGTCAGCTCCCCGTCGGGATCTTCGGTCTCCCAGTCGTCGAGACACTCCAGCACCTCGACCAGCGCCCGCTCGGTGGTATCGCCGGGCGGTGAAACCCGTTCGAAGGCCGCCACTGCGGCTAGCCTCGTCTCCGGCACGAGTCGTGCATCGAGCATGAGTCGCTCTACCTGCGGCGCAAGGAAGGCCAACTGCTCGAGCCACTCTGTCTCCGCCTCGGCCAGGGACCGAAGCAAGAGACGAATGATGAGGTCGGGAACAGCGCTGCGTCGTGCCGCGCCGAGGCACTCCTCCAAGGTGTCGGCCATGTCCGGCTTGCACAGGCTGCGGAAGCTCATCGCAACTGCATCGCGGTAGCGATGCTCGGCTGTGTCGAACCACGTGTAGCCCCAGAGGTCCTCAGATCGCGCTTGGGCGACGAGACAGTCTAGGAGCTTGCGGCGGTCTGCGACAGACCACTCGGAAATGTCCCCGTACAGGGCCATCCCGACGGGGTCCGCCTCGATCAACTGACTGCGTGCAGGAGGCGACAGCGTGCCCAGCCACGCTGCAAGCCCGCGCAGGTCTGTCACAACCTTGCCGTCAAGTGGGCTAGTCAACGTGCCACACACCTGTCTGGCGGACAGGTCCCCTCGGCTGATGAGGCCGGCCAAGTGCGATGCGCCGAGGTACTCGGCCACCTGCCTGTGGACGGGCGCGACTTGCTGCTCCGCAGCGCCCCTGAAGAGGTTCGTGCGGGCGGCCTCATTGAGAGCAGGCAGGTCGTCGACATCCGAACTGGCCTCGGCCACGGGGATGAATCCAACATCGGCGCGAGCGGACCCGAGTGCATAGCCCGCCTTGTTTGCGAGGAGTTGGATCGCGCACAACCGCTCGGCCGCTGCGAGCACAGCTTCGGGGCAACGTGGCATCGCCGACCGGGGGTGCGATGGGTTGTGCTCAACGGCGAGCGTTCGACAGGCCCGCGCAAACACCTCTCGTCGCGATGACGGGACGCCGTTCGGCTCGGTTGCAGACTTGATGAGCAGTCTGAGCAGCAGCGGGTTGTCCAGCATGAACTCCGAGCCGCCGACAACGATCTCACTGATGAACGCTGTCGGGTCTTCGAAATCCAATTCCGACTTCAAGTACTCGTGTACGGCAGGTCGATCCAGAGGGTCCAGACTGAGCGTCGTCACTCGGCCGTCTGGCGACGCGTTGGCGAGGGGAGTGCGGTCGACAGGACCGAGCCAGTCGGCTGCACGGCAGGAGATGCGGAACCTCGGTTTTCCGAGGGAATCGAGCCTCGACTGGATCTCGTCGAGCGCTGTTGTGTTGTGTCGGGCACCGGCCCGGGTCTCGTCGAGACCGTCGATGAAGAGGACCTTGTTTCGCCACTCGGGATGCGCAGCGATGTCGGCCTTTGCGAAGCTGCGTGCCGAGATCAACTCGGCAGCGTCAGCCAAAGCCTTGCACTCCTGCTCGAACTCAGTTGTCTTGCCGGAGCCGGGCTCGCCGAGCAGAACGTAGGCGGGCACGTCCCGAAACGCACTCAGCGGCTGTGATCCCTCAATGCCCGCTGAATCGTCTGTGGCGATCTCGGTGCAGGTGCGGGGAATCAGGCTGTTCGCGGTCATGCCGGACTCAACCAGTGGTCTGCAGGCTTCGAGAGGAACTCTTCCAACGGCACGCCCGTCTCCCCTACGACGATCGAGGGAGAAGCAGAGAACTTGGACTGAAAAACCTCCATACTTGAGCGTCGAGGGCGGCTGCGACCAGCCTTAACTTCAATACCGACGAGGCGGGGTCCCCGCTGCAGAACGAAGTCGACCTCCTGGTTGCCGTCGCGCCAGTACCTGACACTGGTCGCCGACGAAGCGGAATTGACCAAGTGCGCGCCGACCGCGCTCTCAACGACCCTTCCCCAGTGGTTGCGATCCCCTCGGGCGTCATCGAAGCTGTTGCCGAAGACGGCTGACATGAGAGCCGTGTTGAGAACATTCAGCTTCGGCGACGAGGAACGTCGCATGAGGGGATTGTTGGAATGTTTGAAGAGGCCGGTGACCAGACCGGCGCTGGACAGGAATCCCAGGTAACGCGCGAGTGTCGACTCATGGCCCGCGTCCTCGAGTTGTCCGCGCATCTTCTTGTACGAGAGCTCTTGCCCCGAGTACAGGCAGCCCAGTTCAAGCAATTGCCGCAACAGAGCCGGTTTGTCGACACGGGTCATCGCCAGAATGTCGCGTTCGAGGTGCGGCTCGATCAGCGCGTCGGTGACGTAGCCCCGCCAGCGTTCGAAACTGCTTCGCATGCGGGCTGCGCCGGGGTAGCCGCCGTAGAAGACGAATTCGTCGCAGTCGAATCCGAAAGCGTCGCGCATCTCACTGAACGACCAGTGCGTCGCTCCAATCGATTCGAATCTGCCTGCGAGACTCTCTGTGAGGCCCGCATGGATTCGCATTGGCGCTGAGCCGAGAACAACGACATGCAGCGGACATCCTGAAGCCCGGTCGGCGTCCCAGAGTCCCTTGACCGTTTCGGACCATTGGGGGATCTTCTGTATTTCGTCGAGCACCAGCACGAACTTCGAACCAAATCTCGCGGCTTCTTCAGAACACGTCCGCCAGACTCTCACAAGCCATTCTGTGTCTCGCGGAGCCGCAGAGAAGCGAGCTTCAGACGCCGCAACCGGCCCAACCGGCTCAGAGCGCGGCTGATCCAATAGATCCACTGCTTCGTAACGAGACGGATACGGGACTTTGGCCAGGGCTTGGCGCACGATCGTTGTTTTGCCGCATTGCCGCGGCCCGAAGATTGTGAAGATTCGTTCAACGGGTTCGTTGAGCCGCTCAACCAGCAAATCGACCTGTGATCGCTCGTAGCTATGCATAACACCAGGTTAACATAAATATTATGTTTGTGCGCAAATTTGCGCAGGAGCATAATCAAGAGTGCATCGGAGCGTCGCCACAAGCCGTCGTCCGACCATCTTGGCAGACGCCAATGGGCCGTTGTCGCCGTCTGGGATTAGCGTTGTGGAAGTGGGATCGGAAGCGGCTGGTGAGACTTCGTTGAGCGGCGACGAGCTTGAGCGGGGCCGTGCCCGCACCGAGCGTTGGTTCATACGCCGCGGGCTGCCGCATCTGATCGATCACTATTCGGTTCGTGAGGATGTGCTCACGAGGATGGTCCCGTTCCTCGCCTTCGTGGTGTTTCTGGAACTGTTCCTGGCTTTCGGAGACCGCTGGGCCGGCTGGGCGCAGGCCGGGGTTTTCACGGGCTGCGTCGCTTTGGGGGTTGCTGCGTTCGCGCTGATCAACCGGATCCGCGGGCGTCGGCTGGTTCAGCTCCCTGACCGGGTGGGAACGCTGGAGATAGTCCTGTACCTGCTGCTGCCCGCAGTTCCGACTGCGGTCGGTTCGCAGACCGCGGTCGCCGAGAACGTGCTCGTCGTCCTGGTGTTCAATGTGCTCGTCCTGCTTGTGGCCTTCGTGGTGACGTCATGGGGACTCGTGCCGATGATCCGCTGGTCGATCGGGCAGCTGCGAGCGCAGATCGGCGACATTGCGAACCTGACCATGAAGTCGTTGCCGATTCTGTTGATCTTCTCGGCTTTCATCTTCTTGAACGCAGAGATGTGGCAGGTGGCCAATGACTTCACGTTGCCGTACTTCGCCGCTGTGGTAGCTCTGATCGTGTTGATCGGCTCGGGCTTCGTGATGTTGTCGGTGCGGAGGATCACCGTCGACCTGGCTCGTTTCGAACGCTGGTCCGACGTGCGTGAACGCAGCGTCGACACGCCTGTGGAGCAGATGGTGCCAGATGACGAAGCACCCGCTCCCGACGCTCCGAGGCTGCACCGACGCGCCGAGTACAACGTCGGCCTGCTGCTGTTCGCGTCCCAGGCGATTCAGATTCTGCTGGTGGCCCTGGTGATCACTGCCTTCTACGTGCTGTTCGGGCTGTTGACAGTGCGGGAGGAGACCCTGTTGCAGTGGACCACGGCGACCGAGTTGACAAGCAGTGCTGATTGGGCGTCGCGCTGGTCGATCTTGGGTGGCGAACTCATATTCACCCGCCAACTGGTGTTGGTGTCGGCGTTCATCGGACTCATGTCGGGCTTGCAGTTCGCGGTGCAGATCGTGACGGACACCGCCTACCGGGCCGAGTTCGCCGAAGACATGACCGGCGAGATCCGCGAAGCATTAGCGGTGCGGGCCGTCTATTACCGCCGATTGGTTCTCAACGGTTCGGGCTAGCGCAGGGTGTCTAGCCACGGGCCTGTCGCGCCGACTCTCTTGGCGGTTCGGTGTCGTCGCCCACTCGGGATGCCTCGCGGTGCAAACTCTCGCTCCGCACGTTTGTGGCAGGCCTCGCTGAGCGAGCGGACGTAGTCGAGTTCGCGCCGATGCGCTGGGGTATGGCGGTCGCCGTCGGTGGGACTGCTGTGGGGATGTTGGTTCGCGCCGTCATTCCTGCGGTTCTAATGCTGGCGGTGGACAATGCGCTGCTTTGGGCGAAGGGGTCGCTGGTTCAAAACTGTCACAACCCAGACCAGCAACGACCTAGCGATGCGACCGGCAGCCTCCTTTATGGCCGCGGGTCAGAACACACTCGGCTTGAGAACGCGGCATCCATTTCAAGCATCGCGTCGGCGCGTGATCTGTGGGCCGTTCATCGGGGAGTCTTAGAACGGCTGTCTCGGCCAACACGTCCTCTTTCGGCACCAAGTTGGACACACGGTAGAAACCCACTCGTGGCGATTCGAGGTAGCCGAGGTCGCACAACCGAGACAGCCGGTTGTTGACCGCTCGGCGGCTGCCAGCAACCGCTCTCGCCAAGTCCTGGAACCTTGCTGACTCGTCGCTCAATGCGACCAACTCAACTAGTTCTTGGTCTCGTTCGCTGAGCGCCAACCACGCTGGCCCGGACAGGTTCTTGCGTACAATCGGCGCGGCCATCTCGATTGCCCCCGACATGACGTCCTCGTCTATCTCGGACTCGGGACAGTTCGCAACCTTCCAAGCGAGATCGCCGATCACCTGCACCCGATACGGCGAGCCGTTCGCGGCGCCAGCGCCCAGAGCAATCGCAGACGGCGTGATATGTCCACCGCCGCGTCGGACTGTGGCGGCTAAGCACAGAGACGCTTCCTCTGATGTGAGGGACTTGATCTGGTGATGCGTTGCTCGCTGGAAAAAGGTGTCCATAGTGCCACGAGCAAGCGTATGAGTCATCTGTGGGAGACCTGCCCCCACGAACGCGAGCGGCATATTGGCGGTCGAGTTGATGTGTTGCAAGTCGTTGACGAGACGGCTTCCGCCGCTGGGATGAATGGAGTGCAGTTCGTCCACGGTCAGCAATACGGACGTGCCATGCTCAAGAGCTTTCTGAGTGATCCATGTCAAACTCGTTCTCATGCCAATGCCACGACTCGTGCCCCGATAAGACGACGATCCGATCTTGCCTTGCAGCGGGCCAAGGTTGACGCCGAGGCTCGCTTCGACTGATTTGGAGACCACTGTTGCGTCATTGTCCAGGATCTCGTACCGAGACTTGGCTTTCTCTACCGACTCGATGATCCTGTCTTGAAGCCCGTCGCCCGACGCGTCCAGTCGGAGGACTATCCAGCCTTGGCGTGACGCTTCGTCTGCGATCTCGTGGAGCAGCACGGTTTTGCCGTTGCCTCGGACACCTATCAACAGGCTCACGTAGCCGTGGTTTTCTGGGCCTGCTGCGAGTCCCTCTTGGACAGCTCGAACAACAGAACTACGCCCAACGAGAGCCATCGGCGCGCCGCCGAACTTTGGCGAGAACGGACTGCGGTGAACTCGTCCAGAAGGCAGGAGATCGGTGGGCATGCGCAGATACTGCACTGCCGCCGCGCACTTCGTGTGGACACGACGCATTTCGTATGGATGCGCCGCACTTCGCATGGACACAACTCTCGGGCCTGTTCACAGGATCCTCCGGCACCTCACGAGCACGGTATTGGTTATGGCAACTACAAAGACCTCCAAGGAAGTGACACCGCCTACCGGGCCGAGTTCGCCGAGGACATGACCAGCGAGATCCGCGAGGCGCTCGCGGTGCGAGCCGTCTACTAGCGACGGTTGGTTCTCGTCGGTCCCGGCCAGGGCAGGGCGCTGCATGCGTAGCTGCCGATGCCCGCAACGGCTCCGAGGAGCACCGAGGTCACAATGGCGAGACTCAGGAATGCAGGTTTCACGCTCAATCAATGATATTGGTGATGTCGTGCACCGCGAACGTGAATCCTGCTCTGTGAGCGATGACGGCTGTTGAGCCCTCGCTCGGATCTGCGCAACGGCCAACCTCGGTAGCCACACCGCAGCTGGCCCGCTACGTCACCCCTCAGGGACGTCCCAGTCCCGATGCTTCCAAGGGCTGGCTGCGCCGGCTGTGGCCGGTTGTCGCGCCGATGAAGTGGGGTATGGCGGTCGCCGTAGGCGGGACTGCTGTGGGGATGGTTGTGCGCACCGTCATCCCGGCGGTGCTGATGTTGGCGATCGACAATGCGCTCGACGAACGCAGCGCTGCGATCGGCCCTTATGCCTGGGCCTTGGCGGCTCTGACGATCATTGGATTCGCGACCGGTTACGCGGCGCGGATGCAGATGTTCAAGGTTGCGTTCCGGGTGGAGACCGCGCTGCGCCATGCCGTGTTCGATCACCTCTCGCGGCTGTCGGCGTCGTTCTACGACACCAGCGAGACCGGCCAGCTGTTGGCGAGAGCCAACGGCGACATCCGAGCTGTGCAGATGTTCTTGAACTTCGGTCCGTTCATGATCCTGTCGTTGGCCTCACTCGTGTTCGCGCTGGCGCTGATGCTCGCGGTGAGTGTGCCGCTGACTTTGGTGACTGTGCTGCCGGTCCCGGTGGTCGCCTACATCGGGCTCAAGAGTCGGCACCCTCAGCTTCCGGTGTGGTGGCTGGTCATGGCCCGCCAAGCGGATGTTGCCACGCTCACCGAAGAGAACATCGCGGGCGTGCGTGTGGTGAAGAGCTTTGCCGGTGAACGTCACGAGGTCCGCCGGATGGCCGGTGTGGCGGATCAGCTCCGTTGGGCGCAGGTGAAGGGCGCCGACGTGTCTGCGCGCTTCATTCCAGCTCTTGAGCATCTGCCCCGCCTCGGTCTGGTGGTCGTGCTGCTCTACGGGGGTCTGCTGGCCGAGCAAGGGCAGATCGGGATCGGTGCGCTGATCGCTTTCAGTTCCTACGTGATGATTCTGCAGGTGCCGTTTCGGTTCATCGGTCACCTGATTCAGATGGGACAGCGGGCCAAAGCTTCGGCGTTGCGGGTGTATGAGATTTTCGATCAGCCGATTGATGTGGTCGAGTCGCCCGATGCGGTGGACATTGACGGCGGTCCCGGCCGGGTCGAGTTCCGTGACCTGCGTTTCGGCTACGGCGCCGATCACGACGTGCTGACTGATTTCAGTCTTGGGATCGCGCCGGGTGAAACGGTCGCGATCGTCGGGGAGACCGCTTCGGGGAAGTCCACAGTGGCCCGGCTGCTGCCCCGCTTCTACGACGTGCGTGACGGTTCGGTGTTGATCGACGGCATCGACATCCGCCAGGCAACCCTCGACAGTCTCCGCCGGACGGTGGGTGTGGTTCTCGATGACCCGTTCCTGTTTTCGATGTCGGTGCGCGACAACATTGCTTTCGCTGACCCGACCGCTTCCGACGACTCCGTGCGGGCCGCGGCCGCCGCGGCGCAGGCTACAGAGTTCATCGAGGAACTCGAGAACGGGTTCGACGAGGTGCTCGGTGAGCGGGGGTACACTCTGTCGGGAGGTCAGCGTCAACGGATCTCGTTGGCGCGGGCGTTGTTGCACGACCCGCAGATCCTGGTCCTCGACGACGCCACCAGCGCTATCGACGCAGGTGTGGAGGAGCGCATCCACTCGGCGCTTCGTCATGCGATGGTCGACCGAACGGTGATCGTGATCGCCCACCGTCTGTCGACGATCGCCCTCGCGGATCGAGTGGTGCTGCTTGAATGCGGCCGGGTTGTGGCAAGCGGAACGCACGCTGATCTGCTCGTCGACGAACCGAAGTACCGTGAACTTCTCGAGCACTTCGACGACGAGCCACACGGCGTTTCGGGTGCTGATCGCGGCAGTGGAGCCGGTCCGAGCGATGGGATCGGGGTCAAGCCATGAGCATGGCCGGATGGGGTGGAATCGCCGATACGGGATTCTCGGGGGTGCCCCCGGAGGTACAAGCCCAGGTTGAGGCCTACATGGACGAGGGGCCTCCCGAAGTGGCGGAAGTTCCTCCGCCTTTCAGCCACAGCGACTACGACCGCCACGTGTTCTCGATGCGGCATTTCCTGCGGCCCTTCAGCGCGGCGCTCGTCGGCGTGTTCTTGTTGGTCGCTCTCGAGGCCGTTCTCAGCCAGGCCGGCCCGGTGCTGTTGCAGATAACCATCGACGACGGCATCCGCAATGGAGACCGCTCGGTGGTCCTCGCCATGGGTCTGATCTTCGGGTTGCTGGTGCCGGTTTCGATCGGGGTGGGGGTTCTCAAGACGATGGCGGCGGGTCGTGTGGGCGCCACGATCATGGCGAAGCTGCGGGTCGCTCTGTTCTCCCACTTCCAGCGCCTCAGCGTCGAGTATTACGCCAACGAGCGCCCCGGGCGGCTGCTGAGCCGGATGACCAGCGATCTCGAACCGCTCCAGCAACTGTTCCAGCAGGGTTTGGTTCAGCTCGCCGTGCAAGGGGTGACGCTCGTTGCAATCACCATCGTGCTGTTCGTGCTCAATCCTCTGCTGGCGGTCATCACTTTGGTGGTGGTCGTCCCCGGCACTTTGTTGATGTCGCTGTGGTACCGCCATCAGGCGCAACTGGCTCAGATTCGGGTTCGCGACACCATCGCCAACGTGCTGGCCCATCTCCAGGAGAGCCTTGCGGGGATTCGCATCGTGACCGCGCACAACCGCCGCGAGAGGGTTGTGGTCGAGCACCAGAACGAAGCCGGCGAATACCTCGACGCCAACGATCGCACGGCTTTTCTCAACGGCGTGTACGGACCCGGGGCCGAGGCGATGGGTCCTCTGTCACAGATGATCCTTCTGGTGATCGGCGGGAAACTGGTCCTTGACGGGCGTGTGACGATCGGGGAGTTGAGCGCGTTCCTGCTTTACGTGGCGGCGTTTTTTGCTCCGATAACCGAACTTGTGGGCCTCTACAACGTGTATCAGCAGGGGCGGGCCTCGGTTGTGAAGCTCAGGGAGGTGTTCGCCACCGAGCCGAGCGTCGTCGAGTTGCCCGACTCCTATGAGCTGCCTGCGGTGAAGGGCCATATCCGCCTTGACGGTGTGACCTTCGGATACGACGATGACGACCCGGTTGTAACGGACGTGAATCTGGAGTTCCTGCCGGGGGAGACGATCGCGGTTGTCGGCCCCACCGGCGCGGGCAAATCGACGATAGCCAAACTGCTGAACCGGTTCTATGACCCGCGGGTCGGGACCGTCACCATCGACGGCCATGACCTGACGCAGGTGACGATCGAGTCTCTGCGTTCGCAGATAGGCGTGGTTCCCCAGGAGCCGTTCCTGTTTGCGGGTTCGATTCGCGACAACCTGCTGTTGGGGTGCCGAGGAGTTGACGACGAAGTCCTGATCGACGCCTGTCGACAGGTTGGACTCAGCCGTCTGCTTGAACGGCTCCCCGACGGCCTCGACACCCCGTGCCATGAGCGCGGCATCTCCCTCTCGGCGGGTGAGCGTCAACTTCTGGCGCTGGCCCGAGCCTTCTTGTCACAGCCCCGGGTTCTGGTTCTCGACGAGGCGACATCGTCACTTGATCTGCGTACTGAGCAGGCGGTTGAGGCCGCGCTCGACGTGGTGCTGGCGGGTCGTACGGCGGTGATAATCGCTCACCGGCTGCAGACCACAATGCGTGCCGACCGCATAGTGGTGATCGCCGACGGTGGTGTCGCCGAGTCCGGCACCCGCGCCGAGCTGATCGCCGCAGGCGGGTATTTCGCTCGAATGTGGGCCGCCGGAGCCCCGGCTGGGGCGGGGTCCAACGGAGCCGGCTCTCCTTAGAGCGCAGCTGCGTCCATGTCGGCGCTCTTCCCCAGGCAGTGTCCCACAAACGAATCTAATATGGTACGTTTGCTGAATGAGTGGTAGTCATAGTGTTGTAGTGGGAGATAGAGGCAGGATCGTTCTGCCGGCGGGTGTTCGTCGGCGTGCCGGGCTTTCGGCGGGAACACCGCTGGTCCTCTTGGAGACTTCTGATGGTCTGGTGTTGTTGACTCGCAAGCAGTTGCAATCTCGGGTTCGCAGCGAACTGGCGGGACTGGACCTGGTGAGCGATCTGGTTGCCGATCGACGCCGAGACGCTGCAAGCGAGGAAGTCCCGTGAGCGTCGTGCTCGATGCTTCTGCGATTCTGGCTTTCCTTCAAGGTGAGGCTGGTGCTGGTGTGGTTGAATCTGCGCTTGCCGATGATCCCAGATGCAGTGCCGTCAACTGGTCAGAGGTCGCGCAGAAAGTGCTTGGAGCGGGACGTGATTGGGAGTTGGTCAGAGGCCTGCTCCTCAGCTACGACATCGAAGTCGAACCCGTGACAGCGGTCGACGCCGAATGGGCGGCCCGTCGTTGGAAACCTGGCGAGGGTCTCTCTCTAGCCGACCGTCTCTGCCTCGCCCTTGCCGAACGCCTCGACTGCAACGTCCTGACCGCCGACGGCGCCTGGCCCGCTTCGCCTGGCGTCACCCAGATCCGCTGATTGGAGGGCCGACTAGTTGGCGGGGAGGTCTTTGAAGGGGGTGTCGGGGGGTGGGGCCGGTTCTTTGGGAAGGCCCAGGAACCGCTCGCCGATGATGTTGCGCTGCACCTGGTCGGTACCGCCATAGATCGCGGGCGCCGGTGAGTGCAGAGTCTTGCGCTGAACGTCGCCCTTGCCGGGACCCGCGTCGGCGTCGGCCCCGGCGAGCATGCCCGCCGCTCCGATCGATTGATTGCCTACCTCGCGCCGCATCCGGGCGATCTCGCTCATGGCCAACTTGCCGAGGTTGCCGACGGCGGGCACCGTGCCCGCCCGGGCCCGCAGCCCCAGCATGCGGTTCACCTCCTCGCTGATGTACAGCCGCATCCGGGCGTCGAGACGCTCAGCGGTGTCGAGCCCGAGCTCGGCGGAGATCCGGTGGTACCAGACAGCTGTGGGCAGCCTCTTGGATTCGTCGGGATCGGCGTTGCGTGTCTCGAAGCGGTAGTACGAGAAGCTGCCGGCAGGCTTGTCGAGGTCTGGTGAGTCACGACCCGCGCCGGCGAAGGGGAGCATCACGCCTGCTCCCGCGAGGCTGGCTCGTTCGTGGATGAGAGTGGTGTTGGCGACTCTCCAGCCATCGTTGACAGCGCCGATCACAGCGTCTTGGTTGACCACCGCATCGTCGAGAAAAACCTCGTTGAAGAAGGCTTGACCGGTCATCTCAACCAGGGGGCGGATGTCGACTCCGGCTTGGCGCATGGGGAAGGCGAACCAGGTGATCCCGGCATGTTTGGGCTTGTCGCGGTCGCTGCGGGCTATGAGCATTCCGTATTCGGTGCCGGACGCGAGGCTGGTCCAGACCTTCTGCCCGTTGATCGTCCAGATGTCGCCGTCGCGTACGGCCGTAGTCTGAAGCCCGGCCAGATCAGAACCTGCGCCGGGTTCAGAGAAGAGCTGGCACCAAGACTCCTGCCCGGTGAGCATCGGTGGGATGTAGCGCTCGATCTGTTCGGGTGTGCCGTGGGCTGCGATGGTGGGGGCAGCCATCATGGTGGAGATTCCGACTGCTGGACCGAGAGTGCCGGCTTCTCGCAGCCCGTGGCGCGACTCGTTCTCCTCCTGGCGTGAATATCCCCGTCCGAATGCCTCTACGGGAAGGGAGGGGAGGCAGTAGCGGGCCTCGAAAAGGCACTCCCACCACTGAGCAACCGTCATCTCGGGATCCCAGTTCGCCTCGGCCCAAGAGCGTGCTTGGTCTCTGATCGTGGTCATGTCGGTTCGGGTCGGTGGGCGTTCTGGCGGCTGGCTGGCATGAGCGGATTGTATACGAACATATGTTCGTATAAGTTGGAGACTTGTGAGCTGGCAGTACTTCAATGCTCCCTGGAAAGACCTTGAGAGTATACTTTCAGGCCGTAACGCGCCCCTTCCGGATCCGCCCGCGTCGCCTCGCAAGCAGGTCACAGAGCCCGGGCCGCCTCGTGAGCAGGGTTCGGTGCGGTATGCGGAGTTGCACTGTCATTCCAACTTCTCGTTTCTCGACGGTGCCTCGCATCCTGAAGAACTGGTCACCGAAGCGGCCCGAATCGGCTTGGAAGCGTTGGCCCTCACCGACCACAACGGCTTTTACGGCGTGGTCCGTTTCGCCGAAGCCGCCCGTGACGTGGGTCTTCGTACCGTCTTCGGCGCTGAACTCACTCTGGCCCCGACCACTCTGGCCCCGACCACGCAGTCCCCAACCACACAGTCCCCAACCACACAGTCTCCAACCACACAGTCTCCGACCAGGCAGTCTCAAACCACGCAGTCCCCAACCAGGTCGGTCTCGAGCAATCTCAGTCGCACTGGCTCAGCTGACCCCAAAGGCGAACACCTGCTTGTGCTGGCCCGTGATCCACGGGGTTATGCCCTGCTGGCTCGGGCCGTCAGTGAAGGACAGTTGGCAGGATCCAAGAACGCTCCACAGATCAACTACGAACGTCTGGTCGAACTCGGCGGAGCGGGCACGGGCGACCATTGGGCGGTGCTCACCGGTTGCCGTAAGGGCTCGGTTCCCCAAGCACTGGTCAACGAAGGCCCGACCGCGGCGGCCAAGGCGCTTGAGCGGTTGGTTTCCGATTTCGGTCGCTCGAATGTGGTTGTGGAATTGTGGGACCACGGCCTGCCCGTCGACTCTGTTCGCAACGACGGGCTGGCTGAATTGGCCATGTCGCAGCGGCTCAAGCTGGTCGCCACCGGCAACGTCCATCATCACAGCGTTGCCCGGCAGCGTTTGGCTGCGGCCATGGCGGCAGTGCGCGCCCGACGCAGCCTCGACGAGATCGACGGCTGGCTCCCTCCCGCCGGCCGTCCCCTGCGGTCAGGGGCTGAGCAGGCCGTCCGTTTCGCCCGTTACCCGGGAGTGGTCTCTGAAGCTGCCGCCCTCGGGATCGAGTGCTCGTTCGATTTGAAGCTCATTGCTCCCAACCTGCCGCCGTTTCCGTGCCCCGACGGACTCGATGAGATGGGGTATCTTCGGCGGCTGGTTGACGAGGGCGGCGTCGACCGTTACGGCCACAGGTCATCTGAACGGGTTCCAGGGGCATGGGCACAACTCGACAGAGAGTTGGAACTCATCGAACAACTCGGATTTCCCGGCTATTTCCTGGTTGTGTACGACATAGTCGAGTTCTGTCGGAAGTCTGGAATTCTGTGCCAGGGCCGAGGTTCTGCGGCCAACTCAGCGGTGTGTTTCGCTCTGGGCATCACCAACGCTGATGCTGTCTCGCTCGGGTTGCTGTTCGAACGGTTCCTGTCACCTCAACGTGACGGTCCGCCCGACATCGACATAGACATTGAAAGCGACCGACGAGAAGAGGTCATCCAGTACGTCTACGAGCGACATGGCCGTCATCATGCCGCACAAGTCGCCAACGTGATCTCCTACCGGCCCAAATCGGCGATTCGAGACATGGCCAAGGCACTCGGCTACACGTCAGGCCAACAGGACGCCTTCTCCAAGCAGGTCGATAGATGGCGCAACGTACGACATGCCCAAAGAGAGGGTGGCGCTCAGAGCGATACTGAAATCCCGACTCCAGTATTGGAACTGGCAGCGGAAATCGAACATTTCCCGCGTCATCTCGGAATCCACTCGGGAGGCATGGTGATGTGCGACCGGCCAGTGATCGAGGTGTGCCCAGTCGAGTGGGGGCAGATGGCCGACCGCAGCGTACTGCAATGGGACAAGGACGACTGCGCCTCGGCGGGTCTGGTGAAGTTCGACCTTCTCGGGCTGGGGATGCTCTCAGCGCTGCGGTACGCCATCGATCTCATCGCCGAGCACGAAGGTCGAGAAATAGACCTCGCCACGCTGCCCCAGGACGACCAAGTCTACGAAATGCTCCAGAAGGCCGACACTATAGGGGTGTTCCAAGTCGAGTCGCGGGCACAGATGGCCACTCTGCCGCGACTCAAGCCTCGTTGTTTCTACGACCTCGTGGTGGAGGTCGCGCTCATCCGCCCCGGCCCGATCCAAGGGGGTTCGGTGCATCCCTACATCCGGCGGCGCAACGGCGAAGAGGAGGTCACCTATCTGCATCCATTGCTCGAGAATGCTCTGGCCAAGACCCTCGGCATCCCCTTGTTCCAGGAGCAGCTGATGCAGATTGCCATTGATGTCGCCGGGTTCACCGCCTCTGAAGCTGATCAGCTGCGTCTGGCAATCGGTTCAAAGAGAAGTCATGAACGCATGGAGCGGCTCAAGCAGCGCTTCTTTGAAGGCATGCGGGAGCGGGGCATCAGCGACGATGTCGGTGACCAGATCTGGCTCAAGCTCGCGGCCTTCGCCAACTACGGTTTCCCTGAAAGCCACTCGGTGTCGTTCTCGTATCTTGTCTATGCCTCGTCGTGGATCAAGTATCACTATCCCGCCGCGTTCTGCGCGGCGCTGCTCAACGCCCAACCGATGGGATTCTGGTCGCCTCATACTCTGGTCGGTGACGCCCGACGGCATGGCGTGGTGGTCCGCACCCCCGACCTGAATGCCTCGGCTGCCAAAGCGGTTCTGGAGCCGGACAGAACAAGCGCGGGTGGCTGGGCGGTGAGGCTCGGCCTCGGCTATGTGCGGGGAATCGGAGAGGAACTCGCTGAGCAGATCGAAGCCGGTCGTCCCTACGTCTCGGTTGAGGACCTTCGCCGGCGGGTGCCGGAAGTGCCGCTTGCGGTGCTTGAAGTTCTAGCCACCGCAGGCGCGTTCGGTTGTTTCGGGATCGACCGGCGGTCAGCGTTGTGGACTGCTGGAGCGATGACTCAGACGGCTGCGGACCGCTTGCCGGGGATCGTCACCGGTGACACAGCGCCGAGTCTGCCGCGCATGTCGCCTGCTGAGTTGTCGCACTCTGATCTTTGGGCCACAGGTGTTGCTCCCGACGGTCACCCCACTGTTTTCGTTCGTTCAGAACTCAGTGAGACGGGCGTGGTCACCGCTGCGGGCCTCGTTGATCGCAGCGATGGTGAACGGGTGTTGGTCGGGGGAGTGGTGACACACCGCCAGCGACCTCCCACCGCTGGTGGTGTGACGTTTTTGAGTCTCGAAGATGAAACCGGCTTGGTCAACGTGGTTGTCTCTTCAGGCTGTTGGCAGCGTTACAGGAAAGCGGCTCTCGGTGCTTCAGCGTTGCTGATCCGTGGTCGACTCGAAAAAGCCGAGGGCGCGATCAACGTTGTTGCCGACAAACTCCAACCCCTAGCGGTGGGGACTGCTCCTGCCAGCCGCGATTTTCGCTGAGGGCGCGTTGCTTGTTGCCGGGCGCGGCCGGAGCCGCGCTGTGTTGTCGCCGGCGTGTTGCTTGTTGCCGGGCGCGGCCGGAGCCGCGCTGTGTTGTCGCCGGGCGTGAGTCGGGTGTGGTCGGACATCTAAGCTGCCGACGTGATCGCGGTTCGGATTCTCGTGGGGGTGCTGGGGGGTCTGGGGGCTCTCGCCACGATGGGGTCGGCGGTGCGAACAGTTGTGGTGCCCCGAGGCGAACAGTCGTTTCTCGCCAATGCCACCGTGCTGACAATGCGCCGGGTTTTCAACCGCATAGCGCGTGCATGCAAGAACCCGCGCAAAGCTGAAGTCGTCAAGGCGCGTTTCGCGCCGGTAACCCTGATGATGTTCCCCTTCGTCTGGGCCAGTGGCGTGATCATCGGCTGCTCCGGTGTGTTCTGGGCTCTGGGAGTTCGGCCCTATCAGGAAGCACTCGTGCTGTCCGGCTCGTCGCTCACCACGCTCGGCTTCCGTACCACAGAAGATCTCCCCACCCTGTTCGTGGCGATAGGGGAGGGGATCGTGGGCCTTGGTCTCGTGGCCCTGTTGATCAGCTTCCTGCCGACCATCTACGCAGCGTTCTCGAGTAGAGAGACCGCGGTGGCGAAATGGCATCTGCGTTCAACGGCGCCTGACGGTGTCGCCAGCCCCGCCGCGATGCTGATGCGCCGGCATCGACTCGGATCCCTCAATGACATGATGCACGCCTGGTACGAATGGGAGGACTGGTTCGTCGAGATCGAGGAGAGTCACACCAACTTCCCGATATTGGTCTTCTTTCGATCGCCCGTGCCGGAGCGCTCGTGGATCACCAGCGCAGGGCTGGCACTGGACTCGGCGGCGCTCTACTGCTCCGCGCTCGATCTCGGCGCCGATTACCGCGCCCAGTTGATGATTCGCACCGGGACCTTGTCGCTGCGGCGGATATGCGACTATTTCGGGTTCGAGTACGACCCCGACCCGTCTCCCGACGATCCGATAGCCATCGGCAAAGATGAGTTCGACCAGATTTTCAGGCTCTTCGAGACGGCTGGGATGCCGGTCGTAGACGACCCCGAACAGGCCTGGCGTGACTTCGCCGGATGGAGGGTCAACTACGACCGTCCGCTGCTGTCGCTCTCCACTTGGATAGAGGCGCCCAAGGCTCCCTGGTCTTCTGACCGTCAGATCGCTGTTCGCCGGCCGCGGATCTGGCGTCGGCCCAAGCGATTGCGATGAGCCGTCTCGACGCGCGTCTTGGCAGGCACGGACCGATAGCTTGGCTGGAGCGCAGCCCGCAGCCGGAGGTGTCGAATGAACCGAATCAAGCGATTGGCGGCAGTTCTCGCAACCATGCTGTGTCTGATCGCGCTCGTCGCGGCATGCGGCGACGATGACCCCGATGTCGGCACGCCTGTCGAGGAGTACACCAAACACCTCGTCGCCCAAGCCATCGACCGCTACGACGCCGAAGGCAGAGAGGCGGCTTTCGCCTACTACCAATCCCCGGAGAGCCTCAATGGATCCTGGTATGTGTTCATTATTGAGGGCGACTACCTCGTCGTGAATCCGAACAGGCCGGATCTGGTGGGAACGTCCACAGCAGCACGGTCCGATGTCAAGGGCAAACCCTACGGCAAAGACCTCGTCGCGGCCGACGAGGACGGGGTGTGGGTCGATTACTTCTTCACCCATCCAATCACCGGTGAGGCCGCCCAGAAATACTCCTGGGCGGTTCGACACGACGGTTTGGTCTTCGGTTCAGGCTGGTTCGAGTAGGGGTATCCGGCACCGATCGGGATCTCAGACAGCAAACTAGGGGGGTGAAGCGTCGCCTCCTTCGCCTCGCGCGCCGCTGGCGCGCGGTCATAGGCAGAGACGAACGCGCCTATCGTGACAGCTTCGTCGCCTTGGTGCTCTCGGCGATAACAAGCCTGGTTGCCGGTGTGACCCTGGCCACGACCACAGACACCCTCGAAGAACTGCCCGGCCTGCTGCTGTTGGTACCGGCCGCGCTGGCCGTGAAGGGCAATGTGTTCGGCGCCTTGGGGAGCAGGCTCGGTACCAGCATTCATGCGGGCACGTTCCGGCTGAGTCCGCGCCTCGACTCAGCCGTCGGTCAGAACATCGCCGCGGCGATGCTCCTCAGCTTGGTGATATCGGTGCTGATCGCGGTGCTGGCGAAGGGGGTGGCGATCGTCTTTGCGGTGTCGCCGACCATGTCGCTGGCGGATTTTGTTGTCGTGTCGTCGCTGGGCGGCCTGCTCGCCTCTGTTTTCATGTTGGCGATCACGCTGCTGCTGGCCAACGGCTCGGGGCGTTTCGGGTGGGACCTGGACAACGTGGTATCGCCGTTGGTGACCGCCGCGAGCGACCTGATGAGCCTCCCGGCACTCATCGTTGCCGCGCAACTCGCCGGTGTGGGTGTGTTCACTTCGGTCACCGCTGCGGTGCTGGCGGTTGTGTCGGTCGGCGGAGTGGTGTGGTCGCTGACAACGAGCCGTCGTCTGCTGGGCGCAATCGTGCGCGAATCGATTCCGGTGCTGGCTCTGGCCGGGCTGCTGGACCTGATCGCGGGGATCACCATCGAGAAGCGGCTCGACGATCTTCTCGAGTACCCGGTGTTGCTGGTGCTGCTTCCTGGATTCCTGGGTACCGCCGGTGGACTCGGGGGCGTGCTTTCGAGCCGTCTTGCGACCAAGGTCCACCTGGGTCTGTTGCATCCCGGACCCGTTCCCCGGGGGTCTGCCGGGGCAGACATCGCGATGATCTTCGGATTGTCGATCCCGGTGTTCGCGATCACCGGAGCTGTCGCCGAGCTGGGCGGGGTGTTGACCGACCAGGCCAGTCCCGGCCTGCTCGACCTGGTGGCAGTGGCCCTGGTCGGTGGTTTGTTGGCGACGTTCTGCGTTGTGATCGTCGCCTACTACACGACGATCGTCGCCGTCAGGTTCGGGCTCGATCCCGATACTCACGGCATTCCGATGGTGACTTCGTCGCTGGATTTCGTGGGTGCTTTCACCCTGATTCTGGCCATCGTGGCCGTCGGAGTGGCTTGAGTCATGAAGCGCGCCTCTAGGGTATTGAAACATAAGGGAGTAACGAGATAATGGACGACAGACCGCGCAACCTGCGGGAGATGCTCGCCGCCGCCAAGGACAAGTCTGAGCTGATGGTCGATCTGGCGTACGCCGCGCTGTTCTTCGGCGACCCGGACATGGCCGAGGAGATCGCCGATCTGGAAGAAGACATGAGCCACCTGGTTCACGACATGCGCGGCGTGTGCGTGATGGCTGTGCGGCACCCGCGGGAGTCCGAGGGGATGTCGTCGGTGCTGCAGGTGATCTCGGCGATCGAGCGCATCGCCAACGACGCCGTCGACATCGCCCGCATCGTCACCCACAAGCTCGGTATCCCAGCGGAGCTGGTGGCCGATCTCTCTGCGGCGGAGGAAGTGAGCCACCGGGTGCTGGTCTCGCCGTTGTCGAGGCTCACCCACCGCCCCCTGCGCGACCATGAACTCCCTGTTCAGACGGGCATGCGAGTGATGGCGGTGCGTCGCCGGCATTGGATCACCGATGTAGACGGCGACACGGTGCTGATCCCGGGAGACGTCCTGTTCCTCCGCGGCTCACCCGACGGAATCGGGCCGTTGAGAGAACTGGCCGGCGCTGAACCCTGGCAAGCTCCGCAACTGCCCGAAGATCCATTCGTCACCGACCTGGACCGAGCGGTCGATGTGCTGGTTGAGATGAAGAACCTCAGCGAAGTTGCGGTCGGCCTGGCATATTCCTCCCTCGTCCTGGGCGATCTCGGGCTCGCGGCCGAGGTGCGTCACATCGAGGATCGCCTCGATGAGATGAAGGACCGCCTCGAGCTCTGGGTGCTGCGGGCGGCGTCGGAGAAGGTAGACCCTTCACCGCTGCGAGGCCTGCTCCACCTTTCCCAGGCTGCTGAAGACATCGGTGACCAGGCCCAGGCCATGGTCTGGTTGATCGAGAAACAAGAAGACGTCCACCCGGTGCTCGAGCTGGCTCTGGGCGACAGTGATGAGGTGGTGATCCGGGTGCCGGTTCGTGCCGGCAGCGAAGCAGACGGCCGGCTCCTCGCCGAAATGCGGCTCAACATCGAGCCCGGATTCACAGTCCTGGCCATCCGGCGCGGCGAACAGTACGTGTACCGCCCCCGCGGCCGTGCGAGGCTCGTTGCCGGAGACGAGCTGATCGCCAGCGGTCCCGACGAGGGGCGGGAACTCCTCGCCCGGCGCTGCGGATGGCTTTTGATCGACCCCGCCGGAGACGGAGAAATGGAGCTCGAGCCGGTCTCTGGCTGACAGCGGGACGCTAGATTTCATCGGATGCACAGTTCTTTCAGGCTGCTGTCGATCCATGCGCACCCAGACGATGAAGCGTCCAAGGGCTCGGCCACGGTCGCCAAGTACAAGTCGATGGGAGTGCGAACGGTGCTCGTGTGCTGTACCGGCGGAGAAGAGGGCGAAATCCTCAATCCGGCCATGGACCGGCCCGAAGTGAGGGACAACCTCGGCCGAGTACGTCACGCAGAGCTCGCCCGGGCCGCTGAGATCATCGGTTACGACACCGTGCATATGCTCGGTTACCGCGATTCGGGCATGGCCGACACTGAGGCCAACTCGAATCCTGACTGTTTCGCCGCGGCGCCGTTCGACGAGGTGGTCGACCGCCTGGTCGCGCTGTTGAGACAGGAGCGACCGCATGTGGTGATCACATACCCCGATGAGCAGGGCGCCTACAACCACCCGGACCACGTGCGTGTACACGACATCACCCACCCGGCCGTGGAGCTCTGCGCGGACGCGGCGCATCGCCCCGACCTGGGCGCCGAATGGTCGGTGCCGAAGGTCTACTACTCGAGTTGGTCGCGCGCTCGCATCGAAGCGAGGCATCAAGCGTTCCTGGACCTCGGTCTGGAGTCGCCCTACGACAAGCGCTGGTTCGAACAGCCAGACACGGACCACAACATCACCACGAAGGTTCCGGTCGACGGCTTCACAGAGGTGCGACGCGAGGGGCTGCTCGCGCATGCCACACAGATCGATCCCGAATCACCGTTCTGGTTCGGACTGCCCATCGAGATTGATCTCGCGTTGTATCCGGTCGACGATTACCGCCTGGCCCGCCCGAAGTGGAACGGTGATCAGCCCGCCGAGACTGATCTCTTCGCGGGCATCGAACCCTGATGCAGCTCTTCGACCAGGAATGGATAGCGGCGGCGAACGAAGCGCTCGCCGGGCTGCCCGTCGTTGATGGGGTTGACGCTGTCATCGAATACACGATCAGCGGACGGCCCGTCGGCCGTGTGACTCTGACGGTCACGTTCGTCGATGGGGTCTTTTCGGGTATAGCCCAAGGCAAGGCGGACCGCAGCGAGTCCGGAGGGGCCGATATTGCGATATCGATGAACTATCCGGATGCCGTGGCAATTCTGTCGGGAGAGTCGACCAGCGACGCCGGGTACATGAGCGGAGCGGTGAAAGTTGAAGGCGACTATCCGCTCTGGCTTCTCGACCTGCGACCGGCGCGTGTCGCCGCGATCGATGCGCTCGCTGCGGTGATGGCGCGGACTTCCAGCGGGTGAGCTTGCGCTACCGGCGTGATCGCTGAAGGTCCCGCAACGCTGCGAAGCCGATGAGTTGAGCGCCGCTTCTGGCAATACGGGCGGGAAGAGAGCGATCAGTCAACACCGCGAGGTCGTTCATTCGGGCAGTCGCGGAAGGATCGATGGCTCGGATTTCCTCGGCGGCGATTGCGGGTTCGAACGCCACGACCGTCACCCCGGGTGCCAGGTTGTCGAGGACGGCAGAGAAATGAGCCTCTGCACCGCCTCGCACCAGGCGGAAGTGGTCCGGAGTGACGACCCCAGCTTCGCGGGCGAGGTCGCGGAACGGGAAGCCGGCGGCGGCCTGCGCCGCGGGCCCTTCGAGACGAAGCGGAAGGTTCGCCTCGATCGCGATGTCCAGCAGAACGTCGAAGAACTCGGGCCTTTGCTGAAGGGCGTTCAGATGGGTGCTCAGATGCGTTGCGTCGAGTCCCCACAGCGTCGCCCGCTCCAGTTGGGCCCGGCACTCCCGGCGGACCTCATCGGCATCGGCGTGGTCCCAGAGATCGGCGACGGTGCGCGGGAATCCGCCGTCGCCGTCGAGCAGGCTCGGTGCGCTGGTCAGAGGACCCCAACGGAAGCAGTCGAGTTCTGCGTTGAGCGTCAGATGCACACCGAAGTCCTCGTCTGGGGCAATGCGATCAACCGCATGGCGCGACCAGGACCCCGGCATCATGACGGTGCCGGTCGTGGCCGCGCCCTCGCGCACCGCGCTCAGTCCGCCGGCTGTGGCGGCATGCGTTGAGCCGAGTTGGTCCGCACTGAGGATCAGCAATCGGCTGTCGGCTTGGTATCCGAGCGATCCAACCAGTGGCTCTACGGTACTTACTTCCACGGTGCCTCCTTCCACAGTGCCTCCTTCCAGTGTGCCTCCTTCCAGTGTGACGGTACTGTGCTATTCGAGCGGAACGTCGGGATTGCCGCAGACTCCCCAGAGCCCGAGCTTCGAGAGCATCGCCTTTTTAGCGGCGCGGTCGAGCAGCTGTTCGTAGTGAGTGTTGGGCGGGTAGGAGAGAGTGCCTGCGTAACCGCGCTCCACGAGATCGAGGTTGACGAAGAGGTCGTCGTGGCTGCGAACCATGTAGGCCAGCAGCCGGTCGTACTGATCGCGGGCTTCTTCGTCGAGGATCAGCGTGACGGCCGTGCCCTCGGGAAGAAGGGATTTGAGATAGGCACTCGCCTCGGCGCCGTAGCACTGATTCGGACGGTTCCTCGCCACGGATTCGGGCGTGTCGATTCCGATCAACCGCACCGTCTCACGCGAGCCTCCGATGTCAGCGATCACTGTGTCGCCGTCGATGACCTCGGAGACGGTCGCGTTCGGGATCAGTCCCGCCGGTGAGGATGCAGGTATCGAACTCGGAGCGGATGTGGAGCTGCCGTGGGTGCAACTCGCCGGTGCCAGCAACAACAGAATTGCGAACGCAGCGGGTTTCATGGTGGTTGATTTAAATATATTCAAGCTTATACAATGGTTTTCCACTACTGAGTAGTGTGGCCGGCGTATGTGACAGCCGCTGTGAAGTGGAACAATCAGCAGATGTCGACGACCACCCCCACGCACCGTTACGGAATGACCGTTCCGTTCGACGGAACACCCCTGCACCTGCAACAGTCGCGTTTTCGACGGCTCGAAGCGCTCGGCTATACCGACTTGTGGTCGGCTGAGGCGATGGGGGCCGACGGACTCACGCCCCTGGCGCTGGGAAGCGTGTGGACTCCCTCGATGAGGCTCGGCACCGCGATTCTCGGGGCTTACACCCGAGGCCCGGGCCTGATGGCACAGTCCATAGCGGGCATGGCATCGGCTGCGCCCGGGCGTTTCGTCGCGGGGATCGGCTCGTCCTCCGATGTCATCGTCGAGCGTTGGAACGGAATTCCCTTCGAAGCGCCTTACCAGCAGACTCGAGACATTGTGCGGTTTCTGAAAGCCGCGCTTTCGGGCGAGAAGATCAGCGAGGACTACGAGAGTTTCTCGATCAGGGGATTCCGCCTGGGGCTCGTCCCCGAACAGCCCGTGCCCATCCTGGTGGCCGCGCTGCGTGAGGGGATGCTGCGCATGGCGGGGCGCGAGAGTGACGGCGCGATCATCAACTGGCTGTCAGCGGACAATGTCTCCACTGTGGCGGGGATTGTTCGCGCCGAGAATCCTGATGCGGAAATCGTCGCGCGTATCTTTGTGGCCCCCACGCCCGACCGGGAAGCGGCCCTGTCTACGGGCAAGTTCACGGCCGCCGCGTACCTGAATGTGCCCGTCTACAAGGCTTTCCATGAGTGGATGGGCCGTGGCGACGCCTTGGGAGAGCACTGGGAACAGTGGGCCGCAGGCGACCGTCGCGCAGCGTTGGACAAGATCCCGGACCACATCATCGACGAATTGATCGTGCATGGCAGCCCCGACGAGTGCCGGGCCCATATCCAGCGCTACATCGACAATGGAGTCACGTGCCCCGCGTTGGCTGTCATGCCGTTCCCGGGCGTCGACGTAGATGAGGCAATCGAGGGCCTGGCGCGTTGCTGATTGCCGGGCTCGTTGCTGATTGCCGGGCGTGGCCGGAGCCGCGGGAACTGGCGCGTTGCGGGTGGTCAGCTGAGCAGGGACGCTTGGAGCTTCTGCATTCCGGTCAGCCAGCGCCGGCGGTCGCCGGCTCGACGCTGTTCGTAGAGTGCGACTTCGGGATGAGGGAGGATCAAGAAGTCGTCGTTGGCCAGACCTATTGCCACCGCTTCGGCAACCTGGGCCGGCTCGATCATGCCCATGGCCTTCACCACCTCTATGGCCAGTTCTCCTTCGGCCTCGGTCATGGGAGTGCGAACTCCCTGGGGACACAGGCACGAGACGCCAATACCGTGCTCTGCGTAGGTTATGGCGATCCACTCTGCCAGAGCGACGCAGCCATGTTTGGTGACGGCATATGGCGCAGTGCCCAGGTTGGTCAGCAGGCCGGCGGCTGATGCGGTGAGCAGCAGGTGCCCACCGCCCCGCTCGATCCAGCGGGGAACAAGATGACGCGCGGCGATGACATGGGCCATCACGTTTATGTTCCAGTTGGCGTTCCAGACGTCGTTGTCGAGTTCGACGCCCCCATTGGCGGCGATGCCGGCGTTTCCGCACCACAGGTCGATGTGTCCGGCCTCGGTTTCGGTGCGTTCGATCAGATCGACGACCGCGGACTCGTCGGTCACGTCGAGCACTTCGCATCGACCGCCGAGTTCGGCGGCCACAGCGGCCGCGCCGTCGCCGTCTCGGTCGGCAATCACCAGAGTGCCCGCGCCGTCGGCGGCGAAGCGCTGAGCCATGGCCCGGCCGATCCCACTGGCCGCTCCCGTAACTACGATTGTTGCCCCTTTTGTGTCCATGGCCGGATGGTAAGCAGATTTTCGTTAAACGCAACGCGCCGGCTGTCACATTGCGCGAGTATGGTTGCTAACGACACGAGCCGATCCCGGCCCGAGATATCAAGGGAGGTTGCGGACAATGACTGAAGCCATTGACGGCGTGCAGATCGAAGAGGCGCTGGGAATCATCGACCATGGCCTTGGTGACTTCATCAAGCGCGAGTTGTTGACGAGCGCGGAAGTCGCCGACCTCCTCCTTGATCTTCGTTCAGTTCTCACCTTCGTGGCCGTGGAGCCCACCGAACCCGCCAGTTCCAACTAATACCGAGCTGTCCGCCGAACGGGCCGCTAGGGGAGAAGGCGCCGCGCGATCTTGCCGAATACGGCGCCGATGACCAGGCCCCCCAGCACGTCTGATGCGTGATGAATGCGCACATGCAATCGGCTTGCGGCAACCACCGCGCCCAGCGTGTACCACATCGGGCCCCCGGTCCGGCGCGACAACAGAGCGGCGGCGAGCATGGCTGCCGACGCGTGCCCGCTCGGGAAGCTGCTGGTCGATGGTTGACGCAGATTGAGAGGCCGAGGCGACGGTTGTGAGGGTCGGCCACGACCGAAGAGCGATTTGATCGGCCCGTTCAACAGCGCGGACTCGACGCCGAGAGCAGCGCTCAATCCTATGGCGATCTTCGGGTCGTCCTCGATGATCGCCTGCGCCACGCCGAGGGTGTGCCACAGCAGGGAGAAGTCCGCCGCCTCTGAAGCGCTGTAGAAGATCCGGTCGACGAGCGGCTGGTTGCGCCATTGTTCCCACCATTGGTCGACGACCTCGTCGAGGCGGTCGATGGTGTCGCTGAACTTGCTCATGGGCTCGCTCGTCGGTTCGTTCATGGTGTGGAGCGTAGATGCCGTTGGTAGGCACCGGGACCGGTGAACATTTTTCGCTTCCAACGCCTCGGTGTGACGAGCAGGGCTCGGGGATAGTCCTCGAACATCCAACGAGAGAAGTTGCGCCTCGTCCAAGGCGTTGCGCCGGTGAGCCTGAGCACTCCGCGAGTCACCCAAGGCCGAGCCAACAATGGGATCAAGGCCCGGGCCATGCGGTCGTCGGCTGCGAGTTCTTGCCGCACCGCCTTCGCGTAGTGCGCTGTCGGGTCGTCGTGGGCCAATACCGATTCTGCGGCGAGCCGGCCTGTGAGCAGCCCCTGTCCGATGCCCTCGCCGGTCATCGGGTCCGTGACTGCGGCGGCGTCGCCGACGAACATCGTGCGAGGCCCGACAAGTGGGACACGACCGATCCGCGCGGGGATCGGCCAGGCCTTGTGGGGGGCCTCCGCAACCGCTTCTGCGCCCAGGGCTCGTTGTATGTGGGGTCTGGCAAGAAGATCAAGCCACAGTTGTTTCATGTCGCCGACTGTGTGCCGTCCTCCCCGGCGGATACCGAAACCGACGTTCGCCCGACCTCTCCCCAGAGGGAAGGACCAAGCGTAGCCGGGCAGAAGGTCGGGCTCGAACCAGACGATCAGTTGCTGTTCGGCCTGGCCGGTGACGTCGCGGTAGTACTGGCGGAAGGCGTGCCATTCACCGAGGTATTGGTCGACCCCCAGCCCCAGCGATTTGCGAACCGGCGACCACATGCCGTCGGCGGCGATCAGATTCGAGGCCCGAATACGGCGCCCTTTGGTTCTGCTTGTGAGCACCTCGATGGCGTCGCCCGTTACTTCGGCGCCGGTCACAGTGCATTCCGGCTCGACACGAGCACCGGCGGCCCGTGCCAGTTCCAGCACCGCGGCATCCAGATCCATTCTCGGTACCACCGCGGCGTGAAATCCGGGTCCGTCCGGCAGGGGATAACACGTTTCGGTGCCCGAAGGTGATCGCACGGCCACGTCGCGAACCACGTTCCAAGATTCGATCTCGCCCGGGTCCAAGCCCAAGAACTCGAGTTCGCGGAGCGCGAGGGCGGTGAGGCCGTCCCCGCAGCATTTGTCCCGTGGAAACGCTGCCTTGTCGACGAGCAGGACGTCGCGACCCGCCCGTGCCAGGACAATCGCTGCGGCCGATCCGGCCGGACCCCCGCCGACGACGACTGTCTCAGCTCTCACGACGACCCGCGCCGCTCCGAGGTGGCCTGCTCAGCCCCGGCTTGCTCGGAGGTGGCCTGCTGAGAGCCGGCCTGTTCAGAGGTGCGTTGGTCCGAATTGTCATCATTCGATTCGTCCCGGTCGCTCTGGTCGCGGTCGCTCTCATGCCGATCGGTTCCGTCCCCGCTGTCGTGGTCCGGTCCGTCGCCGTCGTCGCTGTCGTGGTCCGGTTCGTCGCCGCCGCCGTCGTCGTGGTCCGGTGCGTCGCCGTCGTCGCCGTCGCCGTCGTCGCCGTCGCCGTCGTCGCCGTCGCCGTCGTCGCTGTCGTGGTCCGGTGCGTCGCCGTCGCCGTTGTCGTGGGGTCTGTCCCCGTCTTCGCCTTCAGGGACCGTGCTGGTTGTCGAAACGCTAGGTGTGCCGTCACACAGGGTTCCCTCCGGGTGGTAGCGGGCAAACACTGTGTCCAAGTCCTTGCGCCCGTCCTCCACGTAGGTCCGGGTTCGCTCGGTGTACACGTTGGTGCAGACCAGCCCATGGGGAACGGTCGTCTGGCCTGTCTGCTCTGCGAACACGGTCCGAGTCGAATAGAGCTGCACGGTGATCGAATCCTGCGTCACCGTCGGCCATATCAACACCCCGTGGGGCGTGTTGTTGATTATCTGCAGATCCGGAGCGGGGTGCGACACGGTCGCTTCGCGGCCGTAGGGATAGCGATCGAGATAGATCGAATGGCTCTGGTACACGCCGAAGTCGAGACCGGCGAAGAAAGCGGCGTTGAACAGGGTTGTTGCATACTGCGAGATTCCTCCTCCAACCGAGTCGACGAAGACCCCCTCGTAGATCATGCCCGCGGGCACGAATCCATCTTCGACCGTTCGGGGTCCGACATACCCGTTGACCGAGAAGGTCTCACCAGGTTCGATCACCGCTCCTCGGGTCAACTCGGCGATGCGGGAGATGTTGATCACACGCTGCTGCCCGGGCACGAATCTGGTCGTGAACTGGCCGACCACCTCCCGGATGCCCGACGACTCGGCCCAGGCGACTCCCTTGGCGTCGGGGTCTTCGGTGGGCCGAACCTTGACGGCGCTCTCTCCTGCGGCGAGAGCCTCAAGAATCCGCTCGCCGGTGTCCTCGGTGCAGCAGACGCTTCCGGGAGAACCGCCGACAATATGGATGTTCTCGGCGTCGTCGACGAAGAACGTGGTCTCCTGTCCCGGATCGCCGAGGCCGACGAACAGAGCGGCCAAGGTTTCCACGACGGCGTCATTGGCCAGCGAGATCTCCCCGTCGGGACTGAATTCAACCCATTGACGTAGAGCTTGCGCGGGGATCGAGTGATACTCCGAGAAACCCAGCAACGCCACCTCGATGCCGTCTTTGGTCAACTCGTTGGCGCGGTCCGCGAGTTCCTTTCCACCGACGTCTATGGCTTCGCTGCCGAGGGTGGGCAACTCGACGAGGTCTTCATTGTCGGCTGTGACTGCGGCCAGCAGCCGTCGTTCGAGCTCGGCGATGTCGATGATCGGTACCTTGGCGGTGTCGGCGGAGACGAAGACCCCACCAACCAGTTCCACGCCGAGGCTGTCGGGATCGACCAGAAGAACGGCATTGGCGCCCTCTCCGAGCAGTCCGACCAGATTGCTCCGATCCAGGAAGTAGTGGGGGGTGATCCGGCGGTTCGCGACCGGTGAGAACAGCCATCGAAACGGCTGGCTTGCGCCACCGCTCTCGGAGGCTTCGTCAAGGGTGGCCTCGATGTCGATGCCGATGCCCAACTCCGCAGCGGAGACCGTCACGGAAGCTTGGTCCCAGACCAAGGTCAGGGACTTGTCGAGGGAGGGGTGCGAGGCGAGTCTGAGCGCTGCTTGTTCACGGCTCATCGATCCGACCGCGACTTCGTCGACTTCCACCCCTCTCGGGATGTCCTCGCCGTTGACGACATCGTCGATGATCCAGGCGATCACAATCAGGATGACAGTCGCGGCTATCACCGAGAGGGTGGCTCGCACGGTGCCCAATCGTATAGGCCGCGACTGTTCAAAAGAGGCCCGAAAGAGGCTAAAACGCGCCCTAAAACAGTCTCAGGTTGGGGGATTCGATGCCGCGTAGTTCGTCGTAGTCGACCTCAACGCACTCGATCTCGCGGTCGGTGGCCAGCACCTTCGCTTGCGGCTTGATCTCCTGGGCGACGAACACGCCCCTCACCGGCCTCAGCGCCGGGTCTCGGTTCAAGAACTCCAGGTAGCGGCTGAGCTGCTCTACGCCGTCGATCTCTCCTCGGCGTTTCACCTCTACGGCCACGGCCACTCCGTCGGCGTCGCGGCACATCAGGTCCACAGGTCCGATGCTGGTCGGGAACTCACGGCGCACCAGGCGCAGCCCCTCGGTGATCGATGTGGGGTCGTCGGCTAGGAGCTCCTGCAGGTGCGCTTCGACGCCGTCCTTCTGCAGACCAGGATCTCGCCCCATCTCAAAAAACGTGTCGCTGACCACCTCGTGGAGAGTGATCGTGAGGACTTCGCCCTTGGGGTTCGTCACGGTCCAAATACCCTCCTGCGTGTTCTCTACGAGCCGGTTCGGGGGATTCATCCAGTTGAGCGGTTTGTAGGCGCCGCCGTCCGCGTGGATCGCCACGCTGCCGTCGGCTTTGACCATCAGCAGGCGCATCGCCTCGGGCAGGTGGGCCTGCAACCTCCCGTCGTAGTCGACCGTGCAGCGAGCTACGACAAGACGCATCCTCCAATGCTACCGGCGCGGACTGACCCGGGTCTTCAGTGCGAGTCGGACTCTGCTTGGGCGTCGGGGTAGACGTAACGGATCAGGCCGACGGCCAGTACCAGCCCGACCAGTTGCATGACGATGAACATCGGCGCGGAGGCGGGCTCGATCCCTGCGAACGTGTCGGAGAACATGCGCCCGATCGTCACCGCCGGATTGGCGAAGCTGGTGGAGGAGGTGAAGTAGTAGGCCGCGCCGATGTATGCGGCCACCGAGCCGGCAACGAGTCGGAGCCGACCGGTGCGTACCAGCGAGAAGATGAGGGCCACCAGACCGACGGTTGCGATCACTTCGCCGAGCCACAGGTGTCCGGCTGATCGGGTCTTGGTTGACCAGTTCACTGCGTCCAAGTCGAACATGAGGTTGGCCAGGACAGTGCCGACCACGGCACCGGTGATCTGGGCGCAGATGTAGGCCAGGACGTGACGCCGGGGGAAACTCCCCAACGCCCAGTCGGCCAGGGTCACTGCGGGGTTGAAATGGGCTCCTGAGAGCGGGCCGAACATGACGATTATGGCCAACAGCACGCCGGCGGTGGCGGCCGCATTCTGGAGGAGTTGCAGGCCCACATCGTCGGGTGAGAGGCGCTCGGCCATGATGCCCGAGCCCACCACGCCGATCAGCAGAAAAGCTGTTCCCGTGGCCTCCGCAGCGAGTTTGCGGTTCAACACGTCTGTTGTGAGGCGAATTTCGCCAGGCTCGCCAGTGTCGGCTCTGCCAATTCCCGATGGCAGACCAGCAGATCGGGGAGATATGGGTCCGCTTGGTTGTAGAGCAGTTCGGAACCGTCGATCCGGCTTACATGGCAGCCCGCCGCTGCGGCCACGGCCACCGGTGCGCAGGAGTCCCACTCGTACTGGCCTCCGCTGTGGGCGTATATCTCGCACTCGCCGCGGACCACAGCCATCGCCTTGGCGCCCGCGGAACCCATCTCCACCAGATCAGCGCCGAGGTCTCCGGCAACATGAATCGCCGCAGCAGGGGGTCTTGTGCGCGAGACGATCAATCGCACAGCAGAAACACGGGTGGGGGGAAGCGAAGGGGGATCGGCGGTGCTGAGCAGCAATCCCAGAGCGGGAAGTGCCACCGCGCCGGCGATTGGACGGTTGTTGGCCACCAGCGCCACGTGGACCGCCCAGTCGGTGCGGGGAACCTCTGAGAACTCGCGGGTGCCGTCGAGCGGGTCGATGATCCAGGTGCGTTCGGCATCGAGGCGCGCGAGATCGTCCTTGCCCTCCTCGGACAGGATCGCGTCGTTAGGCCGCGCCGCTTGCAGGCGTTCCATCAGCAGCTCGTGAGCCTGCCGGTCGCCTTGGGCCTTGAGTACCGCCGGCGGCGCGTCCTGGCCGTGCAGGCGCGCGCGGAGTCCAACCAGGAGTCGACCTGCTTCGTCCGCGAGTTGAGCCGCGAGACGATGGTCCTCCATCGAAGCGTTGATTGGTGCTGTGTTGATGGCAGAGATTTCAGCAGTCGCCTTGTCGGCGGACAAATCGGCTGCTCCTGCGGCCCGCGGGCCGGATCAGAACCCTTGCTGTGGCCCGTGGTTTCGCCTGTTCGTGATGTGGGCGGTCGTGCGATGGCGGACCTAGCATGACTCCGATGTCGTTCGATCTCACCCATTTGCGTCAACTGGAGGCGGAGTCGATCCACATCTTCCGTGAGGTGGCCGCGGAGTTCGAGATTCCCTGCCTGTTGTTCTCGGGCGGCAAGGACAGCATCGTCATGCTGCACATCGCCCAAAAGGCATTCTGGCCTGCAAAATTGCCGTTTGCGGTGATGCATGTCGATACGGGCCACAACTTTCCCGAGGTGCTCGAGTTCCGGGATCGTCGTGTCGCCGAGCTCGGGGCGAGGCTTGTGGTCGCCTCTGTGCAGGAGGCGATCGATGCTGGAATGGTCACCGAGGAGACGGGTCCGCGAGCGAGCCGCAATCGGTTGCAGACAGCGGTGCTGTTGGATGCGATCGAGCGGCACCGTTTCGATGCGCTGTTCGGTGGCGCCCGCAGAGACGAGGAGAAGGCGCGTGCCAAAGAGCGGGTGTACTCGTTCCGTGACGAGTTCGGCCAGTGGGACCCGAAGAACCAGCGCCCGGAGCTCTGGAACCTCTACAACGGCCGGATCCGGATGGGTGAGCACATCCGGGTGTTCCCGATCAGCAACTACACCGAGCTCGACGTCTGGCAGTACATCAAAGACGAACAGATCGAGATCCCGTCGGTCTACTTCGCGCACCAGCGCGAAGTGTTCGAACGCGACTCGATGCTGCTGGCCACCGGTCCCTACATCACCCTCATGGACGGAGAGGAGCCTTTCGTCGAGAGAGTCAGATACCGCACCGTCGGGGACATGAGCTGCACCGGTGCGGTGGAGTCCAGTGCCGACACCCTCGACAAGATCATCGAGGAGGTGGCGGCGACCCGCATCACCGAACGAGGCGCCACCCGCGCGGATGACAAAGTCTCAGAAGCGGCCATGGAGGACCGCAAGAAAGAGGGCTACTTCTGATGGAGATGCTCCGTTTCGCCACCGCCGGCTCGGTCGATGACGGAAAGTCCACGCTGATCGGCCGCCTGCTGTACGACACCAAGACGATCTTCGAGGACCAACTGGAGGCCGTCGAGAGGGCCTCGGTTCAGACGGGCGCCGAATACACGAACCTGGCCCTGCTGACCGACGGCCTGCGCGCGGAGCGCGAACAGGGCATCACCATCGACGTCGCCTACCGCTACTTCGCCACGCCGCGGCGCAAGTTCATAATCGCCGACACTCCGGGCCACATTCAGTACACCCGCAACATGGTGACGGGCGCCTCCACGGCCGACCTGGCGATCGTGCTGATCGATGCCCGCAAAGGCGTGCTCGAACAGTCGAAACGCCATGCCTTTCTGGCTTCGCTGCTGCGGATCCCGCATCTGGTCCTGGCGGTCAACAAAATGGACCTCGTCGACTACGAACAGGAGCGTTTCGAGGAGGTGAGGAGCGAATTCCGGGACTTCGCCGCCAAGCTCAACATTGCGGACCTCGCGTTCATCCCCGTTTCTGCGCTCCACGGGGACAACATTGTCGATCGGTCCGCCAACATGGCCTGGTACCAGGGGCCGTCGCTGCTGCATCACTTAGAGGAGGTCCATATCGCCTCTGACCGGAACCTGATCGATGCCCGCTTCCCGGTCCAGTATGTGATTCGCCCTCAGTCCGATGAATACCACGACTACCGCGGCTACGCGGGAACCGTCGCCGGTGGGGTCTTCCGCGCTGGTGACGAGGTGACGGTGTTGCCGTCGGGCTTCAGCTCGACTGTCAAGAGCATTGAAACGTTCGATGGCCCGGTCGACGAGGCGTTCTCGCCGATGGCGGTGACGATTCGCATCAACGACGAGATCGACGTCTCACGGGGCGACATGGTCGTGCGGCCCAACAACCAGCCGACCGTGGCCCAGGACATCGATGCGATGGTCTGCTGGATGAGCGAACGGATCTCTTTGCTTTTAGGCAGCAAGCTTGTGATCAAGCACACCACCCGCTCCACCAAGGTCATCGTCAGAGACCTCAGCTACCTGCTCGACATCAACACCCTGCACCGCGACGAAAGCGCCGCTCAGTTGTCGCTCAACGAGATCGGACGGGTGCGGCTTCGCAGCCAGGTGCCGCTGTTCTTCGACGAGTACCGGCGGAACCGTCAGACCGGCAGTTTCGTCCTGATCGACGAGGCCACCAACGTGACGGTGGGGGCAGGGATGATCCTCGGGGCCGTGTCGTGAGGACGGCAGCGCGACGGTCCGTTCGTCGCTGGGGGCGATCCCTCGGAGCCGTGTCGTGAGGACGGCGCAGCGGTGAACGATCTTCCGCTCCACGGTGCCAACATCGTCTGGCATCAGGGTCACCTCTCGCGTTCCCGGCGTTGGGAGGCCCTGGGCCAACGAGGGGCGACCGTGTGGTTCACGGGTCTGTCGGGTTCGGGAAAGTCCAGCGTCGCGATTGCGGTGGAAGAAGCTCTCGTCGATTCCGGTCGGCTCGCCTATGTGCTTGACGGCGACAACATTCGCCACGGTCTGAACCAAGATCTCGGTTTTTCTGCTTCGGACCGCGACGAGAACGTCCGCCGTGCGGCTGAGGTCGGTCGTCTGCTGGCAGACGCGGGAGCGGTTTCGCTGATCCCGCTGGTGTCGCCCTATCGAGCGGCCCGAGCCAATGCTCGGGCGCTGCACGAAGCAGCGCAGATCCCGTTCATCGAAGTGTACGTCGACACGCCGTTGGCGGTCTGTGAGCAGCGCGATTCCAAGGGTCTGTACGCGAAGGCCCGTGCGGGCGAGTTGAGAGGCTTCACCGGCATCGATGATCCGTACGAACCGCCGTTGAACCCGGAGCTGCGCCTCGTCCCGGCCGACGGCGATGCTCAAGCCATGGCCGGGTTGGTCCTGGCGCTGCTCGACCGCGAGGCACGATAACTGGAGGTGTCCTATGGGTGTTGAGATGGTTCCGTACGACGAGTTCTCGATGTTCCATGAGAACGCCTCTGAGTTCGGGTTGGCCTATGAGGGTCCGCCGGTGGTGCGGCGTGAGCGGGTGGATCTTGCCGACGGACGACACCTGAGCGCTCTGGTCTGGGGACACGAGTCACCCGAGCTCGTGTTCCTGCATGGCGGCGCCCAGAACGCTCACACCTGGGACACGGTCGCCTTGGCGCTGGGTCGTCCTCTGCTGTGTGTTGATCTGCCGGGCCACGGACATTCCGGCGCCGCGGCGACGGGTTCTGCTGATGTGTTCGCCAACGCGGCCGACGTCGCTGTCGCGGTGCGGTCACTGGCCCCCGATGCAAGCGCGGTCGTGGGAATGTCGCTCGGGGGGATGACCATGCTGGCGTTGGCCGGTCATGCGCCCGAGCTGGTGCGTCAAGCCGTGCTGGTCGACGTGACTCCGGGCGTCGACGAGCAGAAGAGCAGCAACATTGCAGCGTTCATCAACGGACCGGAGAGCTTCGACAGCTTTGACGACCTGCTGGCTCGGACCATCGAGTTCAACCCGACTCGAACGGTGGCGTCACTGCGCCGCGGCATCCTTCACAACGCCGAGCAGCGCCTCGACGGTTCGTGGGTGTGGCGCTATGCACGTTTTCGTGCCAGCGAAACAAAGGGCGACGGTCGCGTGAGCGAAACACGGGGCGACGGTTTCCCAAGATTCGGGGACCTGTGGGATGTCGTGTCGGATCTGTCGGTTCCGTTGATGCTCGTCCGTGGAATGCGCGAACAGTCGGTTGTGGACGACGCGGATGAGGCTGAGCTGGTTCGCCGCTGCCCGGCCGCTCGGATCGAGCATGTGGCCAACGCCGGCCACAGTGTTCAGGGCGACACGCCGGTCGAGTTGGCAGCCTTGATTGAGGACTTTGCTTTTTGCCGGGCGTAGGCGTTGTTGTCGCCGGGCGTAGCCGGAGCCGCGAAGACTTTGCTTTTTGCCGGGCGTGGCCGGAGCCGCGAAGACTTTGCTTTTTGCCGGGCGTAGCCGGAGCCGCGAAGACTTTGCTTTTTGCCGGGCGTGGCCGGAGCCGCGAAGACTTTGCTTTTTGCCGGGCGTGGCCGGAGCCGCGATAGTGCCTGCTCAGGAGGCGCCGCGGGCGTAGCTGGAGCCCTACAGGGCCTGTTCAGGACGCTCCGCGGGTGACGAGCATCGTTCCGGCGACCGGGCCGCCCCCGTTGGCGACCACTGCAACCTCGGGTTCGCCCGGCACCTGACGCTCGCCGCCCTGGCCGCGCAACTGGACACAGGCTTCGTGCAGCAGCCCGAAACCGTGCAACCGGCCCGCGGACAGTTGGCCGCCCGCGGTGTTCAGCGGAAGTTCGCCTTCCAGAGAGATCCGGTGTCCGCCTTTGAGGTAGTCCTTCGCCTCGCCGACGGCGCAGAACCCCAGGGCTTCGACAGCCATGAGCGCGATGATGCTGAACCCGTCGTACAACTGCGCGGTATCGACGTCGGCGCGGGTCAAGGTGGTGCGCGCCCACATGGTGTCGGCTGCCGCGCGCAGCGGGGATTCCTCCATGTCGGGGCGTTGATCCCACGACGGCCGCCCGTGCAGCGCGGCGCCGACTGCGTTGATCCCGACCGCTGTCGTCGGCACATCGGGCGCGTGGTCGCGGTGCGACACGACGAACGCGGTCGATCCGTCGACTGGAACGTCGCAGTCGAACAGGCACAACGGTGTGCTGATCATGCGGGCGCTGAGGTAGTCGTCCATGGACATCGGATCGCGGAAGATCGCCTTGGGGTTGAGTCCGGCATTGCGCCGGTTGTTGATCGCGATCTCACCCAGCGTCTCCCGGGTCGTGCCGTATGTGTGAAAGTGGCGCTGAGCATTCATCGCCAGCCAGTTGGCGGCTGAGACTGCCCCGAAGGGGAGCAGATACTGGAGGCTCCCGCCCATTCGGGCCCTGCCGCCCCCGCTGCCGGCGCCGCCCATGCCCTGCCGCCCTCCGGAGCCTTGAGCGGTGGACTCCCACACGGTTCGGTACACCAGGACGTGTCGGGCCAAGCCTGCCGACACAGCCATAGCGGCGTTGATCACCGCCTGGATCTGGGCGGGGCCCTCATACCCGCCGCTGTGCCAGTTCAGGTCGAGGCGCAGCGTGTCCTGCACGGCGTCGGTGCCCGGTCCGCCGAAACCCGGGTTGAGTCCGTCCATGACACCTCCCGGATAGGAGGAGAGACCATCGATCTCGTCCAGCGTCAGTCCGGCGTCGGCCACCGCGTCGAGGCACGCTTCGACGGTGAGGCTCATTGCGGTCCGGCCCAGCCTTCGCCCCACTTCTGACTGGCCTATGCCGGAGATGACGGCGTCCCGCTCGCTGCGGTGCCGATGCTTGACGTGCCCGGTCATCGGATCTGTTGGAACTGGGGCAGCCAGACGTCGTCACAGTGGAGAAAGAACACTTCGACGGGCATGCCGATAGCCACGTCGTCAGGGTCGGTGCCTAGGAGGTTGCTGGTGATGCGCAGCGGTTGTGTGGCGCTGCCCTCCTCAAGATCGACCAGGACCACGCAATACGGGCCGATGTCGCCGAACCACGGCTGGTGGTTGATGGTGAACGAGTAGATCGTGCCCCGTCCGCTGACGGCCGTGGGCTGTACCGAACTGCTGTGGCAGGAATGGCAGAATCCGGTTGGAGGATGGATCCAGGTGCCGCAATCGGCGCAGCGTTCGATGCAGAGCCTCCCTTCCACTCCTGATGTCCAGAATTGCCGGTTCTGAGGATCGACCGTGGGAAGCACTCGCGCAGGAAAGACGTCCTCCATCACATGGTCCTCGGCTCTCGGCCCGCAGGCGTCTCACGCGTGGGCATCTCTCGGATCATGGCGTCCTGGACGCAGCTGGCGACGAGGGCGCCCCCGCTGTCGTGTACATGGCAGCGACCGTAGCTGCGCCCGCCGCCGGAGAACGGGGCTTCGTGGCTCAACAGCAACCAGTCGCGCATTGAGAACGCACGATGGAAGGTCAGCGTGTGGCTTATCACTCCGGTCGACAGGTCCACGTGGGCCCGGTCGTAGGCGACGCCGGGGTGTGGACGCATGGCTGTGCCGATCAAGAACCCGTCGGTTCCCCAAGCCAACACCGCTTGGTTGACGATCGGATCGTCGGGGGTGTGCCGGCTACGGTACCAGACCGACAGCTCAGCCGGGCCTGTGGGCCCGGCACTGTCGACAAGATCGATGTCGTCTGTGATGACGTACTCCGCTCCGGGGAAGACGGCATGGTCGCTCGCCGCGCGCTCCTCGTCGGGAGCAGTCGCCGCGGGGCGGTCGACCTGGTGGGCGATGACGTCAGCCTCGGCGGCGTGGGTGAGCACCGAACCCCGAGCACAGAGCCGGTCGCCCTGCCAGACGCTTACCGTGTGGCTGGCGAAGGCTCGACCGGAATGGAAGGTCTCAACTGCGATCTCGGTGTCGGCATCGACCCGCGCGGCTCGGGCGAAGGTCGCGCTGATGGTCTTGACCGACTTGTCGCCGCTGCGGGCGACCGCGGCCATGATCATCTGAGCCAGCAGTTGGCCGCCGAACACCACATTGTTGACGGCGGGGTCCCCCTCGTTGTCGACTCGATAGCGCGCCTCTCCCACTCGTTGCAGCCGGAGGATCGGAGGCAGCGCATCAGGGTCGGCGGTCATGAACGGGTGACCGGCTTGTACTTGATGCGTTGGGGGCGCATGGCGTCGACTCCGTGCTCGCGCCGTCGGTAGTCGGCATAATCGCTGAAATTGCCCTCGAACCAGCGAACCTGCGAGTCGCCCTCGAAGGCGAGAATATGTGTGGCGACCCGGTCGAGGAACCAGCGGTCATGGCTGATGATGACCGCGCACCCCGGGTAGGCCTCGATGGCGTCCTCGAGGGCGCGCAGGGTGTCGACGTCGAGGTCGTTGGTCGGCTCATCGAGCAGCAGGACGTTGGCGCCGCCTTTGAGGACCTTCGCCAAGTGGACCCGGTTGCGCTCGCCGCCCGACAGGATGCCCACCTTCTTCTGCTGGTCCGATCCTCGGAAGTTGAACGAGGCCGCATAGGCCCGGCCGTTGATCTCGCGGCCCCCCACGATCAGGTTGTCGTTTCGGTCGGTGATCTCCTCGTAGACCGTTCTGTCCGGGTCGAGGGTCCGGTTCTGGTCCACGTAACCGAGTTTTACGGTCGGCCCGATCCTCAGAGTCCCGCTGTCGGGTCGAGACTGCTCGTCTGCGTGGCCGGTAGCTGCGGCGATGATCATTTTGAACAGCGTCGATTTGCCGGCTCCGTTGGCGCCGATGACACCGACGATCCCTGCCGGCGGCAGCGAGAACGACAGGTCGTCGATCAGCAGTCTTTCTCCGAAGCCCTTGGAGAGCCCCTCGGCCTCGATCACCACGTCACCGAGCCGGGATTCGGCGGAGATCACGATCTCGAGATCGTTGGCGCGACCCTCGGCGCTGCGTTGCTCCTCCAGCAGTTGCTCATATTGGGACAACCTCGCCTTGCCTTTGGCTTGGCGGGCCTTGGGCGCCATTCGGACCCATTCAAGCTCCCGCTTCAGGGTGCGCCGGCGTTTGTCGTCCTGCTTGTCGAGCGCCGCGTAACGTGCCTCCTTCTGCTCGAGGAAGCCCGAGTAGTTCCCCTCGAAGGGGAAGCCCTTGCCGCGGTCGAGTTCCAGGATCCAGCCTGCCACGTTGTCCAAGAAGTAGCGGTCGTGGGTGATCGCCACGACGGTCCCCTTGTAGTCCTGCAGGGTGCGCTCGAGCCACGCCACGGATTCGGCGTCGAGGTGGTTGGTGGGCTCGTCGAGCAGCAGCAGGTCGGGTTTTGCCATCAGCAGGCGGGCCATGGCCACGCGCCGGATCTCTCCGCCGGACAGGTGCTCGACCGGTGTGTCGCCCGGAGGGGTCCGCAGGGCGTCCATGGCGATCTCGATGCTGCGTTGCAGGTCCCATGCGCCGAGAGCCTCGATCTTGGACTCGATGTCGGCTTGACGAGTGCCGAGCTTCTCGTAGTCGGCGTCGGGATCCGACCATTGGGCCATCACCTCGTCGTACGCCGCCAGCAGAGAGGCTGCCTCGGCGGCGCCGTCGGAGATGTTGCCCATCACGTCTTTGGAAGCGTCGAGCTGCGGTTCCTGTTCGAGCATGCCGACGGTGAAGCCTCCGGTCAGACGGGCCTCCCCGCTGTATTCGGCGTCGATGCCCGCCATGATGCGCAGCAGGGTCGACTTGCCGGCGCCGTTGGGGCCGAGCACACCGATCTTCGCTCCGGGGTAGAAGGCCAGCGTGATGTCCTTCAGCACGTCCTTGTCGGGCGCGACGAAGCGGCCGACCTTGTGCATGGTGAAGATGAACTGAGCACCCATCCCGCCGAACTTACCAGCCCGGCGCCGACGAACAGCCTGCCGCAGTTCTGACGGCGGCACCGCGCGATGTGATCTTTGCCTGCATCCACCGGTGGAGGTCACCCATGTTCGCTGGACTGGAGTTATGAGGATGTCGCCCAATCCAGCGCGGACGTTCATGTGACCGTGAACGGCGTCAAGTCCAACACGATCACTTTGAAAAGTCCTGGCTGATCGCCCAGAAGCTCAAGGCGTTGTGCAGCAGCTCGGCGTGCTCCTGCGCGTGGACCTTGGCGCTTCCACACGCTGGGCTGCCGGACTCGAAGCGGCTGACCCGGCGGATCCAGTGCGTGTCATCGTACGCCTCGTACAGGCGGCCCTTTATGGCGTTCCAGGGACCCATGTTCTCGGGCTCCTCCTGGAGCCAGACGAGCTCCGTTGCCGCGGTGTACTTGGCTAGTTGCGCAGCGATGGCTTCATAGGGCCAGGGGTAGAGCTGCTCGACGCGCACGATCGCCACGGGCGCGCCGAGCCGGTCCCGCTGGGCAATGGCGTCGAAGGCGACTTTGCCGCTCGCCAGAATCACACGCCTCACTGAAGCGGGATCGGGGTCGGCGGGGTCGCCGAGAACCTCCTCGAAGGTTCCCGACAGGAGATGGGCCAGCGGGGATCGTGAGGACCGCGCACGCAGCAGCGACTTGGGCGTGAACACGATCAGCGGCACCCGCACGTGCAGCAGCGTCTGGCGGCGCAGCAGATGGAAGAACTGCGCAGCCGTGGTGGCGTTGCAGATCTGCATGTTGTCCTCCGCCGCCAGCAGCAGATAGCGCTCGACGCGAGCCGAGGAATGCTCCGGTCCCTGCCCCTCGAGGCCATGGGGGAGCAGCAGGACCAAACCGGTCTCCTGGTCCCATTTGTCCTTCGCGGCGACGATGAACTGGTCGATGATTATCTGGGCGCCGTTGGCGAAGTCACCGAACTGGGCCTCCCACATGACCAGCGCGTCGCGGTTGACGATCGAATATCCGTACTCGAAGCCCAGGGCCGCGTACTCCGACAGCAGGGAGTCGTAGATCCACAGCCGGGTGTCGCCGGTGGCGAGCGTGCGCAGCGGCACGTACTCGGCGCTGGTCTCGTAGTCGACCAGCGTCGAGTGGCGATGGCTGAACGTGCCGCGGCGCGAGTCCTGGCCGGCCAGTCGGATGCTGTTCCCCTCCAGCAGCAGCGAGCCCATGGCCATCGCCTCAGCCAGCGCCCAGTCGACCTCGCCGGCCGAGAACATCTCATCGCGCTTCTCGAACTGCTGGGCGAGCTTGGGGTGGAGCGTGAATCCGTCGGGCATCGTCGACAGCGCCCGATAGATCCGTTGAACGCTCACATGGTCGATCGAGGTGCGCACGTGGGGCAGCACACCCACGGGTTGTGGCGCCGCCGCCGCCCGAGCATCGGGATCCGACGCCATCCCGCGGGTCTCGTCGAGGGCTGACTGCAAACGCGCCTGGAAGTCCGCCAACGCGTCGGCGGCCTGTGCCGGGGTCAGGTCCCCGCGTTTGGTGAGAGCCTCGGTGAAGTGCGCCCGGACCGAGGGTCGGGCATCGACGCGGCGGTACATCTCCGGCAGGGTGTAGCTGGGGTCGTCGCCCTCGTTGTGGCCGTGGCGCCGATAGCAGATCATGTCGATCACGACGTCCTTGTTGAACCGCTGGCGGTATGCGAATGCCAGCCGCGCCACGCGGACGCACGCCTCGGGGTCGTCGCCGTTGACGTGGAATATCGGCGCCTGGATCATCTTGGCGACGTCGGTGGAATACTCAGAGGAGCGGGCGACGTCGGGCGTCGTCGTGAAACCGAGCTGGTTGTTGATGATCACATGGATCGTGCCGCCGACCCGGTATCCCTGGATCTGGGACAGGTTGAGGGTCTCGGCCACCACGCCCTGGCCCGCGAAGGCCGCGTCGCCGTGGATCAACAGCGGCAGCACCGGGAATCTGCCGTAGCCCTTCTCGGGGTCGATGCCGTCCATCAACGCTCGCGTCATGCCGACGACCACAGGATCCACGGCTTCGAGGTGGCTCGGGTTGGCCGCCAGTTCCAAGGGGAGCTTGTTGCCGTTGCGGCTGACGAACGTGCCCTTCTGACCCAGGTGGTATTTGACGTCGCCGGACCCCTGGGTCATCTGCTCGATGTCGCCCCCCTCGAACTCTGTGAAGAGCTCCTTGTAGGTCTTGCCGACGATGTTGACCAGCACGTTCAGACGGCCCCGGTGGGCCATGCCCATCACCGCGCAGGCCATGTGGCTGTCGGCGGCCGCACCCAGCACTGCGTCGACCAGCGGAATCGTGCTCTCGGCCCCTTCGATGCCGAAGCGTTTCTGGCCCACATACTTCGTGCCGAGGAAGGTCTCGAGCGCTTCAGCGGCGTTGAGGCGACTGAGGATGTGGCGTTGCTCGTCGGGCTCGATGTGGGAGTCCGCTCCCTCGAGCTGCTCCTGCATCCAGCGCTTCTCCACCGGGTCCTGGATGTGCATGTACTCGACGCCGACAGTTCGGCAGTAGGCGTCGCGCAGGACCCCCAGAAGGTCGCCCAACGCCATCTTCGGGGTGTCGCCGACCATCGCATAGATGCCCGTATCGGTTCCGGTCAGGAACTCGCGGTCGAGATCCCAGATGGTGAGGCCGTAGGTCGCCGGGTCGAGCTCGGCGTGCATCTTCGGCTCCTTGACCTGGAGCGGGTCGAGGTCGGCGATCAGATGGCCGCGAACCCGGTACATGTTGATCAACTGATTGACCTTGGCCTGCTTCTCGAGCAGGGATCCCTCACGGTCGACGGGGTTGATGTCCCGGCGCCATTTGACCGCCTCATAGGGGACTTCGAGGGACTGGAACACCTTGACGTAGAAGTCGTCGCTGCCGAGCAGCAGGTCATGGACCTTGCGCAGGAACATGCCCGACTCCGCGCCCTGGATTATCCGATGGTCGTAGGTGGAGGAGATCGTGACGACCTTCGAGAGCCCCAGGTCGGCAAGAGTGGATGGATCTGCGGCTTCGAATCCGGTGGGATAGGAGATCGAGCCGACACCGACTATGAGACCCTGGCCAGGCATCAGTCTGGGCACTGACTGCATCGTGCCGATGGTCCCCGGATTGGTGATGGTGACGGTTGTGCCGGTGAGGTCGTCGGGGCTGATCTCGTTGTTGCGGACCCGGCGGACGACGTCTTCGTAGCGTGTGGCGAATTCTCGGAAGTCGAGGGTGTCGGCCTCTTTGATGTTGGCGACCATGAGGGAGCGGGAACCGTCTGATTTGGCGACGTCGACGGCGATGCCGAGTGCCACATGCCTGTTGCGCACGAGTGTCGGCTCGCCGCCGGCACCGTGTTTGAACGAGTTGTTCATCACCGGGAAATCGTCGGCGATCGCCCGTATGACCGCGTAGCCGATCAGGTGCGTGAACGAGATCTTGTCGGCCATCTTTCGCCCGAGATAGCCGTTGATGATCTTTCGGTTGATCTCGAGGAGCTTGGCTGGGACCTCTCGGAAGCTCGTTGCGGTCGGTACGTCGAGCGAAGCTTCCATGTTGGCCACGATCCGGGCCCCGCCTCCTCTGATGACTGTGTTGTTGCTTTCGCCGGGCGCGTTGCTTTCGCCGGGCGTGGCCGGAGCCGTGGTTGCGGGGCGCGGGGCGGGGGCCGGGTTGCTGTTGCCGGGTGGGGCGGGGGCCGGGTTGCTGTCGCCGGGCGTGGCCGGAGCCGTGGTTGCGGGGCGCGGGGGCGCGGCGTTGCTGTTGCCGGGCGTGGCCGGAGCCGTGGTTGCGGGGCGCGGGGCGGGGGCCGGGTTGCTTGTGCCGGGCGCGTTGCTGTTGCCGGGCGTGGCCGGAGCGGCGGGAGCTTGGGGGGCGGGGGTTACGTCGCTGGCGGTGGTGTCGATGAGGGGCTTGGATTGTGGGACAGACGCTGTTCGGGTCCCGCTCTCTTTGTCGAAAATGACCCGCCATTCGTGGTCCACCGACGAGGGGTCTGCGTTCCAGCGCGCCCGCATCTCATCGATGAGCCAGTCGTTGGGGCCGTGCCGGCCGGAAGTGTCGGTTGTCGCCACGCCGCCATTGTAGGCGAGCGCCGGTGGGCGTATCAGCAAAGACGTCGAACCGGTTCTGCTCCTATCGACGCTGCAAAGCTCCGTGGCTCCGGCTACGCCCGGCGAAAGGAACGTTTCCGCGCACTAGGATCGCGAGTGTGCGGATCGCGACGTGGAACGTGAACTCCCTGAAAGCCCGACTCGGGCGGGTCGAGCGCTGGCTCGAGATGTTCGAACCGGACGTCCTCTGCCTGCAGGAAACGAAGCTGGCCGACGATGCGTTCCCTGCAATGACTTTCGAATCGCTCGGTTACGACAGCTTCCATCACGGCGAGGGGCGCTGGAACGGCGTCGCGATCCTCTCACGAGTGGGAATCGAGGATCCGATCGCCGGTTTCGGCGACGGCGGCCAACCGGATGCGGATGCGCGTATCGCCTGGGCGACCTGCGGCGGCGTCCGTGTCGCCTCCTGCTATGTGCCCAACGGCCGGGCGCTCGACCACGACCACTACCAGTACAAGCTTTCCTGGCTCGACAGGCTGGCAGCCGATCTCGACGGTCAATGCCTCCCCAGCGACGACATCGTCGTCTGCGGCGACTTCAATGTCGCCCCCGAAGATCGAGACGTCTACGACCCGGCCGAGTTCGTCACGCAGACCCACACCAGCGAGCCGGAGCGGGCCAGGATCGCCGCGCTCCGACAATGGGGCCTCGTGGACGTCTTCCGCGAGCACCACAGTGATGGCCGCCTCTACTCGTGGTGGGACTATCGCGGCGGCAACTTCCACAAGAAGAAGGGCATGCGGATCGACTTGTTGATGACCTCGCGCTCCGTGGCCGACACGACGGACATGGCTCTGGTCGACCGCAATGAGCGCAAGGGCCCCAAGGATGATCCTCCGAGCGACCACGCGCCCGTGCTGATCGACGGGAACCGCTAGACCGATGCTGATTCCGCTCGACGAGCATCAACTCCTCGTCTTCTGGACGCAGCTGCTGGTCCTGGTCTCAGTCGCTCGCCTGTTCGGCGGTCTCATGCGCCGCATCAACCTGCCGTCGGTCATCGGGCAGCTGGCCGCGGGCATCATTGTCGGCCCGTCGATCTTCGGGCGTGTCTGGCCGACCGGCTTCGAGTGGTTCCTCCCCGAGGAGGAGATCTCCTCGGGGGCGCTGCTCGCGGTCAGTTGGCTGGGGGTGGCCCTGCTGTTGGTCACCGCGGGTTTCGAGACCGACCTGGGCCTGATCAGGAGCCTCGGGCGCGCGGCCGCGCTGGTGACCGGTTTCAGCCTGGTGGCGCCCCTGATCGGTGGTCTGCTGGTAGGGGTCGCGCTGCCCGACTCCTTCCTGGGTGACGAAGCCGACCGAACCGTGTTCGCCCTGTTCGTGGCCGCGGCGCTGGCGGTCTCGGCCCTGGCGGTGATTGCCAAGATACTGTCCGAGCTCGGCCTGATGCGCCGAGACTTCGGGCAGATCACGGTGGCCGCGGGAATGGCCAACGACGTCATCGGCTGGGTGATGCTGGCGATCTTCGCCAGTTTCGCGGCTTCGGGCGCGGTGTCGGTCCGGGTCGTGCTCGAAACGGTACTCGGACTCGCCGCCTTCCTGGCGTTGGCGATGACGGTCGGCCAACGTTTGGTCGACAAGGCGTTGCGCTGGGTACGACGCGACGGCGCCAACATCGCCGGGGCGATGACCGTGGTGGTGGTCACCATGCTCGTCTACGGAGTCGCCACTCAGGCTCTGGGCATCGAAGCGGTGCTGGGCGCCTTCGTGGCAGGGGTGGTGCTGCACCGCTCCCGGTTCGGCCAACCCGAGGTGCTGCATCACATCGAATCGCTCACAACGAGCCTCCTCGCACCGATCTTCTTCGCGACTGCAGGGATGCGCGTTGATCTCGGGCTCCTCGATTCTGAGGCGCTCATGTGGGTGGGCATCGTGCTTGCCGTCGCAATCGGCGCGAAGTTCGCGGGAGCGTTCGTCGGGGCCCACCTGGCCGGTCAGAGCCGACGCGCCGCGGTGGCACTGGGCGCCGGACTCAACGCCCGTGGAGCGCTCGAGATCGTGATCGCTTCGGTCGGGCTTTCGCTCGGTGTGTTCAGCGAGACGGCGTACACGGTGATCGTCATCGTTCCGGTGGTCACCTCGGTGTTCGCGGCGGTGTCGCTGCGCATGGTGGTGCGCGGTTGGAGGGGCTCCGCCGACGAGCGGGAACGCCTCGACCGGGAGAGGGCCCTCAGCCAGAACCTGGTCGTCAAGTCGTCTCGGATCCTGCTGCCGTCTCGGGGCGGGCCGGCATCGATATCAGCAGCGCAGCTGGTGGAGTTCGCCTGGCCGAAGGAGGCGCCGGCGACTCTTGTCTCGGTCGTCGACGGGGGTGAGCGGCCCGACGTCTCGGTGCTCGAAGCCGTGCTCGACGAGCGGGTCGTCGACCACCGGTCGGTGAGCGGCAGCAGTGCGGCAGCGGAGATCACCGCCGAGTCGCGCTTGGGCTATGGAGTGATTGCGGTCGGTGTGGCGACTCGCCACGAGGGTCAACTGTATTCGCCGATGGTCGACGAAATCCTGCTGAACGCGACGATCCCGGTCGTAATCGTGCGCCGAGCCCGCGGGCTTGAGCGTCCGTTGCCCGCTGCTTTCAGCCGGGTGGTTGTGCCGGTGACAGGCACGCGTTCGTCGAGCGCGGCTCAAGAGGTCGCGTTCAGCATCGCGGATCAGCTGGGCACCGAGGTGGTCCTCACCCACGTGCTCAACCGCAAGACGTTCGTTCCGCGTGTGTTGAAACGGCGTGCCGCGGATCTGGACCCGAGCGAAGTGATCGCCAAGGAGCTGATGGACATTGCCACGATGAGGGCGGTTGAGGCAGGGGTTTGGCCTCGAACTCTGATCCCCAGTTCCGCGAACGTGCCCTCTGCGCTGGTGGCAGTAGCAAAGGATGAGGACTGCGATCTCGTGGTTCTCGGCGCCCAGTTGCGCAGCGTCGACGGTCGCCCGTTCCTGGGCCACACCGTCGAGACGGTTCTCGAGCAATGCGACGCCAACGTCGCGGTGGTCGCCCTCCCACGCCGCGACTAGCTTTCGCCGGGTGTGGCCGGTGCCGCGGGTTGGTTTCGCCGGGTGTGGCCGGTGCCGCGGGTTGGTTTCGCCGGGTGTGGCCGGTGCCGCGGGAGACGGGTGCGCGGAGTCAGGGCGGGGGGTGGATGATCTCGAGGATGCGCGGGCCGAAGCGGTGGGCCAGGTTGGGGCTGATGATGGCGGCGAGTTCTGAATCGGTGCACGGCTCCTGCTCGGCGATGCGGCGCAATGCGCTGTCGCGCAACACCGCCTGAGGCGAGATCCGGGCTTTCCTGGCGGCGCTCTCGCGCCAGGACTGCAGTGCGGTCAACAGTTCTGCGGTGCGGTCGCCCCCCTCGTCGGGTGAATGGGACTCAGCGAGGCGCTCGAGCAGTCCAACGACTTCGCCTGGCGGCTCCACCGGGCCTTGAGACTCCTCCGATGCGAACGCCTCCAACCACCGGGAGGGGCGCCGCTCAACGAGCGTTTCTCCGACCGTTCGGCTCGAACACCACATGACGTGAAGCTCCTGGCGGGCTCTGGTGGCCGCGACATAGAGCAGGCGTTGCTCCTCTTGCAGCGCGGCCGCCGAGCGGGCATGAGCCACGGGAACCAGCCCGTCCTCGAGGCCGACCAAGTACACGATCTGCCACTCGAGTCCCTTGGCAGCGTGGAACGTGCAGAGTTCGACGGCATCCACAGCCGCTTCGACACGATCATCACTGCGCAGCGACGCAACGAAGTCGGCGACCGTGGCGTTGGGCTCGAGTGCCAGGTGGTCCCGCGCCAGACCGACGAAAGTCTCGACCAAGGCGGCCTGCTCGGCGTCTTGGCTGGGATCCTGTTCGCGCATGCGCTCGTCGGCCAAGACCGTGGACAGCGCCGCGTCGTCGGGCCAGCGGCTCAGCACATCGACTGTCTCCGGACGCCGCAGCAAGCCGCTGTCACGAGTTCGAGCAGGCACTCCCAGAGCCTTCAGTCGCGCCTGCAGAAGGGGCAGTTGTGCGTTGGTGCGGGCCAGCACCGCCTGATCCCGCCATGACCTGCCCGCGCGGTGGCGAGCGCGCAAGGCCAGGGCCAACGCCGAACCCTCGTCGTCACCGACAGTTGCAGTCACTGTGGTTGAGTTGCCGGAGGCCCTGGCGGCGGGTTGCGGTTCGCTGCCGAGCACACGGGCGGCGGCGTTCAGCACCTCCGGGGTCGAACGGAAGTTGGTCCGCAGCTTCACCACGGCGACACCGGCGAAGTGCTGGTCGACGTGTCGGATGAAGTCCGGATCGGCTCCGTTCCAGCCATAGATGGCCTGGTCGGGATCACCGACCAGAGCGAGCGACGACTCGGGGCCGAGCCATGCCCGCAAGACCGCGAACTGGAGGGGGTTGACGTCTTGGAACTCGTCGACGAACAGGTGTCGGCAGTACCAGCGTTGGGCGTCGGCGAAAGCCTTCTGCCGGGTCAGTACCCCATGACAGAGAGCCAGCACATCGTCGAAGTCGATGACCCGCCGTGCTCGTTTGGCCTCTTGGTAGGCGTCGTAGGCAGATGCCGTGAAGTCGGCGCTGCGCGGGGGCCGGCGGCGGGCCCGCGCAGCTTCGTCGGCGTAGCGCTCCGGCGTGATCAAGCGTGCTCGAGCCCAACCGATCTCTGTGTTGAGGGCGGCGATGGTCGCTTGGTCGAGGTTGGGGTTCGATTCTGCCAACAGCGAGAATCGGCTCGCTGAGAGCTTCATGTGGGGTCGTTCGCAGTGGTCCCAGTAGCGCCGCAACAACGTCAGAGCCGCCGAATGAAAGGTCCCGGCCGCGACTTCCTCCCGCATCCCCAGAGTTCGCAGCCTTGAGCGCAACTCGGACGCGGCCCGCCTGGTGAAGGTGAGCACCAGCACACGACGAGGGTCGATGTTGCCTTGGGCAGACTGCCAGGCCACTCGACGAGTCAACACCCGGGTCTTGCCCGATCCCGCGCCGGCGAGAACACACAGCGGTGATGCGGCGGTGGTCACCGCGTCGCGCTGCTCCCCGGTCAACCCCGCCAGCAACGCCTCGGCGACCTCGGAGCGATCAGACGCGGTCATTCCCGCACCCTAGCCAGTCGACCGTTAGCCTCTGCGGGGTGGACCCGCTCAACCCGCTGCGTTTTGAAAGGCTGGTGGCGGAGGTGCTCGATGCGCTTCCGCCGGCGTTGGGCGCGCTGATGGAGAATGTGGCGGTCGTGGTCGAGGATCGGCACCCGACAGAAGACCTTCTCGGCTTGTACGAAGGCGTCCCGCTCACTGAGCGGGAGACCTATGGCGCCTTCGAGATGCCCGACAAGATAAGCGTGTACAGGCTGGCGTTGTGCGAGATGTGTGTGGACGAAGAGGAACTGGCGGCGGAGATCGAGATCACCGTCATCCACGAGATCGCCCATCACTTCGGTATCGACGACGACTCGCTCCACGCTATGGGTTGGGGGTGAGGCGCGGGTTGGGGTTGAGGCGCGGGTCGGGGTTGAGTGCCGGGCCGGGTTCGAGGCGAGCGACGCGGGTCGGGTCGATCCTCAAGCGGACGCGGTCACCCACCTCCGCGGCCTCGTCGACGCGGAAGCGCAGCTCGCCCAGTGCGGTGTCGAGGGTCAGGTCGTGGTGGTCGCCCCTGAAACGCGAAGCGATGACGACCCCCTTCAGTTCGCCGTCTGCGGCGACTGTCGCGGCGTCGCGGCGGATCACCTCTAGCCGCGAACCGCGGGTCACGATGTTGCGGTGCCCCAAGAACTCGGCGACCGTGACCGTGCCGGGATCTGCCCAAACCTCGCCCGGAGGCCCGACCCGCAGGATGCGCCCCGCCTCCATCACCACGAGCCGGTCGGCGAGGCTGAACGCCTCGTCGTGATCGTGCGTCACATGGATCGCCGTGGTGCCGGCCTCAGCGAGGACCTGGGGCAACTCGTCAGTCAATCGGTCACGCAGCGCGCGATCGAGCGACCCGAACGGCTCGTCGAGCAGCAGCAGCGAGGGGTTCGGCGCCAGTGACCTCGCCAGCGCAACTCTCTGCGCCTCGCCTCCCGACAGAGTGGCGACGTCTCGGGACTCGAAACCGCCAAGGCCCACAAGCACCAGCAGTTCACGAACCCGTTGCGCCCTCTGAGCGGGCGCCAAGCCCGCCATGCGCAGACCGAACTCCACGTTGCCCGCCACATCATGATGCGGAAACAGCGTGTGTTGCTGGAACATCAGACCGATGCTCCGTTGATGAGGCAGAAGCGCGGCGGCGTCCGCTCCGTCGATCAGGACCCGGCCCGAATCGGGTTGTTGAAGGCCGGCGACAACCCGCAGCATCGTCGACTTGCCGCAACCGCTCGGACCGAGGATCACGACCAGTTCACCCTCGGAGATGCTCAATGAAGCGTTGTCGACCGCGAGCAGGTCGGCGAACCGAACCGACACCGAGTCCAGTTCCCAGCTCACAATGCCCCCCGGTTCACGGCGTCCCCCGGTTCCACAGCGCCTCCGGTTCGCGGCGTCCCCCGGTTCGCGGCGTCCTCCGGTTCACAAGAAGTCCTGTTCGGTTCCACGAGCCGCTTCGATCGCCACCACCGACAGAGCCACAGTCCCCATGAGCACGACCGCCAGCGCCATCGCCTGCCCGCGCAGCAGCTCGCCGGGAGTCGACAGCAGCCGGAACAGTGCCAACGGAGCAGTGAGGGTCTCGGGTCGGCGCGGCAGGAACGAAGTCGCCCCGAACTCACCGAACGATACAGCGAAGGCGAAACCGGCCCCCACCAACATTCCCCGGCCGGCGATCGGCAGGTCAATGAGGCGCCGTACCCGCCCGGGGGAAGCCCCCAACACCGCGGCTGCCTCGCGGATCTGCGGATCTATCCTGCGCAGCACCGGAACCATGGTCCGCACCACGAAGGGCGTTCCGACCAGTGCGTGGGCGATCGGGATGATCCACCACGAAGTGCGCAGGTCAAGGGGCGGCTCGTCGAGCGCGATGAGGATTCCGAACCCGATGGTCACAGCCGACGTCCCGAGCGGAAGGGTCAGTCCGAGGTCGAATATCCGGCGGAGGCTCAGTTGCCCGTGTACCACCACGAACGCGGTCAACGTGCCGACCGTCAAAGCCATCGCTGTGGCCGCGGTCGCGAAGACCAGAGAGGTGCTCAACGCCGTTGCTGCCGAAGCCGGAAGCTGCGGCACCCGTTCGGTTAGCGCTCGATAGTGGTCGAAACCGTAGCCGTCGCCGACGGCCAGCGAGCGTTCGAAGAGGATCGCTATCGGGGAGCCGAGCAGGACCGTGATCACCGCCAGGTTCGCCCACGTGAACCCTCGCCGCAGCGGCTTCGGCGGATCATGCGCGACCCCGGTCGGCGCGGGCCTGCGGCGTTCGAGCCGCGTGGCGACCGCGATCAGCGCCAGCACCGCGAAGAGTTGCAGCAGCGCCAGAGCCGCCGCAGATCGCAGGTCGCCGCGGGTGACGGCTTGACGGTAGATCTCGGTTTCCAGAGTCGCCCGGCGCGGTCCGCCGAGCAGCAGGATCACTCCGAAGGATGTGAACGAGAACAGAAAGACGATCGCGCAAGCCGAGGCGATTGCGGGTCGCAGCCTCGGCAGCGTCACCGACCAGAAGGTTCGCGCCGGTCCGGCCCCCAGCACCCGGGCCTGTTCCTCGAGATGGTGGTCCAAGCCGCTCCAGAACGATCCGACTATGCGCACAACCACCGCGTAGTTGAAGAACACGTGTGCGAGCAGGATTGCCCACACCGTGTGGCGCAGACGAAAGTCGCCCTGATCGAGTCCGAGCCGGAAGAAGACCCCTTCGAACGCACCGGCGACGACCACGGTCGGAAGCACGAAGGGCACGGTTACCAGGCCTCGGATCAAGTGTCGCCGTCGGCCCCTGAGTCGTGAGACCAGAGCAGCCGCGGGCAGCGCGACCACCAGCGTGATCACCGTTGAGGCGAGCGCCTGCCACACGGTGAACCACACGACGCCCCGGGTCCGCGGCGAAGCGAACAGGTCCGACATCGGCCCGAGTCCCTCCTCGGCGAGGCCGCGCCACAGGATCGCCCCGACCGGATAGACGAAGAACACCGCCAGGAAGACAGCGGGCGCCCCGACCGCGACCCAGCGGGCCGCGAGTCCTGCTATCCGAGAACGATCTCGACCCACCGGTCCGTCCATTCGTCGCGGTGGGCCTCGATGTCGGCGGGATCGACGAAGAGCGGATCGTCGGCGATCTGCGCGTGGTCGACGAAGGCCTGCGGCAGCGTGGCGCTGTTCGCCACGGGGAACACGAACATGTTGAGAGGCACGTCGTCCTGGAAGGCGGGCGTGAGCATGAAGTCGATCAGCGCCCGAGCCTCTTGGGGGTGATCGGTCCCCGACAGCACCCCGGCGAACTCGATCTGGCGGAAACACGAATCGAGGAGCACCCCGGTCGGAGGCGTGTCGATGGGAGCGCTCGCGTAGATCACCTCCGCCGGTGGACTCGAGGCGTAGGAGACGACCATCGAGCGGTCGCCGCCGCCGGAGATGAACTCTCCGTAGTAGGCGTCCTCCCAGCCTGCGGTGACCGCGACCCCGTTGTCGGCGAGGTCGGCCCAGAACTGTTCCCAGTCGTCGGTTCCGGCGATAGTGGCCAACAGGAAGGCAAGGCCCGGCGAGGAGGTTTCGGGGTTCTGCACCACGAGTTGGTCGGCGAACTCCGGCGCGGTCAGGTCCTCGAGTCTGGCGGGGGGATCGGCGGGCAGCGCATCGGTCCAGTAGTTGACGCAGACGTCGCCGAAATCGATGGGAGTGACCCGGTGCTGGGGATCAAGTTTGAACACGTCGGGCACGTCGACGAGTTTGGGTGACTCGTAGGGCTCGAACAGTTCGGCGTTGAGCGCACGGGCCAGGAAGGTGTTGTCGACGCCGAACATCACGTCACCGAGCGGATTGCCGGCGGTGAGGATCGCCTCGCTCACCATCGTGCCCGTGTCGCCTGCTTGCAGGAGCGTTACTTCGATACCGGTCTGAGCGGTGAAGGCCGCGAGCGTCTCGTCCGAGAGAGCGAACGAGTCGTGGGTGAGCAGGGTGATACCCGCAGGATCGGCAGCGGGTTCGTCGCCGCCTGTGGTGACGTACTGTGAACTCTCGGCGGTTTCGTCGGTGGTCTCTCCGGCATCGGCAAAGGAGCCGGTGTCGCCGACGTTGTCGTCGTTGCCGCACCCCGCAGCGATCAAGACGATGACGATAAAGACGATGAGCCCGGCTGTGAGGCTGAGGGGAGTGTGTGGTCGAGTCATGGCTTCCTCCGCTGGCATTATCCAGATCAGGTTCTTGCGGGTCGCCGACGCGGACGGTCGACCTCTCAGCCCGGCTGCCCCGAGCTCCCCGGATTCGTATGTGCGTCCGATTGTAACCCGAAGGAGGCAATGCGTGCTTGAGTCGGGCATGCTTGTCAGCCATGCCACGAGCACACAACGAATCCATCGAAATCGAATACGAGACCTTCGGGTCGCGCGGCGATCCGGCGCTGATCTGCATCCCGGGTCTCGGCAGCCAGCTGCTGTCGTACCCCGTCGAGTTGTGTCAAGCGTTCGTGGACCGGGGCTTCTTCGTGGTCAGAATGGACAACCGCGACGCCGGGCTGTCGTCGATGACCAGCGATGACGACGGCTACACGCTCGACGACATGGCCGATGACGTGGTGGCGGTCCTTGACCACGCCGCAGTGCCAGAAGCGCTGGTGCTGGGAGTCTCGATGGGAGGGATGATCGCCCAAGTGACCGCGATCCGACATCCCGAGCGAACCCGTGCGCTGGTGTCGATCATGTCGACCACCGGCGAGCCCGACGTCGGCAATCCCACCCTCGATGCATGGGATGTCCTGACCGCGCCCCCCGAGGACTCGATCGAGGCCCAGATCGAAGCGGATGTGAAAGCCGGCCGGATCTGGTCGAACCCCGATTGGTTCGATCCCGAGACTCTGAGGTCGTTCCTGGCGGCGGGATATCAGAGGGCCTGGAACCCGGGCGCGGCGCAGAGGCAGATGAAGGCCATCATGGCCAGCGGCGACCGCGTCGCCGGTCTTTCGGAGTTGGCCGTGCCGGCGCTGGTCGTCCACGGCGGGTTGGACACACTGATCGCTCCGTCGGGAGGCGCGCGGACCGCGGAGCTGATCAGCGGTTCCCGTTACCTGCTGATCGAGGAGATGTCGCATGATTTCGTGCCCCAGGCATGGCCCGCCGTGGTTGAAGCGGTCACCGCGCTCGCGGCCGACACCTTCGGCCCTCTCCGTTAGCGCTCGTGTGCGGCTCGGGTAGGGTCCGGTCAGGCACCACGACACGGGAGAACGACCTATGGGTCCGCTTGAGGGTGTGAGGATTGTTGAGATCGCAGGAATCGGGCCGGGTCCGTTCTGCGCCATGATGCTGGCCGACATGGGGGCCGACGTGGTCCGAGTCGACCGGGCCGACCGGGTGCGCGGCGCAGACCCGGACGTTCCGTCCGCCGACGTCATGAACCGCGGGCGCCGCTCGATCGGCGTCGACCTCAAGTCCGCCGAGGGCATCGAGGTCGTGATGCGCCTCGTTGAGTCGAGCGACGGCCTGATCGAGGGGTTCCGACCGGGCGTGGCCGAGCGCCTGGGCATCGGCCCCGAGGATTGCTCGGTCCGCAACCCCGCTCTGGTCTACGGTCGCATGACCGGCTGGGGACAGGACGGCCCCTATGCACAGGCCGCGGGCCACGACATCAACTATGTGGCTCTCTCGGGCACCTTGGACGCCATTGGCAGAGTCGATTCCGGTCCCGTGCCTCCGCTCAATCTCATAGGTGATTTCGGAGGCGGGGGGATGTACCTGGCCTTCGGCATGGTCTGCGCGATCCTTGAGGCAAAGAACTCCGGGAAGGGCCAGGTCGTCGACGCTGCGATGGTCGACGGATCGGCGTCGTTGGCCACCTTCTTCTACGGGCTGCGGGCGATGGGCGTGTGGGAGGACCGACGCGGAACGAACATGCTCGACACCGGGGCGCACTACTACGACGTCTATGAATGCGCCGACGGGAAGTACGTGTCCATCGGTTCGATAGAGCGTCAGTTCTACGCGGAGCTGCGAGAGAAGCTCGGACTCGACGACGGCAAATGGGATGCCCAGAACGACAAACGCCAATGGGCTGACCGCAAAACCGATCTTGCTGAGATCTTCAAGACCCGGACCCGTGATGAATGGAGCGCGCTGATCGAAGGCTCCGATGTGTGCTTCGCCCCGGTGCTGTCGATGGCCGAAGCGCCCGACCATGCCCACAATCGTGAGCGGGGCGCGTTCACCGAAGTGGCCGGTGTGGTTCAGCCCCGGCCGGCCCCCCGGTTCAGCCGTACCGACGGAGAGATCACGCGACCTCCGCCGCACGCCGGTCAGCACAGCGACGAACTGCTAGCGGAGTGCGGATTCAGCCCCGACGAGGCAGCGGCGTTGCGTTCGGCGGGCGCGGTTGCCTGAGTCCCCGTGATCCACGACCTCCATGAGATCGGCGGCTGGTTGCTCATCGCAGCCAACGGCACAGCCGGGATCTGGGCGCTGTCGGCCCATCGCTATGAGCGGCTCCGCGGCAGGGCGTGTTGGATCGCGGTCGCTGTCGCGCAGTTGATCGTCGTCGCCCAGACGCTGAGTGGGGCAGCGATCCAGATCTCCGACGACGGCCTCGGCGGGCAGCATCAGCTGTACGGATTCGCGGCCTTCGTCTCGGTGGGGATCATCTTCGCGTACCGCAACGAGATGCGCGACCGGCCTTACCTGCTGTTCGGACTCGGAAGCCTGTGGCTGATGGGCCTCGGACTTCGCGCGATAGTTCTGGTATAGGCAACCGCTGCGGTCAGGCGGTCAGATCCTGACGATGGGGCACAGCAGAGTGCGTTCGACGCCCGCAATTCCCTGCACGGCGTGTACCACGATCTGGCCCAGGTCATCCATCGAGGCTGCCTCCGCGCGGGCGATCACATCGTATGGACCCATCGCCACCTCAGCGGAGACGATCTCGTCGAGCTCGCCTGTGGCTTGGGCCACATCCACAGCGGTGCCGACGGCGGCTTGGATCAGGATGTATGCGCTTACTGACATGTGGACTCCTGCTGTTCTTCCGGTCTGTTCGGGGCCTGGCCGGCCATCAGCTGCAACGATGATTCCCATCGCTGAAAGATGTCGGACCGACTTCGCTCTCGCTGGGCGATTAGTAAGGGTAATCGCAGGATCGTGGCCGCTCAACCGACGCGCTCGGTTGAGCGGCCCGGTGAGCGAAGCGAACCAAGAGCGGGAAACAACGGGCTGCAACTCGAGGGCTTGCCTGTTTGCGGGGCCTCTTAGACAAGTTCGAGAATAGTGGCATCTCTAGCCACCCCAGTTGCTCTAGGTGGGTGGACAGCCGAGGCGGGTCTAGAGGTCGGGGGTGGACATGTCGATCTCGGATCCGAGGCGCAGCGCTGTGGCCCTTCCGGATTCGTCGAGGTCGAACTGCACCCGCTGGCCCTGCCGCAGCATGCGGAACACCGAGCCTTCCAGAGCGTCGGTGGCCAAGTCGACGTCGGTGAGGTCGGCTTCGTTGATGAGGACACCGTCGCCGGTGCCCGGATCGAAATTCTTGATGACGCCCTGCATTCCCAGAGCGTACCCCGGCGCGGCCCCAAGTGGCCCGCCCGGGCCCGAGCGGCCCGTCGCGCAGCGACAGGAGCGGGAGCGGAGCGTGAACCTCGCGCGGGGTGCTCGCGGGAGGTACCATCCGTCGTCGTGGCGCTCGACTCAATTGATGCAGCCGCCCTTCGTGGCATCGTCGTCACCTTTCGCGACGCCCTGGCCGACCATCGAGAGGCGATCAACAACCTCAACGTGTACCCGGTCCCAGACGGCGACACCGGGACCAACATGTCGCTGACCCTGCGCTCGGTGGTCGAGGAACTCGACGACAACGGCGACGACATGGCTTCGGTGTGCGACGGAATCGCCCACGGCTCGCTGATGGGCGCCCGGGGGAACAGCGGTGTGATCCTGTCGCAGATCCTTCGCGGCTTCTCCGCGGTGGCGGCTGAACATCTGTGCATCGACGGCCCGCTGTGGGCAACAGGGTTGACCGCGGCGGCCAAGGGCGCCTACACCGCTGTGGGAAATCCGGTCGAGGGAACGATTCTCACCGTTATCAGGGAATCTGCGCAGGCGGCAACGGATGCTGCAGCCGAGGGCGCCGATCTTTGCGGAGTCCTTGAAGCTGCCCGTGACGAAGCGGCCGCGTCGCTCGAACGGACCCCCACGCTGCTGCAGGTTCTGGCCGACGCGGGAGTGGTGGACGCGGGCGGGGCTGGACTCGTGCTGCTCTGCGACGCGGCGCTGCATGTCGTCGACGGTCGGCCGATGCCCGAGCCGGAAGAGACCTCGAAGCCGGCTCCCCGCCACCGTTCGACAGGGCCGGCGCGTCCCGAGGGCGGCCCGTCGATCGCCGACCTCCGCTATGAGGTCATGTTCCTGCTCGACGCTGCGGATCAGAAGATCGCCGGTTTCAAGGAGGCCTGGGCGGAAGTGGGGGACTCCATCGTCGTCGTGGGCGACGGAGGCATCTACAACTGCCACATCCACTGCGACGACATCGGCACAGCTATCGAATGCGGCATCGCGATAGGGCGGCCCCACAACATCCGGGTCACCGATCTGCTCGACGAGCTTGCAGAACTCGAGGAACGCGACTGGGTTGCGGCGGCTCTCGACGGCGACGCCACGCCGCCCGACGACGCCCCGGCGGTGCCCACTGCGGTCGTTGCCGTCGGTACGGGATCGGGCGTTGTCGCGTTACTGAAGTCGATGGGAGTTCACGCTGTGGTCGCCGGTGGACAGTCGATGAACCCGTCCACAGCCGAGTTGGTGGCGGCGGTCGAATCGGTCGCCGCCCCCGAGGTGGTCATCCTCCCCAACAACAAGAACATCATCGCGGTGGCGCAACAGGTCCAAGAGCAGACCAGCCGCACCGTGGAGGTCGTCACCACGACGAGCGTGACCGAAGCGCTGGCGAGTCTCATGGCCTATGACCCTCAGGCGACCGCGTCTGTGAATGCAGCTTCGATGACCGAGGCGTTCAGCGGTGTCGTCTCGGGCGAGGTGACCCGAGCCGTGCGCGACGCCACCAGCGACGCAGGCCCCATCGTCACCGGGGACTGGCTGGGAATCGCCAAGACGGGAATCCGCGCGGTCGAGCCGTCATTGGCCGCCGCGGCGACCGGGCTGCTCGCCGAGATCGTCGACGAGGACCATGAGCTGCTGACCGTCATTGCCGGGGAGGGCGCCGACCACTACACGACCGCTCTGATCGAGTCGTGGGTCAGCCGGAACCATCCCGACGTGGAGGTGGAGGTGCATCACGGCGGGCAGCCGCTCTACCCTTATTTCTTCGGTTTGGAGTAGACCCGCATGCCCGCCGGAGACCCCCCGCTGACACTGCGGGATCTCGCGGGCATCAAAGTCACCCAGTTGCGCGGTGTCGGTCAACGAATCGCGGAGCAGCTTCTGGCCGTGGAGATCTCAACGGTCCTCGATCTGATTCAGCATTATCCGAGGCGCTACCTGGACCGCACCCGGCAAGCCCAGATCGCTGATCTTCTCCCCGGTGACGAAGCAACTGTGCTGGGTACGGTCCGCAGCGCCCGCAGCCGACGGTTGAGAGGGCGTCGAACCCTGACCAACGTCGAGATAGGCGACGGCACGGGCAGGCTCACCCTCACCTTCTTCAACCAGCAGTGGCGCGAGAAGCAACTCACAGAGGGCATGGAAGTCCTCGTACACGGCAAGTTCGAGCTCTTCAGAGGGGCGCGCCGGATGACGGCGCCGGTCGTTGATCTGGTCGGGGACAAGACCGGCCGAATAATCCCCGTGTACCCCCAGTCCTCCAAGGCGGGGTTGACGACCTGGAAACTGGCCCAGCTCGTAAAGGAGGCCCTCAGCAGGAGCCGAGTGCGCGGCTTCGCCGATCCCGTTCCGCCAGAGGTGCTCGACCGGTTCGATTTCGTCGACCGCGAAGCCGCGCTGTACGGCATCCACCTCCCCGAGTCGATGGCGGAGATGGACCAGGCCCGCCGCCGGCTCGTGTTCGACGAGCTCTTCCGGGTGCAGTTGGAACTGGTCCGTCGCAAGGCGAGCATCGAGCGTCAGACAATCGGGGTCGCCCACGACATGTCCGGCGAGTTGGTCGATCGTTTCCATGCGAGCCTGCCGTTCGCACTCACCGAGGCACAACGGCGGGTCAATGCCGAGATCGCCCATGACCTCGCCGCCGAATGTCCGATGCATCGCCTGCTGCAGGGGGATGTGGGGTCGGGCAAGACGGTGGTCGCGGTGACTGCGCTGCTGACCGCTGTCCAAGGCGGTTACCAGGGCGCGCTCATGGCGCCCACCGAGGTGCTCGCCGAGCAGCACCACCTCAGCGTGAGCGACATGCTCGGCGGCCTGTCGGTGCCGGACCCGATGTCGTTGTTGGGGGACCGGCCGCTGCGCGTGGAGCTGTTGACCAACAGCGTCGGAGCGTCAGCGCGCCGCCAAGTGCTCGACGACCTGATCGTCGGCGGTGTCGACATCGTGATCGGAACCCACGCACTGATCCAGGAGAAGGTCCAGTACCGGTCGCTGGGAATGGTGGTCATCGATGAACAGCATCGCTTCGGGGTCGAGCAGAGGGCCGCGCTGAGGGACAAAGGCGAGTCCGTCGGTGTGCCCGATGTGCTGGTGATGACGGCCACGCCGATTCCCCGCACCGCCGCGATGACGGTCTACGGCGACCTCGATGTCAGCACCTTGGACGAGATGCCGCCGGGACGGAGCCCGATCATCACCGGTTGGGCGCAAGGTCCGACAGCGGAGAGCGACGTCTGGGAGACGGTTCGCAACGAGGTTGCCCATGGTCGTCAGGCCTACGTCGTCTGCCCGCTGATCGAAGAGTCCGCGGTGATCGAAGTCCGCAGTGTCGAGGACGCCTTCGTGGAGCTGCAGAACGGCGAGCTGGCGGGCCTGCGCGTGGGTCTGCTGCACGGGCGGGTCTCGCCCGCGGAGAAGGAGGCGACGATGGCGCACTTCCGGGCGGGCTCCATCGATGTGCTGGTTGCGACGACTGTGATCGAAGTGGGAGTCGACGTCCCCAATGCCACGGTCATGGTCGTCTTCGATGCTGACCGGTTCGGGATGGCGCAGCTGCATCAACTCCGCGGGAGGGTCGGCCGCGGCGAGCACCAGGGGCTCTGCTATCTGTTCGGCGACCCCGGCACCGACGACGGAAGAGCCCGTATCGAGGCTCTGGTGGCGAGCACGGACGGGTTCGACCTGGCCGAAGTCGACCTTGAGATACGGGGCGAGGGCACGATCATGGGGGAGAGGCAGAAGGGACGCAACGACCTCCGCCTGGCGTCGTTGCGAAGAGACAGGGAGTGGGTGTCGCTTGCCCGCGAGGTTGCGACCGAGATCATCGCCGACGACCCGGAACTGACCGACCATCGGGCATTGGGCGTGGAGGTCGATCTGATGCTCGGCGACGATGAAGCCGAGTTCCTGATGAAGAGCTGAACGGCTCTTCGGGGCCCAGCGGCCCGAGCGCGGCGTCTAGTCGATGTCGTCGATGGTCAACTCGACGTCCCAGCGGTCACCGCAGTCGGCGCAGCGGTAGGCGACGACGTCGCCCGGTTCGAACCCCTCGTCCGGCGCGTAGGAGATGAGCCGGCAGCTGCCGCCGCAGTCAACGCAGACGATGGTTTCGGGTGCGCCCATGAGGTGACCGTACCTTCATTCCGCAGCACGGCAGAAATGAAGTGCCGCGCCGCCTGCGAGTTGCACGTCGTCATGGGCCACACTGGTACACATGCGTGTCGTAGCCGGAACGCTCGGTGGACGGCGAATCAGCGCCGGGGACTCCGAGACCGTTCGTCCCACTGCCGATCGCGTCCGCGAGGCGATGTTCAACTCGCTGTACTCGCTCGGCGCCATAACCGACGCGGTCGTGCTCGACCTGTTCGCCGGATCGGGCGCGCTGGGAATCGAGGCGCTGTCGCGTGGAGCGGCGAGCGCGGTGTTCGTGGAGAATGATCGACAGGCCTTGGCGGTGCTGCGTGAGAATCTCGACTCTCTGGGGTTGGCCGGCAGAGCGACGGTCGTGCCCGCCGACGCGTCGGCGTTCCTGGCCCGCGCTGAGCCGTACGACCTCCTGTTGCTGGACCCCCCGTATTCGTTCGATCGTTGGCCGGAACTGCTCGTCCACGCCACGGACTCGGTGGTCGCCATCGAATCCGACCGTGAGATCGACCTGCCCGAAACGTGGGATACTCATCGGGTGCGCCGTTACGGAGGTACCGTGGTGACGCTCGCCCTTGCACCCGCCGCTCTGGAGTCCCAAGTTCCGTGACCCGTGTCCTGTACCCCGGTTCGTTCGATCCCGTCCACAACGGGCATCTTGAGATCATCGAGACGGCGGCGAAGCTGTTCGACGAGGTTGTCGTGGCCACCATGGTCAACACCACCAAGGACGGCGTCTTCGACCTCGACGACCGTGAGGCCATGCTCCGCGAGGCGACCGAGCACCTGCCCAACGTCACCGTGCGGATGTTCGCGGGACTGGTCGTCGATCTTGCCTCGGAGATGGAAGCCGACTTCATTCTGAAAGGCCTGAGGGCTGTGTCCGACTTCGAGAACGAGTTGCAGATGGCTCAGATGAACAACGCTGCCTCAGGCATCCACACGCTGTTCATCCCATCGGCGTCGAGCAGTTCGTTCCTGGCGTCGAAGTTCATACGCGATTTCACCAGATTCGGCGGTGACATATCTAAAATGGTTCCCGAAAGTGTGGCCCGTCGATTGAGAGAGCGATACGGATGACCGATCAGAACACCGGAGACGCTCTCTCTGAAGCACCGCCTTCGGCGTACCGGCCCCTGGAAGCCGAAGAAATCCTCAGGGCGGCCATCGACCTGATCGAGAGGGCTCGCCCGATGCCGATGTCGGCCTCGTCGATAATCAACAAGAACGAGGTTCTGGAATTGCTGAACACGGCGGTGCAGAGCCTTCCCGAGGAGTTTCGAGCGGCTCGCTGGCTCCTCAAGGAACGCGATGATTTCCTGGCGCGTGTCCAAGGAGAGGGAGACCTGTTGATCGCGCGGGCCCGTGACACCGCTCAGCGCATGGTCCAGCGCACTGAACTGGCGAGAGAGGCGAACGACCACGCTCGACGGGTCGTCTCGGAGGCCGAACAGGAGGCCAGGGACCTTCGCTTGAAGACCGAGGACTGGTGCGATCAGGAACTCGGACGTCTCGAAGTGGTGCTCGACCGCATTTCTCGCTCGGTCGCGTTCGGCAGGTCGCGGATGCAGGGCGCCGCGCATTCCCAGGAGCCGAGCCCCGAACTTCTGGCCCCGCCGCTGGAACGCAGAGACGAGTTCTTCGACCAGGATCGCGAGTGACCCGGGGCGCTCGATTCGTGGTCGACACGGCCGGGCTCTTCGGTCGAGCCGAGAATCGGCTGGTTCTCAGCACAGAGGCGATGCTCGCCGACATGGTGTTGTCCGATTCCGGGATGCGCTCAACGGTGGTCGACGGTCGCCTGTCGTTGGATCTCGTGTTGGAGCGCACCGGCTCCGCCCCCGCCTCGGCTGATTCGGCAGAGCCGGCCGACCCCCCCGAGCAGGACTCCCGACGAGCCGACACCGGCGGTGTGCTGGTCAGCGGCACGGCTCGTGGACGCTGGTCCGTGCCCTGTCGTCGCTGCTTGGAGCCCACAGAGGGGGACCTCGTAGCTGAGATTCAGGAGTTGTTCGAGGTCGACCCGACCGAGGGGGAGACGTGGGCACTGCAAGAAGCACTGCAGGACGACGGCCTTGATCTGGGACCCATGCTGCGCGAAGTCGCCTTGGTCTGCCTGCCGCTCGCTCCGCTCTGCGGCGCCGAATGTGAGGGTCCGGCCCCGGACAGGTTCCCGACCGGCCCGCCGCTCGGCGAGGAGTCTCCGGTCGATCCTCGCTGGTCGGTTCTTGACGAGTTGACCTTCGACGTGTGATATCGACTCAACCGCGGTGGCGCCGCAGCGGGGGGTCGATAGCCTTTGCTGTTCGGGTCGGTCACTTCCGGCCTGTGACAATCCGCAAGAAACAGGTTCGCGATGGCCGTCCCGAAGAAGAAGACGTCGAAATCGAAGACTCGGAGCCGCCGTGCTTCGGCTTGGCGCCTCGGGGCGTCGCCTCGCAGCGCCTGCCCGCGTTGCGACGCCGCCAAACGTCCGCACCGGGCCTGCGGCAACTGCGGGTGGTACGGCGGCCGTCAGGCCATAGACGTCATCTGATCGATGCTGCCCATCGCGGTCGACGCCATGGGTGGGGACAACGCCCCTGCGGCAATCGTGGCCGGCGCCAGGCGCGCCGCATCCGAGATGGGTATCCCGGTCGTGCTGGTCGGAAGGCCCGAGGACCTCGACGACACCGGGGGCCTGGAGGTTCTCGAAGCCAGCGAAGTGATCGCCATGGACGCTGAGCCGGGCTCGAGCGTTCGCCGCATGAGGGACTCGTCGTTGGTGCGCGCTGCCACGGCGGTCCGCGACGGTCGTGCCTCGGCAATGGTGTCGGCGGGGAACACCGGTGCGACCATGGCCTCTGCGTTGTTGCGCATGGGGCGCATACGGGGGATCAATCGGCCGGCGATCGCCATACCTGTGCCGGTGCCCCGGAGCACGCCCACGACTCTGCTCGATGCCGGAGCGAACGCGGAGTGCCGCCCCGAATGGCTCGTCGAGTTCGCCCAGATGGGCTGTGTCTATGCCCGCGACCGTTTCCGAATCGAGCGTCCGAGAGTCGGGCTGCTGTCGATCGGGGAGGAGGCCGGCAAGGGCAACAAGTTCGTCAAGGAGTGCTTCGAACTGCTCGGCGACAGCGCTTGGGCGCAATCGAGCGGCGCCGAGTGGATCGGCAACGTTGAAGGTCGGGACGTCATGACTGACGAGGTCGACGTGGTCGTGACCGACGGATTCACCGGCAACGTGACCCTCAAGACGCTGGAGGGCGCCATGTCGGCACTGCTCAGTCGACTGCTCAGCGCGATAGACACCGACGATGAGACCAGACGGGCCGGGGAGATGCTGTCGGCGCCGCTCGACTCGATGCTGGCTGAACTTCATCCGGACTCCACCGGTGGGGCGCTGCTGTTGGGGGTGAGGGGCGTGTGCGTCATCTCCCACGGCTCGAGCTCCGCTGACGCCATGGCCAATGCCGTCCGTATCGCCGCGGAGATGGTCGATGTCGGAATGGTCGATCACCTTTCCGCGGCGGTCCGCGGGGATTGACTAAATATCGGCATATTCAAGGCTGTTTCACTCCTGAATAGAGGGGAGAGGCAAGACTTCCGATAGCATCGGACCGTCCCGGTGACCAGGAGGGTGCAGTTGCCCGCAGAAACGCATGTGGAACAGGCTCCCATGAGTCGTGAGGAGATCCTCGCCCTCGTCAGGGACCAGCTTGCCGACATTCTTGAGATCGAGCCGCTGTCAATCGACGAGGGCGACGCATTCGCCGATGATCTTGAAGCAGACTCGCTGGCTCTCATTGAACTCGTGGAAGCTCTCGAAGAGGAACTGGCTGAGCGTTCAGCGGGTTTTCGGATCGAGGACGAAGATCTTGAAGATCTCCGAACCGTTCGCGACGCCGTCGACTATGTCGTCGCAAAGCTGGGCTGAGGCGCTGAGTCCTGCGTTCGCTGTCTGTGCTCGAGAACCGGCTCGGGTATCGTTTCGACGAACCCGGTCGACTCGAACTGGCGGTCACTCACCGCTCCTGGTGCGCCGAGCATGATGGCGGGCCCAGCAACGAACGACTCGAGCTTCTCGGCGACGCGGTCCTCAGCCTGGTCGTCGCGGATTTTCTCTACCGCCGATTCCCGGACCTTCCCGAGGGTCAGATGGCCAAGACGCGGGCTGCGGTCGTGAGCGCGTCGACACTCACCGACCTTGCGGTCCAGATGGAACTCGGCGAGCACCTCCGCCTGGGAAAGGGCGAGGACAGTTCCGGTGGCCGCTCCAAGGCCTCCATCGTCTCGGACGCGCTCGAAGCAGTCATCGGCGCGGTGTACCTCGACGGTGGGTTCGAGTCGGCACGCGACTTCGTCTTGGCCCAGCTCGGTGAACGGGTCGACGAAGCGGCCAGTCGACCGGGTGCGCGTGACTACAAGACGCTTCTGCAGGAGGCTGCGGTCCGCGATGGCCTGGATTCGCCCGTCTACGACGTCTCGCAGACGGGGCCTCACCACAACAGGCTGTTCCGCGCGGTGGTGAGGATCGGCGGCGAGGTCTGCGGGACCGGGGAGGGCAGCACGATAAAGCAGGCACAGCGACGAGCCGCCCGCGTCGCGTACCGTGCCCGCTCCGGAACCGATGGAGCCCTCGATGTTTGAGCTGCCCGAAGTCGAAACGGTGCGCCGCGATCTCGAGCGGGACATCGTCGACAAGAAGATAAAGGGTGCTGAGGCCGTGAGCATGAAGGTTCTGCGGCGGTATCGAACCCGCAAAGCCTTCCTCTCCCGTCTGACCGGCAACAAGATCACCGCGGTTCAGCGCCTCGGGCTGCACATCATGATCGTGTTAAGCAATGAGTCCAGCCTGGTGATCGACCTGGGCTCGAGCGGATCGTTGCGGCGCACTGCCAACAAGGAGACGGTCGATCCCGGCACTGAGGTGACGATCACCTTCACCCAGCACGGCCAGTTGCGGCTGCTGGACGCCGAGGGCACTTCTGAGATGTTCGTGGTCGAGGGCGACTCGATGCCCGACGAGCTTCCGGAACTCGCCGATCTCGGTCTCGACCCGGTCTCCGAGCCTGTAACCTGGACGGTGTTCGGGCGGAGTCTGCTGCAGCGCCGGGTCAGGTTGAAGACGTTGTTGACCGATCCTTCGTTCGTCGTCGGGATCGGTGACATCTATGCCGATGAGATCCTGTTCCACGCCGGACTCCGCCACAATCGGATGAGCGACTCCCTCACAAGCCAGGAGATCAGACGGCTTCACCGGGCGCTGGTCGGAACTCTCCACGACGCCATCAAACACCGGGGCACGTCGATCCCGGAACGGGAGTTCATTGATCCTGCGGGCAACCCGGGCGAGTACGGCAGCCACCTGATGGTCTGGGGGCGTCACGGCGAGCTCAGTGCCAGGTCCCGTCTGCCGATTCAGCGGGTCAAGTTCCGGGGCGTCTGGACGTACTTCTGCCAGACACAGGTCTGAGTCTGAGAGGTCTCGCGAACAGGCAGAGGATTTCGGAGTGCATTCGCGCGTGCTCTGAAGTCCCGCCAATGTAATTTGGGCTGATACATTTGAGTGGGTGTATCTGAAGAACCTCACATTGAAGGGATTCAAGTCGTTCGCAGATACGACTTCGATCGACCTCGAACCGGGCGTCACGGTGATCGTCGGGCCCAACGGCAGCGGCAAGTCCAATGTTGTGGACGCCATTGCCTGGGTGCTCGGATCACAGGCGCCGAACGCGCTGCGGTCGACCAAGATGGACGACGTGGTCTTTGCCGGGACCAGCGAGAAGCCGGCTTTGGGCAGAGCCGAGGTCTCGCTGACGATCGACAATCATTCGGGCACGCTCCCCATCGACTTCAACGAGGTGCGGATCAGCCGCACGCTCTTTCGTAGCGGCGATTCCGAGTACGCGATCAACGGGGTGCCCTGTCGGCTGATCGACGTCGCCGAGTTGTTGAGCGACGGCGGCGTCGGGCGGCAGCAGCATGTGATCGTCTCGCAGGGGCAGATCGACGCGGTCCTGACCTCTCGCCCGACCGATCGGCGAGCGATCATCGAAGAAGCCGCAGGCGTGTTGAAGTACCGCAAACGCAAGGAACGCGCCGAACGTCGCCTGGCAACCTCCGACAGCGACCTCACCCGGGTGAAAGACATCATCCGCGAGGTCAGGCGCCAGTTGCGCCCGCTCACCAAGCAGGCCGAGGCTGCCCGCCTCCACAGTGACCTCGTCGAAGAACTGGCGGCTCAGCGACTGCACCTTGCCGGCAGGCAGATCGCAGAACTGCGCGAGCAGCTGCAAGCCATCGGCGAGCAACCGATCCACGCTCTCGAACAGACGGCGAAGGCTCGACTGGCTGATCTTGACGAGGACGTCTCAACCTACGAGAGCCGGCTCTCGGACCGCTCCGGAGCTGACCTCGGCGAAACGCTCCGACGGCTTGAATCCATGCGGGAACGGGCGAGGGGACTGGCGGCGCTCGTCACTGAGCGCAGGCGCGGCATCGACCGCGACAGGACCGCGTTCACGGACCGGGGGGTCATCGCCAACCTTGAGGCGGAGGCCACGCGTCTGCGGCTGGCCCTCGCAGAAGCCGAGACCGAGGCTACGACTCTGAGGAGCGAATCAGTAACCCTGGAAGCGAAAGAGCAGCAACTGGCCGGTGATCGAGAGGCCCTCGACGAACAAACCGCTCAAGGCGAATCGGAGCCAGGCAACAAGGCTGCTGAGGCCCGTGGAGAGCTCGCGGCTCTTCGCGCCGGCATTTCAGCAGGTCACGAGGAACGACAGCGTTCCCAAACACGCCTGGACTCGGTGGCCGAGCGGCAGTCGTCCCTTGACTCGCGCTTGAGCCGGCAGCGCTCAGAGCTCGAGGAAGTTGCGAGTGAACACCAGCAGCTGACTGCTGAGTCAGAGGCGGCCGACACAGCCCAGCGAGGCGCCGAAGCGAAGCTCAACACCGAGATCGCCGCTCACGCAGAAGCCGACGCTGCCCAGCAACGATGGCTCGCCCGTGCCGAAGCGCTGACGCTCGCGCTGCACGAGGCCCGCTCAGCGGCCGGCGCCGACAGGGTCGCGCACGTCGAAGGCGTGCTGGGCACTCTGCTCGAGGTGGTCGCTGTCGATGAGGGATTCGAGGCTGCGTTCGGGTCTGCTGTCGGCTCAGGGTTGAACGCGATCGTCGTGCGCGACCCGGATGCGGCCCGTGACGCTTTCGAGGCTCTGCGCGCCGGCGGGTCGTCGGGAGCGGTCCTGGCTCTCGGAGCGTTGCCCAAACGCGGTTCTGCCAGAGCCGCCAACGAAGGCTCGAGGTTGCGCGGCTGGCTGTCCTCGGGCTCCGGCAGTCCGGCCAACCTTCTTCGCGAGCGGGTACGAGGCACCTCCAAGGGCGTTGACGCGCTGCTGGACGTGCTGATCGGCGATGTCGAGATAGTCGACGGCGATTGGCAGACCGCGGTGGACCGGGCCTTGGACGACCCGATGCGTTCCTTTGTCACCTCCACCGGAGAGTTCATCGGACCGGACGGCTGGCGTGTCGCCGGCAGCGGCTCGACTGCGACCGCCGCGGCATTGACCGAGGCGAGCGAACAGGTCGTTGTGGCGGGATTCGATAGCCAGAAAGCGTCCGACCGGGTCGACGCGGCCCGTTCGGAGCTCGCCGAGCGCTCCGCTGCCGCCGCGAGAGTCTCAGAGCGTCTCGCACAGGTCGAATCGAAGCTCGCGTCTGCGGCGAACGAATGCCGACAGCTTGAAGCGCAGATCCGTGAGTGCGCCACCGAATCCGATGCGCTGCGGACCGGTCTCGAGGAGCTCGAGGCGCGCCTCGGCAGCGAACAGGAGAGGTTCGACGAACTCGAAAGCTCGCTCGTGCTGCTGGAGGCTGAGGAGTCCGAGCAACGAGAAGAGGCTCGCCGAATCGTCGCTGCAAGAGCACAGATCGACCTGCGGGCACAAGAGGTGGCCGCGCTGCGCACCGATGTCGAAGTGCGAGCAGCGGCCATCAACGAACGGGAGAACGGACTGCGGACCCGCATCGCCGAGATCGAGGCGAGACTAGAACGCGACGTCTCGGAGCGGTCCACCGCGGGTCAACAACGAGAATTGCTGGACCGCCGCGCAACCGTGCTCGACAAGCTGATGGTGGCGCTCGACTCACGCTTGGCGATCATCGAAACCCGACTCAGCAGGGCGCGCACGGCCCATGAAGAGCAGTCCGAAACCGCCCGGCAGATCGTGCGCCAACTCACCGATCTCCGCAATGAGCGTGTGGCTCTCAATCAACAGTTCGAGAACCTCCGGGCGCGGGCGGCCAGCGCTGCGATAGAACGGGCCGAGCTTCGGACCAAACTCCAGACCGTCGTTGAGAGCGTCCGTGCCGAGCACAAGGTTGCTCCCGACGTCGCGGTGTCTGCGCCGTGCCCGCCGCTGCCCGAGGGAGTCGACCCGCCGCGCCGGATAGAGCAGTTGCAGGGCGAACTCGAGATCATGGGTCCGATCAATCCGCTGGCTCTGGAGGAATGCCAGGCGCTGCAGGAGCGCCACGAGTTTCTGCAGGCTCAACTCGCCGACATCTCCGCCACACGGCGTGAGTTGACGAAGGTCATCGCCTCGATCGACGACGACATTGTGAAGATCTTCTCAAACGCCTTCGCCGACGTCTCCCTCAATTTCGAGAAGCTGTTCGAGACTCTGTTCCCTGGTGGGAGCGGGTCGATAAGGCTGAGCGACCCCGACGATCTGCTCAACACGGGGATAGACGTCTCGGCCAAGCCCGGCGGCAAGAACGTTCGCAAGCTGTCGTTGTTGTCGGGTGGTGAGCGGACCTTGACAGCGTTGGCGTTCCTCTTCGCGGTGTTCATGAGCCGCCCGTCGCCGTTCTATGTCCTCGACGAAGTCGAGGTGGCCCTCGACGACGTCAACCTGCACCGCTTCTTGAATCTGGTCGACGAGTTCCGCGCCGACTCGCAATTGGTATTCGTCAGCCATCAGAAACGGACGATGGAGATCGCGGACTGCCTCTACGGCGTCTCGATGAAACCCGGCGGTTCCAGCACCGTCGTCAGCGAGAAAGCCGCCTCCGCCATAAGCGACGTGGCCTAGGTTGCTCGACAACGCGACGAAACTCATAGCGGTCATTTCCGCCTTCTGCGTTGTGACCTGGCTCTTCGTTCTGGGGGAAACTGAGCCGAGTCGCGTTTATGAACTGGCGTACTTCGTTGTGTCGGCCATTGTGGTCGGCGCGCTGATCCGTCGGTTCTGGCCGGACAGCAAGCGTCTGTCGCCGGCGGAATTGCGGCCTTATCTGATACCGCTGGGGTGGGGTGGCGGGATCGGTGCCATTCTGCTCATGGCCGGATTGTTGGCTGAGCGATGGAAGCTCATCGAGTACCTCCTCTTTCCAGTTCCGCCGATTGCACTGATTTTGGCGATCAAAAATAGGGAAGCTATACGCCGAGCATTGAGTCGTGGGTTAGAGGACTGACGGGGTCGGGTTGTCGATGTCGAGCAGGTTGGCGAGTGCTTGAGTGACCATGTTGTGTACCGCCGGGTTCATCTCGGGGGGAAGCAGACCGCTGTTGGTCATACGGTCGCCGAGTCCGATGAAGATCGCACAGAAACGCATCGTGCCGAAGACTTCCCAGTAGTGGGGTGCATGGACTTCGCGGCCAGAGGCCTGCTCGTAGAGGTCGATCATCTCGGACCGGGTCGGGAAACCCTCCATCCGGGCAGCGCCTATGTCATCGAACGACATCCGGTCGAACATCAGCCACCAGCCGACGTCGGCCTCGGTCGGCGACAGAGCACACGCCTCCCAGTCGAGGACTGCCGCCGGCCGGTAGTCCTGCCAGAGGATGTTCCCCAACCGGCTGTCGCCCCAGGACAGGCCGATGCGTTCATCGTCGGGATCGTTGGCGATGAGCCAGTCGAACGCTGCCGAAAGCACCGGATGGTCCCGTCCGGCCAGTTCACGGGTGGTTGACGCCCGGTAGAGGTCCAGTTGCGTTCGCGTGCTGGGTTGTCCGGTGCCGCTGGCGTCGAGCCATTCCAGTCCTGCCGCCCGCCAGTCGATCGAGTGGATCTCGGCCATCGCCTCCAAACCCGTGGCAACCATCCGCCGGCGCTCGGCGGGAGTCGCTTCGTCGACCAGGAAACCCTCCTCGGAGTAGCGCGGTTGATCAGCCGGTACCCGGCCCTCGGTGAACCCCATCACGAAGAACGGTTGACCGATGATCGCCGGGTCCGGCTCATAGCCGAGCAGCTCTGGCACGGGAGCGTCGCAGTAGCGTCGAACCGTGTCCATGGCTCGATACTGGACCTCGACTGAAACACCGCAGTGGTCGCTCTGGGCTGGGAACAACGCGCCTCCAAAGGGCTCGATCCGGGCGACGAAACGGTCCGAACATTCCGTTCCGTCCTCGGTCCATGAGGCGTCGAAGAACACGGTCTCGTTGGAGAACCCCGTCGACACCGGGATGTCGATGTCGGTCACCGAGGCGCCGACCCGGTTCGGGTACCTGCGGGTGATCCATTGCTCGAGAGCGGGTCCGTAATGGCTGCGATCCGTGTGGAATTTAGGAGCACTGCTCAGGTCCGGGGGCACCTCGTTCTCATGTTCGCTCGAGGTGTCTGGGTCGCCGGATTCGCGTTGGGAACTTTCGCTCATTTTTTCGACAATACGACACGCACTTGCGCGCTTCGAATTCGCTAGCCTCTGGTGCCGATGGCTCGTTCGCTTTCTTCGGGTCCGACACTCCCGGACCGAGCTGAAGTCGTTGTGATCGGCGGGGGCATCGTCGGTTGCTCGGTCGCCTACCATCTGACACGCCGTGATGTCAGCGATGTGGTGCTGCTGGAACAGGGCGCCCTCACCTGCGGGACCACTTGGCATGCGGCTGGATTGGTGTCGCAGCTCAAATCGACGCATTCGTTGACCAGACTGGCGACCTACTCGGCCCGCCTGTTCGAAGAGCTGGAGGACGAGACCGGTCAAGCAACTGGTTACCGCACCCCGGGATCCATTTCGGTCGCCGACAACGACCAACGCTGGGAGGAGATCCTGCGCGGCGCGACGATGGCGGAAGGGGTCGGCGTCGAGACGCGGGTGGTCGATCTCGACGAGGCAAGCGAGCTGTGGCCGCTGATGCGCACCGACGACCTCGTCGGGGCGTTGTACATTCCCCGCGACGGACAGACCTCGCCAGTAGACACGACGATGGCCCTGGCCAAAGGGGCCAAGACCCGTGGCGCCAGAATCATCGAGGGCGTTTCGGTCACGGATCTGAAAGTCGCCGACGGCAGAATCTCCGGCGTGATCACCGAACGAGGTGAGATCGAGACCGAGACCGTCGTGTTGGCCACCGGCATGTGGACCCGCCACCTCGCTGCCCGGATCGGGGTCAACGTTCCGCTTCAAGCATGCGAGCACTTCTACATCGTCACCGAACCCCTCGAGGGAATGGAGATCGGCACACCGACGCTGCGTGATCCCGGCAACTACACCTATTTCAAGGAGGAGACGGGCAAGCTCATGGCCGGCTTCTTCGAACCGCGAGGCAAGGTCTGGCGAACCGATGAGGTCCCGCGCGACTTCTCCTTCGGGACTCTCGACGAGGACTGGGAACATCTCGGGCCGATCTTCGAACGTGCCATTCATCGCGTGCCGGCGCTGGGAGAATGCGGACTGCAGCTCTTCTTCAACGGCCCGGAGTCGTTCACTCCCGACGGCGTCTACTACATGGGCGAAGCGCCCGAGGTGGACGGCTGCTTTGTTGCCGCCGGCTTCAACTCTGTCGGGATCCAGTCGGCGGGCGGTGTCGGTTGGGCGTTGGCCGACTGGATAGCGGACCGACGCCCTCCCATGGACCTCAATTCCGTCGACATCCGCAGGGCGCTGCCCTTCCAGGCGGACACCGACTATCTCCAGGACAGGATCTCCGAGAGCCTCGGTCTGCTCTACGCCATGCACTGGCCCTTTCGGCAGTACGAGAGCGCCCGAGGCAGGCGCCTGTCGCCTTTGCACGACCGGATAGCGGCCGCGGGAGCGGTGTTCGGCGAGACCGCAGGCTGGGAACGGCCCAACTGGTACGCCCGCGACGGCCAGGCCCGCGAATACGAGTACTCCTACGGCAAGCAGAACTGGCACGACAACATGGTCGCCGAATGCCTCGGGGTGAGGGAGGCTGTCGGCCTTTTCGATCAGACGTCGTTCGCCAAGTTCACAGTCAGCGGACCTGATGCGCTGGCCGTGCTCAACACCCTCAGCGTCGCCGATGTGGACGCGTCGATCGGCAAGGCGGTCTACACGCAGTGGTGCAACCAGGCGGGGGGAATCGAAGCGGACCTGACCGTCAACCGCATGGGCGACGACGAGTTCTTCGTCGTCACCGCCGCGGCGTCGGAGGGCCGGGACTGGGCCTGGTTGCGGCGGGCCTGCCGGGACAAGCAGGTGACGCTCGCCAACGTCACCCATTCACAGGCGATGATCGGGCTGATGGGACCCCACAGCCGAGCCGTGCTGTCGAAACTGACCGGCGCCGATCTTTCGAACGATGGATTCGAGTTCGGCACTGGTCGTACCATCAGTCTCGCCGGGTTCGATGTGTTCGCTCTGCGGATGAGCTACGTCGGGGACTTGGGCTGGGAACTGTACGTGGCCAATGCCGACGCGGTCGGCGTCTACGACGCGCTGATCGACGAGGGCAGGCCCCACGGGCTCGTGCATGCGGGTTACCACGCAATGAATTCGCTCCGCTTGGAGGCCGGTATGCGGCACTGGGGCCATGACATCACCGACGAGGACACGCCTCTGGAAGCTGGACTTGGATTCACGGTCGCCTGGGACAAACCCGTCGACTTCAACGGACGGAGCGCGCTCGAGGCTCAACGCCGACAGCCCCGCACGAAGCGGCTCATTCAGCTGCGCATCGAAGACCCGGACTTGTTGACCTACCACGACGAGCCCCTCTACCGCGACGGTGTCGTCGTCGGTCGAATATCGTCGTCGATGTGGAGCGCCACCCAGAACCGCTGCTGCGCCATGGGTTATGTCACCCACGATGAAGCGGTGACCAAGGAATGGCTCGACGGCGGTTCATGGGAGACCAACATCGGCTCGCGGCGCGTGCCGGTCAGCACCTCGATCCGCAGTTGGTTCGATCCCCAGAACCAACGTCCGAAGCAATAGGTCGACCCGGTAGACCAAGGAGGCGCCAGTGAATCAGGGAGGCTCAGTGAACCAAGGAGATGCCGTTAACCAAGGAGATGCCGTGAACCAAGGGAACGAACGATGAACCAAGAGGTGCGCTGCGTCATCGTCGGTGGCGGGGCCATGGGCGTGGGACTGCTCTACCATCTCGCCCACGAGGGCTGGACCGACACTGTCCTTGTCGAGAAGGGTGAACTGACTTCGGGATCCACCTGGCACGCGGCGGGGTTGATCCCCAACTTCATCGGTGATCTCAACATGGCGAAGGTGCACCAGGACGCCATCGCCCTGTATCCCGACATAGAGGAAGAGACCGGCCTTTCAGCGGGTTGGCACGGATGCGGGGCAGTGCGCCTGGCGCGCACCGACGAGGAGGTCGACTGGCACCGCTACGTGTACGCGATGCTCAACCAGATCGGCGTCGAGTCGCACATCGTCGGGCCGCAGGAGGTCCAGCAGCTCAACCCGCTGCTCGAAGACGTCTCCGATGTGAAGACGGGGTTCTACACGCCGCATGACGGCTGGACCGACCCGACTGGTTGCACCAACGCGATGGCCAAAGGCGCCCGCCAGCTCGGTTGTGAGATCCAGCGCCACAACCGGGTCGTCGACATGGCCCGGTTGGCCGACGGGCGCTGGCAGGTCGTGACCGAGAAGGGCACCATCACCTGCGAGCACGTGGTCAACGCCGCGGGCCACTACGCCCCTCAGTTGGGGGCGATGATCGGCCTCGACGTGCCGATCGTCTCGGTCATCCACCAGTACGTGATCACAGAGCCGCTCGAATCGATGAAGAATCTCGACTTCGAGCCGCCGGTGACCCGCGATCCCCGCTCGAGTTGCTATTACCGCCGCGAGATAGACGGGCTGCTGATCGGACCCTACGAGATGTCCAACGCCCAGATCTACGGCGTCGACGGAATCGACTGGAGGCTCGACTTCTATCTGACGCCGCCGGACATCGACAACATCGCTGAGTGCCTCGAACTGGCCATGCTGCGCATCCCCTCGTGGTCCGAAGCGGGGATCAAGAAGATCGTGTCGGGCCCGATCACCCACACCCCCGACTCCGGCTATCTCATGGGGCCGGCGCCGGGGTTCCGCAACTACTGGCATTGCAACGGCGCCTCGATCGGGATCACCCAGGGTCCGGGAGCGGGCAAGTACCTCGCTCAATGGATCGTTCATGGTCAGACCGAGATCAATGTGCGGGCAATGGACCCGCGCCGTTTCGGTGACCACACCGGCCCCAAGTCGGTGTTCGCCATCGAGAAGGCGATCGACGAATACCACGAGATGTATCAGGTCCGTCTGCCCGGAGAGCAGCGGCCGGTGGCGCGAGGCCAGAAAGTCAACCCGATCTACGGGCGGCTCGACGCCTTGGGCGCCCAATGGCAGGAGGTGTACGGCTGGGAGCGTCCGCAATATTTCGGGGAACCCGAACGGCACTCGTTCCGACGCTCCAATGCGTTCGACTTCGTTGCCGGGGAAGTACAAGGCACTCGGCAAAGGGTCGGTATCGCTGATCTCACGGCCTTCGCCAAGTTCGAAGTCGCAGGAGCGGATGCGGCCGCGCTGCTCGATCGAGTGTCCGCCAACAAGATCCCACTTCGAGACGGCGGCATCCGCCTGGTCCACATGCTGACATCGCTCGGCGGCATCGAGTGCGAGATGACCATCACCCGTTTCGCCGCCGACCGCTTCTACCTCAACTCGGCGGTGATGGGCACCACCCACGACCAGGACTGGCTCAACGACCACATCGAACCGGGTGAAGATGTGACCGTCACCGACGTCACGGATTCCCTCGGCCTGTTGGCCGTTACCGGGCCCTGCGCAAGGGAGGTACTGGCGCCTCTCACCGACGCCGACCTCAGCAACGATTCGTTTCGCTGGTTGACAGCCCAGGAGATCGAAGTGGCTGGAGTCGCCTGCAAAGCGCTGCGGGTGTCCTACGTCGGAGAACTCGGCTGGGAACTGCACTGTCCGATCGAAGAGATGGCCGAACTCTACGATGCGCTCGTCGCTGCGGGAGAACCCCACGGAATGGTCCACTTCGGCGCATATGCGATGAACGTCATGCGTATCGAGAAGGGTTACAAGGCATGGGGGAGTGAACTCACAACCGAGATCACTCCGATCGAGGCCCGCCTCGAACGTTTCGTAGACTTCAGCGGTGAGTTCATCGGCAAGGAGGCCACAGTTGCCCGGCGGGACCAGACCGAACCGCTGTCGATGGTGCTCGTCTATTGCGAGGTGGACGCCACCGACAACGACGTGCGAGGCAACGAAGGCGCCTACGGCCCGCACGGGCAGGTCATGGGGATCGCCACCAGCGGCGCCTGGGGTCACACGGTCGGCAAGAGTCTGGCCTTCGTGTATGTCGACCCGGCCTACGAAGCGCCCGGTTCGACCTTCGAGTTGGAACTTCTCGGCGAGATGAGAACCGCGACCGTGCTCGCCGAACCCGCCTATGATCCGGCCAACTCGGTGCTGCGCGCCTAGCTGTTTGCGATGCGTTACTGTTTCTCAGCCTCATTGATTCGAAGTCGCACGGGAGGAACTGTGACCGCACCGTGAGCCAGGAGCCTCGCCGCAGAAGAACGGGCGGACGTGCCGGGCGCATCGCCGAACGCGCTGCCCCGTTGCAGGCAGACCTACGACCGGTTAGGCCGGGACTTCCAGGCGGAAAATTCAAGCCGCTGACCGAACCGGAGATGCAGCAGGTGTACAACACGGCGCTCGGGCTTCTCGAACGCGTGGGCATGGGCTCTCCGGTTCCCGAGTTCGTGGAGGTGGTGGTGGACGCGGGCGGCAGCCTCGACGACTCCGGGCGCCTCCTGTACCCAAGAGGGCTGGTCGAGAACGCCATTGCCGCGGCTGCCAAGGAGTGGACCTGGCACGGCTTCGACGATGACAAGTCGATCGAGGTGGGTGGTGACCGGGTTCATTTCGGCACCGCCGGCGCGGCGGTGCTGATGTACGACTACCAGACCAACACGTTCCGCCACAGCACCGCGCAGGACGTCTACGACTGTGCCCGCCTGGTCGATCATCTCGACAACATCCATTTCTTCGTTCGCACCGTAGTGGCGCGGGATCAGGAGGACTCGCGGGACCTTGATCTCAACACTGCCTATGCAGCCACGGTCGGTACCGGCAAACCCGTGGGCACCTCGTGGTTCGAGCGGCACCACGTGTATGAGACCGTCGAGATGTACGACATGTTGGCAGGCGGCGAGGGATCGTTCCGCAAGCGCCCGTTCGTGGCGGCCAACAACACTTTCGTGGTGCCTCCGCTGCGTTTCGCCGAGGAGTCGACGAACTGCATGGTCGCCCAGGTGGAGACGGGAATGCCGATCAACCTGCTGTCGGCGGGCCAGGCTGGGGCGACCTCGCCTGCGGCCCTTGCGGGTTCGCTGGCACAGGCGCTAGCTGAGTGCCTCGCCGCCCTCACTGCGGTGAACCTGATGAGCCCCGGCCATCCCTGTGTGATGGGGCTGTGGCCGTTCGTCTCGGACCTCCGCACGGGCGCGATGAGCGGGGGGAGCGGCGAGGAGGGGGTTCTCAACGCCGCCGCCGCGCAGGTCGTGAACTGGATAGGTCTGCCGTCGGGTGTGGCCGCGGGGATGACCGATTCGAAAGTGCCCGACAACCAGGCCGGATACGAGAAGGGGGTCAATGTGGTCTTGGCGGGCCAGGCGGGCGCGAACCTCGTCTATGAGAGCGCCGGGATGCTCGGAAGCCTGCTGAGCTGCTCGCTGGAGGCACTGGTGATCGACAACGACATGCTGGGCTCGATCAACCGCACCGTTCGGGGCATCGAGGTCAACGAGGAGACCCTGTCGGCGGATCTGATCGAAGAGGTCGTGATCGGGCCGGGCCATTTCCTGGGGTCGCCCCAGACGCTGGAACTGATGCAGAAGGAGTACATCTACCCGCTCATCGGGGATCGGGAGACGCCCGACGATTGGCTCGACGCCGGCGGCAAGGACGCGCTGCGAGTCGCACATGCGTACGCCCAGGAGGTTCTGTCCTCGTATTTCCCCACCCACGTTGGGCCTGTCGCCGACGCCGAGGTCCGCGAGCGCTACAACATCGTGGTCGACCGCAGCAGCGGCTGACCCAGCGAGTTGGCCGAGAAAGTCGAGGCTTCCTTATCCTCCCGGCAAGCCTCGGCGGAAGGTTTCGGCTTCACGATCGTGAAATCCAGCTTCGCGTGCATAGCTGTCGGCTAGATGGCTGAAGATGGCGGCCGTTCTGGGCCACCGCTGGTAGCGACGGCTTTGCGCTTTGTATGTTTCGGCGAGTCGGCGTTCCTGCTCACCGCCATCGGTCGGGGAACGGGTGGTGACACCTCGCTGGTTCAGGACAGCGATATAGAATCCCTTGTCGACCTGGTTGCTTTGCAAGCGTTCCAGCAGATCTCGAACGGCTTCACCGGGCCACTCCCCGTTTGAATCTGCTGGAGAGGAAGCGAGTGCCGTTCCGATCATCTGGTCGCCGATATCCGCTCGGTCTATAGCTGCAAGCTTCTCGCGAGTTCTGTCGGTCCATTCGTTGAGCGAAGCGGTATCGAGGTTGCCGTCCGCGTCAATTCTTGGGGCGAACTGTGAGGACGGCCAATTGCGCAGCACGTCGATGGCACTGAGCACCAACTGCTGGTGTGCTGCCGATGTGGGTTGCTCGTCCGGTGGTGAGTTAGCTGGTTTGAAGGCCATTTCGACAAATTGCACGAACAGATCAGGGTCGCGCAGCATCTCTCGGTACAGATTCGGAGACGTGAACTCTGGGTCATGGTGAAGGATTGGGAGGTATCGCCATTCGAGGACGGCTGTGCGCGCGGTTCCCAAATGATCGTCATGAGCGTCCAGCACCTTGAAGAGCGAGGCCAGCTCCCATCTGGTCATGTCGTGATGCTCGATCTCTTCTCCCGAATGTTCAATCCAGAGTTCGAGCAGGGCAGCGGCTTCCTCAGCGAGCTCAGGACTGGATGCATAGTCGGATGCACGCGGAGCGAGTATTGTCCGAGCCAGTCCGAGTCGGCCCGCCCCGCGCAACTGGCGACAGACTTCGAGCAACTGTTCCAGATCTTCTGGAATCCCGAGATCGAAGTAGCTCACCCGACTCCAGTACTCTGCGGCGACTGCGGTGCCGTAGCCGGCTACCCGCTCCCAGGCCGACGCGAACGATGGAGGGGCGCGAAGCACGTCCGCGAACACTTGCGGCGACAGTTCGTGCTTCTCGAGTAATTGCGTCAGACCGTCCCACCCCAACGAGGCGAATCGTTGGCCGAAATAGCCCAGCGATACGTGGGTGACTGCTTCGGGAGCGGATTCCATTGCCGCGAGGATCTCCCCATCGAGGTTGGGGTGACATACAGCGAGGGCGCTGCCGACTCGACGCTGCTGGTCGACCTCAGCTGCGAACTTGAACACAGCGCTGAGCCCGCCGCCGACGAATACCGCGTCTACGGCCTCTGTTTGTTTCGGTTTCAGCGCTTGTTGAAACGCCTCGTCTCCGTCTGTGGCGCTCACACCGTTGAGGTACAATAGACTGTTTGAGAACAAGTAGCCGTACGCGACGGAAGGTTCAGCGGGCCGGAGAGCGTCCATTGCTTGCTCGAAGGGAGCTAGTTCGGTCGCAGGTAGCGCCCATTCAGCGTCGTAGAATTTGCGGTGGCGAGCAACGAATTCGCGGAGCACGGGCCAGACCTTCGACTTGTAGGTTTCGTCGGCCCCGGCCATGGCAAGGTCTCCCAGGGCCGAGACTGCACGGTGGCGGATTTCCTCAGGCAGGTAGCTGATCTGTCCGATCAAGTCGATCCAGCGGTTGGCGTCTTCACCGACATCGTCGACCAGCATCGCCGCGATCGCGGCAGTCGTTTGGGCGTACTCGCTGTGCATCACAACCGGTTGAGTCGGTCTCCAGTCTCGATAGCGAGGTGGATTCCCAGAAGTCTGCACGCTGTGGTTGCGCGGAAGCATCGACAGCATCAGCGGCCAAGCGACGCCTGGATGGGACCGTCGTAGCATTTTGACCGCTTCCAATCGATCCTCTGCCGTTGCCGATGTGTACGGCATCCACGGACACATGATCGAAGCGAGGCTGTTCTGCGGCCGGTTCGTGTAGCGCCCCCCCGGGTCGACGCAGGCGAGTCGGGCGAGCACATCGGTTGCAGCGAGCAGATAGTCGGGTGACCATGAGATGACCTCCAGCGCGTTGAGGACCTGAACGTGTGGAGACGGCCCGGAAAACTCGAAGAAGCGGTCCCCGTGGTCGGAGAACATTGCCTCGGCGAAAGCGTGCTGTTCGTTGACGCAGGTCCGCAAGCCTTCGAGTACAGCCTCAGGCGCAGCTTCGGCGAGCAGCGGCAACGTGTCGGCGATGGCAATCCATGTACTCGGGGTTGCGTCTTCCGTCGCAGATCTGAGCACTTGTCGAGTTACAGCCTCCGCGAAGCTGCTTGTCGTATTCGGGTCTCCGTGCAGCGTGGGAGGACTGGTTCCCCCAAGAGCGAGTGTGGTCGCTATCCCGTGTCTCAGTTGGGACGAGTACTTGCATCGGACCCCGTTGATCTGGGCGCTGAGCGCTTCCTCGCCGGTCAGCTCCAGTAGTGGATCGGGCGCTGTGAGAACGTCGAGTGCGATTGTAGCGAAACTGGCCAGGTCGCTGTGGGAGAGTTTGTTGCGCAGCAGCGTCCAGGTGTCTGCTGGCGATACGGCATGCCACAAGTCTCCGGTTGCGGTCATCGGTGAGTCACCGGCGTCGAGTTGCCGCAGCGCTTCCGTCACCTCTTCGTGTGGACGGCCGACAAATCTTTCGACGATCTCACGATCGCCTTCACGGGCTTCATTCCAGCCGCCGAGCAGCAGACTGCGCCGCAATGTTGGGTCGACTGCTCCGGTTGCCCAGTCTGGTGTGTGCAGAGCGGGTTCGACACTGAGGCGCCGCCGGAGCGCTGTGAGGCTGATTCGAGCCAGACCGCCGAGTTTGTATGCGCGGTGGAGTTCCTCTCCGGTTTCCTCAAAATGTCTGCACACCAGTTCAGAATCGACCGGCCCCAGCACTATTGCCGCTTGGCCATTGCCCGGGACCGGCACGATCATTCGATGCGGACTCCCAGCGGGCAGATGTTTCGCAAACTCTACTGACGGCACGACCATGGTCATCGCTGGGCCTATTGCTTGTTGGTTCGCTTGAGTAGCAAGTGCCTCGTGAGCGAACAACTGTTGAGCGGTGTCGTGATTGTCGACGAAGAGCACCGGCTTGGGGTCCGCCTGCTCAACGTCCTCCGCGGTGAGCGACGCGGCGACGAAAGCGATGATCTCGTCGCGGTGGAATTGGCCGCCCACCGTTATGGTGCCTGAGTTCTGCCTGCAGCATTCGCGTAGATCAGCGGCCGCCTTCTCGCGTCCCGCGAGCACGATGCCCTCGTTGAGGGGGGAAGTAGTTGCCGCCAACCAGTTCCCCCACCAACTGTCGAGCAGATGGATTCCGGCTGTCGACCGGCCCGACGGTTCGGTTTCGGCAATGAGGCTGCGTACCAGTCTCGGGAACTCCGTGGGGGCGCAACTGGTTTGTGCCCAACGGAGCAGGTCTTCTCGTGTGACCCGCAACGATTCGGGTACCGTGGGCGCGAGGTGGACGGGAGGTTGCATGGCTCGTGCCAAGTCGCGGGCGAGGTCACTGTCTTCCTTGGAGCAGAGAGCAAGGAGGCTGGTGCCTCGAAGGCCCTCAGCGATTCGTCCGAGGTCACGGACTTGATCCGCAACGACGGGACATCGAATCGCGAACTCCTGGAGGCTCTCGCCGGCAGCTAACGCCGCTCGCAGATCTGCGATCTTTGGGCTGGCGCGGGCAAAGGCCTCGCGGAGTTCCTCTGTCGCCACTGCCGCGAGTTCTCCATCCAGGGGTGTGTCGCCGTGCAACTGCACCTCTTCGACCACTTGTCGGAGCCAGTGGCGCCGGGCAATATCGTCCTCTGAATCGCCGAATGCGCCGAGCCGTCTTCCGGCTCCAGCCAAGATCCGCGATCTCGCGTCACGGTCGCTTGAGCCGTGCATACTGCGCAGCCCCTCAATCCACGCCTGTTCGAACTCAAGGAAATCGGACGTTCCAGCGATGCGCTCAAGTGCAGATTCGAAGATCTCCTGCGTCATTTCGACGGACGGTTTCGGAGTTGCGGTTGCGGTCATGATATTCCCAGATCGTACCCGCGTGCGGCGCGCACAGGAATGTGGATTCCAGCCGATTCGAATGCCCTTCGAGCGATCTCAAGACTTGCTTTGGCCGGACGGTAGTGGCCGCTCTTGTTGTTGATCGTCGACACGACAAGCGAACGATGCTCGGTTCCGAACTCTCCAGCGGCTCGGGTAGCTGGGAGACAAGGTACAGCTTCTGTCCTCATGGCTTCTCGATTCCTTAGACTACAGTTATACATGAAACTATATGAAAATGTTCAAATTTGCTCACAGTCGGATGCGCTGCTCAGTCTGCTCGTTTCTCGAAGGTGCGGAGTTCTCCTTAGCTCAGACTCGGATTCGGGCCGCGAGGAACCCGAATTTTTGGCGCGCTGGTTCTGGTCAGCGCAGCGAGTTGGCGCATATGTTCACGCCGGCGGCTCCGGTGGGGCATGATGGACAGCGACCTGAACGCACAGCGACCCAATCGAAACCTGATAGGACCTGATCGAAACCTGATAGGAAAGGTGACACCATGAAGATCGTGGTTGACTTCGACCTCTGTGAGAGCAACGCCATCTGCATGCAGATTGCTCCTGACATCTTTGAAGTACGTGACGACGACTTCCTGTACGTGCTCAACGAGGAGCCCGGCGAGGAAGATCGTGCCCGTGTCGACGAGTGCGTTCAGCGCTGCCCCAAGCAGGCCATCTCAGTACAGGGTTGAGTTCCGGGGTCTGCGAGCGCTACGACTGTGGCCTGGATGACGCGGCGCTCCATAACAATCGTCGGGGCTTCTCTTGCCGGAATACGCGCCGCTGAGTCGCTTCGGCGCCAAGACTTCGAAGGGCCGATCACGCTGATCGGCGAGGAACTTCACGTTCCATACGACCGTCCACCCTTGTCCAAGCAGTTCCTTGCCGGGGACTGGGAGTCGGATCGTCTGGCATTGACACAGCCTGACAAGCTCGACGATCTCGATCTTGATCTGCGCCTGGGAGTCCGAGCCACGAGCTTCGATCTCGACTCCCGGCGCCTCGGGCTTGTCGACCTTGATGACCGGAGCACAGATGAGCTTGTTGTCGACGGACTGCTGATCGCCACGGGCGCGCGCTGCCGGACGTTGGGCGGCACCGAGGGACTCGACGGTGTTTTCGTGTTGCGCAGCCTCGACGATTCGCTCGCGATCCGCGCTGCCTTCAAGTCGGGGCCTGCTCGGGTGGTGGTCGTCGGTGCCGGGTTCATCGGGGCTGAGGTGGCTGCAACTGCCCGCACCCAGGGGCTCGACGTCACCATGGTCGAATCGCTGCCCCAGCCTTTGAGCCGGGTGCTCGGCGAGGAGATGGGAAAGGTCTGCGCCGAGGTGCACCGTGAACATGGTGTTGATCTCCGCACCGGGGTCGGCGTTGAAGCAATCGAAGGCGACGGTCGGGTGGAACGGGTCCGGCTGAGCGACGGCAGTGTGATTGAGGCCGACCTCGTTGTGGTCGGGATCGGAGTGATCCCCAACACCGAGTGGCTCGAGGGTTCAGGGTTGACGATCGACAACGGTGTGGTGTGCGACGCCACCTGTCTGGCCGCGCCCGGGGTGACCGCGGCTGGTGATGTCGCCCGTTGGCCCAACGAACGGTTCGGCGAGGTGATGCGTGTGGAGCATTGGGACAACGCCGTGGCGCAAGGTGCGCATGCGGCTCGGCGTCTGCTTGTTGACGACGATGAGGCGGAGCCGTTCGTGCCGGTTCCCTGGTTCTGGTCCGATCAGTACGATCGCAAGATCCAGATGGCGGGCCGTATCGGCCCCGGCGATGAGATGCGGGTTGTGACGGGCAGACTCGCCGAGCGCCGTTTCGCGGCGGTCTACGGCCGTGCCGGCCGCCTGGTCGGCGTGTTGGGCTTCAACCGCCCCCGCCATGTCATGCGCTACCGGATGCTCATCGAGGAGGGCGTCTCCTTCACCGACGCAATCGCGGCGGAGATCTAGCGTTCACGGCTGGTTGCGGAGCGTTGCGGCTGCGCTTCGATTAACGGGCTCTTCGCGTTTGAGGGGGCAGTGAGGGTTGCGGGGTGTCCGCGGTCAGTTGGGCGGGATCCTCCAGAATCGGGGTCGTAAACCAATCCGAGACCGGAGGATCCCTGTGGAACACGACCTTATAGGCATGTGTGAGTTGTTGGTAGGCCTCGGCGAAGTCGACGTGTTGAGCGTCGACGACGACCGTGGCGAGCCGTTGAGGTTGAGTGTGCGAAACCGGACTGCGCGTCCGTCGTGTGCGGGTTGTGGCGACAAGTTGTGGTCCGACGGCAAGCGGCTGGTGGAGCTGGTGGATCTGCCGAGCTTCGGTAGGCCGGTGCGGTTGGTGTGGCACAAACACAGATGGAGATGCCCGAGTGAGGATTGCGGCGCGGGTTCGGTGACTGAACACAACCACTAGGTCGCGCCGCCGCGGGTGTTGTTGACGACACGAGCAGCGCGTTGGGCGACACGCCAGGTCGGCTGTGGCCGTCCGGTGAGCGACGTCGCTTCGGACCTGCGGTGTTGCTGGTCGGCGGTGAACGACACGGTGCTGTGCTGGGGTCAAACGCTGCTCGATGCTGACACTGACCGGATCGGCGCAACGACCGCGGTGGGTCTCGACGAAACCCTGTTCGGCCGCACCGGCCGTTATAGACACAAGGCGTGGGCGACCAGCATCGTCGACGTCGCCGGCGGCAAACTGTTGGACATAGTGCCTCACAGAACAGCCACAGCACCCGCGAAATGGCTGCTGGACCAGCCTGCGAGCTGGCGGGTACACATTCGTTGGGCGACCCTGGACCTCTCCGGGCCGTATAGGGCGACGTACGACACGGCGCTGCCTGACGCACGCCAAGTCGCGGACCCGTTCCACGTCGTCAGGCTTGCCAACAACACACTCGACGAGGTGCGGAACCAGACCCTCGGCCACCGCGGCCACAAACACGACCCGCTGTATCGAAGCCGCAAACTGCTGCTCACCGGTCACGAACGCATCAGCGAAACAGGTGAGGACCGTCTACGCGGCCTGCTCGAATCCGGTGACCCCCACGGCGAGGTCCGCAACGCCTCACACGCCAAAGAGACCCTGCGCGGGATATATGACATCGCCGATCCCGACCTCGGACGCGTGACCGTCGATCAGCTCGCCGTCGAGTTCCAAGACTCGTATCTGCCTGTCGAGGTCAACCGGCTGGGCCGCACCCTGGCTCGTTGGAGCACCCAGAACTGCTGACTGGCACCACGCCCGAGTGTCCAACGCCGCGTCCGAAGCAGCCAACAATCTGATCAAACGAGTCAAACGCGTCGGGTTCGGGTTCACCAACTTCGCAAATTACCGGATCAGAGCACTCCTGTATGCCGGCAAGCCCAACTGGGCGCTGCTCGACACCCTCACTCCCCCCTGAAACGCGAAGAGCCAATAAAATGGTGGTATGGCTCAGCCGCGAGACAAGATCGGCAGGTTCGGCTCAACGCCTGTGGCTGCGCCGAAACGCGGCATCATCGACCTGACAGACAGCACCGCACTGGTCGTGTCCGGCGACGGTCCGTGGCGATGCAAGGTGCAAGCAAAAGACTCAGCGGATTTTCGTTGGATGGTCAAGCAGGTCAAAGCAGTGCCCGGCGCACGATTCGATGGTGGCACCAAAGAGTGGGTGATCCCCGCGAAGGCATCGGCGGGCAATCAGCTAGCCGATGCGCTCGCAACTGTCCGGTCGATGGGTCTGGCTGTGGTCGGTGACGTGTCGATAGACCACCTGGAGCAGGACGCCGCGAACGTTGCGCCGTTGAACGGTTCATCTCCAGCCTCAACAGAAGCCACCTATCGGTCGAAGCCGCTCACTAGTTACGCCGCTGTAGGGACAGCCGCTGACAGCAAGGCGATCCGGTTCGGTATCAAATATGAGCAGCACGAGCTTCGCAAGAAGATGAAAGACAGCCTGCCGATTTTGTGGGATCACGAGTCGAAGACGTGGACGATGTCGATGCCGCATACGGCGGAGGGCTGGGACAGGCTGGAAGCCACGCTCAACGAACTCAACATAGGGCTTGACATCGATGTGATGGGTCACAGGCCCGACCCTGCGGAATTGCTCACATCGTGGCAGCCCCGAGTCGTTCACGTTGCCTGCGCCAACATTGATGCTCTTCAACAACATGCTCGAATACCGCACACCGCGCGTGTCCGTTCATCATCATCACAACCAGCCAACCTGACCGGAGTCTTCGCATGATGAACAAACGAAGGAAGCTAGGACGGGACAACGAATCGAGAGAGGTTCGGCAGCCGAGGCTCCATCGAATCTTGACGCGTAGACGCCATCGACTGCTCATCGTGGGATTGTCGGTGTCGATGCTGGTGTTGTTGTCAGCAACCGCGCCGCGGGTTGTCCTCGGTGTCGTGGTTGGCGTGCTTGTCACTAACTTGGCCGCTGATGTGACCAAGTATTCCTCCGATCTGTAGTCGTGTCGGCTAGTCGCTATTCTCCGTCTATGGGTTGGGCGCGTATGGCGCGGCCTGTTCGCTTGGGTCAGGACCGCAAGGGTGTGCAGACTTCACGCCGATCACGCCCACTGCTCATATCTACCGGTTGTCCCGAGACTCCTGTCGCGGCCTCAGCCGAGTTCGTTGGATTGCGCGACCCTGGCCGGGTCGGCCTTGCCCGACCTAGCGATTGGCAGCGCAATGTTGACCGCGGTGAGGCCGAGCGGCACGACGTTCACAACAGCCCGAGCTTGTGACTGTCTTGTTCAGCGTCGCGGTCGATGCTGCTAGCAACCCTGTGGCGATCAACGACGCACAACGCGGCGGGGCTTACTCCTGCATCGGCTGCGGGCAACCGATGGTGGCGAAAATGGGTGTTGTTAACGCGTGGCACTATGCCCACAAGGGGTCGAACGGAGAGCGCTGCGACCCGGACACGGCACTTCACGAGGCAGCAAAGGCGATGGTCGTGCAGGGCGTGACGAATGCACTGTGCCTTGGTGGGGATTACATAGCTGAAGTCACATGTCGGCGATGCAGAACCGTCGTATCGACTAATGTGGCACACACCAGCGGGAACGCCTCCATGGAGCGCTCCGTAGTTGATCGCACCCGTTCGGATATCGTCATTGACCGAGGCCCCAGGCGAAAGCCGGTGATCGTCGAAATCGTCGTCACGCACGATCTTGAACCCGACACAGAATCTCGGTACAAGAAATCTGGATTGCCTGTGCTCGTGGTCCGCCCTGATTGGGACACAGTTGTAAGTCTCCTAACGTCGTTGAACACTGACTCTTCGCTCAACATAGATTGCGTCAAATGCCGCCACGCGAAAGCACGGCGACAGCAAGAGTTGAGCGACGCACACGAATGGGTGGCTACGACGCTGGGACGCCTGAATCCTGGCTCAAAATCCAGCTTTCGTCAGTGGGAGCACGACAAGCACGGCAACGTTATGGGTCAACCAGCAGGCGAGCGTGTTCGGCGTAACGCGTCAATTTTGGTGGGGTTGGGTTTCAGTCAAACACGTAAACCGTGGCTCTTCGTGTTCAACCTTCCGTCTGAACCAGGGAAGTTCGCTTCCGCTGGTGTGATATTCGCCAACTTCGGTTCAACGAACGAAGTGCCGATTCAAGAAGACCAATCCGCCTTGATCCACTGGAATCTTCAAGCGGGTGTCTCGGAAGCGAAAGAACGGGCGCTGATACGTAGGGTTCTGCGAGAGTGCCGCGCCGCGGGCGCTGAAGTGCGGCTCAGCTTCTACCAACAGAACCTTGACCCAGAACCTTGAGCGCACCGGCGAGATGAACGCTCGCGGCATTGACGTAGCCAACCAGACGACCCAGTTCGGCGGACAACTCCGTTGCTGTCGGTCAGCAAGACACGATTTGTCGGAACGAACCGATGACTGACGACGGTGAAGTCCCGCTCATCGACCTTTACGGGTGCTTCGGAAATTAGGGGGGAGTGAGGGTGTCGAGCAGCGCCCAGTTGGGTTTGCCGGCGTAGAGCAGTGAGCGGATCCGGCAATTTGCGAAGTTGGTGAAATGCGAAGGCGACGCGTTTGACTCGTTTGATCAGATTGTTGGCTGCTTCGGTCGCGGCGTTGGACCCTCGGGCGTGGTGCCAGTCAGCAGTTCTGGGTGCTGCAACGGGCCAGGGTGCGTCCCAGCCGGTTGACCTCGGGCGGCAGAAACGGGTCTTGGAACTCGACGGCGAGTTGATCGACGGTCACACGTCCGAGGTCGGGATCGGCGATGTCATATATCCCGCGCAGTGTCTCTTTGGCGTGCCAGGCGTTGCGGACTTCGCCGTGGGGGTCACCGGATTCGAGCAGCCCGAGTAGTTTCGTTTCGCCGGTCTCGGTGATGCGTTCGTGACCGGAGAGCAGCAGTTTGCGGGCCCGATATAGCGGGTCGTGTTTGCGGCCGCGGTGGCCCAGGGTCTGGTTCTGCACTCTGCGCCGTACCTCGTCGAGTGTGTTGTCAGCGAACCGCACGACGTGGAACGGGTCCGCGACCTGTTCGGCGTGGGGTATGGCGGTGTCGAACGCCGCCCTGTAGGGTCCTGAGAGGTCAAGGGTCGCCCAACGGATCCCCTTTAACCAGCCGGCGGGTTGTTTCAACAGCCAACCGGCGGGTTTTTTAGCGCTTCTACCTGGCACTACATCGAGCAACTGGCCGCGTCCGACGTCGACGATGCTGGTCGACCACGCCTTGTGTCTATAGCGGCCCTCACGACAGAACAGGGTCTCGTCGAGACCCAGCGCCGACACTTTGGAGATTCTCTGAGTGTCGGCGTCCAACAGAGCTTGACCCCAGCGCCGCACCGACGTGTTGACGGTGTGCCAGTCACAACCCAACGCCGCGGCGGTGTCACAGATCGCTTCGCCGCGCCCGGCGCGCCGCGTCGCTTACCGCGCGGCTCGTGTCGTCAACAACCCACGCCGCGGCGCGATCTGTGCTGCTTGTTCAGTCACCGACCCCGCCTCACAACCCGAGTGCGGGCACACCCAACGCCGTTTGTGCCACACCAGCCGCACCGGACGCCCGAACACCGGCAAATCCACCAACACCACCGGCCGCTTGCCTTTGGACCACATCCGTCCCCCGCAGCCCGAGCACGGCGGCCTCTCAGAGTGTCTGCGCACATGCACCCCCAACGGTCTGTCGGCCTCGTCGTCGACGCCGAGCACCTCAATGTCTCCTAGTCCCACCAACAGCTCACACATGCGTACAGGGTCGTGTTCCACAGGGATCCTCCATTTTTCGGGGGTTGTATCAGCACCGATTCTGGAGGATCCCTCGCCCACACCCGCGGATACCCACAACCCCAACTCCCCCCTCATTTCCGAAGCGCCCCTTTAGTGCATCGCTGCTCAGGTATACGCGGGTGTCTGCGAACCGATAATTGCCGGCATGGTTTATTGTGGGTGTGGCTTCTAAATCAAGCGACAACTCTCCTATCGTCAGGGTGAGCGAATACGGGTGGTCTGAGACAGAGGTTGCCTGCAATGCGTACACGTATTCATCACGCGACAGGTAGGCCCTTAGATACACGGAAGGCGTCTCTGGTTCTGGGGTAACAGTTACCTCGCCGCCCCAGTGGATGTCGTGTTCACCTATAGAAATGTCTATGGAAAGGCCGTTCGTTGACATGACTACTGCTCCGAAGCCCTCGCTGACGATGTGAGCGCCACCGGAGCGCCGAAGGCGACCCAAGCTCCGTGGCTGGATCGCAGACCGCGCCTCAGCGCGGAACGCCCCTCTCCGGTGGCTCTCACAGCGTACCATCACCCAATCCCACTTCTGGACCGGCACTGGTCGTGTCTTGCTTCGCCGGTCGTGCCTATTGCTGGGTCGGCAGTTACTGTGGCTGTCGATGGGAGAACAATCCGAACGTTCCGCTCGCCCGGTGCCGACGATCAGCCAGATCACCATTCTCAGAATGGGAACCCCTGACGACACCGACGAACTGGAATGCCTGGCCTGCGGCATGAAGCGGACCGCCGAATCACGACATTCGCCCGATCCTGTCTGGAAACACCTTGTTGACCACCACAACATCGTCAACGTTTTGCACGTCAGTTGGCACGACCGAAGCCGTCACTTCTCCAAGTACCGTCACGATCCGAAGCCGTGCCCCGCTTGTGGGACGGAGACCGTCAGCGCCGAATCCGGCCACCCCATCGAGTGCCTGTGTGACAGCCGCCCCTAGCGGCAGCGCAGAGAATCTTCGGGCCAGAGCGCACCTGTTTCCGAGCAGCGAACCAACGCCTCGTTTGAACAGCCAGAAGCCATGCCCACCCCTGAGCCAGACTCGAACGCCAGTACGCTGCACCGATGAGGTTCCGTGCTCCTGAACTGTTGTGGGGATCCTCGAAACGGTCGATCCCGATGGGTGGCGCAAAGCCAGAGGAGCGCTCAAACCGACACTCCCGCCGAGGTGTTGGTGAGACGTCTTCGAGACAACGGCTGAACGCACAAACGCCACCGACGAAAGCGCTGCCGCGACACTGCCGAGAACTGCCGCTGGTTCGTCCCGTCGCGCACAACGACGAACCAGATCAGAGCGCTTCGGCGCAAGAACGAATCCGCTTAGCGACCTCGGCATAGTCGGGCAGATCCCCGTACACGATGGATTCAAGCGCCGGATACGCCTTTTGAATCGTCTCGTATTCGACTGTGCCAGGTGTCCATGCCCGCAAAGAGTGATAGCCCTCCGTTGGCCTGTCGTGCTGCGGTCGGTTCACACGACGGCGTTTGCGAATGGCGAGGTCAGATCGGCGCATATGCGCAACCGCGGCAAGAACGCGCTCACGGTCGAGCTCGCCTCTCTCGGCCAGCCACCCGATGAGTTTGTAGATGTCATAATGGTCTCGAACTCGGTTGGCGAGCATTTCTAGCGCCTTCGTCCCCCCATTGGAGGCCTCTTGCTCGCGCCAGCAAACCGAGTCGAGCTTGTCCACCAACACAGACAGTGGATGCGAACATATGAACTCTCGTTCCTTCAAGTCCACGGTTATCTCAATACCTTCTGACTCTGCGAAGCGTGTCAAATATGGTTTGGCTGGCATGGACACCATGAACTCGGGGTCGGTGTCACGTATCCCCATATCCGATTCAACCCAGCGGATCGCTCCAACTTCGTTTGGCTCACAAACCGATTCGTAGTGGTAGTGAACGGTCCGGAAGAAGTTGCCGCCGCCGCTGCCGACGCGCTTGGCTTCCAGCCCTAGGACATCGGTGACGCGTCGTTGGTACTCCGCCATCAGCCGTTTGCCCTTGTTGGAAGTGCATGATTCAGCACCGTCGACGTAGGAGGCACTAAAGTCGGCGTCCTCGGAAACTCGTTCGACAATGCCGGTCAACGCGAGCATCGAGCCTCCCCCCATGCACGTAAAGCTGCCGGGGTATTTCTTGCTTTCACCCAAGAGGCAACGAGAGACTTGGAACATCCAGTAGTCGCGCTCCACGAAGTCTTCGGTAAGTCCACCTGAGAGGGCAGCGCTTTCCATCAAATCCCGGAAAAGAAGCCTGTTCTCGCTGAGCAATGATGGTTGGGTTCCCGCGGGTGAACGAAGCCCACTTGAAATGGGTGGTTCGTCTCTGGATTGGAAGGTCAAACCAGACTGCGGCTCTTTGGATCCGACATCTGGCACACGGTGTCGAGGATGCGGGCACGAACGTCGAGGCAACCGACACGGTGTGCCGTCTCTGGTGTTGCGAGAGTTGCAGGTCTCTCTGCTCATGGTGCCGTAGTGGTGGCGGCGAAGCTCTCAAGGGTGTCCAGCAGTGCCTCCATTCGTTCGTGAAACAATCGCCGCTCCGTCTGTGGCCGTTCCTCTTCAGCAACGGCACGCATGACATCAACGCGCGGCAGGTCACGTCCCGCCGCAGCCCGGCGCTTCAGGTTGTCGCGGGTGATGTCCAGCGCGGTCTCCCACCAATCCGTGTGCCACCACTTGAACTCGACCCAGCGATCAAAGCCGATGACGGCTTCAATGTAGGTCGCTTCTAGGTTCGTCAGATCGCGCCTGCTCAAGTTGCGGCGACCACGCAATTCCACCTTGGGGTGGGGGTTTCTGGATCGCGGTTCACCCGGCACGCCGTACGCTACGGCGGTCGGCAACTGTGTGCTCCAACCGACTAAGTGCGCGCCGTACCATCCGAGCGCTCCGGCATGAGGACCAGCTAGCGCCCAGCCGATCCGTTCTATGCCCGGCAAGGCCAGAGCGCCGGTGGTTGAATTACGACGACCAGGCTTCCAATACAGATTCGGAGCGACTTGAGCGACGCGTCGACGATCCTCAGGCTTGGACAACTCGCGATGCAAGAACGCATGAGCAGCACCACGCGTTGGGCTAGGCACCTCGGCCGAACGGAAGAAGGTCTCCTTCGGCAATCGTTCGAGCCACTCGCTCTGTTCTGATTTCGCTGGCATAAAACACTCCCAACCGTAAGTATATCACGGAGCTACGACGGCGGTTGTGTCGCGCGACGCGCAATTGGACGGTCAGGCGTGATCGCCGGTTTCGATGATGATGGTCGTGTCGGCGACTGGTGTAAACCGACACACAGCCGGCGCACAGGCGGACGCGCTGAATACGCTCGCCTACCGGTCCTGTCCGCGCTTATTGAGCAGAGGTCTGTTTCCGTACCACAAGGCAGAACGCACAAACGCCGCTGAAACCGCTGTTGGCCTGAGATTCTGCTCTCCGGTTTTGGACAAAGGCCGATGTTACGTTCGTGACAGCGACATGATCCCCCCACGGAGCGCACCATGAGCGGCGAAACCGACCTGATTCTCGACGAGCTGAACCCGCCGCAACGCGAGGCTGTCGTTCACGACGACGGTCCCTTGCTGATCGTCACTGGGGCGGGCGCGGGCAAAACACGGGTGTTGGCGGGGACGTTCGTCGCCTGGCTTGTTGTCGCCGCCGAGTGGATGCTCAGATGACTTCGGACGCAGAGCCCGCACCCAAAAACGGCTCTTCGCGTTTGAGGGGGCAGTGAGGGTTGTGGGGTGTTGGCGGTTGGTTGGGCGGGATCCTCCAGAATCGGGGTCGTAAACCACACCTGAACCTGGAGGATCGGTGTGGTGTGTGACCCTATAGGCATGTGTGAGTTGTTGGTGGGCCTCGGTGAAGTCGACGTGTTGAGCGTCGACGACGACCGTGGCGGGCCGTTGAGGTTGAGTGTGCGAAGCCGGACTGCGCGTCCGTCGTGTGCGGGTTGTGGCGGCAAGTTGTGGTCCAAAGGAGACCGGGCGGTGGAGCTGGTGGATCTGCCGGTGTTTGGCCGCCCGGCGAGGTTGGTGTGGCACAAAGGTCGGTGGCGTTGCCCGAGTGAGGATTGCGGCGCGGGTTCGGTGACTGAGCAGAACCCCTGGGTCGCGCCGCCGCGGGTGTTGTTGACGACACGAGCAGCGCGTTGGGCGACGCGCCAGGTCGGCTGTGGCCGTCCGGTGAGCGACGTTGCTTCAGAGTTGGGTTGTTGCTGGTCGGCGGTGAACGACACGGTGCTGTGGTGGGGTCAAACGCTGCTTGATGCTGACACTGACCGGATCGGCGCGACGACCGCGGTGGGTCTCGACGAGACCCTGTTTGGCCGCACCGGCCGTTATAGACACAAGGCGTGGGCGACCAGCATCGTCGACGTCGCCGGCGGCAAACTGTTGGACATAGTGCCTCACAGAACAGCCGCGGCGCCGGCACAATGGCTGCTGGATCGACCACAGAGCTGGCGTGAGAAGATTCGTTGGGCGGCTTTGGACCTGTCAGGGCCCTACCGGGCGACGTTGGACATGGCGCTGCCTGACGCTCGCCAGGTGGCGGATCCGTTCCATGTGGTGGCAAGCTGACAACGCACTCGACGAGGTGCGACGGCGGGTCCAGAACCAGACCCTGGGGCATCGCGGCCACGAACACGACCCGTTGTATGCCAGCCGCAAACTGCTGCTCACCGGTCGCGAACGCATCAGCGACACCGCCGAAACGAAACTGCTCGGGCTGCTCGAATCCGGTGACCCCCACGGCGAGGTCCGCAACGCCTGGCACGCCAACCAAACACTGCGCGGCATATATGACATCGCCGATCCCGACCTCGGCGCCACAACAGTCGACCAGCTCGCCGTCGAGTTCCAAGACTCGTATCTGCCGCCCGAGGTCAACCGGCTGGGCCGCACCCTGGCTCGTTGGAGCACCCAGAACTGCTGACTGGCACCACGCCCGAGTGTCCAACGCCGCGTCCGAAGCAGCCAACAATCTGATCAAACGAGTCAAACGCGTCGGGTTCGCATTTCAGCAACTTCACCAACTACAGAATCCGCTCACTGCTCTACGCCGGCAAACCCAACCGGGCGCTGCTCGACACCCTCACTCCGACCTAATACGCGAAGAGCCTTCAATCTGCAGTACCGCGCGCTCAAGGACACCCCGTTTCGTTGGCTCTGCTTGAGCGGGTGTTGTATGGTGTCAACGTGAGGGCTCGACACCCCAAGAAGGATGTCGAGCGAGCTCTGAGGCAACTTGAGGAAGCGGGATGGACCATCACTCCTACATCGTCGGGGCACCGTTGGGGCGTGGCTCGTTGCCGCGAGTCGACGCGGTTCGGATGTCGGGAGTCGATCTGGTCGACACCGCGCAACTCAGGCCGCCATGCTCGCAATTTGTTGAGAGCGCTCGAGCGCTGCTGTCACCGATAGACCAGAGGGGATTCTAGATATGGCCATTTTTGAGTTCACGCTTGTGGTTGAGGGTCCCGATGTGCATGGCGACGAAACCGTAGACGCCTTGTTCGAAGCTGGCTGCGACGATGCGTTGGTCCGTTCTTCTGAAGGGATCCAATACTTGGACTTCGACCGCGAGGCAGAGTCGCTCGAGGAGGCGGTGCTTTCTGCTGTAGCCGACATTGAGTCCGTCGACGGATTGAAGGTCTTGCGCCTGGCCGATGCCGGGCTGGTGTCAATGGCCGACATTGCGGCGCGCACCGGGCGAACCCGCGAGAGCGTGAGGCTCCTCGTCGCCGGCGAGCGGGGCCCAGGGGGGTTTCCGCCGCCGGTCACAGACCCTCGTGCCCGTTATCGACTCTGGCGGGCAACAGAGGTGGAGCGTTGGATGCGGTGTGTCGCCAGCGATGAGTACGAGGCGCATGAAGACCATGTACGTGTCGCGATCAACGCCGGCCTCGAACTGCGCCATCACTCAGGACACATGCCAGACGACCGCAAATCAAACTTGCTTGCCCTGGTCGGCCTGTAGGCAAGGGTTCTGGTCCCACCAGTAAGAATCGCAGGGTCTTTTGCCTTTTCGGTTGTCCAAGGAATTTCGTTTATTTTGGCGATATCTGTGTTGATCGTCGCAGGTTCCTCGGGTAGGGTTTAGTCACCATCCCTATCGATTCGACGGTAGGGCCGAGACCGTCCTTCGGGGCGGTCTCTGTCTTTAGGCGGACATCTCGGCGGAGGCGGCAGCTTGATCACGAATGTCTACATCGACGGTTTCGACCTCTACTACCGCGCGCTCAAGGACACCCCGTTTCGATGGCTGGACCTGCGCAAACTGGCCGAGAGACTGTTTCCTAGCGACACGATCCGCTGCGTCAACTACTTCACAGCGCGTCTGGAGTCCAGACCGGGCAACCGAGAGCAACCTCAACGACAACAGGCAAATATAAGGGCGTTGGTGTCGTTGCCGGATGTGCGGGTCCACTACGGATACTTCAGGTCTGGGGTGAAGCGCCGTGCGCTTGTGAGGCCGGTGCCAGGCTTGCCGTCGCGTGTTCTGGTCAGGGACTCTGAGGAGAAGGGGACGGACGTGAACCTGGCCACACGGTTGCTCGTCGATGGGTTCAACGGCGAGTACGAACAGGCGGTGGTGGTGTCGAACGATGCCGACTTCGCCGGGGCCATGCGCTACGTGCGCGATGGATTGCGGTTGCGGGTGGCGCTGGTCAACCCTGATTCCACCAAGGTCAGCCCGGACCGCTTACGGGCTCTGCGACTTACGTGAAGCGCCTCTGGCGAAGTCATCTGAAGCGAAGCCAGTTCCCCGACACGCTGACTGACGAGTTTGGGACCATCACCAAACCGGCCGGCTGGTGAGGTGGGTAGGGCGATTGCAAAATCGGATTGACGCTGTGATGAGTCGCGGGTAACGTGTTTTCACCGTCCCTACTCGCTTAGGCGGTAGGGCCGAGACCGCCTTTCGGGGCGGTCTCTGTCTTTTTCGGCGACAGCGTTCGCCCTGTGTTTGCGGGTAGGTTGGGTCGAACGGCGACGAGAGGACTCCGGCCTTGCCGACATTCACATTCACGCTCGAAGTGCAAGGTCCTGACGTTCACGGCGAAGAAACCGTCAACGCTCTGTTCGAAGCGGGTTGCGACGATGCGTTGGTCGGGTCCTCCGACGGGAACCAGTTCTTGGACTTCGACCGCGAGGCCGTTTCTCTTGAGGAGGCCGTGCGCTCGGCTGTTGTGGATATCGAGTCCGTCGACGGACTCAAGGTCGTGCGCGTGGCCGATGCTGGGCTCGTGTAGACGCTGACATTGCCGACCGAACGAGGCGGCTCGAGTTATTGGGACTGACCCCACCAACTGTAGGTAGCCCCGTTCGTTCGTTGGCCTGCTCCGTACCAGCTTTTAGAGATTTTGTGATGTCAAAATGACGTTGTTGTGCAGCAGTGTCACACTCGTCTGCTAACTTGCCCGAGGTCAACTACTGGCGACTTATCAAGGAGTGCGAATTGTGACCCCTGTAACCCTAAGCATGCTGCGGGAAGCTTGCGATGACCGAGCATCCGATGGAGCGATCGTGCTGGACGCGGTTCTGGAACCTGTTGGAGGGCACGGCACGCCGGTCAATCCGGCAATATACGCTGGTGGCCGATACCAGCACGACAAGCGGTGGGAAAGTTCTGACGCTTCTGAGCCGACACCTGTAGTCGTCGTAGACAACGTACCCTCGCAAGCCAATCGGCTCGAAGCTGCGCTAGAGATCATGGCTGATGACGTTGGTGTCCCCCGCCTAGTGCTGGATCTCACCGGAGAGGATTTCACCCATCTCCCCTCGCACCTGCCTCGCAGTTTGTCAAGCTTGCGGTGGCCGCATCGGAATGGGGACGCCTATTTGCGGGATGCACTCTTTGACGGCCAAGTGTTCGCGAAGTCTTCGGTCGGGCGTTCGATCATTGATGCAACCGCTGACTCAGCCGGCGCTCTGGTTGCCTGGTTCCCTCAAGCTCTTTTGTTTGGATTTTGGCAGTCCCACCTAGGAAGTGATCGGTCTCAAGCAAAGCACGCTCGAGCGTGGGTATCTGAGATCGTCGGTTGGGATCCCGCAACGGGTGGAGAGCCCGAAGAACTGACACGGACTCTGGGCGTCAAAGGGGATCCGTACAACATCGAAGACACGAATCGGGTCGACTTTGATGATGCTGACTTGCTAGGTAGCGGCTGGAGACTCGTCGAAGGCGAGAAATCCGGGTCCAAAGGCGGGAAGAAGGCTGGAGCCATCTCAAACATCGGGCATGGACAAGTACCTGCCGATTCTGGGTTGGCGCCTATTTCGTTCCGACGAATTACTCAGCGAGCCACATTGTCGTTCCCGCAGCTTCGTCGAATCCGTCTAGGAAACGGATACTCGAATGAGCAAGATGCAGCGGCTCGAACCCTGGTTGCTGCTCTTGGCCTCTGCGCGCATCAGATGGCGTTTGGGCGGGCGTTTGCACTCCGCTCGGGTGCCGATCTGGTCGTCAAAGATAGCGAATCGCGGTTGGACTCGACTGAGGTCACTATCCATGAGCCAGCGAGCCTCGTGGAAGAGGCGCTCGAATTGGCCCGAGACACAGGTGTTCCCGCGGAGGGATGGGGAGTAGAACCAATTCATCTCATCCCGAACAAGCACTTGACTGCCGCGATCCGCGCGACCTGGCCCGACCTTGACAGTGTGGAGGAGTAGGAGTGCTCGTCTTTGAGGTTGAGCTATTGCACGGCACTTACCGAGCTGACCCTGACGGTTCTGCTTCAACTGGTCAACAGACCAGTGGAGAATGGCCTCCCGCACCATCTCGGCTACTTGCAGCACTGATTGCGGCTGATGGCACCGGCGGCCAAGACAGCCGCACTACTGGCGCAGAGTTGGAGCGGCTGGCAGCAGCATGTCCACCTGAGATTTATGCTGATCCGGGTCCGCATCACCAGCCACTCGAAGAACGATATGTTGCTGGCCAAGAGCGCGCGAAGAGTCAGCAGCAGGAGTATGTGGCACGGACAGGGGTGTTGGTGCGACCTGGGGTCAGAGTCGTTCCCCGGAATCCGGTTGTCCGCTTTGTATATGACATCGAAATTGGCGATGACGAGCTGGCGGCTCTTGGGTACCGGGCTGCCCGCGTTGGGTATCTGGGTTGTGCAGACTCGCCAGTCAATGTCACCGTTGCACGTCTTGCTGACCACTCGGAAACTGGCAGCGAAGACATGGCGTGGCTGCCAGACCCGGATGGCCAGGAAATTGTCAACGTTCATGCAGGCGGTGACGTTGCCAGATGGGCAGCCGCCTTTGAAGCTTGGTCTAAGCATGGTGCAACTAGAAGCCAGACTCGGCGGTATCAACCCCGAGCTCATTACCGGCACCCCCTTGATACACCCGCGGACACACGGCTAGGCCGGGTTCCAGTTTGGCTTCGATTTCAAAGGCCAGTTCCAGGCCGGCGAGCAGCTGTTGTAGCCCACGGACTCAAGCAGGCAGCACTCGCTCGGTATCAAGAAGATCACGGCGATCCTGCTAGTTGGCTGCACGGTCATGTCAACGAAGGTGAGTCCGAATATCAGCTTGCCCGATTTCTTGCGCTGCCTAATGTTGGACACCCGCACTCCGACGGAAAGATCCATGGTGCGGCCGTTTGGGTCCCGAGAGGGGTCGATGAGATTGAAGCGCGCAATCTGGCTCGCACACTGTCTTCCATCCAGTCGTTGTCGTTGGTCGATGGCAGCACGGTGACGGTAGACCGTTCCCGAAGAAGTTGGACCACAAACCCGCGACGATGGCAAGGTCCCGCCCGCCGCTGGGTGACCGCCCTCCCCGCAGTCAGCGATCGACATCAGCGGATTGACTCAGCGGCGGTGACCCGCTGGTGCGAGCAAGCGGGCCTTCCGGTGCCTGTTCGAATTCGGATCAGCCGCAAGCCACTGCTGCCTGGGGGTGTTGACCTGCATCCCACCGAGACTCGTCGGCCCGGGCATGCTCAAACGCGCCCGTACGTGCATGTGGGCCTTGTTTTCGAGGAACCGGTGGTAGGCCCTGTTGTGATCGGCTCTGCGCGCAGCTACGGACTTGGGCTTTGCGCTCCCTGTGACCCGAGGGAAGGTCAGAAATGAGTATCCCGGATTGCCCGGGGTTCAGCGACTGGTACCGGTCGATCCACGACCGCGATCCATTCCCGTGGCAAACACGGTTGGCTCAACAAGTTGCTGTGACTGGTGAATGGCCAGAGTTGATCGGTATCCCGACTGGGCTAGGCAAAACCGCTTGCCTTGACATTGCGGTTTGGGCACTGGCCAGCCAAGCGGATATGGATCCACGAGATCGCACGGTTCCCACCAGAATTTGGTGGGTTGTAAACCGCCGAATCCTGGTCGACGACACGTACCGGCATGCATTGAGGCTTGAAGCGTTGCTTGCCGACCCTGAGACTCTCCGCGATGTTGAGTGTGACGGCACAACCTTGTCCGTTGGAGGTCTACACGGGGATGCAGCGGTAACTGTCGAAGCCGTGGCGGCTCGACTTCGGCATCTTTCCGGCATGGGTCCGCCATTGCAGGCATGTCGTCTTCGCGGCGGTGACTCGCACAACCGGCCGAGACATCCGGCGCAGCCAGCGATTATCTGCTCCACCATCCCGATGTATGGATCTCGAGTGCTGTTCAGAGGGTACGGGTCATCGAGGTCGATGCGACCTATCGACGCCGCTCTCGCGGGAGTCGACAGCCTTGTCCTGCTTGACGAGGCTCACTTGGCTCAACCGCTTCGGGTGCTTCTTGACGCAATCAGCGGTAGCGACAGCCTTGGGGCGGGTATCGAGCATGCGTTACCGAGTCAGAGAATGAGCCCTTTGGTCGTCCCCCTTACCGCGACAGGTGAAACATCAGGTAGCCGGTTTGACCTTGATGAAGCAGATCGCGATCACGATGAGATCGTGAAGCGCCTTGAAGCCTCGAAGCCGTTGAGCATTCCCGACATTGCTCAAGGCGATCCGGCTAAAGCCATTGCAACTGCGACCAAGGAGTTACTCGACACACTTGAAACAGGGAGCTCCTACGGGATTCTGGTTTTTGCCAACACGCCAAAGACAGCACTATCAGTGGCGAGGGCATTGAGATCACGCCGCGACCGTGAGGTGGTCATTGCTACCGGAAGAACCCGTGGTGTTGAGGCGAAGAAGGCGGTCGAACAAATCACCGCCCGAATGTCCGCAGGCCAAACGCCAGAAGAGTTCGATGGCTCGATCGACGGGCATCTGGTCGTCGTCGCGACGCAGACCCTTGAGGTTGGGGCTGATCTCGACGCCGACTACATGATTACGGAAGCATGCGGGGTTCGCGCACTGACCCAGCGTCTCGGTCGCTTGAACCGTCTCGGCAGGCGCACGCACGCACGAGGGGTATATGTGCATGTGGCGCCCAAAGACGGGCAGTGGCCAGTCTACGGTGATGAGCCAGTCAGAGTCCTCGAATTGCTTGATGCTTCTCGTGGCTTCGACGAGAAGGTCGATATGTCCCCCGGGAACGTTGGCGCAGTTCTTGGAAACCTGCTTCCAGAAGCTCTGGATGCCCCAGTCCTTGCTGAGGCGTTGCTATGGGAATGGGTTAAAACCAGCGCCCCACCCCCTGGCGAAGCACCTGTCGAACCCTATTTCTCCGGGTTACTAGATGTTGACCGGGATGTGGACGTTGTCTGGCGAGCCCATATTCCCGCGTCTGGGTACAAGATCTGGCCTCGTGTCTCACCCGATGAGATTGTCTCAGTCCCCGTTGGTGAAGCGAGAAAGGAACTTGCAGGGGCTAACTGCGTCCGGGTTGGTTCAGATCAAGCCACCGCTGAGCAAATTGCTGTGGGTGACAACGGCAATCTCATCTTGCGTCCTGGAGATACGATCGTTGTCGCCTGCGAAGCGGGCAAACTCGACGAAAGCGGCCACTGGGATCCTGTATGGCGTGAGCCTGCACTGGATGCTTCCATTCTTGACAACGGCCTCGTAATTTCCGATGAGACTCTGTCGGGCATGTACGGGACCGTGCCTCAGGGTCCCAAGACCGTGATGGCAGACCTTGTCAAACACCTTGATCCCAAGACGGAGGCAGAGCCCGCGGACGTCTTTGATGCCGCAATTCGGCTTTGCGACGAGCTTGAAGAATGTGGTGCGCCTCCGTCGTTGTCCGATGAGGAGTGGGCGAAGTTTCTCCAAGATTTGAGGAACGGCATTGCTAATAGGGGAGTTCAGTATGCGGTTGTCGAACCTGCTGGCGAAGCCCCGAGAGTGCCCGTCTATTCCGTCGATAGTCAACATGACGGGAGCCATCAGGTGAGTTTCGACGAGCTTGACGAGCTCTCCATTGCCGATCCGGTGAGTTTGGAAGCCCACGGCGACGATGCCGCGCGGGCGGCGAGACGCATTGCCGATGCAGTTGGTGTCACCCCCAGCACTACCGATCTGATTGAGAGGGCAGCCCGGACCCACGACATCGGTAAAGCCGATACTCGGTTTCAGAACTGGCTCGACCCTGACCAAGACCACTCCGGCGCTTTGGCGAAGTCAGAGATCCCGAGATCACGATGGGAGCACAGCCGCGCAACATCTGGATGGCCTAGCGGAGGTCGCCATGAAGAACTGTCACGTAGGCTTGCCTCCGCCTGGCTCGCCGAGGGCAGTCACAATTTCAGCGAGGACGAGCAGAAACTCTTGCTGCACCTGGTAGTAGCTCACCATGGGCGTGGTCGGCCTCTGGTCGTTCCGGTTGAAGATCTGACTGGTATAGAGGTCTGCTATCAGATTGACGGGCAGGAAGTGATCGCCGACGCCGATCTCTCAACCGTGGACTGGGAGCAGCCCGCTAGGTTTGCCTCGTTGAACAAGCTCTATGGCTGTTGGGGACTCGCCTTGCTTGAAACAATCGTTCGCCAAGCAGACCACCTTGTATCAGCAGCGGCCGAGACAGCATTGGAGATCCGATGAGCAGCGATTTGGCGCGCGAATGTCCTGGACTGCCCGCCGAGTGGATCAACGGCTGGCTGGCGGCTGTAGGGATCACCGTGCTAGACCCGGAAATTACGCTTAGCTGGACATCCGACCCATCCCCGATCGCGGTCCTGCATCATCCTTACAAGGAACCAGCGGTCGCGTTATCTGAAGCGTGGCCGGGTCAGGGGCGTCTCGAAGATATGCCTCTGGCAAGAGACTTCCAAGGGAGTGTCCCTTTAGAGCGGCAGGTGCCCATTGAGACCTTCGTCAAACGTGTGGAGCTTAGCAGGGGCCATCCAGATGCTTGGACCTTGACCTCATCGCTAACCGATCTGGCCGTCGATTCCGGCAAAGCGGCTCACGCCCCATTCGATCCTGCTGGTCCAGGGACCATCAAATGGCTCCATCACCGGCTCTTGAAGACATATGGCCACGTTGTTCCAGACGACGTAGGCGAACTCGCTACAGCCATCAAGAACGCTATTGACGGTGTCTCGGTTCCGGTCGCCGACAATGGTCTTGGATTTGACATATCTCGACTCCCTGACCGGGCACGAGAAGGTGTCGGCAATATGGTTGAGCCGGTTGTTGAAGTTCTTGCATTTTTTGGCTTAGCGCTGTTGCCAGTCCGGGGTGACGGCCTCCGACAGCGCCAAGTGCGTGTTAGGCAGAGAGGGCATGGTATCGGAGGTCGCCGAGAAAATACGTTCGTTTGGCCTGCATGGAGTCAGCCCCTTGATCGGTGGGGGATTGACGCGCTGCTCGATGCCTGGCACCAGACATGGAAGCCTCATAAGACAGGTGAAGGCTTGGAGTGGCGTATGAGACGCATCGACTGGGTCAGGCTAGGGGTTCATGCGGGCTGGGCGACTAAGCCTTACAGGCGTACTGCTAGCGCCGACAGCACCAGAGGATTTAGCAGTGAACGAATTCAGCCAGGCAGCTCGCGTCGTCAATTCAAGAGATCGCCGAGCTAGGTATGGGTGACCTGGAGATTGCGATTGTTCCCGTTTCCGCCATTGAGCATTTTGAATATTGCCCGCGTCAGTGTGCTCTCATCCATGTTGACGGCATCTGGGCTGATAATCCGCACACCGTGAGAGGAGCAAGAGCGCACCGCCGCTCGGACGATCCCGCAAAGTCTCGCAAAGAACGCAGCAAACAGGTGTTGCGGGCAGTGCCGCTTTGGTCGGAGAAATACGGATTGTCAGGTCGAGCAGATGTCGTCGAGATCAACGACGACGGCTCGGTTGTACCGGTCGAACACAAATCTGGGGTTCGGCACGGGATCACAGCTGATCTGCAGGTGTGCGCACAAGCCATCTGCCTTGAAGAAATGCTCAACACATCAATCCCTGAAGCGATGATTTGGTATGGCGGACCTCGTCGCAGATTCAAGGTGGTGCTTACACCAACTCTGCGTGAGAGGACGTTGCACGCGACGGAACAAATTCGAGAACAACTCAGCAATGGGTTGTTGCCGGAAGCGCCTAATGACGCTCGTTGTTCTCAGTGCCAGTTGCGACATCACTGCTTGCCTGAGGTTTCGGCTGACTCGGATAAGGTTGTCAGCCACCTCCAGCGAGTACTTGGGTGATGACGGACCTGAAGCAATCCCGACCCCCGGATGCGGGCCGAACACGCACCACGGTCTACTCGGTTGAGCACAGGTCACGAATCAAATTTTCGAAGGGATCGCTGACAGTTTCGACACCGGATGCTAATCGACGCATTCCCCTAGAAGCGGTTGATGCTGTCGTGATGTTTGCGGGGCAAATCACCACCGATGCGATCTCAGAGTGTGTCCGTCGGAGGATCAGAGTGTCGGTGTTGACCAGAGGCGGGAGGATCAAGTTCGTCGTTGGCGGAGCAACGTCTGGGAATGTCCACTTGCGTGTTGCCCATCACGAAGCGGTCAGGGACAGGAGCAAAGCGATAGAGACGGCGCGCGCTATCGTTGCCGCAAAGATTGGCAACAGCGCGACGGTTCTTGGCCGCTGGGCTCGTGACCACAACGATGCTTCGATCTCTTCTGAACTCCAAGATCGCTGCGATCTGCTCAAGAGCCGTGTCGGAATGGTCGCATTGGCGCGAAACCGAGACGCGATCCGAGGTGTCGAGGGCGATACGGCCCGGATCTACTTCAACTCGCTCGCGACGGTTCTCGACACCAGCGGATTCGCGTTCGGCGGCAGGACACGGCGACCACCAAGAGACCCGGTCAACGCGGCCCTATCGTTCTGTTACGGGTTGGTGACCACGGAAACCGCTGGTGCCTGCGATGCGATCGGACTTGACCCCCAAATCGGATTTCTGCATCAAGCTCTACGAGCAGGACGCCCATCGCTGGCGCTGGACTTGACTGAGGAATTGCGAGCGCTGACAGACCGGTTCGTTGTCTCGGTGTTGCGGTTGGGCAGGATCACCCAAGAACATTTCAGCTATACCCATGGTGGCGGTTGCTACATGACGGATTCGGGCCGTCGCACGCTGCTGAGCCTCTGGGAAGAGCATAAGAATGCGTACTTTGACCACGCGTTGCTTGAACGACCTGTCCAAAGGTGGGCGATCCCCACAACTCAGGCCACGCTGATGGCCCGGTGGCTTCGGGGTGACTTGCCTGGCTATCCCCCTTTTCTGCTCGAGGGTTAATGGTGGACATCATCGTTGCCTACGACATCGCCAATACGGATACGACCGAAGGGTCGGCTCGCTTGCGTCGAGTAGCCGACATCTGCGCAGCGTACGGTGAACGAGCGCAGCTTTCCGTGTTCGAGTGTCGGCTTACGCCTGAGTCGCACGTCCGTCTCCTTGGTGAATTGCATGATGCAATTGACCCGCTCGTTGACAGCATCATCATCTACAAGCTGAACGGCAACTTGCATGACAGCCGGTCGGTCATTGGCGTAGATCGACCTCATCGATTAGGCGACACCTGGATCGTGTGATCGGTTACCGGGTGTGCGTCTCGAGTGGTAATGTCTGAATTTGGTTCTTCCCTTGGCCAGAACCTCCAGTGATCCTTGAAAACGGAACAGACGTCAAGTGCACGACAACCATTTCCACATGCTTCCCCTCACCGCGAAACCCAACTATAGGCATTGGAATTCAAGGTGGGGGGGTGTTGCCGGGGGTGAATCCCCGGCTCTCATTGAACGAAGTTCGGTCCTGTCGGGTTTGGAGCTTCTCGACGTGTGTTGCCGGGGGTGAATCCCCGGCTCTCATTGAACGCAGTGGCTGAGATCGCTGGTCTCGTATCCAGAGCGGGTGTTGCCGGGGGTGAATCCCCGGCTCTCATTGAACGATCGATGCTGAGTTGACGTGCCGGGACGGTACGGCGGTGTTGCCGGGGGTGAATCCCCGGCTCTCATTGAACGCGGCTCATTCCTGATCGGGACATGGGCCGCGTCGCGTGTTGCCGGGGGTGAATCCCCGGCTCTCATTGAACGGGCATGGCCCCGATACGCGGCGTGCCAGTGTCCGCGTGTTGCCGGGGGTGAATCCCCGGCTCTCATTGAACGGTCCCGGGCCTATCGTGCACGTCGTCGTCGGTGTCGTGTTGCCGGGGGTGAATCCCCGGCTCTCATTGAACGTCATAGGAAGTCTCCTTCTGCTAGTATTCCCTTGCTTGTGTTGCCGGGGGTGAATCCCCGGCTCTCATTGAACGGCGTAGGACGATTTATCGGATAGTCCGGTAAACAACAAGTGTTGCCGGGGGTGAATCCCCGGCTCTCATTGAACGCTCATCAGTGCGAGAGTAATCAACTCTCGCAGACTGCGTGTTGCCGGGGGTGAATCCCCGGCTCTCATTGAACGGGCAAGATGAGAGACTTCATGAACGGCGGCACGTACGCGTGTTGCCGGGGGTGAATCCCCGGCTCTCATTGAACGGTCGACGAGGCCGTCAACTGCCCGATGTCCGCCGGTGTTGCCGGGGGTGAATCCCCGGCTCTCATTGAACGCGGAACTCTACCCGGAGGGTGAGACTGTGGTGGTCATGTGTTGCCGGGGGTGAATCCCCGGCTCTCATTGAACGGTCGCCGTTGGTGACGACGGCCTGAAGCTCGCCCGTGGTGTTGCCGGGGGTGAATCCCCGGCTCTCATTGAACGATGGTCCGCAACCGCGTAGCCTGACGGTCGGGGGTGTGTTGCCGGGGGTGAATCCCCGGCTCTCATTGAACGCCGTGCCTGTGCTGGGATTACCCCGAGCATCGCCACCCGTGTTGCCGGGGGTGAATCCCCGGCTCTCATTGAACGTGTGACAAGTGCTGCTTAGTTCGGCTGGGATCGGCTGTGTTGCCGGGGGTGAATCCCCGGCTCTCATTGAACGCACACACTCATCGTGGTGCCCAACGCAGACCGCGAGTGTTGCCGGGGGTGAATCCCCGGCTCTCATTGAACGCGGTGACGAGTGCTGCGCCGATTGCGAGCGCTCGGGCTGGTGTTGCCGGGGGTGAATCCCCGGCTCTCATTGAACGTATCGGCGTGGGGCCGGGCCAACTATAGCGGGGGGGCGTGTTGCCGGGGGTGAATCCCCGGCTCTCATTGAACGGATCCCGGCGCCACCATCGTCTGATCCCCTCCCCAAGTGTTGCCGGGGGTGAATCCCCGGCTCTCATTGAACGTTTGTCGCGGTGCATACTACCGCTCACTACGGCGAACGTGTTGCCGGGGGTGAATCCCCGGCTCTCATTGAACGGGTCAGGTCAATCCCGATCCTGCGACCGGCAAGTTGGCGTGTTGCCGGGGGTGAATCCCCGGCTCTCATTGAACGTGAGATCATGTCACGTGTGAGCGTCGTGTCCGTGGTCGGGTGTTGCCGGGGGTGAATCCCCGGCTCTCATTGAACGTTGGATAGGGACTAGGCCCGGTGGACCGGTGACCGGTGTTGCCGGGGGTGAATCCCCGGCTCTCATTGAACGCGCCCAGGTCGCCTAGTGGCCTAGTGCGGGTGCGATGTGTTGCCGGGGGTGAATCCCCGGCTCTCATTGAACGGTGTGGACCACAACCCTTTCAAATAATAATTTCGGTCGTGTTGCCGGGGGTGAATCCCCGGCTCTCATTGAACGCACGTCCAGTCCGACGGGCTTCAACGCGTCATCGGGTGTTGCCGGGGGTGAATCCCCGGCTCTCATTGAACGGGGCAGTTGCGGCGACGACGCGAGTCCACGTCGAGGGTGTTGCCGGGGGTGAATCCCCGGCTCTCATTGAACGAGCCGGGTGGGTGTGATCTGGGAGGCGACGACCTGCTGGTGTTGCCGGGGGTGAATCCCCGGCTCTCATTGAACGGATCCAACACACAACCAGAAAGGATGGATCATATGAAGTGTTGCCGGGGGTGAATCCCCGGCTCTCATTGAACGGCTCAACCGCTGCTGCTTGGACAGCGAACGTGTCCACGTGTTGCCGGGGGTGAATCCCCGGCTCTCATTGAACGGGTTTCGTGTCCGCTGCACCCTCGTAGGGGGGGTCGTGTTGCCGGGGGTGAATCCCCGGCTCTCATTGAACGATCGCGGCGGCCGCCAAAGTGAAACGCACCGCGGCGGTGTGTTGCCGGGGGTGAATCCCCGGCTCTCATTGAACGGTGCAGGTCGACGTCGGTGCTGAACTCCCGAGCGCGTGTTGCCGGGGGTGAATCCCCGGCTCTCATTGAACGTGGTGTGACTACTCGTGTGGAGGGCCAGTTCGGTGGCAGGTGTTGCCGGGGGTGAATCCCCGGCTCTCATTGAACGCTCTCCAATATCGCAGTGAGTTGCATTATGGGTACGTGTTGCCGGGGGTGAATCCCCGGCTCTCATTGAACGCACGCCGACGGCACCTTCAGCGTCTGCGACCCGGCAGTGTTGCCGGGGGTGAATCCCCGGCTCTCATTGAACGGTGCTTAGGCGATTAGCTAGCTACGACACGAACCCTGGTGTTGCCGGGGGTGAATCCCCGGCTCTCATTGAACGAAGACGACATCCATCGCCTGATCGGCGCACGCTCCAGTGTTGCCGGGGGTGAATCCCCGGCTCTCATTGAACGGCCGTCGACGACGCCGGCGACTGGCTGTTCCGATCCGGGTGTTGCCGGGGGTGAATCCCCGGCTCTCATTGAACGGCTCATCGAGCCTATCACCCATGCGGTCGATGCGCGTGTTGCCGGGGGTGAATCCCCGGCTCTCATTGAACGGAGTGCGTGGGTGACGCTCGCACTGCCCACGTCGACCGTGTTGCCGGGGGTGAATCCCCGGCTCTCATTGAACGGACACGGGATTGCTCTATGACGACGGAGTGCTGTACGAGTGTTGCCGGGGGTGAATCCCCGGCTCTCATTGAACGCAGATCCGCGACGCCGCCGAGTAGCGTCAGGTGCCGCGTGTTGCCGGGGGTGAATCCCCGGCTCTCATTGAACGCCGGACATCCTCGAGCGTTCTCTCCAGCAGCGTGGAGTGTTGCCGGGGGTGAATCCCCGGCTCTCATTGAACGACGCGGCCTGCGGTGAACGACGGCCGCAGTGGGAGCGTGTTGCCGGGGGTGAATCCCCGGCTCTCATTGAACGTTTCGGCCGGTGTCGGGGATATGGGCGATGTTCTCGGGTGTTGCCGGGGGTGAATCCCCGGCTCTCATTGAACGCCGTCGCGACCCGCGTCGGGCGTCTCGGCTACGGGTGTGTTGCCGGGGGTGAATCCCCGGCTCTCATTGAACGGCCCGGTCTGCGACGCTATCGAGATCCTCGCCGACCTCGTGTTGCCGGGGGTGAATCCCCGGCTCTCATTGAACGGTGGTGGTTGTGGTCATTGATCCTTGCTTCCTTTCTGGTGTTGCCGGGGGTGAATCCCCGGCTCTCATTGAACGAAGCGCTCAGAGAGCCTCTCAGTAGCCTTAGAGCGGGTGTTGCCGGGGGTGAATCCCCGGCTCTCATTGAACGTGTACCATCATAGTACGAGTTCCCGGACCGCCCGGGAGGTGTTGCCGGGGGTGAATCCCCGGCTCTCATTGAACGCGTTTCTTGCCTACGTACCGCCGCAGCTTCGCCCGGTGTTGCCGGGGGTGAATCCCCGGCTCTCATTGAACGACACAGACAGACACAGCTAGGAGGCTGCACCATGACAGTGTTGCCGGGGGTGAATCCCCGGCTCTCATTGAACGCGTCGCCGAAACCGTAGCGCCTCGCTCATCGAGCACGTGTTGCCGGGGGTGAATCCCCGGCTCTCATTGAACGCGTCCGGGCGTCAACGCCCGCTTTCGCGGCTGCCTGGCGTGTTGCCGGGGGTGAATCCCCGGCTCTCATTGAACGGGTTGTACGAGCCGCACGGCCTCTACCTCGGGCTGCGTGTGTTGCCGGGGGTGAATCCCCGGCTCTCATTGAACGAACATTACCGGTGTAACAATCACGGCGGTGAGTGACGTGTTGCCGGGGGTGAATCCCCGGCTCTCATTGAACGGTTGTTTGCCGATGCACCCAAGCAGGTGTCCACGCCGGGTGTTGCCGGGGGTGAATCCCCGGCTCTCATTGAACGACACAGACAGACAGGCAGCTAGGAGGCTGACATGGATGTGTTGCCGGGGGTGAATCCCCGGCTCTCATTGAACGCAGGTGATCGACATGCAGGACAAGGACGCGCGGGCGGTGTTGCCGGGGGTGAATCCCCGGCTCTCATTGAACGATGTCCCAGTTGTCGTTGCCGGTCGGCGCTTTGAGGTGTTGCCGGGGGTGAATCCCCGGCTCTCATTGAACGTGATCGCCGCTATCGCCGCCGGCGGGTCCCCGACGGTGTTGCCGGGGGTGAATCCCCGGCTCTCATTGAACGGTGCTGCGCGGCGCCCGGTTCGCGCAGGCGGTCGACAGTGTTGCCGGGGGTGAATCCCCGGCTCTCATTGAACGGATCTTGACATGACCACCAGTGTGACTGAGGTGATGGTGTTGCCGGGGGTGAATCCCCGGCTCTCATTGAACGCAGCCAGGCCTGCGCAGCGGCTCGGCGGGTCGACATGTGTTGCCGGGGGTGAATCCCCGGCTCTCATTGAACGTTATGACGGCGTGAACGGCTCCGGCAACGACAACACGTGTTGCCGGGGGTGAATCCCCGGCTTTCATTGAACGGTTGGCCATGCCACTGTCAATGCGGACCTGTCAGGCGTGTTGCCGGGGGTGAATCCCCGGCTCTCATTGAACGGACGACGGTTCGATCTATGTTTGACCGATAATACTGGTGTTGCCGGGGGTGAATCCCCGGCTCTCATTGAACGACCTGAACTACAGCCAGTAGTAGCTCGGCTGACCGCCGAGTGTTGCCGGGGGTGAATCCCCGGCTCTCATTGAACGCAGACACTGCATCAGGGCCTGTACTGGGGTGGTGTCGAGTGTTGCCGGGGGTGAATCCCCGGCTCTCATTGAACGTCTCGAGGCTTGAGGTCGCCGCGCCGTTTCGCCCGGTGTTGCCGGGGGTGAATCCCCGGCTCTCATTGAACGTCGAGGCAGAAGACGACACGGCGCCAGCAGCAGAGTGTTGCCGGGGGTGAATCCCCGGCTCTCATTGAACGCACCTCGGAGACGACACCACCCTGATCGACGTGTCAGGGTGTTGCCGGGGGTGAATCCCCGGCTCTCATTGAACGGCACACACACCGGAGGGGGTGTTCGCCGTGCAGGAGGTGTTGCCGGGGGTGAATCCCCGGCTCTCATTGAACGGTCGACACGCCGGACGTGCTCGCCAGCGACGGTCCGGTGTTGCCGGGGGTGAATCCCCGGCTCTCATTGAACGCGCCTGGCGGGACCACACCGCCGGCGGGTCCCCGAGGTGTTGCCGGGGGTGAATCCCCGGCTCTCATTGAACGACCATCGACTCCGTCGACGTCACCTCTGAGCTCTTGGCGTGTTGCCGGGGGTGAATCCCCGGCTCTCATTGAACGGGGCGGGCGGGCGGGCGTACGGGCGGGCGTACGGGTGTTGCCGGGGGTGAATCCCCGGCTCTCATTGAACGCAAGATGTAGATGCCACGATTCTTTGCGTGGTGGGGTGTTGCCGGGGGTGAATCCCCGGCTCTCATTGAACGCTGGCCGCCCTCGCACGGGCTTACATCGGCCTCGCAGGTGTTGCCGGGGGTGAATCCCCGGCTCTCATTGAACGACTGTCACCCGGGTTGACACGTCCCAATTCCGCCGGGTGTTGCCGGGGGTGAATCCCCGGCTCTCATTGAACGGCCTCGGCGAGGGCCTCGCTCCGGGAGATGTCTGAGGTGTTGCCGGGGGTGAATCCCCGGCTCTCATTGAACGGACGTGGAGGTCTCGTCATCCGCCGATTACAGCGACGTGTTGCCGGGGGTGAATCCCCGGCTCTCATTGAACGTTCTTGCAGCATCATGACCAGGCACTTCGGGCCGGGTGTTGCCGGGGGTGAATCCCCGGCTCTCATTGAACGGGCTACTGCGAGATCACCGTCGCCGGCGGCGGCGGGACGTGTTGCCGGGGGTGAATCCCCGGCTCTCATTGAACGGTCGAGGCGCGTGGACGGCCCGCCGCTCGGACCCTGGTGTTGCCGGGGGTGAATCCCCGGCTCTCATTGAACGGCGGTGCTAAGGATCGCCACAAGCGCTTAGGGGAGCGGTGTTGCCGGGGGTGAATCCCCGGCTCTCATTGAACGACCTCGAGGTCGAGCACGCCCTGCTCCGACAGGCCTCCCTGTGTTGCCGGGGGTGAATCCCCGGCTCTCATTGAACGCGGGCAGGCGCGCGATGACTGAGACCACGGCGGCGGGTGTTGCCGGGGGTGAATCCCCGGCTCTCATTGAACGAGCGGCGTCCCGCCGTCGACCGACACGGCCACCATGTGTGTTGCCGGGGGTGAATCCCCGGCTCTCATTGAACGGGGCTGTATCGCGACCAGCTCGGCAACGACCAGGCCAGTGTTGCCGGGGGTGAATCCCCGGCTCTCATTGAACGGCTGTTCGGCATGGATCGATGCGGCAAACCCACCCGGACGTGTTGCCGGGGGTGAATCCCCGGCTCTCATTGAACGTCGCCCAATAGATCGGCGAGACTAGGCACCGCGACTTGTGTTGCCGGGGGTGAATCCCCGGCTCTCATTGAACGCCGCTGACCTCGGGCGGATATCAGGGCGCGTTCGACGTGTTGCCGGGGGTGAATCCCCGGCTCTCATTGAACGCAGCGCGTACTCGGCATAGGGGCGGGGGGCTTTATCCGTGTGTTGCCGGGGGTGAATCCCCGGCTCTCATTGAACGGTGTCGATAGAGAAATTCTCGGCGGTGCTCGGCCCGGTGTTGCCGGGGGTGAATCCCCGGCTCTCATTGAACGTTCGTTGCTGGTGTCATCACGGTAGCGAAGGTCATCGTGTTGCCGGGGGTGAATCCCCGGCTCTCATTGAACGCGCCCGCGGTCGGCGTAGTGGTGCGCTTGTCCAGCGGGTGTTGCCGGGGGTGAATCCCCGGCTCTCGTTGAACGTTCTGGGTGATGGAACTCACCAAAGCAGGCACTCCCCAGTGTTGCCGGGTGTGATGCCCGGCTCTCGTTGAACGACCGTCGCCAGCCGCGCCAGCATGGTCTTGACCAAAGGTGTTGCCGGGGGTGGATCCCCGGCTCTCGTTGAACTACGAACACCACGTTGTCAAGAAACACGGCGACACCGTGTGTTGCCGGGGTGATTCCCGGCTCTCGTTGAACGAACTGGAAACGTGCACGCACTAGGTGATGGCGAGGCGGGTGTTGCGGGTGGTGATTCCCCGGCTCTCATTGAACTGCCGTACATTGAACTGCCGTTACCCTGTGCCCGCTACCGTGGGATACCATTAGAAAGTGCTGGCGGGGTCGTAGCGAGGGATTGTTCCATGACCCCGTGCGAGCTGCGGTTCATGCTCCCCGGACCTGCGGGATGAATCCTCTAGTCGTTGCCCATTGGTCGAGATCGTCCAAGCGCTCTTCGCGCAATCGGGAGGAGTCCCCGTATTCGGCGTCCTCCGCGACCCCGGCTCTCCCCGCCTCAGTTTCCACCCACTTCGGCGCAATCTGCAAAGTGGAGTGCACGTCACCTGCAAAATGGAGTGCAAAAATTCTGCAAAGTGGAGTATCGTTGCTGGTGGAGGAATGATGTCCAGCCAGAATTACATGGATCGCGTTGTGGATTCCGAGGTTGGTGAGGTCTTGGCCAGCTCCCCGGCGGTGCTCATCGAGGGGCCGCGGGGATGCGGAAAAACGTGGACGGGCCGGCATTTTGCCAACAGCGAAGTGTTCCTCGACGGATCAGAAGCTCTACGCGTCGCAGCGGAGGTGGATCCAGATTCCATCCTCAACGGAGAAGAACCGCGTCTATTGGATGAATGGCAACTCGTTCGCGGCATATGGAATCCGATGCGGCACGCCTGTGATCGGCGCGGAGGATTCGGACACTTCCTGCTCACCGGGTCGCAGAATCCCCCTGACGACATAACCGAGCACTCCGGGGCTGGGCGTGTGGCCCGGGTGTGGATGCGGCCGATGTCGCTGTGGGAGTCGGGGGATTCCAGCGGAGAAGTGTCACTTGCCTCACTGCTCAACGGTGGGCGTTGCCTGGCCGCAGATGCCGAACAGACCTACAACGGCATTGCCTCGCTGATCTGTCGAGGGGGGTGGCCACGCATGATTCACCTGGCGCCCGGCATTGCCCAGGCCCGCCTGCGTGACTATCTGGACAACGTCACGCGAACCGACATCTCCAGAGTGTCGGGCGTGTCACGTGACCCTCAGCTGGTGAAAGCGCTGCTGGCGTCCCTCGCTCGCAACGAAGCAACCACCGCTGCTTGCGCGACGCTCATCAAGGATCTGGCCGGAGGCCGCGGCGACTCGCCGGCGCGCTCCACGATCCGGGCCTACCTTGATGACCTGACCCGCATGTTCGTACTTGAACCGCTTCCCGCATGGACCACTCACCTGAGGTCTTCTGCTCGGTTGCGACGGTCACCAAAGCGTCTGTTTGTCGACCCCGCACTAGCCGTTGCCGCCTTGGCAGCATCGGTGGATTTCATCGCTCAAGATCGTGAAGCGCTGGGATTGCTGTTCGAATCGATGGTGATACGAGACCTTCGCGTCTATGCCCAGTCATTGGGATCCAAGCTCTACTACTACGGCGACTCGTATGGCCTTGAAGCCGACGCTGTGATCGAGGGCTTGAACGGGCAATGGGCCGCGGTGGAGGTCAAGCTCGGCGGTGGAGAGGCTGTGACCAGCGCTTGCGAGTCGCTTCGGGCAGTTCGTTCACGCATCGACAACAGCCGGCGCGGTGATCCGGCCCGCCTGATCGTGATCACCGCCTTCGGTCACGGGTACCAGACCGACGACGGAATCGCCGTGGTTCCGCTGACAGCGCTCAAACCCTGAGTGCTCGAAACGCGGTCGCGAATAAACAGCAGCCTCAAGGACTCGGTGGCTCCGCTGGGAGCTGGTGTCCGGTTCATTGAGGCTGACTTCCAGCATTTCTGACTTGTAGAGTCAGATTAAATTGACTAATCTAGTCATATGACTTCGGTGTCAGTCTCGGATTTGAAAGCCAACTTGTCTCGCTTTATCCGCGAGGTGCGCCGCGGCGGTGAGATCCAAGTTCTCGACCGTGGACGTCCGGTCGCCAGACTGGTCCCCGAACGAGAAGCCGGCGATGAAGCCCGTGAACTGTTGATCAAGTCTGGTTTGGTGCGTCCGGGTCATGGGAACTCCAGGTCGGTGCTCGAAGAAGAGCCCTTGGTGTTGCCTGTGAGTCTGTCCGAGGCACTTGAGGAAGACCGAGCCGACCGGCTGTGAGATATTGGGACTCCTCGGCGCTCGTGCCGCTGCTGGTGGCTGAACCCGGCATGGATCAGGCTCGTTCGTGGTTGGCCGAAGACGATCTGGTCGTCACTTGGTCGTGGACCCGCGTTGAGATAACTGGAGCAATCGAGCGGCGCACCCGTAACGGGCAACTGTCCCGACAGCAGAGGCGCCAGGCCTTGGGTCGCTTGAACGAGTTCGCTGAAACCTGGGACGAGGTGCACGAGACCCTGGCGGTCAGGGACAGGGCCCGTCTGCTGCTTGCGCGATATCCGCTTCGTGCGGCCGATGCGGGCCAACTCGGCGCGGCGACTCTCGTGAACGACCAGGTCAACGGCTCGCTGGTGTTTCTGAGCTTTGATGTCCGCCAGACAGAATCAGCTGAACTTGAGGGACTCGCAGTATCCACAATATAAATATATTTCAATAATTGCAGTGCATTGTCATAGGGTTTCGATAGAGTTACATCCATGGAATTAGCTCTCGCACTCGATCTCGCTGAAAGCGACAATGGCGTCGTTCCCAGGCAAGTTGATCCGGTCTCTGTCGGCGGGCCGGTCCATGTCGACGCGGCGAACGCCGCAACGATGAGCGATGAGGAACTGCGTTCACATTTGGGATTGATCGGGCGCCGCGAGTCTCGGCTAGCGGCCGAGAATGCGATAGTCCTCGCCGAGATTGGTCGGCGCCACAGCAAAGGTGATGCGCAACGTCTGGTTCGTGACGAGTTACGAGCGTCGAATCGTGAAGCCAAACGCGATGTCGAATCAGCGACCAGATTGGCTGAGTTGCCTGCCACCAGCGAGGCACTGGAATCCGGGGAGATTCCAGTGGGTCATGCCCGGCTCATCGCCCGTGCGTCAAGCGAAAGCGACATTGATGAGAGGCTGCTTGTCGACGCTGCCAACCAACAGCAATTCGATGAGTTCGCCCGCACCGTTAAGCGTCATCAGCAGGACGTTGCCGACGATGACGGACAGTCGCTGCTGGATCGCCAACGCAACAACCGCAAAGCCAGGATCTTCGAATCGCCAGAGTCGGGCATGTTCGTGCTGACAGGCGAGTTCGACCAGATCACCGGAGCACGCATCGCCACAGCCCTGACCGCCAAGGAACGGCAGATATGGCACAACGAAGATTCCAAGGCGCGCCCCACGCCGGCCCAGCGGATGGCCGACGCTTTGGCCGAACTGATCCTGGAACCCGTCGGCGACGGCAAGTCTCAGGGCACCGACTTGCTGGTGATCGCCGACTACGACACGGTCCAACAACAGCTCGACAACCCACGACTCGCCGACGGATCGGCGATACCGATCTCCGAGTTGCACCGGCTAGCCCTCGAAGCCAACATTCTGCCCTCGATATTCGACACCAAAACTCAGGACATGTGGCTAGGGCGCAAGCTGCGCACCGCCAGTGAAGCTCAACGCGTTGCTTTGGTCGCCAGGGACCAACACTGCATCGGATGCAGCGCCAACCCGTTGTGGTGCCGAGCTCATCACATCATCTGGTGGTCGAAGAACGGACCGACCGACCTCAACAATCTGGTACTGGTGTGCGATGACTGCCACCACAAGATCCACGACCAAGGCTGGCAGGTCTACCAAGATCCCGGAACCCGCAAGTACCGTCTTAAACCACCCGTCTGATCGGGCCGAGGTTGTTCGGGCCGAGGTTGCTCGTGCCGATTGTTCGCGGACCTTGGTAGCCTTGCAGACAACCGAATGGTGGCTGCCGCCTGCGCAGTGCGGGGCGTGCAGCTGGGTAAGAGACCCAACAGAAACAACAGGAACAAACATCTAATGGCCATCAACCTGCGCCCAAAATCCCAAACGATCGCCGATATGGCGAAAGCTTTTGATCTCGCCGAGAGCGATACCGGTTCACCGGAAATACAGATCGCTCTGCTGTCGGCGCGCATCGAGCACCTCACCGAACACATGAAGGTCCACAAGAAGGACCATCACACTCGGCGAGGTCTGCAGATGCTGGTTGGCCGCCGTCGTCGTCTTCTCGACTATGTCCGAGACAACGACGTCGAACGCTATAGAGCAGTGATCACCCACCTTGGGTTGCGTCGCTGAACTATGCGGGGCGGTCCTTCGGGGCCGCTCTTGTTGGTCGGCTTCAGGTTCAGCACCCGGAGCCGGCCCGACGAATCCCAGTAGCTGGAAGGTCCAGCAACAAAAGAACACAAGACCGTTGGTGCTAGTCGAAAATCTCTGAATTGCCGGTCCTCCCGAATTGCCGGTCCTCCCGGTCCTCCCAAAAGGAGACCCAGCAGGGCCATGCAATGCCCGCAGCAAGATCAGCGATTTTCGACTGGGAACTGGCAGTCATGTGTTCAGGAGCAACAAGAACATGACTAATCCCCAATCCTTCACTGGATCGTTCACGCGCGGTGAAGGCAAAGACGCAACCTTCGAGGTTGGGAAGTTCGCCCCCCTCGCGGGCGGCTCAGTAACGGCCAGTATCGGCGACACCGTTGTGCTGGTCACCGCGACCGGCGCGGCGATGCCCCGGGAAGGCGCCGATTTCTTCCCGCTGACGGTCGATATCGAGGAGCGGATGTACGCCGCCGGCAAAATCCCCGGCTCCTTCTTCCGTCGAGAAGCCCGAGCAGGCGAACAAGCGATTCTCACCTGTCGCCTCATCGATCGACCGCTGCGTCCCGCCTTCCCCGACGGCTTCCGCAACGAGGTCCATGTGGTCGGCACGGTGCTCGGAGCCGACCAGAAGAACCCATACGACGTACTGGCTCTCAACGCCGCCTCGCTGGCACTGAGCCTTTCGCCGATCCCGTTCAACGGTCCCATCGGCGCGGTCCGCATGAGCTGGTCCCCCGAGGGCGAGTGGATTCCCTTCCCGACCTATCAAGAGTCCTCCGAATCGGCCTTCGAGATGGTCGTGGCCGGCCGCCTCAGCGACAACGACGTCGCGGTGATGATGGTCGAGGCCGGCGGCACCGGAAACTCCTGGACCCTCTACGAGTCGGGCACGCCCAAGGTCGACGAGGATGTGCTCGCCGGAGGCCTTGAAGCCAGCAAGACTTGGATTCGCGAGATGATCGAACTGCAACAGCAGGCGATAGACGCGGCCGGCGACATCGCCAAGATGGAGCCCCCGCTCAGCGTCGACTACAGCGAGGAGATCTTCGCAGCAGTCCGGACAGCGGCGTTCGACCGCATCGCCGACACCCAGAAGATCGCCGACAAGAGCGATCGTCAGACAGCCGAAGCGCTGCTCAGCGCAGCCGTAGTAGTGGAGCTTGCGGACTTCGCCGAAGAAGATCCGACCGCGGCGAGACAGATCAAGAACGCCATCCGGGCGATCTCAAAACAGATAGTCCGCAAGCGGATCGTCGAAGAAGGCATCCGTATCGACGGACGCAGAACCGATGAGCTCCGCAAAGTCACCAGCGAAATCGAGGTGATCCCCACAGCGCACGGTTCCGGGCTCTTCCAACGCGGAGAAACCCAGGTGCTCAACTTCACCACGCTCGGCATGGGCCGCAGCGACATGATGATCGACGACATCTCGCCCACAGACAAGAAGCGCTACTTCCACCACTACAACTTCCCGCCGTTCTCCACTGGCGAGACCGGTTTCATGCGGGGCCCCAAACGGCGCGAGATCGGACACGGGGCCCTGGCCGAACGCGCAGTGTTCCCGGTGATCCCCTCCTTCGAGGAATGGCCCTACACGGTGCGGACAGTGTCTGAAGTGATGGCCTCCAACGGTTCGAGTTCGATGGGCTCGGTGTGCGGATCGACCCTCTCGCTGATGGATGCCGGAGTGCCGATCAAGGCGCCGGTGGCGGGTATTGCCATGGGGCTCGTTCACGCAGAGGGCGACTACGTCACTCTCACCGACATTCTGGGCGCAGAGGACGCCTTCGGCGACATGGACTTCAAGGTTGCAGGCACAACCGATTTCGTCACGGCTCTGCAGCTCGACACCAAGATCGCAGGCATCCCCGCAAACGTGCTGGCGAACGCGCTCTCACAAGCCAGAGAGGCTCGCCTCGACATACTCGACGTCATGGCCGAAGCCATTGCTGAACCCCGTGAGGACGTGCGGGACACCGCGCCGAAGATCACCACCTTCGAGATCCCGGTCGACAAGATCGGCGAGATCATCGGACCCAAGGGCAAGGTCATCAATGCCATCCAAGCCGAGACCGGTGCGGACATCTCGGTTGATGACGACGGCATGGTCGGCGTCGTGTCGATCGCCTCGGTCGACAACGCCAAGGTTGCCGAAGCCGAACGTCAGATCCAGCTGATCCTCGATCCGCCCACCGCCGAGGTTGGCGCCACGTATTCGGGCCGGGTTGTGAGCATCACCAAGTTCGGCGCCTTCATCAACATTCTTCCCGGACGTGACGGCCTGCTCCACATCTCAAAAATTGGTGGCGGCAAGCGGATCGACCGAGTCGAGGACGTGCTCTCGTTGGGTGACGAAGTCGTGGTTGTGGTCGAAGACGTGGATCCCAACGGCAAGATCTCTCTGAAGCCCGATGGCGCGACCGACATGGACCGTGATCGCGGAGGCCGCAATCGTGACCGCGGTGATCGTGATCGTGACCGCGGCGGAGCGAACCGTGACCGCGGCGGAGCGAACCGTGACCGCAACGACCGTGGTGACCGCGAAGCCGAGGCATCGGTGAACAGCAAACGCCGGTCGGTCTCCTTCGAGGATGCATTCGACGCAGAGTTGTCTGAGCAGTTCGACAATCTCGGACCGGATGCTCCGGCGCGTGGACGAGGTTACGGCTCCGGCGGACGCGGTCGTCGCTGACCACCCGACGCACCCGATGCCCCAGACGCAAAAGTGTTGATGCACCCGCGGCGGCCTGCGGCTGTACTGTTGTAGAGGTATGCAGCCGTTCCACAGCTTCGGTGAGAGCGACGATCCGTGGTTCCGTGTCGGTCAGCTCGCCGTCACCTCCACCGTCATCGTTTCGGCGATGAGCGTGGCCTACATGTTCGTGTGGGCGTTCGAGGGCTTCGACCGGCCGATCACCCAAAAACTCATACTCACCTCAAGCTCTCGGTTCGGGTCCGTGGCCGAAGGCGAGATCTGGAGGCTCGTGACCTGGCCGCTGCCGACGGATCCGGGCCTGTGGCCGTTGCTGCTGATCGCGGTGTTCTGGATGTTGGGGTCGCAGCTCGAAGCGCTCATGGGTCGTCTGCGCTACACGTTCTTCCTGCTGATCCTGACCGTCGTGCCGGCACTGATAATGACGGCGCTGGAGCTCGCCGACGTCCACGGCGTCGCCTTCGGGCTCCGTTACGTCGAACTGGGAGTTCTGGTCGCGTTCGCAACCCATTACTCGAGCATCCGTTTCTGGCCCGGCATCCCAGCGTGGGGACTCGCGGGGATAATCGTCGGGATGGCGATGCTCCAGGCGATAAGCGCCCGAGGCGAATACGACTTCATCCTCACGGTGATAATGGCCGGGTTGGCGCCTCTGCTGCTGCGGGCCCTGGGCCACGCCGAACAACACGAGTGGATACCCAAGTTCCCGCTGCCTGCCCGACTCGGAGGCGGGTCTTACCGTCGGCCCCCGACCAGGCAGCGCAGACGCCCCCGAACCCGTCAACGCAGCACCCACCTCACATCGGTCAAACCGCCCCCACCGCCCCCGGGTGAAGTCGCTGCCCAGGCGAAGATCGATGCGCTGTTGGACAAGATGGGCGAGCACGGTCTGGAGAGCCTGACAGAGGCCGAACGCCGTTCCCTCGAAGACCTCTCCAAGCGTCTGCGCGACAAGCGGGACCGAGATTGAATCGCACATGACGCGCGTTGGAGTCGTCGGCGCCAAGGGGCGGATGGGGCAGGAAGTCTGCAGCGCGGTTCGAGACGACCCGGCCCTCGAGCTGGTGGCTGCGATCGACATACAAGACTTGCCTGAAGACCCCCCTAAGAACCCGCCCAATGACCCCCCTGACGATCTCCTTGAGATTCTGCTCGATACCCGATGCGAGGTGGTCGTTGATTTCACGGTCGCTTCGGCCGCTCGTGAAACGCTCAGGTTCCTGGCCGCCAACGGAATTCACGCGGTGGTCGGCACCACCGGATTCAGCGATGAGGACTTGGCGCTGTTCGCTGACGTCTTCACCGAGAGCAACTGCCTGATAGCGCCCAATTTCGCCATCGGAGCGGTGCTGATGATGCGTTTCGCCGAACTGGCGGCGCCGCATTTCTCAACGGCCGAGGTGATCGAGTATCACCACGACGCCAAGGTGGACGCCCCTTCGGGCACCGCGGTCCACACCGCCCACAGGATTGCGTCGGCGTCGGCTGAATGGGCCGATGACCCAACCCACAACGAGGTCATCCCAGGGGCACGAGGAGGTGGAGGTCCCGGCGGGGTGCGAGTTCATTCCGTGAGGATGAGCGGTGTTGTCGCCAATCAGGAAGTGCTCATGGGCACGACCGGGCAGACCCTGTCGATACGTCACGACACGATCGATCGCACCTCGTTCATGCCCGGTGTCCTGCTCGGCTGCAAGCGGATCGCCGACTTCGAGGGGTTGACCCTCGGCCTAGATGCCTTCCTCGATCTCTGAGCCGGAGAATCCTTCTCGATCAGTTCAGCGGTCGGTTGAGAGGTCAGCACGCCCAGCGTCGCCGCGGGGCTGGTTGGCGTCGACTCGCTGGGTGCTCTCGCACCTGTTCGTGCTGGCCATGGTCGTCACCATGATCAACCTGGGGTTCTGGCAGATCCGTCGCCTCGACCAACGACAGGATCGAAACAGCGAAATCTCGGCGATCGTCGAGGCCGAGCCGCAGGCAATCGAGATGTTGCTGGCACTGCCGACGTTGCCGCCGGACCACACACCGACGCTCGTCGTCGGCCGATACTTGGACGAGCATTCCTTTCTGGTTGCCAACCGGACTTACGAAACCGAACCGGGAAACTGGCTGGTCACACCCATGGAACTGTCTGATGGAACGGTCGTGGTCATCAGTCGGGGCTGGGTTCCCCGTCTATGGGCCGCCGGGGTGCATGAGCAGGATCTCAGTGCCCCCGATGGCGAGGTGGTGGTCGTCGGTCGGGCGTTCAAGAGCGTCGGCGGCGGGAGTATCGGCAGCGACGACATTGCCATCCTGACCGAGTTGAACCGGTTGGACCTTGACCGGGCCGGGGAGCTCACCGGTCTTGCCGTAGCGGACCTGTGGGTCCAACTCGACAGACAGCAGCCGGATACGCAGCAGTCCAGCGGCGCCTCACTGCCCATACCCGTGCCCCCCGAGAGCCTCGACGACGGTCCGCATCTTTCCTATGCGTTCCAGTGGTTCTTCTTCTCTGCGGGCGCCATCGTCGTCTACGTGTTGATCCTGCGCAGGCGTCACCGTGAGTCGCTGCACTGAGCCGCCATGGACAGACTCACCCCACAAAGATCAGAATTGGAAGCCAACTCCCGCTTCGGCGTGGCACGATAGCAGGATGCAGGCTGACCAGATGCACCCAAGCCCCACGAAAGCGCGCTTCGGGCGCGTGTTGACCGCAATGGTCACGCCGTTCAACTCCGATGGATCGCTCGATCTCGACGGAGCTCAACGACTGGCCCGCCACCTCACCACCGAAGGCGGCAGCGACGGCCTGGTAGTAGCGGGCACCACAGGCGAGAGTCCGACCCTCACACACGACGAGCAGATCGATCTGATTGCTGCGGTGGTGCAAGCCGTCGACAAGCCGGTGGTTGCAGGCACAGGCAGCAACGACACCCGTGCCGCGGTGGAATTGAGCGAACGCGCCACCGAAGCGGGGGCAGCAGGGCTCCTGCATGTTGCGGGGTACTACAACCGCCCGAGTCAAGCCGGCCTCAGCGAACACTTTCGTGCATGCGCGCAGTCCACTGACCTGCCGATCCTGCTCTACGACATTCCCACTCGCACAGGCCGCAAGATCACCACTGAGACCATGGCGGAGTTGTTCGCCGAGGTGCCCAACATCATCGGCGTGAAGGACGCTTCGGCCAACCCCGCCGAGACCGCCAGGCTGCTTGCGATCTCCCCCGATGACACAGAGGTGTACAGCGGTGACGACGGGCTCACTCTGGCATTGCTGGCGATCGGCGCGGTCGGCACAATCGGCGTGGCCACACACTGGATCGGATCCGAGGTGGCCGAGATGATGGAGGCGTTCTTCTCCGGCGACGTGTACTCCGCCGCTGAGATCAACCGCAGGCTGATCCCGTCCTATCAGTTCGAGACGGGCGATGACGCCCCCAATCCCGTCCCGACCAAGGCGATGCTGCGGATCATGGGCCTGCCCGGCGGGCCGACGCGCCCGCCCATGGGGCCCGAACCCGACGGCCTCGAAGCGGAGGCTCAGGCGGTGCTCGCAGCACTGGGCCGCTCCTGACATGGGCTGTCGCTGACATGGCTGTTGCTGACACGGGCCGCTCCTGACATGGGCTGTTGCAGCACTGGGCCGCTCCTGACATGGGCCGCTCCTGACATGGCCGCTCCTGACATGGGCTGTTGCTGACATGGGCCGGTCCTGATATGGCAGAACCTGTACGCATCACCTTTCTCGGTGGTCTCGGCGAGATCGGCCGCAACTGCGCGGCGATCGAAACCGAGGGTCGAATCGTGGTCCTCGACTGCGGCCAGATGTTCGCCGGGGATGATCTGCCCGGGGTGGACGCGGTTCTTCCCGACCTCGACTGGCTGATCGCCAACGCCGACCGGGTCGACGCGGTGATCGCCACACATGCCCACGAAGACCACATCGGCGCACTGCCCTACCTGCTCCGCCATATGACGCTGCCCATATACGGGTCGGAGTTCACTCTCGGCATGATCAAGCACAAGCTTCGCGAAGCCGGCTTGAACAACAGGGCAGATCTGCGCCGAGTCAGCGACGGCGACCGGATGATGATCGGTCCGTTCGACTGTGAGTTCCTGCCGGTGACCCACTCCATTCCTTCGGGCAACATCACCGCCTTTCACACCGACCAAGGGGTGATCCTCCACTCGAGCGACTTCAAGCTGGACCTGACCCCCATCGATGGTCGCCGTACGGATCTGTCGCGGATCGGCGCGCTGGCGAATGATCCGGGCGTCCGACTGTTGCTCGCTGATTCGACCAACGCCGACAGCCCGGGCGCGTCCCGCTCAGAAAAGGAAATCGGCGCGGTCCTCACAGGCCTGTTGCACGCCAATGCCGAGCGTCGTGTGGTGGTTGCCTCTTTCGCCAGCCACATCCATCGACTGCAGCAGGTGGCCGATGCTGCGTTGGCCACCAACCGGGTGGTCGTCCCAGTAGGACTGTCGATGCGCCGCAACATCAAGCTCGCGCGGGACGTGGGGATTCTCCGGATCGGAGACCATGCGATCAAAGACGCCGAAGACATCGACGACCTCGATCCCGCACGGGTCTGTGTCGTGTGTACCGGCTCCCAGGGCGAGCCCCGGGCGGCGCTCACCCGGATGGCGAGGGGAGAGAGTCGTTGGCTGACCCTCGACGAGAACGACACGGTCATATTCTCAGCACATCCGATTCCAGGGAATGAGACCGCGGTAGCCGCGGTCCGCAACGGCCTCGCCCGCCTCGGCGCGAAGGTCGTCCACAGCGGGCAGGTCGACGTCCATACCAGCGGACACGGCAAACAGGCCGAGCTCCAGACATTGCATTCCGTGGCAGTGCCCGAGTTCTTCGTTCCGGTGCACGGCGAATACGCCCACCTCGTGGCGCATCGTGACCTGGCCATAGAGATGGGGATGGACGACGATCATGTGGTCCTGGCTGAGGACGGGGACCAGTTGGAGTTGTCCGACTCCGGGCTGGTGCTTCTCGGGTCGGTCGGCGGCGATCACCTCTATGTTGACGGCACCGTCGGCGACCTGGGCAACGCCGTGCTCGGCGACCGCCGAGCATTGGGCGACGGTGGTTTTGTGGCGGTGGTTGTACACGTCGATGTCGAGCGGCGGGAATTGTTGGCCGGCCCCGACGTGGTTTCGCGCGGTTGGGTGGAACAACCGGCCTTGAGTGCCCACGAAACAGCCGTTGTCGATGCGGTCGAGCGGGCGGTGATGCGTGCGCTCGCCGATGACATCGATGATCTTGGTCGTCTCTCGCGGATAGTGCGGCGAGCCGCGGGCGGCATCGTCTCGGAGCGGACCAGGCGCCGCCCGATGATCGTGCCGATGGTCCGCGACGGTTGAGAGGCTGGTTCATCAGCCGGCCAGCCGGTGGGGTGCCTGAGGCTGACCTACCCCGCTGGTAGCGTTTCGGTATCGTGGCCGGCAAAGCAAACTCCGCAAACTCCAAGAACGACTCCAAGAAAGACTCAAAGCGCGCCTCGGCGAAGTCGGGAGTCTCTCGGCGCTCGGTTCTCGGCGTGTTGTCAGGCCATCGAAGCGATCTGTGGGGACTGGGAGCGATCCTGGCGGGCTTGCTGAGCGCGGCCAGCTTGTGGTTCGACGCCGCGGGTGTTGTGGGGGTTGCGGTCGACGACGGGCTCGCGGTGGCGGTCGGGCTGATTCGCTTCGTTGTGCCGCTCGGTCTGGTTGCCCTAGGGGTTGCGTTCATCCGCGGAACGGGGGGTGAAGGCGATTCCGAATGGCCCGCACGCGTCACCGTCGGCGGGATCTTGCTGCTCGTGTCGCTGAGCGGGCTTCTGCACGTCGTCTCGGACCGCCCCGGAATCGGCGACACAGTCGATGATCTGGGAGCAGCCGGTGGCGTGCTCGGGATGGGCGTCGGTGGCGCACTCCATGCCGCGGCAGCGGTTGCCGGGAGCGTCCTGATTCTCGGCTTGCTGGGCATCGTCGGGCTGATCGTGTTGACCGGCAGTTCCGCGGGCGCCCTGGGCCGGGGTCTTCTCATGATCGTCCGCCCGCCCCTGAATTGGCTGAAGGGGCAGGTTCAGGCGTTGTTCAGCGACCTGTCCAAGCCCGAATCCGCCAAACCCGAAGCCACCCAGACGCGGGTCGAGGTCTCCGACGGTCATGAGTTCGGGGCTGTCGTCGATGGAGCGGAACCCGCCGGTGAGGGTGCCTTCGCCAAGAATGCTCGCACGGGCGATTCCCTTGCCGACGATTCTCTTGCCGACGATGCTCACGCTGACGAATCTGCTTCGGCAGCAGACGACACAGCCGGCCTCCCCCGAGACGAAGCCGGCGGAGCAGCGGCAGCAGAGCCAGAGCCGACGAAGCGGCGGATCAGCAGACCGAAGCTCGAACCGGGGGTGGTCACCGAGCAGAAGCTGCCGCTGGAGATGAGCCAGTGGACGCTTCCGCCCATGTCGCTGCTGTCTCGCAGCCGCAAACAGGAGATCGACACGATCGACGTGGCGGAGCGCGGCAAGCGGCTGCAGGTCACGCTCTCCCAGTTCGGCGTGGAAACCACCTTGCTGGAACCGATTGTCGGTCCGACCGTCACCCGTTACGTGCTGACGTTGGGCGAGGGAGTGAAGGTCACGAAGTTCGAGAGCTTGCGCAAGGATATGGCCTACGCCATGGCATCGCCGGACGTGCGCATCCTCGCCCCGATCCCAGGGCGCCGGGCGATCGGCGTGGAGGTGCCCAACAACAAACGCGAGATCGTCACGATCGGCGACATCCTGGCGTCGAAGGAGGCGCAGCAGGCCTCCCACCCCCTCGAGGTCGCGATCGGTCGTGACATAAACGGCCACAACGTGGTGGCGAACATCGCCAGCATGCCCCATGTGCTGATCGCGGGGGCCACCGGTTCGGGCAAGTCGTCGTGTCTGAACTCGTTGCTGTCCTCGGTACTCATGCGCTCGACCCCGGACCAGGTGCGGATGATCCTCGTCGACCCGAAGCGGGTCGAGATGGGGCAGTACGACAAGATCCCGCATCTGCTCACCGCGCCGGTCACCGACCCCCGCAAGGCCGCCAACGCCCTGGCTTGGGCGGTGCGCGAGATGGATCGCCGCTACGACCTTCTGGCAGACGTGGGCGTGCGCGACATCACCGGCTACAACCAGGCTGTCGACAGCGGTACCTTGAAGCCCCGTCTCGGAGTGCTCAACGACGACGGCGAGCCGGTCACCTACAGCCGCCTGCCGTTCATCCTGGTGGTGGTCGACGAACTCGCCGACCTGATGATGGTGGCAGCGCGCGATGTGGAGGAGTCGATTGCGCGGATAGCCCAAATGGCCAGGGCCGTCGGAATCCATCTGGTGATCGCCACGCAACGCCCGTCGGTCAACGTCATCACTGGCGTCATCAAGGCCAACATTCCGAGCCGCTGGGCCTTCGCCGTATCGAGCCTCACGGATTCCAGGGTCATTCTCGACCAGGCGGGAGCGGAGCGCCTGGTGGGAGGCGGTGACCTTCTGATGCTGGGCACGTCATCTTCAGCACTGCATCGCATACAGGGCTGCTGGGTTGAGGAGTCCGAGGTTCGAGCCATTGTGGGCCATTGGCGTGATCAGGCCATGAAGTTGAAAGCCGACCCGGCCGTGACCGCCGAGCCCGGCACAGCGGACGCGCCCGGCACAGCGGACGCGCCCGCAGGTCCCGCCTCTGCGCAGATCACCGACGGCGGGATCACCGACTCGCCGCTCGACTCGATTACCGCGACCCCGGCCGAAACCACCGAAGACGGCGATGAACTGCTCGGTGCGGCCATGGAACTGGTCGTGGGGACCCAACTCGGCTCGACCTCAATGCTGCAACGCAAGCTCCGGGTCGGGTTCGCGCGAGCGGGGCGCATCATGGATCTCCTGGAACAGCAGGGTGTTGTCGGACCGTCGACGGGTTCCAAGGCTCGAGAAGTGCTGATCAGCAGCGAAGAGTTCGAACAGCGTCGGCAGACCGGTGGAACCCCAGGCATTCCTCGCGGAGGCGGATCAAGCTCCGCTGAACCAGAGATTCACGGGGCCGGTACTGGTGGGTCAGGCATTGATGGCTCCAGTATCGGGTTCGATGGCGATGAGACCGATGGCGATGAGACCGATACCGATTTTTGATCGGTAGTTTTGAAGATCAATGATTATCGGCCTTGTCTACGCGGTCGGCGGACTGCTGGTGCTCGCTGTGGCCTCGGATCAGTTCGTGAAGGGAGCGGTCCGCTTGGCGGTCACAATGCGCATCGCGCCGGTGATCGTCGGGTCGGTGATCGTGGGTTTCGGTACCAGCGCCCCGGAGATGGTCGTGTCCGGAATCGCTGCTGCGGAGGGAAATCTCGACATCGGCGTCGGCAACGTCATCGGCTCCAACGTCGCCAACGTCTCGTTGGTGCTCGGCTGCGCGACGCTGTTGGCCGCGGTGCCAGTGAAACCCTCGATACTGCGCCGCGAGGTTCCGATATCGGTCGCGTCGGTTGTCGTCTTTGCAGGGTTGGTCCAGGGAGACTTCACGCGATTGGAGGGCATTGTTCTGCTGCTCCTGCTGGTAGGAGCGTTGGGGTTCATATTGCGCACCTCGCCCCGGCATCCGGCACAGACCCCTCCATCGCGCCCGAGCGAACGTCCAGCGGCTGCGCCGACCGAACCCACAGGACCGGAGATCTCGACCGACGTCGAGCTCGGAGCGCTTCCCGACGAGTTGGGGGAGCTCGTCGGCGACGCAGTGCCTTCGGCGACCACCGAAACGATCCGCACCATCGTCGGGCTGGTGCTCGTGGCCGGTTCGGCATGGTTCGTCGTCGCCGGTGCCGAACGCATAGCCGACGAACTAAATCTCACGGGAGGTTTCATCGGCTTCACGTTGGTGGCTGTCGGCACTTCGGCGCCCGAACTGTTCACGGCCATTGCCGCCGCGCGCCGGGGCGAGATCGAGCTCCTGATCGGGAATCTGCTCGGCTCCAACATGTTCAACAGCTTCGCGGTGGGCGGCGCGATCGCGCTCGCGGGCCCGGGGCGGGTTCTCGAGTCCAACCTGTCTGTGTGGGGTTCGACGATGATGGTCGCCATCGTTGTCGTGAGTGCGTTGATGATGATCGCCAGATTGAAAGTCAGCCGCAAAGAGGGGATCTTCCTGTTGGCCATGTGGGTTGCTTCGATAGTGGTCCTGGCGACGACTTAGGGCACGTTCGGATTCACGATGTCAACCCATTCATCAACCCGGTCATCTCACCAGTCATATGCGATCGTGACGCTTGGATGTCCCAAGAATCAGGTCGATTCCGACAAATTGGAGGGGATCCTGGCAAAGACCGGCATGGTGGCTGCGACCGATGTGGAAACTGCCGATGTGGTCGTCGTCAACACCTGCACGTTCATCGAAGAGGCTCGCGAGGAGTCGGTGGAGACGATCCTGGCGGTCGCGCAGCAACGCCGCCCCGGTGCCCGGCTCGTGGTGACCGGCTGCATGGCGGAGCGGTACGGCGATGAACTGACCGCCGAGCTGCCCGAGATCGATCATCTGGCGCCGTTCGGGATGTCGCTTGTGCCGGCGGTTGCGGGCGCCTCGGGTCAAGACCCTGATGGACAGCAGGTTGAGCCGGTAGCCGAGTCTGCGGCGGGACCCGCGGCCGTGCCCGTTGTGCTCGGACCGACCCGCGGCCCGGCTCGACGAGTGCCCGACTTCGATCTGCTCAACCTGCCGCGACCTGCCTCACGACGGCCCTGGGCCTATGTGAAGATCGCCGAAGGATGCGATCGGGCCTGTGGTTTCTGCGCCATCCCGTCGTTTCGGGGTCCGCAACGCAGTCGCACGATTGAACAGATCATGTCGGAGGTCGAAGAGCTCGCGGCTCAAGAAATCGTCCTGGTGGCGCAGGACTTGGCGGCCTACGGAAGGGATCAAGGCGTCGGCAAGCGATCGATCGTCGAACTGGTACGAGCCGTGTCCGCCGAGGTCGACAGGGTCAGACTGCTGTACCTCTACCCCTCGGACCTGTCCGACGTCCTGATCGAGACAATCTGTGACACCGGCGTTCCCTACTTCGATCTGTCGCTTCAGCATGTATCGCCCCGATTGATGCGGAGTATGCGCCGCTGGGGCAACGGCGAGAAGTTCCTGGATCGGATCGAGACGATCCGCGACTCAGAACCCCGTGCGGCGTTCCGCTCCAACTTCATCGTCGGTTACCCGGGCGAGACCGAGGAGGACCACGACCAGCTTCTGGAGTTCATCGAACGAGCAAGGCTTGACTGGTGCGGTTTCTTTGCCTATTCCGAAGAGGTGGGAACCTACGCGGCGACTCTGGACCACAAGGTTGATCCTGGGGTCGTCGCGGACCGCCTCGCAGAGTTGTCCGAGGTGCAAGACACGATCACGGCCACCAAACGTGACGAATTGATCGGCAGCGAAGTCGAAGTTCTTGTGGATGGGCCCGGGGTCGGACGCAGCTATAGAGAGGCGCCTGAAATCGACGGGATCATTTCTGTGCCCCAGACTCTTGAGGTGGGAACGATCCGGACTCTGACCGTCAGCGCGGCGATCGGCCCGGATCTGGAGGCGCGGTGAGCGATCTGGCGGTGCCGCGCAGCGCCGGGATCACGCATCCGGCGAATCTGCTGACCATCATGCGTCTGCTGTTCGCGCCGCTGCTGTTCTGGTTCGTCCTTTCAGCCGAGGACACGCGAGGAGTCTCCTGGGCGGCTTTCGGACTCGGCGTCGCATTGGCCAGCACCGACTTCTTCGACGGCAAGGTTGCGCGTCGGGCGAACGTGGTCAGCCGTAGCGGTGCATTTCTGGATCCCTTGGCCGACAAGGTGGTGATCCTCGGGTCTGGATTCTGCCTGGTGGCGGTGGATCGTTATTGGTGGCTTCCGGTGACGCTCATGGCCGTGCGCGAACTGGGGATCACCGCGTGGCGGAGCCGTTGGGCGCGTCATGGACTGGCCCTGCCGGCCCGGCGTTCAGCCAAGTACAAGACCTTCGTGCAGGGGGTCGCGTTGGCCATGGCGGTGATGCCGACGCTTGAAGACCAGGACACTCTGATCGACGTGATGTTGTGGATCGCGGTCGTGTGGACCCTCGTGTCCGGGATCCAGTACCTGATCGACGGCCAGAATGCGCTGAGCACCACAGGTGAGTGATCCGAGGAGCGCCGATGAACTGTGAGGTCGTGGCGGTCGGGACCGAACTGCTGCTTGGGCAGATCGTCGACACCAACTCGTCGTGGATCGGTGAACAGCTCGCGCTCGTGGGCATCGACAGCCATCACCAGACAAAGGTCGGCGACAACCTCGAGCGCATGATCTCAGTACTCGACCAGGCCCTTGATCGCAGCGAAGCAGTGATCGTCTGCGGCGGTCTGGGCCCCACCCAGGACGACATCACCCGCGAGGCGATAGCCGCGGTGATGGATGTGGAACTGGTCCGCGATGAACGGATCATCGCCAGGATACAAACAATGTTCGGCGGCCGCGGTCGCAACATGCCCGAGAACAACAAGCGTCAAGCCGACGTGCCGGCCGGCGCCCGCGTCAATCCCGCAATGCCCGGTACGGCCGCGGGGTTGATCTGCCCTCTCAGCGGAGCCAGAGAAGGAAAGGTGATCTACGCGGTTCCGGGTGTGCCCTGGGAGATGAAGCAGATGGTGTTGGAGGGCGTCCTGCCGGATCTGCGGGAACGGGCGGGTATCACCGCGGTGATCCGCAGCAGGATCCTGCGCACCTGGGGTCAGTCCGAGTCCGGCCTGGCCGAACAGCTCGACGAGGAGATCCGGCGTCTCGACCAAACCGGCGCGGCGACGATCGCCTTCCTTGCCAGCGGCCTCGAAGGTCTGAAGGTGCGGATCACCGCCAAAGCCCACAGCGAGACCGAAGCCCTCGCCATTCTCGATGACGAGGAAACCCGAGTGCGAGCCCTGATCGGCGACATCGTGTTCGGAACCGACGACGACACGATGGAGTCAGTCGTGCTGGACCTGTTGCGTACCCGCCGGATGACCCTCGCCTTGGCCGAGTCGTTCACCGGAGGGCTCATCTCGAACCGGATCGTCGGCAATCCTGGTTGCAGCGACGTGTTTCGAGGAGGCGTGATCCCATATCACCGCGATCTCAAACGGTCGCTTCTCGGTACCGCCGATGTGGCTGCGGTCAGCGAACAGATGGTGGTCGAGATGGCCGAAGGCGCCTGCCGTGTTCTCGACGCAGACGTCGGCCTCGCCCTGTCGGGCGTCGCCGGACCCGAGCCCCACGAGGGAGTCGACGCCGGTGTCGTTTGCATCGGTATCTTCGTCCGCGGCAACACCAGCGGCAGCACCAGCGGCAGCACTAGCGGCAACGCCGGCGGGGGAGCGGCTGGCAGAGGCTTCTCTGAGGCGACCACCATCAACCTGCCGTTCGATCGTGAGCGCATCCGGCAGTTCAGTTGCATCATGGCGCTCAATATGCTCCGCACCCGATTGCTTGATCTCGATCAGCTCACAAGGACTCAAACTGATGCGCACTGAAGTCGACCTGGAACTCCTCGGACAGACGATCCAGGATCTGTACCGCATGAAACAGGGCGAGGCCATGAGCGCCATCGTCCATCTGGGAGTGCGCCTCGGGTTGTTCGATGCCCTCAACGCCTCACCGGAATCGACTTCGGTTGAACTCGCAGACGCGACCGGCCTGCATGAGCGCTGGATCCGTGAATGGCTCTGCGCAGTGGCGGCGGCGGGCTTGGCCGAGCACGCCGACGGCCGGTTCAACCTGACGCCCGAGGCGAGCGCGACGCTGTGTGAACCGGACCATCCCGCGGCGACCGCTGGCGTGTTCGGGCTCCCCATCACCCATCACGAGATCAATCGCACGGCCGAGGCGTTCGAAACCGGATTGGGCATGACCTGGAGCGAACACGGAGTCCATGCCTGTCACTTTCAGGCCGCAATGAGCGCTTCAGGTCAGCGGGCCTGGCTGGTGCCGGTGATCCTCGACTCCATTGATCAGATGACTGAGCGGTTGACAGAGGGGGCGACAGTTGTCGACGTGGGTTGCGGTTCGGGCGTGGCCGCGGCGGCCATCGCCGGCGCCTATCGGGAATCGACAGTGGTCGGCATCGACCCGTCGGCCCACGCGATCGAGTCGGCGAACCAGCGGGCGGCAAGCGAGGGCCTCTCCAATCTGTCGTTCCGGTCCGGCACATTTGATGATCTGGCGAACCTGAGCGAAGTCGATCTTCTGGTGACTCTCGATGTGCTCCACGACCTTCCCGATCCACAAGCGGCAGCTTCCGCAGCCAGGTCCTGTCTGGCGGACGACGGCGTGTGGATGGTCGCCGACATCAAGACCAGAGGGGGCCTCGAGGAGAATCGCAACATCCCCGTGCTGCCGCTCATGTACGCCATGTCGATCCTCTACTGCATGTCTTCGGCGATGTCGGAGCCCGACGGCGCCGGTCTCGGCACGCTGGGGCTCACCGTTGAGGTGTTCGAGCAACTGGCTTTCGATGCGGGATTCGGCAGTGTCGACGTCCGCGAGTTCGAGATCGATCCGCTGAACCGCTATTACGAAGTGCGAATCTGACCTGGTTCCGGGCCAGAACGCCAGACTAGGGGAGCCAGGCCAACTCCAAGCACGCCGTCACCATGATGTGACCGCCGACCTCGGTTCGATATTTACGCCCACGCTGGTGTGCGCGGGGGTTCACGACGGGATCGCCCCGGTCGCCAACTCCGAAGCGATCGTTGCCGGCGTGCCCGACGCGAGGCTTGAAGTCTTCGAGGGAGGCCACGTCTTCATGCTGCAAGACCCCAGATCGCTCTCGGTGACCCGAGAGTTTCTGCTCGGGTAGTTCGTCGGCCTTCCTCGCTGAGTGGGCCGAGCGGGCCGTCAACGAGAGCGTCGCCGGGAGTGACCTGCAGAACTTGTGTGTCGTTGCGCGGCGCCACTGGGCACGCGTTGCCGACGGCGGTGTTTGGATTTGTTCTGGCGTTTGGGCTTGTTCGGATGGTCCGGTCCGCGCTGCTTGGGCTTGGTCTTGGGATTGGGATTGGGCTTGTGCTTGTGCTTGGAGTGACCGTTGCTTGAGGGTGGATCCGTAGGAGGGACAGACACGGCCGGGCCGTCGAGCGGGGGCGGCGCTGAGATCTCCTGTGACAGTTCAAGCCTTCGTTGCATGGCTTTGACCAGCCTGATCTGGGACGGGTCCACGAACGACACCACCTGGCCGACCGCTCCGGCGCGTGCGGTTCTTCCCGAACGGTGGATATAGGCGGAGTCCTCATCGACGGGGTCGTAGTGGACAACGCACTCGACACCGTCGACGTGAATGCCACGAGCCGCCACGTCGGTGGCGACCAGCGCAAGGGCCTTCCCCGAGGCGAACTCACGAAGCGCTCTGGAACGCTGCGCTTGAGAGCGGTTGCCGTGGATGGCAGCTGCGGGAATTCCCACGCGATTGAGTTGCCGGGCCGCTCGATCAGCACCGTGGCGAGTGCGTGTGAACACGATTGTGGAGCCGAATGTGGCTATCACCGAAGCGCACAGACTGAGTCGCTGCGGCCTGGGGATCTCCCAAAAATAGTGTTGTGCAGCCCTCATGTCCGGTGTGGGGGACCCCACCGCATGACGTACCGGATCGCTCTGGTACTGCTTGATGAGCTTGCCGACGTCACCGTCGAGGGTCGCCGAGAACAGCATCGTGTGACGAGACTCGGCCGTTTCGTCGAGAATGCGGCGCACGGCAGGCATGAAACCCATGTCGGCCATGCGATCGGCCTCGTCGATCACGACGGTGCAGACCCTGCCGAGGCTGACGGCACGGCGTTCAATGAGGTCCTCGAGACGGCCGGGTGTCGCCACGAGCACATCGACTCCCTGGCGCAGCTTCTTGATCTGAGGCTCGAGGCCGACCCCTCCATACACCGCCGAGATCCGGCGCTCTACAGCCTCGGCTACGGGTCGGAGTTCGGTCGCGATCTGCTCGGCCAGCTCACGGGTCGGCGCGAGGATCAGCGCGTTCGGAAACTTCGGTTCGGCTCGCTGCACGCGCGTCAGCAGAGGAATCCCGAAAGCAAGCGTCTTGCCCGACCCGGTGGGGGCGCGTCCGACGACGTCACGGCCCTTCAGCAGGTCGGGGATCGTGGCGGTTTGGATCTCAGACGGTGACGTGATGCGACGCCGGTCCAGGACCGCGACAATTGAATCGGAAACGCCGAGATCGGCGAAGAAGGGGCTCATCGGGGGATACTCCCGCAGCGGGGATGGTGTCCAACGTCCGCGTCGTCCACATGGTCCGGTGCGTTAGCAGGCTACCGCCGCGCCACGCGGTTGAGACACGGCGGCGGTATTCGCCTCGCGCCGCCGCGGGCGTTGTTGACGACCCGAGCAGCGCGTTGGGCGACACGCCAGGTCGGCCGCGGCCGTCCGGTGAGCGACGTCGCTTCGGACTTGCGGAGTTGCTGGTCGGCGGTGAAATAGCTTCTTCAAGATCGGTGTAGCTTGGTCCGCGGCTCGGCTAGGAGCGGGGGATTTCACGCCACGGCTGATTCTTGTCGTAACCGGGTTCGCGGGGCAATTGCAGTGAGCGCTCACCGATGTTGTTCTTGAGAACCTCGTCTGTGCCGCCACCGATAGAGATCGAATAGCGGCCGAGCAGTTCCATCTGTGCCCAGAAGACCTTCTCGCCGCTGCCCGCATCGAGTTCCGCGCCCATGATCCGGCCGGCGAGATCACCCGACAGGCGCCTGTTGCTCGAAGCCATCAACTTGATGAGCCCCGGGTCAAGTGGCGGCGACTCACCGCGGCGGATCGCGTGCTGGACCTGCTCTCCCATCCAAGTTGAGATCATCTCGCGGCACCAGTAGTCGGCGAGGTCCTGACGCGTAACGGGATCGCTGAGGCGCCCCTTGTCAGCAGCCAGTTCAATCAGCTTCGTACGGGTCGGGATGCGCGCACCGGCAATGAACGCCGACTCGTTCGACAACACGGTGCGAGCCGGCAGCCAACCCTCATTGATCTCACCGATCACATTGGCGACCGGCACCCTGACATCGGACAGGAAAACCTCGTTGAAGTGCGCCGAACGGTTGATCTGCACCAACGGTCGAACCTCGATTCCCGGCGTCGACATGTCCACCAACAAGAAGGTGATGCCCTTGTGCTTGGGCGCGTCGGGGTCTGTGCGAACCAGTACAAAACCCCAGTCGCAGAACTGCGCGGAACTGTTCCACACCTTCTGTCCGTTGACGATGAACTCGTCGCCGTCACGTTCGGCCCTTGTGGCGAGCGCGGCCAGGTCGCTACCAGCACCGGGTTCGCTGAAGAGTTGGCAGAACGTCAACTCAGCGGACAGCAGTTTGGGAAGGAACTCCCGCTTCTGCTCTTCGCTGCCGTGGCGGAGCAGTGTCGGTCCCAGCATGGCGATCGTGGCACCGGCAAACCCGACCCATTCCTCGTAGTCGAGCGAGATCTCACGCTCGATGCGGGTCATCCAGGACTCGCCCCCGCCGCCTCCGTACTCTCTGGGCCAGGCGATCCCCGCGAAACCCGCCTCGAACAGGCGGCCCTGCCAGGCCTCGGACGCCTCGAAGTGGCGCCGGGCGGCCTGCGGATCTCGATGAACGTTGGTCTCCCAGGGTGAATCCTCACCTTTGGGAGTCGCATTGGCGTCGTACCAGGCCCGAACCTCGGATCGGTACGCCGCTTGCTCGGCGGATTCTCCGGCGTTGTGGTTGGCGGCGGTCACGGCCAAGAGCTTTCCTTGTGCTTGAGGCAGACGCCAACCCAGCAGCCCGCGCAGCCTCAAGGGCCAGATACGACAAGGTTGAAGCAAGAGCAACAAGAGCCGGCCGAGAACCAAGCAAGGACACGGCACGTTTCTGGGTTTCGGCGAACAGGGGCTGCCCGAGCCGTACAAGACCATCCACCAGATCATGTCGGCGGGAAGCCTCGACGAATGGCGCGATCCGAACTTCGGGCTTCAGGCCCTCGACCGGATGCGCGCCGTCGGTCTCGTCGACCTTGACGTTGTGGGCGATGTCTGGGCTATGCGCCCGCACGAGCCGAGCGGCGAGTGGTGGTTCCTGGCCCTTGAGAGGGCGATCCCGTACATGGTCACCGCGGGGGTAGTCAACGAAGCCGACGGCCAGTTGGCGCTGGAACAGGTCCGTGCGGAGGGATTTGTGATGATGAGCCCCGCATCGATCGCGACTTTGGGCCGCAAACCCGACTAGTCACCGTCGAACTCGGGATTCTGTACTCGGCGTTTCTCTTCTTGACTGATGTGGAGATCAACACCTGATGCGGGCAGGATGTAGGCATGTCTGAGGCTTACATCATCGATGCTGTTCGAACGCCCACCGGCAAAAGAGGCGGAGGGCTGTCCCACATCCATCCGGCCGATCTGGGGGCTGCGTCGATCAGCGCCCTGATCGAGCGGACCGGAATCGACCCGGCGGCAGTCGAGGACGTCGTGTTCGGCAACGTCGATTCGGTTGGAGGGCAGGCCGGTGACATCGCCCGGACCTCCTGGCTCGCCGCGGGACTTCCCACCCATGTTCCCGGGACCACCGTCGACCGCCAGTGCGGCTCAGGTCAACAAGCAGTGACGTTCGCGGCGACGATGGTCATGGCCGGTGTCGCCGATCTTGTTGTTGCAGGCGGTGTCCAGCAAATGTCGCAGATCCCGATCAGTTCGGCGATGACCCTGGCCGCCGAACTCGGTTTCGAAGACCCGTTCAGCGGATCCACCGGATGGGTCCAACGCTACGGCACCCAGGAGATCTCGCAGTTCCGCGGAGCCGAGATGATCGCTGAGAAATGGGACATCTCCCGCGCTGAAATGGAGGAGTTCTCCTTTGAGAGCCACGAGCGGGCGATTCGGGCCATTGACGAGGGGCGCTTCGACGCCGAGATTGTGCCGCTGGGGGACTGTGTCACCGATGAAGGCCCTCGTCGTGGCGGCAGTGTCGAGAAGATGGCTCAGCTCCAGCCGCTCGTGGCGGGCGGACGCTTGACCGCCGCGGTGTCCAGCCAGATCAGCGATGCGTCCGCATCGCTTCTGATCGCCTCGCAACGGGCTGTCGATGACCACGATCTCACTCCCCGGGCCCGAATTCACCACATGAGCGTGCGCGGCGACGACCCCGTTCTCATGCTCACCGGACCCATCCCGGCCACCGCCCACGCTCTGGAGAAGACTCAGATGTCGGTCTCGGACATTGATCTGTTCGAGTGCAACGAAGCCTTCGCATGTGTGCCGATGGCTTGGATGATCGAGCATGACATTCCCCATGAGCGGGTCAATGTCAATGGCGGGGCGATAGCGCTCGGCCATCCGCTCGGCGCCACCGGAGCAAAGCTCATGACCACCTTGCTGCACGAACTCGAGCGCACCGGCGGTCGCTATGGACTGCAGACGATGTGCGAAGGCGGGGGTCAAGCCAACGTAACGATCATCGAACGGCTCTGAGGGGCTCCTGCAAGCGGGGAACAGGTGAAACGCGGAGAATGGGTGACCACTATTTCGGGTGACCAGTGTTCGGACAGCCAGTGTTCGGGTGTCCAGTGTTCGGGTGTCCAGTGTTCGGACAGCCAGTGTTCGGACAGCCAGTGTTCGGACAGCCAGTGTTCGGGAGTCCAGTGTTCGGACAGCCGATGTTCGGATAACCAGTGTTCGGGTGACCACTATGCTGCGTGAGCCGCTCGCGTCGGGGTCGGTGTCGCTGCGGCTGTACCCGCATGACATCGCACCTTGCGAGCAGGTCGAGTTGATTCGCAGCCAGGCGCAGGCCGCTGTCTCGGCCGGTTACGACGGGGTGATGGTGAGCGAGCACCACGCTGACTTCCCGGGCTATCTGCCAAACCCGATTCAACTGGCGGGGTTGCTGCTCGGGTCGATGTCGAGCGGCTGGGCGGCGCCCTGCCCGTTGCTGCTGCCGATGCGGCCCTATGCGCTCATTGCCGAGGACTTGGCATGGCTAGAAGCCGCGTATCCAGGTCGAGTCGGTGCCGGTTTCGCCGCCGGCGCGCTCCGCGTTGACTTTGAACTTGCCGAGGTGCCCTTCGACGAAATCGTCGAACGGTTCAAACAAGCGCTACCGAGGGTCGTGAATGCCCTGCGCGGTCAGGACCCCTCGCCGCTGGGAGCGGACCGGGCCGTCGCTCGCACCGCTGACAATCCACTGCCCATGGTCGTTGCAGCCCAGAGTCCGGCGGCAGTGCGCCGCGCCGGAGCTACCAACCTCTATGTCCACTACACCTAGCCGATCGCGTTCTGTCTACCTCTCCTGTTCGCTGCGCTTCGCTGCCCGATCCGGGATCAATCCGCTCGGGCTCCTAGACGAGAGCGGCGTCGACGCGGGTCGTGGCGACTTCTTCGTCGACGTCCAGCGCGAAGGCAAGTTCCGAGATGAGCACCGTGCGAGCCTTCGTGTAGAGGGATTTTTCTCCCGCCGACAGACCCTTCGCGTGATGGCGCAGCGCGAGGTTGCGAACCACTTCGGCGACTTGGTACACGTCGCCGGACTTCAGCTTCTCCTGGTGGTTCTTGAAGCGCCGTGACCAATTGGCAGGTTCCCGAACGTCGCGCTTGGCCAGCACCTCGAACAGATCCTCGACATCCTCAGTCGAGATGGGCCAGCGCATACCGACCTGCTCGACCTTGTCGACGGGCACCGACAGCACAAGATCGCCGTGCGCCATTCGGAGAACGAGATAGTCTCGCTCCTCCCCGAAAGCGGTGCGCTTCTCCTTCTTCTCGATAACGGCTGCGCCGTGGTGCGGGTAGACGACGCGGTCGCCGGGTTTGTAGCTCACGGAAGTCCTCGAAGGTAGCGAAACACCGTGCTCAAGGATGCCAGCACGACTGCTGTTCGCAACGTTTGGCGCTCGGTTTGTTCAGCGCGGCTCAGTGCCATCGCCTGATCCACTCGCCGGGAGGAGCGAGGGCTTCGTCGACGCAGGCCATTACCGAAGGCTCCAAGAGGTCGCGAAGGTCATCGAGAATGGCGTCTCTGTCGGGAAGGTCTGCCAGGCACCATCGGGCGAACGATCCGTCGTCGAGCCACCCTGCAATCGACGGATCCATTCCGGGCCAGGGTGAGCTGGTGTTGGAGGCGCGTTGGCGAAAGGCGTCCCAGCCCAAGGGAAGCCTCAATCGTCTGTTGCGGAGCCGCCAGGGTTCAATCATCTGGTCCGTCAGAGGGTGAAGCACCGACACCGATGCCCAGCTGTGCGGTTTCTCGGGCCCCGAGCGGAGCGCCGAGCTGATTATCCCGTCAAGCCAGAACACGTCGAGCACATCGGACGGAGACGTCGTCTCCTCGGGCGTCTCCATTCCCAGCACCCGTCGCCCGACGTCGACCGCCGGACCGAGCTCCGCCTCGATCGTCATAGGTTGGTCCCTGCGGGGATCAACGATCTGCGGAGCATCAGTGCGGCTGACGACGATCGCGATCCGAGTATCGCCCGGGTCGCAGCCGATCAAACGTGCCGCGAGCGGGTAGGCGACGGCTTGTACCGCCGGGCCGCAGCGAACGCCCACCAGCGGCCCGTAGGGATTCGGGTTGATGCCCGGCGGCGGGGGAATGGCGACGATCTCATCGGCCAGAGCGGCGACGCCGCAGTTGAGAGCGAGCGCTCGACGGCCGAGAGATGAGGTGGATGCGGATTGAGCCATCTTGGTCTCCGATTGACGTCGGTTGTGATGGCGGCCCAACCCGGATCGCGAGGGAACCCAATCATGATCAGGGTGTGTGACACTGCTGAAGTCACGGCGACGGCGGCCTAAGGTTCGCCCGAGCACGGGGCTTCAGTCGACTGTGAGCCTGACCAGAAACTGCACGGGCCAGTTCTTGCCGCCGAGAATCCACTTGCCGTCCCCTCGGTAAGCCACTCCATTGAGCACGGCATGGGTCTCGTCGGCTGAGATGCCGGCTTCGGCGGCCAGGCGGGCAGCGTCGATCGACACGAGCACGTCGCCTGAATCGGGATCGAGGACGATGATCTCGTCGGTCATCCAGACATTGGCGACGACCAGCCCGTCTACGCACTCGAGTTCGTTGATTCGCCTGACCGGTTCGTTGTTGCGCACAACCGTCGTTGTTGCCACGACGTTGAAGTCGTCACTGTTTCGGTGTGTCAGCTTGGCGGTGCCGTCGCTCATCAGCAAGCGTGAGCCAACCTCATCCCAGCAGATTCCCCATCCCTCGCCCTCGTAGCGGAACTCGCCGAGCGGCTCGAAGGTCTCGCGGTCCCAGCGCAATGCCCGACCCCCGCGCCAGCTGAGTTGGATGATCTCGTCGCCGACCAGAGTCAGACCCTCGCCGAACAGGTGCGGGTCGATCGCAACCGAACGCAGCTCGGTGGCACGGTCGAGCGCACGCAAACGTGACTCGCCGTAGAGCCCAGTGCTCTCATAGATGATGCCGTCGCGTGTCTCGAGACCTTGCGTGAAGGCGTCGGTGTCGTGGCTCCAGGAGGTTTCGATCCTCACCGTCCACTCGCGATCTTCCACTGTTCGCGGGTCCTGTGGCCAGGGTGAGACAACGACCTCAACAGGCGCCGTTGTGCTTGTGGTGCTGGTGCCTGTGGCACCGGTGCTTGTGGTGGTCGTGGTGGCGGTGCTTGTAGCGGTGGTGGTCGTAGTGGCGGAGTCGGTGTCGTCGCTTGTGGTGGTTGTGCTTGTGGTGCTGGTGCTTGTGGTGGTCGTGGCGGTGGTGGTCGTAGTGGCGGTGGTGGTCGTAGTGGCGGTGGTGGTCGTAGTGGCGGTGGTGGTCGTGGTGGCGGAGTCGGTGTCGTCGCTTGTGGTGGTTGTGCTTGTGGTGCTGGTGCTTGTGGTGGTCGTGCCGGTGGTGGGTGTAGCGGTGGTCGTCGTGGGGTGGTCGTCGTCGGCGAGCGGCCCGAGCGTTGTTCGGGGCTCGGAGGCCCCCGCATCGGAGGGTGTGCGCTCTGTCGTCGACGGTGTCGCAACCGTCTCCTCATCCGGAAGGTCACCCTCGGAGGCGCCGCACGCCGAAGCTGTGAGACAACACAGGCACAGAACCGCAAGAATTCGGCGCACAGCCAGCTCACAATCGTGCGGGGATGCCCACCACGCCCCGAGCGGCCAGAGATTCTGCATCGTCGAGACGCCTCAAGCTGTCGAGTATCTCCACGGTGTGCTCTCCGAGCTTGGGGGCCAGACGGCGGGGCGCCCAGGGAGTGCCGTCGAAATCTACCGGCGTGGCGATCATCGAGGTCGTCGCGGACTCGTCCGGCACCTCCACAAGCGCCCCCGCGGCATGGAACTGAGGATCGGCGAGAAGATCGTCGGGCGACTGCACCGGCGCCCAGAAGAAGTCCGGTTCGGTGGCGAATATCTCCGCCCACTCGGCCAGCGTCCTGGTGACGAAGATCTTGTCGAGCTCTCCGATCAGCTCAGGCCCGTTGCGTGCCCTATCGGCGGCTGTGGCGAATCGTTCGTCGGTGATCCATTCCGGGCGCCCGACGGCTCGCGCCAGTGGCGGCCAGTGCCGATTCGCCTCCAGACCGACCACCCAGAAGCGCTTGTCGTCGCTGGTCACGTAGTTGTTGGTGGTCGGGTTGTGCATGGTCTCCCGGCTGCCGACTCCCAGCGTGAGTCCCCAGCCCACCGTGACCGACAGGTCGAAGCTGATCGTATAGATGCCGGTGCGGAACAATGAGGTCGAGCACAGCTGCCCCCGGCCCGTGCGTTCACGACTGTACAGCGCGGCGCAAACCGCGGCAGCGGCTGCCATGCCGGCGTTGTGATCGCCCATGCCGCCGCGCTGAAAGGGCGGGTCGCTTCCCGGCGGAGTGAGCATGTGGGCAATCCCGGAACGGGCCCAGAAAGCGGCGATATCGTATGCCGCGCGGTCCTTGTCAGGTCCTTCGAGGCCGAACCCGGTGATCGCCGCGTACACCAGCCGGGAATGTTCGGCCAGCAGGGTCTCGTGGTCCAAGCCTAGCCGTTCGAGTCCGGCGAGGCGCACGTTCGTGACGAATACGTCGGCGTCTGCGATGAGTTCTTTGGCGATCGCCAGACCTTCGTCGTCGGATATGTCCAAAGCGATGCTCCGCTTGGAGCGGTTGTCCAGTTCGAACACCGGATTGGACGGCATATCACCGCCGAGCATGGTTTGGAAGGTGCGGGCCGGGTCGCCGCTCAGCGGCTCGATCTTGATCACATCAGCGCCCCAGTCCGAGAGGATTCCCCCCGCGGCGGGGCCCGCGACCCACACTCCGAGCTCAACGATTCGTACACCCTCAAGTGGTCCTGGCAATGCTCCGCTCCTCAATCAACGGTTGAAACAACTGGATTGGTCTGAATGGTCCGAATGGTCTGATCGGTCCGAATGGTCCGAACTGCTCAAACCGCTCAAGGCCATCAGTCTGGCCCATCGGCTCGGCGTGAGACACTTTCGAGCTGCACAAGAGTTCGAGCTGGTCGGCTGTGAGCTCGATACGGCCTGGGGTGAGACACTTTCGAGCTGCACAAGAGTTCGAGCTGGTCGGCTGTGAGCTCGATACGGCCTGGGGTGAGACACTTTCGAGCTGCACAAGAGTGGGATTCTGCCGGCTGCATGCAAGGCTGGGACATGGCCGAGTTGGATGTGCTGGTTGTCTGCACCGGGAACATCTGTCGCTCGCCGATGGCCGAGGCGATTCTGCGGGCCCGGTTCGACGAGGCAGGAGTAAAAGCCGATGTCGCATCGGCGGGGACTCTGGGTTGGTCGCAGCGCCCTGCAACCGAACATGCCGTGACGGCCATGGCTGAGATGGGATTGGACATCGGCGGCCACGTCAGCCGCCGCATCGGCAACGGTGACCTTGATGTGGATCTGGTGGTGGCAATGACCAGGATCCATGCGGGTGCAGTGATAGGGCGCGACGCGGGCCTCAGGTCTCGGGTGTTTCTCCCCGCCGAGTTCAGTCGTCTGGCAAAGGGCACGCCTCTGCCGACAATGGGGGCTCGCGCCCGAATTCAGATCAGAGACCGCATCGAGACGGTCGCGGCGCAGCGCGTCGGAGAGTTGATCGGACGCCCTGGAGAAGAAATCGAGGACCCGGTGGGTGAACCGTTGGACACATATCGCACCACGGCTGCGCGGCTCGACCGTCACCTCACCAGTTTGGTCGATGCACTCGTGGGTCGGCGGTCGAAGGATTCGGACCCGACCGACGGGTGCCTCTAGAGTGGGAGTCGGTCTTGGCCGGAAGCGACCGGAAGGTGACTGACCATGTATGACCTGCTGATCCGCAATGGAGTCATCATCGACGGCACTGGCGCGGACTCCTATGCCGGCGATGTGGCGGTCCTGGAGGGAAGAATCGCAGCCCTTGGGCCAGAGCTGGAAGGCGAAGCGCGCAAAGAGATCGACGCGCAGGGCTGCATCGTGATCCCCGGTTTCGTCGATGTGCACACGCACTACGACGGCCAGGTCACCTGGGACCCGGTTCTCGAACCCTCCGCCAGCCACGGAGTGACCACGGTCGTCACAGGCAACTGCGGCGTCGGCTTCGCCCCGGTGAAACCTGGCAGTGAGGACTGGCTGATCCAGTTGATGGAAGGCGTCGAGGACATTCCAGGAGCTGCCTTGGCCGAGGGCATCGACTGGTCATGGGAGACGTTCCCGGAATATCTCGACAGTCTCGACCGCAGGTCCTGGGGGCTCGACGTCGGCTGCCTCGTGCCCCACGGGGCGGTGCGCGCCTACGTGATGGGTGAGCGGGGCGCCCGAAACGAACCCGCCAACAGCGAAGAGATCGCCGAGATGCGCAGAATCGTGCGTGAAGCGGTGACCGCTGGGGCGCTCGGAGTGTCAACCTCCCGGACCCTTGCGCACACAGCCATGGACGGCGAACCGGTGCCCGGCACGTTCGCCGCCGAGGACGAGTTGTACGCCCTTGCCAGAGGCTGCGCTGACGCGGGCCATGGACTCCTGGAACTCGCACCGATGGGCTCGGCCGGCGAGGACACGGTCGCCCCGCACACCGAAATCGACTGGATGGTGCGCATCTCCAAAGAGACGGGGGTGCCGGTGTCGTTCGTGCTGGTCCAGATCAACGACGAACCTGAACTGTGGCGGGCGTTGATGGACCGCTCTGCTGCTGCGGCCGCGGCCGGCGCGTCGCTGCATCCCCAGATCGCAGGCAGGCTCAACGGAATCCTGTTGGGCCTCGAGGGCCTGAGTCCCTGGCGTCAGAGGCCCAGTTGGGATGAGATCGCGGACCTGCCGCTTCCGGAGTTGGTGGCGGAGCTTCGTCGGCCCGAGCGTCGCGCGGCGATCCTTGCTGAGACCCCCGACACAGACAATCCCTTCTCGCAGTTCATTCTGGGTTCGCTGCATCGAATCTATGTGCTGGGCGACCCGCCGGACTACGAGCCGGGGCCCGAACGCACCATCAAAGCAATGGCCGCAGCACAGGGCCGCGAACTCGATGACCTGCTCTATGACATGCTGCTTGAGGACGAAGGCAAGGCTCTGCTGTTGTTCCCCTTCCTCAACTACGCCGACGGCAACGGCGACGCACTGCGCGAGATGCTGCAGCATCCCGCGGGAGTCGTCGGTCTGAGCGACGGGGGAGCGCACTGCGGGGTGATCTGCGATGCCTCGCAGCCGACCTGGCTGCTCACCCACTGGGCTCGCGACCGCAGCCGCGGTGAACAGCTGCCCCTCGAGTTCATCGTAAAGAAACAGACCCACGACACCGCCCGTCTCTTCGGCATGACCGACCGCGGCACCATCGAGGTCGGAGCCAAAGCAGACCTCAACGTGGTCGACTTCGACAATCTGTCGCTGATGCCGCCCCGCGTCGCCCGAGACCTGCCGGCGGGCGGCAAGCGCTTCGTGCAATCCGCCAAGGGTTACCGGGCGACGATCGTGAGCGGGCAGATCACCCGCCGAGACGATGCCGACACCGGTGCGCGGCCGGGGCGTCTGGTCCGAGCCGGCAGCGCGCGAGCCGGCAGCGCCGCCTGAGATGACCAGACATCAGCTGGCCCGAAATCAGAAAGCAAAGGAGTACGAATGTTTGACCTTCTGATCCGCAACGGGACTGTGGTCGACGGCACAGGCTCGGACCGATTCACCGCCGACGTGGCAATCGCCGACGGCGTCATCGCCGCCGTCGGCCCCGACCTGAAAGGCGAAGCCCGCGAAGTCATCGACGCCACGGGTTTGCTGGTAACACCGGGTTTCGTCGACGTTCACACACACTACGACGGCCAAGTCACCTGGGATGAAACCCTCGAGCCGACCTCGCTGCACGGCGTTACGACTCTGGTCATGGGCAACTGCGGGGTCGGGTTCGCTCCGGTCAAGCCCGGAACCGAGGACTGGCTGATCCAGTTGATGGAGGGGGTCGAGGACATCCCCGGCGCGGCCTTGGCTGAGGGCATCGAGTGGGACTGGGAGACGTTCCCCGAGTATCTCGATGCTCTGGACAAACGCCAGTGGTCGGTGGATGTGGGCACTCAGATTCCGCACGGGTCGGTGCGGGCCTATGTGATGGGCGAGCGGGGCGCGCGCAACGCCGATGCCTCACCGGCAGAGATCGAAGCGATGGCCCAGATCGTGCAGGAAGCCGTGGAAGCCGGGGCCCTGGGAGTGTCCACCTCGCGCACCATCGGCCACAGGGCGATGGACGGCGAGCCCGTGCCGGGCACGTTCGCAGCCGAGGACGAGCTGTTCGCACTGGGCCGGGCTCTGCGAGACGGGGGAGGGGGAGTCTTCGAGCTCGCCCCCGCCGGCGCCGCGGGGCTCGACTTGGTGGCGCCCATGAAAGAAGTCGACTGGATGCGCCGGCTCTCGGCGGAGACCGGTCAACCGGTCACGTTCGCGATGCTGCAGGTGCCCGGCGCGCCCAATCTTTGGAAGGAGCAGATGGCGGCTTCGCTGGCCGCTACTGAAGAAGGCGCCAAGCTCTACCCGCAGGTTGCGGGCAGGCCGTTCGGGGTTCTGGTCGGGTTCCAGACTGGGCATCCGTTCATGCTCCGCCCCACCTACCTCGCGTTGGCCCACCTGCGGATCGAGGAGCGCATCGTGGAGCTTCGCCGTCCCGAGGTTCGAGCCGCGATCCTCGCTGAGGAGAACGTCGAGCGCGAAGGCCGGAGCTCGGTGAACGAAGGTGTGGCCATGCTCATAGCCGGGATGCTTCACAACCTCTATGTGCTCGGCGATCCGCCGAACTACGAGCCGACACGGGATCGTTCTGTCGGAGCAATCGCCGAGGTCAACGGCGTGTCGGCCGAGGAAGTCGCCTACGACGCGTTCCTCGCCCAGGACGGCAGGGCGTTGCTGATGGCGCCGTTGTACAACTATGTGGATTCCAACCACGACGTGATCCGTGAGCAGTTGACGCATCCCCAAGCGGTGGTGGGACTCGGCGACGGAGGCGCACACTGCGGCTTGATCTGCGACGCGTCGTTGCCGACCACGATGATCTCGCATTGGACCCGCGACCGTTCTCGCGGTGAGAAGCTCCCCTTGGAGTGGGTCGTGCGCAAGCAGACCAAAGACACCGCGGAGCTCTTCGGCATGGGCGACCGCGGCACGATCGAGGTCGGCCGGCGCGGCGACATCAACATCATCGATCACGACACGATCAACCTGCGCACACCAGAGTTGGTCCACGACCTGCCGGCAGGCGGCCGCCGGTTGATCCAGAAAGCCGAAGGCTACGTGGCCACGATCGTTGCCGGCCAGATCACCCGCTCCAACGGCGAAGACACCGGCGCCCGCCCCGGCCGCCTGGTCCGCGGCCGACGCTGACCGCTGCGTCAGAACGCTGGCAGCGTTGTCGCTGGCCCGTTTTGGGGGGCTGTGCGGAGATGTGGTGGAATGCGGGGCGTATGGCTGACACTCAAGACGCTGACCCTCAAGACCCGGCGATCCGAGACATCGACTTCACCCTCGAGTATCCCTACACCCGCACCACCGGACCGATAATCGGTCCGTTCCTGACCGGTCTTCGAGACGGTCGGATTCTCGCCACCAAGGTTGGGGACAGGGTCATCTGCCCACCGGTCGAATACGACCCCGACAACGGCGCGACCGTAGGGCCGGAGAACCTCGTCGAGGTCGGTCCCGGCGGGGAGGTCACAGGCTGGACCTGGGTCACCCGACCGACGTCGAAGCACCCTTTCGAGCATCCTTTCGCTTTCGCGCAGATCAAGCTCGACGGGGCGGACACGACCATGCTGCATGCGGTCAACGCCGGCTCCGAGGCCGCGATGTCGACCGGAATGCGGGTGGTGGTGCGCTTCCGCAGCGAACGCCTCGGCTCGATCAACGACGTGTATTTTGTTCCCGGAAACGAACCGCCGGCAGCACCAGAAGTTGATGACGACGCTGAACCGGTGACGATCACAGAGCATCTGATCGGTGTGCGCATCCGTGAACCGTTGCAGCCCCACCGGCGCCGCTTCGCTGAAGGCTTGCTCGCGGGAAAGATCATCGGACAGCGCAGTCCAGCCGACGGCAAGGTGCATGTTCCCAGCCGCGGCTACGACGCCACGAACCGGGTTCCGATGACCCCCGAGCACGATGTGGAGGTGGCCGATGTCGGCACTGTCACGTCGTTCACCGAGATAGTGCCGGTGCAGTATCACGGGCAGACCGAGACTGAAGCGTACATTCGTTGTTCGATACTCCTCGACGGCGCCGACACGACGGTCGGGGGAATCGACATTCGCGATATCAGCGTCGAGGATTTCCGCGTCGGCATGCGCCTGAAGATGATCTGGTGTGACAGCGGCGACCGCATGGGGGATCTCGACAACCGCGGCTACGGGCTCAACGAAGAGGTCTACGAGCGCTGGGAACCGACCGGGGAGCCCGATGTCGACCCCGAATCAATCAAGGAGCACAACTTCTGATGTCGCAGCCAACCCAGTCGGGATCAGCACACCCAGCGCCGGCACAGCCTCAACGCCACGAGAACGACATCGCGATCGTGGGCTTCGCCCAGACCGACGCCCATGTGCGCTACGACGGCCCCGAAGTCGTGCTCATCATGGAATGCGTCAACGCTCTGCTCGCCGGAGCCGGGATCGAACGTGACGACATCGACTTCACCATTGCCGGTAGCTGCGACTACCTCAGTGGCATGCCCTTCGCCTTCGTGGCCAACGTCGACGGCATGGGAGCGTGGCCGCCGGTCTATGAATCCCACGTGGAGATGGACGGTGCCTGGGCGCTGTTCGAAGCGTGGCTGCGGCTGCAGATGGGCGACATCGACGTTGCGATGGTCGTCGGCTCAGGAAAGTCCTCTCCGTGCAACGCCCGTGAGGTCTTTCATCTGCAAGCCGACCCCTATGTGGTCGCACCCCTAGGGCTCGACCCCGATGCGATGGCTGGAATCGCAGCCCGCTCGCTGATCGAGTCGCGCAAAGCCACCGAATCCGATATCGCTGAGGTCGTGGCCCGCAGCTACCGGGCCGCGGCGAGCAACCCGCACGCTCAGATAACAAGCACGGCCACGGTCGAGGAACTGCTCGCGGCCCCCTACGACATGGCGCCGTTGCGAGCCCATGACGTGTCGCCCAAAGCAGACGGAGCGGCGGCGCTGCTCATCGCTCGTCGTGACCGGGCCAGAGAGCTCAGTGACAACCCCGTGTGGATCACCGGACTCGACCACCGCATCGAATCTCATCACGCGGGATTGCGTGACCTGACCGATTCGGTGAGCACCCGCCTGGCAGCGACGGGATCCGGAGTGGCCGACGGAGCGGTCGATGTGGCTGAACTGCACGTCACCCATGCCCACGAGGAGATTATTCTGCGCAACGCCCTGAAGCTGAACGGCAGCACCGTGGTCAATCCGTCGGGAGGCCCTCTGGCAGGTGACCCGGTCATGGCCACCGGCTTGGTCCGAGTCATCGAGGTCGCCCAACGGATCGCCGCGGGCGAAGCGGGTCGGGGCGTGGCCCACGCTGCATCGGGCGCGGCGCTGCAACAGAACCTGTTGTGCGTCTTGGAAGGAGGCGCGTGAGATGGCTCGACCATGCGCGGTCGTTGGAATAGGCCAAACGAAGTACAAACGTCGCCGCGACGACCTGTCGCTCGACGGTCTGGTACGTGAGGCAGCTCTGCGGGCCCTCGAAGACGCCGAAGTGAGCTTCGCCGACATCGACGCTGTGGTGCTCGGCAAAGCCCCCGATGCGCTGGAAGGCGTGATCATGCCCGAACTGTCGCTCGCCGACGCGCTCGGGGCTGTCGGCAAGCCGATACATCGAGTTCACACTGCAGGATCGGTCGGCGCCTCCACAGCAATCTCGGCGGCTGTGCTGGTTGAGAGCGGCCGTTACGACACGGTTCTGACCGTCACCTACGAAAAGCAATCGGAGGGCAACGCCACCTGGGCACTTTCGGGCGGAAAATCAGGCGGACAGGGCGCCGGCGGAACCTTTGCACCGTGGATCAGAGAGTACATTCGCCGTTCGGGAGCTCCTGAACACATCGGCTGGCAGGTGGCCGTCAAGGACCGCCTGAACGCGCTCAAGAACGAGTACGCGCACCTGCATCTCGACGACATCAGCATCGAAATGGTCAAACAGTCGCCGATGCTGTGGGATCCGCTGCACTTTCTCGAGTCGTGCCCGTCTTCGGACGGGGCCGCGGCGATGGTGTTGAGCAGTGAGGATCTGGTGTCACGCTCGCCGAACCCGCCTGCATGGGTTCTGGGGCACGCCAAGCGCACCGAGTTCTCGAGCTTCCCGGGGCGTGACACAGTCAAGCCCCAAGCCGGAGTGGATTGTTCGGCAGCGCTCTACAAAGAGGTGGGCATCACCGATCCGCGGCGGCAGATCGACACAGCCGAGTTGTACGTGCCGTTCAGCTGGTACGAGCCGATGTGGCTCGAAGGCCACCTGATCGCGCCCGAAGGCGAGGGCTGGAAGATGACCGACGAGGGCGCGACCGCGCTGGACGGGGACTTTCCGGTCAACTGCTCGGGCGGGGTGCTGTCATCCAACCCGATCGGCGCGTCGGGCATGATCCGCTGCCTCGAAGCCGCCAACCAGGTGCGCGGCACTGCAGGCGACTACCAGGTGGACGGCGCGAAGGTGGCGCTCGGCCATGCCTACGGGGGCGCGGCTCAGTACTTCGCCATGTGGATCGTGTCGTCGGAACTCGACCCCGATTTCAGTTGAACCTGTGCTGTTCAGGTTGCATTACAGGCACGGGGCGCTTTGAGCCAATGACACCAAGACCAAAGACTGGAGTACCTTGATGAGTTCTGAAGTGGCCGACCTGGACGGGCGGGTGGTGATCGTCACCGGAGCCGCCCGAGGTTTGGGCCGAGCTCATGCGATGGCCTTCGCGGCGCACGGCGCGCGGGTCGTGGTCAACGATCTCGGTGTCGAGCGCGACGGCACGCCGGGAACCAGCGATGCTGCCAACGAAGTTGTCGCCGAGATTGTCGCCGTCGGCGGGGTTGCGGTGGCGAACGCGGCTGACGTGGCCGACTGGGACCAGGCCGCGGCGCTCATCGGCCAGGCGATCGACGCCTACGGCAGCCTCGACACGCTCGTGTGCAACGCGGGTTTTCTGCGCGACCGCATGCTCGCAGGGATGTCCGAGGATGAATGGGACAGTGTCACCAGGGTGCACCTGAAGGGCCATTTCGCGCCCGCCCGCCACGCCATCGAGTACTGGCGCGACCGGTCCAAAGCAGGCGAGCCGGTTGCGGCTCGAGTGGTCAACACCTCTTCGGGCGCCGGCCTGGCCGGCTCGATCGGCCAGGGCAACTATGCCGCAGCGAAGGCCGCGATCGCGCTGCTCACCATCCAGCAGGCCGCGGAGTGGGGTCGTTACGGCGTGCTCGCCAACGCGATCGCACCCGATGCCCGCACCCGGATGACCGAGGGGATCTTCTACAGTTCGGAGATCCCCGAAGGCTTCGACGAAAAGGCGCCCGAGAACATCTCGCCTTTGGTTGTTTGGTTGGGCAGCGCTGCCTGTGACGTCACGGGCCGCACCTTCGAGAACACCGGGGATCAACTCAACGTTTGCGACGGTTGGCAACCCGGGCCTGTCGTCTCGGTTGGCGGTCGGCGAATGACCGTCGTCGAAGCAGGCGAGCTGGCCCATCGCTCGATCGCCGCTGAACGCGCCCCGCAGCCGGTACACGGCGCGCGGAGCTAGGGGATCGGTCGGTGGACTTCGACGACACGGCTGAGGAGGCCGCGTGGCGAGAGCAGTGCCGTGACTTCTTGGATCAGCACGCTGAGCTGTTGCCCAAAGAAGTCGATCTCAGCCAGAGCTACTGGGCCAGACCTCCCAGCGCTGCGGAGAGCTCCGCCTACACGGCTCGTTGCCGAAAATGGCAGCGCACCAAGTTCGATGCGGGTTGGGCGGGTTTGGCGTGGCCCACCGAATATGGCGGCCGAGGCCTTTCGGGGCATATGGCCGGGATCTTCGCCGAGGAGGAGGCCCGCTACGACCTGCCGCAGGGCCAGTTCTCCCAGTCGATCGGCATGGCCGGCCCCACCATCATCGCCCATGGCACGGACACCCAGAAGAACAAGTACCTCGAACCCATGCTGACGGGCGAACACACTTGGTGTCAGTTGTTCTCCGAGCCCGGCGCCGGGTCGGATCTGGCCGGCCTGCGAACGTCGGGCGTTCGCGACGGCGACGAGATCGTCGTCAACGGACAGAAGGTGTGGACCTCGAGCGCTCGTGAGGCTGCACACGGCATGTTGTTGGTGCGCACCGATGTCGACCAGCCCAAGCACCGGGGAATCTCGTACCTGTTGCTTGATATGACCACTCCGGGGATCGACATCCGTCCCTTGCGCCAGCCCACGGGGCGATCGGAGTTCAACGAGGTTTTCCTCGACAACGTCAGGGTGCCGCTCGACTGCGTCGTCGGCGAGATCAATCGGGGGTGGGGTCCAATTCTGACCACCCTGAGCAACGAGCGGGCCGGGATCGGCGGCCAGGCCTCCTACGTTGCCGATGTGATCGAGTTGGCCCGCCGTTTCGGAGCGGACGCTGATCCGGTGGTTCGCCAGGAGCTGGTGCGCTTGTACACGATTGCCGAGACGATACGTTTTCTCGGGTATCGGGTGCGCACTGCAACTTCTCGTGGAGAGCAGCCGGGGCCGGAGAGCTCGGTGCTGAAGCTGGCGGCGTCTCGTCGGCTGGAGATGATGGGCAACCTGTCTATGGCGATCATGGGTCCGAGCGCCACGCTTTACGGCAGCGATGCTGTGTTCAACGGGTTCTGGCAGAACTACGCATTCTTGGGGCAGTGGATGTCTCGCATCGGTGGTGGCACCGATCAGGTGCAGCGCAACATCATCGGCGAGAACGTGCTCGGACTTCCCCAAGAGCCCCGTCCCGACAAGGGAATCCCCTTCCGCGACATCCCCCACTGACGGGTTAAGAACGTGGTTTAGGACTTCCTCGCGATTGTTTGCGTTGTCGGCTGGGTGGTGTTACGGCGTCGGTCGCGGCTGGGGACAACGTGTGCGGCCGCTTCGACCCAAGGAGTTGATAATGACAGCAATTGTTCAAGCGCCTTCACAAAGGCGCACAACGCAGAGCAGCGCGATCGGAGCTTTGATCGCGACCTTGATGCTGGGCGCAATCCTAGCCGTAGCACCCGTATCGATCCCGGCGACGGCAGAGATCGAACCGGCGTTCGCGGACACTCGCGAGATTTGTACAGAATCGTCTGTGTGGGTTCCGCAGACGTGGGTGCCGCCTCGTGTCGTGCCGGGACAGGGCACTCGCGCCAGATCCATACCTGGCTACTGGATCCCGGCCGGCTATCAGACACGGACGACGTGTGTTGACATTGCTCATAGTCATTGGTGGTCTGCTCCCCTTGACTTTGCTGTGGGCGTTGGGTGCGGTTTAGTTGGAATTGGAGCTGGAGCTGCCTCGGCTGCGGGTACTGGCGGAGTCGGCGCTCCTGCGGCAGGGGTGATTGGGGTAGGAGCTGGCGCGTCATGCGGCGTTATCGCGAGTACGGTGTTGCCATCATGAGTGAACATCAGAATCCAAAGGCTCATCGCAGCAAGCGCGAGCTGTGGGCATTCTTCTGTCTGTTGGTCGCGATGATGACCTTCCCGGTAATCGTGGGCCTCTTCACGGAGGTGACAGTCAACATGAGGATCGGCCTCTACATGATCGGAGCGATTCCGGTGATCATCTGGGTCAACGTTTGGCTCCGTTGGGGGCGCAATCGGTTCCCGTTGCGTGACAAGTTCGAGTCCCATTTGTGAGGCTCCGTCTTCTTTGCACCGTCGTCGTGTTGGCGTCGGTGCTGGCTGGTGCTTGCGCATCCTCGTCGTCGCTGAGCGAGGGTTGCAGGTTGGCTGCCGAGTCCCAGGCACTTGCCGAGCAACGGTGGGGTCAGGAGATTGAGGCACACAACCGGGCCCATGAGACCGTGGCTAAAGACGCTTCGGCGCATGCACACCACGATGAATCAGCGGGATTGGTTCTCGGCGCTCGTGTTGAGATGATATTGGCCGAAGCTGAGACTCGGCGCAGTTGTAGCTGATCCTCACAAGATCGCCACACGGTGATGTTGGCGAATGGTGGTACCCCAATCGGGCTGTCTCTGGGTTCGTGCTCCTGGAGACAGCCCGGCTGGCGTTTAGCCCAGCGTTGTTGTCGGGGCGGGTGGATCGCAGCGCCCGGGAATTTGAGTCGGGGCTAGTCAACTGCCTAGTGGTGTCTGACATCCTTACGTCGAAGTATGTAACCCCTTGGGCGATTGGATGGTCCAAAGTACAAGAATTGTCGCCTCCCTCCAGGGGTGTACGCGGCGCCCGACTCGTTGAGCGGGCGCCGCTTCTGTGTTTTCTGTGTTCTCGTCGTGGGTTCCTGCGTCGAGTCGGCGGTCTGCGGCGGTTGTTGCTGCCAGTGCCTCGTCGAGCCCGACTCCGAGCATGCGAAGTTCAAAGATGAATCGGTCAGCTGCGGCGGCCACCCGCTCCCGGCGCTCCTGGAGCGGTTCGCTGTGGGGAGGCTCATCCACCACGAAGGTTCCGCGGCGACCGCGGCCCTCCACGATTCCGTCGTTCTCGAGTTCGCGGTAGGCGCGGGCCACAGTACCGGGGGCCAGTTCCAGCGCGGCTGCGAGCTCTCGTACCGTGGGGAGCTTGCTCTGGGGCTCGAGGCGCCCGACAGCGGCCATCACCGAGAGTTGGGCTCGCAGCTGTTCGAAAGCCGGGATGTTGGTCCCTGTCTCCAGTCTGATTATGAGCCGTCTCTCGAACCCGCGATGGTCGCGATAGTTGACGATTGGTGCGCTCTCTGCATCGGACATCTGATTATTGTATCAATACAAATAACAGAATTCAAGTCTCATTCTGGGAAAAATTATAGGAAATTGACTAAATTGACGCGGTCCGGTGTTGATACATAATATGATTGTGTCAACACAACAAGAAACGGAGAATCCACCATGAGACTCGTCACTGCGGTGATCAAGCCCTTCAAACTCGAAGACGTGAAATCCGCTCTAGCCGATGTCGGTGTTGCCGGCATGACCGTGTCGGAGGTGCAGGGTTTCGGCCGCCAAGGCGGTCACAGCGAAACGTATCGCGGGACCGAATACCGGGTGACGTTCACGCCCAAGACCCGAATCGAAGTACTTGTCGACGATTCGAACGCGGATGTGGTGGTCGACGCCATTCTCTCATCGGCTCGTACCGAGAAGATCGGCGACGGCAAAGTCTGGGTCACTCCGGTCGAGACGCTGGCTCGCATCCGCACGGGAGAACGCGGCGCCGAAGCGGTCTGAGACCCAGCCGGCCCCGCGTTCCCTTGCGCCGGGGTCGGCGTATCCGCCGAATTCGCCTCCGTTGGCGGCGCGACTAATATCTGGTCGCGCCGCGTCGACCTGAGCGGCGACGGGAGGCGAAGTGAGCGAACAGATTCTCGATGCCGCGACGTTCTGGGAACTGCTCGAGCGCCGAACTGCGCTTTCGCCTGACCGGCTGTTCCTGATCGACGATGCCGGCAGACAACTGACCTATCGCGAGTTCCGCGACAAAGCCGAGAAAGTCGCTGCGGGTCTGCATGAATTGGGCATAAGCGAAGGCACTCCTGTCACCTGGGAGTTGCCCACGCGGATCGAGACCATCGTCTTGAGTTTTGCTCTGTCGCGGCTCGGCGCCGTCCAGAACCCGATCATCCACATCTACCGGCATCGAGAGGTCGGGTTCTGCATCGCCCAAACCGGCGCACGCTTCGTGTTCACCCCGGGCGTCTGGGGCGACTTCGACTACCACGCGATGGCAACCGAAGTAAGCCAAGATCTCCAGCCCCGACCGCAGATGCTCGACGGATACGCGAATCTCCCAGAAGGCGACCCTGGTGTGCTGCCACCCGCGCCGACCGACGGCGACGCGGTGCGCTGGATCTACTACACGTCTGGCACCACATCGGATCCGAAGGGAGTCAAGCACTCCGACAAGACCCTGATGGCGGCGGGAACCGGGCTCGCTCTGGCGCTGGAAACCGATGCCGACGACATGGGCACGATCGCCTTCCCGTACGCCCATATCGGCGGTCCCGATTTCATCGTGATGCTGCTGGCAGACGGCTTCGGAGCGATCCTGATCGAGAAGTTCACCCCCGCGGGGGCAGTGGCGGCATACGCCGAGCACGGCGCGACGATCGTCGGCGGGTCGACAGCGTTCTACCAGATGTTCCTGGCCCAGGATCAACAACTCGGCGGTGGATCCATGCCGCGGCTGCGAGCCATGGCCGGTGGCGGCGCCCCCAAACCTCCCGAGATCTTCTTCGAAGTCAAAGAGAAGATGGGCATACCCATCGCGCACGGTTACGGCATGACCGAATGCCCGATGATCAGCCAGGGTTCACCGTCGGACACCGACGAACAGCTCGCCCACACTGAGGGCGCTCCGATCAGAGGATGCGAGGTGACGATCGTGACCGCCGACGGCGCCGTCGCAGAGCCAGGAGTCGAAGGCGAGGTTCGTGTCTTTGGACCGATGCTGTTCAAGGGTTACACCGACCCCAGCATCAACGCCGAGGCGTTCGACGAACAGGGTCGGTTCTGCACTGGCGACCTCGGAGTGAAGCATGCCGACGGCCACGTCACGCTGACCGGGCGTGTCAAGGACATCATCATCCGCAAGGGTGAGAACATCTCGGCCAAAGAAGTCGAGGATGTCCTCTACTCGCTGCCGTCGGTAGAGAACGCGGCCGTGATCGGGTTACCCGACTCCGAACGCGGCGAACGCGTCTGCGCGGTGATCGAGACCGCCGCGGGACACTCCGACTTGACTTTCGAGGAGATGTCGGCGGCTTGTCGAGACTCCGGGCTCATGGTCCAGAAGACTCCCGAGCAACTGGAGATCTACGACGGACCGCTGCCCCGCAATGCCACCATGAAGATCCTCAAATACGAACTCCGCGACCAATACAAGGACAAACAATGGCCCTGACCATCTACCACAACCAGCATTGAAACTCGTCGAGCAACGCCGTGGCGGTCGCCACGGAGATGGGAGTCGAGTTCACCGAAGTCCGCTACATGAAGGACTTCCCCGACGAACAGACACTGCGAGAATTGATCGCCAAACTTGAGGAACCAGTCGAGAACCTGGTGCGCAAGGACGCCCAGTTCGCCAAACTCGGCCTCAACGAAGACGACTACGTCGACAACGTGGACGCCGTGGTTGAGGTGCTGGGGAAGTATCACCGCCTGCTTCAGCGGCCGATCCTCGTCGGGCCCGACAAAGCCATAATCGGCCGCCCCTTCGACGGCGTCATGGCCAAGACTCGGGTGGCCGAGATGCTCAGTTCAAGCGCGGACTGACAGCAATGACGGTCACCGCTCCCGACGTTCACACCAACGATGCGCCCGTTGGTGAGACGATTGTCTCAGTCGGTCGAGTGAGCAGACCCGTGCAGGTCGACGCCGGAAGATACACCGAGGAGTCTTGGGCCCGGATCGAAGAGGAGAGGCTATGGCCGACAACGTGGCAACTGGCGTGCACGCTCGACCATGTCTCTGAGCCCGGCGATGTGCATGTGTACGATGTCGGCCGCCTGTCGATTGTGATCGTGCGCGGAGACGATGGCGTGCTTCGCGCCTTCCAGAACGTGTGCAGGCACCGCGGGATGCAACTGTGTGACCAGAACCAGACCGGACTCACCGAGCTGCGCTGCGTCTTCCACCGCTGGTCGTGGAATCTGGCGGGCGAGCTGCGCGAGGTCCCCTCACGCAAGGGTTTCGGCGCGCTGCGCAACGATGACTTCTCCCTGTTTCGCGCCTCGGTCGACACCTGGGGACCGATGGTGTTCATCAACCCTGATCCTGACGCCGAGCCGCTGGCCGACTTTCTGGCACCGGTCCCAGAAGACATTGCCTGGGCCGATCTGGACGATTTCCGCTGCAAGGCGCTGATATCGATCCCGGTGCCGTCGAACTGGAAGACGATCATCGACGGTTTCAGCGAGACCTACCATGTGCAGGGCATCCACCCTGAGATGTTGCGCATGGTCGACGACGTCAACAGTCCCCAGACGATCTGGGAACGCCACGGCAAGCTCGTGCAGCCGTACGGTCTGGCGAGTCCCCGTCTGCGCGGCGGTGCCACAGACCAGGAGATCTGGGAGGGGTTTGTGGAAGTGATGGGTGGCCGCGTCGGCCTGAGCGATCCGGCAGAAGCGGGCGACTGCCCCGAGGTGCCGCCGGGCTCAACGCTGCGCGAGGTCCTCTCAGAGATGATCGTGGAACACTTCGCAGACACCGAGGGTGTGGATCTCAGCCGGTACGGGCCCGAAGAGATGATGACCCTGCAGCAGTACAACCTGTTCCCGAATGTCACCGTGCTGGTGTTCGGCGATCTGCTGCAGGTGGTGCGCGCCCGTCCTGGAGCAACGCCCGACGACGGCTACATGGACATCTTGGCCTTCGACCGGGTCAACCCCGATGCCGCGCGCCGACAACCCCTGACAACCGAAATGGATCCCGGTTCCTACAGCCTGGGTCTGGTGCTGGACCAGGACGTGACCAACTTGGAGCGAGCCCAGCGCGGGCTTCATGCACCGGGTCTGACCCATCTCACGCTGTCGGGTGAGGAATGTCGGATAATCAACCTGCACCGCAACCTCGACCGGGTGACGGGATGTGATTCAGGTATCGAGTTCTCCTATGTGGATTGACCAGGGGCCTGTGCGGTGGACTGGTCTACCTGTGCGGTGGGCTCAGCAGCATGAACAGTCCGAATAGCTTGAACCATCCCGGCGATGGCTTCGCTCGCCGAGGCAGAGGTCGACGTGGAGTCCGGTGTGGAGACGGTCAGCGAAAGCCGGTCGGCGTGGTCCCGGTATTGCGCGGTCAGCCGCTCGGCGCAATCGGACGGGGTTCCCCGCACCGCCAGCAGATCTACGACTTCATCGTCGACGAGTTCGCCCAGCTTCGCCCAGTCCCCGGTCTTGGTCGCCTCGCGCAGCCGCGGTTGCAGATCGCCGAGTCCATGGTGGTCGAGCACGACTCGGTAGGCGGGCGTGGAACCGTAGAAGGCGAGGTTGAATCGGATCGCCGCGGTTGCCCGTTCGTACTGTTCGTCGGTGAGGCACGGAGCGGCGATACAGCCGACGTTGAGCACCAGCGACGACCGCTCCCGGCCGCCGGCAGCGAGGCCCGTCTCGATCATCGGCATCGTCCGTTCGGCCAAGAACGCCCCAGTGTTGAACGGATGGATGATGATGCCGTCGCCATGAGCCGCCATCGCCTGTGTCATGCGGGGCCCGAGCGCTCCAACCCAAATCTCCGGCGCTGCATGCTCGAGCGGTGCAGGCACGAAGATCGGGGTCATCAGGTCCGCCCTGTAGAACTCGCCGCGGTGGTCGAGCGGTGATCCGTCACTCCAGTTGGCATAAATCGCCCGCAACACGGAGATCAACTCGACCATGCGCTCCACCGGACGGCCCCACACAGACGAGAATCGCCGTTCGATATGAGGCTTGATCTGCGTGCCCAGTCCCAGCGCGAACCGGCCGCCGGATGCCCGCTGCAGATCCCATGCCGAATAGGCGAGGTGCATGGGCGAACGCGGGAAGGCGATCGCCACGTTGGTGTAGAGGTCGACATCGAGTTCGGTTGCGTGGATCAGCGGAAAGAAGACATCGCTGTTTCCTTCGAAGGTGAACAGACCGTCTATCCCGGTTGCGGCAAGCTCGCTCGCTCCTGCAGGGGCTGCGGACAGGTCACCGGTCACCGAAACGTCGATCAGCATGTGTTGACGCTATTCCAGAAGGCGCGTTGTCGGTAAGTCCGCACTCCCGGTGTCATCGAATACTGGTGCGTGAGGGTGCTTGGCTAACATCTCGGTGTGCGCTCGGAGCGAACCCTCACCCAAAGGCAGGCGCAGCGTCGCCAGCGAGTGCTGCGCGCAGCGCTGGAACTTGCCGGTAAAGGGGGCTACGAGGGAGTGCAGATGCGCGAGGTGGCCGAACGAGCCGACGTGGCCCTCGGCACCGTCTACCACTACTTCACCTCCAAAGACCATCTGCTAGCTGAGACGCTCGCCGAATGGCTCCGGGGACTCGAGGCCAACGTCGCCCGCGATCCCGCACGCGGCGACACGACGCTTGAACGGGTGCTCGACCTGCTGGGGCGAACAACGCGGGCCATGCAGAGCAATCAGAAGGTCAGCGCCGCGCTCATAGGCGGGTTGGTGGCCGAGGGGGAGCAGGTGGCGGCTTGCCAGCAGGAGATGCACGAGATCTTCAGCTCGATGCTCGGGACGGCGTTTCCCCCCGACTATCCGAGTGACCGCCGCGACAAGATCATTCGTTCTCTCGAACACATCTGGTTCTCAGAGCTGATCGGTTGGAAGAACGGCTGGAACCCCTTCGAGCAGAGCGTACGCGAGTTGACCGACGCAGCCGAACTCTTCCTCGCCAACGACTCCTAGCCGGGTTCGGGCACAGGAACGAGAACAACAGTCCGAGCGTTCGCGTCGATGGCATAGCTGGCGCATGGCCGTTCCTCGGTGGCTGAGGTTGTCACGACGACGGTCCAGTCTCTGAGACCAGTGACGCGGACAATCTCGGTTGCCTGGAGTTTCGCGTCGTTGAGTTCCAGGCACGGGGCTTCAGCGAACAGGCGGTTGAGCCTGTTGTTCATGTCCACAAGCAGTTGTTCAGAGGTTGAGGATTCGTGGCGTGCGAGATTGAGGTCGCGGCACACGTCGCCGTTGTCTGAGGCCGGGAAGACGACGAGCACTCCGTGAGCGTTCACGCAGGCGACCAGTTGCGGTGCCGCTCCGCTCTCGACGGCGGGATTCTGCAATGCTCCCTCAGCCCAAAGCGGGTCGCAAAGCGACGTGTCCAAGGGGTTTGCTGCCACGACGATGCCTGTTGATTGCAGCGACGCTTCCTCGTAACAGACGATCCCGCTGGGGTCAGAGGCGTCTTGGGTGATGATCCATGTTGCCGCAGAGACGAGAGCGGCGATCACCAGAGCGACAGCCACGCGTACCAGTACACGCCTTGAACTGTCTGGCTGCTCGGCGATCATTTCCTCTGCGACCCGAGCACGGATCAAGCGGCCCAGCGGAGACATCGCAGTTGGCATGCTGTCACGGGGGGCCGGATCGGCCTGTCGGATCAGTTCGAGGGGGTCATTCTCATGTATGTTCATGGCATCCTCCGCTGTACAGAGTTTTGAGACGGAGTCGGGTTGTTGTTCTTGTTTTCTGTGTCGCGGTGGTCGTCTAGGGCGAGTCTCAGTTGCTTGCGGGCGCGGTAAAGCCTGCTGTTGACGGTCGTGCTGCGTTTGTTGACGACAATGCCGATCTCTTCGTGGCTGAGACCCTCGAAAGCGGCGAGCCCGACGATCTCTTGGTCGAGCGGGTCGAGAGTACCGAGTGATTTCAAGACGGCGGCCACGTCTGCTGAGTCGTCGAACCCCTTCGAAATGTCGACGGGGAGCGCGCTTGGCTGCTGGCTTAGCAGGTTGACCAATCGGCCGCGGCGGGCATTGGCTCTCTGTTGATTTTGCAGAACTCGTCGTGCTACTGCGAGAAGCCACGCGACGGGTTTGGCCGTTGTTCTAACTTCTCCGAACTTGCGCCAGGCTATCAGGTAGGTTTCTGCGGCGGCTTCGTCGGCGTCTTCGGGATTCTGTGTCCGGCGGCGGCAATAGGCGAGCACGTCTTGGAAAGTGTCTTCGTAGAGGCGGTCGAACGATCGAATGGCCGCACGGTCTGTCGGCGGCTCAGCCATCGGCAGGTCGAGGTTGAGTGCAGTGTACCTGGACGCCGCTGCTTGCATTTTCTGTTCGTTCTAGGTGATGTAGACCGAACTCACGTCGTTGTCCCAGCCGCTGAGCATCGTCGGGGCGACATCGTAGGCCTGTGTGTTGCTGGTGGGATACCACGATCCGCCCCCAGAGGCGAGATCCGCGAAATAGGCCGAGCAGGGACCGACTTTGAACGAAGAGGTTTTCTGGTCGAAGTTGAAGGATGCGAGATTGAACCATTGGACCCGTCCTCTCAGCCAGAGGGCTGAGCCAGTGTAGGACGTTCCGTCATAGAGTTTGAGGTAGCCAGAACAGTTGGCATCGCTCGCTGCCGATGCGCCGTGCTGGAACCCCGCCGACTGTTCGGCTTCGATGCCAGCCACCCGTTGCGCGAGTTCTGCTTCGGTGGCGAAACACTCCGGCACATCGAGTTGATCGGGCCACACGAGGCATGCCGTTGCGTCGCCCCAGTTCTCGGAGATGTCGATCGCTTCGCTGCCGAACACCGCAGTGTTGCCGCCGGTCCCCGCCGACGCCGGCGCGGTTGCGCCGGCCACCGAGGCGAACGCGAGCACGGCCAGACCGCACCAAGTCTTCTTCGTCTTCTTCCAGATCTTCTTGGATGTGTTCAGATTCATGACTTGCTCCCGGTTCTCGTGGTCGTCTTCAGGTACCTGACGCAGGAACCCGACCACTCGTACATGTCCGGTTCGGGCCGTTCATCGCGGGAATTTTGGGAAAAATTGAAATCCGATCGCGGGACGCCACCGGCGAGCGACACACGTTTCCAGAAAAGTCAGAAAAGTCAAATTTTTCCGCGAGCAATCCACAGATCCGGACACGTAGGGGAGTAACGGGCAGTTGCTGCGTCAGAAAGTACCCGACACACGAGCACCCCGGTAGAGACACGAACTACAAACGGCTCTTCAGCCATGAAGAGCGCTTAGCGAATGGAGAAAAATATGTTTGGAAATTATCGGCAGCGCAGTAGGTATCTTGGCAGTCTCACTTGTTGCGGGAGTACTGGTTGTGGCAAATCCGGTGTCGGCAAGTATTGAACCCGCTGTTGAACTTGCTGAACCAGAAGACGGTCTGTTCGTAGAAGAAGACCACATCGTCGTAGAAATGTTTACGATCACCGGAGAGCATGTCTTCACTAAAGCGTACTCGCTAAAGCGTACTCGCTAGACAACGAAGAAATACCTATTCCTGAAGGCTTTCAGTCTCGAGGTGCTGTGTCCTTGGATGGCGAGATATTCGCTGAATTTGAACTGTTGAATGCGCAATCAGGCGGTGAATTGACCGCTCTTGGAAGCGGACATGGCGGATCGTCGTCGTCAAGTGGATGCATAAGGGTTACTGTGCGCAATGAGAAGGAGTCAGACATTCTTGGAGAGACTGTTTTTTGGTTCAATACATGGACGAGATGGTGTTGGAATCGTGCCGCAAAGACGATTAACAGTGTTTCTACTGGATGGTACATTGAAGACGTAGATCCATTATATGATTGGAATGGTTTGATTGTCGACAACACAGAATACTATAGTTGGCATTCAGGACATAAAACAAGTGGTTATAAGCACGAAAAACAAGGTCATTTCGAATGGTGCATTGCCTGGTTATGTGGTAATATATATCCAAGAAATATTCTATGGTCTCATTCAAACGGAACTTGGAGTTGGTCCACTTCCGACTGAACAACGGGATGTGAGCGCGAAGGTAACATTCATTTGCATATCTAATTGGAGGAACAAGTGGTTTCTAAGACGATGAAATCTATTCTACAGATTCTGATACCAGTATTGTTTGGATTGATCGTATTTTTTTTTCTTCTGATCACGGTGACAATTTTCACTACTGCTATCAGCAGCAGAGAGGTTGGCATCATTGCTTTGATAGCGGTCGGAGCAGCCTACGTTAGACACCGCGTGCATTGTCGGCGTGTTCGACTCAGATGACTCTCCGATGACTCTCCGGAGAGCGAAGCGTTCGTTGATTCTGTTCACTGTAGTTTTTATTGTGCTTATCGCGTGGACGGCACCGAAGGTGATCGGTTCGGGAGGCATTGCGTCCGGGCGCTGTCCGATCGCGGTGCCCGATTCGGGAGCGTCTCCGACGATCGTTTTGATCGACTCAGCCGGTACAGTCGATCCAGATGTGATCGATGTTGAGAGTCAGTATCAAGGAGTAGACCCGAATGGACGTCGGATTTCAGTCCATACGACTGCTATGGCTGCTTTGGTCCGTGCTTGTGCTCCCAACGCCAGACTAATAGCCATCGCGGCAGGGAATCATGAATTTCAGTTCGGTGTTGATGCTGCCGCTACGATTCGGCGCGCGATCGAACTTGAGCCTCATGTGCTCCTTGTCGGGTTCGGCACACCGGTCGACAGCGAGGCGTTGCGGGCAGCGGTTGCTGACGCGGAAGCGAACGATGTCCTAGTTGTGGCGCCCGCCGGGAATACTCGTGCTCCATCCGCCCTATTGGAGGATCGTCAGGGCGCTCCCCTATACAAATGGAACGAGCCGATTTACCCGGCGGCCTACGAAACAGTCCTAGCCGTCGGAGCTTTGGATGCTGACAATCTGACGTCTGCTGACTATAGCCAAGACTTGCCTTACGTAGATGTTGCTGCTCCCGGAACCTCGCTAACGCTTCCTGGAGAACTCTTTGCCGACATTGATCTGACCGGTACAAGTTATGCGACTCCACAAGTTGCTGCTGTCGCCGCTGTCGCTCGTTGGCTAGCCCCGGATCTGTCATCTGCGGAGCTCCGGCGACTCGTTGTCGCCACGGCCAAGCCCCTGGACCAACGCGATACCGCTGCAGGCGCCGGCGTAGTGCAACCTTTAGACGTTATTGAGTCATTGGAAGACAACAACAAACTGGCTCTTCGCGTTTCAGGGGGAGTGAGGGTTGTGGGGTGTTGGCGGTTGGTTGGGTGGGATCCTCTAGAATCGGGGTCGTAAACCATCCACTGAGACTGGAGGATCGGTGTGGTGTGTGACCCTATAGGCATGTGTGAGTTGTTGGTAGGTTTCGGCGAAGTCGACGTGTTGAGCGTCGACGACGACCGATGCGGCGGGCCGTTGAGGTTGAGTGTGCGAAGCCGGACTGCGCGTCCGTCGTGTGCGGGTTGTGGCGGCAAGTTGTGGTCCGACGGCAAGCGGCTGGCGGAGTTGGTGGATCTGCCGGTGTTTGGTCGGCCGGTGCGGCTGGTGTGGCACAAAGGTCGATGGAGATGCCCGAGTGAGGATTGCGGCGCGGGTTCGGTGACTGAACAGAACCCTCAGATCGCGCCGCCGCGGGTGTTGTTGACGACACGAGCAGCGCGTTGGGCGACACGCCAGGTCGGCTGTGGCCGTCCGGTGAGCGATGTTGCTTCGGACTTGGCGTGTTGCTGGTCGGCGGTGAACGACACGGTGCTGTGGTGGGGTCAAACGCTGCTCGATGCTGATGTCGACCGGATCGGCGCGACGACCGCTGTGGGTCTCGACGAAACCCTGTTCGGCCGCACCGGCCGTTATAGACACAAGGCGTGGGCGACCAGCATCGTCGACGTCGCCGGCGGCAAACTGTTGGACATAGTGCCTGGCAGAACAGCTGCAGCACCGGCGAAATGGCTGCTGGACCAGCCTGCGAGCTGGCGGGTACACATTCGTTGGGCGACCCTGGACCTCTCCGGGCCGTATAGGGCGACGTACGACACGGCGCTGCCTGACGCAGCCCAGGTGGCGGACCCGTTCCATGTGGTGCGGCAAGCTGACAACACACTCGACGAGGTGCGACGGCGGGTGCAGAACCAGACCCTCGGGCATCGCGGCCGCAAACACGACCCGCTGTATCGAAGCCGCAAACTGCTGCTCACCGGTCACGAACGCATCAGCGAAACAGGCGAGGAGCGTCTACGCGGCCTGCTCGAATCCGGTGACCCCCACGGCGAGGTCCGCAACGCCTCACACGCCAACCAAACACTGCGCGGCATATATGACATCGCCGATCCCGACCTCGGCGCCACAACAGTCAACCAGCTCGCCGTCGAGTTCCAAGACTCGTATCTGCCTGTCGAGGTCAACCGGCTAGGACGCACCCTGGCTCGTTGGAGCACCCAGAACTGCTGACTGGCACACCGCCCGGGTGTCCAACGCCGCGTCCCGAGCAGCCAACAATCTGATCAAACGAGTCAAACGCGTCGGGCTCGCATTTCAGCAACTTCAACAACTACCGGATCCGCTCACTGCTCTACGCCGGCAAGCTCAACTGGGCGCTGCTCGACACCCTCACTCCGACCTAATACGCGAAGAGCCAGATTATGCGCTGGACCACTTGGTCGACGATCTGGCTCTGACCACAGAACCCACCGAACTGCAAAACGATGCTCACCCCGACTTGCGGGTTCGATCAACGATCTACCGCAACGACCCCACGGACGACTCGCCCGTTACCGGATCATCCTCCTTCAGGATCAAAGACCTGCTCAGGAAAGAAGAGTGATGAGCATCGGTACCGAATACGACTCCTATTCCGGCCCAGAACGCGCCGGCACTCCCGCGCCTATTGATCGGGGTCCGAGAACTTCTCGACGAGTCGGTGGCGGTAGAGCTTGCCGGCTTCGGTGCGAGGCAGTTTGTCGACGATGAACACCTGGCGCGGTGCGAGCTGCGACCCGATGGTCTCTCGGCAATGAGCGATGATCGACTCGGCCAGACCGTCGATCGAGACTCCGTCGGCAGCAATGACCGCGGCAGCCATCACCTCCCCGAGTTCGGAGTCCCCAAGCGCGAAGGCGGCGCCGTCACGCACACTCGGATGGCTGATGAGAGCCTCGTCGACGCGAGCCGGGTAGAGGTTCACACCGCCCGAAACCACGCACTCGGCGGTGCGGCCGGTGAGGTACAGGTAGCCGTCGGCGTCGATGTAGCCGCGGTCGCCGACCGTGTACCACTCACCGGAGGCGTCGAACGTCGCCGCCGTCTTGTCGGGGTCGTCGTGATAGTGGAACGGCGTCGTGGCGCGTGACCAGACAGTGCCGTCCTGGAGCGGTTCGGCGACCTCTCCGGTGTCGAGCCGGATCTGCAACCGGGTTGGATCGGTCCGTCCGACGCTGCCGGGATGGTCGAGCCACTCCTGGGGCTGGATCCATGTCCCCGGTCCTTCTGTGGCGGCGTACATCTCGTGGATGATCGGTCCGAGCCAGTCGAACATCTGTTGTTTGATCGCGGCGCTGCAGGGACCCGCTCCGTGGAGTACGAACCTGAGACTGCTCAGGTCGTAGCGATCTCGATCATCGACATCGAGCATTCGATGGAACATGGTCGGCACGAAGAAAGCGTGGCTCAACCGCTGCGAGTCGATCAGGTTCAAGGCGGCTTCGGGATCGAATCGGTGCATCAGATGCACAGTGACACCGGCCCCGAGCGGCCACTCCGAACAGATCCTGTTGGGTCCCGAGTGGTACAGCGGCGCGGGGCAGAGCATCTGGTCGCCGCGCTCGCCGTCGAGTCCGAACATCGCCACCATGGCAGCGCCGATCGCTGCTCCGCTGCTGTTGGGGTCCGAGGCTTGGCGCACCCCCTTGGGTCGCCCGGTACTTCCCGACGTGTAGATCATCAGCGACCCCCGAGGGCGCCGGGGGTCGGTCGGCAGCGTCTCAGACACCGCGTCGGCGAAGCGAGTGAACCCCTCGACTTCTGCACCCCCGCCTCCGTCACCGATAACGATTCGGGTTGTGATGTCTTGAATCCCGTCGCCGAGTTCGTCGACTCTGAGTTCGCCAAGAAATGTGTCTTCGGCGATGAGTGCCCGAGCGCCGGAATCAGCGATCACATAGCAGATGTCGTCGCCTTTGAGGTGCCAGTTGACCGGCACCAACGCCAGTCCCGAGCGCAGGGCAGCCTGCTGGGCGACGATCCACTCAGGACGGTTGGTGCATAACAGCGCCAACACGTCGCCTGCCGCCATTCCGTCGTTCTGCAGACGGCCGGCAAGTCGTTCGGCGAGCCGGTCCAGTTCAGCGAAGGTCAGATCTCCGTGGACGCTCGCAACAGCCCGACGCTCCGGAGCCCGACGAGCCACAGCGCTGATCTCGCGACCATGCTCAGCCAGATCGGTCAGCGGCTCCGGTTCCATGGCAGCAGCCTAGTTTTGCTCCGTCCCGAACCAGGTGTCGTGCAATCGACCATGAACGCCGTTCTCGATGATGTCGAGCAGCGCCAGGTTGAGGCGTTCGCGCAGCTCAGGATCGTCCTCGTTGAGCATCAACCCGTATTGGACTCGCTCAAAGTCGGTACCGAGCGTCGTCACCTCACCTGCGCCTTCCCGGGCCGCATGGAAGTCCAGCACGGGAGCGTCGAACACGATCGCATCAACTTCGCCGTCCAACAAGAGCGGGTAGGCGTCGTCGATGTTGTCGACGAGCACAGGACCCACACCGATGGTGGGAAGGTACGTCTCCGCGGCGGAGTTCGTGGCTGTGGCAACCCGGCGACCGCGCAGATCCGAAGGCCCGGAGATGTCTGATCGGAGTTCGCTGACCGCCAGCGAGGAGGCGATAGCAGCCGTGAAGCTGGCAAAGACCAGGGTTCCCAGAGCGATCCAGATCAGCGCGAGCACACGGCCGCTGGTGCGGCGGGCCACCTTGTCTCCGTAGCCGACGGTGCTCATCGTCACCACAGACCAATAGAACGAGTCCCAGATGCCTCGGCGGTACGGCACCGAGAAATCGGGATTGTGGTGTCGCTCCAAGAACCACACCAGGTGTGCAGCGATGAGCACGGCAATCCCGAAGACCGCCAGCAGCCAGGGAAGGTCCGAGGAGGCGATGGCGTCGAAGAAGACCAGTATCCGATCGCCGATATTCCGTGAGTCCCGTGTGGGGGTCAGGATCGTCAGGCCCGAGTCGAGTACAGGCAGCGTGAAATCGACCACCTCCTCACGCGACTGGGTGATCGACACTCCTCCGAGTCCGACTTGGGCGACCCCGCGGTCTATGTCGTCGATTTGTTTCGCGACGGAGTCGACCGCGTAGATGTCCACCGACATACCCATCTGGGCCGCCAGCAGTCGGACGAGTTCTACTTCGTATCCGCTGTAGGAGCCATCGTTGTAGATCACGAACGGAGCAACGGGACGCGCGGCGACGCTCAGGGTCCCAGCGTCCGCGTCGCCGGCGCTTGGGGTGTCAGTCAGTGCCACCGCGTCGGGATCGGCCGTGGAGATCCATTGATTGACCGAAGCCGAGTTGGAATCAATCCACTCCTGGGCGTGACGTCTGATGTCCTCGGGGTCCCCGCCCTCTGTCACCAGCCGCACGTTCTGCGCGGAGATGTCATCGAGGGGGATCACCACTTGTTCCAGGAGCCGTCGAACTGACGGGTTGGCGTCGAGGAAGGCGGAGTTCGCCACCGCCCTGATGTCATTTGGGGGCCAGCCCGTGGCGCAGGGATCGTTGGCGCATCCAGCAATACCGGCGATGTTGGTCTGGTCGAGCTCAGAAGCAGTGCTCTGGGGGAGCGAGGGGAAGGGAGTCTCAAGCCAGACCGCCTCGCGGCCGGGGACCAACGCGCCAACGGTCCAGTTGGGCGTCCACGTGTAGTAGAGGACTGGTTTGCCGGCCCGCTGGCGGGCGATTGTCTCAGCGATCCGGGGCGAATAGTGGCCCTGAACGTGCTCGACCGTCTCGGTCAGCCCGTACACCTCCAAGTGATGGTTGATTGTGAGCTCGCAGGACCAGCCCTGTTCGCATCCCACCAGGTCGGCTCGCCCGTCGCCGTCACGGTCGAACAGCGCGGCCAGTTCGGGATCGACCAGGTCAGCCAGGTTGGTGATTCCGTGGGCTGCGGCGGTGGCCGCGTCGACGAAATAGCCTTGCAGCGCTCCGTCGTCTACGGCCGTGCCGACCTTCTCGACCGATTCACGGCCGGCAACGAACACATCATGGGCCGGGAACCAGCCGTTGACCCACAGGTCCACATCTCCCGCTGCGACCGCATCGTAGAACTCCGGGTTGCTCATTGTCGTGGGGCCTTCAACTCGGTAGCCCAAGCGTTCGAGCAGCAGCCGGTAGACCTCGGCCTGGAACCAGCCGGTGTCCCAGGTTGCGCGCGCCATACGTGCCGTCTTGTCGGCTGATTGCCCATGGCCGGTGGCCGAGCCGGGCAGTTGCAGGAGCAGCACGAGAGCTAGGATCGCCAGGACTGCGCTGGCGGTTCGGCGCATGGTTGAACCCCCTTGGACACGACCAACGTTAGTCCGCTCATGGTCGCGCCACCTGACGGGGTGTTCGGGCGGTCAGCGGCGGGTTGTTCGGGCTGGTACTGGTCCGTGTTTGACGGCAATCTGTATCTGTGATATCTGTGATCTCCATCTAGCCATGGGATAACTTGCCGCTAGGAAATCGGAGGGCCGTGATGGATGATGCCGGAGAGACCACGGGAGCAGGGGATCCGCGGATCCGTCGAAGTCCCGACGACACGGACATTGATCTAACAGAGGCCACTCTGGCCCTCCATGACTGGGAGGAGGAAGAGGAACGGGCGCGCGAGGCAGCCATCCACAACCGCGCGAAGTTCGAGGGGTTGCAGATAGATCCCGACATCGACTTCTACCCTGAAGTCGCCGACCGCGAGCCGGGCGACCGCAACATTGTGCGGGCCGGATTCGACATCCATCCGCAGGTGACGTTCACGGCCGCAGGCTTCCTTTCGGTCTTCATCGCATTGTCACTCATCTTCGAGGAGCGAACCTCGGACGCATTCAGCGCGGTCCTCGACTTCATCAACAGCAGCCTGGGCTGGCTCTACATCATCGACTTCAACATTTTCGTCGGTGTGGCGCTGTTCTTCGCGCTCAGCCGGTTCGGCAAGATCCGACTCGGCGGTCCGTTCGCCCGACCAGAGTTCTCGACAGTTTCCTGGTACGCGATGCTGTTGTCGGCAGGGCTCGGCATCGGCTTGATGTTCTGGGGCGTCGCCGAGCCGATCTTCCATCTCAGTTCACCGCCGCCGGTCTTCGGCGTGGAGGCCAACACCGGAGGCGCCGCCAAAGCGGCGATGGCGACGACCTATCTGCATTGGGGTATCCACGGCTGGTCGCTGTACGCGCTGGTCGCGCTGGCATTGGGCTTCTTCGCCTACAACCGCGGCCTTCCGCTCACCTTCCGCTCGATCTTCTACCCGATCCTCGGTCCGAAGATCTATGGAAACTGGGGCAACGCCATCGACACGCTGACAGTCGTTGCGACTCTGTTCGGGTTGGCGACGTCGCTCGGGTTCGGAGCGGGCCAGGCTTCGGCCGGGCTCAGCAAGCTGTTCGGCACTCCCGACACGACGACCTTCCAGATATTGCTCATCACGGCCATCACGGGCCTGGCCACCATCTCGGTGGTCGCCGGGCTGGACGCGGGCGTGAAACGACTCAGCGAGCTCAATATCTGGTTGGCGGCGGCCTTCCTGATCTTCATGCTCCTTGTCGGTCCGACGCTGTTCATCCTCTCGCTGTACACGCAGAGTGTGGGGTACTACGTGCAGGTCCTGCCAGAGCTCTCGTTCTGGAACGAGGCCCTCTCAGGGACTTCCTGGCAGGCAGGATGGACCATCTTCTATTGGGGATGGTGGATCTCCTGGTCTCCCTTCGTGGGGATGTTCATCGCACGGATCTCAAAAGGACGTTCCGTGCGAGAACTGCTCATGGGCGTGATCTTCCTGCCGTCGATCCTGTGCTTCCTGTGGATGGCCGTCTTCGGCGGGTCGGCGATCGACCTGCAGCTCAGCGGCGAACGCGATGTGGCGTCGGCTGTCAATGACAACGTGGCGACGGCCCTGTTCGACATGCTCGAGGCTTTCCCGCTGACTGGACTCGTGTCGTTCATCGGGGTGCTGTTGTTGATCTCGTTCTTCGTGACCTCCTCGGACTCTGGTTCTTTGGTCGTCGACCACCTGACTTCGGGAGGCAAACTCGACTCTCCCAAACCCCAGCGGGTGTTCTGGGCGATCATGGAAGGCGCGGTGGCGGTGGTGCTGTTGCTCGGCGGAGGTCTCGGAGCGCTCCAGACCGCTGCGGTAGCGACGGGGCTGCCTTTCGCACTGATCCTTCTGGTGATGTGCTGGAGCCTCCTCATAGCGTTCAAGGAAGAGCTCGACATGCTCGAGGATCACTATGACGATGTGATCTTCCGCAGCCGCCACAAGGGATTGATCGAAAGGGTCGGGTCGCGTCTCAGTGAGGGGACCAAGACGTGACCGTCACACACGAGAACACGAGGGCATCAAAGATGAACAACCGCAACATCTTCGGAAGAACCACATCCTTGCTTGTCGGCATACTGGCCGTCACGTCGCTTCTGCTGAGTGCCTGCGCGTCCGACGAAGATGACGACGGCACTGTGACGATGGCACGCGCGACCTGGGACAGCGGCTACATGCAGGCGGCGATCTATGCCCAACTCATCGCCGAACTCGGCTACACAGTCAGCGACCCGGCCTCCAGCACCCTCGATCCGAACGCCTTCTATCCCGCTCTCGACAGCGGCCAGTACGACCTGTGGGTCAACGGCTGGTTCCCGCTCCACGACATCTATCTGGAAGCAGAACTGGTCAGCGGGCTGTCGGTCGACACAGATATTGAACCGGTCGGCTATCAGGTTCGATCGGGCGCGCTTCAGGGGTACCTGATCGACAAGGCGACAGCGGACGCCCACGGCATCACCTCGATGAATCAGCTGACCGACGCCTCGATTGCGCGACTGTTCGATCACGACGGCGACGGTCTCGCCGACCTGAACGGCTGCAACGAGGGATGGGCCTGTTACAGGACCATCAACACACACATCAGCGAGCACGACTGGGGCAGCAACGTCGAGCAGATCTCGGGCACCTACAACGATCTGATCAGCGGAGTTCGCCAACAGGTGGCAGACCGAGAGCCAACCCTGTTCTACGCATGGACGCCCAACTGGACATATGAGGTGCTGAGACCGGGAACCGAGGTGGTGTGGCTCGAGGCTGACGCCCTCGAGGACGAGGAGGGCACCACAGAAGTTCGGGGCCTCCGTGGATGCGCTTCGGACCCGTGCAACCTCGGCTGGGCGGTCAGCAGCATCCGGGCAGTCGGCAACAAAGGCTTCCTCGACAACAACCCGGACATCGAGCGCCTGCTCGAGCAGGTGGTCATCCCCCTGGCCGACATCGTCGAGCAGAACGCCAAGATGGCAGACGCCGACGGCTACTCCGAAGACCAGATCAAGGCGGACGCGGCCGCTTGGATCGAGGCTAATCGTTCCACGGTCGACGGTTGGCTGGAGTTGGCCCGAGGCTGATCGGAGCAGTTTCCCCCCTAGAACCTTAGGCGCCAGTGGAGAACCACCCCTATCCACTGGCGCCGGTTCGCGTCTGGGGGCGACCGGCGCAAGAACTGTGGCCGTTGTGGCGTGGTCGGCCGAGCCGGGTGCTCGCATTAGCGTCCGATGGGCGAACCGTTGTAGGTTCGGCGCCGCTGTTCAAAGAAACCGGGGGTGGGCTCTATGCCCGAAGAAGTGCTGCAAGCGCCGTTGGTGCTCGAGTATCCGTTCACCCGCACCACGGGACCGGTCGTGGGGCGGTTTCTCACCGGTCTGCGTGAGGGTGTCGTTCTCGGCGTCAGACGGAGCGACGGCACCGTGATGTGCCCGCCTCTGGAATACGATCCGGCCAACGCCGAGGCCCTCGACGAGATGGTGGAGACAGGCCAGAGCGGCGAGGTCGTGTCGTGGTCGTGGGGCGGGCCGCGGCGTGAACAGCAGCCTTTCGATCAACCGGTCGCCTGGGCTCTGATCCGACTCGACGGAGCGGACACGCCGATGCTGCACGCCGTGCTGGTGGACGGACCCGAACAGATGTCGACCGGCATGCGGGTGCAGATCAAATGGCGCGATGAGCGTGAGGGGCACATCACCGACATCTGCGGATTCGTTCCCGAGTCCGACGACCCCGAGCCCCAAGCGTCGTCCGCAGTGGATTTCGATTCTGTCGAAGCGGTTCAGAGCGTGCGCACGCCGATTCGCTTGAACTACTCCTACACGCCGGGCAGGGCGTTGTCGGAATACCTGTATGCAATGAAGGACAAACGCATAATCGGTGATCGCTGCGGCGACACCGGTCAGGTGTTCGTGCCTCCCCGAGGTGTCAGCCCGGTGGCCGGAAAGGCGACCGCAGAAACGGTCGACTTGCCCGATGTGGGGTACGTGGAGTCGTTCAACATCACCCGGGTGCCGATTGCGACCCGACCCGACCTCAAGCCGCCGTACTGCTCGGCATGGATCGTGCTCGACGGGGCGTCGGTCGGCTTCATGGGACTGGTCATCAACTGTGAACCGGAGTCTGTGCGCCTGGGCATGCGGGTCAGAGCGGTTTGGAAACCGGACGAGGAACTCGAGATCTCGGCGACCAACATTCTGGGCTGGGAGCCGACCGGTGAACCGGATGAAGTGATCACCGACATCGAAAGGATCGGCAGGGTCGGCACCCAGCAGAACCAGGGGGCCGCATCATGAAAGATGTTGCAATCGTCTCGTTCGCTCAGCGCCAGGAGGCGGCGATAGCGAACGAGTCCGAAGTCGAGATTATGATCCCGTTGATGGAACTGGCCAAAGGCGCGGTGGGCCTGTCGCAGAAGGACATGGGCTTCACCTGCTCAGGTTCCTCGGATTTCCTGGCCGGCCAGGCATTCTCCTTCGTGATGACCATCGACGGGACGGGTCCGGTGCCGCCGATCAGCGAAAGCCATGTTGAACAGGACGGCGCTTGGGCGCTGTATGAGGCCTGGGTCAAACTGCAGTGCGAAGACATCGACACCGCGTTCGTCTACTCGTACGGGAAATCGTCACCGGGCTCTCTGCGGGACGTTCTCGCGACCCAGATGGATCCCTACTACGTGGCGCCGCTGTGGCCCGATGCGTACGCAATCGAGGGTCTCGCGGCTCGGCTGCTGCTGGATTCGGGCAAGGTGAGCGAACAGCAGTTGGCCGAGATCGCCTGCCGTTCGCGTCTGAACGCGGCCACGAACCCTCATGCCGTCCGCAACGAGAAGAAGTCCGTGGAAGAGATTCTGGCGGAGCCGTATCTCGCCGATCCACTGCGACCTTCGGACATCGGCGCCATTGCAGACGGCGGGGCGGCGATGGTTCTGGCCACGGGCGACAGGGCGCGCTCGCTGTGCGAACGGCCCGTGTGGATCCGCGGGATCGACCATCGCAGCGACGCCCATACTCTGGGTGCAAGAGACCTGACCTCGTCGATTTCCGCGACGATCGCGGCTGAGAAGTCCGGTGTGGATGCCGACCGGATCGACTTGGCAGAACTGGCCGCCCCGTTCACCACCTCCGAGGCCATGTTGACCGAAGCCTTGGGCCTCGGCGACAGCGTGGAAGTGAACCCTTCAGGAGGTGCGTTGGCGGCCAACACGATGATGGCTGCGGGCCTCATCCGATTCGGTGAGGTATTCGAGCGGATCGCCCGCGGCGACGGCGACCGCGGTGTCGCTCACGCAGCCTCGGGCCCCTGTCTGCAACAGAACCTCGTCGCAGTGTTGGAGTGGGAGTGATCATGGCCAAAGAACGAACTGCGGTCATCGGTGTGGGCCAGACCAAGTACGCGTCGACCCGCGGCGACGTGTCGATGGCCGGTCTGCTGCGCGAGGCCGCGCAGCGCGCGCTGGATTCTGCCCACAAGAACTGGTCCGACGTCGATGCGGTGGTAATGGGCAAGGCCCCCGATTTCTTCGAGGGTGTGATGATGCCCGAGATCTATCTCTCCGAGGCCCTCGGCTGTGTCGGCAAGCCCATCATGCGAGTCCACACCGCGGGCTCGGTCGGCGGGTCCACGGCGTGCGTCGCCGCGTCGATGGTGCAGAGCCGGGTGCATTCCACTGTGCTGACCATTGCATGGGAGAAGCAGTCGGAGTCCAACGCGATGTGGGCGCTGTCGCTTCCGCAGCCGTTCACCACCTCGGTCAACGCCGGGGCGGGCGGTTACTTCTCGCCGATCATGCGTCGCTACATGGCAATGAGCGATGCTCCGGAGCTGATCGGTTGCATGGTGGCCTTCAAGGACCGTCAGCAGGCCTTGAAGAACCCCTACGCTCACCTCCACCAGCCCGAACTGACCTTCGAGCAGGTTGTCGAGTCGCCGATGCTGTGGGACCCGATCCGCTATTCCGAGACCTGCCCGTCGTCCGACGGCGCCTGTGCGATGGTCCTGACCGACGAAGCGGGTGGCGACGCACATGACGGACCGGTTGCGTGGATCAAAGGCACGGCGATGCGCTCCGAGTCGAACTCGTACGGCGGGCGCAACATGGTGTCGCCCGCGGCCAGTGAGCAGTGTGCCGATGACGTGTTCGCCCAGGCCGGAATCCATGACCGGCGAGCGGAGATCGATGCGGTCGAGATGTACGTGCCGTTCTCCTGGTACGAACCGATGTGGCTCGAGTCCTTGGGTTTCGCTGACAAGGGCAAGGGTTGGCAACTGGTCGAATCGGGGGCCACCGCCCTCGACGGCGGTGATCTGCCGGTGAACTGCTCGGGTGGTGTGTTGTCGTCCAACGCCATCGGGGCGTCCGGGATGATCCGATTCGCCGAAGCAGCGCTGCAGGTGATGGGCGAAGCCGGCGAGCATCAGGTCGACGGAGCCCGCACCGCCTTCGGTCACGCCTACGGCGGCGGCGCCCAGTACTTCGCAATGTGGATCGTCGCCAAAGACAAATAGCCGAAGACAAATCGTTGCGTTCTGGCAGCGGGCCGCTTCATCAGCTCACGATGCCTGCGGCATGGAGGGTGATCGTCGATCACGCTACGCGGGCGCGTGATGATGGATTTTGGCCGTTTCGTACTGTTCCTTCGGGCTGAAGGCCCTACCGTTAACCGTATGGATCGTCCGGTCCCGCCGCCCCCGCCGCCGCCCCCGCCTCGCCGGGTCCCGCCGCCTCCACCGCCCCCTCCCCGGTCGGCGCCGGTGCAGCCGGTTGTCACGGCACCCGACGAGCCACCCACAGTCTCGGGGTCCGGAATCAAACGTTGGGATTCTTCGGTTTGGCTCAGGTGGATCTTCGTTCTTCTGACGGTATGCATGCTGCTTGTAGCGGGTTTTGTTGTGGGGCAGCTGTGGTCCGACGACAATTCCGGCGTGTCACAGTCGCCCGCCGTGAACGGCACTGCTCAGGACCCGGCCCAGGGGCGTGGAGTTTCCTCGGACAACTCGCAGCCGTCGGCCGAGGCGTTGGATCCGCTCCTTGAAGTTGAACCCGGCCCATTGGCTGACGAGGTCTCTCTGGAGCCCGTCGCCGACGTCGCAGATGCGGTCAGCCCGTCGATCGTGGTGATCAAAAGCGAGGAGAGCCAAGGCTCTGGAGTGGTGTGGGACGCTGCCAACGGCTACATCGTCACCAACAACCATGTGGTTGAGACCAGCACCAACGTCGATGTTGAATTCCCCGACGGGCAGGCGGTCGTCGGAACCGTCATCGGCGGTGACGCCAGCCGTGACGTGGCGGTGGTGGGTGTCGATCCCGATGAGGTCAATTCCCTGGTCCAGGCAGTTTTTGCGCCCACCTCAGAAGTAAGGGTGGGCCAGTTGGCCGTCGCCATCGGCGGTCCGTTCGGACTGGACCAGAGCGTTACGGCCGGTGTGGTCAGCGCTATCAACCGAGTGCTGCTCGAAGGAGGCTCCGATCCGGAGAATCCCAGCCCCGTGGAGATGATCCAGACCGATGCGCCCATCAACCCCGGCAACTCCGGGGGTGCGTTGGCGGACCGCTGGGGTCGGGTGATCGGCATCAACACGCAGATACGTACCGCCGGCGCCGGCGGCAACATCGGTGTGGGTTTCGCGATCCCGTCCGACACCATCGTGTTGATCGCCCGCCGCATCGTCAACGGCGAGTCTTTAGACGTGGGTTTTCTCGGGATTCAAGGTGAGACGCCCACCGACGGTTCGCCGGGCGCCCTGGTGACATCAGTCGTCGACGGTTCGCCTGCCGACGACAGCGGCATCAAGGCCGGTGACCTCATTGTTGCGGTCAACGGCAAGGAGATCTTCTCGATGGAGGATCTGGCCGCCGAGATCAAACTCTTCCGTCCGGGCGAAGCGGTCGACGTCCTGGTGCTCCGCGACGGAATACGGATGACTGTCCGGGCGATTCTCACGTCCGCCTGAGCCCGCCGGCGGAGCGGGTAGGATCGGGCCGCAATGTTCCTCGTCATAATCGTCGCCGTCGCAGCGCTGATTCTCATCGGTTTCTCCTGGTATTTTCTCGCTCGAGACCGCCGCCTCGAGCGAGACGACACACCGGTGGTCCAAGCCGCTGCCCCGGAATCGGTCGCGTCTGAGTCCTCGGTTGAGACTGTTGGCGCGGCACCCAGGTTCAGGGACCGTCTCGGCACCGCTCGTTCCGCCCTCGGCACCTACCTCGGCTCGGTGTTCGGTCGTGGAGCCATCAACGAACAGACCTGGAGCGACCTTGAAGATGCGTTGATCCGGGCCGACGTCGGCGTCGCCACAGCGGCTGAGATCATCTCGGTGGTGCGTGCCAGAGCAGCCGACGAAGGCCTCGACGATGCGTCGGAGCTCGCTGATCTGGTGAAGGCTGAGATCGTCTCCCGCCTGAGTGGATTCGATCGCTCGCTAAGCGTCGACGTTGTGTCCGAGCAGGGCGAACCCATGCCGGCGGTATGGCTGTTCGTCGGCGTCAACGGCGTAGGCAAGACCACGACGATCGGCAAACTGGCCCATCGTCAGTCGGTCGCAGGGCGTTCCGTCGTGCTCGCCGCGGGCGACACGTTCCGGGCCGCGGCCGTCGAGCAGCTGGCGGTCTGGTCCGAGCGCAGCAATGTTGAGATCGTGCGGGGGTCGAAAGGAGCCGATCCTTCGTCGGTCGTGTTCGACGCGATCGAGCACGCAGCCGCGCGTTCGATCCGGTTGGTCATGGCCGATACCGCCGGTCGACTCCAGACAAGAACGAACCTGATGGAGGAGTTGCGCAAGGTGCGCCGGGTGGCCGAGAAGGGATCTGGCACTGTCACCGAGACCCTCCTGGTGATCGATGCGACAACCGGTCAGAACGGGCTGTCGCAGGCACGGCAGTTCACCGAGGCGGTGGACGTGACCGGCGTGATTCTCACCAAGCTCGACGGTTCAGCCAAGGGCGGGATCGTGATCGCAATCCACTCAGAGTTGGGGATCCCGGTCAAACTCGCAGGCCTCGGTGAGGGCATTGGCGACCTGGTCGACTTCGATCCCGTTGAGTTCGTCGACGCCCTCTTTGAATAGTTTTTGAATAGCGCCGCCGGCCAGACACTCCGCTTTGAAGCTGGTCCCACCGCCCTGAGAACGGGCTGGCGCCGCTAGCCTGAACGGACCATGTTCGAAACGCTCTCAGACCGCTTTGACAGCATCTTCAAAGGCATCAGAGGCAGAGGCAAGCTCACTCAGACCGACATCGATCAGACGCTGGTTGAGATCAGGCTCGCCCTGCTCGAAGCCGACGTCAACCTCGACGTGGTCACCTCGATGGTGGCACGGATCCGCGAACGTGCGGCAGGCCAGGAGCTCTCCAAAGCCCTCAACCCTCATCAGCAGGTCGTCAAGATTGTTCTCGACGAACTGACAGTAAGCCTCGGCGGCGAAGCGATGAGGCTCAGCTACGCATCCAAACCGCCAACGGTCGTGCTCATGGCGGGTCTGCAAGGTTCGGGGAAGACCACCAACTCAGCCAAGTTGGCGCAGTGGTTCAAGAAACAAGGCCGCCATCCGCTGCTTGTGGGGGCCGACCTGCAGCGCCCCGCAGCCGTCGAACAGCTCCGTACCCTGGGCGAACAGATAGACGTTCCGGTTTTCTCAGAGACGAGCCGTCCAAGGCGGGTGGCACGCAGAGCGATCAAAGAAGCCGTCCGCACCGCCCGGGATGTGGTGATCGTCGACACCGCGGGACGCCTGGCCATCGACGAGGAACTGATGGCCGAGATCGGCGACATATCCTCGGCGATTGAACCCCACTACACGTTCCTAGTCGTGGACGCCATGACCGGCCAGGACGCCGTCACCATGGCACGGGCGTTCGATGAGACCCTCGCTCTCGACGGGGTGATCCTCACCAAACTCGACGGTGATGCCCGCGGGGGCGCTGCGCTGTCGGTGAAAGAAGTCGTCGGCAAGCCGGTTGCGTTCGCGTCGACGGGGGAGAAGATCGAAGACTTCGACACGTTCCATCCTGACCGGTTGGCCAGCCGCATCCTCGGCATGGGAGACGTTGAGACCCTCATCGAGAAGGCAGAGGAAGCGTTCGAGGCCGAGCAGGCTGAGCAGACGGCCGCTCGTCTGCTCGAAGGAACCTTCACTCTTGAGGACTTTCTGGAGCAGATGCAGCAGATCAAGAAAATGGGTCCGTTGGGGAACCTCGTGGGAATGATGCCGGGACTCCCCAAAGAGGCCCGGGACGCAGAGATAGACGACCGGCACCTGGCACGCATCGAGGGCATTATCCGCTCGATGACTCCAGCCGAGAGGATCCAACCCGACATCATCAACGGGTCTCGGCGGCTGCGGATCGCGAACGGTTCGGGCGTGCAGCCCACCGAGGTGAAGCAGCTGATCGACCAGTTCTCTCAGATGCGCCAGATGATGAAGCAGTTCGCCGGACTCGGTTCCAAGAAGATGAACCCGAAAGCCCGCAACAGAGGGAAGAAAGACAAGCAGAGGCGCGGCGGTCGTGTCACCGAGAAGGGCCCCGCCAAGGCGCCGAAGATGCCGCTGTCCCTGCCGGGCCTCGAAGACCGCGTCGGCGGGTTCTAGTGGATAGGTTGATGGACACTTCTGTGTTGTTGGCTTGCAAGGTTGGAATTGATGCGGTTACGAGGATTGAATTGAGCGGTCGCTCGGCTGAGGCCGCGCCCGCTGATTCAGCAGTCAACGACGATAAGTCCTAGAGAGAAACAGAGAACAAATGGCCGTCAAGCTCCGCCTCATGCGGATGGGCAAGAAGAAGCAGCCCACTTATCGCGTCGTCGCCGCCGACTCGCGCTCGCCCCGTGATGGGCGTTTCATCGAGATCATCGGGACCTACGAGCCCCGTCAGGAACCTTCGGTGATCAAGATCGACAACGACCGTGCGCTCCACTGGCTGCGTCACGGCGCGCAGCCCACGGATCGGGTCGAGAAGCTGCTGAAGATCTCCGGCGCTTGGGAACTGCACACGAGCGGTCCTGCCGAGCAGCCGGTTGCCGCCGCGGTGGCGGCAGAACCGGCAGCATCTCCGAGCACCGCTGAGGCTGTGGGCCCTGAACGCAGCTCCGAAGCCGATGGAGGTGACTAGCTATGTCGGCAGAGTCAGCCCAGGCAGTCTGTGAGTACGTCGTCAAGCACATGGTCGACAACCCGGATGCGGTCAGTGTGGAGGCTTCGAGATATGACGGCACGCTTCGCCTCGACGTGACCGTCGGCGAAGGTGACATGGGCCGCGTGATCGGCAGGCGCGGTCGCGTGGCCGGGGCGATCCGGACTGTCGTTCGGGCCGCCGGTTATGAAGAGGGCACCTCTATAGAGGTCGAGTTTGTCGACTAGCGCGCGCGGGCTTTGATGCTGGAAATCGGCCGCATCACCCGCCCGCACGGAGTACGCGGCGATGTGTTGGTCTCGTTGACGACCAACCGCGCGGAGCGTCTCGAAACAGGCGCTGTCCTGGCGTCGGAAGATCGTGAGTTCGTTGTTCGTGCCAGCAGGTCGCACAGGGGCGGATGGATCGTCGACTTCGAGGGTGTGGGCGACCGCAATGCCGCCGAGGCCGTCAGCGGCACGGTTCTCTATGCGGAGCCCATCGATGATCCAGAAGAGTTGTGGGTCCACGAGTTGATCGGCGCCGTGGTGGTCGACCAGCACGAGATTTCGAGGGGCACGGTGGTCGGGGTGGTCGAGAATCCAGCGAGTGACCTCCTCGAACTCGAGAGCGGAGCGCTTGTGCCGGTCAGATTCGTGACCGATCTGCTGCCGACCGAGCGAATAACCGTGGACGCGCCCGACGGTATTTTCAACCTGGCGGGCGATACGGGTGACGGGGGCGACATGGAGGGCCGCCGCGGCGCCAGTGAGTCCCACCGCGACCAGTCCGGGGGGCCATCGTGAGCGGGTTTCGCATCGACGTCTTCACGATCTTTTCGAAGTGGCTCGACTCGGTTGTCGATGAATCGGTGATCGGCAGAGGGCGACGCGACGGCCATCTTGATGTGCGCATCCACGACCTGCGAGCGCACGCCACGGGAGTGCATCAGTCCGTTGACGACGCCCCGTTCGGGGGAGGAGCCGGGATGGTCATGTCGCCGACCCCGCTGTTCGCCGCAGTCGAGGCGGTCGAGCCGGCAAGGCCCCTGCTGTATCTGTCTCCCGCGGGGCGGCTCTTCGACCAGTCGATGGCCCGGGAACTGGCCGACACCGGGGGGTTCTCCCTCTTGTGCGGCCGCTACGAGGGGATTGATGAGCGAGTTCGGCAACATCTCGTGGACGGAGAGGTGTCGGTCGGCGATTTCGTGCTCGCCGGCGGCGAAGTCCCGGCGCTGCTCATGGTCGAGGCGGTGGGCCGACTCGTGCCGGGAGTACTGGGCAACGCCGACAGCACCAGCGAAGAATCGTTCACTGATGGACTGCTCGAGTATCCCCACTACACGAGGCCTGCAGAGTTCAGAGACTGGCCTGTGCCAGAAGTGCTGCGTTCGGGCGACCATGGTCGGGTCCAACGTTGGCGCAAGGCCCAGTCGCTGAGACGGACCATGGACCGCCGCCCCGATCTGATCGCCCGACGCGGGGGTCTCAGCGAGGCCGACTCGGAACTGTTGGCAGAGTTCGGACTTCTGGACCCCTAGGTGCACTCGTCGCAGCGACTGGCATGGGACGAATATTTGGATCATCACGCGGTTGTGGGGGTGTTGCTTGGGGAAGTCCCCTCTAGGCTTGCTTCTCGGTCCGTTCGGTGTTCGAGCGGTCAGTTCTCCTGTTCTCACCGCCGCGGAGCTTGCGATGCAGCCCACAGATGTCGTCGACAACCTTATCGAGTCAGAAGACATCCCGGATTTCGGTCCGGGTGACACGCTCAAGGTCCATGTTCGCGTCATGGAGGGCAACCGTGCCCGCACCCAGGTTTTCGAGGGTGTGGTGATTCGCCGTCAAGGAAGCGGCATCCGCGAGACCTACACGGTGCGCAAGCTGAGCTTCGGCGTAGGTGTCGAACGGACGTTCCCGCTGTACACGCCGATCGTGGAGCGGATCGAACGAGTGACTCGTGGCGATGTTCGCCGCGCCAAGCTCTACTACCTCCGCGACCGGATCGGCAAAGCTGCGCGGGTCAAGGAGAAGCGCGACAGCTGAAGCCTAGGTCGGTTCGGCGGTGAACCTCTCCTGAAGCGATGTCACAGCGCGCCTCTATTGTGCGTGGATGGACAAGTCACGGGTCGCTCTGGGGCGCTGGGGTGAGGAACTGGTTGCCAGAAGGTACGAATCGGCCGGCTACGAAGTGCTGGACCGCAACTGGAAGATCAAGGGTGGTGAGCTTGATCTCGTGCTCGGCCGTCGAAACGAGATCGTCTTCTGCGAGGTGAAGACTCGCTCGTCGGACCGCTTCGGGAGCGCCGTTGAAGCCGTCGGGCCTCGCAAGCAACAGCTTTTGCGCCGCACCGCCCTGTCGTGGCTGGAGCAGCACCCCTCCGGTGGTCGGCTGCGGTTCGACGTCGCCTCGGTCGTTGCGGGACGAGTCGCCATCATCACCTCGGCGTTCTGATCGACGAGGGGAGGCGAGGGGATTGAAGCGGGCTCGCCTTCGCTAGCGGCGTTGGGAGCGGGTCTTGCGCCCTGTCCAGCAGCCGCGGTGCCAGTGCCTTCGCAGATCGGGCGTGTCAACGGGAACGACCACGTAGTGGCCGGTGCCGGCGGGGATCTCGCGGTTGCAGTTCGGGCAGATGTAGCTTTTCTTTGCTTGGTACGGCTGCAAGAACTTGACGTCGACCTCGCCGTGAGCCTCGGGGTCGTGCATCAGCCGAAGATCGCCCAGACAACCAGCAGAGCGGCGACCAGGAGTCCGGCGCCCACGTACAGGAAGTCCGTCGGTCGACGACGGTGTGGGCGAGTGGGGTCCATACCCATCTTGTCAGTATGGTCTGTCGAGCTGGATTTACCCTTTTCGGAGTCGCGGTGCGTCGCAACCTGTTCACATTGCTGGCGGTCGGCTTTCTCGTCGTCTCCTGTGCGGGGGAGCCCCCGGAGGTCCCGCTGGGACCCGATGGGCAGCCGGACCCGGTCCTCGTCCAGGGTCGGGCCGTCTACGCCGAGCACTGTGCTTCGTGTCATGGCCGAGACGGCGGTGGTGGGCAGGGGCCGAAGTTGAATGACGGGGCGGTTCTCGATACCTATCAGAGCATCGAAGACCAGGTTGCGGTGGTTGTTGACGGCAAGGGTTCGATGCCGTCGTTCGCCAAGCGGTTGACTCGAGCGCAGATCGAGTCGGTTACCCGGTATACAAGGGAGGTGCTGAGCTGAGCGGTGTCACACGCTCCGCCTAGTGTTCTTCAGACGCTCGCTGTGTGCGAAAGACAGCCTTCATTCCTCTCTCAAAGGTTGTCTCATGCTTGCTTCTGTCCGCTCTTCCACACTCGACGGGATTGACGGCGCCGTCGTCGATGTGGAGGTTCATGTCACCAACGGTCTCCCGGCGTTCACGATCGTGGGGCTGCCCGATGCGTCTTGCCGAGAGGCTCGAGACCGCGTGCGCGCGGCCATCGAGTCGAGCGACCTCTCCTGGCCGATGCAGCGAATCACGGTCAACCTGGCCCCGACCTGTGTCCGCAAGGTCGGGGCGGGTCTCGATGTGCCCATCGGGCTTGGAATCCTGGCTGCTTCTGAGCAGATCCCGCTGGAATCGCTCGCAGACATCTCTGCGGTGGGGGAGTTGGGGCTCGATGGCTCGCTGCGCCCGGTCCCGGGAATCCTGCCGATGGTCGACGTCCTTGAGACCGGCAGGGTGATCGTCGCGGCAGCCGACGCCGGGGTGGCCGCGCTCGGAGCGGGAGACCGAGTCCGCCCCGTCCGCCGTCTGCGCGACATCGTCGACGTGGTTTCGGACGGCTTGCCCTGGCCCCACGTGGAACCGCCGCTGTACGACGACGAAGTAGTCGATGAACCGGACCTGGCAGATGTCAGGGGGCAGGCGAGCGCCCGCTGGGGTCTCGAGATTGCCGCGGCGGGGGGCCATCACCTGTTGCTGATCGGGCCGCCGGGAGGGGGGAAGACGATGCTGGCGCGTCGACTCCCAGGGCTGTTGCCAGATCTCTCGCCCGAAGCGGCTCGTCTGGTCACCAGAGTCCACAGTGCTGCAGCGATTCGACTCCCCGGGTCGGGCCTGGTCCGCCGCCCGCCGTTCCGCGCACCCCACCACTCGGCGTCAATGGCTGCGTTGGTGGGTGGAGGGTCGGGGCGAGTGTCGCCGGGCGAGATGAGCATCGCCACCGAGGGCGTGCTGTTTCTCGATGAACTCGGCGAGTTCGCGCCGAGCGTTCTCGACGGGCTGCGTCAACCTCTCGAGGAGGGTGTGGTGCGTGTGGCGCGCAGCGGCGCCATGCGGGAACACCCGGCAAACGTGTTGCTCGTTGCGGCGATGAATCCGTGCCCCTGCGGGGAGGGCGGCTCGGTGAGCTGTCGTTGCGGGCCGTCATCCCGCTTGCGTTATTCGCGGCGCATCTCGGGTCCGGTGCTGGATCGGCTCGATGTGATGGTGCATGTTGACCGCCCGTCTCCCACAGCCCTTCTGGAGCGAGAGCCCGGAGAGCCTTCCAGCGCGGTGGCCGAGCGCGTGGCGCGTGTGCGTGAGCTAGCGGCGAGCCGTGGAGCACGCACCAATGCGGCGCTGAATCGCGAGCAGCTCGAGGATGCCGCGCCGTTGGATTCCGAAGCGACAGATGTGTTGCATCAGGCGTTGGTGGACGGCCGCTTGAGCGCCCGTGGGGCGATGAGAGTCCGTGCTGTCGCCAGGACGATCCGTGACCTCGACGACGCAGGCCCCACGATCAGAGCACGTGACATCTACTCTGCGATCGGCTTTCGCGTGCGTCCGCCGATGGGGGGTTTCGATGCGTGAGGACGCGTACGCAGCGGCTCTCGGTGGCTTGTCCGGGGCCACCCCGTTGCGCCTCCACAATCTGCTTCACTCCCGGTCGGCGCGCGAGGCGCATCGAGCGATCGAGTCAGCTTCGATCAGTGCTGACGTTGCGCCGCCGGATGTGCTCGCCGAGTGGCGCAGAGAGATCAGTCGGATCGATCTGACGTCGGTGTCGACCCGTCTCGATGAACTCGACGCGCTTGTCAGCACGTTGCGCGAGCCGACCCATCCACCCCAGCTCGTCAACGACATCGATCCGGCTCCTCTGCTCTTCTGTCGTGGAGAGTTGCCGGACCCGTCGCTGCTTCACGTGGCGGTCGTCGGTACCCGTCGCGCATCGGCCATTGGCCGAGAGGTGGCGCGAGAACTTGGTCTGGGCCTGGCCCGAGCGGGAGTCGTGGTGGTCTCAGGGTTGGCCCTGGGCATCGACGGCGAGGCGCACCGCGGCGCGTTGATCGCAGATGCGGTTCCGCCGTTGGCGGTTGTGGGCAGCGGGATTGATGTGGTCTACCCGCGCCGACACCGCGACCTCTGGGAGGAGGTGGCCTCTGTCGGTGCGCTGGTAAGCGAAGCACCGCTGGGAGCGCGTCCGGAGCCTTGGCGTTTTCCGGCGCGAAATCGGCTCATCGCGGCGTTCTCGGACCTGCTCGTCGTTGTTGAGTCTCGCGACTCCGGAGGGTCACTTCTGACTGTCGAACAGGCGCTTCGCAGAGATGTTCAAGTGATGGCGGTGCCCGGCTCCGTGCGCAACAAAGCCGCGGGCGGCACAAACCAGTTGCTGGTCGACGGTTGTGCGCCGGCCCGCGATGTCACCGACGTGCTGGTTGCCTTGGGTCTGTCAGAGATGGCGGCCGCAACCCGCCGCAGCGAGCCCGGGGTCGACGCATCCGAATCGAAGGTCGACACTGGAGCTTCGCCAGAGCACAGCGCAGCGGGGGTCGAGCACAGCGCAGCGGGGGTCGGGCACGGCGCAGCGGGGGTCGGGCACGGCGCAGTGGGGGTCGGGCACGGCGCAGCGGGATCCAAGGGCAGCGCCTCGGTGGTCGGGCGCGCTGCGGTGGTGCTCGAAGCGATCGACGACGGACCCACATCGGTGGACGAGGTGGTTGATCGGAGCGGGCTGGGCGTGATCGAGGTCTATGGGCTTGTGGAAGAACTGGTCGCTATGGGTCTGGTGGTGCATGACGGTTCTCGAGTTCGGAGGCAGTGCTGATGTTGAGGCAGAGTCGGGGTAGCGCTGTCGGCTGGTGGCCGCCAAGTAGGGTGGACGGTGTGGACGCTTGGAGCCTCGAGGAATGGCTTGACTCGCTGACCCGTGTCGCGCCTTCGACGAGGGCTGTATATGAACGCGACATGCGTGCGGTCGCCGAATGGTTCGAGACCATCGGTGTGTCCACACCGGAGACGGTCACCCGTCGTGATCTCCGCAGCTATCTCTCGTCGCTGCACAGCGCCGGTTATGCACGAAGAACAACTGCCCGGAAGGTATCGGTGATCCGCAGATATTTCGGTTGGGCTTGCCGCACAGACCGCCTCGTCGCAGATCCGAGCGCGTCTTTGTCGGCGCCTCGTGGGGAGGCTGCTCTGCCGACGGTGCTCAACGCCCGGGAGCTGGACGGCCTGTTCGAGGGATCGGCGGCAGCTGCCGCAGCCGCCGCGGCTGAACCGGAGATCGAATTGCGCGACCGGGCCGTCGTCGAATTGCTGTACGGCAGCGGCTTGCGTGTCAGCGAGCTGTGCGGGCTTCGTCACGAAGACCTTGCCGGACCGGGTGACTCGATCGTCGTTTGGGGGAAAGGCTCAAAGCAGAGACGCGTGCCGATCTCCGAGCCGGCAGCTGCTGCACTCAGCGCCTGGATTCAACGAGGACGTCCGGAGATGGTCACCGAGGCGTCTCCCGACAATCGAGTGTTCCTGAACCGCCGCGGCAAAGCGCTGTCACCTCGGGACGTCAGACGTCTGCTCGACCGGAGATCGCTGTCGCCCACGCACCCCCACGCTCTGCGGCACACCTACGCGACGCACCTCCTCGACGGGGGAGCTGATCTGCGCAGCGTGCAGGAACTGTTGGGTCACGCGGACCTCGCCACCACCCAGATCTACACGCGGGTGAGCAGGGAGCGAATGCGCGAAGTGTACCGCTCGACGCACCCACGGGCCTAGAGTAGAACGACTGCACTTCCCCCGAAGAATCCAATTCACGGCGAAGAGTCCACTCGGCTTGTTCTCGCCGTTGAACGAACGGGAAGAGTCCAGACTCTCGGGAGGGCCTGTCGTGTTGATCGTGCCTGTTGTTTCGAAGCCGACAGCCGGCGCGACGCGGCGAATCATCGTGGTCGCCCTGGCGACCGTCATGCTGCTGAGCTCCGGTGGTTTGCCGCAACCGGCGGGGGCCGCGGAGCTGCTCTTCCGGCGGCCGACCTCGGCACCGGTTCTCGATCCTTTTCGCCTGCCCGACGGAAAGTACGGAGCAGGGAACCGCGGCATCGAATACGACACGGGTGAATTCGACCGCATTGTTGCCGCAGCACGCGGATCCGTCGTATTCGCCGGACCGGTTGCGCGTTCGCTGTTCGTGACCTTGGACCACGGCAACGGGTTGGTGTCGTCCTACGGGTTCGTCGGTCACATCCTCGTCCGGGAGGGGGAGGAGGTTGCGGGCGGTGACCTGGTCGCTCTGGCCGATGGGCCGTTCCACTTCAGCGTGCGCCTCCACGGTGAGTATGTCGACCCTGAGCCACTCTTCGGGACACGGAGCGTCGTGGTGCGATTGGTGCCGCATCCCGTTCAAGTTCGCCGAGGCGTGGGCTTCTTCTGAGCGCCGCTACACTAGCACGCGGCTCATAGAGCCTCGGACGGCATCAGATTGGCGCCGACGAACAAGTGCCCACCCGTGCCACTCCCGGTCGCTTCGGTGTCCGGCATGGGTTTCCAACCGGGAAGAAGGAACAAGCATGGCTGTAATTTCCATGAAGCAACTGCTGGAGGCCGGCCTCCATTTCGGGCATCAGACCCGCCGCTGGAACCCGAAGATGAAACGCTTCATCCACGGTGAGCGCTCAGGGATTCACATCGTGGATCTGCATCAGACCCTCAGTCATCTTGAACAGTCGTACATCTTCGTCCGCGATCTCGTGGCGGATGGTGGAACGGTGCTGTTCATCGGGACCAAGAAGCAGGCTCAGGATTCGATCCAGTCGTACGCGGAGCGATGCAACATGCCCTATATCAACGAACGCTGGTTGGGCGGCATGCTCACCAACTTCCAGACCATCTCCAAGCGTGTCGGGAAGATGAAGGAATACCAGCGGATGCGTGACTCGGGCGAGTTTGAGGCAATGCCCAAGAAGGAAGCACTGCTCATCACCCGTGAACTGACGAAACTCGAGCGCAACCTCGGGGGAATCCGCGACATGGAGCGTCTGCCCGAGGCAATCTTCGTCCTCGACACCAAGAAGGAGCACATAGCGGTCACCGAGGCTCGCAAAGTCGGTGTGCCGATTGTTGCTGTGGTCGACACGAACTGCGATCCCGACCTCATCGACTACGCCATCCCCGGCAACGACGACGCGATCCGCGCCGGTCAGTTGATGTGTCGGGTGATATCCGATGCGGTTCAAGAGGGCCGTTTCATTCGATCCAAGCGTGTCGAGGTCGCCGGTGCAGTCCCCAAGCGCAATGCGCAACAGGTGGCTGAGATCGCTGCCCAACAAGAGAAGGCTCGTCGCCAAGCCGCTGCCCAGGCTGCAATCAGGGAAGCCCGCCTCGAGCAGGCGCAACAAGACCAAGTCGACGAGTCGGTTGAAGACGAGACAACTCAAGACGAGTCCGACCAAGACGTGAGCCCGGTCCAAGAACTCGACGAAGCTGTTGCAGCAACCGACACGGATGTCGAGGCAACCGACGAAGCTGTTGCAGCAACCGACACGGATGTCGAGGCAAGCGACGCAACCGAACCGGACGAAGAGCCAGTCACATCAACCGACCCGGTTGAAACCCCACAATAGACCCTCGGAGATACACAAGATGTCGATTTCGGCCAAGGATGTGAAGGCACTGCGCGACGCCACCGGTGCAGGCATGATGGACGCCAAGAAAGCGCTCGTGGAATGTGACGGCGACATGGAAGCCGCAACCCAGATCCTCCGCGAGAAAGGGCTGGCCAAAGCGGCTGCTCGCAGCGACCGCGACAACGACGAGGGCACGATCGCTCTGGCGGCGGACGGCAATGTGGCTGCGATAGTCCAGATAAAGACCGAGACCGACTTCTCGGCCAAGAGCGACGCGGTCACATCGCTGGCTTCTGCGATCGCCGATGATGTGCTGAGCAGGGGCCTCGGGGCTGCGAACGAGCATTCAGCGGCCATCGAAGACCTTCGTGTCACGATCAAGGAGAACGTCGAACTTGGAGCCGTTGAGCGGATCGAAGGCGCCCGAGGCAATACCATCGACACCTACCTGCATAGTCAGGATGGCCGTGGAGTGAATGCTGTCGTCGTTGAGGGTTCGGGTGTGAGCCGTGACGACCTTCACCAGGTCGCGTTGCATATTGCCTTTGCGAAGCCCTCGTATCTGTCAAGCGACGAGGTGCCGGCCGCCGAGGCCGACAAAGAGCGTGCGTCGCTGCTCGAGATCACCAAGGCCGAGGGGAAGCCCGAACAGGCGTGGGACAAGATCGTGGACGGCAGGATGCGCGGCTGGTATGCCGAGCGCGTCCTGCTCGAGCAGGGATTGCATGGCGACAAGACCCCGGTGAAGAGCAGTCTCGGCGGTGGATCGATCGCCCGCTTCGTTCAGGTTGTGATCGGTACGTAGCTGTGAGCCACGCCACCGAGGCTCTCCGAGGACCGAATCCTCCCAGATGGAACCGGATCCTGTTGAAGCTGTCGGGTCAGGCGTTCTCAGGTCCGCTGGAACACGGAATCCACGGCGAGACGGTCAGCAGGATCGCCGATGACATCGTCGCGGCGAAGAAGCACTTCGACATCGATATTGCCGTCGTCGTCGGCGGCGGCAACATCTGGCGGGGCATTCAGGGCGCGGGCGAGGGAATGGATCCCGCCCAGGCCGACTACATGGGCATGTTGTCGACGGTCATGAACAGCCTGGCCCTCCAAGACACCTTGGAACGCCTCGGGGCAGCCACTCGGGTTCAGAGTGCAGTCCACATGGCCCAGATCGCCGAGCCTTACATCAGACGTCGGGCGATCCGCCACCTGGAGAAGGGTCGGATCGTGATTCTGGCGAGCGGCACCGGCAACCCGGGCTTCACCACCGACACCGCGGCGAGCCTGCGGGCCGTTGAGATCGAGGCGGAAGCGGTGTTGAAGGGGACTCATGGCGCCGTCGACGGCATCTACACCGGCGACCCGAGTGTCGACGGCGCGGTCACGAAACTCGACCATGTGACCTACCTCGATGTGCTCAACCGTGGCCTGAGAGTGATGGACGCAACCGCCATCACCCTGTGTATGGACAACGACATGCCGATCGTGGTATTCGACCTGATGGGTCCGGGCAACCTACGATCTCTGCTTGAAGGAGAGGTGATCGGCACGCTCGTCGACGCCGGCAAGGGGAATCCGTGAACGAGATGATTGAACTGGTCGTCGAGGACGCCGGTCAGAGCATGCAGAGTGCGGTGGACCACACTCGTAGAGAGTTCTCGAGCGTGCGCACCGGCCGTGCTTCTTCGAGCCTGTTGGAGCGCCTCACCGTGGAGGCCTACGGCGTCGAGATGCGAATCCAGGAGCTGGCGAGTTTCTCGGTTCCTGAAGCTCGTCTGCTGATCGTCACCCCTCATGACGTTGCGAACCTCAACGCGATCGAGAAGGCCATCACCAACAGCAACATGGGGCTGACTCCCAGCAACGACGGTCGCGTGATCCGCCTGGGGTTTCCGCCTCTGACCGAGGAACGGCGACGTGAGCTCTCCAAGGTTGTCGGCGCGATGGGCGAAGACGGCAAACAGAGAGTCAATGCAGTGCGCAGGGCGGCGCGCAAGAACCTCGACGAACTCGACAGTGACGGGGGAGTATCCAAAGACGAGATCCAGCGTGCGGAAGGAAGGCTTGACGCGCTCAAGAACGCGCATGTCGCTATGATTGATCAGGCGCAGGCCAACAAGCAGCAGGAGTTGATGGAGGTCTGACCGCCGGTCACTCCCCCCAAGAGAGCGATGCCATGAGCAACGAACAAGACAACGAGGGGTTTCGCATTCAGCGCACCGACCCGGTCGATGACGATGTCGCCCCCGGTAGGTCAGTGTTCGGTGACGATGAGATCTCCTTCGAGGACGACGATGCGGCTGTTCCTCATTGGAGCCAGCCGCCCACCGGGTCGGTGCCGAAGGTCGGCACGCCTGCTGAGAGCGTGACCTTCAACCCTCAAGCTGAGCCTGAGAGGTCCGAGACTGGCGCCGAGGATCATTCCGGATGGGCGACGGAATCGACGGGGCCTGCTTGGGACGGCGAGGGCCAGGCCCGACCGCCCGCACAACCGGCCCGCTCCGCCGACATGGACGCGGACGCCTTTTTTTCCCATGATGACGACGAACCTCCGCCACCCCACACAGCGCCACAGCCTTCGCTGAGCTCGGCTCTGGGAGCGTCGGGGGCCGGTGACCGGAACTTCTTCACCGCAACAGTCGTCGGTGTCGGACTGGCGGTGCTGATTCTCGCCGCGATGGCATACCGCGAATGGGTTGCGGTTGCGGTGGTGACAGTGGTTCTGGCGGTTGCAGCGGTCGAGTTCTTCAACGCCGTCCGGGTTGCCGGACTTCAGCCTGCCGTGCTGCTGGGTCTTGCGAGCGTTGTATCGATGCCGCTTGCCGTCTACTGGCGAGGCGAATCGGCAGCAGGGCTTGTCCTTGTGTTGTCGGTCGTCTTCGGGGCGCTGTGGTATCTGCTCGTCGCGCCGAGCGATTCACCGGTGCGCGGCCTGGGGTCGACCATGCTCGGAATACTTCACATCGGCTTGTTGGGGTCTTACGCGGCGCTGATGCTCTCGATTCCAGAACACGGCACAGGACTGCTGACCGCTGCGATCATTGTGACGGTCGCCTATGACACGGGTGGACTGGTGGTCGGACGGACGATGGGCCGGTCGCCGCTGTCAGCAGCGAGCCCCAACAAGACGCTGGAGGGACTGGTCGGAGGTGTTGTCGCGGCTGTTGTGGCGGCGTTCGTGATGGGGTTCCTGTCCCAGCCCTCGCCTCTGGCAGACGTTTCAACCGGTGGAGGGTTCTCCGACATCTTCATCCTCGGGTTAGCGGCGGCTATCGCAGCCCCGGCCGGCGACCTAGCAGAGTCCCAGATCAAACGTGACTTGGGCATCAAGGACATGGGCTCGATCCTGCCCAGCCACGGCGGGGTTCTTGACCGATTCGACAGCCTGCTCTTCGTGCTGCCGACGACGTTCTACGTGTCGCGTTTCGTTCTTCCCTAGTTCGGTCACCGTTCGCGATCAGATCGTGACGGATAGCGTCTCAGATGTGACCAGATCTGTCGCCGTTCTCGGTTCGACTGGTTCGATCGGGACCCAGACGCTCGACATCATTCGCGCTGAGCCGGATCGTTACCACGTGGCCGCGCTCGGCGTCGCCACATCGGCGGCTGCGGTTCTGGAACAAGCCGCGGAGTTCCGGCCCGACGTTGTGGCGATCGCCGACAGCGCCTGCGCCGTCGAGATCCGCGGACGCCTCCCGTCGGGCACGGAACTGTTGGCCGGTCCTGACGCCATGGCCGCGGCGGCGACGTGTGCGGAAACGGTCATCAACGGTGTCGTCGGGTTCGCAGGATTGCCGGTCACGCTGGCAACGCTCGAGGCGGGGAAACGGCTGGGTTTGGCGAACAAGGAGTCGCTGATCGCAGCAGGCCCGTTGGTGCAGCGGGCCTGGTCGACCGAGGGCGCGGAGCTTATACCGGTCGACAGCGAGCACTGCGCGGTTCACCAGTGTCTTCGCGCCAATGACGTTGCCGGGAAGGTCGAAGCGACCGACCGCGTGGCCCAGGTGGTGTTGACGGCCAGCGGCGGCCCGTTTCGGGGTCGAACCCGAAAGGAACTGGCCGGCGTCGACATCGAGGACGCGCTCTCTCATCCGACCTGGTCGATGGGGCCGAAAATCACAATCGATTCGAGCACTCTGATGAACAAGGGCCTCGAGGTCATCGAAGCCCATGAGTTGTTCGGCGTCGACTATGAACAGATCGAGGTCGTCATTCATCCTCAGTCGATCGTCCATTCGATGGTCAGCTACACCGATGGTGCGACCATGGCTCAGCTATCGCTGCCAGACATGCGGTTGTGCATCGGTTACGCCTTGGCGTATCCGGATCGATTGGCGGTGCCCTACGGCGCCATTGACTGGGCCGATCTGCCGCGACTGGATTTTCATCCACCGGACCTGGACGCGTTTCGGTGTCTGGGCCTGGCTTATGAAGCGGGGCGGGCGGCCGAGACTGCCCCCGCATGGTTGAGCGCGGCCAATGAGGTCGCGGTGGATGCGTTTCTCGGTGGTTCAATCCCTTGGACCGGTATCGCGGAAGTGGTTGAAGGCGCGATGCAGCAGTGGCCGGGAACGGCCGCTACCGATGTCGATGCTGTGCTCGATGCCGACCGCGAGGCCCGCGAGGTCGCTCGCGGCGTGATCAAGGAACTGCCCGATGGCTGATCGACCGTCCACTGCTCCTCGGTTGCCCTTGCCGGCACGCGGACGAACGGTGCCCGAAGGCTCAGGCGTGCCCCCCGAACTGGACGCTTCAACTGATTTCATCGGGTTGGCGATGCTGCTCGCGGCGTTGGTCGCCCTCGGGGTTCTTGCCGGCTGGAGCTGGGTGTTCATCGTGGGGTTCATCGTGTTCATGATCTTCATGCACGAGATGGGGCACTACGTGACCGCACGCTGGGCCGGCATGAAAGTCACCGAGTTCTTCATTGGGTTCGGTCCCCGGCTGTGGTCGATGCGCAGGGGCGAGACCACCTTCGGTGTGAAGGCGATTCCAGGGGGCGCCTATATCCGCATCATCGGGATGAACAATCTGGACCTCGTCGCGTCCGCTGATGAGCATCGCACCTATCGAGCCAAGTCGTTCCCGAAAAGACTGCTGGTTGTCAGTGCCGGTTCGGCCATGCACTTTCTGCTGGCTATCGCTTTGTTGTTCCTGGCCCTGTTTTTCTACGGCCTGCCGACCGACGATGCTCGTTGGTCGGTTTCAGCCGTCAGCGATCGCAGTGCCGCGGCTGATTTGGGGATCGAGCCCGGAGATGAGATCGTCTCGGTCGACGGTGTCGAGATCACCGATTTTGCTCAGTTCGGAGAGGTGGTGACAGCCCGCGGCGGCCAGGAGGTCGACGTTGTGTACCAGCGTGGCGGCGAGACCTTGACCGGTACGGTGGTGCTGGGTTTCAGGCTGAGCGATGCGGGGGCGAACGGGATCGAAGGCCTTGTGCCGCGGGATCGAATCCTGGCTGTCGACGGGGTTGAAGTGTTCGGCTGGGATGAGGTCACAACTGCGGTCGGGGATCGCATCGGTGAGCCGCTGCAGTTCATCGTGGATCCTGCCGGAGGTTTTGAACTGCTTGTCGTCGACGAGGCGGTGGTGCTGGAGCTGCCTCCGGCGGAGGTCGCGACATCGGGTTTCTTCGGCGTCGGCCCCCAGCGCTATCGGGAACCGACCGGGTTGTTGAACAGCGCCACCGAGGCCATCAGCGGGTTCGGCTCCTACACCAAGCTCATTCTGGTGGGAATGGGGGAGCTGGTTGCGGGCGGAGGTCTTCAGGACTTTGTCTCCGACACTCTGACAGGCGAGGTGGACAGCCCTGCCGAACAGGTGTCGTCCAACGTTGCCGCCGAGCGTGAGGTGGCAATCCGGTCTCTGGATGCGCGCGATCCGGATGAACAGCGAATCATCTCGATCTATGGCGCCGCCCGCCTAGGTACGCAGTTGACCGACGACGGATTCGACTCCGTGCTGCTCTTTCTGGCCGGGCTAAACATCTCGATCGGCTTGATCAACCTGATCCCCCTTCCCCCGTTCGACGGCGGCCATGTGGCTGTGGCGATCTATGAACGGATTCGCTCGATCGGCGGGCGTCGCTACCAGATCGACTATGCCAAGCTGCTGCCGGTCGCCTACGGCGTGGTCGTGTTGCTTCTGGGCGTCGGTCTGCTCGCCGTGTTCCGCGACATCATCGACCCGATCAACATTTAGGTTGCCGCGCTACGGCGTTGCCAGAGCGGATTCAATGTTCTTCTGCAGCGCGGTGACATGGCGGTCGGTGGTCCAAGTCGAACCGATCGACACTCTGATGAAAGCCCGACCGTTGATAGATGAACCCAACACGTAGACGCTGGGGTCGGAGTTGAGCGAGTCGAGCAGCCTCTGGGTTGCCTCGTCGCCGTCGACATGGGAGAAACAGACCAACGCGAAAGGGGTTGGAGCGATGACGGTCAACTCGGGTTGTTGTTCGACCCACTCGGCCAGACCGCGGGCCTGTCTCACATTGGCGCGGATTCGCTCGCGCAGGCCCTCGACCCCGAAACTGCGAAGCACCCACCACAGTTTGAGCGCCCGAAATCGTCTTCCGAGGGGCACATGCCAGTCTCGATAGTCGATCACCTCGCCGGCGTCGGTAGCGGCGTTGGCCAGGTAAGGGGGTGTGATTGCTAGAGTGTTGATCAACGGCTTGCGGTCAGCCACCCAGAACACTGAACAGTCCAAGTTGGTTGCCAGCCATTTGTGGGGATTGAACGTGTAGCTGTCGACCAGTTCGAGTCCGTCCTGATGGTGGCGGAACTCTTCGCAGATCATTGCTGCGCCGGCGTAGGCAGCATCGACATGGAACCACAGATTGTGCTGGGCAGCGATCTCTCCGATAGCCCGGACCGGGTCGACTGCGGTGGTTGCCGTGGTGCCGACTGACGCGCCCACGAACGCGGGCGACAGCCCCGAGGCGAGGTCGTCGGTGATTGTTCGGGCTAGCGCTTCGGGGCGTGCGGCGAAGCAGTCGTCGACGTCGATGAGACGGACTTGGCCGATGCCCGCCACCCGTGCGCCCTTCTCTATCGAAGAGTGGGCTTGGGCTGAGGTGTAAGCGACCATTTTCTCCGCGGCCGCCCCGGTTCGGCTGCGGCAGACCTCGCGGGCCACCACGAGGGCGGTGTGGGTCGAGTCCGAAGCGCCCGACTGAATCACGCCTCCGCCCGGTCCGGTGGTCTTCCAGTGCTGTGGCGCATCGGTCAGGTCCACGAGCCAGTCCAGAACGTGGGATTCGATTTCGGTGACAGCGGGCGAGGTGACCCACATCATCCCCTGCACGCCCAATGCGGCCGCCGCCATCTCCCCAAGAATCGAAGGCGGTGACGACTGGGCCTGAAAGTAGGTGAACCATCCGGGGTGCTGCCATTGGGCCAGTCCCGGCACAACCACTTCGTCGAGGTCGCGCAGCAGAGCCTCGAACGGCTCGGCCGACTCGGGGGCCGAGTCGGGAAGCATGGCTCTCACCTCGCCCGGTGAGACCTGGGCCTGAACTGGTCGCTGCTCGAGGCTTGTGAGATAGTCGGTGACCCAGTCGACCAACGCATGCCCGTTGGCGCGGAACTCTTCGAGGTCGAGTGGGTCTGACATCTTCTCAGCCCTGACCGTAGCGGGTGACGTCGCCTACTTTTTGTTCGAAGAGGCCGAGAACCTCTCCGGGTTCGTCGTGGCGCCCCGTCTGGTCCTTGGAGTAGATGAGGTCGCCGTCGACTGTGACGTCGAACACTCCCTGGGTTCCGGTGGTCAGCGTCAGCTGTTCAATGACGTGCTGGTAGTTCGAGAGAAGGTCTTTTGCTGCGCTCACGGCGTAGCTCGAATAGTCTCAAGGCACGCAATATTTTATGTCAACGATGTGTCCCATGGCGTTGAGGTTAGCGGGCGTTGCTTGTCGCCGGGCGCTGTGTTGTTGTCGGGCGTGGCTGGAGCCGCGGTGTGCGGGTCGGGTCAGCGCGGCGGGCGGGTAGGCTCTCGGTCTGAAATCTCAATCGAGCTTGAACTGGAGCAGATCCAATGGCTGAAATCACCCTTGGCGGCAACCCCGTCAACACCAGCGGCGCACTTCCTGCAGTGGGCCGCGCAGCGCCTTCGTTCGTCCTCACCGGAGCCGATTTCAGCTCGGTTTCGCTGTCGGATTTTGCCGGGCAGAGAGTCGTGCTCAACGTCTTTCCCTCGATCGACACAAGTGTCTGCGCCACCAGTGTTCGTGCCTTCAATGAGCGAGCCGCGGGTCTCGACAACGCGACCGTGCTGTGTGTGTCAGCGGACCTTCCGCCGGCTGCTGGTCGTTTCTGCGGGGCTGAGGGAATTGAAGCCGTGAAGACTGGTTCGACCTTCAAGAACCCCGAAGTGTTGGACGACTACGGAGTGAGAATGCTCGACGGTCTGCTGGAGGGCCTTGCTGCCCGAGCGGTGGTGGTGATCGACGAATCTGGCACCGTCGTCCACACTGAACTTGTTCCCGAGGTCGCGCAGGAGCCCGACTACGACGCCGCGTTGGCCGCGTTGGGCTAACCGGTGCAGATCGACCTCGCCAGTCCTGCGAGCTTTGCAGACGGTCATCCGGTCGAGCAGTCCGACTGGTGGTTGACGTGACACGGGAGCCGAATCCCCATGTAGCCTTCGGCGCGGGCGGTCCCCACTACTGTTTGGGAAGTCATCTCGCGCGGATTGAGATCCATGCAATCCTGCGCGAGTCCTTGGGGCGGTGCCGTGACTTGGAGTTGGCCGGACCCGTTGAACGCCAACAGTCGTCTTTCATCTGCGGTTCTCGCCAAATGCCGGTGCGATTTGCGCGTTGCTTTCGCCGGGCGCGTTGCTAGCGCCGGTGCGTTGCTTTCGCCGGGCGCGTTGCTTTCGCCGGGCGTAGCCGGAGCCGCGGTCGGTGGTGTGTGGTCGGCTGGGATTCGCTAGAGCTGGCCGGTGCGGAGGATCTCGTCGCCGATCAGCAGCATCGAGTCGGCGGCAAGCCGGGCGTCGCTGTCGGCGGTGCCGTCCTGGTCTCCCATCGCGCCGGCCGCATAACGCACACGCACCCCTTCGCTGATGGCGGCGAGTCGCCAGAACTGGAAGGCGACGTACCAGGGCAGATCGGAGACGTCCCGGTCGGAGTTCTGCCCGTAACGCTTGAGCATCTCCGAGCGTGACCCGAACCCGACAGCCTTGGTCGGCACATCATGCAGCCGACCTGTGGCGCGGGGATCGTCACCCCACCACATGGCCATGCTGGCCACATCGGCGAGCACATCGCCGAGGGTGCACAGTTCCCAGTCGAGGACCGCGGCGACGGTTCCGTCGTGGCCCATCATGGTGTTGTCCAAGCGGTAGTCGCCATGAACGATCCCGGCGCCCTGCTGGGGAGGGATGTTGTGAGTCAACCGCTGGTGCAGATCATCGAACAGCGGCATCATCCGATCCGAACCGTCGTCGACTTGGCGTTTCCAGCGCCGAAGCTGTCGGGCGCAATAGTCTTCTGTGCGCCCGAGGTCGCCGAGACCGACAGCCGGCGGGTCGATGCGGTGCAACGCTGCGAGCGTGTCGGTGAGCGAGTTAGCCATCACCGGTCGCAGTTCAGGGTCCACGGCGTTGCCGTCGGCCTCATTGAAGATGATTGCCCCTTCAACGAAGTCCATCACATAGAAGTCGGCGCCGTTGACGGATTCGTCGGTGCAGAGACCGATGGCATTCGGGACGGGCACATCGGTGTCGCGCAGCGCAGAAATGATGCGATGCTCTCGGCCCATGTCGTGGGCGCGGGGCAGGATGTGGCCGGTCGGGGGGCGCCGCAGCACCAGCTTCGTGCCCGACTGATCGGTCACTTTGAACGTGAGGTTGGAGGCACCGCCGGTGATCAGCTCATAGTCGAGAGGGGCGACGAGGTCGGGCCTCCTAGCCAGCATCCATTGCGTCACCGCCTCCGCGTTGATTCCGGTCGGCGCGGGGTTCATCGGGCGTTGGGAGCGAGCGCTTCGAGCAGCTTCCAGTCGGGTTCGCCGCGGTTGTCGTCGGTCGGCACAGCCTGGATGCAGACGTGAGAGGCTCCGGCGTCGTAGTGGGCTTTGATGCGTGCGGAGATGTCGTCCACTGTGCCCCAGGCGACGACCGCATCCACGAAGCGTCCGGCACGGGAGTCGATCTCTTCATCGGTGAAGCCGAGGCGCAGCCAGTTGTTGCGATAGTTGGGCAGGGAGTCGTAGATCCGCAGCTGTTCATCGGCTTTGGCATGGGCCAGTTTCCGGTCGGTGGTCAGGATGCACTTCTGTTCCACGCACAGCAGAGCATCGGGCCCCATGACTTGCCGAGCTTGGGCGGTGTGGTCCGGCGTCGTCCAGTAGGGGTGGGCGCCGGCGGCCAGCTCAGCCGACAGAGCCAGCATCCTGGGACCGAGGGCGGCAAGCACGACCGGCGGGGGCTCAGTCTTGGGAGCGGGCATGATCAACGCACCCTGCATCGCTTCAAGGTAGGTGCGCATCGTGGCGAGCGGCTTGTCGTAGGGGAGGTTGCGGAGCCCTTCGACCATCGGTGCGTGAGACACTCCGATACCCAGCACGAAGCGCCCCCCCGAAAGCTCAGCAAGGTCGAGCCCCGCCTGTTGCATAGCCGCTGGATGACGCATATGGATGCTGGCGATGCCGGTGGCGACAATCAGCCGCTGCGTGCCGAACAGCAGGGTGGCGGCGTTCACGAACGCGTTCTTGCCCATTGCCTCCCCGATCCACTGGGCGGAATACCCGAGCGACTCGATCCGGGCGGCAGTCTCCTGGGCCTGCTGGGCTCCATGGGCATCGGTGAACTGCCATACACCGGGCACAGCCAGTTGTTCTTTGATCGACATGCCCTTACATTCGCAGGCCGATGCCCCATCCGCCAACCCTGAGACGACTCCGTCTGGGATTTGTCGGCGCGGGTTTTGGATGTCAAGCACCGCGGGTTCGGGTCTCGGTGAGGGTTGTGGCGGGTAGGTTGACTCTGGTTTGGCGAGATCGAGGTGAGTGCCGTGGAACAAGACCCCAATCGAGTCCTCATCGAGACGGCGGCGCAGCAGCTGCGAACTGCGGTGCAGTCCGGCGTCCCGTGCTCACCGGTGCGCGAGATTCTCGGTACGGACAGCGACGTGGAGCTTGCCTACGCGGTCGCCCAGCACAACGTCAACCTTGACATCGCCGCTGGTCGCAGGGTCAGCGGGCGCAAGATTGGGCTGACCGGAGCTGCCATTCAGCAGCAGTTGGGAGTGTCGCAACCGGACTACGGCACTTTGTTCGCCGACATGTGCATAGCTGATGGCCTCGCCATTTCGGCGAGCAGGTTGATGCAACCACGCGCCGAAGCGGAGATCGCCTTCGTGCTTTCAGACGATCTCGACAAGGGGGAGCACTGCGCCCTCGACGTCATCGGTGCGACCGCCTACCTGCTGCCTGCGTTGGAAATTGTGGCAAGCCGTGTGGCCGAGTGGGACATCACAATCGTCGACACCATCGCAGACAATGCGAGTTGCGGTTTGTATGTGTTGGGTTCTCGCCCGGTCTCGCTGGGTTCGGCCAATGTGAGAGAAATCTCGATGACGATGGCTGTCAACGACGAGATCGCCACGACCGGACAGGGGTCGGCGTGCATGGGCAATCCCCTGCAAGCGGTGATCTGGCTGGCTGACACGATGTGCCGTGCAGGTACCCCGCTTCGCGCTGGTGACTGCCTGATGACTGGTTCGCTCGGGGCGATGGTGCCGATCTCGGCCGGTGACCGGATCGAAGCCGACATGGGACTGCTGGGAACTGTCTCGACGGTGCTTGTCACCTGATCGCGCTGATCGCCGGTGGCGACCGGTCAGAACAGCTGCGTTCTCTAGCCGAAGGCGCCGGCGGTTCGCAGACCGGCGATCTCGGCGTCGGACTTGCCGAGCACGGAGGCCATGACATCGTCGGTATGTTCGCCGACAGTGGGGGCCATGGTCGGGCACGGCAGTGATTCACCATCGACGAACACGGGCAGCGGCAACTGCTCACATCCGAGGGCCTCGGTCGGGAGGAACCCCATACGGGCCTGAAACTGCGGGTCGTTGCCGATGTTGGCCGGGGTGTTCACCGGAGCGATCGTCGTGTTGTGCTCGTTGGCGAAGTCGAGCCACTCCTCACTGCTGCGGGTTCGGAAGATCTGCTGGAGCTCACGCTGCAGTTCGGTGTTGCCTCGGGCGTGGTCGGCGTAGGTCGAGCCGGGCCAATGCTCGAACAGGTCCATGCGCTCGACTCCCTCGCAGAAGTTCCTCCAGAACGCCTGTTCAGAAGCCATGAAGAGGACGTGGCCGTCGCTCGATTCGTACATCTGGTAGCGGACCCCCTCCCACATGCCTGCCAGGCCGGCAGGGCGGCGCACATAGTCGTCGGCGGGGTTGCCGGTGACTTCGTCCTCGGGGCGAAGGTACGCCCGCTCGGACTCGATCCGGTACCAGTCCATGTATGCGGCTGCGTCGGATTGGGCCATCTCCATCGAGCAGCCCTCACCGGTCTCGCGCGCAGAGATGATCCCCGCGAGGATTGCCATGGCAGCCACCATGGGACCGACGTTGATCCCGACATTGGGCATCGTCGGAGGTATCCGGGTGAAGCCCTCGTCGTCTATGACAGGCTGGACGATGCCAGACCAGGTGTCGTACGCGATGCCGTGACTCGGCATGTCTCGATAGGGGCCGGTCGAGCCGTAACCCGAGAGGGTGGCGAAGACGATTTTGGGATTGACCGCCTTGAGGTCCTCGTAGCCGAGTCCCAACCGGGCCAGCGTGCCGGGTCTCATGGCCTCCAACACCACATCCGCGGTGGCTGTGAGGTCGCGGTACAGCTGTTTGCCCTCGTCGGTCTTCAAATTGAGGGTCACGCTGCGTTTGCCGCGGTGCGTGTGCAGATGGAGCAGCGACACGCCGTTGATGATCGGCCAGGTCATCTGCCGTATGTAGTCCCCGGCGGGAGACTCGACTTTGATGACGTCTGCGCCGAGGTCCGCGAGGAAAGTGGCCACGTGTCCGGGCCCGAGAAGGCTCGACTCGATCACACGCACACCCGACAGCAGCCCTGATTTGTTCGACATTGGGTATCTCTTCCTTTCGGCAAGCGATCAGAAACTATCGTGAAGGCGCTCGAGGGGCATACGCTGGTTCTGGCCGTTGGCACCAGATTTTGGTGCCTCGATAGGGCCACTGTCACGAATTCAAGGAACTGCGATGGACATTCACGACTCGGTGCTTGACTTGGTCGGCAATACCCCGCTTGTCAAACTTCGGCGCATCAGCGCAAACCTGCCGTGTCCGGTCGTGGCGAAGATCGAGGCTGTCAACCCGGGAGGCAGTTCCAAGGACAGGCCCGCCATAGCGATGATTGATGCGGCCGAGGAGGCGGGATTGCTGAAGCCGGGCGGCACCATTGTCGAGCCGACTTCGGGCAACACCGGGATCGGCTTGGCGATCGTCGCGGCCCAGCGCGGGTATCGCTGCATTTTTGTTGTGACCAGCAAGGTGGGGGCCGAGAAAGTCGACCTGCTCCGCGCCTACGGTGCAGAGGTTGTCGTCTGTCCGGTGGCGGTCGCTCCTGAAGACCCGGCCTCGTACTACTCGACCGCCGAACGGCTGGTGAAGGAGATCCCAGGAGCGTTTCGCCCCAACCAGTACCACAATCCCGCCAACCCGCAAGCCCACTTCGATACGACGGGTCCCGAGTTGTGGACTCAGACCGAAGGGAAGATCACCCATTTCGTTGCGGGTGCGGGGACCGGAGGCACGCTCACCGGCGTCGGCCGGCACCTGAAGGGCAAGAATCCCGAGGTTCAGATAATCGCCGCGGACCCGGAAGGATCGGTTTATTCGGGAGGCAGTGGACGCCCGTACCTCGTTGAGGGAATAGGCGAGGATTTCTTCCCCGACACCTACGACATGTCGATAGTCGACCGCACCATCGCGGTGAGCGACCGGGATTCGTTCCTCACCGCCCGCGAGGTCACCGAGTCCGAGGGCCTGTTGATCGGCGGGTCCTGTGGCACAGCGGTCAATGCCGCGGTCCAGGTCGCCCGCGAGTGCGGACCCTATGATCTGGTGGTGGTGCTGCTCCCCGACAACGGTCGGCTCTACTTGAGCACGGTGTTCAACGACGAGTGGATGGCCGGGTTCGGGTTCCTGCGTGGTTCGGGACCTGTGGTGGCGGACGTGCTCGGCTCCCGCCGGGGAGACGTTCCGGACCTGTTGTATGTGCAACCCACAGCGACCGTGCGCGAGGCGGTGCAGATGATGAGCGACCACGGAGTGTCACAGCTGCCTGTGGCCAAGGGTGAGATGCCGCTGGCCAACGCGGAGGTGATGGGCTCGGTCAGCGAGCTGCGGATCATGGATCTGGCGTTCGGCAACGATTCGGTACTGGACAAGACGGTCGAGGACATCATGGGTTCCAAACTGCGAACTGTCGGCTCGGGGCAGCCGATTGCCTTGGCTGTCGAGATGCTGGAGTCCTGTTCAGCGCTGTTGGTACTTGATGGCGGGCGACCCCGCGCCGTGATCTCTTCGAGCGACGTGTTGTCGTTCCTTTCGAAAGGCGCCTCTCTTGGCCGATGACATTTTTTCCGACCCGAACGCTTGGGGGTTCGAAACCCGCGCCATCAGGGCAGGTCAGCCGCACGATGTGAGCAGCGGCGCTGTTGTCACCCCGATCTCTTTGGCCACGACCTTCGTGCAGGAGGAGGTGGGTGTGAATCGGGGCTACTTGTATGCCCGCGTCTCCAACCCGACCAGGACCGCTCTGCAGGACTGTCTGGCCTCGCTCGAAGGTGCCGGCCACGGATTGGCTTTCGCCTCTGGAATGGCTGCTGAAGATACTTTTCTGCGCACTCTGGCGCCGGGTGACCACATTGTGTTGGGAGACGACGCCTACGGCGGGACGTTCCGGCTGATCGCGCATGTGCTGGTGCCGATGGGGATCACCTGGTCCGCGGTCGATTTGACCGATGTGGACGGGCTGCGTGAGGCGATGCCGCCGTCCACGAAGGTGGTGTGGGTGGAGACCCCGACCAACCCCTCGCTGACGGTGATCGACATAGCCGCTGTCGCAGAGGTGGCTCACAGCGTGGATGCCCGACTGGTCGTCGACAACACCTTCGCCACCCCCTATCTGCAGCAGCCGCTGAGTCTCGGGGCCGATGTCGTGGTCCACTCGACCACCAAGTACTGCGGCGGCCACTCAGACGTGGTCGGCGGTTTCCTGGCGCTGAACGACACCGGACTCGCTGAGGAACTCGAGTTCCTGCAGAAGGCCGTGGGTGCGGTCGGCAGCCCGTTCGACAACTACCTCACGTTGCGCGGGCTCAAGACTCTGGCGGTGCGCATGGATCGCCACTGCGACAGCGCCCGCGCCGTGGCGGAGTTCTTGACCAGCAGACCTGAGGTGGTCGAGGTGTTCTTTCCGGGTCTCGTGGACCATCCGGGCCATAAGATAGCGGTCCGTCAGATGAAGGACTTCGGCGGGATGGTGTCGTTTCGGGTTGCCGGCGGTGCCGATGCGGCGATGCGACTGGCAGCCGGCACCCAGGTGTTCGTTCTGGCCGAATCGCTAGGGGCGGTCGAGTCGCTGATCGAGCATCCTGGGGCGATGACCCATGCTTCGGCCGCGGGTTCGCCACTGGAAGTGTCCGACGACCTGATCCGCCTCAGCGTTGGTCTGGAAGCCATCGACGACCTGATCGCAGATCTCACCCAAGCCTTCGACAGGCTGTAGCACTTCCGGTGGACCGTCCGGCCCCTTGGTCTGATGAACAAGTTGATGGCGCCGTTGGCGACCGAGCTGTAGCACTTTCGGTGGACCGTCCGGCCCCTTGGTCTGATGAACAAGTTGATGGCGCCGTTGGCGACCGAGCTGTAGCACTTTCGGTGGACCGTCCGGCCCCTTGGTCTGATGAACAAGTTGATGGTGCCGTTGGCGACCGAGTTGTAGCACGTTCGGTGGACCGGCAGGCCCCTTGGTCTGCCGGTCAGGTTTGCAGTGGTAGCGCCAGTTGTGCGACCGACTCGAGTTCGCGGTGCCAGTCGGCTGGTTCGGTGAGCGGGAACAGCACGAATTTCGAGGCGCCGACTGAGATGTACTCGTTGAGCATGTCCGCGATCCGTTTGTGGGAGGTGGCAACGATCTCGCTCGGGTCGGTGTCGGGCATGCGGCTGGCGACCAACTGGCGTACAGCATCAGGAATGTCGGTTTCTCCGCGGTCCGCGGCGTCGGGCAGGTAACCGATGAGAACCCCGTAGTGCTCGGGGTCCATCGACCGGCCCGCGGTTCGGGCTGCGTCCTCGATGACGGTGATCGACTCTGCGACCAGCTCTGGCGTGGTGAACGAGCCGAGCCAGCCATCGGCGAGTCGGCCGGTACGGCGGAGTTCGGAGGGTGCATGACCGCCGAGCCACACCTCGAAGGGTTGCTGTATCGGTTTGGGGAGGACGCTTGCGCCGCGCAGCGTGAAGCGATCGCCGTCGTGGTCGACTTCGTCCTCGGTCCAGAGGCGGCGCATCAGCGGCAGCGCTTCGTTCAGCGACGGTGCGCGCTGCATCCGCTCGACGCCGAATGCCTGGTGCTCGGCGGTGTTGGCGATACCCAGTCCGAACGCAGGAAGGCAACGCCCGCCCGATATCACGTCGAGACTGGCCATCATCTTGGCCATCAGCACCGGGTTGCGGCCCGGCAGCACCGATACGGCGGGCCCGAATTTCAATCGGGTGCTGCGCCCCGCGACGAATCCCATGGCCACGATCGGATCGAGTTGTGGACTGTTCACACGCTCGGGAAACCACAAAGAGTCGAAGCCGAGCCGGTCCAGGTCGTCGACCACAGCTCCGAGACCGTCCGGTGTGCTCAGCAGTTTCGGTACCACCCCGATGCCGTAGCCGATTCGTATTTTCATCCCCAGAGGTTCCCACGCCGTTTGAGATGTGGCTAATCGTCGTGATTGCGACGGCTACCGTCTCAGGTGGGGAAACCAGCGATCAGGTGGCGGTGTTTGCGCTGGTCAGATTCGGGGTTCGCGGGGGAGTTCCAGGACTCGTTCGCCGAGAATATTGCGCATGATGTTTGAGGTGCCGGCCATGATCGTGTAGGCGGGCGCATACGCGTATGCCCTGCTGAAGGGTGAGTCAAGGGTCATCTGCGGGCCGAGCACGCGAGCCGCGAACTCGGCCACGCGCTGCTGATGCTCGGTGCAGAACGCTTTGGTCGCGGCGCTGAATCCCTGCGGAGCCTGCTTCAACGTCTCCCGGTAGACGAGGAGCCTGCCTAGGCGATAGCCCGTCTCGAGCCGGGCGATCTCTTGACGGACACGCGGGTCGCTGCCATCGGCGATCAACCGGGCATGGTCGTACAACGGCCGGTTGGAGACAAGGCGGTCGATTCCCCCTCTCTCATGTTCAAGCTGGGTCATTGTCTGGCGGAACGCCGCTCCTTGGGTACCGACCAGATTCTCCACGGGCACCCGAACGTCAGTGAAGAAGGTTTCGCAGAAGTGGGTGTTGTCGACCATGTCGCGGATGGTGCGTACTTCGATACCTGGCAGGTCCATCGGCACGATCAACTCGCTGACGCCCTCGTGGGGTCTCTCGGTCGAATCGGTCCGGCAGATCAGATAGCAATAGTCGGCCAGCGCTGCACCCGAGGTCCAGATCTTCTGTCCGTTCACTACGAAGGCGTCGCGGTCCCGTCGCGCTGTGGTCGCTATGGCGGCGAGGTCGGACCCGGCGTCGGGTTCGCTCATGCCGATCGACCATGTCGCTGCGCCTGAGAGCATGTCGGGCAGGTACTCCGCTTGCTGGTCGGGCGTGCCGTAGCGGATGAGCGACGGACCGAACTGGCGGTCAGCGAACCAGCTGGCGGCGATCGGCGCGCCCGCCGAGATCAACTCTTCGGCCACGATGACCCGTTCGAGAGCGGGACGGCCGCCGCCTCCGTGCTCGATCGGCCAGGTCATGCCGACCCAGCCCTCGGCCGCGATGGTCGCGCTGAACTCTTTTGAGAATCCGTTGATCCAGCTGTCGCTGTGTGCGCCGTGCTCGGCGACCCCCATGGCTGCCACTTTCCTGGCTCGTGACCGCAGGGTTTCAAGTTCGGGCGTCAAACGAAAATTGAGACTCAAGGCTGCGGCGCCCTCCTCCAGCGGTGCGTTCGGTGATGGATTGCTTGAGTAGGCCACGATACGGCGATCGGGGATCGTCAGCGACGAAGACTCCGGAGTACTGCCCGGGTGAAGCAAGCTGCTTCGCGAATTTTTGGCGGCGAGTTCGGCGCCCGGTAAAGTCGGCGGGCATCTAGCCTTGCTGGAATGGGTGGGGACAACACTCGCTGGTCTGATAGGAGCGCAGGTGTGCCGTTAGAAAACGTCGCCCACCGTGATGTTCAGTATGCGAACGCCTACTTGGCGTCTTTGGCCGCCGGACCGTCGAGATCCACCACGGAGTCAGCGTTGCGGGTCGTCGCCAGAGACTTCTTCGGGTGCGAGCCTGATGAGATGCCTTGGACGGCATTACGAGCCGAGGATGTCGGGTGGCTGCGGGCGCAGCTGGCCGAACGCCGAGCCCCTGCAACGGCCAACAAGTTGCTCGCCGCGGTCCGCGGTGTGCTTCTGGCCGCGTGGCGTAGTAACGCAATCGATACCGACACTTACCACCGCACGATCGATGCCGCCAAATCGGTGAAAGGCAGCCGATTGCCTGCTGGGCGAGCGCTCACCCCCGACGAGGTTCAACGCTTGTTTGCCGACTGCAATGATGGAACCCACTCGGGGTTGAGAGACGCAGCGGCCTTAGCTTTGATGCTCGGGTGCGGGTTGCGACGTTCCGAAACGGTCGCGATCGACATGGCCGATCTGGACCTCCCCAACGCTGAGACCGAAGTCCTCGGTAAGGGCAACAAGGAGAGAACCGCTTACCCCCCATCAGGAACCCTCCACGCGGTGACCGCTTGGGTAGCGGCTCGGGGCGATGTGGACGGTCCGATGCTGTGCCCCGTCCTGGTCTCGGGTCGGATCATCGCTGGTCGCGGAATCTCTACGACAGCGATCGCTCAACGCTTGGAGAAGCGTTGCTTTAGCGCAGGGATCGCCCGATGCACGCCACACGACCTTCGGCGTACTTTCGTCTCTGGATCGCTTGACGCTGGACTAGATCTGGCGGTGGTCCAACGGCTCGCCGGTCATGCGTCTCCGGCGACCACGGCCGTCTACGATCGTCGCGGCGAACGAGCCGCGAGACAAGCCGTAGCGAAGCTGATCCTCCCAACGGGAGACCTTCTGCTGTAGCACCCTGAGTGGCCCTTAGCGCTACCAACAGCGCTACCACCCAGTCCGTCCACGACGTCAGCGTGGTCTGCTCATCTGTTGGGTGCTGCGACCTCGCTGCGCGCAACCACCAACGGGTTTAAGCGTCCAACAGGATTTTGGCGGCGCGGTGCGCCAAGCGAAGGTTGAGTGGGGATCCCAATCCACCACTGCTTGCGATAATTACCGTTATCTACCACTGCTTGCGATAATTACCGTTATCTTATAGTACGGGTTCGAGACCCTTGTCAAGTATTTCTCGCCCGATTTTCGTCACGAACGTCATGCACAGCTCATAATCTCCTGCTTTACGTGGGCAAACAGTGACAAATCAGTGCACCGATTTTGTTGACGCAGGAGGCCCCAGAGACTGAGGCCGACAAGATTCAGCGCGGTCGATAAGTCACGCTCACAGCAACTGACGCTGGCAACTGTGCTTGACCGCGGGCGGTCGCCTAGTCGCTCACATCTTGGTATTCAGGACCCTAGCAGGGCTTTCGCGGATCGGATTGTCACGGTTGCTGCTACCGCGGCTCGGTTTGTACGTGGTGGATAACGGGAATTATCCGCACGTATCCAGGACGGGGACCAACCCAATGCAACGCCACGCCGATTCCACAGCTTTTTGTCTGCGCTCACTAGCTACCAGGCTGGGTCGATCCCGCCGTGTCCTCAGGGGTGTGGCGCTGATGTTGATCTTCGCGTCAGCAGCGTACGGACTTACGGCCGTGCCCCCAGTGTCGATGCCACAGGCGGCAGCCGACGACCAAACCGAGACATATCAAGAACGGGTTGCGCCGTTCACTCAAACCGACCGCGTCAGGGTAGCGCCGTTCACTGAGACTTACCAAGAGCGCGTCCCGCCATACACCCAAACCGTCCGCGTCAGGGTTGCGCCGTTCACCGAGTCCTACCAGGTACGTGTCGCACCGTTCACCGAGAGCTATCGGGTGCGTGTCGCGCCGCTCACCGAAACCTATCGCGTCAGGGTTGCGCCGTTCACTCAAACCGACCGCGTCAGGGTAGCGCCGTTCACTGAGACTTACCAAGAGCGCGTCCCGCCATACACCCAAACCGTCCGCGTCAGGGTTGCGCCGTTCACCGAGTCCTACCAGGTACGTGTCGCGCCGTTCACCGAGAGCTATCGCGTGCGTGTCGCGCCGTACACTCGAAGCGTGGCTGCATACAACTACGAAACGGTGTGTCCTCCCTGTCGTCAGGTTCGGGTAGCGCCGTTCACGCGAACCGTGGCTGTCTACAACTACGAAAACCGCACTCGAAATGTTTACAACTACGCGAACCGCACGCGAGCCGTCTTCAACTACGAAAACCGCACGCGAAATGTTTACAACTACGCGAACCGCACGCGAGCCGTCTTCAACTATGCGGACCGCACCCGAGATGTCTACAACTGGGAGAACCGAACGCGAGCTGTCTACAACTATGAGAATCGCTCCCGACCCGTTTGGAACTACGAAACCCGCACCCGATCAGTAGTCAACTACGAAAACCGCGTGCAAGACTTTTTTCACTATGCGGAACGCACGCGAGATGTCTTCAACTATGCGGAACGCACCCGAGATGTCTACAACTGGGAGACAAGGACTCGCAGTGTCTCCCACACTCATACCTGCCCCGCGGGCCAGCAGCTCGAGGGCCATGCCACCTGCGTACCAACGACCACCACGACGACGACAACGACGACAACGACTACAGCACCACCACCCCCTAGACCTGTGGTTTCGATTACCGCTCACCCATCTGTCACCGAGGGAGCCCGCGCGTTGTTCACGGTCAGTGCTGCGCTTGCACCATCAGAGACGCTCACGGTCACTGTGGCGGTGGCCGGAGGTGGTTACGCGTCGACTGGTACGCGTTCTGTGACATTGCAGGGTTCCTCATCATTCCCTCCCGGTCTTGCTACCGGCTTGCTGTCAGTGGCTACCGTCGATGACACGCTAGACGAGCCCGACGGAACGGTTACCGCAACAATCACAGCCGGCGCCGGCTACACCGTTTCCGCCTCAGCGCGCTCGGCTGCCGTGACAGTCAAAGACAACGATTTGTCTGCTAGGGAGAGATGCGAGGCCGACGGAGGAACTTGGACTCCGCCGCTGGTTGACCCCTGCGTGAAACCTACGGTGTCGATCACTGGCCCCGCAGCGCCCGTCACAGAAGGCGCTGCGGTTCATTTCACTGTCACTGTTTCTCCAGCGCCTGCGTATTCGCTTGACGTTTCGGTGGCTGTGTCGTCTGTCGGCGGCTACGCGGCGTCTAATACTCGAACGGTGACGGTGCCCACCAGCGGAACCGCTGCTTTCACTGTCGCTACACTCAACGACACCGTGGATGAACCCGACGGTTCGGTAACTGCGACTATTGGAGCCAGTAGCCGCTACACTGGAGGCGGCGCCTCAGCAACCGTCGCGGTGCGAGACGACGACGCGACGCCTACTCAGGGGGATTGCCCCAGCGGCTACTACGAACTCGTCGATCCGTTGCCGACGGCCTGGATTGATCTGTTCAACAGCGAAGTTAGTTTCGACCAAGCCACAGGGTTGCACCCTGAGCCCGTTGTGTGGGTGCCGCAGCGAAGTATCCCGCGGACACAAGACCGGGGCTGTTACATGGCTCGTTTCGAAGTCACCGACGTGGGAGCGGTAAACGAGAACGAACTGAAAGAAGCGGCAACAGCCGCGTTAGTGGTCGGCTCACAAGCATACAACGTGATCTGCGATCCCGTTGCAACGGTTACGGCAGAGTTGGGGCTCAGAAGAGCGGAGAAGTCTAAGGCTGTCGCCAGGATCGCTACGAGGCTGGGCACTACCAGCGCCAAAATCGTGCAGCGGGCTTCGATCGTGTTGAATGTTGTGTGTCTGCCAGCCACCATACAAGACGTGCTCAGCGTGTTGAGATGGATCGACGGGCTGTTCTCAACACCGCCGAAGCCGCTGTGCCCGGACCCTCCGACGGGGTTGGCTCTAGTCGGCACCGATGGGGCGATACAGGTGTCGTGGACACCCCCAACCAACGCGCCTGAAACAGAGGCCGACGAACACGGCGAGCACAGATACACTGTCTATTGGGGGGAAGGTGCGAGTTCGCTGGGTGCTCCGATCACGGGAATCAAGACCATCTGGCGTTCAGGGCCTCGAGCGGCGCACACAATTGCAGCAACAAATGGGCACGAATACTGGGTTCAAGTCTTCTGGGGCACGAAACTCGGATGCGAAGGGCAAGCACCAGTGGTAGAGGGAACAGTCACGCCAATCGCCGCTCCAAGCGCTCCACGCGGTCTGGTTCTCCTGCCTTCGGAAGGGCAGATACGGGTTTCATGGCAAGCAGCGCCGCATACCAGCGCGGCGCCCGTCGAGGGGTACCAAGTTTCGTGGAGCGACAGCGGAGGTCGTATCGACAGCGCTCGCGTGCTGCGAGGTGTCACAACGCACACGATCGGGGGCCTCACCAACGGGAGGACCTATCACGTCAGCGTGTCCGCGCACAATGTCTCGGGCCCCTCGGCTGCAGTATCCTACACAACAATCCCAATCACTGCTCCTAGTGCGCCGACCGGTCTGGTCCTTACACCTGCTGGAGGGCAGATACGGGTTTCGTGGCAGCCGGCGCCGCACAGCAGCGCGGCGCCCGTCGAGAGGTACAAAATTTCGTGGAGCGAAATCATCGGACCCGATGGCCAGGACGTTCACCTGCATCAAGATGCCAGAGAGTATACGATCGAGGGCCTTGCCAACGGGAGGGTCTACAGCGTCGAAGTACACGCGTACAATAGGTTAGGCAACTCGACTGCCATTGGCGGCAGAGCAATCCCCAGGGTCGCTGCTCCTAGTGCGCCGACCGGTTTGGTCCTTACACCTGCTGGAGGGCAGATACGGGTTTCGTGGCAGCCGGCGCCGCACAGCAGCGCGGCGCCCGTCGAGGGATACGACATAACGTGGAGCGACAGCACAGGCCATATCGACAGCGCTAGCGTGCTGCGAGGTGTCACAACGCACACGATCGAGGGCCTTACCAACGGGAGCGCCTACAGCGTCGAAGTAAACGCGTACAATACCGATGATTTGGACCGTATATCATACTCGACTGTCATTAGCGGCACGGCAACCCCGGTCGTCGTTCCTAGTGCGCCGACCGGTATGGTCCTTACGCCTGCTGAAGGGCAGATGCGGGTTTCGTGGCAGCCAGCGCCGCACAGCAGCGAGGCGCCCGTCGAGGGATATTATATCAGCTGGTACACCGGCACCGGCGCAGGCGCACAACCCAGCGCTCTCACACCGCGAGGCCAAACGACATACACGATCACGGGCCTTACCAACGGGAGCGCCTACAGCGTCTTCGTGTACGCTGTCAATGCCGCAGGCAAATCGGCTCACATCTGGGGCAAAGCAACCCCTAGGGCAGCGACACCGACCGCCGCGACTCACCCCCGTCGCCTACGCTGAACTACACAACCAACGACACCCGTAACAACTGTACCCACCAACTTGTCCCCGTCACAGTAAGGATGACAAACCAATGGCATCTACGGAAACGACCGATGTGCCCGCACGGAACGGACCGGTAGACGAAAGACCACGTCTGTTCTCTGTTGATGTTCTGACCTCGGGCTACCTTTTTGGTTTGCCCTTGCTGGTGTGGGTTTGGATAGCCGTGACTCAGTCCCCTCTGCGGAACGCCATATCGCTGGGGTTGTACGTCGTCTGGGTGTTCGGCGATCTGGTGATATATCGACTCAGACACCGTGCTATGCCTCCCCGGCCAACATGGGGCAAACACAACCGCTGGACAGTCCCGCTTCTCTTCCTTGTCTTGATCGTGGGGGCGATCCAAGGTGTTTAATGGCACAATCAGAAATAACCGAAGTAGCTGACACTGAGACGTATCGGGTGCGGGTTGCTCCATACACCCGAACCGTGGCCGCCTACAACTACGAGACCCGGTCCCGAGCCGTCTTCAACTATGAAACCCGTTCTCGACCCGTATGGAACTATGAGAACCGTACCCGGCCAGTAGTTAATTACGAGCCCCGGTCCCGAGCCGTCTTCAACTACGAAACTCGTTCTCGACCCGTATGGAACTATGAGAACCGTACCCGGCCAGTAGTCAATTACGGGTTCTTCGCGTTTCAGGGGGGAGTGAGGGTGTTGAGTAGCGCCCGGTTGGGCTTCTATGTCAATGTGGCTCTTCGCGTATTAGGTCGGAGTGAGGGTGTTGAGTAGGTTCCAGTTGGGCTTGCCGGCATACAGGAGTGCTCTGATCCGGTAATTGGTGAAGTCAGTGAAATGCGAACCCGACGCGTTTGACTCGTTTGATCAGATTGTCAGCGGCTCGGTGGCTGTGTTGGACACCCGGGCGTGGTGCCAGTCAGCAGTTCTGGGTGCTCCAACGAGCCAGGGTGCGTCCCAACCGGTTGACCTCGACAGGCAGAAACGAGTCTTGGAACTCGACGGCGAGCTGATCGACGGTCACGCGTCCGAGGTCGGGATCGGCGATGTCATATATCCCGCGCAGGGTCTCTTTGGCGTGCCAGGCGTTGCGGACCTCGCCGTGGGGGTCACCGGATTCGAGCAGGCCGCGTAGACGGCCGTCGCCTGTTTCGCTGATGCGTTCGTGACCGGTGAGCAGCAGTTTGCGGCTTCGATACAGCGGGTCGTGTTTGCGGCCCCGGTGCCCGAGGGTCTGGTTCTGCACCCGCCGTCGCACCTCGTCGAGTGTGTTGTCAGCTTGCCGCACGACGTGGAACGGGTCCGCGACCTGGGCTGCGTCATCCAGCGCCGTGTCCAGCGTCGCCCTATACGGTCCAAAGAGGTCCAGGGTCGCCCAACGAATGTGTACCCGCCAGCTCGCCGGTTGGTTGAGCAGCCACCTCGCCGGTGCTGTGGCTGTTCTGTGAGGCACTATGTCCAACAGTTTGCCGCCGGCGACATCGACGATGCTGGTCGCCCACGCCTTGTGTCTATAACGGCCGGTGCGGCCGAACAGAGTTTCGTCGAGACCCACAGCGGTCGTCGCGCCGATCCGGTCGACATCAGCATCGAGCAGCGTTTGACCCCACCACAGCACCGTGTCGTTCACCGCCGACCAGCAACACGCCAAGTCCGAAGCAACATCGCTCACCGGACGGCCACAGCCGACCTGGCGTGTCGCCCAACGCGCTGCTCGTGTCGTCAACAACACCCGCGGCGGCGCGACCTAGTGGTTGTGTTCAGTCACCGACCCCGTGCCGCAATCCTCACTCGGGCAACGCCACCGGTGTTTGTGCCACACCAACCTCGCCGGCCGGCCGAAGCTCGGCAGATCCACCAGCTCCACCAGCCGCTTGCCGTCGGACCACAACTTGCCGCCACAACCCGCACACGACGGACGCGGTGCCCGACATCGGACATGCAACCTCAACGGCTCGCCGCCACGGTCGTCGTCGACGCTCAACACGTCGACTTCGCCGAGGCCCACCAACAACTCGCACATGCGTATAGGGTCGTGCTCCACCGGGATCCTCCAGTCTTGGATTGGTTTACGACCCCGATTCTGGAGGATCCCGCTCAACCAACCGCGGACACCCCACAACCCCGACTCCGACCTCAAACGCGAAGAGCCTACAGCGTAAGGGACAACATCCTTACGCTGGCGGCATTGGTCGATGCAATTGCAGTAAGAAGGCGGGCTGGACAATCCGAGCGGTCGGGTTCCAACTTCTCAATCGCTATCGGGGGGAGCTCTCAAGCGAATGGCTATGCTAGAATTACCGCGAACGAACGCGTTTTCCTCGCGGTGACCTCACGCCCTCCCCAACCCATAGTAGGGTGCCTGCCCCCCAGATACACGACCCGCAACTCGACACTCGACCGACAGACATCCACCACCGGAAACCACACAACACACCGGGACATCACAATCCATTATTGTGAAAGGAGTTAATTCCGTGGAGCAGGAAGGCATATACTCCAGACTGCAAAAATTAGCGAGGCTGAGAGGATGGACTCACTGGCCGGTTCTTGTTGTTGGTTGTAGCATCCAATTCGTCCTAAGCATATTGAGCTACAAATGGGGCTACATCAGAGAGTCGCAAACAGTTGCTGTCATCCAGTGGACCGTAATATTAACTTTGGTATCTGTTATCGTTCTAGATCTCATAGGCGAAATCGCGTTCAGAATGTTGAGGCGCAAGCTTCAGCGATCGCAAAAGGTCGGTGGCGTGTGAACTTCGTCTACATACAGTTGCCGACTGAAACTAGTTTTCTGGGCAACAGTCTCGACAGTGGATTGTAAATCTCTGGTGCCGAACTGCCCTTACGCTAGGGGCACTGGTTGACGCCCTCAAAGGAAGAAGGCAAAGTAACCAGAGTTCACATGAGTCATCTAACTTCTCCATCGGCGTGGCGGGGGGAGCGCAAGCGAATGGGTATGCTAGGGTAACGGACACCGAGCGTGTGTTCTTCGCAGTGACCGCGTTTCCCCCGCGTCCCATCGTGGGGTGCCTGCCGACCAGATACACGACCCGAACCTCGACACTTGACCGCCAGACATCTACCACCGGAAACCACACAACCCACCGAGACATCACCATCCACTATTGCCAGAAGGACTAACTGTATCATGCCGGGCCGCGACGCTGACAGATTCGAACTATTGACACGTTTGAGGAAATTGCATTTGGGATGGGTAACAGCTGCTTGCCTTAGCATCAATTTTGGCTTAGGTATATTGGAACGATTTGAGTGGGGAGTCGCAGAAAAATCGCAAACAGCTTTCAACATCCTACTAGTGCTCTTAATGGTTGTAGGAGTTGTACTTTTCTTACATTTGAGAAGCGAAATAGTGCTCAGAAGGTCGAAGCACAAATCCGCACAAGGGGCAGAAGAAGCGACTTCATGAACGAATCTGCGCTGTTGCGTTCGTGCTAGTTGTAATGGACATGGAGATTGGTAGCTCCGTGCTGGGGGTGAGCCGCCTGTGCGAGTGTGGGTTGTCCACAGTCGGTACGAACACAAGACCGAAACACTCGACCGGATGACCTACACCACTGGAAACCACACAACCCACCGAGACATCACCATCCACTACTGCGACAACCTCCTGATACAGTAACGATTCTATAGCGATAGTTGAACCAGCGCGATGAAACCGCACGATATTAGTCCCACGCTTGAGAAATTGGCGAAACTGCGGGACCCACCACCCGTGTTGTGGTGGCTGTACATAACCTATTTCTTGGTGGCGACAGTCCTAGGTACATTCTCGTTCTCCGGTTGGGAGCCTCCAGTGATAGTGCCACCACCGATCGACTTCATACTCCTATTACTATTCACTACACTGGTCGTGTCCAGTGTGACGCTAACTTTGGTAGCCGATATCGCGTTCAGGATCTTGAAGCGTAAGCTTCGGCAATCGCAAGAGGTTGATGGGCTGTGACCACTGTGTACATGCACCTGTGCACTGAAACTGATCTTCTGGGCAACAGTCTCGACAGTGAATCGCAAATATTCTTGTCCCGAACTGTTGACTATTGTTGTGAGTTCTTCGCGTGTCGCACGGTCAGTTTTAACCAAGCCAGGGCTACACCCTGAGCCTGTTCTCTCGGTCTTCGCATTCTGCCGCGGGCTCGGTGAGCGCAAGGGCGTGCCTGCTGGAGGGCAGATACGGGTTTCGTGGCAGCCAGCGTCGCACAGCAGCGCGGTACCCGTCGAGGGATATTATATCAGCTGGTATACTGGCACCGGCACAGGCGCACAACCCAGCGCTCTCACACCGCGAGGCCAAACGACATACACGATCACGGGCCTTACCAACGGGAGCGCCTACAGCGTCTTCGTGTACGCTGTCAATGCCGCAGGCAAATCGGCTCACATCTGGGGCAAAGCAACCCCTAGGGCAGCGACACCGACCGCCGCGACTTACCCCGTCGCCTACGCTGAACTACACAACCAACGACACCCGTAACAACTGTACCCACCAACTTGTCCCCGTCACAGTAAGGATGACAAACCAATGGCATCTACGGAAACGACCGATGTGCCCGCACAGAACAGACCGGCAGACGAAAGACCACGTCTGCTCTCTGTTGATGTTCTGACCTCGGGCTACCTCTTTGGCTTGCCCTTGCTGGTGTGGGTTTGGATAACTGCGACTCAATCCCCTCTGCGGAACGCCATAGCGCTGGGAGGTTACGTGGTCTGGGTTCTTGGTGATCTAGCGATATATCGAATCAGGCACCGTGCGATGCCTCCCCGCCCGACATGGGGCAAACACAACCGCTGGACAGTCCCGCTGCTCTTCCTAGTCTTTATCATCCGAACGGTTCAAGGCATCTAGTTGTAGTGGACATAGAGGTTGGTAGCTCCGCGATGGGGTGAGCCTCCTGTGCAAGTGTGGGGTTGTACGACAACCGACACGAACAACAGGAGGCTCGTATGTCGCACGCTAACGCAAAGTTCACGCCCGCTGGGCGTTTGTTGATGGTTCGCCGGGTCGAGGCGGGGATGCCCCAGAGTCTGGGTTTGCACCCGGCGGCGCACTTCGTCGAGTGTGTGGTTGGCGAGCCTGACGAAGTGGAACGGGTCCGCGACCTGGTGTGCGTGCGGCAGTGCTGTGTCCAAAGTGGCCCGATACGGCCCGGACGGGTCCCCCGCCGCCCAACGAATCCTGTCACGCCGACTCTGTGGTTGGTTCAGCAGCCACTGCGCGAGCCCAGCAGCGGTTCTGTCTGGCACTATGTCCAACAGTTTGCCGTCAGCGACGTCGACGATGCTGGTCGCCCACGCCCGTTTCTTGAACCGTCCGCTGCTACAACACCGCCGGTCAATCGACTGCAATACGCGGCACCGCAACCCCCAGACAACCAGCCACGACAACTACGACGACCACGACGGTTCCACCTCCGGTCGATCAGGCACCTTCACGGCCTGTGAACCTGGCAGTGACCTGTGCACCCGCTGCTCCCGGGTCGGTGCGTTTGGTCGTTACGTGGAACGCTCCAGATGCTTCGCCAATACCTATTGAGTCATACCAGTACAACATAGGGGGCGTCCAGGGGTCGGTCCCGGCGGTCAAACCGATTCCCCAGATACAGGGGAACTTCTCAGTGTCCAAGACCGTCCCGCGCTCGAACGACCTCGTGCAGGTCTCCTCTCAGGGAGCGTCTCAACGCTCCGACTGGGTACAGACCCGCGCCGACTGCAGCGGTGTCTAGCAAAGTCAAGCCGATGCCTGTAGGTGGCCCTCCGCTGACACAAGTGCCCACTAAACACAAACATCACGCCGGCGCACCGACCGGTCTGCGCAAAGCTAGGAAGACAGTTAGGATGACGATCTAATGGAGCAATCAGAAACATCCGACGTAGCTGACGGCGACGTAGACCAAAGACCGAGATTGTTCTCTTTCGAAACTCTAGCCACCGGTGTACCGGAAGGTCTGCCCCTGTTGGTATTTGCTGCTATAGCAGCAAACTCGAGCGCTGGGGCGAACGCCATCGCTCTCGGCGCGGTCGCAGCGGTTGTGCTTGGCGATGTAGTGGCTTATCGGGTTAGGAATCATCACCTCCCCCCCGCTCCGCCCCGTTGGCCGTCGTCATGGGGCAGGCACAATCGTTGGACGGTCCCGCTGTTCTTTATCGTCTTGATCGTAGGAGCGGTCCGAGGCATCTAGAGGCCGGACAGGCCCATGACCACGAAGATCCCATCGGATACACGTACCGACGCGTCGGAACTTGTTGTCGGTGACACACCGCAGGCGGATTGTCTGCGAGCGTGTGAGACAGGCACAAACCTAAAACAGAACCGAACGCTGCACCGTCGCAGCGGCATCGGTTCAGCGCTAGCGTGCGGCGGCGTGGGCCAAGCGATCTTTGTGCCTGACGGTGAATGGCTGATACCTCAACCGAACGCCTGCGGGCCTTGGTTCCCGGGTGTGCAGCACGGAGGATCGATCGCGGGACTGTTCGCCAGAGCGATCGAACGGGTCGCATCCGATACTGCGATGTTCACGACTCGGATCAGCATCGACATGAGCCGTCGGGTCCCGATGGCGCCGACGAAGGTCGAGACCGAAGTCGTGAGGAACGGTCGTCGAGTGCAGGCCATCGAAGCGCGCTACGTCGTTTCCGACGAGGTGGTAGCCCGCGCCACGGCGACCCGAATCCGCGTTGACGAAGGCCTCTCGTCAAACAAGATCGGGGTCGGCTTCCGCCCCGAAGACCTACCCCCGATGCAACCCGAGGAAGTACCGGACATGGAGGACCTGTTCGTCGGCTTCGACTTTGTCCGGAACTTCGTCATGCGCCGAGAACAAACGCCGTCAGGTCAAGCGATGACATGGGCCCGTCTCGACCGCCAGTTTGTGGCGGGCGAACCCAACACCCCGTTGATCCAGCTTGCGGCTGTTGCCGACATGATCCCGAGCGCCAATTCGTTGCTGGACTACGGCGAGTACTTGTCGGTCAACCCGGATCTCAACATTGCCGTTTCGAGACTGCCGAACAGTGACTGGGTTGGTTCGTTGGCGGTTGTCCGGAACGCCCCGGGCGGTGTCGGCCAGACAGACGCGCAACTGTTCGACGAGCAGGGAGTGATCGGCAGGTCGATCAAATCGTTATTGATTGATCACCGAAAATAACCATGTCTCGCGGTGACCCCCGCCCCAACGTCGTGCTGATCAACTGCGACGACCTCGGCTACGGCGACCTCGGATGCTACGGCTCGAAAGTGCACGACACGCCGGCGATCGACGCATTGGCTGCCGAGGGGATGAGGCTCACCGACTTCTACATGGGGTCGGCCGTGTGCACGCCGTCGCGGGGAGCGATGTTGACCGGCTGCTACCCGCCGCGTATCGGCTTCGATGACTTCGACGGCATGCATGTGCTGTTCCCGGGAATGGCCGGAGGACTCAACCCCAGCGAGAAGACCATCGCCCGGCTCCTCAAAGACGCGGGTTACACCACGCAGATCGTCGGCAAGTGGCATTGCGGAGACCAGCCTGACTTCTTGCCGACTCGTCACGGTTTCGACGGCTGGTACGGGCTTCCATACAGCAACGACATGGGGATCCAAGCGTCGGCGTTCACCGAAGAGGAGATCACGAGAATCAGAGACGAACTCGGAATCGAACTGCCCTTCGATTCGCATCCTCCGCTCCCGCTCATGCTAGACGAAGAGGTGATCGAAGCGCAGCCGGACCAGGCCGCGCTCACCGAGCGTTACCTGCAGGAATCGATCAGGTTCATCAGAAGCAACCGTGACAAGCCGTTCTTGCTGTATTTCGCGCACATGTACGTACACCTGCCGCTGTATGTGCAACCGCGGTTCGCGGCAGAGTCACGCAATGGTCCCTACGGGGCAGCGGTTCGTTGCATCGATTGGGCGCTTGCGGTACTGATGGCTGAGCTGACGGCTCTGGGTTTGAGCGACGACACGATCGTCATCTTCACCAGCGACAACGGCGCGTTGTGCCGACCCGGGGAAGGCAGCAACGCGCCGTTGCGGGACGTCAAGGGCACGACCTGGGAAGGCGGGATACGGGTTCCCTGCATCGTGCGTTGGCCGGGCGAGGTGCCGGCAGGTACAACATCGGACGCGCTCACGACCGCTATGGACCGCCCTCTCAAGCCCTCAAGCTCTTCTTCAACGTCAAGGTACAACATCGGACGCGCTCACGACCGCTATGGACCTGTACCCGACGATCGCAGGCTGGTGCGGCGCGGATGTACCGACCGACAGAACGATCGACGGTTGCGATATCGATGCGGTGCTTCGGGGCAGGGCCGCAGAATCGCCCAGGGAGACGTTCCTGTACTACAGCGGCTCGACTCTGGAAGCCGTCCGAATGGGCAAATGGAAGCTTCATCTGGTCAAGGGCAGCAGATGGCGCGGAGGCGACAGCGAAGAGATGCCCCAACTCTTTGATCTGGCCTCCGACGTCGGCGAGACCAGCAATGTGCTGGCCGACCATCCCGATGTGGTCGCACAGATCATGGTCCATGTCGATGCCGCAAGGGCAGACCTGGGGGACACGGCCGCTGGAGTCGAAGGGTCTGGGCGCCGCCCGCAGGGACGAGTCGACAATCCTGTGACGCTGACCACCTTCGACCCCGACCATCCCTACTACATGGCCGAATACGATCTCGCTGACAGGGGCTGAGGCAAGCAGCGCTAACGCAGTCTCACCGGGGTGCTGACTTCGGAGTAGAAGTCGTTGCCCTTGTCGTCGATGACGATGAAGGCGGGGAAGTTCTCGACCTCGATCTTCCAGATCGCTTCCATGCCGAGTTCCGGGTACTCGAGGACTTCCACGGCGCGGATTGAGTCCTGAGCCAGGCGAGCCGCGGCTCCGCCGATGGAGCCCAGGTAGAAGCCGCCGTGGCGGGCGCACGCTTCGGTCACCTCTCGGGACCGGTTGCCTTTGGCCAGCATCACCATCGAGCCTCCTGCGGCCTGGAACTCGTCGACGTAGGAGTCCATGCGTCCCGCGGTCGTGGGTCCGAACGAACCTGAGGCGTACCCGGTCGGCGTTTTGGCCGGTCCCGCGTAGTAGATCGCGTGGTCGCGGAGGTACTGCGGCATCGGCTCGCCGCGGCTGAGCCTTTCGGAGATCTTGGCGTGGGCGATGTCACGGCCCACGACGAGCGTGCCGTTGAGAGACAGCCGTGTCTTCACCGGATGCTTGCTCAGTTGGTTGCGGATCTCGTCCATGGGTTGGTTGAGATCAACGGTGACGACCTCGCTGGACAGGTCGTCGGTGGCGGCGTCGGGCAGGAAACGAGCCGGATCGGTTTCGAGCTGTTCGAGAAAGATCCCCTCAGCGGTGATCTTGGCCTTGGCCTGACGGTCGGCGGAGCAGCTGACGGCTATCCCCACCGGGTTCGAGGCGCCGTGGCGGGGGAGGCGGATAACCCGCACGTCGTGGCAGAAGTACTTGCCTCCGAATTGAGCGCCGATGCCGAACTCGCGGGTTTGTTGGAGCACCTTGTTCTCCCACTCGATGTCGCGGTAGCCGTGGCCGGTGTCGGCGCTGCCTGACGTTGGCAGCGTGTCGAGGTAGTGGGCGGAGGCCAGCTTGGCGACCTTGAGGTTGAACTCCGCTGAGGTGCCCCCGACAACCAGAGCAAGGTGATACGGAGGGCAAGCCGAGGTGCCGACCGCACGCAGCGACTCGTCAAGGAAGTCCAGCAGCGACTCGGTGTTCAACAGGGCCTTCGTCTTCTGGAACAGGAAGGACTTGTTGGCCGACCCCCCGCCCTTGGCCATGAACAGGAACTCGTAGCTGCTGCCAGGCTTGGAGTAGAGCTCGATCTGTGCCGGCAGGTTGTTTTGAGTGTTGGACTCTTCAAACATCGACACCGGCGCCAGTTGCGAATAGCGCAGGTTGGTTTCGGTGAAGGTGTCGAACACTCCTGCCGATATCGCCTCGGCGTCGTCTCCGTAGGTGACGACCTGGTCGCCCTTCTTGCCCATCACGATGGCGGTGCCGGTGTCCTGGCACATGGGGAGCACTCCTGCGGCGGCGATGTTGGCGTTGAGCAGCAGTTCGTGGGCCACGAAGACGTCGTTACCGGAGGCCTCGGGGTCTTTCAGGATGCCGGCCAGCTGTTCGAGGTGCTCGGTGCGCAGGTAGTGGGCGATGTCGTTCATCGCGGCGCGGGTGAGCAGCCGGATCGCCGACGGTTCAACTTTGACGAATGTGCGCCCGTCGGCATCGAAAGTGGAGACTCCCTCAGTCGAGATCAGGCGGTACTCGGTGGTGTCGACTCCGAGCGGCAACAGATCGGAGTAGGCGAACTCGGTCATGGCTCCACGCTACTCGCCGGGACTGGCCGACGATGCTCACTATCCGCAAACCCGTCTGACCTCAGCTTCGGTGATGATGACTCGTGCTCTGAGCTCGATCAACTCGTCGTGCGCACCATGCTCATGTCCTTCGACGTGCGCCGTGTTGTGCGTTTGCAGCGCTTCGCCCCAGTCGCTCTCGGCGTAGGCTTGTGCCTCGGCGACGTCAGCGCATTCTGCGGAGCCTCCTTTAGCGGAGCATGCGCTCAGGAGGACGACCAGCGACATTGTCGCTCCGATATTGCGCTCTGGGTTCGTTCGAATTTTCATACTTCTTGCCTCGATGTTTTGCTGTCCATATGTTGATATTGGTTGTGCGGCAGGGCCGAAGCAGCTTGCTACGGTTACGGACGGCCCTGCCGCACGGCTTTGTGTGCGCCAGCCTGTGGTCTCCCGCAAGAGGGGCTAGAGTAAACTCATGACTGATGCGCACGGAGACGAGAAAACCCGCCTCCAGCGGATTTGGCTGTCGAAGACGACCCTTGTGATGACAAGGAGGACAGCATTGATGCAGGGGTTTTTCGCCTTTGTGTTTTGGCTCCATTGGGATATGCCTCTCGCATCTGTGTTTCTGTTTGCCGTCTCACTCGTGTCCGCCGGCATGTCGGTCCATTCCTGGCGAAAGCGCCGTGAAGTACGGCTGGAAAGGCTGGCCAGCTGATGCTCTCGTCTAGTGGCCTTCGGTGGACTGGATCCCTGTGGCACCGCAGTAGAGTCCGGCAGCGGGATTGACCCAGCCGGCGATCCCGCAGCCTGCCCACCAGAGCCATTGGTTGTGGGTGTGGGGGCGTTCGTACCTGGGTCCGCAACGCCTGTAGCGTTCGTAACCCCAGATTGGGACGCCGTATCTGTATTCTCCCTCGCCGTTGCCGAAATCGTGCCAGTACATCTGGTTGGGGTCCCATCGGTAACCGATGATCGTGTAGTTCGTTGATTGCACCCAGGTGCAGTCTTGCGCGTAGGCCACATGAGCGGACGCGGGTTCGGTGTCGGTGACCGTCACGACGGTCAATGTGCTGGCCAGCACGGCCAGCGCCAAGATACCAACAGCAGCTGAACGGGTTCTCATAAGGGGTGTCCTTTGATTCCAGTTAGCAAGCTGCGTGCGGTAGGGTAGCTGAATTCGCCTCCAGCCGCAACAATTGATTGCTTCCACTACCCCGCGCCAAGTGCCGGGGTCCAATCGCCGGCTTTGGTGCTCACGAGTTCATCATGTCGCGCCAGCGAAAATCTGGCCGTCGGCTCACACCGAGCCGTCGATGGGGGTGCCCGAACATGGTGCGGGGTCGCGGTGCTCGATTGCTGAGACGTTTCGCTGGTTGCCCGTTGGTTTGGGGCCGGTGGGGTCGGGTGCGTTTGTGGGTGTCGGCTGTCTCGGTGGTGTCTATCGGAGCAGGCGAGGCGGGTGCGGCCGATAGACGACAACCACCTGGATGTAGCGTCAGTCGACCCGCTGACATCGCGCTGGGGCCTCTGCGGTGAATGCTTCAGCCGCCTGTCATCGGGTGCCTGTCCGATTCAATCAGTTTCCGCTGGTGAGTCGTGGTTGCTGCAGGTGTCGAGATGTCTCGAGCGGATCGAAGTGTGCCGGGTTCCAGCCAGGGGGGAGCCATTCGACGAGTTCGCTGTGGCGGGGGTGGCCCTTTTCGGCTTGTTCAGTCACCGACCGTGTCTCACAACCCGAGTGCGGGCACACCCAACGCCGTTTGTGCCACACCAGCCGCACCAGCCTGAACACCGGCAAATCCACCAACACCACCCGCCGCTCACCGCTGCACCACAACCGTCCCCCACAGCCCGAACACGGCAGCCTCCCAGCGTGTCTGCGCACATGCACCCCCAACGGTCTGCCGGCCCCGTCGGCGACGCCGAGCACCTCAACATCGCCTGATCCCACCAACAACTCGCACATGCGTACAGGGTCGCGTTCCACACCGATCCTCCAAGTTCGGGGGTTGACAGCCCCGATTCTGGAGGATCCCCCGCCCACACCCGCGGACACCCACAATCCCTACCCCCCCTCACTTCCGAAGAACCATTTTCTCAGACGACGACCCGACGGCGTTGCACCAGCCTTCAAAAACGGCTGTTATGGCTTCGAGGCGCAACTCCCAGGATGTCCTCTCCTGCGGACGCAATGAGCTTTCGCTCGTGGCATGTACTTCTGGCATCTAGGAGTTGGGGGGTGCGTGGAAGGCGAGGGAACGCTCCCTTGGATGACGTCAGCGTGCAGCCGCTCGGTTTCCAAAAGCTGCGAGATCGTGCTCTTTGGGAGCATCTCTGTGAGTGAAACTGTGCGGTCGTCGCCCACTGTCGCATATCCAGAAGCGACCAACCGGCGCAGAGACCTCGAAAGCGACTTCGCCGGTCGTTGAAGATGGCTGGCAACGGAGCGCAGCGAAGCTGTCCCGCCAGACAAAGCGATGACTTCTAGGTAGTCCTGGTCTTGTTCGGACAGCGCGAACCACGCGGGGACGCTGATGCGCTCCAAGAAGGTTGCCTCGGCTGCTTCAACAGCGAGATGAACGACGCTGAGATCAATCCTGTTGCGTGAAGCGTCCGCGATCTCCCAAGCGTTGTACCCGATGTGCTGGAGCTTGTAAGGCAGCGAACCGCAGTGTGATGCCGCGTATCGGAGAGCGTCGTTGTCGATGGCTCCGCCTGCGTCCGTGATCGTGCTTCGGAGTCCGATCAGAGCGTCTGTGCTGGTGAGCGCTGGCATGTCGAACTGCGCGCAACGATGGAAGAAGGTGAGATGGTTGTCCTCAAGCAGCGTGGTCTTCATCGAAGGAAGCCCTGCACCTAGAAAGCCCAAAGGCAGTTCCGACTTCTTCGTGATGTGCTGAATGTCCGCAGCGAAGCGTCGCAATTCGTCTCGGTCGCCGCTGTGCATCTCGTCGAGAGTCACCAGCACGGAGGCACCGTTCTCTTGGGCGTGCGTGGCGAGCGCGGTGAGTTGTCGACGAGCATCCCAATCCGGGCGAATCCTGTCGATCACTGTCCTAGTCCACCCGAACCCCGCAGCCGTGAGACCCGTGGTCTTTGACGCGGATCGTTCTTCTAAATCTAGGCCGCGCTCCGTCTCAAGCGAGTAGACCGCCTGAGAGATGCGTCCAGGCAGCCCCTTGTTCACAGAGTCGAGCTTCAAGACGAGCCAACCGTCCTGAGCGGCCCGGCCTTCTATCTCTTGAAGCACCACCGTCTTGCCTGAGCCGCTTCGTCCTATCAACAGCGACGTGTAGCGCTCGGAGTGGGGGCCGGTGGCTAGACCCCCGCCGATGCTGTCGAGCAGGTCTTTGCGGCCCACCAGACTGCGCGGCCTCACGCCGAAGCCTGGAGAGAAGGGATTTTCGGATGGTGTACCGAGACTACTGAAGTCCGACATGGTGCCAGTGTAGTCGTTGATGCAGGTGACCGGTGGTTGGTGTTGGTGACCGGTGATTGATGTAGATGACTGGTGGTCGCACAACACCGCCGCATCGTGTGCAGGCCATCGAAGCGCGTTACGTGGTTTCCGAAGAGGTGGCGGCCCGCGCTACGGCGACCCGGATCCGCGTCGACGGAGATCTCTCGTCGACCAGGATCGGGGTGGGCTCCCGTCCCGAAGGCCAGCCGCCGATGCAGCCAGAAGAAGTGCCGCTCGTGGAGGGTCTGTTCGCCGGCTTCGACTTTGTCCGGAACTTTGTGATGCGCCGAGAACAGACGGCGTCAGGTGGAGCGATGACCTGGGCGCGCCTCGATCGCGAGTTCGTGGAAGGCGAGCCCAACACCCCGTTGATCCTGCTTGCGGCTGTCGCCGACATGATCCCGAGCGCCAATTCGGTGTTGGACTACAACGAGTACCTGTCTGTGAACGCCGATCTCAACATTGCTGTTTCGAGGCTGCCGGAGAGCGGCTGGGTCGGTTCGTTGGCGGTTGTGAGGACCGCCCCGGGCGGTGTCGGCCAGACCGACGCGCAACTCTATGACGAACACGGTGTGATCGGCAGGTCGATCAAGTCGCTGTTGATCGACCACCGCTGACGAATACGATCTCGCTGACAGGGGCTGAGGCAAGCAGCGCTAACGCAGTCTCACCGGGGTGCTGACTTCGGAGTAGAAGTCGTTGCCCTTGTCGTCGATGACGATGAAGGCGGGGAAGTTCTCGACCTCGATCTTCCAGATCGCTTCCATGCCGAGTTCCGGGTACTCGAGGACTTCCACGGCGCGGATTGAGTCCTGAGCCAGGCGAGCCGCGGCTCCGCCGATGGAGCCCAGGTAGAAGCCGCCGTGGCGGGCGCACGCTTCGGTCACCTCTCGGGACCGGTTGCCTTTGGCCAGCATCACCATCGAGCCTCCTGCGGCCTGGAACTCGTCGACGTAGGAGTCCATGCGTCCCGCGGTCGTGGGTCCGAACGAACCTGAGGCGTACCCGGTCGGCGTTTTGGCCGGTCCCGCGTAGTAGATCGCGTGGTCGCGGAGGTACTGCGGCATCGGCTCGCCGCGGCTGAGCCTTTCGGAGATCTTGGCGTGGGCGATGTCACGGCCCACGACGAGCGTGCCGTTGAGAGACAGCCGTGTCTTCACCGGATGCTTGCTCAGTTGGTTGCGGATCTCGTCCATGGGTTGGTTGAGATCAACGGTGACGACCTCGCTGGACAGGTCGTCGGTGGCGGCGTCGGGCAGGAAACGAGCCGGATCGGTTTCGAGCTGTTCGAGAAAGATCCCCTCAGCGGTGATCTTGGCCTTGGCCTGACGGTCGGCGGAGCAGCTGACGGCTATCCCCACCGGGTTCGAGGCGCCGTGGCGGGGGAGGCGGATAACCCGCACGTCGTGGCAGAAGTACTTGCCTCCGAATTGAGCGCCGATGCCGAACTCGCGGGTTTGTTGGAGCACCTTGTTCTCCCACTCGATGTCGCGGTAGCCGTGGCCGGTGTCGGCGCTGCCTGACGTTGGCAGCGTGTCGAGGTAGTGGGCGGAGGCCAGCTTGGCGACCTTGAGGTTGAACTCCGCTGAGGTGCCCCCGACAACCAGAGCAAGGTGATACGGAGGGCAAGCCGAGGTGCCGACCGCACGCAGCGACTCATCAAGGAATTCCAGCAGCGATTCGGTGTTCAACTAGGCGAACTCGGTCATGGCTCCACGCTACTCGCCGGGACTGGCCGACGATGCTCACTATCCGCAAACCCGTCTGACCTCAGCTTCGGTGATGATGACTCGTGCTCTGAGCTCGATCAACTCGTCGTGCGCACCATGCTCATGTCCTTCGACGTGCGCCGTGTTGTGCGTTTGCAGCGCTTCGCCCCAGTCGCTCTCGGCGTAGGCTTGTGCCTCGGCGACGTCAGCGCATTCTGCGGAGCCTCCTTTAGCGGAGCATGCGCTCAGGAGGACGACCAGCAACATTGTCGCTCCGATATTGCGCTCTGGGTTCGTTCGAATTTTCATACTTCTTGCCTCGATGTTTTGCTGTCCATATGTTGATATTGGTTGTGCGGCAGGGCCGAAGCAGCTTGCTACGGTTACGGACGGCCCTGCCGCACGGCTTTGTGTGCGCCAGCCTGTGATCTCCCGCAAGAGGGGCTAGAGTAAACTCATGACTGGTTCGCACAGCGACGAGAAAACCCGGCTCCAGCGGTTTTGGCTGTCAAAGGCGACTTTGGTGCTGACGAGGAGGGCTGCAATCATGGATGGGTTTTTTGCGGTTGTATTTTGGCTCCATTGGGATATGCCTCTTGCATCGGTTCTTCTGTTCGCTCTTTCGATCGTCTCCGCTGGCATGTCGGTCCATTCCTGGCGAAAGCGCCGCGAGGAACGGTCGGAAGTGCTCGCTAGTTGATGGTCTTGGCTAGTGGCCTTCCGTGGACTGGATCCCTGTGGCACCGCAGTAGAGTCCGACAGCAGGACTGACGCGGCCAATGACCCCGCAAGCTCCAAACCAGAGCCATTGATTGTGGGTGTGGGGGCGTTCGTACCTGGGTCCGCAACGCCTGTAGCGTTCGTAACCCCAGATTGGGACGCCGTATCTGTATTCTCCCTCGCCGTTGCCGAAATCGTGCCAGTACATCTGGTTGGGGTCCCATCGGTAACCGATGATCGTGTAGTTCGTTGATTGCACCCAGGTGCAGTCTTGCGCGTAGGCCACATGGGCGGACGCAGGTTCGGTGTCGGTGACCGTCACGACGGTCAATGTGCTGGCCAGCACGGCCAGCGTCAAGATACCAACAGCAGCTGAACGGGTTCTCATAAGGGGTGTCCTTTGATTCCAGTTAGCAAGCTGCGTGCGGTAGGGTAGCTGAATTCGCCTCCAGCCGCAACAATTGATTGCTTCCACTACCCCGCGCCAAGTGCCGGGGTCCAATCGCCGGCTTTGGTGCTCACCAGATCATCATGTCGCGCCAGCGAAAATCTGGCCGTCGGCTCACACCGAGCCGTCGATGGGGGTGCCCGAATATGGTGCGGGGTCGCCTTCGGCGGGGATCTGTGGCCGGGACCAGTGAGCCAGATCAGCGATCGCTTCGGCAACGTCGCGCCAGGTGTCGGGATCCCAGCCTTCGGCCTTGGCGGTCACGGCGCCGTCCTGTCGGACCAGCAGGATACAGGGGGCGGACTCGACGCCCAGACCCATGGCGATGGCGCGGGTCGGGTCTGCGAAGGTCAACACTTCTTCGGCGTACGGCCCGAGGAAGCGCTTGGCGTCGTCGGGGGAGCAGGTGAGAATCCAGCAGGGACGACAGTCAGCTTCTCGGAACCCCTCCAGGATTCTCTTGGAAGTGTCGAGAATCCAGGCGCTCTCATGGGTGAAAGGGTCGAGCACCACGCATGCGAGCGGGAAGGTCGTGAGCCAATCGGAAAGGGGACGGCTTTCGCCGTTGAGAGGATCGAGTTCGAGCTCGGGTGTGGTTATCACGCCGCAACGTTAGCGCTACACAGCCCAAGCTGGTCACATCGGGTAGCAGAAGTTGGTGATCGCGCCGGCAAGCTACGATTGGCTCTGTGCATCCGGTGGAGCGCCTCCGATATGTGGCTCGAGCTGGTGATACTTCGACAGTGCCGCTGGTGCGTGAGGCCGCGTTCGCGCTCGCTGACTTTGCCTACGACCCCATGGAACTGCTGACTGCATGCAAGCGGCTCGTTGAACGTCGTCCGGCGTGCGCGCCGCTGGTGTGGATTTGCGCTCGGATTCTGTCCGGAAGCGATCCCGCGACGGAGGCTTATGACTGCGTTGCCGGGCTGGAACGGGATCGCACTTGTGAGGAGTTGACCAATGAGATTCCCAGCGAGGCGTCGGTGCTTGTCGTGGGGCGAGCCGAAGCCGGCGGAGAGGCGGCTCGGTGGCGTCCGGATATTGAATTGACGGCGGTCGATACGGCCGATGACGAAGATCACTCGATCGGCCTGCTCGAACGGTCCGTGGATCTGCTGGTCCTGGAAGCGGAGGCGGTCACCGACGATGAGGCGTTGCTTCGGTCGGGTGCAGGTACGGTCGCGGCGGTCGCGCAAGAGATGGAGGTTCCGGTGTGGCTCGTTGCCGGCCTGGGTCGGGTGCTGCCCGAGCAGATGTGGATTGGCGCAACGGAACTGGCCATGCGCGAACAGCGGGGGAGCGGCAGTTATCATGGGTCGCCCGGCTATGAGGTGGTCTCGCTCGCCTGCGTCGACACGGTTGTCGGTCCGTCCGGGTTGCACCCGGTGAGTGAGCTCCGCTACCGCCGTGAGTGCCCGATAGTTCTGGAACTGTTTGCTTGAATTTTGATATATTTTCAAGATGTTGCATAAACATACGATCTTGCTATAGTCAACGGGATGTACAAGCTCGCTGTCATCGGCGCTTCAGGATTCACCGGAGCGGAATTCCTGCGCTTGTGCGCGTCCCACCCCGACTTCGAAGTGGTCATCGCCACGGCTGAGACCCAAGCCCACAGACCGATCGCAGACCTGTATCCCAGTCTCGCGTCGGCCTACGGCGACATGGCTTTCACGCCGCACAACGATGAGCTGATCAGCGCCATCGAAGGATCGGCGGACCTGGTGTTGATGGGGCTTCCGCACGGGCATGCGCAGACTCTGGTGCCGCAACTTCGGGGCAAGGTCAAACACATCATCGATCTCTCCGCCGATTTTCGCTTCGACGACCCGAGCGTCTACCCGAAGTGGTACGGCGAGGCCCATCAAGCTCCAGAGTTGCTCAACGAGTTCGTGTTCGGACTCCCAGAACTGTTCCGGGATCAGCTCCGGGGCGCCGAACTCACCGCGGTCGCCGGCTGCTATGTCACCACCGCTTCGCTGGCACTGGCGCCGTTGGTGAAATTCGGAATCGTCGAACCGACCGGGATCATCGTCGACGCGGCAAGCGGAGTCTCGGGTGCCGGGCGGCCTCCCAAAGACAACACTTCGTTCTGCTCGGTAGACGAAGACTTCAGCGCCTACGGACTTCTGAACCACCGGCACACCCCGGAGATTGAAATGGCCATATCGAGCTACGCCGGGATCGATACGCAACTGCTCTTCACGCCCCACCTTGCTCCGATGAGTCGAGGGATTCTCGCCACCTGCTACGGCAGCCTGAGTGACACCGACGCAACCACCGACACCGCCCTCGAATGCCTTGCCGAGGCGTACACCGACGAACCGTTCGTGGTGGTCGATGAGCGGTCTCCCTCGACCAAAGCGACGCTCGGATCAAACACAGTCCATCTCACCGCCAGAGTCGACGAGCGGACCCAGACCGTGATCGCTATCGGCGCCCTCGACAACCTTGTGAAGGGCGCCTCAGGACAGGGCATCCAATGCGCCAACGCGGTGCTCGGACTTCCCGAACACACGGGCCTGCCCACCGCCGGACTCTTCCCCTAGCAACCCGGATCGTCATGTCTGACTCAGTTTCACCCCTAGCGCCCGCATCGTTCCCCGACATTCCTCCCATCGCGGGAGTCCAATTGGCCACGTACGCCGCAGGAATCAAATACGAGTCCAGACCGGACCTGTTCCTCGCCTCGCTGGCCGAAGGCACCTCGGTCGCCGGCACGTTCACCAGTTCGAAGTGCCCGTCAGCACCAGTCGAATGGTGCCGGCGAATCTTGCACGAAGGAAACCGCACAGCGCGGGCGCTGGTGTGCAACTCGGGCAACGCCAACGCGTTCACCGGGGCAGCAGGCGTCGCCAGCGCCACTCTCACAGCGGACGTGGTGGCCCAATCCCTGGGAGTGGACGCGGACAGGGTCTTTCTGGCATCCACCGGCGTCATCGGCGAGCCGCTGCCCGACGACATCCTGAGCGACAGCCTCCCCGCGTTGGTCGACAACCTCGGCGTCGCCAGCGCCGATGCCTGGGCTGCGGCAGCCAGAGCAATATGCACAACCGACACGTTCAGCAAAGGCTCGGCCGCGCGCATCAATTCAACCGCGGCGCACATCGCCGGAATCGCCAAGGGCAGCGGCATGATCGCGCCCGATATGGCCACCATGCTGGCGTTCGTTTTCACCGACCTTGCAGTCGCCCCGGAGATCCTCCAGAGCTGTCTGTCGGCATCCGTCGCAGCGAGTTTCAACTGCATAACCGTCGATTCCGATACCTCGACCAGTGACACCGTCCTGCTGTTCGCCACAGGCGAGCAAATCGACGACGAAATCAGCTCGCCGACCGATCCGCGGTTGGACGACTTCCAAGACGCCCTCGACAGCGTCCTGTTGGATCTGGCGCATCAGATCGTGCGCGACGGCGAGGGCGCCACAAAATTCGTCGAAGTGAACGTCACCGGAGCCGAATCCGATGAATCGGCCCACAACATCGCGCGGTCCATAGCTGAATCGCCTCTGGTCTCAACCGCGCTGGCCGCTGAGGACGCCAACTGGGGACGGATAGTGATGGCAGTCGGCAAAGCCGGAGAGAGAGCCGATCGCGATCAGCTCTCGATCTGGATCGGCGACGAACTGGTCGCCTCGGGCGGTGCGCGACATCGGGACTACAGCGAGCCGTTGGCGACCCGACATCTGCAGTCCGACGAGATAGAACTGCGGGTCGATGTCGGCATCGGCACCGGCGCAGCGACCGTTTGGACATGCGATCTGACGCACGGCTACATCGAAATCAACGCGGGGTACCGCTCATGACCGACCGCTCAGCACCGGATCTGATCTCAGAGCAGAGTTTCGCTCCACAGGGTTTCTCTCCACGGGGTTTCTCTCCAGAAAGGCGCGCAACGGCACTGATTGAGGCCCTGCCCTACATCCAGCAGTTCCGCGACTCGGTTGTCGTGGTGAAGTTCGGCGGCAACGCCATGGTCGACCCCGCCCTGTCCGCGTCCTTCGCTCAAGATGTCGTGTTGCTGCGCTCGGTCGGGCTGCGGCCCGTGGTCGTGCACGGGGGCGGTCCCCAGATCGGCGCGCTCCTGGGGCGCTTGGGCAAGTCAACCGAGTTCATCGACGGCCTTCGGGTCACCGATGCCGAAACCCTCGATGTGGCCCGGATGGTGCTCGTTGGCAAGGTCGGCCGCGACATCGTGGGCGCGATCAACGTCCACGGAGCTTTCGCTGTGGGAGTCTCCGGTGAAGACGGAGGCCTCATCACCGCGGCACCTGCTGACGAGGCACTCGGTTTTGTCGGCGAAGTCGCTTCTGTGCAACCTCAGATACTGGAACGGTTGCTGGCCGAGCGGATGATCCCGGTGGTGTCGACCATCGGCGCCGATGCTTCGGGGCAGGCGTACAACATCAACGCCGACACGGTCGCGGGTGCGCTGGCAGGCGCGCTCGGAGCCGAAAAGGCCATCTATCTCACCGATGTGGCCGGTTTGCTGACCGACCCCGACGACCCCAGTTCGATCGTGCCCCACGCCGCAGTCGAAGACCTTGAGGCGATGATCGCCGACGGAACCATCTCAGGCGGGATGATCCCCAAAATCCGGGCCTGCATGGATGCGGTCGAATCAGGGGCGGCCTCAGCGCACCTGCTCGACGGCCGGATCCCCCATGTGCTGCTGCTGGAGCTGTTCACCGACGCCGGCATCGGCACGATGGTGACGCCATGACCGCCGAACAAGCCCAAGCTTGGGGAGCGACAGGCGACCACAGCCCCCTGATGAACAACTACGGTTCCCCGCCGCGCATCTTCGTGCGCGGTCGGGGCACCGAGTTGTGGGACAACGAAGGTCGGCGCCATCTCGACTTTCTCTGCGGTCTGGCCGTGACCTCATTGGGGCACGCCCATGGAGCTGTGACTGCGGCGATCGCCGCGCAGGCTGCCAAGTTGACCCACACCTCGAACCTGTTCGCCAACGAACATCAAGCACCGGTCGCGGAGCGGATCAGCGAACTGATCGCCGCGGCCTCGGGCCAGGTGCTGTTCCAGAATTCAGGAGCCGAAGCCAACGAAGCCGCCATCAAGTTGGCGCGCAAGTATCAAGGCCGGGGCCGTCATGTGGTCCTGAGTGCGCTGCGGTCGTTCCATGGCCGCACTCTGGCCACCCTGGCGGCCACCGGTCAACCGGAGAAGCACGAGCCGTTCCAGCCGCTGCCCGAAGGGTTCCGTCACGTCGTGTTCGACGATGTGTCGGAACTCGAAAGAGCACTCGGCCCCGAGGTAGGTGCCGTCATGCTTGAAGCCGTCCAAGGAGAAGGCGGAGTCAACCCTGCCGACGACGGTTATCTCCAAGCTGTCAGGAAGATCTGTGACGAGAGGGGGATCCTGCTCATCATGGACGAGATCCAGACCGGTTTCGGCCGCACGGGCGAATGGTTCGGGTACCAGCACAGCGGTGTCGCCCCAGACATCGTCACGCTGGCAAAGGCCATCGCCAACGGCGTGCCCGTGGGAGCCGTGTGGGCCCGTGACGATGTGGCGGCCTGCTTCGGCCCGGGTGATCACGGCTCGACGTTCGCCGGGCAGGCTCTGGCGCTCGCCGCGGCGAGAGCCACCATAGACGCCTACATCGCCATGGATGCTCCGGCGGTGGTTCAGCGCACCGAAGCGAAGATAAGAGCCAGACTCGCCGACGTCGACGGCATCGATCACGTCAGGGGCAGGGGCCTGCTTCTGGCCATCGAGCTCACTGAGCAGGGCCGTGCCGGTCGAACCGGGGCAGAGATTGCCAGGGCCTGTCTCGACGAGGGCGTGATCCTCAATGGGATCACCCCCACGGCGCTGCGAATCGCGCCTCCCTACACCGTCTCCGACGACGAGATCGACGAAGCGGTTGCCGTGATCGCCAAAGTATTGGAGACAGCGTGATGCGGCATTTCACAGAGATCGATGATCTCTCGCCCTCCGAACTCGAGCGGGTGCTCGAACTGTCTTCGGCGCCGGCGTCTCCCACTCTGCTCGCAGGAAAGGGTGTGGCGCTCATCTTCGAGAAGCCGTCGGCCCGAACCCGCAACTCGATGGAGATGGCGGTCGTGCAACTGGGCGGCCATCCGGTGTACATCGGCAACGAAGAGGTGGGTCTGAACCGGCGCGAGTCGACCGAGGACGTAACCAGAGCCATGGCCGGATTCCACGCGGCGATCGGCGCGCGTGTCTATTCCCATTCGGACGTGGAACGCATGGCCGCGGTCGATCGGGTCCCTGTGATCAATCTGTTGAGCGACCGCGGTCATCCGATGCAGGCCCTGGCTGACCTGCTCACGATCCATCAGGAGTTCGGCACGCTCGAGGGGCGCAGCGTCGCCTACGTGGGCGACGCCAACAATGTCGCGTTCTCGTTGGCTCTGGGCGCCGGTCTGACTGGGATGGAGTTTCGCATCGCCGGCCCCGTCGGCTACGAGTTCGACGACGCCGACCTCGCGCGGCTCAACACGGTCGGCGAGCCCGTGGTCTGTGACAGCCCGATCGCGGCTGTCACCGGTGCCGATGCGGTGTACACCGATGCCTGGACATCAATGGGCCAGGAGGCTGAAGCTTCTAGGCGCGCCCGCGATTTCGAGGGCTTCCAAGTCGACGAGAAGCTGATGGAATCAGCCGCGAGCACCGCGATCTTCCTGCACTGTCTGCCTGCGCATCGAGGCGAAGAAGTCACCGATGCCGTCCTTGACGGCCCCAGCAGCAGAATCTGGCCTCAGGCCGCCAATCGGATGCATGCTGCGCGGGGTCTGCTCGTCTGGCTCCTCGGGGAGGCGAACCGATGAGCGTTCAGTCTCCCGCTCTTGCTCGCTCCGCTTCCGCTTCGGCTCAGGCGGCCGCTCGGGCCACGGCCCCACTACCGGCCCTCGTCGGTGGCGCGAAGTCCGGGAGGCGCCGGCGTGGCCACTAAGGCGAGAAGGCAGCATCGCGTAGCAGTTCTGCTGGGGGAGCATGCCGTCACCAACCAGAGTCAGCTCGCGGCGTTGCTGGCCGACGAAGGCCTCAAGGCCACGCAGTCAACCGTCTCGCGTGACCTCGACGAGCTCGGCGCGGTAAAGGTGCGCGTGGCCGGCGGCGAAACCGTCTATGCCATCCCTGAGCACTCCGTCGACCGCATCGCCCCGGAGGACCACCTTCGCCGGGTGATGGGAGACTGGATCGCCGCCGTCTCCCATTCCGGAAACCTGGTGCTGCTGCGCACCCCTCCAGGGTCCGCCCACGTTGTGGCCTCTGCGCTCGACCGCGCAGGGATCGAGGACATTGTCGGTACCGTCGCAGGCGACGACACCTTGTTGGTTGTCGCCGCCGAAGAAGTCGGCGGAGCCTGCCTCGAGGCTCGCTTGCGCGACCTCGCCGGCCTGTGAGAAGAGCCCTGTGAGAAGAGCAATGTGAGAAATGCCATGACCCGAACGAACCAAGCAAGGAAAGAACCGTTGAAATGAAAGTCGTCCTGGCCTACAGCGGTGGGCTCGACACCTCGATCATCCTGCACTGGCTGCGGGAGAACTACGACGCGGAGGTGATCACCTTCACCGCCGACCTCGGCCAGCCAGAAGAGGTCGAACCGGCGCGGGCCAAAGCACTGGCGATGGGGGTCGCTGAAGACAACATCCATATCGAGGACCTGCGTGAGGAGTTCACCCGCGACTTCGTCTTCCCGATGTTCAGAGCCAACACGATCTATGAGGGCGAGTACCTGCTCGGCACCTCGATAGCCAGGCCGCTGATCGCCAAACGGCTCGTGGAGATCGCCGCGGACCATCAGGCCGACGCCGTCAGCCACGGCGCCACAGGCAAGGGCAACGATCAGGTCCGGTTCGAGCTCGGCGCCTATGCGCTCTCGCCCGACATCGAGGTCATCGCGCCCTGGCGGCTCTGGGACCTGAACTCGCGGGATTCGCTGATGGACTATGCCGCGGCCCGCAACATCCCGATCGAGATGACCCGGGGTACGAAGTCCCCGTTCTCGATGGACGCCAACCTGCTCCACGTCTCCTATGAGGGCGGTCCCCTCGAGGACCCCTGGACCGAGCCTCCCGCGGAGATGTGGCGTTGGTCGGCAAGCCCGGCCGAAGCGCCCAATGAGGCGACCTATCTGGATCTCAGCTACGAGCGCGGCGACATCGTGGCCGTCGACGGCAAGGTGATGAGCCCGGCTGGGGTGCTCGCGCATCTCAACGAGGTGGGCGGTGCCAACGGCGTCGGCCGACTCGACATCGTCGAGAACCGCTACGTCGGAATGAAGAGCCGTGGAGCTTACGAGACCCCGGGCGGCACCATAATGCTGCGGGCCCACCGCGGGATCGAGTCGATCACACTGGACCGCGAAGTGGCCCACCTCAAGGACTCGCTCATGCCGAGATACGCGGAGTTGATCTACAACGGCTATTGGTGGAGTCCTGAACGCGAGATGCTCCAGGTTGCGATCGACCACAGCCAGCAGTGCGTGAACGGCGAAGTCCGCGTCAAGCTCTACAAGGGCAACGTCGACATCGTCGGCCGCAGGTCAGCCGATTCGTTGTTCGACGAGAAAATCGCGACCTTCGAAGAAGACGAGGGCGTCTACCACCAGGGTGACGCGGAAGGTTTCATCAAGCTCAACGCGTTGCGCCTGCGCAACCTTGCACGGAAGCGAGGCTGAGTCATGGCAACCATGTGGCATGGGAGATTTGAAGCGGATCCGTCGGAATCACTGCAGGCGCTCAACGACTCGCTGCAATTCGACCAGCGGATGTTCCGACAGGACATCGCGGGTTCGCGCGCGCATGTGCGGATGCTCTGCGAGGTCGGCCTCCTGGAACCCTCTGAGCGTGACGAGATAGTGGCCGCCCTCGAGCGGGTTTCAGAGGAGCTCAGCGACGGCTCGTTCGAGTTCGTCGAAAGCGATGAGGACATCCACACTGCCGTAGAGCGGCGGGTGTGCGAGTTGGCGGAGGCGGGAGCGAAGCTCCACACGGGCCGGAGCCGCAACGACCAGGTGGCCACCGATCTCCGCCTCTGGACGAAGTCCGCCATTGACGAGGTCGTGACGCTGGTGCGGGGCCTGCAGCTGACCCTGCTCGGTGCAGCCGAGTCCGTCGGTGACGCGTACCTTCCCGGATACACCCACCTCCAGCAGGCTCAGCCTGTTCTGCTGGCACACCATTTGTTGGCCCACGGCTGGGCACTGGGCCGCGATGTCGACCGGCTCAATGACGCCCGAGCACGCCTGGACGTCTCTCCGCTCGGTGCCGGCGCGCTGGCCGGTTCGTCACTTCCCCTCGATCCCGAGATGTGTGCGGACGATCTCGGCTTTGCGGGCGTGTTCGACAACAGTCTTGACGCGGTGAGCGACCGCGACTTCGTGGCCGAAACGCTCTTCGGGTTGGCGCTGCTTGGAGTTCATCTGAGCCGGATCGGCGAGGAGCTGATCTTGTGGTCGTCGAGCGAGTTCGGTTTTGTGACCCTTGACGAGGCCTTCTCAACCGGCTCGTCGATGATGCCGCAGAAGAAGAATCCTGACATCGCCGAGTTGGCGAGGGGCAAGGCAGGTCGCTTGATCGGCCACCTGACCGGGTTGATGACCACCCTCAAGGGTCTGCCTCTGACCTACAACAAAGACCTTCAAGAGGACAAGGAGCCATTGTTCGACGCGGTCGACACGGTGTTGCTAACGGTTTCCGCACTCGATGGCATGATCGAGTCGCTCGAGTTCAACACCTCGCGCATGGCCGAGGCCGCAGCCTCTCCATACGCGGCGGCCACTGACCTGGCTGAATGGCTGGTGGGGAGGGGAACCCCGTTCCGACAGGCCCATGAGGTGGTCGCCAACCTTGTGCGCCGGTCGCTCGACGGTGAGGGAACCTTCGTTGACCTGGTCGCTGCCAGCGATGCTCTCGGGCCCGAGGCAGCAGGGTTGCTCGAGCCGGGCGTGTCGGTCACCCGTCGCAACACGCACGGCGGTGGATCGCCCGACGCTGTCGCAGAGCAGATCCGACGTTTCCGCGCGAGGCTCGAGGGGTCTGGCGGGCTCGATGGGTCTGCTGGCTCGAGGGGTCTGGCGGGCTCGAGGGGTCTGCGGGCTCCCGGTGAGCCGGAGCGCGGTGACCTGAGCGGTAACGTCGAAACTCGATGACAGCCCCAAGCTCAATAGCAGTCCGGACTAGATGACTGGGTGGGTCGCCGCCGACGACAAGCGCTTGAAGTCCTCGTCGCGCCTCGGCGACGTACGGGAAGCAATCGATCCGCTGGACCGGCCGGCTCTGCGGGAGACGCTGGCCGCGATGCGTTCGTTGCTGGCGGAGCGACCTGGGCCGCTGGATCGCCGTGAACGGCCGGGCCACTTCACCGCCAGCGCTCTGGTGGTGAACGTCGAGTTGGATCAGATCCTGCTGCTGCACCATGCGAAGCTCAGGATCTGGGTGCAGCCGGGGGGCCATGTCGACGGCAACGCGAACCTGATGGCAGTGGCGCTGCGCGAGGCGACAGAGGAAACCGGCATTGGAGGCTTGAGGATCTGGCCTCGGGCCGTCGACCTCGACATCCACCGGGTTGATCCGCCGAGCGAGGATGCTCATCTTCACTACGATGTGCGTTTCCTGGTGCTCGCACCGCGGTCACCGGTGCTCAACGCCAACCATGAGTCCACCGCCCAACGCTGGGCGTCTCCAGATGACCTGCCGTCGATGGGCGTCGACGACGGCCTGCAGCGACTGACCCGAACGGGTCTGGCTCTGGCGCGCAGCCTCGGCCAGAGCGCGCGCAGCCTCGGCCACAGCGGTTGAGAGTCCTCCGAACCTAGAGATCGAGCGGGGTGTGGCAGGAACTCATGTCGTTGACGTTGGCGAGGCCGTCGATGCGGCGGGTGTAGATCCCGCCCTCGGCCCGTTCTCGCAGTATGAATCGAAGGTCCGAACCCGTGGCGTCCTCGCCCCACTCGTGCAACTTGTCAACGTGGCGCCAACGGTCCTCCAGATAGGCGTCCCAGTCAGCGAACCAGGCGTCGAGGATCTGTGAATCGCCCTGATCGGTGACGTGGGCCCGGTAAGCCTCCTTGAGGGCGGCAACCATTGTCTCGGTCAGTTCGGTTCCGGCGGCGATCTGGTCGTTGCGCTCGCTCACTTTCTCGACATCGCGTCCGGTCGGCAACGCGTCGATTCGGGCTTGCAGCGGCGCGCAGACGGCTTCGGCGGCTACGGCGAAACTGCGGCTTTGCAGGCGGTCTGGGTTGTCGCGGGGCGCGAACAGGTAGATCCACACCCACATGCCGATGATGGCCAGCACCACCAGCGTCAGAGCGACCTTGGTCGACATGTGTCTCAGGTTCGTCGGCATGGTCAGAACGGCCCAAACATCACTGACCTACTGTTCGGTCTGCGGGTTGACCCAGACGGTGACTATCTGGTCGACGACGTCGGTCGTCCCCGGAACCGGGTTCTGGGCCCAGACTCTGCCCACGCGCGTCTCGCTGTCGGCGTCGGGATTCTGGATCAACCTGGTGATGACGCCGAGTCCTGCGCTCGCCAGTGACTGCTTTGCCTCGCTTTCGAGCAGGCCGACCACATCGGGGACAGGGTCGGCGCTGGGTTCCACGGCTATCTCGACGGTGATGATCACGCCGCCGGGCACGACCGATCCTGCCGCGGGAACCTGCATGAAGATCGTTCCCGACGGGTAGGCGGTGGTCTCGCGCTCGACCACGGTGATCATGAAGAACTCCTCTTCCATCTGAAGCCTGAGCTCTTCGTCGACCACGCGACCGAACAGGTCGGGCACGACGATCTCATCGGGGGCATTGGGCAGCGTTGTGGTGGTTGAACTGGTAGGCGGGGTCGGGAACTCGCCGAGAGGCATTCCGTCGTGCATCTCATCCATGATCTCTTTCCAGATCAAGGCTGGGAAGGTGCCGCCGGCGACCGGACGCCCTGCGAACTCGTTGCTCATCGGCACCTGCCCGACGGGATAGCCGACCCACACCGCTGCCGTGCGCGCCGCGGTGTAGCCGACGAAGGTGGCGTCGGCATTGTTCTGCGATGTCCCCGTCTTGCCGGCCGCAGTGCGACCGCCGTCGAGTTGCGCCCGGGTACCGGTTCCGCTGGTGATGGTGCCGGTCAACACCCAGGAGATCTGATCAGCGACCGACGCGCTCAGCACCGGAGCAGGTCTCGGCACGGCTTCGTACAGCAGCGTTCCGTCGGGGTTGGTGATATGGGTCACGATGATCGGATCGAGCCGCACCCCGGAGCGTTTGAATGTCGAGAAGGCCGTGGCCAGTTCAACCATGTTGACGTTCTCTGTGCCGAGCACGGCAGCGCACACCGGAGCGATCCTGCCAACTCCGAATCCCAGCTTCTCGGCCATCGAGACGAGGCTGCGCGGACCGATGCGCTCGATCAACTGCGCATAGACGGTGTTGATCGAGCTGCGGGTCGCCTCGACGAGCGTGATGCTCGCGACCTCCTCTTCCTCTTCGCCGTCTTCGTCGAAGCGGCGCACTCCGCCTTTCACCTCCCATGGCTCTCCGCAAACGGGGAGATTGTCGATCTCGATTTCGACGGGAGCTTCCCAGGAGCTGGTGACAGGGATGCCGCCCTGAACCGCGGCAGCGAGACCGATCGGTTTCATCGCTGATCCGGCCTGGCGCCCCGATCCGGACGCGAGGTTGAACTTCGCGTCGTCCCGCTCGCCGAAGAAGTCCCTCCCGCCGAACATGGCGAGAACGTGGCCGTCGTCGCTTGGAGTCGTGCCCATGACCACCGCGGCAGCGTCGGGGTTCTCGGCGCCGTCCTCTCGAAATCGCGGCAGCGCCCGCTCGACGGCCGCCTCGGTCCTGGCCTGAAGCTCCAGGTCGATGGTGGCATGGATGGTCAGCCCGCCTTCGAAGAGGAGGCGGGTCCGGTCGTCGCGGGTCTCGCCGAACTGTTCGTTGTCGAGGAACCACTGTTTGACGTCCTCGACGAAGTAAGCGGCCGGATACCTCTCTTCGAGGATCGGCACGTCGTCGACCAGTTCGATCGGCTCCAGCCGTGCGAATTCATACTCTTCGAGCGTTATGTAGTCGTTGGTGTACATACGCAGCAGCACGAGGTCGCGCCGGTCGCGGGCTTCATTGGGATTCTGGTAGGGGTTGTAGCGGCTAGGCGCCTGGATGAACCCGGCCAGGGTCGCTGCTTCCACGAGGCTGAGCTCGGTCACTTTGAGGCAGCCGTCGCCCGCGATGCCCTGCAGAGCGCAGTCGGGTGCGCCGAAATACTGGCGGGCAGCGGCTTCGATGCCGTAGGCGCCGTTCCCGAAGTAGATCCAGTTGAGGTAGCGCTCGAGGATGAACTCCTTGGTGTAGTGCTGTTCGAAGCGCAACGCCATGAACAGCTCCTCGATCTTGCGACTGCCAGTGTTGTCGCTGCGGTCCAAGAAGACGTTGCCCACATACTGCTGGGTGATGGTGGAGCCCCCCTGGCTGATCCCTCCGGCGCTCACGTTGGAGCGAGCCGCTCGCAGGATGGCCTTGAGGTCGATGCCGTTGTGATCCCAGAAACGCTCGTCCTCGATGGCGATCACTGCGTTCTGGACGATTTCGGGTATGTCCGCGAAGGCGACGTCGGTGCGGTTCTGCTCCCCCCGCAGACTTGTGATGAGTCTGCCGTTGCGGTCCAGCACGACCGACGACTGTGCTGTCTCGAGATCGCCGACCGAGAAGTCCGAGCCGAACAATGTGTCGAAGTCCTTGGTCTCGAAGCTGCAGCCCGCGGCGAGGACCGCGATTGCCGCGAGCGCCGCGAGGTGGAGTCGAGCTCGGCGGCGGGGGCGGCGCATGGCCCCCATTGTGCTCACAAACGAGGCCCGATCCTCACCACCGATATTTGGAACGCGGCTCGGGATTTGATCTCGTATCGTGGTGCCGCATGACTGAGAACTGCGCGAGTGTTGAAAGCGTCGGCGTCGCCAGACGTTGCTCTCCCGCTCTTGTTCGCTGGGTTCCACCTCCCGCTCTTGTTCGCTGGGTTCCACCTCCCGCTCTTGTTCGCTGGGTTCCACCTCCCGCTCTTGTTCGCTGCGCTCACCGGGCCGCTCGGGCCGCGGGCGGGCCGCTCGGGCCCCGGGCGGGCCGCTCGGGCCGCGGCCACGCTGCTTGGGCAGTGTGGCGTGGGATATAGCATGACGAACAGCGTGGCCTCCGGGGCGGCTGTTGTTGATGATCTCGGGTCTCGCGGCTTGCTGCAGGATCACACCGAGGAGGCGGCACTTCGGGAGTTGCTCGAGCCGGGTGATGTCACCTTGTATCACGGCATCGACCCGACGGCTCCGAGCCTGCACCTCGGCAACCTCATCGGAGTGCTGGTGCTGCGGCGCTTCCAGGACGCCGGGCACCGGCCGATCGCCCTTGTGGGCGGCGCTACCGGCATGGTCGGTGACCCCAGTTGGCGGTCTGGCGAACGGAACCTCCTCGACCTTGACGAACTTTCCGCGAACGTTGCGGGGATTCGATCGCAATTGGAGCGGCTGCTCGACTTCGGCGGAGCGAGCGGAGCTGAGTTGGTCAACAATTATGAATGGACTCGCGATGTGACTTTGCTCGAGTTTCTGCGTGACGCCGGCAAGCATGTCACCGTCAACCAGATGGTTGCGAAGGACTCGATCCGTTCGAGGATGACCAGCGATGCGGGCATCTCGTTCACGGAGTTCAGTTACATGCTGCTGCAGGCTTTCGATTTCTGGTGGCTGCACGAGAACCGCGGCTGCAAGTTGCAAATCGGCGGTTCGGACCAGTGGGGCAACATCACCGCCGGAATCGACTTGATCCGCCGACGCAGCGGGGTTCGCGCCCACGGCCTCACCTGGCCGCTGATGACCCGCAGCGACGGCGCCAAGTTCGGCAAGACTGCTGAGGGCGCGGTCTGGCTCGACCCTGAGATGACGATGCCCTACGAGTTCCATCAGTACTTCTTGCGAGTCAGCGATGCCGATGTGGAACGCACGCTCATGCAGTTGACACTGCTGGGAGTCGACGACATTGCAGAGGTCATGGCTGAGCACGCGGCGAACCCCCACAAGCGGGTTGCGCAACATGAGTTGGCCGACTCGGTGACCGGTCTGATCCATGGGTCCACTGAACTGCGCCGAGCCAAAAGAGCCGCAGCGGCGCTGTTCGGTGGAGGTGAGCTCGACGCGGAGGGCCTCGAGTCTCTGCGCGGGACAGTGCCCGAGACGCTGGTCGCAGCCGAATCGGTCGGTCCTGATGAACCGGTCGTCGATCTCTTGGTGGTGACCGGCGTGTGCGCTTCGAAAGGCGACGCCCGCCGTACGATCAAACAGGGCGGGATCCGGGTCAACGGCCGTCTGGTGACCGGCAGCTCCGAGCCAGTGGAGGCGGTCGGCGGACGTTTTGCTCTGGTGCAACGCGGTAAGAAGCAGCGGTATTTGGCGGTATTCGACGACTAGGTCGATCAGGCGCCGCCGCAGCCCTGCCGATCGCGCAAATTATCGGCTCGTTCGGGTTGCCGCACCCGTGCTGGTTCGGTAGTTTGGTTACTCGCCTCGGTGGACGCTAGGTCTGATGAGCGCGTAGTGAGGCATCAACTGGCCGGTTCATCCGGTCAGCGTGCCTGGCACTCCGGTGTCGAGTGCTCCTTGAAAACGGAAGAGACGGACGCAAAGCGAGTGCGGGTGACGTTTTGGATTTCGCGATCCGAAACGGCATCTGTCAATTTGAAACCGGGGTTCTCAACGGCCCCGGTGAGCCAGTCCGTCCAGCTCCAACTGGACGGGCGAACCTCTTCGATCACCGATCGGTGAGCGGAGAGGAAACTGGTCACTGCAAGCCAGCGGTGGCCGGCTCTACGTAAACGCTGGGTGCCTCACGCGATCACTCCGTGTGATTGAGGCATCCGCAAACCGATCTGAAGGCCGGCTCTGCTGGTCGAAAGATCTCGACGGAGAGTTTGATCCTGGCTCAGGACGAACGCTGGCGGCGTGCTTAACACATGCAAGTCGAACGAGAAACCGGAGCTTGCTCCGGTGGAAAGTGGCGAACGGGTGAGTAACACGTGAGAAATCTGCCCTAGAGACCGGGACAACCTTCGGAAACGATGGCTAATACCGGATACCCCCACACGGTCGCATGGCCGAGTGAGGAAACGCTCAGGTGCTCTAGGAGGATCTCGCGGCCTATCAGCTAGTTGGTGGGGTAACGGCCTACCAAGGCATCGACGGGTAGCTGGTCTGAGAGGACGATCAGCCACACTGGGACTGAGACACGGCCCAGACTCCTACGGGAGGCAGCAGTGGGGAATATTGCGCAATGGGCGAAAGCCTGACGCAGCAACGCCGCGTGAGGGATGACGGCTTTCGGGTTGTAAACCTCTTTCAGTGATGACGAAAATGACGGTAGTCACAGAAGAAGCTCCGGCCAACTACGTGCCAGCAGCCGCGGTAACACGTAGGGAGCGAGCGTTGTCCGGATTTATTGGGCGTAAAGAGCTCGTAGGCGGTTTCGTAAGTCGGATGTGAAAACTCAGGGCTCAACCCTGAGACGCCATCTGATACTGCGATGACTAGAGTCCGGTAGAGGAGCATGGAATTCCTGGTGTAGCGGTGGAATGCGCAGATATCAGGAGGAACACCAACGGCGAAGGCAGTGCTCTGGGCCGGTACTGACGCTGAGGAGCGAAAGCATGGGGAGCAAACAGGATTAGATACCCTGGTAGTCCATGCCGTAAACGTTGGGCACTAGGTGTGGGGTCTTCTAACGGATTCCGTGCCGTAGCTAACGCATTAAGTGCCCCGCCTGGGGAGTACGGCCGCAAGGCTAAAACTCAAAGGAATTGACGGGGGCCCGCACAAGCGGCGGAGCATGTTGCTTAATTCGAGGCAACGCGAAGAACCTTACCTGGGTTTGACATGTACCGAAAAGCTATAGAGATATGGTGTCCTTCGGGGCGGTACACAGGTGGTGCATGGCTGTCGTCAGCTCGTGTCGTGAGATGTTGGGTTAAGTCCCGCAACGAGCGCAACCCTCGTCCTATGTTGCCAGCACGTAATGGTGGGGACTCGTAGGAGACTGCCGGGGTTAACTCGGAGGAAGGTGGGGATGACGTCAAGTCATCATGCCCCTTATATCCAGGGCTGCAAACATGCTACAATGGCCGGTACAGAGGGCTGCAAGACCGCGAGGTCGAGCCAATCCCACAAAGCCGGTCTCAGTTCGGATTGGAGTCTGCAACTCGACTCCATGAAGCTGGAGTCGCTAGTAATCCCGGATCAGCAACGCCGGGGTGAATACGTTCCCGGGCCTTGTACACACCGCCCGTCACACCACGAAAGTCGGCAACACCCGAAGTCAGTGGCCTAACCCTTAGGGGAGGGAGCTGCCGAAGGTGGGGTTGGCGATTGGGGTGAAGTCGTAACAAGGTAGCCGTACCGGAAGGTGCGGCTGGATCACCTCCTTTCTAAGGAGCTCCTCTCGAAGAACCGGCTCGTCCGAGCCGGCCACTCGAGTAGGTTCCCAGTTAGGCACTCGTTCAACACTGTCATCGCAACGGAGCATTGCTTCATTGCTCGACGGTAAGTGTTCGTCTCTTCCGCTTTGAGGGAGCAGTCCATTGGTCTGCACCTTGCGACGCACTCAGCCAGTCGGCGGATCGTCGCGAAAATGCCTCTTGAGAATTGCATAGCGAGCACGAGCATCTTTATAGATGATCAATTGATCAATTCAATTTCTGAAATGTAGACAACCCAAGCTACGAAGAGCCAACGGTGAATGCCTTGGCACTGACTACCGATGAAGGTCGTGAGAGGCTGCGATAAGCCGCGGGAAGCTGCCGACTAAGCGTCGATCCGCGGATGACCGAATGGGGAAACCTAATACCCGTAATGGGGTATTACTTCCGTCTGAACACATAGGGCGGATAGAGGGAACCGGGTGAACTGAAACATCTAAGTAACCCGAGGAAAAGAAAGCAACAGCGACTCCCTTAGTAGCGGCGAGCGAAACGGGATCAGCCTAAACCTGTGTGGTGGAAAGCCTGACGGCGTTGCCATACGGGGGTTGTGGGAACCGATAGGACCAGCGTCAGATGGTCCACGGAGTTACAAAGCAAGGATGTAGTGGAATGGTTCTGGAAAGGCCAGCCGCAGAGGGTAACAGCCCCGTACACGAAACGTCTCTTGCCTCCGATCGTGTCTCCCGAGTAGCGCCGGATCCGGGAAAGCCGGCGTGAATCTGCGAGGACCACCTCGTAAGGCTACGTATATGTCAGTGACCGATAGTGAACAAGTACCGTGAGGGAAAGGTGAAAAGAACCCCGGGAGGGGAGTGAAATAGTACCTGAAACCGTTGGTTTACAATCAGTCAAAGTGTCGTCACCGAGTGTTTACACCTGGTGGCCACGATGGCGTGCCTTTTGAAGAATGAGCCTACGAGTTACGGTGTGTGGCAAGGTTAACCCGCGAGGGGAAGCCGGAGCGAAAGCGAGTCTGAACAGGGCGTTCAGTCGCATGCTGTAGACCCGAAGCCGAGTGATCTAGCCATGGGCAGTGTGAAGCGGAGGTAAGACTCCGTGGAGGCGCGAACCCACTTCGGTTGAAAACGGAGGGGATGACCTGTGGTTAGGGGTGAAAGGCCAATCAAACTCGGTGATAGCTGGTTCTCCGCGAAATGCATTTAGGTGCAGCGTCGCACGTTCAGTCATGGAGGTAGAGCACTGGATGGGCTAGGGGCCCCACAAGGTTACCAACCCCAACCAAACTCCGAATGCCATGACTCCAGAGTGCGGCAGTGAGACCTCGGGGGATGAGCTTCGATGGTCGAAAGGGAAACAGCCCAGATCACCAGCTAAGGCCCCTAATTCTGTACTAAGTGGTAAACGATGTGGGATTGCAGAAACAGCCAGGAGGTTGGCTTAGAAGCAGCCACCCTTTAAAGAGTGCGTAATAGCTCACTGGTCGAGTGATCCTGCGCGGACAATGTAACGGGGCTCAAGTACAGAGCCGAAGCTGTGAATTCCTACCTAGTAGGAGTGGTAGCGGAGCGTCGATCTCGCGGCGAAGCGCCGGTGTGAACCGTCGTGGAGCGTGGTCGAGTGCGAATGTAGGTATGAGTAGCGAGAGAGGGGTGAGAAACCCCTCCGCCGGAAGTCCAAGGGTTCCTGGGTTAGGCTTATCCGCCCAGGGTTAGTCGGGTGCTAAGGCGAGGCCGAAAGGCGTAGTCGATGCACAACTGGTTAATATTCCAGTACCACCACATTATGCGCCCATGTCAAGGCGATTTTGGTGAGGGGATGCCTCAGGCCATTGTGGCCAGAGGACGATCCGATCCAGGTCGTTGAGGCAAGCAATGCGGGGACGCAGGAAGGTAAGTGATCCCAGGCGATGGTAGTCCTGGGGTAAGCGTGTAGGGAGAGGTCCAGGCAAGTCCGGCCCTCATCAATCCTGAGACGCGACGCCGAGCCGAATCAGGCGAAGTCACCGATCCTATGCTGCCAAGAAAATCCGCTAGTTAGCACGTGTGGTGCCCGTACCCCAAACCAACACAGGTGGACAGGTAGAGAATACCAAGGCGATTGGGAGAACTATGGTTAAGGAACTCGGCAAATTGCGTCCGTAACTTCGGGAGAAGGACGACCTTGCGATGGTGACGGGATTTGCTCCCCGAGCTTGAAGAGGTGACACAAACCAGAGGGAAGCGACTGTTTACTAAAAACACAGCAGCGTGCGAAGCCGTAAGGCGCTGTATACGCTGTGACTCCTGCCCGGTGCTGGAAGGTTACGGGGAAGGGTTAGCCCTCGGGCGAAGCTCTGAACCTAAGCCCCAGTAAACGGCGGCCGTAACTATAACGGTCCTAAGGTAGCGAAATTCCTTGTCGGGTAAGTTCCGACCTGCACGAATGGAGTAACGACTTCCCTACTGTCTCAACCATAGGCCCAGCGAAATTGAAGTACGAGTAAAGATGCTCGTTAGCTGCAGAAGGACGGAAAGACCCCGTGGACCTTTACTACAGTTTGGTATTGGTTTTTGGTCTGAGTTGTGTAGGATAGGTGGGAGACTAGGAAGCATGGGCGCTAGCTCGTGTGGAGTCAATCTTGAAATACCACCCTTCTCATGCTGGAAATCTAACTTCGGCCCGTTATCCGGGTCAGGGACAGTGCCAGATGGGTAGTTTGACTGGGGCGGTCGCCTCCTAAATGGTAACGGAGGCGCTCAAAGGTTCCCTCAGACTGGTCGGCCATCAGTCGTTGAGTGCAATCGCACAAGGGAGCTTGACTGTGAGACTTACAAGTCGAGCAGGTACGAAAGTAGGAGATAGTGATCCGGCGGTTGCGTGTGGAAGCGCCGTCGCTCAACGGATAAAAGGTACCCCGGGGATAACAGGCTAATCTTCCCCAAGAGTCCATATCGACGGGAAGGTTTGGCACCTCGATGTCGGCTCATCGCATCCTGGGGCTGAAGCAGGTCCCAAGGGTTGGGCTGTTCGCCCATTAAAGCGGTACGCGAGCTGGGTTTAGAACGTCGTGAGACAGTTCGGTCCCTATCCTCTGCAGCCGGAAGAGATTTGAGGAAAGCTATCCCTAGTACGAGAGGACCGGGATGGACGTAGCTCTCGTGTGCCAGTTGTTCCGCCAGGAGCATGGCTGGTTGGCGACCTACGGGAGGGATAACCGCTGAAAGCATCTAAGCGGGAAGCCTTTTCCAAGATGAGATCTCTCACCGGGTCAACCGGGTAAGGCCCGTGGCAGAACACCACGTTGATAGGCCGGAAGTGTACGCACAGCAATGTGTTCAGCTGACCGGTACTAATCGGCCGAGGGCTTGGTTCTACATTTCAATTATTGACAGCTCGTGCTCGCTATGGAGTTCTTGAGAGGACTCGACAGTTTCGGTGGCGATAGCGACAGGGTCACACCCGTTCCCATTCCGAACACGGAAGTTAAGCCTGTCAGCGCCGATGGTACTTGGGTGGTTACGCCCTGGGAGAGTAGGACGCCGCCGGATTTCGTTATTGAATCAAGCCCCGCCGTTTGGCGGGGCTTGATCTCGTTTTGGCCGCGGACCTCTGGTTTGCTACCTTGCTCGGGTCAGCCAGGTCAGCGACCCGACCACGGGATCCCTCCATTGAAGTCAATTCCCGAGTATTTTCCCGAGTCATCGCTGGGGTGGTTGGATTTCGACAGCGCAGCGAGCGAGCGGGTCGGTGAACTGCTGCGAGCGTTCGAGGAGCCGGGCACGCTCGACGTTCTGGGTCTGGGCACCGTGCGTGACGCCTTCTCGGAGATGCTCAGCCCGGGAACGTCGACCGTTCAGAGTCGGCTTCGCTACTTCATCTTCGTGCCATGGATCTTCAAGCGTCTGGAGGATCGGCGGCTACGCCCGGCTGAGTTCTCTCGCAAACTGCGTGACGACGAAGCGCGGTTGATCGACTGTCTGCGCCAAGGAGGCGACCAGGGGGTGATCGGACACCGCTCGGGACGCAACCTCAAGACGATGCCGAGCGCGCTCTATTGGAGCGGTCTGCGCAAGTGGGGCCTTCGGCGGCTTGACTGGAGCATCGGTGAGTACGCACGGCGAGCCGCGACTCTCCGCGGCGCGCGGCCCGAGCGCGATGACGACGGCAATGCCGCCACGCGGGCGGTCTTGATGTGGGCGGACCTGCCGCCCGCCCCCGACGATTTTCTTCGTGCCGAACTCAACTTCGATCTCGGACCGGGCGAGGCTCAGGTGTTGGTGGATCACATCCGGCGGAAACATCCGGGAACGCTGCTGGCGGTGCTGAGCGCGACTCCTGAGGTGGCGGCCGATGTTGCCTACCCTTGGGAATTGCCGGAGCAGACTAAGCGGGCGATGCCGCCGCGGCTTGTCGACATCCTGTGGCACGCCCGGAACTTCTCTGAACTTACTCTCGGACCTCAGATCGTTTACAACGCGATGCTGGCGCGTCGCGCCCGGGTGGAGTTGGGTTGGGAAACGGACGAACTTGAAACGGAGATCACGGAGTCCCTTGCGATTTGGACTGAGGGGATGGCTGAACGGCTGGACGACATCCGCTCCTGGGCGGCCGATCTGCCGGAGTTCTGGGCGGTGTTGAACGGTTACAGCGTCGGTCCGGCCGTAAGGGAATTTGTTGCTGCCATGGTGAAGCGCATCGCCAACAATCCTGAGACGTTTGCGGACGATCGATATGTCCACAGCAGAATCCGCGCCCGCGAGCTTCGGTTGAAGTCGGCGCGGGCCCGGTTGACGCACCGCTCCGCTCTGGAGAACTGGAATCGAAGGCTCGTGGGTGGACGACCGTTCGATTTCCGCTGGGAGATTACGCGGCGTTATCTGAGCGACATTGCGGTGGGACTGGAGGCGTACGTCTGATGCTTCAACCCGCCAATCGGCTGACGCTCATCGACTCGCTTAGACCTCCGGCAGGTTTCCGAATCGATTCGGCGATGGCGGTCACCTTCACCCTTGATCTGCGGGCGCTGTTGGTAGTTCCGGCTGCGTTCGCGCTCACGGGCGCGGAGGGCACTGAAGGAGACGGCGAGCAACTGGCGAGCATTGAGCTGCTCCACGCGGTCCGCGCGCACGCCGACAAGATCAGCGTCTTCTGCCAGGGGGGACACACTGCCGTACCACCGTCTCGACAGGTGTTCGCTTTCCTTGAGGGGTCCGTGATTCCGGTGCAGGCGCCGCTGGGCGGGATCGTGCATCCCAAGGTGTGGGTGCTGCGCTACGCCGCGGGAGACACGGAAAGGGTCGCGCATCCCGAACAGAGTCTGCTGCGGGTGCTGGTTGCCAGCAGGAATCTCACTTTCGACACGAGTTGGGACACCGTGCTCCGGTTCGACGAGTGCACGGATCGTGGCATCCGGCTTGAGCCGGTCGGCGAGTTGTTTCGGGGACTGCTCCGCACGGCCACAGTACGCGTTGACGAGGTTCACCGGCGGCGGGTGGACTCGCTCGCTACGGCGCTTGAATCTGCTGTGTTCGCGCCGCCCGAAGGCGTCGACGACCTAGCGGTTCATGTGATGGGTTTGAGCGAAGGGCGTTCACCGTTGCCGATCGGGGCGCAGCGTTCTCTGATCATTTCCCCCTTCGTGAGCGACGGATTCTTGAAACAGGTCTACTCGCACAGGATCGACGAACTGGTCAGCAGGCAGGAGTCGCTCGACGGCCTTGGGTCGCAAACCCTGGCGAAGGTTGGCACCGCTTACACCTTCGACGACGGCAGTGTGAGCGATTTCGACGACTCTGGAGACCGGTCGTCTTCGCATGATCCCGGTCGACCACTCTTGGGGCTGCACGCCAAGGTGTTCGCCTTCGAGGAGGCGGGCCGTGCCCGGTTGTTCGTGGGTTCGGCCAACGCGACCGGTGCGGCGTTTCGTACCAACGTCGAGATCTTGGTGGAGTTGATCGGCCCGTGCGCCACGCTCGGGATCGACCAACTGGTCGGTGGCGGCGACGAGGAGAGCAGTGATGATGAGAGCAGTCTGCGCGACTGGTTCCACAGGTACGTTCCGCCCGACGAACCTGTCCAGCCAGAGGACTTATGGTCGCTCGACAGGGCACGCAAGGCGATCGCGGGACTGGCAATTGAGGGAATCGTGGAGGAGAGCGGCAGCGAATGGGCCGTCACCTATAGCTGCGCTGAGCCCGTGCCGAACTTCGAGGGCGTCGAAATCTACTGCTGGCCGCTCGGCTCGGCAGGTCATCGGAGGGTCGTCGTCGGAGGTGCTCGGCTGGAGGAGCGCTTCGAGACCAGCCTCGAAGCGATGAGCGGATTCCTGGTGTTCGAACTGACGCAGGAAGACGGAACCGGAACCGCGTTCGTGCTTCCCGTGCATCTCATCGGCGTGCCCGAGGACCGAGAACGGTTGTTGATGCGCTCCCTGGTCGGGAACGCCGAACGCTTCCTGACGTACCTGCTGGCGCTGCTCGATGACGACCCGTCGCAACTCGGCCTGCCCGAAGCGGTCGGGCGGGCCGGTGCCACATATTCGGCCGACGGCAACAACGCGACGGACCTGCCAGTGCTGGAGAAGCTGCTGCGGACCATGCGCCGCGACCAAGCGAATCTGGCGGGGCTCCACCCGCTCGTGTCGGATTTGGCTGAGGATGGTGCGCTGCCGGACGGCTTCGCCGAACTTTGGGAGGCCGTGTACGGCGTGACGACCGAGGGTCAGAACGCAACACCGACAGGAACGGCGCGGTGACTCGGAACCAGGTTGACGTCGAAGCGGTTCTCGGTGAACTGAAGGAGTTCCAGCAGCGAACCGCGCGCTGGGTATTTCAAAGAATGTTCGACAAGGAGAATCCGGCGCACCGTTTTCTGGTGGCCGATGAGGTGGGCCTCGGCAAGACCCACGTCGCCAAGGGCGTGATCGCGCAGGTCATCGGCCATCTCGGCGAAATCGGAGACGAGCGCCATGACGTCGTCTACGTCTGCTCCAACCAGGCGATAGCCCGCCAGAACGTCCGCAAGCTCGCCCCTGATGGGGTCGAACCGCTCGAATTCATCGGTCGGCTCACGATGCTCCCGCTTGCCCCTCTCAACGAGGGTGATGGCATCAATACCGGAATCAACCTCATTGCCATCACGCCTAGGACTTCGCTCGATTTTGGACGGAAAACTGGCCAGTTCAGCGAACGCTGCCTGGCGTACGCGTTCCTGCGAGCGACCTGGGGTCCCGGGGCGTTGGACAACAAGCACGCTCGCTGGATCTTCTGGGAAGGCGTCAACAACGGGGACCGACGTCTTCGAGACGAGGCGAGCGGGTACGGTCCGCGGATCGCCGGATCGGTTGGCTACTTCGCCGCAGAACTCAACGCAGCCGAGCAGCGACGCCGTCAGCTTGGGAAGCCGACGCTGCGTAGTGTCTTCGATCGCCTGGTCGACGGGTTGAAATGGAAGCGGGACTTCCCGTGGGAACTGAAGAACGATCACAAGGAGCTGATCGGCGAGGTGCGACGCATCATGGCGACGGTCGGCATCAAGGCGCTCGAACCGGACTTGGTCGTGCTCGATGAGTTTCAGCGATTCAAAGACCTGTTGTCGCCCGAACCCGACAATTTCGCGGCACAGATGGCGCATCGACTGTTCGATCATGCAGACAGCGACACGGGCCGAGGCACGCGCACACTGCTGCTCTCGGCCACCCCGTACCGGATGTACACGACCGCCGACGAGATCGACAGCGACCACTACGCCGACTTCGTCGACACATGCACCTTCCTGTTCCAGGACGATGAGCGGGTCGAACGGCTGGGGCGCCGTTTCGCCGATCTCCGCTCGGCGCTGACCTCAGCAGAGACCCTTCCCGAAGCCGAGGCGATCTGCGCGGAGATCGGTTCGGACCTGCGTGATGTGATGGCACGCACGGAACGCTTGGCGGCTACCCCGACCCGCGACGGCATGCTGTCGGATACCGAGTACGCGGTGACCACGACCGCCGACGACTTGCGCGCCTACCTTCGCTTCGGTGATCTTGCCGAAGCCGTGGAGCATCACGAGCCGACCGAGTACTGGAAGTCCGCGCCGTACCTCGTCAACTTCATGGACGACTACAAACTGAAATCCGCCTTGCGACAGGCGCTGGAGGAGGGTCGGGAGCTGCAGGAGGGAGCGCTCGAAGCGGGTCCCGGGCTGCTTAGCTGGGACGATGTCGAGGCGTACAGTCGAATCGACCCGCAGAACGGGCGGCTTCGCTGGCTGCTCGATGATCTGGAACGGCAACGGGCCTTTGAGATGCTCTGGGTGCCGCCGTCGCTGCGCTACTACGACACGGGTTCGGTCTACGAGTCGCCCGAGGCAGCTGGCTTCACCAAGCGCTTGATCTTCTCGGGTTGGAAGGTGGTTCCCAAGGTTGTCTCGTCGCTGGTCAGCTTGGAGGCCGAGCGGCGGGCGTTCGCCGGTCGCAGCCACCGCTACAGTGCGGATTGGCGTGGTGGGTCGCGTCTCGAATTCCGCATGAGCGAGCGTGCCGGGGAAGAGTCCCGGGTCCGGGAGGCAAAGGGTGCCCGCAGAGCCTCGGCGATGACAACGTTCCTGTTGGTGTGGCCCAGTCCGAGCTTGGCCGAGTTGGGTGATCCCCGGCGGTTGGCCGTCGGAGGTCGGCGTGATGTGTCAGACGTGCTCGCCGAGGTTGAGGCCCGGATTGCCGAAACCATTGCGCCCCTGGTTCGCTCAGCCCCCGAAACCGGTCCTGTGGATCAACGCTGGTACTGGGCGACACCTCTGTTACTGGATGACCGACAACACCCTGAAGCGGTCAGTGTGCTGCTGGGTGATGGCAGCGGCTGGTGGTGGCAGGACGGTAACAGCGATCTTCCCGGCGGATTCCGAGCGCATCTCGACGAGGCCAAAGAGATGCTGGGGACGTATCGCAAGGAAAGTGACGACGCCGACGGACTTGCAGCCGGCGCAGCTGAGGTGTTGGGCCGTCCGCCCGCCGACCTTGCCGAAGTGCTGGCTGGAGTGACGCTCGGCGGTCCGGCGCAGTGCGCGTTGCGTGCGGTGAGCTCGACGGTGGGACTGCCGACCTCGGAAGAGCACACAGTGGGCAACGCGGCTCGGATCGCGGAGGCGTTCCGTAGATTCTTCAATGCTCCTGAAGTTACGGGCGTGATCGTTGGTGGGAGGCCGGGCGAGTCCGATTCCGAACACGCAACTATGCGTTACTGGCGCGAGGTTGTGCGCCACTCGATCTACGGCAACCTCCAGGCGGTGCTCGACGAGCACTGCCATGTGTTGCGTGACTGGCTCAGCCATCCGAACCTGAGCAACGACGAGCAGCGCGCGGGCGCCGCTTGGGACATCGGTTGCAAAATCGGGGAAGCGCTGAGGCTTCGCAGCTCGCAGTACCGCGTCGACATTCCGGTTCGGTCCAACGAAGATCATCGATTCGGTTTCGAGCCGCACCAAATGCGCACCCGCTTCGCAGTCCCCTACGGAACTCAGCGGTTGGACGACGACAGCGGTCAGCAACGTGTCGGCTTGGTTTCGGGGGCGTTCAATTCGCCGTTCTGGCCGTTCGTTCTCACCTCCACCTCGGTGGGACAGGAGGGCCTCGACTTCCATCTGTGGTGCCACGCAGTCGTCCACTGGAACCTGCCGACCAACCCGGTAGACCTTGAACAGCGTGAGGGTCGAGTTCACCGCTACAAGGGTCACGCCGTGCGTCGCAATCTCGCAGCAAAGCTCGGCGTTGGCCTGCTCACAGACGGCGTAGCGACCGGTCGTGACCTGTGGAAGGTCCTCTTCGACAAGGCGGTTGAGTCGAGCCCGGTGTCAGACGGGGCGATCGTGCCCTACTGGGTGTTCAACGACGGTCCGGCCAAGATCCAGCGCCATGTGCCCGTGCTGCCGTTCAGCCGGGATGAAGCCACCGTGGTGCAGTTGCGCAAATCACTCGCCGCCTACCGGCTTGCGTTCGGCCAACCACGCCAGGAGGAGTTGATCGAGTTCCTCGTTGGCACGGGCCGCACCGACGAGGAACTGCTGCAATTGACGGCCCGTCTCAAAATCGACCTCGCTCCGTCCGCCGAGGATTAGAGTCAACCGCTATGGGTTCTGCGGCATCTTCCTCGAAGCGGAACTTGCCCGATGCTGAGGTCCTCTCACGTACCGCATCGGCCGCGGTCGGCCGGGCCCGGTCGCCCGCGGTCCGCAAACGCAGGCCCCTTCGTCGTCGTGGGCAACCGCCCGAAGATCCCGTCGCGGTTCTGAGGCGAGCAGTGGGCGAACCTCGGGATCGTTTGCTGCTGAAACGATTGAACAAAGCGGCGCGTGACTTTGAAGCCGAAAGGTTCAGCGAGGCGCGCAAGCAACTCCAACCGGTGGTTAGGGAAGCCCCCGAACTCGTGGACGCACGAGAGCTGATGGGGATTGTGCTGTACCGCCTGGGACGTTGGAAGGAAGCCATCGACCAGTTGGAGAAGTTCCGTGAGTTGACCTCCTCGACCGAACAGCACCCGGTCCTGGCCGACTGCCATCGCGCGCTCGGCCGCTGGGCGGATGTTGAGGAGTTGTGGGCTGAGCTCGGACAGGAGTCGCCCCGTCCCGAGATCGTCACTGAAGGACGAATCGTGCTCGCAGGCGCCAAAGCCGACCGAGGCGATCTCCCCGGTGCGATAGCCACGCTCGAGCATCGCTGGAAACGTCCAAAACACCCTCGTCCCGATCAGCTTCGCCGCGCCTATGCGCTAGCTGACCTCTACGACCGCGCCGGCAAGACGACGCGGGCGCGTGAGCTGTTCAAATGGGTGGCTCATCACGACTCCGCTCTGGCCGACGTGACCGCGAGGGTGCGCGCATTGAGCTGAAGGCCGAGCGGGTTTAGAGGCCGAGCGGACAGGTCACAGATTCTCATGTCCAAGAAGACTCAGATAGCGAGGCCGCGGCCCGAGCGGCCCGCTGAGCGCAGCGAACAGGAGCGGGGGACAACGGCGGGATCGCGCGCCCGGGGTTCGCCTGCCGACCGAAATCAGGGCAGCGGCTGTCCCCTCACCGCGGGTTCGTCTCGCTACACTCGACGTAGCCAAGGGGGGCACTGTGATAAACACCGAGGAGCTGTTACCGGAGGTCCGCGAGGTCGAGCGCATAATCGTTCGATTCGCCGGCGATTCCGGTGACGGAATGCAGCTCACCGGAGACCGTTTCACCTCAGCGAGCGCCCTGTTCGGCAACGACCTGGCCACCCTGCCGGAGTTCCCCGCGGAGATCCGCGCTCCCGCCGGCACGCTCGCGGGAGTCTCTGCCTTCCAGGTCCACATCTCCGACCACGACATCACGACCCCCGGAGACGCCCCCAACGTCCTGGTGACGATGAACCCGGCTGCGATGATGGCAGAACTGCCGCGTCTGGAGTCGGGCGGCACGATCATCGTCAACACCGACGCCTTCAATGAGCGCAACCTCGCCAAAGCCGGCTACGAAGCGAATCCCCTCGAAGACGGTTCGCTCGACGGTTACTCGGTGATCTCTGCGCCGATGACGGATCTGACGAAACAGGTCTGCAAGGACCTCGGTGTGAAACCCCGTGATGCTGAGCGCTCCAAGAACTTCTTCGCTCTGGGCCTGGTGTCATGGCTCTTCAGCCGGCCCACGGATCCCTCCTTGCACTGGATTCGGGAGAAGTTCGCCGGCAGGGATGCGGTGATCGCCGCGAACGAAGCGGCTTTCAAAGCAGGGCACGCATTCGGGGAGACCGCTGAGCTCTCTGCCAGTCGGTTGGCGGTGCGCCCAGCTCGGTTCGAGCCAGGCACCTACACCAACATCAACGGCAACACCGCTCTGTCATGGGGTTTGGTGGCCGCCTCCCAGAAGGCTGGAATACCGATCTTTCTGGGCTCGTACCCGATCACACCGGCGAGCGACATCCTCCACGAGCTGGCGAAGCACAAGAACTTCGGGGTTCGCACGCTGCAGGCCGAAGACGAGATCGCCGCAATAGGCGCGGCGCTCGGGGCCTCCTACGGAGGTCATCTGGGGGTCACCACGACCAGCGGGCCCGGGTTGGCGCTGAAAGGCGAGACTCTGGGCCTGGCGGTGAGCCTGGAGCTGCCGCTTGTGGTCATCGACATCCAGCGCGGCGGTCCCTCCACCGGTCTGCCGACCAAGACCGAAGCGGCCGATCTGCTGATGGCTCACTACGGTCGCCACGGGGAAGCGCCGCTGCCGATCGTGTCGGCCAACTCGCCTTCTGATTGCTTCCGCGCCGCCTATGAAGCGGTGCGGATTGCGGTGCGATATCGCACGCCGGTGATCCTGTTGTCCGACGGCTACCTGGCCAACGGCACAGAACCGTGGCGTCTGCCCTCGGTGGAGGATCTTCCGGACATCCCGGTGGACTTTGCCTCCTCGGCCAATGCGCTCAACGAAGACGGCGAGGAGGTCTTCTGGCCCTACATCCGCAACGACGACCTGGCTCGCCCTTGGGCGGTCCCGGGAACCGAGAGTTTGATGCACCGCATCGGCGGAATAGAGAAAGAAGACGGCACCGGCAATATCAGCTACGACCCCGAGAACCACGGACGCATGGTCGCCATTCGCGATGAGCGGATCAAGAAGGTGGCCGACTCCTATCCGCCCACGATGGTCGAAGGCGACGCTGACGCCGATGTCGTCATAGTCGGTTGGGGCTCAACCTGGGGCGCGATCACCAGCGCTATCGGTCGCATGAGGCGAGCCGGTCGAAAGGTCGCCCGGGTGCACCTGACCAACGTTCATCCGCTGCCGAACGACCTGGGCGACATTCTCCGGAAATACGACCACGTGATCGTTCCTGAGATGAATCTGGGTCAGCTCTCCAAGATCTTGAGAGCGGAATATCTGGTTGACGCCAAGTCCATTTGCAAGGTCGAAGGGCAGCCGTTCACTGCCGCAGAACTCCACCACAAGTTTCAGGAGATGACCCAGTGACCGACGCCGGAGTCACCACCAAGAAGGACTGGACCAGCGACCAGGAGGTGCGCTGGTGCCCGGGTTGCGGGGACTATTCGATCCTCGCCGCCATGCAACTGCTCATGCCTGAGCTCGGCACCCGTCGCGAAGACACCGTTTTCGTCTCCGGCATCGGCTGTGCGGCCCGCTTCCCGTACTACATGAACACCTACGGACTGCACGCCATCCATGGCCGGTCGCCGGCGATCGCCACGGGGCTGGCGATGGCGCGCCGTGATCTCGACGTGTGGGTGGTCGGCGGCGACGGCGACATGCTGTCGATCGGCGGCAACCATCTGATCCACGCGCTGCGCCGGAATGTGGATCTGACGATTCTCTTGTTCAACAACCAGATTTATGGGCTCACCAAGGGCCAGTACTCGCCGACGAGCGAAGTCGGCAAGGTGACCAAGTCGACGCCGATGGGTTCGCTCGACACGCCCTTCAATCCGATCTCGGTCGCGTTGGGGGCTGAAGCATCGTTCGTAGCCCGAACCCACGACATGGACAGAGCCCACATGCAGGAGATCTTCCGGCGGGCTCACGACCATCGGGGCGCGGCGATCGTCGAGGTCTACCAGAACTGCAACGTCTTCAACGACGGCGCCTTTGCTGCGCTGACCAAAAAGGACGCCCGCGCGGAGATGCTGATCCCGCTCGAGCACGGCAAGCCTGTTCGTTTTGGACCTGACGGTGAGAGGGGCGTCATTCTCGACGACGGAGTGGCCCGCATCGTGTCGGTCGCCGAGGTCGGTGTCGACGCACTCCACGTCCACGACGAGACCGCAGCGGATCTGTCGGTGGCGTTCGCACTGAGCCGCTTGGCTGACGACCGCGAGAGCCCGACCCCGATCGGCGTTTACTGCGCGGTGGACCGGCTCGAGTACGGCGGCGGGATCGACGCCCAGATAGCCGCCGCCCAAGCTGACCGTGGCCCCGGTGATCTCGAGGAACTGCTTCACAGCCTGCCGACCTGGGAAGTCACCTGAACGCCTGGGCGATCGATCTTGACGGTGTTGTTTGGCGAGGCCGACTCACCGTGCCGGGAGCGCCCGAAGCGGTAGCGCAGCTCCGCGCCGCGAACCGACGGGTGGCATTCGTCACCAACTCGGCCGCTCGTTCTGGCGCCGAAGTGGCCGAGAAGTTGGCCGGCCACGGGATCCCCGATGCTGCGGATCTGGTTGTCACATCGGGTATGGCGGCCGCGTCGATGGTTCCCGCCGGGGTTCGGGCTTACGTCATCGGCAGCGCCGGACTGCGTGCTGAGCTGCAGGTTCGTGACATAGAACTGGTCGGCGACCGAGCGCCGGCCGATGTCGTGGTCGTCGGAATCAGTGCCGATTTCGACTACGGGGCTTTGACGGCCGCGATGCGGGCCGTGAGAGCGGGAGCGCGGTTCATCGCCACCAATGACGATGCGACCTTTCCCGACGCAAACGGGCTGTTGCCGGGCAACGGCGCGATCGTCGCCGCGGTCGCGACAGCCACCGGAGTTGAGCCTGAGATAGCCGGGAAACCGCATAAGGCGATGGCTGAGCTGGTGCGTGCCAAGCTGGGTTCCAGCGGAATCGTGGTGGGTGATCGTCCCGAGACGGACGGCATGTTCGCCCGGTCGATGGGCTATCGCTTCGGGCTGGTGCTGAGCGGCGTCACGTCGCTTGAAGACCTCCCGGTGGAGCCCACCCCCGACGTTGTTGCCGACGACCTGGCGGACCTGTTGACCAAGGTCCAGCAATGATCGTTTCGACATTTGTTGATTCGGCAACGTGTTTTGGATCGGCAACGTGTTTTGGATCGGCAACGCGTTATAGGTCGGCAACGCGTTTTGGATTGGCAACGCGTTATAGGTCGGCAACGCGTTTTGGATCGGCAGAGCGCTGATGGTTCGCCGTCGGCTCGACACTGAACTGGTGAGACGAGGGTTCACCGAGAGCCGTGCACGCGCCCAGCAGGTCATCGCGCAGCGCCGAGTCACTGTGAGCGGCGCGCCGGCGGACAAGGCGGCCCGACTGGTGGACGCCGCCGAGCCGATCGAGGTCGCTGGTGACCCCCCGGAGTTCGTGTCCCGCGGCGGCCACAAACTTTCCGCAGCCCTGGACCGGTTCGCGCTTGACTGCAACGGTCTGCGAGTAATCGACGCGGGTTCTTCCACGGGCGGTTTCACCGACTGTGTCCTTTCTCGTGGTGCCGCCTCGGTGGTGGCGATCGACGTCGGCAGGAACCAGCTGCATGAGAGGATCCGAGCCGATTCGCGGGTGGAGGTGCATGAGCAGACCAACATTCGTCATGTGCATCCCAGCGATGTTGGAGGGGTCGCGGATGTCGTCGTCGCTGACCTGTCCTTCATCTCGCTGCGCACCGTCGCTGAGGCACTGGTCGGGCTGGTGCGATCCGGCGGTGATCTGGTCGTGCTTGTGAAGCCTCAGTTCGAAGCAGGAAAGGCCGAAGCCGACAAGGGACGAGGGATAATTCGCGACCCTGGGGTATGGCGTCGGACACTTAGTGAGGTGGGTGTAGCACTAATGGGCCACGGAGCGGCCATCATGGGTGCTATGGCTTCTCCGATCACGGGTGCTGACGGCAACGTGGAGTTTCTTCTGCACGCCAGGCGCTCAGACCTTGGCCCGCTCGACGCCGGACGACTTGACGCCGGCTTGCTCGACGCGGCTGTAGCGCAAGCCGTGGCTGAACAAGGGCCGTTGCCGTGAGCGTTGTCGGTCTGATCGTTCACTTGGGGCGAGACCAGGCTTCCGTGCATGCCCGTGATCTGGCGCGGTGGCTCATCGCCGAAGGTCACGAAGTGCGCGTGCCGCCCGATGATGCAAGCACCTTGGCTGATGCAGGCAACGTGGCTGATGCAGGCAACGTGGCTGATACGGGCACCTTGGCTGATGCAGACAACGTGGCTGATGCAGACAACGTGGCTGATGCAGACAACGTGGCTGATACAGGCAACGCGGCTCTGGACCCTCAGGTTGTTGCAGCGGCGAAGTTCTGCGAGGGCCTCGACTTGGTTGTGACCCTGGGCGGCGACGGTTCGATTCTGCGTGCGGTGGAGTTGTTGGCCGGCAAGGAGATCCCGATCCTAGGCGTGAACCATGGCAGGCTCGGGTACCTGACCGAGGTCGCTCCCGACGAGGCTCAGAGCGCGATCGCCAGAGCGCTTCGGGGCAGCTACGACATCGAAGAGCGGATGTTGGTGCAAACGGAGTTGACGGTGGACGGCAAGACGAGCACACATTTGGCTCTGAACGAAGCGGTGATCGAACGAACCTCTGAAGCCAACACCGTTCGGCTGGCCGTGTCCATCGACGGTGAGTTCTTTACCACCTACGCGGCCGACGGCCTCATTGTTGCCAGCCCGACGGGTTCCACGGCGTACGCCTTCTCAGCAAGAGGTCCAATTATCGACGCGACCCACCGAGCGTTGCTGCTCACGCCCGTAGCGCCGCACATGCCTTTTGACCGAGCCTTGGTTCTTGCTGCGGAGACCCGGCTGCGCCTGTCGATTGACGGGCACCGTCCCGCGGCGGTGTCAGTGGATGGCCGCAGACTGACGGTTATCGGCGACGGTGACGCGATCGAATGCACCGCGGCGGACCAAGCGGTTCGTCTCGTCACCTTCGGCCCCCGGCGATTTCAACGGGTACTCAAGGCAAAATTCGGTCTCAATGACCGTTAGATCAACATTTTGAGAGGCCCCGCGAATAAGAGGCCCCGCAAATAGGCAGAGGATTTCCGAGTGCGAACGGCTTGCTTTGCGGGCCCGCGGCCTGAGCGGCCCGCCTGCGGCTCAAGCGGCCCGCCCGCGGCCTGAGCGGCCCGGTGAGCGCAGCGAACAAGAGCGGGAGATGGAGCGCAGCGAACAAGAGCGGGAGATGGAGTGCAGCGAACAAGAGCGGAAGACAACGGGCTGCAACTCGAAGGCTTGCCAATTTGCGCGCGCTAACTTCATTGCTGATATGAATACCTGTGTCCCCGGCGCAAGAGCCGGATATGGCGAACTAGGCGAACAAGGCGGAGAGATGTTGTGTTGACCGAATTGGTTGTACGAAACCTCGGCGTCATCGATGAAGTAACGCTGTTTTTGGGACCCGGGATGACAGCAGTCACAGGCGAGACGGGCGCGGGCAAGACGCTCATCGTCAGCGCTGTCGATCTGTTGACCGGGGGCAGAGCGGACGCATCGCTGGTGCGGCCCGGTGCGGCCGAAGCAGAGATCGAGGGCCGATTCGTTGATGGTGACAAGGAGTTTGTCGTACGACGGGTGATCCCTCGCGAAGGTCGCTCCCGCGCCTATATCGACGGCCGTCTCGCGACGGTGAATGCCTTGGCCGACCATGGAGTCGATTTCGTTGATCTTCACGGACAACACTCGCATCAATCTCTGTTGAAAGGTCCGGTTCAAAGAGCCGCGCTTGATCGTTTCGGAGGTATCGACACGGCTCCATTGGCCTCGCTTCTTGACGACCTGCGAGCTGCCGATGCAGTGTTGGCCGAGCTGGGCGGTGATGAAAGAGACCGTGCGCGAGAGATCGATCTGCTCGCCTATCAGCTCAACGAGATCGAAGCGGCTGACATTGTGGACGCCGACGAAGATGACCGCCTCGACCAGCAAGAAGACCTCCTGGCTGCGGCGAGCGCTCACCGCGAGGCCGCTACGAAGGTAAGCGGCTTGCTCGATTCCGACTCCGCGGCGCTCGAAGCGGTCTCGGCGGCGCTTGTGGAGGTGCAGGGTCGGGGACCGTTCGCCGATCTCGAAGAACGCCTTCACTCAGTGATCGCAGAGCTCACCGATATCGCCGGCGAGGCGCGTGATCGAGCAGAGACGATTCAGGACGACCCTGAACAGCTCGCGGTCTTGAGGCAACGGCGGGCCCTGTTGCGAGAGTTGCGGCGAAAATATGGCGCAGACTTGGCTGAGGTGAGCAGCTACGGCCTCTCTGTTGCGCAACGCCTCGAGGAGCTTCGAGGACACGACGAGCGTGCCGCGGCGCTTGATCAGAGGCGTGCAGTTCTGGCGAAAGAACTGGCGTTGGAGCAGGCGAGGGTGTTGAGTTCCCGGAGCGCTGCGGCGCCTGAACTCGCAGCGGCTGTGGAGGGGAATCTCGCAGGTCTGGCAATGCCCGGAGCGAAGCTGGAGGTGAGGGTCGGCGGACCGGCCGGAGACGACGTCTCGTTGTTGCTGGCGGCCAACCTCGGCCATGATCTGCTGCCGCTCACCAAAGTCGCCTCGGGCGGGGAGTTGGCGCGTGCCATGCTGGCTCTGCGGATGGTGTTGACGGTCGGACCGCCGACACTGGTGTTCGACGAGGTTGATGCGGGCATCGGCGGCCAAGCGGCGAACACTGTTGCGGAGTCTCTGGCTTCTTTGGCGAGCGATCATCAGGTGCTGGTAGTGACCCATCTGGCGCAGATTGCCGCAGTTGCCGATCAGCATCTGTCCGTCAGCAAAACCGAGGTCGAGGGCGCAACGGTCAGCGTCGCCCAACTTCTCGACCACGAATCGCGGATTGTCGAGTTGAGCCGCATGCTCTCGGGCTCGCCGGAATCCGAAGCGGCTCACGTGCATGCCGTGGAACTTCTCGAGGGCCGCGGCCGCTAGTGCCGGCTGCGTCCGGTGACATACAGCGGGGGCTCCGGTTGCGCCCGGCGACATGCAGCGGGGGTTCCGGTTGCGTCCGGCGACATGCAGCGGGGGCTCCGGCTGCGCCCGGCGACAACAATGCGCGCCTTTGAGTCCGGATTTGGATAAGTTGAGTTCCCGATGACGAAGCACATCTTCGTAACGGGTGGAGTGGTCAGTGGTCTCGGCAAGGGACTCACCGGGAGTTCCCTCGGTCGCCTTCTGAAGGCCAGAGGCCTCCGGGTCACGATGCAGAAGCTGGACCCGTACCTCAATATCGATCCAGGCACGATGAATCCGTTCGAGCATGGAGAGGTCTTCGTCACAGACGATGGGGGTGAGACTGATCTGGATCTCGGGCACTACGAGCGATTCATCGACGAGAACCTCACTCAGGACTCGAACTCCACCACGGGATCGATCTACTCGGCGGTGATCGCCGCTGAACGGCGCGGCGACTATCTCGGCCGCACGGTTCAAGTAATTCCCCACATTACCGACGAGATCAAGAAGCGCATCACCCGTCTCGTGTCAGACGACGTGGATGTGGTGATCACAGAAGTCGGCGGCACTGTCGGCGACATTGAGATTCTGCCGTTCCTTGAAGCGGTCCGGCAGTTCCGTCTGGACGTGGGCCGCGAGAACGTGCTCTATGTTCATGTCACCCTGGTTCCGTTCATCGGCCCGTCGTCCGAGCAGAAGACCAAGCCGACGCAGCATTCGGTGACCGAACTGCGGAGCCGGGGAATCCAGCCCGATGCGATTGTGTGCCGCTCCGATGAACCGATCAGCATTGATCTCCGGCGCAAGATCTCGAACCTGTGCGATGTTCCGTTGGAGGGTGTTGTCAATGCGGCCGATGCGTCGAGCCTCTATGAGATCCCCTTGGTGCTCCACAATGAGGGCCTCGACACCCACGTCTGCAAACTGTTGGGCCTCACAGATCACGTTTTGGACCTGGAACCCTGGAGCCATCTGGTTGCGCGGGTGCAAGCGGCTGCAACGCCGGTTCGTATCGGTGTCGTCGGCAAGTACGTCAGCCTTCCCGACGCTTATCTGTCGGTGGTCGAAGCGCTCAACCACGCAGGGATCCATCACGGCGCCGAGATCGGCCTTGAGTGGGTGCAGGCCGAGGATGCGGAGGGGCTGTTGGCGGCCGGTCGACTGAGAGACCTCGACGGCATCGTGATACCCGGCGGGTTCGGCGAGCGGGGCATCGAAGGCAAGATCGCTGCTGCGGGTTATGCCCGTGAGAACGACGTGCCCTGTCTTGGCCTGTGCCTCGGTATGCAGGTGATGACCATCGAATACGCCCGCAACGCGCTCGACCTCGCTCGTGCCAACTCCACTGAGTTCGATCCAAGCACCCGGCATCCGGTGATCGACCTTATGGACAGCCAGCGCGACGTGACCGACATGGGAGGCACGATGCGCTTGGGCGCATACGTCGCCCAACTCAAGAGCGGTTCGAGGGTCGCTGAGGCCTACGGCGAAGAGGTCGTGTCGGAACGGCATCGGCACCGCTACGAGTTCAATCCCAGGTACCGCAAGCGCTTCGAGCAGAGCGACCTGACCTTGAGCGGTGAGTCCCCCGACGGCCGGCTCGTCGAGTTCATCGAACTGGAGAACCACCCGTATTGGATCGGCACGCAGGCCCATCCGGAGTTCAAGAGCCGTCCGGACCGCCCTGCGCCTTTGTTCCGGACCTTTGTCGCTGCGGCTCTGGAGCGCGCCGCGGGCCGCAATCCGCAACTGCCCGATGTTGATTCACCCAGTGTTGATCTAGCCAGTGTCGACGGCGACCTGACCGCAACTGAGCAGTCGTGACCGATCTGGGGCCGCGGTCCCCGGCGGGATTTCGTAGTCTTGGTGAGCGGGTAATTTACGAGGGCGCTGTCTTTGCGGTCGTTTCTGGGGAGTTCGAAACTCCCGACGGTCAAGTAATCCAGCGGGATATTGCCCGTCATCCCGGTGCCGTATCGGTCGTGCCCATTATTGGTGACGAAGTGGTCCTGGTGCGGCAGTACCGAGCAGCGATAGACCAAGAAATATTGGAGATTCCGGCGGGAAAGCGAGACGTTCCGGGAGAACCTCCGGAAATGACCGCGAAACGGGAGTTGATCGAGGAGATTGGTTATTCGACGGAATCGTTGGTGCTGTTGGCCACCGTTTACAGCTCAGCAGGCTTCTGCGACGAATACTCATACGTCTTCTTGGCTACAGACCTGGAGAAGGCGTCGATGAACCGTCAGGGTCCCGAAGAACAACACATGACCATTGAACGTTTGGCCCTCGATGATGTGGTTGTCGCTATCACCCAGCGACGAATCGAGGACGCGACGACGGTGATCGGTCTGATGATGGCTCTGCGGCATCTGGGTCGGTGAGTCGTGGCCGCGCCCGCTGATGCCGCCGAATCGGTGGCCCTCGACGAGTGTGCTGAGGATTTCCTCACTTGGCTGGTGATCGAGAAGGGTCGGGCCGCGAACACCCTTGAGTCGTATCGCCGTGACCTTCTTCGGTATCAAGATCACCTCAGTCGTCGAGAGTCGGACACGCTCTCAGCCACCGGCGACGACATAGTGGCTTTCGTTCATGTCTTGCAGGGATCGGGGTTGGCTGCTGCTTCTGTGACCAGAACCCTGGTCGCGGTGAGGGGGTTGCACCGGTTCATGGTCGCCGAGGAGAAGCGGCTTGATGATCCCGCGGTAGATGTGGAGATTCCTCCGGTTCCCCGAGGGCTGCCCAAGGCGCTGACCGTCGCCGAGGTTGCTTCGGTCATAGACGCGGTCGAGGGTGACGATCACGTGGCAAGACGCGACCGTGCGATCCTCGAGACTCTCTACGGCACCGGAGCGCGGGTCTCCGAACTCGTGAGCCTGTCGTTCGCCGACGTTGATCTGCACGATGGACTGATTCGTCTGCTGGGCAAAGGGAGCAAAGAACGCATCGTGCCGGTCGGCCGGCAAGCGGCGTCGGCGTTGCAGCGGTGGTTCGAACCCGGGGGGCGCCCGACGATGGAACCGGAGCGCTGGAGCCGTCGCCGCGATGCCGATGCAGTGTTTCTGAACCAGAGGGGGTCTCGGCTCTCGCGCCAGGGTGCGTGGGGGGTGGTGCGCCGCTACGGGACCGCGGCGGGTCTTGGCGCCAGACTCTCCCCCCATGTGTTGCGCCACTCGTGTGCTACGCACATGCTGGACCACGGCGCGGACGTCCGAACCGTGCAGGAGTTGCTCGGCCATGCTTCGATCTCCACGACCCAGGTGTACACGAAGGTGTCGATCGAGCGCTTGATGAACGTGTATCGAGCAGCGCACCCGCGGGCCACAGGCTGATCGGCTCGTGATGGGCGAGATCTGGCATCTGACTCGACGCTTCTTTATGGCACTGCCGAACCGGGGTCCCAGCGAAACTGACCGCGCCTGGGTTGAATCGGTGTTGTCCGGGCGCGAGTACGCCCTGTGGGCCCGCCAGTACCCGCCCGACCGTCGGCACAGCGCATCGATCGCTCGTCAGGTCGAGCGCCGACTTGCGAGCGAACCGGCGTCGGAGGGTACGAGCGAGCAGCGGCAGCCCGGCGTAAGCAGAGAGGTTGGCGAACCAGCGTCGGGCGAGGACACGAGGTGGGTGCTGGCGGCGGCCCTGTTGCACGACGTCGGCAAAGTCGAGGCTGGCCTCGGCACCTGGGGCCGGGTGTTCGCCACTGTGGTCGCGACCCTCGGCGGATCCGAGCGTGTCCGCCAGTGGGTTCACTATGACGGTTATCGGGGCAGGGTCAGCAGCTATCTGCGGCATCCTGAGATCGGCGCGGAGATGTTGCGCGAGGCGCAAAGCGACCAGCGCACGATCGCGTGGGCGGCCGAGCATCACCGACAACCCGACGGGTGGTCGGTCCCTGCCGAGCTTGCCCGTGTGCTTCACGAGTTCGACAACGATTGAGGCGCCTGCCGCGGGATCTGCTGGGTGCGACTCAGGTGTCGGGGAGGAAGCCGATGTTGGACTTGGCGCGGTTCAGGGTCGCAGCCGCGATCGAGCGAGCCTTGTCGGCACCGGTTCGCAGCAGCCGCGTGGTCTCTGCGGGGTCGGCTTCGAGTTCGGCGAAACGAGCCTGCAGGGGAGCGAGCAGTTCCACGACCGCAGCGGCGGCGTCTGCTTTGAGAGGCCCGTATTGGGAGTATTCGCTCGCCAATTCTTCGGGGTCTTCGTCGGTTGTGGCGCCGAGGATCGACAAAAGGTTGCTGACCCCAGGTTTTTTGCTGACATCGAAGCGCACTTCGGCATCGTTGTCGGTGACCGCGCTGCGGATCTTCTTCTCGATCTGTGAAGGCTCGTCGAGCAGGTCGATGGTTCCCTTGGGCGAGTCGAGCGACTTCGACATCTTGTCGGTCGGTCGTTGGAGGTCCATGACCCGTGCCCCGGCACTGGGTATGACCGCGGTGGGCAGCACGAACGTCTCGCCGTAGCGGTAGTTGAACCGCTCGGCGATGTCCCGGGTCAGCTCGATGTGTTGACGCTGGTCTGCGCCCACCGGAACGTCATTCGTGTCATAGAGCAGGATGTCGGCCGCCTGCAGAGCGGGGTAGGTGAACAAGCCGGCGGAGATGAACTCCTGCCGGTCGGACTTGTCCTTGAACTGGGCCATCCGCGAAAGCTCACCGAAAGACGCAGTACACTCGAGCAGCCAGGCGCACTCGGTGTGCTCGCGCACATGGCTCTGCACGAACAAGGTGCAGACCTCGGGGTCGAGTCCGGCGGCCAGCAGCATCTGGGCGAGCCGCAGCGACTCTCTGCCGATCGCGCCGGGTTGTTGGGGGATGGTGATCGAGTGAAGGTCGACTATGCAGAAGAAGGCGTCGGTGTCGTGCTGCATCTTGGCCCAGTTGCGAACCGCGCCGAGGTAGTTGCCGAGATGGAGCTGGCCCGTGGGCTGGATGCCGGACAATACGCGTCTCATTGGAGCGAAGGCTACGCGACTGAGTCACCTTCGCCATGCCATCGGGCGGTATAACCGCTCCTTGGCGGTGCGGCCTTCTAAGCTGGCGCCGATGGCGTACGAGGTGCAGACTCCCATTTTCGAAGGCCCGTTCGACCTGTTGCTCCATCTGATCCTGAAACAGCAGGTCGAGTTGTACGACGTCAACCTGAGCGAAATAGTCGATGCGTACCTGCAGCAGATCGAGACGATGGAGCAGCTCGATCTTGAGATCGCAACCGAGTTCCTGCTGATCGCTGCGACGCTTGTGGAGTTGAAGACCCGTCGCTTGCTCCCCGAAGACGCCGAGGTCGACCTCGACGATGAGTTCAGCCTCTGGGAGGAGCGGGATCTGCTGTTGGCGCGGCTGGTCGAGTGCAAGGTGTTCAAAGACGCGGCGCTGGTGCTGCGCCAACTTTCTGCTGAGGCCGCTCGGTCCTATCCCCGCAGTGTCGGGCCGGTGGAGGACCATTTCATCGCGCTGGCGCCCGATCTGCTGCGCAACACGACCCTCGAGGATCTGAGGGAGGCGTATGGGAGGGCCACAGCGCCCAAACCGGTCGTGCGAGTCGACCTGTCGCATGTCAGCCCGATCAAGATCACGGTTGCGAAAGTGGTCGGCGACCTGGTTGAAGAGCTGCCGCGTCATGGTCGCATGACGTTCCGGCAGCTCACCTCCGAACTGGTCGACCGCATTGAGATCGTCGTCTATTTCCTTGCGGTCTTGGAGTTGTTCAAACGGGGCTTCGTTGAACTCGAGCAACCGGAGACCTTCGGCGACATCGCGGTCCTCTGGACAGGCGGCGCGTCGGAGTTGGTCGGCGTGATCGGCATCGATGACTACGAGGGCTGAACTGGTTGATTGAACATGGTCGCAGAACACATTCCCGGAGCCGTAGAAGCGATCCTGATGGTGGCAGAGGAGCCCCTGCCGCCGGAGTTGTTGGCGCAGTTGGTGGGGTCCACGCCGTTCGAGATCGAAGAACTGTGCTCTGATCTGGCCGAACAGTACGCCGCGCAGGGGCGGGGTTTCACCCTCAAGCGAGTGGCAGGCGGATACCGCTTCCAGACTGCTGCTGAACAGACCCCCTATGTCGAGCGCTACGTGCTTGAGGGTCAGTCGTCACGCTTGTCGGCGGCCGCGCTCGAGACCCTCGCCGTGGTTGCCTACAAGCAACCGGTGTCTCGCAATCAGATAGCGGCGATTCGAGGCGTCAACGTCGACGGCGTGGTGCGCACTCTGCAGGTCCGGGGTTATATCGATGAGGTTGCCCGCGACCCGGGGCCGGGCCAGGCGGTCCTCTATGGGACCACACCTGCCTTCCTTGAGCGGATGGGCATCGACTCGGTGAGCGAGCTGCTGCCGTTGGGGGAGTTCTTTCCGACGTCCGACGTCGTCGAAGCCCTCGAGCGGGGTCTTCACGTCGTTGCCGAGGACGAGTCGCTCGATGATGGCGACGCGCCGTTCAGTGAGGCCGGAGACACCGAAGCCGGCGACGCCGAAGCCACGTGACGGCGATCACATGAAGCCGATCAGATGAAGCCTCACATGACGGCGATAACATGAGCCAGGGCGGGGAGCGACTTCAGAAGGTTCTGGCCCGGCACGGGTTCGGCAGTCGGCGAGCTTGCGAAGAGCTGATCGCTCTGGGTCGAGTGACGGTCGACGGCGACGTTGCCGTGCTCGGCCGCCGGGTCGATGTCGCCTGTGACGAGGTCGCGGTCGACGGCGTCGCGGTCGGAGTGCGTCCCGGCCTGGTGCATTACCTGTTGAACAAGCCCAGAGGGGTCATCAGCACAGCCGAAGACACGCACGGCCGGCGGACGGTGATCGATCTGGTTCCCCCGGAGCCGCGTGTGTTCCCCGTGGGTCGCCTTGATGCCGATACCGAAGGCCTGCTGTTGTTGACCAACGACGGTCAGATGGCCCACCGGCTCACCCATCCGTCGTACGGCGTGGACAAGGAGTACCTGGCTCAACTCCGAAGCAGCCCGAGCCGTTCGGCTGTTCGGAGTCTGCGCGAGGGCGTGAACCTCGACGACGGGCCGACCGCGCCCGCGCGGGTCAACGTCGTTGAAGCCGACCTGGTCAAGATCATCATTCATGAGGGACGGAACCGGCAGGTGCGGCGAATGTGCGAGGCTGTCGGCTACCCGGTGGTTCGCCTGGTCCGCACTCGGATCGGACCGGTGGCGGACCGTTCCCTGGCCCCGGGGGAGTGGCGCGAGTTGACTGTGCTCGAGGTCAGAAGCCTGGAAGCAGCAGCCGGCAAGGGGCCCGGGTAGTTTCGCCGGGCTTATTCGACACTGAATCACAGTCGCTACGGATAAAATCGCGGTCCGTGAACAGGGCGAAGACCGCGACGGTTGTTGGTGTGGGGCTGATTGGAGGCTCGGTCGCGCTGGTTCTGCGCCGTTTGGGCTGGCATGTCATAGGGGTTGACAATGACGAGACCCGCGCTCAGGAGGCATTGGCGGCAGAAGTCGTGGATGAGATGGGCGAGATGCGGCCGTGCGACCTGGCAGTGATCGCCACGCCCGTCAACTCCATCGCGGAACTTGCCCAGGCTGCGCTCGACGCGGGAGCAGCCGTGGTCACCGATGTGGGCAGCGTGAAAGCGCCGATAGCCGCAGCGGTGACCGACGGGCGTTTCGTTGCGGGTCATCCGATTGCGGGCAGCGAGCAGGACGGCGTGTCCGGGGCCTCCGCAGACATGTTCAGCGGTGCGGCCTGGGTCCTGTGCCCCACCGCAGCAACCGACGATACCGCGTTCGCCCAGGTCAAGGAGATCGTTGCTGCAGCAGGCGCGCAACCGATGGTGGTTTCGCCCGAGCGCCACGACCGGCTGGTCGCGGTCGTCTCGCACGTGCCGCACCTGACCGCGGCCACGCTGATGCGGGTGGCGGTCGGGCGGACCGAACAACAGAACGGACTGCTTCGTTTCGCGGCGGGAGGTTTCCGTGACATGACCCGAGTCGCCGCGGGGCAACCCACGATCTGGCCTGCGATCTGCGCGCAGAACTCCGATGCAATTGTCGGGGTCCTCGACGATCTGATCTCGGAACTGGCCTCGTTGCGCGAGATCGTGGCCGACGGCGACGAATTGCAGTTGTTGGCGCATCTCGAAGGGGCACGGGTCGCCCGTCGGAACCTGCCGACCACTGCGCCCGTTCCCGAAGCACTGTCGGAGATGCGGGTTCCCGTGTTGGATCGTCCCGGTGAGTTGGCGGCGATCGCCATGTTGGCCACTGATCTGGACGTCAACATCTACGATCTGGAGATCGCTCACTCACCCGAGGGGCCGCGCGGCGTTGTGGTGCTGCTGGTCGAGTCCGAGACGGCTGAGAAGCTGCAGAGCGCTCTGAGCGAGCAGGGCTACCGTCCGTCGATGCAGCCGCTGGGTTGACGCGGCTCAAGAAGCGATGCGAGAAACCGTGCCCGTCGATCCTCTGAGCATCAGGCCTCTCGACCAACCGCCCGACACGACGGTGGTGCTTCCGGGATCAAAGAGCATCACCAACCGCGCTCTGGTGACTGCCGCATTGGCCCGCGGCAAGACCCGGCTCTGCGCGGCGCTGTTCGCCGACGACACCTTGGCGATGATCGACGGCCTCGCTGCTCTGGGCGTCAGCTGCGTGCCCGACAGTGCTGACGGCTCGATAACCGTCGAGGGCCGCGGTGCTGAGTTCGCCGAGCGCACCGGGTCCGCTGAAGTTCTTGTGGACGCCCGGCGTTCTGGAACAACGAGCCGTTTCCTGATGCCCGTGGCCGCGCTGAGAAACGTGCCGACAGTGATCGACGGTGACCGCCAGTTGCGGGGCCGGCCCATGAGCCACCAGATCGATGCACTGCGTGGTCTGGGTGTGTCGGTGGAGGAACTCGGGCCTGCCGGTCGTCTGCCGGTGCGCGTCAATGGACCGATCACCAGCCGCAGTTGCAGTATCGAAGGCGACGCCAGCAGCCAGTTCGCATCTGGTCTGCTGCTGGCCGGCGGGGTCAGCGGTTTGTCGCTCGAGCTCGCCTCAGACCCGGTCAGTTGGCCCTATCTGGAGATGACCGTCGCGGTGATGCAGTCCTTCGGCGCGCATGTGGATGTGGCTGAACCGCAGAGTTCGGCGCAGGGCCGCGTGTTGACCGTCGGCGGAGGTTACGAGAGTCCCGGGACCTACACGGTTGAACCCGATGCCAGCACGGCGTCGTATTTCCTGGCCGCTGCCGCCATCACCGGAGGCCGGGTGCGGGTCGAGGGACTCAGCAAATCGTCGATTCAGGGCGATGTCGCATTCGCCGATGTTCTCGCCCGGATGGGCGCGGAAGTCGGATATGACGACACCAGCATCGAAGTCTCCGGCCGGGAGCTGAGCGGGGTGGATGTCGACCTCGGCGAAATCTCCGACACCGCGCCGACGCTCGCGGTCGTGGCTGCTTTCGCCTCCGGAGCGACCACCGTGTCGGGAATCGGGTTCGTGCGTCACAAGGAGAGTGACCGTGTGGAGGGCCCGGTCAATGAACTGCGCCGCTGCGGAATCGACGCAGAACAAACCGCTGACGGGTTCGTGGTTCGGCCCCAAGGCCCTCCGACCGGTGCTGCGTTCGAGACCTACCAGGACCATCGGATGGCCATGGCCTTCGCGTTGATCGGGTTGGTTGTCCAAGGAGTCTCGATCTGTGATCCTGGCTGTGTGGCCAAGACCTTCCCCGGTTACTTCGGCGCGTTGGAGCAGCTTCGATGACTGTGCCGGTTGATTCTCCGATGGTGCGGCCATGAGGGTGATCGCAATCGACGGACCCGCAGGATCCGGGAAGTCAACCGTGGCCCGCGCGGTCGCGGGTCGGCTCAAGCTTCCGTATCTCGATACTGGGGCTATGTACAGGTCGGTTGCGTTCACGGTCCTGCGCGCGGCCGGCGATCCGGACGATCTTGAATTCTCGGCCAAAGCGGCCCGTTCAATGGAACTCGAGCTCGGCGATGATCGGGTTCTGGTGAACGGAGTCGACGCGACTCTGCAGATTCGCGGCCCCGAGGTCACCCGAGCGGTGAGCGCGGTGGCCGCCAATCCACTGGTGCGCCGCGAGATGGTCTCGCGCCAACGCGAGTGGGTGGAACGGCGGGGCGGGGGGGTGCTCGAGGGCCGTGACATCGGCACCGTGGTCTTTCCCGATGCCGAGTTGAAGGTTTATCTCACTGCTGATGAGAGTGTCCGAGCGCAGCGGCGAGCCAAAGAGGTGACCGATCTCGACTACCAGACCGTAGCGGCAGACATCACCAGGCGCGACGCCGTGGACTCCACGCGCGACGTTGCCCCGTTGACCGAGGCCGACGACGCGATCATCATTGACACCTCGAGTCTGACGATCGACGAGGTTGTCACTCAGATAGTGGAATTGTTGACTGCGAGCGACGCGGAGCAGTGAGCACCCGAAGCAATGGCTAGAGAAGCAATGGCTAGAGAAGCAACGCTCAAAGAAGCGACCTACGGCTCCCAACGAGGGGAGACGCCGGCCCGCAGTCGCCAGTCGTGGCCCGGCCGCGTCTTCTATCGCTGCTTCTGGGTGGTCGTTTATGTGCCGATCAAGCTGCTGTTCCGCCTGAGGGTTGAAGGCACCGAGAACCTGCCCGAGGGCCCGTTCGTGTTGTCTGCTGTCCATCGTTCCTTCGTCGACACCCCGATTGTCGGGGTGATCACCGGCAGGCGCCTGCGCTTCATGGGCAAGGAGAGCCTCTGGAACTCGAAGCTGCTCGGGACATTCCTGACGGTGATGGGTGGATTCCCCGTTGAGCGGGGATCCGCGGATCGCACGGCCCTGCGGGCAGCGCGCGACGTACTGGCCTTGGGCGAGCCGCTGGTGATGTTCCCCGAGGGAACTCGTCAGGTCGGCCCGCGGCTCGACCGCAAGCTGGTGCTTGACGGCCCGGCTTTCGTTGCGGCTCGTGCCGGTGTGCCGATCGTGCCGGTGGGACTTGGAGGCACCCCGAGCGCTCTGCCGATGGGCGCCAAGATCCCACGCCCGGCCAAGGTTGTCGCGATCATCGGCGAGCCGATCGCTCCGCCTGCCAAGGTTGACGGAAAAGTCCCTCGTCGGGCCGTGCGCGAGCTCTCCGAGGTGCTGTACCGCGAGCTGAACGATCTCTTCATCGAAGCCCGCGTGGCCGCCGGCGACGAACCACCCCCAGCTGACATCTAGGTCCACAGAGCGATGATCGGATGAGCCCGGAGCCGCTCGCCGAGTTGGAGCGAAGAGGAACCCGTGTGCAGCACCACCCCGGCGATGAGCCGGTCACCGATGTGGTCACGCAACCAAGCCGGATGACATCCGATGAGAATGAACCGTCCTGGTCGAGGATCGGCATCGCACAGCCGTTTCACCGCACCTAGGTGTCGGTTTGCAACACCCCGGGCGGGCCAAGCCCAGCGTCACTCCCAGGCGGTGAGGCTGCAGGCGGTGGTGAGGCTGTAGGCGGTGGCGGCAGCAGTGCTGGCCAGTCCCCGCACCGGGACCTTTCCGGCTTTGCTCACGCGTCGCTGATGGCTGCGGGGAGCGACTCGAGCACCTCGCTCGCGTCGATGTCCCGGTCGTCGAGGGGCGCACGGTCGCCGGTGAGTCCGAGCGTCACCGTCGCCGCCGCGTCGATGGCACGCAGGAGCTGGCGAAGGTTGCGGGGCGGCGGGAAGTACTCGTCCTCGTCGGTCACCCGCACCTCCTCCACTCCGCCCGTGGGAGCGAGCCGGTCGATCACCGAGAGGACGAGGTCCTCGGGAGCCGAAGCTCCTGCGGTCACCCCGACGGTGCCGGTCAGGTCGTCGGGCAGTTCGTCGGCAGCGTTGATGCGGAACACGTGTTGACATCCCGCTTCTCGGGCCAGCGCGGCGAGTGCTTTGGTGTTCGAGGAGTTGGAAGAGCCGATCACGACCATCGCGTCCACTCGAGGAGCGATCTTCATCAACGCCGACTGCCGGTTGGTCGTCGCGAAGCAGAGGTCCGAGCGTTCAGGCTGCCAGAGTTGCGGGAACCGTTCGCGTGCAGCGTCGAGCACTCCGGCCCATTCACGGTGCGACAACGTGGTCTGAGCCAGAAGGGCGATGGGGGAGTCGAATTCGGGAAGGTCCGCCACGTCGTCTGCGGTCTCAACCCGGTGGATGGCTTCGGGTGCCACGGCCATCGTGCCCACCGCTTCCTCGTGCCCTTCGTGACCGACGTAGACGATCTGGTAGCCCTTGCCGGCCCGTGTCTTGACCTCGTGATGAACCTTCGTCACCAGCGGGCACACCGCATCGACGACGTAGCCGCCTCGACTCACGGCCGCGGCGACGACCTCGGGGGCCGATCCGTGGGCAGAGAGCATGATCGGGCGGCCCTCGGGCACGTCGGTGATGTCGTCGACGAAGACCACGCCCGAAGCCTCGAAACGCTGAACCACCAGCTGGTTGTGGACGATCTCGTGGTAGCAGTACACGGGAGGCTCGAACGCCCTGACCATCCAGGCGAGCGCCTTGATGGCCATCTCCACGCCGGCGCAGAACCCTCGCGGGGCTGCCAACAGGACCTTTTCTACAGTCGGCACGAATCCGAGGCTAGCGCCGTGGGACCCACGGCACCGATTGCGGGACCGGCACTGGGTGGCCGGCATTGGGTGGCCGACACAGGGTGGAGGCTGCGGCCGGCGCTGGTACAGTTTCGTGTTCAGTTTCGCTCAGGAGTCAGCCACGATGTCCAAGATCTGCCAGGTCACGGGTCGCAAACCGCGCTTCGGCAAGCAACTCTCGCACTCGCATCGTCGGTCGAGCCGCCGTTGGGATCCCAACGTTCAGACCAAGCGCTACTACCTGCCGAGCGAACGGCGTTGGATCAAGCTTGAAGTGAGCGCCAAGGGCATCAAGACGATCGACAAGCGCGGCATCGAAAGCGTCGTGGCGTCCATGCGCCGTGAAGGCAAGAAGGTCTGAAGCAAATGGCCAGCGACAAACGTCCGATCATCAAACTGCGGTCCACCGCGGGCACCGGATACACATACGTGACCACGAAGAACAAGACCAACACGCGTGAGCGCATCGAGATCAAGAAATACGATCCGGTCGTCCGCAAGCACGTCGTGTTCAAAGAGGAACGCTGAGCGCCGCACCCGGCGGTCATTGCAGCCAAGATCTATCCCGTCTACCGGCGGCTTTGGGCTTTAGACTCGTCGAATGGCTTCAGACTCTCGCGATCGCCCTATCGCCATGTTCGATTCGGGGTTCGGCGGGCTGACCGTTGCCAGGGCGGTGATCGACCTCCTGCCCAACGAGAACGTCGTCTATTTCGGCGACACCGCGCGGTATCCCTACGGGTCCAAGCGCCACGACGAAGTGGCGGGGTTCGCTCGCCAGATAACGGACCTGCTAGTCGAGCAGTACGACCCGAAGATGATCGTCGTGGCCTGCAACACAGCCTCCGCGGTCGCCCTCGACGACCTGGCCGCCCATGTCGACGTCCCGGTGATCGGGGTTCTCAGACCCGGGCTGGAGTCCCTGCTCAAAGTGACCCTCACATGCAGGGTCGGCATGATCGGCACGGTGGGAACGGTCGCCAGCGGCGCGTACCAGCGGCTGGCAGCCCAGATTGCGCCGCGGGTGGACTTCAGATGTGCAGCCTGCCCGGGGTTCGTTGAGTTCGTTGAACGCGGCGAGACGGGGTCGGACCAGGTTCGCGTGCTCGCCCAGCGCCTGTTGGCGCCGCTGCTTGAAGCGAAGATCGATGCTCTGTTGCTTGGCTGCACCCACTACCCGTTCCTGGCTCGCACCATTGCTGAGGTGATGGGACGCGACGTGGTTCTGGTGTCATCGGCCGATGAGACCGCGTTCGAGGTGAGGCGCGCCCTCGAAGCTTCGAACGACTGCCGCATTGCCGACGGTCATAGTGCCGACGGTCACAGTGCCGACGGTCACAGTGCCGACGGTCGAGGATTGCACTGTTTCGTGTCCAGCGGTGATGTGGCGACGTTCGCCAGGCTCGGAAGAGACCTCTTCGGTCCCGAACTCAACCACGTCGAGTGTCACAACTGGTGAATAGACATTGCTGTCAAGGAAATCCCTTCAAAGTCGACTCAAACCCCATTGGAGAACCCCGTGACCATTTCCCGCCACGACGGCCGTGTGTTCGATGAGCTGCGGCCCCTGTCGTTCGTTCGTGACTATACGAAGATGTCGATGGGCTCGGTGCTCGTCTCATTCGGCGACACTCAGGTGTTGTGTACCGCTTCGGTCGCGTCCGACGTGCCCCGCTGGATACGCGGCACCGGAAAGGGCTGGGTCACCGCGGAGTATTCGATGCTGCCGGGTTCCTCGCCGGAGCGGATCCGGCGCCGCACCTCGGGTCGTGACCAGGAGATCCAGCGCCTCATCGGACGGTCGCTGCGCTGCGTGATCGACATGGTCGCGTTGGGGGAGCGCTCGATCACGGTCGATTGCGATGTGCTCTCGGCTGACGGCGGCACTCGCACAGCTTCGATCTGCGGTGGGTACGTGGCTCTGCACGACGCTTGTGAGAGGCTCGTCCTAGCCGGGGAGATACCGGCCAACCCCTTGATGACCGAGTGTGCGGCGATCTCGGTGGGGATCGTCGATGGTCAGCCGCTGCTTGATCTGCCCTACCTTGAAGATTCGACTGCTGATGTTGATTTCAACGTGGTGATGACCGGTGACGGAGCGTTGATCGAGGTGCAGGGCACCGCTGAAGGCAATGCGTTCAGCCGTGACGAACTGAATGCGATGCTCGATCTGGCTGCAAAGGGGATCGCGGAGATCAACCAAGCCCAACGGACTGCGCTGCGCACACCCCCCGAACCACGCGTGGCCTCCTGAGCAGATGTCAGATTTGCCTCGGCTCGTGTGCGCCAGCGCCAACCCGGACAAGGTCGCTGAGATGGCTCTGGTTCTCGAGGGGATCGTCGAGCTGTTGCCGCGTCCTTCCGGACTGGCCGATGTAGTCGAAGACGCGCCTGATCTTGAAGGCAATGCCCGGCTCAAGGCTGTGGCGGTGTGTGCCGGGGCCGAAGCGGCCGCGGTCTCAGACGACACGGGCCTCGAGGTTGATTCGCTGAACGGGGAACCGGGGGTCCGCTCGGCTCGTTACGCGGGTGAGGGTGCCACCTACGCAGACAATGTCGACAAGTTGCTCTCAGAACTCGAGCGGGTCGGTGCCACCACGGTGCAGTCGCGTGCCGCACGGTTCCGCACCGTGGTGATGGTGGTGTGGCCCGACGGGTCGGAACTGTCGGCGGAGGGGTGCGTTGAAGGCTGGATCGCCGAGCAGCCCAGGGGAACGGGCGGGTTCGGATACGACTCGGTCTTTGTGCCAAGCGAGGGCGACGGTCGTTCCTTTGCTGAGATGGGCGACGAGAAGCACGTCATCAGCCACCGTGGACGTGCTCTGCGCTCTCTGGCTGAGGCGCTCTGCCTGGCTGAGACGCCCTGCCTGGCTGAGACACCCTGCCTTGCTGAGACACCGTGCGCTCAGGGTTCAGAACCGCGAAGGGCCTGACGGTGAGCGAACGGTTGAGGTTGCATGGCCGGAGCCGTGGCTGGCTGTACGCGGGATGCGGCATGTTGGTCGTGTCGACCGACTCCTTCTTCGTGCGCTGGTCGCACGCCGAGGTCTGGGATCTGGTGTTCTGGGTGGCGTTGATATCGCTGGTGACCTACTTCGTGGCCGGTTCGCCCTTCGTAACCGGATCACGGAGCGTGACCGGTTCGCGGAGTGAGTCGATGAACCCGATCCGGTCGTGGCGCCGCTTCCCGGTCCCGTTGACGGCGATCGCCGTGCTCTCGACGGTCAGTCAGGTCTCCTACATCACCGCGGTGACCCGCACCACGGTCTCGAACGTGGTTGTGATCGTCGGTGCTTCGCCGGTGATGGTCGCCCTTGTCGGTCGGGTGTTCTTCAGCGAGAGGACCACTCGCAGGGTCTGGACCGCCATTGTTGTCACCTTCGCGGGCATGACCGTGATTGTGGCCGGCTCGGTAGGCGAGCCCAACCTCGACGGTGACCTGTTGGCAGTCGCGGCCGTGTTGGCTTTCTCGGTCGGTGTGAACATCTGGCGGCGCTGGCCCGAAATGAGCCGGATCGTGGGACTTTCGATGGCCGCGGTCCTGTCGGTGGTTGTCGCGTCCTTCTTCGCGTCGCCGCTGACCATGGACGGGCGCGCCTATCTGGCCTGTTTGGGCATGGGCCTGCTGAATCCACTGGGCCGTCTGCTGCACACCAGCGCCCCGAAGTATGCGCCTGCGGCTGAAGTGGCGTTGTTCACGCCGGTCGAGACCGTGGCTGCGTCTCTGTGGGCCTGGTTGGCTTTCTCCGAGGTGCCCAAGGTGGGAACCGTTGTCGGCGCGGCGATCATCATCGCGGGTGTGCTGTACGGGACTGTAACGACCCGCGAACCCCACCGCTGAGCGACCCTCGCAGCCGATTGCTCAGCACTTGTGCTCACGTGTTGAAGGCTTGCGCTCAGGTACGGTTAGGGGGTGCGCCAGCTCATCACCGACGCCCTGATCGTCACCGGCGACGGGGTGACAGATTCCTATCGTGGCGACGTTCTGATCCAGGGCGATCGGATTGTGCATCTGGGGCATGTTCCCCCAAGCGCCGCGGAGGACGCGGACCGAAGGATCGACGCAGACGGGCGAGTGTTGGCACCAGGATTCGTGGATACGCACAACCACGGAGCGCTCGGCGGTACACGGCTCGGTGAGCACGGCATCCCGTTGAGCTGTGAGATGGCGCTGCGAGGTGGGGTCACCAAGCGCATCTGCGGGGTGGACGGCCTGTCGCCGGCTCCGGTTGCAGCTGATCAGCGTGGCGAGTACGCCATGCAGCTCGCTCCTCTCGACGGATCGATCCCTTCGGCGGACAACAACCCGACGGTAGACGATGATGACCCGGCCGGAGGAGCTGAGTGGCCCTGGACCACGACCGGGGAGTTCCTGGATTGGCACCGAGGCCGGTCGGTCACCGACATGGGTCTGCATCTCGGCCACAGCGCGGTGCGTCGCGTGGTGATGGGCAACCTTGATCGCACCGCCGACGACCAGCAGATCAGGGACATGGCGGAGGTGGTGCGCCGCGAGGCGCCGTGGTGCCTGGGGCTGTCGACCGGCCTTGTGTACAACCCGGCGGTGTACTCCGACCAGCGGGAGATCACCGCGCTGGTGCGAGCCTTCAACGAGGTGAAGTCCGGGGCGTTGTACCCGCATCTGCGTTCAGAGAGCGACGACATCGAAGAAGCGCTGAGTGAGGTGATCACCGCGGCGACCGACGGCGGGGGCGGGTACTGCAGCGAGCACACAAAGATCGCCGGCCGACGCAACTGGGATCGTTATTCGCAGGTTGCCGGACGTCTCGACGACGCCGCCGGCTGCGTGCCGACGATGGGCAACATGTATCCGTACACCGCGGGGAGCACGACCGCTGACGCTCTGTTCCCTCCGGAGGTGCGCTCCGGCACCCGCGCCGAGTTTCTGGCCCGCTTGAGCGATGAAAATGTGCGTGAGTTCGCCTTTCAGAAGATCTACGGCGATGGTTCCGGATGGGACAACTTCGTGGCGTTCTGTGGCGGTTTGGAGGGCATTCAGATCGCCGGCGTGCTCGACGGCGTCGGCGACGAATTCCTAGGCAAGCGCTTCTCGGACGTCGTGCTGGCTGCCGGTGTGACCGATATGAACTCGATCGAGGCCCATGACGCGGTCTGCGACTTCTTCCTTCACAACCGAGGCGAGGTGTCCATCATCAGCCACTACGGCGATGAGGCCACGGTGGAGCGGTTCTTTCGGCGGTCGAGCATGGCGATATGCACAGACGGGCTGATGCCGGGACCTGGCCAGAAGCCCCATCCACGCTTGCTTGGGGCGTTTCCCAAGGCCCTGCGCATGGCCCGCGAGCTGGGTGTGCCGCTGGTTGAGATCATCTATCGGATGACCGCGCTGCCCTGTGAGTTCATGGGTCTGCCCAGCCCGGTTCTGCGACCCGGCGCGGACGCCTCATTGGTGTTGTTCGACTGGGATCGAGTCAGCGAGCACAACAGCTACACCGACCCGATGGTTCACCCCGAGGGGATCGACGCCGTGTGGGTACACGGCGAGCTGGTGCATTCCGAAGGCCGCATCCATGCGCCCAAGGTCTTCGGCGGCCGCCACCTGTTAACACCCCCCACACCGAGATGACCCCCGGCGGCGTGCAACCTCAGCGCATCGGTTCCGTCGATCGACGCAACTGCGCGTCACCCCAGCAGCGGCGCGGGTTGTGGTGCGGACGGGGGGAGTCGAACCCCCACACCCTTTCGGGTACCAGGACCTAAACCTGGCGCGTATGCCAGTTCCGCCACGTCCGCGTGGATGGCGCCAGCCTAGATTGAGATGGACGCGCTCAGGGACGGTTTTGAGTTTCTGCGAAATAACGGAAAGGAGATGGCGGTAGCCTACGAGCGATGACTCAGCCCCCGAATATGGCCACCAACCTCGTCGCCAACCCGCAAGCCGATATCTTCCACCGGTTGCTGCAGGACCGGATCGTCGTGCTCGGCACGGACGTCAACGATGAGATCGCCAACTACATCACTGCGCAGCTTCTCTACCTTGAAGGCCAGGACAAGGAGAAGCCGATCTGGCTCTACATCAACTCGCCTGGTGGATCAGTCACCGCGGGGATGGCCATCTACGACACGATGCAGTTCGTCGAGCCCGAGGTCGGCACCATCTGCATGGGTCTCGGAGCTTCAATGGGCCAGTTCCTGCTGTGCGCCGGCGCGCCGGGCAAGCGTTACGCACTGCCCCACGCCCGGATCATGATGCACCAGCCGCTCGGCGGCGTGGAGGGCCAGGCGACCGATATCGCCATCCAAGCCGAGCAGATGGCGTATACCAAGCGCCTGCTCCAGGAACGTATCGCTCTGCACACCGGCCGCACTTATGAGGAGATCGAAGCGGACTCCGACCGTGACCGTTGGTTCACTGCCGAGCAGGCCAAGGATTACGGCATCATCGATCACGTGATCGTCAAGCGCGGAGAGATGCTCTAGAGGCTCTCTATCTTAGGCTCGGGCTCGGGCTGCGCTCGGCAGCGGCTTCGCGCTCCCGCGGCTCTGGCTGCGCTCGGCAACGATTCAGTTGCGGGCCGCTTCGGCGAGGGAGCGCAATTCGGCTGTGCCGAAAGCACAGTCGGTATATTTGAACAGGGCCGATCCGCTCACGAAGACGTTGGCGCCGGCTGCAGCGCACTCGCCGATGTTGGCAGCGCTGATCCCACCGTCGACTTCGATGTCGATCTCGCAGCCGCTGGCATCGACCATCTCCTTTATCTCCGAGATCTTGTCGAGCAGACGAATATAGGTCTGGCCGCCGTAGCCGGGGTTCACGGTCATCACCAGGATGTGGTCGGTCTCCTCGAGGACGTGGGCGATGGTGCTCGCCGGGGTGTGGGGATTCAGCACCACGCCGGCACGAGCTCCCCGCTTGCGGATGTTGTTCAGTGAGCGGTGAAGATGTGTGCATGCTTCGACATGGACCATCACCGTCGAGCATCCAGCTTCGATGAACAGTGGAGCGAACTCGTCGGCGTTGACGACCATCAAATGGGCCTCGAAGGGAATAGTGAGGTGGCCGCGCAGGCTACCGACGACGTCGGGGCCCATGGTGATGTTGGGAACGAACACGCCGTCCATCACATCCCAGTGGATGCGGTCGACGCCCGCCTTCTCAAGGTCGACGCACTCCTGTCCCAACCGCGAGAAGTCTGCCGGAAGGATGGACGGAGCAATTTCGATTGGACGCTGCACAACAGCGACACTAATCGCTGAAGCGCCGATACCGTTCCATTATGAGATTGCGCGTGACCGCCACCGCGCGGGACGGCGCCGGGGTAGCTCGGGCTGACGACGGCAGAATCGTCTTCGTCGAAGGTGCGTTACCCGGCGAGGTGGTCACCGCCGAGGTCTTGCGGGTGGACCGCCGCTGGTCCAGGGCAAGGATCGTCTCGGTGATCGAAGCGTCGCAGGACCGCGTGCTTGTGCGTTGCTCCCATCAGCTCGAAGGCTGCGGGGGTTGTGACCTGTTGCACGTCGCGCCGGATGCGCAGCTGCGAATGAAGCAGTCGATGGTTGTCGACCAGCTGGTGCGAGCGGGAGTGGAGGCGCCTGACCCCTCGCTGCGCTCGCTCGACAATGACGAGGGGCGCACAACGGTGCGGGCCGCTGTCGTGGGGGGTCGAGCCGGCTATCGGGTTCGGTCGTCGCATGAGGTGATCGCGCCCGACGTGTGCGACGCGGTCGACCCCGCGGCGGAACAACTGCTCGTCGATGGACGTTTCGGGGAGGCGACTGAGGTCACGATACGGATCGGCAATCGCACAGGCGAGCGCATGGTCATGGTCAAGGGGAGCGATTTCGGGGTCTCGGTTCCGGAGGATGTGCTGGTGGTGACTCTGGCTGAGCTGCGCAGCGGCAAACGCGCCTGGATTCATGAGGAGGCCGCGGGCCGTCGTTGGCGTGTCTCGGCACGGTCGTTCTTCCAGAACCGGCCGGCCGGAGTCGACGCGCTGGTCGACGAGGTGGCTCAGATGGTGGACGAACTCGCCGACGACGGGGTGATGGTCGACGCCTATGCCGGAATCGGGATTTTCGCGGGCACCGTGGGCACGGGCCGCAAGGTCCATGTGATCGAGCGGACCAAGGATTGCACCGCCGACGCCCGTGTCAACTTGAACGGCAGCGATGCGAAGGTCATCACCGCTCCCGTCGAGAACTGGCGCCCGTCGCCGGCGGCGGTGGTGGTTGCCGACCCGGCCGCCGAAGGTCTGGGGGCCCGCGGCGTGCAGGCGCTGCTTCGAGCCGAACCCGACGTCTTCGTGCTGGTCAGCTGCGATCCCGCTTCGTTCGCCCGAGACGCCAGGCTGCTCGAGCGTGCAGGCATGAGCCTCGACCGCTACACGGTGATCGACATGTTCCCGGAAACCTCCCACGTCGAGACGGTCGCCGCCTTCGTCGCATAGGACGTGCGGACAGCTTGGGGCCGGACGCCCACAGTAGGAGAGGCCATTGAGCGTCTGGGAGCGTTGAAGGCGGGTCAACTTAAGCATGAGAGCCAGGCGCGAAACTGGTTGACGATGATGCGCCGCCATTGTTCGGGTATATGGGGGAGGCCTGTGGACGATTCCTGCCTCGAGGCGGAAGACCGGTGACCTTCTGAGGGTGCCGCTCAGCCGACAAGCCCTCCGGTTGCTTCGCCGCAGAAGACTGCGTTCAGAGGTTTTGAACAGCCCGTGGGTGTTCCCGCAAACGCGCGAGCCGACAAAGGGCCATGTGTGCGCTTCGGGGATACGCCGAGAGATCAAAGCAGCCGGATTCGACACGACAGTTCAAGGTCTGCGAAGTTCGTTCAAGGCGTGGGCACTCGAGGCGGGAGTACCCCGCGAGGTCTCCGAATTCGCATTGGGCCATCGCGTGGGTTCGGCCGTGGAGAGGGCTTACAGTCATGGCACGGACCTGCTCGACAGGCGCAGAGAGGTCATGCAACTCTGGTCCGACTACCTGCTGCCCACTGATTCGTCGGCGGGTGAGCGACGCGGTGAGCACCCCCCTTCGGCTTGACGCCTCGATTGGGTAGCGGTTCCAGGCGAAGCCGTGTTGCGGCGCACCAAGTTGCACAACCGGGTCGCCCCACGAGCTAGGGCATGGCGATTGACGACAAGCAAGCCAAAGACAAAGAACAGCGAGAACCAGCGAGACAGGCCAAACCCCACTATCGCGAACCAGCCAATGAACATGCAAGGCCAGAATATGTAGACGTCCTCACGACTAGATGTATCGACCCAGGGAAACAATCTCCGCAGAAACTCTGCTAACTCTGCCACGAGGCCCACTCTAACTCGGCCATGATACCCACTCGAAAACTTTATCTATTTGATTTGGGTCCGCTCGGGTGTTGCGAGCATGATTCTCGGTGTTTGGTTTCAGCGCGGATTGAGACGGCGGGCGATTGCGCGGGCGATCCGAATCAGCGGGCTTCGGCCCAACTCGACATGGAGCGCTGCGTTCGCTTCGTTCAGGTTGGTCAATGCGTCGTTGAGTTCGGTGTTCTGCGCTTCCAGTTCTGCCACGCGGTCGGCGAGCACTTCTGCGCGGCTCTCGGCACCGAGGTTCAAGTCGCGGAGTCGGAGAATCTCAGTGCGGAGCTCGGATCGGTCGTCACTGTCAATCGGGTCGGATGTTGTGTGGCTCACCGCATCGTTGCGCACGTTGAGAGGTTAGTTCAGCCGCTGCCTGACAAGGGCGCGGCAGTCATGCGTGCGTGGTAAACCCTCGGTGTGATTGCGGTGGTGCGGGGCTCGAATCCATCCAATTGCTCGTCCGGTTCTAGGTGGTCGGCATTGAGGTGAAGCTGGTCAGCTAGGTCGGGGCGTCGGTAAGCCGGGTGGTACCAGGGATCGGTGACCTCTCCCCAGCGGTCTATCCAGCGGTTCCACTCCCATGGGGAAATGTGCTGGACGCGGCTGAGAGACTCGTGATGAACGAGCGTTGCGGATGGCTCGACAATGACGCGATGACCCCTGCGGAGAATCCGTAGGCAAAGGTCCACATCGTTGAATGACAGTGGAAACTGGGTAGACAACGCGCCGATCTCCAGTAGCAGAGTGCGACGCGACATCAGACACGCTCCAGTCACTGAGATCACGTCGCGGGCCGCGGTGCCGCCAAAACGCTGCGTGTCTTCAACTGGCCAGCCGATGAATGGATGCAACGGATGAGCGTCGTCCATTACCATCCCAGCGTGCTGGATCGTGCCGTCGGGGTAGCGCAGCAGCGCGCCCACGCCACCGACATGCGGGTCGCCGAAATGGACGGCCATAGCGTCGATGGCGCCGGGGTCCATCTCGGTGTCGTCGTTGAGGAGCAGAACGAGCTCGTTGCGCGCCGCGAGAATGCCCTGGTTGCAGGCAGCCGAGAAGTTGAACTCTCCGGGCGGGCGTCGTTCGAGCCGTATCGGCAGCCCTGCACTGGCGATCTGGTCAGGATCCCCTTGGAATTCGTCGCCGACGAGCAGAATCACTTCGAGGTTCGGGCGGCCTGTCGCGGCAATGCGTTCGAGGCAGCGCTCAACCGCGAGTCCGCCCCCGGCGTCGTCTTCGAGCTTTGCTCCGGCAGTGCAGATGATTATCGATACGCCCGGTCGGTGTTCCGGGTCCGGAACCAGTCGGAATCGACCTGCTCGGTTGGCTTCGACAGCGGTCGCGGCGATCCCGATCCTCGCCAGGTGACTGTTGATGGCAGCGATGTCGGCGCAGGCAGGGGGCTGGGGATGCCTGCTCAACACTGCAGGCACATGGAGTACGAGAGAGTTGTGTTCCGCCAGGTGCAGCGGCAGGGCGGGATCGGTCACCGTGCAGCCGAGTTCGGCGAGGGCCGCGCACCGCACCGCCACAGGGAGACAGGCTCCGGGTTCGTTGAGCAGGCGTGTCGGTGACCACGCTGGACGTCGCTCGACAACCCCGAGAACCTCGATGTCGCCGTACACCGCGTCGGCATCGCGGCGTCGGCTGAAGGCGTCGAGTATGGCGCGCTCGCCGATTTCGCTGAGCCGTCCCGAACTGCCCGGGTAGATTGCCGCGCCTTGGCAATTCCGGTCACATGGTGACCCATCGGCAGGCGAGGAGACGACGTGAAGCAAGCACATGGGTTGCGGCGACGATAGCGTGCGCGGCCATGGCCAAGGTTTTCTCGGCTGCCAGACTGCCTGGCTTAGTTGCCGTCGGTGTGGTTGTCTTTGCCTTCTGGCCGGCGCTTTTGGGTGGCGGTAGTTTCATCGCCGCCGATATCGTCCAGCACCACTCGGCCCCCTTCAACGCTTATCTGCCTGAAGATTTCACTCTGGAGACGGATTCGACCGACCCGATCAACATTCACTCCCATTGGGCGCCGCTGGCCGCCGATGTTCGTTCCGGAGATGTTGGTTGGTGGACCACTGATCTGGCCGGTGGACAACCGACCATGAAGGGTGGGTTGCCGGTATTCAATCTGGGATATCTGGTGGCGCCCGATTGGTACGCGCCCGGTCTGGTCGCGGCGATCCGCTCCCTTGCGGCGATAGGTCTGACATACGGTTTCGTGAGGTCGCTCGGGTTGCTGAGGGTGTCGGCCCTGGCCAGCGGGATCGCCTACGCGTTCTGCGGGTTCATGGTGAGTTGGATGAACTGGCCGCAGAGCTCGGTCGCAGCTCTTCTGCCCGGTTTGCTGTGGGCACTGGAACGCATGCTGCGCGACCCGAGACTGTGGCGGGCGGCGCCTCTGGGAGCAGTCGTGGCTGCGATGGTTTGGTCGAACTTTCCGCAGGTCACCGTATACGCTCTGCTCGCGGGATTGATTTATGCTGCCGTTCGCCTCTCGGTCGAGTATCGAGAATATCGGGCATACGACAACCGGGCGGGTCCAGGCGCCCTTGCGGCAGCTTTCCTGCTAGCGGTTGTGGTCGCTGTGCTGTTGGCGACACCGCACCTGATCGGATTCGCCGAGTACCTGGACTGGGGTGACACGAGTTACCGGGATTGGAGCGGTGTTGATTCGTCGGCGGATTTCAAGTACCTGTTGACTGCGTTTCTGCCCGCGATCTGGGGCCACGGATCATTCGGTCCACTCTGGTTCGGCGACCAGGGTTGGAACGAGCCGCACGCCTATGTGGGGTTGTCGGTGTTCATGCTCGCGCTGGTGGGGGTTGTCAGCGGGATGCGTCACGCTGACCGTCGTTGTCGCAGTGCGGTAGCGGCGTTGACGGTTGTCGCACTGCTCGGGGTGTTGATCGCTTTCGTCGGCGGTCCGCTCACCGTGCCGCTACGCGAACTGGCCGGTAGTCAATTCGGCGCGATGGCGCGGGCGAAGGTGCTGTGGAACCTTGCGCTTGCGATTCTCGCTGCCTTCGGGGTCGAACTGCTGGCTCGTCGTGAGCGCCCAGGGACGAAGCGACCCTTGGAGCGAACGGTGGCGCTGGCCTCAGCGCTCGGGTTGGCCGTAGCGGTGGCGTTCGTCCCGTTTGTTGCGGACTGGTTCGACACTGCCAGATCCGAGGGAGTCGTGCGGGAGGTCGCGGCCGCTTCGCTCGTGCCCTTGATGTCCGCCGGCGCGGTCGCGGCGATAGTGGCAGCCCGGCTCAAGCGTTGGATACCTGTTGGAGCCGCTGGTTGGGCGCTAGTCGGGGTCGTAGCGGTTGAGATGCTCAGATTTGTGATGCCGGTCCACACCGTCACTGAGCGGGATCAACGCTTGACCGCCACGCCCGCGCATTCGGCGGTGGAGGAACTGCTCGATCCGGGCGAACGGCTCAGCGGGGAGGGTTGGACGTTCTTCCCCTCGACGGGAGCATTGTTCGACATCGACGACGCCCGGGGTCAGGTGGTCAAGTCCGCGGGATACAACGCTCTGCTCACCGTGGAGACGCCTGGCGCCCTCACTGTCGGTCAGGGAAAGGCCACCCCCACCCGGCCCTACATCCCCTTCGATGCCGATATCGCGTCGCCGGTGTGGGATGCGATGGCCGTCCGCGTGTGGGCGCAGTTCCCCTACAGCAGGCCTCCGGGCAATCTGATCGAGCCCGCATCGACGGTTGGAGGCGCCGATCCCGCGGCCGGACCCCTCGCGACCACATTGGCGTCGCCTGAAGGGGGATTGCGTGCGGTTCTGGTCGAAGTGGCCTCCGGCGTCGGTGGTTCTGTCGACGTCCGCATCGAGGCCGGCGACAAGATGAGCACTGAGAGCCGTTACGTACCCCCGCAGCACACGGGCCTGGCGTCGTTTGCGATAGCTGGAGAAGAGGTGCCTGCCGGGACGCCGGTGTTGATCGAGGTCACGTCGCCTTCGCCGAGGGGAGCGCTCCTGGTCGGGGTCGAAGAGTCCGGGGAACTGGCTGCCGGGATGGTGGCGGGTGACGACGAGTTCCGGCTCGCGCGCACGGGTGACGTTTTGTTGGTGGAGCGTCCCGACGCGACGTTTGTACGGGTTGCTGACGCGGTGGTGGTGGAGAGCGTCCTGGACCGCGCAGTCCGAGCAGTCGCCGCCAGAGAGCCTGCTGAGCGATCAGTCGTGCTTGACCGTGATTGGGGTCTCCCAACGGAACCCGCCGAAGAGGCTCAGCTTGAAGTTTCCGATGTCGTGCTCGGCCGTGATCGGGTCAGCGCGCGCGTGAGCGCCGACCGAGCGGCGGTGGTGGTGTTCTCGGTGGCGAACTATCCCGGCTGGTCCGCGGCAGTCGATGGCCGGAGCGCGCAGATCGCAACCGCAGATGCAGCATTCATGGGGGTTGCGGTGCCCGAAGGCGAACACACTGTGACCCTGTCGTTCAGGCCCAGACATCTGGGAATCAGCCTGTTCTCGTTGTCTTTCGGGTTCGTGCTGGCGGTCGGTCTGCTCGCCACTGCGTTTCGACGAAACAGCTGAACGAGCCGGCCCGACCCGGATCGCCAAATTCGCGACGGTTCACTAGGCTTTCGCGGGTGCGCAATGAAGAGCTGCCCGACGAGTTCGCCCGACGGGTTCAGGCGGAGATCGAAGCTGAAGCAGACGTGCGCCGACGCAACGACGCTGAGCTGGTAAGCCTCGAGCGAGAGATCGAGAAAGCTTGGAAGGGTGTTTCCCCAGGCAACTCGGGTTCAGGCCCCGAGCATCTGCTCGACCGTGTGGAGCAGTTGTCGTTGATCGAAGTCCACGCACCCACCGGAGAACGCTTCGGCACGAGTCAGATCAAGCGGCTGGTGCAGAAGCTCACGCGCTGGTACATCCGCTTCGTGGTGGATCAGCTCAACTCGCTTCACTATTTTCAGGGCCTGCTGTTGCGCGGCATCGACCGGCGTCTGGCCAAGCTGGAGCACGAGGCTCAACTGTTCGGAACGGTCGAGGAGTTCGTCGAGCCGGTACCCGAGGCAGACCCGGCATTGTGCGCGGCGCTGGCACAGACGCTGCGAGAGGCGGATCAACCGGTGGCGGTGGTGTCATGCGGCGGTGGCGCCGTCGTCTCAGCCCTGGTGGAAGCGGGCATCGCCGCCCACGGAGTCGACGACAAGGGCGGGGCTGTCATGGCCGGTTTGAAAGCAGGGCTGGATCTTCGGGTCGGACCGCCTTTGGAGCACCTCAGAGCTTTTGCGGACTCAACACTGGGCGCTGTGGTGCTGACAGGGGTTGTGGAACGTTGCGGTGTCGTTGACCTGCTTGCATTGATCAACGAATCGCTGCGCTGCGCTGCCCCCTCGGGCACCGTTGTCGTCGCGGTGGCAGATCCCGCTGCTCGGACTGGGGTCGAGTCCGAACTGCTGCGTGGCGGCGGGCTCTCGCCGGACGCATGGGCCCACCTTCTCTCAAGGAGGGGATGCACAGTCCAGACAATGGAAGTCAACGGTTCGCGGGTTGAGAATCTAGTCGTGGCGCGGACCGCGTGACCGATCGGCCGGTTGTACATCAGTTCACCGCCGTGCTGACCGGGCGGGACGCGGTGGGCCATCACACGCTCGCCGTGGACCGGCTGCTTCGTGACATCGGCGCACAGACCAGGATCTACGCGGCTCACGTGAACTCAGATCTCAAGCACAGGGTCACTCACTTCCGCCATCATCGTGATGATCCGGCGCCGGACTTGGCCATTTATCAGGCCTCTACCGGTTCGCCCGTGGCCGACTACCTTTTGGAGCGTTCCGAACCTGTGATGGTCAACTATCACAACATGACCCCCGCAGGCTTCTACTATCCGTGGAAGCCTCATCTCGGCGCCGAACTGGACCAGGGTCGTCGTCAACTCGCGCTCTTGTGTGAACAGGCGTATCTCGGAATCGCCGATTCGGAGTTCAACGCCGAAGAGTTGCGCTCCTTGGGGTTGGGGAGGGTGGAGGTTGTGCCGGTTCTTGTTGATGGTGCGGTGTTGCCTTCACGGTGGGGTCCGGTCGGTGGTTCGGCGCCCGGTGGCTGTGCAGGGTCGCCGGCGACGGTTTTGTTCGTCGGGCGGTTGGCGCCCAACAAGTGTCAGCAGGATTTGGTGGCGGCGTTGGCGGTGTTGCGTCGTTGGCGCAAAGACGTCGAGCTGGTGTTGGTGGGCGCTTCGTCGGCTGACGTCTATTCACAGGCGTTGAGGGGCTTCGCTGTCGAGCTTGGGGTTGGCGACGCGGTCCGGTTCGCGGGCTCGGTGTCCTCTGAGGAGTTGGCCGGCTGGTATCGGCGTGCTGATGTGTTTGTGTGTTTGTCGGCACACGAGGGGTTTTGTGTTCCTCTGGTTGAGGCGATGGCTTGGGGTGTGCCGGTTGTGGCGGCGGCTGCGGCGGCCGTGCCTGAGACTCTGGGGGGTGCGGGCTTGTTGTTGGCCGACAAGTCGCCTGTGGTGGTTGCGTCTGCGGTTCAGCGGGTGTTGGAGGATTCGGGTTTGCGCGAGGGTTTGGTTCGTCGTGGCCTGATGCGTGCTCAGCAGTTGAGTCCGGAGGCGGCACGTCAGCGCATGCGCGACGTTCTAAAACCGCTGGTTGCCGGGGGCAGGAAACCGTGAATCGTGTAGACATCGTCCTGCCAGAGCTTGCTCGCTACGACGCTGTGAGCATGCACACCCGGGTGTTGCGGGATCTGCTCATCGAGAACAACCACGAAGTGTCAGTCGTTGTTGAACGGATGAATGCGACCGACGAGACTGCAGAAAGCGACGGCTGCGAAGATCTGACGCTGCTGTCGGATTGGGAGGCTCGGGCAGACCTTACGATTCTGCAGCACGCGATCGGCTCGATCACCGCCGAGGAGGTGGTCCGCCGTCGAGTGCAGGTGGCTGTGAACTACCACAACGTCTCCCCGCCTGAGTTCTTCGAGTCGTGGGACTTCGATCAGGTCGCGGGTCTGCGCTGGGGTCGCGAGCAGTTGCTGGATCTAGCCCCTATCACCAGTGTCGGAATCGCCGTTTCGGAGTTCAACGCCCGAGATCTCCGCGCGGCCGGCGTTGGGAGGGTGGAGGTTGTGCCGGTTCTTGTTGATGGTGCGGTGTTGCCTTCACGGTGGGGTCCGGTCGGTGGTTCGGCGCCCGGTGGCTGTGCAGGGTCGCCGGCGACGGTTTTGTTCGTCGGGCGGTTGGCGCCCAACAAGTGTCAGCAGGATTTGGTGGCGGCGTTGGCGGTGTTGCGTCGTTGGCGCGAAGACGTGGAGCTGGTGTTGGTGGGCGCTTCGTCGGCTGACGTCTATTCACAGGCGTTGAGGGGCTTCGCTGTCGAGCTTGGGGTTGGCGACGCGGTCCGGTTCGCGGGCTCGGTGTCCTCTGAGGAGTTGGCCGGCTGGTATCGGCGTGCTGATGTGTTTGTGTGTTTGTCGGCACACGAGGGGTTTTGTGTTCCTCTGGTTGAGGCGATGGCTTGGGGTGTGCCGGTTGTGGCGGCGGCTGCGGCGGCCGTGCCTGAGACTCTGGGGGGTGCGGGCTTGTTGTTGGCCGACAAGTCGCCTGTGGTGGTTGCGTCTGCGGTTCAGCGGGTGTTGGAGGATTCGGGTTTGCGCGAGGGTTTGGTTCGTCGTGGCCTGACGCGTGCTCAGCAGTTGAGTCCGGAGGCGGCACGTCAGCGCATGCGCGACGTTCTCAAACCGCACCTCGCGCTGAATCAAGCTGGAACATGAGCGACATCACTTTCGTATCGCCTCGCTACGGCAGCGGTGTCGTGGGCGGCGCCGAGTCGGCGGTTCGGGCCTTGGCCACGCGACTCGCCGCTGACGGATACGACATCGCGGTCCTCAGTTCCAGAGCCCGCTCTTATGAGACTTGGGCTGATCATTATCCCGAAGGAACGACGACCGAAGAGGGCGTCGCGGTGTCTCGCTTCAGTGTCGATAACCCCAGGCCCCTCGACTTCGACGCCATGAGTGCCCGTGTCCTGACCCGGGCGAGTGAAGTCGGCACTGGGGAGGGATTGGCATGGATAGACCACCAAGGCCCGACCAGCGCGGCTCTGATTGAGGCGGTCGCCGGCGTGAACAGCGGGGTCATGGCGTTCACTCCGTACCTGTATCACCCGACGGTGAGAGGCCTGCCGGCTGCCAGGGTCCCGACGATTCTTCATGCTGCTGCCCACCCCGAAGCTCCGCTGGAGTTGCCGCTGTTCAACGAGGTGTTCTCTGCAGCAACAGGAATCGCCCATTACAGCAGGGCGGAGCAAGATCTTGTTTTGTCGCGGTTTCCGGCCACTGTCGCCACCCCCCAGTGCGTTGTGGGCTTGCCTGTGGAACCGCCTCCGTTCGCTATCGACCCGCAGCAGGCCAGAGAGTCTTTCGGTCTTGGGGACGAACCCTTCGTTGTGTGTCTGGGCCGAGCGAGCCGTGGCAAGGGCGCCAACGACTTGGCTGCGATGTTCTCCGCGGCCCGCTCTCGCGGGGGTTCGGCAAGGCTGGTGTTCGTGGGTCCAGTCGTTGATGAGCTGCCCAAGAGCGAAGGGGTGATGTGTGTCGGCTCGGTTTCTGAGGAACACAAGTTCGGCCTTCTCGCAGCCGCTGATGTGCTCATCAACCCTTCGCCGTTGGAGTCTTTCTCGCTGGTGGTGCTCGAAGCCTGGTTGGCAGGGACGCCGGTCCTTGTCAACGGCTGGTGTGATCCAACCCGAGATCACTGCGAGCAGTCCGGCGGCGGTCTCTGTTACCGCGACTTCGCCGAGTTCGAAGTAGCACTGAACCGATTGCTCGACGACGCTGACCTGCGGCATCGGCTTGCCGATGCGGGAAAGCGCTACGTGAGTGACTCGTACAGCTGGCCGGCAGTGCGCCGCCGCTACCTGAGGCTGCTCTCACAAATCAGCTGGAGAGGCTTGCCGAAGCGAGGGTCCGCGCCTCGGATTGCCGGTCGAACCGCTTGAGTTCGACATCACCCTTCGGTTGCCTGATCAGGACTCGGTCTGGGAGTTGAGGCGCCCGCAACGTGCTTGGGGCGGCCCGCCCGCAGCACGCGCCGACAACCCCACGCGAACCGACAGCTGGCTGTGACGACCGGCGCCTGCGGGCATCGAGGGGCTCTGTCTGCCGACCTTTTCTTGGAGGGTGCTCAGCTAGGCTTGAGCGTCGCGTCTGCCTTGATTCGTTGGCAGGAAACTGAACTAGGGGCAGGAGCGTTCTATTCGCAGTTACTTTGTGGATCGCCGTAGCACGCTTCCCGAGGGGGCTGCCGCTATTGGCCTTGGACTGATAGTCAACGGATTGGCGACTTACGCGTTCTTGATCGTGGCTCGGCGTGCGCTCGGTGACGTCTCCTATGGCAGTTTGGCGGTGTTGTGGGGGCTCGTCTACATTCTGGGGCCGGGGTTCTTCCGACCGTTGGAGCAGGAGATCGCCCGTGCCACGGCCAACCGTGAGGGAAGGGGCCAAGGCAGCGCCCCCGTTCTGCGACAGGCGTCACGGATCGGTCTGGTGCAATTGCTGGTGATCGAGGGAGCGGTAGTTGCAGCTTGGCCGCTGGGCCTAGACGAACTGCTCGACTATGACCGGTCCTTGCTGGTTGTTCTCGGTCTGTCATTGGCCGCTTTCATGGTCGCGGAATGCGTCCGCGGCGTCCTGTCGGGCCGCCACATGTTCATCCGTTATGGCGCTTACTTCGGCTCCGAAGGAGTTGTAAGGCTGGTGACAGCGGTGCTGTTGGCGATGGCGGGGGTCGAGTTCGTGGGCGCGTATGGCACGGCGATCGCGTTGGCCTTCGTTGTCTCCGCGGTGGCGAGCCTCAGTGTCGTGCGCCCTTTCGTGAAACCCGGGCCGCCTGCTCCGTTCAGCGAGGTGACACCGGCGTTGGGCTGGCTGTTGCTGGCTTCGCTGTCGGAGGCTTTCTTGTTGAACATCGGGCCAGTCGCGCTGCAGATCGTGGGCCGGGACTTGAGCGGCGAGGCGCCCGGAATATTTCTCAACGGCCTGATCGTCTCGCGGGTGCCCCTGTTCTTCTTCCCGGCGGTGAGGGCGGCCGGTCTGCCGAATCTGGCCCGTCTCGTCGGAGAGGAGGATCTAAAGCGTTTTCGAGACGTGCAATTGCGCTTGGTCGGCGCGGTGGCGGGCGCGGCGGGACTCTGGGTGGCGTTCATCTCTGTGGCCGGCGTTCGGATGGTGGAGTTCTTGTTCGACGACGCGATTCGTCCGCTCGACATGGCGCTGATGTCGACCGGCGGCGGCGGTCTGATGATCTTGTCGTCCTTGTCGCTCGGGTTGGTCGCGCTCGACCGCATGCGGCAGGCGGTGATCGGCGCCGCGGTCGGGGTGATCGTCTTCGTGCCTGCGTTGATGCTCGCCGATGATGCTTTCTTGCGGGTCGAATTGGCCCTGGTGGCTTCAGTCGGCATCGGAGCGGTGGTCACCGCAGTGCTGTTGCGCAATGAGTACGGGCGCTGCACGCGCCGGTAGAAAGCGCAGCCCACAGGGGTCAGCGGTCCGAAAATGAAGGACATGGAGGCTGCGCGGACAGGTGAGCTCTTCGAGTTGCAAAACGTTGTTTCCCGCTCTTGTTCGCTTCGCTGCATTTCCCGCTCTTGTTCGCTTCGCTCACCGGGCCGCGGGCGGGCCGCTCGGGCCACGGCCCCGCAAATCAAGCCGTTCGCACGCGGGAATCCTCAGCCAATTCGCGGGGCCTCTTACTCCCGACGGAGTTCGGGGGAGTGGTTGCGCCTCGGTCCGCGATCATTGAAAGGAGCGTTACACTGCTCACCGATGAAGGTGTTGATCGACGCAGCACATTCAGCCGATGTTTGGATGTTGGGGGCAGTCGAGGATCGATTGCTGGCCGCCGGTGAAGATACCTTGTGGATCTCACGGCCCGGTAAAGATTCGGTCGATGACCTGATCGAGGCTCGCGGCAGACCGTGTGTGGTGGGGCCACCCGCCGGAACCGACCGGTTGTCGCTGGCGCGTGAACTTCTGGCGCGTGATTGGTTGGCACTGCGCACGGTCCGACGGTATCGCCCCGATGTGATCCTTACTCGCTCGCCCGCCGGAGTGCATTCGGGTCGTCTGACCCGCACTCCGGTGCTGTACGACACCGACGACGGCCGGGCTGTCGGCTTGCTCTACTACTCCGCCGGACCTTTCGCCAACCTGATCACCAGTCCGACCGCGACTATCGAAAGCTACGGATCGAACCATCTCAAGTACCGAGGTTACAAGGAGCTGTTCTATCTGCACCCCTGTCGGTTCACACCGGATCCGTCGATTCGGGAGGAGCTTGGTGTGGCAGGCGGAGAGCGGTTGTTTCTGGTACGCCTGAGCGCGATGACGGCGAGCCATGATTTCGGCGAGAGTGGGCTGACCCTGCCGCAGGTGGAACGCCTGTTGCAGCGACTAGGGGAAGCCGGAACGGTTGTTGTGTCCCCGGAGGCAGAACCACCTCTAGACATGTCGGCAATTCGGTTGTCTACGGCGCCGGAGCGCTTTCACCATGTGCTAGCGGCCGCTGATCTGGTTGTCGGGGACAGTCAGACGGTCAGCGCGGAGGCGGCGGTCATTGGCACGCCCTCCCTGCGCCTCAGCAGCTGGGCAGACCGATTGCCCTACCAACTCGAGCTGGAGCAGCGCTGGAATCTCACCAGAGCCTTCGAGCCGTCGCAGGCAGATGCGTTTTTTGGGGAGCTTGATCGAATGCTCGACGATCTCGAAGGCGTAAAGAAGCTGCACCGAGAGAACAGGCGACGGATGCTCCAATGGTGCAGCGACCCGGTTGATGATCTCACCACTTGGACGTACCAGCTGGCCGAAGGGCGCTTCTCGCGGCGCCGCAGCAAACTCCGCCGCCGAAACCGCCGCTGAGCGACGATCCGGACTCGCCGAGACTCGCTCGACCAACTCGGAAACGCTGGGCCTCGCTGCGGCAAGGCATCACTATGCTCGCCCGCGATTCGAGTGGGATCTCCAAGGTCGGCCAGTCATGCGTTGGCGCTAATGTCTGCCACGTGAGTCCAGCCTCCTCTTACCCCTCGGCAGAGCACGGGCCGCGCATTGTCGTCTGTGGCTGGTCGGGTGCGGGCAACGTGGGCGACGAGCTGTTGACGGCTGTTGTCGTCGAGAAACTGCGACGGCTCGGTGCGATCCCGATCGTGGTTGCCCGCGATCCCGGGGAAACCTCGCGGCTGCACGGCGTGGAGACGATCCGTCACGGTGTTCGCGGACTCGCCGCAGCCTTGGGGAGGATCCCTATTGCAGGAGTGTGCGTCGGCCCCGGTGGGATTATTCAAGACTCCACCAGTGCTAGGAGCATGCCAGGGCATCTGTTGTTGCCTTGGATGCTTCGAATGCGGGGAAGGCCTGTGGCCGGCGCCGGGCTCGGCGCCGATCCTTTGAAGCGCGGCTGGTCGCGGCGCCTGCTGCGAGCTGTGCTCAAGGATACGCCGGTGGCGGTGCGCGATCATCACTCGGCGAAGGCGTTGGCTGCCTCAGGTGTGGCTGCTTCAGTCGGCGCCGACCTTGCTTTCTGTTTGGATCTGGGTCCTCTGCCGCGTCGCCCTGAGATCGTCGCGGCGCTCGGCCCTTCGCTCGCTCCTGGAATTCTCGGATCTGCTGAGCGCCGCCTTAGAGCAGACGACCCGCAACGGGTGGCGCACGCCCTTGAAGTGGTGGCCGAGCGTCTCGACGTGGCGCTCACGCTCTTGTCGTTTCGCGGCCGGCCCGACCGGGACTTTGCGAAGGCCGTGGCCTCCCGATGCCGACTTGAATGCGAAGTAGTCGCCTCCGATGTGGACCAGCAGGTGGATCGAATCCGCTCTGCTCGCCTGTTGATAAGCAGCAGATACCACCCGATAGTGGTTGCGGCCTCCAGTGGCACCGCGGCCATCGCGCTCTCGGAACAGGCCAAGGTCGTCGCGCTGGTGGAACAGCTCAACAGTCCGCTGGTGAGACAGATTGACGACCTCGCGGCGCTTGAACGATGCGAACTACCGCAGCCTGATGATTATCCGATTGTCCCAGAGGGTCTGGGGCGGCACCAAGAAGTGTTGAGTCAGCTGGTGGAATTGAGCTTCGCAGGATAGTCGGCCACCACCCCACCCCGGCCGGTTCGTCGAGACGACGATTGCGTCGCCGTGCCGGCCGCAAATTGGAGGCAGCGGTGTACTAGACGGTTTGAACACTGCGGTAGACGTCAGCCATCTGCTGCGCCGCGGTCTGCCAGGTCATCGCATTGATGCGGGCCTCAACCCCCGGGGGCACGGTCCCCGGCTCTGTGAGCGCGGCGCGGAGCTGTTCGAGAAAGGCTCCGTCGTCGCCGGGGGCAACGAGGCTCACAACGTCGCCTATCAACTCCGGCAACGCTCCCACCGCAGTGGCCACGACAGGAGTGCCCACCGACAGAGCCTCGAGTGGCGGCAGCCCGAATCCCTCGTAGCGAGAAGGAAAGGCCAGCACTGCGGCCCCGCGCAACAGCGATGCCCTCTGTTTGTCGTCGACCACGGGGAGCCTCACGAATCCGCGGTTCCCGGCCGCGGCGCGCAGCGTCGACTCGGCGTGGCCCGGCGGCCCCGCCACAACCAGCGCGACGTCGTCGGGCAACCAATTCAGATTGTCGGCGACCGAAGCAACGTTCTTGCGATGCTCAACAGTCCCCAGCACGAGCACGTATTTCTCGTAGCCGACCAGGCGCTGACCGAGCGCCGCGTCGCCGGCGACAATGGGACTGATCCCGTGAGGAACCAGGGCAACCTGCTCTTCGGGCACATCGAAATGGTTGCGCACCTCATCCGCGACGGCGACCGAGGCAACGTGTACCTTCGCCCCCGCGGCAATAGCGGCTCGCAACGGCTCGGCCATGGCGACAACTTCAGACCGACACCATTGGGGATCGCGGATGAAGGACAGATCCTGCACCGTTACAACCGAGCGGGGTGTGGGCGGAGCGGTGAAGTTCGGTCCATGCACAACGTCGACGGATCCCACGATCAACGGGTCGAGCGCTGTGAGGCCGTGCTGCCACAGGCGATGGGCAACCCGAGCGGGCACACGGGACCTGCGCACCGCAACGGTTGTGTCCGGTCGTGCCCCGCGGAAGCTGAGGAGCCATCCCCGCACATCGATCCCGGCGGTGTCGGTGAGCGCGTCCACCAGCCCTCTGGTCGTCTGGTGGATTCCGCCGGGTGGTCCGAGCAGGGCAGTCACGTCGATGCCGACGACTGTGTTGTCGCCGGGCACTGTGTTGTCGCCGGGCGTGGCCGGAGCCGCGGCTGTGTTGTTGCCGGGCGCTGTGTTGTCGCCGGGCGTGGCCGGAGCCGCGGCTGTGCGGGGGTCGGGGTCGGCGGGTTTCATGGGACGTAGACGCCGTTGAGCGCCAGGATCGTGAACAGCGTCAGGGCGACACCGGAAGCTGTGGGCAGCCAGCGCCGCAGCAACGGTGCATGGCTCACGATCCCAGCGGCGAGAACGAGAGGAAAGACGGCCAAGGCGTAGCGCTCCATCGAATTCAGGTTCTCGGCCGCGAACAACAACAGAGTTGAGGGAACCGCGTACACCCACAGGTCGGTCGACAACTTGAGCACCGTGACCACCCCCAGGAAGAGCAGCACGACCGCGGCAGTCCCGTGCAGCAGCTCACCCGAGTCACCTTTGAAGCCGTCGACGAACGCGGCGATGATCCGGGTTGCGGGTTCACGCAAGACGCCACGGAGTTCTTCCTGCGCGTCGATCGGGACGCGCCAGCCGCCCTGGGCGCGTTCGGCCCAGGCAAGGAAGGTGAGCGTGCCCAGAGGCGCTGAGGCCACGGCCAGCCATGCCAGGAGAGAACTCCGGTCCCGGCAACTTGAGCTGCGTCCGCCCGGGCTGTGGTCAGCTGTGTCGCGATCACCAGGGCTGCGATCACTCGACAGGACTCTGACGAGCGCCGGAAGGGCCAGCAATCCGCCGACCGGACGTGTCAGACCGGCCATGAAACCCAACGCCGCCGCTGCTGCCCAGTTGCGGGACCTGGACAACAACACGAATCCCAGAGCCAATGTCAAGAAGAGCGCTTCGCTGTAGCTGAGCACCAGGACGAAGGCCGACGGGAACAGCGAGAAGATCCGCACCACGTGTCTGGAGACTTCCGGGTCGTCGGTCTCCTGCATCGCCAGGCGGTACATCAACACTCCGGCCACCAGAGCCAGAAGGTTTGCCGCGATCACAAGTGCTATATCGGGTCTGTCGCCGAATGCCCCGAGAAACCGACCCAGCAGGGGCCACAGCGGAAAGAAGCGGATTCCGCCTTCGAGATCGGGTGAGTCGTACCCCCAGCGGGCCAGGTCGCGGTACCAGGTTCCGTCCCAGGGAATCAACCCGTCGTCGACTGGGGAGAACGCGGGCTGTGGCTCGAGTCGATCAACGACGGCCAGGGTGGTGATGTACGCGGCCGCAACGTAGATTCTGGCCTCCGCCCAGCCGGCCAGCGCGGCTTTGAAGTCCGGCCCCAGCGTCGGTGGGAACCTCATCATCGGGCCTCGAAGCGAGTGAGCAGCATCGGTTCAAAAACCTCGCTGGGTGCAAGCAGTCGTTGTGCTTGGTGGGTTCGTCCCAACTCGTTGACCATGGTTTCGCAACGATTGCCGAAACCCTTGTAGCCGAATCCACTGACCAACCAGACGTTGTGGTCCCCGGACTCATCGAGCACCTCGGAGACGAAGCCTCCCACCCCGGTGTTCGCGATCGTCTCCGCGTAGTTCTGCCAGTCCACGAAACGGCCGTCGCCGCGCGGATAGGCGAACGAATCGGGTGACCCGCTGATCGAGCGAAGAGTCGCCGGGCCCACCTGGTCAGGGCAGAAGGCGACCACATCGCCGGCCTCGAAACCCTCGTCGATCAGGGCCGCGACGTCGGCGCCCTGGGTTCGGTCGCGCCGCGCCTCGTCAACGCTAACCGCGAGTCCGAAGGCGGTGACGAGCACCAGCACCACCAGCCTCGGCCGCGATGGGAGCATTGCGATCCCCCTCGCGGCCAGGACCAGCAGGAAGCCGACCACGACTGCCGAGTAGCGTGCTTCGAACGCGCCCGCCGTGACTAGGGCGACGCCGCCGCCGATGGCGAGTGTCAGCAGCACCCCCAGCCAGGCGCGGTCCAGGTTTCCTGCAGCGAACCGAAGCACCAGATTGCGGCCGTCGACGCGGTGGGCGAGCGCGCCCAGGATCGCCAGGACAGCCAGCACGATCCCCAGGAGCTCACCCTCGAACCGGTTGTTGCCGCCGATCGCTTGAAGCGTCTCGACGACTATCTCAGCGGGGCGCGCCCGGTCTGCCCAGGGCGTCCCCGTGGTGCGAAGTTGCTCCCAGAAGACGCTCGACCAAACCAGCAGCGTCGCGCTTCCCGCAAGGATTGCAGCTGCGATGCGCACCGCAACCGTGCGCGCGTTGCCATTTCTGACAGCGGCGTTCGCCGCCGCCACAGTCAACGCCGCCCCGACCAGCCAGAGACTCCAGTAGTGAGTGTGAACCAATGCGGCGACGGCGAGAGCCAGTAGCGCCAGCCGAAAGGCTGATGCGCGTTCTATCGCCCGTTCCGTGCAGAGCCATGCGACGCAGCACAGCAGAGTCAACAGGGCGTACATCCGAGCTTCGGTCGCGTAGCGGATCAGAAAAGGGGAGGCGGCCGCAACCAGCAGCGTGACCTGTGCGGTTGTGGAGCCCTGGCGGATCGAGATTCGATGGAGCACCCAGACTGTGAGCAGGGAGAACACAGCCGACAACGAGCGAACCGCCAGGTCACTCTCGCCGACGACGTCGATCCACCAGCCCAGCAGCAGGTAGTAGAGCGCCGGGTGGCCGTCGTGTCGAAGTGCTTCGACCGACTGCTCGAAGCTCAGCTGTGCGATGTTGACCGTGAGCGCCTCATCGAGCCACAACGGCGAGGGGGCGACGAAGCGCAGGAGCACCCCGGCAGCGACAGCCGTCGCGCCGAGTGTCAGCGCGATGCGGTTCGGTTCGAATGGCTCAGGCGCGTGTTCGCAGACTGGGTCGTCGGAGCGGTCGGCTTCATGAGCGGCGGGGGCCACAGCCGCTGAATCTAGCCGTCGGTGACGAATGCGCCCCATGTGGCGGCGGCTCAGGTCCCGGTGCGTCTTGAGCCGTACCTGCGATCAGAACCGACGAACCGCGCGATGGACATGTAGCATCTTCGCTTGATGACGACTCGCATGGTGATTATCGGTGGGGGTCCCGCGGGCAACAGTTGCGCTACAACAGCAGCACGACTGGGTGCAGAGGTTGTTCTCGTTGAGCGCGACACGATCGGCGGCGCCGCCCACCTTTGGGACTGCATCCCGTCCAAGGCGATGATTGCGGCGGGCAACGCACGATCCTTCGTACAGCGCTCCATGCGCATGGGGCTTTCTGAGGTTGCCACCGACGTCGATCTCGAACTGCTTCGGGACCGTCTGTTGACCCTTGAACATCGGCTCGAATCCCAGTTCCGGAGTCTGCTCGCCAGCCAGCAGGTCCAGTTCGCCCACGGCACGGGCACGCTGCTCGACGCCCACACAGTAAGGGCGTCCACCGCGGACGGCGACATCGACTTCGAAGCTGATGTGATCGTTCTGGCGACCGGCAGCCGCCCTCGAGTCGACGACTGGGCTCAGGTCGACGGAGTCCGAGTGCTCACCACCCGGGACGCGTATCCTCCGCCGACGATGCCCGAACACCTGGCCGTGATCGGCTCGGGCGTCACCGGCGTGGAGTTCGTCCACATGTTCGAGTCGATGGGCTCCGAAGTGACCTTGGTTGTGAGTCGTCAGCAGGTGCTGCCTGCCAAGGACCCTGAGGTGGCGGCCGCGTTGGAGGAGGACTTCTTGCGCCGCGGGGTTCACCTTCTGAAAGGAGCGCGCGCTGTCGGCATCAGCAATGACGGCGAGGAAGTCAATGTCAGCTGCGACGACGGCCGGGTGGTGACCGGATCGCATGCGCTTCTGGCCATCGGCTCGGTTCCCAACAGCGAAAAGCTCGGGTTGGCGAACGCCGGCGTGTACTCGGAGGGCGGCTATGTGCCAGTCGATTTGAACCTGCGCTCCAACGTGAGCCACATATACGCGGCCGGTGACCTCAGCGGTCGTCTCCCGCTCTCGTCGGTGGCGAGCATCCAAGGCCAGAAGATCGCAGAGCACGCTCTCGGTGCGCTCTCTGTTTCTCGGCGCCGTGCCATCGACTACGACAAGGCAGCCTCAGCGATCTTCACAGAACCCGAGATCGCCGACGTGGGGCTCGCCGAGGCCGACGCATTCGCCGAGGGCCGCAAGGTCCGCGTCACCAAGGTCCCCTTCGCTTCCTCGGCGAAAGCCCAGATCAACGATGATCCTCGCGGCTTCGTGAAGATCGTGTCTGATCCCGCGACGGGCGTCGTGCTGGGCGGGTCGATCGTGGGTCGTCACGCCGCGGAACTGATCTCCGTGTTGGCGGTGGCGGTCAGCAACGGTCTCACGGTTGCCGACATACACGAGAGCGCTCTTGTGCATCCGACTCTCGCTGAAGCCCTCCGCGAAGCAGCGGAATAGCGCCTGCCCGCCGAATGTGCGGGTTACTCGATGACCGCGACGACGTCGCCGGCGCCGACTGAGTCACCTTCGGCGACGCGGATCTCTTTGATCGTTCCCGCCTTCTCTGCGGTGACGTTGTTCTCCATCTTCATTGCTTCCAGAACGACTATTGCGTCGCCGACATCGACAGTATCGCCGACAGCGACGAGCACCTTGACGATCGTCCCCTGCATCGGCACGGTGACGTCGCCGCTGCCGGATCCGCCGCCAGAGCCGCCGCGACCCGAGCGGCGCGCCCGTGGAGCGTGCGTTGCTCCAGGAGTTCCTGCGCTTTCAGGAACCCACATCGAGACGGAGAATCGCTTTCCGTTGACCTCGACATCGACGTCTCGTTTGACCTTGGGTTCGTCGGTTTGTTCGATCTCAGCGACAGCCGTCGCGCCGATCGCGCTCAGATCGACAACCTCTTCGAGCCATTTGGTGCTGTGGTCGAACGCAGCGAAATCCGGGTGTTCGAGGACGGTGATCGCGGCGGTCGCGGTGGTAGCGACTCCTTCAACGGTGGTTTCGTTGAGCGCGCGCAGCGCCCGGGCGATCGCGGTCGGACGATCTCTGCCCCAAACGATGAGTTTTCCGATCAGGTTGTCGTAGAACTGGCTGATCTCGTCGCCCGCCTGGTAACCGGTGTCGAATCGGGTGCCGAACCCGTCGGCGGTCCTGAGCGCGGTGATGGTTCCCGGAGAGGGCAGGAAGGCGCCTCCGGCTGGATCCTCGGCGTTGATTCTGATCTCTATCGCGTGCCCGGTGATCTCGATGTCGGATTGGCTGAACGGCAGCTTCTCTCCCGCGGCGACACGGATCTGTTGTTCAACAAGGTCGATACCGGTGACCAACTCGGTCGCCGGATGCTCGACTTGGAGACGGGTGTTCATTTCCAGATAGTGGAAACCGCCGTCTTCGTACAGGAACTCAACGGTGCCGGCATTGACGTAGTCGCAGCCCCTGGCGACTTTGACGGCCGCCTCGCCCATCGCGGCGATGACCTCCGGATCGATGTTCGCCGCGGGTGCTTCTTCGATCAGTTTCTGGTGCCGGCGCTGCACCGAGCAGTCGCGGGTTCCCAGATAGACGCAGTTTCCGTGTTTGTCCGCCAGGATCTGGACTTCGACATGGCGCGGCTTGGTGAGATAGCGCTCCATGTAACACTCGTCCCGCCCGAAATACGAGAGCGCCTCGCGTTGGGCGGCGTCGAGCTGTTCGGCGGCCTCCTCGGGGCCGGCAACGACCTTCATGCCGCGCCCGCCCCCGCCGTAGGCTGCCTTCACCGCGACCGGCCAGCCCTGCGAGTCGCCGAAATCAATGATCTGGGCAGCATCGGTGATCGTCTCGGTTGTACCGGGAACTCCGAGAACGCCGACGCTCTCGGCGGCCTCGCGAGCCGAGATCTTGTCGCCCATCACATCGATCGCTTGTGGATCCGGCCCGATGAAGGTGACTCCGCGCTCGGTTATCGAGCGAGCGAAATCGGCGTTCTCAGAGAAAAAGCCGTAACCGGGGTGTACTGCCTCGGCGCCGCTGCGTTCGATGATGTCGAGAATCGCGTCGGTGTTGAGGTAGGACTCAGCGCTGGCCTTGCCGCCCAGGCAATAGGCCTCATCGGCCAGACGCACGTGCAGCGCACCGCGGTCGAGGTCGGAATAGACCGCCACGGTCGGAATGCCGAGTTCACGGCATCCACGGATGATCCGAACCGCGATCTCGCCTCGGTTTGCTATAAGTACTTTGGAGAACACAGGGTAATGGTTAGTCGAATGAGCCATGAGGTTGCGACGTCAGCGGGAGTTCCTTTTGCGGCTAGCATCCGCGTGGCCGACGCTGCGGGACTGGGACCGCTGCGCCACGTAGAGGTTACCGGGTCAACCAATGTCGACCTCGCCACCGAAGCACGCAACGGAGATTGCGGGCCGGCGGTGCTGGTGGCGGACCACCAGAGCGCGGGAAGGGGCCGTCTCGGACGGGAGTGGAACGATGACCGCGGGAGTGCCCTGCTGGTGAGCATTCGCGTGCCGTCGGCGCGTAGCGGCGTCGGCGATGTTGTGGCAGCGGGCGATGTTGTGGCAGCGGTGGGCGCCGCGGCGCGTTCGGCCGCTGATCAGCTGACCACCTCGACCGTGTTGACAAAATGGCCCAACGACTTGGTGGTCGAGAACGGCGCCGCGCCCGGAAAGCTCGGTGGCGTGTTGGCCGAGTACGTGGCCGAACCGAACGAGTCCGTTGTGGTGGGTGTTGGGATCAACGTCAGAGCCATCGCGCGTCAAGGTGGCGCCACTTCGATGGCGCAATGTGGAATGAAACAGCGGGGCAGCCTCGCAGACCGTGATCTGCTGCTGTCGGGCCTGCTGAGCGGGCTGGCGCCGCGGCTCACCGATCCTGTCGCTGTGTTGGAGGAACTGAGAGCCAACTCGGCAACCCTTGGGACTCGGGTGAGGGTTGAACTGCCGGGGAACCGGATTGTCGCAGGGGAGGCGATCGGTCTCAGCGACGAAGGGCATCTCGTTCTTCGCTGCGATGATGCAACGAATCGGACGATCACGACCGGTGACGTGATCCACCTGCGACCGGCAACCTAGCGCCGGGTCGTATCGCGGTCGCCCTTCGGACCACTACGCTCCGCCCTGTGTCAGATCGCAACGTGTCAGATAGAAGCGTGTCAGATAGCAGCGTGTCAGATAGCAACGTGTCAGATAGCAACGTGTCAGATAGCAGCGTGCCCGAGGCGCCGGCGCCTGTAGCTCCCCAGAGGAAGGTCGTGCTTCGGCGTTCCTGGCCGCAACGCATCGTGATGGTCTGCTGCTTGGTGGTGATCGCTGCCGCGGGCGCCGCCGCGTGGGTGATTGAAGACATCTCGGATGCCGTGTCGGGCTTCGGCCGGGTTGAGATCTCCGGAGAGGTGCTGAAGACCACGACAGCGCCGGGGCATCCGGTCAACTTCTTGTTGATCGGCAACGACAGTGCTCTGGGCATCAACCCCGACGACCCGATCCACATCGGGCGAACCTATGACGCCCGAGGCACTTTCAACGCAGACAGCATCGCCGTCCTGCGGGTCGATCCGACCTCCGGCCAGGCGTGGGTGCTGTCTATTCCGCGCGATCTGCTGACCGACCACATCCCGGGAGCAGGAAGATACCGGATCAACGCGGCGTTGTTGATCGGCGGTCCGCAGACTCTGGTCGAGACGATCACGTCCCAGTTCGAAATCGAGATCAACCACTACGTGGAGCTCGACTTCCTGGGTTTCAAGCAGGTAGTCGACGTTCTCAACGGAGTGCCGGTCTGGTTCGACCACCCCACCCGTGACCGCAACACCGGTCTCAACATCGTTGAACCCGGCTGTCACGTCCTCGATGGAACTGCCGCACTCTCCTATGTGAGATCGCGGTCCTTTGAACAGTTCATCGACGATCGTTGGGTGTTGGTAGGGAACTCCGACTTCGGACGCATCGAGCGCCAACAGGATTTCATGGTCCTGGCGCTGAGTCGGGCTGTCAGCCGAGGCGCGCGCAATCCGACCTCCTTGGCCGCCCTGATCGAATCGGGTGCGAGCAGCATGGTTCTCGACAGCGAGCTCACGCCGGCGGAGTTGATCGATCTCGGCAAGGCGTTCAGCGACTTCAACCCCGAGAATCTCACGCGTCTGGAACTTCAGGTCACCACGATCCACGATGAGGCGGGCGTGTACGTCGGTGAGCAGCTCGTACCGGGCGTTCACGAGGAGATCCTCGACATTTTCAGGGGGTTGGCCGATCAGACGCAGCCGCGTGACGTGACCTTCGACCTCTACGCGACCGAGGAGACCTTGCTGGCTCAGGACGGCGACCTTCTGGCCGATCTCGGGTTCAACGTTTCCTCCAGGTACCTCTACGGGGCCGACGGGTCGATCTCGGTGGTCGTCTATCCGCCGGGTCGTCGTGCGGAGGCTGAGACCGTGGCGCGCTACCTGATTCCGATTCCCGCGCTGGCAGAGGATGCGGGCGCTGTTGATCTCAGCGTCGTCCTAGGGGCAGGTCATGAGCAGATCTCCTTCCTGCTCCCACACGACCCCGCAAAGATGAAGGAGCAGGTCGCGGCCCACGGGACGGTTCCTGTCCCGAATCTGTCGTCCGCACTCCTCCGATCGCCGGCTGCTGGACAGGTTGCCCCAACCGTCACTGTCGCTCCGAGCTCCGAAGACGACGTCGCGGCCGAGCCCGAGCGCGTCATCGGCCGCCCCCCCCAAGGCCAGTCATGCGGTTGAGATGGTGCTGTCTCCGGGCGTAGCCGGAGCCGCGCGCCCGCTCACCGCGGTTCCGGTTGCGCCCAGAAATAGCAACGTGCGCCCGGCAACCAGCAACGCGTGCTGAGGGCTCCGGTTGCGCCCGGAAATAGCAACGTGCGCCCGGTTACAGTAGAGCCTTCGTTATGAGCAGGATCGCGGTGATCGGAACGGGGTACGTCGGGCTGACCACCGGGGCCTGTTTTGCGCATCTGGGCCACCATGTCGTGTGTGCCGATATCGACGTCGACAAGGTGAAGCGCCTGCAGGCCGGTGATGTGCCGATACACGAAGCCGGCATGGACGAACTGGTCCGTGAGGGGCTCGAATCCGGGCGCCTGTCGTTCGTCGTCGAGTCTGCCGGAGCCGTCGGTGACGCGGACTTCGTCTACCTCTGTGTGCCCACCCCGCAATCAGACGACGGTTCGGTGGATCTGAGACACCTCAAGGCCGCGGCAGCCGAGATCAGCGCGCACATCGGGCACGGCGCGGTCGTCGTCAACAAGTCGACGGTTCCAGTGGGTTCGACACTGCTGGTGGAAGAGGCGATGAATCGCCCCGATATTGCGGTCGTGTCCAACCCGGAGTTTCTCCGGGAAGGAACTGCAATCGATGATTTTCTCAACCCTGACCGTGTGGTGATAGGCGCGGACCAGCCGGCGGTTGCAGATCGGGTGGCGGAGTTGCACCGCGGCATCGGCGCTCCGGTCATGATCACCGATCCGGCATCGGCGGAGACCATCAAGTATGCGGCCAATGCCTTCCTCGCCACGAAACTCAGCTTCGTGAACACCATCGCCGCGGTCTGTGAAGCCGTCGGCGCCGATGTGGGCGACGTGTTGGCGGCGATGGGCCAGGACCAGCGCATCGGTGCTGAGTTCCTGGTTCCAGGCCCGGGTTGGGGCGGTTCGTGCTTTCCCAAGGACACGCGGGCGATCATCTCGATGGCTGAGGATGCCGGCTACGACTTCTCGTTGATGCGGGGAGTCCTCAAGGCCAACGACGAACAGTTCAAGCGTGTGGTGAGCAAGGTCGCGTCGGTGGTCTCGTTGAACGGAGCCACTGTCGCCCTGCTCGGCCTCGCCTTCAAAGCCGGGACCGACGACACTCGCAACTCTCCGGCACTGGAGGTGGCGGGCCGCCTGTTGGCCCAGGGCGCCAAGGTCCGGGCCTACGATCCGGCGGTCGCAACCGTCGACAATCATGAGATCCCTGTGGTCGACGATCCCTACGCGGCTGCCGACGGGGCCGACGTGCTTGTCGTCGCCACTGAATGGGACGAGTTCAAGCTGCTTGACCTTGACAGGATCTCAGAAGTCATGGTCTCTCGTCACGTGGTCGATGCCCGCAACATTCTGGACCGGGAGGCGCTGCTGAGCAGGGGTTTCACGTATCAGGGAATCGGAAGGAACTAGGGCTGTGCGCGTCGTTGTCACCGGTGGAGCGGGGTTTCTCGGCTCGCATTTGTGCGACTGTCTGATTGCACGTGGGGACGATGTCGTCTGCATAGACAATTTCTCTACCGGGACTGTGGCGAATATCGCTCATCTCGGGGAACATCGCAGTTTCACGTTTATCGAACACGACGTTTCGGACTATGTGGACGTCGCCGGCGGGGTGGACGCGGTGCTGCACTTCGCGAGCCCGGCGTCTCCGGTCGATTATGCGAAGATGCCGATTCAGACCTTGAAGGCGGGTTCGCTGGGCACTCACAACACCCTTGGTCTGGCGAAGGCCAAAGGGGCGACTTACCTGTTGGCGTCCACCTCGGAGGTCTACGGCGATCCGCTGGTCCACCCGCAGGTCGAGCAGTACTGGGGCAACGTCAATCACCTGGGACCCCGCGGCGTCTATGACGAGGCGAAACGGTTCGCTGAGGCGATGACCATGGCCTATTGCCGGTATCACGACCTGGACACTCGGATTGTGCGGATCTTCAACACGTACGGGCCGCGGATGCGCCCCGATGACGGACGGGTCGTATCGAACTTCATTGTGGCGGCCCTCGCCGGGGCGCCCCTCACCGTCTACGGCGACGGCACTCAGACGCGCAGTTTCTGTTTCGTGGATGATCAGGTGCGCGGAATCGTCGCGCTGCTCGAGTCGGGCGAGCACGATCCGGTCAACATCGGCAGCCCTGTTGAGTTCACAGTCGCGGAGTTGGCTGAGATCGTCTTGTATGTCACCGGTTCTGCGTCTACGGTTCGCCACCTCCCGCTGCCGGTCGATGACCCGAAGCGTCGTCGCCCCGACACCACGCGTGCGCAAGAACTGCTGGGTTGGAACCCGTCCGTCGATCTGCGTGAAGGCGTCCGGAGAACGGTCGAGTACTTCGGTTCCCTAGCTGCGCCGCGACTCGGCTAGCTCGCGGTTGGCCAGATACCAGTCGATTGTGGCTTGCAGGCCGTCTTTGAAATCGGTTTTGGCGGTGAAGCCGAAGAGCTCGCGGGCTCGGCCGGCGTCGACGCCCCGTCGGGGCTGGCCGTCGGGTCGACTGTTGTCCCAGCGGATGTGGCCGTCATAGCCCGTCAGTTCAACGATGTTCTCGACGAGCTCCTTGATCAGCATCTCACGGTCCGCCCCGAGGTTGACCGGCTCAGGCCCCTCCCAGCGTTCGGCTGCGAGGACGATGCCCTCCGCGGCATCGTCGACATAGAGGAACTCGCGACTGGCGCCGCCGGTTCCCCACACCTCGATCTCTTCGGTTCCGGACTCTTTGGCCATCACGCATTTGCGGATCAGCGCGGGAATCACATGCGAGACGTCGGGGTGGAACTTGTCGCCGGGACCGTAGAGATTCGTGGGCATGAGGTAGGCGCTGCGCTGCCCGTACTGGTCCCGGTTGGCGTGGAGGTGGACAAGCTGCGCCAGTTTGGCGATCCCGTACGGGGCGTTGGTCTCCTCGGGGTATCCCATCCACAGCGACGACTCCGAGAATGGGACCGGCGTGTGTTTGGGATATGAGCAGATGGTTCCTATTACCAGTGTTTTGGGAACCTCGGCGAGGCGGCATGCCTCGATCAGGTTGGTGCCCAGCATCAGGTTCTCGACGTACAACTGGGCCGGGGCGAGCAGGTTGGCGCCGATACCGCCGACACGAGCGGCGAGATGGATCACGATGTGGGGCGCGTGGTCGGCGATCGCGGCCCGGGCTTGATCCTGGTCCAAGAAATCGACCTCGGAGCTTGTGGGGGCGACCACGTCAGACACCCCGCGCCCGGCCAATGCGGCTCGGACCGATTTCCCGAGAAATCCGCTTCCACCGGTGATGAAGACCCGCTGATCCTCGAATTCTGGCTCAGCGTCGGAGTGGCGGGACATGGGTGTGATCGTAGCCGCCTGGAGTGAGGCGTCGGTCATCCGCGTTTCACCAACGCGCTCTTTGGATAGGGACTAAAGTTGCCGCGGGTTGATCGATCTCTACCACAGGGAGGAAATGTGTCGAATCTCTTTCGCCGCCGAAGGATCGCCAGGATCGCAGGCCTTGCGGCGCTGACCCTCGCATTCTTGGCGATCATGCCCGGTCTTGCCTCGGCTGCTCACGCTGACGTCAGCCTCGAGACGCAGTTCATTCTCAACACGTTCGCGTTCTTGGTCTGGGGCGCGTTGATCATGTGGATGGCTGCCGGGTTCACGATGCTGGAATCGGGCGCGGTCCGCACCAAGAACGCGTCGATGATCTGTTTGAAGAACATCGGCATCTACTCGATCGCCGGTATCGCCTATTTCGTGGTCGGCTACAACCTGATGTACGTCGATGTCAGTGAGTTCATCGGGACGTTCGAGATCTTCTATTCCACTTCCCCGGACGAGATCTCGCTGCTTGACGGAGACGAGAATGCTCTGGCCGCGGTGATCGACAACGGGTATGCCGTGATGTCGGACTGGTTCTTTCAGATGGTCTTCGTGGCCACCGCCGCGTCGATCGTCTCCGGCGCCATTGCCGAGCGCATCAAGATGTGGCCGTTCTTCATCTTCACGCTGGTCCTCACTGCGTTCATCTACCCGGTCGTGGGCGCCTGGACCTGGGGAGGCGGCTGGCTGGCGCAAGAGGGGTTCGTTGATTTCGCCGGGTCCACCATCGTTCACGGTACGGGCGGCTGGGCAGCTCTCGCCGGCGTCTTGGTGGTGGGACCCCGGCTCGGCAAGTTCCGCGAGGACGGCAGCGTCAAGCCCACACCTCCGTCCAACGTCCTGATCTTCACCTTGGGAGTCTTCATCCTCTGGCTCGGCTGGTTCGCGTTCAACGGCGGGTCGCAGCTGGCACTGGGAACCGCAACGGATGCGGTATCTATGAGCAACGTCCTGGTCAACACCAACCTCTCGGCGTCAGCCGGTGTGTTGGCCGCGCTGGCCGTCTCGCGGCCGCTGCTGGGACGTATGGACCTGTTCGCCGGCATGAACGGCGCGATCGCCGGGCTCGTGGCGATCACTGCTGGTCCTGCCATCACCGATCATTGGTGGGCCGTCATCATCGGAGCGGTGGGCGGCCTGGTCTGCACGTTGGCTACGAAACTGCTCGAGAGGCTGAAGATCGACGACGTCGTGGGCGCAATTCCAGCCCACCTTGCGTCGGGCATCTGGGGAACATTGGCTGTCACCATCGCAGCAGGCGGCCGTTTCCATATCCAGTTGCTCGGTGTAGTGGCCATCGGGGTGTTCGTGTTCACCCTCTCCTATGTCGTTTGGCGGGTCATGGAAGCCCTGCTCGGGATCCGGGTCTCGGCTCAAGTCGAGCGCCTGGGACAGGACGCAGGGGAGTTGGGGATAGAGAGCTATCCCGAGTTCGTGCTGATGCCCGAGGAAGGCTGAATGGTTGGTTCGCTCACGCCGTCGCCTGCTCGGTGCCCAGATTTCGGGTCTCTGCACGGCTTTCTTGGTTCGAGAATGACATCGGGCGGCAGACCCGTGTACGCTTGGCGACGATTCGGCAGTGAGAGCGCCGCCAGTCGCAATCCTGCCGATCATCGGTCCGCGATATGAGGGAATGAAACCTGATGGAATTATCAAGCGAAAATACGGGTGGGGCGGTAATCGTAAAGGCTGTCGGCCGCGTCGACGGTGCCAACGCTCGTGACTTCCATGAAGGCTTGGAAGCGAGTATCGGCACTGATGGCGAGTCGATGGTCCTTGACTTCGAGGGGTTGTCGTATATCAGCAGTGCCGGTCTGCGCGTGGTTCTGCTGGTTGCCAAAACCCTCCAACAACAGCGGGCCAAGCTCGCGGTCTGCTCACTTTCGGATTCGATCCGTGAAGTGTTCGAGATCAGCGGCTTCGACAAGATCGTTCCCGTATACGCCGACACCGGAGACGCCCTGTCGGGACTTGGGGTGTGACCCTGCCTGAGTCGGCGGCTGCTTGATTCACCCCTCGGGAGCGGCCCGCGTCGAAGGTTGACCTCAAGAGTTGGAGTAGAACAGCATGAGCGGCATACAACCCCCGTACAAGATTCTCGTAGTCGACGACGAGCCTGACCTGCAACCGCTCGTGGAGCAGCGCATGAGACGCTATGTGCGCTCGGGCCAGTATCAGTTCGTATTCGCGCAGAATGGTGTGGAGGCGCTCGAACGCCTGCGAGATGACGAAGAGATCGTCATCGTCCTGTCCGACATCAACATGCCGAAGATGGACGGATTGGCGTTGCTCGACCAGATTCCCAAGGTCAATCCCGACATCCGTTCTGTGATCATCTCCGCGTACGGCGACATGAAGAACATTCGCACAGCGATGAATCGGGGTGCGTTCGATTTCGTCACCAAGCCGGTCGACTTCGACGATTTGAAACTCACCATCGATCGGACGTTGCAACAGCTGTTGGAATGGCGCGACGCCCTCGGCGCGCGGGACAGGCTCGTCGCATTGCAGAACGAACTCGACGTCGCCTCGCAGATGCAGCAGTCGATCCTCCCGAAGAGTTTCCCGCAAAGCGCCGACTACGAGATATTCGCCAGCATGAAACCGGCGCGTTCGGTCGGGGGGGACTTCTTCGACGTCATGCGGCTCGAAGGAGGAGTGCTCGGGCTGGCCGTGGCCGACGTTTCAGACAAGGGTGTGCCGGCCGCGCTGTTCATGATGTCGAGCCGAACCCTGCTGAAGGGATCTGCGATAGGTCTGGGCAACCCGAGCGAGGTGTTGGCAGAGGTCAACAACCTGCTGTGCGATGACAACGAGACAGCCATGTTCGTGACCCTCATCTACGCGGTGTACGACCCCTCTGCCCGGATGTTGACCTTCGCGAACGGCGGCCACAACACGCCTGTCCTGATAAACGCAGACGGTGAAGCCACCCGCCTGCCTTTGACCGGAGGCGTGGCTCTGGGATTGGTGCCCGATCTCGAGTACGAGCAGATGAGCGTGACTCTCTCGCCCGGTGATCAAGTCATCCTCTACACCGATGGCGTGACCGAAGCCATGAATGAGGCTGAAGAGGAGTTCGGGATGGACCGTCTGGAGGGGCTCTTCTCGGACTCCTGTCCGACTGCAGCACGCGAGGTCAACGACGTCATCTTTGATGCAGTCATGGATTTCGCAGGCGACGCTCCGCAGTCTGACGACATCACTTGCATGACGCTGCGAGCAGAGGGATAGAGCGATTAGCACCGTCCTGTCCCTTGAGCTCGAGAACGATCCTGAGGAGCTGGCGCGGATGGCCGGCGCCGTCGAGGAATTCGGAGAGCAGCAGGGCTGGTCCCCGGAGATCGTGTTCAAGGTCAACCTGGTGCTTGAAGAGTTGGTCGTCAACGTCATGACGCACGGGAGCCATGAAGGGCTTGTGGATATAGACGTAGCCGTCACCTCGACCGAAGACCTTGTGTCGATCCGGCTCTCGGACAACGGTGTGGCTTTCGACCCCTTGACCGACGCCCCCGACCCCGAGGTGACGGGTTCGGTCGAAGACCGACACGTAGGAGGGCTGGGCGTGCATCTGGTGCGCACCATGATGGACAACGTCAGCTATCGACGCGAGAACGGACGGAATCTCCTGACTATGACGATCCAGAGAAACTAGCCCGACAGTGCCATGGTGATCTGGTGATGGAGGAGAGTCGCCGCTCATCGAGACGCATGATCGCTGTGCTGGCTGTGTCGTGGATGCTGGTTGCTGCAAGTTGTTCTTCGTCGGGAGACAACGATTCAGGCAACGGCACACCCACCACCGAGCCGTCGACGGTCAGGACTGCGAGTCCGGGTGACGACGACGGTCCGACTAGAGGCGTCCTCGGCGCCGCGCCGGGGGTCTTCGAGGACCGCGTGGTGTTCGGTCAGTCGGCTGCCTTCAGCGGCCCGGCGAAGGACCTCGGAAACGGTATGCGCCTTGGCATTGAAGCGGCCTTCGACGAGGTGAACCGAAATGGTGGAGTACACGGGCGGCGCCTCGAACTGGTCTCATTCGACGACAAGTACGAACCCGAGGCCGCCATCGAGAACACCCAGCGGTTGATCAACAGCGGTGACGTCTTCGCCTTGATCGGCGCTGTCGGCACACCCACTTCGCGATCGGCCGTCCCCGTCGCCTCGGCTGCCGAGATTCCGTACATCGCCCCCTTCACCGGCGCCGCGTTCCTGCGAGATCCGCAGCAGAGCATCGTGTTCAATCTGCGGGCGTCCTACAACCAGGAGACCGAGGAGATGGTGGATCGCCTGGTCTCTGAGTTGGGCATTGAACGGATCGCGGTGATGTACCAGGACGACTCCTTCGGTCAAGCCGGATACAACGGCGCGCGCGCGGCGCTCGACCGCCGCGGCATGGAGGCTGTGTCTGTGGGCCTGTACCCGCGCAACACGACCGCCGTGAAGACCGGGCTGTTGGATCTCAAGCAGGGCGATCCCGAGGGCGTGATCGTGATCGGCGCGTACCAGCCAGTGGCTTGGCTGATTCGCTGGGCGCGCGAGACAGGCATGAACGCGGTGTTCGTCACGATCTCGTTCGTTGGCAGCAACGCGCTGTCCCAGGAGCTGGGTCCCGACGGCGCTGGAGTGTTGACCACCCAGGTCGTGCCTTTCCCGATCGATGCGGACGTCCCGGTGGTGGCCTCCTACCTCGACGCCTTGGAGGCGTACCACTTCGAAGCCGCGCCCGGATTCGTTTCTTTGGAGGGGTACCTTGCGGGCCGGTTGGCCATCGCTGCTCTGGAGAGTTGCGGGCGAACCGTCGACAGGGAGTGCTTCTCGGATCGTTTCGCTTCCTCTGAGCCCATCGATGTCGACGGATTCACACTGAACTATGGAGAGGATGACAACCAGGGCTCGGACCAGGTGTTCTGGACCATGATCGATGAGAACGGCGAGTACCGCCCTCTCAGCGACTGGCAGGACTTGGCGCAATGAGAGACTGGCTCAAGCGAATTGCCGAGCGCCGTTTTCGCATCTCGACCCGCCTGTACTCGGGGATCGGCGCGGCTGTCGTGCTGACCGTCGCGGCGAGTCTGGTGGGTTGGTTCTCCATCAACCGGGTAGGAGATGTTCAAGAGCGGGTCAACGAGGGCAGCGTGCCGGCCATGGCGGTTGCTTTCAGCGTCGCCCAGTACAGCGGTGACTTGATCGCCGCTACGCCTCGCATCGCCGCGGCCACGCCGGAAGACCTTGATTCTGTTGTGGCGAGCATCAACGAGACCTACGCCGCGTTCGATTCGGAACTGGTGGTCCTGGAGTCGACCGCGACGCGGCCCGGCCAGAATCAGCTCGTGAGGGGGCTCGGGGTCACGCTCCGCTCGAACATCGAGGAGATCAAGTTTGACCGCCTCGAGTTGTTCCAACTCGAAGGCCTGAAGTCCGGCCTGCAAGCACAACTCGACGCATTGCGCGCGGAGATCGACGCGGCGCTGATCCCGGCCCTCGACGATCAGTTCTTCTTCCTGATGACCGGGTACCGGGACCTCGGCGAGCCGCCCAGTTCGCGTGCTGAGCACCTGTCCGAGGAGGAGCTCCGGAAGTTCCGTTTCCTGTCCGAGCTTCAAGCCAACGCCAACATCTCGACCCAGCTGCTCGCCAGCGCATTCGGTTTGTCCGATGCCTCGACCATTGAGCCGTTGCGTGAGCGCTTCGAGGCGTCGTCGGCCCGTATCCAGCGAAATATCTCCCAGCTGAGGGAGAGCGACCCGATCTTGGCTGATGAGTTCGATCGGCTGTTCGAGAGACTGTTCGCATTGGGTGGCGAGCGGGGAGGGTTCGATCTGCGCGAGTCCGAGCTGCGTCTGCTGCAGTCCCAAGAGGAACTCCTCAACCGCAACCGTGCAGTCGCCGCGGATCTCCTCGACAATGTGAACTCGCTGGTCGGAGCCGCGGAGATCAGTGTTCAGGAGGCGACCCAGGCGTCTGAGAACGCGATCTGGACCGGCCAGACCCTGCTGTTGGCGCTCAGCGCGATCAGCATTGTCGGTGGTCTGTTGATCATCTATCAGGTCGGGCGGGTGCTTCTGCGTCGCCTGGCGCGCCTGTCGGACTGGATGCGCGGCATGGCCAAAGGCAATCTGGAGCTCACGGCCGACGTCGGAGGGCGCGACGAGATAGCGGACATGGGTGCGGCCGTCGAGGTGTTCCGCCAACACGCTCTGGAAGTGCAGAGGCTCAACCTGGTCGAACTGTTGGCAGAGGAACTGCAGGAGAAGAACGCTCAGCTCGAAGAAGTGCTAGTCGACCTGCAACGGGCACAAGACCAGATCGTCATGCGGGAGAAATTGGCCGCACTTGGTGAGCTGACGGCGGGTGTTGCGCACGAGATCAAGAATCCTCTGAATTTCGTCAAGAACTTCTCGGAGGCTTCGGAGGAACTGATTGAAGAGCTGAACGAGATTCTCGAGGAGATCGGCGACAACATCTCAGAAGATCAGAAGTCATGGATCGCAGAGATAAAGGGTGATCTCGGTGACAACCTCAAGAGGATTCGCTCCCACGGGGATCGTGCCAACCGGATCGTGACCGACATGCTCTCGATGGGTCGAGACACCGGTGAATGGCAGTTGGCCAACATCAACAACCTCTTGGAGGAGCACGCTCGCTTGGCCTATCACTCCGCGCGTGCCGCTGATTCGGAGTTCCAGCTCGATCTGCAGCACGATCTGGACGAGGCGGTCGGGGAGATGAGGGTGATCCCCAGAGATTTGAGCCGGGTGTTCTTGAACATGGTGGGCAACGCCTGCGACGCCACCGATGAGAAACGGCGCCAGATCTGGGGTTCATCAGAGGAGAACGAACCATACGGAGAGTCGTATTCTCCTACGTTGCGGCTCAGCACCCGGCGCACTGAGGATCAAGTCGAGATCCGGATCAGGGACAACGGCAACGGCATCCCTCCCGATGTCGCCGACAAGATCTTCAACCCCTTCTTCACGACCAAGCCCACCGACCGGGGCACTGGGCTGGGTCTCGCCATTTCCAGTGACATCGTGCGCCAACATGGTGGAACGATCAGCGTGGACTCCGAGATCGGCGAGTACACCGAGATGCTCATCACTCTGCCCACCGAGCTGCCGGAAGAACCGGCTCCGGCGCCTCCCCGAGAAGTCGACGCGGCCGCGGCCACATAGATGGTGGATGGTCGTGTCGGCGCCGTCGTCGAGCAGTGCTGGCATCGTGTCCCAGGTGGCACCGCTGTCTCGGTGGTCGAGAGTCTGGCTGCTCTGGCGCGGTGCTCCGATTGGGAGGTCGTCGGCATAGCAGCCGCGCACCGCAGCCCTCCCGACGAGTTCGCGGCCCCACCCGTCGAGGTGTGCCACATGGGGTTGGGCCGCGTGGTGCTGTACGAGGCCTGGCACCGGTTCCGCAGGCCCAAAGTGCAATCGCGGGTTGGACGCCTCGATGTTGTTCACGCAACCGGAGGCGTGATTCCCCCATCGGGTGACGCGGCGCTGGTGGTCACTGTCCATGATCTTGCGTTTCTTCGCCATCCCGAGCACTTCAGCCGACGAGGCGTAGCTTTCATGAGCCGTGCCTTCGAGTTGGCGAAACGGCATGCCGATGCCGTCATGGTGCCGTCGGAGCACACGGCGGACGATTGTGTCTCGCGCGGTCTCTCAGCTGACCGGCTCCGTGTCGTCCCGTGGGGTGTCGCGGCGCGGGTGGTGAGTGAGAGTGACCGCATTGAGGTGCGGTCCCGCTATCGACTGCCGCCGCGATTCCTGCTGTGGGTCGGTACCGCCGAGCCTCGCAAGAATCTCGAGTCGCTGGTTTCAGCGGTGGAGCGGTCCGAGACTCGTCTGCCGCTGCTTCTCGTCGGACCCGGTGGTTGGGGAGTCGATGCGGCTGAGTTGATCGCCGGTTCGACCGTCGACGTGCGTCACCTCGGATCCGTGCCGAACCGCGATCTCAGAGTGCTGTATGACCTGGCCGACGTGTTCGTCTACCCGAGTCTCATGGAGGGTTTCGGGATGCCCGTGCTGGAGGCGATGGCCCAAGGCACGGCGGTGGTCACCAGCGGCTGCACCGCCACAGGCGAAGTCGCGGGGTCTGCGGGGGTGCTCGTTGATCCGGCCAGCGTCGATTCGATCGCAGCGGGCATCGATTCGGTCGCCGCCGACGACGCGCTCCGTGAGAAGCTGGCGCTCGCCGGTTCGCAGAGGGCCGAGACCATGACCTGGGAGCGCACCGCTGCGGAGATCGCCGCCGTGTACGGCGGGGTGCTCAAGTGATCTCGGTTGCGGTGAATCTCGCCTGGTTGGTGCCCGGCGATGTCGGCGGGAGCGAGGAGTACACGACTCGGCTGCTCGCTTCGGTCGTGCGCAGTGCGCCGGCCGATCTTGCACTTGAGATCGTTGCCTCAAGGCGGTTGCAGCAGAGCCATCCGTGGATGGCGGCGCTGCCGTCTGCTCGGCTCGCGGGTCCTTTGGGCATCCGCGGGTTCCGGATATTGGTCGAATCGACTCAGGTTCATCGAGCCACTCGCAACGCCGACGTCGTGCATCATTTCGGCGGGCGCCTGCCGGCTGTTCGAAACCCTCGGGCAGTCCTGACCATTCACGATCTGCAGCCCCTCGACATGCCCGAGAACTTCAGCCGCGCGAAACACCAGTATCTGCGTTGGGCGCTGCAACGCTCGGCAGCGGCGGCATTACTGGTCTGCACTCCGTCGAGATGGGTCGCGGAGTCTGTTGAAGAAAAGCTCGGCGTCAGTCCGGACAGGGTTCGGGTGGTGTCCTCGACTTGGGATCCGGCGCCGGCAGATCACGACAACCCAGCTGAGATTGCGGAACTGGGCGACGGTCCACTGGTGCTGTATCCGGCCGCCACCCATCCTCACAAGAACCATCTGGGGTTGATTCAGGCGGTCGATCGGCTTGCTGATCGTCACCGCGACCTGACTCTGGTACTCACCGGTGGTGAGGGCAGAGCTGAAGCCGGGGTTGCCTCGAGGGTCGCCAGATCGCGGGTTCGGGTGCGACGGCTCGGTCGGGTGTCCCCCTCGCTGCTGTCGGCGCTGATTCGACGAGCTGATGTGCTGGCGTTTCCATCGCGTTATGAGGGTTTCGGCCTGCCGCTGCTTGAGGCCATGCATGCGGGCACTCCGGTGGTCGCGGGCGACAACAGCGCCATGCCCGAGGTCGTGGCGGACGCGGGGATCCTGCTTCCCGCAGACGAGCCGGGAGTGTGGGCTGACGCCATCGACGAGATCGTCACAGACGGATCTTTGGCGAGTCGTTTGAGTGCTGCGGGGCAGGCGCGATCTGAGCATTACGCCCCGGCGTCCGCGGCTGCTCGACTGGTTGATGCTTGGCGGAGCCTCTGATGCGGATTCAGGTCGTCTGTCCCCATTTTGAACCTGATGCCGCTCCGACCGGGGTTGTGATCAGTGAGATTGTCCGCGGGCTAGTGTCACGCGGCCACGAAGTCCACGTTGTGACATCGCTGCCCTGGTATCTGGAGCATGCGGTGGATGAGGCTTGGAAGGGTCGGGTCATTCGCAGGGAGAAGACCCCCTGGGGTTCGATCTCCCGCGTCTATCCCTTCCCTACGAACAAGCGCAATATCACAGCCCGTGCATTCGGTTTCGCCGGTTTCACCGCGTTGGCCTGTCTCTGTTCGTTGACGGGGCGGCGGCGCCCGGAAGTGGTCATGGCGATGTCGCCTCCGCTCTCGCTCGGCCTGGCCGCCTGGTTGACAGCGAGGTTGCGCCGAGCACCTTTCGTGTTCAACGTTCAGGATGTCTTCCCCGATGTGGCCGTGGAAGTCGGAGCGATCTCGAATAGACGTGTGATCCGCCTGCTCGAAGGGCTGGAGCGGTTCGTGTACCGTCGCGCCGATGCGGTGACGGTGCTTTCTGAGGACCTCCGCGGCAATGTCGAGTCGAAGATCGCCGGCGGGACGACCGAGGAGCGTGCTGCGGACAAGGTTCGGCTCATCCCGAACTTTGTCGATGTCGAGCTGATCCGACCGCAGGCGCGTGACAATGCCTATCGGTCCGAGTTCGGCCTCGGAGACAGGACTGTTGTCATGTACGCCGGCAATCTCGGGTTCTCCCAGCCGCTGGAGCTGATGGTCGAAGCGGCCCGCGCGTTGGCTGACCGTGACGATGTGGTCTTTGTCATCAACGGCAACGGTTCGAGACGACCAGAGCTTGAGTTGCTCGCCCGCGGGCTCGACAACCTGGTCTTCGTCGACTACCAGCCGGCGGAACGGCTCGGCGAGGTCCTGGCGGCCGGTGATGTGCATGTCATCGCTCTGCGCTGTGGTCTCGGCAGGTCGTCGGCGCCCTCGAAGCTCTATTCGATCCTGGCGGCCGGCCGCGCAGTGCTGGCGTCGGTCGACTCCGGCACTGAGGTGGCGACCGTGGTCTCGTCGCAGCGGGCGGGAGTGGTGGTTGAGCCTCAGGACCAAGCGGCCTTCACAGATGCCGTGCTGGATCTGGTGGAGAATGCGGACCTGGCGAAGATGGGTTCTGCGGGGAGGCAGTTCGTGTTGCAGTGCGCGTCGCCCGATGGGGTGGCCGGAGCGTACGCGGACCTCTTTGCAGAGTTGGAACGCACCCGGTGAGCCGAGATGCGATGGCCGCCACACGTGCCGAACTGCGAATCGGATGCCGCGCGCCGTTCGTCGTTGCTTCAGCGCTAGCGTAATGGCTCGTGGTAAAAGCAAGCTCGTCCAAGAAGGTTCAACGTGCGGCCCGGGCCGCGGCCTCTTCAAAAGGTGCTTCAGAGCGTCGTCAACTCGGTTTTCCGCTCATTGTGGCGTTGGTCGTGGTGCTCGGGGTTGTCTTGGTGGTTGCCGCCCGCGGTTCGCGTGACCCCGTGACTTCGCCGACGACAGAGGATCACTGGCACTCGGCATACGCGATCTACGACTGCGGCGAGCCGGTGCCGTTTTTCAGAGGCGACGTCGATCCTGACGGCATCCACAGCCACGGGGACTCTTTGATCCACATCCACCCCTACAACAGCTCGGCGACAGGCGACGACGCCCGTCTCGGGGTCTTCCTCGAAGCCATGAACGCGTCGATCGACGTCGACGGGATTTTCGCAGAGAACGGCGAGTTCTCCCCGATCCTCGCTGAGGACGGTTGCGACGGTGAACCGGCAGTGGTCAAGGTCGCCCGCTGGAATATCGGGGCAGCCGGCGGGCCTGAGATCATAGAGGTGTACGAAGACGACTTCGATGACATTCGTCTGCTTGAAGACGGCGAGGGCTTCAGCTTCGCTCTGGTAGCGGTCGGAGACGACCCGCCGCCTCCGGGTTCGGATGTGATTGCAGCACTCGTGGGCGTCGGCTCGGAGATCCAGTGGGAGGATCCAGGCCCGACTGCGACCACCACGCTGATTCCGCTCAGCGAGGACACCGTGCCTGTTGACACCGTGCCTGTTGACACCGTGCCTGTTGAGACCGTGCCTGTTGAAGTCGTCGAAGAGTCCGATGGGAGCGACGGCTAGGGCCATGGCCATGAAGGCCGTTGTATTGGTTGGAGGCTTTGGAACGAGGCTCCGGCCCCTGACGGCGACGACCCCGAAGCAGATGCTGTCGGTGGTTGACCGGCCGATGATCGAATATGTCATCAGCACACTGAGACATGGCGGCGTCAGCGAGGTGACGCTCGCTCTGGGTTATAAGGAAGACCTGTTCCGCGCCGCGTATCCGGATGCTGTCTGTGCCGGCGTCTCGCTCAGCTATGCCGTCGAGCCCGAACCTCTGGACACCGCGGGCGCTGTCCGGTTCGCGGCCGATGCGGCGGGGATCGACGAGCCCTTCCTTGTTGTGAACGGCGATGTGCTGACCGACATCGATGTCGGTTCGCTGTGGGACCGACACCACGAGACGGGGGCGCAGGCCACTATCGCTCTCACCAGGGTCGAGGACCCGTCGCGCTTCGGTGTCGTCCCCACCGACGCGCAGGGCAGGGTGTTGGGGTTCGTTGAGAAGCCCAGCCGAAACGAGGCTCCCACGAACTGGATCAACGCCGGCGTCTACGTGCTTGAACCTGAGATCCTGGGGTGCATCGCCCCCGGTCGGCGAGTCTCCATCGAGAGGGAGGTGTTCCCTTCGCTTGTTGCCGAGAACCGACTTCGGGCTGTGAAGTCTGGGGCCTACTGGATCGATATCGGCACGCCGTCGACCTATGTGCAGGCACAGCTGGATCTGATCGACGGCGTCCGCGGCGCCGCGATGGCCGGCGTAGCCGCTGGTGCCCGTGTCGATGACGACGCTGAGGTGGAGAGGTCGGTGGTCATGGAGGGTGCGACCGTGGCCGCCGGTGCGGTCGTTCGCGACAGCATCATCATGGGTGGCGCGGTGATCGATGGGGATGCCTTGGTCGATGGTTCAGTCGTGGGACCCGGGGCCCGGATCGGAGAAGGGGCCAAGGTCACCGGCATGTCGGTAGTCGGCGATGGGGTGAGAGTCTGCGCAGGCCGGCTCGTCGACGGATCCAAGATCCCGTCGAGCGACTGACATGGCGGTTCTGGTCACCGGTGGCGCCGGCTATATCGGTTCGCACACGGCGGTTGCCCTCCACCAAGCGGGCTATGAGGTCGTCATAGTCGACAACTTCGCCAACTCCTCGCCGGCTGCTGTCGACGCGGTCCGCGCGCTGACCACCGATGAGCTGGCTTTTGTGGAAGCCGACCTGCTCGACGCCGATGCCGTGCGGAGGGTCTTCGAGCAGCACGAGATAACCGAAGTGGTGCATTTCGCCGCGCACAAGGCTGTGTCCGAGTCAGTCTCCGAGCCGGGTCGCTACTACCGCAACAACGTGGGTTCGCTGCTCGGGGTGCTGGACGCAATGCTCGAGCACCGCGTCGACAAGCTTGTTCATTCATCGTCCTGCACGGTGTACGGACAACCCGAGATCCTGCCGGTGACCGAAACGGCACCGGTCGGAGCGATGAGTCCTTACGGTTGGACGAAGCTGATGAGCGAGCAGATAATCAACGACGTCTGCGCGGTGCGACCGCTGGCGGCGATCATGCTTCGCTACTTCAATCCGGTGGGTGCGCATGCCTCCGGAACACTGGGCGAGGACCCCAACGACATCCCGAACAACCTGGTGCCCCTGGTGATGGAGGTCGCCAGCGGCAGCCGTGAGAAACTTCCGGTCTTCGGCGGCGACTACGACACTGCAGACGGTTCTGGTGTCCGTGACTACGTGCATGTCGTTGATCTGGCCGAAGCGCATGTGGCCGCGCTGGAGGTGCTGGTGACGGGCCACGAGGGTGCGACCGCTGTCAACGTGGGCACCGGTTCGGGCACCAGCGTGCTGGAGTTGATCGAAGCGGCGCGACGGGCGACCGGCAGGGACATTCCCTACGAGATTGTCGAACGTCGTCCGGGCGATGTCGCCAAGACCTGGGCCGCTACTGACCTAGCGCTCGAGTTCCTCGGCTGGCAGGCGAAGTTGGGCATCGACGACATGATGGCGGACCATTGGCGCTGGCATTCCCAGAACCCCGACGGATACCGTCGCTAACGGAATTTTATCATGATGCATGCATTCTCTAATAATAATGCGGGAAGGTGCCGATGGTCAGGATTGACGCAACTTTAGATTTGTAAGGAATTCTCGAATGAACATCTTTGATTCGATTTTTGCTTTGGTAATCGGTATGGCTTTCATTTGTGTAGGATGTACTTCAGTGCAAACATCAGAACGAAATGGATTGCTAAATGAATCGCAATCGAACTCTCAGGAAATCGCACTGACTTCTCAGAAAACTATTCCATCTCGGAGCATTGCGGAGGCAGGCCCCGAAACCGTGGTAACAACTCTACCAGTTATAGACGGTTCGCGCTCTCAGAATCCATCGGTGTTCTACGCTGAATCGGAACCAACAACTGCACCGGTCCGCCACGCGGAAACTAAAGGAGATTTAGAGGAAGGAGATTCTTTGGATTCTGAAAATCTATCGGAAATCGAATATGTCACAAAACTACCATCCGCTGGATTTCGAGGAGTTCTATATGCGCATACGAATTATCCCAATTCTGATCCGTCTATTGATTTCCAATTCCTTGATGCCAAAACCAACCTTGTGACCAAAACCAAAGTGATCGGTTCTCATGCAATCGATTGTTGGACGTTCTTTGTCTCGGATAACAGCGATTGGAACCTGCCGTATGAGAATTTTGATTCCTCTTCTGATGCTTCGCAATATTCCCGCGTAGCAGGAGTATGGGGAGAAGTAGCGATAAACCGTCCCGTTAGTCACGAAGATTATCTCGCCTTTCTTAGACTATATAATCAGTCCAGTAAACAATTCTCTTCGGGCGAGTTGTCGTTTGTTTTGACTCATTACGATAACGGATTCTCATTGGACGTAAATGGGATTCTTCGCCAATATCACGTTCGACCCTGGAACTACTTGGACGATCCTCTCGGAGGTGAAGAATCGTCCGCTTCCGAACACGGAGCAAATACGGGTTTGGTTAGGGAGCCTTCCGGAACTCCGAGAACATGGGGAGCGAGCCTTCTTGGAACCGATGGTGAGTTGTTTGCGATAGCAATACAATCAACCGAACCTGCTTGTGGCAAGAGATTTGTATATATTATATCGATGGTAACCGGCGAGATCGTCCACTGTACATGGACCAATGCAAAGTTCTTGCTGGTGGCTCCTTCCGACCGTGCAACTACCGTGGATGAAATACTGTTACCACCATCGGGTTGGTTCAACAATGAACCATGTGAGAACGATGAATCAGATCTAGTTGATCTCGCGGCGGTATTGGAGATACGAGGGCGACTCGACGGCTGAGTTCAATGGCTGAGAGCGGTGCGATCTGACGCTTGCAAGAGATGGTTAGCGGAACAGGTCTTCGGCGGGGGAGCGGACGATCTCGTCGGCGACGCTGCTGGGTCTGAACCACACCTCGGGAAGTCCTCGAACGATGACCGCGGGGATTCCGGCTGCCTTGCCCATCACCAGGTCTGCGGCCGCGGCGATCTCGTCGACTGCGGCGACCTCGGTCACCGTCAGCTCACGCCCGAAAGTGTCGATTGAGCCGCGGAGGTCGACGACAGCGGCGATTCCGGCACATCCGATGGCGACGTCTGTGACGCCGCGTCGCCAGGGGCGTCCGAAGGTGTCGCTGATCACCACACCCACTTCGATCCCGGCTCGGGCCTTGAGCCGGTCACGGATCCCGCGCGCTGAGCGATCACTGTCGATGGGCAGCAGAGCAGCCTGACCCTGCTCGACGTTCGACAGGTCGATCCCGGCGTTGGCACAGACGAAGCCGTGGCTGGTCTCGCTGATGATCAGGTCGCCTCGCCTTCGCAGGACGCGCACCGATTCGCGTTCCACCAACGGCTTGTGCGACAACGGATCGTCCGGATCGACAGCGACTAGCCGGTCCTCGGCCTTGGAGACGACCTTCTGTGTGATCACCAGGCAGTCACGGTCTCGGAGGTCCGCGCCCGCAGCAAGAATGAGAGCGGCCAGGTCGTCGCCCGGCTTCACCTCGGCGATGCCCCCCACACCGATGATCTCAAGGTCGCTCACCGCGATACCCCAGCTCGATGACATGTCTCGGCCAGAGCGCGGGCGACACCCGGTTCGGACATGATCGTCGGGACAGCAATGACTCGCATTCCCTGGTCCTCGATCTCGCCGACGAACTCGGAGTCGACCTCGTCGATGACCAGGGTCGCGGCCAGGTCTCGATAACGGCGGGCGACACCGACAACCGTTGCTTGCTCACCCAGTTCTCGCATCATTCTGTCGGCGGGACCCTTGAGGGCCCGACCACCGATGATCGGCGAGACGGCGACGTTGCCAGCGCGACGAGCCCGCACGGCAGATTCGACACCCGGAACGCGCAGCACCGGTTGAATCGAGACGAGCGGGTTGCTCGGCGCGATCACCAGCGTTTCAGCCGATTCGATGGCTGCCAGAGCCGCGACGGTGGGGCGCGCCTGCTCCACACCTGCGAAGCGCACCGACGAGATCTCCACAGCATGGGCCAGCCGAACGAAGTACTCCTGGAAGCCGATCTCTGCGCCGTCGGCGAGCGTGACTCTGGTTTCGATCAGGTCGTCGGAAACGGGGAGCAGTGCTGCTTTGATTCCCCAGGCCGTGCTGATCTCGGCGGTGACTTCGGTCAATGTTGCGCCCTCCGCCAGGCGCTGGGTGCGATAGAGGTGGGTGCCGAGATCCTGGTCGCCCAGAGAGAACCAGTCGATCCCGCCGTAGCGTCCCACCGCCGCCATGGCGTTGAAAGTCTCGTTGACGAGACCCCAGCCTCGCTGCGGATCTATCGCGTCTGCGAGGGTGTAGGTGCAGGTGTCGAGATCAGGGCAGACCCGCAGCCCGTGGAGGGTCACGTCGTCTGCGACATTGACGACTGCAGCGACGTCAGCCGGGTCGAACGCCTCGACGGCGCCCTGAAGATACCGTGCCGCGCCGACCCCACCGGCGAGAACGGTGTGCCTCAAGCCAAGCCCCGCAGGCGACCTTGGAGCAGGTCCAGGTCGGCGTCGACCATCAGCCGCACGAGATCGCCGAAGGAGGTCCGGGGTGTCCAACCGAGTTCGGCCTTGGCCTTCTTGGCATTCCCGACGAGAAGGTCCACCTCGGCGGGGCGCATGAACGACTCGTCGATCACCACGTGGTCCTCATAGCGCAGGCCGACATGGTCGAAGGCGAGTTCGCAGAACTCGCGGACCGAATGCGTTTCCCCTGTGCAGATCACGTAGTCCTCCGGCGAGTCTTGTTGCAGCATCCGCCACATCGCATCGACATAGTCGGCCGCGAAACCCCAGTCTCGTTTGGCGTCGAGGTTTCCGAGGCGCAGTTCGTCCATTTGACCGAGCTTGATCCGAGCTACTGCATGGCTGATCTTGCGGGTGACGAACTCCATGCCCCGGCGCGGGCTCTCGTGGTTGAACAGGATGCCCGATGTGGCGTGCAATCCGTAGCTCTCGCGGTAGTTGACCGTGATCCAGTGTCCGTACACCTTGGCCACTCCGTAGGGACTGCGGGGGTGGAACGGAGTCTCCTCTGTTTGTGGTACCTCCTGGACTTTACCGAACATCTCCGAGGAGCTGGCCTGGTAGAAGCGGATCTCAGGATCGACGAGTCGGACGGCGTCGAGCAGACGGGTCACTCCCAGAGCAGTCGTCTCACCGGTGAGGACCGGTTGGCCGAAGGACGTCTGGACGAACGATTGGGCTGCGAGATTGTAGATCTCTGTCGGCCTGTAGGTTCTCAGGATTTCGATCATCGATACTTCGTCGAGCAGGTCGCCGGGAGCGAAACGCACCTGGTCCTGAATGTGGGCGATGCGTTCGAAGTTGACGGTGCTGGAGCGACGCACCATGCCGATCACGTCGTAGCCCGCCGAGAGGAGCAGTTCGGCCAGATATGAACCGTCTTGGCCGGTGATGCCGGTGATGAGCGCGCGTTCAGCCACAGTGATCCTTGTCTCAGGTGTGTTGGGGCGTTGCTACGCCGGCGGGGTTGTGGCGCCAGAACTCGAGCAGGTCGCCGAGGGTGGTTTCGATCGGGATTTGCGGCACCCAACCGGTTTGGGAGCGAATCTTGGTGTTGTCGCCGCAGAGCACCTTGAGGTCGACGGGGCGCAACAGGTCTGGATCAAGTTCGAGCGTCATAGGGAATGCAGCCAAGCCTACGAGTTGTTCGGCGATCTCTCGGACTGAACGGTCCTGACCCGAGCACACGTGGTACACCTCGCCGGGAGTGCCGTGTTGCATCAGCAGTCGGTAGGCCCGAACGACGTCACGCACATCAGTGAAGTCGCGGCGAGCTTCTAGGTTGCCGACCGACACCGTCGTGGTGCCGCTGCGTTCGTTGGCCGCGACCCGGCTCGCTAAAGCCGAAGCAACGAAGCGGTCGGATTGTCCCGGGCCGAGATGATTGAAACTGCGGGCCAACACGACGTTGAGACCGTGGCCGAGCCATGCCTGGGCATAGATGCTCTCAGATGCTGCTTTGCTGGCCGCGTAAGGACTCGTTGGTCGTAATGGTGTCGACTCGTCCAGCCGGTCGGGGCCGGTCTGGTCCAGGAGGCCGTAGACGTCCGCGCTGGTGATGCCCAGGACGCGTCGGGCCCCGGCGAGCCGGGAAGCGTCACAGACGTTGAGTGTGCCTTCCACGTTGACTCGCAGGGTGTCGACCGGGGAGTCCCACGAACCGCCCACGTCGGCCTGCGCGGCGAGGTGGTACACCACGTCGGGTTTCGCTGCGGTGATGGTCGCGATGATCGCTTCGCGGTCCAAGATGTTGGTGTCGGACTCGATCACCTCGTCACCGCACGCGTCCAGATGAGCCACTAGATGAAGTCCCACGAAACCGTTTGCACCGGTTACCAGCGCACGCATATCAGGTCTTCAGTCAAGTCGTTTCCAGTGAACCGTCCACCGTTGGTCATCACCGGTCGGCCGCTCATCGTCGTAGACTCTACGCCCGGCCGGCTCTGCTCTCAACACAGGTGCTTGGGCGATCACCCGCCGCAGCCGCAGCGGCGGTAACCTCGGGCGATTGTGGCTGATCGAACCGACCAACCGCTGCCGGGTGCGCAGACTGCGGCGATGGGAGCCGAGACCGGCTCGGAGATTCTGACGCCGCAAGCCAGGGACACGACACCGTCAGTCCTGGCCGTGATCGTCGCGCACGCCCCCGGAGACTGGTTCGAGGAGACCCTGGAGAGTTTCGCCACACAGGACTATCAGCGTCTGGAAGTCATGGTGGTGGATGCTGCCGGTGATCCGGACCTGGCCGCTCGGGTGCAGAGTCATCTGCCTGAGGCCTCCGTGCTTGATGCGTCTGACACTGACGGGTTCTCCGCGGCCGCCAATGCGCTTCTCGACACTCACGTCGACCCGGTGTTCTTGATGATCTGCCACGATGACATCGCCTTGGAGCCGGACGCGGTCCGATTGCTTGTGGTTGAGTCCTTGCGCTCGAACGCGGGGATCGTGGGGCCGAAACTGGTCGATTGGGACAATCCCGACCGCCTGCAGCACGTCGCCTACATCGTCGACCGTCTGGCGGTGGCTGCTGACGTTGTCGAACCCGGCGAGATCGACCAGGAGCAGTACGACGCGGTCGTCGATGTCTTCGCGGTCCCCTCGGCGTGCATTCTGATTCGCACCGACCTGTTCCGGGACCTCGACGGGTTCGATCCGGGAATGCCCTATCACTGCGAAGACGTTGATCTCTGCTTTCGGGCGCAGCTTGCAGGTGCGAGGGTGATGGCGGTTCCCGACGCGAGGGTTCGGCATCGACAGGCGCTCTCGACACGCACCGGGGTAGACGACGACGGTCCGCTGCAGGCCCGTCACCAACTGCGCACGGTGATGGTCACATCGAGCCGTCCGGCTCTGTGTTGCCTGCTGCCGTTCGCGTTCCTGTTCTCGTTCGGCGAGTCGATGGCCGCACTGTTCGCGAGACGGTTCGGGCATTTCCGCGACATCTGGTCGGCTTGGCTCTGGAATTTCGCTCGTTTGGGGGAGATCCACAGCCGGCGACGGGCGTTGCGGCAAATCCGAAGAACTCGGCACAAGGACGTCCGGGCCCTCCAACAGGGTGGAAGCGTGCGGCTCAATGCGCTCGTGAGGGGACGGATCGGTCCCGACAGCGCGCATGCGGTGGGACAGGAACTGGCATCGGTCATGCGCACGGGCACGGCCCGGATCTCTGCTGTTGTCTGCGGCCTGGTGGGGTTGTTCGTGCTGTTCGGTTCGCGGTCGTTGATCAGCGGCGGGATTCCTGCGATCGGCGATTACCTCTCGTTCGGCGGGTCGGGCTGGGAGATGATCGGTGATTGGTGGAGCGGTTGGCGCGAGCGCGACATGGGCAGCACCGGTGCTGCCGCGAGCACTGCGGGTCTGCTTGGTCTGTTGTCGATCTTGTTGGGCGGCGCCACGGGTCTGGCGCGCACGTTGTGGGTGTTGTTGCCCGTCGTGGTGGGTTTGGTGGGAGCTTGGCGGATGCTCCGCCCGACCGGCTCGCGGCGGGCTCAGATCGGCTGTCTGTTCGTATACGCGGTGATTCCGCTGCCCTGGGCCGCGGTTGCCAATGCCAGCATCGGCGGGATCTACGCCTATGCGCTTGCGCCGTGGCTGCTCGGGGCGATGCTGAGCGCGCAGTCGGCATGGTCGGCCAACAGGGCCGATGACCCCCAACACTCGGTGGGCCGCTTCGGATGGACGATCGGTGCGACTGTCGGCGTGACCGCCCTCTTCGATCTGTCAGCGGCTCTGATCGCCGTTCCGATGATCGCAGGGTTTTTCCTCGCTGCTGTCCTGACGGTCAACTTCCATGGGATTCTGCGGCTTTTTTCGTGTGTGATTCTGGCGGTGCCGGTGGTCGCGGTGCTTGTCCTGCCGTTTCTGGCGGACCTGCTCGCCGCGGGTCCGAGTTGGGCGCCCCTCGCGGGCGGACGTGACGGTTCAGCCTCCGCGATCTCGCTGGTCGACATTCTCAGCTTTGACATCGGTCCGAGAGAGCCGGGAGTCTTCATCTGGGCTTTCGGGTTGTTGATGGCCATACCGGTGTTGATCGGGCGTTCGTGGCGGTTCGGTCTGGCGGTTCGCGGCTGGTCTGTTGCGATTGCGAGCTGGGGGTTGACCTGGGTTGCGGCTCTGGGTCGGCTGCCGTTCGGCGTGCCCGACAACAGCGTTCTGTTGGCGCCCGCCGCTGCGGGTGTGGCGCTGGCCTGCGGGGTGGCGATCGTGGCGTTCGAACACGATCTGCCGAGCGCGGGCTTCGGCTGGCGTCAGGCATTGTTGCCGGTGGCTGTGCTCGCAGCCGCGGCCGGTTCGATACCGGGGCTTGCCCTCGCGGAGACCGGCCGTTGGGAGATGCCCCGCGGCGACTATGAGGACGTCCTGCCATTCGCTGATCCGCTCAGAGACGGAAGTTACCGCGTGTTGTGGATAGGGGTTCCTGAGACCATCCCGGGTGACGGCCGTTCATTGGTGGCTGATCTTGCATGGGTTGCGTCGATCGACGGGCCTCCGAACCTGTCGGACCGCCTCCCGGCGGTCGACGCCGGTTCAGCGTCGCTGGTGAACGAGGCGCTGTCGCGGGCGATCAACGGTGACACGATCCGGCTCGGCAGGGAACTCGGCGGTCTCGGCATTCGGTACCTGGTTCTGCTGGACCGGCTTGCGCCGGCGCCTTTCAGCGACGCCGACGACACGGTTGCGATCCCTGAGGGGTTCCGAACCTCGATTGCTTCCCAGTTGGATTTGAAACGCCTTGAGGGGATCAACAGCGCTGTGGAGGTGTACACCAACACGGATTGGACCTCGGTCCGCGCTGCGGCGTCTCCAGGTTTCGACAGTGAAGTCAGCCGGATCTCCGATTTGTCGACCATGCCGATCAGGGGGACCGCGGGGGTGATGTCAGGACGCGGCGACAAGGTCTCGGGTCCGATCCCCGACGGCACAGAAGTCTTTGTGGCCCAGACCAGTGACACGTCCTGGAGGTTCGAGGTTGACGGTTCTCGTGTGGCACAGCGCCGTTCGGTCGGGTATGGGACCGCGTTCGTTCCTCAGACGGGCGGCGCCGGCGAATTGACCTATTCCACAGCGCCGTGGAGACGATGGGTCCTGGTGGTGCAGGTGTCGGCGATTATGTTCTTGATCGGCGTGATCGCGGTTCGCCCAGTGATGGGGCATCGACGGTGAGCCTCCTGCGTGTCGTCGTAGCCGTGCTGCTCGCGGGGATGCTCGCGGTTGCGTTGGTGCTTGACGGTTTCGAGTTCTTTGATGAGTTCAGTGTGTCGGAGACGATCGAGCGCGACATCGAGCAGTTGGTTGTCCCCGAGGGTTATTCAGTCCCGGTGTTCTCTCGAGGGAACGGAACCTGGTTCTGCCCGGGCGGGTCGTCTGAAGGCGGACGGGCTGACGTGTCCCTTGAGATCATCAATGCTTCCTCCGAGTCCGCGGAGGCCATTGTGTCCGGTATTCGAAGTGGGCCTGGTGTTGAACCGACCGATGCGTTGGTGACGATTGAACCCGGTGAACGTAGCCGCGTGCGCTTGGCCGACCTTGTCGCGGACTCGCCGTGGATGGGCGCGGTCGTCGAGGTCGACTCAGCTGACGTGGTTGTTGAGCAGACGTATCTGGGTGCGGCTCAGACCAGCGATCGGGCGTTGTGCCACACACGAACTTCTGGTCAGTGGGTGGTTGCATCGGGCGCCACTCGGTTCGCTGCACACGGCGAGGAGATGATTCTGCTGTTTCTGAACCCGTTCCCTCACGACGCGGTTCTGAACGTTCGCTTCAACTCGGATGTGGGGGTCGACACTCTCAACGGAGTCGTGGTTCCGGCTCGCCGCGTCGTTGCGGTCGATGTCACCGAGGCGGTGCCCGTAGCGAGCCACGTCAGTGCCGTGATCGATGTGGTGGTTGGTCGTGTTGCGGCTTCGCGTGTGCAGTCGCAGGGGCATGTGCCGTCGTCACCCGACGGTGAGCCTGTCGGGTTGTCGGTCACTCCGGCAACTTCGGGGACTGCGCCCGTCTGGCATCTCTTGGACCTCAACAGCGCTGATCGTGACGAGGTGGTGAGCGTGGTGAACCCGTCTCTGACTGAGACGGCCGAAGTCGACCTCGTGATCGTCGCTGACGAGGATTCGGATCCTGATCCGATTGAACTGACCATCGGTCCAGGTGCGGCGAGCCAGGTTCGCTTGAGCGATGTGAGCAGGTTGTCTGGACTCGATTCTTTCAGCATTGTCGCTGATTCGTTGACGGCCGTTCCCATTGCGGTGATGCTCGAAAGCACTGATCTGTCGTTGAGGGACAAGGACGCCACCTCGATTGAGGGAGGGTCTGACACTGACGGGTCGCTCGATTCGACTCCAGAGTCCGAGAACGTCTCGATGGCAGCCACGACCGGATTGGACGTGAGCTCGACGAGGTGGCTGGCGCCGTTGGGAAGCGGTTCGCACAGAGTTGTGATCTTCAACCCTTCGTCGAGGTCGATCGCAACGGTAGAGGTGGCGGTGTCAGAACCCCAGGGTCGGAGGGTCGTGAGCGAATTGGAGATCGCCCCGCTGGGACGTGTCTCGTTGAGCGCTTCGGAGTTCGGAGCTGAGCGCCCGATCGTCGAAGTGGTGTCTGCCGCGCCTGTGGTGGTGAGCCGCGACCTGCGCGGCGTGTCTCAGCACCAGTTGCTCCCCGGAGTGGTGGCGGCCGAACCGGCGCCCCTTATTCAGTCCTGAAGGTCGCTTCGCCCAGGTTGCAGTCTTCGGAGACCGTGCCCGGTTCGCGGAGTTCAGCCAGCGATGCCCAGAGGTCCGTGGCGGTGACGGGTCCGAGGAAAGCTCGCTGGACAGCTCCGGTGTCATCGGCGATGAGGACCATGGGCACCGAATCGACTCCGTACCGTTGGTGCAGAGCGGCCTCGGCGCCGTGCTCGAGCTCCTGTACGGACACTTGGCTGCTAGCCAGGTGCCTTGCTCGCTCCATCACACCCGCACAGGTGTCGCAGGTCGCAGCGGTGAACACCGCGACGAGCCACGGCCGGGTCGCGCCGTCGAAATCGTGGCGGTTGAGCTGTCGCGGGATCGTGTGGGTGTTGCCTGCGGGCGCCGCATTGCGGCCTCGACTCATCAGCGCCGCGACTGTTCCGGCAATGGCGACGCCACCGAGGACCAGAAGCAGGCGGTCCATGTGCGGGATTGCTAGGAGTCGTCGGAAACAGTCACTTCAGCCGGGATCGGTTCGCTGATGCTCGTCTCCGCTTCGGTAGTGGATTCGACAACAGGTCCCGAGCCTGCCAGCGCGACCAGGCGCTCAACTTCTGATCCCGAGATGGTCTCGTGCTCGAGCAGGGCCCGGGCCACGAGGTCGAGAGCTTTGCGGTGTTCGATCAGGAGTTCACGGCAGCGATCCTCGGACTCTCTCAGAATCCGGCGGATCTCGGTGTCCACAAGCTTGGCTGTGTCGGGGGAGTAGCTCTTCGACTGCATCATGTCGGCGCCGAGGAAGACCGGTCCGTTGTCCGACAAGGACATGGGTCCGACCGCGGCGCTCATTCCCCATTCGGTGACCATGAGACGGGCGATGCTGGTCGCTTGAGTGAGATCGTTGGCGGCGCCGGAGGAGAATTCGTCGAACACCAGAGATTCGGCCACCCGTCCGCCCATGGCCATGACCATGCGGGACTCCGCTTCGGCTTTGTCGAGCGTGTGGCGGTCTTCGGTCGGGAGCGTCATGGTGACGCCGAGGGCCATGCCGGTGGGAATGATCGTGACCTTGTGGACGGGATCATGGTTGTCCTGCACCGCTGCACACAACGCGTGCCCGGCCTCGTGGTAGGCCGTGCGTTCGAGGTTCTCGGGGCTCTGTGCGACCGACAGTCGCTCGATCCCCAGGATCACACGGTCGCGCGCCGAATCGAAGTCGCCGGCGTCGATCTGGTCACGACCGCGACGGACTGCGAACAGCGCGGCCTCGTTGACGAGGTTCGCGAGATCGGCGCCGCTCATGCCGGGTGCTCCGCGGGCGATGATGTCGACATCGACGTCGTCGCTGGTTCGTTTGCCTTTGAGATGGACCGCGAGGATCTTCTTGCGGTCGTCCAGTTCGGGCAGGGGCACGACCACCTGTCGATCGAACCGTCCGGGTCTCAGCAACGCGGGGTCGAGAATGTCCGGGCGATTGGTGGCGGCCATCATCACGATTCCGTCGGTCGGTTCGAAGCCGTCCATTTCGGCGAGCATCTGGTTGAGTGTCTGTTCACGTTCGTCGTGCCCGCCGCCGAGACCGGCGCCCCGCTTGCGTCCGATCGAGTCGATCTCGTCGATGAAGATGATGGCTTTGCCCATTTTGCGAGCTGAATCGAAAAGGTCTCGTACCCGGCTGGCGCCGACCCCGACGAACATCTCCATGAAGTCCGAGCCGGTCACCGAGAGGAAGGGCACGCCTGCTTCGCCCGCCACCGCTTTGGCGATGAGAGTCTTGCCGGTGCCCGGGGGACCCACGAGCAGCACGCCCTTGGGAACGCGGGCGCCGATCTCGGCGAAGGGCGCCGGGTGTTTCAGGAACTCGACGATTTCGGTGATCTCCTGTTTGACGCCGCTGTAGCCGGCCACGTCGTCGAATGTGGTGCCCGGGTGTTCGGTCGAATAGGTCTTGGCCTTGCTGCGACCGACTGACATGATGTTGCCGAGTTGTCCCTGCGCTCTGCGCTGCATCCAGAAGAAGAATCCGATCAGGAGCAGTACCGGGAGCAGGATCGGGAAGATTGACGTGAAGAAGTTGGGTTTGGGCGTGTCGAACTCGAGTTTGGTGTTCTCGCCGATCAGGTCGTGGTCAGCGTCGGGGAGAGGGGTGGGGCCGGTTGTCTTGAAATCGCCCAGTTCGGTGGTGAACACGATGCCGCCGTCGTTGTTGTCGTATTTGACCTCTTGCACTTCGCCGTCAGCGACCGTTGCCAAGAAGTTGGAGTACGTGACCTGCTCTCTGGAGTCGCCTCCTGTGAAGTAGTTGACCAGCATCACGGTGAGGAGGACGCCGATGGCGATCCACAGGATGTAGCGCGACCAGCCCGGTGACTCGCGTCGCGTGCCGGTCCTGTCGTCGGGTTTTTCGCGGTCTCCCGACATCGGGGGCGGTGGAGGCGGTGGAGGGGGGTTGGGCGCCATGCGTCAAGCGTAGACCCCGTTGCGGGATATCCCTGTCTCGACTGTTGGCAGAGGGTACGGTGCCCAACGTGAATCGTCGTTGTGCCCGGCCTGGTTGCCGTCATCTTGCTGCTACGACCCTGTCGTTCCTGTACGCGCAACAGATTGTGTGGATCGATGATCTTCATGTTGAGGATTCTCCCGCCAACCATGATCTGTGTGCGGTCCACGCTGATCGGACGCGGCCGCCTCGGGGTTGGGATCTCGACGACCGCCGTTCTGAGGCGCGGTCTTCGGGGAAACCGCCCCTGGATGCTCCCGTGCCGAGCGACGGGCCGCATCGATATCGCCGGGCTGGATAGGGTCTACGGTGTCGGTTGAGGATTCAACACCGACGCCGGGCCGTCGGGTGCTGCTGGCCTTTGCCGCGATATTCGCGGGGATCGTGGTGTCGGCGCTGGTCGGGGGCGTCGTTGTCAGCGCGGCTGGGTGGGAGTTCGATGTTCCCTCGGGTCCGGGCGACGATTTCGGTCGTGCAGCGGGGCAGGTGGCAGCCGAGGCTGCTCTCGACCACAACCGTGTTCCCCTCGTGGCTCGAGTGCTGCTGACGGTGCCGTTGTGGGTTTGTCTGCTCGGGGTTCCGTGGCTTGCTTCTCGCCGCAAGAAGCTCGATCTGCGTCGGGATTTCGGCTGGGGCATGACAGGTCGTGACGCAGGCGTCGGCCTCTTGGTGGGGATCGCCACGCAGGCCCTGCTCCTTCCGCTGATCTACGCGCCGATCCTCCGGTACATAGACAGAGATGCCCTCGAAGCGCCGGCTCGCAATCTCGTTGCCTCGGCCGACTCGACGTTGGGAGTTCTGGCGCTCGTGGTCCTCACGGTGGTGGGGGCGCCCATTGCTGAGGAGTTCTTGTACCGGGGCCTGCTGCATCGGGGTTTGGCGGAGGGGTTCGCGGGTCTTGGCCGGATCGGCACGGTGTTGGCGGTCCTCGGGTCTTCAACGGTTTTCGCTGCTTCGCATTTCCAGATTCTCCAGTTTCCGGGGCTGCTGGCCGTGGGCATCGTCGCCGCGGCGGCGTTCGAGGTCACGGGTCGTCTGGGCACTGCTGTGTGGATCCATGTGGGATTCAATGCGACCAGTGTGGTCGTCCTGCTACGACAACTCGCCTGAGGGCGGACCCGGCCACGAGCGGCCCCGTGGGCGTAGTGGGCGTAGCGGGATGGAGCGCGGCGAACAAGATGGCACAATGAGCGCCATGAACGAAGAGTCCGCGCGTCCCTCGCTGCTTGCGCGGTCCTCTGTGGTTGTGCGTTCTCTGGCGGCGCGTCTGCCGATCTCGAGACAGTCCGTTGATGTGCGGGCGATCTTCACTGCCGCTGTTGTCGGTGGGGCCACTCTGTTCGTGGTCTGGAACGTCTCACCCTGGTTGTGGTTCACAGACACGACTCCGACGGGTGGGGACTTGGGGGCGCATGTCTGGTCGCCTGCCTACCTGCGTGACGAGCTTCTGCCGAACTTTCGGCTTACCGGCTGGTCGCCTGATTGGTATGGTGGATTCCCGGCGTTCACGTTCTACATGGTCGTCCCCTCGTTGTTGATAGTGATCGTCAACGTCGGGTTGGGCATATCGATCGATCTGCTCTCGGCGATCGGTGTTGCCCTTGGGGCCGTTCTCGTTTCAGGCCGGTTCTGGGCGGAGCGAACCTCGAAGGCGATTGTGGCACTCGGGTTCGGTGCTGGAAGCGCACTTTTCGGAGCTGTTGCCGACGGCCGGGTTTTTGCCACGGACTGGCTGGGATGGTCGCCTCTTGAACCTTTCACGTTCAACGACACATCGGCGGACCTGGCGATCGTTGCGCTGTTGCTTCCCGCCGCGGTCGGCACGGCCGTGTGGTCTGGGGTGGCCTCAGTTGAGCGTTGGCGTGCTCCGATCACAGCGGGCGCGGTTCTTGCGACAGTCCTGGTCGTTCCTATTCCCTACGGCGTCGCCATGAAGTTGGTGGTGATAGCCGGAATCGTCACTCTTCCCGTCTGCGCTTATTCCGCGGGCCGTTTGGGCGGTTTGGCATTTCCAGGGCCCGCGCTGCTGGCGCTGATGACCCTGCCGTTCATCTTCGACCGCTCGTACAACATCTACGGCGGGAATCTGATGTCGACGATGGCCGGTGAATTCGCATACAGCCTTGCGTTGTCGGTCTCTTTGCTGTTCATCGGGTTCGCGGCGCGGGGGTTGAGCACCGGACGAGACCGCGTTGTGGCGGCGGTGCTGCTGGCCCTGACGGGACTTCTCCACTTGTTTGCAGCGTTTTTTGCTCTCGTCGCGCTGTTTGCAATGCTGCTGGTGCGGCTCGGTCGACGCGATGTCGCCTGGGTGGCGGTCGTGGGTCCGCTCGCGGCGCTGCTGTCGGCATTCTGGGTGCTGCCCTTTGCGTGGAATGTCCGGTACCTCAACGACATGGGTTGGGGCAAGGAACGCCGCTACTCGGCAGCGCTGTGGCATCGGGGCGACAACCTCGGCGATCAGGATTTCCTTGTCAACGACCTGCCCCTGCAGGTGTTCGTTGTGTTCGCGGTCGTCGGCGCGGTGGTCTGTGCGGTGCGCCGGGTTCGTTTCGGTCTCGTGTTGAGCCTCGTGGCGGCCATCTTCGCAGTTGTATTTGTTCTTCTTCCCGAGGGCCGGCTCTGGAACGTGCGGATTCTGCCGTTCTATTACTTGTCGATCTATCTGCTGGCCGGCGTCTCTGTCGCAGAGTTCAGCCGTCTCGGGGTGCGGATGCTCAGACCCGGGCGCGTCGACTGTCCGGCGCCTCCGGCGCCTCTCGATTCTGGGGAGCCAAGGGAGTCCGACGTGCCGAAGGAGCGCGTGGCGCCTCGACAGGTCGAGGGTTCCGACCCGACGGTGTGGGCAGCCGTTCCGGCGGGGTTGTTCACGGTGCTGATCCTCACAGTCCTGGCGTTCCCGCTCAGGTCGGTGCCGTTCGCAACGAGCTTTCAGAGGGTCGACGCTGCCGGCGAAGTCTCGAGTCTCTACGGCTTCTCGAGCGTGTTCGGGATCGGGTCCGTGGGCGGATGGGACGGATTCGCCACCGACCAGTTCAATCACGGTCCCGGTTGGGTCAGGTACAACTTCACGGGCTACGAGCAGAAGTCCGGAACCGTCGAGTACAACGAGTTGGTGTCGGCCATGGCCGGGGTCGGTGAGGAGTTCGGGTGCGGGCGGTCACTCTGGGAGTTCGAGCGTGAACGTCTCGGAACCTACGGCACGACCATGGCGCCGATGCTGTTGCCCTTCTGGACCGACGGTTGCATCGGTTCGATGGAGGGGCTCTATTTCGAAGCGTCGGCCACCACCCCTTATCATTTCCTGCTCCAGTCAGAGCTCTCCGCGAGTCCTTCGCGGGCACAACGCGATCTGCCTTATTCGCGACTCGACGTTCGCAAGGGCCTGACTGGTCTGGAGACGTTGGGCGTGCGTTACTACTTGGCCGTGACCGAGTCGGCGATTGCGCAGGCGCGTGAAATCGAAGAGTTCACCGAGATCGCCGCCAGCGGGCCCTGGGTCGTGTTCCTCGTCGAGGGTCAGCAGCTTGCGGCGGGCCTCGAGCAATTGCCCGTTGTGATCGAGGGTTTGGACGCGGGGGGCGAGGAGTGGCTGGTGCCGACGGTCGCGGCTTGGGAGACCGCCGAGGACATACCTTTGATCGCCGCGGACGGCCCCGAGGGTTGGCCGCATATGGCGCTTGATGATCTGGCCCGCGAGAACGTTGATTTTGCCTCTGCTGCAGAGAGCGGCAACCGAGTGTCGGAGATGCGCGCGTTGGCTGCCGCGTTGCCCGACTGGCTGCCGAGCGAGCCGGTTGAGCCGGCTCGAGTCGTCGACCTCGCTGTCGACAACGATTCGATCAGCTTCACTGTCGACAGGGTCGGAACGCCTGTGCTGGTGAGAGCCAGCTATTTCCCTAACTGGACGGTGGCCGGCGCCGATGGACCGTTCCGGGTGGCCCCGAATCTGATGGTCGTGGTGCCGACCGAGTCGTCGGTGGTGCTGAGCTACACGCGTTCGCCTGTGCAATGGGTCGGGTGGTTCGCCACCCTGTGTGGGATCGCTCTGCTCGTGGTTGTGGCCCGTCGGAAGTGGGGACGCTCCGGTGAGGGCGCGGCGCCCTTCTGGGATTTCGGCGGCCCTCGCGCGGCGGGACCCACGGCGACGAGCACCAACGATGATGCGATGGATCAGATGGAGATGACGGCGACCGAGGCGGATCCCGCAGGTGATCTGCGGTTGTCTGTTGTGGTGCCCGCGTATTGCGAGGCGCAACGGGTCGCATCGACGATCTCGGAGATCCGCGCTCAGTTGGCCTCTCTGCAGGAGACCGGAGATCTGGAGATCGTGGTGGTCGACGACGGGTCGACGGATGGAACTGCCCGCGCGGCTCGTGACGGCGGTGCTGACCTCGTTGTCGAGTTGCCGATCAATCGGGGCAAGGGCGCGGCGGTGAGGGCCGGTGTGCTGGCGAGCAGGGGCCGCACCGTGGCCTTCATCGACGCTGATCTGGCCTACTCGCCGGATCAGCTGTCGTCGATGCTCGCGACGGTCGAGGCTGGTTGTGATGTTGTGGTCGGCAATCGCCACGCAGAGGGCTCCGTCGCCCATGGCGAAGTCTCGGGTGTGCGCCGCCTGGGCAGCCGAATGGTGAACCTGTTCGCTCGCGCACTGCTGTCAGTCCGATACCGAGACACCCAGTGCGGTTGCAAGGTGTTTCGCTCCGATGCGGCTAGGACCCTCATGAGATCCGGGCGCATCGATGGATTCGCTTTCGACATCGAGGTGCTCTTCCTCGCTGAGCGTTACGGGTTCTCGATAGTTGAGTCTCCAGTGACGGTGGTCAACAGCGGTTCCTCGACCGTTCGCACTTGGAGCGACGGGTTCAAGGTCGCGCGCGACGTCGCTTTGATCCGACGACTCGGCAGGCGCGGAGCGTATCCTCTTGTCCCCGAGCGTCTGCCGCCCGAGCAGACTGCTCTGCACCCGAGCACAGGTTCGTGCAGGCTTGTCCCCGAGCGTCTGCCGGCGCCCGAGCCGTGACTCGTCGTGTGGATGGTCGGACGGACCTAGACTCTCCACATGGCAGACGACGATATTGGTGAAGACACTGCTGGCAGTCCAACCGATGCCGGTGCGGCCGGTGACGGTGCTGTTGCGGGCGGTGCTGTTGCGGGTGGTGACGACGCTGTTGCGGGTGGTGACGGTGCTGTTGCGGGTGGTGACGACGCTGTTGCGGGTGGTGACGGTGCTGTTGCGGGTGGTGACGACGCTGCTCACGTCGGCGAATCGGCCACATCGGCGGAACCCCCGAAGGAGCTTGCCGACAAGGACCGGTCGACTCCTCGCAGCGCGGCCAAGCTGGCCGGAATCGTTGTCGGTGCTGTGCTTCTGTGCGCAGCGGTTGTCGTCGCGGCTGTCTGGGTCATCGACGAGGTCGTTGATGAAGACGACGAGTCTTGGCTCGAATACGTCCCCTCCTCAGCCCTCGCCGAGGACTATGGGCTGTACGGAGAGGGTCCCCGCAGCTACTACGACGACGATGGTCACCACGACGAGTACTACAAGGACGACCACCGGCGCGGCTACGGCAAGGGTCGGTCTGCCGATGACGATCGACCGAAGTGGCACGACAAGTATCGATTCACCGAACCAGATTTCTGGAGCAGGTCTTGGCGCCGTGGTGACGGCTGCAGGATGCCGTTCGGAGTCGGTGCGAACGTCGGTCCGGTCGTTGTCCTGGTAGTCCCGGGGCTCGGGCTGGGGAACTGGGGTACCGACGGTGCCTTTGGCTGGGGTGGACTCGGTGGGGGACCGCGGGGCCTGCCGCCGGACATGGCCCCGTTTCTGGAGCAAGGGGACTGGTCCGGCACCGAACAATGGCCCGGCGAGTGGGGATCGGAGGGCTCCTTGGGAGGGTCGTTCGTTCCCGGGGAACTGGGAGAGGAGTTCTATTTCGATCCGGAAGGCCTGCTGAAGGAACTCTTTGAAGGGGCGAATCACCAAGTGCCGGAGCCGCTCGACGAGACGGGTCTTGAGGCGACCGAGTCGGACAACACAGAATCTCACGACGGAGCGCTTGGAGGGCCCGCGAGCGCCGCACCGACTTGACCGTTCACGTCAGGCCGGTGAGTTCACCGGACAGCGTTTCCACCGACTGGCGCGTCATGCTCTGAGGCCGAGCGAATCGGCGAGGCGAAGCGGCCGTACCGCGCGAGGCCGCGGCCCGAGCGCCCCGCCCGCGGCCCGAGCGCCCCCGTGGGTACGGCTAACTGGAGCGGGAATGGAGCGGCCCGGGACGGGACCCCTGCGCTCGGCTAGTGTCGAGCGCTATGGATCAGTTACCGACTCCCGTTGAGTCAGAATTCAGAAAGCCGGCGTCGGTCAAACCGAAGAAGATGAAGGCGAAGGAGTACGACCGCGAACTGGCGCGTCTGCAAGAGGAGCTTGTGCGGTTGCAGCGCTGGATCCGACACGAGGGCCTCAAGGTGGTGGTCATCTTCGAGGGCCGCGACGCGGCAGGCAAGGGAGGGGTGATCAAGCGGATCACCGAACGGCTCAACCCGCGGGTGGTTCGGGTGGTGGCCCTCGGCACGCCCAGCGACCGCGAGAAGACCCAGTGGTGGTTCCAGCGGTACGTGGCGGAACTGCCCGCGGCGGGGGAGATGGTGCTGTTCGATCGAAGTTGGTACAACCGCGGGCTTGTCGAGCCGGTCATGGGGTTCTGCACCGACGAGGAGTACCGGGAGTTCCTGCGCTCATGCCCCGGCTTCGAGCGCATGCTGGTGCGGTCGGGGATCATCTTGATCAAGTACTGGTTCTCGGTGAGCGATGCCGAACAGGAGCGTCGCTTCCAGAGCCGGATCTCTGATCCGGTCAGGCGCTGGAAATTGTCACCGGTCGACCTGGAGGGCCGAGCCCGCTGGGTCGACTTCTCGAGGGCCAAGGACACCCTGTTCGAGCACACCGACATCAAGCAGGCCCCCTGGTATGTGGTCAACGCCGACTCCAAGAAGAGGGCTCGCTTGAACTGCATCTCCCATCTGCTGTCTCAGATCCCCTACGAGGCGGTCCCGTGGGAGGACGTCGAACTGCCCGAGCGACAGTCAGCGGTGGGATATGTGAGACCACCGATTTCGGACCAGACGTTTGTGCCCGAGAGGTACTGAGCCCCGAGAGTTGCTGAGCCCCGGGAGGTACTGAGCCCCGGGAGGTGCTGAGCACAGCAGTTCACCTCGATGCGCTCGTGCAGCCGCGCGTGTCCTAGATTGCTCTGGATGGGCACGGATTTCGAGGCGATCTTCAAGGCTTACGACGTCCGCGGCACTGTCCCGGACCAGTTCGACGCGAACGGCGCGAGAGCGATCGGCGGGGCGTTCGCACGGTTCGTCCGGGCCAGAGGGGACCGGTCGATTCTGGTCGGCCGTGACATGCGCCCCGATGGTGAAGAGATGGCAGCGGCCTTCGCCGACGGCGCGATGGAGCACGGAATCGATGTGGTCGACGTCGGGTTGTGCGCCACCGACATGATGTACTACGGGTCGGGTCACCTCGGCATTCCGGGGGCGGTTCTCACGGCCTCGCACAACCCGGCGGGCTACAACGGGATCAAGATGTGTCTCGCCCATGCAGCGCCGATCGCTGAGGACGGGGGACTCGGGGATATCAAGCAGATGGCGATCTCCGGTCCTGATCCTGCGGCCAGACCCGGTACTCGCTCAGAGCTCGACATCCTCGAGGGTTATGTCACCCACGTGCGTTCCTTCGTCGACTTCGATGCCCTCAAACCGCTGCGAGTGGTGGCCGACACTGCCAACGGGATGGGGGGATTGGTGGTCCCGCCGGTGTTCGCCGGGCTGCCGTTCGAGCTCGACCACATGTATCCGGAGCTCGACGGCACGTTCCCGAACCATCCTGCTGATCCCATCCAACCCGAGAACTGCGAGGATCTCGCCGAAAGAGTGCTGGTGAACGGCGCAGACATCGGACTGGCCTTCGACGGCGACGCGGACCGGGTGTTCCTGATCGACGAGAACGCTCGGGCCGTGTCGGGGTCATTGACCACCGCCATGGTCGCGCGCTCAATCTTGGCTCGTGAACCGGGCGCGGTCATTGTCCACAACCTGATCTGTTCCAAGACCGTGCCGGAGGTCATCGCCGAGGGGAACGGCACGGCTGTGCGGACCCGGGTCGGACATTCGTTCATCAAGCAGGTGATGCTCGAGACTGGGGCGGCTTTCGGCGGCGAGCATTCGGGCCATTACTATTTCCGCGACAACTTCGGCGCCGACAGCGGCTTGATCGCCGCATTGGTGGTGCTTGAAGCGTTGAGTGAGCATTCGGCCGGTCTTTCCGACCTCGTTTCGGCACTTGACCGCTATGCCGGCTCCGGTGAGATCAACACGAAGGTGGATGATCCGGCCGCGGTGATCGACAGAGTGGCCGGCGCCTTCTTTGGGGCAGAGCAGGATCGTATGGACGGCCTCACCGTCGATCTCGGTGATTGGTGGTTCAACTTGCGCCCGTCCAACACCGAGCCGCTGCTTCGTCTCAACCTTGAAGCCGGAACCCAGGACGAAGTCGATCTCCGGGTGCAGCAAGTCCTGGCCCTGTTCGCCTAGGCGTCGCGCCACGCCCGGTTTCTGGTTGACTGGACCCATGACCCTCGACATTCGCCTCCTTGAGATTCTGGCCTGCCCGATCGACCATGGACCTCTGCTCTATTTCGCCGACGAAGAAATGCTCTACAACCAGCGTCTGCAGAAGCAATATCGCATTCACGAAGGCGACATTCCGGTGATGCTGCCCGAGGAGGCGACCGATGTGGGCGACGAGGAGCACTCACGCCTGCTGGCCAAAGCCGAAGCGGACGGCGTCACTTCGACTTCTGGGAACTGACGGCTGGTCATGCCGCCTAGAGAGCTGATCGGCTCGCCGGCATGGTGCTGATCGACGGTGCAACAAAGAACTACGACTGGGGTTCGGTCACAGCGATCCCCGAGTTGCTGGGAAGGCAAGCTACTGGCGAACCGGTGGCGGAGATGTGGTTCGGGGCTCACCCGTCAGGTCCGGCCGTGGTGCGCGGATCGAACATTCCGCTCGACGAACACATCGAGGTTGACCCGGTCGCCGCCCTCGGTACCGCGGTTGTCGATGAGTTCGGGTCGCTTCCCTTCTTGTTGAAGGTGTTGGCGGCTGCGGCCCCGCTCTCTTTGCAGACGCACCCGTCGACCGCGCAGGCCCTCGCAGGTTTCGAGAGGGAAGAATCCCTGGGCATTGACCGCGACGGCGAGAATCGCTGTTTTCGTGATCGGCGCCACAAACCGGAGTTGATCTGCGCTCTGAGCGAGTTCAGTGCTCTTTGCGGTTTCCGCGAGCCGTCAGAGTCGCTTGAGCTGCTGGCCACGATCCCGACTGAGGCTCTTGATCCAGTGAGGGACAGGCTCGCCGCCGAGCCGTCGCCTGAAGGTCTGCGCGGTTTGTTGCAATGGCTGCTGTCGCAGAGCAGGGAGTCCGCCGCGGATCTGGTGGGGTCCGTGGCAGCTGCTTGTTCGAGCGAGTCCTCGCTGCCGTTCGCGGCCGAGCGAGAGATGGTGGCGGGGCTGAGCCGCCGGTATCGCGACGACCCGGCGGTGGTGATCGCCCTGCTGTTGAATCTGGTGACGCTGCAACCGGGCGAGGCGATTTTCTTCGAGCCGGGCAACCTGCACGCTTACCTGCGGGGAACAGGCGTGGAACTCATGGCCAATTCCGACAACGTAGTGCGCGCCGGTTTGACGACCAAGCACGTAGACACGGCAACGCTGCTCGACATTGTCGACACCTCGCCGATGGCTGTCGATGTGCAACGGCCTTCGGCGGTTGGCGGGGTGGTCCGCTATCGAAGCGACGTCCCCGAGTTCTCACTTCAGCGGATCGACCTCAACGGCGAAGTCGAGATCGAACCGGGACCGGCGATCCTGCTGTGCGTCACGGGCCACGCACAATTTGAAAGCCGTGCCTCCCGACACCGATTGCCCAGCGGCTCAGCGGCCTGGATCCCGGCCTGTGACCGAGGCGCCCGCCTGAACGGCGCCGCAACCGTATTCCGCGCAGGTCTCGGCCCCTCTTAGATTTTCGGCCCGTAGGATGGGGCGCGGGCACAGCAGAGATGGTGTCAGTCGGCCCGTGCCCGCTCGTTTTGTCGTTTCCTAGGAGTGTTGTTCGGTGTCACATACCCCTGACTACAAAGTCGCGGATCTGGACCTAGCAGAGTTCGGCCGCAAAGAGATCCGCTTGGCCGAGCACGAGATGCCGGGTCTGATGGCCCTGCGCGGCAAGTACGCGGACGACGCCCCGCTGGCGGGAGTCCGGATAGCCGGCTCTTTGCACATGACCGTGCAGACCGCGGTGCTCATCGAGACGCTGACCGCGCTGGGAGCAGAGGTGCGCTGGGTGAGCTGCAACATCTTCTCCACTCAGGATCATGCTGCCGCGGCTGTCGTTGTCGGCCCCGAAGGCACCGTGGACGACTGCCGGGGCACTCCCGTCTTTGCTTGGAAGGGAGAAACCCTCGAGGAGTACTGGTGGGCGACTGAGCAGCTGTTCGTGTGGCCCGACGGCGGCGGCCCCAACCTGATCCTCGATGACGGCGGCGATGCCACCATGCTGGTTCACAAGGGTCTGGAGTTCGAGAACGCCGGTGCGATCCCGGACGCCTCCGAAGACGACTCAGAGGAATGGACGGTCTTCCTGGATCGCGTCCGCGACATCGCCGGACGAGACCCGCGGTTCTTCTCCCGAATCGCACCCCGGATCCGCGGCGTCTCCGAAGAGACGACCACCGGCGTCAACCGTCTCTACCAGATGTTGGAAAGGGGTGAACTGCTGTTCCCTGCGATCAACGTCAACGATTCGGTGACCAAGTCCAAGTTCGACAATCTCTACGGCGTGCGCCACAGTTTGGTCGACGGCATCAACCGGGCCACCGACGTGATGATCGGCGGAAAGGTTGCGGTCGTCTGCGGTTTCGGCGACGTCGGCAAAGGGTGCGCGGAGTCGCTCGCCGGCCAGGGCGCGCGGGTGATCGTCACCGAAGTCGACCCCATCTGCGCCTTGCAGGCCGCCATGTCCGGTTACGAGGTCAACACCCTCGAAGCCGTGATCGAAAAGGGCGACATCTTCATCTCGGCCACCGGCAACAAGGACATCATCCTGGCAGGCCACATGGCGAGAATGAAACATCAGGCCATCGTCGGCAACATCGGACACTTCGACAACGAGATCGACATCGCCGGCCTCAAAAGGATGTCCGACGTGCGCAAGGTCGACATCAAGCCCCAGGTCGACGAGTACGTGTTCCCCGACGGACACTCGGTCATCGTGTTGAGTGAGGGCCGGCTCTTGAATCTGGGCAACGCCACCGGACATCCGAGCTTCGTGATGAGCTGCTCGTTCACCAATCAGGTGCTGGCTCAACTGGAACTGCACGCCAACGCCGACACCATCGAGCTGGGCGTGCATGTGCTGCCCAGAACACTCGACGAGGAGGTGGCGCGACTCCACCTCGATGCGCTGGGGGTGAAGCTGACGACGATGAGCCAGGATCAGGCCGACTATCTGGGAGTGCCGGTCGACGGTCCCTACAAACCCGATCACTACCGCTACTAGTCCGCTGTCAGTCGAGCAGCCGCACGAGCGCTGCCGGTCGAACAGTCGATTCTGTCTGCGTGCGCGCAACGCAGTAGATTCGCAGGATGACTTCATGTGACAGGGGTGTCTGGTTCGCCCCGGAGGGGCTGACGGGTTCACAAGTAGCTGAATTCGGTCAGCGGGTCGAAGAACTGGGTTACTCGACGCTCTGGGTGGGGGAGACTTTCGGACGCGACCCGTTTGCTCAGCTGGCCGCGATCGGCGCGGCGACCTCGTCGCTGAACCTGGCCTCAGGCATCGCCAACGTCTACAACCGGCATCCAGGGGTGATGCTGCAGGGTGCCAACACCGTAGCCGAGCAGACCGGCGGCCGCATGATCCTGGGACTGGGGGTTTCGAGTCCGGCGATCGTGCAGCGGGTGCGCGGCATCGATTACGACAAGCCTCTGTCGTTCATGCGCGGCTATCTCGATGCCATGGACTCAGCCCTCTACACCTCCGTGAGCCCGCCGCGCGAGGTGCCCCGTGTGCTCGCGGCGCTCGGTCCGAGGATGCTCGAACTAGCGGCCCAGCGCGGCGCGGGCGCGCACCCATACAACACCACGCCGGAGCACACCGCATGGGCCCGTGGAATCATCGGTCCGGAGTCGGGGCTCTATGTCGAGCAGAAGGTGATGCTCACCAGCGACCCGTCTGTGGCCCGTGAGACCGGCGCGAAGGTTCTGAAGTTCTATTCACGGGCGCCGGGATACCGCAATGCCTGGTTGAAGATGGGTTTCTCCGAAGAAGACATTGACGGTCTCAGCGCCAAGCTCGTTGACGGCCTCGTGGCTTGGGGCGACGTTGCAGACGTCGAGGCTCGGCTCGCGGAACACGCTGAGGCGGGCGCGTCCCACGTTTGTGTTCATCCGCTTCACCCGAGTTCTGGTCAGGGCGCCGTCGACGACGCGGTCTTGGCTGCGCTCGCGCCGTCATCGAAGTCGTCGGGCTGAAAGTGAGAACGGAACTATGGATGAGTTGAGCGGCAAGGTTGCGGTGGTCACGGGCGGGGCCAGTGGTATCGGCAGGGCTGTGGCGCTGGCTCTGGCGGCTGAGTCGATGAAGGTGGTGGTTGCAGACATCGAACAACCACCGCTCGATTCCACCGTTGCCGAGGTTGAGACGGCCGGCGGTGTTGCTGCGGGCGTGGTCTGCGACGTTTCGGAGTGGGAATCGGTGGACGGGTTGAGAGCGCAGTGTGAGTCTCTGTTCGGGCCTGCGGATGTGGTGCTGAACAATGCCGGCGTTGCCGGCGGCGGCTCGATCTCGGCGGTTGATCTGAAGGCTTGGGAGTGGACGCTGGCAGTCAATCTCTGGGGTGTCATCCATGGCGTGAAAGCTTTCCTGCCTGCGATGATCGAGCGAGGGTCGGGCCATGTGGTCAACACCGCCTCGATCGCCGGCCACCTCACGTCCACGGGCATGGGCGCCTACAACACCAGCAAGCACGCGGTGGTCGCCTTCAGCGAGACACTGCAACAGGAGATGCTCGAGGGCGGCACCGGTGTCGGCGTGACCTGCTTGTGCCCCGGATTCGTTGCGACCAACATCATCAACAGCGAAAGGAACCGCCAGGAGCGATACCTCGACCCGGGTCCGGACCTGGTCTCAGATGAGCGGGACGATTTGGACGGCACGAGGCTGGGAGACGCCGGCTCAGCGATAGCGGACCTGTATGCGGCGCAGATGGATCCGGCCAGAGTCGCAGAGCAGGTGGTCGCCGCGATCCGAGCGGGACAGTTCTGGCTCTTCACCGATGATCTGGCAGACGGTATGATCCGAGAACGCCACGCCGACATTGAACGCAAGGCGACGCCACCGAAGCGTTCACATCTTGTGGAGCTGATGCTCGAAGGAGACTCATGAAGGTTCTTGTTACGGGAGCGACGGGTTACTTGGGAAGCATCGTGACCCGGCGTCTGGTGTCCGACGGTCACGACATGCGACTCCTGGTCAGGGCTCCGGCCAAGGTCGGTCCGCTCATGGACAAGCTGGCTGTCGATGCGGCGGTTCTTGAGGTTGTGGAAGGTGATATCACCGACGCTGCCTCCGTGAACGCCGCGGTGCGGGGTTGTGAGGCCGTGGTCCATTGTGCGGCGATCGTGGCTACTGACCCCGCGCAGGCGAAAGCGATAGACGAGACCAACCTGGCCGGCGCAGAGAATGTTCTGGGGGCCGCGGTCGCAGCGGGCTGTGATCCGATCATGCACATTTCGTCGGCTGCCGCGCTGTTCCCCTTCCAGACCGACCCGGTGACCGCCGGTCATCCGGTGATGGGCAACGACGAGGCCTATGGCCGCAGCAAGGCAGCTTGTGAACGCTATGCCCGCAGTCTTCAAGATTCCGGCAAGCCGGTGGTCACTGTGTATCCGTCGGGGATCGTCGGTCCGGACGACTGGACAGAATCGATCAATCTGTCGTCTGCGTTGATGTGGTTCGAGAAGGGCTTCCCGATCGCCAAGGGACTGAGCGGCAACTATGTCGATGTGCGCGACGTGGCCGCGGTCGTCTCGGCCGCGTTGGAACCAGGCCAGGGGCCGAAGCGGCTTCTGGCGTTCGGTACCCATGTGGACGCCAGGGAACACGTTGCGGCGTTGACCGAAGCAACAGGGGCCAAGATCAAGACCTTCCCGACGCCGCGCTGGTTCATGTGGACTTGGGGACGACTCGGCGACGTCACCAGGCGCTTCGACAAGGACATAGTGATGACCAGCGACGGTTACGACTATCTGTTCAACTGCAAGCCGGGGGATGATTCGGCGACAGAAGCGGCCACCGGTGTGAAGTTTCGTCCGCTGGAGGAGACCTTTCGCGACATGGCTCGTTGGATGTACGAGTCCGGTCGCCTGGAGGGCGAGAAAGTAGGGTTCCTCGCCGAGGACTGAAACCTGTCGGGCGCGTGTTCCCCCGGCCGCGCTTCCCGGGGCTCCGGTTGCGCCCGGCGACAGCAACGTCACAGGCCTCGCTTAGGGTGCTTTCCATGTCGGATGAAGATTCGCTGCATGAACTGATCTGGGTGTGGCCCCACGTCGGTCGCGCCGCGGAGTTGGTGTGCAGGCTCAAGTACGGCAGGGCCACCGCGGCTGTTTCCGAATTGGCGCAAGCGATGGCGGAGGTTTCGCCCGAGGCGGACCTCGTGACCTGGATCCCTGCTTCCCCTTCGCGGCGTCGGCAGCGAGGGTTCGACCAGGGGGAGTTGCTCGCCCGAGCGCTGGCTCGTCGCCGGCGGGTACGCGTCAGGCGGTTGCTGCGGCGATCCGATGACGCCCCTCAGACCGGCCGCGACCGCGATGGTCGGGTGGCGGGTCCTTCACTTGCATCGTGCGGGCCGGCTCTGCGGTCGAGTCCAACGGTTGTGGTGGTCGACGATGTGTCGACGACAGGCACGACTCTGCGATGTGCTGCGGCGCTGCTTCGATCGAGGGGAGCAGGCAGAGTGTACGGTTTGGTGGCCACGCGGGCACTCGATGGGAGCGTCGCAGGATGAAAGCCGCCCGAGGTGACTGGTCCCGAACCTCTCCAATACTTGTCTGGAATTATTCCGCCGGCATGTCGCCTACTTTTCGATCCGTCTCCTAACATCGGCTTGCAACAGAGGCCCTCGGTCGATCTACTATCGGGGCACACCACAATCAGGAGGTAGGGCATGGACGTCTCCATCAGCGCTCGGCATGTGAATGTCACGCCGCGACTGGAGGAGGTGATCCACGAGAAGATCGGCCAGCTAGACCGGTACCTTGACGCGCTCGACTATGCGAGCGTCCATTTCGACGAAGCGCGGAATCCTCGGATCCCGGACAAGCAGTTCTGCGAGATTGTCCTGAAGGGCCGCGGTCATCACTTGCGTTGCAAGGTGAGGGCTCCTGATCCGTTCACCGCTATCGACCTAGCCGAGGACAAGCTGCTGCGGCAGATCCGCAAGCTTAGAACGAAGCTCCACCGTCGGCATCACGGAACGGGAGCGACCATACGCTCGGGCGCCGATACTCAGCTCAGCAATGTGGCGCTCGTCGATCAGGCGGCCGATCTCGACGATGCTGAGGAGCGGATTCCCCAGATCGTCAAGACCAAACGATTTCATCTCGGTCCGCTGACCCCCGATGAAGCCGTCGAGAAGATGGAGAACATGGACCATGGCTTCTTCTTCTTCATCAACAAGGAGACCGCCCGCAGCGCCGTGGTCTACCGCCGCGAGGACGGCGACGTCGGCTTGATCGACGAAGCCGGATAGCAATCGCAAGTCTGTCGATCCGGTCCCAATTGTGGGACCGGTCCTCGGTAGAGTCTTGGGTAGCTATGAGTGTATTCAAGCGGATTCTTCACAGCGGCGAGGGGCGCAAACTCAAGAGCCTCCAGGCTCTGGTGCCAGACATCAACGCCCTGGAACCCTCCACGGAGGCGTTGTCCGACGACGCGCTGCGGGCCAAGACAACGGAGTTCCGGGCCAGGCTTGACAACGGCGAGGACCTCGATGATCTGCTGATCGAAGCCTTCGCTGTGGTGCGCGAGACCGCGCGGCGGGTGCTCGGCCAACGTCATTACGACGTGCAGCTCGTGGGCGGCGCCGCCCTTCATTGGGGCGGGGTCGCAGAAATGAAAACGGGGGAGGGAAAGACCCTCACCTCGACGCTTCCGATCTATCTCAACGGACTCACCGGCAAGGGAGTTCACATTGTCACGGTCAACGATTATCTGGCCCGCCGCGACTCGGAATGGATGGGACAGATCTACCGTTGGCTAGGGCTCGAGGTCGGGCTGATCGTCCCCGGCAACCGCGACTCTGATTTCAAGCGGACTCAGTACGCGGCGGATGTCACCTACGGAACCAACAACGAGTTCGGCTTCGACTATCTGCGTGACAACATGGCCACGAGCCGCGCGCGTCAGGTCCAACGGGGCCACGAATACTGCATCGTCGATGAGATCGACTCGATCCTGATAGACGAGGCCCGGACCCCGCTCATCATCTCCGGTCGCGTCGCTGACGCGGCGAAGCTCTACGCCAAGTTCGCCTCGATCGCCCGAGGTCTGCGGCGTGATCTCCACTACGAAGTGGACGAGGAGAAGCGCACGGTCGCCCCTCTCGAGGAGGGGGTGCATGCGGTCGAGCGGGCTCTTGGCATCGACAATCTCTACGACCAGGTGTCGGCCAACCTGGTGCATCAGCTTCAGGCGGCGCTGCGGGCCAAGGAACTCTACAAGAGAGACAAGGAGTACATCGTCGAGAAGGGCTCGGTGAAGATCGTCGACGAGTTCACCGGCCGGATCCTCGACGGGCGCCGCTGGTCCGACGGGCTGCATCAGGCGGTCGAGGCCAAAGAAGGGGTTGCGATCAAAGAGGAGAACCAGACCCTCGCCACGATCACGCTTCAGAACTACTACCGGCTGTATGAACGCCTCGCGGGAATGACCGGCACCGCCCAGACCGAGGCGGCGGAGTTCGTCAGCACCTACGGGCTGCAGGTGGTCCCGATCCCCACTCATCGTCCCATTGCCCGAGACGATGAGGCCGATTTGATCTACAAGAGCGAGGACGGCAAGTTCGCGGCCTGCGTCGAGGATCTGGCTGCCCGGCACGAATCGGGTCAACCCGTGCTAGTGGGGACGATCTCTGTCGAGAAGTCCGAGAAGCTCTCCCGTGAGCTGTCCAAGCGGGGGATTCCCCATGAGGTGCTCAACGCCAAGCAGCATGATCGGGAAGCGGAGATCGTCGCCCAGGCCGGCCGGCTCGGAGCGATAACGGTCGCCACCAACATGGCCGGTCGTGGCGTCGACGTGCTCTTGGGGGGCAACCCCGAGGGGCTCGCCGACCGTGACACGAGGGCCAAGGGCTACGACCTCCGAACATCCGAGGGCCGGGCCTTCTACGCTGAGCGGTTGGCGGTGCATACCGAACAGACCGAGCGTGAGCGTCAGGGGGTCATCGACCTCGGCGGACTCTACGTGCTCGGCACTGAACGACATGAGAGCCGTCGCATCGACAACCAGCTTCGAGGCCGTTCGGGTCGCCAGGGGGATCCGGGGCAGAGCAGGTTCTACCTGTCGTTGGAGGACGACCTGATGCGTCTGTTCGCCACCGGCGCAATGAACTGGGTTATGGACCGCGCCCTTCCGGAGGACCAGCCGATCGAGGCGAACATGGTCACCAAAGCCATTGAGCGTGCCCAGAACACTGTCGAGCAGCGCAACGCCGAAACACGCAAGAACGTTCTCAAATACGACGAGGTGATGAACGAGCAGCGCAAGGTGATCTACAAGCGCCGCTCGCAAATCCTCGACGGCGCCGACCTTCACGAAGAGGCGCTCAGGTACATTCATCTGGTAGTCGACGGCGTGGTCGACACGTACTGCGAGTCGGAACTCTCCGAGGAATGGGATCTCGAAGGGCTGATCACCGAAGTATCCACACTGTGGCCGACCAAGCTCAACAAGTTGTCCCTGAGCAGCGTCCGCGACGGCGATGAACTGTTCGAGCTGGTCCACGACGACGCCATCGAGATTTACGAAGCTCGGGAGACGGAGCTCACCGCGGAGGTTCTTCGCCAGGTCGAGAGGCAGGTGATGCTCCTGGTCATCGACCAACGTTGGCGTCAGCATCTCTCGGAGATGGATCTGTTGCGGGAGGGCATCCATCTGCGTGCCATGGGGCAGAAGGACCCGGCGATGGAGTGGCAGCGCGAGGGTTTCGAGATGTTCGCCAAGATGATGACGGGCATCTCAGTCGATTTTGTCAGGTACGTCATGCACGTGCAGATGGCCAAGGATCCCCAAGAGCAGGAATCGGAAGAATCCGATGGGCAGCAGCTCGTAGGCGTGACCGAGCAGAAGCAGGCCGCGGCCGCAGGGACCCCGAGCGCCGAGATCCCGTCGGCGGCTGCGCCCTTGGTGAAGCCCAGCCGAGCTCCTTCGCGGACGCCTGTGGTCAAGAGCGAACTCGAGAAGGTCGGCCGCAATGAACCCTGTCCATGTGGCAGCGGCAAGAAGTTCAAGATGTGTCATGGCCGGACCGCAGTGAGGGCGACGCTGTAACGCCGACGATGCGGGATCTTCAACGATGCAGGACTTCACTGATCAACTCGCAGCGATCCGAAGTCGAGTCGAAGACGCGTCCGGATACCTGAGAATCGCCGCTCTCGAGGCTCGCCGTCCCCAGCTCGAGGCGGAGGCGTCGCGTGCGGACCTTTGGGATGACCCGGACCTGGCTCGCAGGATCACCTCGGAGTTCGCGGCCGTGAACGAAGACCTGGCCCTCTTCAGCCGCTTGTGCGCTGATCTCGACGATGTGGAGACGCTGCACGAACTTGCCCGCGAGGAGGGGGAGGACGTCCTCAGTGCCGAGATCGCGCAAGCATCGGCGGACCTTGTTGCCAAGCTCGACGACCTGGAGGTGCGCTCGCTGTTCACCGGCGATTTCGATGAGGGCGACGCTGTATGCCAGATCAAGTCGGGTGAGGGGGGCACGGACGCTCAGGACTGGGCCGAGATGCTGATGCGGATGTACAACCGCTGGGCCGATCGACGAGGTTTCGAAGTTGAGACCACTGCGGTCTCAGAAGGCGCCGAGGCCGGTCTGTCGAGTGTTGAGTTCATTCTCAAGGGGCGTCACGCCTACGGGCTGATGCAGGCTGAGCATGGCGTACACCGGCTGGTTCGGATCTCGCCGTTCAACAACGAGGGCAAGCGCCAGACGGCCTTTTCGGCGGTGCAGGTCGCTCCGTTCTTCGAGGAGGTGGCCAACGAGATCGACATCGACGAGAAGGAGCTTCGGATCGACACGTACCGTTCTTCCGGCGCCGGCGGCCAGCATGTCAACGTCACTGATTCTGCGGTGCGCATCACCCACCTGCCGACGGGTCTGGTGACGAGTTGCCAGAACGAGCGCAGCCAGCACCAGAACAAGGACCGCGCCATACAGATGATGGCCGCCAAACTCCTCGATCTCGAACGCAAGAAGCGCGAGGCCGAGATCGCCGGGATCACCGGCGCACAGGACAATGTGGGTTTCGGCAGCCAGATCCGCAGCTACGTGATGCAGCCTTACCAGATGGTCAAGGATCTGCGCACCGACCACGAGACTTCCCAGATCGAAGGCGTGCTCAACGGCGAGATCGAAGCGTTCATGGAAGCCTGGCTCCGTTGGACCAGAGCGCGGAACTCCGCGGATTGACTCGGATTGACCCCCGCCCGCTGGTAGTGTCCCGCGGTCGGCTGATGTGAGCTGCGCGGACGTGGGGCACACTGGCACGACAGCAAGGCTGAAGACAGGATCGAGATGATCAAGCTCAACAACGTGACCAAGGTTTACAAGGGCACCGTTGTTGCGGTCCGTGACGTCACCGTGGACATCGCCAAGGGTGAATTCGTGTTCCTCGTCGGCCCCTCGGGATCGGGCAAGTCGACGTTCATCCGACTGCTGAACCGCGAGGAGCTCCCCGAGCACGGGACCATCTACGTGGCAGGCAAGGACATCGGCACGCTCGGCGCCTGGCGGGTACCCTTCCTGCGGCGCAACATCGGCTTCATATTCCAGGACTTCAAACTGCTTCCCAAGAAGACCGTGGCGGAGAACGTCGCCTTCGCTCTCGAGGTGATCGGCAAGCCCCGCCATGTTGTGCGCAAGCAAGTCCCCGCGATCCTTGAACTCGTAGGTCTGACCGCGAAGATGGACAACTTCCCCCATGAACTGTCGGGGGGCGAGCAGCAGCGGGTGTCCGTGGCGCGAGCCTTCGTCAATCGTCCGCCGATCCTGCTGGCAGACGAGCCCACGGGAAACCTCGATCCTCAGACCTCGGTCGGGATCATGAAGCTGCTCGACCGGATCAATCGCACGGGTACGACTGTGGTTATGGCCACCCACGATCGCAGCATTGTCGACACGATGCGTCGCCGGGTCATCGAACTAGATCGGGGCGTGGTTGTTCGCGACCAGGCCCGCGGCGTCTACGAGTAGGTTCCATGGCGCTCAGTCCGAGATATGTCCTTCGTGAGACCGGCCAGAATCTGTGGCGCAACGTCTTGTCTTCGGCCGCAGCGATCATCACGATCGGGGTTTCGCTGTGGCTCTTCGGCGGCTTCTTCCTGTTCAACTATGCGGTCGACAACGCCACTGCCAGATGGGAGGGGGGCATCGAGTTCGTGGTTTGGATGCAGCCCGAAGCGACCGCGGAACAAGACGCGAACATTCGCAACAGCATCGAAGGCTCTCCGGCCATCAAGGAATGGTTTTACATCGACCAGAACCAGGCGTATGAAGAGTTCCGGGAGATCTTCTCCGACACGCCGGAATTGATCGAGGTTGTCTCTCCCGAAATTCTACCCCCGTCCTACCGGGTGGTTCCGGAGAATCCCGACGCCGACGTAGTGGCCGAACTGTCGGATCAATTCGTCGGCCGCCCCGGAGTGGAAGAGGTGGTATCGGCCGATCAGACGATCCGCGACATACAGCGCCTCGCCGACAAGGTGACCAGGGTCTTCCTGGTGGGTTCGGTGATTCTGCTGACCGCAGCGACTCTGCTGATACTGACCAACATCGTGAGCGCGATCCGCAGTCGCGGCGCCGAGATCGAGATCATGAAGGTGGTCGGTGCAACCAACTGGTTCATCCGCGTTCCGTTCATGCTCGAGGGCCTGGTCCAGGCGGTGATGGGAGCCATGGGGGCCTGGGTCGGCCTGCGGATCCTCGATGATACGGTCATCAAGGGGTTGAGTGAACCCGACAGTCTGCAACTCATGCAGGGCTTCAGGGTCGACCAGGGCGAGTTCTACTCGACCAGCCTGCTTGTGTTGGTCATCGCGATCGTGGTGTCGGGCATCGGCTCGGCTGTTGCTGTGACCCGTTATCTGGATGTCTGAGAGAGCAGTGTCTGAAGGGGCGCCGTGGCCATTGATTTCACGCTGAGCCCGGAGCACGAGGAGATCCGTGGTCGAGTCCGCGGGTTCATCAACGAGGTGGTGAAACCGGCAGCCGCAGAGATCGAGGGCCATGGTGATGCTCCGCCGCTGGAGGGGAAGCAACGGGTCGAACGGTTGATCAGTTTGCGCAAACAGGCGCGCAAGCAGGGTCTTTGGCTTCCGCACATGCCTGTCGAGTGGGGCGGGATGGGTCTGGGCCATGTGGCGTTGGCGATGGTGCAAGCCGAGGCGGCCAAGTCGTATTACGGCCCCTGGGTGCTCAACTGTCAGGCGCCTGACGAGGGCAACATGCACACACTGCTGCATTGGGCCACTCCCGCCCAAGCGGAGAAATATCTGAAGCCGTTGTGTGAGGGGACGGTCTGGTCGTGTTTCGCGATGACCGAACCGGAGGTGGCCGGTTCCGACCCGACACTGATCCGCAGCAACGGCTACCAGGACGGCGAGGAGTGGGTTCTCAACGGACACAAGTGGTTCATCTCAAACGCCCATCGTGCCGATTTCGCCATCCTCATCGTCCGGACCGAGGACGACCCCGATCTCCCCCAGGCGGCGAACACCGCGTTCATCGTCGACCTGCCTGCACCCGGTTGGACCGAGGTCCGACAGATCGAGACGATGCACGGTGGCACCGGACACTCCGAGATCCTCATCGAGGACCTGCGCCTGCATGAGAGCCAGATGCTCGGCGGCCCCGGACAGGGCCATCTGCTCGGCCAGTACCGTCTCGGCCCGGCCCGCTTGGCTCATTGCATGCGCTGGATCGCTCAAGCCGAAACAGCGCTCGACATGATGGTGGACCGCTCGCTCGGCCGTTACAGCCACGGCTCGATCCTGGCTGAGAAGCAGGGCATTCAGTGGATGATCGCCGATTCGGCCATGGAGTTGTATCAGTGCAAGTTGATGGTGCTGCACGCCGCTTCGAAGATCGACGCCAATGAGGATTTCAAGTCTGAGGTGTCGATGGCGAAGCACTTCGTTGCGAATTCGTTGAACCGGATCATCGACCGCGCCATCCAGGTGCATGGAGCTCTGGGCTACTCGACCGACACCCCTTTAGCGCAGATGTTCCAACATGCCCGCTGGGCGCGGTTCGCTGATGGGGCCGATGAGGTCCACCAGATGCGGATCGCTCAGCGCACCATCGCGGCCTACAAGGACCACGGCACAACCAAGTCCGCGACGGGCAACCTGCCGGTCTAAGGCGCACAACTGCCGCTGCGGTTGGAGTCGGCGGATCGCGCAGCGTCCACAGGTGAGTCCGCACGGAAGCGCTGAGAGGTGTGCATCTCACCTCGCGAGCCCTTCCATCTGGTCAGCTGCTCCGACATCGAAGTGCGCTACTCGCCGCCTTCGCGAAGCTCGACGACAATCCGTTCGAAATCGGAGCCGACCACGTCGATGCCCTGATCGCGCAGGTTCGCGAGCGCCTCTTCGGCGATGTCGGTGCGATAGGCGCCGTCGTCCGGAGCTGCGCCGAGTATGCCCTCGCTGGTGGCGACGTCGACCGTCTGGGCCCACAGGTCCGGGTCCATCACGCCCGCTCCGAGCGGGGACGGCCAGATCAGCGAGCTGATCTCGTTGAGCTGCCATGCCTGATGCGATTCACCCAGGGTGGGCACGTTGTCGAGCACGATCTCGACGCAGACGTCGGAGTTGTCCCGGCAATGTGCCCAGCCGCGGATGGAGGCCTCCACGAACCGCACCGCCATGTCGCGGTAGTCGGCATCGCTCTCCAGTCGGTCGGCGTCGGCCCACAAGGCGTCTTGGAGCATCGCTGTTCCTTCATCGTTCCAGTCGATGATGTTGAGATCCTCGGGCTGATACAGCTCGCCCGTCTCGGGGTTGATCGTCTCCAGCACTTGGGCGTATTCGTTGTAGATCATGGCTTGCGCCGCGTCGATGTCGCCGTTGATGAGCGCCAGCATGTCGAAGTTCTGCTGAACGAGCGCCACGTCGGCTTGCGGATCGAGCCCGTTCTTGCGGAGCCCGGCCAGCAACTCGAACTCGTTGCCGAATCCCCAGTTGCCCACGGTCCTTCCTGCCAGGTCGCCCACCGAGTTGATGCCCGAATCCGCGAAGGACACTTGCAACGTGGCACTTCGCTGGAACACCTGAGCGATGTTGGTGATGTCGGCGCCCTCCTCGCGTGGCACCAGGCCCCGCGGAACCCACGAGACGGCGAAGTCGGCAGCACCGGAATCGAGCACTGAGGCGGGAACGATGTCGACACCGCCTTCGAGAATGGTGACGTCGAGTCCGACGTCGTTGTAGAAGCCGAGGTCCCGCGCCGCGTAATAACCCGCGAACTGGGCTTGGGTGAACCACTGCAACTGCAATCTGACCGGAGTCAGTTCGGCTGGTTCGGGTTCCGGCTCGGGTTCGGTTGCGTCTTCGCCTGCGGTTGTTTCAGGCGCCGGTTCGGCCTCGTCGTCGTCGCCGCAGGCTGCCGCAAGCAGGCTCAACGCCAACAACGGGACCAGAACCCGCACGAATATCTGACGTACCTTCATGATCTCCCTCCAAAATAGGTACACGATGAAGACTCCTTGAAGACTCAGCCCTCCCACGCCACTGTCGCGAAGATCGCGAGCAGGATCTTCAGGTTCTCCTGCCGAGAAAGTACCACGGCATCGCGAACCGCTCCAGCAGAACGGCCAGACCGTACAGTGCTATGCCCAACAGCGAGCCGGCCAGAACTGCGGCCCAAGCATCGGCGTAGCGGGTCAACCCTGCGGAATTGGTGATGATGTTGCCCAGGGCGTCCTGGCGTCCGCCGAAGTACTCCGCAACGATCGCGGCGATGACTGCGAGTGAAGTTGCCAGCTTCAGTGCCGTGAAGAAGTACGGCATCGCATTCGGTATACGCACCTCCCGGATGATCCGCCATTTGGGAGCGCCGTAGGATTCCATCAACTCGACCTGGCTGGGCTCGACCTCGACCAGTCCGCGCGAGGTGTTGATGAAGATCGGGAAGAAGACGAGGGCGACAACCACAGCCTGGTTCGAGCGAGGAGACAACAGCCCGAACCAAGCGTTGAATATCGGTGCCAGCGCGACGATCGGAACGGCGTTCACAGCGACGGCCAAGGGAGTCAACGTCTCGTTGGCGGTCCGGAATGCTGTCACCAGCAGAGCCGCGGCGACGCCGAACAATACGCCTGCCAGCAAACCGCTGACGACTATGAACCCGGTGACCCTGGTTGCGGTCTGGATTGCTGTCGAGTTCTCGATCAAGGCGTCCGCGATCTTGGAAGGCGCCGGAAGCACGAAGCCGTCGGGTTCGGTCAGTCTCAAGAGCAGCTCCCAGCCACCGAACCCGATCACCGCGGCCAGCACGGGAGGCGAGAACCGGCGCAGCCTGCTGAGGGCTTTCACTGCGACTCGCCTGCTCGAAGAACTTTGCGCACGGCGCTGACGTTGGCGAAGAACTGCGGGCTGTCGCGTGCCGTGTCGTCGCGCGTGCCCAGATCGTTGTCGATCACCGCGGCGATTCGTCCGGGCCGGGGCGACATCACGACCACCTTGGTCGACAGGAACACGGCTTCGGAAATGGAATGGGTCACGAAGATCACCGTTGTCCCGGTCTCCGACCAGATTCGCAACAACTCGTTCTGCATGTGCTCGCGGGTCATTTCGTCGAGGGCGCCGAACGGCTCGTCCATCAGCAGCAGAGCAGGCTCGAAGGACATGGCGCGGGCGATGGCCACCCTCTGGGCCATCCCCCCGGAGAGCTCCAGCGGATGGTGATGGGCGAATTCGACGAGCTTCACCAGTTCCAGCATCTCAGCGGAGCGGCGGCGGCGGTCCGCCGCTTTCCAGCCCATCAACTCCAGAGGGAGCTCGATGTTGCGGGAGACGTCACGCCAGTCGAACAGGCCCGCCTTCTGGAACACCATCGAGTAGTCCCGGTCAAGCCGGGCTTGATCAGCGGTCTTGCCATTGACGAGGACGGTCCCCGAGGTGCTGTCGACGAGCGCGGCGACCAGGCGCAACAGGGTGCTCTTCCCGCATCCGGACGGGCCGATGAGAGTGACGAACTCGCCGGCATCGACGGTCAGGTCGATGTTGTCCAGCGCCGCCACTTCGTTGGCGCCCCCGGGATTGAAGACCTTGGTCGCTCCGCGGATCTCCACTGCGGGCATTGGCTCAAAAGCCACAGACTCGGCAGCCACAGACTCGACAGTCACAGAATCGCCTCCGTTCCCTTCCGTCGGACGAACGAGTACTCGAGCAGTGAGATGCACATGAAGACGAATATCCCCAGAGTCGCCGCACCCAGAACGGCGACGTAGAGGCGCTCCGGGCCTGTCGTGTAGCGCTGCGCTTCCAACAGGATGCGGCGCCCCAGACCGCCGGTCACGCCGGCCGATATCTCTCCGACTATCGCACCCACCACGCTTGCTGTGGCAGCGATCTTGAATGCCGAGAACAGGTAGGGAAGCGACGCCGGCAGCCGCAGACGCCACAGGGTCTGCCGCCGCCCGGCCGCGTAGGAGTCCATGAGCTCGAGGGCCTCCGGTGATGGGGAGTGCAGCCCTCGCAGCCCATTGATCGCGACCGGGAAGAACGTGAGATACGTGGCGATGAGCGAGACGGACATCCAGTCGTGCCATTCCCAGGGCAGGAAGTCCATGTTCTTGCGTCCCCAGATCACCACGATCGGGGCGATGGCGATCAGCGGGATTGTCTGACTCGCGATCACGTGGGGCACCAGCGCCCGCTCCAGCAGTTGAGACGACGACAGGACGATGGCTATCGCCAGGCCGACGATCACGCCGACCGAGAATCCGACAGCCGCCTCACGCAGCGTGAAAGCCGCCTCACGCAGAACTATCGACCCGAAGGCCTCGTTGAGACCTCGCGGCGCCTCGAAGACACCGCCGATGATCTCGAACACCGAGGGCATCGTGAGGTCGTCTGTGCGCGGCAGGATCGAACCGACGACAGGCCAGTCAGTCTGGGAATCGTCGATCGACTGCCCGAAACCCTTGTACGCGGAATACCCGGCCATGAGCAGAACGACGAAGAGGCTGAAAACGATCACCGGGCGGAGAGATCCCCGCAGCCGTTGCAGGCCCATTGCGCGTTTCTCGCCGTTTCAGCCGTTCACAGCAGGGATTATCCGCTGGCCGTAGGCGTTGAGTGTCTCATCGCGCCGGTCGTGCATCAGATAGACGGCGAATTGATCGACACCGAGATCGCGCAGTTCGCGTAGACGCTCGATGTGGTTCTCCTCGTCTCCGAGAATGCAGAAGCGGTCTATCACCGCATCGGGAACGAACTCTGTGTGGACCGCGCCGCTTCGGCCGTGCTCCGCGTAGTCGTAGCCCTCGCGGCCCTTGATGTAGTCGGTCAGGGCCGTCGGTACCGCGTCGCTGCTTTCGCCGTAGCGTCCGACCAGGTCGGCGACATGGTTGCCGACCATCCCTCCGAACCAGCGGCACTGGTCTCTTTGGTGGTCGAGGTCGGCGCCGACGTAGGCGGGAGCCGCGACGCAGATGTACAGGTCGTCGGGGTCTCGACCAGCCTCGGCAGCCGCTCTGCGGACCGCGGCGATGGTCCAGGCCGCGATCTGGGGATCGGCCAGTTGCAGGATGAATCCGTCGGCGACGGTCCCGCAGAGACGGAGCGCCTTGGGTCCGTAGGCGGCCATCCACACGTCGAGTCTGCTGTCGCGGCTCCAACCGAAATGCTGGGTGGTGCCGTTGTATTCGACTTCTCGTCCCTCGGCCAGACCCTTGATCACCGCTATCGACTCTCCCAGGGTCGCGAGATTGATGGGCTTGTTGCCGATGACCCGCAGAGCCGAGTCGCCGCGTCCGATGCCGCAGACCGTGCGATTGCCGAACATGTCGTTGAGCGTGGCGAAGAGCGAGGCGGTGACGGTCCAGTCTCGGGTTCCGGGGTTGGTGACCATCGGCCCCACCATCATCTTGTTGGTCGCCGACAGCATCTGGCTGTAGACGACGAAAGGCTCCTGCCACAGCACATGGCTGTCGAACGTCCAACCATGGCTGAATCCCAAGGTCTCGGCCCGCTGTGCGAGGTCGACCACCCGCCAGGCGGGGGGATCAGTTTGGAGAACAACACCGAAGTCCATGAATGCTCCTTAGATTTCTGCTGCTGCCGCGCTACTGGAGGTACTGGCAGAGGCTGCGGGGAAGGTAGCGACCGTCGCCTTTACGCCCCAGGTACTGCCCGTTGTCCACGATCACTTTGCCCCGTGACAGGACCGTGTCGACATGGCCGGTCACCTCGACTCCCTCATAGGCGGAGTGGTCCATGTTCATGTGGTGGTTGTCGACGCTGATCGTCCAGACCTTGTCGGGGTCGTAGATCACAATGTCGGCGTCCGAGCCGGCGGCGATGATGCCCTTGCGCGGGTAGAGGCCCATCATGCGGGCCGGTGTGGTGGCGCACAGTTCCACCCAGCGGGCGAGTCCGATCTCGCCGCTGAGCACGCCCTGGTAGATCATGTCCATGCGGTGCTCGACTCCGCCGATCCCGTTGGGGATGGCCCGGAAGTCGTCGAGTCCGAGTTCTTTCTGCTCCTTCATGCAGAACGGGCAGTGGTCCGTGGACACGACGGCCAGATCGTTGCTGCGCAACCCCCTCCACAGCTCCTGCTGGTGGTGTTCGTGGTGCGATCGCAGCGGCGTCGAGCAGACATAGGCGGCGCCCTCGAATCCGGGTCGGTCGAGGTGCTCCTCCAAGCTGAAGTACAGGTATTGGGGGCACGTCTCGGCGAACACGTTCATGTCGCGGTCGCGGGCGATGGCGACCTGCTCGAGGGCCTCGCGAGCGGACAGGTGTACGATGTAGAGCGGGGCAGCACCGACCTTGGCCAGTTGGATGGCTCGATGGGTGGCCTCAGACTCCAGTTCCTTGCGGCGCACGTAGCCGTGGTTGACCGGGTTCGTGTCGCCGCGCTCGAAGGCCTGTTCGGCGAGAACGTCGATGGCCAGTCCGTTCTCGGCGTGCATCATGATGAGTCCGCCGTTGCCGGCGGCCTGTTGCATGGCTCGCAGGATCTGGCCGTCGTCGGAATAGAACACGCCTGGGTAGGCCATGAAGAGCTTGAAACTGGTGATGCCCTCGTCGACGAGCAGGTCCATCTCCTTGAGGGAGTCGTTGGTGACATCGCCGATGATCATGTGGAACCCGTAGTCGACGGCGCAGTTGCCCTCGGCTTTGGCCATCCACACGTCGAGGCTGTCACGGACGGCTTCGCCGTAGCGCTGGACCGCGAAGTCCACGATGGTGGTGGTTCCGCCCCAAGCTGCGGCCCGGGTGCCCGACTCGAAGTCGTCGGAGGCTTCGGTGCCCCCGAAGGGCAGCTCCATGTGGGTATGGACGTCCACACCGCCCGGCACCACCAGCTTGCCTGCGGCATCGATGACCGCAGCGCCTGCTTCGGCTGCTGTGGCGATGGCGCTGCCGGGTTGCAGGACCGCCGCTATCTCTTCTCCGTCGATCAGGACTTCAGCAGGCGCAGCACCGGTGGAGGCGACCACCGTGCCCCCCTTGATCAGTGTCGTCATGTCGGTCTCCTCCTGTTGTTCCGAGATGTGTCTCGCTCGATGTGTTCCGCGCAGGATGTTCGGTGGTCTAGCGGCTCAAGGTGCTGTCAACCCTCCGTACAGGTCCGGGCGGCGGTCGCGGTAGAACGCCCACTGGTCGCGGACCTCTGCGATCTGGGCGAGATCCAGCTCGCGCAGCACCAACTCCTCGTTCTGGTCCGAGGCGGCGCCGTCGAGGATCTGGCCTCGTGGGGTGGCGAAGTAGGACGTGCCGTAGAAGTCGTTGTCTCCCAGGGACTCGACCCCGACCCGGTTGATGGCGCCCACGAAGTACATGTTGGCGGCCGCTGCGGAAGTCTGTTCTAGTTGCCAGAGATAGGCCGAGAGCCCGCGGCTCGTGGCCGAGGGGTTGAAGACGATCTGGGCGCCGCCGAGCCCCAGGGCCCTCCAACCCTCCGGAAAGTGCCGGTCGTAACAGATGTAGACGGCCACTCTGCCCACGGCCGTGTCGAACACCGGGTAGCCCAGATTCCCGGGGCGGAAATAGAACTTCTCCCAGAATCCCTTGACCTGTGGAATGTGGGTCTTTCGGTATTTTCCCAGGTAGGAACCGTCGGCGTCGATGACCGCGGCCGTGTTGTACAGGACTCCGGGCTGTTCCTGCTCGTACATGGGGAGCACGATCACCATCTCATGGCGTGCGGCCAGTTCTTGGAAGCGCTTCGTGGTGGGACCGTCGGGAACGGCTTCGGCGTACGAGTAGAACTCGGTGTCCTGGACCTGACAGAAGTAGGGCCCGTAGAACAGCTCTTGAAAGCACATGACCCGAGCGCCCGCGGCGGCCGCTTCCGCGACGTACTTCTCGTGGACCTCGATCATAGATTCCTTGTCGCCCGTCCACGCGACCTGCACGATTGCTGCGTTCACCTTGTCAGCCATCGCCCTCTCCCTTCTCCGGCTCTTCTGCCATGTCGACTCGGCGTCCGACCCAGCCTCCGTGACCGATCAGAAGAGGTTACTGTAGTTCGGTTCTTCCTGCCGTTCCTAGGCCTCCGCACCCATCGCCTCGGCGGCGCGGCGGGCCAGTTCGTCATGGTCCACTTCCTCCACGCGGCTGGCAACGCCCCAGCGGTGTCCCCACGGATCGAGGAACTGCCCGGCGCGGTCGCCGTAGAACTGATCCGAGACTGGGCGCAGCTCGGTCGCCCCCGCCGCCAACGCGGCCGCGAAAGTGGCGTCCACGTCTTCGACGTAGACGTTCAGCGACACCGCTGTCCCGCCCAGCGTCTCGGGGCCGACCACTCCGATCTCGGCGTACTCGTCGGAGATCATCACCAGCGAGTCGGCGAACTCCAGCTCGGCATGGCCGATCCTGTCTCCGTCCTCCAAACGCATCCGTTCGGTTGCGCCGAGTATTTGCGTATAGAACTCGATGGCATCGCTCGCTCCGTCGACGCAGAGCGCGGGAGTCAGTTTCGGGTAGTTGTCTGGTATCGGACCGGCCATTGGCTGTTCTCCTTTTTTCCTGGGCATTGAGCAGGCGGGTGAACGCCGATAGTATCCGCGGCAATTCGTCGATGGATAGCGATACGGGGGGATCAGTGCCAGACGCGAAGAGCACGGGACTCGAGCTCTTGGAGGCCGCGGGAGTGGCTGTCGGCGGCGACGCGCCGCGCGACATTCATGTTCATGACGATCGTCTCTGGGAGCGCATTCTCAAAGATCGCGAACTGGGTTTGGGCGAGTCGTACATGGATGGCTGGTGGGACGCCGACCAACTCGACGAATTCCTGACCGTCGTCCAGACGGCCGACCTCCGATCGATGGTGACGCCGAGCCCCCGGTTGCTGGTGATGGGGCTCAAGGCCACGATCATGAACCAGCAGTCGAAAGCGAGGGCCCGCCGCAACGCGCGGGCCCATTACAACATCGGCAACGACCTGTACGAGCGAATGCTCGACAGGCGGATGATCTACTCGTGTGCCTATTGGCGCGACGTCGCCGAAGACGCCGGCCTCGACTCGGGTGCTGAATCAGATGACTCTGCCGGTTCGGGCTGCGCAGCTCTGGATCTGGCCCAGGAAGCCAAACTGGATCTCATCTGCCGAAAATTGGGACTCGAAGCGGGCATGACGCTGCTTGACATCGGCTGCGGCTGGGGCGGTTTCGCGCAGTTCGCTGCAGAGCGTTATCAGGTGGAGGTGACGGGCATATCGCCGGCTGAAGAGCAGACAACCCACGCGAGGCGGCGTTGCAGCGGCCTGCCGGTGAGAATCGTCCAAGCGGACTATCGCGACCTGGACGGAACCTTCGACCGCATCACCTCGATCGGCATGATGGAGCATGTGGGTCCTAAGAACCTGTCGACCTTCTTCGACAAGTGCCGCGAACTGCTCGACCCCGACGGGATGATGCTGCACCACACCATCGGCTCGAACGATTGGCGCACGTCGGGCGATCCCTGGTTCGATCGATACATCTTTCCGGGCGGGGTGCTGCCCTCGCTCGGGCGGATCTCCAAAGCCGCGCAGTCCCACTGGACGATCGAGGACGTCCACAACTTCGGTCCGTACTACACCCGCACGCTGTTGGCCTGGGACGCCAACATCTCCTCTCGTTGGCATGAGATCCCGCATTACGACGAACGCTTCCGGCGGATGTGGCACTACTACCTGATGAGCTCGGCAGCGGGCTTTCGGGCGCGCGCCATTCAACTCTGGCAGATCGTGTTCACCCGGTCGAAACGCGCACTGCCCATCTGGAACCCGGTTCGCTGAGCAGCAGGCGCCCCGACTCTCAGAACTGCTGTTCCTCGGTGCTGCCCTTGAGCGCCAGAGTCGACGCTTTGCCGCCTGAGATCACCGTCGCCACGTCGTCGAAATAGCCCGCCCCGACCTCGCGTTGGTGGCGTGTGGCGGTGTAGCCGCCGTCTTCCATGCCGAATTCACGTTGCTGCAATTCGACGTAGGCAGACATGTCCGAGGATTGGTAGCCCTGCGCCAACTCGAAGGCGGAGGCGTTGAGGGCGTGCCATCCGGCGAGGGTGATGAACTGGAATGCGTAGCCCATCGAGCCCAGCTCCTTCTGGAACTTGGCGATGGTCGAGTCGTCGAGTGCTGCGGACCAGTTGAACGACGGGGAGCAGTTGTAGGCCAGCAGCTTGTCGGGATACTCGGCATGTATCGCTTCGGCGAACTGGCGCGCCTCGTTGAGATCGGGCGTTGAGGTCTCGCACCAGATCAGGTCGCAGTAGGGGGCGTACGCGAGGGCGCGTTTGATGGGCGTTGCCAGGCCCGGTTCGGTGTAGAAGAAGCCCTCTGTCGACCGGTCGCCGGTGAGGAACTCGCGGTCCCGCTCGTCGACGTCGCTGGTGATGAGGTTGGCGCCGAGCGCGTCGGTGCGAGCGACGATGATCGTGTCCACCCCGACCACGTCTGCAGCCAGGCGAGCTGCACTCAGGGTTGAGATGTGCTGTTGGGTCGGGATCAGCACCTTCCCGCCCATGTGCCCGCACTTTTTGGCTGAACTGAGCTGGTCCTCCCAGTGGACCCCGGCCGCGCCCGCCTCGATCATCGCCTTCATCAGTTCAAAGGCGTTGAGGGGGCCGCCGAAGCCCGCCTCCGCGTCGGCCACGATCGGCAGCAGGTAGTCCACATCGGGGGAGCCCGACGTCTCGGACCACTCGATCTGATCGGCGCGCCGCAGGGCGTTGTTGATCCGAGCCACGACCGAAGGCACCGAATTGGACGGGTAGAGCGACTGGTCGGGATAGACGTGGCCCGAGAGGTTCGCGTCGCCTGCGACCTGCCAACCCGACAGGTAGATGGCGGGGAGGCCGGCCTTGGCGTACTGGATGGCCTGGCCGCCGGTCATGGCGCCCAGGGCGTGTACGTAGTCCATCGTGTGGAGCTGGCGCCAGAGCTTGGCCGCGCCCTGTCGTGCCAGTGTCAGTTCGGGGGTCACCGAGCCGCGCAGGCGCACGACGTCCTCGGCCGTGTAGTCGCGGGTGAGTCCGGTCCAACGTTCGTTGCCGGCCCAGTCGGCGGAAAGGGCCGCCACCTGCTCATCGAAGCTGGGGTTGTGTGCCGGTGCCGGGTTGCCAGTCATCTGATCTGTCTCCTGATCTCGGGTTTGTGTGATCTGTGTTCGTGTGATCTGTGTTCGTGTGATCTCTGTTCGTGTGATCTGTGTTCGTGTGATCTCGGGTTTGCGGTCTGGATGGGAGTCTGGTTGTTTCACAACAGTCGGTAGGCCTCGGCGGTGAGGAACTCGGGGTAGTCGTCGGTTGAGGCGAGTCTCAGAAGCAGTTCTCGTGCCTCGACGAAGCGCCCGGCGGCCCATGCCGCCTCACCGAGTTCGCTGCGCAGCAGCTCGGTCTCGTCGTCGATGAGCTGCTCGAGGAGCCTGCGGTCGAGGATCAGTCCGTTCGAGAGCTGCACCTGGTGACGGCGCCACTGCCAGAGTTGCGCCCGACAGACCTCCGCCATGGCTGTGTCTTCGAGGTGGTCGTCGATCGGTACGGCGGCGTTGCCGATGAGCCACTCGCCGAGGTAGCGGACAACGATGCGGATGTTGGTGCGGACGCCGCCCTCGGAGATCGAGCCGCGGGTGGAGGAGACGGCGAGCAGGTCTCCGGCTGTGACATAGACGTCGTCTCGTTGGCGTTCGACCTGGTTCGGTCTGTTGCCGAGCACCTTGTCGAACTCGACTACAGCCGTGGAGACGATTTGGGGCACCGCGATGCGGGTCCCGTCGAAACCGTCTCCCGCTTCGCGCCGTTTGTCCGCCGCAACCTTGCGCAACGCGCCCGCCGTGCGCGTCGGGTCGTCGGCGTCGGGTATGACCCCGGACATCCCACCGATGGCGTGGGCCCGGCGACGATGACAGGTCGAAACCAACAACTCGGTGAAGGCACGCATGAACGGAGTCTTGACCGTTATCTGGTCGCGGTCGGGGAGCAGGAAGTCGCTGTTGTTGCGGAAGGTCTTGGCGACACTGAACAGATAGTCCCAGTTGCCGGTGTGCAGGCCGGTGATGTGGTCGCGCAACTCGAAGAGGATCTCGTCCATCTCGAAAGCGGCCAGGATGGTCTCGACCAGCACTGTCACCCGGATCGTGCCGCGTTGCAGGCCGAACCGGTCCTCGGTGTGGTCGAAGACTTGGTTCCAGAGACGGGCGTCCGCCTGGCCCTCCAGTTTCGGGAGGTAGAAGTACGGCCCGCTGCCGCGTTCGATCGCGGTTTCGTGGTTGTGGAGGAAGCAGAGTCCGAAGTCGGCCAGGGCGGCGGAGACCGGTTGATCGTCGACGGTTATATTCGACTCGTCGAGATGCCATGCCCGGGTGCGGACCATGAGTGTGGCCGACTGTTCGTCGAGATCGGTCAACTCGCCTGCGTACGCTGCCTTGACGTTGGCCTGGCCGGTCAGAATGTTGTGCCAGGTGGGTGATGTCGCATCTTCGAAATCGGCCATGAAGACCTTCGCGCCCGAATTGAGGGCTTCGATCATGAACTCGGCTGTGACCGGGCCGGTGACCTCGGTGCGGCGGTCCTGCAGGTCCGATGGGGGAGGAGCGACGGCCCATTCGCCTGAGCGAATATGTGCTGTTTCAGCCCTGAAGCAGGGAAGACGGCCGGCGTCGATCCGCTTTTGGCGGATCACTCGATCTGCCAGCAACTCCTGTCTCTTCGACTCGAATTCGTGGTGCAGGTCTGAGAGGAAGTCGGCTGCCCGCGCGGTCACGATCTCGTGGGCCAGAGGGTGCGGTGTTACGGCGCAGCGAGGCAGTGTCATGAGCACGATTCAGTATGTGTTGGCTGGATTGAAACAATGTCAGAATTATCGCCACAATATTGGGACCGAGTTTGCAATAATCAGAAAATCTACCATTCTTGTACAATGGCAGATCAATTCGACCTATTGACTCTGGGCAGCAGAGTGCGCCATGCACGTCGACGCGCAGGGATCACGCTCGCGGAAGTCGGCGACGTCGTGAACCGCCCGGCGCCATACCTGTCGCAAATCGAGACCGGCAAAGTCGAACCGAAGCTCACGCTGGTGCGTGAGCTCGCTGAGGTACTTGGCACGACCACGGCCGATCTTCTCTCGCCGGAACCCCCCGACCGTCGCGCATTTCTGGAGATCACACTGACACGAGCCCAGAGCGACCCCGCCTATCAGTCGCTCGGGCTGCCGCACCTGAAACCGTCGGCCAAAGTCCCCAACGAAGTCTTGGAGCATCTCGTTGCGCTCTGGAACGAACTGAGCCGCCGGCAAAGCCAAGCCCAACAGGAGCCTGTGAACGAGGCCCGGTTCGCAGACGTCGCTCGATCAGCCAACATCGCGTTGCGCGCCGAGATGCGCGAACGGGCAAACCACTATCCCGAGATCGAGGCGATCGCCGCACAGGCACTGTCCGACGCCAGCTACCCCGGTACCGGACCGATCAGCGAGAGGGTCCTCACCGAACTGGTGTTGAACCAGGGATTCACGATCGAACGGGTCCGGGCGATGCCCCCTACCGCGCGCAGCATCACCGACACCCGCGACAAGATAATCTTCATACCCGACCGAGGTGGATTGAAGATCCGCGAGGCGCGGTCCGTGGTGCTGCAGACGCTCGGACATTTCGCGCTCGCGCACCGCGAGACCAGCGACTTCACCGAATACCTCCGTCAACGCATCGAGTCCAACTATTTCGCGGCGGCGATACTCGCCCCCGAATCACCGGCGGTCGACTTCCTTCGCGAAGCTCAGGCCGACGACGACATCTCCGTAGAAGACCTCAAGGAGGTCTTCTACATCTCATATGAGATGGCCGCCCACCGCTTCACCAACCTAGCCACGCGTCATCTGGGCGTCCCCTGCCACTTCCTGCGCACCGACAGAGAAGGCGTGATCAACAAAGCGTACGAGAACGACGGGATCCGCTTCCCGGCGGCGCCCGACGGCGGCCTAGAGGGCCAGAGGGTGCCGCGTCAGTGGGGGAGCCGCCAAGCCTGGAACGCTTCGGGGAGTTTCCTGCTGCACAGCCAGTTCACCGTCACCAACGGCGGGGAGTACTTCTGCACCACCTACATCGAGACGGAAACTGATCGCTGGCCCCATGCCATCACTCTGGGCACCCCGGCCGAGCATGCGCATCATTTCCGCGGATCGGACACGCTGCGCAAGGAATATGCCCGCGACCGCGAGATAGAACCTGATCCAACTCTGGTGAACGAATGGAGGGACATCACCTGGCCGTCGGCCGCAGAACGCAGCCATGTGCTTTCGGCGCTGCCGCCTTCGGACTTGGAGTTCAGCCCGTTTCCGGGAATCGACCTGCTCGACGTGTACAGGTTCCTGGAGCGCCAGCGGCGCGGTCGGCGACCTTGACAGGCGACGACTCAGCGAGCCAACACCAGCAGCTGATCGATCGCCGCGGTCGCAATGTGGACCAGCTCCTCGCGTCCCTTGCCGACAGCCACCGCGATCACATCGGTTCCCGCCGCTTGCAGACGACCGTCGATGCTCTCATCCCCAACGGTCACGACGACACTCGCTTGGTCGGCGACCAGTTCGTCGAGCGTGTCGACGAGAATCATCGCTGACACCGGGCGCGCCCCGGTCACGGGGCGGGTGGTCTGCGAGGTTCGAATGGCAGCGATCGCCCCGGTCGGAATGAGCGAGTCGCCCCCGGGTTCGCGCACGAACACGAAGTCAGCGCCGACAGCAATGATCGGCCCCTCACAGACCTGACCGGCAGCGGTTTTGATCGTAGCCGGCAAACCTCTCTCAGCCAGGTCGAAAAGCACACCGGCGACAGAAGACCCCTGCGCTGCCTGCTGTTCGAGGGATCGCTGGCGGGCTCTGGCCGCGGCGGCCTCATCGACCTGCCAATCGGCGAGCCAGCGGGACCAACCGTCCAACCGGTCGTCGCGATCAGTGTCGATCGGCTCCCTGTAGAGCTTTCTGTTCATGAATTCCCGAGGGTAGCGCTAATATCAAGTTGACCGATGACCGAACACACCATCACCCTTCACATCCCCGGCAATCATCTGATGGGGACGCTGCTAGGTGAGTACGATCAGCATCTGCGTCACATTGAGGACGCTTTCCCGGACACAACCGTGACCGTGCGGGGCAATGAGGTGCATCTTTCGGGTCCGGGAGCGGGGGCTGCCAGAATGACTTTCGAGGAGCTCGTGCTGCTTGCTGAGAAGGGCCAGCGCCTCGATATCACCACCCTCGACTCGACGATCGACATGGTGCGTGCCGACGAACGCCCTTCAAGCGTCCTGACCCATGAGATTCTCCGTGCCGACCGCGGCAGAGTGATCCGCCCCAAGTCGAGCGGACAGAAACGCTACGTGGAGGCGATAGAGGACAACGTCGTAACCTTCGGGATCGGTCCGGCGGGCACCGGCAAATCCTGGTTGGCCGTGGCCACCGCTGTAGCGGCGCTTCAAGCCAACGCGGTTGAACGGATCATCCTGACCCGGCCGGCGGTCGAGGCGGGAGAGCGGCTCGGGTTCTTGCCGGGAGACCTGATGGCGAAGGTGGACCCGTATCTCCGCCCGCTGTACGACGCGCTCCACGATATGGCCGGCACCGACGGCGTCGAGCGGCTGATGGAAAGAGGAGTGGTCGAGGTGGCGCCGCTCGCATTCATGCGAGGACGCACGCTCAACTCGTCGTTCATCATCCTCGATGAAGCCCAGAATACGACCGCCGAACAGATGAAGATGTTCTTGACCCGGATCGGCCACGGCTCCAAAGCAGTCGTCACCGGTGACATCACCCAGGTGGACGTAGCCACCGGGCGCAGCGGACTCTCAGGTTTGGAGCCGATTCTGGGAGGCATCGACGGTGTCGGCTTCGTCCGGCTCTCCAAGCGCGATGTCGTCCGGCACCGCATCGTGCAGGAGATAGTCGATGCCTATGAGAAAGCCAACGGCAAGAAATCACCCGGAGACAATTCGTCCGGTGAGGAATCACCCGGAGAGAAATCACCCGGAGATAATTCGTCCGGTGAGGAATCGCCCGATGGCAGCCGGATCCACGGTGGACCTGCGTGAACGACGCGGCCGGCCCGGTGGTGGTGGTACTCGACGAGCAGAGTGGCATCGAGATCGACACTGAACGCTGGCAACGGCTCGCTTCGGGAGCGCTCGTGTCCTCGGGCGTAGCGACCGGCGAGCTCAATCTGATCTTCGTCGACGAAGCGGCGATGACCCGGCTCAACCACCAGCACATGGGAAAGAGCTACGCGACCGACGTGCTGTCGTTTCCCATAGACGGATCAGCGGCCGTTGAGTCGGGCACAGCCACCTTGGGCGAGCCCCTGATCGGTGATGTGGTCGTTTGTCCGGCCCGAGCAGCGGCGCAAGCCCCCGACCACGAGGGCGAAAGGGGCCACGACGGCTCTCTTGAAGACGAATTGGCGCTGCTGATCGTTCACGGCGTGCTGCATGCGCTTGGACACGACCACTACGACGCCTCCACCACGAACCGAATGCAGTCCTGCGAGCAGGCTCTGCTCCGCCGGCACCACCGCGCATGATCTGGACACTGACAGCCGTGGCGGCAGCGTTGATCGCAGGGCTCGTTGCGGGGGTTGCACTGACGCTGGCGGATCGTCTCCCGAGGCGTTTCTTGATCAGGCGCGCCGAGGCACCGGTCGCATCCGAAGACGAGTTGATCGCCCTCACAGAAGCGGCCGCTGCCGACGATGTGATCGACGACGAGGAACGGGATCTGATCGAATCGGTGTTCGCTCTGGACGACACGATCGTGCGCGAAGTGATGGTGCCGCGCACTGATATGGTCGCAGTCGCATCCGACTTCAGCATCGCCGCGGTTGTCGATCTCGCCATCGAGAAGGGTTTGAGCCGGCTCCCTGTCTTTGCCGACGACATCGACGACATCGTCGGCGTCTGTCTGATGAAGGACCTGACCCGCGCCGAGCGGGCCGGCCGCGGTGCTCGGCAGGTGCGAACCGTGATGCGCCGGGCGCGTTTCGTGCCCGAGACCAAGCACGCAAGCGATCTTCTGCGAGAGATGCAGGCGGGTCGATATCACCTTGCGGTTGCTGTCGACGAGTACGGTGGCACCGCCGGGCTGGTCACGCTCGAGGATGTGGTGGAGGAACTGGTCGGCGAGATCGTCGACGAGTTCGACGTCGAGGAACCGCTCGTCGAGCCTCTGGCCGGCGGGGAGGCCCTGGTGCACGGGCGGATGCCGATCGATCAGCTCAACACACTGGTGCGATCCGAACTCGGGGAGGGAGACTGGGACACGGTCGGGGGCCTGATATTCAGCACTCTCGGCCATGTCCCGACGGTCGGGGAGTCGATCGAGGAAGGCGGTGTGCTCTTGAAGGTCGAGCGTATGGAGGGCCGTCGGATCACCAAGGTGCGGCTGACTCCGGCCGCTTCCAACTCCAATCAAGCCCCCGGGCATGGGAGCACAACCGATGGGCGATGAGCGCTCGATCATGGGATCGGGGGCGGACATCGACGGGCGCTCGGGTTTCGTGACCCTCATCGGTCGCCCCAACGCCGGAAAGTCCACGCTGCTGAACAAGATCCTCGGATTCAAGGTGTCGATCGTCTCCGACAAGCCCCAGACGACCCGCAACCAGATACGGGGGGTCCTCAATCGCGACGAGGTCCAGCTGGTGTTCGTCGACACGCCGGGAATCCACAAGCCGCGTACCGCCTTGGGCACCAGCCTCAACACCACCGCCAACCAGGCGAGCGCCCAGGTTGACGTGGTGTGCTTCGTGCTCGATGCAACCGCGCGTTACGGCCGCGGTGATGCTGCCATAGCTGAGCGCCTGCCCTCCGGCTCGGTGATCGTCGTGACCAAGGCCGACATTGCATCGCGCCCACAGATCGCCCAACAGCTTGCGGCCACCAGCCACCTCGACGCCGCGCAGTGGTTTCCGGTGAGCGGGAGGACCGGCGAGGGCACAGACGAGTTGGTCGCCCATCTGATCGGGAGGATGCCTGCGGGTCCCCGTCTGTATCCCGCCGAGATGCTCACCGACGTCGGCGATGAGTTCTGGGTGGCGGAGCTTGTTCGTGAGAAGTTGCTGGCCCTGACTCGCGACGAACTGCCCCACAGCGTCGCTACCAGGGTGACTGAATGGGAATGGCCGCGGATCCGTTGCGAGATACTTGTCGAACGCGAGTCCCAGAAACCGATGGTGATAGGCAAGGGCGGAGAGGTGCTCAAGAAGGTCGGCTCCGCGGTCCGCGCCGAGATCGGCGAGGAGGTCTTCATCGAGCTCTTCGTGAAGGTGGAGAAGAACTGGCAGCGACGCCCCGAGATGGTCCAACGCCTCGGCTACTAGTCGCTTTTCAGCAGATATGTGCGCGCGCAACTCGAAAAGCTCGCCTATCCGCGGGGCCTCTAAGTGCAACGGCTGCTACGCCGAGCACCTTTGGATCGAGCGTTACGCGGTCCCAGCCTTCGTTGATGACTGCGCCGACTGCACCCACAGTGAGGATGATGGTCATTGTATGGATCAATAGGCCGTCGAGGTGCCGCCGGTGCTGTTGTGCATCTCGGCACAGTTTCTCAATTTGATTTGCTTTCATGAGTCGCCTCCGCTTTCGTGTCAGTGTTCTCGCATCCTGCAATATACTTCTAGGTATATGGAAAGAGGATCGACTCCGAGTCTGCTTCCGATCCTGCGGTCGCGGCAACAGGCTGAGCTGCTCGCGTTGCTTCTCGGCAATACCGACTGGGAGGTCAGCCTGACAGGGCTCGCCGCGCAGTTGAACGTCCCCGTAAGTTCTATCCACCGCGAGATCGAGCGGGCCGAGTCCGCAGGGCTGGTCGTGAGCCGCAAGATTGGCAACACCCGGCTCGTTCGGGCCAATACGCAAAGCCCCTATTACGCGGGACTGGCCGATGTGTTGGTCAAAGCGTTCGGGCCGCCGCAGGTGATCGCCGACGCGCTCTCGGCGATTGACGGCATAGCCTCCGCCTACATCTACGGCTCTTGGGCAGCGCGCTTTGTTGGCGAACAAAGTGATCGTCCCGTGAACGACATCGACGTATTGGTTCTCGGCGTGCCTGATCGCGATGCCCTGTACGCGGCCCTGTCCAACGCTGAACAGCGCTTGGGGCGGTCGGTGCAGGTGGCCATCCGCCCCTCTGCATGGCTGACAACCGGGAGCGGCAACTTTCATGCCACCATCACCGAGCGTCCCTTGGTGGAGATTGCACTGTGTGGGGTTCAAACAACTGCAATCGCTCCTTCTCGCTGATTTGGCGGGTCTTCTCAACAGAGGCCGCAGCAGTAGTGATCGCCCACAGGGTGTCTTCGGAGGTCAACTCGGGAGCTTCGGGATCAAAATACTGCGCGACGTGCCGCATCCGTCGAAATCGCTCGAACGTTGGTTTTGCGAACGCGGCGATCGCACCAGAAAACTGAGCTGAGACAGCGTCCTCCACCGTCATATGTGAACCTTCGCCACCCCTCACCCTCAATCCTTGACGCAGAAGCAGGGATTCCGCTGCCATCCGATACGCGTCGTAGGCAGCCACGAACGCTCCCTCAATATCTTCGCCGCCAAACCCTGCTCGAGCGGTCACCAAGCGCATCTCAGCTCTAGTCAGAAAGCGATCTGCCGCCATTGCCACGCCAGTGGTCGAGACCTGTTCGAGTCGACCCTTTTCAAGAAGGTATTCGACAGTCGATCGTTCGATGTTCCGCCTTGTCACGATTTCAACCGTAGTCCGGGTTAGGAGCAGTCAAAAGGCATCAGGTTATTCTGGTGTTCGCAACTCTCGAAGCAGGGTTTCGGCCTCGCCGCGGTCCTTGGTGCGACGCATGGGGGGAAGAGCTTCGAGCAGCGCCCAGCGGTAGCTGCGCGAGGTGGCCAGGCGGGGGTCCATCACGGCCACCACCCCGCGGTCGGTGTTTGAGCGGATGAGTCGCCCCGCCCCCTGGGCCAGCATCATCGCGGCCCTCGGCAGATCGACGACTCGGAAACCGTGAGCGCCGGCGCGCTCGCGGCGTGCCTGCAGCACTGGATCGTCGGGACGTGGAAAGGGGATCCGGTCGATTATCACCAGGTTGCAGGTGGGTCCGACGGCGTCGATGCCCTGCCAGAACGACATCGTGGCGAAGAGGCAGGCTTCTTCGTTCTCGATGAAGTTCTTCAACAGTTGCGCTTTCGATCCTTCGCCCTGTTGCAGCACGGTCCAGGGGACTCGCGACTCGATGTGAGCGGCGGCTCGCTGCATCGCCCCCCAACTCGTGAACAATGCCAAGGTTCTCCCGCCGGCGGCGGTGACCAACGACTCGATCTCTCCCAACAGCGATTCTCGGTGCTTTGGACTCCGCGGGTCGGGAATGTCCGCCGCACAGTACAGAAGGGCGTTGGCCTCGTAGTCGAAGGGACTCCCGACGTCCGCTTCTACGGCGCCCGAGGGAAGCCCGAACTGGGTCGTGGCATTCAGCGGCATAGTGGCTGAAGTCAATACCGCTCCGCGGTGCGACCACAGGTTCTCAGCCAGAATCTCGTCGATGGCGAGCGGTGTGGAACGAAGGCTGGGATTGTGGCTCGGGCCGTCGACCCACATGACCTCGTCGTCGGTGGTCCAGCGGAGGAAGCTGATGTCGTCGAGCACCGAGCTGATGGACTGGCGTGCCCGAATGGTCCGGTTCGTCACATCGGAGGGCGCGTCTGAGGGCACAGCCCGAAGGGCGTCGAGCAGATCAGTGACACGACCCGAGACGAGATCGAGTGTGCTGCCGAGTTCATCTGGCGGGCCGTCGGCCAGACGGCTGCCGGTCATCGGTTCCAGGCGGTTCTTCAGCGTCTCGGCTGCGTCGTCGACCGCTTTGGGTGCTTCTGAATCGGCTATGACCGCTCTCACGGCGGCTGCGGCGGTCATCAGACGTGCTGGACTCAGCGAACGGCCGGTGGCGTTGGCGACGATGTCGGTGAGCTGGTGGGCCTCGTCGATGATCACCATGTCGTGTTCGGGCAGGATGCCTTGGACAGCGACATCAATTGCGTAGAGGTGGAGGTTGACGATCAGCACGTCCGCGGAAGCGGCGCGGTGCCATGCCCTCTCGGCAAAACAGTTCTCGCCCTCGGGGCACCGGTTGGCGCCGGGGCACTCCTGCCGGCCCACGCTGACCTGCTGCCAGACCCGGTCGCTGACGTCGGCCAGCTCGGTTCGGTCGCCGCTCTCGCTGGTCTCGGCGAACAGCCGGAGCTTCTTGAGGGTCTTGGAATCCAGAGTGGCGTCATCGAGGTCGAGACCGAGACCCGGTTCTGATTCTGCCTCCTCTGCTTCGTCCAGGCGTTGCAGGCACAGATAGTTGGAGCGGCCCTTCAGAACCGAGAAATCGATCGGTGTCTCCATCCGGCTGGAAAGGAACGGCAGGTCCTTGTCGGCCAATTGGTCCTGCAGCGCCTTGGTAGCGGTGGCGATCACCACCTTCTGGCCCGACAGGGCGACGGGCACCAGATAGGCGAGTGATTTGCCCGTGCCCGTGCCGGCTTGAATCACCGCATGGCCGTTGTTGGCCAACGCGTCTGCGACCGTGGTCGTCATCTCCTCCTGTCCGCCGCGACGCTCTCCGCCGCCTGGAAGGTAGGCCGTCACTCGGGCCAGCAGCTCAAGCGATCGTTCAGCGGTGTTCATGCGGCGAAAGTCCCCGGGTCTTCAGACACCCAACCTGTGCGTCGGCACGGCGCCGACGGTTTGAAGATTAGGCCGATGGTCGAGCCGACGATCCAGCCGACGATCAAATAGCGCGGCGCTCCGAGCGGATAGGTTCTACGAGGTGACCGTCGATTTGCTCGATCTGAATCGGATCCCCCGTCATATCGCCTGTGTGATGGACGGCAACGGCAGGTGGGCTCAGGCCCGGGGTCTGCCTCGGACCGAGGGTCACCGGGCGGGTGAGCATTCGCTGTTCGAGGTGGTGGACGCCTCTTTGGAGATCGGCGTCGAGTGGTTGACCGTGTATGCCTTCAGCACTGAGAACTGGCGCCGACCCCGCGACGAGGTCCGGTTCCTGATCAACTTCAACGAGGAGATCCTGGTTCGGCGCCGGGATGAACTGAACGAACGCGGGGTGCGGATCCGCTTCGTCGGCCGGCGCGACTGGCGGGTGCCGAAACGGCTGATTCGGCGGATGGATGAGGCGTCCGACCTGACCAAGGACAACCGCACGCTCACCTTCACCATCGCGTTCAACTACGGAGGTCGAGCGGAGATTGTCGACGCGGTGCGTCGGATCGCGGCTTCCGGCGTGGCCCCTGAGAAGATCACCGAGAAGACCATCGCCCGGAATCTCTACGACCCCGAGATGCCCGATCCCGATCTGGTCATCCGCACCTCCGGCGAGTACCGGATCTCGAACTTCTTGTTGTGGGAGCTGGCCTACAGCGAGCTGGTGTTCACCGATACTCCCTGGCCCGAGTTCCAACGGCAGGAGTTCTTTGCCGCCATCAGAGAGTTCCAGGACCGTGACCGTCGATTCGGCGGCGTCGATCACGATATGAGCGGCGACTGACATGGGCGGCGACTGACATGAGCGGAGGCTGACATGAGCCTCTACCGGGATCAAGCCGTGGTCCTGCGGACATGGAAGCTCGGTGAGGCCGACCGGATTGTCAGTCTCCACACTCACGACAACGGCAAGGTCCGAGCTGTCGCCAAGGGGATTCGTCGCACAAAATCAAAGTTCGGGTCGCGGCTCGAACCGTTGAGCCATGTGTCGATCCAGTTGTACAGAGGCCGGGGCGACCTCGACACGATCACGCAGGTCGAGACGATCTCTCGTTTCGGGTCCCTGCGTGATGATCCGGAGCGGTTTGCCCGCGCCGAAGCGATGCTGGAGGCGGTTGAGGGAGTTGCACAGGATCGTGAGCCGGACCGTGATCTTCACGTCATGTTGGTCAAGGCGCTGGCCACGCTCGAACTGCACAAGTCTCACACGTCAGAAAAAGGCGAGATTGGTCTGGTTGTCGCCGCTTTCTTCCTCAAACTGCTCGCGCACGAGGGGTTGCAACCGCAACTCGACGCCTGCCACCGGTGCGGCACCCCCGAAGCGCTTGTGGCCTTCGACTTCGATGAGCAGGGAGTTCTGTGCCGCCAGTGTCGTCGCGGGCGCCCGGTCACTGAGGCGGTGCTCGACCTGATGAGGCGGATTCTTGGCGGCGGGCTCGCGAGCGTGCTGGCTGAAGACTCGACGCCTGCAGCGGCCGAGCTGCTGGCATTGTCCACCGCGCTGTTGGAACACCACCTGGAGCGACGCCTGCGCTCCATCGCCGTGCTGGACCAAACCTGACACGGCCCGAGCGCTTCCTCGCGAGGTTTGGCGGCTACTGGCTGATGGGGATCCAGCGACCGCCCGACTCGCTCCATTCCATCCAGGCTTCGAGTTCGGGGTCCCACTGGATGTAGGTGTCGCGAGCCTCGTCCCACATCGGCGCGTCCGCGCCCGGTTGTTGCGCCTCGGCTCGGTAGGAGGCTTGAGGTGTTGGAGCGGATTCGGCAGCGTCACCGATTTGGGGCTCGGCCGCGGCGGGGGCGGCCGGCGCCGGGTCGGCGGTGGCAGGGGCCTGCTCGGCCATCGGCGCTGACGGAGTCGGTTCGGTTGCCGGTGGTTGGGCGGGCGGCGGCTGGACCGGCGGATCCCAGAGCCCGGGCACCGTCGTCGTTGGTCCTGCGACTTCGTTGACCCCGGGGATCCGCGTGGGCTTGCCGACATGTCTCTTGTCGACGACCAGTGTCTTGGCGGCGAAGTCTCCGACACGCCGATGCCCCTTGGAAGCCAATCCTAGGATCAACCCGGTCAGCGGGACGATCACGATCCACGGGAACGAGTCGGCGATCAGCAGTATCCAGCGCAGAAGCTGTCTGCCGAACCCGGCTTTTCGGAATGTGTTCTTCTCCACGACGCGAACGCCGACAGCGAGCTTTCCCAAAGAACCGCCGGTGATCGAGGGAATGACGACCGAGTTCAACACCGCAATGGCGAGCGTCAACCAGAGGAGGGTCTTGAATCCGCCGGCCTCGAACACGAACACCGCTGAATCGAGGTCCACGCACACGTCGCCGTTGTCGAGAGCTTCATAGTGCTCGCATATCTGCGTGGCCAGCACAGGATCGTCGACCTCTTCGAGTGTGGCCATCGAGAAGACCGCTATGACCCCCACCACGAACAGGATCAGGAAATCGATGACGTAGGCGAAGCAGCGACGGCCGAACACGGCCGTCGGATCAGCGGCAACTGGATCGTTGTGCTGGATGGACTCCATATGTGCGCACCTCCGGTAGCCTCGCGGCCATGGGTGACTCGGAACTGTTCGACGGACTTTTCGACAAGATAGTGAACCTATCCAAGCGGCGCGGATTTGTGTTCCAGTCTGCGGAGATATACGGCGGTTTTCGTTCGACCTATGACTACGGGCCGCTCGGGGTCCTGTTGCTGCGCAACGTGAAGGAAGCCTGGTGGCGTTCGATGGTCCAGCACCGGCACGATGTGGTCGGTCTCGACGCGGCGATCCTCTCGCCGCCCGCGGTGTGGGAGGCGAGCGGTCACCTCGCCAACTTCTCGGACCCGCTGGTGGACTGCACCAACTGCAATGCCCGGCACCGCCAAGACAAGCTCGAGGATCCCGATACGTGTCCGACGTGCGGCGCCTCGGGTTGCTTCACCGAGGCACGACAGTTCAACCTGATGTTCAAGACCCACGCGGGCCCGATGGTCGACTCGACCGCCGAGGTCTACCTGCGCCCGGAGACCGCCCAGGGTATTTTCACCAACTTCGCCAACGTGCTGCAGACGAGCCGCAAGAAACCCCCTTTCGGCATCGCCCAGATCGGCAAGTCGTTCCGCAACGAGATCACCCCTGGGAACTTCGTCTTCCGGACCCGGGAGTTCGAGCAGATGGAGATGGAGTTCTTCGTCCCGCCCGACGACGCCGACCGCTGGTTGGGCTATTGGTGCGAGCAGAGACTGGACTGGTATCTGGATTTGGGCATTCCCGAAGCCGACATCCGTCTCCGACCCCACGATTCTGACGAGTTGAGCCACTACTCGTCGGGAACTTCGGACTTGGAGTATCGCTTTCCGTGGGGTTGGGACGAATTGGAGGGTATCGCCAACCGCGGCGACTTCGATCTCACCGTGCATGCCGAGCATTCCGGCGAGCGCCTCGAGTTCTTCGACCAGACGAACAACCGGCACTACGTACCGCATGTCATCGAACCGGCCGCAGGCGCCACCCGCGCGGCGATGGCGTTCCTGATGGCCGCTTACGATGAAGAGATTGTCAACGACAGCGTTCGTACCGTGCTGCGCCTCGACTCCAGGCTGGCGCCCTACAAGGTCGCGGTCCTGCCGCTGTCCAACAAGGACACGCTCACCCCGACCGCGCAGGATGTCTTCGAGGTCGTCAAGCTGCGTTGGATGGCCGACTACGACCAGACCCAGTCCATCGGCAAGCGCTACGCCCGGCAGGATGAAATTGGCACGCCCTACTGCGTGACCGTCGACTTCGACACACTCGATGATCGAGCCATCACCGTGCGCGAGCGGGACACGCGTGAACAGGAGCGAGTCTCGATCGATCAACTCGTGGGATTCCTCGCCGCTCGGCTCGGCTGACCGACTCCCGCGGCCGCGCTCGCAAGTTCTCTGACTCTTTGCGGGGCCTCCTAGAGGCCGAGCGAATAGGTCGCGGATCGTCATGCTGGGAACGCGAGGCCATGGCCCGAGCGGCCCGTGAGCGCAGCGAACAAGAGCGGGCAAACAACGTCTTTCGCCGCGTCCACTTCCCCTATCCGCGCACGTTCTTAGGCTAGTTTGCGGATTGATGGGCATCCACGATGACGACATCGCGAAAGTTCGTGCTTCGGCCGATCTCGTCGCGCTGATCGGCGAACACACCGACATCAAGCGTTCGGGCCGCAATTGGATGGCCCGCTGCCCGCTTCATGGTGAACGCACCCCGTCGCTGTCGGTCAACGCTGAGAAAGGGGTCTACTACTGTTTCGGTTGTCAACGCAGCGGCGACGCGATCACGTTTGTCCAAGAGATCGAGAAACTCGATTTCGTAGGCGCGGTCGAGTCGCTCGCGTCCCGTTACGGCGTTCAGTTGCGCTATACGACCCGGAACGAGGGAACTGTCCGCGCTCGCAAACGGCAGCTGCTCGACGCGGTTGCCAAAGCAGTCGATTTCTACCACCAGCGACTGCTCGACAGCCCCGACGCGGGAACGGCCCGTGGTTATCTGCGCTCGCGCGGCTACGACCGTTCGGTGGTCAGCACCTACAAGCTCGGTTGGGCCCCCGACAGTTGGGATGAGCTGGCCAAACACCTGAGGCTGAACGCTGCTGACTTGCGCGACAGTGGATTGGGCTTCGCCAACGACTACGACCAACAACGTGATGCTTTCAGGGCGCGCATCATGTTCCCGATCGCCGATGAGCGTGGAGACTTCACAGGTTTCGGCGGGCGGATCCTCCCAGGCCATGAAGGCCCCAAATACAAGAACACGATCGGCGAAGCGGCGGTCTACGACAAGAGCAAGTTGCTGTACGGGCTGCACGCCCATCGCGAGGGCATCGTCAAGGAGGGCGAGGCGATCATCTGCGAGGGCTACACCGACGTGATCGGCTTCGCCAACGCGAACATACTGAGGGCCGTCGCAACCTGTGGCACGGCCCTGACCGAGGAGCACATCAAATTGCTCAAGAGGTTCTCGGCGAATCGCCTGGTGCTCGCATTCGATACTGACTCGGCTGGGCTCGCAGCTGCCGAACGCGTCTACGAATGGGAGCAGAAGTTCGAACTCGACGTGCGCGTGGCCGACCTGCCGCCCGGGGTCGACCCCGACGATGTGGCCCGCGAGGACCCCGCAGAGCTGGCCAGGGCCGTGCGAGAGGCGACTCCCTATATGCGTTTTCGCATGGAGAGGGCTTTCTCCGCCGGTGATCTGTCGAGTCCCGAAGGCCGGGCCCGCTCAGCAGAGCGAGCGGTTGATGTCGTGAGCGAGCATCCCGATGCGCTGGTGCGGGATCCCTACCTGATGGAGATCGCCGACCGATGTCGAGTTGAGATCACCAGGCTGCGGGAGCTCGCTTCGGCGGCTCGACAAAGGCCTCCGGCAGCTGCAGGGCGCGCCCGACAGGGTGGTGCCAGACAAGGCGGCACCCAACGAGAGAGCACTGAGCGCGTGGTCCCCAACGCCCCCGAGGAATACACGAACGGTGAATACACGCACGGTACCGGCTCCGAAACGACGCTAACCGACTCGCTGGCGACTGCGGCAGAAGACGAAGCGATCCGGCTCGTCATCGACCAGCCCGAGCAGGCTGCGCGACTTCACGCCAACCTGTTCGGTCACAGCATCCGCCAAGAAGCCTTCCAAGCGCTTCGAGATCATGGGTATGCGGGGTCCCCGGACCGCTGCGGTCCTCAGGCCGCGGACCTGTTGCGCCGGTTGGCTGTAGAAGGATTCGACGCGGACCGCGACGATGTGCTGGCGGGGGTCGCGCGCCTGGCGGGTCAACGGACCCTCGCGGGTCTGAACCGTGGTCTGCGTTCATACGAAGCGGCTGACGAAGCAAGAGTCGAAGTGATCCGCTCGTCCACCTGGCTCAAGCTGGAACTGGAAAAGCTCGACGAACCGGCGACTCGCCGACACGCGATAGACGAATTGCTACCATGGCTGGTGAGTCACGCAGAGTGGAGGGCAAGGTAAGGGTGCCTTTCAGCGGTAGTTCCGAGGCGGGGTCGACCGACGATGCTGTGCGTTTGTATCTCAAGGAGATCGGGCGCGTCCCCCTGCTCGATGCTGAAGAGGAAGTATGGATCGCAACCCGTATTCGCAGCGGGGGAGAGGCGGCCGAGACCCTCGCAGAACTGTCGGTCACCAATGAAGAACTCGAACCCGCGCAGCGAGCCCGCCTCGAGTGTCTGGTCAGTGACGGCGAGCAGGCTCGTGATGAGTTGACACGAGCCAACCTCCGGCTCGTGGTGTCGATCGCCAAGCGCTACGCGGGCCGCGGAATGGCATTGCTCGATGTCATCCAGGAAGGGAATCTCGGCTTGATTCGAGCGGTGGAGAAGTTCGATCACAGCAAGGGCTTCAAGTTCTCGACCTACGCCACCTGGTGGATTCGTCAATCGATCACCCGAGCGATCGCGGATCAGTCACGCACGATTCGCATACCCGTTCATGTCTCCGAAACCGTCAATCGGGTGAAACGAGTGCAGTCGGAGATGCGTCAGAGTCTCATGCGCGAGCCCACAGTCGAAGAGTTGGCAGCCGCAGTCGACGAACCGATCGAGAAGGTCTCAGAGATCCTCCGGATCTCCGAGGATATCTTGTCTCTCGATTCACCGATCGGGGCGGATGAGGACGCGAGCCTCGCCAATTTCGTGGAGGATCAGAATGCGGTCGCCCCGGGTGACGCGGCAACCCGAAGTCTGATGGTGCAGGCCGTACGAGAGGTGTTGGAGGACCTGCCTCAAAGGGAACAGGGGGTGGTTCGGATGCGTTTCGGGCTGGACGACGGCCGGCCCCGGACGCTCGAGGAGGTAGGCGAGACCTTCGGAGTCTCCCGGGAACGGATCCGGCAGATCGAGGCCAAGACTCTGACGAAGCTGCGGCACCCGCACCGCAGCGAGCAGCTGCGCGATTATCTCGAATCCCGCTGATCGGTGCGTCTGCACGTCGAAAAAATCACATCGACTAGGTCTGGTGGCGGTATCATCTTGTGTGCCGATCCGGGGTAGCTCAGCTGGCAGAGCGCTCGGCTGTTAACCGAATTGTCGTGGGTTCGATCCCCACCCCCGGAGCCAACGAAGCGGCCTGCACTTCGGTGCAGTCTGCTTCGCTACGTCAGAGCGTGTCATCGTAGGGATGATGTCGCAGTGTCGTTGGCTAGATCGATGAGCCGTGCTCGGATGGCGGTACTGTCAGCGGCCAAGTCCACGGTGGCGAAGCGTATTCTGTGCCCTTGGATCACCACAGACTCGTCAACGTCCTCTCCAACGGCGGGATGCAGCAACAGCCCGGATGAGTTGAGAGACAATGGGTCATCGTCGCGCTCTTGGGATCTCAGGTAGGCGTATATCTGGTAGATGTAGCCACTGGTTAGGGTTCGCGATCGGTAGTAACCCGGTTTGAGGACTTCGGTGAACTTGGTGTCGATAACTAACCGGTGAGGCCGGTCGTACTGATCTGATGGCGGGGACTCCAAGACGATGTCGGTCTTCATGCGCGGCAATATGTTGTCCATGCGTGGCGTCTTGGACTCGGGTTGAACCGGCCATTCGATCTGTCGACCGGGGCAAACCCTCCAACCACGGGGACGAAGCACTGTGTTGTAGAAACCTCCCACTGCTTTCTCGAACAGTTTTCTCGCCCACACCTCGTCCCTACCGGGCGCGGACAGGTGGGACCGACCGGAATCCTCGGTGGGCAGGTTCAGACTGAACGCTAACTCGGCTGCGGCGAGCATCAAGCGGTCCTCAACGATTGTTCGGCTCGTCGAGACCGTGCGTCGAAGGTTGTGAGAATTAATCCTCGCGGTGGTTTCGTTACCCACTCCGACGCGGTCGAGAGCACCAGCGAGGCTGCGGCACCGTCTGCCCAGTTCCTTGTCACCAACCAGACCACGCAACTCGGTTAGTGCGGCCTTCACGAAACGGTTCCTCGGCGTGTCAGAGGTCAATTCGTCAAACGAGCAAGCGATCCTGCCCTGTCGCAACAGACTGCGGCGCTCCGTACGAAGGACATCGATCCGACCCCGCACGCGAGTCAGGTCTGCCCGATTGCTACGGAACTCGTGAGTCAGATTGCGCCTAAGCCGGTTCTGTACCGCATGAGTCAGGTTCTCCGCCACAAGATCGGGAATGTCGTCGGGATTCTCTTCCACGTCGTACCGTTGCGTACGCGGTAGCTCCCGGTACAGCGTTGATGCGTACAGCATCAACAACCAGATGTTTCGGACCGGAATCGCGCCGACCAGCCGCGACTCTGCTGGTGCCGGTATCAATTGTCGAGTCCCTTGAGTAGTTCTTCCTTGGCGGAGAGGGCCTTGTCCGGGGCATCGAACCAGTACTCGTCGAGCAGCGGCCCGATCTCGGTATCGACCACCTGCCTGAACCAATTGACGGGATCCTCAATCGATGTATCGGGGTTGGGTGTCACGACGCTGTGGCCGACCCGAAACTGCTCCCCGAGCAACTCGTCATCGGCGATTGTCTGATTCAAAGTGGTCATTCGTCGCCTGACATCTTTCAGGAACGCCGTGCCGAGTCCACACTGCTCCTTGCCCCAGCCGCGCCAGCGTTTTCCGAAGTTGGGTTTCAGATCGACGAAAGCGAAGCGGCGTCGCAGTGCGAGGTCGACTAGCGCGAGTGAGCGGTCGGCGATGTTCATGGTTCCGACCACGTACAGATTGTCGGGAATGTGAACCCGCTCGCCCGCATTTCGGGGGTAGCTCAGAGCCAACGCTTCGTCTGTTGTGCGCTTGTCGGCCTCTAGCAAAGTCAGCATCTCGCCGAAGATGTGGGCAGGATTGCCGCGGTTGATCTCTTCGATAACTACCACGAAGTCCCGTGTCGGCTCCTTCCGGGCGTCCTCTACAGCAATAAGGAATGGTCCATCCACCAGCTCAAGAGGGCTGGATCCGTCGCCACCGGGTCGCCAACCTCGCACGAAGTCCTCATAGGACAGGTTCGGGTGAAACTGCAACGGACGTACTCGGCTGCGGGACCGGCTACCGATTAATGCGAACGCCAGTTTCTTGGCCAGCCAGGTCTTGCCGGTGCCTGGTGGCCCCTGGAGGATCAGGTTCTTCTTGTCCCGCCATCGCTTGAGGATTGCCTCTATCTGGTCCCGCTCCAGGAAGCACCCGTCGGCAACAATGTCGTCTATCGAATAGGACTGCTGCTCATCATTTGCGAGCGGGCCAGATTCAAGCGTCGAATCGTCCCCGTCGTCTGGGTCGTAGTCTTCGTCCTCGTTGCCCCAGTCGGCCTCCTGAGCTGCCAGCGACAGTTCGGGAAACGAGTGCACGCACTGGCTTGCCTCGTTAAACGCTTCCTCCAGGGCGTCGCACAGATCCAGGTACGTTTCGCCGTCCGGTCTGTCCCTCGGAACATCAAACCCCAACTCTTTTATGTAGGTTCTCGCGGGGCGGTCCAGGGAGACGAAGGTCCATGGCCTGACCCAGTAGAGACCGATCGTGAGCTGTCGGCTCACGTTCGTTCGAAGCACCGCGTCGTCGAAGGAGGCAATGAGCGTGGCACGGTTGCTCTCGGTCCGTTCATCGGCGTATCGCACCGCGTCAGCCATAACCCGCCAGAGGGCATCAATGTGGTCGTCATACCGTTTCGTTTCCCGTGGGAAGAACCAGCTGTTCATATTGTTGAGTTTGGGGATCCCGGCGAACGAGTCGAGGAAATGTCCGTTGTCGGGAACATCGATTTCCAGTCGCCGCCTTAACTCGGACGCGACTTTCCGGCGATTGTCGTCAGTCGTTCCCCGATTGAAGATCCCAATCGCTGTGAATGGGTCGATGTCCCGTACTGGCCCGGTCGTACCGTCGGCATATTGGTCGGTGGTCAAGTATCTGACCCGATCCTCAGGGAGTTCGAAGATCGCAGCGAGCAGTGCGGACCGATCATCGCGGAAGGTGAGCAGTTTGTCCGCGAATCCTGAGTAGAACGATGTCCATGAGAATTGGTCGTCGGGTTGATCACCGAACTTGTCCCGCCATTGGCCATGGTTGCGGAACATGTCGATGTCTTGGTCCTGCCCCTCGAAGGCGAAGCCGATCAGGCCCTTGGACTTGTAGTCGTTTGGAAACACCTTATGGACGGTCTGGAAGAGTGTGGAGAAGTACCACTCTCGGTGGGGCACTACGGGTGTCCAGTCGACTTCGAGCCGCCTTCCGTCACCTGGATTGTCGGTGACTGTGCCGACTGCCTTGACAGCCATTACCGATACGTTGTGACCACGATTGTCGAACGGCAGCCCGTCCTTCTTGCTCCTGATGTATTTCGATTTGATGGCGATGCGGTCGCCCACCTGCACGGACTTGACGTCCTCGATGAATTTGTCGTCGTAGTCGTTCTCCCAGCACCCCTCACGGACGAAACGATCTGTCTGGTCGCCGTCGCTCCAACTCGCCCCCACGAACCAAGCCGGGCGCTCATCGGTTGCGGCATCGTCCGTGAAGTCGGCGGCCATGGCTGAACCTCCAGAGTTCTAGTAGGGCGATGCTAACCCACCCCTGTGACACGCTGTCGCCGGTTGGGCTTGGCTTGCCCATCCCGCCGCTAGTGTTTGGTCGGGCTCGTAGCTCAGTGGTTAGAGCAGAGGACTCATAATCCTTCGGTCGTGGGTTCGATCCCCACCGAGCCCACCAAGCCTTCGGATGAAGCTGCCCCAAGTTCGCTGTCACGTCGCCGCATCTGCGGCCGCAAAGTAATTCCGACCGATTTTGTCACTTATTGATGTAGGCTCTATTGGTCGCCGGTCGGATGGCCAACAGCGGCTGACGGCGATGTTCACGGCCTCACAGAGGTTTCGGATCAAACCACGAAAGGCAATATCCATGAGTAACGACTGGGGTTTTGAGACCCGCCAGATCCATGCGGGCCAAGAGGCCGACCCGGCCACCGGTGCCCGCGCCGTTCCGATCTACCAGACCACGGCCTACCAGTTTCGTGATTCTGACCACGCCAAGAACCTGTTCGCCCTTGCCGAGATCGGCAACATCTACACGCGGATAATGAACCCGACTCAAGCCGTTGTCGAGTCCCGGCTCGCGAGCCTCGAGGCCGGCACCGAGACCGCTGTCGGCATTCCCGGGGCACTCGCGCTGTCGTCGGGCCAAGCAGCGGAAACCTTGGCGATCCTGAATCTGGCCGAGTCCGGAGACCACATCGTGTCGGCGGCGGCTCTCTACGGCGGGACCTACAACCTCTTCCACTACACGCTGCCGAAGATGGGAATCACCTGCACGTTCATCGACGACGCCGACGATCCCGACGCCTGGCAGGCTGCCACACAGCCCAATACCAAGGCCTATTACTGCGAGTCGATCGGCAACCCGATGAACAACGTGGTCGACGTCGCCAAGGTTGCGGACATCGCCCATGCCAACAACGTGCCGCTCATCGTCGACAACACCGTTGCCACCCCGTACTTGATCCGTCCCCTTGAGCACGGCGCGGACATCGTCGTCCATTCGGCGACGAAGTTCATCGGCGGCCACGGCACCGCCATCGCCGGAGTGATCGTCGACGGAGGCACTTTCGATTTCGGGGCGTCCGGCAAGCATCCGATGTTCACCGAACCGGACCCCAGCTACCACGGCCTCGCCTACTGGCCGGCACTCGGAGCGGGCTCCTACATCATCAAGGCCCGGGTGCAGCTCCTGCGGGATATCGGAGCAGCAATCGCTCCGTTCAATTCGTTCCTGTTGTTGCAGGGTCTGGAGACGCTGAGTCTGCGGATGGAGCGTCACTTCTCCAACTCGAACGCGGTCGTCGACTACCTAGCCTCGCACGATCAGGTTGAATCGGTCGCCTATGCGGGTCTGCCCGACTCGCCTTGGCACGACATCGCCAACGAACTCGGCGGCGGGAAGGGGTACGGCTCGGTGCCGGCCTTCGTGATCAAGGGCGGGCTCGAAGCGGGCAAGAAATTCGTCGAGGCCCTCGAGCTGCACAGCCACCTGGCCAACATCGGCGACGCACGCAGCCTGGTGATCCAGCCTGCAGCCACGACCCACTCCCAGCTCACACCAGAGGAGCAGGAGTCGACCGGGGTCACTCCGGGACTGGTGAGGCTGTCGGTGGGCCTCGAGTCGATCGACGACATCATCGCGGACCTCGACAAGGGGTTCGCGGCAGCCGCTTCGTGAACGACGGAGGTGAATGACCGATGCTGAGCGAAGGTGACCTGGTCGGCGACTTCAGTCTGAAAGACCAACACGGCAACACCGTGACGCTGGACGACCTGGTTGCGACCGGGCCGTTGGTCCTGTTCTTCTACCAGAGAACGATGACCCCCGGTTGAACGAAGGTCAGTTGCAGCTTCCGCGACCTGAAGGCGGAGTTCGCTGAACTCAACGCCTCCAGAGCGGGGGTCTGCGTCGATTCGGTGAATCGGCAGAGAAAATTCGATGAGAAGCACTCGCTGGGCTTCCCGCTGCTCTCGGACCGCAGGGGCCGGGTCGCACGCCTGTTCGGTGTCAAACGCCTTGGTTTGCTTCCGCCGGTGCGGAGCACCTTCGTCATCGGCCAGGACCGTCGGGTGATCCGGGCGATCCGCAGCGAGTCAGACATGGACGTCCACACCGATGAGGCGCTGGCAGCCCTGCGCGAGCTGCCGGCCTAGACCACGCTCGGTTGTGCCGAGAACCAGAGCCCCGGAATCCCCGGAGCCAGAGCTCTCAGGGTTCGCCAGAGCTCTCAGGGTTCGTCTATCCACGCAGGTGCGCGGTCGAGCAGGAACTCGGCGACATTTGAACAGCGGTCCAGCACGTCGCACAGCACATCGCGCCCGAAGAAGATCCTCGCCAGTTCCACCTCGACCCGGGCGACGATGCTGATCGCCCGAACCGGCCCGTCAGTCACCGCGGCGAAACTGTCGAGAGCACTCACTTCAAGCGGCAACTCGGTGGAACCGACGCCCGCGAGGTCGGTCGCCAGGATCAGCAGATCGGGGGCGCACGGCAGCGGTGGCAGGGCGAAGCTGATCGTGAGCGGCAAACGGATGTCGCCCGATGGCTCGCCTCCCTCACCGGCACGAACCAACTCGTCTTCGAACATGATCAGCGACCGCGGGTCGACCTCCAGAGCGATGTGCATTTCCAACGGGCCGTCACAAGCCCGATCGGGGTGCAGGTCGACCTCCCAGGTCTGTCGGTTGGTGTAGGTCTCGATGAAGTGCCGCTCGTCGTGTACGTGGAATCCGTGTTCAACGACATGGTCTTTGAGATCGGCGACGAATCCCTGCAGGTCGATTATTGCCATTGCCACTAGCTTGCCATGACTCGGCGCGTATCGTGTGGGGCATTGAGGTGATTGTCCGATATTGCTCGTCGGCAGAAGCGACCTGAGAGAGGGATGGCAGGGATGTGTGGAGGGCATGGATGTGGGAGAGGTGACAGCGTTGACCGCCGATGAGGTTCTCGCCGTCCTTCATGAAGCCGCCGATGCGGTCGTTGAAGCTTTTGCGGACAACCGCGACTGGGGGAAGTCGGGATTGCGCCATGATCAGTACGTGCCGGACTTGATCGCCGACGAAGCGGTGCTCGGCGTGCTCGGCGCCGCGGGCATCCGGGTCCTGAGCGAGGAGAGCGGCCTAGGGCCCGAGCGGCCCGGCCCGCGGCCCGAGCGGCCCAGTGAGCGAAGCGAGCATGGGCGGGATGCGGAGCGAAGCGAGCATGAGCGGGTTGAACCCGGGCCAGGCGAGGGACCGGTGGCGGTGGTTGACCCTCTCGACGGTTCAACCAACGCCTCGCTGCCGCTTCCGTGGTTCGCGACGAGCCTGTGCGTGGTCGACGACGACGGCCCGTGGGTCGCAGTCGTCCACGACCATCCCGGCAATCGGCGCTACACCGCGATCCGCGGCCGGGGGGCCGAGCTTGACGGCGTCGCGCTCCGAACACCGCCGGTAGTCGAGTTTTCCGAAGCAGTCGTGGCAGTCAACGGTGTTCCGCCCGCATCCGCGGGCTGGTGGCAGTTTCGCACCATGGGATCATGCGCCCTCGAACTGTGTGCTGTAGCGGATGGCCGTTTCGCCGGTTTCGTCGACTTCGCCGACTCGCTTCATGTTTGGGATTATTTGGGCGCCCTGCTGATCTGTCGTGAAGTCGGCGTGGAGACGGTTGATGCCGAAGGCCGCGATCTGGCGTGTATTGATCACAAGGCTCAACGGTCGCCAGTTGCTGCTCCCGAAGCGCTGTTGCGGCACCTTGTGGAGCTCCGGCGAGCCACCGGTCCGGATAGTTCAGAACGGTAGTGAGTCTCTGGTTGTTGTCGGCTCTATTCGCGCTAGATTTGTGCGCGAACCACTGACCCAGGCTGTAATCCGACGTTACGCGCCACCGATTTGGGTCTGGTCAACCTGGAAGGGAACCAATCCATGAACAAGAACAGTAAATTGCTGCGTTTGCTCGCGGTGACATTTGCCATTGTCCTCGTAGCTGCCGCCTGTGGTGACGACGACGGCGATGACGCTGAACCGCCGCCCACCACTGCCGCCCCCGACACGTCCGACGACATGGCCGAAGACGACATGGCCGAAGACGACATGTCTGAAGACGACATGGCCGACGATGGAGACGGACGACTGGCAGCGGTGATCGCGCGCGGTTCTGTGAACTGCGGAATGAACGACACACTGCCAGGATTCGGCAACGTCGACGCGGACGGCAACAACGTCGGATTCGACGTGGACTTCTGTCGTGTGGTCGCCGCGGCCGTTCTAGGCGACGCCGACGCTGTGAACTACACGCCGCTCGACGCCTCCCAGCGCTTCCCGACCCTGCAGTCCGGAGAGATCGACCTCCTGGTGCGCAACACGACGTGGACCGCCAGCCGCGACGGCAACGAGCAGGCCAACTTCATGTTCACCACGTTCTACGACGGTCAGGGCTTCATGGTCCACGGCGACAGCGACATCAACTCGATCTCCGACATGAGCGGCGCCAGCATCTGCGTGCTCCAGGGCACCACGACGCTGCTGAACCTCAACTCGGTGTTCGGCGACATGGGCATCGGCTTCACACCCGTGGAGTTCCAGTCCAACGACGAGCTGCAGCCCGCCTTCACAGCAGGGCAGTGCGAAGTCTGGACGACCGACGCCTCGGGCCTGGCGGCCTTCTCCTCCACGCTCGGCATACCCACCAGGGTTCTCGGAGACATCATCTCCAAGGAGCCCCTCGGGCCTGTCGTTGCCGACGGTGACACCGAATGGGCGCAGGTTGTGAACTGGGCCACCATGGCCACGGTCCAGGCCGAGGAGTACGGCATCACCTCGAGCAACATCGGCAGCTTCGACGACACCGACAACTCCAACATTCGCCGGTTCCTCGGGCTCCCCGTCGAGGGAGAAATCGTCGAAGTCGGACTCGGTCTCCCCGCTGACTTTGCTACGAACATCATCACTCAGGTGGGCAACTACGGAGAGATCTACGAGCGCCACCTCGCTCCGTTGGGCCTCGAGCGCGGCGTGAACGCCCTGTGGACCGACGGCGGCCTGATGTACGTTCCGCCCTTCCGGTAATCCCTGTCGGATCAAGCCGCCGGCGCTTGACTGACTCCACAAGACGATTCCGGCTGACCTTCCAAGATCCGAGGGTCGCCGGGATCGTCTTGCGCGTCCGGCGTCATTCGGGACACACTGACCGAACAGGATCACTGAAATACTTCGCGGGCCTGACAATGTGCGTTACTGTTCGCTTGAAGGCGACTTGACGTCGGACACGCATATCCCAGACGTACAGAAAGGGGTAAGGGTCACAGATGCTTGGCAGGCTGCTCACCTTGATGATCGTCCTAGTGGCGGTGGCAGCGGTCTTTGTCGTCGGCCGTTACGTCATCGACAAGATCACCCGCCGGGACACGAGCGATAGACCTCCCCCGTGGCGAGACCTCAACGTGTTGAAAGTGGCGGCCCAGATCGTCGTCGTCGGACTGATAGCAACGTTCGCTTCTTGGTTGTGGAGCAATTTCAGGGACCGCACCGACGCCATCGGCCTCGACCTCACCTTCGACTTCCTGGATCAGCCGTCCGGGATATCCATAGCCGACAACCCGATCAGCTCGAACGCCGGCATCCGCGACGCGATACAGCAAGGGGTCAAGAACACGTTTCTGATCATCCTGTTGGGGATTCCGCTCTCGGTGCTCTTCGGAACGCTCATCGGCATCGCCAGGTTGTCGACCAACTGGCTGCTGCGAAAGCTGGCGACGGCCTACGTCGAGTTCTTCCGGAACATCCCGCCGCTGTTGGTGATCGTGTTCTTGTGGGGCGCCGTCTTCCTCAACTTCCCGGTAGGAACGGGCCGGACGGCGGAAGCCGCTTGGCGCCCGTTCGGTGGCTGGTTCATCTTCAGCAACAGCCGATTCGCCTTCCCCTCCATCATCGGTTTGGACAACTTCGGGCTCTACCAACTGCTCATTGTGGCCAGCGTCGTAACGGCCGTGGGGGTTTGGGTGTGGCGGACCCGGCTGTTCAACAACAAAGGCGTGACGCATCGCAGGACGCTCTGGGCCCTGACGACCTTGGTAGTGCTCGGTGTGGCATTCTTCTTTGCGTTGGGAGGCCCGTTCGAGTTCTCCAAGACCACTGTGGTGGATCGAGTCTGGTCCGGAGGGTTCCGGATGCAGATGCCCTATGTGGCTGTGATGTTGGCGCTCGTGATCTACACCGCGTCCCATATCGCCGAGATCGTTCGGGGCAGCATCCTGGCGGTACACAAGGGGCAGGTTGAGGCGTCGCACGCGCTGGCCCTCAGCGGACCGCAGCGCTACCGGTTCGTGATATTGCCGCAGGCTTTCCGGATCGCCTTCCCGCCGTTGATAAACCATTTCCTCAACTACACGAAGAACTCGTCTCTGGCCGTGGCCATCGGATTCGCTGAGACCACCTCGATCATCAGCAATCTGTTCGGCCAGTCTCAACCCGCGCCGCAGTTGCTGCTGATCCTGATGATGATCTACTTGGTCTTCTCGTTTTGCCTCTCGGCGTTCGGCAACCTCGTCAACCGCCGCCTGCAACTGAAGGGGGCCTGATGGAGATCGGCCACCATTCGGGCATTCCACACCAACAGGCGCCGAGCGATCTGTCGCCGGACCACAGAGCAGCGCCGACGCAGTGGGTCAGGCAGAACCTGTTCAACAATTGGTACAACTCGCTGATAACCGTTGTCGTGGGCCTCGGCCTGGTGTTCGCGGTCGTTCAGGTCCTCAACTGGGCGCTCACTTCTGATTTTCTGATCATCCGACGCAACTTGGCCCTGTTCATGGTCGGGCAGTTCCCCCGCGACGAGTTGTGGCGGATCTGGGCCTCGCTCTACCTGTTGACCGTCGCGCTGGGACTCGGTTCGGGAGTCCTGTTCCGGTCCGAACAAGCCGATGCGCAGGAGAAGGGTCTTCCGATCGAAACCCACTCCTGGGCCGAGATGGTGCAGCGGTTCTGGGCGATCATTGCGATATCGATCTTCTTCGCGTCCTTCGCTCGGACCGTGCTTCCCTATCTGGGACTGGCGGTCGCGTTCGGGGTGTTTGTCGTCGGCCGCGAACTGGGCCGCAGGTTCAGTCCGCAGGCGCGGACCCGCGGCCTGTACCTGTCAGGACTGCTGGGCTTGGCGTCGCTGCTGGTCAAGGCGGGCACCGGAGGTCTTGGAGCGTTGACCGTGGGAGCGTTGCTCGGCGTGTGGACGCTCTCAGAAGTCAGGAATTATGCCGACCGACGCGGGGTCGGGTCGGGGCAGCCCATTCCGGTGGCGATGCGGGCGCGGCGTTGGCGCCTCCGGTATCCGTTCAAGCGGCGCGCCGACGGCTCGTCGGCGTCATGGGCGGCCGCGGTCGTTGTCGGAGTCGTCGTCTGGTACGTCCTGGGAACTCTCGACGTCAGCGGATACGGTTGGGACGACTGGGGGGGGCTGCATCTGACGTTGTTCGTCACGGTGATCGGCATCAGCGCAGGGTTTCCGGTCGGCATCGCTCTGGCCCTGGGACGCCAGTCGAATCTCCCGGTGATCAGGAGTGCATCGGTGGTCTTCATCGAGTTTGCGCGCGGCGTGCCGCTGATCTCGCTGCTGCTGTTCTCATGGTTGATGCTTCCGCTGCTGTTCCCGATTACCCTCGACATCCCCGGCCCGTTGACTCGTGTCATGATCGTCATCGCCGCGTTCTCCTCGGCCTACATCGCCGAGATCGTTCGAGGGGGACTACAGGCTGTGCCGCGCGGCCAGGTGGAGGCCGCGCAGGCGGTCGGGCTGTCCGCCGGCAAGATCCAACGGTTGATCGTGCTGCCCCAGGCGTTGCGGGCCGTGATCCCCGCACTGGTCGGCCAGTTCATATCGTTGTTCAAGGACACCTCGCTGCTGACGATCATCGGGCTGCTCGATTTCCTGCAGACGTCGGCGGTGGCCAACGCACAGACAGAGTTCTTGGGGCAGGGACTCGTGACCGTGACGTATCCATTCGTCGCCCTCGGGTATTGGGCCTTCGCCTACACCATGTCCAAAGAGAGCCGTAGAGTCGAAGAGAGATTAGGAGTCGGAGTGAGATGAGCGACACGGAAGCCAACACCACGGTCAACGCAGACGCAACCGAGGTCCTCGGGCAGGGGGACACGATCATCAGCTTGCGGGAGGTCGACAAGTTCTTCGGCGACTTTCAAGCTCTGAGCAACATCAACATGTCGGTCGGGGAGCAGGAGGTGGTGGTGGTGATCGGGCCTTCGGGTTCCGGCAAATCCACGCTGATCCGCTGCATCAACCGTCTCGAACGGCACGACCGCGGCTCGATTGTGGTGGACGGGGTCGAGCTGTCCGACGACATTCGGGCGATCCAGGAAATACGTCGCGAGACGGGCATGGTCTTTCAGAGCTTCAACCTGTTTCCGCACCTGTCGGTTATGGACAACATCACCCTGGCGCCTCGCAACGTCCGCAATATTCCCAAAGCTGAAGCTGAGGCGACCGCGATGGAGCTGCTCGAGAGGGTCAAGATCCCAGAACAGGCGAGGAAGTACCCCGGCCAGCTGTCCGGCGGCCAACAACAAAGGGTCGCCATCGCTCGTTCTCTGGCTATGAAGCCGAAGGTGATGCTCTTCGACGAACCCACCTCCGCGCTGGACCCTGAGATGATCAAGGAGGTTCTCGACACCATGAAGGACCTTGCCACAGAGGGAATGACCATGATCTGCGTGACCCACGAGATGGGCTTCGCCCGGGAGGTCGCTGATCGGGTGGTTTTCATGTCGGACGGAGAGATCGTCGAGGTGGGTCCACCGGAGCACTTCTTCACGAACCCGACCGAAGAACGCACCAAGCTGTTCCTGAGCCAGATTCTCTAGGCGCAGATTCTCCGGGAAGGCCCGTGCTGCTGGGACAACTGTTTGGGTGAGCCTCCCTCTAGCCTTTACTGCTGCGGGCGCGTAGCTCAGCCGGCTAGAGCGCTTCCCTTACAAGGAAGAAGTCGGGGGTTCAAGTCCCTCCGCGCCCACACGGTCGAGCGACTTACCGGGTGCTTACTTTGGCGCGTGAGGCTGATGATCGCGCGCGGCAGCGTTTGACAGAGTGTGACGTAGAACGGAGAGAGGCTTGAGAGTCCAATTCATGGCAGCGGCAGCGCTCGCCACCGTGTTGCTGGCAGCGTCCTGCGGGGGCGATCAAGACAACTCAAGCAGGGGAGTGGCCACATTAGTTGGCGTGGAGTCAGTTGGAGTGGAGCCTCTGGAAACAGACACGCTCATAGCCGCCGCGCCGACACCTGACGCAACTACCTCGGATTCTGAGGAGGGGGCCGTCTCGACAGCAACCGCCGACCAGAGCAGCCAGTCTCAAATCCCCACGGTCGGAGAGGATTTTTCTGCGGCGGGCACGGCTGACGAGGCCTCTGCGCAAGAGTTTGCCCCCGATCCAACAGAAGCCGAGGAAGAAGCCGAGCCTGAGGAGGCTGAGCCTGACGCCGCTGAGCCTGACGCCGCTGAGACAGATCCCGAGCAGGCGTTGTTGAGGTTCGCCCAGTGCATGAGGGAGAACGGACTTACGGACTTCGTCGATCCGACCGTCGACGCCACCGGGACCGTGCAGTGGCAGCAAATGTTCGCCGAATCCGGTATCGACCCTGCCTCGGAGGAGTTCCAGCAGGGATTGGACGTCTGCCGCCACCACTTCGAGGGTCTCGCATTCGGGGGAGACGGAGGCGGTTTCAACGTCACCGAGGTGCAGGACACTCTGCTCGGGTTCGCTCAGTGCCTGCGGGCGGAGGGAATCCAAGTGGACGACCCGGTGCTGGCCAGGCTCGTCACCGGCAGCGGCGACAATTCCGGCACTCGGCTGTTCGGCCCAGCGTTCGATCCGACCGATCCGGATGTACAAGCGGCCATCGGAGTCTGCCAGGGCGAACTCGGCGGTCTCGGAGGCGGCGGCGCGCGAGCAGGAGGAAATTCTTAAATGGCAGCAATGAACGAGACATCAGTCCCGCCATCAGTCCCGCCAACTGTCCCGCCGGCTTCGTCGGCAAGACGCCCGAAGCGACGTTGGTTGGGCGTGATCGTGATCCTGATCGTGCTGGCAGCGGCCGGAGGCGTGGTGTTCTGGTTTGTCGGCGACCAGACCGAGAGCGAAGACGATCCCGCCGCATTGGCTCTGAGAACCGACACCATCGAGGTGCGCGACCTTTCTGAGACGACCACCATTTCAGGCACCTTGGCCTACGACGACGCTCGACTCGTGGTCGCTCCCAGCAGCGGTGTCGTGATGGAGATTCCCGAGGAGGGGACACGACTTGAACGGGGCGCCCGGTTGTTCGCCATCGACTCGATGGTCACCGACTCGCAAGTGGTCCAGGCCGAACAGAGGATTGCTGCTGCCGAGGCATCGATGGCCACAGCGGAGATCGCGCTCGATGATCTCACCTCCGGTGCGGGGCCCGCCGAACTGGCCGCAGCGGAAGCATCGGTCGCCCAGGCCCGTCTGCTGCTCGACAACCTGACCGCCGAACCCACCGAAGCTGAGTTGGGGGCGGCACAAGCTGCAGTCGCTCGTGCCCAACAGACCTACGATGACCTGCTCGCTCCGCCCACCGAGGCAGAGTTGGGGGCGGCTCAAGCTGCAGTCGCTCGTGCCCAACAGACCTACGATGACCTGCTCGCTGATCTGGACCCGACCGTCAGGGCCGAGGCCACAGCGGCGATCCAGCTGGCCGAACAGCGGGTCGGCTCTACGCGAGCAGCGCGGGATTTGTCTCTTGTCGATCTTGAGATCACCTGGCGTGAATACTGTGACTGGACTGACAGAGCGATCACGACGCTGTGCGGGGGTGCGCCCCAGAGCCGTCTGCCTCTGAGCGAGGCGCAGATGGTGGCTCTGACTGACGACATCGCCGAAGCTCGGGCCGAGGCCGAAAAGTACGGGTCACCGTCAACCGAAGAAGACTGGGCGGATCTGTCGGAGCGTCTTGTCAATGCGAACCTAGCCTACATCTCCGACGTGGCAGACCACGAGTCGGCGCTTGCGAGCTTGGACGCCACCAAAGACTTGCTGGCTGATTTGTTGGCAGGTCCGTCGTCTGCGGACATCGACAGCGCGCTTGCGAACTTGGACACTGCCGAAGACTTGCTGGCTGATTTGTTGGCAGGTCCGTCGTCTGCGGACATCGACAGCGCGCTGAACAGCCTGCAATCGGCACAGGAACGGTTGCAGGACCTGCAAGACGGTCCGGATGCGCTTGAAGTTGAACAGGCTCGTTCCAACCTGCAGTCCGCCGAGACCAGGCTCAGCGATCTGCTCGCCGACCCGGACAACGTCGAGTTGCAGCGGGCCCGTGCGAGCCTGTTGTCGGCGGAACTCGCCCTGCAGTCCGCGAAGGACGATTACGACGATCTGCTTGCCGGAGCGGACACTGCATTCTTGTTCTACGGCGACGGGGCGGCATGGCGTTCCATGTCGATCGGCGTCGCCCCCGGACCGGACGTCGAATGGCTGGAGACCAACCTGGTCGCCCTCGGCTACGGGGACTCAGAGGACTCAGGGGACGTCACGGTGGACGAGGTGTTCGACGAGGCGACCGCCGATGCGGTTTCAGCATGGCAAGCAGACGTCGGTGTGACGGCCACCGGCGAGGTCCCGCTTGGACAGGTGTTTTTCATTGCCGGACCGGCCCCGGTGAGCGCCCTGGAAGTCTCGCGGGGCGATTCGGTCCGCGAGGGGGCGGTTCTCTACGAGTTGACTGCGGTGGAACTGGTGTCGAGCACCATCGGGTCCGATGGGGTTCAGGACCAGGCGGTCACCGCTCAACGCGTCACCGCCCGGCTCGACCTTGTCGACCAGGATCTGCTCGCACTCGGCAGTTCGGTGGTGATCGAGCTTCCCGACGACACCGAGGTGGACGGGGAAGTCGTCGAGTTGGGTGCTGTGCCGGTGATCGTTGCCGAGACCGGCCAGAGCGACGAATCGTCGTATCTGGATGTGGTGATCGCGCCGTTGGAGTCGGTGGACCCGAATTGGACGGGCGCCACCGTTCAGGTTCGATTCGCGACCGAGGTCGCCCAGGGCGTGCTGAGCGTTCCGGTGAGCGCGCTGCTTGCTCTGCAGGAGGGGGGCTACGCAGTTGAGGTTGTGCCGCCCGACGGAAGTGTCCGCTTGGTCGGGGTCAGCACCGGTCTGTTCGCCGACGGATTCGTGGAGGTCGCCGGCAACGGGTTGGCCCCGGATCTGGAGGTCGTGATTCCGTGACTGCCGCTGAGCAGGTTGAGCGGGCTGAGCCGGCCGCCCCGGCGTTGGAGCTCCGGTCGGCCACCAAGTCCTATCCGGGCACCCCGCCCGTGCTTGCGCTCGAAGGGGTCAGCCTCGCCATCGAGCCTGGCGAGATGGTCGGAGTTGTCGGGCCGTCGGGCTGCGGCAAGTCGACCATGCTCCACATGATGGGCACGCTCGACCGGCCGAGCAGCGGCAAAGTACTGGTCGACGGGTTGGACACCTCGGAACTGTCGGAGCGGCATCTGTCTGCGATACGGGGACGCAAGCTGGGTTTCGTGTTCCAGCGCTTCTTTCTGTTGTCGGGCACGTCGGCCCTGGAGAATGTCGCCGGCGGGCTGCTTTACCTGGGGGTGCCGGCTCGGGAAAGGCGAGCACGAGCAGCCGCGGCGTTGGACCGGGTGGGTCTGGGGAACCGCAAGTCCCACATTCCATCGAAAATGTCCGGGGGTGAGCGGCAGAGGGTCGCCATCGCTAGAGCTCTGGTACACGACCCGTCGTTGATACTGGCCGATGAGCCGACCGGCAATCTGGACTCCAAAGCCAGTGCCTCGATCATTGAACTGTTCGAGAGGCTGCATGCCGAGGGGAGCACGATCGTGGTGGTCACCCACAACGACGAGATTGCCGCTGAACTTCCCCGGGTCGTGCGTCTGCTCGACGGTCAGGTGCAGTCCGATGAGAGGCTGACCCGGTGAACGCGGCTGATTCGAAGAACCCGTCTGACCCGGTGAACGCGGCTGATTCGAAGAACCCGTCTGACCCGGTGAACGCGGCTGATTCGAAGAACCCGTCTGACCCGGTGAACGCGGCTGATTCGAAGAACCCGTCTGACCCGGTGAACGCGGCTGATTCGAAGAACCCGTCTGACCCGGTGAACGCGGCTGATTCGAAGAACCCGTCTGACCCGGCCAGTGCAGCTAGTCCTGTGGATACGGTGACCTTGGCGAGCCCAGTCGAGTCAGCGAGCTCGGGGGTGCGGCCGAGTCGGCTGCGGCCGCTCGATGTTGTGCGTGTCGGGTTCGCGGGGCTTCAGTCTCGGAAGCTGCGTGCGGCCCTGTCGGCTTTGGGCATCGCCATCGGGATTGCTTCTTTGGTGGGTGTGCTCGGACTCTCGGAGTCGTCCAAGTCCGATCTGCTCGACAAGATCAATGCTCTGGGGACCAACCTGCTGCAGGTGACACCCTCGGCTGGTTTCGGCGCCGGCGATGCCACCCTTCCTGATGAGGCTGTGGCGATGATCGGACGGGTGGGGAGTGTGGAGAAGATTTCTTTCGTTTCGTCAGTCGACGCCGGCGTATACCGCAGCGACTTCATCCCCTCGGGCCAAACAGGCGGCATCTCCGTGGTGGGAAGTGACATGGCGCTGCTCGACACCCTCAACGGGGACATAGCCCATGGGACCTTCTTGACTGAGGCGGCTCTCGAGTATCCCGCCGTGGTTCTGGGGTCGGTCACAGCCCAGCGGCTGGGGATAAGGGACCTCACCCACAGGCCTCGGGTGCTCATCGGCGACCGCTGGGTCGAGGTGATCGGCATTCTGGAACCGTTCGCACTGGCCCCCGATCTGGACCGGGCGGCCATCATCGGGCATCAGGCGTCCATTGACTATTTCGATTCTGACGGCGCCGCGACGACGGTTTATCTGCGGGTCGACGAAGGCTGGATTGACATCACCCGCGATGTGATGCCCCCGACGGCCGATCCGGCGAACCCCGAAGAGGTCGAGGTGAGCCGCCCGTCGGACTTGTTGGAGGCACAGGAGGCCGCGGAGAACCAGTTCGCCAATCTGTTCTTGGGCCTGGGTGCGGTGGCCCTGTTCGTCGGCGGGATCGGTATCGCCAATGTGATGGTGATCGGGGTGCTCGAACGGCGCGGTGAGATCGGTTTGCGACGAGCGATCGGGGCTACGCGTGCTCACATCCTCAGCCAGTTTCTGACCGAGTCGCTGCTGTTGTCTGCGGCGGGGGGTGCGGCCGGTGTGCTGCTCGGTGCCGCGGTCACTGCGGGCTATTCGACGACCCAGGGATGGCGGGTGATCATTCCCGACATAGCGGTATGGGGCGGTCTCGGCGCAGCGTTCGCCATCGGTGCTTTGGCAGGCATCTATCCGGCAGTTCGAGCTTCTCGCCTGTCACCCACCGAAGCCCTCCGTTACGAGTAGCTGCGGGCTGTATCGGTGGTCGGTCGCCGTGCCGTGAGTTCGGGCGGTCATCGCTCGGTTGCGAGTAGCTGCGGGCTGTATCGGTGGTCGGTCGCCGTGCCGTGAGTTCGGGTTGTTGGTGCCTCCTTGGCTGGGAGGTTGTTGGCACCTCCTCGGCTGGGAGTAGCCGGGTGGCCGCGTCAGTGCTCGGGTTCGGGTGGGGGTTTGAGGTGGAATTTCTTGGTGTCCGGGTGCTGATGCACTTCCCAGCCGTGTATGTGGATCTTCTGGTGGCATGCGTCGCATACCAAAAGCAGGTTGTCGAAGTCGGTGCGCCCGCCGTTGGACCACCAGACGATGTGATGAGCTCGACACCACAACGGGTTGGCTTCGCAGCCGATGCAATGCTCGTCTCGGGCGATCAAGGCCATTCGCTGGGCTTCTGAGGCGGTGCGGCGGGAGCGGCCCAGCCACATTTGCTGAGTCTTGGCGTCGAAGATCGACGGCACAATGTTGGCTTCGAGCGCGAGGTCTTTGAGCGTTGCGACCGGTATCGGTGTGCCGTCGGCGAGACGAGCGTTCACGAGCTGTTGCTTCAAGACGTCGAAATCAGCCAGCACGAGCAGATTGGTGCCTTGTTTCTTGCCCTCGCCGGTACCGGCGTCATCGCAGATCAACTCAGCGACCGCGTCGGCCATGCGTTGTTGGGGGGAGCGGCGTTGCTTGGCGTCTTCGTTGTGCCACAGTTGACGTTCTTTGGCTGTCAACGCGGTGGCGATGCGGGCGCCGGTGATCTGATCGAACTGGGCGGTCAACACGTACATGCCCGATTCGGGGCTCTCGAAGATCCGTGCGGTGCGCCGCCGCCGTTGACGATCCAACAGCGTCTGACCGTCGTCTGCTGATTGGTCTTGTTGGTGACGCTTCACGGTCTTCGCGAACTGATCGAAGTTCTCGTCACGGGCTGCGGTCACCAACACGCCCTCATCGACTGGACCCTCACCTGCGGCCCGGGCGATCAATCGGGCATGAGCCGGAGGGATGTCGCCTGAAGCGAGCGCACCGGTTGTGTCGGGCAGCTGTGCGAGTTGGACCGCGGTTTCGACATCTCGTTTGGCTTCACGACCCGACGACTGCAGCTCGTCGCTGGCGATGCGCTGAGCTTCGGCTTTGTTCATGCGGCGACCCAACTCAGCAAGAACCTGTGACTTCATCGCCGCCAGCCGCGATTCGCCGCGGCCGATCAACCCCAACCGAGACCGCAAACCCTCCTCGGACAACCCCGCCACCTCAACCGCTCCCACACACTCGGCGCTCGGGCAGACACACTCGGCGCCACGATCGCCACGACCGCCGCCACCGGCTTCCAAGAAATCGAGCACAGGAGCTAATTCCATAGATGCAACTCTACACAACCCGTGTGACAATAACATCAAAAATCACTGGATAATATTGAAATATAAAAAAATCTCAGATGAATACCTCAAATCGCGGGTACGGCGAGTAGTCTCGAATCGGTGACCCTCAGAACCTAAGGTAGGAACCTGGTAGCATCATGGGTATGAAAGTAAGTGTCAGCCTGCCTGATGAAGACATCGAGTTCCTGGACGACTATGCCAAAGCCCATCGGGTCGCATCGCGGTCGGGTGCGGTCCAACGGGCGATTCAGCTGCTTCGGGCGTCTGAGTTGTCGCACAGCTACGCCGAGGCTTTCGAGCAGTGGGACCAGAGCGAGAGTGAGCTTTGGGACAACACGGTTGCCGATGGCCTGCCCGCTCGCTGATGCGCCGAGGTGAAATCCGCATCGTTGATCTGAGCGATGCCATGGGTTCTGAGGCCGCCCTGATGCGGCCGGCAGTCATCGTCAGCAATGATGGCGCCAACTCCAGCGCTGCACGTTTGGGGCGTGGAGTCGTCACAGTTGTACCCGTTACGTCGAATACTGAGCGGGTCTACCCGTTTCAGGTGTTATTGAGCTCTGCGGACACCGGACTCAATCTCGATTCAAAAGCGCAGGCCGAGCAGGTCAGATCGGTCTCGGTCGAACGTATCGGGAGGGTGGTCGGTCACATCGGTTTCGACATTCTGGCCCAACTCGATAGCGCTCTACGCCTCCACCTCGCGTTGGGCTGACTCCCTGCTTCAAGTTTGGCGCGGTCCGGGGCCAACCCGTGATTCGCCTGGAACTCGGCCTACCAATCGGTCCTGGATGTGACGGGCGCCGCGGCAAGCGACTGCTGGTTGATCGATGATCGGCAGAAGAACGTTGACGCCGCTAAGTCGCATGGGATGAACGCACTGTTGTTCGGTTCGCCGGAGTGCGACTCCCTAGTGGCGCTCACGAACTCGCTGCGTTGAACACTTCGTTCGGCGGCGCTGGGTGGGGGAATATTGGAGTGAGCGGGCTGTTGGCGATGAGTAGGGTGCGGCGATGCGGGTGTTTCGTTTCGGGGTTCAGGCGCGGGAGTTCACTGATGCTCGTCATTGGCGGGAGACGGCTCGGCGGGCCGAAGGGTTGGGTTACGACATTCTGACCGTGTCCGACCATTTCGACGGTGGTCTGGCACCGATGGTGGTGCTCGCGTTCGCGGCGGAGGCCACAACGACGCTGCGGGTCGGCACTCTGGTGCTGGCCAACGATTTCCGTCATCCCGCAGCGTTGGCCAAGGAGGCACTGACCCTGGATGCGCTCTCGGAAGGGCGATTCGAGTTGGGTGTCGGCGCGGGTTGGCAGGCCAGCGATTATCTGAGCACTGGTATTGCCCGGGATCGGCCTGGTGTGCGGATCGAGCGTTTGAGCGAGGCGCTGGAGATCATCAAGCGCCTGCTCGCCGGAGAGACGGTCACGTTTTCTGGTGAGCACTACACCATCGACGGTTTGCAGGGGTTACCGGCGCCGGTCCGGCCGGGAGGTCCTCCGCTGATCGTGGCCGGCGGGTCCGAGAGGGTGCTGCGGTTGGCTGCGCGAACGGCCGACATCGTGGGGGTGAACCCCGCCATGGGCGCCGGGGTCATCGATCAGCGGGTCGGGCCGTCGGCCACGGTTGTTGCTACCGCGGCCAAGATTGCTTGGATCCGTGAAGAAGCGGGGGATCGCTTCGAGGATCTGGAGTTGCACACCCGTGTCCATGTTTCGTCGGTCGTGTCTGATTCATCGGAGGTGGTCGCGGCCCTGGCTCCAGCCTTCGGACTCGAGGCGGACCAGTTCTTGGGGTCACCGCACGTCTTGGTCGGAACGGTGGAGGAAGTGGTCGACAAGCTGGTTCGTCAACGAGAAGAACTCGGCATCAGCTACATCGGCCTGGGCATCGAGTCGATGGGGGAGATGGCTCCCGTCGTCGCTCGCCTAACCGGAACCTGACCCTGTTCTCGTACGCAAGAACAGCGAACACTTCCGAGGGCCGATCACATGGGGATCAGTTCGAAGGTGACGCCGTACTGCACGCCCAGCCTCTCGCCTGCTTGTTGGCAGTTTTTGCTCAGGAACGAGTCGGGATCGAAGGACGCGTCGCCGAGGTTCTCGATGTAGACGCGGTGGCGGCGCAGCGAGTCGACACCGGCGGCGAGGTGGTCGGTCACGTCGACTCCGTGCGTGGGCGCGGGGGAGGAGGCGTAGGCGATCCAGCGCACACCGTTCCACGGTTCGCCGGTTTCGGTGAACAGCCAGCGGTTGGCGGCGTCGCGGACGGCGTCGGGCAGCGCCCTGCCGACCTCTCGGTGATCGACGTGGTTCCAGGGCCCGGATTCCCCCCAGCGGTCGCGGTAGTTCGACCCGATGATCACCTCAGGTTGATGGCGGCGGATGGCCGCGGCCAGGTCTTGCCGCAGTTCGATCCCGTTGGTCACCAGGCCGTCGGGGTGATCGAGGAACTCGACGACTGAGACTCCCACTGCGTCCGCCGCTGCTATCTGCTCTTTTGAGCGCAGCGGACCGGCTTCGCTGGGCGGCATTGAGTCGATGCCGGCCTCGCCCCGGGTGGCAAGCACGTAACGGACGTCTTTGCCCATGGCGGCCCACCGGGCGATGGCCGCGGACGCTCCGTATTCGAGGTCGTCGGGATGGGCCACGATCGCCAGGCCGCGTTGCCAATCCTCCGGCAACGGCCCAAGGTCGACCCCCGCTTGATCCTGCTGTTGGCTTTCGGTCGATTCAGTCCCGCTCACCGGACCGAGACTAACGGTTCTGTGCTGCGTCGGCCGCGCTGAACCCGGGGTGTCGTGACGCAGTGGACCTTCGGGTTCCTTGGGGGTCAGTCGGTTTGTGGGGCGTGGGCGGCGAGCCAGGCGCGCCAGCGGGCGTCGTCGTGCTCGGCTGCGGCGGCGCCCTCGGGTCCGTAGAGGTACAGCCAGAGCGAGACCATCGTCATCCCGCCTCCGTCCTCGGAGGTGAGGAATGCGGTGCCGGGGGCGGGGGTGTCCGCCAGCAGGGTGATGCGGCGCGGGCCGGCATCGAGGACTGTTCCGCCCAGCTTCGTTTCGTCGTCGGCGGCCACGTCGAGGCGGTCGCTCACTGCGGGCTTCTGGCTGATGCCGAGCCCGCCGGTGAGGATCTCCCACCCCTGCGCGGGGGTGACCGGCCATATCGCCATCGGCAGCGCCGAGGTTGCGGTCTGGCCTGCGAAGTGTTCGAGGTGGAGCTGCAGGTTGGCCATGAACAGTTTCCAGCCGTCGACCATGGCGTCGTAGTGTGGATCGCCGTCGGCGAATCCGGCGTTGTGCAGGCGCACGGTGCAGGTGTTGTCGTCGTGGGGTTCGACTGTCCACTCGAAGGTGAGCCCGTCGACGCCCTCACCGCCGTCGAACACCACCCGGTGCGGCGGCTCCCACGCGGCGACCCGCCCGGCGATCTGCATCTCGGGCTCGGGACCGAACGAGGCCGTCGCCGCGCCGCCAGTGCGTTCCTCGACAGTGTGCGGCACATACCACGACGAGATCCCCGGCCCCGTCGCCACCGCCCGCCATACCGTCTCAATGTCGCCGATCACCTCGACCGACAGATCAATAACCCGTCCCGTGTCCGTCATCTGAACAGCCTGCCGCGGTTCATCCCCGTTTGCGACCCGGACCACGCTCTCGGGCTGACGGCGGCCGGTCTCAAAGACCGTCAAGGTCCATGTATTTTGCCCCGTGAGCGGGGAGAGCGAACAGCGGGTTGGCGCTGCGGGATCGCGCTGCCGTCTAGACGGTGTGGATTTGGAACGGCAGTTGTCCGATGAGAGCTTTGGGCCATCCGCGGTCAGTCGTTAGCAGCGCGGTGGCGTCGTTGACGATCGCGGTCGCGATCACAAAAGCGTCGGGCAGTTTGAGGGAGCTGTATTCGGCTCGAATGCGTGCTGCTTGGCGTGCTGTGTCTGAATCGGCGTTGAGGACCCCGATTGGGATCGCCGCGAGCGCTGCTTCGAGTTCTCTTTCAGCACCGCCTCCTGCAGCCATGGGGTGTACGAGGCACTCGGCGAAGGCCGTCACGGGCAGCATCAGACGCTCGGCCTTGGCCGCTAGTTGTGAAAGCGCTCGCGTAGCGGAGTGGTGGTGGCGGTCGGATCGGTCAAGGTGTCCGACGATTACCCCGGCATCTACGACCGCCAAGCCAGTCGTGTCAGTCCCACTCATCGCGGAGTTCTTCGACAGCGCCGTCGGGGTAGATCCCGTCGAAGACACCAGCGGTTTCGGCAACCCGGTCAGCGACGCGTTCGAACAGGACGCGACCGGGACCCAGTGCTCGGCCTTGCAAAGAGTCGCCTTCCGCCAACCCTGCTGCTGCGAAAGCACCGGCTGGGATGGTCACCTGGTGTTTGGAGGTGACCCTCGTCCAACCGGGACGACGTTTCCTTACTAACTTGGACATGAGTAATACTCTATCAGGGTAATTACGCGGCGAGCAAAGAGTTTGACCTCCGATGTTGCTGGACTGTGGCTGTCAGGTGCGTTGGCGGGCAGTGGGGAGAGCGCCTACTGCCTCGCCGATTTCCCTCGCGGCGACGGCCAAGTCGTGTTGGGCTTGCAGGGTCGTGTTGGGCTTGCAGGTTCATCCAAAATTGAGGTTCAACGCCGAACCAGTGCCCGAGCCGCAGCGCTACCACCTTGATCGCCCACGAGGACGACTTGTTCACCAGGCACGGGTGATTCCTTGGGGAGTCCACTGTTCGATTGCTTCGAGGCCTCGCGCTTGGTCTTGCGCGAGATCGAGAGCGACGACAATGTGGTTGGCGACTGGCCACCGCTCGCCGTTCGTGTGGGAGCGGTCAAAGCGGTGAAGGCACACGAGCCTCGCGGGTGGTAGAGCCACCGTGCAGGCTCGGGTTGTGGGATCGGAAGCTTCGCCGAGCAGTGTTCGGGCTCGGCGCAGGGTTGCCTCGGAGGGAACGTAGAAGTCTGGCGGATAGTCGCCCCGTGCGATGATCGGCATTCCCCACGAAGCAGCGGCGAGGGTGTCGGTCAGTGCCCAGCCTGCTGTGCGCTCAGGATCTCCGAAACCGAGATCCAGTCGATGTGATTGCCGGGTGTTGGAAGGGGGCAGCGCTGCCAGAGGAACAACTCGTCGTCGCCACACGGCGAGAGTTGCGTAGAAGAGTTCCGGGATCATTGCCTCACCAGCGGAGGTGATGAACCCATCGCTGCGTAGGTCAGTCATGGCTTTGGACACCGCGCTGGGGGCGCGATTGATGCAGCGGGCGATCTGGCGGACTCCGTGGGGTTGGTCCGGTTTCAGCAGACAGGTGATTGCCACTTCCTTGGCTACCTGGCTGTCGAGCGACCCGCCAGAACCGCTGCCCGTTGCTGGAGCAGATTCCACGATTGTGTCGACGATCAGCGGCGGACACACGATGCGCAGCTCGCCGCGCCTGTCGAAGTAGTTGACACCTGCTTCCCGCAGTGAGCGCTTGGCATCCGCGGCGATGCGATCTGCAACGACCAGCAGCGGTGTTTCCCGATTGGTAGTGCTAGCTAGTTGTTCTCCCGCGCCGCGGTGAGCACTGACTTGGTCTCTACATCGAAGCGTCGACCGGCCACGTCTATGGCGATGCCTGCGGGCGCTTCTCCGCCGGAGCGCTTTACCGGCAAGACAGTGGCGTCGATACCGAGGTGATTCAGGGCCTCTATCAGCGCTTCTACCGTGTCTTTCTCTAGGGCATCGGCGGTTCGTCGTGGCATACAGTTGGTCTAGCAGTGTTCGGTGTTCTCGTACACAAGAACAGCGAACACTCTTGAGGGCCGATCACATGGGGATCAGTTCGAAGGTGACGCCGTACTCGACGCCCAGCCTCCTGCCTGCTTGTTGGCAGTTTTTGCTCAGGAACGAGTCGGGATCGAAGGACGCGTCGCCGAGGTTCTCGATGTAGACGCGGTGGCGGCGCAACGAGTCGACGCCGGCGGCGAGGTGATCGGTCACGTCGACTCCGTGCGTGGGCGCGGGGGAGGAGGCGTAGGCGATCCAGCGCACACCGTTCCACGGTTCGCCGGTTTCGGTGAACAGCCAACGGTTGGCGGCGTCGCGGACGGCGTCGGGCAGCGCCCTGCCGAGCTCTCGGTGATCGACGTGGTTCCAGGGCCCGGATTCTCCCCAGCGGTCGCGGTAGTTCGACCCGATGATCACCTCAGGTTGATGGCGGCGGATGGCCGCGGCCAGGTCTTGCCGCAGTTCGATCCCGTTGGTCACCAGGCCGTCGGGGTGATCGAGGAACTCGACGACTGAGACTCCCACCGCGGCCGCCGCTGCTATCTGCTCTTTTGAGCGCAGCGGACCGGCTTCGCTGGGCGGCATTGAGTCGATGCCGGCCTCGCCCCGTGTGGCGAGCACGTAACGGACGTCTTTGCCCATTGCGGTCCAGCGGGCGATGGCCGCGGACGCTCCGTATTCGAGGTCGTCGGGATGGGCCACGATCGCCAGGCCGCGTTGCCAATCCTCCGGCAACGGCCCAAGGTCGACCCCCGCTTGATCCTGCTGTTGGCTTTCGGTCGATTCAGTCCCGCTCACCGGACCGAGACTAACGGCTCCGGGCTGCGTCGGCCGCGCCCGGCACGTTGGGTCAGAGTTAGAGTAACCGGTTGAGAAAATGAACCTGAGCGAAGTTGTAGTGGATGATTAGCGGGAGAGTGCCATGGTTGAAGTAGAGACACTTGTCGAGGTGCCGCTGCGTGAGGTATGGGCGGACGAAGCTAGGGACTTCACACCCTGGCTTGAGGCGAACCCAGATCATCTGGGCGAGAAACTTCATATGGATCTGGAATTGGTAGGAAGCGAGGTTGCGGTTGGGCCGTTCTCCGCGGATGTCGTGTTCCAGGACGCGAACACCGGTCATCGACTCGTTGTCGAGAACCTTCTTGAACCCACTGATCACGATCACCTGGGCAAGTTGATCACTTATGCCGCCGGACTCGACGCGCACTGGGCTGTGCTGATCGCAAAGTCGTTTCGCTCCGAGCATCGCTCGGCCTTGAACTGGCTCAACTCACTGTCGGGTGAGGGGAGTGGTTTCTTTGGCATAGAAGTCCACGCGGTGCGAATCGGAGACTCGCCGGCTGCAGTTCAACTCGACGTCGTGGTTGAACCTGACGACTTCTCACGCAACGCCCGCGCTTCGGCTGCTTCGGTGTCGCCGGCGGTTGTCCGAAACACTGAGTGGTGGTCTGAATTCCTTCCTGTGTTTCACGAGGCGTTCCCGGACTGGTCCAAGGCACGTACACCGTCGAAGGATTCTTGGATGAACTTCCCATCTGGACGGAGTGGGATTCAATACGCTCTCGCCTTCGCGAAACCGGCCGGTGCAACTAGCTACAGCCTCAAGGCAGAGGTGAACATCGATGACGGAGAATCGCTGTATCCGGAGCTGGAAACCAAACGGCCTGAGATCGACCTCGATTGCACCCAGGACCTGCGATGGGAACGGCTTGAGGGCAAGAGACGATCGCGAATCGCGACGTATCTCAACCCGGTGGATCCCGATGATCGCGACAGTTGGTCCGAGTATCGCGAATGGGCAATCGAAGCCTTAGGCGAACTCCGCCGAGTGTTCACCGAACCCATCAGAGGGCTTCCGTAACCGCTCTAGTAGTCGGCGAGCCGTAGACCCCGGAGCGCGTCTTTTGCCACGGTGCTGTGATATATTCAGCAGGTAAGGCCCCCAACAACCTCTCCCCGGTTCGTCCGGGTGATGCGGTTGGGGGTAGCGATCGTTTGGGGTCCGTTGCCTGGGCCGGAAGTGCTACTACTGTCGAGCGAGCTACGAATCTCCACATGGGAAGCTACCGCGATGGCCGAAAGCGAAGTCGCTGCGAATCAGCAGGTCAACGACGAGCAACACAGAGAGCGGCTCGAACGAGACCACAAGGGCCGCGTCGTGTTGATGCGCTCTGGGGAACTCATCGACATCTATGACAACGACCTAGACGCTATGAACGCCGGGCAGGAACGTTTCGGGGAGTCGCGGTGGTCAATCGTTGAGATCGCGAGAGAGCCTGCTTACTGTCCCTATAACCGAGTCATCGTGTAATCGCCCGGTGAGTTGGTTGGCATCCGTGATGTTTTGCGCTCGGCTGTCGTAGAGCCGCTCCGCTATTCGGGTGTGGCTGACGAGTCGGCGATCGAGTGGACCGAGGCGACATCGAACCCGTCCACGGGCTGCGACCGCATATCGCCCGGCTGCGACAATTTCTACGCGTTGACGTTGTCCAAGCGGCTCAAAGCGATGGGCCCCGCTGTTTATCAGCAGCGTTAGACCCGGTGCCATGGGATACAAAAGCGACGGACGTCAAGTGGGGGAGCGGGAGGTGAACGCGTTCACGCCCTACCTGAGCGAGCGACTCAAGGCCCACGTCCACCTGCCGACCGATCTGCGCGACGGTGAGATTCGTCTACCTGTCAGGCGATTTGACGGGCGGTGGGGAGTGACTCCACTGCCTCGCCGACTTCCCTAGCGGCGACCGCCAAGTCGTGCTGGGCTTGCAGGTTCATCCAGAACCGAGGCTCAACGCCGAACCAGTGCCCGAGCCGAAGCGCCGTGTCACCGGTTATCGACCGCTTGCCGGCAACGATCTGAGACACCCGATTGGGCGGCACGGCTATCTGGCGCGCCAACTCGGTCGGCGTGATCCCGAACTCCTCCAATTCACCCTTGAGCACCTCCCCCGGATGCACAACTCGTCGCAGCATTCCTGAATCCCCTTTCTTCTAGTGATAGTCCACAATCTCAACGTCGGTCGGCCCCTGTCCTTCTAACCACACAAAGCAGACACGCCATTGCAGGTTTATTCGGATCGAGTGCTGTCCCTTCCTGCTGCCCTTGAGCGACTCGAGACGGTTGCTCGGCAGCGCCCTCAGTGTCTCCAACGATTGTGCAGCGTTCAGAATCGCTAACCTCCGCGCAGCCTGCTGCTCAAACCCTTGGAAAGCTGGCACAAAAAGGCCATTCGCAAACATCTCGGTCCTCTTGTCCTTGTAACCGAGTATCACCTCACAGCATCCTAACAGGTTGACGTTGTACGTCAACCGTACACGAGAGGGCGACAAGAGCTTCGCTGTGGATCGCTATTTTGATCTCTGCGGGTGGAAAAGAAAAGCGAGGACCTCGAGGGGTCCTCGCGGCTCCCCAACGGGGGAGCTATCAGATGACTTGAGTGTAGGCGGTTTGTTTTGTTTGCGCGCAACTGCTGGATACGCAGGTTCGAGATGGACCGCTCCATGCGTCGGTACGTGGGAGGATTATTTCACCAGCATTGTCTGGAACCAGCCGGATGCAGCCGCGGGGGTCAGTCGGTTTGTGGGGCGTGGGCGGCGAGCCAGGCGCGCCAACGAGTGTCGTCGCGTTCGGCTGCGGCGCCTTCGGGTCCGTAGAGGTACAGCCAGACTGAGACCATCGTCATCCCGCCTCCGTCCTCGGATGTGAGGAATGCGGTGCCGGGGGCGGGGGTGTCTGTCAGCAGGGTGATGCGGCGCGGGCCGGTTTCGACGACTGTTCCGCCCAGCTTCGTTTCGTCGTCGGCGGCCAGGTCGAGGCGGTCGCCCACTGCGGGCATCTGGCTGATGCCGAGCCCGCCGGTGAGGATCTCCCATCCCTCGTCGGGGGTGACCGGCCATATCGCCATCGGCAGCGCCGAGGTTGCGGTTTGGCCTGCGAAGTGTTCGAGGTGGAGCTGCAGGTTGGCCATGAACAGTTTCCAGCCGTCGACCATGGCGTCGTACTGTGGATCGCCGTCGGCGAATCCGGCGTTGTGCAGGCGCACGGTGCAGGTGTTGTCGTCGTGGGGTTCGACGGTCCACTCGAAGGTGAGCCCGTCGACGCCCTCGCCGCCGTCGAACACCACCCGGCACGGCGGTTCCCACGCCGCGACCCGCCCGGCGATCTGCATCTCGGGCTCAGGCCCGAACGAGGCCGTCGCCGCGCCGCCAGTGCGCTCCTCGACGGTGTGCGGCACGTACCACGACGAGATCCCCGGCCCCGTCGCCACCGCCCGCCACACCGTCTCAATGTCGCCGATCACCTCGACCGACAGATCAATAACCCGTCCCGTGTCCGTCATCTGAACAGCCTGCCGTAGCGAAGCTCGTTGCGCCAACGCTGGCGTTGATTGATGCGACATCACCTGCGCGAGCCCTCGTCGGAATGTGCATATGTGACGAGTGCCCGGTCCCAACGGTAGGGAGCGCGGCTCGCGGAGTTTCAGCAGTTAGAGGCAGAGTGCGTTACGTAGTATCTCTTCGGTCGCGTGGAGGGCTGGTGTGTCGAGTCGTCCGAGTCTTGCGATTAGGCGGTTGGTCGATACGGCTCGTATCTGCTCTACTTGAAACGCGGTCCGGGTGGTCAGGCCGTTGCTCGGGTCGGGTGGGAGCACGACATGCAGTGGGATGCCCCGTATCGTGGAGGTTCCTGGAACCACGATGACCATCTGTAGGTTTGGATGGTGTAACCGGATTTCGGAGACGATCACCGCCGGTCGTTGGAAGGCTTGTTCTGGGTCCTGTGGATTGGCACCGAAGTCAACTAGCCAGATGTCGCCGCGAAGCAACCGGCCCTTATCGGTCATCGAGGCCGTCCGCTGCCGCAGCATCGAACGAGCGGCTTTCGGCCTTAAATGAAGCAGCTTCCGTCGCGCTCAGCCCGTCGAGCGAGTCATGAACCGATGCCCACCAGTCGTCGCGGCTGAGCCGATGCACTGCGTCGGTCACGACCTCGAGCATCGTCGTTCCCCGTTGCTCTGCTAGCCGGGAGATCTCGTCGCGCAACTCGATTGGGACCCGCAAAGTAGTAGTCTGTGTAAGCGCCATAAAAGTAGCTTAGCAAAGCTACTCAGCGGGCAACCTTCGTCCACTGGGATTCTTTGCCCGTTCTCAGCTGGACGACCTTGTCGCCGGCGAGCCGTACACCCCGGAGCGCGTCTATTGCCACGGTGGTGTGTGATACACTTAGCAGAAGGCCCCCAACAGCCTCTCCCCGGTTCGTCCGGGTGATGCGGTTGGGGGCAGAGATCGTTTTGGGGTGAGGAAGGGACGAAGCATGCTGACCGATTTGCGAACGAGGATCCAAGGGCTTGATCAACACCGGATGATCGTCCTCCCGCTCAAACCACGGTTCGCTGAGGCCGTTCTCCTCGGTAGCAAGACGGTTGAGCTTCGTCGGGCGGAGCCGAAGATAGTCGTGCCGACACGGGCGCTGGTCTATTCGACGTCGCCGGTTCGCGCTCTAGTGGGCACCTGCATTGTTACGAGCGTCGAGACGGACAGCCTCGTAGATCTGTGGGAACGGTTCGGCCCGAGCACCGGGGTCAACGTTCAAGAGTTCTTTGGTTACTTTGACGGGGTTGAGAAGGGCACGGCCTTGACGTTGTCAGATCCCGAGGCTTTGCCTCGGCCGGTTCCCCTTGCCCGTTTGCGTGAAACACCACAGGGGTTCAGGCCCCCGCAGAGCTTCGCCTACGTCGACACCCAAACCGGCGACGAACTCCTGCGACTAGCGGCGTAGCGGTTTGGTACCGCACCGGTAGCTTGGCGACAGGAGGCCTTAGATGATCCGACACTTGACAGCGATTGTCGAACGCGAAGGCGACGGCTATGTCGCGTGTTGCCCAGAGTTCGACATTGCCAGCCAGGGAGAAACGGTCTCCGAAGCCCGAGAGAACCTTGCGGAAGCTCTAACGCTTTTCTTCGAGAGCGCGTCTGCTCAAGAGGTTGTGCAGCTTCGCGGTGAGAGCGGGATGGGCGTCTCGGAAGCGGTCAACATACTGCTTAGGCGCGGGCTCTTGGCCGAATCGTCCCCGGAGCCTTTCGTCCAACAGACAACGCCCCTCGGCGTTCGGATCGACGTTACGAATGTGGCTGAGGCGATCGACCTTCTCGAAGGTCACCAAGCCCGCTGAATGTGCGGACTCAGCGTCAAATCCGCATAACGCTAGAAGCGTTCAGCGAGTGGCTTGATTTCAGGACGAGCGGCCTTTCGGTCGATCTGATCCCCGGTTGACATAGCTCGCCTCTACCATTTGGCCATGAGCGACAAGTCGGCGATCGAGTGGACTGAGGCGACGTGGAATCCGACCACGGGTTGTGACCGCACGTCGCCGGGTTGCGACAACTGTTACGCGTTGGCTCTGTCCAAGCGGCTCAAAGCGATGGGTTCGCCGAAGTACCAGAACGACGGCGACCCCAACACGAGCGGACCCGGCTTCAAGTTGACCGTCCACCCCTCGTCGCTCGACGTTCCGAAACGATGGAGCGCTCCCCGGCTCGTTTTTGTGAACTCGATGAGCGATCTCTTCCACCAGGACGTACCCCTCGATTTCATCGCTCGGGTCTTCGACGTGATCCGAGAGACGCCTCAACACACCTACCAGGTGCTCACCAAGAGGGCACAGCGTCTGAGCCGTATCGCAGACGAACTCGACTGGCCATCGAACCTGTGGATGGGGGTGAGTGTTGAGTCGCGTCGGTACGCCTTCCGCATCAATCACCTTCGCAAGACTCCTGCCGCTGTGAAATTCGTAAGCGCCGAACCGTTGCTCGGTCCACTCGGCGAATTGGATCTCACGGGTATTCACTGGGTGATCGCGGGCGGCGAGTCCGGAGCCAACGCCCGGCCCATGGAATTGGACTGGGTCACCGAGCTTCGTGACACATGCACTGCGGCGGGCGTGGCGTTCTTCTTCAAGCAGTGGGGCGGACGGACGCCCAAGGCCGGCGGCCGCGAACTCGAAGGAGAGTACTGGGATCAACTCCCGCTCAAGGTGGCGAGCAAGCCAGATGACGGTTCCAACCGGAGTTCTTTGGGAGCGCGATCTCCACACCGCTGCGAAACACACACTGCTGCGTTCGCTCTTTGCGAGACCGTCAAAACAAAACCCCAACCGCAGCTCCACGTCAGTTTAGAGCTACGGTGAGTCGCAGTGTCTATCGTTGCTGATGCGCGTGAACAGGGCCAGTTGCCGTTCGAGGAGAGCCATTCGATCCAACTAGGCGGACGGCAGGTACGGGTGACCGAAGTCTTTTGGGCTTACTGGCGGTTGGCGGCGGAGCGGCAGGCCATGTTCTTTCGCAGGGTCGACGGTGAGCAAGCCCCGTGGACCGATGACCCCGTCTTGGCCCGTCACAGGTTCACCAACGCGTACCGCGCTTCGGATCGCGTCAGCCAGTATTTACTTCATCGCGTCATCTACGACAAGGAGCGTGATGTCCTCGACACAATCTTACGAGTTCTGCTGTTCAAGATCTTCAACCGGATCGACACTTGGGAGCACTTGCTTGACCGAGTCGGTCAGCCGACAGCGGCTAGCTTCAGCGCCGAGGGGTACGCGTCGGTTTTGGACGAATTGCTCAGCCAAGGCCGGTGTGTGTACTCAGCGGCCTACATCATGCCGAGTCCCCGCCTAGGCGCTGATCGCAAGCATCGCAACCATCTCGCTCTGATCGAGATGCTGCTACGCACAGGTTTTTTGGCGGAACTCGAGCAAGTCCGATCTTTGAGGTCCTTGTATGAACGGCTTTGCGAGGTCCCGTCGTTCGGTCCGTTCTTGGCGTTTCAGTACGCCATTGACCTGAACTATTCGTCGCATTTTGATTTCGATGAGATGGAGTTCGTTGTCGCAGGCCCGGGAGCTGTTCGAGGTATTCGCAAGTGCTTCGGGGATACGGGCGGGCTCGATGCTGCTGGGGTGATCGCAGCGGTGGCAGACTCCGCCCAAGAGTTCTTTGAGATGGTCGAAGCGCCGACGCGGTTTCGGGACCTGTGGGGTCGACCCCTTCAGCTCATCGACTGTCAGAACCTGTTCTGTGAAGTGGACAAGTACGCGCGGGTCGCTCATCCCGAACATTCGCTGGGCGGACCGGAACGCATCAAGCAGGTGTATCGGGCTGACCATCGACCTTTGGAACTGGGATACCCACCCAAGTGGGGATTGCGATACTCCGCGCAGGCTCCGTCCTTTGTAGGTGCTGCGGGATGAGTCTGGGTTTTTACGGGGACTTGCTTGACAACCGATGTCAGATATTCTAACATCAATGTCATGTCAGAGGACATCGACACTGGAAGCATCGCCCCGCCGCCGAGCCAAGCCGAACATACGGTCGATATGCGCGGCCTAGATGAGAGCGAACTCGCTAACCATGTGAGCGACTTACTTGCGAGCGTTGGCGAAGTCTCAAGTGAACCCGACGGGAGTGTCGCCAGCCTCGCGGCGGTTTGGGCGATTAGCCAGGTCGAAGAGGCCTGCGGAGTCGGGCAGCTCGTCAGTCCACAAGACTTTAGCAAGGACGACCTTGCCAGCCCAGCGACGTTGAGCCAGATGCTGTACCGCCAGATCCGCAAGCAAGACGCACCAATGGTGGCGTCATGAGCGAACTGTTGACCACGACAAAGACCTTGAGCGAGGCATGGCTTCAGGCACTGGCGCACACGGTCAATCGGTCGAAAGGTCGCTGTGTTCACTTGGTGATGACCATTGAGAATCCCGGGTTAGAAGACGAGCCCATCCGTGACGCGCTCGACCAAGCGCTCGAAGAGGCGGGAAGCCAGAGCATCGAAACAGTCGCGGGAACCATTTTCCCGCGCTCGCTTTACCAGAGTCCCGGATTCTCTTGGTCGCCTGACCTTAAACGGCAGCTCGTCCGTGACCTTGATTCTGCCGCGTGGACTCTCTACAAGCGCTACGAGCAGATACTTCCCTTGCTGTTGAAATTTCGCGGAAACAATAGGGGTACCTATTTTTCGAGGATGATCACTTGGCCCGGTAAGGAGCCGGGTGGGACGAATCAACTGGATTTGCGGATTCGTCGCATTCGTAGTGAATTCACGAACGGACGCAAGACCAACAACACACTTGACATCGATGTCGGAGCGGACGCCCTAGTGTCCGAAGCTATAGCTGGGGTGCAAGTCTATGCACCCCTCGACCAACGTATTAGGGGCTTTCCCTGCCTGGTACACATTGATCTAACTTTGGTCGATGGAACCCTGCATTGCCTGGCCGTGTACCGACACCAGTACCTCGTCTCAAAGGCATACGGCAACTTGGTCGGTCTAAGCCGTCTGATGCAATTTTTGTGTGAACAGACCGGTGCTGAGTGCGGAGAGTTAGTTGTGCATGCAACGTTGGCCGACGCGGAGCCCAGTCATCGAACGAAACCTAAACACCTAGCGAAGTCGATGGAGGCACTGTTGTGATGGGTTCCGACACGATGTCATTACCACCTATGGAGGCGCTTGCGTCAGCGGTCGAAACTTCGGCGCTAGCTGGAGTTCGCGACGACATCGTGGCTATTGGGGTTGATGTTGTGTCGGTCCCGAACCTGACTAAACTCGTCGCTGAAGGCGGGCCAGCGTTTCTTGCCCGAGGCTGGACTTCGGACGAGTGTGCCGAAGCCAACGGCGACCCAGAACGGCTCGCAACAAGATGGGCGGCGAAAGAAGCGGTGATGAAGTGCCTCGGTCTAGGGATCAGCGACCTCGATCCGCGAGATATCGAAATCGTGTCGTCGGATTCGGGAGTTCCGAGCGCCGTGCTGCGGAGTTCGGCATCAGAGCGGGCCCAATTGCTCGGCATCGTGAAATTGCATGTCTCTGCCTCACACGAGAGCGGTTGGGCTGCGGCAATTGCAGTGGCTTGCGCTGGAACGAAATCAGAGACCCTTGAAATGTCAGTTCAACGAAAGGACGGATCATGAGTATGGACGTGCCCGATTCGGACGCAAACGAAGAAATGGCCCTCGCGCAGCGACTGCGAGATGCGCGCGAATACGTTGGTCTGCTCCAAGAGGATGTGGCGACGGCGTTGGAAATCCCCAGAGCCAGCGTTTCGGCGATCGAGTCTGGAAAGCGCCGCGTCTCCTCGTTGGAGCTCCGGCGCCTTGGCCGCCTGTATCGCCGGCCTGTGGCGTGGCTACTCGGAGAAGATAGCGAAGAGGTCGATATGAGCGCGCCCCTGTACCGGGCGACCGAGACGCTCTCGGATCACGACAAAGAGCAAGTCTTGCGCTTCGCGGAGTTCCTCGCAGGGGCGGGACGCCCCGGAGCTGGCCGGACGGAACGAGCGGAATAGCTCATGGCTTCCGGACACACCCGACGCTTGGCGGCCGCGAGTTCCGCGAATCGCCTCTTGATCGAGGCAGGCGTGGATCAGACGCGCCAAGTGGACGTGTTTGGCCTGGTTGAGAGCCTTGGGCTGTGGCTTGCCTTTTTCCCGCTCGATGGGCTCCTGGGTGCATATCTGCCGGAAGGTACCGGTGGAATCCTCATCACCACGGAGCGTTCGATGCCCATTCAGCGATATACCGCGGCGCACGAACTCGGTCACTGGCGACTCGACGGCGGTCAAGATGCCTCCCTCGATACCGAATCGGAAGTGTTGGGACGCACCGCGGTCGAGCGGGAAACGCTCGCTCAGGTATTCGCTGGGGCGCTGCTGATGCCACCGCAGCTCGTCCACAGCATCCTGTCGCGCCGTCGTGCGGTATCGCTTGACCCGCTCGACGTTTACACCGTCGCCCGCGAAGCGGGCGTCAGTTACGAAGCGGCTGCGAGACAACTGCACCACCTTGACCGGATCACGCAGCGCGAACTGCGAGAGATACTCAAGGTGCAGCCATTGAAGGTCAAGCAGTCGATTGGAGCGGGGCGCCGACCGGTTGTTGGCATTGCGGACGTTTGGCCGGTCGATATGGCTTGGCGTGGCCAACAGCTCAACGTCCGGACTGATGACGAGATCATTATTTCCTTGCCTGAGGACCGCAGCACCGGCTACCGGTGGTCATTCCCAAGTACCGACGCGAGGCCGCAACGTGTCGCGACAGTGCCGCCTCCTCCCTTTGCGGACGACCATCCCGTGGACTCGGCCAGTCTGTCGTTGGTGGCGGCGAAGGCAGCACCACCTCGCACACCTCCGAGCCAAGCCGTCAAACGAGCGCGTCGACCGGTGCCGTCAGATGACGCGGAGCCGCTTTCGATTGCAGGCGGGAGGGCAACCGTCGTCGGTGATGTCTACATCGCAGACGGTGCCCCGAAGGCGCTGACGAATGCGGCAATCCGGCGCCGCCGTTTGGCGAGACTCGGAGCCTCCGAGGCGAGCGGAGCGTTGCGACACGTTCGCGACGAGAAGATCGTGGTCGGCATCGTGGGTCGGCGCGTGTTCGGGATTCGGTTGACAGAGCCTGGCACAACCCAGATTCGGCTGGTGTTGCGTAACCAGTATGGAGATGCAGATCCGGTCGACGAGTATCGAATCACGGCGGCCGTCGAGGCGCGGCGCGAGTCGTTCACCATCGATCAGATCAGCGATGGCGCTGACGACTGGGTCAACCTCATGCGGGATGGCAGAAGTTCGGACATCGCCGCATCGGCAGATGAGCACAGCTAATCGATGGCCAGTTACGACGCAAGGCGACAGCACAGCTTGGCCCGTCCACCAGTCGATCTGAGACCGGTGCTCGCACCCGCCATCGACCAAGGAATTCGACCACTCTGCATTCCGATTGTCGTGACGGCCGCACATGAAGCGTGTCGCAAACAGCCCCCCGAGCCGCTCGCGCCCGACGCCTTGTGGTCCCGCTGTGTGGTGGTTGGCGCGGCGTCTCGTAACGGCACGACTCTGGATGCGGTTGGCGATGCACTTCGCACAGTCGGCCAGCCCAGCTTGGAGAATTGGCCGTTCCGTGCAGGAATCGGTCACGCTGCCGATCAGGTCCCGCCAGCGGCCCAGACGAGCACCTGGCACCAAGCCGATCTGGCAACTGTGCCTGTGGCTAATGATGGTGTCGAAGAGGACATCGAAGACCAGCTCGCGGTTGGTCGCTTAGTTGCGCTGATAGTTGAAGTCACGGAGGAGTTTGAGCAAGCCGCACGGGACGGCACCATCGAAGTGCCTCCGTTGACGGCACCGCAAGGTGCCTACCACGCCGTGTTGGTGGTTGGAGCGCGAACGCACGAGGCAGACCGAGTGCTGCTTGTTCGAAACAGCTGGGGGCGCGGTTGGGGCGCGGGCGGATACGGCTGGCTGCCCATGGACTATCTGATCGCGTTCGGCGCACTTGCCGGCGTAATTGACCTATCAAGCTGTGCGAGCAGCGCACTACCGAGTACATGGAGGATCGGTTCCTGATGACGAACAACTCACTCACCATCGCTGAATTCCAACGCCGTTCCCAGCGAACGGACCACTTTCCGGAACCTGACGACGAGGGCGGCGATGCGCTGCTGGGTCCACTTCTTGGTCTCACCGGCGAAGTCGGGACGCTGCTCGCTGCCTACAAGAAACGATTGCGAGATGGAGCGGCATACGAGCTCTTCAAGGACAACATTGCAGAAGAACTGGGTGACATCCTGTGGTATTTGGCGAATGCGGCTGAGAAAGCTGATCTCTCGCTCGATGAGATCGCTCGGGACAACTTGGCCAAGACTTCTGATCGATGGCCGACTCGCGGCGACGAAACGCCGAGGCGGCGGAAGCCCTCAGAGCACTTCGACGATGGGCTGCCGTGGCGACATCGGCTTCCCCGCAAGTTCACGGTGACGATCCGTCCAGTGCCCGGTGACGGACCCGAACCGTTGATCGAGGTGATCTGGAACAGGAAGCGCGTCGCCAACAAGCTCGCAGACAACACCTACGGCGACAGCGGCTACCGGTACCACGATGCATTTCATTTGGCGAACGCTGCGGTGCTCGGTTGGTCGCCTGTAGCTCGGGGCAAGATCTTTGAGCGCAAGCGTCCGCCGGGAACGATGGCTGACGCAGTCGAGGACGGTGGTCGGGCGATCGTGGTCGAAGAGGCGTTCGCCGCCTTCATGTTCGAGTATGCCTGCCAGCACAACTACCTCAATAACGTGCGGCACCTCGACTACAACGCGCTTAGGACATTTCGGATCTTCACGGCCGAACTGGAGGTCTCACGACGCCAGCTGTGGGAGGTCGAGGAGGCTGTGTTCCAGGGATTCGCCGCTTGGCGTGAACTCCGAGACAACGGCGGCGGCGTGCTGCGGGGCGACCTCACTGCCAGGAGGCTCACATACGCTCCGTTGCCACCGCCGTGAATGCTCAAGAAGTGAAGGTCGGGTGGGCGCGAGAGAGCAATAGATGATGTCCAAGGTTGGCTCGAAGGATTGCGCCAGGGTGCCCGTCGTACGCGATAGTCAGAATGTGGCTTCTGAGGAGCTTGAGTACTGGCTCTCGGTGATGACGGGCAGGGCACCGCAGCCGTCCGCTGATTTCATCGTGATCGCGTTCCCCACAGATGCCGTTCGCGGCGAGTACCTCTGCGACATATCAAGTCGTTCCGAATCGGAAGTGCGGCAAGTTCTCGCCAACATGTTGGGAGCGTCGCGTTCGGTACCTGAGTGGGATGCTCTTCAAATCGGAATCTGGAGGGCAACGTGCTCCGCTGGTATGGCGCCGTCCGGAGCGGTTGACGACTCACTCGGTGCTCGACCGCCGTTCAGCGATTATCACAGGCGGGCAGTATTGGCCGCCGCCGGTGAGTCCAGTGTGCCGACGTGGCCTGGGCTCACATGGGTCTTGGACCTTCTTCCCGGATCTCCAGACCGTGCCTTGGCAGTCGTATCCGCCTATCTCCTTGCACATGCTCAAGTCCTACCGGACTGGCGTATCACGGGACTCAGCGATGCGGGAGCGATAATTCGATCCCGCTACATCCTCGGCGAAACCGATGCTCATCAACACGTTTTGAGCACCATCGACTGGCGGGACTTTGAGTTCCTCGTTGCTGCCCTCTACGAGGCAAAGGGCTATGAGGTTGAGGTGACTCCCCGGCAAAAGGACTGCGGAAGGGATGTCATCGCAAGGCGAACAGGTGCCGACGCTGAAACTCTCTATATTGCCTGCAGTAATGGCACAAGCAAGAAGAATGCTGCCGATGTGGCCGCTCTCAACGGTCGACTCGACACAGGGGAGGGGGCGAGTCGCGGGATCTTTGTTAATGTCGCGGGTTTCACGGAGCGGGGTCCTAGTACGGCAGCCAAAGTCGCTAAGGAGATGCCGCGGATCAACTTGGTTGAGGGAGAAGAATTTCGGTCGCAAATGAACGAACACCTCGGGGCAGATTGGCCGTACCGTATCGATTACATTGTCACGGCAGCGCGCCGCTCTCAGAGCGCGCCACAAGGTTGACGGGGACCCGTTAGGTTGATTTCATGCGACAAAATGTTCTCTAGGAGGCCGCCGGTTAGAGGAGGGTTATCCACCATGCCGAAACTCCTTTCAAGCTAGTTCGGTGCCCAACCCGCGTTCGATCTGACCGTTCGGGAGTTTGCCGCACAGTCGCCCCCGTCTCCCCCTGCACAGTACGCAGCCGAAGCGACGACGAGTGTTAGAATGAGATCAATGTCTCAGATTCGACCAGCCGTGCCGCAGTCAATCCGGCCTCTCTCTCGGTCACTGATGGCTTGCCTTGAATCGCTGCATGGCGCATTCGCTGCCTTGGACACAACAACTCGCCGATTTGCCGACGCGATTCCAAAGGTTCCGGCCTTGGCGTTTGCCGACGCGATTCCAAAGGTTCCGGCCTTGGCGTTTGCCGACGCGATTCCAAAGGTTCCGGCCTTGGCGTTTGCCGACGCGATTCCAAAGGTTCCGGCCTTGGCGTTTGCCGACGCGATTCCAAAGGTTCCGGCCTTGGCGTTTGCCGACGCGATTCCAAAGGTTCCGGCCTTGGCGTTTGCCGACGCGATTCCAAAGGTTCCGGCCTTGGCGTTTGCCGACGCGATGCACAGACTCGCAGAAGCAACCGCGCTAAACCTATCGCTCGACTACCCCAAGGTACCGGAGTTTTGGACGACACAACTCGTGAACCCTGCTTTTCAAGGCCTCCACACATCCCAACCTCACAGGATTCTGGATCCCGCCAAGCAAGCCTCAAACGACCCAACTGTACTTACCGATCTGCACGCTTCGCGAATAGCTGTCCCTGTAATACTCCTAGTCTCTCTTCTAACCTTGTTGTTGCTTCTTGACACGGTCTTGGTGCTTCGAGATAAAGGGCCAGTTGCAGTTCGTTATGTTTTCGAGGATTCACTGTTTCTCCTACGACTGCTAGGAACTATCCCAGAGTTTGACCCAGCGATTTCTGGGTTGCTCCTCTTGACAACTATTGTGTGCCTCGTCAAGCCGCACTAAATTCTCCACCGCGAATTGAGCAACGCTCAATGACCCGGCAAACGAGCCGCGAGTTGAGTTCGCACATTGGGTTACTTGTTACACGAACAACTGGGCGTACGTGTGACAACTGACGGCTCTGGGACGCGGTATCGGTCGACACATCAAGCCTTACCAACGGATCTTCCCGTAACAACGCCTCACACGGTCGCGGTGGAAGTTCTGCTTGCCAACCTTGAAGCAACGACAGCGCCATAGGGACAAGATGCTTGAACTAGGGTCTCCGGGGTTTGCCGATTCGGTCGAACGTCCGTGAGCACGGGCCGCGGATGCCGCGCTTGGTTGGTGGGTGGGTTTAAATGGGGGGTTATGGTCACGGGGGAACTGAAGCGGCAGATCGATGCGGTGTGGAACGACTTCTGGTCGGGGGGCATCTCGAACCCGCTGGAGGTGATGGAACAGCTCACGTACCTGCTGTTCATCAAGGCGCTCGATGAGCAGCAGACCCTCGCTGAGAACAAGGCGAACCGTACCGGCAAGCCGATCGAGGACAACATCTTCCCCGAAGGGCAGGAGTTCCGGCCCGAGGGGCGCGCCGAGGACCGGCCGTACGGAGATCTGCGCTGGTCGCGGTTCAAGAACCGCCCGGCCGCCGAGATGTTCGACATCGTGGAGAACTACGTGTTCCCGTTCCTGCAGGTGCGGGCTGGCGAGAGCAGCCACGCCAAACACATGCGGGATGCCCGCTTCACGATCCCGACAGCGTCGCTGTTGGAGAAGGCGGTGGACAAGCTTGACGCGGTCGAGATGCAAGATCGCGACACCAAGGGTGACGTCTACGAGTACATGCTCTCGAAGATCGCGACGGCAGGTCAGAACGGCCAGTTCCGCACGCCTCGACACATCATCGAGTTGATGGTCGAGATGACTGCTCCCCAGCCGGACGATGTGATCTGCGATCCTGCGAGCGGCACGTGCGGGTTCCTGGTCGCCGCCGGGGAGTACATCCGGCGTGAGCACCCGAGCGCGCTCACCAGCCCCGACCAGTCAAGGCACTTCCACAATGGGATGTTCTCGGGCTACGACTTCGACAACACGATGCTGCGCATCGGGTCAATGAACATGCAGCTCCACGGTGTCGAGAACCCGAGGGTCAGCTATCGGGATTCGTTGGCCGAGGAATATGCGAGCGATGCCGAGGCCTACAGCCTGATCCTCGCCAACCCGCCGTTCGCAGGTTCGCTCGACTACGAGGGCACGGCCAAGGACCTCCTGCAGGTCGCCAGAACGAAGAAGACCGAACTGTTGTTTCTCTCGCTGTTCCTTCGATTGCTGAAGCCCGGTGGCCGCGCGGCGGTGATCGTTCCCGACGGAGTGCTGTTCGGCTCGACCAAGGCGCACAAGGAGCTTCGCCGCATCCTGGTTGAGGATCAGAAGTTGGATGGGATAGTTTCATTGCCCGCTGGTGTCTTTAGGCCGTACTCTGGGGTTTCAACTGCGATTCTGCTTTTCACCAAGACGAATTCCGGCGGCACTGACCTTGTCTGGTTCTACGACGTTAAGGCCGACGGCCTCAGCCTTGATGACAAGCGCGACCCGCTACTCAGCGACGACAAGCGAGGTGCGCTCGCCGGCGTCTTGACCGACGACGAGCACAAGAAGAACAACCTCCCTGACGTGCTTGCCCGTTGGCTGAGGAGAGAGGGTGCCGAGTTAGAACGACCGGCCACCGAGCAATCCTTTTGTGTACCGAGGGCCGACATTGCGAATAGCGACTTCGAGCTGAACATCAACCGATATAGACAGGTCGTGTATGACGATATTGAATGGGCACAACCGAGCGATGTCTTGAGTGAGCTTGCCGAACTCGAAGAGCAGATCCAAGCCGGTATCGAAGATCTGCGAGCAATGCTGCGATGACGGTGCGGCCGGAAGATAGCAGCGAGATTGCGACAACAGAGTCGGCTCGCTCGAGTAGCGATGGGCTGTCGCCACTTCCGCCCGGCTGGACGCGGGCGACACTTGGTGAGCTTGTTTCGACCAAGTCGGGCAATTCGAAGTTGATCAAAGGAAAGCTGGCAGCGAGTCCGTCGGAGGGATTGGTACCTGCCTACAGCGCCTCTGGCCAAGACGTCTGGACTAGTGCGGCTGAGTGGCACGTGGATGGTGTCGTGCTGTCTGCGGTCGGAGCACGCTGTGGCAAGACGTTCCTTGCACGTAACTCCTGGACCGCAATCGCCAATACGCACGTATTGATCCCCAAAGAAGGTGTCGACCCTCGATGGCTCTGGTACCTGACGAACGATGAATCATTTTGGATTAAGGGCGGTACCGCCCAGCCATTCGTCAAGATGGGAGCGTCGAAGTCGATACCTCTGCTATTACCGCCGATTGAAGAGCAGCGGCGGATTGCGGCGGTGCTGGATGGGGCTGAGGCGCTCCGGGCGAAGCGTCGTCAGGCGATCGCAAAGCTCGACGACCTGACGGAAGCAGTCTTCCACGATATGTTTGGTGCCCCAGCGGCGGAGTCGGAGTGGCCGAAGGTGTCATTGGTTGACGTCTGTCAGCGCAAGGGTGAGTACGGCGCGAATGTTCCTGCAGTCGACTTTGACGGTGAAACGCCGCGCTATCTGCGAATCACGGATATTCGTACCGATGGAACCCTGACTGACGAGGCCGTGGGACCTGGCGGGACGGAAGGCCAGTGGCGTTCGAAGATCCTAAAACCCGGAGACATTCTGTTCGCACGCTCCGGGGCAACGGTGGGAAAGTCGTTCCTTGTGCGGAAACAGGACCCTCCACTCGTTTTCGCAGGGTACCTGGTCAGGTTCATACCCGACGAGCAGCGCGTCCTGCCCGAGTTCATGTATCAGTGCACAAAGACTGAGCGATATCGGAGTTGGGTCGCCGGGGCGGCTACCACTGTCGCTCAACCCAACATCAACGCGAGCAAGTATGGACAGTTTGAGCTATCCCTGCCGCCGATGGATTTGCAGCGCGACTTTGTGGACGCTGTTGAGCGGATCCGCCGTCACCGCGTAGCTCTGGACGCAAGTTCGAGTGTCTTGGACGTCTTGTTTGCGTCGTTGCAGCAGCGGGCGTTTCGGGGGGAGCTGTGAGCGAATCGCAGTTCGCCTTTCTCGGATCCGAGTTCCAGCCGGAGTTCGATTCGGCGTCGCGGGCCGAGGGGTACACGTTGTCGGATCCGGGCGCTGCGGTCATCTATGCGCGCAAGTGCTTGGAATCGGCTGTCAAGTGGATGTACCAGCACGACAGTGCGCTGCCTGAACCGTACGACGACACGCTCGGTGCGCTGCTGAACGACGCCACGTTCAAAGCCCTGGAGGGCGGCCGGATCTTCAACGTGGCACGGAAGATCCAGAGGGCGGGGAACCGTGCGGTGCACGAGTCGAAGGCACCGGCGAAGCTGGACGCGGTCGAGATCATCTCGGCACTGTTCCAGTTCTGTCTCTGGTTCGCGTTCACCTACGGACGCACGTCGAAGCCCGATCTGTCGCTGCGGTTCAACCCTCACCGGCTGCTCGACGCGGGCGAGGCCGAGCGGGCATCGCTGCGCGAGCGCCAAGAACTTGAGGAGCGGCTGGAGCACGAGACCCAAGAGCGAGCCGCTACCCAGCTGCGATTGGCGGAATCGAGCCGCGTCGCCGAGAAACTGAACGCCGAGCTAGTACAGCTGCGGGCAGAAGTTGCCGCGGCGAAGAAGCAGGCGACCGAGACGGTCCCGGCAGAGGCCTTCGACTGGTCTGAGGCTGAGACCCGCAAGTTCAAGATCGATGCCCTGCTGGCCGAAGCCGGTTGGAGTGATCTTGTCGAGGGGCGCGACATCGAGTACGAAGTCCACGGGATGCCCTCCGGCTCAGGCATCGGATACGTGGACTATGTGCTGTGGGGTGACGACGGGAAACCGCTCGCCGTGGTGGAAGCCAAGAAGGCACTGGCCGATCCCAAAGTCGGCGAGCAGCAGGCCAAGCTCTACGCCGACTGCCTGGAGGTCGAGACCGGGCAGCGGCCCCTTATCTACTGCAGCAACGGCTACGAGCACTGGCTGTGGGACGACACCCAGTATCCGTCACGGCGAGTCCAAGGATTCTGCACCAACGACGAACTGGCGTTGCTCATCCAGCGGCGCACGGCCCGCAAGTCGCTGTCAGCGCTGGACCTCGGCGAACAGATCGTTGACCGCCACTACCAGCAGCGGGCGATCAGCGCCATCGGTGAGCACTTCGAGCACGGCAAGCAGCGCAAGGCACTGCTGGTGATGGCCACCGGAGCAGGCAAGACCCGCACGGTGATCGCGCTTGTGGACCTGCTGATGCGAGCCGGGTGGGTGAAGCGGGTGCTGTTCCTGGCTGACCGCACCGCGCTCGTGAACCAGGCCGTGAATGCCTTCAAGGCTCACCTGCCCGATTCGGCGCCGGTGAACCTGGTGACCGAACCCAATGCGGACGGCCGGGTGTACGTGTCGACCTATCAGACGATGGTCGGCAAGATCGACGAGTACCGGGCCGACGGAACCCGCCGGTTCGGGGTGGGGCACTTCGACCTAGTGGTGATCGACGAAGCGCACCGGTCGGTGTATCGCAAGTACCGGGGCATCTTCGAGTACTTCGACTCTCTGCTGGTGGGCCTGACCGCGACTCCCAAGGACGAGGTCGACAAGAACACCTACGACCTGTTCGACCTGGAGACGGGGGTGCCCACCGACGCCTACTCGCTGGACGACGCCATCAAGGACGGGTTCTTGGTGCCGCCTCACGGTGTGTCGGTCGAGCTCAAGTTCGTGCGCGAGGGCATCAAGTACGACGAACTGAGCGACGACGAGAAGGACGAGTGGGACGAGCTGGACTGGGGCACCGACGACGATGGCAACCCGCTGGAGCCTCGCGATAAGATCGACCCCGCCGAGCTCAACAAGTGGCTGTTCAACAAGGACACCGTCGACCGGGTGCTTGAGTATCTGATGACCAAGGGCGTCAAGGTGGCCGGCGGCGACCGGCTGGGCAAGACGATCATCTTCGCCAAGAACCAGAAGCACGCCGAGTTCATCAAGGAGCGCTTCGACGCCAACTATCCGTCGCTCAATGCCGGCAACTTCGCACGAGTCATCACGCACCAGGTGAAGTACGGCCAGAGCCTCATCGACGACTTCTCCAACAAGACGAAGGCGCCGCACATCGCAATCAGCGTGGACATGTTGGACACCGGCATAGACGTGCCCGAAGTCGTCAACCTGGTGTTCTTCAAGATGGTGCGGTCGAAGACCAAGTTCTGGCAGATGCTCGGACGGGGGACCCGGCTGTGCCCGGACCTTTTCGGGCCCGGCGAGGACAAGACGCACTTCAACGTATTGGACTTCTGCGGAAACCTCGAGTACTTCAGCCAGCCTCTGGTACCGGCAGAGAAGTCAAGCGGCAAGTCGCTCAGCGAGATCCTGTTCTCGGCGCGGCTGGAGCTACTGAGCACACTCGATTCCGTGGTGGCTCTCGGCGACGAACGTGCCGAGATCGCAGCCACGTTGCACAAGACCGTGGAGTCCATGAACCCCGACAACTTCCTGGTGCGGCCCCACCTGGAGCTGGTGGAGAGGTTCAGCTCGCTGGCCGCGTGGGATTCGGTTTCGTTGGCGGATCTGGCTGAACTCAATGACCGGGTGGCCAAGCTGCCCGACCAACTCGATCCAGACAGCGAAGAAGCCAAGCGCTTCGACGTGGTGATGCTGAATGCGCAGTTGGGTCTGCTACGTCACGAGCCGTTCGAGCGGCAGCGGCAGCGGATCATTCGGGTCGCTTCTGCGCTGGCGGACCTCGGCACGGCGATTCCCGTCGTCGCCCAAGAGCAAGAGCTGATTGCCGATATCCAGACCGACGAATGGTGGGCCTATGTCACCTACCCGATGCTCGAAGACGCCCGCAAGCGGCTCCGCAACCTCGTGCAACTCATCGTTCACACCAACAAGAACATCCTCTACAGCGATTTCGCCGACGAGTTCGGCGGGGCAAGCATGGTCAACCTGCCCGGCACCGGCGGGCCGAGTGGCGACAAGGGTGGTGACGGTGTTGGTGACGAGTTCGCCCAATTCCGCAAGAAGGCGCGGCACTTCCTGCACGAACACCTTGCAGAAGGTGTGGTGGCCAAGGTCCGCAGCGGCGAGCCGTTGACAGCGGTCGACATGGACGACCTGCAGCGAGTGCTCGTCGCCGCCGGCATCGGAGACGACGACACCTTCACCGAGGCGTCACAGCGGGCCGGCAGCTTCGGCCTGTTCATCCGCTCGCTCGTAGGACTCGACCGGACCGCCGCCAAGCGCGCCTTCGCCAAGTTCCTCGACGACAAGCGCTACAGCGTCAACCAGATCCGCTTCGTCGAGATGGTGATCGACTACCTGACCAACAACGGCGCAATCGAAGTCGTCCGCATCTACGAATCCCCCTTCACCGCCATCGCCCCAGAAGGCCCCGAGGCGATCTTCGATTCCGACGACACAACCGAATTCTTCAACATCATCCAACGCCTGCACGACACCGCCACAGCCTGAACAAGCCACTAACTGGCGTTCGACGGGCCGTCTCGCGTCCGACTGTGATGGCTGGTGCTACGACGGGCCATGCACTCCGTTGTCACACACCGAATCTAGGATGATGTGATGTCTATCTTTCGAAAGACGGTGACCGTCAACTTCTACATCGTTGAACCTGCATTGGGGCCTGAAGCAACGTTTCAGGGGACCTACCCGTACAGCGAAGTGCTTGACCGAGTTGCTGGGCTCGATCTCGCGAGTGGTGAGTTTCATCTCCGTGACGGACTCTTCGCCAACGAGATGTTCTGCGCCGTACATGAAGGCCCAGTGAGGTTGCTCGGTGCGTACAACAAGGACATGCACGCGACGGTTGCAACTGAGAGAAAGGGCGAGATCCGTGAGATTGACCTCAGTGAGGGCGAGGGAATCGTTGATGCGACGTACGTGGCGTTTTTCCCCAATTCAGTTGTTGCCATGTTGAGGACATCTGTGCGAAGCCCCGGCTCGGCAAGAACCGCAAATTGGCTTAGCCGGTTCGGTGGGTTCTCGTGCTATTTCGCGGCGATGCCCCAAGGGGATTTGATGGGTCGGCTCGACCGGGACCCCTCCGGGATACGGGCCGTTTTCTTCAGGGCGAAGCGTGACCGGCTTGACGTGATCGCTAGCGGGGCAACGAAGGTAGCAGAGGCACTTGAGGCCGCATCTCGGGTTTCTTCTTCAACAAAGGTCGGACTTACTCTTGGCGTTGCGAGCAAGAGCGAAAGGTTGAAATGGTGGGAAGGAATGCGAGTAGTACTGGCAGACATGGTCGAAGTTCTGCCGGAGTTCGACGCGGCTCGGGTAGAGATCAACCGTGGAAAGAACGTGAATCTCCTTGAAGCATATGTCACGGCTCGTGTCGATTCTGAGATTGATGGCAGGCGAAGAATAAGGCCAGTAGATGCGGCACGTGCACTAACGGATGCTTACGCGCAAGAACGCATTTCAATTGAAGCATCGCTGAAACAGAGGAACGCATCGTGATCGCCTCGCAGAGTTTGGAGTTGGCGACGAAGTTGAAACGGCGCTGGATAAACCATCCTGCATTCGATTATCTCGCTACTGCGGCGGTAGTGGCTGCGAGTGTCCTGTTCAGCATCGGAGTTACCGCTGGAGCAGGTCTAGGGTCTAGACACATCCTTTACCAGACGCTTTCGGCCGTGCTGGCGGGGCTGCTCGGTGTGTCGATAACCGCGGCAACGATTCTATGGGCCATGACACCAGGCCCGAGACTCAGACGTGTAACTGCTACCGTAGGATCACGGCTCAACCACCTCTTCTTCTCGTCGGTCCTCGCCTTGGCGGGTGCTTCGTTGGCCGTGGCGATGGCGATTCCTCTCGACTCTTCACCCGATGCGAATTGGGCTTCCACGGCGGCCGAGGCGATCGTCGTGTTGGCGGCTCTTAGAGTCAGTCGTTTGTTGTGGCTCTTCGGTCGGCTGTTGGCAGCGATAGCCGCGGATGGGCGCGACAGCCTTGAATCGGAACAATGGACGAAACCGTCTATCTCTGAGGGCGACTATCGCGTCGAAGCTCGCAACTAGGCAGAACTGCACATTGAGCCCAAGAGCTTCAGATAGGTCGTGGTTTCGCTAAGGAACGCGACAAATCTGGACTGGCTGACCTGGCACTTGATCAGGACCAGCGATCGGCGGTGTAGCGCCGAACCGAGAAGACAGGCATCGGAACCGCGTTTCGCTTGGTAGTTTCGACATGCATGAGCGGAGTTGGCGGATTTGGCGGATTGAAGGGCGCGTTCGCTCGTCTCAAGTCCGCGGGTCGGGTCACCTACCGGAAGGGCGCTATCTTCACGATTCTCGTGCTCGCGGTCGGGGCTGCGATGTTCGGCAATCAGGAGAGGTTGGTCGATGCGGCCGGTATCGCGGGCGGCGTCTCAGCATTGGTCGCCATCACCGCGGCCGTGTATGTGTTCCATCCTCGATTGAACTATTGGCTGTTGCCGCGGCAGGTTCGTCGGGACCACGATTCCTACCTCTTATGGCTAACTTTCTGCGTAGGTAACGCCCATACCGAACTGGCAGGTAGCAGTGGCCAAGGGGGAGTCCGCACGGAAGCGCTGGGAACTGTGCATCTCATTTCGGAAAGCCTTCCATTTGTCGGCCCGAGCCTGATTGATGTCCATTTCGGCGTAGCCCCAGAAGTCAGGGAACAGCTAGCCAACTTCCAGAAGGTTGCTGAAGCGGTCATTGGAACGTCGGATCGTGCTCTCGAGGATCCTCGGATGATCTACCAGCTCAATCTGATCGCGGCGTTGGGCGAACTCCTAAAAGGGGTGGGTTACGAACTCGGAGGCCACGGTTACGTGACCGAGCTGTGGGCACAGAACCTAAGGGATTGGGTAGTTTGTGCTCAGAGGCAGTATCGGGCGCTGAAGCGCCCTCTGGGCATTGCGGCTGCCGAGGGACAACTGCTCAATCTTCTGGACCGGCTCCACACCCAGGAGTTCAGCGCGAACGCTGTTCAACCACTGAAGACGGGAGACCTGGTTCGGATCAGGACCTCTGAAACCGACTGGACAGACACTCTGAAACTCACCTCTGATCCGGTGATTGTCAATCGCAGAGAGACTGGGCTAGCGGTCTGGAAACTTGAAGTGATTGATGCGGCCGACGCGCAGACGACGTTCGTTTGCGACCGGACGACGTTCGAGCCTGCTCCGCGGGAATAGACAGGTCTAGTCGTTTGGAATGATGCCCTGCGGTTCGCCCGTTCCAACGATGTGTTCGCGATAGAACGAGTCCCCAAGCCACTTGTCTGTGGCCAGGGGCTTGACAGGGAACGGTCCGATCTCGCGCTCTTTCGGCTGGGATTCTGGTTCCATGTTGGCGGCGCTCACGCAGTCAGTCTCTCGCGCGCAAGCACAAGACACAACAGTTTCTTGGAGCGGAGCGGCTACGCTGAGCGCACCCCGCCGGGGTGAGTAACCCCGGTCCGACGGCCCCGGTTTCGACCGGGGCCGTTTAGCGTCTAGGCGTCTGAGCGCGAGCACAGGGCAAAGAGTGGGGGAGCGACGGAATACACTTTCGTGCGTGAATAGACGTGGCGAGTCCGAATCGCCGACGGCTGACGTGTACACGCACGGGCATCAGCGGGCCGCGGTGGAACAGCATGCTCGGCGTACCGCGGAGGAGTGTGCGGCGTTCGTGCGTCCTGTGGTCGAACCAGGCTCGCGCATCCTCGACGTGGGCTGCGGCCCGGCCTCGATCACGGTGGGCTTGGCCCGTTGGGCCTCGGAGGGACATGTGACGGGCATCGAACCCGGCGGTGACATCCTGGCGACCGCGGCCGACACGGTTGCGCGTTCGGGTGTCGACAACGTGACCATCGACGAAGCCTCGGTCTACGGGCTTCCCTACGGTGACGACACGTTCGACGTTGCCTACGCCCATCAGGTCTGCCAGCACCTGTCTGATCCGGTGAAAGCTCTGCGCGAGATGGCCCGGGTAGTGCGGCCGGGCGGTTGGGTGGCGGTGCGCGACTCCGACTACTCGACCATGCGGCCCTTTCCGGCAAGCGCCGAGATCACCCGTTGGCGCGAGGTGTACCGCAGGGTGAGCCGTCGCAACGGCGCCGAACCGGACGCGGGACGACACCTGTTCTCGTGGTTCCGGCAAGCAGGGCTGCCGCAGGTGAAGATGTCGGGGGAGGTGCAACAGTTCTGGACCGACGAGGCGCGGCGGAACTGGGGTTACTCGTGGGCCGAGCGCTGCCTGCACACGGCGTTCGCCCACCAGGCCGTCGAGTACGGCTTCGCAACGCGCGACGAACTGGAGTGGATCGCCACTGGCTGGCGGACCTGGGCCGATCATCCCGACGCCTACTTCCACTACATCCAATCCCAAGCCCTCGCCCAACTTGACTGACTGCACGGAGACGTGGCGGTACTCAAGGATCTATTCGGTCGGCCGCGGAAAATGGAGGCTCCCACCAACGATCTCTGCTTGGGCGTTGGCCTTCAGCCGTTGGTGTCAGGCGACTTCGATGTCGGTCTTTTCGAAATCGCGGCCTTTGAACAGAACCGGCTCCCGTGTCGCCTCCGCAAGGGCGTAAACGAAGCAGTCGCCGAAGTTCAACCCCGCCGGGTGGTTCCCCTTGCCGAACCTTCGCCAGGCTCGTCTTGCCGCCTGTGCCTGCTCGGGGGTGACCGGTTCCAGGTCAATTCCCGCTTCCTGCAGGAAGGCGTCGAGTTCGTATCCGGCGGCAGGGCCGCTGCGATGCTCCAGAACGATGCTGGTTTCCAACAGAGTTGCCGTCGACATCCGCAGGTTTGGTGCCGTGGCAATGGTCCTCGCGAAGCGCTCCGCTTCCGGCTCGTCGAACAGAATTGCAAGGACCGCCGACGTGTCTACTATCACTTGGGCAACCCCCGCTCGTCGTACAGGAAGTCGCCGTGATCTGCTGCGGAGGGGCCGTCGCTGATCATGTTCGCGCAGTGCTCTCCGATGGCGAGGAGTCGCTTGATCTTGGCCTCGGTGCTGCGTTCTCTCAGCTCGCGATCTAGGCGCTCTTCAAGGGCGACCGTAATGGCACCGGTCATGGTGTCGCCGGTAAGTTGCGCCAACTCACCCGCCAATCGACATGTCTCTTCGTTCTTGATGTTGATACTCACCAGCTGTCCTAGATAGGTAGACTCTTCATATATAAGTCTACCATACGCGCGCTGGGAACATGTTCGCGGTGTTCAGTCGTCCTGGGCGCAACTGCGGCGGAAAACGCAGCTGCTACCGCCAAAAGAGCCACGGCCGATGCTGCGCGCGCTGCGGGCCGCGTCGGGGCGGTCGCGACTACACGGGCTCAAACGGCGGTTGAATCGGCGGCGCGGAGAGCCAAGACACTCGTTGGTCGCAGTGAGCGTGAAGATCCACAAGCGGATCAACCGGACACGTCCGACAACCAACAGGGATGAGGTCTGCAGCGAGTGCTGTGGCCTCCGGTATCGGTGACGACCTTCACCGAGGCCTCACAGCGGGCTGGCAACTTCGGACTGCTCGATATCGGCGTTCGCGTCGAATGTTGTGCGGCTCATGGAGGAGCCTGTTACAGTCTTTGCACACCTCCCCGCCTTCCCGGTTCTGCCGGGAATGGCGGGGTCTATTCGTTACGGAGGCGGGCGATGACGAGAGTTGAAGCGTGATCCGCGTCGGTTCGCGCCATCAACGCTAGCGACCGCATGGCCAGTCGATCGTGTCGAACAGCATTTGCGCGAATCGAGAGCCTTGCGGTAGCCAAGCTGCCATGAATGTGGGGCCGTTGCGCTTCTTCCATGTCAACGTCAACTGCTCCGACTTGGCACGGTCGTTGGGGTTCTATCGCGACCACGTAGGGCTGACGCCGACCGTCCGCACCCGGCCCGAACGGCCCCAGCCGGGATCGGCGTTCGGGCTCAAGGAGGTGCAGTGGGACGCATGGATGTTGGCCGGTGACGATGCCGGGGGAGCGGTGCTCGACCTGTTGGAATGGAAAGTGCCGGTCGGCTCGGGGTCGCCGCCTGAATCCGTGTTCGAGATGGGCTTCGGGCGGCTGTGTTTCATGACCAAAGACCTGGCCGGTTTGCATCAGCGGCTGAACGAGTCCGGGCACGACGTCTGGTCGCCACCGGTCCAGGCAAGCCGCGAAATCGAAGACCTGGCCGGTCCCGAGTACTTCCTGTGCACCGATCCCGACGGCACGCCGCTGCAGTTCGTTCAAGGTGACGTCACCCGCTTGGCCGGCGTAAACGTGAACGTCTCCAACTTGGAGCGGTCACACCACTTCTATTGCGACGTGCTCGGATTGAGAGCCGAGCAGCGCTGCGGTCCTACAGAGCCTCAACCAGTAGCGGGATTCGGCGCAGAAGACCCGGTGAGCTGGGACGCTTGGCGCATCTGTGGTTCCGACAGCGACCCCAGCGACTTCACCCTTGATCTGGTGGAGTGGAAAACACCAACCGCCAGAGGCTCGGTTCAACGGCGGGCCAACGAACTGGGCATCTTCCGCATGGCCCTGCTCACCGATGACATCGACCGTGACTATGCCGCGCTCCTCGACGCCGGAACAACATGCTTCTCCCCGCCGGTGAAGCTCGAGATGGGGCCGGGACTGCCCTCAGACCTGCGGGCCCTGTTCTTTGTGGATCCCGACGGCACCTGTGTCGAACTGATCGAGAAACCTCGGCCAGATCGAACGGCCTAACTCCGAGGATTGATGATCACCAGGTCGGTGGGGGGTTGGGACTCGGCGTCGGGCAAGACGGTGACCGAACGGCGGCGACCTACCACCTGGGCGAGCAGGCGGGTTCCGTCAGGTGTGGACGCGATGCCCTTGGCCCGCAGCGTCGATGACGGCAGCGCGTCGATCATCGCTTCAAAATCTGCACGGTCAATCGGCCTGGGCACCGCAACAGTCGAGACTTCGTGCGCATCGAACAGGTTCGCCGGCCCAGTATCGGCCACACCACCGGGCCGACGAGTGGCCAAATCGACGAACGATGCAGTCGCAACCGCATCGTCACTGTTCAGAATCGGGACACCCCCAACGCACTCCCGCAGGATCGACCGTGTCTCAGCCTCATCAGCCGCCGATGCAATATCGAGTTTGGTGAGAACAACCAGGTCGGCCGCGCCAAGCTGTGTCCGCACAGAATCAGCCGTAGCCGGATCGTTGAACCGCTCAGGAAACTGGTCGGCATCGACCAGCACCACCACACCGTCGAGCGAGAACCCCGGCGAAGAAGCCCACGGCACCACCCGGGCCGGATCAGCAATACCGCTCAACTCCACGATGACGTGATCGGGAGCGAACTCCCGCTCTCGCAGACCGTCGAACGCCTCCGCCAAGCCCCCGGCGAGGCTGCAGCACACACATCCGTCGGTCAACTCGATGGTGTCGCCATGGCGACGGCGAACGAGCGATGCATCCACGTTCACCTCGCCGACATCGTTGACCAGCACCGCGATCGGCTGATCGGTTCGGGCCAGCACCTCGTTGATCACCGTGGTCTTGCCCGCCCCGAGATATCCGCCGAGCAGAGTGACCGGCACCCGGCGACCGTCCCACGGGGCCATCATCTCCAGATACGGCTCCAGAAACGGCTCTTGGGTAACCACCCGACCCCCGACTTTCAAAATATGACCAGCGAACAGCTCGCAGTCTAAAACGTGACCGCCTAAAACGTGACCGCCCAGACGTGACCACGATCAACCCCAACCGCCGAAACGAGCGCCCTGAACCCCGCGGCACCTCGCGAACTAGATTCGATCGCAGATGAGGCGCGAAACCCGGCGATCCAGCCAACGATCCACCGAGCAGGTCGACCAGCGGGACGACGACCCACGTTCCCCCCGAATCCAACACCTCTCGCCCGGAGCCGCCAACCGGTTCGAGCCGCAGGTGTGCCCCACCTGCGGCCAGAAGATCGATCCGAACCACCACGACCACTCCGACCCCGACAGATTCACACAAGAAACAGAAGCCGTAGGAGTCGCGAATCGTGTCGGCCCAGCGATGTGGTTCACGGTCGCCCTGCTGTCGATATTCGCAGCCGCGTTGTTCATCGGATGGCGTGATTCGCCAGAGTCAGACAGCGCCTCCGAAGACCAGCTTCCGGTCCCAGACATCGACCCGAACGACGGCGCAGCGTCAATCACGGGCGACGACCCAGAAGGTGACGACGCCACCGTGTCAGCCAGCCGCAGCACCGACGCCCCACGCAAACTGGCATCGCTCATCGGCCGACATCGAATCTCCTACGTCGCCGAAGACGGCATCGCCATCGTCACCCCCGACTCGGTCCTCGATCCCGTAAGGATCCTGACGCCCGGCCATGTGGGTATGGACGACCTACTCACTGGTTTCGGCTCCTTCATCATGTTCGATGAACAAGGCCACACCTACGGCTTCAAACGTGACGGCTCGTCAACCACCCAGAGGGTCTACATCCTGTTCACCCAAGGACAGGTGATCGTCGGCGAAAACAGCAGTTTTGCGCTCGCCGTCGGCAGCGTCGACACCGCCGAGCACATCTACGTCGGCAACTCGTCGGGACTGTTCATGTCGCGCATTGAAGTCCCCGTCGGATCGGAACTGCTCAACGTGCCGTCACTGGGCGTGCTGTTGGTCAGCTCAACAGGGGAGACGTTCGTCACCTCCCAGAGCGGCTTCGTCCACTATTCAGACTGGCCCGTGATCGCCGCCAACGCTTCGCACCATGTCGAGATCCGCTGCGGCGAACCCTTGACATGCACTCCGGTGCTGGTTGACCGGGCCTCGGGCACAGGCTCGGACCTGCCGACCGAATTCGCCGGCGACTCAGGAAACGTCACGATCGCACCGAGCGGAAACCACCTCCTGCTGATCAGCGAGGACACGACCCCATCGGAACCTGACCTCCTCTACGAAGTCGCATCCGAACAAGCCGTGGCGCTCACCGAGCAGGTCGCGAACACCGTCGCGTGGTCACCGGATTCGACTGTCGCCGCATGGTTCGACCCGACCACGGCCGAACCTCGACTGTGGGTGCTCAATGTCGCCACAGCCCGAATCGACTCCGTGAACCTCGCTGATCTCGACGCCCCCGCCCGAACGGGCACCGCCTTGATCTTCCTGCCTGCCTGATCACCGCCCCACAATGTTCGCCGGTAGATCCGGGCCGGTCGGAGTTCGCGAACCGGAATTCAGGAGTCCTCAGGCTCGCGGAAGTCCCCGATACAGCGTTCAGAGAGGGGAACCGGAATGTTGTGACGGGTGGCGTCACGATGCGAGATGTGTGTGCTCGGTGGCAACGGATTCTCACGCAGCGAACGGTTGAGGCTCTCGCCGCCCTCAGCGAGCGCATCGTAGGCCGGGCTCGTGCCGGCCCCAATCGCACCGGTGACATGCCGGGTCGCGGTGAAGATGTCGGATTCCGACCGGGGACGGGGCACCGGCCGCAAAACCCGGCGGATGAAGGCACGCAGCGGTCTCCGGCTGCGAACTCTGCGAGGATCGTCGGGGTCGATAAGCGGGTCCATGGAACTGCTGCGGGTCTGTTCGCCTCTCGGGAGCCTTCCGGAAACTTTCGGGGCGACTCCCAGGCGATGGCTCCACCATACCGGTGGTCCGCGCAAGCCTGCAGAAGATGTTCACGCTACGATCCACCACGACCTGAGCTAGAGAGATCCCGATGACAATCATCCACACCAGTCCACTGCCCAGCGTGGAGATCCCAGACGTTTCCATAACCGAACTGGTCATGCGGCACTCCCAGACAATTCCCGACCGCGTGGCCATCACCGACGCGGGCGCATCTTCGTACACCTTCTCCGAACTCGACTCGGCTATCCGCTCGCTGGCCGGCGGTCTGGCCGCTCGAGGCTTCGGCCCCGGTGCCGTGCTCGGGATCATGGCCCCCAACATCCCCGAATACGCAGTGGTGTTCCATTCCGTGGGCGTAGCCGGGGCCACGATCACCACCATCAATCCGACCTACGGCGCAGAAGAGGTCCGGTTCCAGCTTCAGGACTCGGGAGCGTCGCTGCTGTTGACGATTCCGATGTTCCTCGAAGTGGCGCTGGCCGCGGTCGAAGGCACCGGCGTCACCGAGGTGATCGTGGCAGGGGAGGCCCCGCAGGTAGGGGAGGCCCCCCGAGGTGCGTCGGCCACCACACCGCTGGCCTCGCTCATGGGCGAGCCGATCGACCAGGTCGCCGTTGACCTCCACAACGACGTGATGGTGTTGCCGTACTCGTCGGGCACCACGGGCCTGCCCAAAGGAGTGATGCTGACCCACCACAATCTGGTCGCCAACGTCTGCCAGATGGAACACGTGCTCCAGTACGACGAGGACGAAGTGGGACTCGCCGCGCTGCCCTTCTTCCACATCTACGGGATGCAGGTCTTGATGAACGGCCTGCTCGCCAACGGCGTGACCGTGGTGACCATGCCACGGTTCGACCTCGAAGCGGCGCTCACGCTGGTGCAGTCGCTGCGAATCACCCGTTTCTTCGCAGTTCCGCCGATGGTGCTGGCATTGGCCAAATCGCCGCTGGTCGAGAACTACGACCTGTCGAGCCTCAAGCAGGTGTTCTCCGGAGCGGCCCCGCTCGGCGCCGACCTGGCAGAGGAGGCGGCCGATCGTGTCGGCTGCGAGATCGTCCAGGGCTATGGCATGACCGAGCTCAGCCCGGTCACCCACGCCACCCCCGAGGGAAGCTACCGGCCCGGAACCAGCGGCACCGCCGTGTCCAACACCGAATGCCGCATCGTCGACCCCGAGACGGGAGAGGACCAAGACGTCGGCGGCCGAGGCGAACTGTGGGTCCGCGGCCCGATGGTGATGAAGGGCTACCTCAACAACCCCGAGGCCACAGCCGAGACCATCGACGCAGACGGCTGGCTGCACACCGGCGACGTGGCCGTGCTCGACGAAGCGGGGCACTACTCGATCGTGGACCGCATCAAGGAACTCATCAAATACAAGGGTTTCCAGGTGCCGCCGGCGGAGATCGAAGCTGTGCTGATCACCCATCCTGCGATCATCGATGTGGCGGTGATTGGGATCGAAGATGTCGAGGCCGGAGAGATTCCTAAAGCCTTCGTGGTGTGCGCTCCGGGCGCCATCGTCACGCTCGAAGAGGTTCAAGCACTCGTCGGTGAGCATCTGGTGAGCTACAAGCAGGTCCGCCTGCTAGAGGTGATCGACGCCATCCCCAAGAGCGCTTCCGGCAAGATTCTGCGACGCGAGCTGCGCGAACGCGAGTAATCCGCGCTCAGAGTGCCGCGCTCAGCGAGCGGGCAGCGGTTCGTAGGTGTCGGGGAACTCCTCGTCGTCGGGACGTTGCTCGTAGATCGTGATTGAGCCTTCAAGCACGAAGGCGTCGGGCGCGCCTTCTGGAATCTCACCGGGTTTGTAGCGCCGGCCGCCGTCTACGAACCGCCACATGCCGACGCCGTCCCGATCGATCTCGTCGAGACCGGCGACCGTGTTGTCCCACCAGACCTCGGCAACGTCGTCGACGCCGCGGTAGTCGGGCTCGAACTCGGCCGGCCAGATGCCCGCATACCCGTATGAGATCGACGGCGCGGTCAACGCCCGGCGAGTCGGCTCAGCAGCAAAGATCGCGTCGTTGAAGTTCTCGATGGTCAGTTCGGGCCCCACCAGCTGGAGGTAGGAGTAGAAGGTCTGGATGACGGGGTTGATCACTCCGATGTTGTCGTCGGCCCGGGGCGGCTCACCGTGGAACCACTCGTACAGCGAGTAAACCCCGCCGATGACCCGGTCGACCCGGGCGGCGAGATTCGACACACCGAAGGCGTTCGCCCACTGCTGCTGGTCGTACGTGCGGGAGAAGGCGGTGGTGTCGACCAACACCGAACCGGTCACGATCCATTCGGGCCAGTAGTCCTGCGCGGTCGCCTCGTTGGTGAACTCACGGGGAGCGATCGGATCACCGTTGAAGATCACCGAGGTGACGCCTGCTTGTTTCATGCGGGCGATCACCGTTGACGCCGACTCCTGCAGGGTGCCCGGATCGAGCACATAGTTCTGCGATTCCTCGATCTCCACGCCCCAATCGGCCAGCGCTGCTTCGAACTGCTCGTTCAAGCCCGGCGATGCGGCACTGGCTTCGATCCAAATTCGACCGAAGACCCGCTGCCGCGAGTGCATCGACTCGTCGCCCGCGTGGACAGCCGGGTCTCCCGCCAAGCGTTTCCCGATGTATTCGGCGACCAGCAGATTCAGTTGATCGGGACCCTTGCTGACCGTGTAAGCGAGGCCCGGACGATCAACGTAGTACTCGTGGGTCTGACCGGGTCCGCAGCCGATGCAGGGAATACCGCGGGCGTGGAGCTCCTCAGCGAAGGCATTGGTGAGCGACGGCCCGCCCCAAACCATGAACGGCTTGTGCTCCTCAGCGATCTCCACGGCGTCGGCTCTGGCCGCGCCCACATCGCTGATGTTGCCGGAGCCTTCGTACACCACCAGATCGACCTTGCGGCCGTAAGTTTCGTAGTAGGTCTCGTAGTACTCGACCAGAGCGTGCATTGTGTGCTCATCGTCGGCGGTCGTGTCGTCGTTGAGAATCGCCGAGGTGACATAGCTGAGGACCGGATCGGCGTCACGAGCGGTCCACCAGACGATCTTGATCGAGTCGCCGGTCACGCCCGCAGCGGTGGCGCCGCCGTTGTCACCCTCGAAGGGAGCGAAACACTCCGGAGCGAAGAAGTTGGGAACGGCGAGGGTGCCGCGCTCAGTGTCGCATCTCCGGCCGAAGTCGATGTCCAAACCGAGTTCGGCGGCGACGCTGATCGTCATGACCCCGTCCGGCAAGCCGGTGTCGACCGCAGCGGCGTCGCCGGGAGCCGGCTCGGTGTCGTCCGGTGTCGTCTCGGCCGCCGAGTCTGGGTCGTCATCGGCGCCGTCGGTGGCATCGGCCCGGTCGGTTTCGGGGACCGAGCTCTCGGCAACCGAAGAGCCGTCGTCACGATCCTCCACAACGGTGGACTCACCAGAGTCACCGGAATCGCCGGAATCACCACCGCCACTGACCACCACCACGATCACCACGACGGCGACCGCCACTATCGCCAGAATCGGACCGAACCGCTTCAGTGTCCGTTGCCAGTCGATGCGGTCGGACTCCGCTGAGGATGGCTGCATGAAAGTTCCTCTCGTCGTACCTAGGTGACAGGGTTTCCGAGATACGCCGCGAGCACTCTGGGGTCGTTGAGCACCTCGGTTGGAGTTCCGGTCGCCACCACGGTGCCCTGATCCAACGCCAAGACCCGATCACAGATCGCGGTTACAAGATTCATATCGTGCTCAATCACTAGCAGAGAAGCTCCCATCCCGCTGCGCATCCGCAACAGCAACGGCGCCAAGGCCTCAACTTCCGATTGGGCGATCCCGCTCGACGGTTCGTCAAGGAGCACGACGGTCGCACGGTGGGCGAGCACGCAGGCAAGGTCGACGATGCGCCGGGTCCCCGTCGACAGCTCGCGGATGCGCTTGTGTCGATAAGGCTCCAGCCCCATCAACTCGACGAGCTCATCGACCCGTTCGGCTACCGACGCCTCGCTGTCGAACGCCATCGGCAGGTGCAGCGCGGCGGTGACGGGATCCCCCCAGGAGATCCAACGCTCCAAAGACACCGCGATCACCTCGGCCACCGTCAACGAAGGGAACAACCGTGCATCCTGAAAGGAACGGCCCAGACCCCCGCGTGCCCGTGCACTCGCAGAATGACGGGAGACGTTGCGACCCGACAGGATCACCGTGCCCGCATCAGCGGGGGTGGAACCGGCGATGAGATCAAAGAGAGTCGTCTTGCCGGCACCGTTCGGTCCGATGAATCCGACGATCTCAGCGGAGCCGACCGAGAACGAGACGTCTGAGACGGCATGCACACCGCCGAACCGTCGCGCCAGCCCGGAGACCTTCAGGAGCTCCGACTGTTGTGTTGCCTGAACCTCCAGATCAGGTTCAGCCTCAACGTCAAGTTGAGCTTCGCCCTTGGCGGCGGGGTCGCTGACGTCACCCAGGAACACCGAACGGAGAAGGTCGCGGCGTTGCAGCAACTCCTGGGTCGGACCGTTGAAGCGGATGCGCCCGCGCTCCATGAAGTACGCCGTCTCCGCCAACTCGAGCGCCACGTTCACAGACTGCTCGACCAGGATCACCGTCACTCCATCCGCGGCGATCTCACGGACCATCCGCAACAGACGCTCCACCACGATCGGCGCCAGACCCAAAGACAGTTCGTCGACCATCAGCAGCCTCGGCCTCAACAGGAAGGTCATGCCCAGCGCCAGCATCTGCTGTTGACCTCCCGAGAGATCGGCGGCCCGATCATCGAGTCGTTCGCCCAGTTCGTGGAACGCGTCAAGGACCTTGTCCTGAGCGGCAACCCGCTCCGAACGGTCCCTGCGGGCCAGCCAGCCCGCAGCTTCGAGATTCTCACGAACCGTCAGACCCGGGAACACCCCCGCACCACCCGGAATCTGAACCAGGCCGAATCCCGCGACTTCGTTGGGAGGCGCATGAGTGATGTCGCGTCCATCGAAGATGATCGCTCCGCGGTCGGCTTGGACAACCCCCGAAACGGCGTTCAAAAAGGTGGACTTTCCAGCACCGTTGGTCCCCAACAGCGCCACGATCTCACCCCGGTCGACCTCGAAGTCGATGTCGTGGAGCACCCGGACCCCGTCGTAGCCGGCGCTCACACCCGAGCAGTACAACAGCTTCACCTCACCGCGGCGGCGAGCCGCCAGCACTTCCGCGCGGGCCAGCGTGGTACGGCGCACCTGCTCGATGTCGGCCGAGATCACGTTGCCTCCAGTCGAGATCACCAGACCACCGATGCAGAAGACAGGCACCATCACGCTCATCCCGGTCCGGATGCCCCACGAGTCGGCGATCCAACCGATCATCGGCAGGATCAACAGGCCCGGAACGATGAACAACGAACCGATCGAGAACCCCATCGCCCGCGCCCGCGGTGGAATCGCCAGCGACACCGAAGCAACAATTCCAGGACCGACAATCGCTAGGCACAGGGCGATCGAGACGTTCGCAGCGATCGCGACCGCGAGATTCGGAACAATGGCGAACACCCCCGAGAGCGCCGAGGTGACAACCGACACCACAGCCAGGAACCGCAGGATGAGCCCCGGATCGCGTTCCAGCAGCTTCGTGGCGATCCGTGCGCCGATGAACAACCCGACCAGTTGCCCCGGCTCCGAAGCCGCCGCGACGATGCCGCGGGCTCTCTCGTCAAGCCCGTAAGCGTCGGCGTAGAGCTCAGAGGCCAGCGTGGCGAAACCGATCAGAGAGGCCGACAGGAACGGCGTCGCCCACCAGATCCGGCGCAGAGCCTGAATCTTCCAGCACATACGCCACGCTTCAGCAGCCGACGGAGGCAGTTCCTCCGTCGCGACCGCCTCGCTCGACCCGCCCGCCAGAGCACGCTCCTGAGCACCCCTGACCGGTTCACGCAAACGCAACCCCACCACCACAAAGATCAATGTCGGAATCGCGAAGAACAGAAACGGCGTTCGCCAGCCGAAATAGAAGGCCAACAGCCCCGCGGTGAGCGGACCGACCGTCGCTCCCACAGCATTGGCCGCAGCGTGCAGGCTGTAAACCTTCGGCCGAGTCTGCGGCCGATACCAGTCCGCCAGCAGCGAGCGGTGAGTGGGGTCGTTGACCGCTTTGCCGACACCGGACCCTGAGCGCGCCACCAAGAACCACACCAGCCCCAGAGCCAAACCGGTCATGAACGAGAACAACGCCCACAGGATCGCCCCCAGAAGAGCCAGACGAATCCTCGAGTAACGGTCAGCGAAGATCGCGACCACCGGCTGCAGCAACAGACCGCCCAACACGACCAGAGCGACAAAACCCAGATACGCGGCCCGCGAGAGGTCGAAATGCTCACGGATCTCCGGCGTCAGGATCGCGGCCGCGGAGCGGTCGAGCTCATCCACAGCATTGAGGCCGAAGAACACGACCAGCGGAAGCGTGGGACCACCGTCGGCGATCCGTGACAACAGCCCGCTCCGGCGCCCCCCAGTCGGCATGGTCGTTGAACCGCTCACGCGGGACCACCCCCGCCGGGCGAGTCCTCACGAGCGACAAGCGCCCGATCCGCGACATTGCTCTCGGTGATGCCGCGGCGGCGCGCGACCGCCCGGACAACCAGATCACGCATGTCGTACCACAAGCCGATCAAACCCCGTGGAGCGACCAGCAGCACGACGAGGATGCCCACCCCGGTAGCGAACAAGAACCAGTTCCCCTTCAACCAGAAGAACGATCCGTTGAAGTACAGCGCGCCCAGCAACGCACCACCGGCAGTGCCGAGCCCACCGATGACCGCACCCGCAAAGATCCCAATCGAGAATCCCGGATCCCAGACGAAGAAAGCCTGCTGATGGTGGGTGTAGACCGCACCCGCGGCCGCAGCCAGGAACCCCGCGACCGCAAACGCCGTCAGCTTCGCCCGCAAAGGGCTCACACCGAACGCCTCAGCGGCCGCCTCGTTGTCACGCAACGCGATCAACGCGCGCCCGGTCCGACTGTTGCGAATGCCTCTCACCGCGGCGAAGGCAAGCAGCATCGTGACCAGGCACACATAATAGATCGCCCGCGAAGAACTCCAGTCGATCAACCCGAGGATGGGCTTTCGAGCGATGCGCTCGCCCTGGGCCGGAACCCAGTCGAAGAAACGGGGATTGAGAAAGTACTGGCTCATCGTCACCCCGAAAGCCAGGGTGGTGACCGCCAGATACGCCCCTCGCAGTCGCAACGCCGGAATACCGATCACCAGCGAAGCGAGCGCGCCGGCGATGCCCGCTACAAACACGGCCAGGATGATGTCCACGTCGTAACTCATCGTCAACGTGGCCGCCACCGCGCCGCCCAACAGGCTGAACGCCAGCTGCCCGAGCGACAGTTGCCCCGCCCAACCGGTCAGCACACCCAGCGACACAAAAACGATCGCGAACATGTAGATCTCGCCGAAACGCAGAATCACCGACGTGTCGAAGATCCAACCCGCATACGGCAGAGCGAACATCGCTGTTGCGAATACACAGACCCCGATCACTCGGCCGACCCGGACCAACGGAATCCGAGCGAAGATCTCAGGGATCGGCCGGGTCTCGCTGGTGCTCTGCCAACTGGAAGCGTCGATCTCGGAGCGCAGACCCCGGTCACGTCGGATCAGCAGAGCGATCACGATCACGACCCCGGTGATCGCTCCCATCTTGGCATCCGCAGTTATCGCACCCGAGTTCCAGACGATGCCCTCCTGAAGAATGCCCAGACCGATGGAGGTGCCGATAATCGTCGGCAGATGCTCCATACGCCCCAGGGTCAGAGCGGCCAGCGAACGCAGGAACAACAACAAGCCCAGCTGTCCCCCGACCGGAATCCCGTAGATCCCCGCACGCAGGAAAATCGCCAGGAAGCCCAACGTCGTGGCGAGACCCCACACAACCCCCTGAAGCCCCTTGACAGGAATACCGAGCATCGCCGCCCGGCCGGGCAACTCCGCAGCAGCCCGAACAGCGATACCGAGCCGGGTGTAACGCAGGAGCGCGCCGACCGCCACGATCGCCAGCGGCGCCAGCAGCAGAGCGAGAATGTGGTTGCTGTGAAACGGCCGCGTCCCGACGGTGAAGCTGAAGTCCCACGGCGGTGCGATCCGCTGGGACTGCAGCTTCGAATCCCACCAGGCCGGCATGAAGAAGGCGATCAGGGCCAGAAGAGAGGCAACGCCGAAAGTCGCCACGGTCACAACCAGACGAGGCGAGTCGAAGAAACGACGAATCAGAACGAACTCGGCAACGACTCCCAACGCCGCGGCCGCCAGCAGACCAGCCGGAAACGCCAAATACCAGGGCCAACCCGACTCCACCAACAGCATCAAAGACAGCACCGCCGGCAGCAGGCCCATCTCACCCGCAGCGAAATTGATGACCCGGTTCGCCCTGAACACGAGATACATGCCCAACGCGACCAGAGCGGTGATCAGTCCGAGGATCACCCCCGAGAGCAGCGAGGCCGCCGGAGCAGGGAAGAACAACAACTGGATCGCGACCAGGACCACCGGCCAGACGAGCCAGGAACCGTGCTGTGAAATCTGGGCCAGGATGTGCACCGGGCCGCGTTCGGGAGACTGCGGGTTCCATGAGAGGCGCGGCACGGTCTCAGTGTCCCACGTACCGCCGCACAGGTCAGGCTCGATCACTCAAAACGACCCGGGCGCGGTGCTGGTTGCTGCTAACGCAGTGCCGTTAGCCGCTGGCCTGTAGATAACGTCAGCAGCCATGCTGCTTGAAGAGTTGGTCGCGCAGCGAGGCCATCTCATCGTCGACGGGGCCATGGGCACCGAGATGTTCGCGCGGGGTCTGATGCCAGGCGATGCGCCCGAACGGATGAACCTCGACGCAGGCGAGAAGGTGCAGGAAATACACCAGGCCTACGTCGACGCCGGATCCGACATCTTCTTGACCAACTCCTTCGGCGGCACGCGCTACCGCTTGGCGCTGCACAAACTCGACGATCGAGTGATCGAGGTCAACGAGGCAGCCGGCGCCAACGGCCGAGCGGTCGCCGACCGGGCAGAACGCACGGTCCTGGTCGCCGGGTCGGTCGGGCCGACGGGGGAGCTGATAGCGCCGCTGGGACCCCTCGACTACACAGACGCCGTCGCGGCCTTCGCCGAACAGGCCGAGGGACTCAGCCGCGGAGGCGTCGACATCGTCTGGATCGAAACCATGAGCTCGCTGGTGGAGGTCGAAGCCGCAGTCGTCGGCACCCGCAAGAGTTGCGACCTGCCCATAGCTGTCACCATGAGCTTCGACACGGCCGGTCGAACCATGATGGGCGTCACCGGTGAGGAGGCCGCGGTACGCCTCACCGAACTCGGCGTTGTCGCAATGGGAGCCAACTGCGGCAACAACCTTCCCGACACCGAGGCCGCGCTGGCACAGATGCGAGAGATCAGCACCGTGCCGGTCATATCCAAGGCCAACGCCGGAATACCCCAATGGCACGGCGCGGAACTCAGCTACAGCGGCACCCCCGAAGTCATGGGGGCACACGCGCACCGGGTGCGCCGAGTCGGAGCGGAGATCATCGGCGGCTGCTGCGGCAACACGCCGGCGCACGTGGCGTTCATCCGGGGGGTCCTCGACGGCACGATCGCGGTGCCCGAAGTCGACACGCCGAACCCCTCGGGGGGTCGCCGCAGCAACCCTGCCAGCGAGGCGAACCGTTCTGGCAGGCGCCGACGCCGCCGCGGCTGACGATTCGCACTGAACAGTTCTCACCGACGATTCTCACCGAACAGTTCTCAACGTTGCCCACTGGTTTGTTGCCGGGTCAGGGTGGTGTGCTTTCATGCAGGTGGAACCGATAGCGACTGAGGTAGACGATGCCGACGACCCCGACACTCTCTGCGATGCTGATCACGTTCTCGCCCGACGATCCGGGAGGCTGGGCGCACCTCGCTGAGCAGGCCACCGCAGCAGACCGCGCCGGCATCGATCGGCTGGCACTGGCGGACCATGTGGTTTTCGGAGAGAACCTCGAGGCCTACAGCGACCCCAGAACCGGGGGACTCGCAGGAGGACGCCAACCGACCGGTCCCGACGGCCACTGGCTGGAGCCGTTGACCACGATCGCCCACCTCACCGCAGTGACCGAACGAATCCGATTCATCACCGGGATCTTGATCGCGGCGCTGCGCAGACCGGTGGTGCTGGCCAAGACGCTGGCCACCATCGACGCATTGTCGCAAGGCAGGATTGACGTGGGGGTCGGGGTCGGTTGGCAGCGGGAGGAGTATGAAGCGGCCGGACTCGACTACAGCGATCGCGGCGCGCAGCTCAATCACACACTCGAAGTGTGCCAGACGCTGTGGACTCAACAGGTTGCCGAGTATTCATCGGACCGCCTGCAGTTCTCGCAGATCCACCAGATGCCCAAACCCGCCCAGGCCGGGGGCGTGCCGATCTGGGTCAGCGGCACCGTCAACAAAGCCTCCATGCGCCGTCTCGCCCGTTTCGGCACCGGTTGGATCCCCTGGGGACCGGACGCTGCCGACATAGCCGGCGGCATCGCCAGAATGAGAGCGGCAGTCAGCGCGGAGGGCCGCGATCCTGATGACATCGAAGTGGTGTCCAGCCTCGGTGTTGTCACCCGCGACGACGGCTCGCTCGACGTCGAGGCCACCATGGCGCCGGTCCCGCGACTCGTCGAGACCGGCGTGACCGACTTCCGGCTCGGGTTGAGTTTCGACCGCCGAGCGCTCAATGCCGAGCAGCGGATCCGCGAACTCGTGGCCGGGTTCGATGCCGCCACTGGTCGCTAGAGGCCGAGCTTTCGAGGCTGTGGCCCGAGCGGCCCGGTGAGCGTAGCGAACAGGGGCGATGGGTGGAGCGCAGCGAACAAGAGCGGGAGACAACTCATACATTCTCGTGCGCTTCGGTGGATTCACCTGAAGGCTCTCTAGGCTGTGCGTGCGGAGTTCAGGTTGAACGCCGCGGTAATCGAAAGGAATGCCCAGATGCCTACGGGCACAGTGAAGTTTTTCAACAACGAGAAAGGCTACGGTTTCATCTCCCGTCAAGACGGCGACGATGTGTTCGTACACTTCTCCAACATCGATGGTTCCGGGTTCCGAACTCTTGAGGAAGGCCAAAACGTGGAGTTCGAGATCGGCCCGGGCCGCAAGGGCGATGAAGCCCTGTCTGTCCGAGTGATCTGAGCGACCGTTTCGTTCACCATCGCGTCAACTAATCAATTCAGGAAAAGGCACCCCGAGGGTGCCTTTTCTTATTCTCCTGCGAGGTCCTAGCCTGAGCGGATGGCAAAGAACCGAAGAGACGTCATCCGCATGAGCGAAGCCGAAGTCGACGCGTTCATCGAAGCGCAGAAGAGCCTTCAGGTGGGGACGATCGAGCGCGACGGCAGCATTCACCTGTCGACCCTGTGGTTCGCCTACGTCGACAAGCAGGTGGTCTTCGAGACCTACACCAAGTCCCAGAAGATCAAGAACCTCCGAAGAGACCCGAGAATCACGCTGTTGTGGGAAGACGGCGACGTCTATGAGCAGCTGCGCGGCGTGATGGTCAAGGGAACGGCTCGGCTCGTGACCGACCACTCCGAGGTGTTTCCGCTGGCCCTCGAGGTGATGAAGCGGAACCAGCCCGACATCCCCGAAGAGCTGTTGGAGCAGGCGGCGACCCATATGGCCGCCAAGCGGACCGCTGTGGTGGTGGAGCCCCTGAAGGTCGTCAGCTGGGACCACCGCAAACTCTCCGGCGTCTACTGAGCAGACTGTTGAACGGGGTGCAGGCTCACGGGATCCGACAGGGTTCTCCGCTGCTGTCGCTCAGGTTCGCCGCCTCGATGATCCTCAAGGCGCCGACACCGCCGGCGAGTCCGGGCCAGGGCTCCGCCTGCTGTTCGGCGACAGCTTTGAGGCGCTGCAGCTGCGATACGAATCCGAGTGCGTGGAGCGGTTCTTGACCCTGAGCCGAGGCTGTCTCGTCGCCGTCGACTTCAACCACGGGGAACGGCCACAACCCGACCGAAACGACGCCGGTGGCGTCGGCGGCCTCGAGCTCGGCTGCGGGCGGATCGTCCCCCCAGTGGAATTCGGCGCGGACCGTGCGTCCGTCCTGGAGCCGGAGGTCCAACTCGGCGGCACCGTCGAACGCGTCCCGCCGGCTCAGCTCGGCCGAGACTTCAACCACCGGCTGGGCAGCGGCGGCGAGCAGGACCGGCAGGAGTCGGGCCCCCAGGTCCAAAGTCACGCCGCTCTCGTCAGTTGAGGCGCTGTGCCAAACCGGGCGCGCGCCGTTGGCGCGCAGCACCAGATGGTGCGCGTCGGTGAGACTGCTGATCGCGGCGAGCCCCTGGCGCACCAGCGGCGCGTGCAGGAGATTCGCGCTGAGCATCGCCCTGGGTCTATTTGCGGCGTGTCGATGTGCCGTGTCGACGGCTGAGGTCATGGCGACCGGAGATTCGACGATGAGGGGACGGTCCAAGGGGATTCGCTCCAACACCTCGTCGGTGTCGCCCGGGGGTACGGCGACGACGAGCATGTCGGCGCGCCCGACCATGTCGTTTACGGTCAACTCTTCACAGCCGAGTGCCGCAGCGACCGCGCCGGCCCGTCTTGGGCAACGCCCACCCAACCCTATGAGCTGGATCCCGCCGGCGGAGCGTGAGGCTTCGCCATGTACGACTGCTGCTCGGCCCGCGCCGATGATCGCCAGCTTGGTCATGTCGGCCGGACCGGCGCGGCGATTGTCCCGTCGGCAACGCTGCCGGGTCCGAAAGACACTCGTGCCCAAGTTCGGTACTGTCTCATAGCCAGTTCATTATGAGGGGTCTTCACCGCAAGGAGCTAAGCAACTGATGAACCACCACGATCTTCTCGAAGTCCAACGTCTTGATGTCGAGGCCGACCAGTTGTCGCACAAGAGAGCCGTGCTCCCGCAGCGGGACTCGCTTGCAGCCGCGCAGGTCGAACGTCAACGTCTCACCGACCAGGTCGATCAACTCGCGCTGACTCAGGTCGAGGTCGCAACCCGCCAGAAGCGCTACGAGGACGAGGCTCAGATAGTCGCTGCCAAGATCGAAACCGATGAGGTGCGGCTGTACAGCGGTGAGGTCACAGCGCTGCGCGACCTGCAAGCCCTGCAGGACGAGATCGTGTCATTGCGGAACCGCCAGAGCGACCTTGAGGACGAAGCTCTCACCGCGATGGAGGAGGCCGAATCGCTGGCTTCACAGGTTGCCGGGTTCAATTCCGAGGCCGAACTCGTCGACCGTCAAATCGGTGCGCTGACCTCTGAGATCGAAGCTGCCGAGTCGGAGATCGACGCCCAACTCGAAGTCATTCGTGCGAACCGGGAAGGTCTCGAAGCTGCACTCGACAGCTCGCTGCTCGACGACTATCAGCGTTTGCGTCCCATGTTCGGCTCTGCCACGGTCGTCCGCTTCGAGGGCGGCAAGTGCGTCGGCTGCCCGTCGATGATGCCTGCGATGGAGGTCGACCGAATGAAACACACCACTGATTCCGACGTTCTGTCATGCGACGAGTGCGGACGGATCGTGCTGCTCTGACGTGTTCGTCTTCTTTGTTGCAGTGGCGGTGATCGGTGTTCTCTTCGTGTTCGACAGCCCCGCGATCGACTACCGGTTCGTCGCCGGCGGTGCGGTGCTGCCGCTGGTCGAGGCCGCAACGGGGCGGCCGTTGGTCCTCCACACGCTGATCGGTTCGGTCGCTCTGCTGGCTCTGGTGATGGCGCTGACCGTGGGGTCGCGTCTGGTTCGGCGTCGACTGTTGGGCGTGCCCATCGGCACGTTCGTGTTCCTCGCAGCCTCGGGCGCCTGGACGCGGACAGAGTTGTTCTGGTGGCCGTTCGCCGGACTCGACGGGATCGCCGCCGCACCGCTGCCGGAGTTCGATCGGCCGCTGGGCATCCTGCTGCTGATGGAGGCGCTCGGGATCTGCGCCGTGGTCTGGCTGATCCGCCGCTTCGAACTCACCAAGCCCCAGAACCGCAGGACACTGCTGAGTACAGGCCGACTTCCCAGAGAGCACCTCAGATAGCACTTTCAGATAGCACCACAGAGCGTGACGGGTATGACGGGTGTGACGGTGTGACGGGGAGTCGGCCTATAGGCGGGATTCTGTCCGGGAGCCGAATGCCGGCTCCGTGGATGACCATCCATCTTTGCGGCCTACCCGGGAGTGTCTGCGGACGGGACGCCCTCTCCCTGCATGGCCTTGCTCCGGGTGGGGTTTACCTAGCCACCCCGGTCGCCCGGGGTGCTGGTGCGCTCTTACCGCACCTTTTCACCCTTACCTCGGTGGTACCCCTCAGGGAACCTTTGAGGCGGTTTGTTTTCTGTGGCACTTTCCTGCGAGTCGCCTCGACTGGCGCAAGCCAGCACCCTTCCCTGCGGAGTCCCGACCTTCCTCAACACAGCGAACTGCGCCGCGGCCATCCAGCCGGCTCCCCGTCACAGACTAAGTGTGCCTCAACAAACGCCGCTCTGCCGCTGATTTATGAGCCGAGCACCGCGTCGAGCTGTTCGCACATGAAACCGATGTGATCCGCGTTCAGGCCGTGGTGAATCGGCAGCGACACCGCGTTGTCCATGATGTAGTCGCAATTCGGCAGTCCTTCAGCCGGAGCGCGGTGCTCGATCCCGGCGAATCCCTTCTGGCGCAGGATATTGCCGGTCCACACCATCCTCGTTGTCACCCCGCGTGCTTCGAGTCGTTCCTGGACTTCACTGCGGTCGATGCCGAGGTAGTCGTCGATGGTGAAGCAGAAGCGCATCCAGGTCGTGTCGGTCTCGGGCGTGGTGCGACCACTCGTCACGCCTTCCCGAGTCGCCAGGAAGTCGTCGAACCGTCGCCAGTTGTCGCGTCGCTGCTGGTTGAAACCGTCGAGCTTGTCCAGCTGGACCAGCCCGTAGGCGGCGCTGATCTCGGTCGGCTCGAAGTTGTAGCCGATCGAGTCGAAGGTGAAGATCATGTCGTACGGAGTGCCGTCGGCGAGATGCCCGAACCGATCCTGTTGCCCCTTGCGCGAACCGTACAGGTACGGCTCCGAACGCCGGCCCCAGCGGCGCAGCTCCAGTCCGAGGTCGAAGAGGTCCGGGTCGTCGACACCCACCAACCCGCCCGCGCCGCCTGCGGTCATTGCATGGCTGCGGGCGAAACTGGTGACCGCGATGTCGGCGCGGGCGCCGGTGCGTTCACCGCGCTGCCAGGAGTCGAGCACATCGCAGGAGTCCTCCACAACCTTCAGCCCGTGGGCGTCGGCGACGGCCCGGATCGCGTCCCAGTCAGGGCAGTTGCCGCACAGGTTCGGGGTGAGGATCGCCTTCGTCCGAGGCCCGATCATGGCTTCGATCCTGGTGTGGTCGATCTGGTAGGTGTCGGGCGTGATGTCGACGAACACCGGTACCAGACCCGACTGCACCATGGTGGCTATGTCGGTCGAGAAGGTGAGCGGCGAGGTGATGATCTCGTCGCCGCGTTCGAGTTGCAGCAGGTCCACGGCAATCCGCAGAGCCGACGATCCGCTGTTGACCATGATCCCGTGCTGTTTGGCGAGAAGCGACGCGGCCCTCCGCTCGAACTCGAAGACGTTCTCACCGATGTCGAGCGTAGATGAGCGCAGCACGGCCACGACGGCTTCGATCTCGCGTTCGTCGTGAACCGCGCCCGAGACTGGGAGTTTCATCTGCAGCCCTTTCCTGGTCGAGTTGGATCCTCGTTGAACGGGATCTTCACCGGTTGACTCTGGCGCGATTGGCAAGGTACGCGCCAATCCCGCCGCCGACAGTCCCGATGGCCGCGGCGAGCAGAGCATTGAAAATCAATGCCAGCGGGTTGATTCCGTCACCGCCGGCGATGCGAACAACGGCAGCGACCGACTGCACGACAGCGAATGCGACGGTCGTTGCCGCGGCGCCGTTGATCATCGGTGCATCGTTCGCGGCCCGAGGCGTTTCTTGACTCCGCCCGCGCCCGGCGCCGGCAGCGTGTCCCGAACTGGCCATGTTGCCGGCGACTGCGCCGCCCAGAAGGTAGGCGGCCACGATCGCCGACAAGGTCAGATACACCCAGTTCGAGTGGTCGGTATCAGCGCTGTCGGAGAGGCTCGCTTGAATCACCGCGGCCGGTGCGGAAACGGCCAGACAAGCCAATGCACCGGTTCGGACGGCCGGAGGAAACAGGGACTTTGACACGAAATCGAGGCTAGCAGCGCGCTACGGTCACCCTGTCAGCCATCGGCACCCTCGACAGAGACGGACGAGACACCCATGACACCTGCGACGAGCATCGACGATCACGGCGGTTGGCCGGGGGTCCTGGGCACTCTGGCCGACGGCGCTGATCTCAATTCCGAGATCACCAGGGCTGTTCTGTCGACGATCCTGCGCGGTGGCGCCACCGACTCGCAGATCGCGGCCTTCATCGTCGGTCTGCGAATCAAGGGCGAGACGGTCGAGGAGCTGGTCGGGCTGCAGACCGCCATGGTCGACTCGGCGACCCCGTTGGCGGCGCCCGACGACACGATCGACATCGTCGGTGCGGGCGGAGTGCCCAGCCGCAGGCGCCATGCGCTCAACGTCTCTACGATGGCCGCCTTCGTGGCCTCTGCGGCAGGGGCGACTGTGTGCAAGCACGGAAACCGCAAAGCCTCCTCCACCTCGGGCAGCTTCGATCTGCTCGAAGCACTCGGGGTTGAGGTGGATCTCACCCCCGGCCGGCTCGAAGCTCAGGTCGACAGCATCGGTCTGGGGTTCGCCTTCGCCCGGACTTTCCATCCGGCGATGCGGCATGTCGGCCCGGTGCGAGCGCAGTTGGGCATACAGACGGTGTTCAACATTCTGGGTCCGTTGAGCCACCCGGCCCGGTTGAGGCGTCAGGTAGTCGGGGTGGGGGACCCCTCCACCGCTCAACGAATGGTGAGAGTGCTTGAAGCGACAGGATCACAGCGTTCGCTGGTCGTGCACGGTGACGGGGGATTGGACGAACTGTCCACAACAGGACCGTCGAAGGTTCTGTCGTTGGAAGACGGCGAGATCACCGAGTTGACCGTCACCGCCGCGTCGGTCGGCCTGCCGTCGGCCGCGGCGCAAGATCTGGTCGGCGGCGACGCCGAGGTGAACGCCAGGATCGCCCGTTCGGTCTTCGCCGGCGACCCCGGACCCCATCGAGACATCGTGGTGCTGAACGCCGCCGCTGGCCTGCTCGTCGCGGGGCTTGCGGCGGACCTGAGCGAGGGGGTGGCGTCGGCCGCTGCTGCCATCGACGACGGGCGCGCCGAAGCCAAGCTCTCGGCACTGGTGTCGACCGCCTGGTGAGCCCGCCGCCTGGGGGCTTCAGCGGCTGGGGGCTTCAGCGGTTCGGGCGGTTCAGGCGGTTCAGGCGGTTCGCGACAGTCGCGGTCGGGGAGCCGGGGTTGATCGGCTCAGCGCAGTGACGCCGGTTCGGGTCGTGGTGCGGCGAGCGGGGCTCTTGGACTTCGGTTTGAAGACCGGCAGGGCCGGCAGGGGATTGGCCAGCACGCCCTGCACCGACTCGATCGTCACCTTGTCGGCGTTGCGTTCGATCCAGCCGACAACCGTGAGCAGCTCGTCGGCTTCGGCACGCTCGGGAACCGGCAGTGGCTCCGTCGGCTGAGCAGAGGGAGTGCTCGGGCCGTGTGGGGCGAAGAGATCGTCGGGGTCGTCTGCGTGGCCGCTGCGCCAGAGCTGCCCGTCGACGATCTCGACCCAGGCATTGCCGATGCGCAGACGCAGGCGACCGGCTCGCCGCAGCAGGTCGAAACGTCGATGCCGTCGCAGCAGCCCCGCCAACGCCTCAGCCCGGTCCCGCACGTCGGCCGCTTCTTCGTAACGCTGCTCGGCCGCCAGCCTGTCGATCCTTGCAGCCAGCGGGGCCAGCAACCGGTCGGGACGCGACGTCAAATTGGTGACCAGATCTTCGATCACCGCCGCGTACTCGTCCTCGGGTGTCGCCCCCGAACACGGACAGCACGAGACCCCCAATTGAGCCGAAGCGCACACGCTCGCGTTCGGCGACGCTCTCGAAGCGAGAGTGCAGCGCCGCACGGGCGCCACGCTGTGGATCGCCTCGATGATCCGTTTCGCCGCCCGGGTCGAAGCCACGGGTCCCAGATAGAGCGCCCCGTCATCGTTCACCTTGCGCACCACCGAGAGGCGCGGGAAACGTTCGTTGAGGGTCAGCTTGATATAGGGATACTTGCCTGCCCGGGTGCCCTGGCGGTTGAAGCGTGGCAGATGCTGATGGATCAGCCGGAGCTCCAACACCGAGGCCTCGAGACCGTTGCGACACACCTGATGGTCGATGCGATCCGTCTCGCGCAGCAGCTGGTGAACCTTGCGCCGCTCATCGGTGGAGAAATAGCTGCGAACCCGAGACCGCAAGTTGGAGGCCTTGCCGACATAGAGAACCTCATCACGAGCGTCTTTGAACATGTAGACGCCGGGTGCGCGTGGAAGCCCCTCGGTCAGATGGAGTTTCTTGGCCGCAGGACTGCCGGCGAGCTTGGGCAGCGCAATCAGGTCTTCGAGTCCCAACACTCCCAGGGTCGCGGCCCGCTCAAGCAGAAAATGCAGCAGGTCTCCGGTCGCCAACGCGTCGTCGAGAGCGCGATGGCTGGGTTTGTGGCTCAACCGCAGGCGGTCGGCGAGCGTGCTGAGCCTGCAGTTGGGCACCTCGTCGCGCAGCAGGCGGCGAGCCAGCGCGAGCGTGTCGATCGAGCGTTCCGCGAGGCGGGGACGGCCGAGTTGTGACAGAGCCGCATTGAGGAAGGAGACGTCGAAGCGGACGTTGTGCCCGACGATCACCGCGTCTCGGGCGAACTCCAGCAACGACGGCATCACCGCTTCGATGCGAGGTGCACGCATCACCATGGCCTGAGTGATGCCGGTGAGCACCGTGATCTCCGGCGGGATCGCGCATCCGGGGTCGACCAGCGTCTGGTAGGTGCCGAGACACTCGCCTCCGCGGAGCTTCACGGCGCCGATCTCGGTGATCGCGCAGTCTGCTGCCGAAGCACCGGTCGTTTCCAGGTCGATGACGACGAAGGTGACCTCGTGCAGGGGAGTGCCGAGGTGTTCGAAGCTCTGCTGGTAAACGAACGTCTGTTCGTACACTCCAATACAGTGGCCGAACACATGTTTGATGTCAAGGAAAGCCGCGAAACAGCTCCGACAGCGTCGTCAGCCGAGCAGGTCCTGCAGACGGTCGGCAAGAAGCGGCGCCGACCGCCTCGGCCATCACGCCGAGCACCCCGAAGCAGTGTCACACCCCCTGCGTAGCTTGGGGGCATGGGAAAACACACTCATCTTCGACTGGTCAGCGAGGAACTGGATCCTCATTGCGACACCTCTGCAGGCACCCACGAGGGGCTGATGATCGACTGCGACATGTGCGTCATGCAGCACACCGAAACGTGCGACGACTGCGTGGTCAGTTATCTTGTCGGCCACGCTGAGGGCACCCCGGTAGTTCTCGATTTCGAGGAACGGCGGGCCTATGAACTGCTCAACGACGCCGGGCTCGTCCCGTCGAGCAGGTTCGTCCCGCGTTCGAGCGCTGTTTAGCCCCGATCCTCCGGTTGGGCGGGGCCATCTGACCGGCAGCGCTGCGGCCCGTTGTGTCTCATCCTCTGGTGTCTCATTTCTCGCTCGTCGTGCCACGATGGACGGATGACTCCGACCGTCGACGACCTCGTTGCCATCGGCCGCGCCGCCGGCTTGGCCGCGGTGGGAGCAACAACAGCGGACCCCTTCGAAAGCACCCGCGTCGATCTCGAGCAGCGCAAGGCCAGGGGTCTGAGCGGAGAGATGCAGTTCACCTACCGCAACCCCGATCGTTCCACCGACCCCGGCAGGACCATGAGCGGCGCAACCTGTTTGATTGTGGGCGCATACGACTACCAGCGTGAACTCCCCGCGCGTCCCACCGATCAACCGACCGGAAGAGTCGCCGCCTACAGTTCAGAAGACCACTACGCGTCCCTGCGCGCGGGCCTCGAGCAGGTCGCCGCCCCGCTGCGTGAGGCGGGCTTCGCGGCGGTGGTGTTGGCTGACCAGAATCACCTGGTAGACCGCGCGGCCGCTCATCGGGCGGGTATCGGCTGGTGGGGCAAGAGCTCCAATGTGCTGGTGCCCGGCATCGGCAGTCTTGTCGTGCTCGGCTCGGTCCTGACCGACGCGCCCCTGCAACTTCCGACGGTCCCCGAGGTGGAAGACGGCTGCAAGACCTGCACCAAATGTCTCGACGGCTGTCCGACCCGAGCGATCATCGCCCCCGGTGTGGTCGACGCGAACAAGTGCCTGGCATGGCTGCTGCAGGCGTCGGGCGTCTTCCCGGTCGAATACCGCGAGCTGCTCGGCGACCGGATCTACGGCTGCGACGACTGCCAGGACGTGTGTCCGCCCAACCAGATCCGTCGAAAGAAGCCTGCAGCGCAGAGCGATGAGGGGGCATGGGTCCCCATCCTCGACATATTGGAGCTCGACGATCAGACGTTGATGGCTCGTCTCGGTCGCTGGTATGTGCCTGAGCGCGACCCCGACTACCTGCGTCGCAATGCCCTGGTTGTCCTGGGCAACATCGGCCGGGGCGACGACGAGCGAACGGTGAAGGTGCTCGCCGCCATGTTGTCGCACCACTCAACGGTCGTGGCGGCCCACGCAGTCTGGGCGGCTCGGCGGCTCGACAGGGACGATCTGCTCGCAGATCTGCGGGGGAGCGACACCCTCGACGAGATGGTGTCGGCAGAACTCCAGCGGCCCGCGGTCGCCGTGGCATAGTTGCGTGCCGTGGCACGCCATCTCTTAGTCACCAACGACTTCCCCCCGAAGATCGGCGGCATTCAGAACTATCTGTGGGAGCTCTGGCGGCGCCTCCCGCCTGATGAAGTGGTCGTGTTCAGCACGCCGCACGCCGATGCGGCCGCCTTCGACGCAGCCCAGCCGTTCACGGTTGTTCGCAGCCGCGAACCGTGGCTGTTGCCCCACCCCCTGCTCGCGCGGCGGGTCGAGCGACTGGCGGACGACTACGACGCAGAACTGGTGATCCTCGACCCTGCGGTTCCTGTCGGCTTGATCGGCCCCCATCTCAAAGTGCCGTACGGAGTCGTTCTGCACGGCGCGGAAGTCACGATCCCGGGCCGGATACCCGGTATCCGCAGTCTGTTGAATCGAGTACTCGGCGGAGCCGTCGGGGTGATCGCGGCAGGCGGGTATCCGGCGCAGCAGGGCGAACGATCATTGGGGCGCGCCCTGCCGGTCAGCATCATCCCGCCGGGTGTCGACACCGAACGGTTCAAGCCGCTCGACGAGCAACACAGACGCGCCGCGCGGTCGGAGCTGGGGCTGCCCACTGAGGGTCCGCTGGTCGTATCGGTGAGTCGTCTTGTCCCGCGCAAGGGGATGGACACATTGATCAGAGCATCCGTTGTGATTCGCAGGACCCATCCCGAGGTCCGCGTCGTGATCGCCGGGGCCGGCCGAGACCGGTGGCGCCTCAGTTCCCTGATCGCCAAGCTCGACGCACCGGTGAAGCTGCTGGGTCGGGTGGAAGCCGACGCGCTGGAACTGCTGTACGGCTGCGGCGACGTCTTCGCGATGTTGTGTCGCAGCCGCTGGGGCGGACTGGAACAGGAGGGCTTCGGCATCGTCTTCTTGGAGGCGGCGGCGGCGGGCACAGCCCAGGTGGCCGGTCGCAGCGGAGGCGCGCATGAGGCCGTCGTCGAAGGGGAGACCGGTCTGATCGTCGATGATCCCGACGACGCCGACCGCGCCGCGCAGGCGATTCTGGAGCTGCTCGACGATGACCAACGACGAGGGGCTATGGCGCGGGCCGCCAGAGAGCGAGCGGAACGAGAATTCTCCTACGAAGTTCTGGCGGATCAGTTGGCTGCGGCGATCAATAGCATGGTCCGGAGATGAGCAGCCGAGAGCACCGCAGCCGAGGGGACCGCAGCCGAGAGCACCGCAGCCGAGGGCACCGCAGCCGAGGGCAATGGGCGCCGGGTCAAGCCATTCTCAACTGGTCGTGGTTCGGTACGGCCGTGTTCACTTGCACAGCTGTGGCAGCCGCGATCCGGCCGGCTTGGTTCCAGTGGCCGAATCTGGCCGTGTCGCTGGTCTTGTTCGTAGCCGGGTCCGCCGCGATGGTGTGGGCGTTCCTTGTCGCGGTGGAGCGGAGTCGCCGCCATGTCATCGGAATTGGAGGCCTGTATTTCGCGGTCGGCAGTGCCCCCAAGGAGGTGCGCAAGATCCTGCTGACCGCGCTTGCGGTCCAGACAGTGGTGGCACTCAGCACAGCTTCTATCCGGATCTACACCTCGTCGGCGTTCGGAATTCTGGTTCCGGTCTGGGGCCTGGGCCTCACAGGACTGTGGTGTGCCCGCTTCGGCGAATTCGAGGTGCGCCAAACCGACCCGCAAAGCGGTTAGGGTCGAAAGCGATGGTTGACCAGGCGACCGAGCGAACGACGATCATGGCGACGCCGGAGCAGTGCTATGCCGCGGCGATCGACTTCGAGAAGTACCCCGAATGGGCCTCCGACATCAAGATGGCTCGGGTCCTGTCGCGTGACGACGAGGGCCGAGCAGTCGACGTGGAGTACCGGGCCGCGGCGATGGGTCGCAGCACCACCTACACGTTGCGGTATTTCTACGGCGCCAACCCGCGTCGGCTCGCCTGGCGTCTGCAGCGGGGCGATATCACCAGACGCCTCGACGGCGAGTATGAGTTCCTTCCGGTCGCGTCGGACCCCGGATCAACCGAAGTCGTGTATCACCTGGCCGTCGTTCTGAAGGTGCCGTTGCCGGGTTTCGTCAAGCGACGCGCTGAGGCCCGCCTGTTGCGCACGGCCCTCGAGGATTTCACCGAACACGTCGAGAGCCGTTCGTCGTGAGGGCCCCAGGCGCCGGTCGTTGCATCCGACATGGCTGAGAGCGGATCAACCGGCGACGATGAAGGCCGGTTCGATGAAGTTCGGGAGGCTGCCGAGGCGGTTCTGGCCTCATTGAAGTGGCTGATCGAAGCGACTCAACGAGCCATCGAAGATCCCCAAGCCATGGCCGCGGTGGCAGCGACGGGAAAGTCCTTCGTCGACGCCTTCACGAGAGGATTCAGGTCCAGCGACTCCGACCGAGACGCCGAGTCGCCCGAATACGCCGAGTCGACCGAATACGCCGAGTCGCCCGAATACGCCGAGTCGCCCGGAGACGCCGAGTCGTCAGGACAGGACCAGTAGCGTTCAGTGATGGAGTTCCGCCGGATCAACGGGCTTCCGCCCTACGTCTTCACGATCATCGACTCTCTGAAGATCAAGGCGCGGCGTGCCGGGGAGGATGTCATCGACCTCGGATTCGGCAACCCCGACCTTCCGTCCCCCGCCGCAGCGGTCGACAAGCTGATTGAAGCGGCCCAGAACCCCCGGAACCACAGGTATTCCTCCAGCAGGGGAATCCCCAAGCTCCGGGCCGCGGTGGCAGACCTCTATCAGAGGCGATTCGGCGTCGAGCTCGACCCGGAGACCGAAGTGATCAACACGATCGGCGCCAAGGAGGGGTTCAGCCACCTGATGTGGGTCCTGCTGGAGCCGGGAGACTCAGTTCTCGTACCTTCGCCGTCGTACCCGATCCACCTCTTTGCTCCACTGTTCGCCGGTGCGAACGTCCGCGAGATGCCATTGACGAGCAGTCAGGAAGACTTCTTCGACACTCTCAGGATCCGCTTCGAGTATTCCTGGCCCCGTCCGCGGGTCATCGTGCTGTCGTTTCCCCACAATCCCACGACAGCGTGCGTCGACCTCGATTTCATGCAACAAGTCGTCGATTTCGCGCGTGACCGCGAAGTCATCGTGGTCCATGACTTCGCTTACGCAGACCTCGGATATGACGGATACGTGCCGTGCTCGATCCTCGAGGCCGAGGGCGCGAGAGAAGTGGCGGTCGAGTTCTATTCGATGACGAAGAGCTTCTCGATGGCGGGTTGGCGTGTCGCCTTCATGGTCGGCAACGCCGAGACGGTGGCTGCTCTGGCGAAGTTGAAGAGCTACCTCGACTACGGATCCTTCCAGCCGGTGCAGATCGCCGCCACCGTGACGATGAACGAAGCCGCGGACTTCCCCAGCGAGGCCCGTCAGATATATGAGAGCCGCCGCAACACGCTCTGCGACGGGCTTGCTCGCATCGGTTGGGAGGTCGAACCGCCGCAAGGGACCATGTTCACCTGGGCGCCGATTCCCGAACCGTACCGTCACATGGGTTCGGTGGAATTCGCGTCGATGCTCGTCACCGAGGCGAACGTCGCTCTGTCGCCCGGCGTCGGGTTCGGTCCCGGGGGCGAGGGCAACGTGCGGTTCGCCCTCATCGAGAACGAACAGCGAATCAACCAAGCGATACGCCAACTGCGCTCCGCGCTCACCGAACTCGGCTAGCGCCAACTGCGCTCCGCGCTCACCGAACTCGGCTAGCGCCAACTGCGCTCCGCGCTCACCGAACTCGGCTAGCGCCGACGCGATCCGCGCTTATTCGGCCAGGTCCCAGTCCAAAGACCGACTCACCGCTCGCCGCCATCGGGCATATTCTGCTTCGGCCCGCGTGCGGTCGGGATCCGGTTCGAACCTGCGGGCGGCGTCCGCCTGGCTCGACAGGGCGGCGACTTCGTCGAGTCCGCTCCAAACCCCTTCAGCAATCCCGGCGAGGTAGGCGGCCCCGAGTGCGGTGGTCTCTGCGACCGGCGCGCGCACGACGGGCACGCCGAGTTGATCGGCCTGGAACTGCAACAGGAACTCCATCACTGAGGCGCCACCGTCGACTCGGAGCTCTGAGAGAGCGGTCCCCGAAGCGGCAGACATCGCTTCGATCACATCGCGGCTCTGGTAGGCCATGGATTCGACCGTGGCGCGCACGATCTCCGCACGGCCGGTGCCGCGGGTGAGTCCCACGATCGTGCCGCGTGCGCGTGCATCCCAGTACGGGGAGCCGAGGCCTGTGAGCGCCGGGACGAAGACGACGCCGCCGGCGTCGGCGACCGACTCGGCCAACGGCCCGGTCTCGGCTGCATCGTCGATTATTCGCAGCCCGTCGCGCAGCCATTGAATCGCCGCCCCGGTGACGAAGATCGCTCCTTCGTAGGCGTATGTCGTGTTGTCGTCGATGGTCCACGCCACGGTCGAGAGCAGACCCTCGACCGGCTCGGGCCGGCGGGATCCGACGTTCATCAGCACGAAGGAGCCGGTCCCGTAGGTGTTCTTGGCTTGCCCGGGCAGAAAACAGGCCTGGCCGAACAGCGCTGCCTGCTGATCTCCGGCGATCCCGCTGACCGGCACGTCGGCGCCCGTCGGAATGTCGGCGGTCGTCTCGCCGAACCGGCCCGAAGACGGCAACACCTCGGCGAGAGCGGTCATAGGCACGCCGAACAGCGAGCACATCTCGTCGCTCCACGACATTGTGCCGATGTCGAAGAGCAGGGTGCGGCACGCGTTGGAAGTGTCGGTCACATGTCGCCCGCCGGTGAGTTTCCAAACCAGCCACGAGTCGACGGTGCCGAAGGCCACATGCTCGTCGGGTGTGACGCCTCCGTGGTTGAACAGCCATTCGAGTTTGCTGGCCGAGAAATACGGATCAAGGACCAGTCCGGTGGTGGACCGCACCAGATCGAGATGTCCCGCAGCCTGCAGTTGCTCACATCGGGTTGCGGTGCGCCGGTCCTGCCAGACGATGGCGCGGTGGAGGGGCCGGCCGCTGCGCCGATCCCAGACCACGACCGTCTCCCGCTGGTTGGTGATGCCGATCGCGCTGACGGGTTCATTGGTGGTCTCGACGAGGGTGGCGAGTGTTTCTTGGACTGCCTGCCAGATCTCCTCCGGATCGTGTTCCACCCAGCCCGGTCTAGGGAAGTGCTGGGTGAACTCCCGATATGCGAAGCCGAGGGGCACACCCTGTTCGTCGACGGCGAAAGTGCGAACTCCGGTCGTGCCCGAATCAATGGTCAAGACAAGTCCCATGACCTGACGATATCTGTTGGTAGCGTCGCTGGAATGAAAGTCGGGGTGCTTACCGGTGGCGGCGATTGTCCCGGGTTGAACGCGGTGATCCGGGGTGTGGTGCGCAAGGCGGAACGAACCTACGGCGACGAGGTCGTTGGATTCCTCGACGGTTGGCGCGGGCTGCTCGATGATCGCCGGATGCCGCTCGACGTCGAAGCGTGCCGCGGGCTGGTGACCCGCGGAGGAACGATTCTGGGAACCAGCCGAGATCAGCCGTACATGTTCGATGACGGCGTCAAGCGTGTGAAGGACACCATGGCCAGACACGATGTCGAAGCTCTGATCGTGATCGGGGGAGAGGGAACGCTCTCGGCTGCTGCCCGCGTCCACGCCGACGGCGTCGATCTGGTCGGCGTGCCCAAGACGATCGACAACGACGTCGCGGGGACGGACCGAACGTTCGGATTCGACACCGCGGTCCAGACCGCCACCGACGCCATCGATCGACTGCGGACCACAGCAGAGTCTCACGACCGGGTGATCGTCGTCGAGGTGATGGGTCGCCACGTCGGTCACATCGCCACCTGGGCCGGGATCGCCGGAGGCGCCACAATCGTGCTGGTTCCCGAGGAGCCGTTCGATATCAGCGCGATCTGCGAATCGCTCAGGAGAAGGCACCGAAGGGGGCGGTTCTCCTCGATAGTCGTGGTCGCCGAGGGGGCGACTCCGGCGCCGGGAACGCTTGACGTCGCACACCCGAGCATCGACGAATACGGACACGCCAGACTGGGCGGAATCGGCAACGTCGTTGCCGAAGAGATCGAACAGCGCACGGGGTTCGAGACGCGGGTCACAGTCCTGGGGCACGTCCAGCGCGGTGGGACACCCTCGGCTCTGGACAGAGTGCTCTCCACTTGGTACGGCGTTGAGGCCATGACTGCGGTGCATGAAGGCGACTTCGGGACGATGGTCGCGTTTCAGAACAACAGGGTCGTGCGGAAGCGTCTCGATGAATGTGTCGGGCCGCTGAAATACACACACCCTGATCTGCTGGCGGTGGCGCGCACGTTCTTTCCCTAGGCCGGGCCTCCCGTCGGTCGGGCTTCGCCGAGATCAGGCTTTCCCGGATCAGGCTTTCCCAGGCTGCCGGCCGACGGCTAGCTCGCCGAGTCGTCCTCGGCCCCAGCCTCGGGTTGAGGCTCGTCGGCAGCTTGGGATTCGGGGTTGAAGGACGCGTAGTTGCTGCGGTCGACGGTCTGGTCCTCGTCGGTCGTCTCAGCGCTGGTCGGAAGGGCTTGGCGCTGTGAGTCGATCAACACCCGCACCCGGTTGACGTTGCTGCCCTGCTCGGTGGCGGTCCACACGAGCTGGGCCACGGCTTCCAGCAGGATCGGGCTAACATCCGCCTCGGGATCGTCCTGGGTGATGTTGATTGTCAAGAGATCGCGGTCGCGCGTCGCGCTCAACAGGTCGAACTCGAGCAGCTGGTTCACCAGACCGACATTCCGCTCGTCCTCAGTGCGAAACTCGTCGAAGAGCGGTCGGAGCCGGCCCGCGTTGGTGGTGAAGGTGCGGATCTCCCGGGTGACCGGAACCACGATCGATTCGACCTGGTCGATCAGATAGAACGTTGCGGGTTCAGTGGGGACCACCGGTGCGGTCGTCGTGGTTGTGGTGAAACCCGGCCGCAGATTCTCCGGCAGGTCGCTGACGGCGATCTCCGACGCCGGCTCGCCAGTCGGGACCGAGCACCCGGCGGCGAGAACTGCGATCATCAGCGCCGTGTTGACTGTCCGCTTCACTGATCGTCCTCCGGGTCGATCCTGATCGGCAGGGCAACCACCATGCGCGCCCCGGGCATACCGTCGAGCCGATCCTCGACCCAGACCTCCCCGGTGTGCAGCCGGACGTGTTCTGAGACCAGCGACAAACCGAGCCCGGTACCGGCGTTGTGACCGCGCCGTCCGCCCGTGGAGCCACGACTGAAACGGTCGAAGATCACCTGCCTCTCCGCCGTCGGGACCCCCGGACCATGGTCCTGGACCACTAGGAACGCCACTTCGGTCTCGCTGGAGATCTCAACCTCTATGTTGCCGCCGCCGTACTTGTCCGCGTTGTCGATGAGATTGGCTATCACCTGCGCGAGGCGACGCTTGTCAGCGACGATCACCAGAGACTCGCCCTCTTCGCTCACCGAGAGTGGGATGTCAGGTCTGGTCGAATAGCTGATCGCGTGCCGGACGAACTCGGCGAAGAAGACCGGTTCGGCCTGAAGATCGGCGGTTCCGACGTCGTACCGGCTGATTTCGAGGAGATTCTCGACGAGTTGGGTGAAGCGGGCGATGTCGTCGGTCAACAGCGCCAGAGCGGTTTGGCTGCGATGCGACATCTGGTAGCGGTCATTGTTGAGAACCTCTGCTGAAGCGCTGAAGGTCATCAGCGGTGACCGGAGCTCGTGGCTGACTTCTGAGGCGAAGCGGGCGTCCCGGTCGATCCGGTCCTCTAGCGACTGGGCCATACCGTTGAACGAGGCCGAGAGCGAAGCCAGGTCGGCATCGGCCGGCGGATCGAGCCGGGTCTTCAGATCGCCCGCGGCCAGCGACTCCGCCGCGGCGCGGATATCGGCCAGCGGCGTCAGCGCGCGACGCGACGCCCACAGTCCGAACGCGGCAGCGACGAGGGTCGTGACCGTGCCGACGCCGAGCAGGATCAGGCTCAGCGAATTCAAGGTGTCGTCGACTTCGCCGATGAGCACCGCCTCGAAGTACGCGGCGTCGCGACCTGGAAGCCGGACGCCGCTGACGATGGCAGGTTCACCGCTCAGATTGACTCGGGCGCGACCCGCCGCGCCCTCGAAGATGAGCTGCAGCAACGTCGCGGGCACCGTCTCCTCGCTGAACACGACCGGGTTGAGCGCCACCCACTCGTCGCCGAACCGCACCAGCGGCAACGCGCCGGAGGTGGTCGTCAGGGACTCCAGGATTGCCGCGACCCCTTCAGCGGCGGGATCATCGCCGATCTGACGTTGGAATCGCTGGCCGTTCTCGGCGAACGACGCGAGCGCCGCGGCGTCGCGTTCCTCGAGGAGGCTTCGCCGCGTCAGCGTCAATGTCAGCAGTCCGATGGCGGTGGCCAGGAGCAGACCTCCGAGGGCGAACAGGAGCGTGATCCTTGCCCGAAGACCGAGTCTTTCCCAACGAGACACGATCGCCCGACTCCTAAGCGGCCAGTTTGTAGCCGAGACCGCGGACAGTGACGACGTGGCGAGGATTGGCGGGATCGGGCTCGATCTTTGTGCGAAGCCGGCGAATGTGTACGTCCACGAGGCGGCCGTCGCCGAAATACCCGTATCCCCAGACTCGTTCGAGCAGCAGTTCGCGGCTGAACACCCGCCCGACGTTGGACGCCAACTCCACCAGAAGTCGAAACTCGGTCTTGGTGAGATGCACCTCCTCGGCGCCGACTCGAACCACGCCCTCGTCGGGGACGATCTCCAATTCTCCGAACACAAGCTGACGAACGCCCTGGTCCGAGGTGCGGACTCGGCGCAACAACGCGCGGATCCGCGCCGAGAGTTCCTTGGGTGCGTGGGGTTTCGTCAGATAGTCGTCGGCTCCCGCCTCGAGGCCGGCGACAACGTCGTGAGTGTCGGCCCGCGCCGTGACCATCACGATCGGCACGTCGGAGACCTTGCGGATCGACCGGCACACCTCGAAACCGTCCATCCCGGGGAGCATTATGTCTATCAACACGACGTCGGCAGGGTTCTGACCGAAAGCCAACAGGGCGTCCTCGCCCGACTCGGCCTCGGCCACCTCGTACCCCTCATCCTCCAGAGCGAGTCGCACAGACATTCGGATCCGCTCGTCGTCCTCAACGGTAAGTATTCGTGTGCTCACAGAGACGATGTTCTCAGATTTTGGGCCGCTGCGCTCAACCCCCCGCTCTTGTTCGCTGCGCTCCACCCCCCGCTCTTGTTCGCTGCGCTCCACCCCCCGCTCTTGTTCGCTGCGCTCCACCCCCCGCTCTTGTTCGCTGCGCTCCACCCCCCGCTCTTGTTCGCTGCGCTCCACCCCCCGCTCTTGTTCGCTGCGCTCCACCCCCCGCTCTCGTTCGCTGCGCTCACGGGCCGCTCGGGCCGTGGCCGGGCCGCTCGGGCCGCGGCCGGGCCGCTCGGGCCACGGCCTCGCCTCGGCTCAGCCTCTGAGTCCAGTCTCGCGATGGGCCCGTTCGCGGGCTTCTCGCTGGTTCCACTCAGCGGCCGCCCGCAGCGCCAGAACGGCCACGACGGCAACCCCCGCGGCGCAACCGACAGCGCTGAACACGCCGACGAACCCCGCTGCTGTGGGGCAGCCGTCGTGGCATTGCAGGTCCATGACCACATAGCCGATGAGTCCTCCGCAAAGACCACCGAGCAGGATCGCCAGCAGGGCCAGCACACGTGCGACTCTGGGAGGAGCAGACGTTGTCGTCATCGCCCCGATCCTACCGACGCGCCGTCACCGGCGCCGCATAGAGTTCGGCCGTGCGCTCACTCGTTGTTATTCCGACATATGACGAGGCGGCCAACATCGCCGAGGTGGTCCAGCGCCTGCGCCAGGCCTGTGCCGAGGTCCGAGTGCTCGTCGTCGACGACGCCTCGCCCGACGGCACCGCAGAGGTGGTGGAGGCTCTGAGCGGGCAGTACCCCGGCGTCGAGCTGCTGCGACGCGGCGCCAAAGCAGGTCTGGGATCTGCATACCGTGACGGATTCCGCCGGGGTCTGGAGCAGGGATTCGACATTCTGGTGGCGATGGACAGCGACCTGTCACACGACCCGGCGGTGCTCCCTCGACTTCTCGAGGCGATCGAGGCGGGAGTGGACCTGGCCATCGGCAGCCGCTACGTGCCGGGCGGATCGATTCCCGACTGGTCCTGGCATCGCAGGCTGCTCTCGAAATGGGGCAACCGCTATGCCGGATTTGTTCTCGGCATGAACGTCGCCGACGCCACCAGCGGATACCGGGCTTTTCGAGCCGCCACTGTCGCCAGGATCGACTTTCAGAATATCCGAGCCGACGGGTACGGCTTCCAGATCGAAATGGCGTACAGGATGATGGCTGTGGGCGGCACTGTCCGTGAAATCCCGATCTCGTTCGTCGACAGGGTGAGGGGAAAGTCGAAGATGTCGCCCCGCATCGTCGCCGAAGCGCTGGTGCTGGTGACTTGGTGGGGTCTGCGGGACCGGTTTCGCCGCTTGGCGGGTCGCGGGTCCTGAGCCAACGAGATAGGCGAATCCAGCGTTGGTTTGGCGCGCAAGCTGTGCGACACTGTAGGTGTCGGCCATTTGATCCGGAGGAATGATCGGTGCCGCTGTCCGAAGACGAGCGACGGATTCTCAACGAAATCGAGGACCACCTCTACGAGAGCGACCCGGATCTGGCGCGCGAGGTTGCACAGACGACCATCTACACCCACGCATTTCGAAACCTCAAGTGGGCGACCTTGGGTTTTCTGGTCGGCGTCACGTTGATGGTCCTGTTGCTGTCGGTCCACTATCTGCTCGCTTTCTTCGGATTCGCAGTGATGCTGGCGAGCGTCCTGTGGTTCGAGAACAACGCCAGAAAGTTGGGCCGTGCCGGTCTGCAGGAGATGACCGAGCACTATCGGGGCGGAACCCTGCGCGACGCGGTCGGAGGAGCCGGCATGCGGCTGCGCCAACGCTTCCAACGCCCCGACGACCGCCTGTGACGCACATCAGTCAGCAACCGGCCTCCCGGCGCCGAACATGACGCGGCTAGTCGACGAGGGTTCTCGGGTCGATCGCTGCGAGGGCCACGCGTCGCAGGCCCGCAAGGTTGTGGCAACGATCGGCGATGTGCGCCGAAGCCTCCTTGGCCCCGAGCGCCAACTCGTCGGCGTACCTACTGCGACTCTGATCGTCGACGTCGTCGATCTCGTCGGGGCCGCTGCCGGCAGCGTCGGAGTAGCGCAGCGCAGTGACGTTCGCGGCCAGCTCCCACAGCAGCGGTCCCAGATCACTTCTGAACAGAGCGGTCCTCGACGCGAACTCCAACGGTGTCTGATGCGGCTCAGGTGACAAGCCGAGCAGCGCGAGCGCCCTGACCGCGTCGTCCCAGGCGATCTCGGCTCGCACCATCGGGTCGTCGGCGCCCCGCCCCAACCGCCTTCGTCGCCGGATTGCTCTGACGGCGGGGACCATGGCGGTCAGAACCGCGACGCCTGCGACGAAGATCAGAACCAAGCGAATCACATCTGGGAACTCCCGCGGTGCAGAGTCGGTGGCAGAGGTTGAGCCCGCACCGCCCGCCGGGGCTGTCGGACGGGGAGCGGGCGCCTGTTGACTGTTGCCGCCTGGTTGAGGCGGTGCCGGGTCGGGCGCCGGTCCCGCCAGTGCGCCGAGCTGGTTGCTGGGGTACTGGAGTGGCTCAAGCTGGCCGGTGACGTCGGAATCGTGGGGTCTGCTCCGGCCCGGTGTCGGCTCGAACATGATCCATCCCGCCCCTGCGAAATACACCTCCGGCCAAGCGTGGGCGTGTTGCCCCCGCACGACGTATTCTCCGCGAGTCCCGTCCCAGGAGCCCCAAGTGTAGCCGACCGCAACCCGCGTGGGAATTCCGAGCGATCGGGCCATTGCGGCGTACACCGAGGCGAACTGTTCGCAGTACCCGCTCCGGACCTCGAACAGGAAGTCCTCGGCGGTGGCGACATTGTGCTCAGAGGCGACGTTGAGGTCGTAGCTGAAGTTCAACGGGTTGCGAAAGAAGTCCTGCAGCATCCTGGCGCGCTGATAATCGTTCGCGGCGTCCGCGGTGACCTGGTGGGCGAGGTCGGTGATCCGTTGCGGCCAGCAGTTGTGCGTCGATGTCGACTCGTCGGGACCGCAGGTCTGCGGGAGTCGAATGTGCTCGGCCAGGAACCCTCCGCTCAACCCCGTCGCTGCTGACTCCGGCAGCTGCAAGGGGTCGAAATCGGGGATCGAACTCTCAATCGTGTAGCTGAACCCCTGCTCGGCCAGTTCTTGAGAGTCCCTGTGGTACACCAGAGCGCCGGTGGCTGTTTCGTATTCGAGGTCGACTCCTCCGTCGTCGAGCACCCGGCTGATCTCGTAGGCGGCGGGCAGATAGATGTCGTCCTCTCCCCTCGAGCGCGCGGTCACAGTCTGGGTCAGGGTTCGGCGGTTGTCGACGGAGGGGTCGACCGTGCTGTCGAATCGGCCGCTCACGTCATCGAAGTTCGATGTGCGCTCCCACTGTCTGCCGGTGAAGTTCGTCAACGCCATCAGACGCCAGTAGTCGCGCTCGTCCTCATCGACCCTGACCGAGAAGATCTCCTGATCGCTCTGTTCGACCAGCGAAGCTGAGACATTGACGAGCGGGCTGATGATGCTCCGCGTCGACTGCGGGTCGTCGAGGTCGGCGATGTCGAACACCGGTCGGGAATCGGCGCCGGGAATACGGGGAGCGACGAACCCGCCGAAGGCAACGACTCCTAGGCCGAGAATTGCTCCCACTCGCAGAATCGTGGAAACGCCTCGGCGCGCCCCGGTCGCGATCCAGACGTCATTGTCGGCTTTGTGCAGGGCCCGCATGGAGAGCAGAACCGCGGTGACCGCAGCCGTGTAGGCGATTCCATGGGCCACCTGATTGCGGTCGACGCCCAGGAGAGCGGTGAACACGAGAACCGACGTCGGCAGGGCGACCGCTTCGGGCAGGGAGCGCAATCTGAAGGCCGCAGAATCGGCCAGGAACGCCCCGAACCAGATCAAGGCCGACGCGCTCACCAGAAAACCGCGCAGCGGCTCGACCGGAGCGGATTCTTCGGCGAAGACGCTTGCGGCGGCTGACAGGTCGTCCGAGAGCGCGCGGAGTGTCTCCGCTGTCGGGAAGACGAACGAACTCTCGCCGGGATAGAAGACTGCGCTTGCGAGCAGAACCAGCGTGGCGGAGCTGATGAGCAACGACAGTCCGATCTTGAACCTGGCGCGCCGGCAGGCGATCGCCACCAAGTGAGATGCGACAGCCATCAACAGGACATCGCGCAGAAACGTCAGGTCGATGAACAGGCGCTCGAGGGCGACGACGGCGACGACCGACCCGGCGATCAGCGACGCCTCGGCGATGGCCGTGGTGATCTGACGCGGACTCACGCGAACTCAAGGGATCGACGGGCGTCGGTCAGCAGCAGTGCTCCGAGTTGGTTCGGCGCGGTCAGATGGATCCAGCCCGATGAACGGTGGCCGCCTCTGTCGCCTCCCCAGTTCTCGACGTCGGTCGTGATGACGAGTTGCGCCCCCAGCCTTTCAGCGAATTTGCGCCTGGCCGTGCGGTCGCTGACCAGCACCGGATCGGCAGACACCGCGATGACGCTGCCGCTGGTGCTCGGAACCGCCGCATGCACCTGCGGCGAACCGTCGGCCAACAGGGCCAGGAACTCGAGCAGAGAGTCGAGTTGCGAGCTTCCGATCACCCGCCTGCTGGAGCGTCCGTCGGTCGTCTCGATGAGCGTTGCATCCCCGGCCGAGAGCACCGACGCCGCGATGGAACCGGCGACGGACGTAGTGATGTCCAAGGCCCCGGCGAGGTCGCCGGGAGGTCTCGTGTCGATCACGACCGAGAGCAGACCGTGCCGCGGCGGGCGAGGCTGTCGGACCTGCAGCTCGTCCTGGCGCGCCGAGGACAGCCAGTGGACGCGCCGGAGATCGTCGCCGGGTGTGTAGGGGCGCAGCCCGTCGAAGTCCTCGTCGCTCAGGCCCAGGGCCTGGCGGTGTTTCTTGCCGAGCAGCGTGTCCTCCGCGGCGCGGACCGGGATCCGGCCGACGGGCTCTATGCGCGGAAGCACGATCAGCCGCAACAGGCTGGGAATCACGTGTTCCCGTTCCACAAGCCCGAAGGCGTCGCTGTCATGGATCGTGACTGGCCCGACCTCATGCAATCCACGGCCGGCGGTGTTCAGACGGTACGAAGCACGCGCGACGCCTCCTTCGGCCTCGATCGGGGCGACCTCCACAGTGAAGCCGCGGGTGCCCGGCACCGCGTCATGAACACGAAGCAGCGGGGTTCGTCGCGACCGGTGGGTGTGCAGCTCGATGTCGACGCGCGCTGAGTCCCCCGCCGACACGCGCAGTGGAGACAGCCGCTTCTTGACGGTGATCCGGGAGGGGCGGAGGTGACGCAACAGCAGCGCAAGCGACACCGCGGCAACCCCGGCCGTGCCGGGAACAATGAACTCGACCCCGCCGACGAGGCGGCCGAAGATTCCCAGGACTGTGCTGAGGATCAGGATCCACCAGCCTGTCCGGGTCGGCACGCTACCTTCTCTCAGGACGCGGGACGGGAACGCTGTCCAGGATCTCCGTGACCACATCAGAGGTCCTGACCCCGCGCATGCGCACCTCGGGGGTGACCAGCAGCCGGTGCGGGAGCACCACCCGGGCCAGTTCCTTGACGTCGTCGGGGATCGAGTAGCGGCGCCCATGAGCCGCTGCTTGTGCCCGCGCAACGCGTTGCAACGCCAACACACCGCGCGGCGAGAGACCCAGCAGCAACGAGGGGTGCCCACGCGTGGCGCCGGCCAGGTTGAGCAGGTACCGGCGCAACGGGGCAGCCACGAAAATCTGTTCGAGCGACCTCGACATCGCCCGGACCGCTTCAGTAGAAACGACGGCGCTGAGTTGGTCGACCGCGTTGCCGGTCCCCTCGTGCGACTCGAGGATCAGGTTCTCCGCCTCACGGTCCGGATAGCCGATCGCGAGCTGCATGAGGAAACGGTCGAGCTGGGCCTCCGGGAGCGTATAGGTTCCCTCGTGCTCGATCGGGTTCTGGGTTGCGATCACCATGAACGGTGATCCCAGCTCGTGGGTCACGCCGTCGGAGGTGACCTGGCGCTCAGCCATCGCCTCGAGGAGCGCCGACTGCGTCTTGGGGGAGGCGCGGTTGATCTCGTCGGCCAGCAGCACGTCGGAGAAGATCGGTCCGGGGCGGAACTCGAAGGTCTCCCTCGCGCGATTCCAGACCGACATCCCAGTCACATCGGTCGGAAGAAGGTCGGGAGTGAATTGAACTCGTCCGAACCTCCCGTCGACACTGCGGGCCAGGGCCTTCCCGAGGCTGGTCTTGCCGACGCCGGGCACGTCTTCGATGAGCACGTGGCCGTCGCATACCAGAGCGAGCACCAGCAGGTGAATCACGTCGGTCTTGCCGCGGACCACCTTTTCGATGTTGGCGACGATCGAAGCGAAGTTCCGTTGGAACTCGGAGGTGGCTTCGTTGAGAGTGGCAGGCTCCTGCACCGCAGCATCGGCCGACGAGCCTTGGGGAATGCCCGGGCTCCCGTCAATAGTGCTCACAGTGTCTCCAAGGGCCGATTGTGCTCACAGTGTCTCCGAGGCGTCAATGCTAACTAGATTCAGACCCATGCCTGTTGCGCTTGCGGTCGATATCGGCGGAACCAAGTTCGAAGCTGCGACCGTGACCCACGCCGGTGAGATCGGTCGGCGCGTCCGGGTCGACTCCACCGGAGCAAGCGACGCGGAGGAGCTGTTCAGTCGACTGGCGGGGATCGTCGGGGCGCTCGATCTTGGCTCGCTCGACGTCTGCGGGGTCGGTTCCGGCGGTCCGATGCTCCCCGACGGCGAGGAGGTGTCCCCGCTCAACATCGGGGTCTGGCGTGACTTTCCGTTGCGTTCCCGGATCGCGGAACTCACCGGGCTGCCCACGTTCGTCGACAACGACGCCAAGGCCCTGGCTCTGGCGGAGGGATGGCTCGGAGCTGCCGTCGGAGTGTCGAACTACATTGCCATGGTCGTGTCGACCGGAGTCGGCGGCGGGATCGTCCTCGACAACAGACTTCTCGATGGAGCGTTCGGGAACGCAGGACACATCGGACACGTTGTCGTCGAACCGGAGGGTACCGAACTGCCCGATCATGTCCGCGGGGTGCTCGAGAGCGAAGCGAGCGGCACCGCCATCGCCTTTCGGACCGGTGTTCCGGCCAGTGACGCCCCCTCAGCGGAACGGGCCAGAGCGGGCACGATGGTCGGTCGAGCGGTGGGCTCGGTCGCCAATCTGTTGGATCTGCAGCTTGCGGTTGTGGCGGGCTCCGTTGCGCTGGGCTACGGCAGTGTTTTTTTCGAGGCGGCCCAACTCGAATGCGACCGAGTGGCGCGACTGCAGCATTCTGTCGGCACGAGCATCGTTCCCGCGGGCCTGGCTGCTGAGGGCCCCTTGATCGGCGCGGCGGCGGTCGGTTTCAGGGGCGCCGGACACCGCTTCGGGGAACCATGAGACAGTGCCTATGAGACAGTGCCTATGAGACAGCAACAGTTCATGTTCTCAGTGTTGGGGGCGATCATTTGCCGACCCTCCCTGTGGGCCACGGCAGTGCTCGAGGCGAGACGGTTCGTGCCTGACGACTGGTTGCGGCGTCGCCCCTTCCTTCCATTGCCGGACCCGGAGATGCTTCGCTTTCGGCTCTCCACCCAATACGGGGATCCGGAGTCTCGCGTTGTTGCCGGCGACGTGGTCGTCTGGTTGCGTTGGTGCAAAGCTGAGAACCGGCGCAAGCGGATGGGCTAGCGTTCGCCCATGGCCGGAGTCCTCGTCCTCAACGCAACGTTCGAGCCGCTCGCGGTCGTGCCGGTCCGTCGAGCGGTCTGTTTGACGCTCGCCGGCAAGGTCGAGCTGCGGCCCCGCGAATCAAGCCGTTCGCACTCGGAAATCCTCTGCCTATTTACGGGGCCTCTTACTTGCGGGGCCTCTTGACCGACCAGCGCCGCTCAGCGTGACCTGGACCGTCGAGCACCTCCAGGGCAGCGCTTCGGGCCTTCATGAGTTCGTCCCTCCGGACCGCGCAGAGCGGACTCTGTGCGTCTTCGAGACGCAGTCGACTGCGTTGGTGATCGGCAGCTCCCAACCTTTCAGCGAGGTCGACTGGCAACGCGCCTCTGCGCTCGACGTGTCGGTCGCACGTCGCAGCAGCGGGGGAGGAGCAGTGCTTCTGGTTCCCTCTCAACATGTGTGGATCGACGTTTGGCTGCCCTCCGGCGACGCGCTGTGGAGCGACGATGTGGTTGCGGCGGCGGGCTGGCTCGGAGACGCTTTCGCGCTGGCGCTCACAGATGCACAGGTGCCGTCCGTGTGGGTTCACCGTGGTCCTGCGAGCAGCGATGCCTGGTCGAGAATGGTCTGTTTCCTGGGCCGCGGCCCCGGCGAAGTGTTCTCGGGCGGCCAGAAGGCCGTCGGACTGAGCCAGCGGCGGACTCGCGACTGGATCCGTTTTCAAACGGTGGTGCATCGTCGATTCTCCGCGGAACTGACAGCCTCTCTGCTGGCTGTGCCGGTGGATTCTGAAGCCGTAGCGCGGTGGCAGTCGCAGGTTTTTGAGATCGGGGACCTGCCGGTTCTCGATCTCCTTCGAGCCCGCCTGCCTCAGTAGTCCGACCGGGCGGCCCGACCGGCGAATCTGCTCCCGGACAGACCGGACAGACGACCCGCCGGTGAGATGCGGCACCTCCCAGCGGTTGCGCTCGAGGCGGAGGTCAATGTCGCGCGAGGGATGTACTTGCAAAATTGTGGGGTGTATAGGAGTATAGTGGAGCGATATGGTGGATAAGGGAGCCTGAGTTGTCCGCCAAGAGGACAGGGGGTGCGAAATGGCCAAGTTCATGGGGACTTACGAGCACACGCTCGACGACAAGGGCCGACTCATCCTTCCTGCGACCTTCCGCTCGAAGTTGGCCCAGGGAGCCGTCACTGTTCCGCTCGACCGCTGCATGGCGATCCTCCCGCCGGACGAGTTTGGGCGCATGGCGAGCCACCTCAAAGAGCAGGTCTCGAAAGGACGGGCGGACATGGACCACCTGCGGGCCTTCGCGAGCCTCGCCGACGAAGTGATCCCCGACTCACAGGGCCGAATGCGCCTGGCCCCCCATCTCAGGGACCTCGCCGGCCTCGGCCGCAACGTGATCGTGGCCGGAGTCCTTGAACGGATCGAAGTTTGGGACCCGGATCGCTGGTCTTCCGTCTTCCCCTCGGGCGCCGCCAAGTTCGTCTCCTCCATTGTCCGCGAATACGGGCTCGGACCTCCCGATTCAGAATCGATCACTTGAGCAGCGAAGAGCACTGTCGACCCTATGGAACACGATTCATGGCAGACCTTGACCCCCCCGACGAATTCCGGCATCAGCCGGTCATGGTTGATGAAGTCGTCGCAGTGCTGTCCGAGGTGCCCGACGGCGTTGTGGTCGACGCGACTCTCGGCGGTGGCGGGCACACCGAGGCGTTGCTCAATGCCAACGAGGGGCTGTCGGTGATCGGGTTGGACCGCGACCTTGAAGCACTCGATGCCGCATGCGCGCGGCTCGCGCCCCATGGCGAACGGGTGATCGGAATGCATCGGCGTTTCGACGAGATCACCGAAGTGGTGCGAGAACTCGGTCACCACGAAGTCTCGGCGTGTCTCTTCGACCTCGGCGTCAGCTCACCCCAACTCGACACGGCGCAGCGGGGTTTCAGCTACCGGCACAGCGGCCCGCTCGACATGCGGATGGATCGCAGCGGGGGAATCACCGCCGCTGACGTGGTCAACAGCTACGACGAGCGTGCGCTGACCTCGCTCCTGCGGCGTCATGGTGACGAACCCGACGCGAGCCGGATCGCGCGCGCGATCGTGGCGGCCCGGCCGGTCACTTCGACCGTCGAACTGGCAGACGTGGTTAGCGGCGCCGTGCCGGCCGCGGTTCGCCGGCGTCGGGGTCATCCTGCGCGCCGGACGTTCCAAGCCGTGCGGATCGAGGTCAACCAAGAGTTGGAGATACTCCAAGACGCACTCACCCGGGCCCTCTCGCTGCTTGCGCCACGAGGACGATGCGCCGTTCTGGCCTACCACTCCGGCGAGGACCGGATCGTGAAACGGTGTTTCAGAGACGCCGCGGGCGAATCGACGCCACCTCGCCCGGGCCTGCCACCCCCAGCGGAGGAACAGGCGACCGTGCGGCTGCTGTGGCGCGGCGTTCGCAAACCCGGCAACGATGAGATCACGGGCAACCGACGCTCAGAAGCGGCTCGGTTGCGCGCGGTCGAAAAACTCGAAGAGGCGCAATGATGGTCTCGACCGCCTCCCGCCGAACATCCCAGACCGCTCGAACGGCTCCACGCCCGACGCCGAAGACCGCAGCCCGGCCGAATCTGCGCGTGGCGCCGGCCAAGCCAGCCGCTGCGAAGAAGGACAGGATCTGGCCTGCGTTGACGGTCGTCACCTCCCTTGCAGTTGTGATCGCGTTCGCCGTCGCCGGTCTGTTCGCGAGCGACATCCAGACGCAGTCCGAGATCGACGGCATACAGCGCGAGATCGAAGAGCTGCGCGAGACCCGTATCAACGTCCTCGCCCAACGCGCCTGGTACGACTCGCCCGAAGGTCTCGCTGAGACTGCCACGCGAGCCGGACTCGTCCCCGCACCCGAAGTGGCGCTGCTGGCGCCGTTGCCGCCCGGGCTTCTGGCTCCGCCGGAGGGGGCCGACCCGTTCACCCCGCCGATCGCGGCGAACCGATGAGAGGGTTGACGAGCGTGAGCGGTGCAGGAGGCCGCGGCGATGCGAGAACAGATCGTGTCGAAGTCAACCCGTGGAGAGTGGGCGTGATATTCGCCGTGCTTGTTCTCGCCTCGGCCGGGTTCGTCTGGAAGCTGGTCGATCTGCAGGTGAGTCCCGACGACGACCTGCTGAACAACGTCGGAAGCTATCTGCGCGAAGAGCACATCGATGCATCCCGCGGCAATGTCGTGGACCGCCAGGGGCGCCTGCTCGCGTTCTCGTTGCCGCGTCCGTCCATTGTCGGGGATCCCCGCGGTCTGGCGAACTCCGACACTCCCGTCGACGTGGATGACATCGTCGCGCAGTTGGCCACCGTGCTAAGCACCGATCCGGAAGTGATGGCCGCAAGGCTTCGCAGCGACAAGAGCTTCGTCTACCTCCAACGCCAGGTTGAACCCGAGGTCGGGGAAGCGGTGGCGGAGCTCGGCCTCCCGGGCATATGGATCCTCGCGGAGCAGTACCGCGAGCACCCCAACGGGCCCTGTTCAGCTCTGTCCGTCGTGGGTCGGGTGGACACTGAACAAGTGGGAATATCGGGACTCGAGAAGAAGTACGACGAACAACTCGAAGGCAGCCCCGGTCGCGCCCTCCGCCAGACGCAGCTCGGCGGCGCCGTGCAGATCCCCGACGGCTATCAGGTGGTCGAACCCCATGCGCCCGGTGAGGAACTGAGACTCAGCATTGATCGCAACATCCAGTATGAAGCGGAGCAGCTCCTGGCGCGAACCCTGCGAGAGACGGGGGGCACCACGGCCATCGCGATCGTGTCGAGTCCGCGAACTGGTGAGATATACGCCATGGCGAGTGCCGTGCGCGACGCAGAGACAGGCGAGGCCGGATGCAGCAACGCCAACCTGGGAGCAATTTGGGCCTACGAACCGGGATCAACCATGAAGGGGATCACCTTCGCGGGGGTGTTCGAGAATGGCGCATGGGGGGTGGACGAAATGGTCGAGGTCCCCGCGACGGTGTACGTGGCGCGCGAGAGCGGCGTGGACAGCCATGCCTACCACGACTATCGACTGGCGTACGGCACGTCCGTCGACAACCTCCCCTACACAATCCTCGGGCACTCGTCCAACACCGGCACGGTGCTGCTGGCGCAGGCCCTCGGAGCAGACGCACTCCAGCAGACGTTCGAGAACTTCGGATTCGGGCAGTCGACCGGGCTGGCATTCCCCGGTGAGAGCCCGGGGATCCTCGACGACCTCGACTCTCACAGTCTGCTGTTGTCGAACACCGCGATCGGGCAGAGCATCGCCGTCACGCCGCTGCAGCTGATTCAGGCATACAACACCCTGGCCAACGACGGGGTCCGCGTCGCGCCGAAGCTCGTGCTCGACCGTGACCTCGACGACGACGCCGTGAACCAGGCGCATGCCGAGGTGAGGGTCGTGTCGCAACACAGCGCGCAGGCGGTGATGGAAATGCTGCGCGGCGTGGTCAGTTCCGGGACCGGACGACGTGCGGCGCTGCGGGGATTCCTGGTGGCGGGCAAGACCGGGACCGCATGGCAACCGTGCGGTGACGTGTCGGGATACCTCTGCAGCGAGGAGGGAGAACCCGAGGAACGGCACTACACAGCCAGCTTCGTGGGCATCGTCGAAAACGACCAGGGCCCGGTGCTGAGCGCCATAGTCGTTATCGACGACCCGCAAGGCGAGAACTACACCGGCGGCGCCGTCGCTGCCCCGGTCTTCGCTGAACTGGCCGGCTATTCGGTCCGCCAACTGCATCTTGCGCCCTTCGGTGAGCAGACCGTTGCGGCCCAACGCATCCGCTCAGACCCCGCGGTCGCCCCGCTGGCCATCGAGTCCCCAGACGGTCAGGAGTCGGTCCAATGAGCCTGGAACTGACTCGGGCGGCCGGCATTGTCGGCGTTGAGCCGGAAGCATCGTGGACCGGCATCGAACTGAGCGACGTCTGCCACGATTCGCGGGCGATGGTGCCCGGAGCTCTGTTCGCCGCGATCACCGGCGACTCGAGCGACGGACACTCCCATGCGGCCGCCGCCGTTGAAGCCGGAGCGGCGGCGCTGCTGGTGGAACGCCCCCTCGGACTGGGCGTCGCGGAGTTGCGGGTCGCCTCTGTGCGTGAGTCGCTCGGCCCCGTTTCGTCGGCCGTTCACGGCAACCCGAGCCAAGCGTTGCAACTCGTCGGTGTCACCGGCACGAACGGCAAGACCACCACCGTGCGCATTCTCAGCCGGCTGCTGTCGGAACTGGGCGTCCCGGTGGCCGAGATCGGAACCCTGACCGGTGAACGGACCACCCCCGAAGCACCGGAACTGCAGCGGTTCCTGGCCGACGCGGTCGCGCGGGACGTGACCGCGGTGGCCATGGAGGTCTCCTCCCACGGGCTGGCGCAGCACCGAGTCGACGGCTGCCGCTTCACGGTCGCGGCGTTCACGAACCTGGGCAACGACCATCTCGACTACCACGGCACGATCGAGGAGTATTTCGCGGCCAAGCGCAGGCTGTTCAGTCCCGAACTGAGCGACTTGGCCATCGTGAACGTGGACGGCGAGTTCGGATCACGGCTGGCTGATGAGATCACCATTCCGACCGTGCGAGTCGGTGCTCATCTCGTGGACTCCCTGCGATTCGAGCGTTGCATGAACAGGTTCAGGTGGCGTGGGCGGGAGGTTCAACTGCCCCTGGCCGGAGAATTCAACGTGGCCAACGCGGTGATGGCCGCGGAGATCGCGGTGGCGCTCGGGCAGGCGCCTGGGGACGTAGCGGATGCTCTGGCGAAGACGCCCGCGGTGCCCGGGCGCTTCGAGGTGATCGAGGCGGGCCGGCCCTTCACGGTGATCGTCGACTACGCCCACACTCACGACGCCCTCGAGGCGGTCCTGGGCGCGGCGCGGGCCGTGACCCGAAACTCACTGATAGTCGTTTTCGGCGCCGGCGGGAACCGCGACCACGACAAACGCCCGCTGATGGGCAGCGTCGTGCGCAGTCTCGCTGACAGGGTCGTCGTCACCAGCGACAATCCCCGAGACGAACCCCCAGAGGACGTCATTTCTGCCATCGTTTCAGGAATGGCCACCCCTCCGGACCTCGTCGAAGTCGACCGTCGTCGAGCCATCGGCGCGGCCTTCGACCTCGCTGGTGAGGGAGACCTGGTGCTCCTCGCCGGAAAGGGGCATGAAGCGACACAGACGATCGGCTCCCGAACCGTCGCCTTCGATGATCGACAGGTCGCGACCGAGGAGTTGCGGCGGCGAACCGGAGCGGCATCGTGAACCGCCTGCTGATCGCCGCTGCCGTGTCGATGTTCGTGTCGCTGTTCGGAACCAGGCTGTTGCTCAGATGGCTGACCGAGCACAAGATCGGCCAACCGATTCGCAGCGACGGCCCTGAGGGACACCACACCAAAGCAGGCACCCCGACGATGGGCGGAGTCGCGATCGTGTCGGGCGCGGTGCTCGGATACGTCATCTCCGATTATTTCGGAGGCATCTACACCCTCCGCGGGATCTTCGTGCTGCTGTGCATTGTCGGCGGCGGCGCGGTCGGCCTGCTAGACGACTGGATCAAAGTCGTGGCCGCGCGCAACCGCGGACTCAACAAGCGCGCCAAGATCATCGGCCTGCTGGTCGTGGCGGTCGGATTCGCGTTCCTGATGACCGAGTTCACCAGCGTTCACACCACCGTCGCCTTCACCCGTTTCGACAATCCGGGGTGGGAGCTCGGACGGATCGGCTGGATGCTCTGGGCCGTGCTGCTGATCCTCGCGACCACCAACAGCGTCAATCTCACCGACGGACTCGACGGGTTGGCAGCCGGGGCCGGAGTGATCTGCTTCGCGGCGTTCACCCTCATCGCCTTCTGGCAGTTCCGCCATCTTGAGAACTACAGCAACCCCGCGGCGCTGGACCTCGCGGTCATCTCCGCGGCGATGGTCGGCGGCATAGTCGGCTTCCTGTGGTGGAACGCGGCGCCCGCGCAGATCTTCATGGGCGACACGGGTTCGCTGGCCATAGGCAGCGGTCTCGCGGCACTGTCCCTGTCCACGAGCACGCATCTGCTGTTGCCGATCATCGGCGGCCTCTTCGTCGTCGAGACGGCTTCGGTGATTCTGCAGATCATCGTGTTCCACCGGTTCGGTGGGCGGCGGCTGTTCCGGATGGCCCCGATCCACCATCACTTCGAGCTCGCGGGATGGCCTGAGACAACGGTGATCGTGCGGCTTTGGATCATGTCCGGGCTGTGTACCGCGGTCGGTCTGGGGATCTTCTATCGCGACGCGATCGTTGCGGGGTTCACGGCATGACCGCGGCGAGCAGGACGACCTCGCCGAACCTCGGTGTTCGCAACAGGGCGCTTCTTGGTGGTCTCGGCCTCACCAACCGCGCGGTTGCCAGAGCACTCGTCGAACGGGGCCATGCGGTGGCGGCCTTCGACGACAGGCTGGATGACCTCGTGCGCGGATTCGCCGATGAACTCGGAATTGAACTCCTCGAGTCCGGAGCGAAGCTGGAGGAGCGCCTGGACCAGGTCGACTTCGTCGTCCCGACTCCGGGGCTCGCTGAACACCACATGGTCTTCGAGCATGCTCGCCGGCGGGGACTGCCGCTGGTTTCGGAGCTCGACCTCGCTGCTCAATGGGACGAGCGTCCAATCGTGGCAGTCACCGGCACCAACGGCAAGACCACTGTCGTCGAGTTGTGTACCGATGCACTGAAGCGCTCCGGAACCGAAGCAGTCGCGGCCGGGAACACCGATGTTCCGTTGGTCGAAGCCATCGGGGATCATTCGACCGAGGTGTTCGTTGTGGAGGCCAGCTCGTTCCGGCTGGCACGGATCCGTGACTTCACGCCTCGAGTCGCCACCTGGCTCAACTTCGCGCCCGACCATCTCGACGTACACCTCGACCTGGCCTCCTACGAGAACGCGAAGGCCCGAATATGGCGGAACCTCACGACCAACGGGGTCTGCGTGGCGAACGCCATGGATCCGGTCGTGATGGGCCATGTGAGTCCGGATCTGCCCACCGTGACCTTCGGAGGACACCGGGCCGACTGGCGGGTCGTCCGCGGCGAGTTGACCGGCCCGCAGGGGCCTTTTGCAGACGTGAAAGACCTGTGGCGCGGCCTTCCCCACGACATTGAAGCAGCGCTGGCGGTCGCCGCCTCGGCCACACCGGTCGGCGCGACGCTCGACGCGGTTGCGCAGGCCTGTCACGAATTCGAGGGACTGCCCCACAGGATCGTACCGATCGGCGAGATCGACGGCTCGACCTACTACGACGACTCCAAGGCGACCACTCCGCATGCGACCTCGGCGGCCCTGCGCGGCTTCGGTCCCGTCGTGTTGATCGCGGGGGGCCAGAACAAGGGCGTGGACCTCGCGGAGATGGTGCTTGAAGCGAGCCGCGTCGTGGGGGTGGTGGCCATCGGCGATGCTTCGGCCGAGGTCGCCGACGCGTTCTGCGCAACGCATCTTGTCGAAGTCGCTGCCGACATGGACGACGCGGTGGCGCGTGCGCGTCGTCTCGCCGAGGGCGGAGTTCCCGTGCTGCTCAGTCCGGGATGCGCTTCGTTCGACTGGTACCGGAGCTACCGGGAACGCGGGGAGGATTTCATCAGAGCGGTGGGGGAGCGACAATGAAGACCGGCCGGACTGCCCCCAAACAGCCGCGGTCGGCCAGGCCGTCGGAGGGCGCCGGCCCCGTTTCGACGACCCGTCGCCCGAAGACCGGCGACAAGCGAACGGCTGCTGCTCCGGTGGGGCGACAGACCCTACTGTTCTTGTCGCTGTTGGTGATGGTCAGTGCCCTCGTCGTGCTCGGGTTGGTGATGGTGTTGTCGGCTTCGGCCGTTGTGAGCATCGCGGACAGCGGCAGTGCTTGGAGCAAGTTCAGCCGGCAGGCCGCCTCGGCCGGGGTCGGTCTGATCCTGATGCTCGCGACCATCCGCATCGACTACCACCATTGGCGGATCTTCACCTCTCCTGGGTTGGTCAGCTCCCTGTTCCTGCTCTCGCTGGTGCTGGTCCCGGGCTTCGGGGTCAGCCAGAACAACGCGACCCGTTGGCTTGATCTGGGCGTCATCTCGTTCCAGCCCTCCGAGGTTGCAAAACTCGCCTTGATCCTGTTCGTCGCCGACGTCTTGTCGAGGCCCCGCCGCGACGTCCGTGACGCCCGCACGACCCTGTTCCCGGTGCTGTTCTGCACGGGCCTGTTCTCAGTTCTGTTCATGTTGCAGCCTCATTTCGGCAACACCTTGATTCTCGGGGTGATCGCGTTGACCATGCTGTTCTGGGCGGGCACGCCGATGCGCCAGTTGTCAGCGACAGGCGCGGCCGGAGTTCTGTTGTCCGGAGCGGTCGTCTGGAACACCGAGTGGCGCCGCGAGCGCTTGTTGAGCGTCTTTGATCCATGGAGCGATCCGGACGGGGCCAGTTTCCAGCTCCTGCAGTCGCTGCACGCCATCACGGTCGGCGGCATCCGCGGCACGGGTCTGGGAGACGGGCTGGCGAAATGGGGTTTCGTTCCCTATGCCCACAGTGACTTCATCTTCGCGGTGATCGCGGAGGAACTGGGGATCGTCGGCGCCGGCACCGTGATTCTGCTCTATCTCGGAATCGGAGTTGCGGGATCCTGGGTGGCGTTGAGGGCAGCCGACAGGTTCGGGATGCTGCTGGCAGTCGGCATCACCGCCTGGATCTTCTCCCAGGCCTGCCTCAACCTGGGTTCGGTGATGGGGTTGGTGCCGACGGTCGGCGTGACGCTCCCGCTGTTGTCGCACGGCGGGACTTCGTTGGTGGTGATGATGGCGACCACGGGAATCCTGCTCAACGTCGCCCGCCAAGGCCGATGACGGGCTCTGGGCGCGTCTGGGCTGTGGTAGCCGGGGGTGGAACGGGGGGCCACGTGGCTGCGGGGCTCGCCATCGCGGAGGAGATCGCGTCGCGTTGCGAACGCAGCGACGCCGTCCACTACGTGGGCAGTCGCCGCGGACTCGAGACCAGGATCGTGCCCGATGCAGGCTTCGCCTTGACCGCACTGCCGGGCCGCGGCGTCGCTCGCAGACTCACGCTTCGCAACGTGGGCGCCGTGGCGGGGCTCTGCGCGGCCATCCTGGAGGCAATCGTCCGGATGGCTCGATGGCGTCCGGCGGTGGTGGTAGGCGTCGGCGGTTTTGCCTCGGTTCCTGCTGTCGTCGCCGCGGTCCTCTGGCGGGTCCCTCTGGTTGTCGCCGAACAGAACGCGGTGCCGAGTGCCGCGAATCGGTTGGGCTCGAGGTTCGCGAAGGCCGCAGCGGTGCCGTTCCCCGACGTTGATCTGCCCGGAGCGGTGTGGACGGGCAATCCGGTGCGCTCGATGGTCAGCGAAGTCGACCGGTCCTCCCAGAGGGACGCGGCCTGCCGGCGGCTCGGGGTCGACCCGAGCCGAAAGCTCCTGTCGGTGTTCGGCGGATCCCTGGGGGCACGCAGGATCAATGAGGCACTGCTCGGGGCACTGGGTCAATGGCGGGATCGCGACGATCTGACGGTTCGCCATATCACCGGCGAGCGCGACTACGCCGACCTCAAGGACCGAGTGGCCGACCACCGCGCCCCGAAGACCAGCTCGACGGCGACGGGCAGCGGGGCCCCGGCAGCTGATGATGAGCTGGTCCTGCAGCTGGTCGAGTTCGAGCATGACATGGCTTCGGTTTATGCAGCGAGCGATCTTGTCCTGTGTCGGGCCGGAGCGAGCACCGTCGCAGAACTGGCCATCGCGGGCGTTCCGGCGATCCTTGTCCCGCTTCCCGGCGCTCCGGGCGATCACCAGACCGCGAACGCCCGTGTCCTCGCGCGCAGCGACGCTGCAACGGTCGTACACGACAGCGAACTCGACAGTGAGCGGCTGCGTTCCGAAGTAGACGAGCTGCTCGGCGACGAGCCGCGACTAGCCTCAATGTCCGCTGCGGCCAAGGCCCAAGGACGGCCCGACGCCGCGGAAGCTGTTGTCGATCTGCTTGAGCGATATGCCAAGCGCCCTCTTTCCAGGCCGAGTGAGACATGACCGTTGATCTCAGTACTCCACGACGGATCCACGTGATCGGTGCAGGCGGCGCGGGCATGGGCGCGATCGCTTCGGTGCTCGCAGCAATGGGCCATGAGGTGACTGGAAGCGATCTCAAAGAAAGCCTCATCGTTGAACGGCTCCGGGCGGAGGGCATCACGGTGGCGATCGGCCACGAAGCCGCCAATGTCGCGGATGCCGAACTGGTGGCGATCAGCAGTGCGATTCCGGAACGCAACCCTGAACTGGTCGCGGCCCGCCGCCTGGGAAAAGAGGTGCTGCGACGAATGGACCTGCTGCCGGCCGTCTCCGAGCAGAGACGAACCGTCGCTGTCGCGGGCACGCACGGCAAGACCACGACCAGTTCGATGTTGTCGATGATTCTGTCCGAAGCAGGGTTCCATCCGTCGTTCATCATCGGCGGGGACATCAACGAGATCGGTTCAGGCGCGGTGTGGGGTGCCGGTGAGCTGCTGGTCGTGGAAGCCGACGAATCCGATCGCACGTTTCTGTCGCTGGGTCCCGAAGTCGCCGTCATCACCAATATCGAGCCGGACCATCTCGACACTTACGGAGGAGAACCTGCCGCGCTCCGGGCTGCTTTCGCTGAATTCGGCCAGGAGGCTGCGAACTGCGTCATGTGTGTGGACGACCCCGAGGCGCTCGCCCTGTCCAGACGGTTGGATGCGGTGACCTACGGGACGACTTCGGAGGCCGACTATCAGCTCGCAGAGATCGTGAGGGGCCGTGCCTCGGTCTCGTTCTCGTTGCGCCATCGCACCGAGGATGTGGTCAGTGTCGACCTGCCGACGCCGGGGCTCCACAATGCGCTCAACGCCGCCGCCGCCGCTGTGGTCGCGCTCCAACTGGGAGCACCGGCTGATGCGGCAAGTCGGGCTCTGTCGCAATTCGGAGGGGTGGCACGCCGCTACGAGTTCCGCGGGGAAGCCTCGGGCGTCACCTTCGTGGACGACTACGCTCACCTTCCCGCAGAGGTCCAGGCTGCCCTGGATGCCGCTGAGGACGGCGACTGGAAGCGGATCGTGGCCGTGTTCCAACCCCACCGTTACAGCAGGATCGCCGCCCTGGGCCAGGACTTCGCAGATGCTTTTGTGCGAGCTGACGAGGTTGTCGTGACAGACGTCTACTCTGCGGGCGAGACCCCGCGCCCGGGGGTCACCGGGAAACTGGTGGCGGACGCCGTCTCAAGCGCTCATCCCCGGAGCCGTGTCACATATGAACCGCACCTCGGCGACGTCGCGGAACTGCTTGTGCGACGTCTCAAGCCGGGTGATCTTTGCCTGACTCTCGGAGCGGGAGATCTGACCAGCGTTCCGGACGCCGTTCTCGAACGGCTGCGTCCGGGCCCCGAGCAGTCTGGGACACGGCAATGACGAGCCTCGATTCGATCAACCTCAGCAGTGTCGCGGACGCGTTGCGCTCGAGCCGGCTGTCGCAGAAGACCCAGTTCGACGCGCCCCTCGGTCCGCTGACCACCTATCGCGTCGGGGGTTGTGCCACGGCGCTCGTGACCGTCGACACCCGCGAAGACCTGGCCGCGCTCTGTGAGGTGCTGGCCGGAACGAAAGGAGGTCCCGATGTGGCGCTGTCGGTCGTCGGCAGAGGATCCAATCTTTTGGTCAGCGACGATGGATTCGCCGGGATCGCTGTGGTGCTCGGTCGGGACTTCGCTGAGGTCGGTGTTCGGGGCACGACCGTCGTTGCCGGCGCCGCTGCCAAGTTGCCGGTCGTAGCCCGCGCTTGCGTCAACGCCGAACTTGCCGGGTTCGAGTGGGCCGTGGGAGTCCCCGGGTCGGTCGGCGGCGCGGTGCGGATGAACGCGGGCGGACACGGCGCTGAGATCAAGGACTCTTTGAAGGCCGCGTTGTTGGTCGACCTTCGCACTGGCGTCCATGAGTGGCGTGCCAACAAGGATCTGCAGTTCGGTTATCGCAGTTCGTCGGTGCGTGCGACGGAGCTCGTGCTCGAAGCCCGCTTCGAGCTGGTCCCCGGCGATCCGGCCATCGGGAAGGCTCTGCTGCTCGAGATCGTGCAGTGGCGGCGGGCCAATCAACCTGGCGGCCAGAATGCGGGCTCGGTCTTCGCCAACCCCGACGGCGACAGCGCCGGCAGGCTCATTGAGTCGGTCGGGGCCAAGGGTTTGCGGATCGGCACTGCCGAAGTGTCGCCGAAGCACGCCAACTTCATCCAGGCCGACGAGAACGGATGCTCCGGCGACATTCTGGCGCTGATGAAGGAGATTCAAAGGCTCGTGTTCGAGGGACACGGCGTGGAACTCGCATTCGAAACCCAATTGCTGGGCTTCAATGACCTCAGCGGCAACGCCACCGCACCCGACACCGAAGCCGGCAACGCCACCGCTCCCGACACCGCCGCGGAGTCCCGATGACGACCGTGACCGACATTGATCCGCGGCTCCGTGCCCGACGTGTTGCGGTGCGCCGCGCCGAAGGTCGACGGCGCCTCCGGTTCATCCTCGTCGGTCTGGCAATCCTGGGGCTGATCTTCTGTGGTTGGGCGGCGCTGCGCTCACCGCTGCTCGACCTCGATCACGTCGAGATCACCGGATCGGGCACCTCCCGGCTCGCGGAGGCAGAACAGAGCATCGGGCTCGAGAAGGGAACTCCACTCAACGACATTGAGACCGGTGCGATCAAAGCCGATCTTGAAGCGCTCCCCTGGGTGCTGCATGCCGACGTTGAGAGATCGTGGCCCGGAACACTGAAGATTGAGGTGGTCGAGAGGACTGCCGTCGCGCAGCTCACCACAGACGGTGGCAGGGTCGCGGTTGTCGACGCGACCGGCACGGTGATGGCCCAAGGCGGCTCGGACTACGAGCAACTGCCGAGGATCTCAGTTGAAGCCCGTGTCGCGTTGGGTGAGGTTGAGCCGCAGTCGCTGCCGGGGCTTGCCTTGATCTCGGCCCTGCCCGACGATCTTCTCTTGTGGATCGAGGCGGTCACCTACAGTCCGGCTCCGTCCGCACAGGCCAGGGGAGTGGTCGGCTTGGACCTCGTCGGGGAGGCCGTGGCGCATCTTGGCGAAGCGACGCTTCTGAATGACAAGGTCCAGGCGCTTAGAACTGTTCTGAACGGGGTTGATCTCACCTGTATTCGGGTGATCGACGTGGCTGTCCCCGATTTTCCGACCATCCAGCGCGACCCTGTGTGCGGCGCCTGGGCTCAAATCAGCTGACCGTCCGCGGATATAGCCTCGCACTCGTATACGGTCATCGGTTGACTAGCACCTGTCGGGTGCGAATCCGATTCAGTTTTCGATTCAACTTCGAGGTCCACAAGCGATGTCTCATCCGCAGAACTATCTCGCTGTCATCAAGGTCATAGGCGTCGGCGGTGGCGGTGTCAACGCTGTCAACCGCATGATCGATGCCGGACTGAAAGGCGTCGAGTTCATTGCCGCCAACACCGACGCGCAAGCGCTGTTGATGAGCGATGCTGACGAGAAGATCGACATCGGCCGCGACCTGACCCGCGGTCTAGGCGCCGGCAGCGACCCGGAAGTCGGACGCCTGGCTGCGGAGGCCCACCTCGACGAGATCCGCGAGTCGATTCGCGGCGCCGACATGGTGTTCATCACCGCGGGCAAGGGGGGAGGCACCGGAACAGGCGCCGCGCCCGTGATCGCAGAGCTTGCCAAATCGGAGGGAGCGCTGACGATCGGCGTGGTCACACGCCCCTTCGCCTTCGAGGGGCGTCGTCGGTCGGTCCAAGCCGAGACTGGAATCCAGAAACTGAAGGAGAAGGTCGACACCCTGATAGTCATCCCCAACGATCGCCTGCTGACCGTGTCCGACACGAACACATCCGTTCTCAACGCGTTCAAAATGGCAGACGAGATCCTGCTGCAAGGTGTTCAGGGCATCACCTCCCTGATCACGACCCCGGGTCTGATCAACACCGACTTCGCTGATGTTCGGACCATCATGACTGACGCAGGAAGCGCACTGATGGGGATCGGTCAAGGGACCGGCGAGGGCCGGGCTGTCGCAGCCGCGCGTGACGCTATTTCAAGCCCGCTCCTCGAGGCCTCGATCGAGAATGCCCGGGGCATCCTGCTCAATGTCAGCGGCGGCGCCGACTTGGGCCTGATCGAAGTCAACGAGGCGGCAGAGATCATTCACGCAGTCGCCCACCAGGACGCCAACATCATCTTCGGAACGGTTGTTGATGATGAGATGGGCGACGATGTCCGAGTCACTGTCATCGCCGCTGGATTCGACCGCTGGGATGATTCGCGTGCGACTACCCGTCAAACGTTCGCACCTGACGATCCGCTCGTTTCGCAACCGACCGGAGACGTTCCGATAGCCGATGTCTTCGCCTCGTTCGGCGACGATGATCTCGACCTCGGCGACGAATTCGACGTTCCATCGTTCCTGAGGTAGCGGGGGCGGCGCGTGATCGAGCGCTCCCTTCCCGCCGGCGACGGCCATGTCGTGCGTGTTCGCTGCTCGGAGCGATGTGACGGCGACTTCTCAGTTGACAGCGACCCTGAAATGCTGGCTCGCGCGAGAGATTCCCTCGCTCCGGGTCCTTGGACATGGCTGCAGCAGGTCCACGGCGCGAACGCAGTGGTCGTGGATGAGCCCGGTGCGCGGTGTGCCGCGCCCGCGGACGCGAGCGTGACGGGCTGTGTCGAGGCGGTGCTTTCGGTTCAAACAGCTGACTGCGCGCCTCTGGTGCTCGCTGCTGAGGGCCTCGTCGGGATTGTTCACGCAGGCTGGCGGGGAATCGTCGAAGGAGTGATCGGGGCGACGTTCGACGTTCTGCACGGACTCGGCGGCGATGAGGTCCACGCTCTGCTGGGTCCCTGCATCGCCCCCTCCGGTTATCGGTTCGGGTGTGCCGAGTTGGACCTGGTGGCATCTGCTGCGGGTGATTGCGTGCGTTCGAGAACCGCCGACGGCGCGCCCGCGTTGGACCTTCCTGCCGCAGTTTCGGCGCAATGTCGCGAGGCGGGCGTCTCTTCATTCTCAATCGTCGCTCCACCCGACAGCGCAATGCCCTTCGACACGGCCGACAGCCGCTGGTTCTCACATCGCACGCGCGGCGAATCGGAGCGGCAGGCGACGGTCGCATGGCTGGAGAAGAGATGACCGACGCCGCCCTGATCGCCGGTCGCCTGTCGCAGCTACGCGCGCGCCTCGCAGCGGTGAACGGCGAGAAGGTGAGGATCGTGGCGGTCACCAAGGGCCATTCCACCGACACCATCACAGCCGCGGTCGACGCCGGTTGCACCGACGTCGGCGAGAGCTACGCACAGGAGCTGCTCCACAAGGATCGAGCGCTGCTGGCGCGCTGTGAGAACCGTCCCCAAGTGCATTTTGTCGGAGGCCTGCAACGCAACAAGATTCGCAGGCTGACTTCGGTTGTTGATGTGTGGCAGTCCATCGACCGTCTCGACCTCGGAGAGGAACTGGCGAGGCGGTCTCCCCGGGCTCGGGTGATGGTGCAGGTGGACCTCTCCGGCGAACCGGCCAAACGCGGGTGCCCCGCCGCAGCGGTCCCCGACCTGGTCGCGCGATTGGGCGATCTTGGACTCAGCGTGATCGGACTGATGGGCATAGGGCCGATAGGAGCCCCGGAGCAAGCCCGTCCGGGCTTTGCGATGCTTCGCGGGCTGGTGGATCGACTGGGTCTTCTGGAGTGCTCGATGGGGATGACCGCTGATCTTGAGGTCGCCGTGCAAGAGGGTTCGACGATGGTTCGGGTCGGGACTGCTCTGTTCGGTCGGCGTAACCGAGAACAGCAGAAAATCGAGCAATGACCCCTCCGTTGACCGGTGGCCCGAACAATGCCGCGGCCCGAGCGGGAAACAAAGGGCTGCAACTCGAAGGCTTGCCTATTTGCGTGCGCTCTGAGAGCGCTTATTCGAGGGGGGTTGCCCATCGGCGGTCGTCGTAGCGCTACATTTGGACGCGGAGGCAGGTGTTGAGCATGTTGAAAAAGGCATTATTTTATCTTGGGCTCGGATCAGACGAGGAGTACGAGCGTTACGACGACCGTGTGACAGGTGGTGCGTTCGCGCCCGGGGGAGAGGCGGTCCACAGTACGACTGCGGCGAGCCGCGATTTCACACAGGGTCCGGGCAGCGCAACGGTGCGTCCGATCATGTCCTCGGACCAGCCAGTACGCCCAGTTGCCCCGGTCGATCCTGCGCATGGCCAGGCGGGCGCGGATGGCCGGTCAGCTTCCGCCGGGGCTTCCGCAGTGCGGATCGTGGACGACCCCCCCACCAGGCCGTCGACAACGAACCCCCATTCGGCCTCCCCGACAATCTTCGAAGAGGCGCCGCGGATAGGCGAGCGGTTGAAAGCGGGCCAGCCGGTGATCATGAACCTGCAGAACGCTGAGCGGAGCACACGACGCCGACTACTCGACTTCGCGAGCGGAGCTTGCTACGCCCTTGAAGGAAGGATGGAACGGGTGGCCGAGCAGGTGTTCCTCATCACGCCTCCGGAACCGAGGGCGCGGCCGACCACAGAGACCTCACCCGACGAAGAGAACTACAACCTCTAAGCCTGGATCCACCGTGGCGGTGTGGGGCTTGTGGGTGGCGCGTCCACTTGAGAGGCCTCTTGAGGTGGGAGAATGCTGTTTGAATCAACGGTCGTTTTCGGCCATGTGAGGAGGCTCTTGTTGTGAGCAGCATATCTGGTGGGATCGACGGGTTGGGGGTTGAGTTCGGTGAGGGGTCTTTGGTGGCTGATGCGGGGTTGTTGTTGGCGGGCACGGTGATGGACCGTCTGGGTTTGGAGGCTTTGATCGATGAGGTGGTGCGCCCGCCTGAGTCGGGGCGCGGGTCCGGGGCTAGGGCGTTGTCGTTGGTGGCGTCGATGCTGGTGGGCGGCTCTCATATTGACGACGCGGACCGGTTGCGGGTCGGGTTCGGCCGTTCGACCACGACCTCGTCTGCCATCGGGAAACGAGTCTTCGTGGCGGCCTGGGATCACGTCCCGGTTGCCGGCTGATTCGACTTGCGGGGGGGGGGGGGGGGGGGGGGTGATGCGACAATGGTTCGTATGGTCAAACGATTTGTTGTTATAGGGTTGGTGTTGGGTTTGGCGGCGGCGTTGACGGGGTTCTCGCTGTCGCCGGCGGGGGCGGTGGCTGGGTACGGCGACGTCGAAAGCGGTCGCTACTACACCGAGCCCGTGCAGTGGGCCGTCGACAACGGCATCGCCGAGCCCGGTCCGTGTTTCGAACCCGCCACGCCGGTGACCCGAGGCGAGGCGGCGCTGTGGCTGTGGCGAATGCAGGGCTCCCCGCAGGCGCCCGCGCACTCTTTCGTGGACGTCACCGACCAAACCCAGAACGGCGCGGTGTCGTGGCTGTCATCGACCGGTGTCACCACCGGCACCAGCCCAACCATGTTCTCACCCGATGACACGTTGACCCGCGCCCAGATAGCTGCGTTCTTGTGGCGCCTGGACGGTAGGCCCGCCCCAAGCCGCTCGCACTCGTTCGTCGATGTGGTCGCCGGCTGGCAGCAACACCCGGTGTCTTGGATGTCGGCCCAAGGGATCACCACCGGCACTTCGGCTACAACATTCTCACCCGACGACACCCTCAACCGCGCCCAGATCGCCACGTTCTTGTGGCGCTACCAGAACAAGCCTGCCGTCACCGTCGATCCCGCCAGCCCACAATGCCAACCCGACACAGCCTCAACTTTCACCACCATCGCTGCCGGTGACAGTCATACATGCGCGATACGCAGCGACAACACCATCGCCTGCTGGGGCAACAACTGGCATGGGCAGTTGGATGCGCCGGCCGGTGAGTTCAAAACGGTCACCGCCGGTCGGCGCCATAGTTGTGGGATACGCAGAGACAACACCATCGCCTGCTGGGGCAACAACGAGTATGGGCAGTTGGATGTGCCGGCCGGTGAGTTCAAAACGGTCACCGCCGGCGGGAGCCATAGTTGCGGGGTGCGCAGCGACAACACCATCGCCTGCTGGGGCGCCAACTGGCATGGGCAGTCGGATGCGCCGGCCGGTGAGTTCAAAACCGTCACCGCCGGTAACCAACATAGTTGCGGGATACGCAGCGACAACACCATCGCCTGCTGGGGCTACAACGATGATGGGCAGTTGGATGTGCCGGCCGGTGAGTTCAAAACCGTCACCGCCGGTAACCAACATAGTTGCGGGATACGCAGCGACAACACCATCGCCTGCTGGGGCTACAACGATGATGGGCAGTTGGATGTGCCGGCCGGTGAGTTCAAAACGGTCACCGCTGGTTGGGCCCATAGTTGTGGGATGCGCAGCGACAACACCATCGCCTGCTGGGGCTACAACGATTACGATTTTGGGCAGTTGGATGCGCCGGCCGGTGAATTCAAAGCCGTCACCGCCGGTAACCAACTTAGTTGCGGGATACGCAGAGACAACACCATCGCCTGCTGGGGCAACCGCTGGCATGGCCAGTCGGATGCGCCGGCCGGTGAGTTCAAAACCGTCACCGCCGGCTCCGCTCATAGTTGTGGGATACGCAGCGACAACACCATCGCCTGCTGGGGCAACAACGAGTGGGGGCAGTTGGATGCGCCGGCCGGTGAGTTCAAAACCGTCACCGCCGGCGGGGCCCATAGTTGTGGGATACGCAGCGACAACACCATCGCCTGCTGGGGCTACAACGATGATGGGCAGTTGGATGCGCCGGCCGGTGAGTTCAAAGCCGTCACCGCCGGCTCCGGTTATAGTTGTGGGATGCGCAGAGACAACACCATCGCCTGCTGGGGCAACAACTCTTTTGGGCGGTCTGATGCGCCGGCCGGTGAGTTCAAAACCGTCACCGCCGGTTGGTCCCATAGTTGTGGGATGCGCAGAGACAACACCATCGCCTGCTGGGGCGACAACGATGATGGGCAGTCGGATGCGCCGGCCGGTGAGTTCAAAGCCGTCACCGCCGGTAGCCAACATAGTTGTGGGATACGCAGCGACAACACCATCGCCTGCTGGGGCAACAACTGGCATGGGCAGTCGGATGCGCCGGCAGGTGAGTTCAAAACGGTCACCGCCGGCGACATCCATAGTTGCGGGGTACGCGGCGACAACACCATCGCCTGCTGGGGCCACAACGAGTATGGGCAGTCGGATGCGCCGGCCGGTGAGTTCAAAACCGTCACCGCCGGCTCCGCTCATAGTTGTGGGATGCGCAGCGACAACACCATCGCCTGCTGGGGACCTGCGCCATCCGGTCACCAACTCTGAGGAGTCTGATGCGCCGGCCGGTGAGTTCAAAACTGTCACCGCCGGCGGTCCATAGTTGCGGGATACGCAGCGATGACACCATTCAATCCAATGCTGGGCAGTCCCCCCCAAGGTGTTGCTTGGCCGACAGGTGAGTTCACGACAGTGACCACGGACGGCCAGATTTTCATTCGGGCCGCGAACCAACGTCACGATCCCCGATCTCTGGCTAGCCGTCTGAATCTGGCGGGGTCATCACGGCGCATCGGGGTCCGCTGGCTCTGCTGATTCTGCGGTCGAGGGTCAGCAGCGGGAAGTCGAACGCTTCGGCCAATGCCACATGCCAAGCGTCGTACCTCGTCACATTGGCCCTCAGTTCCCAAGCCCGCTCAGCCTGGATCCACCGTGTCGGTGTGGGGCTTGTGGGTGGCGCGTCCACCTGAAAGGCCTCCTGAGGTGGGAGAATGCTGTTTGAATCAACGGTCGTTCTCGGCCGTGTGGGGAGGCGCTTGTTGTGAGCAGCGTATCTGGTGGGATCGACGGGTTGGGGGTTGGGTTCGGTGAGGGGTCTTTGGTGGCTGATGCGGGGTTGTTGTTGGCGGGCACGGTGATGGACCGTCTGGGTTTGGAGGCTTTGATCGATGAGGTGGTGCGCCCGCCACACACCCAACACCCCCACAAGCTCACCGTCGCAGCCACCATCGCTCTCGGAAGTCCTCTGCCTATTTGCGGGGCCTCCAGCAGCCGAACCTGTTGAACCGTCCCACGAGCAGAGGTCGCGCTCTGTGGTCGTGCAGGTGCTTCGCGCCGCGAAGTTGCGCCATAGCGTCCCCGATTCGAGGATTCCCCTGTTCTACAATTTCGAGCATGGACGATTTGGCTGCGCTTCTACAGGTCAGGTTTCGCGAGAGCTGGCGGGGCTACGACACCGCTGAGGTGGATGCTTACGTAGACCGGGTCAATAGCGCCATCGCGCGGACCCGGGACGAACTGGCTGCTCTCGCCGAGCAGGCTACCGACCGAGGGGTCAGTTCAGAGGACCACAGCGACCCGGAAGTTGAGACTTCGACAGACGACGCTTCACGGACGTCTGACGAGTTCGCTCATACGCTTGCTTCAACCCGAGACGCTGCCGAAGAACTGACCGCGGAAGCCCGTGAACAAGCAGAGCGGATAGTCGCTGCGGCCGAGAGCCAGGCCGAAGCAATGATTGCGAGCGTGCGTGCCGAGGCACTGCAGATTCGCAACGAAGCCGACGAGTACGCGGAGTCGGCCTGTGCCAACGCAGAGAACCTTGCCAGAGAGCGGGAGGCTGCGGCCGCGAACCAGGAGCGCGAGAAGCACGCGTCGGAGATTTCCGAACTGAGAGCGCGACGCTGCCAGCTTGTGGAGGATCTTGAAATTCTTGAGCGGCATGCGGTCGAACAACGTCGGCAGATCGAGAAGTCGCTGTCGACGCTGACAGATCTCATGAAGTCACCGGAGACCTTCCGAATCGCCCCTGCGCCGGCGGTTGAATCCGAGCCTGCAATTGACGGTCGAGATGTTGAAGTTCGAGACGAGTCCGAAACCTCAGAGGTCGAAGGCGACTCAGACCAGAATGCCGCCGCGGGCCACGACGGTGCTCTCGCGCTGGACCCGGCGTCCGTGTTCGATGATGAGATCGATTCGCTGCCGGTGGACGAACCGCTCAAGGTTGCAGGCGAGGATGATCTGGCTTCCAGCGATTCGATGAACGGCCAGCCGCGGTTCGTGACTGCGGCCGACTTGGAAGAACAGCGGTCGATCGATGAACCGTCTTGGCGCGAACAACAGATCGATGATGGTCCGGCCATGGCTTCGCTGTTCGACGAAGAAGCGCTCCCGCAAGCGGTCGCAACCAGACGTGAAGAGGAGCCGTTCCTGGCGCAGCTTCGGGAGGCGGCTTCTAGAGACAACATGCGAGTCGGCGGCGATGATGCCCTGTCGGCGTTCTTCAATCAGGAAGAGGACCAGAGACGGTCTCCCTGGTTCTTGGGCGGTCGCTGATCTCGTCAACGCGCGGATCCGCTAAACTGCGGCCTGACTGAGGCGGTCATGCGTCGGTCACAGGTGCGAAGGACCGGCAGTATGGCCACGAAAAAGAAGAGTTCGACAAGCGCGGCGACAAGAACTGTTGCGAAGAATTCCGCAGCTCGCAAGGCTGCCGTCAAGAAGGCGGCGGTCAAGAAGAGCGCCGTCAAGAAGGCGCCGGGGGACAAGGCTGCCACCGCGGGGAGGGCTCCGGCCCGCAAGTCTGCTGTCAAGAAGGCCGCTGTCAAGAAGGCCGCGGTCAAGAAGGCCGCGGTCAAGAAGTCCGCGGTCAAGAAGAGCGCTGTCAAGAAGAGCGCCGTCAAGAAGTCCGCGGTGAGGAAGTCCGCGGTCAAGAAGGCCGCGGTCAAGAAGGCCGCTGTCAAGAAGGCCGCTGTCAAGAAGGCCGCGGTCAAGAAGGCCGCGGTCAAGAAGTCCGCGGTCAAGAAGGCGGCGGTCAAGAAGTCCGCGGTCAAGAAGAGCGCTGTCAAGAAGAGCGCTGTCAGGAAGTCCGCGGTCAAGAAGAGCGCTGTCAAGAAGAGCGCTGTCAGGAAGTCCGCGGTCAATAAGTCCGCGGTCAAGAAGTCCGCGGTCAAGAAGAGCGCGGCCAAGAAGGCCGCGGCGGCAAAGAAGGCGCCCGCCCGTAAACGAGCGGTCCGCAAGGCGCCTGCCAAGCGGGCGGTCAAGAAGTCGCCGTTCGGGAAGAGGTTCAATGAGGAAATGAAGAAGCGGCTCCTTGCGGAGCGGGGCAAGTACCTCCACTCCGAAGAGATCTACCGTGCCGAAGCCGAGGCGCTCATCGAGGGACGCGAACCCGGCGACGTGCAGTTCGACGAGGAGAGCGGCGAAGGCGACACGCTCGCGGTGGAGCGTGAACGCGATCTGGCCCTGTCGGCCCAGGCGAGGGTCGCGGTTGATCAGATCGATGCCGCACTGGACCGGATTGCTGCGGGCACCTACGGCATCTGCGTAGTCTCGGGCCTGCGCATTCCCCAGGAACGACTCCGCGCGATCCCCTGGGCGGCTGAACGTGTCGAATACAAAGTCGGCAGCCTCCCGCGACGATGATCAAGAGCGCGCGCGGGTAGGTGGGCGCCATCGCACGAAGGACGTTGCTTTCCCGCTCTTGGTTCGCTGCGCTCACTGGGCCGCGGCCCCGCTGTCCGAGCCTCGTTGCGGCGCCAGATCAATCACCTGTTCGCTCGGCCTCTGAAGCGGGCGGGCCGCTTTGAACAACGAGCGCGCGCTGAGCGAGGAGATCCCTCCCGCATTGGCAGACGAGAGGCTCGACCGCGTGGTTGCACTGATGGCAGAGGTGAGCCGGTCGGTCGCGGCACGAATGATCGACGAGGGCGCCGTGACGGTCGACGGAGCCGTCGCGACCTCAGGCTCAGCCCGCGTGGAGACCGGCAGCAGTATCGAAGCACTGGTCCCCGCGCCCCGGGACCCCCGCCCCGCCGCGGACCCGACGGTCGAGTTCCGCGTCGTGTATGAAGACCCCCACATCCTCGTGGTCGACAAACCTGCGGACCTGGTGGTCCATCCGGGTGCGGGACACGAGGAGCGCACGCTCGTCAATGGTCTGCTGTCCCGCTGTCCGGAAATCGCCTCGGTCGGAGAACCCCACAGACCCGGGATCGTCCATCGCCTCGACCGAACGACCTCGGGTCTGCTGGTTGTCGCACGTACCTCCGAGGCCTACGGTCGACTCGTCGCTGCTATGTCGGCCCACGAACCCGAACGGGTCTATCAGGCGCTTGTGTGGGGTCGCCTCGAAGCTGACCGAGGCACGATCGACGCTCCTATCGGACGTTCGCCACGACACCCGACACGCATGGCGGTCACCGACCGCGGGCGCCGGGCCCTCACCCACTACGAGGTCGTGGAGCGCTTTAGCGGGCCGCGTGAGACTTCGCTGCTGGAGTGCCGCCTCGAAACGGGACGCACTCACCAGATTCGGGTTCATCTGCGTGCCATCGGTCACCCAGTGGTGGGGGATCGAGCCTACGACGGGCACAGACCCGGTTTCGGGCTTGATCGGCCCTTTCTGCACGCTTGCACGCTTCGATTCCGCCACCCGGTCACCAACGAACACGTCGAATCAGCATCGCCTCTGGCGGCCGACCTCGTCGCCGCGCTCGAGCTCTGTTCTACCTAGAGGCCGAGCGGACTGATCCCCATGCGGCCGCCGTGCAGCGATCAAGAGCGGGAGACGACCGATCAGCGAAACGTCCTGCTCTTTGCGCGCAATTTCCTCAGAACTCCTCTGAAGCCGGCCAAGGAGCCTGACCCCGCGCCATTGCGGCAATGTCAGCCAGAGTGAACGAATCCAAGAAGTCGCGCATATGCGAACCAGCCGCACCCCAGATGCTGAGCAGAGCACACTGTCCCTCGTGATCGCACGCTCCGTCGGTATGGGGTTCGGAGAAGTCACCTGCGGTGATCGGGCCGTCGACGGCCCTGACGATCTCCGACAGCCGAATCTCGCCCGGATCCCGGTTCAACACGTAACCGCCTCCGACCCCGCGTTTCGAGCGCACGATTCCGGCCCCCTTGACTGCAAGCAGTATCTGTTCCAGGTAAGGCTGGGGGAGAGCTGTTCGTTCGGCGATCTCACGGACTGAGGTGGGGGCGTCCTCGGTGTGCAGCGCCAAAGAGAGCAGCGCGCGGGCGGCGTAGTCACCTCTGGTCGAGACTCTCATCCCCCAGAGCCTACGTGAAGGTCGCTGTCGTGGTATGACTTGACCGGATGGACGAACCCGAACCGATGACGCCCGCCTTCGACGGAGGCTGTATAGCGGACCTCGTGCCGGCGCTCCTGGCGCGGACTCCGGCCGAATCCCTGCTCGACGAAGCGATTCTCGACAGCGAAGCCGTGGTGATGCTGCTCCTTGACGGACTCGGCTGGAATCAACTTCAGCAGAGGGCTCATCTGGCGCCGACGCTGACGTCGATGACACAGCGAAGCGCAACGACCGTTGCTCCGTCGACAACGGCCACCGCGCTGACCTCCCTGGTGACCGGAAGCCCGCCGGGCCGCCACGGCGTGGTCGGATACCGGATCCACGTGAACGGCGAGGTGCTCAACACCCTGCGTTGGAGCACATCGAGCGGTGATGCTCGAAAGAGAATACTGCCGGGCGAGTTTCAACCCGAGCCTTCATTCTGCGGACAACGACCCGTGGTGGTGCAGAATGCTGAGTTCTTCCACAGCGGTTTCACGATGGCGCACCTAGCCGAGGTGCGTCTCCGCGGCTGGCAGACGATGTCGGCGATCGCAGTGGAGGTGCGCCAAGCGATAGCTGACGGAGAGCCGTTCGTCTACGCCTACTACGACGGGATCGACAAGACCGCCCACCTTCGCGGGTTCGGTGAGTTCTACGACGCGGAGTTGGCTGCGTGCGACAGAATGGTCGCCGATCTGATGATGACGCTGCCGCGTGGCACCGCCATCGTCGTCACAGCGGACCACGGACTGGTCGACTGCCTCGGAAATGCCACCCCGCTGGATCCGGAGGTGACAGCGCATGTCCGCAGCCAAAGCGGCGAAGCCCGGTTTCGGTGGCTCCACTCCGAACCGGGCCGGCAACGGGAACTTCTGAGCGCTGCGTTGGCGGCGCACTCCGACCGCGCCTGGATCTACGGCGCGGAGGAGATGATCGATGAGGGGTGGTTCGGTCCCGAAGTGACCGACGCTGCCCGCTCACGGCTCGGCGATGTCGCCGTGGTAGCCAAGGATCGTTGGTATTTCACCGATCCAGCTGACAGTCCAAGAATCGAACTCGTCGGACGGCACGGTTCGCTGACACCCGATGAGATGCTCATTCCGGTCCTAACCTTTACGAGTTGACACTCGACCGTCTGATTGAGGAGCACACAATTGTCCGAGCCCCAGAAACACGCTTACAGTCCTGGCGAGGCCCCGGAACTGCTCGAGCACCCTGAAGTCCTCGAAGCAGAGGGATCCGAGGAGAGGATAGAGGAGACGATCGATCACCCTGCAAAGGTGATGCGCATCGGAACCATGATGAAGCAACTGCTCGACGAGGTGCGTGCGACCGACCTCGACGAACCGAGCCGTGACCGTCTGCGAGACGTGTACGAAACATCGATTGCCGAGCTCGGGGTGGCGCTGTCTGCGGATCTTCGGGAGGAGCTGGGACGGCTTGCGCTGCCTTTCGGCAGTGACGACACACCCTCGGGAGCCGAGTTGCAGATCGCCAAAGCACAGCTCGTGGGATGGCTCGAAGGGCTCGTCCAAGGCATGCAGGCGATGCTGTTCGCCCAGCAGATGGCAGCGCAACAGCAACTCCAGTCGATGCGCCAACAGATCGGCTCCCCGCAGAGTGATCGTTCCAGCAGCAGCGACGAGCGTCCCGGCACCTATCTGTGATCTGAGGTGCGAAATCACCTCAGGTGTGCCAATGTCTGATCGGGTGTGGACCTGCCGGGCCGCAAGGGGTAGGTTCCAAACAACGAATATGTGATTCTGGTCCTCAGCATCAGCACTTCAGCAGCTAAAGGAGTCCGATTGGGCGATTCGTTCACCCATCTTCATGTCCACACCGAGTATTCGATGCTCGACGGCGCCTCGCGCGTCGACGACGCGATCAACGCGGCGGTTGCCGACGGTCAGCCTGCCCTGGCAATCACCGACCACGGCAACATGTACGGGGTCCTTGAGTTCTACCGGGGCTGCCACGATGCCGGGATCAAGCCGATCATCGGAAGCGAGGTCTACCTGGCCCACGAGTCACGCACCGAACGCCTCAACCGCACCGGTCGCACCGATGACTCTGGCGGCAGCACAGGCTCCGGCCAGAAGCTCTACTACCACGCAATCCTGCTCGCGGAGAACGACGTCGGGTACAAGAACCTCATTCAGATCTCCAGCCAGGCGTTTCTGACGGGCTATCACTACAAGCCGCGCGCGGACTTCGAGCTGCTCGAGAAGTACCACGAAGGGCTCATCGCCACCTGTGGTTGCCTCGGCGGCCATGTGCTCCAGTCTTTGCTGCAGGGCCAAGAAGAACTGGCACTCCAACAGGCGGCACGGTTCCAGGACATCTTCGGCAGGGACAACTATTTCATTGAGCTTCAGGACCATGGGATGCCTGAGCAGAAGCGCACCAACCCGCAGCTGTTGGAGATCGCCCGCAAGATCAAAGCGCCGATAGTGGCTACCAACGACAGCCACTACACCCACTCCTACGACGCCGAGGCCCACGACGCGTTGTTGTGCGTTCAGACCGGGTCCTTGCTCAGCGACGCCGACCGCTTCAAGTTTCACGGAGACCAGCACTATCTGAAGACGGCCGCTGAGATGCGCCGGCTGTTCGCCGAGATTCCCTCGGCGTGCGACAACACTCTGTGGGTCGCCGAGCGAGCTGATGTGAACATTGAGTTCGGCAAACCGAGGCTGCCGAGATTTCCCCTGCCGGAGGGATTCGCCTCAGACACCGACTACCTGCGCGAGATCACCTACGCCGGCGCGAGAAGCCGTTGGGGATCCCAGTTGCCCCCCGACGTCGTCGAACGGCTCGATTTCGAACTCGGAGTGATCGATCGGATGGGGTTCTCCGCCTACTTCCTGATCACCTGGGACCTCATCAGGTTCGCTCGGGAGAATGACATTCGAGTGGGTCCCGGGCGGGGATCCGCAGCAGGCTGTGCAGTCGCCTACGCCCTCCGGATCACCGAACTGGATCCGATCAGATACGACCTGCTGTTCGAGCGGTTCCTGAACCCGGAGCGGCTGTCCATGCCCGATATCGACATGGATTTCGAGACCCGCCACCGTGACGCGGTGATCCGCTACGCAGCCGAGAAATACGGCCGCGACAACGTCGCGCAGATCGTCACGTTCTCGCAGATAAAGGCACGAGCCGCGGTGAGGGACGCGGCCCGGGTGCTCGGCTATCCGTACGGCCTGGGTGACAAGGTCGCAAAGGCGATGCCGCCGCTCGTGATGGGCCGTGACACGCCGCTCAAATACTGTTTCGAAGAACATCCCAAATACACCGACGGGTACCGCGCGGCGGCGGAGTTGCGCGAGATGGTCGACGATGATCCCGACATAGCCCGCGTGGTGGACGTGGCCAAAGGATTGGAGGGCCTGCGCAGGCAGGACAGTATTCATGCAGCGGCGGTGGTGATCACCGACGAGCCTCTCACCGAGTATCTGCCGATCCAGCGCAAACCTGAGGCAAGGAAGTCTCTCGAAGAGGCGCCGATCGTCACCCAGTACGAGATGAACGGCGTCGAGAGCCTGGGCCTGTTGAAGATGGACTTCCTCGGGCTCCGGAACCTCGATGTGATCGCTGACTGCCTGGCCCTCATCGTGCAGACCCGAGGCGAGGGCATCGACATCGACTCGGTGGACCTCACCGACGAAGCCACGTTCGAGCTGTTGCGGCGAGGCGACACGATCGGGGTCTTCCAACTCGAGTCGACGCCCATGCGGGCGCTCATCCGCTCCCTCGCCCCCACCTCGTTCGACGATGTCGCCGCATTGGTGGCGCTGTACCGGCCCGGGCCGATGGCGGCCAACATGCACAACGACTACGCCGACCGGAAGAACGGCCGCCAGCCGGTGGAGTTCATTCATCCGGACGCCGAGGAGCTTCTCGGCGAAACCTACGGATTGATGATCTACCAGGAGAACGTGATGCGGATGGCCCAGAAGTTCGCGGGCTACACCCTCGCAGAAGCCGATTCGCTGCGCAAGGCAATGGGGAAGAAGATCCGCGAGGCGATGGCCCAAGAGAAGGAGAAGTTCGTCACCGGCGTGGTCGACAACGGTTACGACAAGTCTCTGGCAGACGAGATGTTCGAGATCATCTCCCGGTTCGCGGACTATGCCTTCAACAAGAGCCATTCGTACGGCTACGGCTATGTCGCCTATCAGATTGCCTACCTCAAGGCCAACTACCCGGTCGAGTACCTTTCGGCACTGCTCACCAGCGTCAAGACGAGGCTTGAATCGGCTGCGGTGTACCTGAACGAATGCCGGCTGATGGACATCGAAGTCGGAGTCCCCGACATAAACCGCTCGGAATCTGATTTCACGCCCGAACCGGATCTGGATCCGGAGTCCTCCGCTGTGGGGCGCATCGTCTTCGGACTCTCCGCCATCCGCAACGTCGGTGAGGGATTCGTTGCGAAGGTGCTCGAGGAGCGGAACGCCAACGGGCCGTTCGAGTCCTTTGTCGACTTTGTTGAACGGATCAGTCTCGAAGCTCTCAACAAGCGCACTACCGAGTCGTTGATCAAGGGCGGCGCCTTCGATTCGCTCGGGCATCCCCGCAAGGGGCTCCTCCAGGTCCACGAGCAGATCACCGAGATGACCGTGGAGCGCCGGCGTGAACACGACATGGGCGTCATGTCGCTGTTCGGCGACCTCGACGAAGGCCCGACCTTCGATGAGCGCCCGGAGATTCCGGATACGGAGTTCGACAAGAAATCGAAACTGGCCCACGAGAGGGAGATGCTGGGCCTCTACGTGTCGGATCATCCGCTGTTGGGATTCGTGGGTCAGATCCGCCGCAAAGCGACCGCAACGGCGTCGTCGTTGGCCGACGAGCCGGACCGGTCGATCGTCATCGTCGGCGGCTCCGTGACCAACCTGCAGAGACGCTGGACCAACAGGGGCGAACTGATGGCCTTGTTCGACCTGGAAGATCTCGAAGGTTCCGTGGAGGTCGTGGTGTTCCCGAACACCATGAAGGACTTCGGGCAGAAATTGAACGACGATGCCATTGTCCTGGTGCGGGGACGCAAGGATAGCGGTCGGTCCTCTCGGGGCAGGGGCGCCGGTGGCGACGACGCCGCGAAGTTGCTTGCCACCGAGATCGACATAGTCGAGGAGCCTTCCAAGAACCCGCCGGTGCGGCTCCGTCTCGACGTGGCACATCACGAGAAATCCAAGATCGATGAATTGAAATCGGTTCTCGAAGCTCATCCGGGCGAGTGTCCCGTTGAGCTGCACCTCAGTGACCGGCGGGTCTTCCGACTGCCCGACGACTACGCGGTGGACCGCGGAAACGGGGTGGTTGCGGAGCTTCGAGAGCTGCTGGGGTCGAATTCGATCCTCGTATGAGGCTTCTGAAGTTGCGAAACGGCGATGAAGGCCTAAGACTGTAATAGCCCGTTTGTTCGGGCGAGCTGACGACAAGTCAATACGAGAATCCAGTACACGACCAGTGGGGGCTGCGGCCATGGCCATCGAAGTGGAGACCAAGGACTGCACCGCCGTGAGCGATGCCGAACTCACCGAGATGGCGGATCTCTGTGCGGCGTCCCCCAACGCCTTCGAAGTGGGCCTGCTGTCGAAGCAGTGCGAGAAGTGGGTGCTGGTGACGGTTGCCAGCGAGGGCGGCAAGATCAGAGGATTCTCGTACTGCACGCTCGAGCGCATCGGCGGCACTCCGAGTCTGCTGATCGGCGCGGCCCACATCTGTCGCAACAACAAACGCGACACAGTGCTGCGGGGCATCATGACCGATCAGTTCCGGCGTTCGGTTCTGGCGTTCCCGGACGAGGATGTACTCGTGGGTACGCAGATCAACGACGCGGGAGCGTTCGACGCCTTCAAGTCCCTCCACGACATCGTCCCTCGACCGAACCACAAGGCTTCGGGCGAGGAGCGTGCCTGGGGCCGGAGGTTGGCCAAACGCTTCGGCATTGCGCCGGGCCGCTATGAAGATCGTGTATTCATCGTCCGTGGCGAAGGCAAGCAATCCGTCGTGTTCGATCACGCAAGCGTCAGGCCGGAGCAGGCGCCTGAGACGGTGGTCGCGCAGTTCGATGATCTTGATGCTTCAGCGGGCGACACGCTGATCGCCTTCGGCTGGGCCATGGCCGAGGACCTCGAGAAGCTGCTCTGAACGACTCCGGCTTCGCCGCAATCGTCCGTCGACGACGGATGACCCGGGCATTCTCGAGCGATCCGCTGGATTCCGAGGTCGTCGAAGAGTTGATCGACCTTGCGCGAAGAGCCCCCTCAGCCGGCAATACTGCCGCGTTGGAGTGGCTGGTCCTCGACACCGCAGCAGACGTGTCGGCTTATTGGGACACCACTCTGGCGCCCGGTCGCCGTGCGGGCTTTGCGTGGCCGCACCTGTTGAGCGCCCCGGTCATCGTCGTCGCGTGGGTTGATCCATGGGCTTATCCTGCGCGGTACAGCGAAGCTGACAAGGCGCATACGTCGCTGGGCGAATCGCTCGACGCGTGGCCCGTCCCGTACTGGTTCGTCGACGGTGGAGCGGCGGTGCAGACCCTGCTGCTCGCTGCGCAAGACGCTGGACTGGGAGCGCTGTTCTTCGGGTTGTTCGAACATGAGGCCGCGGTCCGGGAACGGTTCGGTGTGCCCTCGTCGTTTCGGGCGATCGGAGCAGTCGCCCTCGGCCACCGTGCTCCCGACAGGCCCTCGCAGAGCCGGCGCCGCCGACGCGGACTCGACGAGGTCATTCACCGCGGCAGGTGGTGAGTCCGGTTGTAGAGGGACCGCGCCCGCAGATGTTGTTTGTCGCCTGCAGTTGGTGTCGTCGGAAGCGCATAGGTAACCTCGGCGGCGTTCGGCAGTGTGGATCCCGCATCGGAGGGCTTCGATGGAAGCGGACAATCCAGCCCAGGTCCCGTTGGTCAGCTATTTGCGGTTGGGTTCACGTCCGCACCTCATTGCCAATGAGTGCACGAACTGTGGCGCCCGGTTCTTCGACCGGCGCAATGCCTGCGCCCAGTGCGGCAAGCGCGAGTTCACTGAAGTCCGGGTCAAGAACGCAGCCACCCTGAAAGCCTTCACGATCGTGCATCGGGCTGCCCCGGGCATTCCCGCTCCCTACGTCTCCGCGATCGTCGAAACTGCCGACGGCACCTCGGTGAGGTCCAATGTGGTCAACTGCGATCCCGACCCCGAAGTGGTGCAACTGGGCATGATGCTCAAGCTCACCACCTATCCCATAGGCACCGACGACGACGGCACTGAAGCGGTCGCCTTCGGTTACCAACCCGCCTGAACCCACCCACAGAAAGCACTCGAGCAGATGGCTCCAATCAGAAGCCCCCGAACAGCCGGATCGTCATCGAAGGCGTCGGCCGCCAAGATCAGCGATGACAGCGTGTGGGTCCTGGGCGCCAATATGACCCGGTTCGCACGCTACCCCGAACAGGACCCGGTGGACCTGGCCGCAGAAGCGTCGATGGCGGCGCTCGACGACGGCAACGTGACAATCCATGACATGGACGTACTGGCAGCGGGATCGCTGTTCAATGCGGGTACGGGGATGGGCCAGCGTATCCAGAAGCAGATCGGCCAAACCGGCATTCCGGTGTTCAACGTTGCCAACGCCTGCGCAACCGGCGCCACTGCGCTGCGGACCGTCTACCTCTCGATCAAGGCAGGCGAAGCCGATATGGGCCTGGCCGTCGGTGTTGAACAGATGGGCAAGATGGGCCTGTTGGGAGGCGCGGGCGCCAAGAAGGAGAAGAAGGTCTTCGAGCCCTCCGGCCGTTATGGCGCAGTCACCGGAATAGACGGCTACATCGGGACCGAGGGCATGCCAGGAGTGTTCGCTCAGGCGGGGATGGAGTACGCCAACGACTACGACGGCGTCGGCTTCGAGCAGTTCGCCCGGGTGGCATACAAGAACCACCTGCATTCCACGCTCAACCCGTTGGCGCAGTATCGAAAACAGTTCTCCATGGAGGAGATCATGGCGTCTCCCACCATGAGCTACCCCAACACCCTGCTGATGTGCTGTCCCACCGGCGACGGGGCGGCCGCGGCTGTGCTGATCTCGGGCCAACGGCTCAAGAGCATGTCCGCCGAGGTTCGTCGGCGTGCGGTCAAGATCTCCGCTTCTGTGCTGACCTCGGATCCCTACACCGAATCGAGTCAGGTGCAACCCGACGTCAACACCTTGACCCGCAACGCGGCGGCCCAAGCCTACGAGACCGCTGGTGTAGGGCCCGAAGACCTGGACCTGGTGGAACTGCACGACTGCTTCGCCACGGCCGAGTTGATCCACTACGACAACCTCGGTTTGTGCGCGCGCGGCGGAGCGGGGGAATTCATCGATTCCGGCGCCCCGTTCCGCGACGGCTCGACGCCGGTCAACGTGTCCGGTGGTTTGATCTCCAAAGGCCATCCCATCGGCGCCACTGGCGTGGCCAATGTCTATGAGGTCACGACCCACCTCCGGGGCGAAGCCGAGCAGCGGCAGATTCCCGATGCAAAGGTCGGCCTGGCGCACGTCATCGGTTTAGGGTCGGCGTGTGCAATCCATATCCTGGAGAAGGCCGCCATCTGAGCTGGTCCGCAACTGTGGGCGGGTCCGCAACTCTGGGCGGCAGGTCGCAGCATGACGCTGCGAGTCACCGTCACGCCGGACCGCGATGCGGAGGGCGAAGCGGTCGTGGCCTCGGCGCCTCTCGTCGGGGTCACCGGGCTCGTCGCTTGCCGTGTCTCTCGGATCTATCACCTTTCCTCAGACGGCGAACTGAGCCGTGCCGATGTCGACCGGCTGTGTCGTGAGGCGCTGGTCGACCCGGTCGTCGCCCAATACCGCACGGGTCAGGCGGCCCCGGCTGAGGGCCGAGCGGTAGAGATCGCGGCACTTCCGGGCGTGACTGACGTTGAAGCACGGGAACTCGAACGTGCGGCAGGGCAACTGGGGCTCGAGGGGCTGCGCGTCGGGACCGCGATCCGCTACGACCTGATCGGGGACCTCGACGACGAAGCGGTGGCCACGATCACCAGGCGGCTGTTGGCCAACGACACCATCGAGCAGTCCTGCGAGGGCAGCCTGCCGCCGACTTCCACGGCTCAAGCCTCAGCGGACACCAGGGTTGAATCGGTACCGCTCAACAGCCTCAGCGACACGGAACTCGCGATTCTGAGCACCGAGCGGCTGCTGTCGCTCGACGTCAACGAGATGCGTGTGATCCAAGCCTATTTCGACGGAATCGGACGCAACCCGACCGATGCGGAGCTTGAGACGCTGGCCCAGACCTGGTCTGAGCACTGTGCGCACAAGACGTTTCGGGCGCCGATCGAACTGACCCACATCGCTGCCGACGGCCGAACAACAGTCACCCACCACGACGGCCTGTTGGCTGCTCTGCGCGAAGTGACCGAAGAGCTCGATCCTTGGTGGGTCAGGTCGGCATTCGTTGATGACGCCGGAATCGTCGCCTTCGACGACGAGTTCGACCTTGCCTTCAAGGTCGAGACCCACAACCACCCGTCCGCCCTCGAACCCTTCGGCGGCGCCAACACCGGTGTGGGCGGGGTGGTGCGCGACATTCTGGGTGTCTCGGCCCGCCCCATAGCCTGCACCAACGTCCTGTGCTTCGGTCCCGCCGATCTGCCCGATGAGCAGTTGTCGGCTCCGCTGCTGCACCCGAGACGCATTCGGGACGGAGTGGTGGCCGGAATCGCCGACTACGGCAACAAGCTGGGCCTGCCCACCGTCAACGGCGCGGTCGTATACCACGAGGGATATATCGGCAATCCGCTGGTGTACTGCGGGGCACTGGGACTGTTGCGCAATGGTTCCCATCCCACCGCAGCGCGCGTCGGCGACCGGGTCGTGTCCATCGGCGGCCGGGTGGGCCGGGACGGCATCCACGGCGCCACCTTCTCGTCGGCGACGATGGACGCCTCAACGGCGGACAGCGTCGGAGCGGCTGTGCAGATCGGTGACCCGATAACCGAGAAGGGCTGCATCGAGGTGGTGGAACGAGCGTCCCGAGCCGGTTTGTACAACGCCATAACCGACTGCGGCGCGGGCGGCTTCTCGTCGGCCGTCGGCGAGATGGGCGAAGACCTCGGCGTGGAGATCAATCTCGAGGGCGTGCCCCTGAAGTACCCGGGCCTGCAGCCCTGGGAGATCTGGTTGTCCGAAGCCCAGGAGCGCATGGTGATGGCCGTCCCCGTCGAGTCGCTGCCGGCTCTGGAGGAGCTCTGCTCTGACTGGGACGTGGAGCTCACCGACCTCGGCAGCTTCACCGGCGCCGGCGATCTTGTGGTTCGCCACGGCAGCACCCCAGTGATCGACATGTCCATGGACTTCCTGCACAACGGGCTGCCACGGCGCGAAATGACCGCAACCTGGGTCGACCCGCCACCTGCGGACGTCTTTACGCCTACGACAACCGGCCAGACGGTCCTCGACCTCCTCGCTCATCCGGACGTTGCCAGCAAGGAGGACATAGTGCGCCGCTATGACCATGAGGTCCGGGCAGGGGCCGTGGTCCGCCCCTTCGTCGGCCGGAACGCCGACGGCCCGAGCGACGCTGCGGTACTGAAGCCGCTCGGCACGAACCGGACGCCGTCGGCCGCGGTGTTGAGCAACGGCCTGTGCCCGCGGTCCGGCGAGCACGACCCCTACGCGATGGCGCTGCTCGCACTCGACGAGGCAGTCCGCAATCTCGTAGCCGTCGGAGGCGACCCCGACCGGGTAGCGCTGCTGGACAATTTCTGTTGGGGAGACCCGACCAAGAGCGATCGACTCGGCAGCCTGGTGCGCGCCGTGCAGGGCTGCACCGACGGCGCCCGCCGCTACGCCATGCCGTTCATCTCGGGCAAGGACAGCCTCTTCAACGAGTTCGAGGGACGAGCAATCCCACCCACGCTGCTGATCTCCGCCCTGGGCCTGGTTCCTGATCTCAACCGGGCTGTCGACCCGGGGGGAATGGCTGTCGGCGACGACCTCTGGCTGGTCGGGCAGGGGAGCGGTTCGCTGGGCGGGTCTGTGGCCGACGCCGTATACGGCCTCGGGGCCACCGAAGTCCCGCGCCCGCTCGACGACCCGCTGCCGCGTTACCGAGCCGTGCATTCGGCCGTCAGAGCCGGACTGGTGACAGCGGCGCACGACTGCAGCGACGGAGGCATCGCCGTCGCCCTCGCGGAGATGGCGATTGCGGCGCGGCACGGTTTGGCTGTGACTGTTCCCGCTGACGGATGTGATCAGTTTGTGGCGCTCACCAATGAGGGGCCGGGCCGACTGGTGCTGGCCTCTGATCCCGGCGACCGAGAAGAGCTGGGCGCGACCCTGGGCTCTCATGGGCGACGGATCGGTGAGGTCACCGCTGACGGGCGGATCACTCTGGGGTTTGCGACCCGAGCCGGCGAAGATGCTGAGGGCGCCTCCATCGTGGTGGACCTCCAGGACGCGGTGGCGGCTTTCACAGGGCAGCGGTCGCGGTGAGCGAGCCACCGATCCTCGTCGTGCATGCTTCGGGCACGAACCGTGACGGTGATGCCGCGCAGGCGATTGAATTGGCCGGCGGAAGCCCTCGTATCGTTCACGTCAACCAACTGCGCCGAGGCGACGTGAAGGTCAGCGACCATGCCGGGGTGTTGGTTCCCGGCGGCTTCTCCTACGGCGACGCTCTAGGCGCCGGGCAGAGACTCGCTCTGGAGTTGAGACTGTGGTTCGGACAGGAGCTGACTGAAGTCGTGGCCGCGGGAAAGCCCGTGCTGGGAATCTGCAACGGCTTCCAGGTGCTGGTGAAGGCAGGATTGCTGCCGGGACCGTTCGGCGACGACTCTGCGGCCAGAGACCGCCAGGTGACGCTGACAGAGAACTCTCGCGGCAGGTTCGAATGCCGCTGGGTTGCCCTGCGAGTGGAGCCAGAGGTTCGCAGCGGTTGGCTGCAATCGATCCGAGGCTCGGTGATCCGTTGTCCAATCGCCCACGGCGAGGGTCGTTTCGTGAGTTCGGGCGACGCGGTGACCGAGGAACTGGAGACTCAGGGTCTGGTCGCCTTCCGTTATCTGAGTTGCGGCGCAGTGCCACCCGACGCCTCAGAGCCGATCTGTGCAGCCGCGGGCGCCTACCCTGCGAACCCCAACGGATCCAGCGCAGACATTGCCGGGATCTGCGACCGGACAGGAGCGGTCGTCGGGCTGATGCCCCACCCTGAGGACCATGTGCTCGACTGGCAGCGACCGAACGGGCCTCCTGGCGGTTCGGGCCTTCCGCTTTTTGAAGCCTTCGTGTCGGCGGCCCGGTGATGATCGACCTGACTCCCGCCCAGCAGGCCCCGTTCGACGGCCTCGACGCCGCAGCCTTGACAGACGTGGGGCCTGTGCGTCGGGGCAAGGTCAGAGACATCATCGACCTGGATGACCGGCTGGTGCTCGTATCGACCGACCGGGTGTCGGCCTTCGACCGCGTGTTGGGAACGGTTCCTTTCCGCGGTCAAATCCTCAACGAGCTGTCGGCGTGGTGGTTTCGCCAGATCTCCGACATCGTCGCGTCGCACGTTCTGGCCGTACCGGATCCGAATGTGACCGTGGCGCGAAAGTGCCGGACCCTGCCGGTGGAGGTGGTGGTCAGAGACCGTCTCACCGGCACGACCTCCACCGCCTTGTGGACGCAGTACGCCACCGGACAGCGCCGGATATACGGCATGACCTTTCCGGACGGGATGAGCAAGAACCAGCAACTTCCGAAGCCGATCATCACCCCGACCACCAAAGCTGCCGACGGCGAGCACGACATGCCGATCACCGAAGCAGACATTGTCGCCGAAGGACTCGTTGGTGCGCAGCGCTGGGACGAGGTGCGGACGGTTGCGCTGGAGATCTTCGAACGGGGGAGGACCGTCGCCGCGGCCGCGGGCTTGATCCTGGTGGACGCCAAATACGAATTCGGACTTGACGAGCACGACCGGCTCACCGTCATCGACGAGGTACACACACCAGACAGTTCGCGATATTGGCGTGAATCGACGCTCAAAGAGCGACTTGGTGGGGGGCTCGAACCCGAGAACCTCGACAAGGAGGTGATCAGGCTCGCCTACGTTGCGCGGGGTTGCCGTGGCGACGGGGAGCCGCCCCTGATCGATCCGGGGTTGGCCGGCCGAACGGCACACCTCTATGCGGAGGCCCTCGAAATGCTCACCGGCGCCGCTCTCTCACCAGCTTCGTACCCGGCTGCTCCCCGTGTCGAAGCAGTTGTCAGGAGTTTGTAGAGGTCCAATGAACGAGTCTTCGCGGAGGGTCCGCCACTGTTGTTGCAGCGGGTGCGAGACTTCGCTGCGTGGGGCGAGCAGCCGAGGGCAGAGCGCAAGCCGAGGGCAGAGTGCAAGCCGAGGGCAGAGCGCGTGAGCGGTCCGAGGGCAGAGCGCTTGAGCGGTCCGAGGGCAGAGTGCAAGCCGAGGGCAGAGCGCGTGAGCGGTGAACCGCTGGTAGGCGTCATCATGGGCAGCGACTCGGATTGGGAGACCATGCGGTTCGCCTCCGAGGTCCTCTCCGAGTTCGGCGTGGACCATGAGTGCCGTGTGGTCTCGGCGCACCGAACCCCCGACCTGATGGACGAATACGCCCGAGATGCGCAGTCACGAGGCCTGCGCGTGATCATCGCGGGTGCCGGCGGGGCCGCGCATCTTCCCGGGATGGTCGCTTCCCACACGCTGGTCCCGGTCATCGGTGTGCCAGTCAAGAGCCGTGTGCTCAACGGCATCGACTCGCTGTTGTCGATCGTTCAGATGCCGGCTGGAGTTCCGGTGGCGACGATGGCGATAGGTCCGGCCGGGGCCGCCAACGCCGGGCTCTTCGCGGTGGCGATGCTCGCAAACGACGATTCGGGACTAGCCGACCGCCTGCGCTCGCGTCGGGCCGAGCAGGCCGCCCGTATCCGAGCACTCGAACTGGAACCATGACCTCGCCACCGGAGACAGTGCCGCTCCCGCCCGGATCGACCGTCGGTGTCGTCGGTGGTGGCCAACTCGGACGCATGCTGGCCTACGCGGCCCACCAGCACGGGTACCGAGTAGCGGTGCTGACCGGCGGGGAGAAGGACAGCCCGGCCGGCACGGTGGCGGAGATCGAGATCGCTGCCGGTTTCGACGATGAAGTCGCTATCGAGCGGCTGCTCGCGGAATCCGATGTGATCACCTGGGAGTTCGAGAATGTCGACGTCGGGATCGCCGACGCGGCGGCGCGTGCGGGTCTGGAGGTCCGCCCCAGCGGCAAGATCATCGCCACGGCCCAGGACCGCCGCGCGGAGAAGACCGCATTGGAAGCAGCGGGCGTTGCGGTGGCCGCGTGGCGCTCAGCGAGCAGCGAGCGGGAACTCGAGGCTGCGGTCCGTGAACTCGGCCTGCCGGTGATCGCCAAAGCCGCGCGCTTCGGCTACGACGGCAAGGGACAGGCAAGGATCGAGAGGCCCGACGAAGTCGCCGGCGTCTGGCGCCGCTTGGGGGGCCGGCGTCTGGTGGTCGAGTCTGTCGTGGAATTCGAACGGGAGCTGTCGGTGATCGTGGCCCGCACGCATCTCGGCGAGGTCGCAGACCACGGCGTGATGGAGAACCATCATGTCAACCACATTCTGGACAGCACGGTCACGCCCGCACGCACCAGCGCGCGGCGTATGAGCGAAGCAGGTGCGATAGCGGCTCGGATCGCCGAGACGTGGGACCTTGTGGGCGTCATGTGCGTTGAGATGTTCGACTCCGTTGACGGATTGATCGTGAACGAAGTGGCGCCCCGCCCCCACAACTCGGGGCACTGCACAATTGAGGCAGCGGCGGCCGGCCAGTTCGAGCAGCAACTGCGGGCTGTGGTCGGCATGCCGCTCGGGAACGGGAGCTGCCGGCCGGCCGCCATGGTGCAGCTTCTCGGAGACCTCTTCTTGGAAGGCGAACCGGACTGGTCGCGAGTCTTCGCAGCAAGAACTGGTTCGTCGGCAAGCACTGGTTCGTCGGCAAGCACTGGTTCGTCGGCAAGCACTGGTTCGTCGGCAAGCACTGGTTCGTCGGCAAGCACTGGTTCGTCGGCAAGCACTGGTTCGTCGACAAGCAACGTGCATCTTCACCTGTACGGAAAACATGAACCGCGAAAAGGTCGAAAAATGGGTCATATGACCGCTGTCGGCGACGACCCTGACGAGCTGTTGGATAACCTTGTCGCCTTGCGGAAAGCTCTGGCCGGCAGGTGATTCGGGTGAGGAGCTTGTCCGACGACCTCCACGAGGAATGCGGTGTCGTCGGGATCCACACCTCCGGTTCAGAGGCCGCGCGGTTGGCGTTCTTCGCGCTCCACACGCTTCAGCACCGCGGTCAGGAGGCCGCGGGCATCGCCACCACCAGAGACGGTGTGGCCCACATGCACAAGGGTCTGGGCCTTGTCGGGAGCGTCTTCAAAGAAGAGAACCTGGCGACGCTTCCGGGCGCGCTCGCCATTGGGCACACCCGCTATTCGACCACAGGCGGTTCGGGGCTGCGCAACGCCCAACCTCAGCTGATCGAAACCCTCGACGGACCGCTGGGCCTGGCCCACAACGGCAACCTCGTCAACGCCCACATGCTGCGCCGCGAGCTGCTCGAACGGGGCGTAGGCCTGCAGACCTCGAGCGACACCGAAGTCATGGTTCACCTGCTCACCGGGGCTTCGGGGGACTGGATGGAGCGGATCCGAACCCTCATGTCGCGCGTCGAGGGCGCCTATGCGCTGACAATCCTGACGCGCGGCGCCGTTTTCGGGGTGCGCGACCCCTGGGGGCTGAGGCCGCTGGTCATCGGCGCAATCGACGGTGGTCATGTCCTGGCTTCGGAGACCTGCGCCTTCTCGACGATCGGCGCGGAGTTCGTTCGCGAAGTCGAACCGGGAGAGGTCGTTCGTGTGAGCGCGTCGGGCCTTGAAGCACAGCGCGGCGTGGCCGCCAAGGAGCGGGCGCTGTGTACTTTCGAACAGATCTACTTTTCTCGGCCGGATTCGATCTGCGACGGCAACCTGGTGCATTCGACCAGACAGCGTCTGGGACGTGAACTGGCCATAGAGGCGCCTGTCGAGGCCGACTTGGTGGTGTCGGTGCCGGACTCGGGCACGCCGCACGCGGTCGGCTTCGCGCAACAGACCGGGATTCCCTACACCGAGGGGCTCATCAAGAACCGTTATGTGGGGCGCACCTTCATCGAGCCGACCCAGCAGCTGAGAGCTGCCCGCGTGGCCATGAAATTCAATCCCCTGGCCGACAACCTGGTGGGAAAGCGGGTGGTTCTGGTCGACGATTCGATCGTTCGCGGCACCACCTCGGGCCCGCTGGTCAGGATGCTGCGCGACGCGGGAGCAACCGAGGTACACGTCCGAGTGGCATGCCCGGCGATCATCAGCCCCTGCTACATGGGCGTCGACATGGCCGGCCAGGATGAACTGATCGCCGCTCACCGCTCCGTGGATGAGATATGTGATCACATTGGGGCGGACTCGCTGGCATACCTGTCCATAGACGCGATGATGCGCGCGCTCGGTTCGCAGAAGGGATATTGCAATGCCTGCTTCACCGGCGAGTACCCGTTCGAGTCGATGCGCTTCGTGCAACTCAGTTTGAAACCCAAAGAAGAGTTCTCATCGGTCTGGAGCGACTAGCAGCCATGTCGGCGAGGGTGATAGTCGTCGGCGGCGGTGGCCGGGAGCACGCAATCGCCTGGTCGTTGGCCAGATCACCGCGCGTCTCGGAGGTGATTGTTGCACCAGGCAACGCGGGGACCGCTGTCGAGCACAAGTGTCGCAACGCCGCGGTGGCGGTTGCCGATACCAGTGGAATCGTGGAGTTCGCTCGGAACCGAGATGTGGCGATGGTCGTGGTCGGCCCCGAAGATCCGCTGGTGATGGGACTCGTCGACGCGCTCGACGAAGCCGGTATCGCCGCCTTCGGCCCCAGCGCCGCGGCCGCGGAACTCGAGGGTTCCAAGTCGCATTGCAAGGAGTTCCTCAATGTGAACGGCATACCCACCGGCGATGCAGCGGTCTTCTCCGACGCCGCAGCAGCGCTGGAACATCTTGACGCTCTTTCGGCCGTGCCGGTGATCAAGGCCACCGGTCTGGCAGCTGGCAAGGGGGTTGTCGTCGCCGAAACCAAGGTCGAAGCTGCAGAGGCGATCAGGTCGATGCTGCTCGAGGATCGTTTTGGTGAAGCCGGTCACGAGATCCTGCTCGAGGAGCGCCTCCACGGCACTGAGGTCTCGGTTCTGGCCTTCTGTGACGGGACCGACTTTCGGGTCATGCCCCTGGCGCAGGACCATAAGCGCCTGTCGACCGGCGACGAGGGGCCCAATACCGGTGGAATGGGGGCCTTCCATCCCTCGCCCATAGCTACAGACGAGTTGATCGACCAGGTGGGCGCCGAAGTCCTGGCTCCGACTCTGGCGGCGCTGGCACGTCAGGGCCGCCCCTATCGAGGCGTTCTCTATGCGGGCATGATGCTCACGGACTCCGGGCCGAAGGTGATCGAGTTCAATTGCCGATTCGGTGATCCGGAGACCCAGGTGGTGCTGCCGCTGCTCACCTCGGACCTGTACGAGATATTCGAGGCGTGCTGTGTCGGCGAGTTGTCGGCCACCGACATCAGCTGGGCCGACAGCGCCGCGGTCACCGTCGTCATGGCCTCTGCGGGCTACCCGGCCCGCAGCAGTGCTCCGGTTCCGATTACTGGCCTTGAGGCCGCGGCAGCCCATGGTTGCAAGGTGTTCCATGCCGGGACCGCGATGCTCGATCAGCAGCCGCACACCTCCGGGGGGAGAGTGCTGGCCGTGACCGCGCTGGCGGCCGAACTCGGCGAAGCGTCCGAGTCGGCCTATCGAGGAGTCTCCGCGGTGTCGTATCCGGGTGCTCAGTTCCGTTCCGATATCGGCCGGGGGGTTGCGACGTGAGGTCGGAATGTGCCAGCTCGGAATGTGCCAGCTCGGAATGTGCCGGCTCAGAATGTGCCAGGTCGGAGCATTAAGGTCGGGACGTGAAGAGCTATCGCGACGCCGGTGTGGACATCGACGCCGGGAATCGGACCGTGCGCCTCATGGCCGAGGCCGTGTCGTCCACCGCGACGCCTGCGGTGCTCTCGGAGATCGGAGCCTTCGGCGGACTCTTCGCGGCCGATGGATTGGGCCCGGGAAAGGTGCTTGTGGCCTCGACCGACGGCGTTGGAACCAAGGTGGATCTGGCGGCACGCTACGGCCGCTACCGGGGCCTCGGCACAGACTTGGTGAACCATTGCGTCAACGACGTCCTGGTGCAGGGCGCCCGCCCGCTGTTCTTCCTCGACTACATTGCCACAGCGTCGCTGGTGCCCGAGACCGTGCTTGAGATCGTCTCGGGAATGAGCGAAGCCTGCAAGGCCGTGGGTTGCGCTTTGCTGGGCGGCGAAACGGCTGAGATGCCGGGCGTCTACATGCCGGGGGCGACCGACATCGCCGGCACGATTGTCGGCGTCGTCGACAGGGACGACCTCTGGCCCAAGACAGAGCAGTTGAGCGAGGGCGACCTGCTGGTGGGACTGTCCAGTGTCGGCCCCCACACCAACGGTTATTCACTCATTCGGCTGCTGCTTGAGAGTCACCAACCCGACGAGGAGATGCTCGAGTTTCTGCTCGCTCCCCACAGGTGCTACCTCGGCGATATTGATTGCTTGCAACAACGCGGGGTTCAGCCCAAGGCGTTGGCCCATATCACGGGCGGGGGAGTGATCGAGAACCTGCCACGAGTCCTTCCCGATCATCTGAGCGCTCGAATTGATCTTGGTTCCTGGGATGTTCCCCGACCTTTCTCGACCTTGACAACCTGGGGTGAACTGCCCAATGACGAGGCGTTTCGCGTCTGGAACATGGGAATCGGCATGATCGTCGTCGTGGACCAGTCTCAGCAGCCGTTGATCGAGGAACTCGGCTTGGCCACGGTCGGGCAGTTGGTTTTGAGTGAGCGTGTTTCGAGTGAGCGTGTTCAGAGTGAGGGTGTTTCGAGTGAGCGTGTTCAGAGTGAGGTTGTTGCGGATGAGGCATCCGAGCGGGTCCGCCTTGTTGAGGATTGGCGTTGACGCCGCGCCCGTCGACACCGCGGATCGCGGTCCTCGCCTCCGGCTCGGGGTCGAATCTTCAAGCGCTGATCGACGCGGTCCGCAATGGCTCCCTCGACGCCGAGATTGTAGGGGTCATCGCGAACCGCCGGGACGCATATGCGCTCGAGCGTGCGTCGACGAATCAAATACCGGCATCATTTCTCGGACTGCTGCCCTACCTGGACGCCTCTGACGACCTCGCCGCCGCGCGCCGCCGCTACGACGCCGATCTGGCCGACATCGTCTCGGACCATCGCCCCGACCTGGTTGTGCTGGCCGGTTGGATGCACCTGTTGACAATGGAGTTTCTGAGCCGTTTCCCCGGCCGGGTGTTGAACCTGCATCCGGCGCTCCCCGGAGAGTTCCCGGGCGCACACGCCATCGACGATGCTTGGAACGCGCATTTGAGCGACGGCCTCGACCGCACGGGTGTGATGGTCCATCTGGTTCCCGACGAGGGTGTCGACAACGGTCCCGTGCTTGCGACCGAGGTCGTTCCCATCCGGTCCGACGACGACCGCGAGAGCCTTGAGGCCCGGATCCATGCGGTCGAACACGACTTGCTGGTTCGGACGGTGGTTGATTTCCTGGAGCGGGCATGAACAACTCGGCGGTTCCGTCGGGCGTGGCGCTGTGGTGGTCGGGAGCCCGCCCGCGCACCTTGGTCGCGGCGATTGTTCCGGTTGCGGTCGGGACTTCAGCAGCAGTCGGATCGAACGCCGACACTCAATGGTGGCGGGCCGGTGCCGCGTTGGTGGTCGCGCTGGCTTTACAGGTGGGTGTGAACTACGCCAACGACTACTCAGACGGCGTACGCGGCGCCGATGGCAGCGATCGAACCGGGCCGCTGCGGCTGGTCGGCTCGGGTTTGGTGGGCGCCCAGCTTGTCAAGCGTGCCGCGATTGCGGCGTTCAGCGTTGCGGGACTGTTCGGCGCGCTGCTGGCGGTGGTCGTCGGCCCTGAATTGTTCGTTGTCGGCCTCTGTTGCTTGATTGCCGGCTGGACCTACACCGGCGGGCCTCGGCCCTACGGGTACCGCGGCCTCGGCGAGGTCTTCGTGTTCGTCTTCTTCGGGTTGGTGGCGACCATCGGCACAACCTACGTGCTGTCCGAGGAGTTCAGCGGCTTGGCCGCCGGCGCTGGGACGGTTGTCGGGCTGTGGGCGACAGCGCTGCTGGTTATCAACAATCTGCGGGATATTCCCGGTGATACGGCCGCTCAGAAGATCACCTTGGCGGTTCGACTCGGCGATGCCCGGACCAGGCAGCTCTTCGTGGCAATGCAAGTTTCCGCGATGTTGATTGCGGTGCTTGTGACCATCATGACGGGCCGACTGGCGGTGGTTGCCCTGCTTGGTCTGCCCTTTGCGGTGCAAGCGATCAGACCGGTGCTCGGCCAAGCGGTCGGCGCCGAACTCGTCGCAGTGCTGGGCGCCACCGGTCGAGTTCAGCTCATCGCCGGTTTGAGCATGGCGCTGGGTATCGGTCTGTCGGGCTGAGGCTAGCCCTGCCGGGTTGCGGTGATGAGGTGGGCGCCGACGAAGACTCGGCGTTCGATGTCGACAAAACCAGCGGTCTCCAACTGCTGTTTCAACTCGGCCCACTCAGGCATGTAGGCCAGCGACTTCGGCAGGTAACGGTATGCCGCGCGGTCAGACAGCAGGCCGCCGATGCGAGGCACGAACTTTCCGAAGTAGATCCGGTGGCCCCAGCGCAACACCTTGTGTTCGGGCTCGGCTGCGTCCAGCAGGGAGATTCTCCCACCGGGGCGGACCACCCGGGCCAGCTCTTCAAAAAAACCAGGCAGTTCCACGAGGTTGCGCAGAGCGAACCCGCACACCGCCCCGTCGACCGCCCCTGCAGAGACGGGGAGTGCCAACACGTCGCCGTGCAGCAGAGGCGCATCGGTACGGGCCGCAAGCAACATGCCCATGGAGAGATCGACTCCGATCGGCGCCATTCCCACGCGAGCGGTCTCTCGGCAGAAGTCGCCGGTGCCGCAGGCCAGGTCGACGACGATCGACCCGGCGCTGAGATCGAGGGCGGAAACCGCTCTGCGTCGCCAGCGGACGTCGAGTCCGAAGGTGATCACCCGGTTGACCATGTCGTAGCGTTCGGCGATGCGGTCGAACAGCGACCTGACTGCGGCGCGCTTGGCGTCGCCCTCAGGCAGGTGTTCAGGGTCGATGTTCACATCACGGTCAGCTTGCAAGGCGGTAGGCACGGTCGGTGTGGTGGCGGGTGAAGCCGATTCCGAAGTAGGTCGCGTTGGCTGCATGGTTGTCGGACTCTACGTAGAGCATCCCGACCTGCAGACCCTCCGCGGCGAGCCATTCGAGGCCGGCCAGCGTCATCGGTCTGCCCAGGCCCTGGCCGTGAAAGTCAGGGTCGACCGCGATCACGTAGATCTCGCCGAGGTCGGGATCGGTTTCCCTGTGGATCTTCGTCCAGCAGAACCCCATCAGCCTCCCGTCATCGTCGTCGAGCAGTCGAAAGCCGTCGGCGTTGAACCAAGGCTCGGTCATCGATCGCCGAACCGCTTCGGCGGTGAGTCCGCTCTGTTCAGGATGCCAGTGGAACGCCCGGTTGTTGACAGCGACGAAGGCGTCGACGTCGGATTCGCAAAAAGGCCTGGTGACGAGGCCCGACGGACTGTTCGGAAGGCCGCAACGCAGTTGCCAGAGATCGCGGTAGGGGACGAATCCGGCAGCGAGAGCGATCTCGTGGGTCTGCTCGTCGACCTCTCGCAGCCAGAGCTGGGCGGTCTCGCCGCGATGCGCCGCGAGCCACTCCGTCAAGCCTGCCCGCAGGTCGAACCGCTGACGATCTGCAGCGACGACGAGCGACCATTCGAAGTCGCCCTCCCTCGGTCCCTCAATGGTCAGCGCCACGGCGTTAGCGTAGCTTCGGACTATGGCCAAGCCACGATCACCCAAGGGCCGCGCTCGTGTCACCAACGAGCGCCTCACCCTCGAATATCCCGATGCGGAGTGTGAACTCGACCATCGGAACCCGTTCGAGCTTCTGGTGGCCACGATCCTGTCGGCTCAGGCGACGGATGTGGGGGTGAACAAGGCGACCCCGGCTCTTTTTTCCCGTTTTCCGGATCCGTGGGCGCTCGCCGAAGTGGACTCGAGTGAGGTTGAACCCTACGTGAGCACGATCGGATTGTTCCGCCAGAAGTCGAAGAGCCTTGTGAGAATGGCGCGAATCCTGGTTGAGGAGTACGACGGCGAAGTCCCGTCGGCAATGAAGAAACTGGTGCGACTACCCGGTGTGGGCCGCAAGACTGCAAACGTCGTTCGCAGTGTCGCCTTGGGGCAACCGGGACTTCCGGTAGACACGCACGTCACCCGGCTCTCGAATCTGTTGGGAATAACCGAAGAGACAGATCCAGTGAAGATCGAACTCGAGCTCAACCCGATGGTTCCGGCATCTCAGCGGGGGGATTTCAGTCTGCGCATGATCCTTCACGGGCGTCGCGTGTGCATCGCTCGAAGACCAAGATGCGAAGATTGCGTGCTCAACGATTTCTGTCCATCGAGCCGCCTGTGAAGTGATTTTTGCCCCTGATTTCTAAACGAACAGGGCTACATTGCCGACACGGCAGCGCTATATTGGCAGTACGGCCGAGCACCCGCCGCTCGGCCGATTCGGCGACACGAGGGATCCGCCGCCCCGAGTCGCCATGCGGTGGCCCCCGTGCATGGGGGCCACCGCAGTTCTTTTGGGCTTTCCCGATCCCGCGTTCCGGTGACCCAGCGGGTTCTCAACCCAGGTCGCGAGCTGTGGAGCGCAGTCTTCGTTCGACTGTGACCAGAGCCCGTTCGATCTCGTGGAGGCGGGCCAGAATCGGATCGTCGGGGTCGGTTCCGCGACGTTTCGCCATTTCAGCAACCCGTTGAGCGACATCGGATATCACCGTCGTGAGGGAGGAGAGTTCGGCTGCGTCAGAGTCCATCGCTGCAGTCTGCCCGCAATTTCCACCTGAGCGCCCCGCCACGACCGGTAGCGTGTTGTCGTGCTGACGCGGATCGATCTTCGTGATTTCGACGGCGACGTCGCGGACCGCCTGCCCCGGCCCGAGATCCCCTCCGGCAGTCCGGTCGCCGTGGTGCGCGCAATTCTCCAGGAGGTGAGGGATCGAGGCGACAGCGCGATCCGCGAGTTCACCGAGCGCTTCGACGGGGTGAAACTGGACTCGGCGGCCGTCGCGCCGTCCGATATTGCCGCCGCTCTGGATCGAATCGACCCGCTCGTGCGGACGGCCCTAAAAGCAGCGGCACAGCGAATCGCCGTCTACCACCGGGCCCAGATGCCCGATGATGTGGACGTGACCGGCGCTGGGATCGCCATTGCAGGCAGGCAGCGCCCGGTGCGACGTGCCGGCTGCTATGTTCCCGGCGGCCGAGCCGCATACCCGTCGACGGTGCTGATGACAGCGGTCGTCGCCCGCGTGGCCGGAGTGGAGGAGGTGGTCGTGTGCGTGCCCCCGGACACCGACGGCAGCGTCCCCGACGTCACTCTGGCTGCGGCAGCGGTGGCCGGCGTGGATGAAGTCTTTGCTGTGGGAGGCGCGCAGGCGATCGGGGCGCTGGCGTACGGAACGGAGACGATTCGCCCTGTCGACGTGATAGTCGGTCCGGGGAACGCCTACGTCGCTGTGGCCAAACGAGAAGTGGCGGGACTGGTCGGCGTTCCGTCGTCGTTTGCGGGTCCCTCCGAGGTGGTCGTGGTGGCCGACGGTTCAGCTCCCAGTGAGTTCGCGGCCGTCGATCTGATCGTGCAGGCCGAGCACGGCCCCGACGGGCTGGCCTGGTTGGTCACCTGGGACGAGGATTTCGCTGATGAGGTGACAGCCGCCGTGGAGCGTCTGGCGTCTGAGGCGACGCGTCGCGGCGACATCGAGTCGACCCTGGCCCGGTCGGGATACGCGGTCGTGTGTTCAGGCCCGACCCAGGCAATGGCCGTGTCGAACCACATTGCACCCGAGCATCTTGAACTCCAGACCGCTGACCCACAGGCTCTGCTCGGCTTGGTTCGTGATGCGGGCGCGGTGTTCTGTGGGGCCTGGACTCCGGCTTCGCTGGGCGACTACGTGGCTGGGCCCAGTCACGTGCTTCCGACGAGCGGCACCGCTCGATTCGCGAGCTCGCTGACCGTGCGCGATTTCATGAAGGACGTCCACATCGTCACCGCCGACCAGGAAGGTTTCGCAATGCTCGGGGACCACGTGTTGGCGCTGGCCGGCGCGGAGGGGTTGGACGCCCACGCGGCCTCGATTCGGATCCGTCTTGAGGCCTGCTCGTGAACCCTCGACCCATGCCGCGTGAATCTGTAGCTCTGATGCAGGGTTACCATTCACCACAACTAGAGGTTGAGGTTCGTCTGAACACCAACGAGAGCCCGGAACCACCCCCAGCGGAGTTTCGCGCCGCTGTCGCTGACGCGGTGGACCGCGTCGGCTGGCATCGTTATCCGGATCGCTCGGCGATCAGGTTGCGTACTCGGATCGGCGAACTCCACGGCGTCGCCCCGGAGCAGGTGTTCGCAGCAAACGGATCCAATGAGGTGTTGCAGACGTTGTTGTTGACCTACGGGGGCGCAGGGCGGACGGCCGCCGTCTTCGAGCCGACTTACGCTTTGCACTCGCACCTGGGCCGCGTCACAGGCACTTCAGTGGTGACCGGTGAGCGAGGGCCGGCATTCGCTCTCGACATGGACGAAGCACGTCGCGTCGTTCAGTCGCACCGACCCGATGTGACGTTTCTGTGCTCGCCCAACAATCCGACCGGGGTCGTGGACGACCCGGCTGATATAGCAGAAGTACTCGAACTTGTCTCCGGTGTCGGTGGTCTCCTCTGCGTCGACGAGGCCTATGGGCAGTTCAGCCCGCAGAGCGCAATGTCGTTGCTCGGCGAAGGAGTGCCGCTGGCGGTCACTCGCACCTACTCCAAGACCTGGGCCATGGCCGGGGCCCGACTCGGCTATCTGGTTGGTCCCGAATGGCTTGTCGGCGAACTCGAGAAAGTCGTTCTGCCCTACCATCTCGACGCCATGACCCAGACAGCGGGCACGGTGGCGCTCGACTATCTCGACGCCATGCAGCAACGGGTGCGGAGACTCGTCGCCGAGCGAGAGCGTTTGGCGGCGGGGTTGGCCGATATGCCGGTCGAGGTCTGGCCAAGCGGTGCGAACTTCGTGCTGATCCGCCCCGCGGAGGTCTCCGGCGAGGTCGTTTGGCAGAAGCTGGTCGACCGTTCGGTGCTGGTTCGCAACTGCGCTTCATGGCCCCGGCTCGATGGATGTCTGCGGGTGACCGTCGGCACTCCTCAAGAGAATGATCGATTCCTAGAAGCCCTGGGAGAGGTGCTCACATGACAGGAAACTCTGGCGAGAGGATCGGCGCCACCAGCCGTGTCACCAAGGAAACTGCAATCGAGATCAAGCTGGCTCTGGACGGAAGCGGCGACACCGACGTCACCACGGGTCTGCCGTTCTTTGACCACATGCTCGACCAACTCGGACGACACGGCTCGTTCAACCTCGACATCAAGGCCACGGGTGATCTGAGCATCGACGCGCACCACACCGTGGAAGACGTCGGCATCGCGCTGGGGGAGACGTTCGCGTCCGCTCTCGGCGACAAGCGGGGAGTGCGCCGCTTCGCATCCAACGTCGTGCCCCTCGATGAGGCCGCGGTGGAGACAGTGCTCGACCTTTCGGGAAGACCGTATTTCCACTATGAAGTCGACTTCCCCGGCGAGAAGATCCTCGGAGACCCGCCGTTCGATCCTCAGCTCGTCGAGGAGTTCTGGCGGGCTTTCGTGGTGTCGGCGGGCGTGACTCTGCACATAATCGGGCACCGGGGCCGCAACACCCATCACATCATCGAGGCCATGTTCAAAGGCGTGGCCCGCTCGCTGCGCGATGCGGTCAAAATCGAGGGAGACGTGCTTCCCTCGACCAAAGGCACTCTTTAGTCGATGAGTTCCACAGAGGCGCCCACGCGCCCGCTGTTGGCCGTGCTCGACTACGGCATCGGCAATCTGCACTCCGCGCACAAGGGGTTCTCCCATGTGGGCGCCGACACGAGGCTCACCGCGGATCGGGGGCTGATCCGCGACGCCTGCGGTGTGGTGCTGCCGGGGGTCGGGGCTTTCGGCCCCTGCATGAGGGCGCTGAGGTCCAAGGGTCTCGACGAGGTCGCGCTGGACCGCATCGATGCCGGCGTCCCGTTCTTCGGGATCTGCATCGGGATGCAGATGTTGTTCGCCGGTTCATCCGAGGCGCCGGAGACCGAAGGGCTCGGTGTCTTCGATCAGCTGGTGCGACCGTTGTCCGACACGGTCAAGCGTCCCCAGATCCAGTGGAACAAGCTCATCGTCCACCAAGAGCACCCGATGCTGACCGGTCTCGGCGACGAACCATGGGTCTACTTCGTCCATTCCTATGCCCCCGACGCCGGCGAAGAAGTGATTGCCACTTGCGACTACGGCGGACCTGTCACCGCGGCTGTGGCCCGCGACAACGTTTGGGCGGCTCAGTTCCACCCCGAGAAATCGGGTGAGACAGGTCTGCGGATCCTGTCGAACTTCGTTGCATTCGCAAGCGACACGGCGAAAGTCGCGGCCTGATGGACCTCTATCCGGCCATCGACCTGCGCGGCGGCAAATGTGTGCGTCTGCTGCAGGGCGACTACGCACGAGAGACTGTCTATGGCGACGATCCCGTGGCGCAGGCCCTTGCGTTCGTCGAAGCCGGGGCTCGCTGGATTCATGTGGTCGACCTCGACGCGGCGCGCACCGGGATCGCAGAGAACCGTGTGGTCGTCGCAGCCATCGCGCAGGCAGTGCCGGTGCCTGTGCAGACCGGCGGGGGCGTTCGCAGCCTCGAGGCGGCTCAAGCGCTCTTCGACGCGGGCGTGGAGCGGGTCGTGATCGGCACGGCCGCACTGCGTGATCCCGACCTCGTGGTTGGGCTGGCCCGACAGCATCGGGTGGCCGTGGGTCTCGACGCCAAGTCCGGAGAAGTGGCTACCGACGGTTGGCTCGTCGGCTCCGGTCGCACTGTTGGGGAGGTCGCTCATTCGTTTGCCGACTCCGGCGTCGACGCGTTCGTGGTCACCGACATAAGCCGTGACGGCACGCTCGACGGACCCGATGTCGCCGGGCTCACCGAGATCCTCGCAGCAACCGAGACCGACGTGATCGCCAGTGGGGGAGTGGGCAGCCTCGACGACCTCGAACAACTCGCCCGCATCGAGGTGGAGGGGCGCCGTCTCAGCGGGGTCATTGCCGGAAAGGCGCTCTATGAGGGTCGGGTGGATCTTGCCGCAGCGCAAAGAGTGTTGGGCGGAACTTCGTGACCGTGCGGGCTATCCGGGTCATCCCGTGTCTTGACGTCGACGCCGGCAGGGTCGTTAAAGGCGTCAACTTCGTCGACATCCGCGATGCCGGTGATCCGATTGAACTGGCGGCCGCCTACGACGCCCAGGGCGCCGACGAATTGGTTTTCTTGGACATCACCGCGTCCTCAGACCAGCGCGACACGACGGTCCGGATGGCGCGGGCGGTGGCTGAACAGGTCTTCATCCCGTTCACCATCGGCGGCGGAATCCGCACCGTCGACGACGCTCGGCGATTGTTGATGGCGGGTGCCGACAAGGTGAGCGTCATGACCGCGGCGATAAAGCGACCGATCCTGGTGAGCGAGATCAGCACAGAGTTCGGTGCGCAGTGTTGCGTGGTGGCGATCGACGCGCGCCGTGTCGAGGGTCGTGACGACGCTTTCGAGGTCTACACGCACGGAGGCAGGACCCGCACCGGTATCGACGCGCTCGAGTGGGCCAGTGAAGTCCAGCGCCTCGGTGCCGGCGAGATCCTTCTCACCTCCATGGACACCGACGGCACCAAGGACGGATTCGACATTCCTCTCACCGCTGCGGTCACTTCGGCAGTGGACATTCCCGTGATCGCCAGCGGAGGCGTGGGGACCCTGCAGCACCTGGTCGAAGGGGTCACACAGGGCGGAGCTGACGCCGTTCTGGCGGCGAGCATCTTCCACTTCGGCGAATACACCGTCGCCGATGCCAAGCGAGTGCTGGCGGCCAACGACGTGACCGTCCGCCCCCCGATGCCGTTGAATCGGCAATATGATGCAAAAAATATTGAAATACTAACGAACATACTAAAAATATTGGTTAGTATTTGTTGGTACCGGCTGAGTTGAGGAGGTGCGTGTGAAGCGCTCGAAGCAGGCTAAATCGGTTCGGAATTCGATAGAGGCGCAGGAGCAGGAGGCCGTCGCCGGCGCCAGGAACGCCCTAGCGCAGGTGATCGCGGAGGGCAGCCATACCGACCGTTCTCGTGCAATCGAGGCAATCAGATCGATAGATCGCGGCTGGCGGGACAAGCAAAAGCAGTTTTCGGTGACCTACAGGCTTGGCAAGTGCTACGACGCAAGGTTCGAACTACTCGGTTCGTTCGCCGAGAACACCGATGAGATGCCGTCCGAAGCTACCGTGCAGATGCAGACTGCCTTGTACGCGCTCGACCATCTTGCCAATGTTCTGTTGACAAGTTTGGCGGCAGCGGGCGTGGCAATTTACCCGACAGTGGGCACGTCCGCCGGACAGCAGGGTGAACTGCACAAAGCGGCCAAGGACCCCCTGATGAGCGCCATTGAGGAACACCCGTCCGATTGACCAGCGTGCCCCTGGGATTGTCGCCCGCCGAGATCCCCTGTTGTTCACTGGCTTCTGCTGTTGAGTCCTCCCTTGGCATCGTGGCTATGTAGGCTCCGAGACGAGACGATTGGAGCTTCGCTGATGCTCGTCGGGCTGCGGATCAAGAACTTCAAGAGCATTCGTGAGGCGCACATTCGGTTCGGCGCGTTCACCTGCTTGATCGGCCACAACGGCGTCGGGAAGAGCAACCTGTTTGACGCGATCCACTTTCTGAGTGCTCTGACTGACCACGATATCCCCGATGCAGCGATGGAAGTGAGGAGTGCAAGTGACGGCAGCTACTCTCCTCTGGATTTGGTTTTTGGAAGGGACCCGGCCCGCAAGATAGAGCTGACCGCCGACATGGTGGCGCCGCAGGAGGTCGAAGATGATTTCGGACAGGCGGCCAAGCCCAGTACAACGCTGTTGACCTACTCTCTGAAACTCGGATACGAACGCGAATCGGACCGCTTGGTTGTGGAGGGCGAGAGCCTGACCCACGCAAAGCGCGGGGATTACAAGAAGTTCGTCGGATTTGTGTCCTCGCCTGAGTTTCGAGAATCGGTCGCAGTCGGTTCGAGAAGAGGCGGAGCGTGGATCTCTACCAACACCAAAGACAAGAGGATCATGCTTCATGGCGATGGTGGCAGTCGAGGGCGTCCGGCACCAGTCGGCAAGTCGCCGTTGACGGTGGTCGGTGGCACGAACACGTTCGATTATCCGACGGTGCTTGCCGCGAAGCGGGAGATGTCGTCTTGGCGAATCCTGCATCTGGAGCCGAGCGTGATGAGGACCCCCGACTCGCGTTCGGCACCGCAACACGTCTCAGCTTCCGGCGGTCACATCCCAGCGACGCTGAACGCGCTCAAAGACAAATATCTCAATGTTCGATCCGCGATCATCAATAATCTCCGTGAGCTCGACTCCGACATTGAAGATTTGGACGTCTATCGCGATGAGGTCAGAGACCAACTAGCACTGCGTGCCAAAGTTCCTGGAGTCGAGAATTGGTTGTACGGACGCTCCTTGTCTGACGGCACACTGCGGTACATTGCGCTTGCTCTGATGCTGGCCGATGTGCAGGATCGCGCAGTCCTGTGCATGGAGGAGCCCGAGAACGGGATTCACCCTTCCCGTATCCCCAATCTCGTGCAACTCTTGCGCGATTACGCGGTCGACGTTGATGAACCTGTAACAAGCGACAATCCACTCCGACAAGTGCTTGTCAACACCCACTCTCCAGAAGTCGTGCGGCGAGTTCCACTGGAAGAGATGGTGTTCGTCGAAAGTGCGTCTTCGACAAAGGACGGTCAATACAGCATCTTTCGGCCCATTTCCGACACTTGGCGCGCCAAGATCTTGGATGAGCCGGATTCAGCGGTGCTGCCCAAAGATCCCCAACGTGTGGCTGATTTCATCGGTGGTTCAGGTCTGCTCGAAGAGCTGAAGTCGGTCCAGTTGAAGTTCGACTTCGGATCTGCTCGGTGAACAGACAAGTCACCTACACCGTTCGCCGAGTTCCAGAAGTCTCTCGCGAAGGCTTACCCGTATCCGATCCAACAGATCGACTGAGAGATTCAAGCGGGGCGTCTATCTTCCACGGCGACCGCTAGCGTGACTTCGTGGCAACCAACTCAAAGCGGAACGGTGACCTCTCAGGCGAAGACGGACTCCCGGTCAAGATGCTCAATGACCGGATCCTGGTGTCGCTCGGCGAGGCGGAGGGAGAGCGTCGCTCATCGGGGGGCATCCTGATACCAGCGACGGCCCAGGTGGGCAAGCGGCTGTCGTGGGCCGAGGTGGTGGCGGTGGGTCCCAACGTCCGCAACCTCGAACCCTCAGACCAGGTGCTGTTCAACCCCGAGGATCGTTACGAGGTCGAGGTCCGGGGCCACGACTACATCATCCTGCGCGAACGCGACATCCACGCGGTCGCCGCCGAACGCCTCGACGAGGGCTCCACCGGCCTCTACCTCTGATTGATCTCTGATTGGGCGGCAACTGGCGGCGTCACGGGTGCAGGGGGCTGCGTTGGTCGGCCCAGCGAACTTCGAGTTCGAGTTGGCGGGCCACCTGCAACAGCACGTGCTCTTTGCCGTAGGCGGCCACCAACTGGATGCCGATCGGCAGACCGCCCGTTGTGCGGGCCAGCGGTAGCGAGATCGCCGGTTGGCCGGTGGTGTTGAACGGCGCGGTCATCGTCGAATAGGCGAGCGTGGTGCGTACAGCCTCGACGGGGTCCGGAGCGGTGGCCGACATCTCCCCGAGTTTCGCCGGCGGTCGCAGGCAGGTGGGAGCCAGCAACAGGTCGTGCCCGTCCACCCACCACTGGGCCATCGAGCGCCGGAAGGTCATAGCCGCCTCAGCACTGCGAGCCAGGTCCAACGCGGGCATCTGGCGCCCTCGCTCGGCCAGAGTCCAGGTCATGGGCTCGACGTCATCGGCGGTCAAGTCCCGGCCGATCCATTCGCCGAACTGCTCCAAAGAATGAGCCACCCCGGCGGCCCAGCCGGGACCGAACGAGCCGATCAACTCCTCGTCGTGAAGTGCTGCGGGCGATTCATCGTCCACGGTGTGGCCCAGCCGTTCCAACAGAGCAGCAGCGTCGTGGACCGCGGAAGCGACCTGAGGGTCGATGTCGACCCGGCTGCGGATCGAGTCTGCCAACATCCCCACCCGCAGGCGGCCCGGATCCCGATCGATCATCTCGGCATACGGGGCCGGGGGAGTGGGAGCGACCACCCCGTCGCCAGGGAAAGGCCCCGCGGTCGCGTCCAGAATCGCCGCGCTGTCCCGCACGGTGTGGCAGACGACGTGTTGAACGCTGTTGCTCCACTCGTCGTTGTGCGGTCCCTGAGAGATGCGCCCCCGGCTCGGCTTGAGCCCCACCAGGCCGCACATCGAAGCCGGAATCCGGATCGAGCCGCCGCCGTCACTGGCGTTGGCGGCCGGGAGCATGCCCGCAGCGACCGCGGCCGCAGCACCCCCCGATGAACCTCCCGGACTGCGGGACAGGTCCCAGGGATTGTGGGTGGCGCCATAGGACAGCGGCTCGGTCGTGGCGGCCAAACCCATCTCCGGGCTGTTGGTGCGGCCGCACAGCACGAAACCGGCCCGGCGGTAAGCGGTGGTGATGTTGGCGTCGAAGGAGGCGGTGTGACCAGCATTCTTGAGGCCGATGACGCCCAGGTGGAACGGGTCGCCCTCAGAGCACGGCCAGAGGTCCTTCAACAGCATCGGGACGCCCCGGAACGGTCCGTCGGGGAGTTCGGAATCGGCGGCGGCCCGGGCTTTCTCGAAGCTCGGCTGGATCACCGCGTTGATCTGGGGATCGAGTCGCTCGATGCGGTCGATGGTGTCGTCGATCAACTCGCGGGGGCTGATCTGGCGGGACCTCACCAGTTCGGCGAGCCCCACAGCGTCGACGCGGGCGAGGTCAGAGCTCTCAGATGTTTCGGTCATAGGTCGAAACTCTACGGGGCGGGAGCGAAGCGCACGTAAGCTAGGCGGCTATGAGCGAGTCTGTTGATGGGTCGGCCCTAGAAGAGGGACTGACGGTCGAACTTGATTTCGACAAGGTCGCCAAGATCGGGCGGTCGGGTCATCAAGTCGTTCCGGTGGTGCTGCAAGACGCCGATTCGGGCGAGGTGTTGTTCATCGGCTACGCCAACGAGGAGGCGTACCGAGCGACGATCGAGCGCAAGTCCGCGGTACTGTACTCCACTTCGCGCGAAGAACTCTGGCACAAGGGAGCGACGAGCGGGGACCTGCTCGACCTGGTCGAGGTGAGAGTCAACTGTGAGCAGAACAGCCTCCTTTACCGCGTCCGCAAAGCGGGCACCGGCGTGTGCCACACCAAGGACCAGAGCGGCAATTCTCGCCCGACCTGCTACTACCGCACAGTGACCGATCCGGATTCGCTCACCTACTGCTGATCCGATGACCGTAAGACCCGACCTCGAAGAGTTCCGCTCGCTGGCGCGTTCGCATCGAGTGGTTCCGGTATGGCGCGACGTGCTCGCGGACCTCAGCACGCCGGTGAGTGCCTTCCGCAGGGTCGTCGGCACCGAGGAGGGGTTCATGTTGGAGTCGGTGGACGGCGGTGACCGTTGGAGCCGCTGGTCGTTCGTGGGTCGACGCCCGCTCGGAACCCTCGTGGCCAGAGACGGGAACATCACCGTTGAGGGTGATCTGGGCGTCGAGATCGACACCGACGGCGGTATTCTCGCCGCCCTCGAACTGCTCCTCGACCACTACAAGGCGCCCGACATCGAGGGCCTTCCGCCGCTGCACAGCGGGCTGATCGGCTACCTCGGTTACGACGTGGTCCGTGAGGTGGAGCACCTCCCCGACGTAGCACACGACGATCTCGGCTACCCCGACGCCGTCATTTCAATAATCGGTGAACTCGCCGCTTACGACCACTGGCAGCAGCGGGCAACGCTGATCGCCAACGCCATCATCGCCGACGACGCGGACGACGAGGCAATCGAAGCGGCCTACCAGAATGCTCTGGAACGGCTCGAATCTCTGGCCCAGGCAGGTGCAAGGGCGCTGGACGAACCGCTCTTGTTGCCTGCAGACGGCGACGAAGAGCTGCCCGAGTTCTCCTCGACAATGTCGGAGGCGACATATTGCGCGGCGGTTGAAGCCGCCCGCGAGTACATCCTCGCCGGCGACGTCTTCCAGGTCGTGCTGGCTCAGCGCTTCGACCTCGAACTCGACGCTGAGGCCTTCGATCTGTACCGCGTGCTGCGCCAGCTCAACCCGAGCCCCTACATGTACTTCCTGCGCCACAACGACCTCGAGATCGTCGGCGGCTCACCCGAACCGATGGTGCAGCTTCTCGACGGTCGAGTCATCTCCCGGCCGATTGCGGGCACCCGCAAGCGGGGGAGGACCGACGAGCATGACCGTCGGATGGCCGCAGAACTGCGCGAACACCCCAAAGAGATCGCCGAACACGTCATGCTCGTCGACCTCGCCCGCAACGACATCGGTCGGGTCATCGAATTCGGCACGCTCGGGGTGGACGAAATGATGACCCTCGAGCGTTACAGCCACGTCATGCACCTCACCTCGCAGGTGTCGGGCGACCTGAAGGACGGGGCCACGCCGATCGACGTGCTGCGCGCAACCCTGCCCGCGGGCACGTTGTCGGGAGCGCCGAAGGTCCGCGCCATGGAGATCATCGACGAGCTCGAACCGGTCAAGCGGGGCCCCTACGGCGGAGTGGTCGGCTACCTCGACTTCTCGGGCCGGATAGACACCGCTATCACGATCCGCACAATGTTCGTCTCCGGCAACCATGCGACCGTTTCGGCCGGAGCCGGCATCGTGGCCGACTCCGTGGCAACCGACGAGCACCTCGAGTGCCACAACAAAGCCAAGGCTTTGTTGGCGGCGGTTCCAGTGGCTCGCCGGATGAGCGCGACCCGCTCAGGAGATTCAGCAGACCAGGGCGGTGACCGCTGAACATGCTGGCCTGCCTTGTGGACCGAGATGTGCTCGAAGTCACCGGCCCGGACGCCGCGTCGTATCTGCAGGGCCAGATATCCCAAGACGTCGACAGCATCGGAGCCGACGAGTCGGCGTGGTCGTTGATCCTGGCACCGACCGGCAAGCTCACGGCTTGGTTCCGCCTGCATCGGACCGCCGATGACCGGTTCTATATCGACCTCGAAGCAGGTTGGGCTGCGCCGCTGGTTGAACGGCTCGAACGGTTCAAGCTCCGCACCGCAGTCGACTTCAGCATTCTCGAAGGCTGGCGGATGCTCTCGTTGCGCGCAGAAACTGCTGACGCGGAGCCAAACCACAACGATCCGGAGCTGAGTCCGTCGATTGAAGCGACACTGACGGCCAAGTTCAGTTGGCCCGGCTTTGCGGGAACGGACCATCTCGACGTCGGCCTGGATGTTCCCGGCGGGATCAAGACCGACGCCCGCGCATACGAGGAGGCTCGGATCCGTGCCGCGGTGCCGAGGCTCGGCGCCGACATCGGCGAGAACACCATCCCGGCCGAGGGCGGGGAAGCCCTGATCGACCAGTCCGTGAGCTTCACCAAGGGCTGTTACACCGGTCAGGAACTTGTGGCACGAATCGACAGCCGTGGTGGCAACGTGCCCCGCCCGTTGCGCTTGCTCATAGCTTCCGAGGCCCTTGAAGCGGGCGGCGTGGTGACCTTCGAGGGCCGAGAATCGGGTGTGGTGACCTCTACAGCAGGCAACGTGGGCTTGGCCGCGGTGATGCGCAGAGTGGAGCCCGGCTCGGTGGTCTCGGTCAACGGCGTCAAAGCCACGGTGCAGGCGCCGAGCTAGGACCCCGAGCTAGGACCCCGAGGCCAACAGCACCCCCGAATTGCCTTGTGTGCGTCGGGCCAACCTAGAGTCGCGGCATGTCCAAAGTTTCAGTGATTGCCAAACTTCCCCTCAAGCCCGGTACCAGGGACGATTTGATCGCCGCCTTCGAACCGATGCTGGAGCAGGTCAACTCCGAGGCCGGCACCGAGATCTACATTCTGTGCTCGGACCAGGCAGACGAGAATCTTGTCTGGGTGTATGAGCTCTACAGCGATTCCGACGCCATGGGCGCCCACAGCTCTTCAGAGACCATGGCTTCTCTGCTGGGAGTGGTCGGCGGGCTGCTTGAAGGCGAACCTGGGTTCCATATCCTCACCCCGATAGCCGGCAAAGGACTGTGATCGGGCCACCCGTTCGCGGCGGGCAGTTCGCCTTTTCTTAGAGGCCCCGCAAATAGGCAGAGGATTTCCGAGTGCGAACGGCTTGATTTGCGGGGCCGCGGCCCGAGCGGCCCGGTGAGCACAGCGAACAAGAGCGGGAAATGGAGCGCAGCGAACCAAGAGCGGGAAACAACGGGCTGCAACTCGAAGGCTTGCCCATTTTGCGCGCGCTCTCAATGTCGGCGCAGGCGCCGATGGGCCGCTAGCGTCGGATCCATGTTCATCAAGATTTGCGGCATTACGAGCGAACAAGACGCCCTGTTGGCGACCGCTCTCGGCGCGGACGCGGTGGGTTTCGTGTTCGCTCCTTCGGCGCGTCAGGTGGCTGTTGATCGGGCACGCGACATCGCTCGTCGGCTCCCGGCCGAGGTACTGACTGTGGGGGTTTTCCGCAATGAACTTCCGGATCGTGTGGTGAACATCGTGCACCGTGCGGGGTTGGGCGCCGCACAACTGCACGGACACGAATCACCCGAACAATCGCGGGAGGTCAGGAGCCGCGTTCCACGAATGATCAAGGGATTCTTCGCGATCGACCCCGGACTGTCCGATGTCGCTGCCTACAACGCGGACGTGGCCCTCATCGACTCGCCGACGCCCGGCGGCGGTGAAGTCTTCGACTGGAGTCTCGTTGAGAACGTGCCGCTGTCAGGTATTCCTCTGCTCTTGGCCGGTGGTCTCGACGCGGACAATGTTCACCGGGCGATACACAAGGTGGCTCCCTGGGGCGTCGATGTGTCCACCGGGGTGGAACGTGCGCCCGGCGAGAAGGACCCAGTGAAGATGCGACGTTTCATCGATGCCGCACGGGCCGCGTTCACAGAGGTGCGCATGCGCGACCGGGTCGAGGTGCCCGATGTGCCCTTCAACTGGGAGGACGATTTCTGATGTCCGCGGAGGCGTCCGACGTTGCCGGAAGACAACAGGACGCGATGGCTGATCCCAGCGCAGAAGGCCGCTTCGGCGAATTCGGGGGCATTTATGTGCCGGAGACGCTGGTACCGGCCTGCCAGGAACTCGATCGTGCCTTCCGCTCCGCCTGGGCCGATTCGGCGTTTCGGGACGAACTCAAGCATCTGTTGACGCACTACGCGGGCCGCCCCTCGCCGGTCACCGTGTGCGAGAATCTGAGCGAGGAGTTGGGCTGCACGGTTCTGCTCAAACGCGAAGACCTCAACCACACCGGCAGCCACAAGATCAACAACGTATTGGGCCAGGCGCTGCTGGCCAGACGCATGGGCAAGACCCGTCTGGTGGCCGAGACCGGAGCGGGTCAGCACGGTGTCGCCACCGCCACCGCTGCGGCGCTGTTCGACATGGAATGCGTCGTCTACATGGGGACCGTCGACATTGCTCGCCAGGAACTGAACGTCTTCCGTATGAAACTTCTCGGCAGTGAGGTCCGGGCCGCGGAATCAGGCTCCAAGACGTTGAAGGACGCGGTCAACGAAGCGATGCGCCACTGGGTCGCGGCGGTCGAGTCGACCCACTACTGCCTGGGTTCGGTGATGGGTCCCCATCCCTACCCCTGGATGGTGCGTGAGTTCCATCGTGTCATCGGCGACGAGGCCGCTGAACAGTGCGCTTCGCTGCTCGGAGGCGGTGTGCCTGACGTGGTGGTCGCCTGCGTCGGCGGCGGCTCGAACGCAGCAGGCATCTTCTCGGGTTTCGCGGACACGGAGGCCGCGTTGGTCGGTGTGGAACCCGCCGGGGGAGCGGCGGTTGGACGCGCCGTGCCAGGAATCGTCCACGGCTCGCACTCCTACCTCATGCAGGACGAATGGGGTCAGGTGCTCGAGGCGCAGTCGATCTCGGCAGGACTGGACTATCCCGGAATCGGCCCTGAGCACGCGCATCTCGCAGCTACCGGGCGGGCGCGTTATGAACCCGTCAGCGACGCGCAGGTCGTGGACGCCTTCCAGCTCTTGGCGCGTACCGAGGGGATCATCGCGGCGCTCGAATCGGCCCACGGGCTGGCCTGGATTGTGCAGGCACGTGAGGAGTTGGCAAACAAGACGGTGCTGTTGAACCTCAGCGGCCGCGGCGACAAGGACGTCGCACAGATGATGGGCGTGCTGGCGTGACGGGCGCACTTGAAGCGGCACTGCTGGCGCGTCGCGGCGTTGCCAACGCTGCGGACGGCGCCGCAGACCCGCCCGGCGAACTCGAAGCAGCGCTGCTGGCACGGCGCGCCAGTGGCGGAAAGTGTCTCGTTCCGTATCTCACGGGTGGACTCGGGGAGCTCTGGCTCGAAACGATCCAAGCCGCAGCGGTATCGGGCGCCGACGCCATCGAGATCGGAATCCCCTTCTCCGACCCGGTGATGGACGGCCCGACGATCCAACTCGCCAACGACAAGGCCCTGGCTTCGGGAGTCACGCCGCAACTGATCCTCGACCGGCTGCGGGGCTCCGATATCGGTGTTCCGACAGCGGTCATGACCTACAGCAACATCGCCTACCGGATGGGCTACCAGCGTTTCGCCTCGTCGTTGGCAAAGAGCGGCGTCTCGGGCTGCATCCTCCCGGACATTCCTCTTGAGGAAGTAGGCCCTTGGACCGAAGCAGCCGATGCCGCGGGGGTCGAGACGGTGCTGTTGGCAGCGCCGACCACGCCCGATGAACGCCTGGTGCGTATTGCTCAACGGTCCCGCGGGTTCGTGTACGGCGTCGGCCTGCTCGGCATCACCGGAGTCCGCGGCCGGTTGGCCGACAGTGCCAAAGTCATCGCCAAGCGTCTCAAGGAGGTGACCGACCGGCCGGTTCTGGTGGGTGTGGGGGTCGGAACACCAACCCAGGCCGTCGAGGTGTGCGCGGAGGCCGACGGAGTGGTCGTGGGCTCGGCGATGGTGCAAAGAATGCTCGATGGCGGGGGTCCGGAGGGTGTGGCCGAACTGATCGGTGAATTCAGGTCAGCGCTCGACGAACACTATTGATCTCAGAGGCCTTGAGTGGATCATGACCTGATCATCATTGGAGGCGGTGCCGGAGGGCTGAGCGCGGCGCGGGCAGCCCGTTGGGCGGGTGCCGACGTGGCGTTGATCAGCGACGGGCCGCTGGGAGGCGACTGCACCTTCACCGGGTGCATCCCGTCGAAGACCCTGATCGCCGCGGCCAAGGACGGTCTCAGCTTCGGCGACGCCATGACACGGGTTGCCGACACCGTCGAACGGGTCGCGGCGACCGAGACGCCTGAGGTGCTGCGCTCGACGGGAGTGAAAGTGATCGAGGGTCGGGCGAGGCTGGCGACTCACGACACCGTTGTAGTGGGGGAGCGGCGTGTCACCGCGCCGCGAATCGTCATCGCCACGGGCAGCAGTCCCCAGATGCCGCCCATCCCAGGAATCGAGACCGTGGAAGCTCTGACCAACGAGGACATCTTCAGCATCTCGGATGCTCCTGGGAGCCTGGGCGTCATCGGGGGAGGACCGATCGGCTGCGAGTTGGCCCAAGCGTTCGCGGGGCTCGGCGTCGAAGTCACCCTGTTCGAGAGCGAACAACGCCTGCTGACCGCTGAGGAACCGGCCGCTTCGGAGGTTGTGGAGCGGGTTCTGCGCTCAGCAGGTGTAGATGTTCGCCTGGGCACAGCCATTGAGCGTGTCGAACCTGCCGGGCAGCGCGAGGGCAACGGGCGTCCGGTCACACTCGTGTCGGCTGACGGCTCGCATCGGGCGGAACGGCTGCTGGTCGCGGTCGGCCGGAAGCCGAACTCGGCCGATATGGCCCTGGAGGAGGTCGGGGTGAGATTGGATTCCCGCGGATTCGTCAAGGCGAACGACCGCCTCGAAACGAGCGTCCGCGGCGTCTTCGCGGTGGGGGATGTGACGGGGAAGCTGCCGTTCACGCATGCCGCCGATGAGATGGGCCGCCTCGCTGCCGGCAACGCCCTCGGCAAAGGCCTGCGTGGGAGGTTCCGGACGCGCTGGGTGCCGTGGACGACCTTCACAACACCCGAGGTGGCCCGTGTCGGGATGATCGAGCCTGAAGCGGCGGCCCACGGCGGTCGCGTCGCGGAGCTGCCTCTCGATGAGATGGACCGGGCGATCACCGACGGCGCAACGCAGGGCTTCATCAAGTTGATCGCGGGTCCGAGACCAGTCACCAGGAACGCTTTCGGCGGCCGAGTTCTGGGGGCGACGATTGTGGCGCCGAGGGCGGGGGAGATGATCCATGAGGCGGCGCTGGCAATGCGCGCCGGTCTGTTCACCGGTCGGCTGGCCCAGACGGTGCATGCGTATCCGACCTGGTCATACGGCATCCAGAAGACCGCCGGCCAGTTCTTCGGCGACGTCGAGGGCCGCCGGGCCCGAGCGGCCCGTTCCTGAATTCAGCTGTTCTTGAGGCGGTGGTCCATAGCCCCGGAAACGCCGGGAAGCTGGGTCTGCACGCCGTGGTCGCCGCTGTGTCGGGTGAAACGCGCCATGACGATCTCTTCGGCCTCGGTCCAGGTGGTCGCGCGGAGTCCGTCGAGGTGCCGGTTGTAGTACTGGTCGAAGACGATCACCTCGTTGCCCGCCGCCCGCAGAGCCTCGACATTGTGGGGCGCGTCATCGATGTAGAGGTCCGCTTCCACCTCCGGCTTGGTACCGAGGAAGCACAGATCGCGGTAGGGGATGTTGGAGTTGTCCAACCATTCGACCGTGTCGCCTGCGGCGACCTGATGGCCCCAGTTGACGTAGAGGCGATGGGTGATGATGCGAATCCAGACCCCGGCGTCGGACAGCCGCCACAGTGCCTCGGCAGCTCCGTCGATCACTTCCAGGTCCCTGAACATCCGACCTTCGGTGACCGCGTAGCGGTGGTGGTCCTCGAAGTCGTCGGGCCCGAATCCCCACTCCTCGAAGTTCCATCCTCGCTCCAGCGTCAGTGACTCTTCAGGTATTTCGAGTCTTTCGGCCACAATCCGACGAAATCCGCGAGTATGCTCCGCGCAGACGCCGTCGAGGTCGACACCGAGGACGAAGACGTCGGGCAAGGCCAAGTCTCAGGTGGCGGTCATGCCGCTGTCGGCGTTGATGATGGCGCCGTGGATGTTGGCGGCTTCGGCCGACGCGAGGAAGGCGAAGAGCGCGGCGACGTGTTCAGGATTGTCAAGCGGACGGAAGGCCATCGACCGCGCGAGCAGTTTGAAGTCGGTGTTCTCGGCGAGTTGATAGTTCCGGTTCATGGGCGTGTCCGTTCCACCCGGTGCGATGGCGTTGATGCGAATCGGCTCCTTGACGAATTCTGTGGCCAGGGCCTTGGTCAGCTGCACGACCGCTCCCTTGGTTGCACTGTACGGCGCCAGATACGCAGCACCCATGAAGGCCGCGTTGGAGGCGATGTTTATGATGCTGCCCTCACTGGCGATGATGTGGGGGAGTGCCGCTTGGCACATGAAGAAGGTGCCGTCGACGTTGATGGCGAACATCTGACGCCAGTCCTCGGTGGTCACGTCACCAGCATGTTTCATCCAGGAGATCGCCGCGATGTTGCCGAGCACGTCGAGTCGCCCGTGTTGGGCCACGCACTGCGCGATTGCCGCGTGGCATTCGGCGGGATCGGCGATGTCGGTGACCCTGGTGAACATCGCTCCGCCCGCCGCGGCTGTGTCGGCAACCTCCGCTGCGACTTCGTCGAGACCCTCGGCGTTGACGTCCATGCCGAACACGGTTGCGCCCTCCGCGGCGAGTCGCAGCGCGATGCATCGGCCCATGCCACTGGCGACGCCCGTGACGGCGGCGACCTTGCCGACGTAACGATGATCGGCGAACGCGGTCTCGGTTTGTTCAGACACTTGGTGCTCCTACTACTCGGCGGTCAGGCCGCCGTCGGCGCTGACGATGCTGCCATGGATGTTGCCGGCCTCATCGCTGGCCAGGAATGCGAAGAGTGAGGCGATCTGTTCGGGTTGGCTGGAGGGTCTCACACCTGTGTAGCGAGCCATGAGGCTGTAGTCGGCGTCCTCGAGCACCTTGAAATTGGCCGTGAGGGAGGTTTCGACGCCACCGGGGGCGATGGCGTTGATGCGGATCGGGTGCTTCACGAACTCCATGGCCAGGGCCTTGGTCATGTTGACCACGGCGCCCTTGGTGGCGCAGTAGGGGACTGTGAAGGCCTGCCCCATGAGCCCAGCGTTCGAGGCGATATTGATGATGTTGCCCTCTCGCTCGATGATGTGGGGGAGCGCGGCCTGGGTCAGGAAGAACACCCCCTTGATGTTGACGTCGTTCATCAGGTCCCAGTCCTCTTCGGTGACTTGGTGGACGTGGCGTTGGTTGGCGATCCCGGCGATGTTGCCGAGCACGTCGATTCCTCCGCATGTTTCGACGCAGGCTCGGGCTGCGGCATGGCACTCGTCGACCGAACCGACGTCAGTCACCCGCGAGCACATCTTCCCGCCGTCGGCGAGGATCTGGGCCTCCGTGTCGGCCAAGCCCTGTTCATCAATGTCGAGACCGAAGACGCAGGCCCCTTCCTCAGCGAGGCGTTGTGCTGTGGCACGTCCGATTCCCGATGCGACTCCGGTGAGGAGCGCGACTTTGTTGTTGTATCGTTTCACGGCGCGGATCGTATCGGTCGGAGTGCCACCTGTGCCAGACGGGTGCCGTTGTCTCCCGAAAGCCGCGCACGCCGATCTGGAGTCTCGCAACCGATGCGTTTGTGAATGGTTGCGTCTGGACAGATAGTGTGATGCGTTTGTTAGGATTCCGTGAGCAAATTGCGCTCTACGGGCTGGACAGGACCATTTGTGAGTAACGATCCTTGGGGAAGTGATGACGATCCGTTCGAAGACGAGGGATTCGTCAGCGCGGTGGCTGTGTCAGAAGCGGAGGGGAGTTCGTTTCTCAAACGGCACACGATCCTTGTCGCGGTCTCGTCGGTGGTTGCCGTCACGGCGCTTGTGGTATCGCTCGCGGGCAGCGCAAACTACGGCGCGGTGGGTCTGGCCGCGGTCGCCTATCTGTTTGCCGTGTTGGCGGACTTGTCCGCCCGAAGATCTCGATACGCGAAGCACGACTACCGTCGGCCGTTGTTGATGGTTGGCTTGCGTTTCGCGACGTTTGCGATCGCGCTCTGGGTTGGCTGGTTGGCCGCTTCTTCACTTGCAGGGCCCGGATGAGGATTCTTGCCGGCGGCGCTTTAGCGCTCGGACTGTTGTCGTTGCGCTTGGGGTAGGACACCCCGCGTCAGCTGAGACCGGCGTGCCGGCATCCGAGAAGTGCGAGATTACGAGCGATCAGCAACGAATCAACATCGTGATGCTCCTAGATGCGTCGCGAAGCCTGAACCGGACCGATCCGACCAACTCACGTCGGGGAGGATTGGAAGCAGCGATTTCAAATCTGGCAAGTCTGGCTCGCAACAACCCGCAAGTGAGCATATCGATGGCGGTCGACACCTTTGCAACCGTTTATTTCCGCTGGCACGGCTGGGCGGACGCGGGCACCTCTGAACTGGAGCTATATGATCGTTACGACGCGATCACAGCGATCAATCCAGCTAACACGGGGAGCTCTACGGACTACCGCGCGGCTCTAGGCGGTGTGGCGGACCGCTTGCGCGTCGCTCCAGCGGCGAGATGCAACGTGCTGTTGTGGTTCACCGACGGCGAGCACGCTACCGATGGAACGTCAGCAGATATTTCAGCCTCGGAATGGGAACAACTACGCCGCCTATGTGCATCGGATGACATGGCCTTCTTGTCCGATTCCAACCTCTACACGATCGGCGTATTGCTCTCGAGGGCCGAATCACCGACCAACCCGGCTCCACTGCGGTATGTGTTCGGGGAGGGCGACAGGCATTGTCAGTATCCGCTGGATGGAGACCTGAGAGACGACGTTGACACAGGCGACCTGAGGGAGGCGCTTGACGAATTGATCAATGAGGTCGTGTACGAACTCGAAGTCGAGGCCGATTCCGACCATGACCTGCCAGGCGAGCCGAACGAGCTTCCAGAAGATGAAGCCTACGAAGTCTGCTCAGGCGGAGAAGGGACGAGCCAGGATCCTTGCGAGTACAGCTTTCGTTTGGATTCGGGAGTTGAGAGCTTCCGGGTGTTCCTCGATTTGACCTACCTGGAGCGAGGGATCACGAATCCGGATCAAATCGAGATCGCGCTGCGTTCCCCGCGTGGAGTGCGCAGCAGCGCGATCGAAACACAGCGTGTCGACGCCGATGAAATGCCCCAGTATCAGCCGGTCCATCCATTCTGGTTTCTGGCAAGGCGTCCCTACGACAGCCGTTGGGAGATAATCGGTCATCAAGCAGCCGAACAAATCGCTCAGCAAGGTGACTGGGAATGGCAAGGCGACTGGACTCTGCTGTTGTGGGGTGAGACGCCACAAGGGGCCGAAGAAGCGGCCAAAGTCGCTGGGTACTTTCGGGAAATAAAGATTTCTACCCCGAACGCGTCCATGTCAGTCAACGAACAGGGAAAGCTCATCGGGTTCGTTCAGGATTTCCCGGCCGACTACGAATCAGCGGATCTGCGGATGAAACTGACCGACAGTTCGGGCCAGTTGGTGTACCCGACGCGTCCACACCTCAAATGCAGGGTCGCGCAGTGTGACCCACTTGCGGTGAGTGAGCTGGAACGGCGCTTCGAGGTCCCGAGTATTCTTGAAGAAGTCGTCTGGTGGAACAGCGAGCCCGCTGGTGGCGACGGTTCAACGTTGCAGAAAATCCTGCCCGAGCGCGGACCGATGCGAACTGTAGCAGAGTTGGATCAGGTTTTTCTCTATGGGGGAGTCAATGGTTGGGGCGAGGGCGGCACGAGCGGTCAATCGCTAGTGTGGGCCAGAGATATAGGAAACCTTGAGCTCATCGGTATTGGAGACCTGCTCGCAGGTCTTGATGCGTGGGAGAGCCTGGCCGAGTGGGTCGACAGCGGGGTTCCGCAGGCGCTGCCGTCGGGCTTGCGCCTTGAACCTCCACCGTACGGGATTGATGGCGACAGCGTGACTTTTCGCGTCGTGGTGGCTCCCGGGATTCTTCCCGGGGAGGTCAGCCTCACTGGCGTAGAGGTGAATTCTGATGCCGTATCGAGTCCTCGGTACGACAGATCTTGGACATGCAGCGTCCCGGGCGGCGAAAGTTCACCAAGTGGTGAATTCCAGGGTTGCCGTCCCATTCGGATCGACCTTGGTTTCTCCGAGGACGACACGGCAGCGGTGCGAATGGACTTCCGTATCGCGTCCGCTGATGGTTTGGAACAGGTGGTACGTTCCGGGGGACTGTCGGTGCCTTCTGAACAGGAATGGACTGAAGTGTGGGCGGAGATCCAGTCTGCGACGGCTCCGCGCCAGCAGACCTTGAACTCAGAGCGGTTCGACATCGACGTACTGACACCGGCCGACCGACTGAGCAAGTTCGTGCCGATTCTGGTCGGGTTGGTTCTGTTGGCGTTGATTCTGCGATACGGGATGGCGCGGAGGTTGCGGCCCTGGTCGGCGCTCGAGTCGCCGGAGTATGTGAGCATGTCGCTGAGCGAGTCGAGCGATGCCTCGATTGTAGAGGCGCGCAGCGCATGCATGGACTTGAGCGGCGAACGCACCAGCGGAGACCTCGCGAGCGTCACCTTGGTTTCAGCGTTGACACCGCTGCTATTTGGCCGTCCACCGACAGTGGAGGCGAGATCTTCGGCGGGGGACTGTCTGGGACGTGATGGTTCCAGAGAGAGCCGCAAGGGCAACCGAATCGGAATCATCGGCAACGACTTGCGCCAAGGCTGGGTGGTCGAATCCGTGGGTGGTCAGCACCGGCTGTATGTGTGGGACCTTCCCAACGAAGAGTTGGAGGCTCGATACCGGGTTCGTGAGGCTCGCGAGGAGGCCGAGTCGCGGCTCGGGGAATCTGCTGCGCCGACTGACCGCGAGGCTCGGGCCGCAGCAGCACCCGAACCCTCCTCCGAGAGGCCTGGATCGGCTCCTCCGCCGGATCCGTTCAGCACGTCACGCGACCCCTTCGACTTCGGGGACTGATCAGAAAGGCAACCAGAGATGCTTCGACCCGTGATCTTCATCGGCTGCGGTGGCTCAGGCGAGAAAGCCGTCCGCTACATCCGCGACGCCGTTAATCGCAGACTGGACCAGAGCGACTGGAACTTGGGGATGCCCGAATCTTGGCAGTTCATCGGCTTGGACACCCTGACCACTCAGGAGAATCCGACCGAGATTCCGGTAATCCCGAACCGAGACTTCATCACGCTGGCGTTGGAGCACGACACCTACGCTGCGCTTCACCGCTCGCTGCAAGCGGACCACAATTTCAACCAAGGCAGACCCGATTTGCTCTGTGGATGGTTGCCAAGACCCGAGGAGGTGCGCATTCCGATCAAGGACGGCGCGGGGCAGAACAGGGCCATGGGTCGAGCGATGGGCCTGCGTTCGTTGGAGCGCTCATTGCTGCCCCGGCTCAGAGACGCGTTCGGGCGGGCAAAAGCGGGCGCGCAAGAATTGTACGAGGTCGGCAAAGCCCTGGGCGTCGACGCAGCCCTGGGGTCCGCATCGCCGGAACCGCTGGTGATGGTGTGCACCTCGATGGCAGGCGGGACCGGCGCTGGCATAGCACTCGACGTGGTCGATCTGTTGCGCCGCTGTGATCCCTTGGGCAAGTATCCGACCCTGGTGTTGTTCAGCAATGACATCTTCGATTTTCAAGACAAGAAGTCTGCTATGGCAGCCAATTCGCTGGGTGTGATCTCTGAGATGCTCGCTGCCTACTGGTCCGTACCGGGCGAGATCGAATCGCCGCTGTCGGCGCTTCAAGTGCAGGATCCGGGAGTCGGGCCGCACTCCGTCTTTGTTCTGAGCAAGGCCGGTTACAGCGGTGCTGATCTTGGCAAAACCACTGAGTTCTACCAGGCGGTGGGGGAGGCACTCTCAAGTTGGGTCACCTCCAACACGGTTCAAGAGCGGATCCACAACTTCATCAACGTCAACTGGTTGAACAGTGCCAAAGAGAATTTCGGCGGTTACCCGTTCGGTAGGGAACGACAGTTCGGAGCCGTCTCCTCGTTCGGAGCAGCCAAAGTCACCGTAGGTCGGGAACGCTTCGCGCAGTGGGCGCGCCACCTCCTAGTGAGGGACGTTCTGCAACGACTGTTGAACGGGCACATGAGGCTTGAACAAGCCTCTGGCCCGACGCGTCGAGACGAGGAGATCGTTGCCGAACAGGGCAAGAAGTATGCAGAGATGGCCTATCGAGGGGTTCCGAACTGGCTGCTGCCTGCCCCGGATCAAGTGCCTGGTCTCCGGGGTGCCGAGCAGCATTATGCGTCAAACGAAGCACTGCGCGAGCAGGCTGCACAGATCAAAAACTCCCTTGAGGCAGAGCTGACGCAGGGGCAGTCTGCTACAGGCGCTCAATGGAAGGGTCAGCTCGAGCGTCTCGGCAAGCGGCAGCGCGATGAGATTGATCGACGCAACCAGCGTCACCTGCAAGAAGACGTCGACTGGTGTCACGACATGGTCGATGCGACATGCTCAGCGGTGTCTCAGATCGCTGCGGTGGCGTCGTTGCCGGTGGCGACTGCCGCGATTGAAGAAGCCACACTCCTCAACCGCGCAGAACTGACCAGAATTCGTGCTCAAGCGAAGTCCGCAGAGCAGGCCTATCTGGATCGCGTCAACAAAGCGTTGTCCAACATCTCGCGGGTCGACGGGGAAATCAGCAACGATGATCCCAAGCTCGCAGACGCCATAAAGGAGCTCTCACGAGGTCTTGCCCAGCACTGGCAGAGCCTCAGACTCGAACACGCGGCTGAAATGCTGAGGCAGGCCGAATCGCAGGTGCTGGCCAAAGTCGCGGACACGGTGCGCGCCGCTGCTGGTCAAGTTGGAGATGCGCTCGCCAGCGACGAAGTGAAGGCTTGGCCGACCTCGATCAGATCGGTGCCGCCGCGCTATCTCCCATCAACTGTGGAGTTCCCTCTCGAGGAGTACAGCACCTGGTCCGAAAACTTGGCTGATCTGTGCAAGCAGGCAACCGAGCCTGGCGTTCCCTATGGTTCAGAACCCACTGATCCGCTGCGATATCGGCTTGTGGCCGGCACGGATCTGATGGAGGGGGAGGAGAAGATACGGCCGCTGGTGCTTCAAGAGAGCAATCGCTGGATTCCGGGACAAGTCGCCAACTTGTTCTGTCAGGCGGACGCTGAAGGGATCATGGGCAGTGTGCAGCTGTGGACTGGGGACTCCGCTGGGAAGTTCAAGAGATTCCTCGACGAAGGACTTGGTGGCTACTTAGCTTCCGATGATCCGCACACCGGTCGAACCAGGACCGACCATTCCCAGAGGCTGCAGAAGTTCAGAAGACAGCTCGGAGAAGCCAAGAACCGCTCTGAGCCTTTGGTCTCATTGGACAACGACCTCTACGGGCAGTGCCATGACAAGCCTGTGACGATGCTCATGGTCTGCTCGCAGTTTCCGTTCCCCGACGGCCACCCGGCGCATCAGGACGCGAAAGAGATCGTGGGCGAGGAAGCATTTGTTCCAGGCAATCTCGACACGACGTCGGTATTGGTTTCTCAGTACCTTGAGAGTCCTGTTCACCCGCTGGTGGTTCGCTCGGTTACGAATCCCTTGAGCGAAGCCCTGTCGAGCGCGACGGCCGCTGATGAGCGCTCGTCGTCCTTCTGGCTGTGGAGACGTGCGCGAAGACTCGACGCATTCGTCCCATTGCCCGTTCCGGTGGTTGAGGCGATCATTCGAGGATTTGCGGTGGCCCGGCTGTGCGGCTACATCAGCGTCGACCCCTACCGACCGATCGAGATCAGCGCCGGCGATGAAATTGTGCAGTTCCCTTGGCCGCTGTTGAGCCGGCCTGACGGGGAGAACGACGTTTTGCCCTCGTTGCTTGAGAGCTTCTCGCTCACTTACGGGATGGTAGGAGGTGCAGGATTTTCGGTCTATGAGAGTTACAAGCGTCTCTATGAACTCGGCGAGCCACACGGACACGGGCGTATCGGAGACGACCTGAAGGCGCTTCTGGACAGTGGTGTACCACCCCAACAGGTATTGAGCGGCGAAGAGCCCAAAGCCGGGGGTGAGACCTACGAGGAGCGTCTGGAAGCGGCACAGACGTACTTGCGCAGGAACGAGGAAATGTTCCTTAAGGAGCAACGCAGGCGCGGTACCGGAGAGTTCTTCCACAAAGGCGCGGACGGCCGATCTGAGCAAGGCGTCCCGACAATGGAATTGGCCGACGCGTTGATCAAGTGTTACCAAGAAGTTCTTGACTCGTTGAAGGGCAACGGCGACGCGGGCAGCGTTGTATGACCCGCACGAGACTCCTGCTGCTGATCTCGGCTGATCAGCAAGCGTTGACAGGATCGCTGAACCGTCACCTTTCGCAATGGTGCGAGGCCGGACTGCTCGGCGACGTGATCTGGCTGTCGGCACACGATCTGTTGGCTCAAGCACCCCAAGCAGCTCAAGGAACCGATGCCGCCTGTTGGTACAACAACGACGGTTCGTGGGTTTCTGACCGGTTGGGTCGAGCGATCGCAAAGCAGCATCGAGAGGAGGTCTGGCTGGCTGCCTTGCGGCATCCGGAAGGCCCTGGTGGTTCGTTGAGTCGAGAACAGGCTCGTAGAAAAGAAGAGGAATGCTACGTAGTGCTTGAGCGGCTGATGGCATCAGGCATCGAGATGCGTTCGTTGACACTACAGGTTGCGTCTGACGAAATGGGCGTGGACAAGACGGACTTCTGGCCCACGTGGGACCTGCATCTGGTGTTCGACAGAGACGTTGAAGCCCACGAATCCTCCCCGAGGGCATCCGCGCTCAGCGGGGATCCGTTGAGTCTCTGCGCAATGGCTGCGCTATGCGTTTCGGGTGCTTGGCGTGGTGCTGGAGCCGCGTTGGACATTGAACCCGACCGATATGACGGGAACCTGAAACCAGCGCGATACATACATTGCCAAACCCGTGTGCTGCACACACATCTGGTGGACCGGTTCGCGCTGCCTGCGGCGTTGCCGAGCCTGCCGCCGTGGCCGTTGCCGGAGACAGCGGACGCTGAACGCGCGCAACCCGACGCGGTGCCTCCTCTGGCAATCTCCGATCACTTGGCACGCGATGGCGGGTTCACCTGTCGTCCGATGCCTCAGATTGCGGAGCCTCGCCGTCGATCTGCGCTGGTCAATCTCGTTCAAGGACTGGTTCGCAGTGTCCCTGAGCCGCAAACCAACGACGCGGCTCAGAGCGCGTTGAGGAGGTTCGCAGATAGAACCGGCGGACTCGAAGACGATGGAAGCGGGGTCCAACGACCGAAGTTCCAAGGCACAGCGGAGCTTCGAGATTTGGTTCAACACATCAATCGCAGCGATTTTCTGCCTCCTGGCAATGCATCAGAGGTCTTCGCGCCCATCCCGGACAGTTGGAGAACGGTGCGAGAGACCATGTTCGGTCTGGTGGATGGAGGTCCGTTGCCCAGTGGTTTAGCCCATCCCACACAGGGGACAGGTGACGCCATCAAGAAGCTGCTCTGGACCGATCCCTCCGGAGTGGCGCCCAGTGATGCACCCCCCGACGCCAGCGACATGCTGACTGCAGCAACTCGTGGTCTGCGCAACATGAACCTCTCTGATCAGCCTGAGCCGGTTGCTCAACCCTTCGCTGAGGATCCAGTTGAAGAGCCGGGTGATGATGCGGTTGTTGATGAGCCGGATCAATCGGTGACCGATTCGCCGAACGAGGCCGCAGCGACGTCACCCGCGACCGAATCGCCCGCAGAGGATTCGGTCGAGGAGTCGGGGACGCTCATTGATTCTCTACCTCCAAAAGAAGCAGAGCTTGAGGAGTCGGTCCACGAAGTGACGGTCCACAAAGACACGTTGATGGAGCGTTTGGGCCAGCGCATCGCTCAAGAACTCGCTGTCGCGCAACTTGGATTCGTTGAGAATTGCGCAGTGGTGTCAACCGACGACGAATACCTGCAAGCAGCCTTTGCGCAGAAATGGGCGCGTCGAGCGTCGATTGCGGTGTTGTTTGCGCTGATTGTCGTCGCACTGTTCAGCGTCGACCAACGCTGGCCGTTCCTGGCCGGCGTCTATGAGTACGTGACTCCGTTCGACGCACGGAGAAGCTACGACCCTGCGATCTGGCCTGTCGGATGGCTGCTGATCGGTGCTGTGCTGCTTGCAACCGGCGCAACACTGCTGCATTTCGTTTTCCGACGCATGACCGACAAGCTGCACCGACTGGAGCAGCGCATCGCCGAACGGCGACGTTTTGAGAGTCGCGTTCTTCATTTCGCTACGGAATTGTTGAGGCTTCATGGGATTGCCCTGCAATATGCGGATCACCGCTTGATCCTCACTGAGTTCCTGCATCGACCATTCGGAGCGGTGATGGACGCGGAGTCACGGGAGCTCGCAGTTGGGGATCTGAGGTTCGAGTCCGAGCCTCCACATTCGATGTTGGTCGCCTGCGCCAACGCCGACCCCGAACGGGTCGATGCATTGCGGCAGCAGGATCAGGAAGCCGCTGTTGCGCCATGTTGGTTGTCCGAGACCTATGAGCGAGTGCATTCCATATGGAGCGAGCACTATGCGGGGCGGATCGTCGGAGATGAGTTCGAAGGTCCGGACCATGACGTTACTGAGAGTCACCATGTCGTCCACCGGGACCGGCGCGAAGGCACCGAGGTGCTGGGTGCTCGAACAGACTTCACTAGGAGCGTCGTGTACAACCCCTCCTCTCCCGGTGACGGCTGGGCCGTAAGGGAAGCGGCGGAAGCGCAGATAGAAGGATTCAACTCAGAGGATGTGCGCAAGTATCTGGACTTGTTCGGCCAGGTCGAGTTGGTCCACGGGAACCTGCCGGCAATGAGCGCTGAGCACTTCTTCGACTTCGGTGATCGTGAACATCAGTTCCCCTGGGGGGATGTACTTGCACCTGGAGCCGACCCTCCGCAACAGAAGGCGCGTTCTGAGACGGAGTTCGTTCTTCTGCCAGACACTTCCAAGGCCCGCTCGTTGTTGATGACTTGGCGAATTGACGTATCTCCCCCGATACGTCCACAAGACCTGGATGCTTGGCAATCAGACGGACCAAGCGGGCCGGGAGATCATTCAATGTCACCGCCGAGATCGGTGGTGTGAGTTCCATGGAGGCAAGGATGCGCAACCCGGTTGCGAGAATTGCATTGTCAGCGTTGGCGTTGTTGATCGGTCTGAGCGGGTGTGCCCGGGACTGGCCTGATGAGTTCCCGGAGCCCTATACATGGCAGCGGCGCTCAGCTCCGCTGGACTTGTTCGACGGCCGCGTCGGAGTCGCCTCCGCCGCTTCGGTCTATGCCGCAGAAAGGCCGCCGTTCGGGCCGAACGAGCAAGAGGAAGTTCGCAGCGACCGAAGAGTCCCAAGTCGTCTCGACGCGGTGTGCATCGATGAATTCGGTGACGGGTTCGGAAGTCTGCACCTCAACCTCATACTCTCCAAGCCGGTCTTGGAGAAGCTTCACCCTCGAACCTGGCAGGGTTGGAACCTTGGATTCCACACGCCGGATGACGTTGCCGACATATATGTCAACTTCGAAACGGACGCCTCGGACACCGTGCCGAGACTCGATCAGGGCTTCATCCCCTATCTGGACAGCCGTGAACTCGTCGGTGAGGTGTTCGATAATTTCCGAGCCTTCGCCGGCAGAGATGACGCCACCCTGCGAATCAGAGCAGACTTCGCCGAGGAGGCGAAACCGTCCATAGACTGGGAGTTCGACCTGGGCCCTGAATCGCGAGCCGAAGAGTATCTGCGGGATCTCGTCGAAGCGTGCGGGGAACCCTGGTGAGACCGACGCTCCGCTCGATCGGGTCGGCGCTGGTTGCGGCGGTGTTGGCCTCGAGTTGCGCCCTGTTCAACGATCCCGTGCGCTCTAAAGCTACCGACGGCGACCCGGGCCAGCTCTTGGTCGAGTCTGAGGGGAGTTACCTGCAGCTCTCGTGCGCGGAGCACCGAGAGGCTGGTGGCGACGTCTTCGTCAACGAATATCAGTTCAGCAGTCTGTTGCGTGCCAGAAGCGAACTCTGCCCTCTGAACCGTAGTCCGAGCGGCGGATGGAGGACTGCTGAGGACATCAGCATCGACGAGAGCACCGACGTCGTACACCTGACCGCTGATCTGGAGTCCCATTCCTACGATCTGTCGATGTCTTGGCCCGTCGCGCCCAGCTTGGCGGTGTTCTGCTGGGAGCTCACCGATGCGGAGTCGGGGCGCTTGGGCGTCGGCCTCTACCACTACGGACCACCCCACCAGTTTGAGGGAGCCAGGCGTGTCAACCTTCGCTTCAATGACGGACCCCTGTTCGGAAGGGATTGGTATGCCAGCTCTTTGGAGGCGGAGGCGATATTCCTGGGGTCGGACGACGATGTCAACCGCTTCATTTCGGCTCTGGAGACAACCGACGAGGAAATCGGGTATGACCTTGAGGTTCACGTTGAACCGGGCACATCGGAAGCGAGCCGAGTGTCGTTCAACGTCTCCGGTTGGGAAAGAGCGGTGAGGCCATTGCTCGAAGAGTGTGATGTCAGCCAATGAGTACCGTCCGGACAGCTGATGGCTCCACCGATCGACCCCTTCAGCGAGACGCCTGAGGATCGAAACGATCCGTTCTCAGAACCTGCTCCTCCATTATCGTCGGATCATCAAGACAGAGACCCGTTCGAGGGCGTACAACCAACACCGTCGGACCCGTTCGCCGATGAACCTCCTGACATCGCAACCGGGTCCGTCCTCGGACGAAGGCAGGTCTACGTTCTCCTCGCGATGTTGGTTCTATTTTCTTGCGCGATTGGTCTGACGGTTCTGCTCAGCCACGAAGCGCCAGAACACGAAGCCTCAACCGTCTACGAGAGTGCCCAGGGTCGCGACGCGACCTCCTCCACGCTTGCCGAGACTCGGACGACTCCTTTGGAGTCGGAGGCGACAACAGTGACGAAAACAGACCCGCCAACCACAACCTCTGCCTCGGTCAACAGCACGACCTCTGCGGCCGTTGCCGAATCCGAGTGGCTTTCAGGTTGTGATGCGGGGGCGGGTAACGATCCCCACGGTCTGATCAAAGTAACCGAGTCGATCGATCGTATGTCGTTCTGCGGGGAGGAGACATGGCAGGTATTCGTCTGTTCGACCCGCGCCGCCGACCGCGCGGATCGAGTCTCCTACATCGATGATGTTCTAGGCGAGGCTGCGGAATGGTTCGACTGGGCCAGCGGCGGTCAGTACGACATCGATTTTTCGGCTGGAGACGGAACCAATCAGGTCACGAGTATCGGCGATGGACCGCGCAGGTGCTTTGAGGAGGCTCTGAACACCGAGTGGAGCGAATCTCGTAGCGGAGCAGTGGTGCTGGTCGACGAGGAAGCGCTGGATCCTTATGACGAATACGCGGGTGTGGGAACGTGCGGCGTCGCGGGCGATGCCGGCAATCAATTCGGCGAGAGTCTCAGGATGGTTGCCATTGCAGTCCATGCAAGTGGCAGCCAGAGCGCCATTGCCGTGCATGAGCTCGGGCACGCCCAATGTTGGTCGCACTCCTACTCGGGTGTAACGAACTCAGAGTACGACAACCCTGCAGATGTCATGTCGTTCCCCGGATACTGGCCGCTTGGCACCCTTGCGGTGAACCGCTACGCCTCGGGTTGGCTTCATCCGGACCAGGTGCGAGTACACAGTGAGTCGAGCGGTGCGTATGTGCTCGTGCCCTGCTGCAGTGGGGGAGTGCAGATGCTTGCTCTCCTTGCGGGTGATGCCGCGACGCATTCCAACGACTTCAACCGCCAGTGGTGGCACCTTGAAGTCCGCAATCCTGAAGACCCTTGGGAAAGAGGCCTCGCCACTGCTGGGATCGGGCAGAGGTTGGGGGTTTCGATCCACTGGATCGACCAGAACCTGGGCATTGGCATCAATCGACGGATCGCGCAGGTGGCAAATGAGACTGGAGACTGGGGTGGGATCACCTTGCCCTTCGGCGCGCTGCTAGCTGCCGGGAGTGAGATCTGTCTGCGCTCCGATCAGCCAACATCATTGGCCGATTGTGGTGGAGCTTACGACTGGCGGATCGAGGTGGACGCCGCACTTAATTCAGAGCTGAAGGTCACCGTCAGCCAAGAGGGCTAGTCCGTCGGTACATCTTGAAGCACCGCTAGCGTTGGCCGAATGCCTGCTCCCCGACAAGACGATCCGAGTTCGCCTGAAGAACTGAATCAGGCCGTCCGAGAGCTGATCGAGGTCGTTCGTACTGCCGATCTCGAACAGGCGGACCTCGCGGGCACTATCGCTCAGATCCGCGGGGTGCGCGACGACCTGCGACCTCGAGTCGTGCCGGGCATGAGGATGCAGTCCTCTCTGGTCTATGAGATGCCCGAGGCAGTCGACGCGCCCGAGAGCGAAGCTGAGACGTTCGCTCCGCCTGCGGCGTTTCGAGCAGAACATCCTTCGGACTTCTTCCCGTACAGCCCGCTGGTGGGTTCGTTCAACCCGATCTCGCCGCCGGCCATCATGAGGCGAGTGGATGCGGGCGAGAACTTCGAGATCCACGGTGAGGTGACCTTCGGTTCGGCATTCAACGGTCCGCCAGACTGTGTCCATGGCGGTGTGATCGCGGCGCTGTTCGACGAACTGCTCGGCAGCGCCTGCGTGGTCAACGGCATCGGCGGCTACACCGGCACCCTGACCGTCGTCTATCGCACACCGACGCCTCTGGGCACGCTGTTGCACATGAGGGGCTGGCACGACCGGAGCGAACGACGCAAGGTGTTCGCCAAAGGCACGCTGCACGCCGGCGACACCCTGTGCGCGCAGGCCGAAGGTATATTCGTGCAGTCCGAGAACCTTCGCAGCCCGGTCCGCTAACTGCGGTCGACCACCACCTCGCAACCTGGTTGTTCGGGCTCGTCGTCGATCAGTTCCGCCGGGAATCCCGGGGCGCGGAACTCGGTGCCGACGGCTTCTTCGCAACGCTGCACGACTCGGGGGCTCAGCGCACGAGACCCGTACCGCGCGGCAGCGTCGTTGAACATGTCCAACACGACTGGAGCGACTTCGAGCGGCAGATCCGCACGATCGGCGAGATCCATGAACAGGCTCATGTCCTTCTGCACGAGGTGGAGGGTGAAGCCGATGTCGTAGGAGCCGTTCAAGATCACCTGGCCCTCGGTCTCATGAACGAAAGAGGTGCCCGAGGAGATGCGGATCGCCTCATACGCGGTGGTCATGTCGATCCCTGACTGATGTGCCACAGCGAAGGCCTCGCCGACCGAGACCAGGTTGACCGAAGCCAGATAGTTGGTCACCACCTTGAGGATCGAAGCTGATCCCAACGGCCCCGTGTGCAGGATCTTGCGGCCCATCATCGCCAGGATCGGCAGTGCCAGATCGAACGCCTCCCGCGAGCCTCCGCAGAAGATGGAGATGTTGCCGGTGGCGGCACGATGACAACCCCCCGACACCGGGCATTCGATCGGCATCGCTCCGCGTTCTGCGGCCAGAGCCGCAAGGCGGCGAACCTCCGATTCGTCGGTTGTCGACATCTCCAGCCAGAGCTTGTTAGGGGCGAGTCCCGCCAGCACGCCGTCGGCCGCCTCCATCACCTCAGCGCAGACCGCAGGCGAGGGCAGGCAGGTGATCACTACATCGCAGAGTTCGGCCGTATCCTTGGGCGACCCGGCTGAAGCCGCGCCCCGCTCGACGAACGATCGCACCACGGCCTCGTCCAGGTCGCGCACAACGAGGTCGACTCCGTTTCGCAACAGACTGCCTGCCAGCTTGCTGCCGAGGTTGCCGAGTCCTACAAATCCGATCCGCATCGTTCACTCCAGAGATGTTGGTTGGTTGAACCCGCAGAGGAGGTTCAGTTGTGTCGGGGGTCGTACGGGTAGTTTGCCAAGTGGCGCAGCGGACCCTGCTGACGACCGCAGACTTCCCACCAGAGGTCGCCGGGGCTTTGGGTGTGGACGTCGCTCAGCTCCGCATCGACCACGAACCAGCTGCCGGTCACCAGTTCGGCTTCCAGCTGGCCGCCGGTCCAGCCGGCGTACCCGGCGAACATCCTCACCCCGCCGATGCCGGGCACCTCACCGGGGGCCAGTTCCAGGTCGACCGTTCCGATGCTGCCGAGGATGCGATTCCAGTGTTCATCGCTGTGGTCGAGTTCATACGACGCCAAGCCGATCACCGAGGACGGCGAGACGGGCCCGCCCAGAAAGACCACAGCGGGTTCGATGGCCTGATCCGCCCACCGGTCGATGGCTGTCGACACGGGCAGCTCGCTGGGACGGTTGAGGACCACGCCGATGGCCCCTTCGTGATTGTGTTCGAGCATGAACACCACAGACCGGTAGAAGTTGGTGTCGAGCAGCGAGGGTGCAGCTACCAACAGTTGGCCTCTGGTCGATTCGTGCATCGCCTTCAGTCTCGCGTGATCCAACGGCGGCTGTCACTAGCCGGGCCCAGCAACCGGTCAGGGCGTGTCGGACCAGTCCTCGCCGTAGTCGAAGAGCAGTTCTTCGCCGGCGCTGACGTCGCGGAGCGCATACAGGTCCAAGCCGTCGAAGTAGACGTTGGGGGAGCGGCTGTGGTTCAAGAAGCGGAGGTCGCCGACCCCTTCGACCCCCTCCCAGGCGCCGTCATCCTCTTCGATCCACAGCACGTATTTCCCGTCGATCGTGGTCGGGGTCCCTGAGTATCGGCCGATGAGCTTGCCCTCTTCGAGTTCGACGAGCGCAAAGACGCCTGTTCCGTGGATCGGCGATGGTCGCGGTTCGAACAGATCGTTCCCTTCAGGCTGCAGAAGGACCACGTTAGGTTGCTCGGGCGCCGACGCCGGGCGCCGGTGACGGCTGTCGGTGATGAGTGAATGCGTCACCGCCCGCTTGGCCAGGTCCTCGAGGTCCGACCGCAGCGGATCGCGCAGCCAGCCGTCGACCGAGGCGCTGTCGGGAAAGGAGACGACGAGCACCGCGTCGGGAATGCCGGCCTCCGGATCGGTGTCGGCGATCCTGCGCTCGAGCGCCCCGTTGTTGCGCGGCAGGAGCGCAACGAGCGCGTCCAAGTACTCCTCGAAGGCCTCCGGGTCGTCACGGCCCCAGAGTTGCAGCGTGAGCTCGATGCGTCCTTGCGGGTCCACTTGCTGCACAGTACCCAAACCGAGCGCGGCTATCGATTGATCTTGCGATTAGCCGCCCGTCCGCAAATACGGCATAACTTTACATAACGATGATTTCCGGCGTTTGGTTCTCGTGCCTCCGCTCGTCTTTCGGGTCGGTTGACGCCGAACTGCCCGATACGGTTCTTGACCGTGGCTCGCAGGCTGGAAATCGAACTCACCTCCAATCGCACCGACGGCAAGTGGACTTGGCGTGCTGCAGGAGCGAAACAACCGAGGGGAATCCTCGATGGAGGGCTGATCCCCGACGGTGTCAGCGTCGGTGATGTTCTGAGGGTTGAGGCTGACGCGACCCTCGACGGGCTGGAGATCACAACTGTTCTGCCCACGCGGGCTCCAAGAAATCAAGCAGAAACGCTGCCTCTGCTCGGTTCAGGCCGTGAGCAGCCGTTGGTGACCTCTCAACTCGCTCCGAAGGGCCGCTCGCGGGCCCGTGGCGCCGCTGGAAGTCGTCGCGACTCCGACTCTGCGCCCGGACGCAACAAGGGCGCTGACCGCAAAGACAAGCGCCGCGTCGACAGCAGACGGCAGAACCGAGGCCGCAGGGACCGCGACGGGCGATCGGACGACAAACCCGAGACCGATTCTCGACGCGGCGACCGCAGGAGAAGGGCGCGAGACGGTCAACAAGACGGGACGATCGACTCCGGGTCGTCGCGAGACCATCGAAGCAGCAAAGGCAACGGTCGCGCCCGACAGGACTGGACGAAGCCTCCCTCCATCCCGCGTGCCCCACGCTTGCGTCCCGGAAAGAAGAACCGGCGTGCCGCGTTCGCTGATCTGCCCGAGATCCAACATGAACTTGCCGAAGAGGTGCTCAGACGCGGTGTCCCCGGCGTGCGCAAGGCGATCGAGCGAATGAACAAGATGGCGGAGGCCGAGGGTATTCCGAAGGTCAAATCCGAACCTCTGGTGGCGCTGGCAGAGAAGATTGCTCCAGTGCTGAAGGCCGCGGAATGGCGTGACCGCGCCGAAGCCGCGATCTCGGGAATCGAAACCGTCGACCTGCGTGATATTCGCAGCGTTGTGGTAGCCGCCGACAGCGGAGCGCGTGACGAACACTCCCGTGAACTGGCGGAGAGGCTGCGGGAGGGCCTCTCGGCTCGAGTGGAGAGCGAACATCGCTCGTGGCTCAACGAGATCGCGCAACACTTGGCCGATGGTCGGATTGTTCGTGCCCTGCGTCTCAGCAGTCGACCGCCCAAAGCGGGTTCCCCGCTCCCAATCGACATGGCCGAGCGCTTGACCAATGCGGCTTCGGAGTCGCTGAGCAGCGAAACAGCTCAACATCGATGGGCGACCGTGCTCGACGCGGTGGCGTTCTCGCCTGTCCGTTCTCAGGTGACGCCCCAAGGCTTGCCCCAAAACCCCAACGACCAACTGCTGGCCACCGTGCGAAAGCTGGCGTCCAAGGTCCCCGAGATTGCGGCCTTGTTCGGAGTCACGACGCCAGCGCCTCAAAAATCCGCTTCCAACCGGCGCCCCGCGCCCCCTCCCCCACCCGAGACGCCCGCGGCTCCTCCGGTCGCTGAAGAGCCGTCCGCTGAGGCTGCCGCCGACAGGGCGCCCGCTCCCCCGCCGCAACCCGCATCAAACCCCGAATCCGGTCCAGTCGCCAATGCTTGAGTTCGAGGTCCGTGGCCGTGTCGGGATCATGCGTCTTGATCGCGTCGAATCCCGCAACGCCATCAACCCGGCGATGGCAGAAGCGATTGAATCAGGGATCGACCGACTCGAGCAGGACGACGATCTGTGGACAGGGATATTGGCCCACAACGGCCCGGTCTTCTGTGCGGGAGCCGACCTCAAAGAAATCGCTGCCGGCAAAGGTGCCTTTCTGGCCACCAAGCGTGGAGGATTCGCCGGCATCGTCCTTCGCGAGCGAACCAAACCGCTGATCGCCGCGGTCGACGGCCATGCCGTTGCCGGAGGCACAGAAATCGTCCTGTCCTGTGATCTGGTGGTAGCTTCGAGCATCGCGAAGTTCGGTTTGCCTGAGGTGAAACGCTCACTCGTGGCTGCCGCAGGGGGTCTGGTGCGTCTGCCCCGGGTGCTCCCTCCCAACATCGCGATGGAGCTCGCGATAACTGGCGACACGCTGTCTGCTGAGCGGGCCCATCACTTCGGGCTGGTCAACGAACTGTGCCGACCCGGTGAGGCAGTCGCCTCGGCCTGCGCCCTCGCGGAGCGAATCTGCGCCAATGCCCCGTTGGCGGTGCGTGAGAGCCGTCGACTCATCCTTGAAGCTCCCGGTCAGACAGATCGGGAGGGAATCACCGAAGGTGGCAGGGCGACCAACCGCTTGGCCTCCACCGAAGACTTCACCGAGGGCCCCAGAGCTTTCATCGAGAAGCGACCCCCTGTCTGGAAAGGTCGCTGAGGCGGCGGCAACGGAGCCTCCGGTCAGTTCTTCAAAGACCGGTGGACGCGTAGAGCTCGGGCAGTGAGGCCGAACGTCTCGAAGAAGTTCTTCGTCTCACGGTCCCCGGGAAGGGCGATCGAGTCGATGCCGATGCACCCCTGTTCGACGCACCACTGCTCAACGAGCCCGATGAGCGCTTCACCGCAACCCACGCCTCGGGCATCGGGCATCACGTAGATATCGGTGACCTGGCCGAGGACAGCGCCATCGTGGAGGTCGACGAGATCGACTCCTGCATAACCCACGATCGTGCCGTCGATGCATGCGACTGCGAGCAGTCCGGAATCCATCGTCTCGCTCAGGCTGACGTCCAGCGGTTCAGCGCGGGCCTCGCGTTGGGACCAGACAGCACCCCCGCGGTTGGGCCGCAACTCCTCGATCGCATCCGAACACAGTCGGGTGACCTCCGCTAGGTCGGCTGGCACAGCCCGGCGTGAATCGACTTCCATGATCAGTCGCCCGGGGAGCTGTGGCGCACGCTCAGTTGCTTTATCCGGTTCGTCACAGTCCGGCGGTCTCGATGAGTCTGCTCGTAGGCGAGAATCGCGTCGAGTTGGCCTTGATCGAGCGCTTCCAACTTCTGGAGCAACTGCGGAGCGGAGAAGGTGTTGTAGCTCTCGATCGGCAGCCCTGCGTCGTCGCCGGAGTCGTGGTGGTCGTCGAGTTCAGCTTCGTACTTGTCGGCGATCGTCGAACCCACAGCGGTTCCCGCCGCCTCGAGAACCCGACGAATCAACGGAGCCGCGTCGGTTTGCACGCGATTGCCGGCAACCTTGCCTGCGAGCTGGGTCAACGCGACTTGACCTCTGCCGCGATCGGCGAGTTTCGGAATCAGATCCCTGGCTTCCAACAGCAGGCCGATCGGCGCATAGACGAACAGATCGAGCAGTTGCTCACCAAGGTTCTCCTCCTCGTTCACGCGGCGCCGACCGGTCCCCCACAATGTGGGCATTCATCGTCGACGACCGCAGCGCTGTTGACCAGCAAAAAGCAGTGCGGGCACGAAAACTCGTTGTGGCCGCGGGCGACCACCGGTTCGGCCTCTCCCGATGCTGCGGGGGTGGATCGGATTGTGCCCGCCTCTTCCTCGTCGTCGGTTGCCTGGTCGTCACCGGCGGCAATACGCTCTTTGAGGATGGCGTCGAGGTCTGCCTCCACGTCGTCTTCGTCGTCGTCGAGGTCGTCGAGGTCTGCCTCTTCGTCGTCATCGTCGTCATCGTCGTCATCGTCGTCATCGTCGTCATCGTCGTCTTCGTCGTCGTGGTCGTCTTGGTCGTCGAGGTCGTCCTCCAGCTCGTCGTCGAGGTTCTCGTCGTCGAGGTCGTCACCGTTGAGTTCGTCGTCTTCTTCGAGGTCGTCACCGAACTCGTCGTCGAGGTCTTCGTCTGAAGAGATGTCGTCGGTTTTTGAGATGTTGTCGTTCACCGTCGGTTCCTGAAGCCAGAAATGTTGCCGCGGATCATAGACAATGCGAAGCGCTACGCAACCTCAGAAAGCGGATTAACCGAGATCGCGGTCTTGACGGCGCTGCTCCGCGCGTTGTTCTGCAGACAGACGGCCCAGCGGCGTGTCAGAGGAGTGGTCGACAAAGCGCATCGCCTCGGCCAGCGCCAAGTGCCCGGCCTTCTCGCTGATCTCGGTGTGCATCCGTCGACAGACGCGCCGATAGGCCTCGTGTCCCTGCGGAGAGGTGCGCAACTCGAGCATGTGCATCGCCTCGCGGGCATTGAACTGCATCGAGTAGCGAATCCGGTAGGCCAATGACACTGCGTAACAGGCGCTGTCGCGGTGCTCGCCGACGAGCGCATTGTGAAGCGATTCCGAACGAGCCATCGCCGCGCGGAACTCCTCGGCGACCCCGGCTGCCTCAACTGCATCGGGCATCACGTATCCGTGGCGCGGCGACAATGGCTGCCAGTCGATTGTGAGCATCCGGTGCCGCTGGAGATCGCGGAAAGCGCCGTAGTCCGACAGAACGTCGAAGCGGTAACCCGTCCGTTCGAAGGCCCGTCCGGGCCGATGGCGCCGGTTGTCCCGCAGCCCCACATAAGCCTTGATGACTTCGAGACGCTCCTCGACCGACATCCGGTGAACCCGCGCCTCGACCATCCGCTCGGAGAGAGACGTGTAGGGATAGAGACAGGCGGCCACCACCTTCAATTCGCCCTCGGGGTCGAAGTCGACCAGATCGACTACGTCGTCGTCGACCACCCCCCCGGTCTCGTAGCCGAAAATCTGGCCGCTGATCGCTTCCATCGATTCGCGCGTGTCTATGAGGTAGTTCGTCGAGCGCACGCCGCGGTCCGGAAGATCAACACGTTTGAGAAAAGACGGGATCACCTTGCGCAGTTCGTTGAGCATCAGGTCGGCATAAGCGCGGGACTCGGGCAGAGGATGGCTTCTCATCCGCAACAGCAGCGCCTCATAGGCCTGTCCCGTGCCGTATATCCCGACATTGGACAAAGATGCTGCGGGCAGCATTCCGCGGACGGCGTCCAGCGCCCGCGCCTTGACGGCGGTGCGGTACGCAAAGTCGCTGCCACCGTCGTCCTTGGGGATCACCTCGCGAAAGAAAGTCTGCATCTGCGGGATGAGTTTCGAGTAGGCGTCGAAGATCCGATCCATGTCTGCGACGTAACGCGTGCCCAGCTGCGAGCTCAGGATCTGCGGATCGCGGTAGTAGCGGTAACGCCCGCCCAATCGTTCGTCATAGGCGATGTAGCGCGTGCTCTGCTCCAGGTAGGCCATGAGGCGGCCCCACTCGAGCACCTTGGTCAGGATGTTGGAAGCTTGCTCGCAAGCCAGGTGGACGCCGCCGAGCTGGGCCACGCTGTCGTCGCCGTACTCGAAGAAGACCCTGTCGTACAGTTCCTCGGCACGCCGCAACCCGACGGTCGCATCGATGGTCTGGTCGCCTTCAATATCGAGGTCGCCCACGAATTCTTGGAGGAACAACCGGCGAAGGCTCAAATGCGAGCGCGAATACCTGGCAAAAAGCGCTCCCTTCACGACTTCTGGGAGGTTGACGAGCGCGAACACCGGTTGATCGAGATTGGTGAAGTAGCGACGAAGAATGTCGGCCTCGTCGGCGCTGAAGTCCTCGGCGATGTAGACCGTCATTCGTGCAGAGTTTATTCGCTCGTCGGGAACGAGCCGCGGATGGCCCGCAGCGCGTCGGGGTCTCCCCAACAGTCGACGATGGTCATCGCCATGTTCAATGCGCCGTCGATGACCGCCTGGTCTGCTGCTTCTGAGCGAGCATGAGTCTCGAACTCCGGTGTGTGGATCGCGGTGCCCCGCGGAGCGACTTTGATCATCGGATGGATCGAGGGAACGGAATGGCTGACGTTGCCCATGTCTGTGCTGCCGACCACGATCCTCTTCTGGTCCTGCGGGTTGACCACGCGGCCGTTGGCCTCCGAGTTGCGCACGTAGAGGTCGAGCAGCGGCGCGTTGTCGATCATGTCGTAGAACGGCGGATCCTTCCAGACACTGCGCATCTCGCAACACGCCGCAGCGGCCCCGGCTTCAAGGCATGCTGTGAAACGCTCCTTGAGACGTTGCAGGCTGTCGATATTGCCCGATCGCACGTACCATTGCGCCGCAGCAGTCGACGGGACGATGTTGGGTTTGTCGCCGGCTTCGGTGAAGATGCCGTGGATGCGCTCGTCGGGGCGGATGTGCTGGCGCAACGCGGCCACGGCGTTGTAACCCAGCACTGCCGCATCGAGCGCGTTGCGGCCGAGGTGCGGGGCCGCAGCGGCATGAGACGCCTGGCCCCTGTAGGCAACGTCGACTGTGTGCACCGCTATGACCTGCATCTTCTCGATGTCGTGGTCAGCAGGATGCACCATCATGGCTGCATCGACATCGTCGAAGGCGCCCCTGCGGATCATGAACTCCTTGCCCCCGCCGCCCTCCTCGGCCGGAGTTCCTAAAATGGCCGCTCGCCCGCCGAGAGCCTCGGCTACAACCGCAGCGGCGAGGCCCGCTCCGAGCCCCGCGGCAGCGATCACATTGTGTCCGCACGCATGACCGATTCCGGGAAGCGCGTCGTACTCGCAGCACACCGCGATGGTGGGACCGCCGGTTCCGACGCGGGCGTCGAAAGCGGTCGACAAGTCGTACGCGCCGCGCTCGACATGGAGGCCTTCGTCCTCTATCGCTGCGGTGAGAACCTCGTGAGCGTGATGCTCCTCGAACCCGAGTTCGGGATTCGCGTGCAGCGAGTGCGAGATTTCCAGCAACTTCGGGGTCAGCCGTTCGACCTCGGCACGGACTGTTCTCTTCGCCTCAAGCACGTCCATCCGGCGATTCTAGAGGGGCGCGGCCGCCGCAGCGGGCATCGGGCGCCGAAATCTGACTTCAGAAGCGCTCGGCCTCTCAGATCCAGACGTCGAGAGCGTCGGACTCAATGCGGATGCTCATCGTCTCGGCTCTGTCGTGAGCGATTCCATCGAGGGTTATCGGCGTGGGGCGTTCAAGCTCCAGTTGCGCGGCTGCGCAGCGGCGAATCTTGATCCGGGGGTGCGGTACGTGGGTTCCCGACCGCAGTCTGGAACGGGCCTTCAGGCGCTCGCTGAACGTGGGGTTCGCCTCTATGAGGTCCAGTCGCCCGTCGGCAGGGTGAGCTTTGGGAGCGACGTTGAACTCGCCGATGAAGGCCGCGTTGGCCGCGATCACGATCGGGCCCCGCCACCAGGAACGACGCGCTATGAGATGGGAGACGAACCAGAACAGTCTCCCGTCGAGCAGAGCGACCCCGAGATCAATTCGCAGACGGGTCCCCTCCCCCGCCCTCAGAGACGCCTCGTTGTCGCGAACGCCCAGTGTCCGGGCCAAATCACCGCCGAGGAGGCACAGCGGCGGGGTGGGTTTGCGTGCCCGCCTGGGTCCGCTGATCGCCCGGTTCGCTTCGGCGTCGCTGCTCACGAAGATCGCATCGTCGGGAACTGCTGCGGGTCTCCCCCAGTCCGAACCCCGGCGAATGGTCACTGCGATTCGTTCTTCTTGGCTCGTCGGTCTCGTATCCGGCCGAACAGGATTGCGAACTCGTAGAAGAGGTACATCGGCACCGAGAGCACCGAGAGTGTGAACGGATCGCCGCTGGGGGTGATGACCGCGACGAGGGCGACGATGCCGACGACCGCGTAGCGCCGAACCGCCCGAAGCGATTCGTTCTCGACGATGCCCAGCACTTGCAGGAAGATCAGCACTATCGGGAACTCGAAGCCGATCCCGAAGGCGAGGATCATCTTGATGACGAAACCCAGGTACTCGTCGGGCGCGTACCATTCAACGAGGTCCTCCCCGCCCAGAGCAGACAGAAACTCGAGCGCCCGAGGAATGCTCCAGTAGGCCAGCGCCGCCCCGGCGAAGAACAACAGGACGCCGCTGACCATGAAGGCGATCGCGAAACGCTTCTCGTGGGAGAACAGACCGGGCGCCACGAAACGCCAGAGCTGCCACAGCAGAACCGGCATGGCTGCGATCAACCCGCCGTAGCCGGCCACGGAGACGCGCACGCTGAAGGGCTCGAAAGGGTTGCGTGCGTAGAGCCGGCATCCGCTTCCGAACACTTCGGTCGCTGTCCGATCCGCTTCGGGGAGCGAACGGCAGTACGGATCGAGCAGGAAGTCAAGAATCCACGGGTAGGCGATCCAGCAGGCGACAGCACCCACGGCGATCGCGATGAGTGAGATCACGATGCGACGACGGAGCTCCGTAAGGTGCTCCATCAACGTCATGGATGACTCTGCTTTTTTGTTCATGAAGCGGACGTTTTGGAATCAGAGGGTTCACCAGCGGCTTCGATTTCGGTTGAGTCGCCGCTGCCGATGGTCTCGGCGTCCGGTTCCGCCGGAGGTTCTGCGACCGAGTCGGTGTCTGAGGCTTCGGCCTCGTCGACCTCAGCGGCCGACGCTGTCACGCGTGCGCCCTTGGCCCGAGCTTCAGCTTCCACGACCGGGTCTTCAATCGCCTCGCGCATCTCTCGTTGGAATCCGCTGGAAATCCGTTTCAGCTCGCCGACGGCCCGCGCTGCCTGGCGGGCGGCCTCGGGCAGTTTCTTCGGACCGAGGACGACCAGCGCCACCAACAATATGACGACCACTTCCATTCCACCCAGGTTTCCCATGGACAGAGCCTACCGATCGACCGATTGGCGGCGCGAGCGGAGTCGGCGGATCCTCGCAGCCTGGTCCAGTTCCGACGCTCGGGCGCTCAACTCCCGGGTCAGATGCTGCAGATCGTTGTGGGCCACTGCCGCGGCGCGTGTCCGACGCATCGAGTGGCGCAACCGTTCGATCTCTTGGGAGACCAGCCTCAGCGAGACTGCAAGCGCCGGCAATGACACGACTACCGCGGTGGTCACCAGAATCAACGTCGGGCTCATGGTGCGAGCGTACCGCAGGGTTCGTCATCGTTCCCCAACCGATCATCGTTTCTCAACCGCCGCGCGCGCATACTGACAGCCATGACGACGCGATATGCGCCCCTGCGAGGTCCGGCCGTCCTGTTCGCGCATCGAGGCGCCAAGACCCTCGAGCGGGAGAACACGATCGCTGCGTTCAACAGGGCCGTGAGTCTGGGGGCCACCGGACTCGAAACTGACGCTTGGCTCACCAGCGACGGGGAGGTGGTCCTCGACCACGACGGCTACCACCGGCGGTTCCCGAGGCAGTGGATCAAAGACACGAACCGGGCTGACCTGAAGCCGCACATCTGCACGCTCGTCGAGTTCTACGAGTCGGTGGGCACTCGTCTGCCCGTGAGCGTGGACCTCAAGGATCCCGAGGCCTTCGCTCCGATTGTGGAGATTGCGCGGGCATATCGAACCGAACAACAGTTGTGGATCTGCCACCCTGAGTTGGACCTGCTGGCACAGTGGCGGCAAACCGCGCCGGACCTCAGGCTCGTCAACTCGACCGCCATGGCGCGGTTGCCGAGTGGACCCGAGCGTCGCGCCGCCGAACTCAACTCGGCCGGGATCGATGCTGTCAACCTGCGGCAGGGTGAGTGGACGGCCGGGCTGGTTGCGCTCTTCCACCGCTTCGAGGTGCTGGCCTTCGGTTGGGACGCTCAGCACGAGCGTCAACTCGCTTCTCTGATCGACATGGGCATCGACGCTGTCTACAGCGACCATGTCGAGCGGATGGTGGCGGTGGCGGCCGCCTTCGACTGACAGGCCGCGGCGCCGAAACCCTCACAAGAACCCTATGTCGCCGGGGGGCCAGAGTTTGATGAATGCCCGGCCGACGATCGAGTCGATCTCAATCGGGCCGAAAGAGCGGGAGTCAGTGCTGCCCTCCCGGTTGTCCCCCATCACAAAAACCCTTCCCTGTGGGACGAGGCAGGAGTAGGTCGAGGCGGACTCGTTCGCGCAGCCCTTCAACCTCCGGGTGACGAAAGTGCGGGGTCGGTCCAGGTACGGCTCGTCGAAGGTTTCACCGTCGATCAGCACCTGGCCGTTCGAGAAGGATATGGTCTCCCCCGGAAGGGCGATCACCCGTTTGATGAAATCGTTGATGTCTCCCAGCACATCGCCCGGCTTGGCGAAGACGATCACATCCCCGCGTTCGACGTCGCCGAAGCGATAGCTCAGCTTGTTGACCAGAACTCGGTCGTCCTTGTGGAGGGTCTCTTCCATGGAACTCGATGGAATATAATATGCCTGAATGAGGAACATTCGAATCAACAGGGCCAGCGCGAGAGCACAGACAGCTACCAGAAGCCACTCCACCAAGGTCCTGAGCAGTTCCTGCGCGCTGTCGGGTTTCTTGGCCGAATCGTGTTCATCCTCTGCGCCGGGGCCGTCGCCTTCAGCGGGACGATCCAGGCCCGAATGATCGTTGGTCGATTGGGCCTGCTGCACAAGGGCAGATCCCGAAACACCCGAGTCGTCAGGTGAACTGGGCGAAATCCCAGAGGCGCTCACCACCAAGACGATACCGCCATCCTTGCCCGAAGGGGTGATATGCACCGGGTTGCCAACGCTATCGGTAGCGTTCCAAGACCCTGTTCGCCGCGTTGGACACGAGGCCGGGTGACAGTGGCGGGTCGATTGAAACGATCTCCCCCTCGGGGCCGAGCCGCAACATCAAGCGTTCGAGCCAGCCAGCCGTGGAGACGGCCATGCTCACGACGAGCCGGCCCTGCGAGTCAGTCTCGACCGATTCGGTCGGGTACTGCTCAGCCACCCAGGCTGCGTCCGGTTCGAGTCGCAACCGCACTCTCGGATCGTCACCGTGGGGAGTGAAAGAGCCTCCCGAGTCGCTCGCTCGATGCTCCACCGCCACACCCGTCAGTCGCACTGAACGAATCCGATCGACGCGGAATATCCGCTCGTCGCCGGCTCGATGGCACCAGGCTTGAAGGTACCAGTTGCCGTTGTCGCTGAAAATCCTCAGGGGTTCGACGATGCGTCGGGTGAGTTCGTCCCTGCCGTAGGTGTAGTACTCGACGTCGATCTGTTCCCCTCGGCTCAACGCCGACCGCAACGGTGGCAGCGTCTCGGTGGGTGCGTTGCCGAGTCGCACCTCCACGGCCTGATCGGCCGCTTCGCCCAGCGCCATGCCCAGCTTGGCGAGTGCCCGCAGCAGCGGGCTCGCAGCTTCGTCGTCTTCGCCGTCGGTGGCGAAATCGCCGCCGATCAGAGAATGCCCGGCGGTGAGCAGCCGCGCCCCCTCGGCGGCGGTGAGACGGAGAGGACGCGAGAACCAGTCGGCATACTGGATCTGCACCTCGTCGTCGGAGATGTCGACTTCGATCATCGAGTCCGGGGTGAAGGGATGAACACCGACGAAGAACACGACTCCGGTCAGATCTTCAACAAGCTGGGATCTCGGGTAGTCGAAGCGGGCCACAATCTCATCGAGTGGGGCGCCCTGTCGTTGGACGACCCACGGGATCACAGCCAACAGACGGATCATCCGCTCCGAGGCGGTCAACTTGGTGTTCGTGCGGGACGCGGGGTTCATGCGGGGCGCGGTGTTCATGCGAGCGCCTCCAGCCAACCGACGATGTCTTCTCTGAACTCCGGAGGGTCGAGCACCTCAGCGTGCTCGAGGAAGGTGAGAATGAACGAGCGGAAAGCCTCGCGGTTGCGCACCTTGAACTCGACCACCGACGTTTCGCCGTGCCTGCCGGACTCCTCGCCCAGCAGGTGGTGGAGATATGCGGCCTGATCCGGGTCGACGGCCACGCGCACGGTCGTGGGGATTCCGTCGCCGAGTTCCCAACCCCGCAGGTTGACGGGGTCTGGCGGCGTTCCGACGGGCTGGGCGGCCTTGTCAAGCAACTCGATCGGACCCGAGACCCGGTCGACTCGGTACAGGCGCTGGTCCTTGCGGAGCCGGTCCCAACCAGCGAGGTACCAGTGGCCCCGTGAAAATGACAGACGCCACGGCTCAACCGAGCGCTCAACACCCGCGTAGGCGAATCCGACCGCCCGGCGATCAGCGGCTGCCGCTATCAGGGCCGCCAGGTTCTCGTCGAAGGGGACGTGGCCGACTTCGGCTGCGTCGACGGCGCCGCCGGCCGCACCGCCGAGCTTGTGCAGCCCCGTCTCGCCGCCGTCGAGCCGCACGATGCTGGTTGCGAGGTGGAGCGCCGCCAGTTCGTCCGGTTCAAGCCGCAGGTCTCGGCCCGCGTACTCCGAGCGCAGGATCCGGTAGCCGTCGATGGGCGGGTCGGCGCCCGGGACGGTCTCGACTCGCAGTGGGATGCCCATACTGCGGAGGTCCTCTTTGTCGCGCTCGAAGGTCCGCCGAAATGCAGCTTTGGCCTCCGGATATCCCCCGATCCGGTGGCGCAACTCGTCCGCGGACAGGACCCGGTCGGCGTCGAGCAGGGCTGCGGTGAGGTTGAGTAGGCGTTCGAGCTTGTCCATCAGGCCGGCTCCTGTGCTACAACGAGGCGATCAGCTTCTCGACCCGGTCGTCATGGGCCTTGAATGGGTCTTTGCACAGCACGGTGCGCTGAGCTTGATCGTTCAGCTTCAGATGCACCCAGTCGACTGTATAGTCCCGCCGCTGCTCCTTGGCTCGGCGGATGAACTCGCCGCGAAGACGCGCCCGCGTGGTCTCGGGCGGATTCTCGACCGCTCCGGAGATGTCGCGGTCGCCGACGATGCGCTCGACCATCCCCCGCTTCTGCATCCGGTAGTAGAGGCCGCGGTCGCGGTTCACATCGTGGTACTGGAGATCAAGCAGCGCGACCTTGGCGTCGGACAGCTCGAGGTTCTTGCGATCCCGATAGCCCTCGATCAGCTTGTGTTTGATGACCCAGTCGATTTCTCGATCAAGCTTCAACGGATCGTTCTCGAGGCCCGACAGGCAGTGTTCCCACATGCTGAGCGCGAGTTGCTCCTCGTCGTCGAGTTCGTGGTGTTCGGCGAAGCGCAATGCTCGTTGCAAGTACTCGCTCTGGATGTCGAGTGCCGACACCTCGCGGCCGTTGGCAAGCCGGACGCGCCGTCGACAGGTCATGTCATGGCTGATCTCCCGGATGGCTCGGATGGGGTTCTCCAGGGTCATGTCCCGCAGCACGACATGAGGCTCCTCGAGCATCCGCAACATCAATGAACAGGCCCCGACCTTCAGGAAGGTCGTGTATTCGCTCATGTTCGAATCACCGACGATCACATGGAGGCGCCGGTAACGTTCGGCGTCCGCGTGGGGTTCGTCGCGGGTGTTGATGATCGGCCGCGAGCGCGTGGTCGCCGACGACACGCCCTCCCAGATGTGCTCGGCACGCTGACTCACGCAGAATTTGGCCCCTCGCGCGGTCTGCAGGATCTTCCCGGCGCCGGCGTAGATCTGACGGCTCACGAGAAACGGGATCAACACTTCGCTGTAGGCACTCAGATCATCGTTGCGGGTTATGCAGTAGTTCTCGTGGCAGCCGTAGCTGTTGCCTGCCGAGTCGGTGTTGTTCTTGAAGAGGTAGACGTCGCCGTGGACGCCTTCTTCGGAGAGTCGTTCCTCGGCACTGTTCAGAAGCTGCTCGAGGATGCGTTCACCGGCTTTGTCGTGGGCGGTGAGATCGCTCACGGAGTCGCACTCAGGGGTCGCGTACTCGGGATGGCTTCCCACATCGAGATAGAGGCGAGCACCATTGCCTAAGAAGACGTTGCTTGAGCGCCCCCAGGAAACGACCCGCCGGAACAGGTAACGCGCCACTTCATCGGGGCTGAGACGCCGCTGGCCGCGCAGGGTGCAGGTTATGCCGTACTCGTTCTCGATTCCGAAGATTCGACGCTGCACGCCGAACAACCTAGACCCCCGCCGTCGGTTTTGGCAGGTCAGTCACCGACAAGGAGCGCAACCTCGGGGTCATCGAGGCGCTTGAAAGCTCGACGGCCGGCGCCTCGCTGGAGCACCGCGATCTCCAACTCCGCAGGGGTCAAAGAACGGTCCGGACCGCTCAGAGCAGATATCGCCCGGCGCAATCCGTCAGCCAGCTCGGGCACACCGTCGAGGTCGCCGAAGCGATCCGAGATCGTCTCGGTTTCGCCGCCGAGCACTACCGAGGAGTCCTCATCGACGACCGTTCCATCGTAGAGGATGTGAAAAAGCTGGTCGCCGCCGCCATCGTCGGCGCCTATCTCGGCCACAAGGATCTCCACCTCCATCGGCTTCATCTCGTGGGTGAAGATCTGTCCCAGGATCTGGGCGTATTGGTTGGCGAGGCTGCGGGCGTCGACGTCCCCCCTGCTGAAGGCGTACCCCTTGAGGTCGGCGTGGCGCACTCCGGCGATTCGCAGTTGGTCGAACTCGTTGTATTTACCGACGCCGGCGAAAGCGATCCGGTCATAGATCTCGCTCACCTTGCGCAGTGTCGAAGACTTGTTCTCGGCACAGATGGCGATTCCGTCCACAAAGCGGAAGGCAATGAGACTGCGGCCTCGTGCGATGCCTTTGCGGGCGTAGTCGGCGCGGTCCTTCATCACCTGCTCGGGCGCTACATAGAAGGGCATGTTCATGACGGCTTCCTCACTGCGCTCGGCGACGCTCGATCAGCGCGCTGGTGCGTTCGGCCAATTCGTCGTCGTCTGTACGCGCGTAGCCCTCGGCTGTGATCGTGGCGACGATCGGATAGATCCCCCGCACGGGATCGGGTCCGCCGGTCGCTGAGTCCTCGTCGGCTGCCTCGAACAGAGCGGAGACCGCGAGGTCGGTGACGGCTCCGGAGTCCATGTCCGCGCGATAGCCGAGCTTCAAGACCGTTCCGGCGTGAAAGCTGCCCGAACCCGTCGTGGCGTGCTCAGTCTCCTCGTAGCGTCCGCCGGTCACGTCGTATTCGAACAGGCGACCCACGTCGAGTCTCAGGTCGTAGCCGGCGAAGATCGGGACGACCACCAACCCCTGCATTGCGGCGGGCAGATTGCTGCGGACCATCTGACCGAGTTGGTTCGCTTTGCCCTCGAGGCTCAAAGCCTCGCCTTCAACCTTTTCGTAGTGCTCCAACTGGAGTTGGAACAGGCGCACCATCTCAGCTGCCGGGCCCGCGGCTCCAGCGATCGCCACTCCGCTGTGCCGATCGGCCGCGAAGACCTTCTCGATGCTGCGATGGCTGATCAGGTTTCCGGAGGTCGCCCGGCGGTCACCGGCGAGCAGCACGCCATCGCGGTAGCGGACCGCGACGCATGTCGTGCCGTGCCGAAAATCCGATACGGGGACCTTGCCAATGAACGATGTGCCGTCACCGGAGATGCTCTCGGGTGAGATCTGGTTCTCGAATCCGCTTCGCCGCAGGAGCTCCGCGAAGCTCGGACCGGGATCGTCGTGCGGTCGAAACAGTGGAAGGCTCACCTCGGTGACCTCCAGTTCGTCGAGTTCGTGCTCATCTCAGGTTTCCCGCGTTCGCGCAGTTCGTCCTCACTGGTCGTCCTCACTGGCCGCCCTTCTGGATGTAGCTCTTCACAAAGTCTTCTGCGTTGGCTTCGAGAACCTCGTCTATCTCGTCGAGCAGTTCGTCAAGCTCGGCCTTGATCTCCTCGCCGCGTTCGGTCGCTCTCGTGGCCGCCTGCTCGGCAGGCTCGCGTTCGACCGGCGTTGGTTTGCGCACCTGTTCGCGTTCAGCCATTGATCGTCTCCATTTCTATGACCCCAAGCGTCGAAGGAGTTCCGTCGCTGAGTCACACTCATCGAACAAGTTACCCACGTGAGCTTCGGTCCCGCGCAACGGTTCCATCATCGGCACTCTACGCAGTGCATCCGTTCCGACGTCAAACACGAGCGAATCCCAGTTGGCGGCCACCACTGAATCGGAGAACAACCGGAGGCACTTGCCGCGGAAGAAGGCACGGGTGTCGTTCGGCGGTTCGGTCATCGCCCTCGCGGCGTCGGCATCATCGACGATTCGCTCCAGACCGGCTCGGTCGGCGAGAGAGCGCTCGGGTCTCATGTCGTGATACTGGATGTCCAGCGCGCGGAGGCGGGCGTTGCTCCAGTCGAGCCCGTGGCGCTCTCGGTAACCCTCGATGAGACGGTATTTGGCGACCCAGTCGAGCTGCGATGCGAGACTCATGGGATCGACCTCGAGGCCCGCGAGGACCGATTCCCAGCGGTCGAGCACGTCCAGTGCCGCCGCTCCGCCGACGTTGGCCACTCCGTTGGCCTCAACGTATTTGCGGCTCTGATCGAGCAGTTCCCACTGGATCTCCAGCGCCGTGGCAGTCGTTCCGTCGACCAGTTCAAGCGGCTGGGCGAGGGTCAGATCGTGGGAGACTTGGCGGATCGCAGCGACAGGGGAGGCGAAGACGAACTCGCGGCGCAGAGCGTCGTCCTCGATGAGGGCCATCACCAGCGCCGTGGTGCCGACCTTCAAGAAGGTGGACACCTGCGACGGGTTGGCGTCGCCGACGATCACGTGGAGCCGACGGTACTTGCGGGCATCCGCGTGGGGTTCGTCGCGGGTGTTGATTATCGGGCGCTTCAGGGTTGTCTCCAGGCCGACTTCCTCTTCAAAGAAGTCGGCGCGCTGGGTTATCTGGTAGGACACTTCGTCGGTGCTCTGACCGGGGGTCTCCGATCCGGCCTTGCCTGCGCCGGTGAAGATCTGCCGTGTGACGAAATGGCTGATGCAGTGGGTGACGATCCGTCCGAAGGGGGTCGCTCGGTCGACCAGGTAGTTCTCGTGGCAGCCGTAGCTGTTCCCCTTCCCGTCGCTGTTGTTCTTGTAGAGCACCAGTTCCTGTTCGGGTGGGAGAATCTCTTTGGCCGCGGCCATCGAGTGTTGAGCTATCAGTTCTGCGGCCCTGTCGTACAACACGACACTGAGCGCGTCCCCACATTCGGGGGTGGAGATCTCGGGGTGCGCGTGGTCGACGTAGTAGCGGGCGCCGTTGGTCAGCACAGCATTCACAAGGTGGGTTTCGACGTCCGGGGGCATTGCTGCGGTGGGCGCACAGCCCCTGGCGTCGATGCCGGGGGTCTCGTCGATGAAGTCCCAATGGACAGTGTCGCGGCTGTCCTCGGTCCTGTACCCGGCCGCGTAGAGATAGGCGTTGATGAGAACCGAGGATGCGGCGATGGGGTTCGGGTCCTCGGTGCCGCGGTGAACGATCCCGTACTCCGTTTCGATGCCGATCGTCCTGGGAATCGCCATGGCGGCGACCCTATCGTTTCCGCTCTTGTTCGCTGCGCTCTGCTTCCCGCTCTTGTTCGCTGCGCTCTGCTTCCCGCTCTTGTTCGCTGCGCTCTCCGGGCCGCTCGGGCCACGGGCCGGGCCGCTCGGGCCACGGGCCGGGCCGCTCGGGCCTCGGGCCGGGCCGCTCGGGCCACGGGCTGCCCAGGTCTTCTCCGACGTAGGAGCGCTTGTACCTTGAACCGAGCGCGGCGAGCATCTCGTGCGGGATGGTTCCGGCGCGGCGAGCGACCTCGTCTATCGGAATCTGGTCGCCGATCAGCTCGACCGGAGCGCCGGGTCGAAGTTCCGAATCCGCGACGTCGGTGACGTCGATCGTGATGAGGTCCATGGAGACGCGACCGACAATGGGGACCTGAACCGACCCCAGGCAGGCGACGGCGGAGTTCGAGGCGGAGCGGAGGAATCCGTCGGCATAGCCCACGGGAATCGTGGCTATTCTTCCGGGTCGGGTGACCTCATGTGTCGCCGCGTATCCGACATAGTCGCCGACAGCCACGTTGCGGACCTGCAGGATCGGCGCGGTCAGGGTCACAACCTGTCGCATGGGGCTCGGTTGGCCCGGATGCGGATTTCCTCCGTACAGGGCGACCCCCGGGCGAACCAGATCGAAATGGTAGGCCGGACCCAGAAAGATCCCGGCCGAATTGGCAAGCGAGGCAATCCCCATTGGAAGCTTCCGGCGAAAGGCCTCGAACCGTCTCAGTTGTTCGGCGGGCTGGGTGCTTTCGGCGACATCGGCGGATCCGAGGTGGCTCATCACCAGAAGCACGTTGAGAGCCTCCAAGCGCCATGGTTCGTCGATCAGCACCGCGGTCTCGTCTGAGCCCAGGCCGGTCCGGTTCATGCCGGTGTCCAAGTGAACGGCCGCGGGGAGTTCCGCTCCGCGCCGTGCGGCTGCTTCTGCCCACCGTTCAATCTGGTCGAGGCTGTTGAGCACCGGGATCAGCCTGTGCTCGATCAAATCGTCGACGGTGCCCGCCAGGACTCCGTTGAGCACATGGATATCCGCATCGTCCAGGGCCTCTCGCAGCAACTGTCCTTCAGCGAGTTGCGCGACGAAGAAATGGCGGCACCCCTGTTGTGCCAGAGCGGTGGACACTTCCACGCAACCAAGACCGTATCCGTCGGCCTTGACCACGGCTGCGGCTCGGCCGCCGTTGAGCTGCTCGCGGATGATCCGGTAATTGCTTTGGAGTCGTTCGAGGTTGATGGTGAGGTTCACGGGAATATGCCGCGCAGCCGGTACACCTTCTGCAACAAGTTGGAAGCCTCGATGTAGGCGGCTTGTCGCCAACTGCACCCTCTGTCGTTGCGAACGGACCAGACCCGGTCTGAGGCCTCCCAGATGGCGTCGCGAAGGCGTGAGTCGATGTCGCGTGCCGTCCAACGGCTGCTCGTCTTGTTCTGCACCCATTCGTAGTAGGAGACGACCACGCCGCCTGCGTTGGCCAGGATGTCGGGTATCAGGTTCAATCCGGCTTCTTCGAGGATCTTTGAAGCTTCGGCGGTCACCGGCCCGTTGGCGGCCTCCACGATGGTGTCAGCACGGACGTCGTGGACGTTCTCGGCGGTGATCTGTGATTCGAGAGCTGCCGGGACGAGCACGTCGACGTCGAGCGCGAAGAACTCTTCGGAGGTGATCGTGTCGCAGGCCCCGAACCCTGCCACGCCGCGGTGTCGGGCGGCGTGAAGCGTCAACTCGGCGATGTCGAGTCCTTCGGGGTTGTAGACCGCCCCGCTGATGTCGGCGACGGCGACAACCCTCATGTTGAGTTCGGCGAATGCCGCGGCCGCATGCGAGCCGACGTTCCCGAACCCCTGAACGGCCGCGCTCTGCTTGCTCAGGGTGCGGTCCAGTCGGCCGTACAGGTGGCGCAGGGCGTAGGCCGCTCCCCGACCGGTCGCGGCTTCGCGGCCGAGGCTTCCTCCCAGTTCAACAGGCTTGCCTGTGACGACTCGACGTGCGTTCTGTCTTTCGCCGGGCCCGCGTGAGTTGAGGTAGGTGTCCATCATCCAGCCCATCGTTTGAGCATCGGTTCCCATGTCCGGCGCGGGGATGTCGAATTCCGGACCGATGTTCTCTCCGAGCGCGTGGGTGAAGCGGCGCACAACCCTTTCGAGCTCGGCGGTGCTGTACTGCGCCGGGTCGATGGCGACACCGCCCTTGGCCCCCCCGAGCGGCAGATTCAGCAGTGCGCACTTGAAGGTCATCCAGGTCGCCAGAGCGCGCGATTCATTGAGATCCATGCCCTGATGGAAGCGCATCCCCCCTTTGAACGGGCCCAGCACATTGTTGTGCTGGATTCGGTAGCCCTGGAGAACTTCATGCTCGCCGGATTCGCGCTGGATCGGGAAGTTCACGATGAGCTCGTTCATCGGTTTCAACAGCACGCGTCGGACCTTCTGATCCATGTCGATCGCCCGAGCGGCGTCTTCGACGTTGGCCGTAGCCTCTTGGTAGAGACGGGTTGAGCTCGCGGTGCCGGTCACGTGTTGTCCCTGTTTGTCATTGGCTCCCCGTTAGTCATAGGCTCCCTGTTAGTCATTGGCTCCCTGTTAGTCATAGGCTCCCCGTTTGTCATAGGCTCCCTGTTTGTCATTGGCGTGGAGTGATTCAGAGATACTGCCCGGGTGACACGGAGTCGATCGACTTCCCGCCCGAGTGCACTTCGTTGGAGTGGGCCAGCGTGCGCACGTAGACGATCGGCTCTCCCTTCTTGCCTGAGATCTTGGCCCAGTCGTCCGGGTTCGTGGTGTTGGGCAGATCTTCGTGTTCCTTGAACTCCTGGCGAATCGACGCCAGCAGGTCGTCTGTGCGGATGCCGCGGCTGCTGCCTGAGATTTCTCGCTTGATCGCGAGTTTCTTGGCCCGACGCACGATGTTCTCGATCATCGCCCCCGAGGAGAAGTCCTTGAAGAACATGACTTCCTTGTCGCCGTTCTGGTAGGTGACCTCGAGGAAGCGGTTCTCGGCGTCGGTGTTGTACATCTCACGCACGGTCTCCTCGATCATGTGTTGGATGGCTTTGTCGATGTCGCCTCCACCCTGAGCGTCGATGGTCGCTTCATCGATCGGCACTTCAGAGGTGAGGTAGCGCGAGAAGATCGGCACGGCGGCCTCGGCGTCGGGGCGTTCGATCTTGATCTTCACATCGAGCCGGCCCGGACGCAGGATCGCGGGGTCGATCAGGTCCTCGCGGTTCGATGCGCCGATCACGATCACGTTGCGCAGAGCCTCGACTCCATCGATCTCGGCGAGGAGCTGCGGGACGATGGTCGCCTCGATGTCGGAGCTGATGCCGCTGCCGCGGGTGCGGAAGAGAGACTCCATCTCGTCGAAGAAGACGATCACCGGCCAGCCCTCCTCGCTTTTCTCCCGTGCTCGCTGGAATACGAGGCGGATCTGGCGTTCGGTCTCTCCGACGTACTTGTTGAGAAGCTCGGGACCTTTGATGTTGAGGAAGAAGCTGCGCGCCCTGCTGTCTCCGGATACCTCGGCGACCTTGTTGGCGAGACTGTTGGCGACTGCTTTGGCGATCAGCGTCTTTCCGCAGCCGGGAGGGCCGTAGAGGAGGATGCCCTTGGGGGCCGGGAGCTTGTAGTCCAGGAACAGCGCGGAGTGGACGAAGGGCAGCTCGACGGCGTCGGTAATCTCCTCGATCTGCTGGTCGAGTCCGCCGACGTCGGCGTAGGAGACGTCGGGAACCTCTTCGAGCACCAGATTCTCCACCTCCGGTCTCGGCAGACGCTCCAGGATGATGCCGGCACGGGGGTCGATGAGCAGAGTGTCGCCGCTGCGGAGTGGAGCTTTGCGCACGGAGTCGCTCAACTCAACGACACGTTCCTCATCCGCGCGTCCGATTATCAACGCTCGAGAGTTGCCGTCGAGCAGTTCTTTGAGGATCGCGACCTCGCCGGAGCGCTCAGGGCGGCGTGCGAGGACCACGTTCAGTGACTCGTTGAGCACGACCTCCTGGCCGCGGATCAACTCGCCGGCGAGCTCGGGTTGCACCGACACTCGCATCTTGCGGCCGCCGGCATGCACGTCGACAGTCCCGTCCTCGTTGATGTCGAGCACCGTTCCGTACCCTGAGGGCGGCTGGGTCAGCTTGGCGACCTCGTCGCGCAGTGTGGCTATGTGCTCGCGGGCCTCGCGCAGCGTGTATGCGAGCTTCTCATTCTGCGACACGGCTTGGCTGAGCTGCGCTCTGGCCTCGCTCAGGCGTTCCTCAAGGGTCGCGACCCGGTCGTGGGAGTCCCGGGGTCGGCGGCGGAGCTCAGTGAGCTCATCCTCAAGCTCGGCCGAGCGCATGCGGAGTCTATATATTTCAGCCTCTGCCTCCGAGTGTTCCACGCTGCCTCCTGATTCTTGCTTCGGCGCTACCCTAGACCCCAGAGCGGGACTTTCGCGGATGCATCTTCGCCGGTTGGCGGGCAACCACGCGCTCTGTCGGAAAATTTACTGCATCTCCGGTTCCAAGAAGTCGGTTTTCGCGGTTATGCTGTCTGGGAAGGAATCACCCAAGCGGGGTGCTGCCCGCGTTAACACAAGAGGTCGCAACGGCTAATGAAGGTTTGGATCGATCAGGATCTCTGCACCGGCGACGGTCTCTGTGAAGAGATCGCCCCCGACGTCTTTACTCTTCTCGACGATGGCCTCGCCTACGTCAGGGAAGGCGACACGATTTTCTCCGACCCCGGCGGCCCCGAGGGCCTTGCAGTGGTTCCGGACGGGCAGGAGGAGGCGACGATCGAATCCGCCGAAGAATGCCCCGGCGAGTGCATCTTCATTGAGGTCTAGTTCTTCGAGGTCTAGTTCTTCGGCGACTCGCTGAGAAGTCTGGCGCTGGTCAAGAACCCCGTGTGCGCGACCATCCGATGGTCGGGACGGACAGCCTGGTCCACAACGTGCCAGCCGCGGCTGAGCACCTCTGTCGTTCGAGCCATTCCGAGCGCTGAGTCCTCCAGCCGAGCGTGAAGCTGGGCGACCTGCATGATGCTGGGCGTGTAGGCCACAAAGATCCCTCCCGGGCGGAGAGCGTCCTGAGCGTGCGGCACCACCTGCCACGGTTCGGGCAGATCGAGCACCACACGGTCGAGGTCGGTCGTGCCGATGCCTGCGTACACGTCCCGAACCTCGGTGTCATACCGGTCGAGCGCGTCGGGACCCATGAATCGGGTGACGTTGGAGACAGCTCCGGAAAGGAAGTCCTCGCGGATCTCGTAGCCGGTTATGTGCGCGCCGGCACGCAGCATGGCGATCGACAGCGCGCCGCTTCCGAGGCCTGCCTCCAGGACGCGCGCACCCGGAAAAATGTCGGCCAGAATCAGGATCGGCCCAAGATCCTTCGGGTAGACGACCTGAGCACCCCGGGGCATCTTCAGGACGAAGTCTGAGATCGTGGGCCGAAGCGCTATGAAGGCCATGCCCCGTGTGGAGCGGAACAGGGCGCCTTCGTCGGAGCCGATCAGTTCGTCGTGGCTCAGAACGCCCGAATGGGAGTGGAATTCGCCGCCGGCACTCAAATCGAACAGGTAGCGGCGGTTCTTGCGGTCGACCAGCAATACCGGTTCGCCTGCCTTCAACGGCCCGCGTGTACTCATGGCCGCAGTTCGCTTCAATCAGGCTCGACATGGCGAATGACGAGCGTCTCGCCGAGCGCCAATCGTTCGGAATACTTGACGGGCATCTCCGTCCGCTTCGTGACCTTGGCCAACCAGCGCAATGCGAAGCGAACGATGAAGACCGCCAGCCAGACACGCGATCCCCCCAAGAGACCTCTGCGGAGACTGTTCACCCGAACGGTCTCGATCATCGAGTTCAGAGTGAGACGACCCACGGGTGTCAGATCCTCCGAATCTCGACGACCGTCGACCTCGTTGCACCGACCCTGCGCCCCAGGAAGTAGGCGAACACCAGCAGACCGACCCCGACGCCCACGGCCACAGGCAGGAATCGTCGAGCGCCCTCCGCGGCCTGCTGCTCGACTTCGCCGACCACAGAACGAAGGGTGGAGTCGAGGTCTTCGCGGGTGATCCTGTCCGGGTCTGCGTGGTCTGCGCTCACAATGCCCTCTTTTGGATCTGCAGCGCCAGGAGTCCGAGGACGACGACGGCGCCGAGCAGGGTGATCGCATGGGGCGCCCAACTCAGGTTGCCTGTGAAAGTGCTGCCGGTCTCCTCCTGCAGGACCCGGAGCATCGCCAGGGTCAAGGAGATGCCGCTGATCATCAGCAGAAGCGATCCCACCACGCCGAAGGCGATCCATCGAGGAATCGGCCGCAGCGGCTCAACGAGCTCCTGGCGCGCGTACTCCTTGACAAGGTCGTAGAAATCGCCGGGTCCCATTCGGTCAGCCATCGCAGTCCTTGAGGCCACGCGGGCAGCTTTGGGAACTACATACAGGCAGGGACCGTGTAGCGTGGCCGTGGCCCGAGCGGCCCTGTGAGCGCCGCGAACAAAGAGCGGGATACAACGTCTTTGGAATCGAGGAACCTTGCAATCCGCGCACGTCCTCATCCTACGAGCGCTTCGAGGACTTCGGCTCGCTGGTCGAAAAGCTCCAGGGCCAGTTCGGCTCGTTTCTGCCAACCCGGCTCGCGCAGCAAGCGTTGCTTGTCGAGGGCGCCGAGCTGTGCTGAGACGATCAACCGCCAGGCTCCGTAGGTCGAGTCGTCGAAATCGACCGTCGGTTCACTGATCCTGCGGTCAGGAGCGAGAAGCTGCACAGCCGCCAGAATCCGTCTGAGTCCCGAGGTGAGTCGATCGAGGGTTTCGGGTGAGACGTCGGTGTCCGTGTCGGGCCAGTCCTCGACCAACGCCCGGGGATAGGGATCGTCGTCGGCCCACCGCTCGACGCGGATGCGCCGCGTCGCCAGGGCGAGCAACCCCCAGCGACCGTCGGGGAACTCCTCGGCCCGGACGACCCGAGCGACGACCCCGACGTCCGATCGCAGGTCGCCTCCCCCGACCTCGCGGCCCCGTTCGATCATGGTGATGCCGAACTCGGGTTCGTCAAGAGTCGCCAGGAAACGGGCGAGCGCGCGGTAGCGCTGCTCGAAAATGTGCAGAGGCGCCACAGCGCTGGGAAGAACCGCCTGCTCGAGCGGGAACATCGCCAGTTCGCGCACGTTCAACCTCAGCTGCCGGGCGCCGGTATCGGTGCCAGCGGGGCTATGGATTCAAGGGCGGGCCCATAGCGGTCGGGGTACCGGGCGATGGCCTGAAGCAGGCTCTGCTGAATGCTGTTGCACGGCCCCAACGAGCGGACTCGGCCGGCAGCGTCGGCGTTCGCGATCAACACGAAGGTGATGACTGAGCCGTTGTCGGCGATCATCTCACCGGCCAGAGCGGTGATGTGGTCACGGTCGGCGCTGACAACGCGCATGTTGTCCGCGCCGAGCGGCGCGCAGTCGGCCAGGGCGCCGGCGCGGATCGATTTCAAGGAAGAGCTGACGATGCCGTCGACAGGGCTCTGCTCGATTATTCCCATCAGCAGGTCACAGGTGACCTTGCTCTTGTTCGACAATCCGGATCCGTCCAGGGGGAGACTTCCCTCAACCGGCAGTCCCTGCTGCAGCAACGTGACCAGCATCCCGAAGGCGGCGTCGTTGGAAGCAGGCGACAAGCCGTTGACGCGACCGACTTCTTTGAACAGCATCTCCGCGGTCGTGCCGTCGATCAGCGCCCGTTGGGCGATCTCTTCGATCGGCGGAGACTCGATTGAGGCCAGCAGGACCTGCTCGGCCGAAGCCGGCTGTTCTCCCGTAGTCGGCTCTTCGGTCACGGCAATCCCACGTTGGACCAGAAGGTCCGTCAGGATGCCGGCCGCCATCCTGGCGGGGTCCGCCGAGCGAGTCGCCGTACTGGTTCGACGATCCCATTGGAATCCGTCGTTGACCAGCAAGCCCGACAGCGGGCCGACGACATTGTCGGCGTTGTCGGTTTCAGTCCAAACGGTACCGACATAGTCGGTTTCGCTGGGAGAGAAGCGGAACTCGTCTCCTACCACTCCCCCGCCGATTTCAGAGACACCCATGCGCCTCAGTTCGACGGCGAGCTCAGCTGCGAGTTGGTCCAGGCTCGTCGAAGCCCTGCCGTCATCGAACCGGGCCAGATAATTGTTCGTGGAGAGCACCGGGTCGGCGCCGCCCACCAGCCAGACGTCGCCTTCGAGCACACCCTCGGTGACGGGACTCGCTTCGTTGCTGACCACCTTTGTGACAAAAACGGTCTCTCTGCCCAGACTCTCGACCGCGGCGACCGTGACAAGCCGCTGGAGCTCAGCCGGCGCCAGGCCTCTATCAGCATTCTCGACGGCGATCTCGGTGCCGTTCCGATGCACCCTGAGGCAACGATCCAGGGGAACCTCCGGCTCGTTCAGCACGCTCTGCAAGGCGTCTTCGAACTCCTGATTCGAGGTTGGCTGCCGGAGCCACTCGGGTATGCGGCGGACGTTGACGAAGGGCGTGCCCAGAGAGTCAGTCGCAACGGATACGTCCGGTTCGCCGGCGTCAGCGGCGCGGTTGGCGCGATCGGCGAGCACGCCGGCAGCGATGACCACGGCCAGTGTCAGCAGCGGAAGAAACAACCGACGCATGTTGACAGCAGGCTAGGCGCTCACAGCGCTGGTTGTGTCCGATGGCGCCCGCGGGCCGCCGCAATCACGTGTTCGGCTCGAGGGCCGCCCGGAACAGGTCGCGCACATGTTGCAGGCGAGCCCTCAGTGCTTCGTCATCGAGAGGGTCGCGCTCCACCAGATCGGCGATGAAGGGTGCGTCGCTGAAATACGACAACAGGGCGCCGTAACCGGTGATGAGGAGTTGTTCTGCGTCGTGGCGGCGAAACCTGCCGGCCTCCATCTCCCGTTCGAAGTAGGCGGCCGCACGCCCGAACAAGGGTTTCAGGGCGAGTCCGAGCTCGATATGGCCGGCGCCTCCCTCGGCGAGTGCCTCGCGACGCACGATCCTCACGAAATCGGGGTTGTGCATGAAGAACTCGAAGCCTGCGGTGAGCACAAAGTCAACGAGCTCCCAACCGTCGGCCGACGTCTGGGAGATCGCGCTCTCCACCCGTTCGTGCCACTCATCGAGGGCGCGTTCGAACACTTCGCGGTACATCGCCTCCTTGGACGGGAAGTAGTGGAGCAGGCTCTGTCTGCGGACGCCGACGACAGCGGCGATGTCGTTGAGCGAGGCGCCGTCGAACCCGCGTTCGGCGAACAGTCGGCGGGTTGCTGTGACAATCGCTTCCCTCGTTGGCGTTTCACCCACGCCACAAGCGTAGTGGGCGACGCCCGGGCTCGCCGCTCACGCGGTCGGTTCGAGTGCCCTGCCGGTGGCGGCGCCAACAGACCCGTGCTCCCCGCTAACGTGCATTGGATGGAGATCGTGTCTGCCCTGTTCATCGACGAGATCGATCTCCGGGCGGTCCCCGGACCAGCTACGAGAATCGATCTCAAGGGGATCCAGTTCAGCGCCGCAGCGCCCACGCCGGTTCCGCTGGTCTGGGCGCCCCACCTGGTGGTCATTATCCGATGTCCGCTCGAAAGCGGCGGTCAGGGCGTCCTCGAAGTGACCTATCACCGAGGCGATTCTCAGATCGCCCGCAGCGTCCAGCCTTTTGAGGTGGAGCCGGGCAAGTTCACGTATCGGCTGGTGCGGGCGGAACTGGAGTTCGACGATTACGGCACGGTCGAGGCGCGCTGCCGGATCGGACGCAACGAGCCGATCACGGTGCCCTACACGCTGTTGCCGCCGGTCGAGGGTCCGTAACCGGCAGGCCTGCGAAGCGTCGGCGCCGGCTTCTCAACAAAAGAAACGCGATCGACCACGGCACTGACGGTAAGGTCCGAGATATCTGTGACCGGGAGGATTGATGCACGATTTTGACGAACGCGCCGTCGCCACGATCAGAGGCATCGCGATGGACGCACCCCACGCTGCGCGCTCGGGTCATCAGGGCACTGCGATGTCGTTGGCGCCTCTGGCTCATGTGCTGTTCAGCCGCATCATGAAATACGACGCGGCGCATCCTCATTGGCCGGACCGGGACCGGTTCGTGCTATCCGCCGGGCATGCTTCGATCCTGCAGTACGCGATGCTCTACCTCGCCGGTTTCGGCCTCACCCTCGATGACCTGCGAGCTTTCCGCCAGCGGGGATCGGCAACGCCGGGGCATCCCGAGGTCGGCCACACGCCCGGTGTTGAAGTGACCACAGGGCCTTTGGGACAGGGTGTGGGGAACATGGTCGGAATGGCCATCGCCGAGGCTCAACTGCGCACGAACTACGGCACCGAACTGTTCGACCATCACATATTCGGAATCTGCAGCGACGGAGACTTGAGCGAAGGAGTGAGCCACGAAGCGGCCTCGCTGGCCGGTCACCTGGGGTTGGGCAAGATCGTCCTGTGTTACGACGACAACCGCGTGACCATCGACGGAGAGACGGAGCTCGCTCTGAGCGACGACGCCGCGGCGCGCTTCCGCTCCTACGGCTGGGATGTGCAGGAACTCGGCGAAGTCGGCGAGGATCTCTATGAGCTGGAAGCAGGCATTCGCAAGGCGATGGCGGTTGCCGACCGGCCCAGTCTGGTCATCGTCCGAACGATCATCGGCACCCCGGCGCCTGTGTCGTCGGGCACTCCCGGAGCCCACGGCTATGTCATCTTCGACGAGGAGATCGCAGCGACGAAAGAACTGATCGGACTGCCGCCGGACAGCACGTTCTACACCGATCCCGACGTCGTGTCCCAGTACCGGGAAGCGGGGCTCAGAGGCAGCGCAGAACGTGAAGCTTGGCAGCATCGGGTCGCCGGGTTCGATGGTGACCGAACGTCACTGGAATCTCAGCTCAGCGGCACGGGGCTGCCGGGCTGGGAGGAGTCGCTGCCGACTTTCGACGCGGGAGACTCGATCGCCACGCGCAAGGCGTCCAACGTCACGCTTCAGGCTCTGTCCTCGGTCGTTCCGGGACTGACCGGCGGAGGCGCCGACCTCACCGGCAACACCGGGACGGTGATAAAGGACCACGGGATCTTCTCGGCGGCCGACCCGGGAGGTCGTCAGATCTACTTCGGGGTCCGGGAACACGGCATGGGCTCGATCGCCAACGGCATGGCGCTGCACGGCGGCTCCATTCCGGTCGTCGGCACCTTCTTGGTGTTCGCCGACTACATGCGCGCCGCGGTGCGGCTCGCCGCCATCTCCGGTGCTCACGCCATCTTCGTCTGGAGCCATGATTCTGTCGGTGTCGGCGAGGACGGCCCGACGCATCAGCCGGTGGAGCAGGTGGCGTCCCTGCGGGCCATCCCAGGCCTGCGGGTGATCCGGCCCGCCGATGCCAACGAAGCTGCCGCGGCATGGGGAGTGGCGATTTCGTCGGGCGGTCCCACCGCGTTGATCCTCAGCCGCCAGAACGTCCCGGTGCTGGAGGGAACAGCCTCTGGGAACGTCGCTGCGGGCGGCTACGTTTTGGCCGAGGCCGACGATCCGGTCGTTTCGCTCGTCGGCACCGGCAGCGAGGTTTCGGTCTGTATCGCTGCGGCTGCCGAGCTCGCTGCCGACGGAGTTGCGGCAAGGGTGGTGTCGATGCCCTCGTGGGAACTCTTCGAGCAGACGCCGCCCGAATATCGAGCTTCGGTCATCTCCTCAGGCATCCCGTCGTTGGCTGTTGAAGCCGGTTCTTCAATGGGTTGGCACCGTTGGGTCGACGATGTGGTGTCCGTCGACCGGTTCGGGGCGTCTGCCCCTGGCGACGTGGTCATGTTCGAATATGGGATCAACCCCGCCAATGTGGCCGCGCGGGCGCGTGAATTGATCGAGACTCGATCGGCCGCACCCGCATGAACACCGGAGGTGGCCTGAACACGTGCGCTTGACCGTCGACATGGAGGTGTCATGACCCGATTGCAACAACTCTTTTCGGAGCAGGGCCAGAGCCCCTGGCTCGACAACCTTCGACGAGGTTGGATCACCAGCGGGGAACTCGAGGACTGGGTCGCTGCGGGTGTGCGCGGGCTGACCTCGAACCCGTCGATCTTCACCAACGCCATCCTGGGCTCGGAGGACTACGACGCAGAGTTCTCAGACGCCATCGGCGGCGGCATGGGAGTTGAAGCCGCCTACTGGAAGCTGGTCTCGTCCGATATTCGCGCCGCGCTGGAGATTCTGCGACCCGTGTACCACGAGTCGAACGGCGTCGACGGCTACGTGTCGGTCGAGGTCGATCCCAAACTCGCCCGTGACAGCACCAGAACGACACAGGCAGCGCGTCGGTTGCACGAGCAGATGAACGCCCCGAACCTCTATGTCAAGATCCCGGGCACGGCCGAAGGTCTGTCGCCTGTCCGCACGATGATCGCTGAGCATCGCAGCATCAACGTCACGTTGATCTTCTCGTTGCAGCGCTACGCGGAAGTCATGGAGACCTACATCTCGGGTCTTGAGGAGGCCGACGGCGACCTCAGCGACGTCTCCAGCGTGGCGTCGTTCTTCGTCAGCCGACTGGACACAGAGGTCGACAGGCGTCTTGAGCTGATCGGAACCGCCCGTGCTCAGGAGCTCAAAGGCAGAGCAGCGCTGGCGAGCGGGCAATTGGCTTACGAGTTGTTCCGGCGAACATTCTCGGGACCTCGTTGGGAAGCGCTCGCGCAGCGCGGTGCAAGGGTGCAGCGACCCCTGTGGGCCTCGACCTCAACGAAGAATCCCGACTATCCCGACACGCTGTACGTCGATGGACTGATCGGGCCTGACACGGTCAACACCCTGCCTGACAGCACGATGGCGGCATTCGAGGACCATGGGACGGTGGCCCGCACCATCGATGCGGGCGTTGACGAAGCGAGAGCAGTGCTCGCTGAACTGGCCCGACTCGGGATCGACATCGACGACGTCGCCCAGCAACTCGAGACCGAAGGAGTGGCTTCGTTCGAGAAGAGCTTCGATGAGCTGCTCGAAGCGCTCGCGACCAAAGTCGCCCCGAGCTGAGAGCAGCGAACAGCCTCTCAGAGATCAGCGCAAGGTTGAAAAACCGGCTCCTGGGAATATGCTGGTCGACGAACCGCAGTTGCCGACAGGTTTCGCTGCGGGGGCTGTCGCCGCTGACGGAGCGGGCGGCGGTCGTTGTGTCAGGCGCCTCTCGGCGCGGGCGGCGAAGGCATGACGGGCACCGGACGGTGCCGACCACCGGCGCACGGGTCCACACCGAACCCGGGGCGTCGCGAGCCGTAGGAGAACACAGTTACAACTATCGAACGGGTACCCCTGACGTCGAGCCAACTCGACCGACTGGTTCAATCCCACCTCGACGGTTTGTCGACCGCTGAGGACGTCGCATATCTGAACGAACGCAAGGCCGACTGGATCGAGAGCCTGTGGCGCCTGCTCGACGACGCCGAAGCGCGTCTGGCGGTGGTCCGCAAAGAGCTGCGCGGCCCCGAACGCAATGTCGTGTTGGCTGATCTCGACGCCGAATGCTGGCGCATCGACGCACATCTGACCGACCTGGCAGGCCCGCCCGACGAAAGCGAGCTGACCCCCGCAGCGGGTCGAGATTCAGCCGCCGACATCGCTGCGACGGTTCCCGGGCTGGTCCAGTTGCACCTGTCGCGCTCGGATGGACGGATCGTCGCCTGGGCGTCAGGTCACCAGCAACGCCCTGAGAACCACGAGATGGTGTTGCAGCGGATCAAGGCCCTCGGAGGAGTGACCTCCGACTGGGATCAACAAGCCACGGTCAAGATTCCCGGAAGCGGAAGGGCGAGCACCGTTTCGGCGCCCATCGAGAAAGTGATCGGCTGGTTGGCGCCGTTGGGACGCACGGCCCACGACAACGACGTCGGAACCAGCGCGACCTGGATGGGCTACGCCACCGCCGTGGCGATCAAGGTGGTTGCCGAAGGCCGTTTCGTTCCCCAACTGGTCCAGGCGAAGCGTCGCCGCAAAGATCCGGCGAGCGACCATGGCACGTTCCGGATCCGCTGGATGCCGGCCCTGATCGATCCGGAGGTGCTGGCCGGGTTGGTTCGCTCGGTGCCGACGACAGCCATGCTGGGCAGTCGCGAACAGGAGAAGGAGAAGTTCACGCTGGCCGCGTTGGCTGATCTGACCGACGCCATCGTGGGCTTCGCCGCAGGCCAGTTGGAGACCCCTGCGGCGCCGCCTGAAATCGACACGCGCGCTGATGTTGCCGAGGCGGCCCTCGCCCACCTCCACGGAGCGCCCTTCCTTGCGCCGAGCAAGTCCGGCGGAGAACTCGTTCGCCGCCTCAACCAGTGGGCCTTTCCCGTTCTGGGAACCGTCGGAGTCCGCCTTGTGGTGCAGTTGGACTCTCCCGACGATTCCGGGGCGTGGCACGTGGCCGTGCTGTGTCCCGACGACGAACAGAACCTGATCCCGGCCGAAGTGGCGATCACGCTTGCATCGAAGCTGAACTCGAGAATAATCGTGGCCCATCTGTCGAGGCTCGAGCGCCTCTTCCCGGAGCTCATGCGCTTGGGAGGCAGACGCCGCGGCGAGGTGTTCCTGTCTCAAGATGAAGCCTGGAGGTTGATGACCGAGTCCGGCGACAGACTCCGTTCAGCCGGGTTCGATGTGCGCGTGCCTGCGATGCGGCGCCAGAAAGCCGTGGCATCACTGCGCCTGACGTCTGAGACCGACGAGACGGTCGTCGGCGCGCAACAACTGGCGAACGTCCGCTGGTCAGCGGTGTTCGACGAAGTTGAGCTCAGCGCCGCGGAGATCGCCCAGCTGGCCGCCAAGGCCCGTCCGTTGGTGCGTTCACGCGGCCAATGGGTCGAGTTGGACAAAGCAGATCTGGCCGAAGCTGCCGCAGCGCTGGCCGAGAGGGCTGACCAAACCCGGCTCACCGGTGCAGACATGCTCCGCCACGCCCTGGGGTTGGAAGGTTCCCCGCTGGCGGGCGGAATCAACATCGTCGGCGAAGGATGGGCCGCTGATCTTCTGCGCAGCGTCAAGAACTTCCCGGACAACCCGACCACGAGACCCGAGGGTTTCAGCGGTGAACTGCGCAACTATCAAGCAGATGCGCTCGTGTGGCTGGACTTCCTCGACGACGCCGGCCTCGGGGGCTGTTTGGCTCTCGACATGGGTCTCGGAAAAACGCCGACAACACTGGCCAGCTTGGCGTCGTCCACCTCCGGCACCGGACTGGTCATCGCTCCCCCAGCCGTGGTCGGCAACTGGGCCAGCGAGGCGCGCAACTTCGTCCCCGAGATGAAGGTGTTGGTTCACCACGGCGCCAATCGAGCCAAGGGCCCGGCGCTCAGAGCTGCCGTTCGCGCAGCTGATGTGGTGATCACGACCTATGGCACCGCGGTGCGGGACATGGACCAACTCCACAAGTTCAGTTGGGGCAAGGTCGTCATCGACGAGGCTCAGGCAATCAAGAATCCGTTGGCCGAGACCTCCCAACAACTCCGTCGTTTGTCCGCCGGCAGTCGTCTCGCCCTCACCGGAACACCGATTGAGAACGGTCTGGGAGACCTGTGGGCGATCATGGACTGGGCGAACCCGGGTCTTCTGGGTCCGCGTGCGCAGTTCATCGCCCAACTGACGCCCGACAAGAACGGCTCCTCCTCCCAGAAGAACGGGGGTCGTTCCAATCCGAGCCGTGCGCCCCAGGGCGGCGAGGAGGCTCTGAGAGCCCTCAACGGGATTCTCGTGTACCGGCGAACCAAGGCTGAGCACTCGATCGCCGCTGAGCTCCCGGACCGCATCGACGAACTCGACCACTGTCCGATGACTCCGGAGCAGATCGGCCTCTACCAAGCGGTGATCGACAGTCTGATCCTCGAGACCACGAACCGCGAGCCGGGAACGCCCGAGCGCAAGGGAGCGGTGCTTGCTGCAATCACCGCTCTGAAGCAGATATGCAACCATCCGCTCAACTATCAAGCGGACGACAAAGGAGTCGAGGGCCGTTCGGGGAAGCTGGCCCGCCTCTACGAGATCCTCTCGCATGTCTTTGCAGCGGACGAGAAAGCGCTCGTCTTCACCCACTTCGCGAGCTGGGGAGAGACATTGGCCGATCATCTCTCCGAATGGAGCGGCCACAAGATCTCCTGCTACCACGGAGGCCTCCCACGAGGCGCCCGAGATCGTCTTGTTGCCGAGTTTCAAGGGTCCACAGGCCCCGGCGCGATGGTCCTGTCGCTCAAGGCGGGAGGCACGGGGCTCAACCTGACCGCAGCCAACCATGTGGTCCTCTATGACCGCTGGTGGAATCCCGCGGTGGAGGATCAGGCTCGGGATCGCGTCTGGCGGATCGGTCAGAAGAACACCGTGATCTGCCATCGTCTGGTCTGTCCCGGCACAATCGACGAGCGGGTCGAGGAAGTGGTCGCCGGCAAGCGGCAGATCGCCAGCCTGACCCTGCCCAAGTCGAGCTCGATCGGCGATCTCAACGCCGACCAGCTGCAAGCCGTGCTCGGGATCGACAGCGACGCGTTGCTCGACGTCGATACCGATACAGAGATCGCCTTCGCAGAGGCGCCGAGACTCTCCGGTGCATCCGAGTTCGGGGAGTCCGCCGAGTCCGAACCGGATACTGCGGAACGAAAGAGGCTGACGCCGTGAGTGAGGATTCCACCAACTCGACACGGAAGCGGTCGCGTTCGCGAAACCGCAACAAGGGCAGTTCAGCGAACTCCAATACGGGTCGCCAGAACCCCCAGTCCCGCGGACGCAAAGCCGCTGTCAAGATCAATCCGATCGAGTTCTGGGGAGATCCCGATCTGCTGCCGGAGCCGGAGGAATTCGTAGCACAATCGGGTGATGCCCGGGCCCTGCTCAACTCGTTGGGTCGCCCGCCCATGACGGGCCAGGAAACGGCCGCAGAGCGATGGTTCACGCTCGTTTATGAGAGAGCTGCATTCCTGGCTGGGGCGCTGGCCGCTGCGGGTGAACTCGATCAGAGCGAGTAGCGTTCAGATCATGCCGGCCGATGAACATTCCCATGAACTTCTTCACGCCCCCCTCGAGGAGTTGATGGCAGCGGCGCGGCGGATACGGGACGCCGCACACGGCAAGGTCGTCACCTATTCGCCCAAGGTTTTCGTGCCCCTCACGATGCTGTGCCGCGACAAATGCGGATACTGCACCTTCGCCCAGCCACCGGCCCGCCTCGAGCAGCCCTATCTGAGTGCCGACGAGGTGGTTGAGATTGCCGGGCGCGGCGCGTCGGCGGGCTGTCACGAGGCGCTCTTCACGCTGGGCGAGAGACCCGAGCGCCGTTATCCGGTCGCCCGGGACTGGCTCACGCGCCACGGTTATGAATCCACTGTCGACTACGTCGCGGCCATGGCGCAACTGGTTCTCGACTCGACCGGGCTGCTGCCCCATGCGAACACGGGCGCCATGCACGTCGACGAACTGGAGAAACTGCGCAGGGTCGCCCCCAGCCAGGGGATGATGCTTGAAACCCTGCGAGAGGATCTCGAGTGCCACCGGGGGGCGCCGGACAAGGCGCCGAAGCGTCGGCTGCAAACCCTCGAGTGGGCCGGAAAGCTGCGCATCCCCTACACGACCGGCATCCTGGTCGGCATCGGTGAGACCAGAGAGGACCGCGTGGCTGCCCTCGAGGCGATAGCGGAGTCCCACCGCCGTCACGGACACGTCCAAGAAGTGATCGTCCAGAACTTCCTGCCCAAGGAGGGCACCGCGATGCACTCAGCGGACCCGTGCCCGTTCGAGACGCATCTCGAAGCGATCGCCCTGGCCCGGGTGATCCTGCCGCCCGATGTGGCTGTGCAGGCGCCGCCGAACCTCTCTGACGACTTCGCAGACCTGCTCGCGGCAGGCGTGAGCGACTGGGGCGGAGTTTCTCCGGTCACCGCTGATCACGTGAACCCCGAACGCCCGTGGCCCGACCTCGAGCGGCTCCGTGAGGTCACTGAAGCCGCCGGTCACACTCTGGCTCCCCGCCTGACCGCGCATCCTCGCTACGTCTGCGACCCCGACGCCTGGATCGACCCGGACCTGCATTTCGCGGTGATGGACCGAAGCGACTCGGCCGGGTTCGGGCGCGATGACCCGGGCTCGGTCTGGCCCGAGCTCACCATGGAGAGGGCCCAAGTCGACGACGGCGCGGAGTACGAGCTCGTGGGTGAGATATCCAGCCAGTGGTATGTCGGCGCCGGCGGCGACCCGAGCGTGCTGGTGCCCGCCCCCCGCGGCGCCGAAGGAGCTGTCGGGGAGGTCGTCGAGGGGGTGCGAGCGGGACAGGATGTGGGTTTCGATGAGATTCTCACGCTGTTCAAAGCACGCGGCCGCGAGGTGGCCGAGGTGGCCCGCACCGCAGACGAATTGCGCCGCGAGATTGTCGGTGATGAAGTCACCTGGGTCGCCAACCGCAACATCAACTACACCAATGTCTGCACCTTCCGCTGCAAGTTCTGCGGGTTCTCCAAAGGTCCGCTTTCGCTTAATCTGAGGGGCAGACCGTACTTGTTGACGCTGGACGACATGGCCGAGCGGACCATCGAGGCAGCCGAGAGGGGCGCCACCGAGGTGTGTCTGCAGGGCGGGATCCACCCCGACTTCGACGGCGACTACTACATAGACGTCGCTCGCGCGGTCCACGAGGCCGTGCCCGACATGCATATCCACGGTTTCACCGCCCTGGAGGTCACCGAGGGCGCCAAGCGGAATCGGGAACCCCTCGCCGACTATCTGAGGCGCCTGTATGCCGCTGGACAGCGCTCGCTGCCGGGGACGGCTGCAGAGATCCTGCACGACGACGTCCGGCAAGTTCTCTGCCCCGACAAGATCTCCAGCGACGAGTGGCTCGAGGCGCACCGCACCGCGCATGCGGTGGGTTTGCGCTCCAACGTCACGATCATGTTCGGCTCTGTCGAGAGGCCCGAGCACTGGGCACACCACCTGCTGCGCACCCGTGCCCTGCAGGAGGAGACGGGGGGATTCACCGAGTTCGTCGGCCTGCCCTTCGTTCACATGGCGTCGCCGATCTATCTTCGCCGCGGCTCGCGGCGCGGCCCGACCTGGCGCGAGGTGCTGCTGATGCACGCCGTGGCCCGCATCGCCTACCGGGGCCGAATCGACAACATCCAGGGTTCATGGGTCAAGCTCGGTTTCGGCTCCATCGCCCAGCTCCTTGTGGCCGGGGCCAACGATCTCGGGGGCACGCTGATGGACGAGAACATCTCCCGTGCCGCGGGCGCCGCTCACGGCACCACTGTCAGCGAGGAGGATTTCGCGGAGGTCGTCGAACCGTTGGGACGCAGGTTGGTTCAGCGCACTACGCTCTACGGCCGCGTCGACCCCGCCACTCTTCCGCTGTCGACGATTCGCTCACGCCGCGCCACGATCCCGGTGGCCGCTTCGAGCGGCTCGGCCGGCTGAGGATCGGCGGCGCGCGGAATCAAAAGACGCCCTCGTCGGTTTCACGCAGCAGGTGTATCGCCTTCTCGACCGCGCGCCTGGCCCGGGTGAGCCGCTTCTCGTCGACGGGCAGTTCCCGGCCGCCCGCGTCTATCGACTCCCGCAGGCGAACGATCGCCAGATCCGCCAGTTCCTCGGCGATCGTCTCGAGCCGGTTTCTTATCTCGTCGAACTCGGAAGCCATTGACCGTACCGTATCGCCAACAGCCGCGCGGCAGGTCCGCGATCTGCGCAATCGGCGTTACCGTCGTGGCAATGGAAGCGCCGGATCTTCGCGAGTGGGTCAGTTTCGACGACGCGGACGGCGCCACATGGCACTTCGACGTCACTTTCCTGACCAGCAACTACGGCTGCATCTACGGAAAGGGCTGCCCGGGGGTGCTCACAGAGTTCGCGCCCGAGTACGAACACGGCTGTTGTACCTACGGCGCGCACTTCGTCACCGAAACTGACCGACACACGGTCGAGGCTCAGATCGCCAGGCTGTCAGCCGACGAGTGGCAGTTCGCAGATCAAGCTGCCGAATTGGGCGGCGCCATCTGCACCAACGATGACGGAGACACGATCACCCGGATGATCGATGATGCATGCATTCTGTTGAACCGTCCCGGGTTTGCCAAGGGTGCGGGCTGCGCGCTCCATCAGGCCGCGGTCGCCCGCGGTGAACGCCCCATCGACTGGAAGCCCGACGTCTGCTGGCAGCTTCCTCTCCGCTACGACGCGCACTCTGATGCCAACGGCCATGTCAATCACGTGTTGCGGGAGTGGAAACGGCGTGACTGGGGTGAGGGGGGCGCCGAGTTCGCCTGGTGGTGCACCGATGATCCGCTGGCGTTTGGCGAAGACCGTCCTGTTTGGAGGAGCCTGCGAAGCGAGATCGTCGAACTGACCGGTTCCGAACCGTACGAACGGCTGGTCGACTACATCAAGGCCCGTGAGCACGATGATGTTGGAAGTAGAGTGTTCCTGCCTCATCCGCAGGTTCGCCGACGCAGTGAGTAGCGGCGCAATGAAAGAGAGTTCGTGAAGAAGTACCTGGGTTCTGTGGTTGCGGGGCAGGATGTCCGGCTCCTCGGTGCATCGGTCGCTATCGGCGTCATCGTCGCGGTGGTGGTCGCCCTGTTCGAAACGCTGACCGAATCCGTTCTGCTCCATTGGCTGTTCGATCAATCACTCGTCGTCCTGGTGACCGCTCCTGTGGTGGGCATACTCGCGGCCAACGGCGTGCTCCGCTGGATAGGCCGGGGAACCAGCGGAGCGACCTCCGACGAGTACATCCGGACCTTCCACGAGCGCCACCCCCGTCTGCCGATCATTCATCTTCCGGGCAAGTTGTTGGCCGGCGTGGCCACCATCGGCATGGGCGGGGCGGTCGGCATGGAGGGGCCCTCGATCTACGCCGGGTCTTCAATCGGACTCTGGGTCCATGAGAAGACAGGCTCTCTGCTGCGACGCGACAAGGCCCGTCTGCTGCTCACCGCCGGGGCTGCTGCGGGCATAGCAGCCGTGTTCAAAGCCCCTGCGACGGGAGTGATCTTTGCGATGGAGGCGCCCTATCGCGAAGACGTCACCCCACAAGCCCTGTTGCCGTCGTTGCTGGCTTCCGCGGCCGGCTATGTCACCTTCGTATCCCTGGTTGGAACCGAGCCGGTAGTCCCGTTCCTAGCAGGCGGCGGCGGCATTGACGGTGAGGCCGCCCGTTCGGTGTTCGGAGTCGACCTGATCGATCTGGCCGGCGCGCTCGCGCTCGGAATTGCAGCCGGTCTGGGTGGTCGCGGGTTTGCCTGGCTGGTCCGGCGCAGCAAAGCCGGGGCCAAGCGGTACTCGTTGTCGAAGAGGCTGCTCTTGGGCGGTTTCGGTTTGGCGGTGTTGGCCTGGGCAGCGGAGGTGGTCTTCGAGTCCCCGCTCACTCTCGGTCCCGGCACGGAAGCGATGGCATGGGTGGTGGGTGATCAGGGTCTGGGTCTGATCGCGTTGCTGTTCGGTCTGCGAATGGCCGCGACCATCACGACTGTCTTCGCCGGCGGCGTCGGTGGTTTGTTCATTCCTCTGGCCGCTCTGGGGGTCGTGCTCGGCGAGTTCGTCGGTCAAGCCATCGGCAAGGACGAGACGACCCTGTATCCGATCCTGGGTCTGGCTGCGTTCCTGGGCGCCGGGTACCGCGCACCGATCGCGGCGGTGATGTTCGTGGCGGAGTCGACCGGCGGTGTCGGGAGCTTCGTGGTCCCGGCGCTCGTCGCGGCGGCGGTCAGCCAAGTCGTGGCAGGCCCGTCCTCGGTGGCGGACTATCAGCGCTCGGTTCGCCTCGGCCATCTCGAACGTCGGTTCACGCTGCCGCTCACCTCGATCCTGTCGACTGATGTGATGACGGTCCCACCCGACGCCACCGTCTCGGAGTTCGTGTACTTCCATGTTCTGGGGCGCCGAGAACGTGTGGTCCCGGTTGTTGAGGGCGGAAATTTCTTGGGGCTGGCCCGTCTCGACGACATCTCAGAACTCGATCGCGCAGAATGGGAGGAGACCGCGATCGGCGACCGAATGGCTACCGACCTGCCGGTGGGCCAACCTTCGTGGACACTGCGCGACGCCGTCGCGGCCATGGAGGAAGCCCAGATAGACATTCTGGCGGTGACCGATGCCAGTGGTGCGTTCATCGGTGTGGTGACCGAGGACGACATCTTGAAACTCGACGAGATCCTCGACGAGACAGGCAACTGAGCGAGCGGGTCGACGCCCAGGGAATGTCGGCTATTCGCCGCGCCTTGAGGAGTCCCCCACGGGAGTGTCATCGGCTTCGTCTGCGAACTCATCAGCCCAAGCCTGATGCTCGGGTTTCAGAAGTTCGCCGCCGCCGTCGTCATTGAGATCTTCGAGTAGTCGATCAAAGTTGCCATCGTGTGAGCGTTTCAACTCACGGGCTTCCTCGTAACGCCTGTGTCGCCCCTTTTTCACTTTGCGAGCTCCAGTTCGACGGTGCTGACGGTGACCTCGCATTGTATCGGTTTTGTCGCAGGATTCCGAAGCGCGAAGACACTTTGCTGCATCTTAGCTGCTCACGTAATTGGTTGACTTGATCGTTTTTCCAACACGACTACGTCATTGTCGAACGCCAGCGAGGCGTTCCCGTCGACGAGGCTTCGAATGTGGTCACCGACGAGTTTCGCCCTCCATCCATGCGCGAGACGGGGTTCGTCGTCGCCGCGCAGGAAAGCCTCCACGTCTGCTCGTGTCGCCAGAAGGGACGGATCGAGTTCGTTGTCTCTGGCGACTTGGGCTATCCACGCGGTGGCCAGCTTGACCGCTGGACGATAGTCCCTGGTGTCAGCATTGCGTATCGGGACTCGGGGTGGTCGCCATCCTGATTCGAGGCCCTCCTTCACGGCTTTGAGGACCTCAATGCCCTTTTGCCCGTTGACCATCCCGCGGTCTATGCCGCGGATCTTGCCGAGGGCCTTATGGTTGGTCGGCATCGCCTGAGCGATTGAAGCGACGGCCAGATCGGACAGCACGAACCGAACCGGCTGATTGAGTTCAGCGGCGCGACGCTCCCGCCATGCGGCGATAGCGCGGACCACGGCCAGTGCTCGACCCTTGAGGTGGCGGGCCTCCTTGATCCTGCTCCATGCTTCGTCGGGATCACGCGGGGTTCGATCACGGCACCGCACGACCTCGAACTCTGCTTCAGCCCACGAGATCCGATCACGAGCGTTCAATTTCGACGTGAGGCTGTCGTGGATTTCCAGCAGGCGAGCGACGTCTGAGGCCGCATAGTCGAGTTGAGCGGTGCCGAGCGGGCGTTCGAGCCAGTCCGTGAACCGGCTGCCTTTGGCCAGTGTCACCCCCAACTCGCGTTCGTGCAGAAAAGCGAGCGAGGGCGTCGAATGTCCGAGGAATCCTGCTGCGATCTGGGTGTCGAACAGTCGCTTGGGAATGGCGCCGCATGTCTGTTCCAGCACCTCGAGGTCCTGGGTGGCAGCGTGGATCACTGCAAGAGCATCGGTGTCCATCAGCGTTCTCAAGGGCTTGAGGTCGATGGCCAGCGGGTCAATGAGCACGATCTGGTCGTCCCAGGCGATCTGCACCAGCGCGACTCTGGGCCAGTAGCTCTGTTCCCGATGGAATTCGGTGTCGAGGGCGTAGCGGTCCTGTCGACACAGGATGTCGACCGTGGCGTGCAGGTCGTCGGAACGGTCGATGATCCGGTAATCGGGCATGCGGCATGCTAACCAACGCCCAAGGGATAGAGTTTGACCCCGTGCCGGAACTGCCGCCACCGAACTGGTACACCGATCCGACAGACGAGTCGCAGTACCGCTATTGGGACGGCTCGGTCTGGACTGACCATTACGCTCCCCGCTACGCGCAGGAGCCAAAAAGTCGGTTGCGTTCTGTGGGCGCGCTGCTCAGAGACTCCTTCTCGTCGATGCGCCGTCACTGGCGGGGCTGCTCGGTGGCCTCGCTGGTGTATATCGTCGGGCAGGTTCTGGCCCTGCTGCTGGTTGTTCTGAGCGCCGACTGGATCCTGACGGGCGAGCTCGGCGAACTCTGGGATCGGGTCAATGAACCTGGTTTCGATCCGACAACACGTGAGAACGAGGCGTACTTCGAGTCGTTGGAGTTTGACTTCTCGGCTCTGAACTTCGTTCCAGCAGTCCTCGGCATGATGATCCTCTGGGTAACGGGGAGTTTCTTCACTGCGACAGCGGCGCTCCTGGCTCTCGGAGACTTCCGAGGCAGCGCCCCAAGCCTGCCCAGTACGTTTCTGCGGGCGCTCAGAAGGGTCCCGCGAATCATGGGACTCCAATTGCTGTTCGCGCTGTTCGTGGTGGCGGCATCGGGGGTCGTAGTGTTGGCCGCGCTCGTCTCGCCCCTCCTGCTGATCCTTTTGATTCCAGCTCTGTTGGCAGCAGTCATCCTGTCGATGCCGATCTTCAACCTGGCGTACATCGTTGCTTCAGCAGGCCTGCGGGAACTCCCGCTGCCCTACGCCATTCGGCTGGTCAGGCGTCGATTCTGGGGTGTGTTCGGACGGATCGCTGTGGTCGTGTTGATCGCCTTGGCATTCAGCTTCGTAATCAGCGCGGTGTTGGACCTGGCAGCATCCTCGTTGGGTGGGACGCTTGTACAGGCCGTCAACCTGGGAGTCTCTGCCGTATTCGCGTTGCTGGTCACAGTCGCGTCGGCGATCATCTACCACGATCTGGGTGGCGAATCGGAGTAGAGCCTCGCTCCGACGAACCTATCTGATGTCTCCGGGGAGATCGTCGGGATAGTCGGCGTCGTGGAACCAGTGCGGGTCGCCGTCGAGGAACCGGATCACCCGGAGTCCCTTGACGGCGCGTTTCGGAGCGCGCTCGCCCTCGGTGAATGAGCGCTCAAGTTGCTCCAGTGCGGTTCTTCGCCAGACGGCGTGGAGCCATTCTGCCTGCCCGTTGACGACCGGCACCGACACGTCGGCCTCGCCGATCCCCTGGCGCACCGCGGCGACAGCGGCCGCCGACGGACGGGTCAGATCACAGGCCAGCACCGCGACCGTCTCAGCCGATGTGTTTCGCAGTGCCGTGATGATTCCACCGAGCGGACCCTCAGAGGGCCAGCTGTCCACCACGTGCCGCAGACCCAGGCGTCGGACCTTCTCTGAGTCTCCGCCGACCACGATCACCGAGGTTGCACCAGCATCACACAGCGCGGAGGCCGCGCCCTGCAGCAGGGTTGTGTCGCCGATCTTGATGAACGCCTTGTCTGTGCCCATCCTCCGACTGGCCCCGCCGGCGAGCACGGCGCCCTCGAAGGCCACAGAAAGCACGCTCGAAGTCACCCCGGAGGCGGCCACTCGGGGTCGAGTTGTCGCAGGAAGAGCGCGCAGCGCTCCTCTTCATCGCTCTCGCCGATGAGTGCCGCGCAAGTTTGCAGGCCCGCCAGCGAACGCAGGAAACCACGGTTGGTTTCGTGTCGCCACAGCACATAGCCGCTCCCCCGCCAGCCGTTGGCCCTCAGGCGGTCGAGACCGCGGTGATAACCGGTGCGGTAGGCCGCATAGGCCAGCGCCGGATCGTCGAGAGCGTCGCCCAGAGACGCCCAGGCAGCCAGCATCCGCGGCCAGCGAGCGCAAACCCGTGCAATCGCGGCGACCGGATCTCCTTCAATCTCTGCGGAGGCCAAAGCTCCGAGGGCTTCTGGAGGTTCCGGATCCAGAACGGTCTGAGACGGGCCGGACGATAGATGGACATCGCTCATGGAGCGAGCCTACCGATCTGTGCAGCGCAACTGCTGTCGGGATCTCACCTGGACGCATGTGCTCTAGATCGCCGGCTCGGGTAGCTAGCATGATCGAATGTCGGCTGCTGCTCTACCAGGCTGGCTCGACCCTGAGCTGTTGCAGTGGATCCTCGTCGTCGCGCTGGTGGCGGTTGTGTACCTGCTGTTCTTGGTGCTGCGGTTCGTGCACCGCCTGTTGGCCAAGATCGTGCTGTTAGTCGCTCTTGTCGGCCTCGGTGTGTCGCTGTGGATTCAACGCGCCGACCTTCAGGACTGTGCGCGCACCTGCGAATGCAGTCTTTACGGTCAGGAGGTGGTCATTCCCGTCGAACAGTTGCCAGAAGACCTCCGAACTCTCGACGCCGACGGAGAGGTGCTCTGCCAGAGGGATTCGACGGTTCTCTCCTGACGGCCGGTTGGGTGCTAGGGAACCCGTTCGATGCGCAGCACGTTCGTGGAGCGGCTGCGGCTGTCCGAGCCGGCCAGAACGCTGACCAGCTCACCGGCTCTGATGTGGCCGGCGTCCTTGGCCAGGCGGATCGCTTCTCGAACCATCTCCTCGTTGCTGCCGCCCTTGGTGATCCGCATCGGGATCGTGCCCCAGCTCAAGGTCAACTGTTGCACGGTCGACTCGTTGATTGAGAAGCCGAGAATCGTGGCCTCGGGCCTGAATCGGGCCATTGAGCGGACCGTGAAACCCGATCCTGAGATGCAGATGACGCGGTCGATCTCAAGTTCCTGGGTGGCCCGCCAGGCGGCCATGGTCATGGCGTCGGTCACCGACGCCGCGCCCCCGGAGTTGTCGGTCATGCGCAGTTCCGCGAGCTGTTTGGCCCAACTCTCGTAGTCCATCGCCTCATCGGCCCGGGTGGCGATCCGACTCATCGTGCGGATGACGTTGACCGGGTCTGAACCGATTGCGGTCTCGCCCGACAGCATCACCGCCGAAGAACCGTCGAAGACGGCGTTGGCGACGTCGCTGGCTTCGGCCCTGGTCGGCGCAGGACTGGTGAGCATCGATTCCAGCATCTGCGTGGCAGTGATGACAGGACGACCACCGGCGATGCAGTCCTTGATTATCTCCTTCTGCAGATGCGGCAGATCCTCGAGGCTGCACTCGTTGCCGAGGTCTCCCCTCGCCACCATGATCGCTCCCGCGGCCTCGATGATCCCCGGCAGGTTCTCCACCGCGGCACGCGTCTCGATCTTGGCGATCACGAGCGGACCTCGGGGGTGCGGTTCGGTCCCCACCCGCCTGATGTCGTGAGCGGAGCGGACAAAGCTCACCGCGACCATGTCGACCCCCAGTTCTACGAAAGCGTCGAGCGCGACGAAGTCGCTCGGTGTCGGGGTCGCCATCCGGAGCCGTTGCGAGGGCAGGTGCACACCCGGTCGGCCCTGCACTCTCCCGCCGTGAATGGCGGTGGCAAGGAGTTTCTCGCTCGAAATGTCGGAGATCTTGAGCACCGCGCCGCCATCGCCGATGGTCAGTTGGTCGCCCACCTCGAGGTCGTGGAGAAGACCCTCGTAGTCGACCTCGATCACCGACTCGTTCGACGCGTCCTGTCCGACGCGGAGTTCCAGGGTGCTACCGGTGGTGATATTGGTGCCGTGGGCAGCGAAGCTCGCGGCCCGCACCTTCGGGCCTGGAAGGTCGACGAGGATGCCCACCCGCACTCCCTCGTCCTCAGCGACCGCACGGATGCGGCGGAACCGCTCTATCCCGTCGTCGAGGGTCCCGTGCGCCAGCCCTATCCGAGCTACGTTCATCCCCGCGCGGATCATCTCCCGCAGAGTTGTCTCGTCCTCGGAGGCCGGACCGATGGTGGCAACGATTTTTGTACGTCGGAGCATCCCTGAACGCTACTAGCTGGGACAATCAGAACGTGCGACCCTGATCTGCGGATCCCGAGGGTGAACGCGCGCGGGCACAGTATTGTGGCGCCGTGGCCGAAGTGCATCCGTTCCTGCAACACGAGGGTCCGATCGCCTTCGCCCACCGGGGAGGCGCCAGCGCCTATCCGGAGAACTCGGAGCGCGCCTTTCGCCATGCCGTGAATCTCGGTTTCAACTACATCGAAACCGACGTGCAGGTGACCCGCGACGGGGTCGGGGTGATCATGCACGACAATCGGCTTGATCGGACCACAGACAGCTCAGGTGACATCGCAGAGTTGTCGTGGGCCGAGGTCAGCAAGGCTCGAATAGCAGGCACGGAGCCGATCATGCAGGTCGGCGAACTGCTGGAAGCGTTTCCGACGACGTTCATCAACTTCGACCCCAAACGCGACGGCGCGGTAAAGCCCTTGGCCCGCGCCATTCAAGAAGCCGACGCTTTGGACCGCGTGCTCATCGGTGCTTTCAGCGACCGTCGCATCGATCAAGCGAGATCGCTGCTCGGCGACGGCTTGGCGTTCGGCGCCGGTAGTCGAAGGGTCATGGCGCTGGTGCTTCGTGCGAATCGAATTCCTGTACCGTTCGAGCGGGTCACCGCTGCCCAGGTGCCTGTTCGGGCGGGTCGCATCGAGATTGTCACACCGCGGTTTGTTCAGCACGCACATGAGGTCGGCATTCAAGTTCACGTTTGGGGAGTCGATGATCAGACCGAAATGCACCGACTCCTCGATCTTGGTGTGGACGGGTTGATGACCGATGAACCCGAGGTCCTGCGATCTGTCTTCAAAGATCGGGGTGTCTGGGGACGCTAGAGGGCTTGCTGGTGGCTTTGAGGGCTAGTCGTCTTTGAGGGCTACGGCGTTGGGCGTGACGTTTCGTTTGGGCTCGTATTCCGCAGCCGCGACGGCGCGTGCGTCGCCACCCAGCGTCGCCTTCAGTTGCGCACGGCAAGATCCGCACGGGCCGTAGTACTCAACTTCGCACTGAGACCCACAACGGGGACAGTCGATCTGCAGAGATTCCACTCGTGCAGTTTGGCGCTCCACTGCGTCGTCGACAACGCGCGGTGCTGCGCTGAGGCCGATCTCTAGAGCGGCGTGAGATCCGATATGCTCCCGCTTCGCGTAGGAGAGGGCAGCCGTATGGGCAGTGAGCCGTATGGGTAGTGAGCAGAGCCCCGTTGTTGAGCCGCAAGTCGTGGTGATCGGTGCGGGTCCGGCTGGGTTGACCGCCGCCTATCAGCTCGGCAAGCACGGTCGCATGGCGGTCATCGTCGAGGCCGACGATGTGGTCGGCGGGATCTCCCGCACCGCGAAACGCGACGGTTGGCGCTTCGACATCGGTGGGCATCGCTTCTTCACCAAGGTCAAGCCGGTGTCGGACCTGTGGCACGAGATCCTCCCCGAGGAGGACTTCCTGCTGCGGCCCCGGATGAGCCGGATCTTCTATGCGGGGAAGTTCTACGACTACCCGCTCAAGGCCTTCAACGCACTCAGGAACTTGGGCGTCGTCGAAGCGGTCCGGTGCGTCCTGTCGTATGTCTGGGTGAAGGTGCGGCCGCCGAAGGACCAGACGAAGTTCGAGGGATACGTAGCCGCCAAGTTCGGCTGGCGTCTCTACCGGACCTTCTTCAAGACCTACACCGAGAAGGTCTGGGGCGTACCGGCAGATGAACTCGAAGCTGACTGGGCCGCGCAGCGGATCAAGAACCTGAACCTTCTCAACGCGATCACCAACGCGCTCCTCCCGAAGCGCACCTCCAGCGGCATAACGAGCCTCATCGAGGAGTTCGAGTATCCACGGCACGGTCCAGGGATGATGTGGGAGCGTTGCACCGAGTTGGTGCAAGCGCAGGGCAGCACGGTTGAGTTCAACTCGACGGTCACCAAGATCCGTCATGCTGACGGGGTTGCAACCGAGGTCATCACGACCGGCGCAGCGGGTCAACGGCTGCACCGGTGCAGTGCGGTGATCTCCTCTATGCCCATCGGTCGACTTGTCCAGGCGATGGATCCGCCCGCACCCGAAGAAGTTCTTCGCGCGGCCTCTGGACTCAAGTTCCGCGACTTCTTGACCGTGGCGCTGGTCGTCCCCAAAGAAGACGGCTTCCCCGACAACTGGATATACATCCACTCCCCCGAAGTCGCTGTCGGTCGTGTCCAGAACTTCGGTTCCTGGTCTCCACAGATGATCCCCGAACCTGACAAGACATGTCTGGGCCTGGAGTTCTTCGTCAACGAGGGCGATGAACTCTGGACCGCTGACGACGACGACCTCGTCGCTCTGGGAACCAGAGAAATGGCGACTCTCGGCCTGCTCGATCCCAGCCGTGTTGAGAAGGGTTATGTGGTACGGATGCCCAAGGCGTACCCGATGTACGACGCCACCTACAAAGCCAATGTCGACACACTGCGCGTCTGGCTCGACGAGTTCGCCCACAATGTGCATCCCGTCGGCCGCAACGGCATGCACCGCTACAACAACCAGGACCATTCCATGTACACGGCGATGCTCACCGTGGAGAACTTGGTCAACGGTACGAGTCACGACGTCTGGGAGGTCAATGTCGAGGCTGACTACCACGAGGAACACAAGGCGAGTGAAAGCTGATGGGCGACCGGTCCCAGATGCCGCGGACCATTGTCGTCGTCCCGGCATACAACGAGCAGGAGGCTCTGCCGGCGGTTCTTCACCAGCTTTCGACCACGGTTCCGGATCTTGACGTGGTTGTGGTCGACGACGGCTCGGCCGACGCGACGGCATCGGCAGCCCGCGAAGCCGGTGTGCGGGTGGTGGCATTGCCGTTCAACCTCGGTATCGGCGGAGCTCTGCGGGCCGGTTACCGCTACGCCGTGGACAACGGGTACTCGCGGGCCGTGCAGTTCGACGGCGACGGCCAGCATCGAGCCGACCAGATCGGAGCGCTCACAGCAGCTCTCGACTCGGGTGCCGACATGGCTGTGGGCTCCAGGTTCTTGGAGGGCGACTACGGCGTCGGGCGGAGTCGAGCCCTGGCGATGTGGGTGCTGCGGGTAGGCGTCCGGGTGATCACCGGGCAGTCCTTCAGCGACACGTCTTCGGGATTCAGAGCGATCGGCGGACAGCTGCTGGAGGTCTTCGCCCATGAGTATCCCGTCGACTACATGGACTCGGTGGAGACCCTTGTCGAAGCCTGCCGTCGGGGATACACCGTCGTTGAAGTTCCCGCGCTGATGAACCAGCGGGCCGGAGGCGTCCCGTCGCAACGCCCGTTGAGGCTCGCTTACCACTACGCCCGTTTGATGGTCGCGTTGCTCGGTGCTTCACGGCGCGGGCCGCGCTCGAAACAGCCCTAGCACCTCCGAATGCTGGTGCGCGGGGTTTGCTGGGTGCGCAGGGTTCGAAGAACCAGGGCGCCGAGCCCCCGCCGAATGCTGGTGCGCGGGGTTTGCCGGGTACGCAGGGATTGCTGGGAGCTCGAGTCGACGGTCAGGTCGCTCGGGTTCTGCCGTGTGGATGCTCGGTCGCGCTGATCGATGGCGGCGGTGGTCCGTAGCGCCCCCGAAGGTGGTCTCGGATCGCCAACAGGCGTCCGCGCACCGACCAGTGCAGCCCGCGTGCGGGCTTATAGACCAGTCCCATCGGGATCTGCACCAGGGCAACCACGATGCGAAAGAGCGAGTTCCGGACGCCGTAGTGCTCGCGGAGCATCAGCAGCGTGTTGCGCAGTTGCAGATAGGCGACCCGTTCAACCGAGGAGCTCATGCCAGGATTACGGACCTCGGCGCCCCGGACCACACCGCACAACCAGCCTGCTTCGGCAGCCCGAATACCGAGTTCGGCCTCCTCGCAGTAGGCGAAGTAGCGCTCGTCGAACAGTCCGACCTCGGACAGGAATCTCCGTCGACACATCATCAGGGTTCCGTGGGGGTAGTCGGAACGGTCGAATCCTTCCGCCACCGTCGGTTCAGCGTCGATCGAGCCGAGGAAGGGCTGGATGACAGGACGCGCATCGTCACCCACGTCGGCGCTCATCAAACCGACCGACGGTCGGTCCGATACCGCTGAGAGCATCCTTTCGACGGTGTCGGGTCGGGGCATGGCGTCGTGGGGGGCGAGCGCCACCCATTCGCCGGTTCCGTCCCGCAGGAAGCGTCTCATCCCGATGTTGGCACCCGGACCGAAACCCAGATTCTCACCGTTTACGATCAATTCGGCGTCGCCCACCAGGTCGGCTAGCGCAGCGACGGTTGAGGCTTCGCTGCCGTTGTCGACGACGATCAACTTGGTCGGCACGGTCTGAGATCTGAAAGCCTCGACGGTGAGACCCACCTGTTCGACGCGGTTGCGGTGAATGATCACGACCGTCACCGGTTCTGTGAATGCAGGCCGTGGCCCAGCCGGTCCCGCTGCAGCCGGATCTGTGGAGCGCGGTTCAGACATTGTTGTGCAGCATGCTCGGAACGTGAAGCGTCACCAACACGGTCCGAAACAACGTATTTCGGCACAAGGGCATTCACACGATCCGCGCACGCCGTAACATGCGTCGGTGCCGCGGGTACCTGAACCACCGGAATTCTCCTTGCCGGCCAACGTTGTGCCGACGGTCGGAAAGATCGGCGATCTTGCTGCCGAAGCAGGTATCGGACGTGTTCACATGCTGGCTTGGCGTGACCTCGCCGACGTTGAAGCCGGCGGATCGGAGATCCACGCCTCGACCGTGGCATCGCTGTGGGCGCAGGCCGGAATCGAGGTCACGATGCGCACGTCGTACGCGCAGGGGTCGTCGCCCCTCGGGACGCGTGACGGTTATCGGGTGATACGGCGGGCCGGGCGGTATCTGATATTCCCCCGGGCAGCCCTGGCGGAGGCGACCGGTCGGCACGGTCGTCGCGATGCCTTGGTTGAAATCTGGAACGGGGTGCCCTTCCTGTCTCCCATCTGGGCCCGCGGCCCTCGCGTGACCTGGCTGCACCATGTTCACACTGAGATGTGGCCGCTGGTGCTTCCTCCTGGCCTGGCTCGCGTCGGACAATTCGTCGAGAGCTGTCTGGCGCCTCCGTTCTACCGGCGAACGTCGATAGTGACGCTCTCCGAGTCGAGCAAGGCGCTGTTGCTTGAGCGGCTCGGGTTCCGCTCCCAGAACGTGCACGTCGTTCCGCCGGGGATCTCGCCGATATTCGCGCCCGGCGGCAGCAAGTCCGCGGAACCCAGTGTGCTGGCGGTTGGTCGCCTCATGCCTCCCAAGGCTTTCGACGAGTTGATCGAAGCGATGGTCCGGGTTCGTGAAGTGGTTCCTGCGACCCTGACGATCATCGGTGAGGGCTATGCACGAGACGAACTCGAGCAGCAGATCTCGCGTCTGGGGGCTGAATCGTGGTGTGAACTGTTGGGCCGGGTGGACGACGACACTCTGGTCCAGCGTTATCAGGCTGCCTGGGTGGTGGCCGCCAGCTCAAAGAGCGAGGGTTGGGGGATGACTCTGACCGAGGCTGCTGCGGTCGGCACACCAGCGGTCGCAACGAGGATTCCAGGCCATGTCGACGCTGTGATCGACGGTGTGACGGGCGTGTTGGTGGATTCTTCGGCCGAGCTTGTCGAGGCCTTGGTGAATGTGCTGAGCAACCAGGGCCTGCGCGACCAGATGAGTGCAAAAGCTCGCCGAAGAGCGCTCGCGTTCACCTGGGAACGCACTGCCTACGACACGATGGCGGTGCTTGCCGCCAACGCTCGTGGCACTCGCTATGGCCGGTAGGCGGCTCCGCAGGGTTCGGAGTTTCTATGGCGCGGCGCCTCTTGTTGTCGCCGCCGCAGTCGCGTATCTGCCGCTGATCCTGTCGAGTCCCGGCAAGGTCGGGGCTGACACCAAGACCTACCTGTATCTCGACCCGTCGCGGCTGTTGGGGCAGGCGTCGTCGCTGTGGGACAGCGATGTGGCGATGGGCACCGTGACCCACCAGACCATCGGTTATCTGTGGCCGATGGGGCCCTTCTACTGGCTGGCGGAGACATTGCAGAGTCCGGACTGGCTGGCCCAACGCCTCTGGCTCGGTTCGATCCTGTTCGGCGCCGCTGCGGGAGTGCGCTACCTGCTCAAGACGCTCGACTGGAAGGGCGGAGGTCTGCTCGTCGCGATGCTGGCCTACGAACTCAGTCCCTACGTCCTGCACTATTCGGCTCGCATCTCGGTGGTCTTGCTCCCGTGGGCCGGGCTGCCTTGGATGATCGCTCTGACCGTCCGCGCGGCACGTCGTGGAGGTTGGCGGTATCCCGCCCAGTTCGCGCTGCTGGCGGTCACGGTGGGTTCGGTGAACGCCACATCGTTGGTTTTGGTGGGTCTGGCTCCGGTGCTTTGGCTCCTCCACGCCGCGAGCGTAGAACGATCAATATCGGCGACGCGAGCGCTGGTCACGGCGCTGCGGATCGCCGCCACCACCGTCGCGGTCTCGTTGTGGTGGATCGCAGGATTGGCGTTGCAGGGCGCATACAGCCTCCCGGTGACGCGTTACACCGAAACGTATGAGGTTGTTGCAGACGCAGCGACGGGCCCCGAGGTGTTCCGCGGACTGGGCTATTGGTTCTTCTACGGCAACGACAAGTTCGGCCAGTGGATCGAGCCGAGCATCGAGTACACGCAGGGAGTCTGGCTCCACTTCTTGAGTTTCGGACTGGTTGTGTTCGCGCTCGGAGGAGCAGCTCTGATCCGCTGGCGGCACCGCTCGTACTTCGTGCTTCTGATCGTAGTCGGCGGACTGTCGGCCATCGCTTCGCACCCCTTCGACAGCCCCAGCGTTCTGGGTTCGGTCTTCAAGTCGTTCACCCGGACCGATGTCGGGTTGGCGCTTCGCTCAACGCCTCGAGCGTTGCCGCTCCTGGTTCTTGGGACAGCGGTCTTCTTGGGGATGATCGCCAACGCGGCGCAGCGTCGCTGGCCTGATCAGGGACGGGTCTTGGCGGTTCTCATCTGTGCAGCGGTGGTGCTCAACAATCCGGCGATGTGGCGGATTCGGATGATCGAGGAGCACCTGCATCGCAATGAGCAGATTCCCGAGTACTGGATCGAGGCGATATCGGCGCTCGACGATTCCGGCAATGACGGCAGAGTGTTGGAGGTTCCAGGAACGGATTTCGCCTCCTACCGCTGGGGCAACACCGTCGACCCGATCACGCCGGGTCTGTTGGACCGCGGCTACATCGCCCGTGAACTGGTTCCGTTCGGTTCTGCAGAATCGGCGGCTCTGCTCACAGCCTTCGATCGCCGCTTCCAGGAGAACAGTCTCGACCTGGACTCGGTCGTGCCCGTCGCCGAGCTGATGTCGGTCGACGACGTGGTGCATCGCGCCGATCTGACCTTCGAACGCTTCCGCACCCCCCGCCCGGTCGCGCTGGCTGATCAGTTGGAGCGGGTGCCTGGCCTGGGGTCGGGCGCCGGATTCGGAGAACCGAGACCCAATGTCGCCGGTCCCGAACAGACGATGCTCGACGAAGTTCATCTCGGCATCGATCCGGCGTTGGCGGACCCCGCGCCGGTGACCGTCTATCCGGTCCCCAATGCGCTCGACGTAGTGAGATTGCGACCGCTCACGGGCCCAACGGTGATCGTGGGTGACGCCGAAGGCATCGTTGATGTTGCGGGCGCCGGCCTGTTGGACCTGGACAGGAGCGTCTGGTTCGCAGCAGATCTGGTTGCAGACGAAGACCTTCGCTCGACTGTGTTGGACGAACCGAGTCATATCGTCGTCACCGACACCAACGCCAAGCGGGCCCGGCGTTGGGGCACGTTGAGGGAGAATCGCGGCGCGGTGGAGCGCTCGGACGAAGTGCCGCTCATGGACGACCCCACCGACAATCGCCTGGAGTTGTTCGCTGAACTGGATCGACGCGAAGACCTCGACGCTGACGACAGCCGAACCGTGGCGGTCCAAGAGGGCGGCTTCACCGTTCAAGCGAGCGCATACGGCAATCCCGTCACCTACACCAACGACGACCGCGCTTTTTCTGCCGTGGACGGCGATCCCGACACAGCCTGGGTCGTGGCCGCTTTCGCCGAAGCCCGCGGGGAGTTCCTCGAGTTCAATTTCGACTCCGCGACCCAGGTGTCGGAGATGACGTTCGTGCAACCCCAGAACGTTGCCAACCGGCACATCACCGAGGTGGAGATCCGAGCCGACGGCCCTTCGTTCGACGGCCTTGTGCTGGGCAGGTTCACCTTGGGACCCCGGAGCCGCAGCCTGGCCGGGCAGACGGTCGAATTCGCCGAGACCACGGTGTCGAAGCTGCAAGTCGAGATAACCGATCTCGACTTCGGAGTGCATGCGACATACCCGGGAGTGTCACCGGTCGGCTTCGCCGAAGTGCTCATCGGCCCGTCTCCGGAGCCGTTGCGGGAAACGATTCGTACACCGGTCGCGTTGCTGGAGACGCTGGGCAGCAGGCTCGACGTACACGACCTGTCTGTCGTCTTGACCCGTGAACGTTCTGACCCCGCAGAACCGGTGCGCGAGGATCCAGAACCGGAGATGCATCGTTGGGTGCCTATGGGCGCGGGTCGCAGCTTCGACGTTTCTGGCACTGCCAGACTCTCGGCCGCCGCCTCCGAGTCGCAGATCGACGTACTATTAGGGCGCACCGAGACCCCCGACGGGTTGGCGATAACGGCGCGGTCCAGCGGGCGCCTCCCGGGCGATCTCGGCAGCGCGGCCTCGTTCGCATTCGACGACAATCCCGCCACCGCTTGGACCGGAGTGTTCGGTCCCCAAGCAGGTCAATGGCTGGAACTCAAGGCTGCCGAACCGGTTCATGTTGAAAGTCTGGTGGTCGATGTCGTGGCCGACGACTTGCATTCGTTGCCGAGACGAATCCTGGTGCGCCTCGACGGCGAGGACGCCGGCGAACTTGTGATTGACGGCGGGCTCCGTTCAGCGCCACGCGGCCAGACCGTTCGGTTGGAACTGGCAGTCGACCGGGCGTTCTCGACTCTGGTTCTGGTTGCAACGGAGGTTGATGAGCGCATCACCCGAGACTGGTACTCCAACGCGGGTGTGGCGATGCCGATAGCCGTCGCCGAGGTCGATCTTGGCGAAGGGATCCACTTCGGCGAGGCGACCGGGGTCGATACGGGTTGTCGTGAAATGCTGGTGATCAACGGCGTGGCCGTCAGCGGACGGGTCAGGGGGTCGGCCGAGGATGCCCTGGCTCGCCGTGAGCTGCCTCTAGTCGGCTGCGATGAGACCGTTTCGGTCGCGCAGGGGTTGAGGATCGAGTCGAAGTTCCGGCCGGAGGGTCTCGATCTTGATCAACTGGTGTTGCGCAGTCCCCGGCCCCTCGCTCCCCCGCCAACGGTGCCTCCCGTTGTGGTGCTCAGCGAAGACGACACCTCCTACTCCCTGTCGGTGGCGGCGCTCACTGAGGATCACTGGCTTGTGCTCGGGCAGAGCCACAACGACGGTTGGTCGGCGAGCGTCGACGGCGTGGACCTTGGACCGCCGGTGTTGATCGACGGGTTCGCCAACGGCTGGCGCCTCCCGGCCGGTGATGACCGTGTTGTCGAGCTGCGGTGGACTCCCCAGCGCCTGGTCGACTGGGCATTGTGGCTGAGCTTGTTGGCTGTTCTGGTGGTGGCCTTTTTGGCGCTCCGTTCGGCACCGGGGCCCGACACATCGGTTGTGCGACGCCGTGACGGGCCGGATCTGCCCCTGCTCGATCCTGCTGTCGGTGGTTCGACAGACTCTCGGCTCGTACCTCCCCGACCCGGTCGGCAGGTTGGAATCGGGTTCGCGTCGGCGTTCGGTTTCGCCCTGGTCAACCTTCCGCAATGGCATCTTGCGGCCATTGTCGTCGCAGCGATCGCGGCTCTCGGCATATGGCGTCCGCGTTGGTGGAACCGTCCCGCGTTGTATGCGGCTTTGTTGTTGGGTCTGGCAGCGCTGTCGATCATGGTCGAGCAGCGAAGGTTCCGTCATCCACCCGACTTTGTGTGGCCGCAGCAATTCGAGAACGTCCATATCCTCGCGGTGCTGGCCCTGCTGCTGCTCTTCGCCGACTATCTGAGGTCTGCGCTGCGTCCCGACACCTAGGGGGCCCCGATACCTAGGAACCCGATACCTAGGAAACAGAGCGCCGAGCGGATCGGCCTCGTTCCGCGCGTCCGGGTTAGCGCAGAGGTGCCGCGGTCGGGGTCACCGGGCTTGGGAGCAGAGTATTGCCCGTGAGCCAACGGTCCACCGAAGCCGCCGCGGAGCGCCCCTCGGCGATCGCCCAGACGATCAGACTCTGGCCGCGTCCCATGTCTCCACAGACGAACACCCCTTCGACATTGGTGGCCCAGCAGTCGTCGCGGGCAACGTTGCCTCGGGCATCGAGCTCCACGCCGAACTGTTCGAGCAGAGGGCCGGGTTCGGCTCCGGTGAAGCCCATGGCCAGCAGCACCAGGTCCGCCGGGAAGTCTCGCTCCGAACCGGCGACTGGATCAAAACTCATTCTCCCGTCGGTGAAACTCTGCTCGACTGACACTGAGCTGAGCCCGGTGACCCGTCCGTCGCTGCCTGTGAACTCGGTCGTGTTGATGGCGTATTCCCGTTCGCCCCCCTCTTCGTGGGCGGAACTGACCCGGTAGATCATCGGCCATGTGGGCCAGGGATTCGACGCCGGCCGTTCGTCGGGCGGGCGGGGCATGATCTCGAACTGGTTTATCGACTTGGCGCCCTGGCGCAGCGCGGTCCCGAGGCAGTCGGCGCCGGTGTCGCCTCCCCCGATGATGATCACGTGTTTGTCCTCCGCAGTGATCGACGGTTCAGCGATGTCGCCCTGTTGAACGCGATTGGCAACGGGCAGGTACTCCATGGCTTGATGGATGCCGTCGAGTTCCCGGCCTGGGATCGGCAGGTCGCGGGCCAAGGTGGCCCCGCATGCCAGCACCACGGCGTCGAAGGCCTCCCGCAGTTCGTCGGCGTCGACGTCGAGACCGACAGCCGTGTTGCACACGAAGCTGGTGCCTTCCGCCATCATCTGCTCGAGCCGCCGGTCGAGATGCCGTTTCTCCATCTTGAACTCGGGAATCCCGTAGCGCAGGAGCCCTCCGGGACGATCATCGCGTTCGTAGACGACCACATCGTGCCCTGCACGGGTGAGCTGTTGGGCTGCCGCGAGACCGGCCGGACCTGAACCCACGACGGCCACTCGCTTGGAGGTGACCACCGTCGGGCTGACAGGAGCGATGTCGCCCTGCGCCCAAGCCCTGTCGACTATCTCAACTTCGATCTGCTTGATGGTCACCGGCGGTTCGTTGATTCCCAGAACGCATGCGGCTTCGCAGGGGGCAGGGCAGAGACGCCCTGTGAACTCGGGAAAGTTGTTGGTCGCATGGAGGCGTTCGATGGCGTCTTTCCACTGGCCGTTGTGGGTCAGGTCGTTCCAGTCCGGGATCAGGTTGCCGAGCGGGCAGCCGTTGTTGCAGAACGGGATTCCGCAGTCCATACAGCGGCTTGCCTGCCTTTGCAGATCAGCGGCTGGGAAGTCCTCGTAGACCTCCTTCCAGTCCAGCAGCCGAACCGGGACGGGCCTTCTCTTCGGAAGCTCCCGCTGATGCTTCAGGAAGCCGCGTGGGTCGGCCATCGTCTGCGCTCCCCCGTCCTATCCTCGTGAGGCGGCCATGATCGCCTCCACCTCGTCGGCGCCCTGTTCCCGGGCCTGTGCGGCTGCTGCCATGACCCGGCGATAGTCCGTGGGGGTCACCTTGACGAAGTCGCTTGAACTGGTGCCCCAAGCAGCCAGAATCCGCGCGGCGATCTCGCTGGCCGTCTCGTGGCGGTGCTTCACGATCCGGTCGCGCAGCCATTCGAGGTCTTCATCGTTGAGCTCTTCCAGAACGACCATTTCAAGGTTGGTCCGTGGTGGCAGCCGGTTGTCGGGGTCGTACACGAAGGCGATTCCGCCGCTCATTCCCGCGGCGAAGTTGCGTCCGGTCGAGCCGAGGACGACTGCTCGACCTCCGGTCATGTATTCGCATCCGTGATCGCCGATTCCCTCGACGACGGCGACGGCGCCTGAGTTCCGGACACAGAAGCGCTCCCCCACGCGACCTCGCAGGAACGCCTCCCCGCCCGTGGCGCCGTAGAGGATCACATTGCCGGCAATCACGTTCTCCTCGGCGACGAACGGGGCGCTCTCGGGTGGGCGAACCACCAGACGCCCCCCGGAGAGTCCTTTGCCGACGTAGTCGTTGGCGTCGCCCTCGAGGCGCAGCGTGATCCCTCGGGGAACGAACGCGCCGAAGCTGTTGCCGGCCGAACCTGTGAAGTTGACGACGATCGTGTCGGTGGGCAGCCCCTCACCTCCGAAGCGCTTGGTCACCTCGAAGCCCAACAGGGTCCCGACGGTGCGGTTGACGTTGCGGATCGGGATGTCGATGGTCACCGGACGCCCGTCGCCCAGAGCGCCTTGCGCCAGGGAAATGAGAGTCTGGTCGAGTGCCCGCTCAAGGCCGTGGTCCTGCTCCTTCCATTGATGGCGGCGCGACTCGCGTGCGATTTCTGGCAGATGCAGGATGGGCGCCAGGTCGAGACCGTCAGTCTTCCAATGGTCGACGGCGTCGCTGACGTCGAGGACTTCAACCTGTCCGATTGCCTCGTCGAGGGTGCGGAACCCGAGTTCTGCCATCAGTTCTCGAACCTCCTGCGCGATGAACTCGACGAAGTTCACGACGAATTCGGGTTGCCCCGAGAAGTTCTCGCGCAGTTTCTCGTTCTGGGTTGCAACACCGACCGGGCAGGTGTCGAGATGGCAGACGCGCATCATGATGCAACCCATGACCACAAGCGGGGCGGTGGCGAATCCGAATTCCTCGGCCCCGAGCAGAGCCGCGATCATCACGTCGCGGCCGGTCTTCAACTGGCCGTCGCACTGCACGACGATACGGTCGCGCAGGTCGTTGAGCAGCAGCGTCTGCTGGGTTTCGGCCAACCCGAGCTCCCAAGGTACGCCTGCGTGTTTGATGGAAGTCTGGGGCGAGGCGCCGGTGCCGCCGTCGTGCCCCGAGATGAGGACCACATCGGCGTGAGCCTTGGACACGCCTGCGGCAACGGTCCCGACTCCGACCTCGGCCACGAGCTTGACGTGAACTCGAGCTTGCGGGTTGGCGTTCTTCAGGTCATGGATCAACTGAGCCAGGTCTTCTATCGAGTAGATGTCGTGGTGCGGAGGCGGCGAGATCAAGCCGACGCCGGGGGTCGAATGACGTGTCTTGGCGATCCAGGGGTACACCTTGTTGCCCGGCAGTTGCCCGCCTTCGCCCGGCTTCGCTCCCTGAGCCATCTTGATCTGCAGATCGTCGGCGTTGACCAGATATTCGCTGGTGACACCGAAACGTCCGCTGGCCACCTGCTTGATCGCGCTGCGGCGGAGATCCCCGTTGTCGTCGGGCAGGAATCGGTCGGCGTCCTCGCCTCCCTCGCCGGTGTTGGACTTGGCACCGATCCGGTTCATGGCAATAGCGAGCGTTTCATGCGCCTCGGGTGAGATGGAGCCGTAACTCATCGCCCCGGTGGAGAAACGTTTGACGATCGAGGGAATCGACTCCACTTCGTCGATCGGCACCGGCGGCCGGTCAGAGTCGAAACGGAACAGACCCCGCAGCGTTCCCAAACGCTTCGACTGGTCGTCGACCAGTTCGGTGTACTCGGAGAAGACGTCGAAACGTTTCTCCCGAGTCGAATGTTGAAGCTTGAACACGGTTTCGGGGTTGAACAGGTGGTACTCGCCCTCCCGGCGCCACTGGTACTCCCCGCCGACCTCCAGGGAGCGGTGGGACCTCTGCGTGGGGACCTGCGGGTATGCCAGGCGGTGGCGAGCAGCGACCTCGTCGGCGAGGACGTCGAGCCCCACGCCGTCAAGGCGACTGACGGTGCCTGTGAAGTACTCGTCGGTCACATCGCGTGACAGCCCGATCGCCTCGAAGATCTGGGCTCCGGTGTAGGACGCGACCGTCGAGATGCCCATCTTCGACATCACCTTGAGGACTCCCTTGCCGGCGGCTTCGATGAAGTTGCGGTGAGCTTTCGACAGCGGCATCGACGGATCGAGTCCGTGCTCCCCCCGCTTGACCATGTCGCTGATCGTTTCCAGGGCGAGGTAGGGATTGATGGCGTTGGCGCCGTAACCCAACAGAAGGCAGATGTGATGGCACTCACGGACGTCACCGGCCTCCACCACGAGCCCCGCTCGGGTACGGCTCTTCTCCCGCACGAGGTGGTGATGCACGGCGCTGGTCGCCAGCAACGAAGGGATCGCTGCCAACGACTCGTCGGTGCCGCGGTCACTGAGCACGAGCACGGTGGCGCCGTCCTCAATGGCGGTGCCGGCACCGTTGCGCAGCGTGGTCAACGCTTCGGCCATCCCCGTCGCACCCTCGGCAACCGGGTAGAGGGTCTCCAGGACTGCGGTACGGAATCCGGCGGGTCCTTCAGCGCCGTCGAGTGCGGTGAGGCGTGCCAGTTCGTCATCGGTGATGACCGGGTTGTCGAGGTGGATAGTCCGGCACGAACTCGGCTGCGGGTCGAACAGATTGCCCTCCGGGCCCACCCGGGCGAACAGCGAGGTGATGATCTGCTCGCGGATCGCGTCGAGCGGAGGATTGGTGACCTGGGCGAACAGCTGCTGGAAGTAGTCGCTCAACTGCCGGGAGCGGTTGCTCAAGACCGCGATGGGCGTGTCGGTGCCCATGGAGCCGATGGCTTCCTTGGCGTCCTTGGCCATCGGAGCCAGGAGCAGCTTCTTCTCCTCATGCGTGTAGCCGAACGTCTGCTGACGCTGGGTGAGGGTTCCCTCGTCACTCTGCCGGGGTTCGGCGGGCGGGAGGTCGGAGAGGGTTGTGAGGTTCTGGTCGATCCAGTCGAGGTAGGGGCGAGCTGCTCCGAGGCGTGCCTTGATCTCGTCGTCTCGAATGATCCGCCTCTCATTGGTGTCGATGAGGAACATCCGCCCGGGTTGGAGACGGCCCTTCTCGACCACCTGATCCGCCGGGACTTCGACCACTCCGACCTCGCTGGCCATTATCACCAGCCCGTCGTCGGTGACCCAGTAACGCGAAGGGCGCAGCCCGTTGCGGTCCAGCACCGCGCCGATCACCTCTCCGTCGGTGAAGGCGATGGAGGCGGGCCCGTCCCATGGCTCCATCCGCGTCGAGTTGAACTGGTAGAAGGCGCGTTGGGCCGAGTCCATATGTTGATGGTGTTCCCACGGCTCGGGGATCATCATCAGGACGGCTTCATCAACCGAGTAGCCGCCGAGCACCAACAGTTCGAGCGCCTCGTCGAAACCGGCCGTGTCGCTGGCGCCTTCGGTGCAGATCGGAAATGCTCGCTCGAGGCCGGGCAGATGCGGCGACTCCAGCAGCGCTTCGCGGGCGCGCATCCAGTTGCGGTTCCCTTGGATCGTGTTGATCTCTCCGTTGTGGGCGATCATCCGGTAGGGATGGGCGAGCGGCCACGAGGGGAACGTGTTGGTGGAGAAGCGGGAATGGACCAGCGCCAACGCGCTCTCGACTCGGTCGTCGGTGAGGTCCTGGTAGAACTCCGCGAGCTGAGGAGGGGTGAGCATTCCCTTGTAGACGACTGTCCTGGAGCTCAGCGACGGAAAGTAGACACGCTCGTGCGGCTTCGATGCCCCGCCCATGGCGTTGTTGTTGCCGGGCGCGTTGCTATTGCCGGGCGTGGCCGGAGCCGCGTTTGCCGGTACGGGTGCTGTGTCTTCACCGGGCGTGGCCGGAACCCCCTGAGCGCTAGCGGTGGCCTGGTTGGGCGTGGCCGGAGCCGCGTTTGTCGGTGCGGGTGCTGTGTCTTCACCGGGCGTGGCCGGAGCCCCCTGAGCGCTAGCGGTGGCCTGGTTGGGCGTGGCCGGAGCCGTGGGAGCCGGTGCGGGTGCTGTGTCTTCGCCGGGCGCTGTGTTGTCGCCGGGCGTGGCCGGAGCCGTGGGAGCCGGTGCGGGTGCTGTGTCTTCGCCGGGCGCTGTGTTGTCGCCGGGCGTGGCCGGAGCCGTGGGAGCTGGTGCGGGGGTGTCTGCGGGGATCTGGATCTCGTGTTCGATGCGTTTGCGGGCGATGAATGCCCGCCGGTCCAGGTCCAGGTCGCTCAAACCCTCAGCACACACGAATACCTGTTTGAACGTCGGCATCGTCATCAGTGCCGCCGACCCGATCACCGACTCCTCGACTGGCACATCGCGCCAACCCAACGTCTCCAAGCCCTCTTCAGCGAGTATGCGCTCGACCTCGCGCTGGGCGGCGCCTGCGTGCTTGTCGGCCTGGGGGATGAAGGCGATCCCCGTGGCGTAGGAACCCTCGGGTGGAAGATCAAAGGGAACAACGTCGCGGTAGAAGCGGTCCGGTGTCTGGATCAGAATGCCCGCGCCGTCCCCGGTGTTGATGTCGGCCCCCTGCGCACCGCGGTGCTCCATATTGCACAAGGCTGCGAAACCGGTGAGCAGGACGTCGTGGCTGCGGCGACCACCGATGTCGCACACGAAGCTGACGCCGCAGGCGTCGTGTTCGTTTCGAGGGTCGTACAGGCCCTGGCGCGGGGGTTGTCCGCGAAGCATCTGCATCTCCTGGGGTGGTTCCAATATGGGGGCATGAAGCCGAAAGCGTGAGCGGAGACGACGCTGGCTCGGCTCGAACGCGATGCAATGATACCGGACTTGTGGCCGAACACGCCATTTTGCGGCTGCGGGGCGACAGTATGGGGTCATGGAAACCCCCGACCTCTCCGTCGCAAAAAGGGTTGCGTCGTTGCTCGACGCATCCCCGACCCCGTTCCATGCGGTCCAGACCGCATCTCAGGAGCTGCAGGCGGCGGGTTTCGTGGAACTCGGACCGCAACAGGCGCCGACAGCTCCCGGTCGCCAGTACGTTCGCCGAGGCGGAGCTCTGGTCGCTTGGGTTGTCGGAGAGCGTCACAGCGCAGCGAGCGGGGTGCGGGTCGTTGCCGCTCACAGCGACAGCCCGAACCTGCGCGTCAAACCTCAACCTGACACTGCCGCCGGCTCCTGGCGACAACTGGGCGTCGAGGTGTACGGCAGCGCTCTGTTGAACTCCTGGCTCGACCGGGACCTGGGTCTGGCCGGCCGGGTGGTGACACGAGACGGCGACCGAACCGCCACCCGGCTGGTGCGTGACGACCGGCCGCTGTTGAGGATTCCCCAGCTCGCCATCCATCTCGACTCGGAGATCCGGAACAGAGGTCTCGTGCTCAATCCGCAGAGGCACCTGGTTCCAATCTGGGGCCATGACCTGGAGGTGCCCGAGTTTCGCAGCTATCTTGCGGAGCTCCTGTCGGTGGAGGCTGACGATGTGTTGAGTTGGGACATGATGGCCCACGCGCTCACGCCAGCGTCGCTGACCGGGATGAACCAGTGCTTCTTGACGTCGTCTCGTATCGACAATCTGCTGTCGTGCTTCTTGGGACTGGACGCGCTGGGTGCGCCGGCAGCAGACCCAGGTCCGCACATTCCAGTCCTGTGCTTGTTCGACCATGAGGAGGTCGGCAGCCTCAGCAGCACAGGCGCCGCCTCGCCGATGCTCGGCACCGTCTTGCAACGTCTCAACGCGGCACTCGGCGGCGACCTCGAAGACCTGCACCGGTCTCGGCTCGACAGCCTGGTTCTGTCCGCCGACGGTGCTCACGCGACCCATCCGAACTATCCCGACCGTCATGAACCCAACCACCAGATCGAACTCAACGGCGGTCCGGTGCTGAAGTTCAACGCCAATCAGCGTTATGCCACCGATGCGCAGGGCGCCGCCGCGTTCATTCTGGCCTGCGAACGCGCCGGCGTCCCGATGCAGAAGTTCGTCAACCGGAGCGACCTCGCCTGCGGCTCGACCATCGGCCCTCAGACAGCGGCCGAATTGCAGGTTCCGGTGGTCGACGCCGGGTGTGCACAGTTGGCCATGCATTCCGCGTCTGAAACCGCGGGGAGCCATGACCCCGCTTACTTCCTGGCTGCGCTCATCGAGTTTCTGGCCGGTTAGCACACCTGTCCGTCAGCGGTGCAGAGCGTCGCTGACCGCTCGGAACGGGGCTGCGAACATCAACAGCATCGGAAAGATCTCCAGGCGCCCGATCAACATGAACATCGCCAACACCAGGCGTGCCGGTTGGCTGAAGGCATCGGCATAGGAGTTCGTGGGACCCGCCTCTCCCAAAGCCGGGCCCATATTGCCCAACATGGAGAAAATCGTCCCGATGGCAGTCTCGAGTTCTGCGTCGAGCATGGTCAACGCCACAACCCCTGTGCAGATGAGAAGCACATAGAACAGAAAGAACCCGGCCATTCGAGACACCACATCCTCGGGCACCGCCACGCCTCCGTGCTTCACCGCGACCACCGCCCGAGGCTGCTGAGAGTGCCTGACCGAGCGGATCAGATGACCGAACAACACGCGCATGCGCATGACCGTTATGCCTCCGGAGGTGGAGCCCGCGCAGGCGCCCACGACGAACAGGAACAGGATGACCATCTGAGCTGCAGGAGCCCAGAGAACGTAGTTGCCCGGCGAATCCGCACCGGTGGCATTTCCGAAACCCGAGCTGGTCCCGAACGACACGACGTTGAACAAACCGGCCCGAATCGCATCGGCCCCACCGAGCGGCTCGCTGAGCCACAGCACCGCGATCACCGCAGTGGCAGCGGTGGCCAACATCAGCGCGTACGTTCGGAACTCGGGGTCGCGAATGTAGGCGCCGAATTCGCCGCGGCCGACGCGCCAGTGGAGCGCGAAATTGATGCCGCCGTACAACATCCCCGCGATGACCACCAGTTCTACAAGAACGCTGTTGAAGTGCCCGATTGAATTCGCATAGGGCGAGAAGCCTCCGGTGGCAGCAGTGGTGAGCGCATGGGCCACGCTGTCGTAGAGGCTCGGGCCCGGCGCCAGGAACAGCAGCGTGGCGACGGCGAGGGTGAACAGGACGTAGATCGTCCAGAGCCGCCGGGCGGTTTCCGACACGCGCGGGGCCAGCCGATCCGAGGAGTGCCCGGGCGCTTCTGCCGAGATCAGGTCCAGGCCGCCGACCCCCAGGTAGGGCAGCACGGTGACAGCCAGGACCACTATCCCCATTCCGCCGTACCACTGGCTGAGTTGCCGGTACATCATCAGCCCGCGTCCGGGACGTTCAAAGTCGACCAACACCGTGGCCCCTGTGGTGGTGAACCCCGAAGTCGACTCGAAGACCGAGTTCACCAGTTGCTCCACAAAGCCGACGCCGGAAGTGGCGAAGGTGCCCGCCAGCAGGTACGGCACGGCCCCGAAGAGCGTCATCGTCACCCAGGTCCAGCCGACGGCTGCGAACACGTCCCGGTTCCGGGTTGAACCTTCTCGAGTACGCCACCACAACAGAACTCCGACACTGCCCGATATCAGCGCGCCGAGTGCGAGAGCCCCGCTGTCCCGGTTGGTGGAGGCCAATTCGATCAGCGCGCACACCCCCATTCCCAACGCGATGAAGACCAGGGCCAGTCCCATGACGTGCAGGGTTGTGCTCGGACGACCCACGGGTTCGCCGTGCAGCATGGTTGCCCGTCGGGCCTTCACGGCACGGGTTCGCAACAGATACCTCATTTCTGTCCCCTTGCGAGGGATGCTCTGCGGGCCGGCAGCGAGGACGAAGCTCGCCGTTCGGGCCGTACCCGCCAGAAGGCACGCAACTCCCGCCTGAGACCCTGTTGGGCATGCACGATCCAGACGATCCCGATCATCAGCGGGACCAGGGAGAGCCGTCCTGCCAGCATGGACGGCACCAGCAGCAGCCGGGCCGGCCGGTCGAAGTCCGCGAGGCTGCCGAACGGCCCCACGCCGATGCCCGGACCGTGAGTCGAGACCACCGACACCCCTGTGTAGACGGCCCCGAGGAGGTCCACGCCGGCCAACGCGAGCAGTCCGGCGGCACCTGCACAGGTGGCGAGATGTGCGATCTGGTGGCCTGTGATGCGTTCGATCGCGCCGTCACCGACGGCTTGTCCACCGGTCTTGAGCACGACCACTGAACCGGGGTCGAGTTGACGGCGGAGCTCACGTCGAGCGAAGGAGACAAGGAGCCGCGCCCGGCTGATGCCCAGCCCGGCTCCCGCCGAGCCGATCATCGAACCGGTCGCGATGATCACCAGCAGCAGTGCCGTCACCGCGTCCGGTTGCGCGGTCCAGTCTGTGACGGCAAAGCCTGTGGTGCTGGCCGCTGACGCGGTCGTGAACAGTGAGTCGTTCCACGACAACCCGTCCGCTCGCCACCAGACCAGCAGCGTTCCGAACAGCAGTATCGCCCCGTAGACACGAAGCTCGATGCTCCGAGCGAGGGCCCTGCCGCGGCCTCTGACAGCCCACCAGATGATCGCGTATCCCGAACCGGCGACGATCATGCCGATGGTGGCTACCGCGGCGGTTCCTGCGCCGAAGTTCGTGAAGGAGTCGGGCGCCGACGAGAAACCACCGGCGGAAATCGTGGTCAGGGCATGCACGGCGCTGTGCTTGGCGCCCATTCCCGTGGCCGCGAAGGCGAACCCGATGGCTGCGGTGAGACCGAGGTAGATCGCCGTCACCTGGCGACGCCTCGCGATTCTCCCACGGGCGAAGGTGCTGTCGTCGCCCCATTCAGTCGGGGTGAGGCGCCGCCCCCGCAGAGCCATGGGCAGAGCCACCACTCCGATGAGGATCCCCACAAGTCCGCCCAGCCACTGCGTGGAGGCGCGCCACAAGGTCATGGGCACAGACAGTTCGCTCGGGTCCAATGTGGTCAGCGCCGTGGTGCTGAAACCGGCGGCTGCTTCGACCACCGCGTCGTCGACTCGCCCGATCGTTCCGCTGATCAGATAGACCGCTGCCCCCACCGCGACCAGCGCCGCCCAGGTGGCAGCCAGGCCCGACAGGACCGCCGCGGTCGTGGGCCGGTGTTTGCGCTTCAACTTGACTCGCGCCACTGCACCGAGCGTGATCAGCATCACACCGCTGATGCCCAGGACAACGCTGTCCCCCGCATCGTCGAAGTACCCCGCGACCGCGCACAGGGCGCTGACGACCCCGAGACCAGCCAGACCTTCGCTGATCGTCAGCAGTATGTGCGAGTCAGCGCGTGACCTGCGGGGATCGAGTGCCCGTAATCGGGACCGCGACGGGTTGGGCGGAGATTTCACCCGAACACTCGTCGAACCTCATCGACGGCGACGGGTACGGCGAAGGCCACGATATGGTCTCGACCTCGCAGGCGCGAACGGCCCCGCGCTATCTGGGCCTTGCCGTCACGGACGAACGCCCCGATGAGCACCTCCTTGGGAAGACCGAGATCCTTGACCAGCGCTCCGTCGGCCGGACTATCGACCGCAACCTCGAGTTCCAGCACCTCGGTATCGCCGTGGAGGAAGGTCGCCACCGCGGCGACGTCGCCCCGCACGAACCTCAGAACCCCGTTGGCGGTGGCGGTCCTCGGCGACAGGGCCACGTCGATGCCGACGTCCCCCAGCAATTTGAGCAGCGCCAGGCGGTGGACCACCGCGACCGTTTCCTTGGCACCGCTCGATTTCGCATAGAGGCACGCCAAGATGTTGGCGTCGTCCTCACCGGTCAGAGCAACCACCATGTCGAAACGACCGACGTCTGCCTCTTCGAGGAGATCTGCATCGGTTATGTCGCCCTCGATGATCACAGCCTCATCGAGGTTCTCCGCCAGCGCCCGCGCCCGCGGCGCCGACCTTTCGACGATGACGACATGGATTCCCCGGTCTGCGAGTCGCTGAGCGAGGATTTCTGCGGTGCGTCCGCCGCCGAGCAGCATCACGCGACGCAGCGTGGAGCGTTCCAGCCCCAGCAGCTCGACCACGAGCCGCCGGGCACGTCGCTTCAACACCAAGCGCAGATGGTCACCGGCCTCGAGATGATGGTTGCGCCGCGGGATGATGGTCTCCTCGCCCCGTCCGATGGAGCCGACCACGAAGTCCCATTCGGGTTCGAACTCCTCGCCGATGTCGCTCAACGAGCGACCGACCAGAGGCGAATGTGCGGGCAGCCGGGCGCCTACGACCAGCACTTCTCCGTTGGCCATGTAGTCCACTTCGTCGGCTCCGGGATAGTCGAGGAGCTCCAACACGTCTTCGGCCGCTTCGGAGTCGGGGTCGATGACCAGGTCGACCCCGGACTGTCTGCGTATCGCTTCCGCGTCCTTCCCGCGAAGTGCCGAGGCCTCGATTCGCACGACGGTCCTCTCGACACCGAACAATTTTGAGAGCTGCGAACACACCAGGTTCACAGCGTCGTCCTTGGTCACTGCCACGACCAGGTCGGCGTGATCGACGCCGGCCCGTCGCAGCGTCTCGGGGTGGGTGCCGCTGCCCTCGACGATCAGCACGTCCAGGTCCTCGTCGAGTTGGCGGAGGCGTTCTCGGTTGAGGTCGATGATGGCGACGTCATGCCCCTCCCGGCTGAGACGATCAGCGACATAAGAGCCGACTTCGCCGGCTCCAACCACGATGACGTGCACGACGCTTGTCTACTCCAATGCGGGACGGTTCGCTGCGATGCCCCGCTGCAGGACTCCGGGGCGGAACTCTGTCATTTTAGTCTCTGTCACCACCGCGTCCAAGGGCATGTCCCAGGGCTCGACCGGAATCTCCGCGACTTCTTGGAATGCGTGGGCGATTCCGACAATGACCGGCCGCTTGTCGCCCAGACGAGCCAGCGAACGGTCATAGAACCCTCCGCCCTGGCCGAGTCTCTGGCCTGTGCGGTCGAAAGCGACCAGGGGCGCAAGCACCAGATCGTGAGCAGCGAAATCCAACACATCGCCCTCGACCGGTTCGGAGATGCCGAAGGCCCCTTTTTCGGTGGGTGTCGTCGGCAGCCACTCGACGAACTCCAGATCGTCGTCGACCACCCTCGGCACGGTCACCGTGGCTCCTTGGTCAATGAGTTTCAGCAGAACCTCGTCGATGTCGACTTCGCCCCGAACCGCCCGGTATCCAGCGATGGTCTCGGCGGTCCACAGGAGTTCGACCCCGGTCAGGTTGGCCGCCACCGCGGCGGAGGCGGAGGCTTGCTGCTCGGAGTCGAGAGCGGCGCGTGCCGCGCGCATTCGTTGTCGGATGTCGTGCCGTCTCGCTGCTGGGGTGCTCATCGTGGGACCGGTGCTCGTCAGGCCGACCCGTCCGGCGAAGGTGCTAGACGAAGGCGCTGGCGAACACCAGTGAAACGATAGTCATGACCTTCAACAGGATGTTCATGGCCGGACCCGAGGTGTCCTTGAACGGGTCACCGATGGTGTCGCCCACCACTGCGGCCTTGTGCGGGTCACCGCCCTTGCCGCCGTGGGCCCCCGCCTCGATGTACTTCTTGGCGTTGTCCCATGCGCCGCCTGCGTTGGCCATGAAGATAGCGAGCGCGAAGCCGGTCACGAGAGCACCGGCTAGCAGACCGCCGAGCATGTCCACATCGATGAACCCGGCGATGAGGGGCACGACCACAGCCAGCGCGCCGGGGACGACCATCTGTTTCAACGAGGCGTCGGTGGATATCTGCACGCACCGAGCGGAGTCGGGAGACACTCCCTCGGCCCCTTCGCGCAGTCCGGGAATCTCGCGGAACTGGCGGCGCACCTCTTCGATCATGGTGGCCGCAGCCCGCCCCACTGCGTCGATGGTCAGCGCGGCGAAAAGGAACGGAAGCCCCGCTCCCAGGAACAGACCGATGAAGACGTCGACCTCGCCCACATTGAGGCTCAACGCCCCGCCTTCCTGGACCACAGCGAACTCGAAGCTCTTGAACAGTGCCAGAGCGGTGAGGGCAGCTGATCCGACCGCGAAACCTTTGGCGATCGCCGCGGTGGTGTTGCCGAGCGAATCGAGCGCGTCGGTCACCTCGCGCACCGAGGGGTCGAGTTCGGCCATCTCGGCGATACCGCCGGCGTTGTCGGCGATGGGTCCGTAGGCGTCGACTGAGACGACAACACCGGTGGTGGCGAGCATGCCGATGGCAGCAACTGCGATCCCGTAGATGCCGCCCCCGTCGCCGAGAGTCTGCTCCCCGCCCCAGTAGGCGACGCCTACGCCGAGGAGCACCAGCAGCACCGACGAGGCGACAGACACCATTCCGGCGCTGATTCCCGAAAGCACCGTGGTCGCGGGCCCGGTCTCGGACTGTGCGGCTATCCGCTTCACCGGGTTGTAGTGGTCCGAGGTGTAGTACTCAGCGGTCTTGCCCAGGGCCCAACCGACGAGCAGCCCGCCGATCACCGAGATGGCGAGTCCGTAGGGGGCGTCGTACCGGTCGTCGCCGAACATCCAGTAGGCGACGCCGACGGTGGCAACAACGGTCAGTCCCATCGCAACGTTGGTTCCCCGGTGCAGAGCTCGACTCAGAGCCTTGCTGTCGGTGCTGTCCCCGCCCTTCACCAGGAAAGAACCGATGATCGAGGCGACCATGCCGACGAAGGCGATCGCCATCGGGAACATCAACCGGGAGATGTTCTCGTCGAGGCCGGCGTCGGCTGCAGCCAGTCCTCCGGCCACCGAGAACGCGGTGAGCGCCACCGGGGCGATGATCGAGCCGACGTAGGACTCGAACAGGTCGGCGCCCATGCCCGCGACATCGCCGACGTTGTCGCCGACGCTGTCGGCGATGCTGGCCGGGTTGCGCGGGTCGTCCTCGGGGATCCCCGCCTCGACCTTGCCGACCAGGTCTGCGCCCACATCAGCGGCCTTGGTGAAGATCCCGCCGCCGACACGGGAGAACAACGCGATGGAGGAGGCTCCGAGACCGTAGGCGGTCACCACTTCGAACGCCTTGTCTATCTCGAGCCATTCGACGAAGAGCAGGTAGGTGAACATCAACCCGAGCAGGGCCAGACCCGCCACCGCGAAGCCCATGACGGCGCCGCCTCTGAATGCCACGGGGAGGGCCACCGAGGGACCCTTGCGGGCTGCTTCGGTGGTGCGGGCGTTGGCCATCGTCGCCACTGTCATGCCCGCGTATCCGGCGGTGGCCGAAAGCACCGCGCCGATCAGGTAGCTCACCGAGGCGAGAGGATCAATGACGATCGCCAGCAGGACGATCATCGCCACCACGAACACCGAGACCCAGGTGTATTCCTGCTTGAGGAAGGCGCGTGCGCCCTTCTGGATCTCCTTCATCAAGAAGATCATGCGCTCGTTGCCCGGAGGCGCCGATTCGACAGACTTGTAATAGAAACCGGCCAGCAGCAGACCGGCTGCTGCTGAGATCATGGCCAGATAAGGGACGGCGCTCACGAATTCTCCTGTTCTTCTCTGAGAAGTGACTCGAAGGCTACGGGGCTCCGAGGTGACCGAGACACGCTACCGAGTTGTGTGCCGAGCCGACTATGAATCTTCGATGATATGCACCACTGCTCGGCACGGTGTGGTTCGGGCTGAGCCGACCGTGGAGTTCACATCGTCGTGACACCGGCCGGACCGATTGTCACCACGCGATTCGAGTCGACATCGTGCCCCCCTCCGAGCATGAATCAGAAAATATTCATAATTCGCGCAACGTTCGGCCTGATTCGGACAAGTACACATAGCCGGACAGAGTGTTCGGCGAAATCAGACAGGAGGTCGACGATGAAACTACATTCGATCAGGAGTATCGCAACTCGGAAATCTGGTGGTTTGCTTTTGGCAGATGTAACGCTGCTTCCCTTGTTGGTCGTCTCTGCTCAAGAGGGCGGGGCGACAACCTCGGGCGGAAGAGAAGCAGGGCCGACGGCAGTTCTTGAGACTCACGAGCAGGTGCACTCGGGTGGCCTGTTCGGAGGGGAGCTTCGTGAGTACCTCGGTTCTCAGCTCGGGGTGATCGGCTGGTCCGACGACGGGAGCGAGTTCGTTGTCCGCGGGGTTGGTCTCACGCCGGATCAAGTCTCGCGTATCAGCGCGGACGCGCAGCGCCTGGGTGTCCCCGTGCGAGTCGTAGCGGCTGCGTTGGCGACCAGCGAGCAGCATCAGCTCATTGATCTGATTCGCGAGCAGGTCCTGCATGCCCTGCCGGCGGAGGTCGGCTGGTCCATCGGGATCGACTTGGACACGCAACGCATCGGCGTCACCGTTGAGGGGCACGCCGACCTTCCTGAACTCGACCTTGCGATTAGAGGTGTTGCGTCAGCATTCGTCACTGCTCTTGAACTCGAACGAGCGGTAAGCAACGCTCCTGCACTCGGTGAGATTGAAGCGCGCCACCTCTACTACGTTGCTGATGGTGAATTCGCTCATGTCGATTGGCGCGACACGCTTCATGCTCGCGGTGGAGAATGGCTCGGTGGCCTCGACGGCGTATGCACCAGCGGTTTTCTCTTCAAGTCGGGATCACTCTACCGGCTTTCGACGGCTGGTCATTGTGCTGATGGCGGGGATTGGGTTGGAGATGTCGGCGCCGCGGTCGCATTCGTCGACGAAGACGGCAACCTCACAGGAACGCGCATCGGGACCATTACACACAACCTCTATGAGGACGGTGGTACCGACATCGCGCTCATGTCGCTTCCGTCAGCTTCCTGGACCGTCGGTCGGGTGACGACATCGGCCAACACCTATCGGGATGTCACCGGTGTGAAGGAGGAATCGGACCTCAATCACAACGATCAACAGTGCTTCGTAGGGTACGGGATCCACCACAATTGGAACTACGACAAAAAGTGTGGCCCTCAGAAGAAAGAGAACATCACTCATCACCCGTCGGGTTCACCGAGCGGTTTCGAGATCGAAGGAATGTACTGCTTAGAGCGGCGAACGATCGGCGGCGACAGTGGTGGACCTGTCTACTACGAGTCCGGATCAGATGCCATCGCCGCGGGCACGATGGTGTTCTCAAAAAAGGAGACTCCCCTCTTTTCGACTACGAAGTGGTATGCGTGCTACCAGACAGTCACAGACATCGAATCAGCGACAGGTTTCTCGGTAGTGGTCTCATGACCGTCGGGTTGCGTTCAGCGCTGCTCGTCGGGCTGATGGCAAGTCTGATGTCAGCGTCGTGCGGGGACTCGGGCTCGGACGTGTCGTCGGCGCCGTCGGCGGTCGAACTCGATACCTCGCAGCTGTCGACAGGCGGACGACTCACCGTCAACTTCGATCCTCCGTTCATCGCAGGGTCGGTCTTCTTCTTGCGGCTTTCTGGAGGGAGCCTGTATTGGTTGAGTCCAGATCGTTATGGTGCCAACTCCAGTTTCGGGGAGGCCGATCCTTCCAACATCGAGGTGACCCTCGAGGCGATTCGGCATACGTCAGTTGTTCTGAGTCTTCCTCACATCCCCGACGACGAAAGCGCTGAGCTGTGCTTCAACGAGGATTTCGCGTTCTGTGTTCCCCTCGACGTTTCGGACGGCGAGTTGACAGTCACCCGGCCCGGCGAGGGGGGATCGGAACCAGCGGATGCAGTTCTTGAGACTCACGAGCAGATGCGCTTGGGTGGCCTGTTCGGAGGGGAGCTTCGTGAGTACCTCGGTTCTCAGCTCGGGGTGATCGGCTGGTCCGACGACGGGAGCGAGTTCGTTGTCCGCGGGGTTGGTCTCACGCCGGATCAAGTCTCGCGTATCAGCGAGGACGCGCAGCGCCTGGGTGTCCCCGTGCGAGTCGTAGCGGCTGCGTTGGCGACCAGCGAGCAGCATCAGCTCATTGATCTGATTCGCGAGCAGGTCCTGCATGCCCTGCCGGCGGAGGTCGGCTGGTCCATCGGGATCGACTTGGACACGCAACGCATCGGCGTCACCGTTGAGGGACACGCCGACCTCGCCGATCTCGACCGCGTGATTCGCAGCGTTGCAGAGGGCTTTCTCAAGACTCTCGGGCTGCAGCGCGCGGCAACCTACGCTCCCGCAGCAGACGTGGTCGACGCGCGCGACCTCTACTACGTCGTCGGCGCTGAAGCGGCTCTGGTCGACTCGCAGGAGAACTGAGTGCCGCTCCTGGGCATTCGGCCCGCTCCACAACCGTCGAACCGTTGCGGCCTATGGCTGTCAATACAGTCGGCACCGGCGGATGATGTTGAGGGAGTTCCCGCTGCCGAAGTCGTCAGCGTGCGAGCCGACACTGGTTCGCTAACCGGCGATATCCAGCACTGTGCGGATGCCGTCGGTCGCGTGGAGCTTGGCGATCCCCTCGTTGACCTCCCCCAGTGGCAGGCGATGGCTGATCATTCGCTCCAGGTCGAGGCGGCCGTCCCGCCAAAGGTCGAGCGTCAGAGGTATGTCGCGAGTCGGCCAGCAGGAGCCGAGCAGGCAACCAAGCAGCTTCTTCTGCATGGTCATGAACAGCACGGCAGCGTTGATCGTCACGTTCTCCTCGATGGGAGAAGCACCCACCATCACCGTGGTGCCACCGACACGGGTGCTGTTGATGCCCTGCTCGACCAATGCTGCGCTGCCGACGGCGTCGAACGCGTAGTCGGCGCCGCTGCCGCCCGTCAGCTCCATGACCGTGCTCACCAGGTCGACCGCTGTCGGATCGACGAGGTCGGTCGCGCCGAAACTGGAAGCCGTCTCACGGCGGCCCTCGGCTGGATCAGATGCGATTATCCGACTCGCGCCCGCGACAACCGCACCGCTCACGATGGCTTGGCCTATCCCGCCGAGGCCCATGACCACCACGGTTGCACCCCGTTCGACCTTGGCGGTGTTGAACACCGCGCCGACCCCGGTCTGCATCGCGCAACCGATGACGCAGGCAACATCAAGAGGAATGTCAGGGTCGATCCGTACAGCACCGGATGCAGGCAGGACCGTGAACTCGGCGAATGATCCGACCCCCAGTCCCCGCCACACGGGCGCCCCTTGGCGGCTGAACGGCGTGGTGCCGTCGGGGCGCGCATTTGTAGCGAACGACAGCGCTTCAGGGCATTCGGTGGCCTCGTGCCGGGCACAGGCGGCGCAATGACCGCAGGGCGCCAAGGGAGTCAACACGACGTGGTCGCCCACAGCGAGATGCGTGACTCCGGATCCAAGCATCTCGACCACACCGCTGGCCTCATGCCCGAGAATCGTCGGAACCGAGTGTCCCCCGTCCTGCACGGTTGTGTCACTGTGGCAGATTCCGCTGTTGGAGACCTTGATCAGCACCTCGTCCGGTCGAGGCTCCTCGATGTCGACATCCTCAACGATTTCGAGAGGAGATTGTCCGGCGGTCAACAAAGCAGCACGCATAGTCGTGACACTAGTGACGTGGCGCGTCCGTTACGTCATCGCCGCGGCCACCGCTCAATCGGGTCTGGTGGTGGGGCCCAGTTGGGCGAGGACCCGCGCGGCGCAGCGATGTCCGGCATGGGTCGCCGACACCGGATCCGCACCGGCGCGGCTGCTGGCCAGATAGCCGGCGATGAAGCCGTCGCCGACTCCCGTGCGGTCCCTGATCTGGGCTACGGGAGGCACGTCCACTGTTTCCGCTGTCCCGTCGGCTCGCAGGACCCGTGTCGGTTGGGCATGGTCTGTGACGATCGTCGTCGTGGCGCCGTCGAAGCACTGGTTGTCTGCGAGTCCCAACTCCTGGTGCTCGGCACGGTTCAGGATCACCGCAGCGGGGCCGGCGATTGCAACCAACTCCAAGAACGCTTCCGCGCCGAAGTCCTGGAGGTCGGCTCGGCTTGGACCGCCGATGAAGAGATCGAGTCGCTTGCCCCGGGCTTCGCCCAGCAGACGGTCGACCGCGGTTGCCATTGGATCGGCCACGAATACGCTCGCGGGCAGATAGATCTGCGATGCCTTGTTGAGCACCGAGGGTTCAATCGCATAAAGGTGCCGCGCTGTGCCCCTGTCGGTGAGCAGCGTGCGTCCTGTCCTTCCGATCAAGGTGAGGATCACTCCGGTCGCGCCCTCTGCGTGCACCACGAGTTCCGTGCCGCGGCGCTCAAGGTCCTCGGCGAGCGTTCTTCCCAGTGTGTCATCGCCGATCTGGCCGACGAAGCGCGGTGTTCCTCCCTGTTCGGCGTCCAGGGCCGCAACGTTGGCGGCGCTTCCGCCGCGGACCCTTGCGGAGCGCACCTTGTTGTCCAACCCGCCGCTCGGCACGCTGGGGAGGACAACGAGGATGTTCTCCAGAAGGTCTCCCACGCAGACGAGCACATGGCCAACCTACTGCGCGGTGCTTGCGCCGGGCGTAGCCGGAGCCGCGTCTGGCTGTGCGGTGTTGTTGTCGGGCGTAGCCGGAGCCGTGCTTGCGCCGGGCGTAGCCGGAGCCGTGGTCGGCTGTGCGGTGTTGTTGTCGGGCGTAGCCGGAGCCGTGCTGTCGCCGGGCGTAGCCGGAGCCGTGGTCGGCTGTGCGGTGTTGTTGTCGGGCGTAGCCGGAGCGGTGCTTGCGCTGGGCGTAGCCGGAGCCGCGTCTCGGCTGTGCGGTGTTGTTGTCGGGAGTAGCCGGAGCTGTGCTTGCGCCGGGCGGTGCCGGAGCCGTGGTCACTTGCGCGGTGCGCGCGCCGGGCGGTGCCGGATCTGTGGTTGGGGGGTTGTCAGATTGCGGTCACGCCGTTGAGGGTCAGCAGCGTCCCGATGACCACCCCGGCACTTCCGACAGCGGCGGCGCGCCGGTAGGTTCCGCGGACGTTCGCAACAACGATCAAACCTGCCAACAAGACCGCGGCGCCGACTAGCCCGAATGCCGTGACGACACCCCGTTCGGAGCCGGCCGATACTGCCAGGATCAGAAGTGCGGGAGTGAGCAGCGACGGGAAGGCCATTGGAACTATTCCGGCTCGCCAACCCGCAAGTGCTGGTTCCGGTGGGGGCGGCTGGAGGAACAGATCACGGATGCCGACCACCACAACGGCTACACCCGCGGCGATCCGAGACGACGATCCGCTCACGTTGAGCACCTCGAGCAGCGGATCGCTCAACAATGCGAACAGGCCCACAGCGATCAGTGTGAACGCAGTCGCGACCACCGTCGACAGGCGCCGGGTATCGGCTGATACCGGGGCGCAAGCCTCGAGGCGGAACGGATTGGCAGCACATAGGGCTGCAAGCGCGATCAGAGTGAGGCTCATTGGGGCATCCAGTCTTTCAGCAGCAACAGTGCTGAGAGCGCATGTTGCTGATCGTCCATTTGGGTTACGTCTTCGCGGAACCAAGCGCCCTGCGATCTGAGCGGAGCGCTGTGCGCCTGTGCTTGTGAAGCGCTCGTCTGGCGTTGGACCAGCAGGTGCGCGACACATTGCGCCCGGTCGCTGAGTGCCACGAGGTCGATGTCGGCCGCTGGAAACCGGTTCAGGAACTGGAGGTGGTTGCCGATGCCTTCGCCGAGCGTTCCGACACCTGCCGGAAGCGCGACTGTCCCCCGAGTGAGTTGCGTAAACCCACCCTGGCGTTGCGACTCGTAACGAACTTGAAGTCCGAACAGGTTGAGTTGCCGCTTCAGCCAGTCGCCTGTCGCTGCGCCGTCGAGCGCAAGGTCACCTCCGAGCCGGAGGTCCTCGGCGTTGGGCCAGCGACTCATTGTTTCGAGCGCATACGCGCCCCAGTGATCCGAGACCGGCGGCCACGGCGACTCGACACGGTCGCGGTCCTCGATCAGGTATCGGTAGACGCGCAGGGCGGACTCATCGAAACCGCTGTCGGGGAAGGTCAGGTGAAGCCTCGCCAGCGCCCACAGGACTTCACCGGTGAAGAACGGGGACCTGCCGCTCGTTGATCCGGTCGCGGTGTCTATCGAGGCCCCCACAGAGCCATCAGGCTCAATCACTCGGGTTAATGTCGCTCCGAGTTCGAGCAGCAGTTCGTCACGGTCAGTCGTTTTCAGAGCGCCGCGCCGCTCGTCCAACGCAGCCACCAGAAGCCCGATGGAACCGCTTCTCACGACTGAGCCTCGCCCGAACGCGATGCCGACAGGGGTGGGTTGCAGATGTTCGTCCACATAGCTGAGTCCTCGATCGGCTGTCGCTGCCGCGCCTTCGATCCCGGCAGATTCTGCCTGGTACAGCGACAACAACACGCCTGCATGGCGCACGTCGTTGTAGCCACCGAGATTCTCAGCCGCGGCGCGGTCGTAGCGGTACAGGAAAGAGCCGTCGTCTGCGATGTTGGCACCGAACCACTCCACGGCCCCGGCTGCGGCGTCGTTCAGTTCTGCTGATGTCGGCTGTCCGCAGTTCTCGGGGTGTACGACGAGTCCCACCACCGCGAGCATGAGCGTCCATGCCACGGCGCCGCGAAGGACTCTGGTTCTGACCGACGACACCTGACCACGTTAGAGGCTCTGAGCGACCCTACGATTGGGCCATGCGACGATGGACGGTTCGGCTGCTGCCGGTCTTCGCCGCGTTGCTGGTCCTGTCGCCGTTGTTGCGCGAGCCGACCAGCGACACCTACCCGCTGTCGACCTACCCGATGTTCGCCACCGATCGCGGGAACGTTCACACCCTTGCGACAGCGGTGGAACGAACCGACGATGGATTCGCCCGATTGTCCCCGAAATTGATCGCGGGAACCGATGAAGCGGTGCTTGCGTCTGTGACGGTCACTCGAGCGGTGCGGCACGGCGAGGCGGACATCCTCTGTGAGGAGATCCTTGAACGCGTCGGCAGTGATCGACGAATTGAGGTGCGCACCGAGACGCTCGATGTCGTTGTGCTCAGCGTCGAGGGTTCGGCTGACTCCACGGTGACTGTCCATTCCCGTTGTGGGGGTGGATCGTGACGCAGCGGTTGGCGATGCTGCGCATACTCGTCTTCGGTTACGCCGCGGTGTGGACGGTCGTGCGAGCTCCGCATCTGCTCGACACCATCGACCTGGCACCGCGACGCTTGGATGCAATCGGCCCTTTGTGGTGGCTCGGTGAGCCTGCACCAGCGGTCGCGATCATCGCCGCGGTCGTGTTGACGCCGATCGCCTGCGGGGCCGCGGCGTTGGGTTGGCGGTATCGCACCTCTTCGCTGGCCGCTGTCGTCGGGTTTCTCTTCCTCACCACCTATAGGAACTCCTGGGGGCAGATCTTCCACACGGAGAACTTGGTAGCGCTCCACATGGGAGTGTTGGCCCTGGTGCCGATGGCCGCGGCGTGCTGGTCTCTGCATGAGACCGAGGCTTCCGCCGATCATGAGGCGCTGAGCGGTGCAGTGGTCAAAGCACTGTCGGTGCTCACGGTCGGCACCTATTTCGTGGCGGGTGTCGCGAAGCTGAGAATCAGCGGTTTCGGGTGGATCGACGGTGATGTGCTGCGTCATCAGATCGCCTTCGACAATGCCCGCAAGGAGCTCCTCGGCGATCCGAAGGCGCCGTTCGGAGCGCTGATGCTGCGCAATTCTTGGACGCTCGCCCCAGCGGCGGTCGCCGCGATTGCGGTTGAACTGGCGGCCCCGTTGGCCCTTGCCGGCCGTCGTGCCGCGTGGATCTGGGCCGGCATGGCCGCGGTGTTTCATTTCGTGATCCTCGCGGTGATGGCGATCGTCTTTCCCTATCACCTGATCGGCATAGCTCTGTCACCGCTGTTACCGATCGAACGACTTGGCACTAGCGTTGCTGCGTGGCACTGCCGATTCCGACGACGCTCGACGAGATTGCGGCCGATTGGCTGACCGCGGCCCTATGTCAGGGTGAGGTCATTTCGGCTGAAACGACGGTGCTTGACCGCCGGGTCGAAGTTCTGGGCATCGGTGAAGGTTTCGCTGCTGAGCTGGCGAGGATCCACCTCTCCTACGGCGACGGATCCGGTCCGGCGACGGTCATCGCCAAGATTCCCACCTCGGTGACCGACAACCGGAACGGTTCAGAGATGCTCGGCGTGTACGAGCGGGAACTGCGGATCTACGAGCGGATCCTGCCCGAGATCGACATCTCCACCCCTCGCCTCTACTACGGCGACATCGAGGTCAATCCGGGCGCGGCGCGCCAACTTGAGCGGATTCGCAGGATGGATCGCCTGTCGATCTGGTCGCTGCGCCTGATCCTGTGGTTCTTGATCCGCTTCAACAAGGCGAAGACCTTTCCGAGCATTCTGATTATGGAGGATCTGTCGCCCGCGGCGACCGGCGATCAGGTGCAGGGTTGCGACCTTGAACGAGCCGGGCAAGCTCTTGAAGCACTGGCCCTGCTGCACGCCGCGACCTGGGATGACCGCTGTCCTCCAGAGCGTTATTGGCTCGTCTCCTCAGCGGTCGCGCCGCGCCTGTTCCACGCCGGAACCCTGAGCGCTCGACGCGGCTTTCTGAAGAACTACGGGAGCTTGTTGAGCGACCACACCCGCAAGCTGTACGACTCGACCCGTTCCGAGAACATCGAGCGAACGATACGGCTGCACCGCGATGTTCCTCAGTGCATGCTCCACGGCGACTACCGGCTCGACAACATGTTCTTCGGGCGTGACGGAAAGCTTCGTGCGGTGATCGATTGGCAGTTGTCGAGCTTCGGCCCGGCGGTGTCGGACATCGCCTATTTCATCTGCGGTTCGATCGACCCCGGGGCGAGCGAAGCTGACATAGATGCACTGTTGGCCCGGTACCACAAGGCGCTGGTGTCCGCGGGCGTAGCGGATTATCCGCTGGAGGACCTCCAAGCCCACTACACGGATTTTTTGCCGCTTCTGTTGGCTCGCATGGCTTCGGTCGACCTGCTCGACCTTGGAGATCAACGAGGACGCGGCGCAGACTTGGTGTCAGTATGGATCAAACGACTTGATGCCCGAATGGCACGGGTGAGCTTGGGAGGGTAGCGATGGATTCGGACAGTTCGGCATCTGACGATTCGGCGGTATCGGAGATCTTCGACCCTGGGGCGTGGAGTTCAGTCGCGGGTTTCGAGACCTTGAGCGACATCACATATCACCGTGCCAGGAGCCAGGGCACGGTGCGGATCGCTTTCAACAGACCGGAGGTGCGCAACGCCTTTCGTCCGCACACCGTCGATGAGTTGTATCGCTGTCTGGATCACGCGCGCATGTCGACCGACGTCGGCTGCGTGCTGCTGACGGGCAACGGTCCTTCGCGCAAGGACGGTGGCTGGGCGTTCTGCTCTGGCGGTGATCAGCGCATCCGGGGCAAGTCGGGTTACCAGTACGCGCAGGGCGAGACGGCTGAAACAGTCGATGTGAGCCGGGCCGGGCGATTGCACATTCTCGAGGTCCAACGACTGATCCGCACGATGCCCAAGATCGTTGTCGCGGTTGTCTGCGGTTGGGCGGTCGGCGGCGGGCACAGCCTGCACGTCACCGCCGATCTCACCCTCGCCAGCGAAGAGTTCGCCGTCTTCAAGCAGACCGACACCGATGTGGCCAGCTTCGACGGGGGTTTCGGTTCTGCTTATCTGGCTCGTCAGGTCGGCCAGAAACGGGCTCGTGAGGTCTTCTTCCTAGGCCGCGACTATTCGGCCCAGCAGGCCTTCGAAATGGGAATGGTCAACGCGGTCGTTCCCCACACCGATCTCGAAGCGGTGGCTCTCGAATGGGCCGCGGAGATCAACTCCAAGAGCCCGACCGCTCAGCGAATGGCCAAGTTCGCCATGAATCTGATCGACGACGGGCTCGTTGGACAGCAGGTGTTCGCGGGCGAGGCGACCCGACTCGCCTATATGACCGACGAGGCCGTCGAGGGACGCGATGCCTTCTTGGAGAAGCGGACCCCCGACTGGTCTACCTTCCCCTGGCACTTCTGAGTCAGCCCCCGGTATCTCTGGATCAGCACCGGAACGGGCCGGGCGTCGCAATCACTCGATGCGCCAGTCGACCGGCTCGCGACCGCCCTCGATGAGCGCCTCGTTGGCCCGACTGAAAGGCCTCGTGCCGAAGAAGCCGTTGTGCACTGAGAGCGGCGAGGGATGAGAAGACTCGACAATGAAATGCTTGTCCGTGTCGATCAGTGAGCGCTTCCTGCGGGCAGCGGCGCCCCAAAGGATGAACACGACCCTTTGATCTTTGGCATCCACACAGCGGATCACCTCGTCGGTGAACGTCTCCCAGCCGTGACCCTGGTGGCTGGCGGCCCGACGAGCGCGAACGGTGAGGGTCGTGTTCAGCAACAGCACGCCGTTGCGGGCCCAGGACTCGAGGTTTCCGTGGTTCGGCGCTTCGATCCCGAGGTCCTGTTCCAACTCAGCGAAGATGTTGACGAGGGATGGAGGCACCGCGATCCCGTGCCTCACCGAGAAGCAGAGTCCGTGGGCCTGCTGCGGGCCGTGGTAGGGGTCCTGACCTAGTATCAGTACCTTCACTTCGGCCAAAGGAGTCAGGTGCAGCGCGGCGAACACCTCTTCGTGGGGCGGGTACACGTCACCGCTCATCCGCTCCTGGCGCACGAAGGCCATGAGCTCGCGCCAATAGGGCTTGTCGAACTCCTTGCGGAGAGGTGGATTCCAGTCTGTAGTGGTTGCCATGGCCCAACACCGTAAGACGCTGCGGTTCTAGAAGGGCCGGGTCCCGACCACCGACGCACGCTCCATCACCCGGATGTCGGGGTAGTAGTCGCTCGACGCGTAGTGCTGCACCGCGGCATTGTCCCAGAAGACAACAGTGTCAGGCTCCCAACTCAGCCGGAATTGATACTCGACCGTGTTGGCCTGGCTCGACAAGTGCTTGATCAACTCCACACCCTCAACCTCATCGACACCTTCAATGTGTGAGGTGAAGTAGGTGTTGACGAAGATCAGTTTGCGCCCTGTCACGGGGTGGGTGCGCACCACTGGATGACACACCAACGGGTAGCGCTCGCGCATCTCTTCCTGCTTGCCCTCAGGTACCTGCGCGGCGAAGGCGAGCATGTAGTCGTGGATGGCGTACAGGTCGTCGATCCGCTCTTTTGTCTCGTCGTCCAATCCGTCGTACGCCGCTCCCATATCGGCGAAGAGGGTGTCACCGCCAGTGGGAGGCACTTCGATGGCATGAAGGATCGCTCCCATGGAGGGGACCTCACGCCAGGTCACGTCATGGTGCCAACCATTCTCGAACCCGCCGGTGTCGGCGCCCTTCTCGAAGCGCACCAACTCCGGATGCTCTTCGTTGCCTGTGATGAACGGGTGTATCTCCAGTTCCCCGAAACGTTTGGCGAAAGCCACATGCCGGGCCGAGGTGAGCGGCTGATCCCGGAAGTAGACGACCTTGTAGTCAGCCAGTGCTCGGGCGATCTCGGCGATCGTCGAATCGGGCAGCTCAGTGGAGATGTCGGCGCCGCGAATCTCCGCTCCGAGCGTGGCGCCCCGCGGTATCACCTCGATCTCGTTGAAGTTGGGGCTGGCCAGACGCTGACGCTCAAGCGCCAGGTGCAGCAGCGGTCCGAGCGTCACATCGAAACGATCGATGTGGACCCGGCCGGGAGTGACGTTGCTGGCAGGATCGCTGGTTCCAGGTTCAACTTCAACTTCGGTAACGGCCATAGGTACCCCATTGCTGCGCTGTCGGTTGTGAATCTACGGCTTCTGTGAGCAAGGTTCAAAAACTGATCTACGCGCACTGCGCCTACTCTGACGATACAACCGTACTGGAAACGCTATGGTGCGTAGTCATGAAAGACATTCAAGTTGACCAACAAGGCCAGCAACGATACTGGAATTGTGGAGGCCGTCAATTCACCCACAAGCGCACATTTCGCTCAAAAGCGATCGGTGTGACCGCTGGAATAGCTACCGTGGGAGTCGCGGCCTTAGGTACCCTTGCCACCGCTAAGAAGCTGAAGTGTCAGCGCTGCGGTGAGTACAACAAGACCGGTTCAGCCGAATCCTACCAAGGTCCAGCAAACCGAAAATACCGCAAAGAGTGGAAAGCGGAGCAGCAAGCAACGGACCTTGAGCAGCAGAAGTTGGAGCTTGAGCGGCAAAGATTGGCTCTTGAACAACAGAAAATTGAGGTTGAGACTCTGGCACTCGCGAAGCAACGTGAGGCGCAAGAGTCTCCTCCCCCAGCAGAAATTTAGTCGGTCGCCCAATACTCGGACGTTCATGGAGATCCGCCAAGATCGCCAACCTCGAATCTCCTGTCTCCTCCGCCCCCGCCCCCAACAACTTAAGCAACGCTTGAAACGCCAGGTGGCTCCAACGGCTGTAGCGTCGGAACGTGGGTACACAAGCGCGTGATGTCGTCGTTATCGGAGCTGGACCCGCAGGTGCGGCCGCGGCGATCCAGGCGGCAAGAGGCGGCGCTTCGGTGACGGTGTTCGAGAAGGCCGCATCGGGCCGTGACAAGGTGTGCGGAGACGGACTGACGCCGCGCGCCGTGCATGCCCTCAACCAGCTAGACATCGACATGAGCGGTGCCCACCGCATAGACGGCTTGAGGATGATCGCCAACAAGACCCGCCGCGAACTTCCCTGGCCCGCCAACGGGTCGTTCGCTCCCAACGGAGCGGTCTGGCCCCGCCGGCTCCTCGACGCGCACCTGGTGGCCGCGGCCGCGGACGCAGGGGCGGAGATCATCTGGAAGACCGAAGCCGTGCCGATTCTCCAGGATGACCGCCGTGTAATCGGTGTGACTGCGGGAGGAGACAAGTGGAACGCCGATCTCACTGTCGTCGCGACCGGTGCCCCCGGCAACGTCGCTCGGCTGCTCGGAGCGGGCCGCGTGGACAATGAACCGCACGGGTTGGCCATCAGAAGCTATGCAGCTTCGCCCCGCCATGCCGAGCGCCATCTCGAGGCTTGTCTGACCCTGCGCGATGAGTCTGGCACCGCCATTCCGGGGTACGGCTGGATGTTCCCGGCGGGAGACGGCACCGTCAACATCGGCGTGGGCGCCTTGTCGACGATGAAGGGTTACAGGAAGCTCAATCTGAACCGGTTGATCGACTCCTACCGTGACCTGATCCGCGATGAATGGGAGCTCGGCGACTACCTGGAGCGGCCCCGAGCCTGGAGGCTGCCGATGAGCGCGCAGCGCCGTCACGGCGACGGATGGGTGGCGATCGGTGATGCCGCGGGCCTCATCAACCCGATGAACGGCGAGGGAATCGACTATGGGCTCGAGTCGGGAACCCTGGCAGCGGACCTGTTCCTCGCTGACCCCGCCAGCGCTCCGGCTGAATACGACCGCATAATCGGCGAGCGTTTCGACGCCTTCCTGCGAACCGGTCGGCGCTTCAGCTTCTTGATCGGGCACCCCTTCATTCTGCGTTCCGGCCTGCGTTTGGCCGTCGGCACCCAGAGTGTCGCCAACATCACCCTGCAGGTGATGGGCAACCTGCTCGACGCCGACACCCCGGGCGCGGCCAACAGGGTGCTGCACATCGCTGATCGCGCCCTGGCCCTCGCCGACCCCCTACTCCGCAGAACCCGCGCTGCGGCCTGAGAGCGCCATCGGCTGCGCCGGGCATAGTCGCGCGCCAGCGATCGCGGTTCCGGCTGCGCCCGGCGTAAGCACCGCGCCCGGCGCAAGCACAGCGCGGCTCCGGCTGCGCCCGGCGTAAGCTACCCGTATGAGTACCGTGACGCCTGCTGAAGAAGACCTGCCGCTCATCATCTCGGTTGACGACCATGTGATGGAGCCCAAAGATCTCTGGCAACAGCAGCTTCCGGCGAGCGTGCGCGATCGTGGGCCGAGAGTCGTGCAGGAGCGGATCCGGCTCAAGTTCGAAGGTGGACATTATGGTTTCGAGCGTCATGACCCGGACGGCCAGATGTGCGACGTGTGGCTCTATGAGGACAGCGTCACGCCGACGGGTTTCCTGCACGGCCCCGCCGGAGTGCCCCGCGAAGAACAGCGCAACGTGGCCGCGGTGTACGAGGACTTGCGCCCGGGGACCTACCGCCAGGCCGATCGGCTGTCAGACATGGACCTCAACCATGTGGAGGCGGCAATCAACTACCCCAACATCTTCCCCCGCTTCTGCGGACAGGGTTTCCTCGAGCGCGACGACAAGGTCCTCGCTCTGGAGTGCCTCAAGATCTACAACGACTGGATCATCGATGATTGGGGCGGTGGCGCCGGCAGAGGCCGCTTGATTCCCCTGACGCTGGTTCCGCTGTGGGACACCCAGATGGCCGCTGACGAAGTCCGGCGCTGTGCAGCCAAGGGCAGCCATGCCATCGCGTTCTCGGAGAACCCTTCCAAGCTGGGTTGCGCGACCATGTACAGCGGTGAATGGGATGTCTTGTGGCAGGTCTGCGAGGAGACCGAGACCACCGTTTCGATGCATATCGGCTCGTCGTCGTCGATGCCCGCAACATCGCCGGACGCGCCGCTGGCGACGTCGATGTCGTTGTATGCCCAGAACGCCGAAGGTTCAATGGTCGACTGGGTCTTCTCGGGGACCCTCGAACGTTTCAAGAAGATCAAGATCGCCTATGCCGAGAGCCAGGTGGGGTGGATGCCGTTCCAGATGGAGCGGATGGACTCGGTGTTCCGCGAAGGCCGCGGCGGTGTGGGCGGTGAAGGACCGCTGCCGAGCGAGATCGTGAAGGGCCGGGTGTTCGGCTGTATTTTCGATGATCTGGTGGGCCTCAAACAGCGTGACGATGTGGGAATCGACCAGATCCTGTTCGAGACCGACTATCCGCATTCCGACGGCACCTTCCCGCACTCCCGCAAAGTCGCCCACAGCATGTTCGCCGCGACCGGCATGAACGCCGAGGAGTGCTACAAAGTCCTCCGCGGCAACGCCATCGAGGCCTACGGCTTGGAGCGTTTCGGGATCAGCGAGTAAGCGCCGGCGAACTTGGTGAGAGAGCGGTCAGCGGACTCGTGTAGTCGAGTCCTTGAGCTTGCGCGACGTGTTGCTCGGTCAGCAGCCCTCGGTGGATGTTCAAGCCGTTGCGCAGGTGTTCGTCGTCGAGCAGAGCGCATTCCAGTCCCTTGTCGGCGAGGGCCAGAGTGAACGGAAGGGTTGCGTTGTTGAGAGCGTGGGTGGATGTTTGAGGAACGGCCCCGGGCATGTTGGCGACGCAGTAATGGACGACATCATCGATGACGTAGGTCGGTTCAGTGTGGGTGGTCGGCCTTGAAGTTGCGAAGCATCCCCCCTGGTCTATGGCCACGTCCACAAGAACTGAACCGGGTTTCATGCGCTTGACGAGTTCGGGTCCGACCAGTTTGGGAGCGGTGGCACCCTTGATCAGCACAGCACCGATGACCAGATCGGCGGCGAGCACCTGTTCTTCGAGGGCGGCGCCTGTCGAATAGAGGGTCACCAAGGCGTTGCCGAAGCGGCGCGACAGGCGGTTGAGAACATCGAGGTTGCGGTCGAGAACCGTGACTTGGGAGCCCATGCCGATCGCCATTTCGATGGCGTTCTCGCCGACGACTCCCCCGCCGAGAACCAGTGTTCGAGCGGGAGCGACCCCGGGTACTCCGCCGAGCAGGCGGCCTGAACCCCCGTTGGGGGCTTCGAGACAATGGGCGCCGGCTTGAATCGACATGCGGCCCGCAACTTGGGACATGGGCGCCAGCAGCGGCAGCCCTCCCTTGGAGTCGGTGACGGTCTCATACGCGATGCAGCTCGCACCGCTGGAGAGGAGTTCCTCGGTCTGTGCCGGGTCCGGGGCCAGATGGAGATAGGTGAACAGGAGGTGATCGGGGCCCAACATGGCCCGTTCGACGGCCTGGGGTTCTTTGACTTTGACGATCAGTTCCGATTCGGCGAACACGGACTGCGCATCGGGGGCCACGCGCGCTCCTGCGGCCGAATAGTCCGCGTCGGACGCACCGATTCCGGTTCCCGCGCCCGTTTGAACCAGGACCCTGTGGCCGCGCATCGTGAGTTCTCGGACGCTCGTGGGGGTGAGACCGACCCGGCGCTCGGCAATCTTGATCTCCGTGGGAACTCCGACACGCATTCTGGCCACCTCTGAACCTCCTCTATGAACAGAATACGCTTGGCTGTAGAGAATGTGTATGCGAATCCAGCCTCTACTAGCTAGATTTGCACAATATAACGTCACTAAATCTAGATTGAACAGTAGATTATTGCTTCAAGGAGGAAGATCGTGTTGGATGAACTTGATGCCACTGATCGGGAGATCCTGGAGGTGCTGCAGACCGACGCCCGCATCACCAATGCCGCGCTGGCCGAACGGGTCCACTTGTCGCCTTCAGCCTGTCTGCGGCGAGTGCGCCGTCTCGAGGAGAGCGGAGTGGTCACCGGATATGTGGCGGTCCTCGATCGCAAACTCATCGGGCGCGGCACCTCCGTTTTCGTCGAGATTGCTCTGACCAGCCAACAAGAGGACCATCTCGACGCCTTCGAGGAGGCGGTGGCCGATGTCGATGAGGTTCTCAGCTGCCATCTGATGGCGGGCAACAGTGACTACCTGCTTCATGTCGCGGCGACCGATGTCGCCGACTACGAACGCATCCACAAGGCCTACCTGGCAAGACTTCCCCATGTCGGGCAGCTGCGTTCAAGTTTCTCCCTGCGCACCGTCTGCGACCGCAAAGCCCACCGCTTCGACGCCTGAATTCACGCCGGTCAGACGGCCTCGCTGATTTATCCGCGAGACTCAGGCCATGGCAGATTCTCCGCCGGGTTGCGCGAACTTCACCTTGACCGCAGTGGTCGTGTTCACTGGTGCGATCATCGGTGCGGTGATAGGCGGTCTCTCGCCCCCGTCCTCGTCTACACCCATCCCTTGGGCGAAACGGACGGCTGAACTGCTCCAAGACAGAGGCTGGAAGACCCGAATCCCGTTTCCTCGGGGTGTTGGGGGTTATGGGCCGTTTGGTGGGTTGTTGGGGTCCTCGCCCCCTCTCGAGACGTCCACCTCCGCCAGGGTGTCGGGGGTTATGGGCCGTTTGGTGGGTTGTTGGGGTTGATGATTTTGTAGCCGGTGCTGGTTTTTATGACGATGTAGCCGTGGTCGTGGATGTTGTGGTGGCATCGTGGGCAGGCGAGGCACATGTCGTCGGTGTTGGTGTGTCCGCCGTGTTGCCAGGGCACGATGTGGTGTACCTCACAGCGAGCGGGTTCGGCGTCGCAGCCGCCGCAGTGCTGGTCTCGGGCGATGATGGCTTTGACTTGTGCTGGGGTGGCGTGGCGTTGGTCTCGTCCCACCCAGATGGGTTCGCCGTCACCGTCGAAGATCACCCCGGTGACAGTGGACATGCAGCCGAGCCGTTCGAGCACGTTTTGTGGCAGTGCTTCACCGCCGATTATCTGCGCCGCCCCGACAAGCTCACCACAACCGTCACCGCGACAACTGTCACCGTGACTGTCGTTGCGGTGTTCGCCGCGAGGGTTGCCGTGGCCGCTGTCATCGCATTTGTGTTGTTGGAGGCGTTCGATGTCGACGATGGCGGTGAGTTGCATGCGGGGACTGCCCGGCCCGCGAGAACCGACATTGGTGAGCAGCGACATGAACGCGTCGGCGCGGCGTTGTTTGGGTGTGCGCACATCGTCGGGTTTGCCGTCGCGTCCGCCGTCGTTGCGCCATAGCCGGTCGTATTCACAGTTGATGGCGTTGCGCGCCTGTTGATAGCTCGTGGGGTCCAGCTCAGCGCAGATCACGCCCATCCCTTGTTGGTTGACCCAATCCGCCAGCGAACGGTTGCGGCGCTTGGCCTCATGGGCGTCTTTGCCGTCACCGGTTTGGTTGCGGTTGGCCCAACGCTGCGCGTGTTTGGTGAACGCATCGACAGAAGACCCCTCAGCCAACCCCGCCAGTTCCTGCTCGACTTGGTCAGGGGAAGTCTTCGCGGCAGCCGACACCGCCGCTGCCGCGTGCTCAACAGAAATGTCACCCGAGGCCAAAGACTCAGCGAGCTTGGGCATCTCAGCAAGACCCGACGCAGTCACCGCCGTCGATCTCGCAGCCCTGGTGGACATGCGCCCGGATTCGCGCAGAACCGTCTTCGAATCAACCCCGCCATCACCAAGACCCTCAATAGCGACAGCACAACGCGCCTGCAACGACGACGACATCGCCATCACCCGACCCGCCCCAGCAATCACCCGAGCCAACCCCTCACGACCCAACCCCGAAACCTCCAGCCCCGACAACTGCTCCACAACCGAATCCAACACCCCCAACACAACACCCTCCGCCGTCTCAAAACCAGCCTCAGCGGCCCCAGCCGCCACCCCAGCCGTAGCCGATGCCGGTTCGCCGAGTCCGAGAGTCGCCCCGACCACTTCCGGCCCGCTGCGCTCGCCGGTATTCGGCACCTCTTGAAGCCTCGAATCAGACATGACAACAACCTAACCAAGGGGTGTGACAGTTAACGAAATGTGTTCTCGCACCCCCAGAGGCAATCCACGACGGCGGCAGTTGGATCCCACACGGCCGAGTCGGTCCAGCGACCCGTCAACGGGTTGGCCGGCGCTACATCCACTCCGCGATTGACAACTAAGCGCAGGCATATCGGCTCTAACGCCCAGTCCAGATTGCTTCGGAAGTTCCGCACTCGTCGCAGTCTCGGAAGTACCGCTTCCCTGCTTTGCGAACACGTGCATGCGGTCGTTTGGCGCCACAAGCGGAGCAGACCTGAGGCATGCTTGTGTTCTCGTCGCACGAGTCGCATTTCCAGTAGTAGCCGTACCGGCCTGATCGAGCCTCAAGGTTGTTGGACCCGCAATGCCTACAAGCGGCTTGCGCCGATTCCCGGTCGCTCGCTGTCTTGCCTCGGACTTCTCGCGGTGTCGAAAGGGAGGAGTTCAGTTCGGTCGCCTTGGGGCCAGTGTCTTCAGGGCCAGAGGCGGGCGGGTACACGTCGGGTTCAGCGATGCGCGCACCGGAGCGGTTGGTGTGCCGCTCGGCCAGGAACTCAGCCACCTTCTTTGCCTCGGGCGTCTCAATCACCCACTTCCCGTAGTCACCGTCCATCTGGGTGTTGGTCAGACTCGCGCATCTGCGATGCACTTCGAGTTCCTTGGTGATCTTGGCGGGTACGAGATCGGCTTTTGCCACAAACGCTCGGAACGGTTTGTGAGGTTCCTTCCAACCGCCAACCCGCTTTATCCTCCCGTCGTCGGATACGGCGATCACCTGCTGAATCGGAGCGTTGCGGAATCCACGCTGGTCGGTTCCGACGACGACTCTAACGATGGTGCGAAACCCGACGGGTTGCCTGCCAAGCAAGTCTTCCCTGTTCCGTTGCAGGAACGCGCGCAGAAAGTCTGCCTGCCTCCGAGCCTGCCGAAGTGGTGAAGGCATTCCTTGCTCTCTACGCCTGTAGACGCGGGTCCACTCGTCTCCACCCGAACCGTCGGACCTGATCCGCACTTCCTCAGTCACTGACTTGCTCTCGACAACAAACAGCCCCCAACGATGCACGACAAGGTGATCGATTTGGCAAACGCCGGGCGATCCGTTTTGTTCTAGTTGATCGTGATCCTCAAGCCGAAGGCCGTGCAATACAAACACCGCCTCGTCCCCGCTGAAGGTTCGATCCAGATAGTGCGCCATTTGTCGTTCCGCGGCGCTGCCCGCCCGTTGCCGAGGATCATTCTGGGCCTGCGTCCGCTCGTAGGGCTTGACGATCATCCAGAGTTCTTTAGCAGGTAGACCTGATGGGAGGCAAGATAGGCGTTTCCACCGTTGACATGTAGTGTCACACCCTTTGGTTAGTTTGTGGTCATGTTCGATTCGATGGTTCAGCAGACCCGTGGAGAGGTTACTTCAGGGCTTTCTCGTGAGGAGTTGGTTGGTGTGATCGAAGGCGCGGGGCGGGCGATCGCGGCGCTGACTTCTTTGCAGACTCGGTGCGCGGTGGAGATCGAGGGGCTTGATGACGGTGGGGTGAGTTCAAAGACTGTTCTGCGTGAAGCGGGTCGTATGTCGGCGCGTACAGCGAACTCTGTGGTGAAAACGGCTTCGGGCCTCGCTGAGATGCCGAAGTTGGCTGAATCGTTGGCTGGTGGCGCGATCACCGCCGAGCATGCGGCTGTGGCTATCGCTGCTGCAGCGGCCAAGACTTCGGCTGGCCAGGTGGACGATGAACTGCTGAAGCTAGCCGAGACATCGTCAGTTGATGTGTTCGCGCAGCAGTCGCGGCGGTGGGTCAACCGCAACCAGACAGACGACGGTACTGATGTGCACGAAGCGCAGCGTCGGTGCCGGTCGTTGAAGCACTGGGTGAATGATGAAGGAATGGGAGTGTTGTTGGCGGAGTTGGATCCGACGAGCTATCAACAGGTGCGCAAAGCGATCAATGTCGAATACGACCGTTTGTGGCGAGACGACGGTGGTCGTGATGGTTCGCCTGATGATGCACGAACTCCAACACAACGCCTAGCCGATGCCTTTGTTGCGTTGATCACCGGCCCCGGTCGCCGCGGGCCTGGAAGTGCGCGGATGCAACTGACCGCAGTAGTCGATGTTGAACGCTTGCAAAGCGGCGAACCTGTCGGTGTTGCCGAGATTGTTGACGGGGAGGCTCTGCCACAGACAGTGCTGGAACGCTTGATGTGTATGGCAACAGTCACCGGGGTGGTATTTGACGGCAAGGGTCAACCAATTTGGGTGGGGCGCGATCATCGACACGCCACCGAGGCTCAGGTCAAAGCGGTGCTTCGGAAATTAGGGGGGAGTGAGGGTGTAGAGCAGCGCCCAGTTGGGTTTGCCGGCGTAGAGCAGTGAGCGGATCCGGTAATTTGCGAAGTTGGTGAACCCGAAGGCGACGCGTTTGACTCGTTTGATCAGATTGTTGGCTGCTTCGGTCGCTGCGTTGGAGACTCGGGCGTGGTGCCAGTTCGCGATCTGGGTGCTCCAACGGGCCAGGGTGCGTCCCAGCCGGTTGACCTCGGGCGGCAGATACGAGTCTTGGAACTCGACGGCGAGCTGATCGACGGTCACGCGTCCGAGGTCGGGATCGGCGATGTCATATATCCCGCGCAGTGTTTCTTTGGCGTGCCAGGCGTTGCGGACCTCGCCGTGGGGGTCACCGGATTCGAGCAGCCCGAGTAGTTTCGTTTCGCCGGTCTCGGTGATGCGTTCGTGACCGGAGAGCAGCAGTTTGCGGGCCCGATACAGCGGGTCGTGTTTGCGGCCGCGGTGGCCCAGGGTCTGGTTCTGCACTCTGCGCCGTACCTCGTCGAGTGTGTTGTTGGCCAACCGCACGACGTGGAACGGGTCCGCGACCTGTTCGGCGTGGGGTATGGCGGTGTCGAACGCCGCCCTGTAGGGTCCTGAGAGGTCAAGGGTCGCCCAACGGATCCCCTTTAACCAGCCGGCGGGTTGTTTCAACAGCCAACCGGCGGGTTTTTTAGCGCTTCTACCTGGCACTACATCGAGCAACTGGCCGCGTCCGACGTCGACGATGCTGGTCGACCAAACCCGCTTGTTGAACCGGCCCCGCCGACAAAACAGGGTCTCGTCGAGACCCAGCGCCGACACTTTGGAGATTCTCTGAGTGTCGGCGTCCAACAGAGCTTGACCCCAGCGCCGCACCGACGTGTTGACGGTGTGCCAGTCACAACCCAACGCCGCGGCGGTGTCACAGATCGCTTCGCCGCGGCCGGCGCGCCGCGTCGCCCACCGCGCGGCTCGTGTTGTCAACAACGCCCGCCGCGGCGCGATCTGTGCTGCTTGTTCGGTCACCGACCCCGCCTCACAACCCGAGTGCGGGCACACCCAACGCCGTTTGTGCCACACCAGCCGCACCGGACGCCCGAACACCGGCAAATCCACCAACACCACCGGCCGCTTGCCGCTGCACCACATCCGTCCCCCGCAGCCCGAACACGGCGGCCTCTCAGCATGTCTGTGCACATGCACCTCCAACGGTCTGCCGGCCTCGTCGTCGACGCCGAGCACCTCGACATTGCCTAGTCCCACCAACAGCTCACACATGCGTATAGGGTCGTGTTCCACAGGGATCCTCCATTTTTCGGGGGTTGTAACAGCACCGATTCTGGAGGATCCCTCGCCCACACCCGCGGATACCCACAGCCACTACTCCCCCCTCATTTCCGAAGCGCCGTCAAAGCCATCATCGCGCGAGACCGGCATTGCACTGGCTGTGCTGCTGATGCCGACCGCTGCGAGATACACCACATTGTCCCTTGGGAACGCGGCGGGCGCACCGACATCGACAACATGTGTCTGGCCTGCTCTGCATGCCATCACAACATCCACGACCGCGGCTACATCGTCACCAAGACCAACACCGGCTACAAAATCGTCAATCCCAACGCACCTCCACAAGGCCCATGATGTACACGATCAGATACACCAGAAATGCAGGTTGATGAAGAGTGTGTTGCCTCAGCACAGACACAAGGCCCATGATGTACACGATCAGATACGCCAGAAATGCAGGTTGATGAAGAGTGTGTTGCCTCAGCACAGATGGCACGGTTATCGTGATCGGCGTCCCGGCGACCGAGAGAGAGCTACTCGAATGGATACAGCAACGTCAGCGTTAGTTCGCATCCGCCACGTGACCACGGCCCTCTACCGGTGGTCGATCCGTAGCAGACGCAACAAGTGGATCGCTGCACTATCGTTGCTATTCATCATTGGTGGTTGCGCGTCGCTGTTCACACAAGACGAACCCGAGCAGATGGCCAGCGAACCCAATATCACAACAACGAGCGACGCACCAGAGGCAACCATCACCGAACCAGTAGCGGTGCAACCAGACAAGGCGACACCGAGCGTGGACGACGTGTCGTGTTCAGCTGACAAAAAATCGGAACAGATAAGGGTCACTGGACACAACGATACAGACGGGTTTGTTTCGTATCACCCTGTGGTTCAACTCAAATCGAAGTTCGGCAACGTCAAATATGAAGACCGACCAACCGAGCGGTTCCATGTGCCGCCGGGCGAGTCAGTGACCGTTGCTGCTGAGCCCGTTTACGACTGGGCAGCAACGATCACCAACCCCAGTTGCGAAGTGGTCGACATTGACTGGCAAGAATCAGACCGAGACACATACAAAGCCAACACCACACTAACGACGCCGAAACCGCGAGCCACGACCACGGAAGAACCAACGACAACCACGACGACGGAACCCGTAAGGGCACTGCCTGAGTCTGTGTTCATTGAGCGATACGATGTCTACAGAATCCACTACTTCACTCCCGTGGACGCACAACACGACACAGAGGGCAACTACATCGTGCTGTCTAACTGGTTCAGGGCATCGCTTGGATGGGCTTGCGGAGTTCATCCGGTTGCCGACATTGAGGCGACTGTTCGGCGGTCGTTCAGAGAAGCTGGTTATCCCGACTCTTGGTTTAATGTCCTCAATCCTGTTCCCGGGATCGTTGAAGACGGCTGCGAAGACCCCAAGAAATTCGACGAGCAATGGTACTGGGGACCTAGTGAGCGACAGTCGGAACCTGAGCTCTCCGAGGAGAACGTGATGACTCTGGCTGCGTGGGCGACCATAAACGTGTGTCAGGTGGTGGATTTCGACTCTACCGACCTCGGTCCGTTCGCCGCAGGTGCGGTGATGATGTCAGAGTTTGCAAGCCGAGAATTAGGTATTGACTTGAGGGCAATAGGTATCGACTTTGAGGCTGCTCAAGAGATTCTGTGGGAAGCATGCTTCAATTCCGAGGACTGTTAGGTGCGTCCTGTGTGACGCTTCCTGCAGTTGTCGTGCAGTAGCGGGGCCATCTACGTCGGGGGTTCCGATTCCCGTGAACCCGGCCAATTTCCCCCAACGCGCAGACTCGTCGTTCTCCTATTGAGAAGGGTTTAGGTGGTACATCTCGGGGGCGGGTTTCAGGGGGCGGGCGTACCAGAGGGGGCGGCGCAGGCCGCCGGGGCCCGGAGCTGGACGAGTCATCGAGAGCCAGTCGCGGTAGGCCTCTCGGCTCTTGGCCGTGTCGACCACCACGTCGCCGTACTGGTCACCGGCTTCGGCCGGCGTGACTCGGACTCGTTGGTGCCAGCACTGCATTCCCGAGATTGGATCCGGCTGCACCGAGAACGTCAGGTTCTGATGAACGCCGGTGTCGTTCCACCAGATTCGTTGACTGTCGGGATCATCGGAATCGAAACGGCGGATCCCGTCGGTACGGGTCAGCTTCCAGGACTGGCTGCCGTCGCTGTTGTCGATGCGGTCGATAGCGGCTTTGCCGGATCCCCAGGAGCGGGCCTGATCCTCTTCGATGCGCCATCGCCCCATGTGATGCGAGGCGGCGACCACCCCGGGGCGGATTCCCTCGGTGCGCCAGGCCTGAATCACGAAATGGCCGATGCGGGTGGAGATGCGCACCAGAGCGTTCTCTTCGATCTCGAGTCTTTCGGCATCGCTCGGGTGGATCCACAGCGGGTGTCGATGGCTGATCTCGTTGAGCCACTTTGAGTTGGCTGAACGGGTGTGGATCAAGGTTGGTATCCGGAACGTCGGCAGGAGGATCCGCTCGTTGCCTTCCATGTCGAGGTCCTGATGGTGGACATGGGACTTGATCCATCCCGGCGCGGCATGTTCGCGCCACCCCCAATCTGCCAGCGTCGTAGAGAACAGCTCGAGTTTCTTCGACGGGGTCGGGAAGCCCTCCTTCACCTCGCCGTCGACCTCCACCGCCGGTGAACCGTCGCCGAGGTCAGCCAGAGTGATCTCGGCTAAATGCTCGGGTGTGCCGTCCCATGTACCGATGGTTCCGGGCTTGCGGAAGACCTGATCCTCGCCTTTGTGGCAGTCGGCGGTGACCTCCGGACCGACGATTCGTTCATAAGGCGTGACCATGTCGCCCGGCACTGCGAACGAACCGACGTCACGCATGTACTCGAGCGGCGTTTTGCCGGCTTCCGCAGCCGCTTCCGCCAGGCCGGGCACTGACTCGGCGAACATCGTCCCGTAGTACTCATCGACCGAGATCGGCGTTCCCGGATGTTCGTCGGACTCGAACCACTTGCGGATCCCTCTGCTGCCGTCGGGGTCGATGTGCCAGGACAGGTCGATCCAGAACTCGTTCTCTTCTGAGACTTCACCGGGGTTGAACTCATGGCTGCGGGATTCCGGCCCCAGCGACTCGCCGCGCAGCTCCGCGTAACGGCGCATGACGGGCTGGCGAAAACCGATCCAGCGACCGTTGTGGGTTTCGAAACTGGCGACGTCGTGACGTTCGGTGCCCACCCCCATCGGCAGCACATAGTCGGCGTACCAGGCGGTCTCGGACCAAGTCGGGGTGAGAGCGACGTGGCAGCGGACCTTCGACTCGTCGGTCAGGGCCTCCAGCCAGCTGAACCCGTCCGGGTTGGTCCAGACGGGGTTGTAGACGCGGCTGAAGTAGACGTCCAGGGTGCCGCGGCCCTCGTTGAGGAAGTGTGGCAGCAGGATCGACATCTCGTGGTAGGCCAGCGGGTATTCGGTGGGCCACGAGAGCTCGTTCCATTGATGCAGTGGCGGAGCACCCTTGGGCTGGACCGGTTTGAACTTGTTCCAGCCGTTGCCGCTGGTCCCGCCTACCGTGGCCACCGAACCGGTCAGGACGTTGAGAAAGAACAGGCAGCGCGCGGTCTGCCAGCCGCCCAGGTTGCCGGCGCCGGCTGCGCGCCAGTTGTGCGATGCGAACTTGGTCGGGTGCGCACCGATGATCTCGGCGATCTCGCGCAGCTGCTCCCCGTCGACGCCGCAGATCTCCTCGGCTGCCTCGGGCGTGTAATCGGCGTACGCATCAAGCAGCGCGGCTTCCAACGAATCGAACTCCAGCGGCAGATCCGGGCGGGTCTCGCGCAGGTAGGTCTCCCAGTTGACCCAGCGCCGCACGAACTCACGCTCCCAGGCGCCGTTCTCGATCAACAACCGAGCGATGGTCAACAACAGGAACGGTTCGGTCCCCGGCCACGCCGGGAGCCAGTGGTCGGCCTTCGAGCCCGTGTTGGAGAGCCTCGGATCGACACAGATGACCGTTGCGCCCTTGCCCTGAGCCTCGATGATGCGTTGAGCGTGAGGGTTGAAGTAGTGCCCGGCTTCGAGATGCGATGAGATCAAGAAGATGACTTCGGCGTTGGCGAAGTCCGAAGACGGACGGTCGTGGCCCATCCAGGACTGGTAGCCGATCCGGGCGTTGGAGGAGCAGATGTTGGTGTGGCTGTTGTGTCCGTCCACCCCCCATGACTTGAGCACGCGGTCGGCGTATCCGTCCTCGCCGGGACGTCCGACGTGGTACATCACGCTGTTGTGGCGGTTCGCGTCGAGAGCAGCAGCGATTCGTGCTCCGATGTCGCTGAGCGCCTCGGTCCAACTCACCCGTTCCCATCGGCCCGAACCGCGTGCTCCCACTCGGCGCATCGGGTAGAGGATCCGCTCCGTGTCGTCGACCTGGTTGAGGGTGGCGGGACCTTTGGCACAGTTGCGACCGCGACTCGCCGGATGCAGCGGGTTCCCCTCGATCTTGTCGATCCTGTGGGTCTCGTGGTTGACATGGGCCAGCAGACCGCATGCCGCTTCGCAGTTGAAACAGGTGGTGGGAATGAGGCTGTGGTGGTTTTCGACGCGTCGAGGCCAAGCCTTGGCGTCGAGCGACGTGTAGTCGTGCCAGTCCTCGTGGTTCGGGTACTGCTGCAGATCGGTCATGGCTGTCACATGGGTTTCTTGGCGGTTCGGCTTCTAGGAGAGCGGCACCGACTGGCCGGCACGAACGAACGAATCCTCATAGGCCCACATGCCGCCCAATGCGACTACACCCGCGGCTGCGGCCAGGCCCTCCCCTGGATCCGCGGCCAGGGCGACGACCAGCATGCATGCGGGTGCCAACAGGCCGCCGATCACACCGAACCAGAACCGGCCTCGGTACTTTCCGGAGATCATCTGGTGGAGCGCAGCCTCGACGTGCGGCGTTCCGGCCGAGGTCGCCTCCAGTGCGACCAGAGCCGCGGTGACGCAGAGCCCGCCGAGGAAAGCCCAACGGATCGCGTCGGGTTCGGGCACGTCCATGAACAGGTCCACGATCGCGTAGGACGCACCGCCGGCGGTCACTGCCTGTGCGAGCAGGGTCGGCAGCAACAGGGGCGTCTGCCACAGATCCCGTCCCTCGCACTGACCGAACAGGAAGGCGGTGTAGCCGGCAGTCGCGGCGGCGCACAGCACGACGGGGGCAGCCAGAACCTGGAGCACGTCTGGCGCCTCGGCGATGCCCGCCACCCACCAGGCTGCAGTCACCGCAGCGAAAGCGCCCAGGACATAGGCGCCTTTCACCAACCAGGACTTCCAGCTTCCTCTGGTTATCAGGTAGAAGAACCGGCCTGGCTGTTTGAGGTCGGCGACCAGCAGCACCCCGGTCACAGCCAGAAAGAAACCGGCGAGCATCGGCGGCACCACGCCGACCGCCGCGGTCTCGCCGCTGTGGCCCAGCAGCACCAACAGTGCCGCAATGATCATCACTCCGGCTGCGATCGCCTTGGTGACCAGGTATCCCGAAACCTTGGCGGTCCAGGTCATCTGGTGTGAGGTTGTGTAGGTGGTCCGCGCCACCACACCGCTGCTGCCGGCGGGAACGCTGGGGTGATTCGGTGTCGTGTCCGCCCAGATCATCCCGTCACGGGGGATCGCGGTGCGCAGCGGATCGAGTGAGGCCTGATCCGCGCCGCGGTAATAAACCTTGGGATTGGTCCCCTGATCGGGCGCTCGCACGGCCACGTCCTCACGGCCGATGATCTTGGTCGCTTGATTCAGGGGGTCGTCGAGGTCGGCGACCTTGATGGCGTGGGTGGGACAGACGATCACGCACGACGGTTCGAGCCCCTCTTCGATGCGGTGGTTGCAGAAGTTGCATTTGTTGGCGGTGTTGGTCGCCGGGTTGATGTAGAGGGCGTCGTAGGGGCAGGCATTCATGCAACCCTTGCAGCCGATGCAGTTGTCGTCGTCGAAGTCGACAACGCCGTTGGAGGCTCGAAAGAGCGCATTGGTGGGACAGATCGAGATGCAGGGGGCGTCATCGCAATGGTTGCAGCGCATCACCGAGAAATGCCGGCTGACGTTCGGGAACGAACCGGTCTCTATGTACTTCACCCAGGTGCGGTTGACGCCTAGGGGGACATCGTGCTCACTCTTGCAGGCCACGGTGCAAGCGTGGCAGCCGATGCAAGAGTCGCTGTCCAAGAGGAATCCGAGCCTGGTCACATGCTTCTTTCAAGGGTTGGGTTTCAACGGTTGCGAAGACGAATGTTAGACACTCTAACTGAAACGGGCGACGGCTTGCGTCAGGTCGGGAAGTTCACATCAACGGTGACCGATTCCCATTGGTCGATCGACACGTTCATGTCCGTCAGTTTCCGGCGAGTTGCTTCCAGGACGTCCTGCCCGAGCAGCAGCCGAAGCGGAGGATCGCTGAGTTCGGAGAGCATCACTACAGTCTCGGCCACCTTGCGGGGATCGCCCGGCAGTTCTCGCGTCGGCGATACGGGGATCGTCGGCTGCTGGCCGCCAACCGATCCGCGGAGCCGCCTCGTCGATCTCCCAGCCGTTCGCTGCGTAGTGACGGCGGTCGGCGGCCAGCAGGCGCTGGACCAGGGTCGTCCCCGTTCGCATCATGCCGACCACGACGATCGGCGCCGTGATGCGCTGCCCGGCGATCTCGGGGTGAGCGGAGAACCAATGGTTGACGCGCAGCCGGGTGCGCAGGCTGTGCACCACTCCCCCGCGAAGGGTCATGCGACCCAGTTCGTTGAGCGGCGCAGAGGCGTAAGCGTCGAGGAGCACACCGAGCGGTTCACGAAAGCCGGACGGGCCGAAGTCCTCGAGCCGGTCCGCTCCGCGGGCCGCGGCCAACAGTGCCTGTGGGGCGAAGTCGTCTGGGAGATTCATCGCCTATCTGGATACCACGCCCGGGCGTTCTCTATCGTCTCGGCATGACCGACTCTGCCCGAATGATCGAGAACCTCCTCTACCTGTACGCCGAACGGATCGATGCGGGAGACCTCGGCGGCATAGCCGACCTGTTCGAACACGGCCGCGTCTGCGCGGTTCCCGACGCGCCGCCGGAGGCCACTTTCGAGGGCACGGAGGGGGTGCGCAGAATGTACGACGCAGCCACCCGGCTGTATGGGGACGGCACACCCAAGACTCACCACATCACCAGTAACGCCATCATCGAAGTCGATGACGAAGCGGGAACAGCATCGAGCCGGAGCTACTACACGGTGACTCAGGCAACTGCGGAGCTGCCGTTGCAGATCATCATCACCGGGCGTTACCACGACACCTTCCAGCGCATCGACGGTGAATGGTGGTTCGACACGAGGATCATGTTCGTGGACCAGATGGGCGACCTGAGCCATCATCTGCTGTATTCGCTCTCTTGAGCCACCAACGACGAAACCCGTCTAGCCGAGCGTCGCCGCAGGCCGGTACGGTTCGGTGATGGACACGATGACCGACTTCCCGAAGATCATCAGCGTCGACGATCACGTCGTCGAGCCCGCGAACATCTGGACGGACCGCCTCCCCTCGAAGTACCGGGACGTGGGCCCGCGCATCGTTATTGCGCCCCAGGGCGAGATGACTCTCGAGGGCGGAACCTGGGTTGAGCAGCCGGGGACCGGCGACAAGATGGCGGCTTGGTGGCACTACGAGGACCACCGCTACCAGATCAAGCACATGATCGCCTGCGCCGGCACTCCCCCGGAGGAGGTCAGTATGGAGGGGGTCACCTACGACGACATCCGTCCCGGGTGCTATCAGGCGGCGGACCGTCTCGCGGACATGGACGTCAACCATGTGGAGGCGTCTTTGTGCTTCCCCAACTATCCCCGTTTCTGCGGTCAGCTGTTCGCCGAGCGCAAGGACAAGGAGCTGTCCAAGCTCTGCGTCGAGGCCTACAACGACTGGATGGTCGATGAATGGTGCGGCGGTTCCGGCGGGCGGCTGATCCCGCTGTGCATCGTGCCGTTGTGGGACGTCGAACTGGCTGCGGCGGAGATCCGCCGCAACGCTGCCCGGGGCGTGAACGCAACCGCCTGGTCGGAACTGCCGGCCTGGCTGGGCCTCCCGTCGATCCACTCGGGTTATTGGGACCCCTTCTTTGGTGCATGCGAAGAGACGGGAACGGTCATCGCCATGCACATCGGGTCCGGTACTCGCACGGTTCGCACCTCCGAGGACGCTCCGACGCTGGTGACCGCCACGATGATCTCCGCCAACAGCGCCGCGTCCATGGTCGACTTTCTTTTCTCGGGCGTGCTGCACCGCTATCCCGAATTGAAGTTGATGTACGCGGAGAGCCAGATCGGCTGGATCCCCTACTTCATCGAACGAGCCGACGAGAACTACACGACCCATCAGTGGGCTCAAGGTGAGGAGCGTCTGCCGGAGAAGCCCTCGTTCTACTACTACCGGCAGATCTACAGCTGCTTCTTCAACGACAGCGCCGGAATGAAGATGCTCGACGAGGTCGGTGTGGACAACGTCCTTTTCGAGACTGACTACCCCCACTCCGACGGCACTTTCCCGCACTCGCGTCAGAAGGCGCAGTCCCTGTTCGGGCATCTCGACGACGAGGTCGTCTACAAAATTGCCCGAGGCAACGCCATAAAGCTGCTCAACCTGCCCTTCGAGTAATCGACCGTTGTTCTCCGTGTTACATTTCACCTCGCATGAACGCTGAGTCTGAACGTCGGGCGATCCTTGATGTCCGCAATGTCGAGATCGTCTACAACAGCGTCATCCTGGTGTTGAGCGGCGTCAGCCTGCGGGTCGACCGGGGCGAGATCGTCACGATTCTCGGCGCCAACGGTGCGGGGAAGACCACATTGTTGCGAGCGATCACCGGGCTGCTCGAGGTTCACCGCGGGGAGATGACCAAGGGTTCGATCATCTTCGATTCCGAGCCGGCCGACCACGCCGACCCGGCGAAGCTGGTGCGGGCCGGTGTGTCGCAGGTCATGGAAGGTCGTCGGATCTTCGCCGAGTTGACAGTTGAGGAGAACCTGCGCACCGGGGCCCACACGGTACGCGACCACGGCGCTGTCGCTGCCGCCCATGATCGGGTCATGGACCTGTTCCCGGTATTGAAACCGCGCCAACGTGACACCGCCGGTTATCTGTCCGGCGGAGAACAACAGATGCTGGCCATCGGAAGGGCTCTGATGGCCTCGCCGAAACTCCTGCTGCTCGACGAACCCTCGTTGGGATTGGCGCCGAAACTTGTAGAACAGATCTCCGAGATCATCACCACCGTCAACGAACAGGGGACGAGCGTGCTGCTCGTCGAGCAGAATGCCCGCATGGCCCTGTCCGTCTCGGATCGGGCGTATGTGTTGGAGAACGGTCGAATCGTGAAGGAAGGCACCGCGAGCGATCTGCTCGCAGACGACGACATTCGCGAGTTCTACCTCGGGGTCGGTGAAGCGGGCCGCAAGTCCTTCCGAGACGTCAAGTCCTACCGTCGAAAGAAACGCTGGAGCGCATGAACGACACGCTTTTGAGCTTCGATCACGTGACTCTGCGCTTCGGAGGGGTCGTTGCTCTCAACGACATCTCCTTCACGGTTGAACCAGGCGAGCTGTTCGCGATCATCGGCCCCAACGGTGCAGGAAAAACCTCGATTTTCAACTGCCTCAACGGCGTGTACCGACCCGAGAGCGGCGAAATCAACTTCTGTGGCAGGTCACTCGTCGGTGCCAAGCCGACCGAGATCGCCAAACTCGGGGTGGCTCGGACCTTCCAGAATCTGGGCCTCTTCTCGAATCTCAACCTCGTCGACAACTTGATGCTCGGCCGTCATCTGCTGATGAAGAGCGGGTTCGTCACGGGTGCGCTGTGGTTCGGTCGGGCCAGGCGCGAGGAGATCGAGCACCGTGCCGGCGTCGAACAGATAATCGACTTCCTGGAGTTGCAGCCGTACCGGCGCAGCCCGGTCGGAATGCTTCCCTACGGAATCCAGAAGCGCATCGAGTTGGGTCGCGCCCTGTCGATGGAGCCGAGCCTTCTGTTGTTGGACGAGCCTGTGGCGGGAATGAACCTCGAAGAGACCGAGGACATGGCGCGCTTCATCATCGAGATCCGCGAAGATCTCCACATTGCCATGATCCTCGTAGAACACGACATGCACATGGTCATGGACATCGCCGACCGAGTGATGGCGCTGAATTTCGGACAGAGACTCGCCACCGGGATTCCCGCCGACATCCAGTCAGACCCGGAGGTCATTGCCGCCTACTTGGGGGAGACAGCGTGAACCTGTCCCTCCCGCAGAAACTCCTGTCCAGAGCGGCTGCTGACGGTGGTTCAGTCGCGCTCCGCCACAAGAAGTTGGGCATCTGGCGCGAGTACACCTGGAACGACTACGCGGATTTCACACGCCGAGTGGGCCTCGGCCTGCGCAGCCTCGGTGTGAACAAAGGGGACAAGGTCGCGGTTCACGCTGAGAACCGACCCGAATGGGTCTTCGCCGACCTTGGCGCCCAGGGTATCGGTGCGGTAACCGTCGGTGTCTACCCGACCAGCCCCTCGGCCGAAGTCCGTTATCTCCTGGCTCATTCCGAAGCAAGGGTTGTGGTTGCCGAGGACGAGGAGCAGCTTGACAAGACCCTCGAAATCTGGGACCAACTCGAAGACCTGGCCTACGTCGTGGTCATCGATCCCCGTGGGGTCCGGGTCCTCGACGACCCGCGGATCATCACCTTCGAAGAACTGCTGGAACGGGGCGAAGAGCAGCCGGCAACCGACTTCGACGATTCTGTGGCGACGCTCTCCGACGATGAGGTGGCCATCATCGTCTACACCTCGGGCACGACCGGGCCACCCAAGGGAGCGATGATCAGCCACGCCAACATGCACGCTGCCTTCACCGACTACAACGCCCTTTTCTCCCTCGGTCCAGGCGACGAAGTCCTCTCGTATCTTCCCCTGTGTCACATTGCGGAGCGGCTGGTCACAGTCGTCAACGCAGTCAGCGGCGGGTACACGGCGAACTTCGGTGAGGGCGGAGCGGCCTTCGCCAACGACTTGAGAGAGGTGCAGCCGACTTTCTTCCTGGGGGTGCCCCGAGTCTGGGAGAAGATGTTGGCGAGTGTTCAGGTGCGGATGAACGACGCTTCGTGGTTGAAACGCCGGAACTACCAGTACTGGAGCGCCAAGGGCAAGCAGTTCGCGGAAGCCCGCATGAGAGGCCGGCTCAGCTGGTCGGACAGACTGACAGCGGCATTGGGATCGCTCCTGTTGTTCCGCGCGCTGAAGGAGCGACTCGGGATGAGCCGGTGTGACAAAGCACTCTCGGGAGCGGCGCCGATCGCCCCGCAGGTTCTGGACTGGTTCTGGTCGATCGGGGTACCGGTGCGGGAGGGATACGGGCAGACCGAGAATTGCGCCCAGGCCACGGTCAACCCGGCCGGGGACGTGCGCATCGGCACCGTCGGGGTGGCAGTCGCCGGTGCTGAGGTGCGCATAGCCGAAGACGGCGAGATCCTCACCCGGGGCGGCGGAACCTTCGTGGGCTACTACAAGAACCCGCAGGCGACCGCGGAGACGATCGACGCACAAGGCTGGTTGCATACCGGGGACGTCGGTTTCATCGACGAGGACGGCTACCTGACGATCACCGACCGGAAGAAGGACATCATCATCACCGCGGGAGGCAAGAACATCTCCCCTTCGGAGATCGAGAATCGTCTGAAGGTGTCGCCGTTCGTGCGGGAGGCTGTGGTGATCGGTGATCGTCGCAAGTACCTGACCGCGTTGGTCGGCATCGAATACGACACGGTCGGAGACTGGGCGACCCGGAACGGGGTGACCTACACGACCTACCGCGATCTCTCGAACAAACCCGAGGTCCGGTCTCTGATCGACGGAGTATTGGAGGAGGCGAACCGCGAGTTCGCGCAGGTCGAGACCATCAAGCGTTTCGAGTTCATGACGGTAGAGCTCGACCACGAGGACGGACAGCTCACCGCCACCCAGAAAGTCAAGCGGGCAGCCATCACCGAGCAGTTCGAAGATCTGATCGAGCAGATGTACCGATGACCACCTTCTTGCAGTCGACTTTCGACGGGCTCGCCCTCGGATCTCTGTATGCCCTGATCGTGCTCGGCTTCGTGGTCATCTACCGCGCCACGGGCATCATCAACTTCGCGCAGGGCGGCGCGCTGCTGCTCGGTGGCTACATCACCTACAACGTCAGCACGACGTGGGGTTGGAACTACTACGCCGGCATCGTCTTGTCCGTCTTGGTGTGCGCCGGGTTCAGCGTGCTGTTGCAGCGAGCCATGCTGCAGCGGGTCTTCCGCGAGGTCGTCGGAATCTCAGCAGGTCTGCTGGGGTGGGCAACCCTCTTCTACAACGGCACCACGCATCTGGTCGGGATGTCGGGGGGTGTCGTAATCGGTGTGGTCGCCTGGTTCGCGACCGCTCGGATCGAGGCCCGGTACGGCGACAAGGGACCCTCCGAACTACCGCTGTTCGGGGCGATAATGGTCACCATCGGGGTGCTGTTCATCGTCAAACAGGTAGTGGCCTCTATCTGGGGGTTCGCAGAACTCAGTGTCAAAGACCCGTACGAAATTTCGACCTTCCAACTGGGAGGTCTGGTGTTTCAACATTCCAAGCTCGCGGCTGTCGCCATGGCCGTGCTCGCGCTCGGAGTGTTCTTCCTGGTCGACCGCTACAGCCGCATCGGCGTCGCCATGCGGGCGACGCATTTCGACCACGAAGCGGCCATCGCACAGGGCATCTCGACGAAGATCGTGTTCGCCACGGCGTTCGCCATCGCGGGCGGCGCGGCGGCGCTCGCCGGAAGCGCGGCCACAGCCGGTCCCGAACTCATCACTCCGAACCTGGACTTCGTGGTCTTCTTTGCATTCCCGGCGATGATCGTCGGGGGCTTGGACTCCCCCGCGGGCGCGGTGGCCGGCGGACTGCTGGTCGGCTGGATCCAGAATCTCGTGAAGACCTATATCGCGACCACCCCCGAATGGTTCCCGATCGACGACCTCGACTGGCTCGGCGCCGGATTCGAGCGGGTGGCGATCTTCATAGTCATGATCATCGTCTTGATGGTTCGCCCCTACGGACTGTTGGGCACCGAGGAGGTGCGCCGCGTATGAGCGCCGACTCGCCCCCTGCCGATCCCACCCCGGCGAAATGGTCCCGCGGCTCCGGCAACGCCCGGCGAAAGGGTCCCGCGGCTCCGGCTGCGCCCGGCGAAGGCAACGCCTGGCGAAAGGGTACCGCGGCTCCGGCTGCGCCCGGCGAAGGCAACGCCCGGCGGCTCCGGCTGCGCCCGGCGACAACAATGCACGTTCGTTATAGCGACGACCTGCGGCTCTTCCCGAACCGGTTGAGGCGGTCAGCATTGGCAGCGCTGATTCTCATTTGGGCGCTCATACCGGCGTTCTGGGATGTACCTCCCTTCACGCTGCTCAGCGGCAACGGCATTTCACTAAACACTCTGGCTTACGCCGGAGTGTTCTCGATCGCGGCGATTGGGCTGAACCTTCTCACCGGCTACACCGGTCAGGTTTCGCTCGGGCACTCGGTCTTCTTGGCTGTCGGCGCCTACAGCACGGCGTACGTTGGTTCCGTCTGGGGTTGGCCGATGTGGCTCTGGGTCGTCTTCGCGCCGGCGTTGGGCTGGCTGCTCGGCGCGGCCGTCGGCCCGTTCGCGCTTCGTCTCCGCGGCAACTACCTGGTGATAGTGACGCTCGGTCTGGTGTTCATCGGCGAGCACATCTTCAGGAACTGGAGGAGCGTCACTGGAGGCAACACCGGGACGTCGGCTGCAGGCGTTGAATTGAACCTGGGTTTCGTGGATTTCCAGAACCTGAGCCTGTTCGGCAGATCGTTCGGAAAGGACGAGAGCTATTTCTGGCTGATCTGGCTGATCGTCGCGGTCGTTGCCTGGCTGACGAAGAACGTCGTGCGGACGCGCCCCGGGAGAGCGCTGCAGGCCGTGCGCGACAGGGACATTGCCGCGGAGATCATAGGGATCGATGTGGGGATCGCGGGTTACAAGACCCAGGCGTTCGCCTGGTCGGCCGCGATCGCGGCTCTGGCGGGGGCCCTGTACGCTCCGCTGCAGTTGTTCATCAGCCCAGGCGACTTCACGCTGCTCGTGTCGATCCAGTTCATCGCCATGATCATTCTGGGTGGGATGGGCACGATCTACGGGTCGATCATCGGTGCGTTGGTGATAACCGCGCTCCCCCGCCTCATCGAAGGTGTCTCCGCCGACTACGGTGTGCCTGGGGTGGCAGCCAAAAGCACAGATTCTGGGCTGGTGTCTGTTGCTTCGCTTAATGTGATCATCTACGGGTTCCTGATCGCCTTGTTCCTTCTGGTGGAGCACCGAGGACTGGCTGGAATCTGGGTTCGTATCCGCAACTATTTCTCAACCTGGCCGTTCTCATACTGAGATTCGCCACAGATTCCCTTGGAGGGGACATGAATAAGAAACAATGGTTCCGATTGCTGGCACTGCTGCTCGCGTTGACGCTGTTCGCGGCGGCTTGTGGTGACGATGACGGGGACTCGGGCAGCGCCGACACCGGAGACGACATGGCCGACGGTGACGACACCGCAGACGGCGACGATATGGCCGACGGTGATGACATGGCTGACGAAGACGACATGGCCGACGAAGACGACATGGCCGACGGTGACGATATGGCTGACGGTGATGACATGGCTGACGGTGATGACATGGCCGACGAGATCGCGACGGGTCCAGGTTTCGACGGCTCGACCATCAAGGTCGGCGTGATCTCCGACTTCTCCGGCCCGGTTGCAGTCATCGGCACCCCGCTGACCGCCGGTGGTCAGGTCTACTACGACTACGTCAACAGTCAGGGCGGTATCGCCGGCCAGTACATGATCGAGACGGTTGAAGCCGACCATCAGTACACCGCGGCCACCGCGTTGCAGGTCTACAACGAAGTCAAGGACGACGTAGTCATCATCGGTCAGTTGCTGGGCACTCCGATCACCTTCGCGGTGCTCGAGTCGCTCAAAGAGGACGGCCTGGTCGTGGCCCCCGCGTCGCTCGACGCCTTCTGGGTCCGCGAGCAGAACCTGCTGCCGATCGGCGCCCCGTACCAGATGCAGGCGATCAACGGACTCGACTGGTGGATCAACGAGGGGGACGGCAACACAGATCAGGTCTACTGCTCTTTCATCCAGGACGACCCCTACGGTGAAGCGGGTCAACAGGGCTACGAGTTCGCCGCGGAGCACCTCGGGTTCACGATCAGCGAAGTCGCCCGCTACGTCTCGGGCGACACCGACTTCTCAGCGCAGATCCAGCAGTTGCAGGGAGCGGGGTGTGAGGTCGTATTCATGACCACGACGCCGTCGGTCACCGGCGGAACGCTCGGTACAGCGGCCGCGAGCGGTTACGCACCGCAGTGGATCGGCGTTTCGCCGTCCTGGGTCAATGCCCTGATCCGCTCGGAAGCTCTGGTGCCCTACATGCAGGCCAACTTCGTGGTCGTCGCGGAGGGATCCACTTGGGGCGACAGCACCGTCCCGGGTATGGCGGCGATGATCGAGCACCTCGAACAATTCGACCCGGAACAGGAGCCCGACTACTACTTCACGTTCGGGTATGTCCAGGCCCAGGCGATAGTCAAGATCCTTGAAGCCGCGGTCGCCAACGGCGACCTGAGCCGCGACGGCATCATTGAAGCTCTGAACGGTCTCGGAACGGTCTCTTTCGATGGGCTCTCGGGCGACTACTTCTACGGCACGCCCGATGAGCGGGTGCCGGCCACCGTGAACACGATCTTCGCTGTGAACCCTGAGGTTCCCAACGGGGTGGAGGCTGTAGCCACCGGGTACAAGGCGTCGTTCGCCGACTCCTTCGTGTTCGACTGATCCGCGGGTTCACTCGGTTCTGCGCGTTCGGCTGATCGGCCTTTCGGGTTCGATCAGCCAGACCGCGCGCCGCCCGAAGGCGGTAAGTAGATAGATCAGATATTACCGGGTAAGGTCGCGGGGTACATGCAACGTAGACCTTTGGCAATGCCGCTCCGTTCGACGCTGGACACCGACGACCCGCAGTTCGCGCAGAACACCAAAGACATGCGCGAGCAGCTCGAAGTGATCGAGGGACTGCTCGACGAAGCAGAAGCCGGAGGTGGACCCGCGCGTATGGAGAGGCTGCGTTCCCGCCAGAAACTCCCTGTCCGCGAACGCATCGCGAACGTCATTGATCCAGACAGTCCCTTCCTGGAGATAAGCCCGCTAGCCGCGTACAACTCGGACTACACCATCGGCGGCGGAATGGTCGTAGGGGTCGGGGTCATCGCCGACACCGAATGTGTGATCATGGGCAACGATCCGACCGTTCTCGCCGGAGCGCTCACGCCCTACGCGTCCAAGAAATGGAACCGCGCCCTCGAGATCTCGCGCGAGAACCGCATGCCCTACGTGAGCTTTGTGGAATCCGCGGGCGGCGACCTCCGGGTCCAGCCGGGAGAGGGCGGCAACAGGCGTTTCCTCCAGACCGATCATTTCGCCGAGAGCGGACGGTTCTTCTACGAGATGATCGAACTCTCGAAGATGAGGATCCCCACCGTCTGTGTCGTGTTCGGATCGTCTACCGCCGGCGGCGCATACCAGCCGGGGCTCTCCGACTACACGATCATGGTCAAGGACCAGTCGAAGATGTTCCTCGGAGGTCCCCCGCTGGTCAAGATGGCCACCGGCGAGATCTCCGACGATGAGACACTCGGCGGTGCCGAGATGCACACCACGGTCTCCGGTGGCGGAGACTACTTCGCCACCGATGAGATGGATGCGCTGCGCATGTGCAGGGAGGTGATCTCACATCTGAACATCCGCAAGCCGGGACCGGAGCCCAGTTTCCCGGTCGATCCGCCGATCTACGACCAGGAGGAACTGCTCGGCATTGTCAGCCGGGATCTGCTCAAGCCGGTCGACGTCCGCGACATAGTCGCTCGCACCGTCGACGGTTCGCGTTTTGAAGAGTTCAAGGGACGTTGGGGCAGCACCCTGGTGTGCGGCTGGGCGTCGATTCACGGATATCCACTGGGGATCCTCGGCAACAACGGTGTCCTCTACCCCGATGCCGCGCAGAAGGGCGCCCACTTCATTCAGCTGTGCAACCAGATCGACGTGCCTCTGCTGTTCCTGCAGAACATCACCGGGTACATGGTCGGGAAGGACTTCGAGGCGGACGGGATCATCAAGAAGGGCTCCCAGATGATCAACGCGGTCAGCAACTCGACCGTGCCCCACATCACCGTGATTGTCGGGTCCAGCTACGGCGCGGGAACCTACGGCATGTCGGGCAGGGCCTTCGGGAACCGGTTCACCTTTCTGTGGCCGACCGCGAAGATCGCAGTGATGGGACCCAAACAGATTGCCGGTGTGATGTCGGAGGTGCGCCGGGGCCAGGCCAAACGCCTCGGCCAGGAGTTCGACGAAGAGGCGGACGCCGAAACGGTAGCCGCAGTCGAAGCCACCCAGGAGCGTGGTTCGCTGGCACTGCGAGCCACGGGAGCGATCAGCGACGACGGCATCATCGACCCCAGAGACACTCGCAACGTCGTGGGCATGTGCCTCTCCGCGGTGAGCAACCGGGCCGTCGAGGGAGCTGAGCGATACGGAGTGTTTCGGCTGTGAGCCGTTTCGACACCTTGCTGGTGGCCAACCGCGGCGAAATCGCCTGCCGGATCATCCGATCAGCGTCTGCTGTGGGCTTGCGGACTGTGGCGCTGTTCGTCGACTCCGATGCGGACGGTCTGCATGTCGTCCAAGCCGACGAAGCTGTGCGGATAAGCAGCTATCTGGACGCTGACCAGATACTTGCCGCAGCGCGGCAGACGAACGCGGGCGCGGTTCATCCCGGCTACGGTTTCCTGTCCGAGAACGCCGCCTTCGCTGGGGCAGTGTCGGCTGAGGGACTTGTCTGGGTCGGCCCTTCGCCTGAGGCGATTGCTCTGATGGGAGACAAGATCGCCGCAAAGTCCTTGGCCGCCGATGCAGGAGTGCCCGTACTCGATTCGAGCGACGATCCGAACGATTTCGGTTCTTTGGGATTTCCGATTCTGATCAAGGCCGCTGCCGGGGGCGGGGGCAAGGGGATGCGGGTGGTCGAGTCACCCGACGAGTTGGAAGAATCGGTGGCGGCGGCCCGTCGTGAAGCTCTCGCGGGATTCGGCGACGATCGCGTGTTTGCGGAGCGCTACGTGCGCACCGCACGCCACATCGAGATCCAGGTGTTGGGCGACAGGCATGGGAACGTGCTGCATCTCGGCGAGCGTGAGTGCAGCATTCAACGGCGCCATCAGAAGATCATCGAGGAGTCACCGTCGCCTTTCGTGAGCGACGAAATGCGTTCCGCCATGGGCGCCGCAGCCGTGTCTTTGGCTCGCGCTCTCTCCTACGAGTCCGCCGGCACGGTCGAGTTCCTCGTTGACGACGAATCGGGAGAGTTCTTCTTCTTGGAAGTCAACACCCGCCTGCAGGTCGAACACCCCGTCACCGAGGAAGTGACGGGCATCGACCTGGTCAGGGAGCAGCTGAGGGTCGCTCAGGGTGAGGAGCTGGGCTACACCACAGAGGACGTATCGTTCACCGGCCATGCGATTGAGGCTCGCCTCTACTCCGAAGACCCCGACAACGACTTTCTTCCTGCCACTGGGGTTGTCGAGATATTCGAACCGGCCGCCGGTCCGCCGGTCCGCTACGACACCGGGGTGCGCACCGGCTCGACCATCACCCCCGAGTTCGATCCCATGATCGCCAAGGTCATCTCCCACGCTGCCACCAGGGCTGACGCGGCAGGACAGTTGGCGTTGGCGCTTGAACGGCTGCAGATCGGTGGCGTCGTGACCAACCGGGACTTCCTGGCTGCCACGCTCAGGTCTGTTGAGTTTCTTGGGGGCGAGACCACGACGGACTTCATTGAGCGCTTCGCTCCTGCGCCCAAGCGCGCACTCGACGACACCGAGACACGGCTTCTGGCCACGGCTGCGGCCATGTGGCTGCAACATGACAATCGCTCCAGAGCGAAGGTCTTGAGCTCGATGCCGTCGGGGTTCCGAATAGGACGGTTGGCTCGGGAGCGGGTTGAGCTCCGGGTCGCCGACACCGAGACGACCGTGCACTACTCCCCCGAGCGCCATGGGGGCTTCGTGTTGGGCGCAACCGGCGAGGATGGCACGGCACGTGTCTGGAGTTGCTCTGATCGCCACATAGATGTTGAGGTTGATTCCCGGCGCCGCCGCTATTCGGTGGCTCGGCATGGTCACAACCTCCACCTGACGGGCGCTGGTGGGGGGACTCAGATCGAGCTTCTACCCAGGTTCTCAATGGCCGAACCCGATGTTGTAGGGGGCGCGGTGGTGGCGCCCATGCCCGGCAGGGTGATCGACCTGCGGGTGAGCGTCGGCGACGTTGTGGAGGCCCAGCAGGTTGTCGCGGTGATCGAGGCAATGAAGATGGAACACCACCTTCGAGCCGCCGAAGCGGGCTCCGTCACTGAGATCCTTGTTTCGGTCGGTGATCAAATCGAGAAAGACGTCCTGCTGATGGTGATTGTCTGATGGTGATTGACGGAGAACCCTCCACCGCGGCTCCGGCTGCGCCCGGCGAAGGCAACGAGACACAGCTCCCGGCTCCGGTGTGCGCGGCTCCGGCTGCGCCCGGCGAAGGCAACGAGCCGATACGGATTGCGAATTGCAGCGGGTTCTACGGTGACCGGCTGAGCGCTGCGGCCGAAATGGTCGACGGGGGCCCGATCGATGCGCTCACCGGTGACTGGCTGGCCGAGTTGACGATGCTGATTCTCGCACGCACCAAGGCGAAGCGGGCCAAAGGCGGCTATGCCCGGACCTTCGTACAGCAGATGGAACAGGTGATGGGCAACTGCGTCGACTCGGGCATCAAAGTCGTCTCGAACGCCGGCGGGCTCGACCCCTTCCACTGTGCCGAGGCAGTAGCCGAGGTGGCCGACAAGTTGGGACTGTCCCCCACCATCGCCTACGTCGAGGGCGACAACCTCCTAGGGCGCCTCGCGGAGCTGAGAGCAACCGGGATCGACATCGTCGACCTGGAGACCAAAGAACCAGTCGCCGACATCGACTACATCTCCGCCAACGCATATCTCGGATGCTGGGGCATCGTCGAGGCGCTCAACCGGGGCGCCGACATCGTCGTGACCGGCCGTACCACCGACGCTGCCATCGTCTGCGGGCCCGCAGCATGGCATCACGGCTGGTCCCCCGAAGACCTCGACCAACTGGCCGGCGCAGTCGTAGCGGGACACGTCATCGAGTGCGGCACTCAGGCGACCGGCGGCAACTACTCGTTTTTTGGAGAGATTGAAGGTCTCGAGTATCCGGGGTTTCCCTTCGCCGAGGTAGCCGCGGACGGATCGTCGGTGATCGGCAAACACCCTGGAACCGGGGGCAACATCACGATCGGTACCGTCACCAGTCAACTGCTCTATGAAATAGACGGTCCCGGCTACCTCGGCCCCGACGTCACCAGCCGCTTCGACACGATCCGACTAGATGAGGTCGGACGGGACCGGGTGCGGATTTCAGGCGTGCGCGGGGAGAAGCCGCCAGAGACCCTGAAGGTCTCGATGAACTCCTGGGGCGGCTATCGAAGTGACATGGCGGTCGCCCTGACAGGTGTCGACATAGACGCCAAAGCGGAACTCGTGGAGAGGGCCTTCTGGCGCAACTGCCGATATCAGCCGGAGGACTTCTCGAGTGTCACCAGCACCGTCGTCCGCACAGACAAGGACGACCCGAAAACCAACGAGGAGGCTGTGGCCTCCTGGCGCATCACCGTGAAGGACCCGGACCAGCACAAGACCACGGCTGTCGGTTCCGCGATGAACGATCTGGCGCTGGCGAGCATTCCAGGGTTCTTCGGTCTCAAGACTGGTGGGGTGGGAAAACCCTTCGGGGTCCACACCTCGGGGCTTATGCCGCGTGATCTGGTTCCCCAACATGTCGTGCTGTTGGGCGGGGGCCGTACGGTCGTCGACGCTGACTCTCCCCCGCCGGGGCCCCCGGTGAGCCCGACGGTGCCCGAAATCCCAGCTCCGCCCGGTGGCGAAACAGTGCGACTGCCCCTCGGGGCACTGGCCGGAACCCGGTCCGGCGACAAAGGTGGGAACGCCAACGTTGGTGTCTTCGTACGTTCCGGGGAGGCCTACGGGTGGTTGGAGGACCACCTGACCACCGACCGCCTGCGGCAACTACTTCCCGAAGCCGCCTCTGCTCACATCGAACGGTTCGTGCTCCCCAACATCTGGGCGATCAACTTCGTGATACACGGTATTCTCGCCGAAGGCGTGGCAGCCTCGACCCGCCAGGACGCTCAGGCGAAGGGTTTGGGCGAATGGCTGCGGGCCCGACACGTCGACATTCCCCTGGCACTTCTGGAAGCAGATCCAAAAGCACCGCAGCTGCTGAGTCAACGCTGAGATGGACTTCGATCTCCCGCCCCAAGACGATCCCCGCCGCACCGAGGTTCGAGAGTGGCTGGAAACCAATCCCGACCCCACCGCGCAGCAACTCCAAGATCGCGGCTTGATCGTTCCGCACTGGCCCGCGCCGTACGGGCTCAGCGCTGATCCGCTGCACCAAGTGATCATCGACGAGGAACTGCGACGGGCCGAGGTCAGACGTCCGGACAACCCGATCGGCATCGGTTGGGCCGGGCCGACCATCCTCGCTGCCGGCACTGAGGAGCAGAAGGCTCGCTTCCTCCCTGGACTGCTCACCGGCACCGACATCTACTGCCAGATGTTCTCAGAACCCGATGCCGGTTCCGACCTGGCGTCCCTTGCCACAACCGCGGTCCGCGACGGCGATGAGTACGTGGTCAACGGCTCGAAGATCTGGACCAGCGGCGGCCATTACTCGAAGTACGGGATCCTCATCGCGCGCACCGATCCTCACGTAGCAAAGCACAGGGGCATCTCCTATTTCATCTGCCCGACCGACCTCGAAGGGCTGTCGATGGCGCCCATCGTCGATATGACCACGGGGCATTCGTTCAACCAGACATTCTTCGACAACGTGCGCATCCCCGCGGCGAACCGCATCGGTGATGAGAACGATGGTTGGCGGCTGGCCAAGGTGACTCTGGCGAACGAACGAGTGTCGCTCAGTTCCGCGGGGTCGCTGTGGGGTGCGGGTCCGACCGCAGAGATGTTGATCGACTTGGTCAGGCTCAACGGCGGTTCGGCAGATCCGGTGATGCGCCAGCGGATCGCCGCGCTGCACGCCGAAGCGGAGGTGCTGCGCCTGAACCGGCTGCGCACGCTCAGCGCCCGGCTCAACGCCAGGACGCCTGGCCCGGAGGCGTCGATCCAGAAGATCATGGGCGATGAGCATGGTCAGCATGTTCTGGAATTGGCCAAGGATCTTTCGGGAACGAACGGGCTTCTGGAGGGGTCCGGTCCGGTCGGCGAGATCCCTCCGAGCATGCGCGGGGGTGCGACCGAGGTGAACTTCGAGCAGGGGCAGGTCCCGGGGGTGGATCGGATCTGGCACTACGGCTTCTTGTTCTCGCCAGCCTTGACACTCGGAGGAGGTACTTTCGCGGTTCAACGCAATATTGTGGCCGAGATGGTGTTGGGCCTCCCCCGCGAACCCGACGTTGAGAAGGGCAAGACCTGGGCAGAGACGAGGCGCCCATGACCGCGATCGAGGCACCGCTGAGCGAACTGGAGCGCCGGGTCCGACATGTGCGCGGTCCCAAACCGAGGCTGTCGAGGGAGCGCAGCGAGGCGCTGACGCCCAGGCAGCGTGAGATCTTGGACCAGCTGACCGAATTGGTCAGCGACGGCTTCAGCCATCTGACGATGGCCGACCTGGCAGAAAGGTTCAATTGTTCGTTGCGGACCCTCTACGGGATGGCCGAGAGTCGCGGCAAGTTGGTTCTGCTGGCGATAGACCGCAATCTGTGGAACGTCGGGCGAAGTGCCACAAAGGCCATAACCGAAGGGGCGAACAGCCCCCTCGAGGCGATTCGCGCCTATCTGTCGGCAGCCAACGTGGCGGTGTCGCGCACCACCACGGCGTTCGCCCGTGATCTCGAAGCGGTGTCGGGCGGACCGGAACTGTTCGCGGCCCACAACGAATATCTGGTCAACGTCACCCGCGAGCTACTCGACCTTGCTGTCGAGCAGGGTGAGATCGCAGCGGTCAACACGGCGGTCGTGGCCAGGGCCCTGGCGAGCCTCGGTCGACACTTCAGCGAAGCACACGTGGTTGCGGAACTGGGTGAGTCCCCCAAAGACGCCGCTGATCATGTGCTTGACATAATGCTCAACGGCCTCGCCCAGTCTTGTTCCACTCAGGGTGTTCCCAGGAAAAAGCTCCGAAAGGAGAATCATGCACGTGTCTGAAGTCCTGGCGGATCTGTTGGCTGAGCAGGCCGCGCTCGACGAGGTGGTCAGCCGACTCAGCGACAGCCAATGGGCCGCGGCCACAGCGAGTCCGCGCTGGGATGTGACCGACCAAATCGCTCATCTGACGTTTTTCGACCGGGCCGCAGCCATCGCGATCCGAGATGAAGCTGCCTTCGCCGAATCGGTGAAGGCCCTGATGTCCAGTTCCGCCGACGGAGCCGTCGGTGTCGATGACCACACTCTGAGCCCTATACGGAATCTGCCGTTAGGCCAACGTTTGGAGGCGTGGCGCGCCGGCCGAGATGAACTGGCCGCCGCTGCGGCGGAACTGCGCGACGATGCCCGGGTACCGTGGTTCGGCCCCTCGATGGGCGCGAAGTCCTTTCTGACCGCCCGTTTGATGGAGTGTTGGGCCCACGGCCAAGACATCGTCGACGCGGTCGGCGCCGATCGTCGCGCCACTGATCGACTGCGCCACATCGCCCAGCTCGGTGTCATCACGCGCGGCTGGACGTATGCGAATCGCAAGCTGGAGATGCCGGCCGATGAGGTCCATGTCTCGTTGACGAGCCCGTCGGGTGAACATTGGACTTGGGGGCCGGCTGATGCTGCGTGCAGCGTGACCGGCAGCGCCGAGGACTTCTGCGGAGTCGTGACCCAACGTCGTCGTCTGGGGGAAACGGGCCTGCGGGTTTCAGGCGACGCGGCAATCGAGTGGATGATGATGGCTCAGGCGTTCGCCGGCCCTCCAACCGCAGGCCCCGAACGTTAGGAGTCCCCCGATGAGCGCTGTCGAACCGAAGGTCGTGACCGAGAAGCACCAAGGGGTGATGACCATCACCTTGGCCGACGAGGAGAATCGCAATGTCCTCAGCAGCGATCTCATTGCTCAGCTTCTGTCGACGATCGATGCTGCTGATGCCGACCCGGAGGTGCGTGTCATTGTCCTGACGAACCGGGGCCGGGTCTTCTGTGCCGGGGCGGATCTCAAAGGTGGTTCGACGAGCGGTGAGGGGGTGCCGACGGGGGTGGATCTGTTCAGTCGGTTCGGCAAGTCGCCCAAACCGTTCGTGGGGAGAATCAACGGTCATTGTGTGGCCGGTGGTCTGGGTATTGCCGCGGCGATGGACGTCTCAGTGGCTGTCGACACGGCCAAGATGGGGTTCACCGAGGTGCGGATCGGCGTTGCCCCGGCGATGATCTCGGTTCTCTGCCTGCCGAAGATGCGTTCGGCTGAGGCGAGCGCCGCGTTCCTTCGCGGCAACCGTTTTCTGGCTCCGGAGGCTGCCCGTATGGGAATCATCAATTCTGCAGTGCCGGCCGACCGGATCGACGAGGAGGTGGCTGAGATCGTTGCTGATCTGCTGCTCGGCGGACCCGCTGCTCTGGCTGCCTGCAAGACTCTCATGCAGAGGATCCCCAGGATGTCTGTTGAAGACGCCTTCGAATGGACGTCGCAGTTGTCCGCTGAACTGTTCGCCGGCGAAGAGGCTCGGGAGGGTATGAGCGCCTTCGTTGAGAAACGGCCGCCGTCTTGGGTTCCGGGTTCGAGCGCTACGGTAGGAAATACTGATGACCCCTGACGCTCCGCTCCTGTTGGATCTGACCGAGGATGATCCCTGCGCGTTGATGCGGTTGTACGACGAGCACGGTTGGGGCGACGGCCTGCCCATGGTCCCGCCGACGCCGGAACGGGTCGACGCGATGCTCGCCGACACTGATCCTGACGAGACGGTCGCCGTTCTCCCCCCTCGATCGGGAATAGCGACGCGCCGAGTGATAGCGATCAACGCGGTGCTCGCGGGCTGCGAACCGGCGCAGTTGCCGGTCGTGGTCGCGGCGGTCAGCGCGCTGGCCTCGCCGGAACTCAACTTGAGGGGCGTCAACGCCACGACTCACTGTGTCGCCCCGCTGCTGATCGTTCACGGTGATATCGCCGAGAGCGCCGGATACAACTCGGGGCTCGGAGCTTTCGGGCCGGGGAATCGAGCGAACGCGAGCACGGGACGGGCGGTGCGCCTGATCCTGATGCACGTGGGTGGTGCCCGCCCCGGCCCGGGTGACGCCTCGACTCAGGGAGGACCAGCCAAGTACTCGTACTGTGTCGCCGAGAACACGGCTCAATCTCCGTGGGGCGGATATGTGGCCAGCGTCGGGGTCGAGTCTGCGTCCGCGGTCACGCTTCATTGCGGTGAAGCCCCGCACAATGTCCACGACATGGAGTCGTCGGACCCCGCGCCGATTCTCGACAAGATCGCCTCGGCGATGACCACGCTCGGCCAGAACAACGCTCCGATCAGCAGCGGCGAGTATTTCGTCGCCCTGTGCCCGGAGCACGCTGCCGTGTGTGCGAGCGCCGGTTGGACCCGCGGCCATGTCTCGTCCTATCTGTTCAACCGCGCAACGCTGCCTGTGGGGGAACTGCGTCGTGCATTCGGGTTGCGGGCCTGGGCGCCGTGGCAGCAGGCTTTGGCAGACGATGACCGGCTGTCGATGACCGAACACCCCGACAACATCAAGGTGTTCGTCCTCGGCGGTGCGGGAAAGCACAGTTCGGTGATCCCGAGTTGGGGTATGACCAAGAGCGTCACCGTTGCGGTGGACGTGTAACACGACGGAGAAGACATGAAGGTATATGCACCTGACGGAGCAGTTGGCTCGCCGGTTGTGGCGCGGGCGCCATCGGTGCCGGTGTTGACCGGCAAGCGGATCGGAATCCTCGACAACACCAAGCCGAACGCGGGCGCTCTTCTTGAACGGCTCGCTCAGCGCCTCGTCAGCCGGACCGGAGCGGTGCTCGGTGTGGTTGAGGCCAAGAACGCGGCGCTGGCCGCGCCCGACGAGGTGATCGCCCGTCTGCAGTCGGAGGTCGACCTGGTCCTCACGGGTTCTGCTGATTGAGGCAGTTGCACGTCGTGGAGTGTCCACGACTCGGTCCAACTCGAAAGCTCCGGGATTCCGACGGTGGTGGTGACCACGACCGGTTTCCGGTCACTGACCAGCGAGGTAGCGGCGACCCTCGACCTTCCCGAGGCGCGTATTGTCGAGGTCGAGCACCCGCTCGGCGGTGTGGACCCATCCGGGGTCGAACGCCGCGCCGACAGCGTTGTTGAGGAGACGATCCGAGTGCTGACCTCATGAGTCGTGCGGGCATCTGATGAGCATCGCAGTCAACCACAAGGGCAAGATCGCATTGGTGACCGGCGCCGGCGCCGGTATCGGGCGGGAGATCGCACGCTGGTTGGCCACCGCCGGTGCGACGGTCGCAGTCAACGACGTCCGTGCGACAGCCGCTCAAGCGGTGGTTGACGAGATCACCGCAGCCGGTGGCCGTGCCCACAGCTTCGTAGCCGATTGTCGTGACGACAATGCCGTCGACGAGATGATCGAGGCGGTTGTGAGTCGGTTCGGCGGGCTTGATATCGCTGTCAACAACATCGGCATGTTGCCGCGCGGGCGGACGCCACAGCCCTTCTCCAGTTACCGGGGCGAAGATTGGCGGGACATCCTCGACCAGAATCTGGTGCTCGCAGCTCTGTGCGGGCGCGCCGAGGCGGAGGCGATGCTGGCTGCTGAAAATGGCGGAGTAATCCTGTTTGTCAGCTCGGGTGAGACCACGCGCCCGTCCCCCTACAACAGCGTCTACGCGGCGGCAAAAGCGGCTGTCAATCATCTGGTGACTTCAATGGCGGTCGAGTTGGGGCCGTCAGGGATCCGGGTTCTCGCGATCGCTCCGGGCACGACCCTGACTGAATCCGTCGCTGCTGCGTTCACCGACGAGCGAATCGAGGCGATCGTGGCCTCGACGCCGTTGCGCCGAATGGTCGAGCATGACGAACTGGCACGCTTGGCGACCTTCCTTGCCAGCGACCTCGCACGCTGCATCACCGGCCAGTTCATCCTCGCCGACGCGGGGGCATTCCTTTCGCGCACCAGGCCCGCCAACGATGAGGGTTTGGTGACCGATCTCAAGGGTTCCAACGCCCGCTGATCGCCCGGGCTTCGTCTACGGGGTATCTGCGATCTCAGAGAGTGACGTGGTCGCTGACACGGACGCAGCGGTTGGTCATGGTTCCGATGTCTTGAATCACCGAGGTGATCACGTCTCCGTGCTGGAGCAGCCTTCCCTGCGACACGCCGACGCCGTCTGTATAGCAGCGCCAAGCAGCCGCAGGATCAGGCGGGGCCGCGAATCTCACCGTTCAAGGTGAGATCCTCGCAGTGCTTGAGCCCGCGCTCCAACGCTTCGTTGTCGCGCCAACGTGCCCAGTTGAGCCAGAGTCCGTTGGAGCCGGCGATCAGGTCCTGCACGCGGTCCGCGACGGTCTGTTCTGGAAGCTCGGGTCGGGCTGCGCTCACCAGCTCCCGAAATCTTGACGAGTAGCGATCATAGAACTCGGCGTCGACTTCCGCGACGCCGTCCTCGGTGAGGGCCAGCGCCCACAGCGCGATGCGCAACGCCAGGTAGCTGCCGTTGAGGAACTCGTCGGTGAACGCGCCGCGCAGGAACGCCCGGAACTTCTCCGCGGGTTCGCGCTGATGGTCCGCAGCGCCGGCACAGGCGTCGAACAGCCGGTCGGTGGCTCTTTGGAAGACGGCTAGGATCAGCGTCTGCTTGTCGTCGAAGTGGTAGCTGAGCAGGCCGACCGAGACTTCGGCCTCTTTGGCGACCGTTCGCATGCTCGCCCCGCCGATCCCCTCCCGCAGAATCACAGAGGCAACCGCGTCCAGGATCTGCTCCTGTGTCTCGGATCGGTTCACCCGCGCATTCTAGCGAGAGAACTGAACGGTCGTTCAGTTGAGGAACTCGGGTTCTTCACGCATCAGTTCGTCTCGCCAGGGCTGGAACTGGAACCAGCCCGCCAGATCCGATCCCTGCTGACGGTAGCCCTCGCTGCAGAGGTGCTCAGGTATCTCGATCGGCTCACCGGCCGCTTGGGCGAGCAACTGGCTCTGGCAGCAGCGCTCAAGGGCCACAAACCACCACACAGCCGCGTCGACGCTCCCGCCGACGGTGATCAGGCCATGGTTCTGATGGATCAGCGCCTTCTTGTCGCCGAGCGCTGCAGCCATCAGACGACCCGTCTCAACGTCGAGAACAACCGCGCCGCTGCCTGCGTCGCAGAGCGCCACGTCGTTGTAGAACATTGTGGAGTCCTGGCTGATCATCTTGAGAGGCGCGCCCAGCGCCGAGAAGGTCTTGCCGTACATCGAGTGGGAATGCGCAGCCGCGATCACGTCAGGACGCGCTGCATGAATCTGCGAGTGGATGGCGAAAGCGGCGGTGTTCACCGGACGGTCGCCCTCGACCACCTGGCCTTCGTGGTTCACGAGAATGAGATCCGAAACCGTCATGTACTTGAAGTTGTGGCCGAAGGGGTTGACCCAGAAGTGGTCGAGATGCTCGGGGTCTCGCACTGTCACATGTCCGGCGACGCCTTCGGCGAGATGAAGCTGGCCCATGATTCTCAGACCGGCGGCGAGAGATTCCTTCCGCTGCTGCCGTTCGGCAGCAATGTCGTCGGCAGCCGAAGGCAGGTCCAGTGAGAACTCTTCTTGAACCCGTGCCAACTCCTCTAGCTCGCGTTCTTCTCGGGTGTCGGTCATGGGCCTTCTCCTTGCGCTCCTTGCGAATCAACGGTGCGTGCATCCAGCGTAGGCGGGTGTAAGGTGCTTCATGGCAAAACGCAGTCGTGCGCTGGTAGTCAGGGCGGGAATCTTGTTGCTGGCTCTGGGGCTGGTCGCAACGAGTTGTGCAGGAGACGACGCCGAGGACGCCGATGAGTCCGTGCCGGCGGACACGCCTGAGACCCCATCTCCAACCACCCCGGCAACCACGGCCGCGCCCGCTACCACGGCCACCGCAGCGCCCACGACCACGGCCGCTCCCAGTACGACTACCACCACAACAACGACCACCACTACGACGACCCTGCCTCCAACGGGCCAGTGGGAACAGGTCGCCGGTGGTGACGACTGCAGGTGCGCTGACGGCAGCGATTACAGCTTCTGGGTTCGAGAGGCCGATCCCAAGCGGGTGGTGTTCTACCTGGAGGGAGGCGGCGCCTGCTTCACTGCCGCCAGTTGTTCGTTCACCGACGGCACCTACTCGGTGACCACAACAGAGAGCGACGACCCGACGGGAGCGGGCGGAATCTTCGACTTCTCCAATCCCGCCAATCCCCTTGCCGGCAGTTCATTCGTCGGCGCACCGTACTGCACCGGTGACGTCCATATCGGCAACAACGTTCACGCCTACAGCGACGATCTGACCGTTCACCACAACGGATTCGTCAATGCCTCCCGGGCCCTGGCCGAACTCCACTCGCGTTTCGGTGACGCAACCGAGATCGTCGTCGCAGGATCGAGTGCCGGCTCTGTTGCCGCTCCCTTCTTCGGAGGTCTGGTATCGGACCTCTACCCGGACGCCAAGGTGTCCGTCGTGGCCGACGCCTCGGGCGCCTATCCGAGCAATCCTGTGATCAACGCCACTATCGGTTCCCTGTGGGGAGCCTTCTCGGTTGTTCCCGACTGGCCCGTGAACGAGGGAATAACTTCGGCTGAATGGGGGGTGCCCGAGATGTTCATCCAAGCCGGTCTCCATGATCCCGATATCCGCTTCGCCCGATTCGACAACGCCTTCGACAGCACGCAGTTGGGCTTCGCGCAACTGGCCGGATTCGACGCGAGCAATATGGACCAGTTGATCAGGGACAACGAAGTCTACATCGAAGGTGAAGGGGTCACGGTGAGCAGTTATCTGGCACCGGGCACCGACCACACGATTCTCGGAAGCGACACGATGTACACCCTGGAAGTCGAAGGGGTGCTGTTCGTCGACTGGTTGACCGCGTACCTGGCAGCGGACGCACCCGTCGAAGACGTGTCGTGCGTCGACTGCGGTCCTTAGCCGGCTAGTAAAGAAAGCTACTGCGAGGTTCCGCTCATTTCGATGGACTGGATCAGAAAGTCCAGCACTTCGGCTCGTTGCTCGTCGGTGGGAGGCGCCAGCCCGAACAGATCGATCAGCCATAACCCGTCACAGGCGATTCTGACGAGCAACGCCAGTTTCGGGTCCAGTTCGTCGTCTTCGATGAGCCTCGTCTGCCATTCCTCGAAGAGCTGCTGGACCTGTTTCAGGCGGCCCGGTTCGAGCGCGGCAGCAGCGAACACGCTTGTCGCGGATTCTTCCCAGTAGGCGTCAGGGGCTCGGACGTACTCCACATAGGCTCGAGCGAACGCACCCTTCTGGCCTCCGTTGACGAGTTGCTGGAGATTGGTGTCGACCCGCTCCATGGCATCGTGGAGGAGTGCTGTCACCAGTTCTTCTTTGGACGAGAAATGGTACAGGAGACCACCTTTGCTGAGCCCTGCCTCAGCGGCGACACTCTGCAAGGTGAGGCCTTGAACTCCCTGGGCGCGAACAACAGCCACGGCGGCGTCGACCAGGCGTCGTCTGGTGTGTTCACTCTTCTGAGTCGGGTGGTGGTTGGTGTATTGCAAGGAGGTGGACCCGTTGGCCGATGTTTGCTACCGTTACTGTACCGTCCAGACGGTTTTCTCGACGGAGACTGCTCAAAACGACACCCATGGAGGGGAATTATGAAGAAATTGCTACTCGGTCTCTTGGTACTGACGCTCTTCGCGGCTGCCTGCGGAGACGATTCTGATTCCGATGCAGATACGTCGGCAGATGATGCGTCCGCTGACGACACGGCCGCTGACGACGCTGACGACATGGCCGCTGACGACGCTGACGACATGGCCGCTGACGACGGCGACGACATGGCTGAGGACGATGGCGACAAGCCCACAATCTCCTTGGTCGTCAACCCATGGACAGCTTCGGCGTTGAACGTTGCAGTCGCCCAGCAGTTGATCGAAAGCGAACTCGGATATCCCACCGAAGTGATCAACATCGACGAGAACGAGGCGATGTTCATCGGTCTCGCCGACGGCACCGCCGATGCGGTTCTCGAGATCTGGCCCTCAGGTATCACCGACAGCGAGCAGGCCTTCTTTGACGACGGCTCGGTCGAACATCTCGGTGAACTCGGCGCAGTCGGCAGAATCGGCTGGTTCGTTCCCGACTATGTCATCGAACAGAATCCTGAATTGGCCACCTGGGAGGGCTACTTCAGTGATGAAGCGGCCGCGATCTTCGCCACAGCGGAAACAGGCGACAACGGCAGGTTCCTGGGCACCGATCCTTCCTATTCGCAGTTCGACGAGCAGATCATCAACAATCTCGGTATGCCCTTCGAGGTGATCTACTCCGGATCCGAGCCGGCGACAGTTGCCGAATTGGACGCACGCGTGTCTGCCGGAGAGCCGATCCTGATGTACTGGTGGACCCCGACCGCGGCTGTCTCCACATACAGCCTCGTCCAGGTCACCCTCCCGCCCTACACCGAGGAATGCGGCGCCAGCGCAGCCAGCGGCGACGGCGGTGTGGACTGCGAGTATCCCGAGGACGTCATCATCAAGGCCGTGTCGGGCAAGCTGGCCGACAAGGCCCCTGCTGTATACGACTTCCTCGACGCTTTCACGATCACCAACGAGGACCAACTCTCGATGCTTCCCCCAGTGGAGCTCGACGGTGAGGACGTCGATGAAGTGGCCGCGCAGTGGATAGCGGACAACGAGGACACCTGGTCCGCTTGGCTCGGATAACCCTTCTAGGAGTCACCCTGTGATCGGTGAGGCCGTCTCCAGCCCCTGCCTGTCGGCACGAGGAATCTGGAAGATCTTCGGAAACCGTCCGAAAAGGGCGCTGGAGATGGCCGATACCGGCGCCTCGCGCGCTGAAGTGCGCGAGGCCACGGGCTGCACCATCGGGGCACGTGATGTGTCCTTCGACGCGTACCAAGGTGAGACCTTCGTCATCATGGGTCTCTCCGGTTCTGGAAAGTCGACCCTGTTGCGGTGCGTGGCTCGGCTCTCGCCCCTGTCGCGTGGTTCGGTGATCCTCGAAGGCGAGGATCTGACAGCCATGACCGAGGCGGAACTGCGTGCGGTCAGACGAGCCAAGCTGTCTATGGTGTTCCAGCATTTCGGCCTCTTCTGGCATCGACGAGTTATCGACAATGTTGCCTACGGTCTCGAAGTGCAGGGAATCGACCGCAAGAGCCGGCACTCCAAGGCCGAAGAGATGCTCAACTTGGTCGGTCTGGAGGGTTGCGGCAGCAGCTATCCGCACCAGCTCTCCGGCGGGATGCAACAACGCGTCGGTTTGGCCCGCGCTCTCGTGGTGGAACCTGCTGTGCTCTTCTTCGACGAACCGTTCTCAGCTCTGGACCCGTTGATCCGCCGGGACATGCAGGATGAACTGCTGCGAATCCAAGCCGGGATAAACGGAACGGTGATCTTCGTCACCCATGATTTCGACGAAGCGATCAAACTCGGTGACCGCATCGCGGTGATGAAAGACGGCGAGTTCGATCAGGTCGGGACCGCCGCCGAGTTGATTATGAACCCGGCGACCGAATACGTGGCGGAGTTCGTCAAGGGAGTGCCCAGAGTCAAAGTGCTGCGAGTCGGCGATGTCGTCGCGGAACTCGACGGATCTGCTCCCCGACAAGGGGTTCCAGCCGGCGAGAGCCTTGAGACGGTTTTGCCGCTGCTTGTGGCCAATACCGACGATATCGCCGTTCTGGATGAGCAGAACGCTGCGATCGGACGCATCGACCGTTCGGCTGTGACCCGCCTCATTCAACCGCAGCCATGACGGCCGCCGCGCCACCACTGGAGTCCGGGTCTCACTATCCGACGCCGGACTGGCAGCGGCGCGCCATGTGGGTTGTCGTCCCGCCGGCCCTCGTCGCGTTGCAGTTGATCTTCGCCGGGACCCGACTGCCCGAATACCTTGATGAGACATTCTCTGACCCGCTCGACGACTTCGCCGGCTGGGCGCAGCAGAACCGCAGCAGCAACTGGCTGTTCACGGTCATCTTCCGCCCGCTCACGTCGCTTGTGAGCACGGGTCTGGAAACAATCGAGGACACCCTGCTGTGGGTCCCCTGGTTCGTGATCCCGATCGTCATCTTCTTGTACATCGCCCGAACGCGCGCCTGGAAATCGGCAATAGCAGCCTCTTTGGCGATCATCTACCCGGGTTTGGTGGGCCTTTGGGAGGTGACCATAGAGACGTTGGCTCTGATGGGCATGGCGATCGTCTTGTCGGTGGCGCTCGGCGTGCCGATCGGAATCCTGGCCGCGTTCCGACGTGGCTTCGACACTGCGATACGGCCGGTGCTCGACGCCATGCAGACGATTCCCGCCCCGGTCTACTTCGTGCCGATGGTGATGTTCTTCGGCATCGGCCCCGTGCCCGCCACGTTGGCCACGGTGATCTACGCCCTGCCGCCGGTCGTGCGTTTGACGACACTCGGCATTCGCGGGGTCGCGGAACAGTCGGTGGAGGCATCGACCATGTTCGGCGCGACCCGCTGGCAAACCTTGCGCAAAGTGCAGATTCCGATGGCGTTGCCGACGATAATGGCGGGCGTCACCCAGACGATCATGATGGCGTTGGGGATCGTGGTTCTGGCCACTCTGCTCGGCGCCGGCGGCCTGGGCCAGTCAGTCATGGACACTTTGAGCCAGCGCCGCACGGGTCGGGGGGTCGCCACCGGGCTGGCGGTGGTCGCCATTGCGGCGGTCCTTGATCGTCTCGGGCGTGCGGTCGTCGGTCAGGACAGGGCCACGGCCCCCTCACGCAGAACAGTGCTTCTCTGCGTCGGCGGGGTGATCGGCCTGATCATCTTCGGTCGTTCCGCCAACTACATCGCGTTCCCGGAGATGTGGGAGACCCGTGCGTTCGACCCGATCGATGACGGGGTCAAATGGGCTCGCGACAACCTGCGCTGGTTCACCCGAACCTTCAACGACACGGTGGTGTCCTGGTACTACGTTCCGGTTCGTGACTATCTGACCGATTCGCTTGCCTGGCCGGTGATAATCGCTTCGGCCGCGGCGCTGGGAGCATGGTTGAAGGGTTGGAGGCTGGCACTGCTCAACGTCTGTGCAATGGGATCGATCTTGTTGATCGGGATGTGGGAGTTGTCGATCGACACCTTCGTGCAGGTTGTGGCTGCTGTCGTGTTGTCGATCCTGTTGGCTGTACCGGTCGGCATCGCGGCGGGACGCCACCGCCGAGTGGAGGCTGCCCTCAGCCCGGTACTCGATGCACTGCAGACGATCCCCTCACTGGTCTACATCATTCCGGCGGTGACGCTGTTCACCATCGGGGTTGTGCCAGGACTCATCGCCTCGATTCTGTACGCCATCGTGCCGGGGGTGCGTCTTGCCGCGCTGGGCATCAAACAGGTGCCGACCGAGAGCGTCGAGGCGTCACAGATGTTCGGCGCCACGCCCCGGCAGACAATGTTCGGCGTGCGGATTCCTCTTGCCGCCAGAACAATCATGGCCGGAGTCAACCAGGTGATCATGTTGGTCCTGGCGATGGTCATCATCTCAGGCCTCGTCGGTGGCGGCGGTCTCGGGTTCGAGACGATTTCAGCTGTCAAGAACAGCGAGGTGGGCCTTGGATTCGAGGTTGGCTTCGCCATTGTGATGATGGCCATCGTGTTGGACCGTTCAAGCCAGGCGATAGCTGATCGGGTCGGCGCCCCCGAAGTCGCAGCGCACTGAGTTTCGGAGAAGATTGCAGAAAGTAAACCCGCCGTTCCAGGGAGCAGTTGCCCGAAACAACATGCAGACTGCACCTATGAGTCATCGGACGATCGAAGAACTGGAAGCAGGCTTGGCGCGGATCCGGAATGCGCCCAGCGAGAATGGAACGCTTCGGCTGATTGTGGCGCGAACTGCCGTCGATGAGCGCGAGATCGTCGAACAGGGCGAACTCACTTTGGAAAGTGGTCTGGCAGGAGACAACTGGCTTGCCAGAGGAGACCGGCACACCGAGGACGGCAGCGCCGATCCCCTCAGGCAGGTCACCATCATGAACTCGCGCGTGCTTGAGCTGATCGCGGGGCCGACTCAAGAATGGCCGGCGGCTGGAGACCAGCTGTACGCCGACTTCGACATCAGCGAAACGAACGCCCCGGCGGGCACCCGGTTGAAGATCGGCAACGCCACGCTCGAGGTGACGACCGCACCGCATATGGGATGCGGGAAGTTCAAGGCTCGCTATGGCCATGACGCTTTGCGCTGGGTCAACTCCGAGGCCGGTGTGGCGCTCAAGCTCAGGGGCGTCAACGCCCGGGTCGTCCACCCCGGAACGATCCGGACAGGCGACCCAGTCACCAAGAGCGCGCGTAATTAGGCAAGCCTTCGAGTTGCAGCCCGTTGTTTCCCAAGCTCTGATATCACCGGCTTCGATCATTCAGATGATTGCGGTTTCGATGAAGGGCTCTTCGCGGGTGATCCGGTCGTAGCCGAGCGAGGTCAAATCCAGGGTTCGGTATTCGTTGTAGGCGATGAGTTCGGCCACACCGCGGCCGATGGCGGGGGATTGCTGGAGTCCGTGGCCCGAGAAGCCGTTCGCAAAGATGAAGTTCGACAATTCGTGGTGCCGTCCGACGATGACGTTGTGGTCCAGCGTGTTGTAGGCGTAGTGGCCGGCCCACTGGTTCAAGACTTTGGTGCGCTCGAATGCGGGGACTCGGTGCGCCAGGGCGGGCCAGACCTTGGTTTCCCAGATGTCGCGGTCCATCCGCAGATCGTCGTAGGCGACCGCGCGATCGTCATCAGGGCTGCAACCTGCCATGTACACGTCGCCGTCGCTGCGCACATGCACGCCGGACGGGTCGATGGTCAACGGCAGATCCCGGTCAAGACGCTCAGCGGCATCGAACATGAACGTGTAACGGACCCGGGGCTCCACGGGCAGCTCCAGCCCCGCCATCCGAGCTGTCAGCGCGGCGCGAGGGCCCGAGGCGTTGACGACGGTGCCGGCCGAGACCTTCTCGCCGCTCGCCAACCTCACGCTGCGGACGACGTCTGCTTGTCGATCGATGCTGACAACTTCGTCGGCGAGGTATTCGACTCCGTTGAGGCGGGCCTTTCTCCGCCACCAGTCGAACATCGTGCCACCGTCGAAATAGCCCTCGTCGACCAGGTTGTGGCTGCCGCAGATTATGTCGTCGACGTTGTAGAAGGGATACTCGGCTGTGATCTCGTCGGGAGTGAGGATCTGCGTAGCGGCGCCGAGGGTACGTTGCAGCTGCTGATTGTGGCGGAGGGTGCGAGCGAACTCGCTGTCTGAGGCGAGATACATGTAGCCGAAATGGTTGACCGCAAGCTCGGGAACCTCAGGATCGTTCCCCATGTAGTGCGCGAAGTTGCGTACGTACTCCGCGGCGAACTGGGAGATCTTGATATTGAACTCGTTGGAGAACTGTTGACGCATACAGCTGTTGGTTCGGCTGGTCGAGGAGTTCTCGTAGGTCGGGTCGCGCTCGACAACCAGCACCGAACCGTCGAAATCACCCTTGTCGGACTTGAGATCACTCAAGAACCAGGCGATTGCCGAACCGGTCATCGCTCCACCGACGATCACCACGTCGTAGCTGTTCCTGCGCGGCTCTGTTGCGCGGAAAGCCACGACTAGAGATCTTCGAGTTCGGGAAAGTCCGACGGTGGCATGATGTCGACGGTGGCGGAGCGCTGTTGTGCGGTCATGCCACCATCGATCTTGATCACATCACCGGTTATGTAGCCAGCATCGTCGGACGCCAGGAACAGGGCTGCTCCGGTCATGTCGCCGACTTCACCGATCCGTCCCAGCGGTACGTTCTCCCCCCTCAGTTTGCGCTCCTGCAAGGACAAGCCTGTTGTGTCTATGGAGCCGGGCATCAAAGCGTTGACGCGAATGTTGTAGGGGCCGAGATCAAGGGCCATCGCTCTGGTCAGCGCTTCGATGCCGCCCTTTGTTGCGTCGTAGGCCGTGAAGGCCCGGTGCGCCTTGGTGGCCCCGCCAGAGCTCATGTTGATGATGCAGCCGCCTCCGTTGCGGGCCATGATGCGAGCGACGGGATGCGACACCAGAAAGTGGCCTGTGAGGTTGACGTCGATGATTCTGCGCCACCATGCCTCGTCCGCTTCGAAGAAGTGCAGCATAGGGCTGACAATCCCGGCGTTGTTGACCAACACGTCCACCGTGCCGTGAGCTTCGATGATCTCGTCGATCATGGAGTCGACCTGCGTGGAGTCGGAGACGTCGGCCGGCGTCCCTGTCGCCTCACCGCCGTCGGAGATGATCTCGGCTACTACACAGCCGACCCGTTCGGCGTCCACATCGTTGACGGCGACCTTGGCGCCGGCTGCCGCGAATCTCCGCGCGATCGCCCGACCGATTCCGGCTCCTGCGCCCGTCACCAGCACGACCTTGTTCGCCAGCGTCGGATATTCGGAATCTTGAGGCATCAGGAGAGTTCTCTGGCGTCAGTCGGCAGTCGAGTGCGCCTACGATACTTGCGCTTGGCTGTCGATGAACTTGAGAGGGTCGACTTCGAGGACTGCCCAAGCCCGATGATCGCCCTGCTTGTCAGCGGCCAAGCCCTCCACCTGTGTGGACAGCCGGCCCGAATCCTCGTCGTCGCCGGCGCTCCAGGCCAACTCGCTGCTGGTCCGGCGGTGCCAGTGGCCGTGAACCACCAGCTTCGGGCGAGTGGTCTTGACTGCACGCAGGATGCGCTCGCGCACCTGCAGGCACTGCAGTGCATCGCGGGGCGCGAGCTCGAACTTCCGGATTGGCGCACCCTCCGGTGCATCGTGGCACAGCAGCACATCGAGCGGATCCCCGCCCAGTCGCGTCACATCGGCGTCGGCGAGCATCTCGCGGGCCCACCAGTTCACACCTTCGACCCGATAATGATGATCCATTGAGAACGCGCCGCCGAGCGCCCCGAAGTCGACCTTCCCCCAGCGCCAGCGGTGACCGCGCGGGGCGTAGCGGCAGCGGTCGCGGATGGTCGCGAAGCCGTCGGCGTCGACTTCCTCCTCGACCAGCATGTCGTGGTTCTCGTGATTTCCGTCGATCCAGTAGAAGCAGTCGATTCCATAGCGTTCGGCGTGCCAGTCGACTTGGTCGAGAAAGCGGCGGCCCTTGGACGTGTGGGGCCAGTAGCCGAAATCGCCGAGTTGCAGGACCACGTCGCAGCGGTGCTGTTGCGCCAACTTGCACAGAGAGCCGACCCAACGGCCGTTGCCGTGAGTGTCCCCCGCAAGCAGGACGCGACGCGGCTCTGCGTGATCCATCCCCCAACCGTACCGCTCGCAGCCTCGTGAAGTCAGCAACGAACCCGGTTTGTCTCTAGCCTGAGGGTATGTTCGGCCCTGCTCCCCGGGCCGCTGCAATCAAGAAAGGTTCTCTGGTGCGCGACTTCTCCTGGCGACGTTTTGCTGTGGTTGTCGTGTTGGTCGTCTTGGCCGCGGCCTGCGGGGACGACTCTGAAACCACATCATCGGAGACGCCTGCGCCGAGCACCGCCGCTGCGGGTCGACCCGACACTGCAGCAACCAACCCGAGCGGCGATTCAGAGACACACGGACACGACCACTCGCACGATCACACTCACGGCGCCGCCACCACTCCAGCGGTCGAACCGCACCCGTCGGTATCTGTGCGCATCCTTGAAGATCCCTCCGGAGGCTGGCTCCTGCACACGGCGCCCACCAACTTCCGACTCGCCCCGGAGAATGTGAGCACCGAGCACGTCGACGGCGAGGGACACATGCACCTCTTCGTCGACGGAGTCAAGGTGATGCGTCTGTACGGGGAATGGCATCAGATGCCGCCGCTCACAGCAGGCGTTCACGAGATTCGGGTCGAGTTGTCGTCCAATGACCACTCAGCCATGGCGATCAACGGGGTCATCGTCGACGACACGGTGACCTTGGAGGTCTCCGAGGACGAGGCGACCCTTGAAGCCGACGACTCGACCGCCGGCACGCACTCCCACGAACACGACATGTCGGGCATGGACTCCGAAGACGACGGCTCTATGGAGGAGACGGAATCATCCGAGGTCGACGAGGCCGACGCGGCACAGACCATCTCGGTCGAGATCGTCGGTGGCGAGCCGGTCGGCGGCCATCAGCGAGTGGATGTAGACCTCAATGCCGAAGTGGCGATCGTTGTCACGTCTGACACGGCCGAAGAGGTCCATGTTCACGGCTACGACCTCCTGTACGCGGTCGCCGTGGGCCAACCGCTGGAGTTCCGTTTCGTTGCCGACATTCCGGGTGTCTTCGAAGTCGAACTCGAGGGTTCGGGCCGGCTTCTGCTCCACCTCACCGTTTCCTGAACTCAATTGAGCGCGCGCGAACAGGCAAGCCCTCGAGCCGAATGGAGGATCCGAATGAAACGAATATCAGCCACCGAGATGCTGTTCGTGGTCGGTGTCGAAGAGTCGCTTGTTACCGTCGATCAGTGCTCGTGCTTCCCCGACGGGGCGCCGGTCACCGACCTCGACTGCTTCAGTCCGAACGTGGAAGCCATCGCAGCCTTCGAGCCCGATATCGTTCTGATGCGGTCGAGCGGCGAGGTCTGGTGATCCGACGCCGATGCTGATATTCCTCACCGGTGGCGCCCGCAGCGGCAAGTCGAGGGTCGCGGTCGAAGCCGCAGCCAGGCGGGACACGCCTGTCACGGTTGTCGCCACTGCGACCGCCGGCGACGCTGAGATGGCCCAGCGCATCGCCCGCCATCAACAGGACCGGCCCAGTCATTGGTCGTTGATCGAGGAGCCGGTTGATCTCATTGGAGCAGTTGCGACAGTCGACCGGGATCAGACCGTCATCGTCGACTGCCTCGCGCTCTGGCTCAGCAACAGGCTCTCGGAGAACCCGCAGCGGATTCTCGACGAAGCGGTCGCGCTCGCTGACCTGCTGGCCGGACGCCGCGAACGCGGTTATGTGGTGAGCAACGAAGTGGGTTCGGGGATCGTCCCGGCTGATGCGATGTCGAGAGGATTCCGAGATCTTCTCGGAAGCGTCAACCATCGGATGGCTCAGCGTGCCGACGCCGCGTACCTGTGCGTCGCCGGCATGCTCGTTCCCCTTGGTCCGAACGCGGGTCTTGATGTCTGAATCCTTGTTGAGCGGGCTGCTTGTGGATCTGAGCGAGCCCGACGATGCGGCGAGAATGGCGGTCGAGAACCGAGCCGCGCAGGTGCTGCGCCCGACAGGAGCATTTGAACGTTTGGATCGTGTCGCGGCCTGGCTCGCGGGTTGGCATGGCGACCGCCGGCCCAGTGTCGAACGTCCTCACGTGATTCTCTTCGCTGGAGACCATGGCGTTGCTTCAGAAGGAGTGAGTGCCTACCCCTCAGACATCACCGCGGCGATGGTGGCGGCCCTCGCCGAGGGCAGAGCCACCGCATCGGTACTGGCCGGTCAGGTGGGTGCCACACTCTCTGTAGTGGACGTCGCCGTCGGCGACCCGACCGGGAACATCCGCACCGCCGACGCCCTGACGCCGCAGCGCTTCGATGCTGCTGTACGGACCGGAATCGACGCCGTTGAAGCCTGCGAGGCCGACCTTCTGGTGGTTGGCGAGATGGGGATAGGCAACACGACGCCCGCCGCGGCGATAGCGGCATCGCTGCTCGGAGGAACGGCACTCGACTGGGTCGGACCGGGCACTGGCGTGTCCGGTGAGGTGCTGTTGAACAAGGCCCATGTGGTACAGGATGCGCTGGAGCGTGTGGGTTCTGTGCAACCCTTGGAAGCCCTGCGGCGGCTCGGTGGTGCTGAGCTCGCGGCGATGGCTGCAGCTGTGATGGCCGCTCGCCGAAGAAGAATTCCGGTGGTGCTGGACGGCTTCATCGCGACTGCTTCGGTACTTCCCCTCCAGTTGGCGGCGCCCGGCGCGTTGAGGCACTGCATCGCGGGTCACTGCTCAGCGGAGCCGGGACATGTTCGCCTGCTCGAACATCTCGAACTTGAACCGATGCTCGATCTTGGTCTCCGGCTCGGCGAGGGTTCAGGCGCGATTGCGGCGGTCCCGTTGATTCGAATGGCCGCTGCCGCGGTGGTGGAGGTGGCGACCTTCGAGGAATGGACGGAGCACTCCGCCGATCGGTTGACATTGGAGACAGCGCGGAAAGGCGAGCTTTTCGAGTTGCAAAACGTTGTTTCCCGCTCTTGGTTCGCTGCGCTCCACCTCCCGCTCTTGTTCGCTGCGCTCACCGGGCCGCTTGAGCCACGGGCGGGCCGCTTGAGCCACGGGCGGGCCGCTCGGGCCACGGGCGGGCCGCTCGGGCCACGGCCCCGCTATCTGAGTCTTCTTGGAAATGAGAATCTGCAACCTGTCCGCTCGGCCTCTTAGCCTGCGCGGCTTCCGCTACGCCTGGTCGTTGTTGACCCGGCTTCCGGCAGGACTGCACCCCGACAACGATGAAGAGATCGGCTCAGCCGTCGGCTGGTTCCCTGTCGTGGGACTGGTCATCGGCGCGATAACGGGAGCGGTTTTCCTCGGCGCCGTCGAGGCTATTGATCCAATGCTCGCCGCGGTGGCGGCGTGCGGGCTGGGTGCAGTGCTGACAGGGGCGTTCCATGAAGACGGCTTGGCCGATACTGCCGACGCTCTGGGCGGCTTCAGCCGACAACGTCGCTTGGAGATCATGCGCGACAGCCGGATCGGCACTTTCGGAGCGCTGGCATTGATCCTGGTGACCCTCGGCAAGGTAGCTGCTCTGGGAGAACTGAGCGGAACCGAAGGCCTGCTCGCGCTGGTCGCCGCGCACGCTCTGGGGAGAACTGGTGCGTTGACGTTGATGCTGATCCTCAGCGGCGCCCGCGCGGCCGGGTTGGGCGCCGTGTACACAGCGCATCTTTCACGTCGTTCTGTGGCCGTTGTGGTGGTGCTCTTCTTCGGGACCGCCGCGCTGTCGGGTGTGGCTGGATTGGCGGCGTCGGTGGCTGTGGTCGGCGTGGCGACGATGATGGCGGTGTTGGCAAGCCGCAGGTTCGGAGGTCTGACGGGCGATGTCCTGGGTGCCACGGAACAGATCGGCGAACTGGCTGTGCTGGTGGCCCTCTCGCAACTATCCGACGCTCCCGCTTGGTTCTAGTTCCGGGCCACGAGCAAGATACCGTTGACGGGAGACTGGGAACTCATGCGGATCGCCGTGCTCATCAAGCAAGTACCTGCCATTGAAGAGATGGCATTGGGGCCCGACGGACGTTTGATTCGAAGCGGCAGCGAACTGGAGATGAGCGCATACTGCCGCAGGGCCGTGTCGAAGGCGGTCGAGCTTGCCTCACAGAACCCGGACTGCTCGGTCACCGTGTACACGCTGGGCCCGCCGAGCGCGCAGGACGCGTTGCGCGAGGCGGTCGCCTGGGGACTCGACCGAAACGTTGCGACAGACGCTGTGCTGGTCACCGACCCGGCCTTCGCGGGATCTGACACTTTGGCGACCGCCCGAGCGCTGGCAGCGGCCCTCACTCAAGACGGCCCCTTCGATCTGCTGTTGTGCGGAAAGAGCTCGGTCGACGCCGACACCGGGCAGGTGCCTCCTCAGATCGCAGAGTTGCTCGACCTGCCCTTCGCCACGGCGGTCAAGGAGTTGACGCTCGACGGTCGGCGATTGCGTCTGGGCTGTGAGCTCGATGACCAGTGGATGGATTGCGAGATCATGCTTCCCGCCGTGCTGTCCTGCGCGGAGAGGCTGTGTGAACCCAGCAAGGTTCCTCCGTCCGGCCGGGCGCTTGTTCCAGCCGAACGGATACGGTTCGTGGGCGCCGAAGCCTTGGGTTCTGGACCCCGGGGACAGGCAGGGAGTCCGACGCGGGTGGGCAGAACCAGATCGTTGGCAGTGGACCGGGAGCGTTGTGTCGAAGGGGGTCTGCCTTTGGCCGAGCAGGTTCGCCGCGCCGTGCGTGCCATCGCCCGCAAGGGTGGTTTCGACACGGCCGAGCAGGCCGTCGAGCCCAAGCTCGTGCGTTCTCCCAGAGGTCCCGGCGGAGTGGTGGCAGTGCTCGCGGAACCGGGGCGCGACAAGCTGCTTCGGGAGTTGCTCGGCGCCGCGGGCCTGCTGGCAGGTGAGATCAACGGTTCCACGGCGGTTCTGCTACCGGGCAGCATGGGCGCGTCATCGGCCGAGCTGGTCGTCGATGCGGAGTATCTGGCAACCTACGGCGCGGACCACATCGTCCACCTGGCCGAAGCCGCAGTCGAAGAGGATGTCGCTGCTGGCCTGGCAACTTGGGCTGCCAGTCGGTCGCCGTGGGCGATATTGGCGCCGGGGACCTCCGCCGGCCGGGAGATCGCTTCTCGAGTGGCCGCCGACCTCGGTGCCGGACTCGCCGGGGACGCGGTGGAGTTCGACGTCGAAGACGGGCGGTTGGTGGCCTGGAAGTCGGCTTTCGGCGGCCAACTCATCGTCGCGGTTCACACCAGCACCGCCGTACAGTTGGCAACGGTGCGCGCGGGCGTGTTGCCCACCCCCGAACCCCTTGAACCCGAGCGTCGGAAGGTGCCGACCGAAGAACGAATCGAAGTCACTCCCCGAGGCCGGGTTCGGGTGACCGGCCTCCGCCGTGACGACGACATTGACATCCTGGCTGACGCCTCGGCGGTTATTGCGGTCGGTCAAGGCGTCGACCCGGCGGACTATCCGAAGCTTGACCCTCTGGCGCGACTCCTCGACGCGGAACTGGGTTGTACCCGCAAGGTCACAGACAACGGATGGATGCCCCACGCCCGCCAGATCGGCATAACCGGTCGCAGCATCTCGCCGCGGCTGTTCGTGATGATCGGGGCGAGCGGCAAGTTCAATCACACGGTCGGTGTCCGCGGCTCGTTGGCTGTGTTGGCGATCACCAACGACCCGGACGCACCCGCTTGGCAACACGCCGATGCCGGCATTGTCGGCGACTGGCGCGAGGTGCTCCCACTCCTGCTCACCGAGATCGAGAACCTCGATGCCTGAGCGGCATCTAGGCTGTCGTCGGTGAACCGTGATCTGGCGCTGAGGACACTGGGGCTGGACCGAACCGCGCAAGGCGCCGACATCACTCGGGCCTACCGCAGGCTGATTCGCAAGACACATCCCGACGTCGGCGGCGACACTGCCGCCGCGGCGCGCATCACCGAGGCCTACGCATGGCTGCAACAGGCGCCGCCGGTCAAGCACCCCCCGCCCGCTCCCCCACCCACGGATCCACCCGACGAGAAGCTGGTGCTGCTGCTGCCGCCCGGTGACGTCTTTGCCCGGCTCTGCGAGTTGGGACATCAACTCGGCGAACTCAGCTACCTGGATCCGGAATCGGGGATCATGCAGGTGACCTTCACCGCTCTGAACTCGGTGCCCTGCCAGCTCATGGCCACGGTCATCCCAAGTGCCGATCCCAGAGAATCCCAGGTCGAATTCACTCTCGAACCGCTCGCCAACGGCCAACCCCCGCCCATTGCTGCGGTGGTCGCCCACCTGTTCCGCACCCGGTGACGATTAGGAGCCGCGATGAAGATTCTTGTCGACCGCGAGCGCTGCACCGGTCACGGCCGCTGCTACACGCTCGCCGGCGACGTGTACGAACCCGACGATGACGGCTACTGCCAGGAGCAGGTCGCTCCGGTACCGGCGGCTCTGCGCGAGCGGGCCAGGTTGGGCGCCGCCAACTGCCCCGAAGACGCGATAACGGTCACCGAGGAAGTCGACGACGAGTGACCCCCCAAATCCTCTCCTCGGGGTCACTTCCGGTTTCGGCCGTCTCTTGACGAAGTGGTGCATTCCCACGATCTGACTGACCGAGAACTAGCATGACGCGGGTGTTGCTCAACCTTGAAGGAAGTCCCTACAGCCTGGAAGCGACGGGTGGTTGGATACTTGACGAAGCGGCCGAACTGCACGAACACGTGGAGTTGTTGCGGGAGCAAGGCAAGCTCACCCAAGAAACGCTGCGCGCCTATTTCGGTGACAAGCGTTTCGAGCAGATCGCTGAGTCGAACGCGATCGAGGGCAGCACGCTGGACGTTGGCGAGACTCAAATGGCGGTGTTACAAGGCATCACCATCACCGGGCACGACCCCGCTTACGCCGCGGATGCCGTAAATCTTTCGAAAGCTTTGGAGCGTCTTGTCGAACTTGCCGGCAACCCCGAACCGACAAACCTTGAACAGGTAAAGGAACTTCACGCCTTGATTCTAGGAGATCCTGCTGGATCCAGTTTATTCCGCTCGACATCGGTGATCATCTCCGGCTCTCCCCACGAACCTCCCGCCTCTTGGGAAGAAGTAATGTCGGGAATGGAAGACTGGGAGCGCTGGTCTATGGACAACGCGACAACCTCGGCGCTTACCCGGGCAATCGTCTTGCATGCTTGGCTCACGCACGTCCACCCCTTCACCGACGGCAACGGACGCACGGCGCGCGCGGTGATGAACCTCGAACTCGTCCGCGGCGGATTTCCCAGCGTCATTATTCGGCGCAAGGACCGCCTGCGTTACTACGACGCTTTGGCCGAATCCGATCTCGGCGGGAATCTAGAGCACATAGCTGAGTTAATTCTCGGCAGAGCCAAAGACGCCCTCAGGGATCTGGAGCGAACAGCGACGAGACAGCAAGGATACGATGTCGTTCAGGCTAAATTGCGCAAGGCCCAAGAACGTCAAGTTGCTATCTGGAACGACGCCGTGAGTCTTTTATTTTCGTTGGTGGACGAAGCTCTTGAAGCTGCAATCGGCAATATGGGTGACGTTTCAACGCGCTGGTACGACGCAGAACTGTCAGCAGATGACTACGCAGCTTTGTCGCAAGCCGATCCGGCAGCCAACTCCTGGTTGTTCCGCATCAACGCCACGGTCCCCGGCCTCGGGAGTCAGCGATTCCTCGCCTGGACCGGATTTCGCAGCTACGAATTGAAGGACGCCCACGGCATTGGTGACGGTCCATCCATATTCTGGTCAGTGCCCGATCCGGCAGGGAACAGGACTTGGATTCGCGGCTATGAACACTCTCCAGGGATCGCCGAACTCACCTTGGAATTGCCCGATGTGGACCGGTGGCTCGTCCGCCTTCCCGATGGCGACGCCGCGAAACTATTGCCGAGCGATGCAGCAGGACGCATTGCCGAAGCGGTCGCGAATTCCATCGCATCTTCGTAACCCCCACTGCCCCCTCAAACGCGAAGAGCCAGGAATCCGAGCCGCGGGTGGAGATCAGGCGCTACGAGGATCTCGTCACGCCCTCCATCACCGTCCACGCCTTCTACGTCCGTCATCTGCTCCCGATACATCTGGACGTGCAGTGCATGGAACGCCCCGACCGTGTTGCCGGGCCCTCCGGCCGTTGGGTCTGGGTTGAGAACTGACTGCGCTACAGCAGGTTTCCGTAGCGATGCGCGGTCTGGCTGATCGCCTGCTCGCGGAGATAGTGAAGCAGTTCGATCCTGCCTTCGGCCGTCACGGGGTCGCCCGCGACGTGGATTCCGAGTTCGTGGGCGCGATCCCGGATTACCGGTCGGCCAGCGCCGAGCAGACGAATGCGGTCCACCTTGAGATCGACCAGGCGGTCGGCGAACGCCTCGGCAGACTCCCGCGAACTCTCCGAGAGCACAACGTCGACTCCGCAACGCTCAGCCGCGCTCAGCACGCGGTCCCGCTCCACCTGAGGAGCTTCGGCCTCACATCTCACGGCGACCCTTTCGAGGGGTCGATAGCGGAATCGGTTGGATTCGCAGAAGAGTCCGCTCGGGTCGTGCTCGGTTGAGAACTCGCTTCTCCACGCATCGTCATCGCTGGCGACCGCTCGCTCCAACCACTCGGCGGAGTCGAGATTCAGGTCGCGGGGTTTCCAAGCTCCGAGTTGTGCGAGATAGTTCGGACCGCCGGTCTTTGCGCCGGGTCCGATCGACGAGCGTTTCCATCCGCCGAACGGTTGCCGCCGAACGATCGCTCCGGTGATCGCGCGATTGACATAGGCGTTCCCGACCTGGACATGCTCCAACCAGTAGCTGATCTCTGTGTCGTCGAGCGAGTGGATCCCGCCGGTGAGACCGAAGGGAGTTGCGTTCTGCAATTGCACGGCTTCGCTGAGGGTCTCGGCTTTCATGAGGCCAAGAACCGGTCCGAAGCACTCTGTCTGGTGGAACCAGGAACCACCCTGCACGCCGCTGCGGATCCCGGGTGTCCAGGTTGTGGGCCCCAGCCTTTGGGGTTGGATCAGCCATCTCTCGTCACCGTCGAGCTGTGTGAGGCCGCGTATGAGTTTGGGATCGGGTTCGCGGATCAGCGGTCCCATCGTCGTCGCCAGATCCGACGACGGACCCACCTGCAGACTTGCGACGGAATCGATGAGTTGAGTGCGGAATCGGGGCGAGCCGTAGACATCGCCGACGCATACCGCCAGGCTCGCTGCTGAACACTTCTGCCCGCTGTGACCGAACGCGGATGCCACCAGATCGGCGACCGCCAGATCAACGTCGGCATTCGGGGTGATGATCAGAGAGTTCTTCCCCGAGGTCTCAGCGAAAATCCGTTGGTCTGGATTCCAGCTTCTGAACAGTTCGGCTGTCTCGTAGGCACCCGTGAGTATCACCGCACCCAGCCCGTTGTGGGCAATGAGATGCCTCCCGACCTCGTCTTCTGGAACTCGCACGAATTGCAGCACCGTTTCAGGTATCCCCGCGCTCCAGCAGCACTCGGCCACGATCTCTGCGCAACGCACCGATTCCGGCGCCGGTTTGAACACAACAGCGTTGCCTGCAGCCAGCGATGCGGTGACCCCGCCCGTGGGGATCGCGACCGGAAAGTTCCACGGCGGTACGACGCAGACCACGCCGAACGGGCTGAAAGAAGCCGACGAAGGGGTCTCAAGGTCCAGAGTCCGGTCCGCGTAATAGCGAGCGAAATCGATCGCTTCGGACACTTCGGGGTCAGCCTGATCGATGGCCTTGTGCGCTTCGTGGATCATCGCCGCCACCAGATCACCACGACGGTCGGCTAGTTCATTGGCCACGTCATGAAGCTTCAGGCGTCTTTCGTCGGCGCTGCACCGCTGCCACAGCTCGTGGCCTTCGGCGGCTCGCGCAACGATCTGGTCGATCTCTGTGCGGCTCGTCACGACCGGCGCCTTGATCGACACGTCTGATCTGGACATCACGGATTTGGCCCATTGGCGGTTCGCTTTCAGAGCCGGGTCGGTGTCTGCGGCGTTGGTGAAGGCTTGGCCTACTTCTGTGTGCGTTTCGACGAGCCGGTTCTGGGTTCGTTGAGGAGTGGTACCGAAGAGGTGACGGTCCCGCACCGAAGCCCTGAAGCGCTCCGCTTCGGATTCCATCGCTGCGTCGGCGGTGTTTCTGCTCACCGACGACCCGTGCGAGCTGAGAGAAAGGAGTCGGCGTATGAAGTTCTCGTCAGCGGCGTTCTCCTCAAGACGCCGGAACAGATAGCTGATCGCCACATCGAAGTCCTCGGCGGCGACGACCGGCGTGTAGAGGAGCAGGCCTGACTGTTCCGAGTGGCCGGCGTCGGCGAACTGCGACCGGATCAGGCGGGCATGGGTCGGCGCCATCCCCTCGAGCATCTCGAACTCGACCCGGTCGGCGACCCCGCGCTCATCAGCGAGAAGTTTGGCGAAAGCGATGTCGAACAGGTTGTGGCTGGCCACCCCGATTTTCATGGCTCTCAGGCGCTCCGGGTAAAACATCTGGTCGAGGCAGCGCTTGTAGTTGGCGTCCGTCTCGGCTTTCGTGCGGTACGGGGCCTGTTCCCAGCCGTGCATGGCGGCGTCGACCCGTTCCATTGCCAGGTTGGCCCCCTTGACCAGTCTCACCTTCACAGTTCCGCCTGTTCGACCGTCGAGCACTCGCTGGTGGCGCTTGGCGGCCCAAGCTTGAAGGGTCTCGAGTGCATTCAGCGAATCCGGGAGGTAGGCCTGTATCGCGATGCCCGCGTCGAGCGTATGCAGTTCGGGTTCGTCGAGCAGAGCCGTGAACACGGCCAAGGTGAGTTCCAGGTCGTGATACTCCTCCATGTCGAGGTTCACGAAAGTCGCAGGGCTCGTGCTCTGAGCCTTTTGCAAAATGGGACGAAGGCGCTCCGACACCCGCTCGATGCAGCCCTCGAAGTCCCAGTAGTTGAGTTGGGCCACGATCGAAGAGAGTTTCACCGAGACATAGTCGATGTCTGGTTGTTCAAGCAGCCTCAGGGCCTCGGCTTGGCGCGCCCGCGCTTCGCTGTCGCCGAGCACAGCCTCGCCCAGCAGGTTGACGTTCAAGCGGAAGCCCTGCTTTTTTCGAACGCCGAAGTGATCTGCCATGGCGTCGGGTTCGGCGTCGACGACAAGATGCCCGATCAGGTTGCGCATGCGCCTATTGGCCAAAGGCATGACGATCCCCGGCAACAAGGGCGCGAGTCTTGCCCCGGCTTTGAGGAGTCTTCGGTCCATCGCCGACAGGAAGTCTGGAAGCCGGTCTTGGGCTACGAGTCCGGACAGCTGTTGAGCAGCGACGCGATGATTCTCGGGTCTCACGACCCGGTCCACGAACCGCATCGTGAACCTCATGCCCGCCGGGTCGGCGACGACGCCGGCCATTTGACGGACCGACCTGCGTTCCGCTGGGGTTTCGAGGGCGTTGGCCTCTTCGAGCCATCCGCCGACAAGCGTGACCGCTTCGTCGGCCAAGTCCTCTAGCGGATCATGCATCATCGCTCCATTGAGGAGGACTCTACTCCCATTGAGGATGACAGAGCACAGGTCCCAGACCCAGGGGCGTTACACCCGGAGCATTACACCCAGGGGCAGTTGGAGTTGCGGTCTCCGAAGGCGTTGCCTGTGCGGTAGCGCTCGAGGGTGAACGGTTTGAGCTCGTCGGGCTTCTGGCCGTACACAAGCATCTGAGCCGTGAGTTTGCCCACGCCGATCATCTTGAACCCGTGGTTGGAGTCGGCGATCACCCAGGCATTGTCGGCGACGTAGTCGAAGACGGGCACGTTGTCGGGGGTGAACGCACCGATCCCTCCGTTGCGGCGTTCCTTGAAGTAGGGCCGTAGGTTCTCGAGTCGCTTGAACAGCATGCCGAGGGTCGCGCAGTAGTAGTCGGCGAACCATTGCTCTGCCTGGTATATGTCGTTCAGGTGACCGTAGGGCTCGACTGCCGCTTCGGGGCCGATCTTCACTGGAATCGTCCCGCCCTGCAGTCCCGGGGCGCCCACTCTTTCGGCCGCGTAGCGAACGTAGGAGTAAAAATGGTCTTTGAGCAGGGTGTTGTCGTCTCCGTAGACGGGCGTGTTCATCAGTTCGACGTGCAGTACAGGCGAATCCTTGTACTGCGCCGTGCGGAAGTCGACACCCTCGGGCAACAGCACCTCCCCCTCGAGCAGTCGCCAATAGGTCCACATGTCGGCCTGGGTCTCGACATGGCCGTCGGGGTATCCGACATCGATGTGTGACGGACCGCCGAGCCATTCCCAGTGCTCGGGCGTCCATGCACCCGCGCCGACGACTACCTGCTCGCAGGCGATCGAACCGTGGTCGGTCTCGACCGCAGTCACCGAGCCTGACGCGTCGAGCGTGTAACCGGTGACGCTGGTGCCGTAGACGCGCTGCACGCCCCACTGGCGACACTTCTGGTCGAGCCCCCAAACTGCCATGTGGGTGCCTGCGTAGCCCGAACGAAGTTCGTGCAATACCACGTCACAGTTCTCCGTTTTGAAATCGGGCCACAAGCCTGTCAGGAAGGCATGCGCTTCCGAACCGGTGTAGAGATCCGACGGATAGCCGCTCGCTGCCTGCGAAGCCTGCAGTTTGACGTAGTCGGCCTCTTGGTTGGCCTCCCCCACTGAGACGTAGCCGACCTGCTGGAAACCGAAGTTCACTGGATCTGACTCCCAGACCTCCACGCTGGCCCGCAGGATGGCGTGCAGCGGCCCGGTCATGTAGAGGTTGCGGACACAGCCGCAGGCGAGGCCCGTAGCCCCGGCTCCCGGCCCCTGCTTGTCGATCAGCACCACGTCGCTGCCCTTGCCTTTGCCGGAGCGTTCGAGGTACATGGCGAGGTGGTAGGCGCTCGACAGCCCGTGGACTCCCGCACCGACCACAACGAACCGCGCGCTGTCCGGGAGGGGCACCGCGTCGAAGACCGGGATCACGGCCGGGTTGGCGACACGGCCGTCGACTTCGGGTGGCAACGGGCGGTTCGCGAAGGGATACCACTGGTTGTGTTCTGTGGGGTTGGGAACTTCGATTGTCATGATTTCTCCTGTTCGGTTCAGTTTTTGGTCTGGTCGTTGGTGGACGGGATCCGGTAGTCGGAGCCGAGCGTCCGCCAAATCAGCGGAACGCCCGGTCGGTAAGCGAGGTGATGTCGGCTCGGTGCGTCGAGAATTGTCAGGTGTGCCGGCGCGCCCTCGACGATCCGGCCGAGCTCGGGGCGCTGCAGAGCCGCGGCGCCGCCGGTGGTCACCGCGGCGACAGCCTCGTCGATGGTCATGTGCATGTCGCGCACTGCGAGCGCTATGCAGAACGACAGCGATGTGGTGTAGCTCGAACCCGGATTGCAGTTTGAGGCTATGGCGACCTTGACGCCGGCGTCTATGGCGCGACGAGCGTCGGGGTAGGGCTGGCGGGTGGAGAAATCCGTCGCCGGCAGGAACGTGGCGACCGTGTCGCTGGCTGCCAGTGCCTCGATGTCGTCATCGGAGAGATAGGTGCAATGGTCGACAGAAGCACAGCCCAACTCGACTCCGAGTTGGACTCCGGGGCCGTGCCTGAGTTGATTGGCGTGCAGCCGCAGGCCCAAACCGGCTTGACGACCTGCTTCGAGCACGGCTCGTGACTGGTCTGTGTCGAAAGCGCCGGTTTCGCAGAACGCGTCGATCCAGCGGACATGTGTGCGTACGGCGTCGAGCATCGGACCGCATACCAACTCGACGTAGTCGTCGATTCGGTCTTGATACTCACTCGGGACGAGGTGCGCTCCCAGGAAGGTGCTCTCGGAGGTGACTTCTGCGGCCAGGGAGGTCAACTCGGCTTCGGAGTCGACCGACAGTCCGTATCCCGATTTGATCTCAACCGTGGTTGTGCCGGCCGAGTGGACTTCCTCGAGTCGTCGGCTGAGCGCGCCTCTCAGCGATTCTCGTCCGGCCCGGCGACTTGCGTCGGTCGTGACGCGGATCCCGCCGCCGTCATAGGGTTCTCCCGCCATGCGCCTTGTGAACTCCTCGGCTCGGTCGCCGGCGAACACGAGATGGGTGTGGGAGTCCACGAAGCCCGGGAGTACGCAACGTCCGTCTACGTCGATTCGTTCGTCGGCCGACGCCCCCGCGGGACCCACTGCAAGCACTCTGTCGTCGCCGATGACCACCGACGCGCCGTCGATTATGCCGAGCGGTCCGGTGCCCAAGGTCGGGTCGTTGGTTATGAGTTCGGAAATGTTGTCGATCACCAGCGTCATGGCATGACCACCGCTGCGATGGCTGCCGCCAGCTCTGCTTCAACGTCAATCGACCTGTGCGTTCCGTCAACGACCACGGGTTCGCCTCCGACCACAAGATGGCTGACGTCGGTACTGGTGGCTGAGTAGACGATTGAGGCCAGGGCGCTGGTGGCATCGGTGCCGCAGAGGCGTACCGAGTCGAGGTTCACGGTGGCGAAGTCGGCCGGCGATCCCGGCGCCAGGGTGCCCCCGTCGGCCCAACCGAGTGCCCGGTAGCCGTTGACCGTGGCCATCGCCGCCAGCGAGTCGACTGCAAAGACTCCTCGCTCGAGCCAGGTGGTGCGCTGGTCGAGTTCAACAGCCCGAGCCTCTTCGAACAGGTCGATCACAGAGTTGGAATCGGACCCCAGGCACAGCTGAGTCCCGGCGTCGGCGAGATCGGCTGCAGGTACCACACCGTCGGCCAGGTCGCGTTCGGTTGTGGGGCACAAGCAGCAGTTCGCCCCCGCCTCGCCGATCATGAAGACGTCCTGATCCGACGCGTGAGTGGCGTGGACCAGCGTCACGTCACCGTCGAGTCCGGCTGTTTTGGCGAACAACTCGGTGGGGGTGCATTCGTGGACTGCGAGGCACTGCTGGTTCTCCGCGGGCTGCTCGGAGGCGTGGACGTGCAGCGGGGCGCCGTTCTGGCGGGCCCAGGCTGCTGCGGTCTCGATGGATGCTGGGTCGACGGCGCGAACCGAGTGGACTGCCGCTCCCACCTTGCAGGTCGGGGTTGACAACGTCTGAGCCAGTGCGTCGACCCGGTCGACCCAACCGGCCGCCGAGCGGTCGTTGAAACGGGCCTGTTGGGGACGGATCGGGGCGTAGCCGTTGGAGGCTTCGGGGTCGAGACCGCCGTGCAGGTAGAGGGTGTCTAGCAGGGTCAGGCGGATTCCGGCGTCAAGTGCGGCATTGGCGACTGCGATTCCCATGGCGTTGGGGTCGGTGTACGGGCTTCCGCATTGCTGGTGGTGCACGTAGTGGAACTCACCGACGACGCCGATTCCAGCGAGTGCCATCTCCGCGAAGGCTGCGCGGGCCAGCCTGTAGTAGTTGTCGGGATCGAGGTTCGCGGCAACCCGATACATCAGTTCGCGCCATGTCCAGAAGGTTCCCTTTTCGGCGTGGGTTCGGCCTCGCATCGCCCGGTGGAAGGCGTGGCTGTGGGCGTTGGAGAGTGCCGGGATCGTCACGCCTGCGAGTTGCACAGCGTCTGTCGGCGGCGCCGCCACGCCGGCGTTGAGAGCGCTGATTCGGTCACCGGTCACCTCGATCACGACCCCGGGCACGACTCGGGGCCCACCCAACCAGGCCAGTTCGCACCAGTACTGCTTGTTCATGAGCCTGTGTTTGTTCATGAGCCTGTCTCGTTCACGAATCGGGTGATGCGCTCGATGAAGGCATCGCGGTGGTGTTTTTCGAACTCGTCCCAGGTGCTCAACGTGGTGGGGTCGGCACGGTCCACGACGAGGATGCCGTCGAGGTGGTCGCATTCGTGCTGCCAGGTGCCGGCGGTCAGGCCCCGCTCCTCAGTGTGGTGCTCGGTTCCATGCTGATCGAAGTAGCGGACACGGATGTTGACGTGGCGCTTCACGTCGCCGCGCAGCGGCAGCGACAGGCAGCCCTCGTTAATGACCACGGTCTGTTCGTCCAGCACTTCCAGTTGCGGGTTGATGGCCACTGTCAGAGGGATCGGCGGTTTGTAGGGGTAGCGGGGGTTGTCGTTCACTTCGAGGACGACGATGCGACATGTCTCGCCGATCTGGTTGGCTGCCAGACCGGCTCCGCTGGCGTCGCGCATCGTGTCGATGAGGTCGTTGACTATCCCCTGGACGCGTTCGCCTGCTATCTCGTGCAGGCCGACGTCGACAGACGGGGTGCGCAACACCGGGTGTCCTATGGAGAGGATTTCACGAACGGCCATGGTTGGTTGATCCGGATCTTGACGCGCTCATGGCGCTGTCTGGGCTGTTTGGGCTGTCTGGGCGGTCTGGGACGACATCGGGATGTGCACGCCCCTCTCGGCGGCCAGGACGTTGGCTTCGAGGTAGCCGGCATCGGCGTGGCGCATCACCCCGGTGGCCGGGTCGTTGAGCAGGACCCGCTCCAGCTTCTGGGCCGCCAGGTCGGTCCCGTCGGCGATGCTCACCTGGCCGGCGTGGATGGAGCGACCGATACCGACTCCGCCACCATGGTGGATGCTCACCCAGGACGCCCCGGAGGAGGTGTTGACCAGGGCATTGAGCAGGGGCCAGTCGGCGATTGCGTCGCTGCCGTCGAGCATGTCCTCAGTCTCGCGGTAGGGCGAGGCGACCGAGCCCGAGTCGAGGTGGTCCCTGCCGATGACGATGGGGGCGGCGAGTTCCCCCGATCGGACCATTTCGTTGAACCGCAGCCCCAAGCGGTGGCGCTCGCCGTAGCCGAGCCAGCAGATGCGCGCCGGCAGACCCTGGAAGGCGACCCTTTCACCAGCCAGTTTGATCCAACGGGCCAACCCCTCGTCTTCGGGGAATTCGTCGAGAACGGCCCGGTCGGTGGCTGCGATGTCGGCCGGGTCACCCGACAGCGCCACCCAACGGAAGGGTCCTTTGCCTTCACAGAAGAGCGGTCGGATGTACGCGGGGAGGAATCCGGGATAGGCGAAGGCGCGGTCGCAGCCACCCAGCGCCGCCTCGGCTCGGAGGCTGTTGCCGTAGTCGAACACCTCGGCGCCGGCGTCGAGAAAGCCGACCATGGCTTCGACATGGGCGGCCATCGCTGCGCGGGACCTGCGGATGAACTCCTCGGGTTGATTGCGTCGCATCTCCTCTGCTGCTTCGGGAGCCAGATCGTTGGGGACATATGACAGCGGGTCGTGCGCGGGGGTCTGGTCGGTGACGATGTCCGCGGCCACTCCGTCGGCGAGGAGTCTGGGCAACAGGTCCGCAGCGTTTCCGATCAGCCCGACCGAGAGCGGAACCTGTTGAGCGACGGCCTGCCGGCATTGACGCAGTGCCTGTGCGTAGTCGTCGGTGAGGATGTCGAGATAGCGGGTCTGCACTCGGCGTTCGGCGCGTCCGGGATCAACTTCGATGCAGAGCGCGACGCCGTCGTTCATGGTGACGGCGAGCGGCTGCGCGCCCCCCATCCCGCCCAAGCCCGCCGTGACGGTCAGGGTCCCCGCCAACGAACCACCGAATCGTTTGCGCGCGATCGCCGCGAAGCATTCGTAGGTTCCCTGCAGGATTCCCTGCGTCCCGATGTAGATCCAGGAACCGGCTGTCATCTGCCCGTACATTGTCAGGCCCAAGTGTTCGAGGCGCCGGAACTCGTCCCATGTGCCCCATTCGGGCACGAGGTTGGAGTTGGCGATCAGCACCCTGGGCGCCCACTCGTGGGTACGGAGGATCCCGACTGGTTTTCCGGACTGCACGAGCAGTGTTTCGTCGTCGGCGAGCTTCGTGAGTGAATCGATGATCGCGTGGTAGGCATCCCATGAGCGTGCGGCCCGACCGGTGCCCCCGTACACGACTAGCTCGTCGGGACGTTCGGCGACGTCGGGGGCGAGATTGTTCTGAAGCATCCGGAAGGCCGCTTCCTGGGGCCAGTTGCGACAGGTCAGCAACGGACCTGTCGGCGCCGCGACGTCTCCGGCAGGTGCGCTCGAATTCTGTCGTGCGGAGGTGCCCATGCCGAATCGGCTCCATCGGTCATTGTCGTGCGTCGGAGGTGTTTGCATGGTAGCAACGAATTGCGTAAACTGCCAATACCTAACAACTAATTTCAGATACTGAAATCTAAGGAATATTGATCTACAGGTGCTCAACCCATGTCCGATACCGCTGCCCCCGCCGAGCTGAACGCCTCCTCGACGCTGCACAGCTCGCGCTCTGCCGAACGAGTGCTGACGCTGCTCTCGACGGTCGCGAACAGCGGAGCGATCAGCCTCACCGCCGCCGCAGTCCAAGCCGACCTTCCGACAAGCACAGCTCTGCGCCACCTGCGCTTGTTGACCAATGAAGGTTATCTGATCAAGGACGACCAGGGTCTGTACTCGGTCGGCCCAGCCTTTGTGCGCATGGCTTTGGTATCGCACCAACGAGGTCCGTACGCCAGGTTGACGACAGCGGCCCAACCTGGACTCGAACGGCTCGTCGCGGCCACCGAGGAGTCCGCGTACGTGGCTGTACGTGACGGCAGTGAGGCCGTCTACATAACGACCGCCGAAAGTCGACGAGCGATTCGCCACGTCGGCTGGGTGGGCAGGTCGGTTCCACTGGCCGGAACCGCTGTTGGGCAGGCGCTGCTCTGCACACCGGAGGCGCCCGGCTCGCGGCCGCGACTGTATTTCAATACCGGATCCATCGAACCCGACGTCACCGCTGTCGTCGCGCCGATCCACGGCTCATCGCAGGTCGTCGGAGCGCTCTCCTTGCTCGGACCCGCGGATCGCCTGGCGGAGGAGCGTTTGCAGACCGCAGCAGAGGCGATAACCGATGTAGCCGTGTCTGTATCGCTCGCGCTCGCCGCTCCCGAAGGCCCGTCGCGATGACCGTGGTACTCGACGGGCCCGGAGTCACCATCGCTCAGGTCGTCGCCGTTGCACGACACGAAGAGCGGATCCGACTGACCGAGACCGCCCTCGAGCGGATGGCGCAGTCGCGTGAGACAGTCGAACGCCTCGCCCGAGGAGAACCCGTGTACGGGGTGTCCACCGGTTTCGGAGCGCTCGCCAACACCGTTGTCCCACCCGAAAGGCGCGCGGACCTGCAACGCGCAATGATTCGTTCCCACGCCGCGGGGATGGGTCCGGCCGTGGAGGCCGAAGTGGTCCGCGCGATGATGTTCCTGCGCGCTCGGACGCTGGCTCTCGGAGTCTCAGGCACCAGGCCCCTGGTCGCTGAAACGTTGCTGAAGCTCATCAACGCTGGGATCGTCCCGATCGTTCCCGAACACGGTTCGCTCGGCGCCAGCGGCGATCTGGCCCCATTGGCCCACGCTGCGCTGGTGCTCATGGGAGAGGGCAACGTGGTAGTGCGCAACTCAGTAGTGGGCGATTCAGTAGTGGGCAACGCAGCCTCCAGTGCTGCTGCGGCTCTCAGTCAGGCCGGAATCGAACCCCTGGAACTGACCGAGAAGGAGGGTTTGGCACTCACCAACGGCACCGACGGAATCCTGGCGATGCTCTGTCTCGCAGTCCACGACGCCTCGTACCTGCTCAAAGTAGCGGACATAGTCGCAGCATGCAGTGTCGAGGCACTCCTGGCCACCGATCGGGCCTTCGCCGCGGACATCTTGGCGCTGCGGCCCCACCCCGGCCAGCAAGCAAGCGCATTCAACCTGCGGGCCATCCTGTCGGGCTCCCCGATCGTTGCCAGCCACCGCAGCGGCGACGATCGGGTGCAGGACGCCTACTCCGTGCGTTGCACACCCCAGGTGCACGGAGCGGCGCGTGACACGCTCGCTTTCGTCACAGGAGTCACACAGTTGGAACTGGCCTCTGCCATCGACAATCCGATGGTGCTTCCCGACGGCCGCATCGAATCCTGCGGCAATTTCCACGGCGCTCCGGTCGCAATGGCAGCCGACTATCTGGCGGTCGCCTTGGCAGAGACGGGAGCCATCGCCGAACGTCGGCTCGACCGGCTGCTCGATCCGGCACGCTCCCATGGCCTCCCACCCTTCCTGGCCGACGATCCAGGTGTGGACAGCGGTCTCATGATCGGCCAGTACACCGCTGCTGCAATGTGTGCTGAGAACCGTCGCCTCGCATCACCAGCCTCGGTCGACTCCCTGCCCACATCAGCGATGCAGGAGGACCATGTGTCGATGGGCTGGGGAGCGGCTCGGAAACTGCGGCGTGTGGTCGAGAATCTCCGTCGCATCCTCGCTGTAGAGTGGGTCGCCGCCGCCAGGGCGATCGAGTTGCGAACACCGCTCGCTCCGGCCGCGGCGACGGCCGCAGCCACGGATCTGCTGCGTTCCGAAGTCGCCGGACCCGGTGCCGACCGTTGGTTGTCTCCTGAACTTCTGGCAGCGGACCGGTTGCTGGGCGCCGAGGGTCTGGTGAGCGCCGTCGAGTCGGTCACGGGTCCCCTCGCTTGAGTATCCGGCAGCGGCCGGACGCTTCGGGCAGACCCGGCCGGCACCGGTCCCCTCGCTTGAGGATCCGGCTGAGTCTCAATGAAATCGGCAGCTAGTAGGCTCGCAAGCTCGCTGAGGACGGACACCAGAAGGACTCGCGTTGTTGCCCGAAGAACTATCGTGCGCTTACCGTGACATCGCCAAGAATTACGCTTGGACCTGGTCGAATCAGGCTGCGTTGGTGCTGGACCGACTCCCGGGACGCGAGCCGCGAGAGCATCCCCTGGCTGTCATTGAACGCACGGCGGAAGCTGACTGGGAAGCACTGGCAAACGATCCTGAACTGGTTGCGGCGGTGGAGCAGGTGAACCGGCAGACGACCGCTTTCAGCGCCGATCTGAGTTCGATTCCGGAGGTCGCGTACTTCTCTCCGGAATTCGGGATCAGCGACGTACTGCCCCAGTACTCCGGGGGGCTGGGTATTCTCGCCGGCGATCATCTCAAAGCAGCGAGCGACGCCGGTACGTCGCTGTGCGGAGTGGGTTTGTTCTACCGCGAGGGATTCTTCCGCCAGGAGATTGCCGACGGGTCTCAACGCGAGCGCTACGAACCACAGCATCCTGAGCGACTCGGGGCGACCGACACCGGAATCGTGGTCACGGTGCCCCTCGCCGGCTGTGAAGTGGCAGCCGGCGTGTGGCGTTTCGATGTCGGCCGCGTGCCGCTGATAGTCCTCGACACCGAAGTGGCGGGCAACAGCGACAGCAACCGAAAGATCACTGATCGCCTCTACAGCGGTGACCGTCAGCACCGTCTGCTGCAAGAGGTCGTGCTCGGAGTGGGTGGGATGCGAGCGCTGGCCGCCCTCGGATGGAACGTGCCGGTCGTTCATCTCAACGAAGGGCACGCCGGGTTCTTGATCCTGGAAATGCTCGATCGGGAGATCCGGGCAGGTGCGACTCTCGACGAGGCCGTCGACGCCATAACTCCGCGGTTGATCTTCACCACTCACACCCCGGTTCCCGCGGGCATCGACCGGTTCGACGAATCCCTGATCCTTCCTGTGCTGAAAGCCTGGGCGGACCGCTGGAAGGTGCCCGTGGAGCGGCTTACGGCGCTGGGCCACGACCCCGCCGATGAACACGGCAGGTTCAATATGGCCGCGATGTGTCTGCGCGCTGCGGGCCGCAGCAACGGGGTGTCGAAGCTCCACAAGAAGATCAGTCGGGACCTCTTCGCCTCGATTCCCCGAAGCCGGAGGATCGGGTCGGTCACCAACGGTGTGCATGCTCGCACGTGGGTGATGCCTGCGGCTCAGGACGCCTTCGACAAGGTCCTTGGGCCAGGCTGGGAGAACGGCGACAAGTCCGCGTGGGAGCGCATCGAAGACCTCGACGACGGCGCGGTGCGGACGCTTCGCAGCACGGGCATCGGGCTCCTGGACTCGCTGATCCGCGAACGCGTCGGTGCTCGGATCGACCACGACGCTCTCACGATCGGCTTCGCACGCCGCTTCGCCACATACAAGCGGGCCACACTGCTGTTGAGTGACCTCGCTCGATTGAGCGCGCTGCTCGCGGATGAGCAGAGGCCGATCCAGTTCGTCTTCGCCGGCAAAGCCCACCCGGCCGACACCGAGGGCAAACAACTCCTGCGCGAAGTGGTCGCTTTCAGCCAGTCGGCGGCTTCGCATCAGCGGTTCGTCTTCATACCGGGTTACGACATTGCAGTCGCCCAGGCGATGTACGCCGGATGCGATGTCTGGCTCAACAACCCGGTCCGCCCCCACGAAGCTTGCGGAACCAGCGGTGAGAAGTCGACGTTGAACGGAGGACTCAATTTCTCGATCAGCGACGGTTGGTGGGATGAGATGGCCGACGGTCGCAACGGATGGACCATCCCCTCCAGCGCAGCGGTCGATCCCGAAGAGCGCGACCGTGCAGAAGCTGCTGCGGTCTTTGAAATCCTTGAAGCCCGGATAATTCCAGAGTTCTTCGAGGAAGGTCAGGCATGTTCGGCCCGCTGGATCGAACGGATGCGCCACGCCTGGCGCACGCTGGGCGCCCGGGTGACGGCAGGACGCATGGTGTCGGAGTACCAGGAAAGGCTCTACCGACCGGCGCTGGACGAGGTCCGGAGACTGTGAATGTGTGGCCCGGTCGCCCGTACCCGCTCGGCGCGGCCTTCGACGGCGCAGGGACCAACTTCGCGGTCTGCTCGGAGATGGCAGAGCAGGTCGAAGTCTGTCTCTTCTCCCCCGACGGACAGGAACGGCGTTTGGAACTCCCCGAAGTCACGGCGTTCGTCCACCACGGTTACGTGCCGAGGGTTGGACCGAGCCAACGTTACGGATTCCGGGTCCACGGCCCTTGGGAACCGAACCGGGGGGCGTGGTGCAATCCAGCGAAGCTGCTGCTCGACCCCTACGCCAAAGCGATTACCGGCGACATCGGCTGGGGACCGCCCCTCTACGCCTTCCAACAGGACGACCACGATTCGCCCGATCCTGTCGACAGTGCGCCTTTCATGCCCAAAGCGGTGGTAGTTGGTCGTTCGTTCGACTGGCAGGGCGACGCACCTCCCGACACTCCGCTGCATCGCACGGTGATCTACGAGACCCACGTACGGGGAATCTCAATCAACCATCCCGATGTTCCCGAGCATCTGCGGGGTACCTACGCGGGCATGGTCTCGGATCCGGTGCTCGAGCATCTGCTCTCGCTGGGTGTCACCGCGGTCGAACTGCTGCCGGTCCACCACTTCGTTTCGGAGCATGTGCTCGTCAAAGCGGGCTTGAGCAACTATTGGGGCTACAACACGCTGGGTTTCTTCGCACCGCACGGGCCCTACTCCTCTAGGGGCGACACCGGTGAGCAGGTTGTCGAGTTCAAGACCATGGTCAAGAAGTTCCATCGAGCGGGAATCGAAGTGATCCTCGACGTCGTCTACAACCACAGCGCCGAGGGCAACCATCTGGGCCCCTCGTTGTCTTTCAAGGGTCTTGACAACCGTTGCTATTACCATCTCGATCCCGCGAACCCTCGTCATTACGTCGATTTCACGGGCACCGGCAACACCTTGAACATGGGGAACGCCCAGTCTCTCCAGATGATGATGGACAGTCTCCGCTACTGGGTGCTCGACATGCACGTCGACGGTTTTCGTTTCGATCTCGCGCCCGCGCTCGCGCGCAGCCTGTACCAGGTTGATCGCCTCTCCTCGTTCTTCGATCTCATTCACCAGGACCCCGTCATCAATCAGGTGAAGCTGATCGCCGAGCCCTGGGACGTGGGACCGGGCGGGTACCAGGTTGGCGGTTTCCCGCCGAAGTGGTCGGAGTGGAACGCCAAGTATCGCGACGACGTGCGGGAGTACTGGCGCAGCGAACATGAGAGCCTGCCCGACCTCGCAACCCGCCTTGCCGGCAGTTCGGACCTGTACGCCGCTTCGGGGCGACGCCCGTCGGCGAGCATCAATTTCGTGACCGCCCATGACGGCTTCACGTTGGCCGATCTCGTCGCTTACGACCATAAACACAACGAAGCCAACGGCGAGGACAACCGCGACGGGGAGTCCCACAACCGTTCATGGAACTCCGGTGTCGAGGGGCCTACTGAGGACCAGTCGATCCTGCAGACTCGCAATGCGCGTAGACGGTCGATGCTCGCAACCCTGCTGCTGTCGCAGGGGGTTCCGATGCTGTCGGGTGGCGACGAACTGGGCCGAACCCAACGAGGCAACAACAACGCCTACGCCCAGGACAACGAGGTGTCCTGGTATGACTGGCACAACATCGATGCTGAGTTTCTTTCGTTCACTCAGAAACTGATTTCGATCAGGGCGGCTCATCCCGTGTTCCGGCGCAGGCGTTGGTTCAAAGGCGAACCGGTCGGCGGCGCCGAGATCGACGACATGATCTGGTTCACTCCGGAGGGCACAGAGATGAGCCACGATGATTGGCGAGCCGGCCACGCCCGGTCGGTGGCGGTGTTCTTGAACGGCGAGGCGATCACCGCGGTCGGTTCACGGGGTGAACGGATCGTCGACGACAGTTTCGTGATGTTGTTCAACGCCAGTTCCGAAGCGAGCGACTTCACGCTGTCCCCCCGTCTCGGCAGCTGCGAGTGGCACGTTGAGATCGACACCGCCGACACCGCTCGTCGCGGATCGTTCGAGTCCACCTCGCCGGTCACAGTCGGGGCGTGGGCGCTGATGCTGCTCCGCAGAGAGGAGCCGAGATGAGAGTGCTGCTAGCCGCCGCTGAGATGGCCCCGCTCGCGCGAGTCGGCGGGTTGGCCGAGGCTGTCAGCGGCCTCGTCCGGGCGCTGCGCGCCAAGGGGGTTGAAGTCGAGGTCGTGCTTCCCGACTACGGCGACGTGGATCTGGAACAACAGATCGAAACGGAGCTCGAGTTGCCCTGGTGGACCGGCGACGCCCGGGCCCGCAGCGGACGCCACAGCGCCTCGGGACAAGTCACGTTGATCGATGTGCCCGGCATGGCTCGCCCGCATCCTTACATCGACGAGAAAGGGCGGGGTTGGCCCGACAACGACCACCGGTTCATGGCGTTCTCGGCCGCCGTCGCCAAACTGACGGAGCTCAGACGACCCGAAATCCTCCATCTCAACGACTGGCACAGCGCAGCTGTGTTGGGGATGCTCGCCGATCCCCCGCCGACGGTCCTCACCATTCACACTCTCGGTTATCAGGGGCACGCGCCCCGGACGTGGCTCGAACACCTTCCGGTCGGGACGCACCACTTCAGTTGGTACGAGGGCTGCAACCCACTGGCGGGCGCGATCGCTCTGGCCGACCGGGTCGTTGCAGTCAGCCCGAACTACGCACGAGAGATCGTCACTCCCGAGGGTGGTATGGGGCTGCATGAGCGTCTCAGCGCTGTCGGCGACCGCCTTGTGGGCATCCGCAACGGGATAGACACCGGAGTGTGGAATCCCGCTTCGGACGCGCTGATCGCGTCTCAATTCGACGCAGACGACCTCTCCGGACGTGAGATCTGTCGCGAGCACCTCTTGGAACTGGCCGGCTGGTCGGAGTCGAAACCTCCGATCGTGGCCACGGTCACCCGTCTGGTTGAACAGAAGGGGATCGACCTGCTGATTGATGCGTCGCGGTATCTCCACCGCTTCCCTGCCCGGCTCGCGGTGCTGGGCGCGGGCGACGCCGCCTTGGCGGCAGCTCTGCACGACCTGGCTTCTGAAGACCCCGAGCGGGTCTTCTTCACTGAGGGCTACGACGTCTCTCTCGGTCACGCCCTTTTCGCCGGATCGGACCTGTTCGTGATGCCGAGCCGATTCGAGCCGTGCGGTCTGGCTCAAATGCAGGCGATGAACTACGGATCGTTGCCTGTGGTCACCGACGTCGGCGGGCTGCATGACACAGTCGTCGACGCCGACGCACACAGGGGCGGAACCGGCTTTGTCACCGATGTGAGCGTCAGTGGGATCGTGGACGGTCTCCATCGGGGGATCCGTTCATTGCGCAACGCCAATCGTCGGCGCGCCGTTCAGACTCGCGGGATGCGCATCGACTGGTCCTGGGACACGCCGGCGTCCCAACACATCGAGCTCTATCAAGGTTTGCTCGGCCGGCGCGCCTGATCGCCTCGCTCAGCAGCCCCGCTTGCCCGCCTCGGCTCAAACAACCACCGCTTGACCTTTTGCCAAGACGACGACCCCACCTTCTGAGACGGTGTAGTGCTCACGGTCATGGTCAAGGTCGTGGCCCAGCGTGAGGCCCGGCGGCACGACGACGTTCTTGTCAAGCACCACGCCGCGCACCTGCGCACCTTCGCCGATCTTCACTCCGTCCAACAGCACTGAGCTCTCGACGACCGCGCCCCCGGCGACATCGACATCGGGTGACAGCACCGAGTCCCGAACTCGCGCCCCCGCCACGATCGCGCCGTTGCTGATGATCGAACGCCGCAGCTCGGAGGGGCCGTGTTCGCCGTGGTCGTCGATCTTGGCAGGCGGGAGAGTCCGGCCCAAGGTGTAGATCGGCCAGTCGTTGTTGTAGAGGTTGAAGGCCGGGTCGTGGCCGACCAGATCCATGTGCGCTTCGTAGTAGCTGTCGATGGTTCCGACATCGCGCCAATAGTGCGGGCGGCCGATCTGCCCCGGTACCCGATTCTGGGTGAAGTCGTAGACCGACGCCTCACCCTTCGCAACCATCATCGGGATCAGGTCCCCGCCCACATCGTGACCGGTCGTCTCGGCTCGCGCGTTCTCGTGCAGCAGATCGATCAGACTGCCGGCGGTGAAGACGTAGTTGCCCATTGAAGCCAGGATGCTGTCGGGGTCGTCATCCAGTCCTCGGACCTGATCGATCTCCGGTTTCTCCAGGAACTCGACGATGGTCGAGGCGTTGCCCCGTTCGATCACGCCGAACTCTTCGGATTGGACACGGGGAACCCTCAGTCCCGCTACCGTCACGCCGGCCCCGGATTCGACGTGGTGCTCGAGCATCTGCGCGGGGTCGATCCGGTAGATGTGGTCAGCTCCGAAAACGAAGACGTAGTCGGGTTTTTCGTCGTCGATCAGGTTGAGATTCTGGTACAGAGCGTCGGCGGAGCCCAGAAACCATCGCGGGCCTCGGCGCATCTGAGCCGGAACCGAGGTCACATAGTTCCCGAGCACCGCGCTCATACGCCAGGTGAGCGACAGGTGGACGTCGAGGCTGTGGCTCTTGTACTGGGTCAACACCACGATCTTGCGGTAGCCGCCGTTGGCCAGATTGGAGAGAGGAAAGTCGATGAGCCGGTAGTGCCCGCCGAAGGGCACCGCCGGTTTCGCCCGGTCGAGGGTCAACGGCGCCAACCGCTTTCCTTCACCGCCGGCGAGGATGACGCTCAGAACCTTGGGGCGACGATCTTGTTGGTACACGGGACTACTCCTGACGTCGGCCGTCGTCGGAGGCTGTGCTGCGGTCGACGGTGAACAGGCTGATGGCGAGCGGTCCGAGCGTCACCTCGATCGACTGCTCCTGGCCGTGGACTGCGACGGGTTCGGTCTCGCGGCCGGTATTGACCACGCCGCTGCCGCCGAAGCCGACCGCATCGGAGTCGAGCAGCGGGGTCCAGGCGCCCGCGAGCGGCACACCGATCCGATAACGCTCATGGGGAACGGGCGTGAAGTTGGCGGCCACAAGAACAGGCGGCGCGTCGAGTGCGCTGCGCATGTATGCGTACACGCTGTTGGAACTGTCGTCGCCGATGACCCAGGCGAATCCGTCGGCTGCGCAGTCACCCCTCCACAACGCCGGTTGGGAGCGGTAGACGTCGTTGAGAGATGCGACAAAGTCCTTCAGGCGCGCTTTGTCGGGATCGGCGAGGCTGGACCACTCCAGTTCAGATTCGTGGTTCCACTCCTCGGCCACCGCGAATTCGCTTCCCATGAACAGCAGTTTCTTGCCTGGGACTGTCCACTGATAGCCGAGCAACAACCGAAGGTTCGCGCGTTTCTGCCAGTCGTCGCCCGGCATTTTGGCCAACAGGGAGCCCTTGCCATGAACCACCTCATCATGGGAGAGCGGCACCAGGAAGTTCTCTGAGGTTTGATACACAGCCCGGAAGGTCAGCTCGTCGTGGTGGTAGCGGCGATGGACCGGTTCGCGTGACATGTACTGCAGGGTGTCGTGCATCCAGCCCATGTCCCATTTGTATCCGAACCCGAGCCCTCCCTGATCCACCGGGGTGGTGACTCCGGCCCACGCAGTCGATTCTTCGGCTATGACCTGGATACCGGGGTGTTTGTCGTACAAGGACCGGTTGAGTTCCTGCAGGAAGCTCACCGCCCCGAGGTTCTCGTTCCCTCCGTGCTCGTTGGGGATCCATTCTCCGTGCGCCCTCGAGTAGTCGCGGTAGAGCATCGAGGCCACAGCGTCGACCCGGATTGCGTCCACGTGGTACAGGCGCGCCCAGAAGTGGGCGCTCGAGAGCAGGAAGCTGCGGACCTCGTTGCGGTCGTAGTTGAAGATGCAGCTGTTCCAGTCCGGGTGGAATCCCATTCGCGGGTCTGCGTGCTCGAACAGATGGGTGCCGTCGAACGTGGCGAGGCCGTGCGCGTCGGTCGGGAAATGCGAAGGTGCCCAGTCGAGGATGACTCCGATCCCGGATCGGTGCAGCAGGTCGACCATGGCCATGAAATCGACCGGACTGCCGTAGCGTGCAGTCGGCGCGAAGTATCCGGTTGTCTGGTATCCCCAGGATCCGTAGAACGGGTGCTCGGTCACCGGCAGCAGCTCGACATGCGTGAAACCCGTCTCAGTCGCGTATTCGGCCAGCTGTTTGCCGATGGCGCGGTACCCTCCGGGCTCGTAGCGCCAGGAGCCGAGGTGCAGTTCGTAGATCGAGACCGGCGCGTCGAGCGCTAGACGCGGTCCGCGGTCGGCCATCCAGTCCCCGTCTCCCCAGTCGTAGTCGAGGTCGCAGATGATCGATGCGGTTCTCGGGGCTTCCTCGAATGAGAACCCGAAGGGGTCGGCTTTGTCGAAGGAATCACCGTCCGCCGGTTGAATTCGGAACTTGTAACGCTGTCCCGCCTTGACTGCAAGATCACCTCTCCAGACTCCTGAGGGATCGGGTTCAAGCGCATATTCGCTGTCGGTTCGCCAGCCGTTGAAATCGCCTATGACATGCACGGAGCGTGCGTTCGGCGCCCAGACCCTGAACGTGACAGATCCCGCGGAGCAGTGGGCTCCGAGCACTTCGTATGCGGACACGTGCGTTCCTCCGTTGAACGAGCGCGCATCCTCGGAGGTGAAGTCCCTGGCGAGCCCCCTCATGGAATCAACCCTGCGCGAGAGCACTCGGGCCTGAATGAGAGATCCGGCCCGGGCGTTTCTGTGAGAGGCATCAAGAGCGAAGATAACATGCTTAAGTTGTCGTCCACGCTCAGGGTTCGGACTCAGGGTTCGGGCTCAGGGTTCGGGAGGTAGTCAGATGAGAATCGCGGTCTTGACAGGAGGTGGCGACGTCCCGGGCCTGAACCCCTGTCTCAAGACTGCGGTGAACCGGATCTGCGACAGCGGGTCGGAGGTGGTCGGCATCCGCCGCGGCTGGGGTGGCTTGGTGAACGCGAATCCCGATGACGAGGCGTCGCTTCAGGCCAACACAGTGGTCTTGACGCCGGGAGTGGTCCGCAAGATCGACCGAACGGGCGGCACCTTCCTGCACACTTCCCGCTCGAACCCCGGCCGGGTCGCCGGAGCGGACGTTCCTCGTTTCCTGCGCTCTGAGCACTCCGGCGACGGACCCCACGATCTGACGCCGAACGCCGTCGCGGTGTTGGAATCGCTCGGCGTCGACGCGCTGATCGCGATCGGCGGCGACGACACACTGTCATACGCCCTGCGCATGCACAACGAAGGCGTGCCTGTCATCGCCATTCCGAAGACCATGGACAACGATGTGCACGGTACCGACTACTGCATCGGTTTCTCCACCGCTGTCAGCCGGGGAGTCGAGTTCATTCACAACCTGCGGACCAGCACCGGTTCACACGAGCGGATCGCGGTGATCGAGCTGTTCGGGCGGTATTCGGGCGAGACGTCGTTGATCACCGCCTATCTCGCCGGAGTAGACCGCGCGTTGATCTCAGAGGTTCCGTTCAACATCGACAAGCTCGCAGACCTGGTGATGAAGGACAAGGCCGACAACCCGTCGAACTATGCGATGGTCACTGTTTCCGAGGGCGCCTCCATCGAAGGCGGCGAGATCCATCTTTCGGGCGAAGCAGACGCCTACGGGCATCGCAAGCTGGGGGGAATCGGTGCAACGACCGGCGCCCTGCTCAGCGAACGCACCGGAGAGGGCATCATTCTGCAGGAGCTCGCCTACCTGATGCGTTCGGGACGCCCGGACAGCCTCGATCTCATGGTCGCTTCCAACTACGCTGTGATGGCTTCGAATCTGGCCCTTGAAGGGGTCTCGGGGCGGATGGTCGCGCTGCAGGGCGGGGTCTACACGAACGTTCCGGTCTCGGTCACCGGTGAAGGCGCCAGACGGGTGGACGTCGGCGAGCTCTACGACACCGAGCAGTACCGCCCGCTGCTTCGCAGCGTCGCCGGGAAACCCATGTTCTTGTACTGAACGCTGACAATCGGGTTGCGAATTCAGTGCTCGGAACACAGCATCCGGAGCATGCCACAACCCGCCGTCGACACTGAGGGCGCCGGTTCGTGTCCGCCGGGCCACCGCCACGAGTCATCGACAGCTAGAAGACGCCGGGAAAGATCCTGTAGGGGACTCGGGCCTTGTACTCCGCCCACTTCTCTTCGCCGTACTTCTCCGCGCAGACCTTGTCGTCCTCGAACTGGCGCGGCACGAAGAAGGACACGATGAAGATCAAGTAGCTCCAGGCCCACAGGTTGGTGAAGTGCCCGAATGCCAGGGCGTTGGACAGTCCGTACAGAGCTTCGCCGCAGTAGCCGAAGTGCCTCGCCTTCCCCCAGAAGCCGCTGCACAGGATCTTGCGGTCACCGGCAACGATGACCTCCGGTTCGATGCCGAGGAAAGAGCGTTCAGGCCAGCGCTTGAACGTGTACTTCTGCAAGTTCGAACCGCGGGAGATCGTCCAGCCCACTGCGAACAGCGCCGCGCTGCCGATCAGCCAGAAGTACATCCAGCCCCCTGAGAAACCCGGATCGGGGTGTTTCGCCAATCCCCACAGCGGCAGCACGAACATCCAGCCCCACACGAAGGGTCCGCCCCACACGAGCTTGAAGCCCACGTTCTCATGGATTAGGTCGTAGGTGTAGAGCTGGACCCGCTCGAAGACGAAGTAGTCGAAGACGTAGAAGGAGTTGATGGCGACGTAGAGGATCAGGCCGGGGTTGGCGTCGTCGACGTTGTCGATGTGCCACGCCGCGCCGGACCAGGCATTGAGCGACAGCATCGTGCCGCCGACGATGTAGAAGTACATCTTCAAATCGAAGCGATGGTTGAAGAACTGCAATTCCTGAGCACGCCCGAGATAGAACGCCAGGACCGGGTTCTTCTGCTCTTTGGGGGGTTGGGTGAACACCACGAACGAGGTGGCGATGACGGCGATGATAGCGCCGCCCGCTATCGCGTACATGGTCGACCGGTAGAACCAGTCCCGCGGCAGCCCGAAGAGCTCGAACGCCCACACGAGGTGTGCCAGTGCGAACACCAGAATGCCGTTGAGCCGGTAGCGGCGAGGCTTGCCGGTCTCCCGGTCGACGGCATAACCGGTCACGCGCCGTGCCGGCAGGACCATGTGCGCCACGAAGACCGCGACACAGACGAACAGCGGCGTGAGAAATCCGAGCAGGACGTCACCGCCCGACAATTCGAACAGATGCTCGATTCCTAGCCAATCGATCATGGTCCACTCCTATCGTTGCGTATGCCGACACGAACAGCCGTCACTGAAGTACCCGACGCAGTGTCCGACACATGTCCGACGCGGTCGTCATGCCCATACCCTAGCCCCGGCCGGCCGACGATCCCAGTTTGCTGTCTTCCGCCCGGAATCGTCGGAACCCTGAACCACGAGCGCCCGGGTTCACGCCGGTTCGGCCAGCAACTTCGTTTGCAGGAACTCTTCGAGACCGGCCACACCGTTCTCCCGTCCGATCCCGGACTGCTTGTAACCGCCGAAGGGAGCGTCCGGAGCGTGCCAAATCCCCCCGTTCACGCCGAGAGTTCCGGTTCGGATCCGACGGGCGACAGCGAGCGCCCGGTCACGGTCAGTTGCAAGCACACCGCCGGACAGGCCGTACTTCGAATTGTTGGCGATGCGCACCGCGTCGGCGTCGCCGTCGTGGGGCAGCACCACCAGAACCGGTCCGAACACTTCGTTCTGGGCGATCTCGCTGTTCTCATCGGCCCCGACGATCACCGTCGGTTCGAAGAAGAAACCCCTGTCGTGCCGGGTCGCCGAACCGCCTGTCACAACGGTGGCGCCGGCCTCGACCGCGCGGTCGACCATGCCCTGCACCTTCTGTCGCTGCTTTTCGCTGATCAGAGGCCCTACGTAGTTTCCAGGGTCGGAGGGATCTCCGACGCCTAGACCTTCGAAGATCTCCGTCGCCGTCTTCACTGCACGCTCCATGTGGACCCGGGGCACCAGCAGGCGGGAGGTGATCGCGCATCCCTGCCCGGCGTGGGAGTTGGCGGCCATCGAGCACCCGAACGCTCCCCCGTCCACATTCTCCTCGTCGAGCACCACCATCGCGGACTTGCCCCCCAACTCGAGGAAGACTTTCTTCAAAGTTGAACTGGCGGCAGCCATAATCGACTTGCCGACCTCGGTCGAACCTGTGAACGTGACCATGTCGACGTCCGCATCGGTCGTCATGACAACTCCGGTTTCGACCTCGCTGGAGGCCAGCACGTTCACGACCCCGGCAGGCATGTCGGTGTGTTCGGCGATCATGCGCCCCAGTGCCAAGGTGATGAGCGGTGTGTCCGGAGCTCCTTTGAGCACGACTGTGCAGCCTGCCGCCAATGCCGGTCCCAGCTTGGCCAGGTTCAACTGCGTCGGATAGTTGTATGCGGAAATGGCACTTACCACGCCGTAGGGCTCCCGTTCGACCCAGCGGCGGTGCATGCCTCCGTAGGCTTCGGCAACGCCGAGATCCTGGGCTCCGTCGTATGTCTCGGCCAGATCGGCGTAGTAGTCGAGGATCCCGATGGGGCCTTCGAGTGCCGGGCCGCTGGTCATCACGATCGGCACGCCCACCTCTGAGACAGTCAAAGTACGCAGATCCTCGAGATTGTCACGCAGCCCCTTGGCCAGTCGGCGCATGCACTGGGCCCGGAATCGGGCGTCGGTGGACCAGGCGGTCTCATCGAAGGCTCGTCGCGCTGCCCGGATGGCTCGCTCGACATCGCTGACCGTCGCGTCGGCCGCCTCGCCGATGGTCTCCTCGGTCGCCGGATTGAGCGACGTGAACGTTCGACCGTTCGAGGCGGCGACGAGTTCTCCGTCAATCAGCAGTTGATTCTCTTGGTTCCAGAAGGCCATGGTCGGAGTCGCCTTTCAGGTGCTCGTTGCCCGCGAACTTACGCCCAGTGCCGGATGGGAATAAAGTTGGCGATGTCTTTTGGCTGTGTCTTTCGGTTGTGTCTTTCGGCTGCGACTTCAAGACCACGCTCTTGCGACGAATATTGCGACGAATATTGTACGGTCAGGTGAATTGTCCGGTCGCTTCAAAGGATCGCCGGCAACAGCGCCCGCCGAGCAGGGAGAGCAGTGGAGAGGTCGAACCGATTAGCTGTCGGAGCAAGCTCAAGCGACACCGAGATCGTCGCTGCTGTGGATGCCTGGATCGAAGCCGCAGTACCCGAGCCTTGGCGGGCAGCAGCGCGCAAGGGGCGCCAGGCAATCCGTGCGGTGCGCTCCCGCGCCTCCTACGAGGCTTGGTATCCGACCTTTGCTGCGTCCGGACTGGTGGTCGCGTCCTGGCCGGCGGCCTATGGCGGTCTCGACTTGGAACCTCGGCAAGCTAGACTGACCGAGCAGCGCTTGGCTCCGCTCAACCTCGGGCGCTTGAATCCGCTCGGCATACACAACATGGCGCCCGCGCTGTTCGCCCACGGGACCGAGAAGCAACGACTCCGCTTCCTGCCGCCGATGGTGGCCAACACCGAACGCTGGTGCCAGATGTTCAGCGAGCCCGGCGCCGGCTCAGACCTGGCTTCGCTGGCCATGCGCGCCGAACGAGACGGCGACGAGTGGGTACTCTCAGGCCAGAAGGTCTGGACTACCTGGGCCCATGAATCCGAATTCGCGATCTGTCTGACACGGACCGACCCGACGGTTCCCAAGCGCAGGGGGATCACCTACTTCCTCGTCGACCTGCGCAGCCCCGGTGTCGAAGTCCGCGAGCTTCGCCACCTGGGAGGCGCCGTCGATTTCAACGAGGTGTGGCTGGACGAAGTCCGTGTGCCCGACTTCCAGCGCGTGGGCGCTGAGGGCGATGGCTGGCGGGTCGCGGCTTCCACGCTTGCAGGCGAGCGCCAGATGGTGGCCGGTTCGGGTTCGGGGGGCGTTGATCGCATCGGTGGAAGCGGAGTGCTGAGCCTCATCGCCAAGGCGAAGGAACGCCCCGTCGACCCGGTCACTCGCGACCGTCTCGTCCGGTTGTACGCCGAGGAGTGCGTGCGTGCCTGGACCAACCAGAGAGTCAGGTCCACGGTCCTCACCGGGGGGACTCCGGGACCGGCCGCCTCGGTCGGCAAGGTGCATCAGGGGACTCTCAATCAACAGATCCAGCTTCTCGCCTGTGACATGTTGGGGCCTGCTGCGCTCGCGTTCGATGCGGCCCGCACCTACGACGAAGCGCTCCCCTATGAGGTGTCCGGAATGCTGCGGAGCCGCGCCAACACCATCGAGGGCGGCACCACCGAAGTGAACAAGAACGTGATCGGAGAGAAAGTGCTGGGACTGCCGCGAGAGCCTGATCCCTACCATGGGGCGAACTGGGAGGACACACCTAGATGACCTACGAACATCTCATAATCGAGCGCCACGGGCCGGTGGGTTGGCTGATCAACGACCGCCCCGATGTCCGCAACGCTATGAACGCGGCCATGCGGGACGAATTCGCCGACGCTTGGAGCGAGCTCGACGCCGATCCGGCTGTTCGGGTGATCGTCCACACCGGAAACGGCCGAGATTTCCAGACCGGGGTCGACGTGAGCGAGCTGGCCTCCGACGAGATGGGCATGGAGCGCTACCGCGAGTCGTTGGAGAACTTCGACCTGCACTTCACATCGTGGCACCAGGGCGTCTGGAAGCCCGTGATCACCGCCGTCAACGGCATCTGCTGCGGCGGCGGTTTCCATTGGGTGGCCGACGCCGACGTCGTGATCGCGGCCGGCGACGCGCAGTTCTTCGAACCTCACACCTCGGTCGGCCAGGTGGTTGCCGTCGAGGCGATCGGGCTCATCAAGAAGATGCCCGTCGAAGCAGTGATGCGCATGGCCTTCATGGGCAAGTACGAGCGGATGAGCGCGCAGCGTGCCTATGAACTTGGAATGATCTCAGAAATCGTCGACCCGCCCGACCGACTCCGAGACCGTGCCCAGGAGTTGGGAGAGACGATCGCCAAGAACTCTCCCGCGGCGATGGCCGCCACCAAGAAGGCGCTCTGGGGTGCACTTGAAACGGGTCTCACCGATGCCTGCAGACAAGGCGCCGAACACCTGGTGTCGATGTGGGGTCACCCCGACCAGACCGAGGGTCCGTTGGCGTTCGCCGAGAAGCGGGATCCTGACTGGAAGCCGTTGCGGTGAACGTGAGTCTGTTCTCGCTGTTGGCAGACCACCCGGCGCAGGGCTCCGATGCGCTGGTACATGACCTTCACCAATCGTTGTCCAAAGACGAAGTGCTGGAGCGGGTGGACCGCCTCGCCGAGCAGTTGACCAACCCGCCCGGAACCGCGGTCGCGGTCGCCTCCGAAGGCATAGACATGCTGGTCGGGATGTTCGCGGCGTGGAAGAACAACCAGGTCTTCGTACCGGTCAATCCCCGCAACCCTCGGCCCGAAATCGATTTTGCCGCGATCGTTGGTTCTGCTGGGGTCGAACTAGGCGACAACGACACCAGGTACGACCCGGGCGCGGCCTTCGTGCTTTGGACTTCGGGCACCACAGGCCGACCCAAACCCGTCTTGCACACCCACGAGTCATACCTTGAGATCATCGACCGGGTGCTGGGTTCGCTGCGCTCGAAGCCACGTGATCCCGACATGGAACTGTCGCCGAACTTGATTCCAGTGTCGCTGGCGCTCAATGCGGGCATCTACAACGCTTTGTTCGGCCTGCGTGCGGGCGCGCCGCTGGTGCTGATGAACAGCTTCTCGACCGCTGATTTCGCAACCCTGGTCGAGCGGCACGCAATCGGTTCGACGGTTCTTCCGCCGGCGGCGATGGCCATGTTGAACGACGATTCGACTCTTGAATCGCTTTCTCCGCTGCGCTACGTCCGCTCGATCACCGCTCCCCTCTCGCCGTTCCACGCGTGCCGATTCAACGAAAGATTCGGTGTTGTCGTGCTCAACGGCTACGGACAAGCTGAACTCGGTGAGGTGATCGGTTGGACCGCTGCTGACGCCAAGCGACACCCGGAGAAGATCGGGGCGGTCGGACGCCCCCATCCGGGCGTGCGAATCCGTATCGACTCGGCCGACAGCAGCAGTGTCGGAGAGTTGCTGGTACTCCCGCCCAGTTTCTCCAGCGGCTACGCTGACGGCAGCGACCTCAGCGACCGGATCACCGGCGACGGGTATGTGCGAACCGGCGACCTCGCCCGCATCGACGCGGAGGGTTTCGTATGGATCGAGGGACGGTTGAGCGAAATGATCAACCGGGGCGGCAACAAGGTGTACCCCGCAGAGGTCGAAGAGGTGCTGCTCTCCGTCCCAGGGATCCGCGATGCCGCCGTGGTCGCAGTACCCGACGACCGCCTTGGTGAGTTGCCAGTCGCATTTGTCGTTGGTGAGGCTCACCAGAGTCTCGAAGCAACCTGTCGCGAGCATCTAGTCCCCTACAAGGTTCCGGCACGTTTTGAATGGGTGGAGCAGTTGCCCCGCAACGATGCCGGCAAGGTTCTCCGTCGAGAACTGGCTGGGCGACTGTGATGTCCGAGGTACGGCTCGAAGCCGGCATCGTGACCGGTGATGTTGCCGGCCTGGTGCGATTCTATTGCGAAGCTCTGGGTTTCTCCGTCGAGCGGGAACTCAGCTTCTCGGCGGGCGAGGTGGAGCGGGCGAAGGCCCACGGCGGCTCGGTGATCACCGGTGTCACCAACCACCGACCCGGTGCCTGTTACGCACTGGCCACAGATCCCGAGGGCAACGTGTTGGAACTGCTGCAGGAGGCGCCGGAGCCGTGAGCTACGAGACGCTCGAGGTCTGGCGCGAAGGGCCGGTCGGTTGGCTGGTCTTCGACCGTCCCGAGTCCGGCAACGCCATCGATGCTCGAATGTTCAGCGAACTCGAGACCGCGTGGAGAGAGTTGGACCGCGACACAGGAGTCCGAGCGATCATCAACACGGGCAACGGCGACTGCTTCCAAACAGGTCTGGACGTCAAGCAACTCGCGAACGACCCGGAAGCCCTTCGCGCCAGCGCTCGCCAGACCCGTGACTTCACCCTGCGCATGACTTCGTGGCACTGCGGTGTCGACAAACCTGTGATCGCCGCTGTGAACGGTGTCTGTGCGGGCGGCGGCCTTCATTTCGTGGCCGATGCCGACCTGGTCATCGCTTCGGACAATGCGACGTTCACCGATCCGCATGTGTCGGTCGGGCAGGTGTCGGCGTTCGAGACCATCGGCCTGCTCAAGAAGGCCCCTATGGAGTCGGTCTGCCGAATGGCCCTGCTAGGCGCCCACGAACGGCTGAGTGCGAAGCGAGCACTCCAGTTGGGCATTGTTTCTGAGGTGGTGCCTGTTGCAGACCTTCGTCGACGCGCTGCTGAGTTGGCCGGAGTGATCGCCGGACGCGATCCGGATCTATTGCGTGAATCGAAACGGCAGCATTGGCACGCTCTGGAGGCGCCGTGAACGACCGCGCTTACATTCACGAGTTCATCGATATCCGGGGGGGCGAACCGGGCGAACTATATGCAGCACATGGCCGCGAACTGGAGTCCTGCAGCCCAACAAGAACGTGATCAATTGCTCTTCGGCATGTGGGCCGTGCTGGGGAGCACCGGCCGTTGGCCCCAGGTGTGCAACATCTGGGAGGAATCTGGGCTCACCGGACTGGCCAGTTCGTTCGAGCGCGAGGCGGTCGGAGCGCGCCGCCAACCCAACCGCGAAGACCAGATCGACTGGACAGACTGATCTCAGGGCAGCATCTGTCGTTTGAAGAGCTGACCGTGTTGGTCGAGTTCGTCGTCGACGCCGGCGAGGCGTAGCAGGTGCCAGAACAGGGCCATGTTGCTGGACACGACGGGCACGCCCACCTCGGCCTCGATCCGGGTGCCGCGTTCGAGCACACGCAGGCTGGTGAATGACACGAACACGGCGTCGGTGTGCTCACCCGCGATGGCGCGGACCCCTTCAGAGATCGATGCTTCGGAGATCCGAGCCACGACGAGGTCGCTGGGTTCCAAAAAGGAGCCGAGAGCGGTGACTTCGAGTCCAGCGTCGGCGAAGTGGCTGACAATAGGTGAGGTGACGTCCGCGGTATACGGGGTCAGCACGGCGATGCGCCTCGCCCCGAGCGCTTCAAAGGCTGCGACGGCTGCGGTGATCGGGTTGGTGCAGGTAACGCCGGGGTGTGCAGCTTGGATGCCTGCGGTGACTCCGGCCTCTCCGATGAGCGCTGCTGCAGATGTGCAGCCGTAACCGATGGCGTCGAAGCCGAAGTCTGTCGGCAGCAGTTCCGCGGCGACGGGGAGCCGCTGTTCCATGTCGGTCAGCGTTGTGGGAGTCACCTCCGCATCGTTTCCGATGCGCGAGTGGTAGAACTCGACTCCTTCGATGTCGAGCATTCGAGCCTCGACTTCGATGGTCTGATCGCTCTGCAACACGATCAGGCCGAGACGGGCCCGCGTCCCGTAGCCTTCGTCCGCGTCGAAAGGCAGTCTCACTAGCCGGGGAATCGTCACCTCATGGCTCCGCGGGCCTTGGCCTGCTGTGAGAAGAAGGACGCTCCTGTCGGCACTTCGGGATACTCCATCTCATAGGCCGAGCAACGCACCCTGTTGGTGCGCTCGCCGCGCACCACTTCGCCCTCGTAGATGCTCGGCAGGTGATTGACCTGCAGTGGCTTGGAGTCCTCGGCGCGGTACTCGCAGATGAACAGCGTCCGAGGCCGCGTCGAGTTGTTGGGTGCCGAACCGTGGAGCAGGCGGGTGTGCATCAGGCAGGCCGATCCTGCCGGGCCATGGACCGGAACTGCGGCATCGGCGTGAGCCGCCTCGACTTCGGGGCTGACCGTGCCGGTGTAGACGCCGTCGTGCCAATGATCGAACAGGTCGCCTCGGTGGGTTCCCGGCACCACCTTCAGCGGCCCGTTCTGCGGCGTCACATCGTCGAGGAAGAACAGCACCGCGATCAGGTCTTCGTTGGTGTGGGGCTGGAACATGAAGTCCTGGTGGTACTTCACTTCGGTGGCCGAGCCTGGATGTTTGGCGTTGATCTTGGAGTTGTTGTATTCGATGTTGGGACCGATGAGCTGCTCCACGGCGTCTAGCGCCCGGTTGTCGCGCATCACGTCCAGATAGGCGTCGGAGACGTCCACCGGCGACGCCACCCTGCGCAACGCGGGCCGCTGTGGCGTGTGGTCGGTCTCAAGGTCGAAACGGGCCCGGTTGGCCGGCGTGTCGCCGTAGGGCTCGGAGTGGCCGCGGCTCTCCTCCACCCAGCCTGCGAAGTCGCTCACGACCGCTGCGAGCTGCTCCGGCGTGAGCGCGTTCTCGATGAAGGCGTAGCCGTTGGCCCAGTAGGCCTCGATCTCGTCGGGGGAAAGCACTTCGGCGGGCATCAGATGATCGGCAGTTCGGGTGCGGCGCGGCGGCTGAGCAGTTCCGGGCCACTTGCGCGCACGACCAAATTCTCTTCGTGGACCATTGCCTTGCCAGGCTCCCACAAAAGCCCTGGTTCGAGGGTCAATACCATGTTCGGTTCAATGACGGTGTTGTCGTCGGCCATCAGCGACGGCCATTCGGTCACCTGGGTGCCGAGGCCGTGCCCCATGCGACCGATGTCGTTGCCCAGCGAGCCGTTGGCCTGCAGCACCTTGTTCATTGCGGCGAACACCTCAGACGCGGTGGCGCCCGGTCGTACCGCCTCAAGGCCGGCTTCGGTTGCCTCCCACACCGCCCGATAGGCGTCGTGGGCTCCTTTGCTGGCCGCGGTGAACGCGAAATTGCGGTCGAAGTCGCTGAAGTAGCCGTCGAAGGTCGAGCCGGTGTCGAATATCAGCAGGTCGCCGTCGTCGATTCGGCGATCGGACGGTTGCCTGATGATGTCGGCGATACCGTCGGGGCCGGTCGCGCCGACCAGGTAGGGAACGTCGTCGGCGCCCTGGCGGAGGATCTCGCCGCGAAACGCGGCGAAGGCTTCACGTTCGGTCATGCCGGTGGCCAACAGATTCGGCAGTTCGTCGAAGGCGTCGGACACCACCGAGCAGATGTGGCGGTGTTTTTCGACCTCGCTTTCGCTCTTCACCATGCGCAGCCCGCGGATCACCTCTGTCACGTCGACGAAGTCGCCCAGCGCTGAACGCAGGCGGTCAAGGTCCCGCAGGGGCATGCGCACATGGGTCTCCGGACCCATCGGCAAACCGATGTTGCCGTCACCGGCAGTTTCCTTGAGGCATTCGACCAACAGGGTGACACCGTCGTCGTCGGGCCGGGGCGACGACCAGGAGCGAACATCTTCGATCCAGGTCTGAGCCATCGACTCCGCGCCGATGCTGGGGATGACCGCGATCGGCTTTCCCGACGCGGGGATGACCGTGAACCATGGCCGTGTCGGACTTTGCCAGAAGGGAGTATGAAATCCGGTGAAGTAACGGATTTCAGGTTCGGTGCAGACCAGGACTGCGGCGATTTCGCGTTCGGCCATCTGTTCTTGACAGCGCCGGGTTCGTTCGGAGAATTCGTCGGCTGGAAAGCCTCGTTCGGGACTCAACACATACCTCTTGTGGCTGGCCCACGCGACTGTAGCCTGAGCCGGTGACTGCGCGGTTGCCGCTCGACCAGATCCGCAAGGACACTCCCGGAGTCGACCATGTTCTGCATTTCAACAATGCGGGTTCCGCGCTGCCGCCCCAGGCGGTCCTCTCCACCGTTGTCGGGCATCTTGAACGCGAGGCGACGATCGGCGGCTACGAGGCTGCGGCCGAAGCTGCCGAGCGACTCGAAGCCGTATACGGGTCGCTTGCGAAGCTGATCGGTGCGCAACCCCATCAGATGGCCGTGGTCGAGAATGCCACCCGCGCATGGGACATGGCGGTGTACGGCTATCCGTTCAGTGAAGGTGATCGGGTTCTGATGAGTCGAGCCGAGTACGTCAGCAACGTCATCGCCCTGCTGCAGCTACAGAAGCGGCATGGCATTGACACGGTGCTCATCGAGGACGATGAGCACGGCCAGATCGATCTGGAGCATCTGGAGGTTGAGCTGGCCCGGGGCGCGTCCATGGTGTCTCTGACCCATGCGCCGACCAACGGCGGTCTCCTCAACCCGGTCGAGGCGGTGGGTGCGCTGTGCAGGCAGTACGGCGTGTTCTATGTGCTTGATGCCTGTCAGTCGGCCGGCCAGGTTCCGATTGATGTGGAACGGATCGGTTGCGATGTCTTGTCGGGCACAGGACGCAAGTATCTCCGAGGCCCCCGTGGCACCGGCTTCCTCTATGCGGGGCCGAGGGCGCTTGAGCGCCTCGAGCCTCCGTTCCTTGATCTGCACGCGGCGACCTGGACCACCGACACGACCTACGAGATCAGTGCTGGAGCTCGTCGCTTCGAGAACTGGGAGGGGAACTGTGCGGGCAAGCTCGGCCTGGGGGCTGCGGTCGACTACGCCCTCGAGTTGGGCGTGGAGGCGACATGTGAGCGTCTGTGCGGACTCGCTGACAGTTTGCGTACCTCGCTTGATGAACTGGAGGGAGTGTCGGTGCAGGACAAGGGAGCGGTCCGCGGCGGGATTGTCACGTTCACTGTTGACGGCGTGGATTCCGCCGATGTGAAGGCCGAGCTGTCGACGCAGCGCATCAACACCACGACCTCCCCAGCAAGCCACGCAAGGCTCGATCTTGGACACCGTGGTCTTGATTCCCTCGTCCGTGCCTCGGTTCACTACTACAACACCTCAGAGGAGGTCGCCCGCTTTGTCGCGGCGGTGGATCAGCTGAAGGGCTCCTCGGACCGGGGAGCGTCGTGACTTCGAGGGACTACGCGCACCCCTACCGGCCGGTCCCCATCAGAATCTTCAACCGAGTCGGTGGCGCAGGCGGGCGTTCAGGGCTCTCTCGGCGTCTGGAGGTCAACGCACTGCTTGACTCAGCTCAACGCAAAACTGGGCTGTCCGACTTCGGCGACGACCGCTTTCTAGGAGCGCTTGAGGTGCTGGTCGATTCGATCAACGACGAAGCCCGGTTGACCCCGACCGGCAGGCTGATTCAGAAGTCGAGGCTTGTCGGTGCGCTGGTTCACCGGTTGCGGATCGAAGATCTGATCCGTCGGCATCCCGAGATCGAGTCGGTCGACCTCAAGAAGGTCATCGTGGTCACTGGTTTGCAGCGCACCGGCACGACCCTGCTGCAGCGTTCCTTGAATGCGCTTCCGGGTGTTCGGGGAATCTCTGGCGGTGAAGGCCTAGTCCCCGTTGCCGGTTCCGACAACTCAAAGGACTCCGAGAGAGTGCGCAGACGACGCGCGGCGCTGGCCGAGAAGACGATCTCCTATCTGGCTCCTGATTTCATGACCATCCATCAAGTCGATCCAGCGGAACCTGAAGAGGATGTGCTGCTGCTCGATCTTGATTTCATGAGCCAGTCGGCGGAGGCGACTTTGGCTGTGCCGACCTATTCCCGCTGGTTGGAGGAACAGGACCACACGCCGACCTATGAGTATTTCCGCCGCGTCCTCAAGGTGCTCTGCTGGCAACGGCCGACTGACGCATTGGTGCTGAAGACCCCGCAGCATCTGGAGTACCTCGACGTGTTTCTCAAGGTGTTCCCCGATTCGAAGATCGCTTGGACTCACCGAGATCCACGGGTCGCTGTCGCCTCATTCTGCAGCATGGTCGCCCACAGCTGCGGCATCTTCAGCGATGATGTCGACGCCCAAGAGATCGGCAGGCACTGGTGCTACAAGACCCAAAGGATGGTCGATCTGGCCATGCAGACGCGTGCCGAAACAGATTCCGGTCGATTCGTCGACATCTCGTATTACGACCTCATCAGCGATCTGATTGCCGAATTACGGCGGATTTGTGAGTTGGCCGGCGTTGAGTTCGACAAGGAAGCCGAGGGTGCCGCTGGGCGTTACCTTGAGGCCAATCCCCAGAACCGTTTCGGAGTTCACGAGTACCGACTCGAGGACTTCGGTTTGAGCGAACAAGTCGTGGACGAAGCCTTCGCCGCCTATCGGTCCACATACGCGATCCCCTTAGAATAGGACCACAACTAGGATGACAGCGACTGAGAGGCCGAGCGGACAAGTCACAGATTCTCATATCCAAGAAGACTCAGACAGCGAGGCCGTGGCCCGAGCGGCCCGGCCGCGGCCCGAGCGGCCCGGCCGCGGCCCGAGCGGCCCGGCCGCGGCCCGAGCGGCCCGGTGAGCGCAGCGAACAAGAGCGGGAAATGGAGCGCAGCGAACAAGAGCGGGAAATGGAGCGCAGCGAACAAGAGCGGGAACTGGAGCGCAGCGAACAAGAGCGGGAAATGGAGCGCAGCGAACAAGAGCGGGAAACAACGTTTTGCGACTCGAATCACGCCCGAACCTTCAACCACCAGTGCTGCAGAGTCCTCGGATTCACCGCGGACTCTGCAGCTCAGGTGGGGGAAATCAGCGCAGGTCGAAGCGGTCCAGGTTCATGACCTTCGACCAGGCGGCGGCGAAGTCGTTGACGAACTTCTCCTCGCCGTCGTCGCAGCCGTAGACCTCGGCGATCGCCCGGAGTTGGGAGTTCGAGCCGAACACCAGATCTGCGGCCGTGGCGGTCCAGCGAAGTTCACCGGTGTTCCGGTCACACCCCTCGTAAACGCCCGCTTGGTCGGTTGATACCCGCCAGGTGGTGTCCATGCTCAAGAGGTTGGTGAAGAAGTCGTTGCTCAGCGCGCCGGGCCGTTCGGTCAACACACCGTGCTGGGATCGCCCAGCGTTGGCATCGAGTGCCCGCATCCCTCCGACCAGCACCGTCATCTCGGGTGCGGTGAGGTTGAGCAGGAACGCTTTTTCCACCAGCAGCTCCTCGGCGGGCCGCTTGTGGAAGTCGGCCAGGTAGTTGCGGAAGCCGTCCGCCGTCGGTTCGAGAACAGCGAAGCTCTCGACGTCGGTCTGCTCCGCGGTGGTATCGGTGCGTCCCGGCGAGAACGAAACCGCCACATCGTGCCCGGCGACGCTCGCCGCTTTCTCGACAGCGGCGCATCCGCCGAGAACGATCAAGTCGGCCAGTGACACCTGCCTGCCTCCCAGGGCGTTGAAGTCTGACTGGACCTGTTCAAGCGCCGACAGTGTCTCGGGCACACCCGCCTGGACATTTGCGTCCCAGGTGCTCTGCGGTGCCAGCCGGACGCGAGCGCCGTTGGCTCCGCCGCGCATGTCGGTGCCTCTGAACGTCGATGCCGAAGCCCATGCCGCCGACACCAACTGGGCGACCGACAACCCGGATTCGAGGATCCGGGTCTTGAGTTCGGAGATCTCGTCGTCGCCGATCAACTCGCCCTCGACTGGAGGCACCGGGTCCTGCCAGATCAGCTCCTCGTCGGGAACCTCGGGGCCGAGGTAGCGAGACACTGGACCCAGGTCGCGATGGGTGAGCTTGAACCAGGCTCGGGCGAAGGCGTCAGCGAACTGGCCCGGGTATTCGAGAAAACGGCGCGAGATCGGTTCGTAGACGGGGTCGTAACGCAGCGCCAAGTCGGTGGTCAGCATTATCGGCGAGTGCCGCTTGGATGGATCGTGCGCATCCGGGACACTGTTGTCAGCGGCACGGTCGGTTGGCCGCCATTGTTTTGCGCCTGCTGGACTTTCGGTGAGTTCCCACTCATAGCGAAACAGGTTGTCGAAGAATCCGTTGTCCCAGACGGTCGGAGCACTGGTCCAGGCGCCTTCGAGTCCGCTGGTGATGGCGTCGCCGCCGACACCGGAGCCGAACGTGTTGTGCCAGCCGAAGCCCTGCTCTTTGAGACTGGCGCCCTCGGGGTCGGCGCCGACGTAGGTGTCGGGCGCTGCGCCGTGCGCTTTGCCGAAGGTATGGCCTCCGGCGATCAAGGCGACCGTCTCCTCGTCGTCCATGGCCATGCGGCCGAAGGTCTCGCGGATGTCGATTCCGGCCGCTATCGGGTCGGGATTGCCGTTGGGGCCCTCGGGGTTGACGTAGATGAGTCCCATCTGCACCGCGCCGAGCGGTGTTTCGAGCTCCCGCTCCCCGGTGTAGCGCTCGTCGCCGAGCCACTCGTTCTCCGAGCCCCAGTAGACGTCCTCCTCGGGCGCCCAGATGTCGGAACGACCGCCGCCGAAGCCGAAGGTCTCCAGTCCCATCGATTCCAGAGCCACGTTGCCGGCGAGGATCAGAAGGTCGGCCCAGGAGAGTTTGCGCCCGTACTTCTGCTTGACCGGCCACAACAGCCTGCGGGCCTTGTCGAGGCTGGCGTTGTCGGGCCAGCTGTTGAGCGGGGCGAAGCGCTGATTGCCCGTGCCGCCGCCACCGCGGCCGTCGCCGATCCGGTAGGTCCCGGCAGCGTGCCAGGTGAGCCGTATCATCAACGGTCCGTAGTGGCCGTAGTCGGCGGGCCACCAGTCTTTCGAATCGGTCAGAACCTCAGCGATGTCGTCTTTGACCGCGGCCAGGTCGAGGGACTCGAACTCTGCGGCGTAGTCGAAGCCGCTGCCCATCGGGTCGGCTTCGGCCGAGTGTTGATGCAGGATCTTGAGGTTCAGCTGCTCGGGCCACCACTGCTCGGTGGCTGATGTGCTCTTGGTTGTGTTGGCGCCGGAGAATGGGCACTGGCTCGCATTTTCAGACATGGGCTTCTCCTTTGAAGGAATGGGTTGATTGTGGGTTGTCTGGCAGTTCGTTCACTGGGCAACGGGCTCGGGCGCAGCTGCGCTGCACTCGGGGCACCGGCCCCAGTAGATGACCTCCGCCTCGTCGATCTCGTAGCCGGAGTCGTCCGCAGCGGTGAGGCAGGGGGTGTACCCCACCGCGCAGTCGACGTCGACCATGCGGTTGCAGGTTCGACAGATCAGATGATGGTGGTTGTCGCCGACTCGGTCTTCGTAGCGGGCTGGTGATCCTGCCGGTTGAATGCGCCGGATCAGGTTCTTGTCGGCCAGCATCGCCAGAGAGTCGTACACGGCCTGACGGGAGATGGCGCCGATGTCGTCGTGAACGACTTCGTACACATCGTCGGCAGTGCCGTGGGGAAAGATGCCGACAGCACGCATCACCGCCAGCCTCTGGGCCGTGACCTGTGCGCCGTTCTGGCGCAACAGGTCAGCGGCCGAGGGGGAACCTCTGGAGGGCATGGAGGCACTATAACAGAAGTTTGGAATTATTCCAATATATTTTTCATCAAAATTCAGTCTCGATCAGTTATCGTCACCGTTTCTGCGGAGGCAGCCTCCGCTGCAACCGCGGAGGCATTCTGTTTCAGCGCGCGAATCCCGATCTCAGTCATGTGCCCCCAACCACCTTCGGTCGGCAGCGTCAGGACTGGGCATATCGCTATCGGCAGCAGGATTGTCAGCCGATCTCGCCTACTGAAGCGGCGAGAGTGTTGACCGAGGCCCGGAGTCCGAGCGCGTACGTGTCGGCGATGGCGGTGTCGCGGTGCTCGCTGTGGGCCCGAGTCCGGGCCGGGTCGAGAGCTACCTCCGTGAAGGCGCGGCGGCTCGGGAAGGTGTTGAACCGAACCTGGTGCCACGAGCGACCGTCACCGATGATGGTGCCTTCGGCCGAGAACCATCCATCGATCCGAACTCCGTTCGGGACCGCCACAGAGTCCGCAACCTCCTGATAGGACTCCATGTGATCAGGCGTCACGGTAGCGCCGTCCGCCTCGTGGAAACGGATCACGTGGAGCATCGTGTAAGCGCCGTCTTCGTCGCTGGGTGGATGTGGCACATCTGCCCAGTCGACTCGCTGCTCAGCCACAGGAAAGCCCAGCGGTTGCCCCCCGATGACGATGGTCTGGTCCATCCCCGCCTCCTTGTGTTCGTGGGCCTTCTGGAAGTCGTCGCGCTCCTGCATCGCGATGAACGAAGCTCGCGTGGCGTACCGCACCACGGCGATCCGGTCCCACTTGGGTTCTTCGCCGATCAGCTGATCCTCGACGTCGGCGACGAAAACGATCTCAGCGCCCACCGCGGTCAGCGGACCGATCGGTGTGTACTCTTCGTCGGCCTCCCGCCCGCTGAGCGTTGTCTCGCGACCGTCTGTGTACTCAGCCCGTTCCTTGTAGCGCATCAGGTTGACCATCCACACGGGTCCGTCCTCGTCGGCTGGAGTAGTGGCGAGCTTGATGGCGTAGTCCCGATCAATCTGTCCATAACCTGGCATGTTCCACTTCCTGGCTCGCGCGTCGTTCAACATATTGCCACTATTTGTGGCAATATGTTGAACGGGATTCCGAATCGGCCGTAACCCGCTCGGCCTCTAGGCGTTGCGTCCGCCGGGAACCCAGCATGTGGACCCTCCTAGAAAGCTCAAGCTCGCGTCCGCACCGAAGGCAGCCTGTCGCCGCCGGCCATGATCATCCCAAAGTCGAAGAAGTCTCGACATTGCGACACATGTTCTGCTGTCGGCCAGTTTGGTGAGACAGGTCAGCTCTGCACAAACTCGACGCTGCGCTTTTGAAACTTCCAGCGGCCCTCGAAGAGAACGAAATCGTCGAGATAGCGCCCGACGACTACGATTCCCTCCCCCGAGGCGCCGCGCACGTACATGAAGTCGCTCCAACCCTTGGCGGACCCGCCTGAAGAGACCTCGATCACGGAGTTGTACGTCACATGTTGAGCCCCGGCCCCGCCGGCCATGCCCGCCGCGATCTGCTCGCGGATCTGATCGCGGCCCACAGCGCTGATTCCAGGCACATGAAACTCAGCTTCCTCGACGAAGAGGTCGCAGTAGTCGTCCACCCGTCCCTGGTCGTAGTGATGGCAGTACCGCGCAAGCAGGTTGCGAATCTCGAGTTCGGCAACCACTCGCTGCGTGTCTGTCATATCACTGGCCATCGGAATCTCCCATAGGATAATCCTGAATCCACTGCGCGTCCCGTTTCCATCATCTCCATGGCCCACCTCCCAATCGAAGTGTCGAACCGATGAGGAAACCTCAATTCCACTTCTTCAGCAAGGGTTATAGTCAACACTCTCGATGATATAATCGAGAATGTGAGTGAATCAGCACCGGCTCTGGCACCGCTCTTCAGGTCTGACCAACAGTTTCGTCTCCTCGGCGTCCTGTTTGCGGGCGCTGGTGACGAGACCACGATCGGGGAACTGGCCGAACGCGCAGGCGTCGCTCAGGCGACCGCAAGTCGAGAAGTAGCACGCTTGGAGCAGCACGGCCTCGTGATGACCCGTCGACTGGGCCGCAACAGGCTGGTACGTCCCAATCAGCGCCTCCCGTGGGCACGCGAACTGCGCTCCATCCTGATGCAGACCGTTGGCGTGGTAGGACGCCTCGGCAATGCGCTCAGCGGGATCGAGGGAGTCCACGAGGCCTTCGTCTTCGGTTCCTGGGCTGCGCGACTCGAAGGTGAACCGGGTCCGTTCCCCAATGACGTCGATGTTGTGGTGATCGGCACGGTATCGCTCCGGGTGATTCGCCGAGCATGCCGCAAGTTGGAGCAGGACCTACGGGTTGATATCAACCCTGTCGTGGTCGACCGAGAGAGCTGGGACTCCGACGCACCGGGTCCGTTCATTGCACAGATCAAACAACAGCCGCTTGTACCGATACCGCAAGAGGCTGCGCATGGCGTCTGATTGGTTGGCCGAAGCAATCGCCACCCGCGATGTGGAACGGGTCAAGGCCAACATGGCGGCGGCCGGCGAGCGTGTCAACGATGCTAGGCGGCACATCTCCTCAGCCCGTTTCCTAGCGGATGACGACACCACCTTGGCTATGGCTGCATGTCACGACGCGATTCGCAAGGCTGTTACTGCCCACATGGGCGCCAACGGCCTCCGAGCGCGCGGCGGAGACGGCGCGCACCGCATCACCATCAACTACGCGCGTCAGGCCTTGGCGGACAGGATCATCCCAGATGATCTTGAAGAAGCTGACCAAATCCGTCAGGACCGTGCCCTTGCCGAGTATGGAGATTTCGCGTCCAGGAAACTCAATGCGGCCCACGTCCGGGCGTCAGCAGACGTAGCGGAGCGTATAGTCGATGCGGTCGCCAACGCGCTCGCATCCCAGCCGAACTGAGATTCGCCGAGGGGTGTCGATGTTGTCTAGTCGTCACCGGCCCTGCCGTCCGGCTTCGCGGACGCGACAATGCTCCTCGCTGCATATCACTGGCCATCGGAATCTCCCATAGGATAAGACAGCGGAACGAAAGACGGCCAATGACTACCTCTGAACCCAACTACACGATCATCACCGCCGACTCGCACGCCGGTGGCAGCCACGAACAGTACCGCGAGTATCTCGACCCGGCCTGGCACGACGAATTCGACGCCTGGCGGGGCGAGTACAAGAACCCCTGGAAGGATCTGCGCGACACCGACCTCCGTGTCCGCAGCTGGGACAACGACCGCCGCGACAGCGACCAGCTCAAAGACGGGGTCGTCGGCGAGATCCTCTTCCCGAACACCGTCCCGCCCTTCTACCCCGGCTTCGTGCTCTTCGCCGGGCCGCCCAAAGACGGCGATGAATACCAGCGGCGGAGGGCCGGCATCCACGCCCACAACCGCTGGATGGTCGACTTCTGCGCCAGTCGCCCCCACCGGCGCGCCGGCATCGGTCAGATCTTCCTCAACGACGTCGACGACGCCATCGCCGACGCCACATGGTGCAAGGAGAACGGCCTGCGCGGCGGTGTGCTGATCCCGACCGTGGCGCCCGACGTGAAATGGGTCAAGCCGCTGTACGACCCGGTCTATGACCCCTTGTGGTCGGCCCTCGTAGACCTCGACCTGCCCGTGCACCTCCACGGCGGCACTGGCTCACCGAACTACGGCAAGTACCCGGCCACCCAGGCGATCATGATCGCCGAAGTGCCGTTCTACGGCATGCGCAACTACGTGCACCTGCTGCTGTCGGGAGTGTTCGAGAGGTTCCCGGCCATGAAGTTCGTCATCACCGAGGCCGGTTCAGGCCAGTTCGAGTCTCTGAACCGCCAACTCGACGGCATCATCTTGAGCATGCGACACGGATCGATCGGCGAGCTCAAGTACGAGAAGGGTGCCGGTCTGCCGCAGTTGGCGAGCGAGTATTTCAAGCAGAACGTCTGGCTCGGTGCGTCGTTCCCTTCCAAGCGCGACATCGACAAACGCAACCTTCTCGGCGACAACCGGTTCATGTGGGGCAGCGACTACCCCCACGACGAGGGGACGGGACCGTTCAGCCGTGAGCACCTCCGCCAGGTCATGATCGATGTCCCGGTCGACGAGAAACGCCGGATCCTCGGCCTCAACGCCGCCGAGCTCTACGGTTTCGACGTCGATTCCCTCGCTCCCCTGGTCGCAGAGCACGGTCCGACTGTCGCGGAACTAGAAGAGCCGCTCCTCGAACTTCCCGACGGCGCCAACCGGGCACTGCTCATGAACATGCGCTGAACAGCGCTGCCCAACGCTGGTCCCACACCCTTGCAAGGCCCAGTTCAGCACTCGGTGAACTTTGAGCGCGCGCAAATAGGCAAGCCTTCGAGTTGCAGCCCGTTGTTTCCCGCTCTTGTTCGCTTCGCTCCACATCCCGCTCTTGTTCGCTTCGCTCACCGGGCCGGTCGAGCCGCGGGCGGGCCGCTCGGGCCGCGGCTCCGCGAATCAAGCCGTTCGCACTCGGAATTCCTCTGCCTATTTGCGGGGCCTCTTTGCGTCTGAACCAAGATGAGGGTTAGCATTCTCACCATGTCGAGTCCGACTCCTGAGTGGCGCGGCGGTGCCGGCGGGCCAGGGGGGCCGGGAATGCCTGCTACAAGCCCTCAGAGCATGGCACCGAAGCCTTCCTGGCAGAGTTCCAGTCCGGCGCGCGCCGCTATGTCCCGATCAAGCGGGAACCGTCGACGTTGATTCGGCATCGACAGGTTGGCGCCCTGGTGGCGACAGTTGCCGCGGTGGTGTCTCTGCTGGTCCAGATCTCGCCGGTGGTAGCGCAACAGGCCGGCGGGGTTGCACAAGACGCTCGCACGTACCCCGACACGCCGCCCAACAGATACTTCTCCGAGCCGGTTGCCCGTCTAGCTGAGCGAGGCTTGTTCGAGGGCACTTTATGTGAGGGCGGGTTCTGCCCCGACACGACGATCGACCGCAAGACGGCGGCCGTATGGATCGTCCGGATGCTGGACGATCAGGATCCTGCACCAGTGTCGGAATCCAGTGTCGACGATGTGGAACACGGCAGCTTTTTTGCCCCGTTCATAGAGCGCCTGTTCGAAATCGGGGTCACGAGGGGGTGCGGGACCCGTACCCGGTTCTGTCCGGACAGGACCGTGACCCGAGCGGAAATGGCCGGTTTCCTGTCCCGGGCCTTCCACTTGCCCGACGGTCCGGACCCCGGTTTCACCGATGTTCCCGTCGACGCATGGTATGCCGATGAAGTTTCCAGACTCGCTGCTTCGGGCATAACGACGGGATGCGGCGACGGCACGACGTTCTGTCCCGGTCAGCATACGACTCGTGGCCAGATGGCCACGTTTCTGTGGAGAGCAAGAAGTCTCCGCCCGATTGCTGATCCGCAACCCCCTAATGCCTCGGATTGCATGTTCACCACATCGGCGCCCACTGTCGCGGCGTCGGTATTCCAGGTCATCACCGACTCCGGCACCGGCACGGCCTTCTATATCGGCGATGACGAGTTCATTACCGCGGCCCATGTCGTGACCGGGGTCGGCGACGGCGAGTTGGCACTGCGCAACGACACCGAGGAACTCACCGCCCGGATAGTCGGAGCCGACTTCAAAACCGACATCGCGGTGCTGTCTGCGCCCGGCAACGAACTGTCGCCGCTGTCTTTGGGCTCCGTCCGCGGACTCAGAATAGGCCACGCGCTCGGGGTCGTCGGCTACCCCGTCGATCAGACGGAGTCGGCGTCATTCGTGACTGGAGTGCTGTCGAGGACCACGGATCACGACACGCTGGGGACGATCTTGCAGACCGATGCTGCTGTCAACCCGGGCAACAGCGGTGGACCGGTGATCGACACCTGCGGCACGGTTCTTGGAATCGCGGTGTCCAAGCTGGTCGGCTATGACATCGAGGGCATCTCCTACGCCATCACCGCGGACACGCTCGTGGCGCGACTCCCCGCCGCTCGACAAGCGGGCACCGATGACGAGGGGGCTGACGATGTCGAGGGAGCGGGTTGGAGAGAGTTCAGAGGCTCGAACTCTTGGGGGCCGTACATCGGCGCCGATATCATGGCGCCTGGTGCGGGGCACTCGACATCGCTGGTCATGACGTGCCACACCAACCGCGGCTCACTGTCGTTTAGCCTCCAACTCTTCGAGGCGCGATTCGATACCTTCGGCGGCAGGGTCTCGGTGTCGTATCAGTTCGGGTCCCAGAGTGCCGCGGTGTCCGAACGGTGGAGCCATGCGGCCTACGACGGGAGAAATGACACGGCGTTCGCTGACGCTGGGCAGGAGCAGACCTTCGCGGCGAACCTGAGAGCAGACACTTCGGGGCGCCTCCGAGTGGAGTTGGACACCATCGACGGGCCCACATCGGTTGAGTTCGACACAACCGGCGCCGACGATGCCGCCTTCCCCGTGCTGGATGCCTGCGACGCCTAGCCCTGGGCGCCACCGCGATTGGAACCAGAACGGCTGCTCGCATTACCTGGCGTCGTTGACACGGACAGCCCGTCGCAGTTCGACGGCATGACGTTCACCTACTGCCAGGTGAAAGTCCCGCGTTCGGCATGGACGGCACCACGGAATCCGACTGGAAGCAGGCTCGCCTCGCCCCGATCGATCGCGGCGAACGACCCGGCGACGCGGCCGAAGCCGTGATCAGCTCCATCGTCGCCGTCGATCTGGATCCCGAGATCCACCAGGAGACGGTCGAGGCGTTCGCAGACATCAGCCCGCAGGGTTTCCGAGCCGCCGTCGAATGCCTGCCCTCCAACGATGTCCGCGCAGAGTTGGCGACGATCCATCACGAAACACTGGTGATCGTGGGAGAACTCGACCACGAGACACCGGTCGACTATGCCCGGGTCCTCGCCGACGGCCTCCGGAACGCGCAACTGGAGATCATTCCCGGCGTCGGGCACCTCACCCCAGCCGAAGCCCCCGTCCACTCCAACGACCTTGTCGCCAACTTCTTGACCTGAAGCCCTCCCAACCGCCGACTCCAGCCGGGCATGCTCGCCGGCTGTTGGGCCATCTGGGGAATCGACCACCGGAACGTGACGAGCCGGATCCCCGCGACCAGCAATCCCTCGGCCATGCGCATCGAACATCGCCTCGGCGACGGTGCAGTGAACATTCACCTGGGAATCGCGGCAACGCTTCAAGCTGCGCTGTTGGGCGTCGAGGGCGGCTACGCACTCGGTCCCGCGTACACCGACGACGGCTTCGAAGACGGCGGCGAAGGGGTCACCCGATCCGCGACCTCGCTGTCGGAGGCACTCGACCATCTCGAAGCCGACACCGATTTCTGCACAGCGCTCGGTCAACTCATCGTCGACAACTTCATGGCCAACAAGCGCCACGAAGCGGAGCGTTTCGCTGCTAGCGGGGCCGCCATCGACGGCGACGAGCTCAGCGACTTCGAACTCGGCCAGTACCTGCCGTACCACTAGCCGGCAATACGAGCCAGACCCCATCAAGGTCGTAATCTTGCCGGCGCCGTTCGGCCCGAGCAGGGCGACCACTTCCCCGGCCTCGAGCACCACCGCCCGGGTCCGGGCCGCACGGGCATCGGTCACCTCAACCATGAACCCGTGTCACGAGACACGTTGCCCCACAACCCGGTCCGAGGCATGATGTCTCACTGCAGACGGAAGGTTCAGCCATGAAGATCATCGTGTTCGGCGCAACCGGCAAGACCGGCCAACACGTGCTCCGCGCAGCACTCGCCGACGACCATGAGGTCACCGCGTTCGGACGTTCGGTCGATCGCCTCGACATCGACGACCCCGCACTGAAGACCCACAAGGGAGACGTGTTCGACGCCGACGCGGTGACCGGCGCGGTGGCCGGCCACGATGCCGCCATCGTCTGCCTCGGCAGCACCGGCCTGCGTGACAAGACCACCCTCTCAGCGGGGACCAAGTCCGTGATCGACGCGTTGGTGGCCCACGACATCGAGCGTCTCGTGGTGATGTCCGCGGCGGGGGTCGGTGACAGCTGGCAGCAGATCCCACGAACCTCGCGTCTGCTGTTTCGCACCATGCTCCGCAACGTGTTCAACGACCACCAAACCCAAGAAGCCATCGTCGAACAGAGTCCACTGGACTGGACCATCGTCCGGGCCGCCGTCCTCAAAGACGACCCCGCTACGGGCCACTACACCGCCACCAACACCGGCCCGATCACCCGGATCAACCGAGCCGACACCGCCGCCGCCCTCGTCGACCAACTCGACGACCCGACCTACCGTCGCTCCTCGATCTCGGTCACCAACTAGGAGTCCTCACCGAACCACTGTCGATTCACGCAGGAGAACGACCATGAACATCATCTGGGGACTGATCATCGCCATGGTCGGCGCTCTGTTCATCACCTGGGGCCGCACCAAGTCCGACCTCGGCCTCTACCGACTCCTCGTCGCCCGCTCACGAGTCCTCTGGGGGGCAGGTCATAGCCCTCGCCCAGCATCGGGGGGATTCATAGGTGCTCCTTTATTCGCCAACGGGTGTTGTGGCGCTGAGATCAAGCATGACGAATTGGGTATGGTGTCGACTTCTCCGCTCGTTCTGCGCAACTTTTCCTCACTGAAGACTCTATGATAGCTGCAGATACAACTGTCAAATTGTATATGCGAGGAATTTTCACAAGGACAGATATATGAGCACCCTAGAGACCCCGTCTCCCCCAAGTGCGCTGCTGTCATTCAGCGCCGGCAACGTCCGCTCCTACCGCGACGAAGTCCAGTTCTCCCTACTGGCCACTCGCCTCGCCCGTGAAGGCGTAGCGCGAGAACTCCATACCGCCTCATCGAAAGCGCCGACGTCGGTCCTGCCCGCCGCTGGGCTCTTCGGCGCCAACGCCTCCGGCAAGTCGACCCTGCTGTTCGCCATGGCCGACATGCGCGCCATCGTCGCCAACTCGTTCCGAGGCGGCACCCGCTCAAGCGGCATCTACCGGCGACCCTTCGCGCTCGACGACGCCTACGAGGCCATCCCGAGCCGTTTCGAGGTCGAACTCATCCTCCACGGGATCCACTGGCAGTACGGATTCGAAATCACCGACGAACGGGTTGTCGGCGAGTACGCCTACCACTACCCGAAAGGCCGACAGGCACTCGTCTTCGACCGCACTGACGATGAGGTCACCTTCGGGCCCCCGTTCCGCCCCACCGGCAGAAGGCTCCTCCCTCTCTTGCGCGACAACGCACTTCTGCTGTCTGTGGCTGGTGCCGCAGACGACGAACAACTGGCACCCCTCTTCAACTGGTTCCTCCGCAACCTCCTTCTCGCGCAAGCCGCCAACCGAGGCGGTCGAGCCGCGCGTACCGCGGAACTCGTCAAAGACCCCGACGCCAAGGAACGAGTCATGGCCCTCGTCCGCGCCGCTGACCTCGGGGTCTGCGACATAGAACGAGCGAGCGTCGACCCCGAAGTCGCCGAGCGACTTCAGCGAGCCATCCGAATCATGCAAGGCGAAGAAGGCGACCCCGACGCGTCAGACGACGACATCAACATCGTCTTCTCCGAAACCGTCCGGCTCAAGCACCGGGGCGCAAGCGGAGACGTCGACCTCGACCCCGAACTCGAATCGGAAGGCACCATGGTCTGGATCGGTCTCATCGGACCGGTACTGGACGCGATCGATGGAGGCCACGTACTGCTCGCAGATGAACTCGACGCCAGTCTCCACCCGCACCTCGTCTCAACCCTCGTCGAGATGTTCCAAGATCAACGCCTCAACACTCGGTGCGCGCAGTTGATCCTCAACGCTCATGACGTCAACGTCCTTGGCGATTCAGGACAGGGAATCCTCGGCCGCGACCAAATCTGGTTCACGGACAAAGACCATGACGGAGCGACCGTCATCTTCCCACTCGCCGACTTCCGGCCCCGACGCGACGAAGCCCTCGCCCGCCGCTATCTCCACGGCAGGTTCGGGGCCGTGCCCGTCGTCGATCGCGGGGAGATCCGGGCTAGTTTCGATCTTGTCGAGACATGAAACGACCCGACCGCGGTGCGGCCCGTCGAGAAACAGGACGGCGCGACCACCGTCGCGTCATTCGAGTGCTCACCGAGGGAGCGGTCACCGAAGTCGCCTACCTTGTGCAGTGGGCTCGGCGCAGCAGCAATACTCACCTCGACTTCGCCGAGTCCGGCATGGCACCGCTCAGCCTCGTCCAGCGCGCTCGAGAGCATCAACGAGCAAATCAGCGACGCGGAAGCAGGCAACGCGGCGACTTCGACGAGATCTGGTGCATCTTCGATGTCGACCAACACCCCAACCTCAACCAAGCCATCACTGAGGCCCGCCAGAGTGGTATCCGTGTCGCGCTCTCCAACCCTTGCTTCGAGCTCTGGCTCATCCTCCACTACCGAGACCAGACCGCCGCCATTGACCGCCGCCAAGTCCAACGCCTCGCCGCCGACCGAGGCATCACCGACTCCAAGCGACTCAACCCAGGCGCCATCGACACCCTCGTCGCGCGCTACCCAGATGCAAAGATTCGAGCCGAGGCACTGCGCGAGCGGCACTTGGCCGACGGTTCCGGGCCGAATGCCAACCCCAGTACGAACGTCTGGGAGCTCATCGACCGCCTTAGTTGATCCAAGTTGCCGGGTACTGAGACTGATCGCTCGTGATGCAACGGTGACTATGGATCCTCTACATCTGGCATAGGTCGCTGCTCGCCCACAACGGACGCAATGGATCGAACACTTGTTCGGTGTCGGAGGGGGGACTTGAACCCCCACGCCCATAACGGGCACTAGCCCCTCAAGCTAGCGCGTCTGCCAATTCCGCCACTCCGACGTGGCCATCCGAGGTACGGATGCGAGAAACGAGCCTAGCGGCCCGCCCAAGGCGCCACACTCGGATTCTCCCCGGGTGAACAGGGCGTTCAGAAGATCAACGCGTAGGCGACCGAGGAGAAACCGAAGACCACCGCGGCTATGACGGTGATCCGGTCGAGGTTGCGCTCGACCACGGTCGAACCGGCGGCCGCGGCACCGGCGCCACCGCCGAACATGTCGGAGAGTCCCCCACCCTTCCCGCTGTGCAACAACACCAGCAGAATCAACGTGGACGCTGAGATGAGCCAGAGAGGGGCAACGATCCAAACCATGCGGTCAGCCTAACCTCAGCACACGTAGCTGACTACGCCGCGTCGAGACCGAAGTCGACGATCCGGGCGAACTCATCGGCCTGAGCGACCCGGTCAGTGCCGTCCGGGCGGTGCACCGTCGATCCGACGGGTGACGTTGTCCCAACTGTCGGCTCGATCGACGAAACGTTCCGCGTGGTCCTCCTCCACGATCCTGCGTAACCGATCCCGCCCGACCGGACTCGCTGCGCCCGAGTCTCGACCGTCAGCGATCAACTCTCATCCGCCGCGAGCAGGCGCTGATAGTCGTCCCAGGTGTCCACGTCGAGCGGCACGTCGGTGTCGACCGCTGCCACGGCTGTCTCGAACCGGCCTGACTCGAGCAGCTTCCACACAGCCTTGTCACCGTGGAGCTCGTGGAGCACATCGAACATCGAGCGCGAGAACCAGAAGGGATGTCCTGAGCCGTCTCGGTAGTCGACCACAGCGATCTGTGCCGTCGCCGCCGTGAGGAGCAACGCCTCAACCGTCGACGCAACGACTCCGGGCTGGTCGCCGAGAAAGAGAAGGAAGCCGTCGACGTCATCGCTGAGCGCGTCGAGCGAGGCGACGATCGACGAGGAGCATCCCTCAGTGTGGCTCTCGCTGTCGACGACAGTGCAGCCGCCGAAATCGACGGTCGCCCGGACCTCTGGCGCTGCGCCACCCACTGCGACGATCGTCTGGGCGAGGCCGAATGAACGTACCCGATCGAGCGTCGCATCGAGCAACGTTTCGCCTCTGAACGGAAGCAGCTGTTTGGGCTGACCGAGCCGCCGTGATGAACCCGCTGCGAGCACGATCGCCGCAACAGCGAGCTCACCGGTGTTGACGGGGCGAGGCGCGGTCATGCGAACAACGATAGGCGCCAGTAATGTGACTCCGTGTACGCCATTGCCCTCAGCGTGGCTGCGTGCCTAAGGGGCGGCACGCGGGTCGATGTCGCATGGAACCTCGATCCCGGTGTCACACCGCGTTTCGATCCGAACGAGGCGGTCGCGATCACCCCCGGTGGCGGACGGCTCGGCGAACTGTTGGGCGGAGCACTCGACAGTCGGCTCATCGAAGTCGCAGCCGCGAAGCCGGGGTCGGGACGAGTGATCGACATCGAGTGCAACACGATCGAGGCGTCGCAACTCGGGGTGGACCCGGGGACACAACTCCGGCTCATGATCGCGCCCGCCGAGAGCCTTCCGTCCGCTCTGTGGGATCATCTGCTGGAGCGCGATCGAATCGGGCTCACATGTCACACCGATGGCACCACCGTGACTGATACCGCTCTAATGCCGGTTACGGAGTCGACGCAGGCGTCGGTGGCGGTGTCCGAAGACGCAGTCGTCACCGTATGGAGTCCGCGTACGACACTGCTGGTGACAGGCGCCGGTGCCATGGCGGGCGCGGTCGCCGACGCCGGCGAGTTTGTGGGTTGGAACGTGGTCGCGATGCTGAGCCCGGACGCGGCGGCCGGTCTGGCGGCAACGCTGTCGCCGATCGACGGCGTGGTGGTCGTCGGTCACGACATCGAGGCCACGGGTCGGGTACTGCACGCAGCCCTCGGTTCGCGGGCCGGTTACATCGGTTCACTCGGTCCCGAAGCCGTACGGTCGGCGCGGGACGACTGGATGGCGTACCGGGGTGTGGCCGACACGTCAAGGATCAGCTCACCCGCAGGTATCTCCATCGGGGCCAAGACACCCCGTGAGGTGGGCATCGCGGTGGTCGCCGACATGATCGCTCACCACGCGCGCACGACGGGAGAAGAGTGCGCTTGAGTCCACTGGGTCTGCGGAGGTCGAGCCACTACAATCCAGCCATGGCCGCACTCGAAGAATCACGCCTCGACCCGATCTGGAAGACCGACGAGGTGCTGGGAACCGACCCTGACTGCAGTCCCACCAAGGTCTGTCGCAACGCCCGGGACTTCACCTTCGACGGCATCGCAGAAGACGGTGAAGATCTCGCCACCGCGTGGAAGCGAATCCTCGTGACCGAGGGCAAGGCTTCGCCCGACGGAACCAGCGTGCGCGATCTCTTCTCGGCCGGACGGCCGGCGGTTGACTCCGATCCCTCGGAGGAGGTGTGAGAGACGCGACAGCGGTAGGTTGCCCCGCAAGCGTTCCCGAACTGCAGCAGCGCCTTCGCAACCACGGATACCTGGCCGGCCGCGGCCTTGCGACAGCGACGTTCATCGGTCTGCGCCTCGGCCAACCGATTCTGCTCGAAGGCGAGGTCGGCGTCGGCAAGACAGAACTGGCCAAGTGTCTTGCCGCGATCCACGGCCGCGAGCTGATCCGACTGCAGTGCTACGAGGGAATCGACACCCACCAGGCACTCTACGAATGGGACTACGCCCGTCAGATACTCCACGTCCGGGCGCTCTCGGAACGAGAGCTTGCTGACTCCAGCACGGTCGGCGATCTTTACAGCAAGGACTTCCTCATCGAACGGCCCCTGCTCCGAGCGATTCGGAGCGGTGGCAATGCCGTCCTGTTGATCGACGAGATCGACCGCGCCGACGACGAGTTCGAAGCCTTCCTGCTCGAACTCCTGTCCGACTTCCAGATCACGATCCCGGAGGTCGGCCTCGTAGCGGCCATCGAACGCCCGGTCGTCGTCCTCACATCGAACCGCACACGCGAGCTCCACGATGCACTGAAACGCCGTTGCCTCTACCATTGGATCGGCTACCCGTCTATCGACGAGGAACTAGAAATAGTCCGGCTGCGGGCACCGGGCGTCGCCAACACACTGGTGGAGCAGGTCGTCACCGCGGTTCACGAGCTGCGCGACATGGATCTCGCCAAACCTCCCGGAGTCGCCGAGACCCTCGACTGGGTCGGTGCTCTCGGGGTCCTCGGCGGCGAGAGGCTGGACGGCGAAACAGCAGCAGACACGCTCGGCTCGGTCATCAAGGACCGCGACGACCTCGAGCTCGTACACGCCGAACTCGACCGGCTCGTCGCCGATGCCTGACAGCGACAGCAACGCCGTTGCCGACACGGCGGCCGGCATCGTGGATCGGCTCGTCGGGTTCGGTCACGCGCTCCGCGAACACGGCCTGCCGATCGGCAGCGACGACGTGCTGACCTTTTGTGCGGCAACCGCCGAACTGAGCCCGGGCGACCCGAATGACGTCTACTGGAGCGGGCGCACCACCCTGGTGCATCGCCGCGACCACCTGCCTGTCTACGACGAGGTCTTTCGTACTTACTTTCTCCGCCTGCCAATGCCGCCGGACAATCCGACTGCCCCGGAACGCCCGGTGCCTCAGGGGAGCACCGGCACTCTCAACGTGCCCGACAGTGAACTCGGCGATGAGCAGGGCGACGACCAACCTCTCGTTCTCGGCTTGCAGGCCTCATCGATCGAGATGGAACGAGAGAAGCGTTTCGCCGCCTGCTCTCCGGAGGAGCTCATCCAGCTCCGACGGATCATGGCCCGCATCCGGCTCGAACCTCCCAAACGCCGGACTCGGCGGCAGACTCGATGCCGGACCGGCCCCAGGATCGACATTCGCCGTATGGCTCGCGACGCGATGCGGCTCAGTGACGGCGCCCCCGAGCTTCATCGCATCGACCGCAAGGAACGAACCCGACCGCTCGTATTGATCCTTGACGTGTCGGGATCGATGGCCGATCACTCCCGCAACCTGCTGCAGTTCGCGTACTCGATGCGTCGCGCGGCGCAGAAGGTCGAGGTGTTCTGCTTCGGGACCCGCCTGACCCGCATCACCGGCGCCCTCGACCGCCGCAATCCCGACGACGCCATGAGCCTGGCAGCGGCCCGAGTGCTCGACTGGGACGGCGGCACGCGCATCGGAGCATCACTCGATCACTTCGTGCGCAAATGGGGCCGTCGGGGACTCAGTCGGGGCGCGACCGTCGTGATCTGTTCCGATGGCCTCGATCGGGGCGACCCGAGACTGCTGACCGACTCGATGGAGAAGTTGAGCTGGCTCTCCCACCGGATCATCTGGATGAACCCGCTGATCGGCAACGATGTCGACGCGCCCCCCGACACGCTCGGGATGCCCAACACACTCGGAATGCTGGCCGCCGGTCCCTACATCGACGAGCTCGCATCGGGCCATGACCTCGCGAGCCTGGAGCGGTTTGCCGCCCGACTCCCGACCGTCGGAGGATGAACTGATGAGCTCCTGGAGTGTTTCGCTCAAAGCAGAAGGAGACCGTCCCGTCGAACTCCCCGAAGTCGTCGCACTCGCTGACGCTGTGGCAAAGCTCGGCGGAATCGCCTCAGGGGTCGGGGCCATGGCCTACGGTGCCCAGATCGTCGTCGAGGCCGACAGCGCCGAGCAGGCGGCCGAGCGGGCCGTTCCCCTCTTCGAGGCGGCGGTCACAGAGGCCGAACTCCCGGCTTGGCCGGTGACGCGCGCTGAGGTCGTCGGTGAGGACGACTACGGGTTCGACGCATGATCCGGCTCGGGTCGCTCGCCGGCTATCCCTTCGAGGGTCCGCGCATCCTCGGCGGCTGGACGCCGCCGTCACAAGCAGCGGTGTACGCGATCCTGTACCGGGCCGATCCGGACGGCAAACCCCATGACTTCGCCGTGATCGATGTCGACCACGCCGACGACCTCCGGGAGGCTCGACTCCCCTTCAGCCATCCACGGGCTCGGTGCTGGGAGCGACGCGCGGGCGACAGGTGGGGGCTCCACATCGCCACCTACGAGGTTCCCGGCGGTACCGCCGCCCACCGAGAACAGATCGTCAGAGAGTTGATCGCGGTGTACCAGCCCGGATGCGCACCCGAGCAGTACGACCAGAGCTGGCAAGACGAATGGATCGGGAGCTACGAGGCGCCCACCACGGCTCCGCTCACCACGAGCCGCGAGCGGCCCGAAGGAACGAACAACCCCGGTGCCGGCTGACTACTGAAGCGGTTCGGGGTGATACCCGACGGCATCATGCAGTCGACTACGCCGCGTGCCCATGGCGGGCACTGCCGGCTCGGGTTGCGGATCGGGGTCGGGCTCGTACGTCGCGCCGACGACGATGTCCTCGGCCATGCCGTACAGGAGTGGAAGCGCTCCGGCGATAACACCGCCGGTGTTGTTGATCCGTTCGACGCCGGGCTCGATGACCTGTGCGTCCTTGTTGATCTTCGAGACGATCTCGGCGCACTCCTCGAGGAGCGTGGCGATGCGGGTGAGCTGCCCACCGACGACGAACAGATAGCCGGCCAGACCGGCGATGAACACGGCGATGAGTACAACGGAGAGAACGACGAGCGTGGTCATGAGCGCACCTTGTCGAGAACACGGCCCAGGAACAGGTGGTGTTCCAAGCCTTCGGCCAGCACACCGTCGACTTGAACTGCTGTCTCGGCTATCAATGCGGTGTCAGCTGTGTTTTCCGCCGCCCGCTCGAGGGTGTCCTTGATCGTTTCGACCCGGCGTTCGATCGTTCGGACCAGCATGACGAGCATCGTGAGCAGCACGACGACGGCCACGATCACGACGGCGCCGCCGATGATCGCCCCCCACCAGAGGCCTTCTTGAGTGTCGGTCAATGCGAGCAGCATCTCAGCCTCCCAACCGAGTCCGGCCTCGAGTCAGTCCGGCGGTGATGGCGCCGGCGGCCTCGATGGTTGTGTTCAGCTCTTTGAGCGAGTCCGTGTTGACAACGGCCTGTTCCAAGGCGTCGTTGATGTCGACGGCCCGATTCCCGATCGACCGGGCCAACATCAGGATCGGCACGACCAGGGCGACGACGGCGATCACCACGACGATGCCGATGACGTAGCCGATCGTCCAGCCGGTGGTCGATCCTTCGGCAAGCAGCAACATCTCAGTCCTCCGTGATCGAGTCCGCGAAGTCGCGGACAGGGGCTAAGTTGGCGTTCACGGACGGCAGCACGGTGGGCACCGTGGAGGTCTTCTCGGCGACGGCCTGCACCCCGCCGGTGAGCTGCGCGAGGGTCGAGTCGACGACCTTGAGGTGGAGTACGACACGGAAGAGTCCGATGGCAGCCGCAACGATGATCAGACCGGCGACTACGACAGTGAACCAAGCAACGAATGGCATTAGCGTCTCCTCTCTCAACCCAGCAGCTTCGCGACCGAGCCGGCGTAGCGGACGGCGCCGTCGGCAATCTCTTCGATGGTCTCGTCGGTCGTCGCCAACAGCTCCGGCGTTGTGTCGAGTTCGGTGACCAGATCCACTCCCCCGGCGAGGATCTCGTCGCTCGCCTTGCGGATGCGTTCGAGGGCGCCGAGCACCCGACTCAACAGTGCGACTGCGACCGGCACGACGACCAGCAACAGCACGAGATTTCCGATCCACCAGAGCATTGGTCAGCCTCCTTGGATGAACTCGGGGTTGTAGGGCATGAAGAACCGGCGGAGCACGCGGGTCAACGCCATTCGGGCCGCTCTGAGAGCGATAGCGAAGCCACTGGCCGCCCGGACGTTCTGGACCCCGCTCGGGTCCCGTCCTTGGTTTATCGCGGTTAGCCGGTTCTGGACATTGGTGGCGAAGTCGTCGAGCAGCACCGAGGTGACGTCACTGACGAGACCTCGGCCGTACTGGGCGGCAGCACCGGAGATGTTGAGGTCCATCGCCACATTGACTCTGGTACCGGCGCCGGCCGTCTCCAGTCCGGCGTCCAACACCATCGCGGCCTGACCTCGGCCCTTGGAGTCGGCGCCGCTCGCATCGACACTGATCGTCTTGTCGGCCTCGTTGCGCTCGAGGATCTTGACCTCGCCCTCGAAGTCGAGCTTCACGGGGCCAAGGCCGATGGCGACCGTGCCGCCGTAGTGGTCCTCGCCGAACTCGTCGGTGAGCTCGGTGCCCGGCAGACAGGCAGCGACGGCCGGAATGTCCCCGAAGAACTCCCACACCGCGCCGATCGGTTGGGGGACCTCGAATTCGTTGGTGATCTGCATCAGCTCACTCCTCGTTCGGCGGCGTAGGCAGCCCGGCAGCCCGGACAGCAGAAGTAGACAATATCCCCGTCGACTTCGAGGGAATGGCTCGTGTCGACCGCTTCAACGGTCATGCCACAAATCGGGTCGACCGCGGTCGGCACCTCGGAGGCGACGTGCCCACTCGAGGTGAAGACACCCTCGGCACGCAACTGCACCAGTTCGGCCAGAATGGCGACCGCCACCTCCTTGTGGGTGGTGCTGCCGAGGTCGAGCCCGGCGGGCATCCGCAGTCCGGCGATCGTTCCGCCGCACACGCCCGCCTCATCAAGATACGCCCGGAGGCTGTCGGCCCGCCTCGACGAGGCGACTACGCCGAGGTACGCGGGCGAGGCCTTCAGGGCAGCGGTGATGACGTCCTCGTCGCCGTGGCCCTGGGTCGCGACCACGACGATCGAAGACTCGCCGACGAGACCTTCGCTGAACTCGGCGCCCGTGAGTTGCTCGACCCGCCAGTCGAGCGCGGCGGCCATGCCGGCGAGGCTCGTGGCCATTGGTGAATCGCCGACGATGACGAGATGAGGTACCGGCACGACGGGCTCCAGATAGATCTGCAGAGCACCTTCGCTCTGACACGACATGGCAATCGCCTCAGTGCCCTGCGGCAGGTCGCCGAACCGCTCCTCGGCTCCGAGCGCCAGCAGGCGAGGCTGACCCGCGGACAGGACGGCCTTGGCCTCACGGATGAACACCGGTTCGGCACACGCGCCGCCGATCCAGCCGTGCATCTGCCCGGAAGCGGTGTAGATCGCCCGCGAACCCTGCTGGCCCGAAGACGGCCCCTCGCGCCACACGACGGTGGCGAGCACGAACGGTTCGCCGCTCTCCGCGAGTTCGACCGCGCGTTCGAGGACCCCCCATCCCTCGACGGCGCGGTGTGTGGTCATCGCAGTCCTCAAGCCTCGATCTTGACCGGCGGCATACCGGAGACGTCGTTGCCGGTGGAGAGGGCGTCGTGGACCCGGTCGGGCAGCAGCGGCATGTCGATGTTGCGAACACCGGTGTGCCCGATGGCGTCCATCACCGCGTTCACGAAGGCGGCGGGTCCGCCGACGGTCGCACACTCGCCGATGCCCTTGGCCCCGATCGGGTGGTGGGGGCACGGCGTGACTACCTCGTGCAGTTCGAAACCCGGCGTCTCCCAAGCGGTGGGCAGCAGGTAGTCCATGTAGTTGGCGCCGATGCAGTTGCCGTCCTCATCGAAGGTGAGGAACTGCATGTTCGCCATGGCGTAGGCCTCGGTGAGACCGCCCATAATCTGGCCTTCGACGATCATCGGGTTGATGCGCACACCGCAGTCGTCGACTGCCACCACGCGCAGGACGTCCCACACGCCGGTCTCGGGATCGACCTCGACCTTGGCGATGTAGCAGGCGAACGGCCACGTGAGGTTGGGCGGGTCGTAGTACGCGTTGTTCTCGAGCCCGGGCTCCATGCCGTCGGGAACGTTGCTGTAGGCGGCCATCGCACATTCCTGGATTGAGACTCCTCGATCCTGCGCTCCGCGAACGTAGAACCGGCCGAGTTCCCACTCGATGTCCTCCTCGGAAACCTCGAGGAGGTGGGCGGCGATCTTGCGGGCCTTGGCCCGGATCTTGCGCGCCACCATGGCGACCGCCGCGCCGGCGACCGGGGTGGAGCGCGAGGCATAGGTACCCATGCCGAAAGGCGCGGTGTCGGTATCGCCCTCCTCGACCAGGATGTCGTCGGCGGGGATGCCGAGCTCGTGGGCGACGATCTGCGCCCAGGTGGTCTCGTGGCCCTGGCCCTGGGTCTTCGCACCGGTGCGCAGGATGGCCTTGCCGGTCATGTGGACCCGCAGTTCGGCCGAATCGAACATCTTTATGCCCAATATGTCGTACTCACGGCTGTTGCCGGCGCCCAGCGGCTCAGTCATGGTCGAGATACCGATGCCGAGCAGGCGGCCTCGCTTTCGAGCCGCTTGTTGTTCCTGCTTGAAGTCGGCGTAGCCGATCGCCTCCAGGCCGATGTCGAGACACTTCTCGTACTGGCCGGAGTCGGTCAGGAAGCCGAACGGGGTCCGCTTGGGGAAGTCGTCGTCGCGCACCAGGTTCACGCGGCGGAACTCGGCCTGATCCATGCCGAGGTCGTCGGCCGCCGCACAGATCATGCGCTCTTGGAAGTACATGGCCTCGGTGACCCGGAATGAACACCGGTACGCCACACCGCCGGGCGCTTTGTTCGTGTACACCCCGGTCGCGGTGAGATGTGCGGCCGGGATGTCGTAACAGGCGAACGCCGAGTGCATCAGGCCGATCTTGAACTTCGACGGTTGAGCGTCGGAGAAGAACGCGCCGTGATCGGAGTCGGTGTGCATCCGAACGGCGAGGATCTTCCCGTCGTTGCGCATCGCGACCTGCCCCTTGAGGTACACGTCGCGCCCGAACCCGGTCGAGATCAGGTTTCCGCTCTTGTCCTCGATCCACTTCACGGGCCGTTCGGTGAGGATCGACGCCAGGATCGACATCACGTAACCCGGGTACACCGGTACCTTGTTGCCGAAGCCGCCACCGAGGTCGGGCGCGATGATCCGGATCATGTGCTCTGGGATCTCGGCCACCAGCGCCACCGCCGCACGGATGATGTGAGGCGCCTGGGAGGTCATGTACACGGTGAGCTTCGAGGTCGATCTGTCGAAGTCGGCGACCGACCCGCACGTCTCGATCGGCGACGGGTGCGACCGGGGGTAGTGCATGTCGATCTCGGAGACGACGTCGGCTTGCGCGAAGGCCCGGTCGGTTCCCTCCTTGTCGCCGACCTCCCAGTCGAAGATCTTGTTGTCGTTCTGGTTGACCTTGTCGTCACGGATCAACGGTGCGTCGGCCGCCATAGCCTGCTGCGGGTTGACGATCGGCGGGAGGGGCTCGTACTCGACGACGATCGCCTCGCAGCCGTCCTTGGCGGTGTAGGGATCGTCAGCGACGACGCATGCGACCTCCTGACCCTGGAATCGCACCTTGTCGGTCGCGAGCACCGCCTGGGTGTCGTAGGACAGCGTCGGCATCCACGCCAGGTTGCGGGCCGCCATCATGTCGCCGGTCAATACCAGTCGAACACCGGGGATCGCCCACGCTCCACTGACGTCAATCGACGTGATCCGGGCGTGCGCCAGCGGGCTTCGAAGGATCTCCATGTGCAACATGCCGGGCAGCGCAATGTCGTCGACATAGTTGCCCTTGCCCCGGATGAACCGATTGTCCTCAACGCGACGACGGCTCGCTCCGAGCCCGCCGATCTTGATCTCGTCCAACGCCATCAGATCTCCTCTCCCCCGGCGGCCGCATCCTCCGATGCCGGCTCGTCACCCCGCATCTTCTCCGCCGCCCACAGCACCGCCTTCACGATGTTCTGATAGCCGGTGCAGCGACAGAGGTTGCCCGACAGCGCCCAGCGCACCTCGTCCTCGGTCGGGTTCGGGTTCTCGTCGAGCAGCGCTTTGGCGCTCAACATCATGCCGGGCGTGCAGAACCCGCACTGCAGACCGTGCTCGTCCTTGAACCCCTCTTGGATCGGGTGGAGTTCACTCGCTGTAGCGAGCCCTTCGACCGTAGTTATCTCATGTCCATCGGCTTGCACTGCGAACATGGTGCAGCTCTTCACCGGCTGACCATCGAACAGTACGGTGCACGCCCCGCAATTCGTCGTGTCGCAACCCGTGTGGGTGCCCGTGAGCTGCAGACCGTTGCGGATCAGGTGTGCCAGCAGGAGCCGCGTTTCGATGTTCGCAACACGGGTCTCGCCGTTGACACGCATCTGCAGCCGGCGAACCGGAATCTCTTCGGCCGTGGTGACCGGAACCTCTTCGAACAACGTCATGTCAGGCGACCTCTGCTTCTGCGGGCTGATGTCGGGCGAGAAGGCGGCGGACGAATGTCGCCACCACATGGCGCTTGTAGTCGGCACTTCCTCGATGATCGGAACGAGGACTCGATGCGGCCGCTGCCGCCTCGGCGGCCGCGTTGATCGCGTCGTCTCCGAGCGATGAGCCGACGACAGCCTCAGCGGCCTCTCGGGCGTTGATCGTGCTCGAACCGACGCCGGTGAGACCGATGCCGGCCTTCGTCACGGTCGAGCCGGACATCTCCAACGCGACGGCCACGCCGACGGTGGCGAAGTCGCCGACCCGCCGTTCGAGTTTGAGATAACCGCCCTTGCGGGCGCCGCTCGCCGCACCGATCACGGCTTCGACGGCGATCTCGTCGGGTGCCAGCACCGTCTGGAAGGGTCCGGCGACAAAGTCGTCGACCGGGATGGTTCGGCGCCCGTTGGGACCGTGAGCGACGATGGAGCCGTCGAGCGCCACCAAGACCGACGCCCAGTCGCCCTGAGGGTCCGCATGGCAGAGGGAACCGACGAAGGTGCCGCGGGTGCGCACGATCGGGTCCGCGATCACCGACGCCGCAGATGCAATCGTCGGCTGATGGTCGCCGAGCGTCGTCGACTTCTCCAAGTCGGCGTGGCGGACGAGGGCGCCGATCCGGTAGCTGCCGTCCGGCTGTGCGCCGTGCTGATCGAGGCCCGGGATGTTGTTGATGTCGACCAGCAGGGCCGGCGACGCGAAGCGCAGCTTCATCATCGGGATCAGACTTTGACCACCGGCTAGGACCTTGCTGTCGTCGTGGCCGGCGAGGAGCGAAACGGCTTCGCCGAGGCTCGACGGAGCCTCGTAGCGGAAACGGGACGGGAACACGGCGCCTACTCCTATTCGGGCTGTCCGGCCGGCACCGCTGCGGGACCGATTGGGTCCGGGACGGCACGCGGCAGTGAGTCGGGATCCGGGTCGGGGCGAGGCTCCTGATGCGGCGGCCACGGGCCCTGCACCGGCTGCCCGGCGACCTTCAGGTATTCGGTCAGTTGTGGCCACGCCCAGATGGTCGGGCTGGGGCCGTCCTTGGGTTGCCCCTCGATCAGCTCGTACAGCCTGGGGTTGCCCCGGCTGTGTCCGGACGACTCAATCGCCACTCTGTCTCCTCCTTGTCACCTCGTCAGGTCAACCGTGAAACAGTAACATACTGTTCTCGCGGGATCGAAAAACTCAGAGTAACGACCGAGGAACCAGGGATTCAGAAGATCAGCGTGTAGGCGACTGAAGAGAACCAGAAGACCACCGCGGCAATCCGGATCGCCGCCACTTGGCGGGCTGCTACGTGTCCTGATCGATATCGCCGAGGATCGTCGCAAGATCCTGGGCGTAGGCGAGCAGACGGACGACGTCGACGTAGTCGTTTCGCTCAAAGTAGAACCAGCCGCAAGGAAATCCCGCGACCCGGTGGGATCGCAGACCGGGCACGTCGCACAACTCGCCGGTCCGTGGGGAGCCGGCCCTTGGCATCTGCTCGATGACCCGCAGCGACTCGATCGCCCGGTCGAAGAATCGTCCGCCTAGCTCGTCACCGCCCTCGGACCGGTAGTGGCGGACCCGCTCCACCAGGTCGACTTCGGCGAGTGGACGCAGCCGAACTTCGATCACAAAACAGTGCCGAGCGCGCGATCACGCAACTCATCAATGACACCGTCAGTCAACCGCCGACCCTCGCCAGACTCAAGTCCTTCAGCGATCAACAACCGAAAACGTCGAGCAGCTTCGTCATGCTGATCGCGTCGGATCAAGTCGCGAAGGTACTCACTGTTGTTGCCGTAATCCCCGGTTCGAACACGTTGATCGATGTAGTCCCGCAAAGACTCAGGGAGCGCGAAGCTCATGGTGTTGCGGCTCACACCATGATTATGCCCGTGTTATCAACTGTTGTCAACAAGGTGACTCTCCCCTGCCTGACCTGTGACGAGCCAGACACCCTGAACCAGCGGTGAGCGAACCGCTTACGCCTGGTACAGACGGAAGTTGACGATGCGGGCGAACTCGTCGGCGTCGAGACTGGCGCCTCCGACCAGGGCACCGTCGATATCGGGTTGCGCCATCAACTCCGGGGCGTTGCCTCCCTTGACCGAACCGCCGTATTGAATACGCACTCCGTCGGCTGCGGAGTCACCCCAGCGGCTGCGCACCAGAGAACGGATATGGGCGCACATCAACTGGGCGTCGTTCGGAGTCGCCGTCACCCCCGTGCCTATCGCCCAGATCGGCTCATAGGCGATCACCAACCCGGCGACAACCTCGCCGGACAAGCCGGCCAAGCTCCCGGCAATCTGTTGCTCCACTGTCGACTCCGCCTCCCCCGCCTCACGCTGCTCGAGGGTCTCACCGACGCAGACAATGGGAGTCATGCCCGCCGCGAGCACAGCCTTGGCCTTCTGGTTGACGACATCGTCGGTCTCGCCGAACAGTTCACGCCGTTCGCTGTGCCCCACGATCACATACTCGACGTTGAGCTTCGCCAACATGGGCGGGGCGATCTCGCCGGTGAACGCCCCATGGCTCGCCATGTGTACGTTCTGAGCGCCGAGCGAAACCGGAACGTCGTCGGCCTGCAGGACCGTCTGCACTGAACGAAGGTCGGTGAACGGCGGATGGACCGACACGTCGACATGTTCGTAATCCCGCGGGTTCAATGCGTAGGCCAGTTTCTGGATCGTCTGGATCGCCTCGAAGTGATTGTGGTTCATCTTCCAGTTCCCGCTGATCAGCGGTTTGCGAGTACTAGGCGCTGGTTCACTAGACATTGGTAGCTCCTCTCAGGGCCTTGAGGCCGACCAGATCGCCCTGCTCGATCAGAGCGAGCGATGCCCCACCACCGGTGGAGACGTGGTCCATTTCATGTTCAACACCGAACAGTTTCGCCGCGGCGGCACTGTCACCGCCACCGACGACGGTGAACGCCCTGGTGTCGGCCATTGCCTGAGCGACTGCTCCGGTGCCGCCACCGAAACGAGAATCCTCGAACACGCCCATCGGCCCGTTCCACAGCACCGTTCCCGCCTCATGGATCACATCTCCGAAAGCTGCTGCGCTGCCAGGTCCGATGTCGACGCCCGTCCAACCATCAGGCAGGTTCGCACCCATCTGGCGGACATCGCCACCGGCGTCAGGATCCATCAGCTTTCCGCCGGGGCCCAGAGCAGTTATGTCGTAGGGCAGATGAATGGGTTTGGGTCCGTCGAGCAGACGGGCGCAAGTTTCGATCATGTCGTGTTCGCACAGTGAAGCACCCACCGAGTGGCCCTTGGCCGCCAAGAACGTGAAACACATGCCGCCGCCGATGATCAACGAATCGACCGACTCCAGGAGGGCTTCGATCACCGCGAGCTTGTCGCTCGCCTTCGAGCCGCCCATCACCGCGACGAAAGGCCTTCGAGGGTTGGTGCGCAGCCCGCTGAGCACCTCAACCTCACGGTGCAGCAGTCGACCCGCTGCCGACGGCAGAAAGCGTGGCGGTCCCACGATCGAGGCGTGAGCCCGATGCGACGCACCGAACGCATCATTGACGAAGGCGTCGTGGCCCTCGACCAGTTCCTCCACGAAAGAGTCCTCGTTGGCTGTTTCTCTGGGATCGAAACGCAGGTTCTCGAGTAGTTGCACTCCCGGCGCGAGTTCGTTCAGGCGTTCTCGAACCGCCTCGACCGAGTAGGCTGGGTCCGGCCGGCCTTCGGGCCGGCCCAGGTGGGTGCAGGCGGTGACCGAAGCGCCCTGGCCGACCAGCCAGCGGATCGTCGGCAGCGCCGCGCGGATGCGCAGATCGTCGCTGATCTTGCCGTCTGCTGCGGGCACGTTGAAATCGGCCCGCAAGAGAACCGACTTGCCCGCTAGATCCCTGAGGTCTTCAAGTCGTGGAACAGAGCTCACTGGAGGGACTAGGCGTTGCCGACGACCAGGGTCAGGTCGACCAGCCGGTTCGAATAGCCCATCTCGTTGTCGTACCAGCCGAAGATCTTGACCAGTGAGCCCTGCGCCATGGTCAGCCCCGCGTCGAATACGCACGAGGCAGCCGAACCGATGATGTCGGAGGACACCAACGGCGCTTCGGAATAGACGAGCACGCCGCTGAGCGGGCCGGATGCTGCCGCGTCGGCGAATGCCGCGTTGATCTCGGCGACCGTGACATCGTCGCGGCTCAGCACACCGGTGAAATCGGTGATCGAACCGTCGGGGATCGGCACCCTCATCGAAGTGCCGTCGAGCTTGCCCTGCATTTCGCTCATGACCAGGCCGGTGGCGCGTGCCGCTCCGGTCGAGGTAGGCACAATGTTGATTGCCGCGGCGCGCGCTCGGCGCAGATCAGAATGCGGACCGTCGACGAGGGCCTGATCACCCGTGTAACCGTGCACCGTCGTCATCAGACCCTGCACCACACCGAAAGCATCGTCGAGCACCTTGACCATCGGCACGAAACAGTTGGTGGTGCATGAGGCGTTGGACACCACGTGATGGTTCTCCGGGTCGTAGGTGTCGTCGTTCACTCCGACCACGAAAGTCGCGTCGCTGTCGCCCGACGGTGCTGAGATGATCACCTTGGGGGCGCCCGCGGTGCGGTGCATTGCGGCACCGCTGCGCTTGGTGAAGATCCCAGTGGACTCGACCACGACATCGACCCCGAGGTCGCCCCACGGCAGATCCTCGGGATTGCGTTCCGAGAGGACCCGCAGCACATCACCGTCGACGCTGATTCCCCCGTCGACGACCTCAATCTCAGCAGCCATGCTGCCATGCACCGAATCGTGGGCGAGCAGATGCGCCATGGTGTCGATCGAACCGAGATCGTTGACTGCGACGAAGTCGATGTCAGCGCCCTGGGCCTTGGCGGCCCTGAAGAAGTTGCGACCGATGCGGCCGAAGCCGTTGATGCCGACGCGTACATTCATTTGGAGTGCTCCTGGTTCGTGGTTGAGTGATTCGTTTCGTTGCTCAGAGCAGACATGCGCTTACGGCTGTCAGACGCTGATATCGCGGTGGGCGACGGAGGGCGTGACTCCCAATTCCTTGAGAACCACGGCCATTCGTTCCGCAATGGCGACCGAACGATGTCTACCACCAGTGCACCCGAAAGCGACGGTCAGATACGACTTGCCTTCCTGCTCATACAACGGAACGATCAATTCTAAGAGCCTTTCAAGGCGTTCCAGAAACCCCTCGGTCACCGGCTGGGAAAGCACGTAGTCAGAAACCGGCTGATCGAGGCCCGTCAGGGGGCGCAACTCATCGATCCAATGGGGATTCGGCAGGAACCGGCAGTCGATGACCAGGTCGACGTCGAGCGGAAGACCGTGTTTGTAGCCGAACGAAGAAACGGTCGTCTGCATGGTGTGGCCGCAGTTCCCGTCGCCGAAGCCTTCGGTCATGCGGTCCCGCAGCTGGTGGACATTCAAGTCTGAGGTGTCGATCACCAGATCGGCCAGGGCACGCAGCGGCTCCAGAGCCACCCGTTCGGCATTGATGATCTCGCCCAGCGTGCCGCCTCTGCCCTGGTCGTCGTCGAATGGATGGCGGCGCCGGCTCGACTCGTAGCGCCGCACCAACGCCTCGGTGGAAGCGTCGAGGAACACCAACTGCACTCGCGTGAACTTCGAACGGAGCGCGCTCACCAGCGTGGCGATCTTGTCCTGATATTGGCCCGAGCCGACGACCAGTGCCATCCGGTCGCCTGCGGCCGAGGATCCATCGGCCAATTCAGCGACCTTGGAGATGAGCGCGGGCGGCAGGTTGTCCATCACGAACCAGCCCATGTCCTCGAGGTTGTCGGCCGCTACGGTGCGGCCGGCCCCGGACAGTCCCGCGATGACCACCAGATCGCTCACGACGCAATGTTAGCGCTGCGACGGTTTCCCGTTGCCTTCGCTGCGGACGGTGCCGCAGATCCGCGGTCACAGGTGCGCGGTGTTAGCGCTGCGGACGGTGCCGCAGATCCGCGGTCACAGGTGCGCGGTGTTAGCGCTGCGGACGGTGCCGCAGACCCGCGGTCATTGGTGCGCGGCGTTAGCGCTGCTACGGTTTCCGATGAGCGCAAGGAGTCTCGGGGTGTTCACGACAACATCGGCTTCGTACTCGGGGACTCTGGCCAAGAAACCTGGCGGTGGGGCAGGTTCGAGCATCGCCACCAGATCTATACCGACGGCGATCATCCCGTTGAGATAACGGCTCAGAGGACGATGCACGAAACGCACATGCACGCCCCTGTTGATCTCTTCGATCGTCGCCGTCTCCTCAAGGTAGGCGCCGATACGCCAATAAGTCTCAGGGGGATCGAGCATGTGGTCGACGATCAATCCGCTCTTGGGAGTCTGCAGCAGTGGATGGTTGAGGATCAGCACGAAACGCCCGCCGGGCCGCAGCACCCGAGCGACCTCGGCGAACGACTCTTCGAGCGCGTCGATGTGTTCGTAGACCAGACAGACGACCGCACCGTCGAACGAGTCGCTGCGCAGCGGCAAGGCATCACTGCTTGACAGGGCGTATACCGGTCCCCCGCCCCGCTGCCGCGCCGCTCGCAGTTGCCGCATCGTCAGGTCGACTCCCACAACTTCAGCACCGTTGCCAGCCAGGGCCCGAGCGACTTGGCCTTCACCAGCACCAATATCCAGCAGCCGACCTCGTCCAGCGATGTGTTGCGTCACAATCGGGATGATCTGCTCGGTGTACTCAGTGTCGGCGCCATCGGTGAAATTCCTCTGCCACCATTCCGCGTGTCCATCCCACTCAGACTGTTCCATACCGGTAGTCTGCCTCAGTCAGTCTCCGGCGAGTATCCACTCCGAAGATGCCGGCCGTCGTGGGATCTTGACACAGCAATCGCATGTATTATAGTTGTGGCCAATGTCAAAGCTCATCGGCTCAATGCGGCACCGCTTCTTGGTCTTGGCGTTATTTCTCAGCGGGTTGGCCATCAGTCAAGCATGGGATGCCCCTCCAGCGAATGCCTGCGGGTACGTGGCGGTTGCCCAGATATCCCCTGAGACTCCTACCTACCAAAGTAGTTCCAACACCGTGACGAGTCCTGGAACTGTCAACCAGAGTCCGGATTGGCATTGCTTGGTTCACCAAGTTTATGTACGTCAACAGAGCAAGCATTGCGGCTTCTGGGGCTGTAACTGGCACACGGGAGCCGCGTCTTTCGGGAACGGACGAACCACCAGTTGGAGCGCCACCCCGGCCAGAACGTGTCGCGACGGAACCCACCGCTATCGCACTCGCGCCGGTTTGAGTTGGTGGGTCTGGTCAGGGCCGGGTTTGCAGTATACATTGCATTCAGAGCACGGGGACAGCGCCATCCAGCCGGAGTTCACATGCCCAGGTTAGGCGGCCACAACGATGCGTGAACCAAAGAACAGCTCGCGGCTGAAACTAGTTGGCTGGCGGTCGCGACGCACTGGAATTGTTGTTGCAATCCTGCTCGCGACAGTGGTGCTCGTAAGCGCCGTCAGCGCCGCTTCGATACAAGGAGATGACTCCACCACCGAAGCGGAACTCAGAGCCGCGCTGGACAAGTACTCACTCGATCCCCGAATTGCGGGCCTAGGCGCAACGTCGTACGACGAAGTTGCCGCTATCTCGCGTTCGAGGGCTGAACTCCAAGCACAGATAGCCACGCTGACAATAGGGGACCCGTCGTTTGCAGCTTTCGCTTACGGCGGGAGTTCGCGCAACTCGCTGAAACCCAGCGGGGCGGTCAGTTCCCATCCGCATCTCGTCGAATTAATTGAAATTGAGCGTGAGCTTGAGCGTGCGGTCGACGATCTCTACAGCCGAGCGAGTCAGACCGATCTCGCGTTCGGACTCCAGGAATCATGGCGTGAGTGCATGAAGGCTCGGGGCCACACTTTCTCGTCGCCGGCCGACATCGAGAGCGCGATCACCGAGGGGACGCTCGAAGTCAGAATGATCAGTGATGCAATCAACGATCGCGACGAATGCACGACCGATCTAGAGACGGACTTTGAGTACTTTCTGATGATTGAATACATGCCCGCATGGACTCAAGACAATGCTGAACTTCTGAGCCGCTATGAAGTGAGCCTTGGCCTTGCACCCAACAATTGAGCGCTCCTTTGCTCTCGCCTGTGCTGTGTTGATGTTGGCAGGCGCGTGCGGAGATTCCGTCTCTGATGGTCGAGGCTGTCAAGTGAGCGAAGGGGTACGGATCGAAACAGTGCCCGCGGGAAGACTCCCCGATGTCAGCGCCATCGTCACCAATGAGGACGGCGACGCTATCGAGTTGGCCCGCATGACCGCCCCGAATGACGCCACTTACGTCGAGCGTGGGTTTCTTGGTTCTTATCTGCGCTTCGTGATCTCTCGGACAGATGCGCCGACAGAAGTGCTGTGGAAAGACCCAGCGGGAGTGGTCGATTCAGTGAAATGCACTCTGGGAGACCACATCGTTGAGGGTTTGGTCGACGACGGCACGGCAGAACTCTGGCTGGACGGTGTCAAATCCAACCGTCCGGTTGCAATGGGTGAGGGGTTGCTATCCGGACCGGTCGAGTTGTTTGTCCCTTAGTTTTGACACACTAGCGTTTCTCACCGATCGATTGCCGGTAGTTCCAGTGATCCATGCCCTCACACTGACAGGGCGGTGCTTCAACCGAGGCCGAGAACGGCACGCAGACCGTCGTCGATGGCTTCACTGAGCGCTTCAGGCAGTTGCCCGACCGTCTCCACCAGCCATGAGCGGTCGACGAGTTCCAAGCCGAGCGGCACCGCGACAGCGTCCACCGCCAGACCTGTCACCTCGGCATTCAACAGCACGTTTCCGGCCAGTCCCGCTCTGTCGAGATTCGATGTCAGCGGCACGACATGAGTCTGCCACAGGTCTGCACGCAGCACGTCCTCGGCTGACACCACCACACACGGCCGACGCTTGTCGAGATCGACCCAACACACCGACCCCCGCGTCACCACGGCGCCGATCGTTCCATCCGCTGACCTGCAGCGAGCGCGTCCTTCCTTGTCAGCTTCAACTCCTGCCTGACCAATGCCGCGTCTGCCTCGAGTTGCTGGGCGAAGGACACACTCGACTGAGCCGCGTGAAGACGGAGTTGCTCGGTCACCCATCTCGAGAACGGGATGTCCAGGTTGTCGATTATCGGCACAACGTCACTGGGAACGCTGATCGTCTTGTTGGGCACGTACGTATAATACGTATTGATCAGGTCCTCTGCAACCATTGCAGCTTCGTCACAGTCGGACCACGCTCCGAGCGAGACCGCAGAGTCGGGGTCAGCCTCGGCGGACATGAGAGTAGACGTTCTCGGCTACCTCGTCGGGGAGCCAGCTCAGCGCCTTGAGGTCAGCCAGAGCCGCTCGCTTCACTGCGTTCACACCGCCCAATTCCTTGGTGAGGCGTTTCTTGCGGGCCGGACCCAACCCCGCAATGCCATCGAGCGCCGAGCGGGTCATCCGCTTGTCGCGCAACTGGCGATGATAGGTGATCGCAAACCGGTGACTCTCGTCACGGATCCGCTGCAGCAGATACAACGCCTCCGACTGACGCGGCAACAGGATCGACTCGCTGCGGTCAGGCACGAACACCTCTTCAAACTGTTTGGCCAGCGCGACCACGGGAATCTCACCGGAAAGGCCAAGATCAGCCAGAACCCGCTGCGCAACCCCGAGCTGTCCCTTGCCGCCGTCGACCACCAACAACTGTGGCGGATAAGAGAACCGCCCGTCACGTTCCTCGACAGGAATCTGGCGATCCTTCAAATACGCCGACAACCTGCGAGTCAACACCTCCTCCATCGCCGCGAAATCATCATTTCCGTCTACCGATTGGATCCGGAAACGCCGATAGTCGGACTTCTTCGGCAGCCCGTCCTCGACCACCACCATCGACCCCACGTAGTCGGTTCCCTGAATATGGCTCATGTCGTAGCACTCGATCCGCAGAGGTACCAGCGGCAGATCGAGATGCTGCTGCAACTCGTTGAGCGCTCGGGCACGGCTGTTGTGATCGTTGGTGCGTTTGAGTCGGTGGCGGTTGAACGTCTCCTCCGCGTTCTGGGTCACCGTCTCGTGAAGCCGCCGCTTGTCGCCTCGTTGGGGCACCCTGATCTCCACCCTCGTGCCCCGAGCCTCGCTGATCCACTCCTCGTACAGACGCGGATCATGAGGCAGCCTCGGCACCAGCACCTCTTTGGGCCAGCCGATGGGGTTGTCGTCGAAGTAGAGGCGTTCAAGCACACGGCTCATGAGTTCCGGCTCGTCGAGCTCTTCTGCCTTGTCGACGACGAAGCCCCTGCGTCCCATGACCCGCCCCTTGCGAACGAAGAAGACCTGCACAGCGGCTTCCAGCTCATCGTCGAACACGCCGATCACGTCGACGTCGCTCCGGCGGGGGAAGACCATCTGCTGCTTCTCGACCGCTTTGCGCACCGAACGCAACCGGTCTCTGAAGTAGCCCGCCTTCTCGTACTCCAACGCATCGCTGGCTTCGTGCATCTGCGCCGTGAGCTTGGCGATCACCTCATCGGTGTCGCCTGCGAGAAAGCTGATGAGCTCGCCAACCATGCCGTCGTAGGTCTTTTTGTCGACCTCATCGACGCAGGGTCCGGCACATTTCTCGATGTGGTACAGCAGGCACGGTTTGCCGAGCCTCTGGTGGTCGCGGAACTTGTTGTCCGAACAGGTCCGGATGGGGAACGTTCGCAGCAGCAGGTCGAGGGTCTCGCGGATGGCATAGGCCTGCCCGTACGGTCCGAAATAGCGGTTGCCCTTCTTGCGCTTGCCGCGGATGACCATCGCCCGGGGCCACTCGTCCACCATCGTCAAGCACAGGAACGGATACGACTTGTCGTCGGTGTAACGGACGTTGAAACGGGGCTTGTGACGTTGGATGAGCGAGAACTCCAACATCAGCGCCTCGACCTCGTTGGCCACCTGTATCCATTCAACCGATTCGGCGGTCTCGACCATCTGTCGGGTACGGGTCGGCAGCTTCCGGCGATTCTGAAAGTAGTTCGAAAGTCGAGATCGCAGGTTCTTGGCCTTGCCGACATAGATCACCCGGCCGTCTCGGTCCTTGAACTGGTAGGAACCAGGTGTGTCGGGAATTGAGCCGGTCGGCGGGCGCGAAATCATGACCCTAGCCTGACAGCATCGGCACCAAGAACGCTCCGGTGTGGCTCTCGGGGACAGCGGCCACCTCCTCAGGAGTGCCGGCCGCGACCACAGTCCCGCCTCCCGACCCGCCTTCGGGGCCGAGGTCGATCAACCAGTCAGCGGTCTTGATGACATCGAGGTTGTGTTCGATCACGACCACCGTATTGCCCTGGTCGACCAGACGGCTGAGCACGCCGAGCAGCTTGCGAATGTCCTCAAAATGAAGCCCGGTAGTGGGTTCGTCGAGGAGGTAGATGGTGTGACCTGTGGAACGCTTGGCCAGCTCGCTGGCCAGTTTCACACGCTGCGCCTCACCACCGGAGAGTGTCGGCGCGGGTTGGCCCAGGCGCACATAGCCCAGCCCGACATCGACCAGAGTCTGCATATGGCGGGCGATCGCCGGCTGGTTGGCGAAGAACTCGAGCGCGGCCTCACACGGCATGTCGAGAATCTCGGAGATGTTCCTGCCCTTGAACTGGACCTCCAAAGTGTCGCGGTTGTAGCGCAACCCCTTGCACACCTCGCACGGCACGTACACGTCGGGCAGGAAGTGCATCTCAATCTTGATCGTGCCGTCACCACGACAGGCCTCACAGCGCCCGCCCTTCACATTGAACGAGAAACGACCGGGCAGATAACCCCGAACCTTCGCTTCGTTGGTCTGCGAGAAGAGTTTGCGGATGTGATCGAAGACGCTGGTGTAAGTGGCAGGATTGGAACGCGGCGTGCGCCCGATCGGCGACTGGTCGATGGCGATCACCTTGTCGAGATTCTCGATTCCCTCGATGCGGGTGTGCAGCCCCGGTGGGAGCCTCGACGTGTAGATCCGCTGCATCAAGGCACGGTGGAGTATCTCCTCGACCAACGAGGACTTCCCGGACCCCGACACGCCGGTGACACATATGAACTTGCCGAGCGGGAAATCGACATCGATGTTCTTCAAGTTGTTGTGCCGGGCCCCGCGCACTGTCAGGCAAGTGCCGTCGCCGATACGGCGCATCGCAGGAACCTCGATCTGCCGACGACGCGAGAGGTACTGGCCAGTGATCGATTCCGGGTGCTCCAGAAGATCCTCGAAGGAGCCGGAGTGGACGATCCGGCCACCGTGCTCACCGGCGCCGGGCCCGATGTCGACGACATGGTCGGCGACTCTGATCGTGTCCTCGTCGTGCTCCACGACCAGCACCGTGTTGCCCAGGTCCCGCATGCGCAACAGCGTTTCGATGAGGCGGTGGTTGTCCCGCTGATGGAGGCCGATCGAAGGCTCGTCGAGCACATACAGGACCCCGACAAGCCCGGACCCGACCTGGGAGGCCAGGCGAATCCGCTGAGCCTCTCCCCCGGCCAGAGAGGCTGCGCCACGGGCCAGGGTCAGGTAGTCGAGACCGACGTCGAGCAGGAACCCGAGCCGTGCCCTGATCTCCTTCAACACCTGCTCAGCGATGATCGAGTCCCGTTCCGACAACTCCAGCTCGCCGAGGCATTTCGCCGCCTCCGCTATCGACAGGGCGCACAGATCATGGATCGTCAGATCGTTGATCGTCACCGCCAGAGACAACGGATTGAGCCGCGACCCCCCGCATTCGCGGCACGGCACCTGCCGCATGTACCCCTCAATGATGTTGCGGGCCCCGTCGCTCTCGGACTCGCTGTGTCGGCGCATGAGATACGGAACGACGCCCTCGAACTTCGCTTGATACACACGGGTGCGGCCGTAGCGGTTCTTGTAGCGGACCTGCACCCGGTCCTTAACGCCTTTGGCCAGCAGCAGGATCTCCCGCTGCTTGTCGGTCAGTTCGTGCCAGGGCTGATCGGTCGGAATGTCGAAGGCCTTGCACACCGATTCGACCATTCTCGAGTAGTAGCGGGTGCGCCCGGCGGCCCAGGGCGTGATCGCACCTTCGGCGATCGTCGCTTCGGGGTCGGGCACCACGAGTTGGGCGTCAACCTCGAAGACTGTGCCTAGGCCGTCGCAATGCTTGCAGGCGCCGTACGGCGAGTTGAACGAGAAGTTGCGCGGCGCCAACTCCTCGAAGGACTTGCCGTCGGAGGGCCGCGAAAGATGTTGGCTGAAGACGATGGTCTCGACAGGCCCTTCGCCTTCTCTTGGCACGATCTGAATCTCAGCGATCCCGCCGGTGAGCGACAGGGCTGTTTCGATCGAGTCGGTCAGGCGGCGCTCGATCCCCTCTCGCAGCACCAGCCGGTCAACCACAACTTGAATGTTGTGGGTTTCGTAGCGGGCCAAGTCTAGTTCGTTCTGCTCGCTGAGTTCGAGAAGTCCTCCGTCGACTATCGCCCGCGCGAAGCCCTGCTGAGCAAGGTCGGAAAGCAGTGTCTCGTAGGTGCCCTTGCGACCGCGCACAATCGGCGCCAGCACCTGGAAGCGGGTGTTGGCAGGCAACTTCAGTACTTTGTCGACGATCTGTTGCGGGGTCTGGCGGACCAGTTCCTCACCGGTCTCAGGATCGTGGGGTATGCCGATTCGGGCGTAGAGCAGGCGCAGATAGTCGTACACCTCGGTGACGGTGCCCACCGTGGAACGCGGATTGCGCGACGCGCTCTTCTGATCGATCGATATCGCAGGTGACAAGCCCTCGATGAAGTCGACGTCGGGCTTGTCCATCTGACCCAGGAACTGCCGGGCGTATGCCGACAGCGACTCCACATAGCGACGCTGGCCCTCGGCGTAGATCGTGTCGAATGCCAGCGAAGATTTGCCGGAGCCGGACAACCCGGAGAAGACGATCAGTTTGTCCCGCGGAAGCTCGAGATCGATGTCGCGCAGGTTGTGCTCGCGTGCCCCCGAGATGAACAGCCGATCAGCCACGCCCGCACTCTAGCTTGGCGCCTGCCGCGCTCCGTCGAGTCGATGCCGGTCCTAGTTGTCTGTTGTGATTGTGAACGATGTTTGTAGGGTGCCGAGTTGGTTGCCGCCGCGGCTTCTTTCGGAGTAGGCGGTGGCGGTGAGGGTGTAGTCGCCGGCGGGCAGGGCCCGGCCGTAGAGTTTCGATGCGGCGCCTTGGTAGGTGTCGCCGTGCAGCGAGTAGGGGGCGTAGCTCTCGGTTCTGGTGACTGTTGTGGGACCGGCGAGCTCCAACAGCACACTGCCCACGGCTGCGTCGGTGTCGGCGCGGATGGCGTAGCTGCCCCCTGTCGGGTCGGCGAGCGCGACGCTGCCGCCGTCTGCGAGCGTTGCGAGCAGCGCCTGGTCTGAGGCGTCGACCAGTGTGAACCCTGTGAGCGGACCGGGATCCGGGCCGCTGTCACGCAGCAGCGGACCCCCCTTGGGCGAGTCCGTGCCCCCGGTGTCGCCAGAGCCGGGCAGCCCCAGCCCCGTGTCTATGAAAACCCCCCGACGGTCCGGGCCGCGGGTGCCGCGGCTGCCGACGGTGTGGGTGACCGGGGCTGTGAACTCGCCGGGCAGCGCAGACCCCGACCGCGAAAGCCCTGTCGACACGATGATGCTCACCGCCCGCAGAGCGAACTCGTAGGTGCCCGCCTCCAACGGACTGTGAGGCGTCAACGGCCCCTCGTCGGCGGCGCCTTCGAAAACCCCGGTGTGGGTCACGAACTCCCAGTCGTCACCAGACCCGCCGGGTTCGCGCATGAACACGTCGTAACGGACCCTCGAAGCATGACGGGGCACATCCACGTTGTCCCAGTCGAACACGGTCTCGCCCTCAACGCTGGTCGACACCGAGAAGTTCTCCGGCACGCCCGGCACCGGACGATCATCATCCACAACAGTTATGAACACGTCATCAGGGTCATGCACACCAGGATTGCCGGTGACCCAGCCGCGCAACGTCTGGCGCCGGTCACCGGTGAAACTGTTGTTGTCAACCGCGGTGATGCGAAAACAGCACCCGGTAGCGCCGCCCGCGGGGATCACCACAGAAACCCCGAGCCTCGTCAACGAAGCCCCCTGGCCTGTGACCTCCAGGGTCGTGAACCTGCTCTTAGTAAACACCTCCACCGTCGTGTCGCGAGCCGAGGCCTTGGACAAGACAACACCGACACTAACCCGGCCCCCGTCCTCGGAGATGCTGCCCCGGCCAAGCTGCCCCCCGCCAAGCAGCGAGAACTGCGCCTTGGGCGCCATCTCCACCCGATACACCCGCGACGTCACACCATCCTGAGCCGTCACCTCCACAGTCAACACCTGCGGATCCTCAGAGTTGACATACACCACTATGCCGTCGCTGTCCACCACCCCGTTGTTCTTGAACACCACGCTCTGCCCAAGATAAGACCCGACACGCAACCCCACCTCAAACGCGAACGGGTCCGCGAAACCCAGATACTCCAACCTGTCCGGTCGAAACCCCGGCCCAAGAGACCCATTGACCAACGACAAAGAAGCCAACTCCGCGCAACCCAACCTGACACTGTGGATCTTGTCCTGTTGAGGCTCAGAGACCCAGAACGTGTCCCCGTCCGAGAAGACGCCGTTCAGCCAACTGACTCCGGACACGTCGAATTCCAAACAAGGGACCCGACGCTTGTCCGACACCCGATACGCGTAGACCTTGTCGTTTCTGTGGTCCACAACCCACATTATCTCCCCGTCGGACCAGAGGCCCTTCGGCGAACGGTTGCCCGCAGCGCGCAGCGTGCTGGTGTTGAAATCCTCAGACGGAACCCGATTCTTGGTCACCATGCTGTACGCGTACAGCTTGCCAATGATGAAGTCAGAGACCCACATCGTGTCACCGTCGGACCAGATGCCCCTCAGAGAGAGGTTGTCCGCGTCCAGCGTGTTGAAATCCTCCGACGAAACCCGCTGCTTCGTCGCCATGCTGTACGCGTAGAGCTTGTCGTCGACATCGTCCGCGACCCACATCGTGTCGCCGTCAGACCAGATCCCCCTAGGTTGCCTGTTGCCCGCGGCGTCCAGCGTGTCGAAGTCCTCCGACGGAACCCGCTGCCTCGTCGCCATGCTGTACGCGTAGAGCTTGTCGTCGACATCGTCCGCGACCCACATCGTGTCGCCGTCAGACCAGATCCCCCAAGGATCGGTGTTATTGGCGGCGGCCAGCGTGTCGAAATCCAAGCTGGCTGATTGAGCCCCGGTAGGGGCAGGGAAAGCAGGCAGAAGCGCCGCCACAACCGCCACCACCAACACAACAAACCCCAACCCCCCAAAAACAGAACCACCCCGACAGCCCCCGCCGGGCCGCCTCAGCCCATGAACAGAAGCCGGACGAAGAGCACGGCTAGCAGCGCACCCCCCCCCCCCCCTGTTGTCGACCTTGTGTCCACTGTCTCGGTCATACGCACAACCATACTACACAGCCGCAGAATCAACAATGCCTCGTGACGGGCCGCGCAACCAAAACCCGGCCAACCGCCACCACCGAGCACCGGGCGGTCTTGCGGGACTTGGACCACCTGTATCGTCTCCTTCGCCGTGAGCGACGGGAACAGGCCGGCGTTCTGGAAGGCCCGGCCCAGGCCCAACCGGAGCCGGCGGTGAGCCGGCAACGACGCCGACGGAATGCCCTTGATGGCTAAGGACCCGGTGGAGGGCACGAACCCGCTCGTAGTAGTAGTAGAAGACCTCGGACCAGTCCGCCTCACACGGTGGTGCCGAGTAGGCACTGCCGCCAAACTGTTAGACAATGATCTCTCAAACTGTTAAATAAAACTCCCTCAAACTGTTTCACAGAGTTCCACGCGAATGTAGGTTTGTAGAATGAACCAGCAGGAACGGCCTGAGACCGCCAGTGTGGCAGCCGTCGAGACGCGGGGTTCTACGTAGAGTTCGATGCCTACGACACGCCGAGAACGGGAGTCCAGCACGACACGGTGACCAGCATGCAACCCAATGCCGGCGCGCTGGCACCGTACGGTTCATCGGTGGTGCTGGATATATTCGCGGAGCCTGTTCAGGTGCCCGATGTGGTCGGACTGTCGGTTGACGAAGCTCGTACACGGCTTGAAAATGCGAGATTCAAGGTCGGCTTCGATGCCTACGACGCACCGAAGACGGGTGTCCATGACGGCACGGTTGCAAGCACGGATCCCGTCGCCGGAACACCAGCACCCTTCGGATCAAGGGTAATGCTGAGAGTATATGTGGACAATCCGACAGACAGTCCGGCGATGAGCGAAGAGGATTGGGATCGTGTGCGGATCGGGCGAAAGGTAGAAGCGGAGTTCGGCGATCGTAGAGGGCCGACTCACTGGGACGAAACGACCGCCACTATTCACTTTCAAATCGCCGATCTTTCTGCCGACGACATTGACCGGTTGCAGTCCCTCTACGCAGATGAGGTGTACACAGTGACCTTCTCCGCAGCCACCGTAAGCCGCGGAGAACTGCAAGCGCTGAATCGATCAACAGGAGACTTGATCCGCGCTGTTTTCGCTGAATGCGGTACAAGCCCGTGGTCCTACGGAAACGGCATCAACGTCGAGTCTTGGTCTGTCTCTGTCTCCTGGTCCGTCGACGACCTTGAAGATCAGCCGAAAAATGAGTGCATCAACGAGATGAAAGAAGTCGTTCTCGCCAACGCCGCAGATTTCGCAAAAGAGCACTCAATTCTCGCCGACCCTGCCGATTTGGTACGATTCGTGAAACATCCGCCGAGGTCGGTCGGGGATTTTCCGCATGACTAGTGGCATGGTGACCGCCGAACGCGAGTCGTCGTAGGCCGTTCAACGGCGCATGTCGCGGAGTTCGCGGCGCAGTTCCTTCACTTCGTCGCGTAGACGGGCGGCATACTCGAAGCGCAGATCAACGGCCGCGTCGTGCATCTCCTGTTCGAGAGTGCGGATGAGGCGTTCCAGTTCGTCCTCGGGAAGATCACTGAGTTCATCGGTCGCCCGGCGTTTGCGACCCAACTCCGACAGAGCCTCAGGAATCGGGGAGACCTCCTCTCGGGGCCGGATCATCGACAGGATGTCGGTGATCTCCTTGCGCACCGATTGCGGGTCGATCCCGTGCTCGTCGTTGTACGCCTGTTGAAGCCGGCGTCGGCGCATGGTCTCACTGATCGCCCGCTGCATCGAATCGGTGACCCGGTCCGCATACATGACAACCTCGCCGGCGACATTGCGCGCAGCCCGGCCGATCATCTGGATCAGCGACGTCTCACTGCGCAAGAACCCTTCCTTGTCGGCATCGAGGATCGCCACCAGAGACACCTCGGGAAGATCGAGACCCTCCCGCAGCAGATTGATGCCGACCAGCACGTCGAACTCGCCCATGCGAAGGTCGCGCAGTATCTCGATCCGCTGAATCGTGTCGACCTCGCTGTGCAGATAACGGACCCGGACCCCGAGCTCCAGCAGATAATCCGTGAGGTCCTCAGCCATCTTCTTGGTGAGGGTCGTGACCAGCACCCGCTCGCCACGCCCCACCCGGCCCGAGATCAACTCCTGCAGATCGTCGATCTGGCCTTTGGTGGGCTTCACGATCACGGCTGGATCAATGAGACCCGTGGGTCTCACGATCTGTTCAACGACCTGCGAGGACACCTCTATTTCGTAGGCGCCCGGGGTGGCCGACAGAAACACCGCCTGGTTGATGCGCTCCATCACCTCGTCGAAACGCAACGGACGGTTGTCGGCCGCTGAGGGAAGCCGAAAACCGTGCTCGATCAACGTCTCCTTGCGGCTCCGGTCTCCCTCGTACTGGCCGTGAAGCTGCGGTACCGCCACATGCGACTCGTCGATCACCATCAGGAAATCCTCGGGGAAGTAGTCGAGCAGGGTGTAGGGGGCCTCACCGGGGCCACGACCGTCGATCGGTCCCGAATAGTTCTCGATGCCGTTGCAGTAACCCAGTTCCTGCATCATCTCCAGGTCGTATTCGGTGCGCATACGCAGCCGCTGAGCTTCGAGCAGCTTCCCCTCCTTCTCGAACAGCGACAAACGCTCCCGCAGCTCTATCTCGATCCTCTCCATCGCCGCGAGCATCGTCGCTTGACTGGTTGCGTAGTGAGTGGCCGGGAACACGACCAGTTCCTCCAACGACTGGAGCCTCTCCCCCGTCAACGGATCCACCACCGTGATCTGCTCGACGTCGTCTCCGAACAACTCGACCCGCACCGCGGTCTCGTCATAAGCCGGATGTATCTCTATGGTGTCGCCGCGAACCCTGAACTTGCCCCTGACGAGGTTCATGTCGTTGCGCTCGTACTGGAGGTCGACCAGACGGCGAAGTATCGAACGCTGATCGTGCTCGTCTCCCGTGCGCAGCACCAACAGCTGGTTCTCGTACTCCTCGGGCGACCCCAAGCCGTAGATCGCGGAGACCGAGGCGACCACGATCGTGTCGCGCCTCGTGAGCAGCGCCGAGGTGGCCGAGTGGCGCAGACGGTCGATCTCGTCGTTCACCGACGAGTCCTTCTCGATGTAGGTGTCGCTCGACGGCATGTAAGCCTCGGGCTGGTAATAGTCGTAGTAGCTGACGAAGTACTCGACCCGGTTGTCGGGGAAGAACTCCTTGAGCTCGTTGGCCAACTGCGCGGCGAGTGACTTGTTGGGCGCCAGCACGAGCGTCGGCCGTTGGACTTTCTCTATGCTCCAGGCGATCGTGGCGCTCTTTCCCGAGCCGGTGATGCCCAGCAGGGTCTGGAAGCGATCGCCCCGCTCGATGCCCTCCGCCAGCGCCGCGATAGCTGCCGGTTGATCTCCGCTCGGCTCAAAACCCGAGACGACCTTGAACGAAGTGCGGGCGCTGGGAACCGTCGCAGGAGGCACCCACCCAACCTACCGTGCCATAGCCGGGCACTCTGTTGTCGCCGGGCGCAGCCGGAGCCCCGTTGTTGTCGCCGGGCGCAGCCGGAGCCGCGTTGTTGTCGCCGGGCGCAGCCGGAGCCGCGTTGTTGTCGCCGGGCGCAGCCGGAGCCCCGGAGGTTGGTGCTGTGCTAACGCCCGGTAAGGGAGGTGATCCACTCCCAGGCGGCGTCGATGTTTTGTTCCAGGGCAACCAGGTCGCCGGAATTGTCGATGACCCAGTCGGCAACCGCAACACGGGCTTCGCGGCTCGCCTGATTGGCAATGCGGGCCCGGGCATCGGCCTCATCGAAACCCCGACTGCTCACCAGGCGCTCGACCGTCGTGTCGGTGTCTGAGTCCACAACCACTATCCCCGCGAGTTCCCCGAACTGATCCGCGATCGAGGTCCCGTCGGCACCCACCAGCAACGGAAGATCCAACACCACGACCGCATCGCTGCCTGCAAGCAACCCGCGACGACGCTCGACCTCGTCGTATAGAGCCGGGTGAACGATCTCGCCCAAGGCCTTCAACTCGTCGGCATCGTTGAAGGCGATCTCCGCGACCGCACCTCGATTGAGCGTGCCGTCCTCCGCCATAACCTCTGGACCCCAACGCTCAACCATCGCCTCGAAGACGGGCCGGCCCGGCTCCTGCAACTCCCGCACGATCCGGTCGGCGTCGATCAGTTCCGCCCCACGAGCTACGAAGGCATCGGCAACGGTCGACTTGCCTGAGCCCATCCCGCCGGTGAGCGCGATCTCCACCACTAGTCGGCCTTGGCGTACTCGTCTTCCGCGACATCGGCCTGCTCGGCCTGCGCGGCCTCGCCTTCGTCCGCCTCGACCTCTTCGGTGACTTCGACTTCTTCTGTGACTTCGACGTACTCGTACTCGGTTCCGTCCTCGGCAGTCTCGATCAAGCCCGGGACCGGAGCGTCTTCGCCGGCCTCCGCGTAGTACTCCTCCCAAGCCTGCTGACCCTCGGAGCCCTCCTCGCTGCCGATGTAGTTGCCGTCCTCGTCGTAGGCATGATCACCGAAGTGCTCCTGATACTCGGCGGCGACCTGGCCGCCTTCTGCGGCCTGCTTGATCGAGAGGCTGATGCGTCGACGCTGGAGATCGAGGTCAATGATCTTCACCCACAGTTCCTCACCCGGAGTGACCACCTGTTCCGGCAGGTCCACGTGGTGCGCGGACATTTCGGAAATGTGTACGAGCCCCTCGATGCCGTCGCCCACCTGGACGAAGGAGCCGAACGGCACGAGCTTGGTCACTCGACCGTAGACCAGCTCGCCGACACGGTGGCTGGAGGCGAACTCCTGCCACGGATCCTGCTGAGTGGCCTTCAACGACAGACTGATGCGCTCGCGGCTGAGATCAACCTCGAGAACCTGAACCTCGATCTCATCACCGACCGTCACCACCGAGTTCGGGTGGTCGACATGCTTCCAGGAGAGCTCGGACACGTGGACCAGCCCGTCCATGCCGCCGAGGTCGACGAAGGCTCCGAAATTGACGACCGACGACACCACGCCGGTGCGCTTCTCGCCCGGTTTCAGATTGTCGAGGAACGCTTCGCGCTGCTCCTTCTGTGCCTCTTCCAGCCAAGCGCGGCGAGACAGCACCACATTGTTGCGGTTCTTGTCGAGCTCGATGATCTTGGCCTCGAAATGCTGGCCCACGTACGGCTGCAAGTCCCGTACACGCCGCAGCTCAACCAGAGAGGCGGGCAGGAATCCCCGCAAACCGATGTCCATGATCAAACCGCCCTTGACGACCTCGATCACCAGGCCCTTGACCATGCCCCCGGCCTCTTTGATGCCTTCGATCTCGCCCCAGGCCCGCTCGTACTGTGCCCGCTTCTTGGACAACAGCAGGCGTCCGTCCTTGTCTTCTTTGGTGAGCACCAGGGCTTCAACGGTCTCGCCCATGGAGACGATCTCGTTGGGATCCACGTCGTTGCGAATCGACAGTTCGCGGCTGGGGATCACACCTTCGGACTTGTAGCCGATGTCGAGGAGAACCTCGTCCTGGTCGACCCGCACGACCGTGCCCTCGACGAGTTGACCGTCTTCAACAACAACCATGGCGGAGGTGTAAGCCTCCTCGATGTCCACCCCCCCGAGGTCTGTGTCGATGATTTGGCGGGGGGTGTAGTTGCCATCGGAATCGAACGTTCCGAATCGAGACTCGGAATCGGCCTCGAGCGTTGTGTTGTCTTGCATTGGAGTTTTCGTCGGATAGAGCTAGCGCCGCGGTATCGGACCGCGGAACTCTGTCGGTTGGACAGCCCCGAAACGCTACCAAGACGAAACCCCGGCGAGACCCGGTCGGGGATTTGTCAGCAATCTGTAATCAACCTGGATGCTCAGCCCTTTGCGCCGGCCCAGGTTGAAGCGACCTGCAGATCGATCTCCAGCGGCACCCTCAGGTCGAAGGCGTCGCGCATGATCGAAGTGGTCATCTCTGTGGCCTGCTCGACCTCGGCGTCGGGTGACTCGAGAATGATCTCGTCGTGAACCTGAAGCACGATCCGGCTGTCGATGCCCGCTGTTTCGATGGCCTCGTCGAGGCGAACCAGCGCGACCTTGAAAATATCGGCCGCCAGCCCCTGGATGCCGGCGTTCATCGCCTGCCGCTCACCCGCCTGGCGAACCTGGCGGTTGGAAGCCGACAATTCCGGTATCTGCCGGCGGCGTCCGAACAGCGTCTCGGTGTAGCCGCGCTCGCGGGCCTCGGTGACGGTGTCGTCCATGTACTGCTTCACCGCCGGGAAAGCCGCAAAATACGAGTCAAGGATCTCAGCGGCCTCAGGAACCCCGATGCTGAGTCGCTGCGCCAACCCGTACGACTCCATCCCGTAGGCGAGCCCGTAGGAGACCATCTTCGCCTTCGAGCGCTGCTCAATACCCACTTCGTCGGGAGCGATGTGGAATATCTTCGAAGCGGTGGCCGTGTGGATGTCGTCGCCGGCTTCGAACGCCTCGATCAGGCCTGGATCTTCTGCCAGGTGAGCGATACAGCGAAGTTCAATCTGGTCATAGTCGGCAACAAGCAGCTTGTGCCCCGTCGGAGCGACGAACGCGGTCCTGAACACCCGGCCCCGGTCCGAGCGCACCGGAATGTTGTGCAGGTTCGGGGCGTCGGAACTGAGCCGCCCGGTGCGAGCGACAGTCTGGTTGAAGGTGGCCCTGATGCGGTCGTTGGGCCCGATCTCGGCCACCAGCCCCTCGCCGTAGGTGGAGCGCAGTTTCTCCACTTCGCGGAAACGAAGCAGGTTCTCCACGATCTGATGTTGATCACGGATCTTCTCAAGTGTCTGCGCGTCGGTGCTGTAACCGGTCTTGGTCTTCTTCAGCGGAGTCAAGCCGAGTTCGTCGAACAACACTTCGCGCAGTTGCTTGGTGCTGTTGACGTTGAACTCGTGGCCTGCGTCGGCGATGACCGCTGCCCGGAACTGTTCGGTCTCGGCGGTCAGCTCGTCGCGAATGTGCAACAACGCCTCGCGGTCGACCGCGATGCCGCACTGCTCCATCCGGGCCAGCACCCGCACCAGAGGCACTTCGAGATCATCGTTGAGTTCACCGAGTCCTTGGGAATTGAGGGCATCCCTCATCGGCTCCACGAGCCGGTCGACGGCCAGCGCGTGCCGCGCCGGCTCGGCCGTCAGGTTCTCGTCGGTTCCGTCGAGGTCCAACTGCCCCACAGGCGCCGCCGTCTCCGGCATTTCGAAATCTGTGTGGCGTTTCAGCAGTTTGTCCAGGTCATAGGACGTTTCAGCCGGGTTGAGCAGGTACGCCGCCAACCGGGTGTCGAAAACGAGATGCCGCAGGTCGACTCCATGGTCCAACAGGCGGCGCGCGGTCGCCTTGGCGCCGTGCATGGCCACTTCGCGTCCGTCGACCCCGAGCAGAAGGCCGAGTGCTCGCAGCACTTCCTCGTGTGTCAATACCGATCCTGGCACGAACCCGACCTCCGCCGAGGCGCTGTCGGTGACGAAGGCGAGTCCGTCGTCGATTCCGTGTTCAGGCACCGCAAGGGCGAGCACACCGGTTCGGTTGCCCACAGCACTCAAGGCAGCAACCGCTTCGGCTGGTGTCTCATACACGGAGATCTCGGCTTCGAGCACCTCAACCCCACCGCCCGCCGGCGGGGCTACCTCACCGAGCACTTCGCTCAAGCGTTCCTGCAGGGTCCGGAACTCGAGGAACTCGAACAGCCTCGACAGTTCAGCCTGGTCGATCTCGCCCATGGCGAGTTCGTCGATCGTCACAGGAAGCTCGACGTCTCTCAGCAATTTCATCATCTCGACGTTGTTGCGGACATTGGCCTCGTGCGCGCTGAGGTTCTCGCGCAACTTGGGTGTGAATTCGTCGAGCGAGGCATAGATCCCGTCTATTCCGCCGCGTTCGTTGATCAGCTTGGCGGCAGTCTTCTCCCCGACACCGGGCACCCCGGGCAGGTTGTCGGAATTGTCGCCGCGCAGTGCCGCGTACTGCACATAGTCACGCGGCGCCACACCGGTGCGCTCGGCGATTCCGGCCTCGTCGTAGAGGGCGTAGTCCGTAACACCTCGCTTGTTGTAGAGAACCTTGACGTGGGGGTCTTCGACGAGCTGGTAGCTGTCACGGTCACCCGTCACGATGATGACGTCCTCGCCTGCGTCGCGGCCCCGCGTGGCCAGGGTGGCGATGATGTCGTCGGCCTCATAGCCGGCCTTGTCAAGCACGGGCATGGCCAGCACCTCGAGCACTTCGCGGACCAGGCCCATCTGCTGGCGGAGGATGTCGGGCGCCGACTCGCGTTGTGCCTTGTACGTCGGCGTGAGCTCGTGACGGAAAGTCGGCTCGGGCCGATCGAAGGCGACGACAATCCGGTCCGGCTCATGCTCTCTGAGGAGATAGATCAGCATCGACGTGAACCCGTAGACGGCGTTGGTCACCTGTCCGGAGGCCGTCGCCATGTCGGTCGGCAACGCGAAGAATGCGCGGTAGACGAGCGAGTTGCCGTCGATGAGCATCAGCTTGGCCATCGCGCAGACCCTAGCCCGCTCCGGAGTCCGTTGATCCGCCGGAAATGTCGATGCTGGTGCCGGAGAGCACGTCGTTGGCGACCTCGGCCATAGAACGCCTAGACGACATCGCTTGCTGCTGCAAGAAGCGGAAAGCGTCGTGCTCGCTCATGTTGTGCTCGTCGATGAGCCGACCTTTGGCCCGGTCGATCAATTTGCGAACTTCGAGCCTTTCGGAGAGGTCGCTCACCTGGTCTTCGAGCAGCGCGAACTCACGGAACCGGGCACGCGCCGTCTCGATGGCCGCCACCAGCTCCGATCGCTGATACGGCTTGACCAGGTAGGTCATCGCCCCTGCTTCGACAGCTCGCTCGATCAGGTCGCGCTGGCTGAAGGCTGTGAGGACGACAACGGCCGTTCTGGTCTCTTCGGTGATGATCTCAGCAGCAGATATGCCATCGAGTCCCGGCATCTTGACGTCGAGCAGGACCAGGTCGGGTGCATGGGTCTTGACCAGCGCCACCGCTTCGTCGCCGCGGCCCGTATCGGCCACGACGTCGTAGCCCTCAGAGCGCAGAGTCTCGGCGAGGTCGAGACGGATTATCGGCTCGTCCTCGGCTAGGACGATCCGGACAGCAGCGTCGTTCACGGGGCGCTGAGACGGTCGAGAAGCATGTCCTGGGTGGCGTCGAGCTCGGCGATCCTCCCCGCGACCCGGTCGCGGTGGCGGGTCATGCGTTCGACGTGGCGTGCCGTGCGGCGGTGCTCCCGTTCCGCCAGAGGAGTTTCGGATACGAGCGCACGAACCCGGGCGTCGTAGGCCTCGTCGCGGAGCTGGTTGAGTTGCTCGTCGGTGACCCGCAGATCCGCACGAAGCAGGCGAAGCTGTTGGCTGACACGCCGCAGTCGACGCTCAATCTGCGGATTCGATTCAGGCATCAGCTCTGGACTCTATACGATCACCAGCCAGGTTCAGATCCGACAGGTGCCACCGACGGTCACCGGTTGCACACTCGCCGGATTCTGAGTCGGGTGAGAACCACGGGCAGCGGCAACCGTCGACTTTCCTGCGCCGCTGGTCGCTCCGCAAACCATCAACGCCCCGGATCGGCGGGTCAATAGTCGATTCCTTTCTTCGCTCGAATACTGCGATCGAAGGGATGTTTGACTTTCACCATCTCGGTCACCGTGTCGGCCGCCTCGATGACCTCCGAGGCCATGTCCCTTCCGGTCAGGATCAGGTTCACCTCTCGGGGTCTGGCGACGATCGCCTCGGCAACCTCGCCGGCGTCGATCCAACCCCAGGTCATGGCATAGCTGATCTCGTCGAGAACAATCAACCGATGATCACCGGCGGAAATCAGTTTTTCGGAGAACTCCCATGCCGCGACAGCCTTTGCCTCGGTCTCGTCGAGGTCGTCAGAATCCCAAGTGAATCCGTCTCCGGCTGCGAACCAGTCGACGCCGAGGCCGCGGCAGGTCTTCTCCTCACCGGTGTGCCACTCGCCGCTCTTGAGAAACTGAACGACGGCACTGTCCCAACCTCGCGCCACCGCTCTGAGCAGCGTGCCGAACGCAGCGGTCGATTTGCCCTTCCCGTGTCCCGTGTTGACCAGCACGAGCGACGGCGCCGCATGCAGTTCGTCCTGTCGATACGGAGCTTCGCTGCCAGGGGTGGATTGCTGTGACATCAGATGGTCTCCTTGTCCTGATCGTCATGTCGATACTTGTCGATTGCCGTCGTGTGAACTGTCGTTGGATCGACGGTCTCCGGTTTGGTCGTCGAGACGGTTCCGGTGGGTTCGCGGCGCCGGCAGCACCACTATCTCAGAGTCCAGGCGCCGGACCGTCAACTGCGTTGCGTACACGCTCGACAGCAGTCCGGCGTCGAGAACCGAGCCGGGTTCTCCATCGGCCACCAACCGACCCTCGTTGATGAGAACGAGCCGATCTGCGAACCGGGCCGCTGTGCTCAGATCGTGCATGGCGGCGATGACCGACAGTCCGTCCGATCGGCGCAGTTCGTCCACCAGTTCCAGGACCGCACTCTGATGGCCGAGATCAAGGGCGCTGGTCGGCTCGTCCAACAGGAGGATCCGGGTCTGTTGGGCCAGAGCCCGGGCCAGGACCACCCGTTGGGCCTCCCCCCCCGACAGGTTCGTCACCAGCCTTTCGGCGAAGCGCTCCAGGTTGAGGCGACGCAGTACCGACGCCACCACGCGACGATCGGCACGCGACTCGCTGGCCAGCCAACTGAGATGAGCCGTGCGGCCCAACAACACGTACTCGGCAACTGTCATGCCCGAAGGCCAAGTCGGCGTCTGTGGTACCAGCGACAGGTCTCTCGCCGACGGCGCCCGTCCATCGGACAGCGCAACCGTACCGTCGTAGGTGACCAGACCGGCTATCGCGCGCAGCAGGGTCGACTTCCCCGCCCCGTTCGGCCCGATCAGGCCCAGCCATTCTCCAGTCCCGAGTTCGAGATCGACTCCACGGAGCACTTCACGCCCCTTGAAAGCGACCTCGACTCCCGAACAGGCCAGCGCAACCGCCGGAGCTTGAACCTCTGTCGATCCGATCATGTTGTCGTGGTGTCCCCGCGCCACAGCACGAATACGAAGAACGGCGCCCCCACAAAGGACGTGATCACCCCGATCGGCAGTTCCGACGGAGCGACGATCGTGCGAGCGCCCACGTCGACGAAGGCCAGGAACGCCGCGCCCGTGAGCGCGGACAAGGGCACGATCACGCGGTAGCTGTGACCCACCAGAATCCTCACGATGTGTGGGACGACGAGACCCACGAAAGCGATCAGTCCGCTCACCGACACTGCCGCCGCGGTCAGCAGCGACGACGCGGCGATGACGCCGAAACGCACCCGAGAAGGGTTCAGCCCCAGAGCGCGGGCCTCATCGTCGCCGACCCGGAGCACGTCGAGGTGGCGGCGATGGGTCATCAGGAAAAATCCGCAGACGAGGACATACGGTCCCAGAATCAAGATCTGATCCCAACCGCTGGTATTGAGCTGACCGAAAAGCCACGACAGGACCTCGCGCGCCCGCGTCTCGCTGAGCTGCTGCAGCGCGTAGGTCTGCGCAGCCGCAAAGAGGGATGCCATGGCAATCCCCCCGAGCAGCAGCGTCGCCGGTGCTGAACCCGAGGAGCGAGCAATAGCCGCCGAAGCTGAAACCGCCAGCATGGCCCCGACGAAAGCTGCTGCGGGCACTGCTCCGAATGGCCCCCAGCCGAGGTCGAGACCGAACCCGATAGCCAGGACGGCGCCGAACCCGGCACCCGCTGAGACACCGAGCAGGTAGGGATCGGCTAAAGGATTCCTGAACGCACCCTGGTAAGCAGCGCCGGCCATTCCCAGAGAGCCTCCGACCAGCATTCCCAGCACCAGCCTCGGCAAGCGGATTTGAAACAAGATCGACTCTTGTCGGGCGCTCAGCGAGGATTCGACGCCGAGCGCTGGGAGCTGTGCGACGATCGCCTCCACCACCCCCGCGAACGGGAGGCCGGCCGCTCCGCTGGCAGCGCTCAGCAACCCGATGGCGGTCAAGACCGCGAACGCGCTCAGAACAACCGCTGCGGACAATCGAAATGCCCGCTCAGCCGCCCATTCGACTCCGCTCCCGTCTGGAAGCGGGGTCCGGTCGTCAAGACGGCCGGCCATCAACCGTGGAAAGTGCGTCGACAACTGCTGCTATGAACTGGGGCAGTCTCGGACCCCAACGCGAGGCGATGTCGGCGTTGACGACTACGACGTTGTTGTTCGCGACAGCGCTCACCTCTCCCCAACCCGGACGGGCCAGCACATCATCGCGCGTGTAGGCGACCTGGTCGGTGATGACGATCAACTCCGGATCGGACTCGATGATGTACTCCTCGGTGAGCTGCGGGAATCCGGAGCCGTCCGTATCTGCATCATCGGCGATGTTTGTGGCGCCCATCGCCGCATACACCGCTCCGATGAAGCCGAAGGAACTGGCCGAATAGTAGCTGTCGTCGAGCTCGTGGTAGATCCGGACCGGCACCTCCGGCGCGTCGGCCAGAGCAGCCTCGATCTCGCCTCTGAGGTTCTCAATGAGCGTCACGGCCTCACTGACGCGTCCAGTCGCCTCTCCGAGTTCAGTGATGGATTCGTAGCCGCCATCGATGTCGCTCGGCGCTGGATTCACCAGCACAGGAATCCCGACCGCCTCAAGGCTCGCAACAAGATCATTGGAATCTGTGGAGATCACCACCAGGTCGGGCTCATACGCGGTCACCGCTTCGACATTCGGGTCCCACCCTGACAGATCGGTGACCGGCGCCTCGGCTGGATAGTCGGAGAATGAGTCGACGGCCACGATCTGCGGACCCGCGCCGATGGCGAAGAGGATCTCCGTGGCACTCGGCGAAAGCGACACGATCCGCTGCGGTGGCGAGTCCTCCGCTGTTGTCTCCTCAGCCGGCTCATCTGAGCCTTCAGACACCGCGGAATCGGCAGAGTCGGCGGAACGGTCGGTGTCCTCGGAGTGAGCAGGAGTCGGCGAGTCCTCTGATTCTTGGGGGGCGCCGTCGACGACAGGGGCGTCACCGCTGGTGCCCGCGGGCGCGTCGTCGTTGCCGCAACTGACCGCCAACAACGCCAAGGCGGCGAGCAGCACCGCCGCAAATCTGACTTTCGGCATCTATTTCCTCCTGTTAGTGAGGAACAAACGCCCGATCGACAGAAAGCCGGTCTAACCGAACCCCAATTCCTCGAGGGTTGCTTGGTTTGCTTCGGAGCGCAGATCGACCGGACTAGCAGCGCTCGATCACCCGGATCGAGCAGCAGCATTACCGTTGCGGGACAGTGCCGGAATCAAACCGGACTTCGTTTGCGCACCGCGCCGACAGTCTAGGCGCACCCGGGGGAATTGCAATCAAACGGCCGAAACAGCCGCTCTCGTCCAGACCCTCCGGTGATTGTGCCCGGGGCGGGACTTGAACCCGCACGCTCTTGAGAAGCAACGGATTTTGAGTCCGCCGTGTCTGCCAATTCCACCACCCGGGCGGGATGGTTGCGCCAAAGCGATCCGAGGCTGTTCGGAGGCTGTCGGCGCAGCGTAGCCTCTAGGATATGTCTTCCGGCACTCGTTCCCGTGTTCTTTGTCTGCTCGTCGGATTGTTGACAGCGGCGATGCTGGTGATAATGCGAGAGGCGTCGATCCGTCGCCACATCAAGGATCTGTCCGACTGGCCGCGCAACCCCAGACCCGGCTGATCAGGAGCATCGGAGTGACACACTTCACCCAGTCCGGCAGCTCCCTTCGCCGAAGCCGACCGGGCCGATCGGAGTGACACACTTCACGATCTCCGAGCACAAGCATTGAAACCCTGCGGTGTGCCGGAGAGTCAGACACCCCACAGCGCGTATAACGTATATCTCTCCTGAGAAAGATATCCGCGCGCCCTGTTCGACTCGGCCACCGGGGGAGCCCACCTCAAATGATCGTCTTCACCTATCCAGGACAAGGTTCTCAACGCCCGCAGATGGGCGAGCCGTGGGCTGACCATCCATCCTGGGAGCTGGTGGAGGAGGCCTCCGAGGCCGTCGACCGCGACGTCGCCGCGCTGCTGCTCGAGGCCGACGCCGAAGAGCTGACGATGACCCGCAACGCCCAACTCGCCACGTTCGTCATGTCGATGGTCGTACTAGACGCAGTCAGCCGCCTGGGGGCCGAGGCGGTGGCCCACGCCGGGCACAGCCTCGGGGAATACTCGGCGCTCACCGCCTCAGGTGCACTCGATTTCGGCGACGCCGTGCGTCTGGTCAACGAACGCGGCGACGCAATGCAGGCTGCCGCCGACGAGCAGACCGGCACGATGGCCGCCCTGCTCGGCCTCGAAGACGACCAGGCCGACATAGCCTGCAGGAGAACCGCGGGCGACGTCTGGATCGCCAACTACAACGCCCCCGGACAAGTCGTCATCGCAGGCGTTCCCGCAGACATCGACGAAGCCTGCAGGATCGCCAAGGAATCCGGAGCCAAGCGGGCGATGAGACTGCCGGTGGGCGGAGCTTTCCACACTCCCCTGATGGCCCCGGCACGACGCCGCCTGCACAAGGCGATCGACCAGGTCGAGTTCAGGGCGCCGGAACAACCCGTCTACGCCAACCTCGACGCAACGCCCCACGATGACGCAGCCGACTGGCCCGACCTGCTCGGCGCCCAACTCTGCTCTCCGGTCCGCTGGCGGCAGACCCTGCGAACTCTCGCAGACGACGGGTTCACAACCTTCGTCGAGCTCGGCCCGGGAAATGTGCTGACAGGTCTCGTGAAACGGACCTTGAAGGGCGCCAACCGGGCCAGTGTCGCCACGCCGGCCGACCTCGACGGCCTGCTCGAGTCCCTGGCCGCCCACCTGCGCAGCGAACCGCCGGCTCTCGAAGGCGAACACCTCTTTGCCACTGAACGGCTCGTGGTCTCGCCCGGGGCGGGCATTTTCGACCTGGCCCCAGGCTGTGAGCCCGGTCGAGCAGTGTCCGTGGGCGACCTGCTGGGCACGGTTGGAGATCAAGAGGTGCTCAGTTCCTTCGCGGGGGAAATCGTCGGAGTGCTTGCCTTGAAGGGGGAACGCGTGACGTCTAGGCAACCCATCGCTTGGCTGCGGGTTCACTGATGGCCGTCCGAATCGTCGGCATCGGCACGTCGCTGCCGCCTGATGTTCTCACCAACCACGACCTCGCTGAGATGATGGACACCAACGACGAGTGGATCCGGGACCGTGCCGGGATCACCTCCCGCCATGTCGGCGGTCTCACTTCCGAGATGGGCGTCGAAGCGGGCAACAACGCCCTGAAAGCGGCTGACCTGACACCTGGCGACATCGATCTGCTGGTGCTGTGTACAAGTTCCCCCGATCAGAGGTTTCCGGGCACTTCAGCACAGATTCACGCCGGCATCGGCCTGGATTGCGGGGCCTTCGACGTGAACGCTGCCTGCGCAGGCTTCGCCTACGGCTACGTGGCCGCCTACGGAATGATGATGCTGCCCGGTGGTCCCGGCCGGGTTCTGAACGTGGGAAGCGACGCCCTTTCGACCCTGGTCGACTGGGAGGACCGAGGAACCGCGATCCTGTTCGGCGACGGTGCCGGCGCATGTGTGATGGAACGCCACGAACAGGGAGAACTGCTGGCTTTCGACCTCGGCGCCGACGGCAACCTCGCACCCATCCTCTACTGCGAACACGGCGACACGATAAAGATGGCGGGACGCGAGGTCTTCAAGCGAGCCGTGCGCGCGGTCACCGCTTCGATCCAGTCCGCTCTCAAAAGCGCCGGCTTGACCCCCGACGACATCGACGTCGTCCTGCTCCATCAGGCCAACATCAGGATCATTGAGGCCGTCTGCGCGCGGACTTCGTTGCCGATGTCCAAAACCCACAACGTGATCAACACGACGGGCAACACGTCGACTGCCACTATCCCCTTGGCCATGGAACGAGCAGCGCTCGACGGGGTGCTGGCGCCCGGCAAGATCGTTGTGATGTCCGGATTCGGAGCGGGAATGACCTGGGCGACCCTGGTGGTGCGCTGGTGAGTCGGGTCGTCCTCGTCACCGGAGGCAACCGGGGGATCGGGCTCGCCACCGCCAGACGCTTCCAGAGAAGTGGGCACAAGGTCGCCGTGACCGCCCGCTCGGGGGTGGGCGACGACCTCGAAGGTCTGTTCGTCGTGAAATGCGACGTGACCGAATCGGACTCCGTCGACGCGGCCGTCACCGAGATTGAAGAGTCACTCGGTCCGGTCGAGATTCTGGTCAGCAACGCCGGAATCACCCGCGACGGACTCGTGCTTCGCATGAACGACGATGATTTCACCGAGGTGCTCGACGCCAACCTGACCGGGGGCTTCCGAGTGGCTCGGAGGGTGGTCAAACAGATGATGAGAGCGCGTTGGGGACGAATCGTCTTCGTCTCCTCAGTCGTCGGCCTCGGCGGTCAGGCCGGACAAGCCAACTACGCGGCCTCCAAGGCGGGAATCACAGGTCTGGCGCGGTCGCTGGCCAAGGAGTTCGCAGGTCGCAGCATCACCGTGAACGTCGTCGCCCCCGGCCCCATAGAGACCGACATGCTCGCCGCTCTGAGCGACGCCCAGCGGGACGCGATGCTGGACATGGTGCCGCTCGGCCGCCTCGGCGCCGCTCAAGAGATCGCCGCAGCGATCGAGTATCTCGCCTCTGAGGACGCCGGGTTCGTCACCGGTGCGGTGCTTCCTGTCGATGGCGGCCTGTCGATGGGCTAACCGGTTTCGGGCAGATAGCCTTGGGGACCCATAGAGCAATGGAGAAAGCAAGTGAGTGACAACTTCGAACGATTCACGAATTGTGCAGTTGAAGTACTGTCGGTTGACGCCGACCAAGTCGTTTTGGAGGCAACTTTCGAGTCCCTCGACGCCGACAGTCTCGACCTCGTCGAACTGGTAATGGCGCTCGAGGAGGAATTCGACGTCAATGTCGAAGAAGAGGAGCTTGACGGGATCTTGACCGTTCAAGGCGCATACGACCTGATTCTCTCCAAGCTCTGATGCAGGGTCGCCGCGTTGCAGTCACAGGTCTGGGCGTAGTCGCTCCCTGCGGAGTCGGAGTCGAAGCCTTCTGGGCAGGTCTCTGCTCGCCGGCGCCGGTCGGCCCGCGGGTGCTCGAGGATTGGGACGCGTCGCCGTATTTCGAGAATGCCAAGGAGGTCAGGCGCAGCGACCGCTTCACCCAGTTCGCGGTTGCGGCCGCAGAGGAGGCGCTGGCCCAAGCCGGTGAGCTGGGCGCCGATCCAGCCCGACTCGGCACCTTCATCGGCACCGGCGTCGGCGGCATCGAGACCCTCGAGAATCAGATCGAGACTCGCCTGACCAAGGGTGAGCGCAGAGTGTCGCCGTTCCTGGTCCCGATGATGATGTCGAACGCTGCCGCGGCCACCCTGTCGATGCGTCACGGTTGGCAGGGCCCGTGCGAGAACACCGTCACCGCCTGCGCAGCGGGGACCCACGCCATCGGCAACGCGGCAAGACTGGTCAGCAGCGGCTTCTGCGACGCCGTGCTCGCCGGCGGAAGCGAAGCGCCCTTCACACCCACCGCTGTCGCGGGATTCGCGAACATGACCGCCCTCTCCAGCAGCGGCGTGAGCCGACCCTTCGACCCGCGCCGCGACGGGTTCGTCATGGCCGAGGGTTCAGCGGTGCTCGTGCTGGAGGATATGTCTCACGCTGAAGCCCGCGGCGCAACGATTCTGGGCGAGATCCTGGGCTCCGCCTCCACGGCCGACGCCCACCACATCACCGCGCCGGCCCCGGGGGGAACGGGCGCCATCACCTGTATGCGCCTCGCTATCGAGGACGCCGGCCTCACCGCCGATGAGGTCGTCCACATCAACGCCCACGGCACTTCCACTGACAAGAACGATGCGGCCGAGGCGGCTGCCATTGCCAAGATCTTCGGTGCCCCAGGGCCTGTGATCACCTCCACCAAGGGCGTCACCGGCCACGCGCTCGGCGGTGCCGGAGCGCTTGAGGCAGCCGCTGTGCTGCTCTCCATGAAGCACCGGCTCATTCCGCCGACCGCGGGGCACGAATCGTTGGATCCTGAGATTCCAGACATCGATCTGGTGGTCGGGGAACCCCGTCGGTGGGTTCCCGGCCCGTCACTGTCCAACAGCTTCGGGTTCGGCGGGCACAACGGGACCCTCGTCATCGGGCCAGGCTGAGCGGCCCTCAACCGCCGACAACGTTCAAACGCGGTCGAGACTCGACGGTGACGACGCTCAAGCCGCGTCGACGATGACGAACATCAACTCGCAACTCGCGGCGAGCTCACCGTCGACGGCGGCACGGCCCTCCCCTTTGCCGGCCCGCGCCGACAACCTCGTCATCTGCACGTCTATGGTCAAGGTGTCACCCGGGACGACCTGACGCCTGAAACGAGCCTTGTCGAGTCCGCCGAACAGGGGGAGTCTGCTCCCGTACCGTTCGTCGGTCAGCACGGCCATTGCTCCGACCTGTGCAATCGCCTCACAGATGAGCACTCCGGGGAGCGTTGGCCGGCCTGGGAAATGACCTTCAAAGAAAGCTTCATCGCCGGTGAGCCGCCAGGTTCCGACTGCGGATTCGCCCGGAACTATGGCGCGTATCTCGTCCACAAACAGGAACGGAGACCGGTGAGGCAATACCTCGACCGGCTTCGGAAGGTTCATTGCGATCTGGCCGCAACGGCTGTTCGGCAGCCGTTCAGCTCTTTCCTGCGTTCTTCAGCTTCGAGCCGAGCGATACTTTGCAGCGGGTGCCCGCCGGCACATTGATCGTCTCCCCGGTCTGGGGATTGCGACCGACTCGGGCACTGGTGACCGCCCGCTCGAACTTGAGGTAACCGGTGATGGCGACTTCGCCTCCGCTGCTGATCTCGGACTCGATGGTACTCATCATGGCGTCGAGGCAGTTCCCCGCGTCCTTCTGGCTGACGCCCGCCTTGTCGGCCATGGCTGCAATGAGTTCGCCCTTGTTCATGATTGCTCCGTTTTCGTTGTCTTGTGTCCGCGACTTTCGCGGCCGAACGAATAACACGCGAGCCGATATTGCCGACAAAGTCAAGCATCATTGCCTCGCGCGCCTTCTTTCATCGTTGAAACTACAGGGAATCTCGTCTGCTCACCACCCCGTCGCCCAAATTACACGATGCTGGAGGCACACTGCTGGAGGCACACTCAGATCAAGCCGAGCCGCCGGCAGGCTTGCTGCGTCGCTCGCCCCGCAGGAACGCGTCACGGGCCTCATCGCCCAAGCCGTGCAGGTTGAGCTCGAACGTGAACCCCTGCTCGAGGCGATAACCGCGGCTCGGATCGTCATCGATACCGATGAGGGACGCTTTGGCCGCGCGCATCACCGTCGGGTGTTTCGAAGCGATGACCGCGGCCGCCTCCCGCGCTGTGTCCATCAGTTCCTCCGCAGGCACGACACGAAGCACCGTACCCCAGGCTTCAAGATGCTCCGCAGACACCGGCTCGCAGCTGTAGAGCATCCAGCGAAGGTGCTTCTCGGGAACCAGGCGACCCAGATAGCTAGCGGCCCCGAGAGCGCCGTTGTCGATCTCGGGGAGTCCGAAACGCGCTCCCTGTGCGGCCACCACGACGTCGGCGCTTCCGGCCAGTCCGATGCCGGTGCCGAAGCAGAAGTCGTTGACCGCGCAGATCACCGGAACCGCGCAGCCGTAAACCGCGCGGAAGGCGCTCAGGCAGGCCCGGTTGACTTCGACGATGCCCGAATTGCCAGGCATCTGCTGCATTTCCTTGATGTCGACCCCGGCTGAGAATCCTCGACCCGTCGCGGTGAGGATCACCGCGCTCACCTCGCTTCTCTGCTCGACTCCGTTGAGGATCTCAGCGAGCCGGTCGGTGTCGCCGATCGGCAGGGCGTTCACCTTCGGGTTGTCCATCACCAACTCGAGGACTCCGTCGGCGGTAAGGGACTCGTGGATTGTCATCGGCGCACCAACACTGAAGAACCATGGCCGAAGAGCCCTTGGTTGGCGGTTATCCCGATCCTCGCACCCTCTACTTGGCGACCCTCGGCCTGGCCGCGCAGCTGCCACGTCAACTCACAGACCTGGGCTATCGCCTGCGCCGGTACCGCCTCTCCGAAGGCGCCGAGGCCACCGCTCGGATTCACCGGGAGACGGCCTCCGATCGTCGTGACGCCGTCTTGGAGGAGCCTCTCCGCCTCGCCCTCCGCACAGAAGCCCAACTGCTCGTACCAGTCCAGCTCCAGGGCGGAGGAAAGGTCGTAGACCTCCGCAACATCGACGTCGTCAGGACCGACGCCGGCTTCTGCATACACCCGGTCGCCGATCGAATTCTTGAACCCGCGGCCCGGAGGGGCAGTACCGGCTGCCGAATCGGTGGCCAGGTAGGGCAGGTCGATGGCGGTGTCGGGAAAGGTGGGCGTGACGGTCGAGATTCCGGCGACGCGAACCGGATCGGGCGCACCGTGGGCCCTGGCATACTCCAACGACGAAACGACCATCGCCGCTCCCCCGTCTGAGGTCGCACAGATGTCGAGAAGGCGCAGCGGATCGGACACAACCGGAGAGTTCGCCACGTCGGCGATGTCGTACTCCTTGGTGAACCGCGCCCTGGGGTTGTGGACCGAGTGTCGGGAGTTCTTGACCTTCACCTGCGCGAAGTCCTCAGGGGTGGCGCCGTAGAGGTCCATCCGGCGCCGGGCGTGCAGACCGAAATAGACCGGGTTGGTCGCCCCCACCAGTTTGAAGCGCAGCCAGTCCATGTCATCGGGGCGATCGCCCTCGTTGGGAGCGAGAAAACCCTTGGGGGTGGTGTCCGCACCGACCACCAGGGCCACATCGGTCGCCCCTGAGAGAATCTGCCCGCGGGCGACCGACAGCGCCGTCGCTCCTGAAGCGCAGGCTGCGTAGGAGGATGCAACCTGTGCGCCGTTGAAGCCCAGAGCACGGGCGAATGTAGACCCGGCAACGTAGCCCGGGTACCCGCAGCGGACCGTGATCGCCCCCGAGACGAAACCGACGTCGTTCCAGTCGACGCCGGCATCGACCAGAGCGTCGTTGGCCGCGACCGTGCCGTAGTCGACGAAGTTCCGGCCCCACTTGCCCCACGGGTGCATGCCGACGCCGAGAATGGCGATCTCCTCCATCAGTACAGGCCTTCCATCACGCGCTCTCCTTCTCCAGCGGCTTCCATTTCCACACCATGTATTCGTGTTCATCATCTTCGTAAAGAGTGTCGACGACCAGCTCGACTTCGGTGCCGACACTCAGGTCGTCGGGGCTCACACCCGCAACACACTGGCCCAGAACCACCATCTTCTCCTTCTCCAGTTCGACCGCGGCGATGGTGATCGGTTCATAGGGATCGGTCGCAGCCACGAACGGCGGAGGCGGTGTGTAGTTGCTCGAGGTGTAGGACCAGACCTTGCCCGCCCTGGAAAGCAGCACCTCCTCCAACTCCACGGCACCGCTCACCGCGGGGTCGCCCCCGGCAAGGTGCTTGGGGAAGAAGTAGGTCTCCCGCCCAGGGACTTTTCCTCCAATGAGATGCGGTTCCCCGTCCATGGTGTGCAGGCCCTCAACAGCAGGCACACGGGTCTTGGCCGAGTCGGCCGGGGAATTGTCTTGACTCATTGCGGACTCCTGATCTGACGCACAGCCAGAGTACCGGGTACCTTGCCGGAGTATGAACGCAGAGAATCCCAACACCCAACGATCGATCTCGAGCGCCGATGATTTCCCCTTGCATCAGGCTTCTGAATACATCCGCCACGCGGCGACCTCGGACCGGAACTTCTATGACCGCTACTACTTCAACCTGCATCCGTCCAGCGACAGCTACTTTGCCATCTTCGGGCTCGGCCAGTACCCCAACCTCGGCACGACCGACGCCTTCCTGGCAGTGACCCATGGCGGCGTGCAGCGGATCATGCGAGCCTCGAAGCCGTTGAGCAACCGCTTCGACGTCTCGGTCGGACCCATGCGCGTCGAGATCATCGAACCGCTGGAGAAGCTCCGGGTGGTGGTCGAGTCCAACGAAGCCGACATCGCCATGGACGTCACCTGGACAGCGTCGCATCGGGCGTTCGAGGAACCTCGGCAGTATCTGCGCGCAAGAGGGACCGTGGTGTTCGACACTCAGCGTTTCGCTCAACTCGGCCGCTGGGAGGGCACGCTGACGGTCGCCGGTGAAGACATCGCAGTCACGCCCGATCACTGCGGCGGTTCACGAGACCGCTCCTGGGGCGTGCGCCCGGTCGGAGAGCAGCAACCCGACGGAATCCGTCAGAACATCAGCGTGATGGCCGGGATGTGGAACTACATGCCGATGGACTTCGAGGATCATTCGATCATCTACATGTGCCATGAGGAACCGTCCGGGAATCGACCCCTCGAGGAAGGCGTGCGGGTATGGCACGACAAGCGCCGCGGTCACGACTGGCTGGGTCGCCCGGAATGGTCCCACGACACGATCACGGGCACGCGGCTCCTTGCGGGCAGCCGTATCAGCTTCCCCGACGCTCCAGAAGGTCCGATAACCGTCGAGGCCGAGCCGCTGCTCACCAATTTCATCTCGTTGGGCACCGGTTACGGGATGGACGCTGACTGGCGCCACGGCATGTGGCAGGGAGAGGACGAGGTGGTCCAGGCCCTGGAGATGAACGTTGACGAGATCGCGGCGTTGGCCCAATACGGTGTCGTGGATTCGGTCGGTCAGTTCAGCTACAACGGCAACACCGGCTACGGACTCTACGAACACGGATTCTTCGGCCCGTTCGAGAAGCTGAACCTGAACGATGCGGGCGACCTGTTTCGATGAGCGGAGCTTCGTGAACAGAGTTCCATGAGTTCAACAGCACGGTGACCTCCTCGCTGCCACCACCGCCCGGCTCACGCCCTGCAACGTCTTCTTCGTTGCCGCCCCCGCCGCCCCCGCCTCCCCCACAGCCGACACGCGGCGAACAGGGCAGATTCTCGAATCGGCCGGTTTCGCGCTACCCGTCGTGGTTGACATGGGGTCTGGGCGATTTCTGGATCGCCGGCGGGATATACCTCCTGGCCAGCATCGTGCTGGGTGTGATTTTCTTGTTCGACAACCGCGAGTTCTTGACGGACAGCCGAGATGTCACGGTCAGCGCGGCGTGGCTCACAGCTATGGTCGCCATACCCACGCTGCTCCAAGTCGTCTATGTGGTCCTGGCTGTTCGACAAAAGGGCCGCGGCCTGTCCCAAGACCTGGCCACGCGGTTCATACCCGTCGATCTGGCCGTCGGTTTTCTGCTTTTCTTGGCAGGTATCACGCTGTCCGGCCTGGTGGCGCTGGCGACGGAGGCACTCTTCGGGATCTCGCCGTCCGCTGCTCTGGTCGACATGCTCCAAGACGGCGACGGAACAGCTTCGGGCATATCCGGCTGGATCGTCCTGCTGGCCGTGCTGGCCGCGCTGTTAATACCCGTCGCCGAGGAGATCGTCTATCGCGGGCTGCTCTGGAGCGCGCTTGAGAAACGCGGCATGCGTGAGGAGGCGATTCTGCTCCTCACGAGCCTCGTCTTCGCCGCGGCGCATCTGGAACCTGCTCGCTTTCCGATCCTGTTCGTGCTTGGTCTCGTGCTCGGGTTCGGCCGGGTCCGCACCGGCAGAATCGGCTCGTGCATCGCCGCCCACGTCTATCTCAATTCGACAGTCATGATCGCCCTGCTGGCAACGCTGTGACACCACTCGGTGGTAACCTGAGCATCCGTTCGTCATAACCGCCCGTTTCCCTGGACCCTCCCTGCTGCCAGTCCCATGACCGCACACGACCATTGGACGCCGCTCGTCGACCTCGAGGGCAAGAAGTCCTTCGTTGGTCGCCATATCGGACCCCCGGAATCCGAGAAGGCCCACATGCTGGCTGCGCTGGGGCTCAATTCGATGGAGGAACTGATCGACGCCACTGTGCCCGAGGACATACGGATGTCCGACCCCCTGGACCTCCCCTCCGGTGTGGGCCAGACCGCCGCCCAGAATCTCCTCCGAACCATCGCCCGCTCCAACCAGATTCGCACGTCCCTGATCGGGATGGGTTATCACGAGACCATCACTCCGCCGGTGATCCGTCGCAACATCTTGGAGAACCCAGGTTGGTACACCGCATATACGCCCTACCAGCCTGAGATCTCACAGGGACGCCTCGAAGCACTGCTCAACTTCCAGACAATGGTGGCCGAACTCACCGGGATGGACTTGGCCAACGCATCGCTGCTCGACGAATCCACGGCGGTTGCTGAAGCCATGACCATGCTTCATCGGGTCAACCGCAAAAAGACCGGCGACTGCTTCCTGATCGATGCGCAGTGCCACCCCCAGACGATTTCGGTGGTCGAGACCAGAGCAGAACCGATCGGCCTCTCAACGGTCGTCGGCGACCCGGCGTGCGCGGACCTCAGCGACGTCTTCGCTGTCGTGGTGCAGTACCCGGGCACCACCGGTGTGATCCCGGACCTCGAGGCGATCATCGAACGGGCGCACGCGGCCGACACCCTCGTAGCTGTGGCTGCCGACCCGCTGGCGCTGGTCGTGCTGGCGCCGCCGGGCGAGTTCGGTGCTGACGTGGTCGTCGGGAGCACTCAACGCTTCGGGATACAGATGGGTTTCGGCGGCCCGCACGCCGCTTATTTCGCGGTGCGCGAGCAGCACCAGCGCTCGTTGCCCGGCCGGCTCGTGGGAGTCTCACGCGACACCGGCGACCGCCGGGCCCTGCGTCTGGCGCTGCAGACCCGCGAGCAGCACATCCGCAGGGAACGCGCCACGTCCAACATCTGCACCTCGCAGGTGCTGCTGGCCGTGATGGCCTCGATGTTCGCCATACACCACGGCCCGACCGGTCTGCGTCGGATCGCCATGCGAGTCAACCGCTTCGCGGCGGTGCTGGCCGACGGACTCCGTCGCGGCGGGCTCGACGTGGTGCATGAGGAGTTCTTCGACACGGTGTGTGTGCGTGTGCCAGGCCGCGCCGACAAGGTGCTGACCATTGCGCTGTCCCAGGGCGTGAACCTGCGGCGGGTCGACGCCGACACTGTCTCGATCACGCTGCATGAGACCACGACCCGGGCGGTGATCGAGATCGTCTGGTCGGCTTTCGGGATCGACGGCGACGTCGGCTACCTCGACGTCCATGTCAGAGACCCCCGACCTGTCAAATACCGGCGTGACACTCCGGCACTGCAGCACCCGATCTTCACCGCCTACCACAGCGAGACCGACCTGGTGCGATACATGCGCCAGCTCGTGAACAGAGACATCGCCCTGGACCGTTCGATGATTCCGTTGGGCAGCTGCACGATGAAGCTCAATGCGGCCACCGAGATGGAACCGGTGAGCTGGCCCGAACTCGCCCGCATTCACCCGTTCGCGCCGGTCGGCCAGACCGTCGGCTACCAGCGGATGATAGACGAACTCGAACGTTGGTTGACTGAGATCACCGGATACGCCGCAGTCTCGCTCCAACCGAACTCCGGAGCCCAGGGCGAGCTGGCGGGACTCTTGGCGATTCGTGCCTATCACCGCAGCCGCGGCGAGGCGCAGCGGGATGTCTGTCTGATCCCGTCGTCTGCGCACGGCACCAACGCGGCCAGCGCGGTGATGGCGGGCATGCGCGTCCTGGTGGTCAACTGCGACGACGAAGGCAACGTGGAGATCGCCCATCTCGACAAGCTCGTCAGCGAGCACCGCAATGAACTCGCCGCCCTGATGATCACCTATCCCTCCACCCACGGAGTGTTCGAGGTCGAGGTGCGTCGGATCTGCGAGATGATCCACGACGCCGGCGGGCAGGTGTACCTCGACGGTGCCAACCTCAACGCCATGGTGGGTCTGGCCCAACCGGGCAGGTTCGGCGCCGACGTGTCGCACCTCAACCTCCACAAGACCTTCTGTATTCCCCATGGCGGCGGCGGTCCCGGAATCGGACCGATCGGCGTCGGCGAGCACCTGGTTCCGTTCCTCCCGAACCATCCGCTGACACCGGTGGCGGGTCCGCCAACGAGTCCCGGACCGGTTGCGGCCGCGCCGTGGGGGTCGGCGGGAATCCTGGCGATCCCCTGGATGTACATACGCATGATGGGCGCGAAGGGGCTGCGTCAGGCCACCGAGACCGCCATCCTCAACGCCAACTACATCGCCAAACGTCTTGAGGACTACTACCCCGTGCTCTATCGCGGCGCCAACGGCTGGGTGGCGCACGAGTGCATCCTCGACACCAGGATCATCTGCGCCGAGGCCGGACTGCGCGTCGACGACATCGCCAAACGCCTCATCGACTTCGGATTCCACGCCCCGACCATGTCCTTCCCGGTGCCTGAGACGTTGATGGTCGAGCCCACCGAGTCCGAGAGCCTCGCCGAACTCGACCGGTTCTGCGACGCGATGATCGCCATCCACGGCGAAGCCAAGCGCGTCGTGGCAGGTGACTGGCCCGAAGACGACAACCCGCTCGTCAACGCCCCCCACACGGCCAGTGATGTGACTGCCGATTCCTGGCCGCACCCATATTCACGCTCAGAAGCCGCCTTCCCCGAGGGCTGGGGCCGCGCCGACAAATACTGGCCTCCTGTCAGCCGCATCGACGGCGTCTACGGCGACCGCAACCTGATGTGCTCGTGCCCCCCGATGGACCTGCTCAGCGAGTAACCGCGCCCGTCACGATATTCGGCAATGCCCATCGGTGGTTGCGACTTTCTACCATAATTGGCCAACAGCCAGCAACTGAACCGATGGAGGTGACGAATACGGGGGAGCCGCAAAACCATTGTCGAATCGACTCGGCCGGGGCTGTCCGATTAGGTTCCTGGGATGGCCAATCCACAACACGACCTGCTAGTTGAGCGGGAGGGCCATGCGATGGTTCTCACCATGAACCGTCCCGAGCGCTTCAACGCGATCACCGGTGCGATGTTGATTCGCATGTACGACGCCTACGAGGAAGCGTCCAACGATCCTGAGGTCCGCTGCATCGTCATCACCGGCGCCGGCGGCAACTTCTGTTCGGGGGCCGATCTCAGAGCCATGGCGGGCGACAGTCACGAGGGAGATCCGATGGACACCCGGGCGCGCATGGCCGAGGACCCCGACATCGTCTACAAGGCTCTGTTCCGCCACTACCGCCCTACCAAGCCGATAATCGCCGCGGTCGAGGGTGTGGCCATTGCGGGAGGCACGGAACTGCTGCAGGCGATGGAGATCCGCGTTGCCGGCGAGAGCGCTCGTTTCGGAGTCAGCGAGGCCCGCTGGTCGCTGTACCCGATGGGCGGTTCCGCGGTGCGCCTCCCCCGCCAGATCCCGTACACACACGCCGCGGAGATCCTGCTGACCGCCAAACACATCACCGCGTCGGAGGCCGCCGAGATCGGTCTGGTCGGTCATGTGGTTCCGGACGGCACCGCTCTCGACAAAGCGATGGAGATAGCCGAGGTGGTCGCCTCCAATGGTCCGCTCGCAACCGCGGCGATCACTCGCACGCTGCACGAGTGCGACGGGATGGAACTTGACGAGGCCCTGCGCCACGAGTGGGATTACGGGCAGGCTGTATTTGCTTCCAACGATGCCAAGGAAGGCCCCAGAGCCTTCGCCGAGAAGCGCAAACCGAATTTCACCGGCGCATGACCTTGCACATCCGAGTCTTGTCCCCTAGAGTTCATTTTTAGAACTTGTTCTAGTTACTGCCATTATTGCTGTCAGGAGAAAACACAATGGAGTTTGGCCTCTTCTTCAACGGGTACCTGCCCGGCCCGGCCGCACACGACACCGAGTCTGAGCATCTGATGCTCATGCGCGAAGCCGAATACGCCGTCCACGCCGACAAATTCAACTGGAAATACGCCTGGTGCGGCGAACATCACTGCCTCACCGAGTACAGCCACATGTCCGCCCCCTATCCCTTCATGGGGTACGTCGCCGCCAAGACCGACCGAATCCACCTCGGCTCGGCCATCACCTCATTCCCCACGACCAAAGAACACCCGGCCCGTTTCGCCGAGCGCGCGGCGATGATGGACCACCTGACCGAAGGCCGGTTCGAGTTCGGCACCGGCCGCGGCGCGGGCTCCCATGAGGTCGCAACCTTCAACGGCACCGTGCTCTCCGAGACCAAGGCGATGTGGGACGAGGTCGCCCATGAGATTCCGCGCATGTGGGAACAGAAGGACTACAGCCACGACGGCGAGCACTTCTCGGTGCCCACCCCGCACAACGTCCTCCCCAAACCCTACGGCAGCGGGCACCCGCCGATCTGGGTGGCCTGCGGCAATCCCGCGACCTTCGCCAAAGCCGGAGGCCACGGCATCGGCGCCATCGCCTTCAATTTCGAACCGATCCACAATTTGAAGGGACGAGTCGAGGCCTACAAGGAGGCCTCTGAGAACGTCACCGACCAGATCGGTCAGTTTCAGAACAACAACGTGATGATGACCAACGCCGTCATCTGCCTCGAAGACAGGGAGGAAGCCCGGGCCTTGGCCAAGCGCAACGTCCGCGGCTACCGCGTCACGATGGTCAACCTGTACCACGACTCGATGCCCAAGAGCCCCGACGCGGTCGTCTGGCCGAACGCCCCGCTGCGCCATCCGATGGACGACGAAACGCTCGACATGGCGATCAAGGGCGGTTTCATGCTCTGCGGGAACCCCGAAGAGGTCTGCGAACAGGTCGTGGCCTACCAGGACGTCGGATGCGACCAGGTCTGCTTCGGCACCCCCGACGAGGGGTACAGCCACGAGCAGACCCTCGAGATGATCGAGGTTTTCGGCAAGCATGTCATCCCAGAGTTCGACAAGGATCCCGTCCATTCGACCACCCGTTACCGCTCCACGGCCCAACCGCGGTTCCCCGAATTCAACGGCGACATAGACCCGATCGTCGACAACGCCGTGCCCCCGCCGTTCACGATCTCTGTCTGAGGGCGGAGATTCACGCCGACGCTGCTAGAACGTTTCGATGACAAACGATAAAGCGAAGTTGAAAGTCGGAATTCAGATTCAGCCGCAGGGCGTGAGCGTTGCAGACATGCGCGCCGCGGCCAGGGCTGCCGATGAGACGGGCGCCGACTCCATATGGATCTGGGACCACTTCTATCCCCTGTTCGGCGACCCCGACGCGACCCACTTCGAAGCCTGGACCCTGCTCTCGGCCTTCGCCGCAGACACTTCGAGAGCGCACCTCGGCACGCTCGTCTCGGGCAACACCTACCGGAATCCTGAGTTGCTCGCCGACATGGCCCGCACCCTCGACCATGTCAGTGGCGGGCGCATGTACCTCGGGGTGGGTGCAGGCTGGTTCGAGCGTGACTACACCGAGTACGGCTACGAATTCGGAACCGTCGGCAGCCGACTGCGCCAACTTGAAGCCGACCTGCCGCGAATGAAGGCGCGCCTCGGCAAGCTCAATCCCCCGCCGGTAGGAGGGATGCCGATCCTCATCGGAGGCAGCGGCGAGAAGGTGACACTGCGACTCGTCGCCGAGTACGCGGACGCGTGGAACGCCTTCGGTCCACCTGAGAACTTCGGGCGGCTCTCGGGCATCCTCGACGACTGGTGTGCAAAGGTCGGTCGTGACCCCGCTGAGATCGAACGAACAGTCGCAATCGGTCCAGACGACGTACACGACATCGGGCGCTACAGCGACGTCGGCGCGGACCATGTCATCTTGATGAGCGGAGGCCCGTTCGACCTGGCACCGTTGCAGGTGCTCATAGACCAACGCGATTCTTCGAGCTGATCTGCTTCAACCAGCCAGTCTGGAGCTGCTCCGCAAGGCTCAGCCTTCAGTCTGCACTCCGAAGCGATCCACGTAGAACTGCAGGTCTGCGGCCAGCGCCCCGAGGTCGGTGCCGAAGTCCTCTTCGATGTGGTAGCTGACGCTGCCATGAACGCCGCGCGGGTGCAGGGCCATGTACTCGGCCATGGCTGACTTTGTCTGTGCGGTCCACTGCTGGTCGGCGAGTTCGTAGATCGTCTTGACCGTGGCTATGTCGTCGGCCATGAACTCATGGAACTTCACGTCGATCGACTGTTCGGCGGGTACCAGTTCCCGCTCGTCGGCCATGGCCCGAAACATGCGTTGCATGCGTTCGATCCAGTAGAGGCCCACATCGCGGATCGTCTCGGGATTGCGGCTCATGCGCGCGGTGTAGGCCAGCATCGTCGACATCGACTTGGCTACCGCCACTGGATCGCGATGGGTGCAGACCACGGTCGCGTCGTCGAACACCGACATGAGCGGCCCGAGTTGTTCGACGTGCTGGGGGGACTTGAGCAGCCAGCGATCAGCCCCTGTCGGCCGCACGAACATCAAGACCTTGAGCATCGTTTTCAGATACTCGTAGTAGGGGGTCTGATCGCTGGCCAGATACCAGTCGCGGTGCGACGGCATCACAGCCATCGTCTCAGGGGCCATCCCTCCGTAGGGAATGGCCAGAAGGGCTATCTCTTCGTGTACATGCTCCGGTGTCATGTCGTGCATGCGTTTGAAGTACGGGAGCGCTCCGTTGAGGCCCGCCAGAGCTTCGGCGCAACGACCGAAACGGGGGTCGTCTTCGACATCGGGGCCATGATCGATCCCCTGCTCTTTGAGCGGAGGCACGGGCTCGAGGCTCTCCCAGTACGGCATCGTTCGAAACCTGACATCCGACGACATCAGGTTGTGGAGGTGGGTCGTCCCGGTGCGTCCCTGCCCGGCGATCACCACCGGTCGCTCGATCTCGATGTCGTGAATCTCAGGATGCCGTTTCAGCAACTCGGTCACCAGCAGTTTCTGTTTGGCGTAACCCACCAGAGTCGAATGGTTGCTCAACTGTCCGAGAGTGGACAGATCCCCCTCGGTCGGCATGGCCCTCATCAAGCTCTCCAACGGCGCAACGTGGAGGTCGTCACCGAAATCCTCGAGTCCGGTCTCGGCGCAAGCCTGGTTCAGGATCGCTTCGGAGGACCATTGCAGCATCTCGGCCATCGGCGCGACCATCTCGAACGCGGCTGAGATTTCTTCGGGATACTCGGGCGCGACCAAGTCGGATATCCGGACTGGCGCTGGTCTGGTGGGCTGCGTCTCGCTCATCTCAACTCTGCGGAGTGTCGAACTCGCCCACGAGCACCGACATGCTGCCCAGAGGCGTGCCCCGTCCGTTCATGAAATGCTCGTAGTAGCGGGAGAATCTTCCCTGCAGATCCCGGTCGATCTGGGACTGGTCGTAATCGAGCGTGTAGTAGGTGGACACGCCCAGCTCCTCTCCGGCAGCTTTGGAAGCATCCGCGTCGTCCACTGCCCAGACCACTCCGACAATCCCTTCGCCCCGCTCATCGAGAGTTTTCTCGATATAGCTGTCACGGCCCTCTATGGGCGCGACCAGTTCAATGCCGGCATCGAAGGAGAACAGTATCTTGACGCCGAAGGCGGCGGCTTCTTCGTCGTTGCCGGGATGAAACTCACAGCCCAGCAATTTCTCGTAGAACTCCCGTCCGGCCTCAATGTCTCGCACGGCCATGACGACCCGGTTCACTCCGCGTTGTCTCACGACTCCTCCTTCTGCTTCGGCTCTTCGTCTCGGGGAAACAACTGTTTGGACTCGGACTCCACGCGTATGCGGCGCAGATACATCGACGCGATGCGCCACTCGCCGTCCTCGCAGCGGCGGTAAGTCTCCTCGTACCAGCCCGAACCCCACATGTGGCCGAGCCCGCACTGGGGCGGCCACCAGAGGTGATCCTCCATCGACCAGACTCCGGACGCAACGTCGCCGTTGTCGCTGTCGAAAGTGATCTCGCTCATATGGCCGTGATGCACGGTGATCACCTCGCCGATCATCGAAATCAGCATGTCGACGAAGGCGTCGTTGCCCCTTATCGGTGAATCGTCGCCGGTGTCGTCCGGAGTGCGGACCTCCACGTCCGCGGTGAAGACCTGCCTCATCTCATCCCAGCGCTTCTGGTCCATGAGCCGGAAGTAACGGGCCTTCAGCTGCCGGATCGCCTCAATGTCTGCCAGTTGTCCCGGACTCATATTCATCTGTTGAACCTAACCCGCCGACGCGACCAACTCACAAATGTGAGAGACCGGGCGCATCGGGTCGGCAAGGTGTCCGCGAACCGTCGAGGCCAAGTCGGTCGGAGCCGAGGCACCCAGCAGCGACTGGAACTTGGCGTCGATCTGGTCACGGGTGAGAGGGTCATGCATCGAGCCCTTCTGTCCATGAACGGAACGCTCCATCACCGTGCCGTCGCGGCGGAGGACCCGCACCCTCCCACCCATCCTGTGGGCATACGTGTCATCGAACTCCTTGGCCGCACGCAGCGACACGACCTTGGCCTGAAGCTCGGCGATCGCCGGGTCGGCGATCGCCTCGGCTTGGTAGGTCGCCGGATCCGTGGGATCGGCGAGTATCGCTGCCGCAATGTTGAACTGCGCCGAATACTGCGCCGCCATGACCGACACCGTGCCGTCCATGTTGTTCTGGGTGGCTGCCTTGGTGGGGCACTCCGCTTCGATCCGGTCGATCTGCTCCGCGGTGAGCTGATGCTCGGCTCGCAGCTCGCTCGCCGCCTGGATCAGGGGATGCACGTCACTGCATGCGGCGTAGGGCTTGATCGTTGTCTCGTCGATCATCCATCGGGTGCCGAGCGCTTCGGTGAGGAGTTCGATCCGGGGATCAGTACCGAACACCTTGCAGAACCCGTATTTCCCAGCCAAACCGTCGGTCGCCCCCTTGAACCCATTGGCCACGAGAGAGGCTGCCAGCAGTCCGGCCTCAGCGGCGCGTCCCGCATGTATCCGCTTCGCCATCCCTCCCGAGGAAGCGAACTCCATGGTCCCGCAAGCCAACGACACAGCAACACCGAAAGCGTTGTTCAGAGCCTCCGCGTCGAAGCCCAGAAGGCGCGCGGCCGCGGCGGTCGATCCGAAGACTCCTGACATGGAGGTGGGGTGGAACCCGGCCAGCATGTGCGAGGCGGGCCCGACTGCGATTCCGGCGCGACCCATGGCCTCGTAGCCGATCACGATCGCCTCGGTGAGCTCCAGGTTGGATGTCCCCAGGTCCTCGGCGAGCGCCAAGGCTGCGGGAACCACGACGGCGCCGGGATGGCTGATCGCCTCCTCATGCACGTCGTCGAGTTCGAAAGCATGGGCCGAGGAGCCGTTGGCGAACGCTGCCATCGCGGGCGAGGTCTTGGCTGCTCGGCCGATCACCGTCGCTGAACCCTCGCCTCCACTGGCCAGCGCGTGTGCGATCGCCGCTTGTGACCAAGTCTGGGTCGCTCCGAAGACCATGCAGCCCAACGTGTCGACGAGAGCGTCGACGGAGCGGCTCAGGAGACGATCGTCGAGCCTGCCGTGCAGGCCCGTCAGGAAGTCCGCGAGTTCACGGGTCGACGACTCCGGTCGATCCACTACCGGTCTCCGAGTGCGTCTCGCAACAGTCTGTGGAGATGAGCGACCGCGTTCTCCGCATGCACGCCACAGGTCCCGCTGGGGTCGATGATCAACGGCCCCGGCCGGTAGCCGCGGCTGGCCATGCCGCGTTGCACTGAGTCCATGATGTCGAAGTCCTCGCTCACCGTCGTGTCCCAATCGAGTTCGATCACTTCAAGCTGCTCGGGTGAGGGCTCTGATCGGTCGAACCACCACTCGCGGATCAACAGCGTCTGATCGACAGCCAGAGGAACCCAGCGAAAGGTATTGAGAACCCGACCCGGGTAGCACTGGATCGACGAAACCGGCCAAGTGAAGAAGGAGCCGTATTCGCCGGCCTCGGCCTGGCGCGTGTACGCCGAGCGTTCCGGCGGCGGGCCCTGCGCGGTGTGGTGGATGGTGAACCCCCTCGGCGCGATGCGGTAACTCCCAGGAGTCACCACGCCCGCCGTGAACGTCTTGTGCACGTTGGGGCAGTGATAGCACTCGTTGTAGTTCTCGACCGCGACCTTCCAGTTGGCGCCGATCAGATGAGTACGCCGCCACGTCAGTCTGCGCTCGGCAGCATCGGGGGCCAGCGCCTCCAGTTCTGCCGCAACCCCTGGAACTGTCTCCTCCAGAGAGGGTGCTTCCATATCGAGGTTGACGAACAGGAACCCCGACATGGAGTCGACCTGCACCTCCGGTACGCACAGCTCGCCCACGTCTTCGCCCCGCGCATGGAGCAGACGCCCGTCGAGACCGTACGACCAGGCGTGATAGGGACAGGTGATGCTGGACACCGTGGCTGTGTCTGCGGCGACGAGCTGGTGGCCCCGGTGTTGGCAGACGTTGTAGAAGCCGCCGATGACCCCACCATTGTTGACCACGATCACGCTCTCGTTCCCGACCGTCGCAGTGATCAGCTGCCCGGGCGAACTGACCTGGGACTCATGTCCCACGAGCTGCCAGGTCTGCGCGAAGATGCTCTCAAGCTCACACGCGAAGACTTCAGGGTCCGTGTAGTAGCGGGGATCAAGGGCTCTGGCCCCTGTCGTTTCCATCCTCACTTCACCCCCATCTTCGACGCTCCCCTACCAGTACCTGACCAAACCGCTAGCCCAAATCCGCCAACGCGTCAACGAGCTGATCCATCCGCTCCTTGAAGTTCACATCACAGCGCAGGAAACGATCACCGAGCCCGCGCCACGAATCGGCCCCGTCCTTGACGATCACGCCCCGCTCCAGCAGACCCTGGAACACCTCGGTGGAGTCGGTGTCGGGGTCGAGTATCTCCACCAGGAAGAAGTTCGAACGACTGTGGGGCACCATCCTGAACCTGTCCAACTCACGAAAACGGCCTTGCACGTGCTCTTTGCCTTCAGTGATCGTGGCAACGGTCCGCGCGACGTGCGCGTCGTCGTCGAGGGCCGCCATGCCGCCCGCTATCTGGAGCTGCCCCATATTCCAGGTGGGTTTGACTGCCAGCAGCCTGTCGACCACCGTTCGGGGCGCGACGCCGAAACCAACGCGCAGACCCGCCAAGCCGAACGCTTTGGAGAACGTCCGCAGCACTGCCACATGTTCGTACTCCCCGGCGAGGTGGATGTAGCCGGCCGTGATCGAGTAGTGGACGTAAGCCTCGTCGAGCACCACCAAGGCCCGCGGCGCAGCCTCGATGATCCGTCGAACGTCCGCCTCGCTCAACCAGGTTCCTGAGGGGCTGTGTGGATTGGTGATGAAGACGATCCGGGTGTCTTCTTCAATCGCGGCGATGTACGCATCGACGTCCAGTGCCATCGATTCGCGGTCGGTCGCTTGAAATGCCGGCACCGGGATACGTCGCTCTGCTTCAGCGAACAGATGATAAATCGGGAAGCAGGGTCCGGGCATCAGGATCTTGCCGCCCGGTTCGCAACAGGCCCGGATGATGAGCGAGATGATCTCAGTCTCCCCGGCCCCACAGATCACCTGTTCGGGCTTGTAGCCGTAGCTGTCGGCGATCTTCTCCCGCAGAGGCTCCGCCGTCCACGACGGGTACAGATGGAGCCGGTCCATTGCTTCGAGCACTGCCGCACGCGCCAGCGGGGACGCTCCGTGGGGGTTCTCCGCCGAACCCAGCTTGGCTATGTCGGCGAGCGCGATCCCGTATCTCTGCGACACGTATTCACTCGCCAACCCCGGAACGTAGTATTCGCCGGGCGTAGCCGGAGCCCCGGGGCCGGCGGGGGGATTTGTGCGTTCATCGTTGGTCGTCTGCATGTCAGTCTGTGTAGATGCCGGCGGTGCGGCGGTTCGCGTGGAAGGAGTCGATCGCACCCACCACATCGGCGGGTGAGTCGGCCATCATGAAAGCGAGCAGGACCTCCAACAGGGCGACTGCGGCGATGCTGGAGGAGAACGGCAGAGGCGAATCGTTCTGGACCACGAAGGCCTTGGTCGACATGGCCATGATCGGGGCGGCCCAGGTGTCCGATATCGAGATCACCGGGACTCCCCGTTCAACAGCCAGACGAACGGCTTCGACGATCTCCACGCGACAGGGGCTGAACGTCATGGCCAACAGCACATCGTCGGCGCCCATGCGCGCCACGTCGTCGATGGCCAAGCCGATGGTGGGAATCGCGGTCACGTTGCTGAGCGCCATGCCCGCCACGTAAGCGAAGTTGTCCGCTAGCGGCTTGGCCGTTCCCACGCCCAAGACGTTGGTGCAGCGAGCCTCGTCCATCAAGTCTGCCGCAGCTTTGAGGTCGGCGGTCTGAACCTCTGCGAACAGCGACTCGACATTGCCCAGCGCCGCGGCGGCCATCTCGACGAGCAGGGCGCCGTGGCGCCCACCTTCGTTGATCGATCGCAGGAACCGGGCCCTGTCCGGGAACGAAGGCGTTCCGTCTGCCGCCTGCTGTCGGAAGGGGGTGCGAAAGTCCTCGTAGCCGTCGAAGCCGACGGCCCGGGCCATGCGGACCAGGGTGTTGGGCTTCACTTCCGCGGCTTCGGCAATCCCCCGCATGGATTCGACCGCCACTTCGCCGGGATGGTTCAATACGTAGACGGCAGCCTGCCGAATCTGCGGCGACATTTCTTCCAACGCCCCCGTGAGGGACTGGAGAATCGGTGTGAGGTCGTTCGGGGGTGCGGTCTTCACAACATCTCCTCCTCGAAGGGATACGACGAGAGTCGCTCGGGACCGTCGGAGGTCACCAGGTACATGTCCTCGAGTTTCACACCGGGTCCGCCACGGTCCGAACCGACGAAGCTCTCGACCGAGATCACGGTGTCGACCAGGATCTCACCGTCGTACCCTTCGTTCTCCCAATCCTGTATATAGGCGATCTTCGGGTATTCGTCGCACATTCCCACGCCGTGGGCTAGGCACGTGTAACGGTGCGCAATGAACTCGTCGTCGTGTTGGAAGGCCTTCTCGGAGACCTCCCGAAAGGTGCGTCCGGGTTCCAGCAGCGCGGCGTTGTGGGTTATCTCAGCGTGTGCGCGTCGGTACAGGTCGCGCTGCTGAAGAGTAGGAGTGTCGTCCACCGCCCAGGTCCGGGAGATGTCGGCACAGTAGCCGAAGGGGCCGATCATGTCGGTGTCGACTGCGACGAGGTCGGCGGCCGCGATCTCGCGGTCCGTGGACTCCTGGTACCACGGATTCGTGCGGGGCCCGGTGCAGAGCATCCGCGCGTCGATCCAGCCACCGTCGTTGGCGATGTTGACCTGATGGAGCAGCGAGAACAGCTGGTTCTCAGTGACGCCGGGCTCGGTCGCCGAGCGCATCACCTCGATGGCTGCCTCCGCCACGGCGATCGAATGGCGCAGGCATTGGATTTCTTCGGCGCTCTTGACGTAGCGGGCCGCCTCGATGAGCGGTTCAGCATCGACGACGCGCAAGCCCTGTTCTCGCAGGGCCGCAACGACACTCGGATTGATCTGCTCGACGGCTATTCGGGCTCCGGGTCCGGTTGCGGTCAACACGTCGGACGCGAAACGACGGGCGTGTTCTTCGAGATCCAATCCACCGTCGAAGCTGTTCAAGCGGTGGGTCGGATGCTGCTCAGCGACCGCCGTGCCGACAGAGCCGTAGCCTCCGTGGATCGTCGTGTTGCCGTCGGGGTCGACGAAGAGATCGTAGATGCGGATTCGCGATTGGAACAGTTGGTATTCCCGCCAATCGGCGGCGTAACGAAGGCTCACCGGGTTGAGCAACACCAGCAGTTCAACGTCGGCCAGGTCCATCTGTTCAACGACACGGCAGCGGCGATACGCCCGTAGCGCTTCAATATCAATGTCTGGTTTCGCCAGAACAGGTATCTCCGTCAAGAGGCTGCGCGGATAGGCGGGCTTTTCGAGTTGCAGAACGTTGTTTCCCGCTCTTGGTTCGCTGCGCTCACCGGGCCGCTCGGGCCACGGCCTCGCTGTCTGAGTCTTCTTGGGCATGAGAATCTGTGACCTGTCCGCTCGGCCTCTAACAAACAAGTGTACCATATTTCTAAATTAATGGTATGATTGTTCTCAATGGCACTACCCGAATCGGCACAGGTGGTCATCATCGGCGGCGGAATCTGCGGAGCAAGTCTGGCCTATCACCTCGCGCACCAAGGGTGGACCGACACGCTGCTGATCGAGAAGGCCGAATTGACTTCGGGATCGACCTGGCACGCTGCGGGCCAGATCACCCATTCGGTGTCGGGCTACACCCTCGGCTGCTTCCGCAAATACGGGTGCGAACTCTACGCGTCGCTCGAAGCGGAGAGCGGCATCAGCACCTCCTGGCACCGCAGCGGAAGCCTCCGAGTGGCCTACGAACCGATCGAGGTCGACTGGCTGAAGAGTCAACTCGGCGTGGCCGACTACGTGGGCAACCACATGGACTGGGTCACTCCTGAGTTCATCGCCGAGCGGCACCCGTTCTACGTCACCGACGAGATCATCGGCGCGGTGTGGACACCGGATGACGGCCACGTCGACCCCAGCGGCGCAACCAACGCACTGATCTCGGTCGCCCGCTCCAAAGGAGCACGGATCAGCCGTCGCAATCGCGTGCTGGCGATCAATCGCCGCACCGACGGATCCTTCGATGTCGTGACCGAACAAGGCCGCGTCCACGCCGAACACGTCGTCAACGCGGCGGGCTGCTACGCACACCAGGTCTCGCAGATGGTCGGCCTCTCGGTTCCGATGGCCAACGCTCTCCACAGCTACCTGATCACCGACGTGGTCGCAGAATTCGCCGAGCTCGAGCACGAACTTCCGGTGATGCGCGACGACTACATCTCCGGTTATGTGCGCCAGGAACAGCAGTCGGGTCTGATAGGCATCTACGAACAACGCAACGCCGAAGCCGCCTGGCCCGACGGCCCGGCCTGGTCGCTCGAGAATCCGCTGTTCCCGGCGGACTTCGACCGCATCGGATTCTGGCTGGCCCGTGCCTTCGAACGGGTGCCCTTGCTTGAACCGGTCGGCATCAAGCAGGTGGTCCGCGGCGCGATCGCACACACGCCCGACGGTGAACCGATGCTCGGGCCGTCAGGCATCCCCAACTTCTGGATGATGGCGGGAGCGCAGGTCGGCATCGCCGACGGCCCCGGTCTGGGCCGCGAACTGGCCCGTTGGATTGTGCACGGCGAAACCGAGGTGAGCGTCCGCGGCTACGACGCCCGGCGCTTCGGCTTCGTTCCCGCCGATGACGCCCGGAACTACGGGCGCATAAAAGGCACTGAAGACTACGAATACCGCCACCAGACACCCGTGCCGGGGCTTGAACACCCCGAACTCCGGCCTTATCGAGTCACCCCGCTCTATGAGCGTTTCGCCGACAAGGGCGCCGTGTTCACGCAGGTCTACGGGTGGGAGAGGCCGAAGTGGTTCCCGACGGTTGCGGGACTGCCCCAACGAGACGTCGTCGCGTTCCGCCACACAGACTGGTTCGACGTCGTTGCCCAGGAGTGTCGCGCCGTGCGGGAGCGGGTCGGCATCCTCGACAGCACGGCCTTCGCGAAGTTCGACCTCGTCGGCCCGGACGCGGCTGAAGTTCTCGACCGGCTCACAACCAACACACTGCCCAACCTCGGACGGGTCGCTCTGTCCTACTTCCTCACCCCGACAGGCCGGATCGAAGGCGAAGCCACGATCACCCGACTCGCGCAGGACCACTTCTATGTGGTGTCGGCCGCAGTCGGCGAGCAGAAGGACCGCGAGTACCTCGAGACCCACTGGCCGAGCGGGGCGCGGGCCGAACTCCGCGTCCGATCCGATGATCTCGGAGTGATCGCCGTGGCCGGTCCCGCGGCCAGAGAACTGCTCGCCGGATGCACCAGCGCCGACCTTCACAACTCGGCTTTCCCCTGGCTCAGCGCTGCACCGATCATCATCGCTGGCTGTGCCGTGCGGGCGCTGCGAGTCGGTTTCGTGGGCGAACTCGGATGGGAGCTGCACGCCCCCACCGAAGACCTCGGGGCGATATACGACGCACTGTGGGAAGCAGGTCAAGACCTCGGAGTCGCCAATGTCGGCAACCACGCGCTCGACTCGCTGCGTATGGAGAAGCAGTACATGATCAGCCGCGACCTGACCCATGACGTCGGCCCGGACGAGGCCGGTCTGCACCGCTTCGTCAAGGCCGACAAGGGCCCCTTCGTCGGCAGGGATGCCCTGCTCGACAGAAGGGCGCAAGTCGAATCAGGCGAACGGCCCTACCGCTGGAAGCTCGCCTACCTCGCCATCGACAGCGACGACGCCGATGTGCATTCCAGCGACGGCATCTACTGCAACGGAGAGCCGGTCGGCCTGATCACATCTGGCGCCTACGGGCACTACACCAAGCAGGGTCTGGGCTTTGCTTATCTGGCCCCCGAGAAGGCTGCTGTCGGCACCGAACTGGAAGTGCGTATCGTGGGCGAACTGCGCCCGGCGCGCGTTCTTGACAAACCCATCTACGATCCCAACAGTGCGCGCTTGCGCATGTGACAGACCGGAGCGCAAACCATGCCGACAACCGACGACCCTCGTCCCATCCTCTACCCCCGACTCCGGCGGTACGAAGCCTACGCGGGATTCGTCACCACCCCGCGATACTTCGACGACAGCCCCCAGCAGTTCCTCGAGGTCGCCGCGTCGGCCACAGGCGTGTTGCAACGGGTCCTTCACGTCCCCGACTACCAGTACAACCTCGAAGACCGCGCCGACAACTTCGATCTGCTCGAAGAAGCAGCCATGTGCCTCGCTCAGTCCCACTGCCAGGTGGTCGGTCAAGTCGGCTCAAACTGGGTCCATTGCCTGGGCAACACGGGTCCGGACGAGATCGCCTCGTACTGCGATGCGCTGTCGGAGCGGATCGGGGTTCCATTCCTGATGGCGGGCCATTGCCTTGTTGAAGCTCTCCGCGTGGTCGGCGCATCCACCGTCACCGTCGCGAACGGGTACTTCCGACCCGACTGGTCCGCGGGCATCAACAAGTACCTCCAAGAAGCCGGTTTCGAGATCCTCTGGGCGGGTGACCTGATCGATCAGGGACTCCTCGACGACCATCAACAGAAACTCGACATCGAGGCCGCAACCCTTTGGGACTACCCCAACGACATAATGTTGGCCGCTGCGACCAATGCCTTCGAGAGCGCCATGGAGGCCGATGCCATCGTCCAGACAGGCGCCGGTTTCCGAATGCTCGACGTTATCGACACCGTAGAAGGTCTGGCGGGCGTGCCCGTGGTGGCCTCGGACACAGCGCTGTACTGGGCGATGTTGAGAGAACTGGGATTGAAGGCCAATCCCGGCTACGGCGTGCTCCTGTCGGAGGGCCTGTGACCCGGAGGATCCTTGCGCTCTGGGCCGTGCCTCGATCGACCTCCACCGCATTCGAGTGGATGATGCGAATGCGCGGTGACATGAACTGCTTCCATGAGCCCTTCGGCGAGGTGTGGTACCAGGGCGAGTCGCCGGACTGGCCCCGTCTGGCTTCTGACAGCGTGCGCACACCGGGACTCACCTACGAATCAGCGTGGGCGAGCGTGCAGGAGGCCGCTCGCAACGGCCCGGTGTTCATCAAGGATTTCCCGCATTACCTCGACAGTCTTTGGAGCGATTCGTTTTTTGACCGTTTCACCCACAGCTTCTTGATCCGCGACCCCGCGAAAACCGTCACGTCCATGTACGAGCACTGGCCTGATTTCCACATGAAGGAGACAGGGTTCGCCGAGCAGCGGGCGCTCTTCGACCACCTGACCGAGAGACACGGCCGCCCACCACCGGTGATCGACAGCGACGACCTGCTCGAGGACCCGCCCGGGGTGGTGGCCGCCTGGTGCGAGGCTGTGGGCATAGATTTCATTCCTGAAGCGCTGCGCTGGACCCCCGGAGAGCGTGAGGAGGTCAGTTGGTGGGACGGCGGGTCGTTCCATGAGAACCTCCGCAATTCGTGCGGCTTGGAGCCCCGCCGCCGGACGTCGATCGACCTGGCCGCAGCACCCCGCCGTGTCCGCGAGGCATCCGAGATCCTCCGTCCCCACTACGAGCATCTGTTCGCTCATCGGATCCAGGTGTCGGCGCCATGACTACCGTCGCTGAGATTGTGGCCAACGACATGTGTGTCGGTTGCGGACTCTGTGAGGCAGTCAGCGAGGGACGCGTGCAGATGGTGATGACGCCGAGCGGTTCTCTGCGTCCGGCTCCGCTCGATGCTTTCAGCGCCGCCGAGGAACAGAAGGTCATCGACTGCTGCCCCGGAGTCGTGGCGGAAGCCCGGGCCGCGGCGGACTTTCCGCTGGACCCGATCTGGGGGCATCACGGCACCATGCGCTACGCCTGGGCCGCCGACGCCGAGGTGCGTTTCGAAGCCGCAACCGCCGGAGTGCTCACCAGCCTCGGCCAGCACCTGTTGCGCTCCGAGATGGCGGCCTTCGTCTTCCATACAGGTGCCGATCCGGCCCAGCCGATGAGGAGCCGCTGGGTGATCAGCGAGACGCCACAAGAGGTGCAGGCCAACACAGGATCGAGATACGGGCCGACTGCCCCGCTGGCGGGGCTCGAGCGCGCCCTCGAACGGAACGAACCGTTCGCAGTGATCGCCAAGCCCTGCGATCTCGGCGCATTGCACCGGTTGAGTTCGCTCGATCCCCGCATAGACCGTCTCGTGGTGGCGCGGCTGGCCATGGTCTGCGGGGGCCAGTCCCGGCTGTCGAAGTCGCGTCGGCTGCTCGAAGAGCTCGGAATCGAGGAGTCGGCGGTCTCGCTGTTCCGTTATCGCGGTCACGGAAACCCCGGCCCCACCCGGGTCGAGACCACCGAAGGCGAATCGTTCGAGGTCGGTTATCTGCAGATGTGGGAGGACGAGGGAACCTGGGACGTCGAGACCCGCTGCAAACTCTGCCCCGACGCGCTCGGCGAAGCCACCGACGTCGCCGTGGCCGACGTCTGGCCGGGTGGCGCGCCGACCGGCGAAGACGAAGGCTTCAGCGGGATCGTCGTGCGCAGCGCGGTGGGCGAGTCGCTCGTCGCAGACGCGGCGGCCAAGGGTTGCATCGTCCTCGGAGAAGCGATCTCCCCCCGCAGTTTCGACAACCTGCAACCGAATCAGGTCCGCAAGAAAGTTGCGCTGGCCGCCCGCTATGAGGGCATGGCGGACGCCGGAGTCACACCCATTGCCACTCACGGCCTGAGGATCGAAGAACTGGGCCGCCGCCTTCCGCCCGCCGAAGCAGAGACCCAACGAGCCGGCACCGCGGCGCGGATCCGCAAGGCGCGCTCATGAAGATCATCGGACTCCAGTCGAGCGGTCGATGCCGGCGGTGGTATTGGAGGGTGCAGCGATCATCGCCGTGCGCTTGCGTCCGAGACCGCCGAGATGCAGAGCAGCGGTTCATGATCCGCCGCGGTTGTCGACGTCGACCGAGAACACGGAGGCGGATTCGTCGGGGCGGCCGATCACCACGAGTGCGGGTCGCGCGGGTTTGCAGAACCACCGATGGCTAGGGTGTCATATGCGGGGAACCCTCGACCGGAATGCATGAAGATGTCTGCAACAGACACATACCGCCTGACTGATCGCTACACGCAAGACGCGGGAACCGTGTTCATGACCGGCTTCCAGGCGCTGGCGCGACTCCCGATCGAGCAGCTCCGCGTGGACAGGGCCAACGGGTTTCGCACAGCTGCGTTCTGCGCCGGATATCCCGGCTCCCCGCTGGCGGGGATCGACGGCGCGCTTTCCCAGGCAGCCAGTCAGACCCCCGAACTGCCGGTCCATCTGCGCCCATCAGTGAACGAGGAGTACGCGGCTACAGCGGTCATGGGAAGCCAGCTTGCGACCACCCGCGATGATGCACGCTACGACGGCGTGCTCGGCATCTGGTACGGCAAGGCCCCGGGAGTAGACCGGGCATCTGACGCATTGCGCCATGCGACCTTCACCGGCACCGACCCGCTCGGCGGTGTCGTGGCCCTGGCCGGCGACGACCCCGCCGCAAAGTCCTCCACACTCCCGTCGTCGTCGACTGGAGTCCTCGCCGACCTCAACATGCCCGTGCTGTTCCCCGGCGACCCCGCGGAAGCCCTCGATCTCGGGCGCCACGCCATCGCGCTCAGCCGGGCAACCGGCCTGTGGGTGGCTTTGAAGGTCGTGGTCGATGTGGCGGACGGGTCGGGCACGGTGGATCTCAACCCCTCGCGCATCGCGCCGATTCTGCCCACCATCGACGGAGTCCCATATCTCCACCGCCCGGACGGCTACCTCCTGACTCCGCACACTCTCGAAATCGAGCGCGAGATCATCGAGAACCGCAAACCGCTGGCTCTCGAATACGCCGCCCTCAACCGCCTCAACCATGTGACCGCAGACCCTGCGGACGGCTGGATCGGGATCGTCTCGTCGGGCAATACCCATCGCGAGCTTCGAGAGGCCCTGGGGGTGCTCGGCCTCCGAAACGTCAGCGACATCGAGTCGGCCGGCATCCGCCTGTTGAAGCTCAACATGTTGACTCCCTTCGATGTCTCGACTGTCCGCGCGTTCGCGGCGGGCCTCGAGCAGATCCTCGTTGTCGAGGAGCAGAACCCGACGGTGGAAATGCAGGTCAAGGATGCTCTTTACAACAGCGGCCACCATCCCGCTGTGGTCGGCCGCAACGACGAGGCTCAGAACCCCCTCGTATCGAGCCGAGGTGCGCTGGCTTCTGACGACATCGTGGCTGCGCTGCGGGCGCGCCTCGAACCCCGAATCGGCAGTCGGCTTGCTCCGGCAGCGCCCGAACGGGAACGCATTGCGCTGAGCGTGGCCCGCACCCCGTATTTCTGCTCGGGATGCCCGCACAATCGAAGCACCGTTGTCGACGAAGGCACCCTGGTGGGCGCCGGCATCGGCTGTCACGCCATGGCGATGATGGGAGGCGAGCCCCGCTACGGCGACATCTCAGGCATCACCTGCATGGGCTCCGAGGGCACGCAGTGGATCGGCATGTCCCCGTTCGTCGAGACCGACCACATAGTCCAGAACCTCGGCGACGGTACCTTCTTCCATTCCGGCCAGCTCGCGGTCACTGCGGCCATAGCCAGTGGCGCCAACATCACCTACAAGCTCTTGTGGAACCGGGCCGTGGCCATGACCGGAGGGCAGGACCCCACCGGTCAGATCGACCTCGACCGCGTATGCCGCCAGCTGCTCGCCCAAGGCGTGCGGCGTGTCATCATCACCTCCGAAGACCCTGCCCGAGCCCGTTCGCTCGCCCTGCCGGTCGAGGTTGAAGTGTGGAACAGGGACCGCCTGCTTGAAGCTCAGCGCATTCTCAGCGCGATCGAGGGCGTGACCGTTCTGATCCACGACCAGCGATGTGCTGCTGAACTGCGCCGCGACCGCAGGCGCGGCCGGGTTGAGAGCCCCCCTCGACGGGTGGTCATAAACCACCGAATATGCGAGGGCTGCGGTGACTGCGCCGCTGTCTCGAATTGTCTGTCGGTACAGCCGATCGACACCCCGTTCGGTCGAAAAACCACTATCGACCAGCACAGTTGCAATCTTGACTTCTCCTGCATGTCGGGAGACTGTCCGGCATTCATCAGCATCACCAAAAAGCGGAGGCGTCCATGGCGCAATGCCGCTGAGGCTGTTAGCGCAGAGTTCCCCGCGGTGCCCGACGACATTGCCGACCCGCCGTCGGGCACGGTCGGAGAACTCAACGTTCACATCACCGGGATCGGGGGGACCGGAGTCGTGACGGTTTCTCAGATCATCGGTACGGCCGCCATGTTGGAAGGTCTGGAGGTCGCAGGGCTCGACCAGACGGGCCTTTCGCAGAAGGCCGGCCCGGTCGTCAGCGACATTCGCATCTCCGCAACCGACCGCTCCGGCAGCAACCGGGTGGCCCTCGGCGGGGCCGACCTGCTCTTGGCGTTCGATCTTCTGGTCGCCTCCTCCTGGACCGGTCTCAGAGCTGCAGACCCCAGTCGCACGGCGGTGGTCGGTTCGCTGGATCTGACGCCACCCGGCGCCAAGACCGCACATCCAGAAATCGACATGCCCACCCGCTCGGAGTTGTTGAAGCGGATAGGTGACATGGCCCGACCCGATGCCTCTCATTGGGCCGCCTCGGCTGCCACAACCGCTGCACTGGTCGGCGATGCGGTCGGGGCCAACATCTTCGTTGTCGGCATGGCCGTGCAGTCCGGCCTCCTTCCCATCTCGCCCCGGGCGTTGGAACAAGCGATCGAACTCAACGGAGTGGCGGTGGAACTCAATCTTGCCGCTTTCGGCTGGGGTCGCTGGCAGATCGCCGACCCGGATCTGGTCAAGGCGGCCGTCGACGCCCGGGACCACGATGCGGGCACCCCCGAGCCCTCAGAAGCACTCCGGGCCAGGATCGAGGCTCTCGCACAGGACGATCCCCAGCTGACCGAGGAACTGACGCGCTTCAGTGCTGAGCTCACAGCGTTCCAGAGCCAACGGACCGCGCACTGGTATCTGGATCAACTCGATGACATCGCTTCACAGGCCGCGAGCGTCGACCCGGCACAGACGCAGAAGATCCTCACGAGCACGGCGAGCGGTCTGTTCAAGCTCGTCGCTTACAAGGACGAATACGAAGTGGCGCGTCTGATGCTTGATCCTGACGGGCATCAGGCCGTCGACGAAGTGGCCGATCCCGGCGACAGGGTCGCCTGGCAGTTGCACCCGCCGACTCTGCGAGCCATGGGACGCTCGCAGAAGATCTCCCTCTCGACTCGCTGGCGCCCGATGTTCCGTCTGCTCAAGAACGCCAAACGTCTGCGCGGAACACCGTTCGACCTCTTCGGATGGTCCGAGCTGCGTCGAATCGAACGCTCTCTGCCACACGAATACCTCACCGCGCTGCGCCGGTGTCTCGACGCTGAGGACCTCCAGAGCGCCCAGCAGGTCGCCGAGACGGCCGAGTTGGTGCGCGGATTCGAATCCGTGAAGCTACGCAACGTTGAGCACTTCCGCGAGCGCCTCGCCGAACTCGCCGCCACCCGCGGATAGAGCGGCACTCAGCCACGCTAGCCTGCGCCGATGCGTTCGTTTGATCTGATCATCGTCGGGACCGGATCGGGAAACTCGATCGTCGGTCCAGACTACGACGACTGGGACGTCGCCATCGTCGAGCGCGCACTGTTCGGCGGGACCTGCCTGAACGTGGGCTGCATTCCCTCCAAGATGCTCGTCTACACCGCTGAGCTCGCCGAGTCAGCCGGCAACGGCGGGCGTTACGGCATCGACACTCGATTCGTCGGCGCCGACTGGCCGGCCATCCGCGATCGCGTGTTCGGCCGCATCGACCCGATCGCCGCGAGCGGCGAGCAGTACCGCAGGAACCTCTCCAACGTCACGGTCTACGGAGTCGACGCGAGATTCGTCGGACCCAAACAGCTCCAGGTCGGCGAGGAGACCATCACCGCCGACAAGATCGTGCTCGCCGCCGGCGCGAGGGCTTTCGTCCCCGACATCGCCGGCCTTGCTGAATCCGGCTTTCACACCTCCGACACCATCATGCGCATCGACGCGATCCCGAAGCGCTTGACGGTGATCGGCGGTGGATACATCGCCGCCGAACTCGGCAACGTGTTCGGCTCATTGGGCAGCGAGGTCACCTTCCTGTTGAGAGGCCAGACCATGCTCCGCTCCCAGGACGCCGCCATCAGCGAGAGCTTCACCAGGATCTACGCCGACAAGTTCGACGTTCGCAAGGGAGTCAACATCGGCGGGGTCCGTCGAGACGGCGACCAGATCGTGCTCGAGGTCGACGGCGGTGAACACAGCTGCGATGAGCTGCTGGTCGCCGCGGGCCGGATCCCCAACGGCGACCAACTGCAGGTCGCAGCCGCCGGGGTGGCGACCGACGACCGGGGGTATGTGATCACCGACGAGCAACTGCGCACCAACGTCGAGGGAATCTGGGCGCTCGGCGACATCACCAACCCGGTGCAGCTCAAACACGTCGCCAACCACGAAGCAAGAGTAGTGTCCCACAACCTGATCCACCCCGAAGACCCTGTCGAAGTCGATCATCGCTTCATTCCAGCTGCGGTATTCGGCCATCCACAGGTGGCAAGCGTCGGCCTCACCGAAGAGCAGTGCTCACAAGCCGGACTCCCCTACCGCGTCGCCGTCAACCAGTACGCGTCCGCGGCGTACGGCTGGGCCATGGAGGACACCGAGAGTTTCTGCAAGCTCATCGTCAACACCGAGACACGCAGGCTGTTGGGGGCACACCTGTTGGGTCCCCAAGCCTCGACGCTCATCCAGCAGCTGATTCAGGCGATGGTTTTCGACCTGAGCGTCGACGACATCGCCGCCAAGCAGTACTACATCCATCCATCCCTGCCCGAGGTGGTGGAGCAGGCCCTGCTCGAACTCTGACCGGGCTTGAACTCTGACCGGGCTTGAACTCTGACCGGGCTCGAACTCTGATCGGCAGACCGGTCAGCGCTCGACTGACGACTCCGCGGCTGCCTTGGCCCACCGATAGTCGGACTTCCCGTTGGGGCTTCGCAGGAACTCGGTGACACGGACAATTCGCTTCGGGACCTTGTAGCCGGCGATACGGGTTCGGCAGTGGGCGATCAATTCATCGTCGGAGACCTCGACGCCAGGCTCGATCGACACCACCGCGTTGACCGCCTGGCCCCACCGCGGGTCAGCAAGCCCCACAGCATTGCAGTCGAGCACTGCGCTGTGACTCTTGAGCGCTTCTTCGACCTCCTCGGGGAATATCTTCTCGCCGCCGGAGTTGATGCAAACCGAACCTCGGCCCAACAGCGTGATCGACCCGTCTGCATCGACGGTTGCATAGTCTCCCGGAATCGACCACCGCACGCCGTCGATCAAAGGGAACGTCTCCGCCGTCTTGGATTCGTCTTTGTAGTAGCCGATCGGGTTGGCGCCGCGGTTGGCCAGACGTCCCACCTCATCGCTGCCCGGTGAAAGAAAGCGCCCGTCATCGCCGATCACCGCCGTTGTGGGCCCCAACAAGAAACGGCCCGTGGTCGGCTCTGCGTCCTCGTCACGTCGAATCGTCTGCAAACCCTGACCGATCGATTCGCTGGCGCCGAGACTGTCGATCAGAGTCATCGCCTTGTGCTCGAGAAACGCTCTCTTGGACTCCGCGGACCACATCACCCCCGAGGAGAAGACTTGGTAGACGCTCGACAGGTCGTGGGGCTTTCCTGCAGCCCTGGCAGCATCGAGAGATTCGAGCATCGGACGAGCGAAGGCGTCACCCACAATGACCAGCATTGTGAGGCGGTGCCGGGCCACCAAGCGCCATAGTTCTTCAGCATCAAGGCTGCGACTGACGAGCGTCGCCACCATGCCGCCCATGGTGAGCACGTGAAGCGAGTTGATGCCTGAGGTTCCGTGCATCAGCGGGGCAGCCGCAAGCAGCCGCGTGGTGCGCCGGCGGCGGTGCATCTCGACCGCCGCATCGGTCGCCGCGGCCGCATCGGATGGGACCTCTCGTTTCAGGATCCGGTAGTGACCGCCCATGTTCGCGATCATCTGATCATGCGGCCACATCACCGCCTTCGGGTTGCCCGTGGTGCCGCCGGTATAGAGAAACCACAGATCGTCGCCGCTGCGCGCGATCCGCGGGGCGGGCGCGCTGCCGACGATCAGATCCTCATAGGCCACCGCACCGTCGAGCAGTTCGCCGCCGCCGACCTGAACCAGGAGCCGCAACTGTTCGCAGCGGTCGACGACCTGTTCCACACGGTCACAAAGCGAGACGTCGAAGAAGATCGCCTTGGCGTCGGCATTGTTGAGCAGGTACGCCAGTTCTTCGGCTATGTAGCGGTAGTTGACGTTGCAGGGAACCGCTCGTTGTTTGAAGGCCGCGAACTGAGCTTCGGAGTATTCGAACCCGTTGTACAGGTAGAAGGCAACCTTGTCGTTGACGCCTATCTCGAAGGAACACAGGGCGTTGGCAAGACGCGCGGCACGATCCTCGAAGGTTGCCCAATCGCGTGCTTCGAGACCGTGGGCAACTGCATCGGCATCGCCGACGGCGTCGGCTATGCCTTCCCAGATCGTCGCGAAGTTGAGCGCGTCAGGTGCGGGCGGACTCATGTCCACAGCAGCGTACGCTGGCGCCATGGGCACGCCCACATCGACCGCTGCGGGTTCGAGCACGGTTCCAGGATCGCTCAACCCCGCGCGCCGAGCAGCCGACGTCGAACGTCTGAGCAGCGAACAGCTCGACGTCCTGGTGATCGGCGGCGGTGTCACCGGGGTGGGTTGCGCTCTCGACGCGGTCACCCGGGGGCTCAGAGTCGGGCTCGTGGAACAGCGGGATCTGGCCAGCGGCACATCCAGCCGCTCCTCGAAGCTCCTCCACGGCGGCTTGCGCTATCTCGAACAACGCGACTTCGCTCTGGTCCGCGAAGCCTTGCACGAGCGGGGTCTGTTGGCCCGGACCATTTCTCCCCACCTGGTTCGCACTGTCTCGTTCATGATTCCGTTGACCCGTCGTTTCTGGCAGCGGATCTACTACGGCGCCGGTGTGCTGCTGTACGATCTGCTCGCCCGAACCGGGACGAACCCGCTCGGTCTGCACCGCCACCTCGGTCGCAAAGCCGCCCTGAAGCTCGCTCCGGGCCTGAAACGATCATCGTTGGTCGGCGCGATCACCTATCAGGACGCCCAGATCGACGATGCCAGGCACACGCTCGCCATTGCTCGAACGGCCTGCGAACACGGCGCCTCCATTGTCACCAGCACCCGGGTCACAGGCCTGCTCGTCGAGGAACATGAAGGCGTGGATACGGTCGTAGGAGCCAGACTCCGTGACCTGGAGACCGACACCGACTACGAGTGCCGCGCCGCCAAGGTCATCAATGCCACCGGTGTCTGGCTTGACGACATCCACGACATGGTCGCCCCCTCCAGTCTTGCCGTGCGAGCCGCCAAGGGTGTCCACCTGGTGGTCCGCGGGGACTGCATCGACAGCGATTGTGGGATCGTGTTGCGCACCGCTCGCAGCGTGCTGTTCCTGATCCCCTGGGGGGAACACTGGTTGATCGGCACCACCGACACCGAATGGTCCTTGGACCGGGCTCATCCGGCCGCGTCGAGTGCTGACATCGACTACATCTTGGACCACGCCAACGAGGCGCTCGAACGGCCTCTCACCAGAGACGACATTCTGGGGGTGTACGTGGGGCTTCGCCCGCTGCTCGACACTTCATTCGACGACCCGGCTGATGCTGACACGGCGAGATTGAGTCGCGAGCACGCCGTGGCCGAGCCGCTCCCAGGCCTCGTGTCGATAGCCGGCGGGAAATACACCACCTATCGCGTGATGGCCGCCGACGCAGTCGACGCCGCGGTCGAGGGGCTGGGAGGATATGTTCCGCCGTCCTGCACTCACAAGGTCGTGCTGCTCGGGAGCGGGGATTGGGAACATTGGTCCCAACAAGCTGATGCACTCGCCGACGACAGTTCCCTGGACCCTGAGGTCATCGAGCGCCTGCTTTGGCGGCACGGCAACCGCATCGTCGACATTCTGGAGATCGTCAGGCTCGATCCCGCACTCGCAGCGCCGCTGCCCGGCGGGACCTACATCGCCGCCGAGGTCGTGTACGCGGCGCGTCACGAAGGGGCGCTGCATCTCGACGATCTACTGGCCCGTCGCTTGCGCATCTCCATCGAAGACGCCCAGCGCGGCAATCTCGCAGCTTCCAGCGCTGCTTCGCTGATGGCCACCGAACTCGGCTGGAGCGATCAGCGCCGGTCCTCCGAAGTGAGACACTGGTACGAACGCGTGGAGGCCGAGCGTGCCGCGAACGCTGCCCCCGATGACAGCACCGCCGACAGCATCCGCCGCCGTGCCGCGGACACCCGCGGTCTCATCGAAGCCTGAGGTCCTCCCGCGCGCCGTTCTGTTCGTGCACGGCCAAGCCCTGCCCCCCGGCGACTACTGAGGTCCTCCCGCGCGCCGCTCTGTTCGTGTCATCGAGCGAGTCGAGCGCCGTGGAGAACTGAGGTCCTCCCGCGCGCTGCTCTGTTCGTGTCATTGAGCGAGCCGAGCGCCGTGGAGAACTGAGGTCCTCCCGCGCGCCGCTGCGTTCTTCCAAACATCCTGCGAGCGGAGTATCGCGGCCCGTACACTCGCCTGTGATGTCCAGTTCATTCGGCACTCTCTTTCGGGTCACCACGTTCGGCGAATCCCACGGTCTGGGCGTGGGAGTCGTGATTGACGGCTGCCCGCCGCGCCTCGCAATCGACTCCGACGACCTGCAGCGCGACCTCGACCGTCGCCGCCCGGGCCAGAACCGGCTCGTCACACAACGCGACGAAGCCGACCGCGCCGAAATCCTCTCAGGTGTGTTCGGCGGCTATACGACCGGCACGCCGCTCGCGGTGCTGGTGCGCAATGCCGACCACAACCCGACGGCCTACGAACATCTGAGGGACGTCTACCGGCCGTCTCATGCCGACTTCACCTACGACGCGAAATACGGTTTCAGGGACTGGCAAGGCGGGGGCAGAGCGTCGGCGCGCGAAACGATCGGTCGAGTAGCCGCGGGCGCGATCGCCCGCCGATTGTTGGAGGTGGTTGCCGGGATCGAGGTCCTCGGTTGGGTGCAGAGCGTCGCCGATACAGACGCTGAAGTCGATCATTCGACCGTGAGCCTCGACGATGTCGAGAACCACCCGACCCGCTGCCCCGATCCGGCGGCGGCCGCTTCGATCAGCGAAGCCATCGAGAACGCCCGCCGAGCCGGCGACTCGCTGGGGGGAACCGTCACCTGTATCGCGCGGGGGGTCGCGGCCGGTTTGGGAGAGCCGGTCTTCCACAAGCTCGACGCCGACCTGGCCGGTGCGGTGATGTCGCTGCCCGCGGCCAAAGGGGTCGAGATCGGCAGCGGCTTCGCGGGGACGAAGATGACCGGATTGAGCCACAACGACCCGTTCGTAGCCGCGGACCGCACTAGGACTGCGAGCAACAGGTCCGGTGGCATCCAAGGCGGAATCTCCAACGGCGAGACCATCGTGGCCCGCGTGGCGTTCAAGCCCACCGCCACGATCGCCGGCGAACAGAAGACCGTGACCCGAGACGGTGAGACGACGACGCTTGCGGCCAAGGGGCGCCACGACCCGTGTGTGCTGCCCCGCGCTGTGCCCATGGTCGAAGCGATGGTGCTGCTGACCCTCGCCGACCATTTCCTGCGCCAGCACGCAATCAACGTTCTGCCGATGCTCGACGAGCGTCCGTAGGCAGGCATTCGCTCGGATATGGAGTTTCAGCTGTTCCTGCCTCAGATGCGGATGTCGCTGCCGACGATGGTCCAGCGAGTCAACGTCGCCGTCGACTCGGGTTTCGACGGAGTGGCCTTGATGGACCATCTGGCCCCGCCGCTGGCCGAGAGCCGGCCCATGTGGGACGCCATGATCGCCGCAGCATGGCTCGGCGCGAACACAACCGGGACCGTCGGCCATCTCGTGTTGTGTGACTCCTTCCGCCACCCCGCGGTGCTGGCCCGGCAGGCCGTCTCCCTCGACCACGCCACCTCGGGCCGCTTCGAGTTGGGCATCGGTTGGGGCAGCGTCCCAGCAGAGTTCGAGACGTTCGGTATCGGTGACACCGCCCCTCGTGCCCGCGTCGACCGTCTGACGGAGACTCTTGAGGTTGTGAACGCGCTCTGGTCCGGCGAACAAGTCTCCTATTCGGGCCGATACCACACGCTGAGCGACGCCCAGCAACTCCCGACACCGATCGGTCGCATCCCTGTTGTCATCGGCGGGAGCGGTCCCCGAACCCTGGCGCTAGTCGCCCGCTTCGCCGATTGGTGGAACTGTCCCATCCACCGCCTCGATCGCTTCTCGGAGATGAGAGAGCGAATCGGCGGCGCCCGGAGTTCGATCCAGCTGCGGGTCACGTTCATCCCCCACCGAAGCGACCGGGTCGCGATCACCGAGACCGCCCTTAGGCGTTTCAGCGAGGTCGGTCATGTCATCGGCGACGCCGAAGAGCTCACCGAGTACTTCGCCGCGCGCGCAGCCGAGGGAATCGAGCGAATCTATGTCTGGCTGAGCGATTTCGCGGTTCCCGAAACCCTGAGCGAATTCGCAGAGACAGTGATCGGACCGACCCGCCTCGCGGGATAGTTCGACGCTGGATTCACATTCGGGGTATCAAACGAAGGGTGGGGTCGTGACCACCGCGGCCACCTCGGCGCCGCGGACGTCGATGGTCACCTCGTCACCGGGAACGATGTCGGGCCGCAGGAAGGCCATGGCTATACCCCGCTCAAGGATCGGCGAGAAGTTGCCGCTGGAGATGAAGCCGATCTGCTCCCCGTTGCTTGATACGGTCTGCCCTTCGCGGGGAGGGCGGCGACCGTCCACCAGAAGTCCCCGCAGCAGCCTGCGCGGGCCGGTCTGCTGTTCTGCCAACAGCGCTTCACGACCGCGGAAGTCGCCCTTGTCCAAGCGCACCACCCAGCCGAGGCCCGCTTGCAGAGGGGAGATGCCGGCACCCAACTCGTGCCCGTGGAGGGGCAGACCGGCCTCCAAGCGCAGGGTGTCGCGAGCACCCAGGCCCGCGGGAGTCATCCCTGCGGCCAAGATCAGGTTCCAAATGGTGGTTGCAGCATCGGCTTCAACCGCGATCTCCAGTCCGTCCTCCCCCGTGTAGCCGGTTCCGGCCACCAGCACTTCGCAACCGGCGATCTCCACCTGGGCGACACGGAAACGGCCGACGGCCGCTGCCTCGGGGGACACGGCAGCGAGTCGGTCTCGAACCTCCGGACCCTGCACCGCGACCACCGCCCGGGTGCCGGTCACGTCTTCGATGTGAGGCATTGTCGGAGCTTCTGAGAGCGCCTTGTCGACCCGGCTGGTGTTCGACGCGTTGGGCATCACATCGAAACGCTCCTCCGACACCCACCACACGATGATGTCGTCGAGGACCGAAGCGTCTGTTGCGTCGAGGAGATGCGTGTACTGCGCTCGGCCAGGCTCTATGCGATTCAGATCGTTGGAGAAGGCCCATTGCAGCGCGTCGAACGCTCCGGGGCCGCTGACCCGCACCGTGCCCAGATGCGACACATCAAAAACGACGCCTCCCGAACGGCAGGCGAGATGCTCGGCGAGAGTGCCGCTCGGATACGCGAGCGGCATGTCCCAACCGCTGAAGGGCACCATTCTGGCCCCGAGAGCTGCATGGACGTCGAACAGAGGCGAGCGCCTAGTATCAGCCACGGTTGCTCCAGCTTCGGTCGGGGCCGCCCTGCAACAGGAAGCGGCTTCGTCAGTTGGCCGCTGTTGCGAGGTCCGCGGCTCCGGCTGCACCGGGCGACGGCACCGCGTCGGTGTGGCCGACCTCGTCGCCCTCGGGGAAGAGGTCGACGATGAGCCCGTCGACGGCGTCTTTCACGCCCCCCAAGGGAAGAACGTTGAGCACCCCCTGGCCGTTCTGGAGGATTTCGATCAACTCCTCGCCGTCGTTGACCACCACCGAACTGGTGCCGTTGATGACGAGACTTGCCGAGGTGACGTCTTCGCCGAGTTGATCACGCAGGTAGTCGAGCCCCTTGCGCACCTGCTGCAATTTGATTCCCGAGTCGAGCAGGGTCTTGATCACCCTGAGCTCGAGCAGGTCGCGGTAGCTGTAGAGCCGGCGGCTGCCGGAGCCGCTCGCCTTGGTCAGCGAGGGGCGCACAATGTCCTTGCGAGCCCAGTAGTCGAGTTGGCGGTAGCTGATTCCTGCGATTTCCGCGGTGCGTCTGGAACTGAAGCCTTGCTCGGTCATCTCTCTCTCCGATCGTCATCACACAAACGAAATTACGCTGCTGTGAGTGTGGACAACTCTACGGTCCCGTGCGGCAGAGGTCAACACCGCGTGGTTGTGAATCACCGTGTTGTTGGCAGCCACCGTGTGCTCAGCCCTGATCCTCGAAGTCCTCGGGTGAGATGTTGTCGAGAAACTCTTTGAACTCTTCGACGACTTCTTCGGACTGCTCAGCCTCCTGAGGGTCAGATTCACGGAAACCGACTTCTTCGACAACAGCCTCTTCGGCGAAGATCGGAGTGTTGGTGCGCACGGCCAACGCGATCGCGTCCGACGGTCGGCTCGACACGACATGCACCTTGTCTCCCACGCTGAGGTGCAACTCGGCGAAGAAGGTCTTCTCGTGGAGGCTGGTGATGACGACGCGGACCATGTCGGCGGACAACTCCTCGAGCAGATCGCGCATCAGATCATGGGTCATCGGGCGCGGCGTGTCGACGCCGTCGAGAGCCAGAGCGATAGCGGTGGCTTCCTGTGCCCCGATGTAGATCGGAATGATCCGTTCCTCGCCGGAGCGTTCGCGCAGCAGCACCATCGGTGCGTTGGTCGGCATTTCGACTCGGACACCGATGAGATCCATCTCCTGCATGCTTCTACCCTAGACCGTCAACTCAGGGGTCCGATGTCGGCGACAGAGCGATTGTCCGGGGACGGTACAGAGCAGCGACGTACGCATCGGGGTTCTCCTCGAGAACTGCACTGTTTGCAGTGGCCAGCACCGGCAGGTTCCGGTAGCGGCCCTCGTAGTCGAGGCCGTAACCGACCACGAACTCCTCAGGAATCTCAATTCCGACGTAGGTGGGTTCGACCGGGGCCACGCGACGCGCCGGCCGATCGACGAAAGTGCACACAGACAGCTTCCGCGGGTTGCGTCGACTCAGTTGAGCGCTCAGGAACTCGCTGGTCAGACCGGTGTCGACGATGTCCTCGACGATCACCACATCGCGGTCACCGATGTCGACGTCCAGATCCTTCAGCAGGCGGACCCGGCCCGTACCGGGCGAATACGGGGTGATGGCCAGAAAGTCGATCCTGACGCGTATCGACATCGCCCGTGCGAGATCAGCCAGGAACGGCACGCTGCCCCGAAGCACACCCGCCAGCAGGACCCCGTCGGCGTGGTCCGCGCTGACCTCGGCCGCGACGCGCTCTACAGCGGCTTCAATGCCCCTGGAATCGAGAAGAATCTGAGGGTCCGCCTCGGCCGCGTCAGTCAAGGCTGTCGCCGAAACTCCTGCGCAGGATTGAGCGCTGAAGCGCTTCGCCCAATCGCACAAGCTCGTTCAGTTCTTTGCGTGCCCGCTGTTCGGACCTGCCCCCCTTGGCCAGGCGCGACGAGAAGATCTGTTCGAGCGCCCCCGCCTGGCGCTCGGCCGAGACCTTGAACATGCGCATGTGGCGCGGTTCTAGCCCGTGTTCGCCGAAGACTGCGGCGATTTCGGCCACTTCCACGGCTTCGGGGTCATAGACCGCGCTGCCGGGGCGTCCGATCGACACTATGAGACCCAAGCGGTCCAACTCGCGGACGGTTCCAACCTCGATCTTGGCCGATTCGGCCAACTCAGTCGCCGAAAGACCTTCAACAGGATCGGCGAATTCGTCCTCCGACTCATCGGCTGGAACCCCAGGTTCAAGTTCGACTGCGTCTAGGGCGGTCGGCGCCTCGTCGGCTCTCTTGTCGCTCTTGCTGAACAGCGTCGGTTCTGCGGCTGCCTGATCTGTTGTGACCAGAGGTTCCACTTCAATGGTGAACCCGGGCTCCTCAAGGCGCTTCTTGATCTCTTTGAGGGGCAGGAAGTGGTCGCGCTGCTGGGCCAGGATCCAGCGCAACCGAGCGATGTCGCTCGCATAGAACTTGCGATAACCCGAGGGAGTCCGCTCGGGCGCGATCAGCCCCTGGCTCTCCAGGAAGCGGATCTTCGAAATCGTGACGTCACTGTGCTCCGCTTGGAGCAGGCTCAGAACCTCGCCGATCGAGTGATGTGGTTGTGCAGCCATATCGCTCCTGTCAGCTCGTGCCCGTCCCATGCACGAACACCAGCTTGAATCTGCCGATCTGCAGCACCTCGCCGTCGGTCAGTTCATGTTCATCCACACGCCGGCGCTCGATGTAGGTGCCGTTCAACGAACCCACATCACGCACCCGATAGCGCGCCCCTCGGCGTCGAACTTCCGCGTGCCGGCGCGAGACCGAGATGTCGTCGAGGAAGATGGCGCTGTCGGGGTGTCGCCCGACCGTCACCACATCGGAGTCGAGCGCATAGCGCGCCCCCGCTTTGGGGCCGTGAAGAACCACGAACAGTCCTTCGTGGACCCCGAAAGCAGAACGATCTATGCTCACACCTCTGCCGTCGAGATCGACCGGAACATGGTCTGTCGTCACTTCATCTTGAGCCAGTGAGTCTCCACAGGACGAGCAGAATCGAGCGTCAGCAGAATTGCGGTGTCCGCATTTGGCGCAGGCTCGGTAAGTCACACTGTCCACTCAACTCTCGATCAGGGCGCCATAGGCCCCAGCATCCAGGAGAGTGTCCAATTCGGCCGCTGAAGACATCGAGATCACGATTATCCAGCCTTCGCCATAGGGATCTTCGTTGATTCGTTCCGGGGCGTCGGCCAGATCGTCGTTGACGGCGGTGACCGTTCCTGAGACAGGTGCGTAGAGCTCCGAAACAGACTTGGTCGACTCGACTTCAGAAAATGAAGAACCGGCTTCGACTTGGTCGCCGACGCGTGGAAGATCCACATAGACCACATCACCGAGAGCGTCCTGTGCATAGTCGGTGATTCCGACCCTCGCAGCATCGCCTTCAACTGAGACCCATTCATGGTCCTTCGAGTACAGCAGATCGTCGGGTGTGTCCATACATAGAAACCTATCCGATAGCTGTCGCCTCGTGGGACTCAGCGACTCTTATCGACGCGACCGCTGCGAAGGGCAACAAGTCCCAACGGAATGTATTGCGCCGCCGAGAGGTAGCTGTAGAGCAAAGAGGGAACCGCGCAGATCCAACCCGCCCACCAGAACCAGTCGGCCACACCGACGTCCGAAGCGCCGGCCAGCAGGAACGGGAACGAGAAGTAGAGGCCGAACGTCGCGCACTTTCCCCACCATGTGACATCAATTCGCCGGGCGCCCAACGCGCCGAGCACGAGTCCGGCCGCAGCGACGATCACCTCACGAGCGAGAGTCAAGCCCACCAGCCACCAGGGCACCGCCCCCTCAATGCCGACAGCAGCGATCCCCACGATCAGGACCGCGCGGTCGGTCACCGGGTCCAGCAGTTTGCCGAGTTCGCTGACCGCATCGAACTTCCGGGCCCACCAACCGTCGACCCAGTCAGTGGCGCCGACCGCTCCCCAGAGCCAAGCGGCCGCCCAGCGGTCATCGGCAGAGAACAGCAGCCACAAGAAAACCGGGATGCAGGCCAGCCTGAGCAGTGATATCAGATTTGGAACAGTGAGAACCCGGTCTTGGAAGACTCCGAGGGGCTGCTCGCGGGGTCCGATCTGATCAACGTCATCCATATCTGTCCCATTGCCGGCCTACGATCTGGGAATGTCCACAATATTCACTCGAATCATCGACGGCGAGATCCCTGCGCGATTCGTGTACAAAGACAACACCTGCGTCGCCTTTCTCGACGTGAGGCCCCTTGCCCGCGGCCACTGCCTGGTGGTGCCCCGCAACGAAGTCGACCAATGGACCGACCTCACCGCCGGCGAAGCCGCGCACCTCACCGAGGTCGCGCACGCCATCGGCAATGCCCAGATGCGGCTCCTGGCGCCGAGACGAATCGGTCTGATGATCGCAGGGTTCGAGGTCCCCCACGTGCACGTCCACGTGGTCCCGCTCGACTCAATGGCGAACCTGGACTTCACACAGGCCGACTCTTCGCCGGACCCGCAGGATCTCGACTGGCTGCGGGCGCGGATCGCCGAGGAGTTGACAGCAGCGGGACACGGCGGCGCAACGACCTGACCGCGGCGCCCACTAGCGGGGCAGGTCTCCGGTGACCGTACACACTCCGACCTGATCGGCGCCGAAGTCGAAGGTCAGTTCATCACCGGGCGCCGCGCCGAAGCGTGGAACCACCACCTCATCACCGGCGCTCACCTCGATGGCCCCGCCGATGAACAGGGCCTCGTAGCGCTCGTCATGACCCACGAGTTTCACTCTTACCGAGTCGGCGAATCCACTGCCACCCTCGGGCAGCTCGACAACTCCGGTCGGGACCCTCAAATCGACGAGCACCGCCGTCGGTCCGACGCAGCCGACAGTGGCTGCACGCCCCACCGGATCGATGCACGGCCCGGTGCCGACCACATCGAGGGGCCGAAGATCCCGGGTGACGACACTGGCCCGCAGGCAACTGTTGTCAACGAAGCCGCTCGGGCCCGTGAACAGCACATGTCCGCTCCCCGCGTATTGGAAGAGGGTTGCGGAGATCGACCCGGCCGGGTACGGGAAGATGCCCGGCGGAGCTTCCACGTCCCGCTGCGCGAGAGGGGCATCGCCGGCCAGCACGGCCACGGGCTCAGAGAGTGTGACGATGAGCGAGGTTTCGACCACGGGCGGGCCGCCGGTCAGTGCGGCTTCGTTGGATGCCTCACCGAGCAACCCGAAGTCGAGGTTCCCAGCGGAGCGATCGTCTTGCGAAATCAGTTCGTTCCAAGCGACGACTGCGACCAGCACCAGCGCCACACCCACTAACGCTGCCACCAACGCCGAGACGATCCGACGGTTGCGAACGGTTTGGAGGTACACCGCAATCTGACGTTCGTCGAGTTGTTCCTGCAGAGTCAGCGGGCCGAACACCTCTGCGCTGACGCCGCCTGAAATCAGTTCGCGCCAAGCTTCGGCGCGAGGTCGCGGCATCCGCGCCAGGAAGGTCTCGAAGGCTTCGGTTACATCCTCGTTGAACAACAGCATGAGGGAATTGACCCGTGCGTGTTCCACTGGATCCTCCACGTATTCGTAGACGTCTCGGTTTCCTGCCACCGCGGCCAGGAACTCGTGCGCCCGGATATCGGATTCTTCATAACTCCAAGCTTCGCCGGCAGGTGCGACGGGCAGGGAGCGCTGCGCGGCGCCCGCGCGCAGGAATCCCGCGGTGGCCACGAATGTGGGGGATCTCTTGGATCTGGAGCCCGTAGCAGGCTTCTCGTCCACCTCGGAGTCTGACGTCTCGTCGATCTCCGAAGGGTAGGCGCTCGAAGCCGGTGTCTGCTGTCATCTGCCCCTGGCACGTTTGCTTGCCCGCTCTTGTTCGCTGCGCGTTCAGGCCGCGTTCGGGCCGCGCACCGGCCGCTCGAGCCGCGCACCGGCGGGTAGAGTCTCAATACGTTGCCTGGTCGCTCGGCCTCTAGGAGGATGCACAAATGCGGTTGGTGTTGGCTTCGGCTTCACCGCGTCGTCGAGAATTGCTGAGAGGGCTTGATCTCGTCTTCTCGGTTCGTCCTGCCGACATCGACGAAACCCCGCTGCCCAAAGAGACGCCTGCACACTATGTGGAACGGCTGGCCCAACAGAAGGCGCAAGCCCTGGCCGCGGAGGGCACAGCCGTCGTCGCCGCGGACACTGTCGTGGTCTTCGAGGGTGACATTCTGGGCAAACCCAGGGATCGAGCACACGCCGCGGAGATCCTCTCACGACTTGCGAACCGTACCCACGAAGTCGCGACCGGGGTGGCGGTGATCGCAACCTCGCCCGGCGGCGGGCGACAGCAGATCTCCGGCGTGGAGACAACCAGGGTCACCTTCGGTGAGATAACCCCCCGCCGTCTCGACTCCTTCCTCGACGGCGGCGAACATGCCGACAAAGCAGGCAGTTACGCCCTGTTGGGCGCCAGCTCGATATTCGCCGATCATGTCGAAGGATCGGTGAGCAACGTGGTCGGCCTGCCACTCCCGCTGCTTGACCGCCTCTGCTCGCAGATCGACATTGACCTTCTCTCGTTCAGAGGGGGCCGCGCGCAACTATGACCGGCGCAACTATGACCGACACCGCTGCACCTCCTCAGGAACCTCCCGCCTCCGTCGGCGAATTCGCACCCGCTTTCATAGGTGATCTCAAGGTCTGGCCGCCCGTCGTGCTCGCACCGATGGCGGGCGTTACCAATGCTCCGTTCCGCACTCTCTGCCGCGGCTTCGGAGCGGGGCTCTACGTCAACCAGATGATCACCGCCAGAGCGATCGTCGAAGAGAACCCCAAGACGCTCAAGCTGGCTTCGTTCGCTGCGGGCGAGTGGCCTCGCAGCATCCAGTTGTACGGAACCGACGCCACCTCGATCGGAGAGGCCGCCCGTCGTCTCGTCGACAACCAGGGCGTCGAACACATCGACATCAACTTCGGCTGCCCGATGAAGAAGGTGACGCGCCACGGAGGCGGCGCAGCTCTTCCCTGGAAGCGTTCGCTCTGCCGCTCGATCGTCCGTGCCGCGGTGACCGCCGCCAAAGACGTGCCGGTGACGCTGAAGTTCCGGATCGGCATCGACGACTCGAACACCACGTTCTTCGACACCGCTCGCATCGCCCAGGAGGAGGGATGCCGAGCCGTCGCGCTCCACGCCCGAACCGCGAGTCAGTTGTACAGCGGAGCGGCAGACTGGGAGCGCATCGCCGAACTCAAATCGGTCGTGACCGAGATTCCGGTGTTCGGCAACGGCGACGTCTGGGAGGCCGGCGACGCGCTCAGAATGATGCGCACGACCGGCGCGGACGGCGTCGTCATCGGGCGCGGCTGCCTCGGCCGGCCCTGGATCTTCGAGGACCTGGCGTGTGTGTTCGACGGTCGACCGCCCCCTGAGCGCCCCAATCTCGGCAAGGTTGTAGACGGCATGATCGACCACGCCGAACTCCTCTGCGACTGGCTCGGCGAACATTCGGGAATCCGCGACTTCCGCAAACACACCGGCTGGTACCTCAAGGGATTCGCGATCGGCAACGAGGTTCGCCGCAGACTCAACAAAGTGGGATCACTCGACGAGTTGAGGTCGTTGCTGGACGGGCTGGACCGCACACTGCCGTTCCCCGAGGGGGGCATGCGCATGGTCCGGGGCCATCACGGCTCCGCGCGCAACGTGTACCTGCCCCAGGGCTGGCTCGATGATCGAGACGACGAGGTCGTTGTGCCTCGGGGGGCCGAACAACTCGTCAGCGGGGGCTGAGATCGCCTTCGCCCGACACCTCCGCGGTTCATCCACAGGCATCGAGCCGCTCAACTGCTTCGGACACGATCCGGGAGATCAGTGCCTCACAACTCGGCAGGTCATCCACCACGCCGACGCACTGTCCCGTCGGGAGGATTCCCACTTCGAGACGCCCCTCGACCATCGTGGCCCGAGTCAACATCGCAGCATTGGCCGCCATGGCGACCTGCGACCAGGTGAGATCCTGGTTCTTCTTCATCGACAGGCCTTCTCGCAGGAGGTCTCGCAGCGCAGTGCCGGTGAGCTTGCGGAAACGCAGAGCATTGACCGCGGCGCGGGGCAGTTTGAGCATCCCGCTGCGTTCCAACGAGTCGACGACCTCGGTGCGGATCACTCGCTGGGGGGCGCCGTCGATCGCAGTCGACACGACGGTGCCGGTCACCGCGGTGTCGAGATACACGTCCTTCACGGCCGCGGGCACGCGGCTGTCGGAGGTGAGCAGGAAACGTGTCCCCATGGCAATGCCGTCGGCGCCCCAGGCCAACGCTGCGGCCAGACCCCTGCCGTCATGGAAACCTCCCGCGGCAATCACGGGAATGTCCACCGCGTCCAACACCTGCGGAATCAGCAACGAGGTCGGAACCGTGCCGGTGTGACCGCCGCCTTCGCTTCCTTGGCACAAGACAGCGTCGACACCCCACTCAGCCACCTTCTCGGCGTGACGCCGAGCGCCGACCGTCGGCATCACGACCAGGCCCTGGTCCTTCAGTTGCTTGACCATGTCGGGCCGGGGCGCCTGGGCGAAACTGGCGACTTTCACGTTTGCGGCGATCAGGTGATCGACCCTCTGCTCGACGTCCGCGGCGTCGGTGCGCAGGTTCACTCCGAAGGGCCGATCCGTACGCGACTTCACTTCGCCGATGGCGTCCTTCATCTCCTCGAGTGTCATTGTCGCCGCCGCCAGGATTCCCAGACCGCCGGCGTCGGCGGTGCCCGTCACCAGCGACGGTCCCGCGACCCAGCCCATCCCCGTTTGCACTATCGGGTAGTCGACCCCGAACAACCCGGTCGCCTCCGTCTTGAGACGGGGATCTACAGCGTTGAGGCGGGAATCAACAGCCGACGGAATCTCCACATTCATCCGGCCACCCTAGGCCCCCCAAGCCCAGGAGGCGTAAGGTATCGGTGCACGTGTTCCACCCAACAAGGAGGCCGCAGATGACTAAGCGACTCACTGAGTTCAGTCACGGCGCTGGTTGAGGCTGCAAGCTCGCTCCAGGCGAACTGGCGCAGGTCGTGCGCCATCTGTCCGACACCGAGAGTCCCGACCTGTTGGTAGGGGCTCTGAGCGGCGACGACGCTGCTGTGTGGCGCTTGAGTGACGACCGCGCCCTGGTGGTCACCGCCGACTTCATCACCCCGGTGGTGGACGACCCCTTCAGTTGGGGGCAGGTGGCTGCGGCCAACTCGGTCTCAGACGTCTATGCCATGGGCGGCCGCCCGCTGCTGGCCCTCAACCTGGTGTGTTGGAACACCGACGAGCTGCCCCGAGAGCAACTCCAGGAGGTGCTCGCCGGCGGACACGACATCGCCAGACAATGCGGATTCGTCGTAGCCGGCGGCCATACCGTCGACGATCCCGAGCCCAAGTACGGGATGGCGGTGATCGGAGAGGTGCATCCGGACAGAATGCTGACCAATTCCGGGTTTCGTGCCGGCCAGAGGTTGATCCTCACCAAACCTGTGGGGATCGGCGTGATCACCACCGGTCTCAAATGGGGACGCGCCGCCGCCGACTGCGTAGCTGAGGCCGTTGCGTCGATGACTGCCACCAACGCCGCGGCCGCGGAGATCGCCGTTGCCGCAGGCGCTACCGGAGCGACGGACGTCACAGGATTCGGACTTCTCGGACACGCCGGGCGCGCCGCGCAGGAGTCCGGTGTCGACCTTGAGATCATCGTCGACGACGTGCCGATCATCGACGGTGCCAGAGAACTGGCATCGTCAGGCGTCGTGCCCGGGGGCACGGGCCGCAATCTGGGCTGGATCAGTGATCGGGTCGAGCGCGGCGAGAACGTGAGCGAACTCGACGTGACCCTCCTCGCCGACGCGCAAACCTCGGGAGGCTTGGTTTTCGGAGTCGACGGCGCAGTGGCCCAGGACGTGTTGGCTGCTCTGTTGTCGTCGGGCCACACCGCGGCAGCCATCGGCACGGTGCACGAGGGCACCGGCCGGATCCGTCTCAGCTCACGGGGTGCCTGACGATCAGGTGCGCTCGAAGATGTTGGACAGGCCGCCGATCACCGAGCCCTCACCGTCGGATCCACCGGGTTGGAGGTTGGCCAACACCCGGTCCGCAAGACGGTTGAACGGCAATGACTGAAGCCAGACGTCGCCCACGCCGGTGAGGGTGGCCAGGAACATCCCCTCCCCGCCGAACACCATCGACTTGAGATTGCCCGCGCGCTCTATCGAATACTGGATCTCAGGTTGGAAGGCAACAAGGCAGCCGGTGTCGACCCTCAGCGTCTCGCCCTGAAGGCGCTTGCGCACGATGGTCCCTCCTGCATGCAGGAAAGCAAGGCCGTCGCCCGAGATGTCCTGGAGGATGAACCCCTCGCCGCCGAACAGCCCGGTGCCGATCTTCTTGTTGAAGGCGACGTCGAGCTTGGTTCCCGAGGCCGCGCACAAGAACGCGTCCTTCTGGGCCAGGATCCGGCCACCGATCTCCCGCAGGTCGATCGGCAGCACCTTGCCCGGATAGGGCGCGGCCATCGCCACCTTCTGGCGACCGGACGGGGCGCTGTTGGAGAAATGGGTGAGGAACAACGACTCTCCGGTGATTCCTCTCTTGGCGGCCGACTTGAATTTGGACCATTTGCCCTCGTCGGGGTTCGAGCCGTCGCCCATCTTGGACTCGAAAGCGATGCCTTGGTCGATGTACATCATGGCCCCCGCCTCGGCGATCACCACCTCGCCGGGATCGAGTTCGATCTCCACGAACTGGAGGTCGTCTCCGTGAATCTGGTAGTCGATTTCGTGACTCTGCATTTGAGGTCTCCTGAAGGTTGTCGGGTTGTCCTCCCCCGCAGCATCATCGCACATGAAACGACCCGACTGCGGTCATTCGAGCAACGCTGTGTGCCGGGGTTCCGACCCTGCGCGGTCCAAGATGCAGTGACCACGTAGTACGGGATGTTCGGATCGCGACGAATCGAAGTGGGCGATGCAGCCAAGGAGCGTACGTCAATTCAAAGAACCCACCTGCTGTCTATTCGGCTCGAATCACCCCAGGCCGCGGAGCCGAACCGCTCGGAGTATACTGAACCCCACGGAACTCGAATTGAGGCGAAAGCATAGAATATGCAATCAGATTCTCCACCGGAGCAGCGCCACTACGTTGTAGACACACCCTACGAAGTGGCGCGTTGGCGGCCACTCGTCAACTGGCTCCTAGTTATACCCCACATGGCAGTTGTCACCGCTTTGGGATATGTGTCCATGATCGTGATCTTCTTCTACTGGTGGGCGCTGCTGTTCACCGGAAGACTCAATCCGGGAATGTACGGTTTTTTCACGATGGTCGAACGATACAACGTTCGTGCAGAAGCGTTTCTGCTGGGGTTCTCCCAGGGTTACCCGCCGTTCTCTTTCAAAACAGGAGCTGATGACGACGACACCTACCCGGGTGTCTCGCTCAACCTCCCGGAGTTGCCGGAGAGGACCCCGCGGCGCAACCTTTTCAACTGGCTCCTAGCGATCCCGCACTACATCGTTCTTTGGGTACTGGGGATCGGCGCATCCGTGGTGTTGTTCATCGGCTGGTTTGCCGTGCTGATTCTCGGCAGGTGGCCACGCGGCATGCGCGACTTTCTGGTTCGCTTGGGCAACTACCACTACCGCGTATGGGTCTATTACGCGATGGTCGGGACCAGTTACCCCAAGTTCGGTCTCAACCCCTGAAACCGCCCAACGCTCGACTGCCCGCGTAAGCGGTCAGTTCTTGGGGAGGTCTTTGAAGGGGGTGTCCTTCGTCGGACCGGGCTCTCTGGGAAGCCCCAGGACGCGTTCACCGATTATGTTGCGCTGAATCTGGTCGGTGCCGCCGTAGATCGACGGACCGGGCGAGAAGATTGCGAGTTCGCCCAACAGGCCGCCGCTGAGGCTGTCGTCGGTACCGCTGAGCATGCCGTCGGCTCCCAGGACCGACAGGCCGACCTCACGGAAGGACCTGAACATCTCGCTGACGTGGAGCTTGCCGATATTGGGCTCAGCGCCCGTCCTCTGTGCGGGGTCCTTGACACGGAGCGCTCCGAGGCGGTTGACCTCGATCAGCGACCAGAGTTTGGCGAGTTCTTGTCGCAGGTTGGGATCTTCGTTCTTGCCCGACTTGCGGGCCAGATCCACTAGAAACTGCCACAGCCCGGGACCGACCGACGGCACTCCCCCTTCGCTGGTGGCCGGGGTCGCGAACTCTGCGACGCGGCGACCGAGCATCTTCCCCTTCCTGCCGGGGGTCGCGGTTCGTGGCCGGCGGCCCGACGAGCCCAACGACTCGCGTTCGAAGCGGAGCGTTGCGTTCGCCACTGCCCAGCCGTTGTTTAGTCCACCGATGATGTCGGCGTCGAGAGCCCGCGCCTCGTCGATGAACACCTCGTTGAACATCGCCCGACCGGTCATCTCCTTCAGGGGACGAACGGTGACTCCCGGCTGGTCCATTTCGAAGGCGAACCAGGTGATCCCCTTGTGTTTCGGTGCGTCCGGATCGGTCCGGGCGATGAGCATCCCCCAATCGGACGCCTGACCACCCGAAGTCCAGACCTTCTGTCCGCTCACGATCCACTCGTCGCCGTCGCGCTGGGCTTTGCAGGCCAGGCCGGCCAGGTCCGATCCCGCCCCCGGTTCTGAGAACAGTTGGCACCAACCAACCGACCCGTCGAGAATCGGCGGGATGAAGCGCTCGATCTGCTCGGGCGTGCCGTGCATCGCGATCGTCGGGGCCGCGAGCATCCAGCCCAGTCCGCCGATCGGCGGTCCCATGACTCCTTTCTCAGCCATCACAGTGTTGACCACTCCGGCCAGGTCCCGGCCCCAACCCTTGCCCCCTGCGTGTACTCCGAGCGTGGGATGCGCATAGCCCGTAGGAGCGATACGCTGCCACCATTCGTGGACCGTGAGGTCCTCGTCCCAGTTCTCGTCGAGCCAGGCTTCGAGTTCGATCCGAACCTCTTCGGCGCTAGGTGTGCTCATTGTTCTGCCCCGCTCGTCGGTAGGACGCTAGACGACACATGTTAGCGATCGTTCACCTGTTCGAGTGAGCGACAGCGGAGGCTCAAGCAGGCAGCGGCGTGTTCAGATAGCTGACGTTGTCCAACAGAATCTTTCGGCGGTCGGCGGGATCGAAATCCTTGAGTTCGACAACATAGTCGAGGGGGTGCGGCAGACCTTCGATGTGAGGCCAGTCGGAACCGAATATGACATGGTCCGTTCCCATGAGCTCGGAAACCTCGGTGACGTCGTCCTCCCAGAACGGGTTCATCCACACTTTCTCCTTGAAGGTGTCGACCGGATGGTCGTCGAACCAGCTGAAGCTCTTCTTGGCGGTTTGGTCGAACTTGCGGAACATCGGCGCCAGGAAGTCCGAGCCGTTCTCAACGCTCGCGACGCGCAGCCGCGGGAAGCGGTCATACAGCTTCTCGAAGACCGATTGGATCAACCAGTCCTGCGCGGCCCGCTCGATGGCGAAGCTGGCAAGGCTCGGCCCCATGTATCCGCCGTTGCGACTGAGCCCGCCCGCGGAGAATTTCGTGTCGGCCACGTAACCCATCGACGAGTAGCCGCTCGCGGCTGCATGGACGACCACGGTGATGCCGGCCTCGTTGATGGCCGACCAGACGGGATCGAACGTCTTGGAGAAGGGAGAGACCTTTCCGGTGGGAATGGTCACCGGCGCCGGACGCATGACGACCACGCGGGCGCCGAGTCCGACGACCTTTTCGACCTCGGCGGCTGCGGCCGCTGGATCACCGAGGCAGAGATAAGGCGCGCCGAAGATCTTGTTCTCATACGCGTAGCCCCAGTCCTCAAGCAGCCAACGGTTGAACGCCTGCATCATCACGGTGCAAGCCTCGACGTCGGTCCGGATCAGCTCCTCATACAGCACGCCCAGGGTCGGGAAGAGCCAGATCGCGGACAACCCCTGCTCATCGATCAGCTTCGCTCGGGCGTCGTTGTTCATGTAGTAGTCGGGCAGCGGTTCGCGCTCTTTGAGCATGTCCATGGGGCTCTTGCCCTCGGGGTTGCCTTTGAAGAAGGCGTTGAGCGCGCCCGGCATCGCCACGGGGTCCCAGGTCGGGTTGACGACCGCATGCGAGATCGTCCCTCCGACCAGGTTGTACTTGCGGCCGTTCATCTCAACCCACTGCACGACCCGGGGCTGCATCTCCGCAGGAACATGACGGGTGAAGGCGTCGAGCGCCTCGTAGTAGTGGTTGTCGGCGTCGAAGGGCTTGTAGCCGAGGTCTTGAGAAGTCATTGCCGCCTCCCTCTTTGTGCATGTAGTGCAGGTCGCTGCGTGGAGGCCTGTGGAGGCCTGATTGGACGTCTGAGTGGAATCGTATCTGATTGCTCGCGAGCACCCCAATTGGCGCTACCTTGTGTGCTTGTGCCGACCACTGCGCAACTCCAGGCAAACCCCTTCGTGCGAGGCACCAAGGTGCGGCTCGTAGAAGACATCCCAGGTTATGCCGCCGGCAGCACCGGCAAGATCGCCGTGGCCAACGGCTTCAGCTGGACCCGGTACTGGGTTCGTTTCGACGACGGCACCGCGGTCGGCCATGTCGATCACCATTGCTTGGTGAAGCAACGCGACTACGACGATTTCCTCGTTGCTCGCCAACGTGAGGAGGTTGAAGCCGCGGAGGCTGCAGAGCGGGCTGCGGAGGCGGCCGCTGAAGCTCCTGACACTGCCGATACTCCCGCAGTTGGTGCCGGAGGCCAGGTGCAGGTCAACGGTGTCACGATCCCTCAGCGACTCCTCGATATGAGCGCCGCGGCAAGGCAACGGCTCGGCGCCTAGGCACGAATTCGGGCGCAAAAACCACCTAAGGTGCACTGCTCCGAGATCGTCGAGCGAGTCTCAAAGCAGCTGCAAACGACCACTGTTCACCACGATCCCGAGGACTTCTTTGGCCCGCATGCCGGATCCGACTGCTTCGAGGTGACGCCCCGAGACGCAAGACCCACTTCGTGGGAACCACCGTGCCTTGACCCACAACACCTGTAGCGCCCGGAATGCCAATGTCAAAACCTCCACTCCGGTCCGAAGGACGCTCACCGCACGCCGTGGCTCACAACAAACTGTCTGTGCGAAACGTGGCGAACCTCGTATGCCTGACCGTCCCGCGTTGAGCACTGGTAGATGTTGGCATCGATATCTCGAAGTAGCGTGTGCGGCCGCTGTCGAGGCTGAATCGATCCGGATCGAGAGAGTTGGTTTGACGTAGCTTGCCTGTGACACTCCCATCGACGCAGACGCGGTGGCGAGGCGTGCAACTTCGATCATCCGCCAGGCTGTCGTAGTAGCGGGTTCTGTTGGAGTTGTCGTACCATCTTTTCCTTGGTCGTTAGGCTTCAGCAACAATTTCTGTCGGTGTCGGGTGTCATACCCCCGCGCAATGATGGAATCGGGAATCCATCAGCTAGCAGTGCTTCGTCAAGGATGTCGCGTCAACGCACGCGGGACACCGGGCCGGAGTTGTTGCTTCGACGTGAGCTCCACAGTCGCGGCATGCGCTACAGAGTGGGTTATCCAGTTCCGGGAAACCACAGGAGGTCGATCGATGTTGCGTTCGTTGGGATCCGTCTCGCGGTCTTTGTCGACGGGTGCTTTTGGCACGGCTGTCCCGAACACGGAACATGGCCGAAGGCTAACGCTGAGTGGTGGGAGAACAAGACTAAAATGAACCGTATGCGTGACGCCGACACCGATCGTCTTCTCAGAGACGCCGGTTGGGAACCCCTCCGAATCTGGGAACACGACATCTCGGACGGTGTTGATCGCGTGATCGAGGCGTACTCCCGCGGCCGAGGGAGTGTGGAATCTTGACTCCTAGTTATAAAGTCGTCGATCTCTTCGCCGGGTGCGGGGGGTTGACCGCTGGATTCCTTCAAGCCAACTCGGACGCTGGTGAGTTCCGGGCGATCGCGGCCGTAGATTCGGATACCGACTCGGCCGCTACTTACGCTGCCAATCTCGGAGATCATGTGTTCTGCGGCAGCATCGAGGAGTGGTTGGACGGTAGTCTCTTGCCAGATGGGGCAGATGTGGTTCTCGGGGGACCCCCTTGCCAGGGATTCTCGTCACTGGGGAAGCAGGAGGTTGCGGACCGTCGAAACGCGCTGTGGCAGCAGTATGTCGAAGCAGTCAAAGTTCTCCGCCCTAAGTTCTTCGTGCTTGAGAACGTCCGCGAGTTCCTGCGATCCGAGCAGTTCGTTGGGCTGAAGAAGGCTTGCGGGGCACGTAGCAAGCTGCGCGATTACGAGATCGAACAATACGTGCTGGACTCGTCTCGCTATGGTGCACCGCAACGGCGACGAAGAGCGATCGTAATTGGTAGGCGCGTGGGTCACCCGCCCTTGGGGGAACCGAAGCACGCTGGCTGCACCGCTAACGTGGAAGATGCGTTCGCCGGGCTTAGTGAAGAGGTCACGGAGCGGGACCTGCCACGTAGATACACCGAGTATCAAGGGCAACGAATACCTGGCCCCTTTAGCGGCGATGATTTGCATGTGACGCGTAACTTCACACAGCTCTCCTTGGACCGCTATCGCTCGATTCCACCAGGAGGCAACAGATTTGACATTCCCTACCACCTCTTGGCCCCCTGTTGGAGGACGCATCGCACGGGCTCTGGCGACGTGATGGGCCGCCTGTCCTGGGACAAGCCATCGGTCACAATCCGCACAGAGTTCTACAAGCCGGAGAAGGGTCGATACCTTCACCCGACCGAGCACCGGCCAATCACGCATCGCGAGGCTGCTCGGCTGCAGGGGTTCCCCGACGACTACTTGTGGTTCGGTTCCAAGAGTTCGATCGGTCGGCAAATCGGCAATGCGGTGCCTCTGCAGCTCGGCCACGCGCTCGGATGTCACATCCTGTCGGCACTATTGAGTTCGTGGGACTCAGGAGAGGGCACGGCGGCGTGACCGGACTGCGAATCGGTTCGGAACGCCGCTTGGATCGTGTTGGCTGACCGACCGACTGCAACCGAAGCACAAGGGCTCTATATGGAAGCCCTTGATGTTGAGTCTCCGGAGCAACTCGATGCGCTCTGGGCGCGGATGGAGCGATTTGCCCCCTACGTGCGACCCGTGGGGGATCGCTGGGGCAATCGAGGTCTCTTCACCGCTGCAGGTGGGACCTTTGATCACAAGCTGACCGAACTGATCACCAACATGATTGACTCGCTCCTGTTGCGACGAGCCGTCGAGACCTATGGCGACGATGTGCTCGACAACGAAGAATCGGCCGAACTCTTCGAAACGCCAGAGGGTGCGGTCAGCGAGCTGTTCGGTTCGGATGATCCTCGCGGCGATCCTGTGAGGGCTTTGGTCGAACTGCGATCAGCGGGATCGGAAAGGAAGCGCGAACGAACGATCGTCTTTCGCGACCTCGGTATCGGCATGCGACCGAATGAAATAGCCGACTCACTGTTGCGAGTCGGCTCCTCTCGAAAGGACGGCGTCATCTGGCTGATGGGCGCTTTCGGTCGAGGAGGCCTGACCGTCCTGCCCAATGCGCACGGGTGGGTGGTGCTGACCCGATCCACACTCGCTCCCGAATCAGGGGTCGTGCTCACAGTCGTCAAATGGCAACGTGTCGGGAATCGACAGACACAGACAGCGCTGTACCGGGTCGTATCACCGTGGCGACGCGATGGCGACAGGGCGGACCCGCTGGTGATCCCCGCCGAGCTGTGTGCCGACTTCGACTGTGGTACCCGAATCGCAGTAGTCGGCTTCCGCGCCGAAGGGATCGGGGTCTCGCGCTTGGGTGATGACCGTTCACTCGACACTATTGTCGATACCCGACTCTTCGAACCGCCTCTTCCGGTTCATCTGACCGCCCCGGTTCTTGGGGGGCGCGGAGCAAGGTTGACACAGTTGCGAGGTCTCAGCCGGAGGTTCATGGACAATCCTCGGTCGGACCGAACAGAGGGTTCCGAGCAACTTCCGTTCGGCTACGAGGGACGCACCTACCAGCTGCCGGTGCGGTTCTATCTCTTTGCAGCAAGTGGCGACGCTGGCACGCGTCGCCGATTTGTTGCCCGCAACCACGCCGTGATGCTCAACTCCAACGGACAGGTCCACGCGCACTGGACGCCTGCGGAGTTCCGCTATCGCACAAGGTTGAACAAACTGGCCGACAGGATCCTCGTCGTGCTGGACACGGACCCGCTTCCGCTCGAGCTCCGGACGAGTCTCTTCACGGCCGATCGAACGGATCTGCTGCGTAACCCGCACGCGGTCCGCCTCGAGGACGCTCTGATCGCTTTTCTTAACGAGTGGGACGAGCTTGAAGAGGCAAATAACGAGATGATCAGAGACTCGATTCGGCGGAGCAACCGGGACCGGTCTACGGCGGATCTCTCTGAACGCATCGCCAATGCTGCTGAGGCGCGACGTTGGAGCAGCACGACGAATCGCAACGGTGGGCGTAACCGACGACCGGCCCGTCCGTTGGAACTCCTCGATGATCCAACAGCGCTCTGCGGTCCTAAGTCTCGGCGTCTGGAGCGCGGGAGAACTCACGGGATTCACTTCTCGCTAAACGCTCGCGACGGTTTTGTGCCAACGCGTGCCCAATGTCGAGTTACGACTACCCATCTAGACATCGATCCTGTTGAGGATTTGACGGTCGGTGAGTTGCGGAAGGGGCGGCTCCGGGTTGTGATGGCTGTCCCTGCCGATGCCGACATGACCGCCGCAGTCCTAACACTTCGCGTGGAACCCTGGCTGTCAACGCAGGGAGGGCTTCGAGAAGCACTGGAGGCGGAAACGCTCTTTGAGGTTGTTGACGAGGACGATCGCCCCAAGCCACCTGCGGCAGTACCGGAGAACGGCAGACGGATATCCCGCGCGATGCCTATCGCGACCGTGTGGACCACCCACGAGAGCGAACCGGACTGGGGCGCCAACACACCCGGAGAAGCGGAACTCGTCCAAGCATCGACATTCGTGGAGCTTGGTGACGACTACAAGCGCTACGCAAACGTCGATGAAGACGGCCTACTACTCAAGTTGAACGAGGAGTTCACACCCCTCAAGACGTACACATCCATGCGCGCCAGAGAAATCGGCGACGAAGGTGTGCGCAGGCTCAAGAATCGCTACGCGTTGGGTTTGGGCGTGTACATGGTGGTCGCCGACAAGCACCAGCGCCACGCCAACGAATCCGGACATGCGCGGAACGAAGAGGCGGTGACCAACTCCCGACTAGCTGCTGCCCAGGCAATCCTGGCCATGCTACCTGAGTTCGACACTCTCATTAAAGAGGCTGGACTGGATGGTATCTGAAGTGTCGCCATCAAGTGGTGCCAGTGATTGGCCCGCCGACGTGCAAATCGCTGGCTCCACTGTAGTTGAACCGGATCCGATGATTCTCAACGCTATCGGGCTCAACTACGCCTTCGAGGCTGCGGTCGCTGATCTGGTTGACAACTCGATAGACGCGGGCGCGTCAAACGTTCTCATTCGGTACATTCGGAACGGACCGCGACTCGTCAGCATCTGTATAGTCGATGACGGGTGCGGAATGAGTGAGAACCAACTTCGTGCCGCCATGGCGCTCGGCAAGCGTCGGGACTACGGACCGAACGAACTCGGGCACTTCGGACTCGGACTCAAGGCCGCATCATTGGGCCAGGCGCGGAGTCTGACCGTGGTCAGCCGAGCTGCTGACTCACCACCCTGTGGGATGCGCTGGTCGAAGGACAACCTCGACCAAGGTTTCGTGTGTGACATCGTTGATCAAAACTACGCCGAGATCCTGCTGAGCCGGCCGTGGTTTCAAGCCGAGCTCGGAAGCGGCACGGTCGTGCGCTTGGACGGCGTGATGGCATTCCCGGGCGCGCTGGATGCGGAGATTACCAATAACTATCTCGAAAAGGCTGTTCCGCGTTTGAGGAACCACCTCGGGCTGGTGTTCCACAAGCTGCTCGTCACGAGACCTCTCACCATTACTATCGACCAGGAGGAAGCAGCAGTCGGAGAGACCGGCCTACGACAGCAGGTCATTCCAATCGACCCGTTCAAGTACCAGTCGAGCGGTCGTCCAGATTATCCAAGAACGCTCCCGGTCCGACTTGACTCCGGGACCGTAGAACTCTGCTGCCACATGTGGCCACCTCGGTCCCAACTCGCCGCCTTTAGGATTCCGTACTCGGATAGTCCAGATCAAGGCCAGGGTTTTTACTTCTACCGGCATGACCGGTTGCTGCAAGCCGGAGGATGGAACGGTGTCTTACACCCTGAACCCTCGTTGCAGCTAGCACGGATCGCCGTGGATGTTGACGAACACCTCGAAGCGCACCTCACGATGAATCCAGAGAAGACACGCATCCAAGCCTCGGCCGCGTTCATCCAAGCGGTCGAGTCCGCTGGATCAGAGACGTTCGATCTCCGTACTTTCCGCGAGGACTCAATTAGGCGATTCAAAGAGGCGCGGAAACCCGCTGGTACTCGGCGTAGAGTTGTTCCACCCGGTCGTGGATTTGCGCCCGCGGTCCGGCGTTCGATCGGCGAGGAGTTGCAGTTCGTGGAGGGATCCGAGCCGATCCACATTCGCTGGTCCGACTTCGAGGACGACTCATTCTTTGAGATAGATCTCGAGGAACGTACGATCTGGTTGAATCGTCAGTACCGTTCCGCCGTGATGGGCGACCGCGGTACATCGTTGAACGACGCTCCACTTCTAAAGGCTGCGTTGTACTTGCTGCTCAACGATCTGTTTAGCGGGGATTTCCTCGGCGCGAAGGAGAAGGACGACGTCAAGCTCTGGGGAGCGGTCCTCGCCACCGCTGCACGAGTGGAGGCGCAATGAACGCGACCGGCGGTCGGCACTTGAGCTGGCGAAACCTCCAGAAGTACCTGACGACTTGCGCACCGGCAACGGTGCGTCTCTCAGGAACGCCAAACGTCGATCTGGTTATCGACCCAGCTGAGCAGCGAATCGCCATTCGAGGTCCTTGGCCAGGGACTGCGGATGTTCCCAATCTCGATGCGTACCGTCACCTTGACACCCGCGTAGGCACGGATGTTTCGGGTGATTGGGTGGAATTCGCTGTGTCTGGCCGCGGAGTGCTAGAGGAGGCGTACCCGGTTCTGACTGCGGTTGCGGATCGAGTGCAGTTGCACGGTGATGGCATGGGTGCTGCGATTACGGGCGTACTCGACTCGTACCGACAGCTGCTCAGCTCCCTTGGCCGCCTCACCGAGCAGCAGGAACTCGGGCTCTACGGAGAGCTGTTCATCCTCTATCATCTGATCCGATCAGTAGAAGATGGTAAGGCGGTTGCCTCATGGCGGGGGCCCACGCGGGAGGAGCACGACTTCGGCCTCGAGATCTTCGATATCGAGGTCAAGACGACGCTGTCCGAGGATAGAAGCCACCGCATCTCGAGCCTTACGCAGCTCGAGCCATCGCCCGACCGGGATCTATGGTTGGTTTCACTCCAATTCACGATTCACGGCACCGGTGGTAGGACGCTACCCGAGTCGATCCAGGCGACGACGGAGGCGATCACGAACCTCGCGGTTCGATCGCTCTTCGCGGAGAAGTTGGCTAATGCTGGCTGGGATCCCGCAAACGGCCACCTTTACACTCGACGATTCACCTTGCGCAGCGAGGTACTCACATTCACGATTACGAGTGAGTTTCCAGCCATTACGGCGCATCACCTCCAGTCCGCTGGACTCCCGGTGGAGCGTTTCAGCGACGTCTCGTACATCCTAAGCACTTCTGGTCTAGTGCCCGATCCGCCTCCGACAGAACTTCAACAAATTGGAGAATCATGGACGAACATTTCCAGAACGTCTACCTAGTGGTCTTAGCGGGACTCAAGGCTGTAGGTCCTACACCCATGCAACCCCGGCTCGAGTTCGAAGCCGCAAGCAGAGCGTCGGATGTCTCAATAGAGCTACTAGTGCGACACTTGCAATCCGTCGGTCCCAATGATCCTGTCAGGCGAGAGTACTCTCTGCAGTTCGCGCTCTGGGATGACGCCGATGAGACTGAACCCTGGGCGATTGGATATCCAAAGAGAACTGATGAGAGACGTACAGCCATTTATCAAGGGCTGGAAGTTCCAGAGGACCTTCGCTCTGATTTTACTGCTCTATTCCCCATCAGCATTGACAGTACGGTCGTGATTTCCGACGATTTCGAACCATGGTACACATCACGGCCTGGAGGGGAATCTTTCTATTGGCCAGCATACGAGCGATATCTCATCGAAAAACCAGGATGGGATTCTGAGTCGGTCGCCAATCTCGATTCAACAACGACCAACATTGTTCAACGCTTGTCTGATCCTGCTCGTTTAGAAGCATACCAGTCGAAGGGTCTCGTCGTCGGTTATGTTCAGAGTGGCAAAACCGCTAACATCACTGGAGTCCTGGCAAAAGCAATCGATGCTGGATATAGATTAATTATCGTGATGACTGGCACGATTGACCTACTTCGCGAGCAAACGCAACGCCGAATCGATATGGAATTGGTAGGAGTCGAAAACATCATTCGAGACGCAGATCCGACTGATCCGGATATGATGATTGACATTGACTATCAGGACGATCCTGATTGGAACAGTTTTATCAAACACGGCATACTGCCTTCAAAACAAAATCGTCCTGATATTATCCGACTTACTCAGCATCGATTTGCTGGCAAAACAGGTGACTATCGTCGTCTCTTGACAGGTATCACAACTCTGGAGTTTGATAAACACGACAATACTAGACCACTGAATGATCGGGTGAATCTAGCTCGCTGTTCTGCACGATTGGCGATTGTAAAGAAAAACAAGACAGTGCTAACCCGCCTCGTACGGGATTTGAAGAACATCAAGCCTCGGCTCCAAGAGATCCCTGCTCTAATAATCGATGATGAATCAGATCATGCATCGGTGAACACGAGCAACCCGAACAAATGGATTCAAGGTCAGCGACATCGTACGGCGATCAACTCGGTTATTTCAGAGCTTCTCGAACTGCTGCCGAGATCCCAGTACCTCGGGTATACCGCGACACCCTTCGCCAACGTATTCGTAGATCCGACCGATTCCGAGGATATCTTTCCGAAAGACTTCCTTATTGCCCTGTCGCGACCTAAGGGGTATATGGGTGCCCGCGACTTTCATGATCTAGAGCCAGAAGCGGATGATGACGGTCAGCCTGTGAGAAATCGAGTTGAGCGCGCTCATATTCGCAACCTAGTAGCGGATTCCGACGATGATGAGGCGCGGGCCTTGGAGATGCGAGAGGCCCTAGGCATGTTCCTTCTCACAGGTGCTCTCAAATTGCACAGAGAACAGAGGGGAGAAACGAGCTTCCGCCACCATACGATGCTTGCTCACGAGTCGGTGCGGCGGATTGATCACGTGAACTTAGCGAGTGAACTTCGCGAGGCTTGGTTCTCCGCGGGATTCAGTAGCCCAGAAGGCCTCTCTTACCTCGGCAGCCTGTATGAGAGAGATATCGTGCCCACGACCGGAATGTTGGGTTCGGGAAGCCTACCTCAGACATTCGAGCTATTAGAGCCTTGCATCGCTGAAGCGTACTCGCGGATTACAGATACAGAAGATCCGGTGATAATCGTCAACAGCGATAAGGATGTGCAGCGAGAGCGTGTCGATTTCGACAGACGACCTGTCTGGCGAGTGCTCGTAGGTGGTGCCAAACTGAGCCGGGGTTTCACCGTGGAGGGCTTGACAATCTCGTATTACCGGCGAAAGACAAGTCAAGCGGACACACTCATGCAGATGGGGCGATGGTTTGGATTTCGAAAGGGCTATCGAGATCTTGTCCGGTTGTACATCGCCCGCGAGCTAACCTCGGGCCACAGGAAGCTAGACCTCTACGATGCTTTCGGTGCGATCATGTACGCCGAGGAAATGTTCAGAGATGAACTGCGACGATATGCGACGTTGGTTGAAGGACAACCACAAATCCGGCCAGCTCAGATCCCGCCTCTAGTTACACAGCATCTGCCATGGCTTCGCCCAACAGCACCAAACAAGATGTTCAATGCCCGTCTTGTCACGAGACGCCAGCAGGAGATCGAGCCAGTGGCATATCCAAAGAGCGCGGCAGACATCGCTCACAACTACGACGTTTTGCTACCCATTATGCAGCAGGTCCGGCAGAACGCTGATTTTGCTGTTCCGAAGTCTGATGGACAGGGACGTTACGCAGCGACCTACGGTTGCGTCTCGAATCAAGATCTTCTTGCGGGACTTAAGCAGTTGAAGTGGTGCTATCACGATCACTTTGAGCCTGATCTTGCCTTCATCGAGGAGATTCAGGACGAAGTAGAAGACTGGGTTGTACTCATGCCTCAGCTCAAACAAAACGCAATGCGAACTTTGCCAGGTCTTGGGTTATCCAGTCTATTCTTCCGCACGCGGCGACGAGATCCTCTCTTCCAGGGAATTAGCGATCCGAAGCATAGACACGCAGCGCGGCGGATCGCCGGTTCGCCTCTGGGTGCGAACTACCATGATCTTGTTGCTGACAGTTTGCGACAAGCTCGCCGCGGTGCTCTGATCTTGTATCCTATTGTTGAAAAGCAATTGGAAGGGATTCCTCGTGAGATAGAATTACCGCGCGAATCTTGTATCATTGCAATGCGCATAGTTCCTCCATATTCTGCTCAAAGAACACATGTACCATATGTTCAGTTTCGAGTCCATAGTGAAGAGCAGTGTGACCGAGTGGTAGTTTCAAATAGCGAAGCTGAGAACGGACTATAGTTCGAAAGCGAGTTATCGAGCACATCGATACGCGAATTATGTGAATCTAGGAGGCTCGTGATCACGGGATCGTGTAACGACGCCGGATGAGCGCTACGTCTTTCTGGATCGCGACCGAATACTATACTTGGAATGGATCGACGGGTACTGAGAAGTGAAAGTTCGCGCGACCGACGAGTCGGAGCCTGTTGGGCATCACACTGTCTCTTGGAGGCATCGTCTACAAGGAGATGCTAATTCTGCGATGCGAAGACAGCACGACGCGGAGGTGGCTCGAGGCTTGAGGATCTGCGAGTGACTTTAGGCAGCTATATCAGCGGATCTGGGGTTTGATCCGCTTCGAGCCCGAGAACGAGTCGACGCCGGCCTCCATGGCCGCCCTGTCGAATCCGGTGGTCAGGATCGCCGGCGCCACGGCGATGGCGTTGAGGCGACCCATGTCATTGGCTGCCCAGATGGCGCGCAGTGTCGCCTGCACCGCCCAGGGTGACTGCGAGGCGATTGCCTCGGCGAGCCATTCCGCCCTCTGATGAAGCTCTTCTGTGGCGCAGACTTCACTGACAAGCCCGATCCGCATTGCGGTCGCGGCGCTCATCCGTTCGTGGTTGCCCAACAGGGAGATCCGCAGGATCTCACCGAGAGGCATGCGTTGGAGCATCTTCATGGGTTCATACACCGCGGCCATTCCGTAGGTCACGTGGGGATCGAAGAAGGTTGCATGTTCGGCAGAGATGATCACGTCCGACTCGGCCAGCATGTAGAACGCGCCTCCCGCAGCCATTCCGTTGACCGCGCACACCACGGGTTTCCAGAGGTCGCAGGACTTCGGTCCCAGATTGTCGCCCGGATCGTCGTACATGAAGTTGTTGGAAGTGCCGTACAGCCCTGAAGAGTCGTCGAGCGCGGTGAATTCACCCTCGTCCCGGTCGATTCCGACGCAGAAAGCCTTCTCCCCCGCCGCGGTCAGGACGATCGAACGGACATCGTCGTCACGACGAAAGGCCATCCAGGTGTCCTTCAACTCGCGTTCCATCGTTGGACTGAATGCGTTGTAGGCGTCGGGACGGTTGAGCGTCACCCACCCTACGTGGTCGCGGATCTCAACGATGATGGTCTCATAGGAGTCATAGTCGATCTTCATGACATTCAGGCCTCCGTCGGTTCAGCTGTGTAAATTTGAGATTCTGTTTCGTTGTCGGAGCCACTCCAGGACCGCTCCGGCGACCGCGTCCGGTTGTTCGGGCAGCAGCGCGTGGCCCGCGTCCGGCACCGTCACCAGCGATGCTCGGTCGCCGAGTTCATCGCAGCGGCGTACGGCGTTCTCCGGCACCGCCATCACATCGTCCTCGGGTTGAACGACCATAACGTCCTTGTCGCCCGCGCTCCACCAGTGCTCGACGGGTTGCGCCGCCGTCGCAGCTCCCTGAGCTGCTGCGACCGTCCCTGGCCCTTCTCTTTCACCTCGATCGGGCCTGCGGGGCCGTCGATCAATGTCATCTCTGCTCCAATGGATGCGCTGCGGGCATGTCGGCCGATATTGGCACGTCCTTCGATTGTGGCATGTCTTTCGATTCTGGCACGGAATGAACCAGGGTACGGTGTGCAGTCGTGGGAATCATCGTCGGGATCTGTGGTGGCTCGGGGGCGGGGAAGACGACTCTCGTCGGCGAGCTGATCCGCTGTCTCGGCCCGGACCGGGCGTCAGCGGTCGCCTTCGACGCCTACTACCGGGACCTGTCACACATGACGATGCAGGAGCGGATGCAGGTCAACTACGACCACCCCGATTCGCTCGACCTTGAGCTCTTTGTCGAGCACCTGCGCGACCTTCGCCACGGTAGAGCCGTCGAGATCCCCGTGTACGACTTCGCCACCCACACACGGCCCGGCGAGGTGACCGTTGTCGAAGCCACCGAGATCGTCCTCCTCGACGGGATCCTGCTGTTGAATTTCAGCGGGATCAGCAGCCTCTTGGACCTGGCGGTGTTCATCGACGTCCCCGAGGCAGTGCGGCTCGAGCGGCGGATTCGACGCGATGTTCGTGAACGGGGCCGCGACACCGAAGACGTCCACCGGCAGTTCAGGGAGACCGTTGCTCCCATGCACGACAGGTTCGTGCAGCCGTCGGCAGAGCACGCGGACCGGGTGGTCTCACTCGACGAGGACCTGGAAGTCGTGGCGCACGAGCTGGCGATCGAAATTGCGGCCATGCAGAGGCGCCCTGGGTAGGATCCGAACGACCTGTGCAGTTTTCTCTCGCCCCTACACTGTCGCCTTCGGTTCGCAAGAGCATCACGCTCATCTACCACTTCGCCGAGCGGGAGTCGAAGTCCCGCTACAAGCGCAGCCTGCTGGGCTGGTTCTGGTCCTTCCTCAACCCCCTGGTGACAGTCGGGGTCTACTGGTTCATCTTCGGCGCGGTCTACAGAGCGGCACCGCCCGAGACGAGCAACGGCAACGCCGAGAACTTCGGCCTCTACCTGTTCACGGGTCTCATCATCTGGAGTCTGTTCACAGGCTTGGTAGAGGGTTCGATGGTGTGGTTGGGCTCGGTCAGCGACCTGCGCAAGAAGATCTATTTCCCGACCGAGACGGCGCTGTTGGGCGGCGCCGCATCAAACCTCGTCCAGACCCTGCTCGAGGTCATGGTGCTGGTCGTGATCATGGCCGCGCTCTCCAATATCGGCTGGACGCTCGTGTTCCTGCCGGTCGCGATGGCGCTCGCTCTGGGATTCGGGCTGGGGCTCGGATTCATCGTCTCGGTGCTCAATGCCCGTTATCGAGACGTCAAATACCTGATGGGCATCCTGCTCAATGTCGCGTTCTTCGCCGTGCCGATCGTATATACGCCAGAGCTCCTCGAGCACGAGGACATTCCGGGGATAGCCCAAGGGCTCGTGGAGTGGAATCCGGTAGCTCTGTTCATCGAGATCTCCCGCGATGCCACCTACTTCTTGCAGGTTCCGCTCTGGAACCGCTTCCTGGCGGCACTCGCCTGGTCAGTCACGACGTTCGTGGTCGGCTGGGTCTTCTTCCGCAAGCGGAGCATGGCCATCAGCGAGGAACCGTGACCGTCGGCGCCATCACTGTCGAAGGCGTCTCCAAGCGCTTCCGCCTGGAGCGGAACCGTCCGAGTTCTCTCAAGGAGGCGGTCCTGCGTATCGGCCGGGAGCGGGACACCGACGAGTTCTGGGTTCTGAAGAACGTCAATCTCGATATCGCGCCAGGCTCCTTCTTCGGCCTGATCGGCCACAACGGCAGCGGCAAATCGACACTGCTGCGTCTGATGGCCGGGATCCACAGACCGACCTCGGGGACGGTCGAAGCCACCGGGCGCCTGTCGGCGCTGCTCGAGCTCGGAACTGGATTCCATCCTGATCTGACAGGCCGCGAGAACGTCTATCTCAACGGCGCCATGCTCGGGATCAGCCGCAAGCAGATGACCGCATCGATGGACGACATCATCGAGTTCAGCGGGATCGGGGACTTCGTCGACGAGCCGGTCAAGATCTATTCGAGCGGCATGTACGTGCGGCTGGGCTTCGCGGTGGCCGTCAATGTAAGTCCCGACATCCTGTTGGTGGATGAGGTGATCGCGGTCGGTGATGAAGAGTTCCAACGCAGGTGCTTGAAGCACATGGACATGCTCCGCGAGAACGGCGCCACCATCGTCCTGGTCTCGCACAACACCGGGCTGATGGCGGAATGCCACCAGGTCGGCTGGCTCGACCACGGCAGGCTGGTGGAGGTCGGCGCTCCCGGCGATGTCGTGTCGGCCTATCTGGCGAAAGTCGATTCGAACGACAGCACACTTCACACGCGCAACGCCTGAAGCGGGCCTGGCAGGCTCCAAATGCTGGTCGAGTCCTGGATGATCCCGCCAGGGCCGACGCACGCCCCGTCAAGGGACAGTCCCCGCCGGTGCCCGACCAACCGCATAGCAGAATGCGGGGAGCGCCTCGAAACGCAGGATCGCGGGCGCTCTCGTCCATGTGCTGAACGCTGGCGCCACTGCTAGCGTTGTTCGCCCATGGACGAAACGCTCGAACCCCGCCTCAGCGTTGTGATGCCCTGTTACAACGAGGCCGCAACGATTGCGGAGATGGCGAAGCGGGTGCTCGCCAGCCCCCACACGGCCGAGTTGGTCATCGTCGACGACCATTCGACCGATGGCACCAAAGAGCTGTTGGACGGCTTCGACGACGCCCGCGTCAAGGTTCTGCTGCAACCCGAGAACCTCGGCAAGGGCGCGGCGCTCCGGCGCGGTTTCGCGGTTGTCTCAGCGGAGTTCGTGATCGTGCAGGACGCGGATCTCGAGTACGACCCGGACGACTACGACATCGTCCTCGAACCGCTGTTCAACGGATCCGCCGACGTCGTCTACGGCAGCCGCTTTCAGTCCGGCCGGCCGCGTCGGGTTCTGTACTTCTGGCACTTTGTGGGAAACCGGCTCCTGACCCTGCTGTCGAACATGTTCACCGATTTGAACCTCACCGACATGGAGACCTGCTACAAGGCTTTCCGCAGGGAGGTCGTCCAAGGCCTCGACCTGCGCGAGGACCGCTTCGGGATCGAGCCTGAGATCACCGCCAAGGTCGCAGCCGGAGGCTGGCGGATCTGGGAGGTCGGGATCTCCTACTCCGGGCGCACCTACGCCGAGGGAAAGAAGATCGGCTGGCGCGACGGTGTCGCCGCCCTCGGCTGCATCGTCAAATACGGCATTTCAACCCGTCGCCGGCGGAGCTCGTCGTCAGGGTGAATCCCAAGAGCGGCCTCACCCGATAGAATCGCATCGTCTCAGACAGGCGCGCGCCAGGGCAAGCCACGACACATGAGAGAAGCTATTGGGATTCTCACGTACACTGCTGTGCTGTCTGCTTGTCTTCTGCTTGGCGACAACGCCGGTTCTCGCCCACGACAGCGACCAGGGCGACTCTGAGGCCGCCGACTCAGGCCTCGTCGTGCTGACGGGCGGCGGATTCGGACACGCCGTGGGGTTGAGCCAGTTCGGCGCCTACGGCCGCGCTCTAGCCGGCCATGCCTACGATGAGATCCTCTCGTTCTACTACGACGACACGACCCTCTCTTCGATCACCGACTTCGAGGAGTTCGACCCGCCCCAAGTTCCCGAAACCATCGACGTGGACGTCGGCGTCAGGGACTGGATTGCGATATCGACGCCGTTGGACGAACTGGGGCCGGGCGAGTGGGAGTTGTCCGTCGAGGCGGGAGGCGAGGTGATCGGCGTCAGCACTCTGCCGCTGACCACCCACTACGACGGGTCCCGCTGGCACGCCGAGTACACCGACAAGTCGACCGGGGTCACAACAGACCTCTGCGACAACGACCCCCGCTGCTCCGACACGACCCTTGAAGTCGTGCAGACCGTCGGCATCAGGGCCGTGGTCGAGGAGTACGAGGACGGACCGAATCTCGGTTCCTATTTCGGCGGGCGCTACTTGCTGCATCCCGCGGCTGTGGCCATCGACGGCGTCGCGCCCGATGACTGCGGCAGCGGACTGCGGTTCTGCATAACCCACTCGCGCATCAGGCCGATCGAGACGGGCAGCCTCAATGTCCTCATCGGGGTCAGGGAGTCGATCGCCATTGCCACCCCGTTGGACGAGCTCGGGCCGGGCGAGTGGGAGTTGTCCGTCGAGGCGGGAGGCGAGGTGATCGGCGTCAGCACTCTGCCGCTGACCACCCACTACGACGGGTCCCGCTGGCACGCCGAGTACACCGACAAGTCGACCGGGGTCACAACAGACCTCTGCGACAACGATCCCCGCTGCTCCGACACGGCCCTTGAAGTCGTGCAGACCGTAGGCATCAGGGCCGTGGTCGAGGAGTACGAAGACGGTGACAACCTGGGCTCCTACGCCAGAGCCCGCTACCTCCTGCAGCCGGCCGCAGTCCCGCTCGCCGGAAGCACGCCCGACCGCTGCGGCACCGGTCGCAAATTCTGCGTCGTGGTAGCGCGGCTCGACATGGAGAAGTACCTGTACGGCCTCCAAGAAGTGCCCACCCACTGGCCGATGGAAGCCCTGAAAGCGCAGGCAGTGGCCGCCCGCAGCTACGCAGCGGCCACGCTGTTGAACCGCGCTGCGGACAGCGACTGGGACGATGAGCCGTTCAACCTCTATGACTCGACTGCGGACCAGGTGTTCACCGGTTGGGCCAGAGAATCGGGCTGCTCCTGGCACTCATGGTGCGCAGCGGTCGACGAAACCGCTGGGGAAGTCGTCGTCTATGAGGCTGAAATTGCCTCAGAACCCGACACAGAGACCGACACAGAACCCGATACAGAGACTGACGCGGAGAACGGCGAAGACGCTTTGCTGCACGAAACCCGCATCGCCCAAGCCTTCTACTCCTCGAGCAACGGCGGGCACACGGCCAAGCCCTCCGACGTCTGGAAAGACGGCATCGATCTGCCCTTCCTGGTGCCCAAGCCGGATCCTTTCGATGTGGCCTTCGATCCGCAGACAGGACGCGAGCACAATCCCAACGCCACTTGGACCCGTTCCTACTCTGTGGCTGATCTGACTCGCTGGCTGAACGACTACACGGTGCGAGGGGAGGAGCCCCTGAACATCGGATCCCTCAAAGGCATCGACATAGAGGAGGCGCCGGCGTCGGGGCACATCGTCTTCGCCAAGGTCACCGTCCATGACCAAGACAGATCGGTGACGCTCACCCGCGACGGCAAGCCCTACGGCGCCCGCCTGTTCTTTGCGATCCTCAACGGCTGCCGAACGGCGCAAGGATGCCATCCTCCCGTCGGCACCAGTTTCTCGATTTCATGGCCCCAAGCCGAGGACGTCGAAGAATCCGATCCCGACCCCGAGGACCCCGACCCCGAGGACCCCGAGCCCGAGGACCCCGAGCCCGAGGATCCAGACCCCGAGGATCCAGACCCCGAGGACCCCGAACCGGAGATTCCCGAACCGGAGCCGGTGGTCGAATTCAGCGACATGTCCCCTGACGACTACTTCTACGAACCGGTCCTCTGGGCCGCCGGCGCGAGAATCGTCGCCGGCGCGGATGCAGACACCTTCGGACCCCATGATGAGATCACCCGAGCAGAGTTCGCGGAGATCCTCTGGAGATTCGAGGGGAGTCCGCTCCCCCGCGCTCGCCCGAACTTCGAAGACGTTGCCGAGGACGCCCCGTATCGCGACGCCGTCTACATGCTCGCGGAATACGAGGTGACCACTGGAACCTCTGCCACCGAGTTCTCGCCGGACATGGTCCTGACAAGGGCGCACGCATCCACCTTCCTCTGGCGCTTCGCCGGCAAACCCGCCCCGAACTTCGACCAGACTTTCGACGATGTCGAAGCAGGCTCCTACTACAGCGAGGCGGTTCGTTGGATGCTGGAATACGGCATCACGACCGGCACCTCACCAACCACATTCTCTCCCCGCGCACCGTTGACACGGGCGGAAATCGTCACTTTCATCTGGCGCCTCGCCGGACTGCCCGAAGCGTTCGCATACTGGGTGCAGCCCGTCCTCTCTCCCAATATGCGGATATTCCCGAATCCCTAGCAACCCGCTACCGGTCGACCGCCTTGTCCGGCTCGGTCTCCTCGCGGTCGCCGGCGGCGTCCGGCTCGTTGCCACCAACGATTCCGGGTTCAGCGAAGCCGACGGACGACCTCAACGAGGGGCTCTCGGAAATCTCGGGTCCGGGGAAATCCAGCCCTTCGCAGCGCAGCGTTGTCGAGTACCGAGTTGGCAGGTCGTCTTGCGGGCCGAACGGGACGGAGATCGGCCGTAGAGCATGGAACAACCCGGGCCGGATCAGCTCCCGCGGCAGCCGCGACCGCTTGTGCGAACTCAAACCAGGTGACCGCACCCTGATTGGTCGCATGGAAGACGCCGTTTCGACGCTGCACAGCCAGATCGCGGACGACGGGTGCGAGATCGGCGGTGAACGTCGGGTGTCCCCTCTGGTCGTCGACGAAGCGCAGAGGGAGGTCTTCGGCGAGTAGTCGCAGAATAGTCTTGACCATGTTGGAGCCGTGCTCCCCGCAGAGCCAGGAGGTGCGGACGATCGTGGCCGCGCTGCCGGCATGGCCCTCGCCTTGTGCCTTGGACTGCCCGTACACAGAGACAGGCGACAGCGGGTCCGACTCGTTGTAGGGGGCTGTCTTGGCGCCGTCGAAGACATGATCGGTGGAGATCGTGGTGAGATGCGCGCCCACTCTGCGGCTGCCCTCGGCCAGATGCCGTACTGCGAGCGCATTGACCGCAAAGGCGCGGTCAGCCTGTGTCTCGCACTCATCGACACTGGTCATAGCTGCGCAGTTGATGACCGAGTCAGGCTTCGCCGCGTCCAGGGCTTCGAGAACGGCGACGCGGTCCGTGACGTCGAGTTGAGCCCGGTCCAAGGCAACCGTCTCGTACGGCTCGAGCAGCGGAACCAGCTCCTTTCCGAGTTGTCCGCCGGCGCCGGTGACGAAGATCCTCATGGCCTGACCCCATGGCGCCTCTTGAGCGGTTCCCACCAGCGCCGGTTCTGGCGATACCACTCGACCGTCTGTTCGAGCCCTGCGGTGAGTTCTCGTCGAGGGGCCCAGCCGAGATTCCGCAACTTGGCACAGTCGAGCGAATAGCGACGGTCGTGCCCCGGCCGGTCCGGGACGTACTCGACGGCCGACTCGTCGCGCCCGCACAATTCGACGAGACGCCGGGTCAGATCACGGTTGGTGATCTCGTTCCCGGCGCCCACGTTGTAGATCTCACCGTCGCTGCCCTTGCTCATAATGGTGTCGATCGCCGCACAGTGGTCATCGACGTGAAGCCAGTCGCGAACGTTGAGCCCGTCTCCGAAGAGGGGCACTCGAGCTCCGTCGAGAAGGTTCGTCGTGAACAACGGGATGACCTTCTCCGGAAACTGGAACGGGCCGTAATTGTTGGAGGCCCGAGTGACGATCACTCCTAGGCCGTGGGTGCTGAAGTAACTGAGGGCAATGTGATCTGACCCCGCCTTCGACGCCGCGTACGGGGAGCGGGGCGCGACCGCGTCGGACTCCCGCGATGAACCGGTCTCGACCGAGCCGTAGACCTCGTCGGTCGAGACGTGGACGAAGCGTTCGACACCCACTTCGCGAGCAACATCACACAGCACGTTGGTTCCGAAACAGTTGGTGTACACGAACGCGTCGGGTCCTGAAATGGAGCGGTCGACATGAGACTCAGCAGCGAAGTGAACCACCGACTCACAACCGGACATGGCGGACCGGACTGCGGAGCGGTCGGTGATGTCGCCGTGGACGAAAGACGCCCGATCACCGAGCAGGTCCCTGATCGAATCGAGGTTTCCGGCGTACGTCAGAGCATCGAACGCCACCGCAGAGTGGTCGCTCGTGGCGAGAACATGGCGCAGATAGTTGCTTCCGATGAATCCGGCCGCCCCGGTGATGAACAGTCTCATGGCTGAAAGGCTCTCCTAGGGGGCCCGCAGCCGGTGGTGGGGCAGGCGGTTCTGTGGCAGGTCGCAGCGCAGCGGGTTGCTGCTGTCCCGCGGTGACAGGATCGGATCGTTGAGAACCCAGTCGGCGCCGATCTCAGGGTCGTCCCAGCGCACCCCGAGCTCATCAGCAGGGTTGTAGTAGGCGTCGACGAGATAGCTGAGAGTGCAGTCGGTCAGAGCCGCAAAACCGTGTGCCACTCCCGGCGGAATGTAGATCCCGTCGTGGCTGTGGGAGCCGTCGGCGCGCCTGCCGAGGTCGTATTCGAGGGTGGCCCCGTCCGTCGGACTCCCCTCTCTCAGGTCGTGCAGCACTACGCGGACCGCTCCGAACGGCACACACCAGTAGTCGCTCTGATGCAGGTGATAGTGCAGACCCACCACCGTTCCGGCTCGACGGTCTGCACGATTGGCTTGGATCATCTCCCGCTGTGTTGGAAACCATGAGCGCCTGTACGTCTCGATGAAAGTGCCCCGCTCATCGCCGATCACTTCCGGACGCACCACGAACACTCCCTCGATTTCCTGCGACGGCGTGACTGCTGCCATACGAATCTCCAATCACTTCCGGGGCATCGCGGCTATTCGATCTCTACCCGGCAGTGGTCGCCGACCATCACCCGCACGGCCCTCGGGCCGGTGTCTTCAGGCCCATCCGATATGCCACGCGCCTCGTTGGCAGGAATGGACCTTGACAGCACCGTGTCACGACCGACCAACGAGTCGGTGAGCCGTGCAATATCGCTGACTGTGCTGCGACGCAGAACGACCGAGTTGTCTATTTCGCTGCCGTTGATCCGGCAGTCGACCGCGATCGACACATAGGGGCCGATATCGCTGTGCTGAACGGTGGTTCCACTGCCGATGATCGCCGGTCCTCGCACGGTGGAGTCGACGACCTTTGCGCCGGCTTCAAGAACCACCTGCCCCTCGATGGAGGACGCATCATCGACGTCTCCTTCGATGCTGCGGCCGAAGGTGTCCAACACCAGCCGGTTGCACTCCAACAACGGGTCCTTCTTGCCGGTATCGATCCACCAGCCGCTGAGCACTTCGTGATCCACCCGGTGCCCCTCGGCGATCAGCCAGTCGATGGCATCGGTTATCTCCAGTTCCCCTCTCGTCGACGGCTCGATCTCCTCGACCGCCTCGTGAATCGTCTTGTCGAACAGGTAGACGCCGACAAGGGCGAGATCCGACGGCGGCCTCGCGGGCTTCTCGACGAGTCGGACCACCTGACCGTCCGGGCTGATCTCGGCGACCCCGAATGAACCGGGGTCCGACACGTGAGCCAAGAGGATCTGAGCCGCGGGCGCTCTGTTGGAGCGGCCTGCGCCCGACCCGCTCCGCGCAGAGACGAATCGGTCGACGAAGGCGGTCAGTCCGGCCTCGAGCATGTTGTCGCCGAGGTACATGACGAAGTCGTCGTCTGCGAGGAACTCGCGCGCGACCAGCACGCAGTGGGCCAAGCCGAGTGGTGTGTGCTGGGGGATCCAGGTGACCTCCACCCCGAACTTCGAACCGTCGCCGACAGCTTGTTTGATCTCGTCACCGGTCGCGGGAGCGACAACGATGCCGATGTCGGTTATCCCTGCGGTCGCCATCTCTTCAATGCCGTAGAACAGGATCGGCTTGTTGGCTATGGGAACCAGTTGTTTGGCGCTGGTGTGGGTGATCGGGCGCAGGCGTTTGCCGGCGCCGCCGCTGAGAATCAATCCCTTCATGCGCTGAACGCACCTGGCTCGACCACATGGGCATCGTACCCTCAGCCTCGACGGATGTTCTCTCCCGCTCCCGTTCACTGCGCTCACGCGCCGCTCGGGCCACAGGCCGCGCCGCACGGGCCACAGGCCGGGCCGCTCGGGCCACGGGCTCAGAGGGCGCTCGAGGGTGAAGTGGGGCCAGGGTCGGATTCGGGGAGCCGACCGGCACGGGCATGCAGGGCATATTCGTAACGCAACAACCCTGCGGTGACGATCGCCCCGGCGCCGACCGCTGCCACCAGCGCAGATTCGACCAGCAAGAACGGTTCGACTTGCAAGATCAACTCGCTGGTGACCGTGATCGAGAGGAAGGTGGCCACGCCGATCACGAATCCGACCACCGCCAGTCGAGCGTGATCGAGCGCGACCAGCCCCAACGACAGCGAGAGGAGGATCATCAGACCGGCCCCGCTCGCAGCGAGCAGGGCCATGTCCCGCGAACCGATCTGGTCGCCGAACAGGAACTCAACCAGCCAAGGGCCGATGAACGCCATCACCACAACCCAGACAGCGGCCACGCTCACCACCGCGGCCACCAGCCGAAGCTGCAGATCGCGGAATCCGGTGAGGTCGTCACTGCCCGCGAGTCCGGCCAGATTAGGTAACAGTGCCGCTCGCACGGCCTGGAAGAAGAAGAGCGGAACCCGTGAGATGATCAGCCCGTTGAGGAACACTCCCGGAACCTCTTCGCCGAGATCATCGCCGATGATCTCCAGGGCGACCGGACCGACGTTGAGCAGGAAAGCCTCCGAGAGCGACGCGATCAACAGCCAGCCCAGAGCCGGAGTGACCTCTCCCAATGGTGCGGGAGGGCCGGGCTTCACGAAGGGCCGCAATGAGCCGATCGCCACGATGGTCGCCACCGCGAAGGCGATTGCGATCGCGGTGGCGTAGGCCCCCACGGCTTGGACTCCGATAGTCGCAAGTGCGGCGGCAACCAGGAATCTGGAGGCGCCTTCGGCCGCGAAGTACGACTTGTAGCGATTGAACTCGTGCCGACCGGACAGCACGCCGCGAACGCATTCGGCCCCCATGAAGCAGGCCAGCGCGAACAGCAGGGCGATCAGCAGTGAGACATTGTGGTCCAGCAGTCCGTCGAGGCCCAGGGGCCAGGCCAGGACCACTGCTGCTTCAACGATCAGCAGTTGAACGAGACCGATGCGGCTGGCCTGGCGAAGTACCGGAGCGCTGCCCTGGTGCTTGCTCGCACGGTCCGCGGTGGCCCGCGCTATCTCCTGCTCCAGCGGCTGGAACAGGCCGGGTCCGAGGATGTAGACGAGTCCCCAGAGCACGGCCAGCCCTCCGTAGGCCTCGTCTCCGAGCGCGCGTCGGGCCACCACCAGGAATGCGTAGGTGGCGACTCCATTGACCACCAAGCCGACGCCGATGGCGGTTGCACCCTCAGGGAGTGGGCTGCGGTCCCGAAGGCTCACAAAGTACTGACGGATGGAAGGCTCCTGAACTGTGGTCGCGTTGGTGCTGTGGCGTCCAAGAGCGTACCTGCGCCGCCGGCTGAGGTCGCGCATCTGATCGTTGAGCCTGATCAGCTGCTCGCGTTGTCGGTGAAGGCGGGCATGCAGAGCCCGTCGAGCTCGGTGACCTCAATCCGGTCCCGGTTCTCCCAGGTGACTTCGTTGTCGGGATCGACGCGCAGTTTGAACTCGCGGAAGCTCATCTCCAGAGCATCGAAGGCCACCAGGCGCCCGCGCAACGGCTCCCCCACTCCCAGCAGCAGCTTGAGAGCTTCCAGCGCTTGAATGCTCCCGACGATTCCCGGCAGAACACCGAGCACGCCCGCTTCCGCGCAGGACGGCGCCATTTCCGCCGGAGGCGCCTCCGGCAGCATGTCTCGATACGTCGGCCCTTGGCGCGGGTCGAAGACGGTGATTTGACCTTCGAAACGGAAGATCGAACCGTGGACGACGGGGATTCCGAGTTTCACGCTGGCGTCGTTGAGCAGATAGCGGCTCGGAAAGTTGTCGGCGCCATCGACGACGAGGTCGTATCCGGCCAGTGTCTCCATGATGTTGTCGGCGCCGAGGCGGACGTCGTAGGTGACCACATCGACATCGGGGTTGAGGCCGGTGAGCGTCTTCTTGGCGGAGTCGACCTTGCGCTCCCCTATCCGATCGGTGTTGTGGAGGATCTGACGCTGCAGGTTCGACTCGTCCACCACGTCCATGTCGATGATGCCGAGCGTTCCGACGCCTGCCGCCGCCAAGTACAGAGCCGCGGGTGAACCCAGTCCCCCGGCTCCGAGCAGCAGCACTCTCGAGTTGAGGAGCTTCAACTGGCCTTCTTCACCGACTTCGGGGACGAGCAGATGACGTTGGTAGCGGCTGCGCTGTTCGGGTGTGAGGGTACGCGGCCGCGTCCAAGGGCGGCCTTCGTCCTTCCATTTGTTGAAGCCGCCGTCCATCGAGACCGAATTCTCATAGCCGAGCTGCTCCAGCGTCTGCACGGCGAAGGCGGAACGCACCCCGCCCGCGCACATGACCACCAGCTTTGTCCCGCGGTCGGGCAGGCGGTTCTCGATGCTGGACTCGATCTGCCCTCGCGGAATGTGTATCGAGTCGGGGATCGCACCCTGCTCGTATTCGTCGGGCTCGCGAACGTCCAAGAGCAGGTACCCCCCCTCGAGGAGCTCTTGCCCGGCGGCGGTGTCGACTTCGTTTATCGACGCCTTTGCCTGCTGTAGAAGCTCACGGAAACTGGCCATGACCTAAACCCTACCAAGTCAGTCAAGAATTGTGCATCCCGACGATGATCGGCAGGACTTCGCTGATCGATTCGGCGAGCACCACATCGGCGATGCTGTCATAGGGAGTTCCTTGCGCGTTCAGGATCACGATCCGCGCGCCGTTGTTCTTGGCGATCGCCACAGTCTGGTTGATGGGAAACACCGTCAAAGAAGTTCCAACCGCCATGAACAGATCAGCCTCTGTTGCTGCTGCCTCTGAGCGTTGAAGGTCGATCGGATCAAGGGCCTGCCCGAACGAGACCGTCGCCGATTTCAGGATCCCGCCGCAGTCCGGGCAGGGCGGGTCGTCCTCGCCCGCACGCACCCGGTCCAGAACGACCTCCATCTCTGCACGCCAGGTACAGGACAAACACGCCGCCTTCCTGGTCGTGCCGTGGATCTCGACGACCTTGGCCGTATCGCTGCCCGCGCGTTGATGCAGCTCGTCAATGTTCTGGGTGATCAGCGTGTGCAGTTTCCGGCGCCTCTCAAGATGAACCAGCGCCCGATGTCCGACGTTGGGCTCGGCATCGGCCCACAGCTCGCCTGATGCCCGGCGTGCCCAATTCGTCCTGCGGACCTCGGGGTCGCTGACGTAGTAGCGGATGTTGGAGGCCTTCTCAGCCTCCGGGTCCTTGATCCACAGTCCCTGCGGACCCCGGAAGTCGGGTATCCCGGAGTCCGTGGAGATCCCGGCGCCGGTCAGCACCGCGATCGACTCTGCGTCGTCGATCAGCCCGCGTGCATGATCGATCCAGTTCTCAGAAGCAGTCTCAGCCATCGACAGAGACTACGCCACCCAGCCCGCGGCCACCCAGCCCGCGATTCTCCGAATCCGCTGGACATGAACCTGTACAACAATATTTATTGACATATATTCAAATATGACTACACTGCCTCTAGCATAAGAGACGGCGGTAATGAACGGCGGGAGTATTCAAATGGAACCACCAAGCTTATTGTTGGCACCGGCATTGGACCAGATCCGGGCCACCCCCTGGGAAGATCCGATTGTTGATCGACTCGGCCACGATCCGAGATCCCACTATGTCGAGAAGTTCTGGCTCGGGCTGCTCGGGCCCACCACAATTCTGTTGTTGAGGCACTGCGCCCAGTCCTTGGAGGACTCCCCCGAGGGGTTCGACCTCAACTTCAAGGCCACGGCCTCAGCGCTGGGGCTGGGACTCAGGGTGGGTCGTGCAGGCCCTTTGACGAGGAGCTTTGAAAGAGCGTGCCGGTTCAGCGTCGTCCGCTCGCTGTCGCCGACAGAGATAGAGGTGCGCAGAAGGCTGCCACCGCTCAACCGCACGCAGGTGGGCCGCCTGTCGCCACGCCGTCAGCACGAGCACGCCATGTTCATTGAAGGCGAGCTCCGTTTGAACGACGAAGCGATTCGGCGCAGAGCGCGCCGGTTGGCGCTCGGTCTAGTCGAGTGCGGTGACGCGCTCGACGATGCCGAACTTCAACTGGGACGCTGGCGATTCCACCCGTCGATAGCCGCGGATGCGGTCCGCTGGGCATGGGACCAGCACCACGGCCCGCTCGACGGGCCGGCCGGCAGATCCAACTGACTGTGGAATCAGCCGGCAGCAGAATCGAGGTAGTTGATGAGATCCTGGGGGGTCAGCAACTCAGCGAACTCCTCGGCGGAAATGTCTGTGCCGAACTCCTGGTTGACCATCCGCCAGAACGCCACAATGTCGGAAGAGGAGACGCCCACTTCGGCAACGTTGCGGCTCAGATCCAACGGTTGACCCGGATCTCTTCCCTCGATCTCGACAGTCTGATCAACGATTGCCCTAATGCGTTCTTCGGTCGAAGACATCAATAACTCCTTTGAAGTCAGGTGAATGCGAGCAAAGCATACCAAGCAGCGGCCGTTCGTCAATGCCATGCGCCCGGATCAGAGTCTTGTGCTCAGACCCAGTAGCGCTGGCGCTGGAACGGATAGGAGGGCAGCGAGATCCGGCTTCGTGCCTCGCCGGAGAAGAGCGACTCGAATTCAACGCGCCGGCCCTGCGCGTACTCCGACGCTGCGGTCCGGACGGGGTCCGGGTCGACTTCGCCGGTCGTCGTATGAGGGTCTTCGGGCCGCACGGGAGCCTCTGCGGTGTCACGCAACGCGCTGAGCTGTCGCCGCAGAGACTCCACGTCGCTGAACACCAGCGCAGCCCTGTGCGTGAAGTGGCTGCGCCCGGTGCCGGCGGTCCACGCCATGTCCGAGAGCAACCGATCACTCGCTGTGGGATCGGAGAGCTCAGCGGCGTGTTCATCGAGCCACCGGAGATACCGGCCGGCGATTTCTCGCAGAGCCTGCGGCGTCTTGGCCGACAGCGGCAACAGCCTTGCGCCTCCCTGTTGTGGCGAGTCCTCCGACTTCTCTGGTTCATCTGGTCCGATTGTCACAAGCTGGGGCGATCCGACAGGTCGCCAGGACGCACCAGACCCTGAAGAATCCTCCCGCCCGGCTGCGTACCCCTCAATCACGATGTGGGCATTGGCGCCGGAGATCCCGAACGAGTTCACTGCCGCCATCGGCGCGCGGTCACGACGTCGGGGCCAGTTCATTGTCTCGGAGGCCACCCTCACCGGCATGCGGTCCCAGTCGATCTCAGGGCTGGGGTCGCTGAAGTTGAGTTGCTTCGGTATCACTCCCCGCCTCATGCCCAACAGCACCTTGATCAGGCCGGCCATCGCCGAAGCTGACTCCAAGTGCCCGATGTTGGTCTTCACCGAACCGATCCACAGCGGTGAGTCCTCAGAGCGTCCCCTGCCATACACCGCTGCGACCGCTCCTGCTTCCACCGCGTCGCCGACCGCGGTGCCGGCACCATGGGCTTCCACGTAGTCGACGTCGTCGGGGCCGGCGCCGGCGCGGGCCAGCGCCTCGGCCATGGCCCGTTGCTGGGCCCGCCCGCTGGGCACGGTGAGTGCCAGACCCGTCCCGCTCTGGTTCACCGCTGAACCGCGGATGACGCCCCAGATCCGGTCGCCGTCCCGCTCGGCGTCTTTGAGCCGTTTCAACACCACGACCCCGCAACCCTCACCTCGCACATACCCGTCGGCGGAGGCGTCGAAGGAACTGCACTGTCCCTTGACCGACAGCATTCCGGACTCCTCCAGCGCTCTGGTGATCGAGCTCGAGAGGACGGCGTTGACCCCGCCGACCAGAGCGAGATCGATCTCTGCCCGCTTGAGGCTCTCCGACGCCTGATGGACAGCGACCAGCGACGATGCACAGGCCAAGTCGAGCGGCACCGCCGGGCCTTCGAATCCCAGCGTGAACGCAACCCGTCCGACGGTCACGCTTGGTGCGGTGTTCAGATGGACGCCGGCCAATCCGCGCCTGTCGATCAGGCTGCGGTACTCGCTCGCCCCCACTCCGACATACACCCCGCTGCGACTGCCTTTCAGTCGATCAGGATCAATCCCTGCGTCCTCGACGGCCTGCCAGCTCGTCTCCAGCAGCAGTCTCTGCAACGGATCGACCGTGGCAGCCTCCTTCGGTGAGATTCGGAAGAACGTCGGATCGAAATGGTCGATTCCGTCGATGAACGAACCTCGCCGATCAGCCGCGTCGACCGCCGCCGGGTCGCCTGGGACGCCTTCCCAAGACCCGCCGTCCCGACGGCCGTCGGTGACCGTGTTCTCACCGTCGGCGAGAAGGTGCCAATAGGCTGAGAGATCCACCGCTTTGGGGAATCGGCAGGCCATGCCCACAATCGCAATCCCGTCCTCTGCGACCGCTTCCGCTGAGCGCAGGGGAATCTCCGGGATCGCCTCAGCTTCCTGCCCGAGCGTTTCGGTCTCGCCCGGCCGGCCGAACTCCGAAGCCAGGAAACGGGCCAGCCCGGTCACGTTCGGATAGTTGAACACGGCCGTGTTGGAGACCGTGCATTCTCCGGCGAAGGCACGGTTCAGACGATTCCGCAACTCGACCACCATCAGCGAGTCCATGCCGAGGTCGGCGAACTCCGCTGACTCCGACGGCAGATCGGGCAACCGCATCACGGCTCGGAGCTCCTGCTGCAAGAACCCCGCGAGGAGCTGTTCGCGTTCGGCCGCGTTCGCCTCCAGAAGATCGGCCAGGATGTCTGCCGAGGAGTCCGACTCGCCCGCGGTGGTGCTCCGGGTTGCCGAGAGAAGATCGGCCAGCAGGGGCGAGGATGCATCGGGACCCTCCGACACCACATGCCAATCAACCGCCGCGACCATGCCCATGGTCACGTCTTGACGAACCAGGTGGTCGAAGGCTCTGATCCCCTGGTCCGGAGTGATCCAACCCGTTCCTGCCGCCTCGAGTTGCCGCTCGATCCGCTCGCGGTGCTCCTCCGCCTCTCCGAGTCCCGACCAGGCGCCCCAGGCGATCGACTGCCCCGCCAGACCCGATGCACGGCGATGGCCGGCAAGTTGATCCAGGAAGGCGTTGGCTGCTGCGTGATTCGACTGCCCCGGGTTGCCCATCACGCCGGCGACGCTCGAGAACAGCACGAACAGGTCCAGGTCGAGGGTTTCGGTGGCAGTGTGCAGATGCCAAGCCCCAAGCATCTTCGGCCACAGCACTTCGGTGAACTTCTCCCAGGTCTGGTTCGTGAGCGCGCCGTCGGACAGCACACCCACGCTGTGGATCACGCCTGCCAGAGGCGGCATCGTGGCATCGATCCGGGCCAGCATCGCGTCGATCGCCTCCGGGTCGGTCACATCAGCAAGTTCCACACTGACCGCCACACCCCGTCGGCGAAGTTCGCTGATGACTTCGGCCGCCTCAGCATCGGGGTCTCGTCGACCGTTCAGCACGATCGCCCCGGCGCCCCGGCCCGCCAGCCATTCGGCGACGGCACAGCCGATCCCTCCCAGTCCACCGGTCACCAGATATGTCCTGTCGGCGCGCAACCGACCGGTCTCGACAGCGGAGTTGGCCAGGACGATCTTGCCTATGTGTCGAGCCGCTTGCATGTACTTCATCGCTGAGCCCGTCTCGGCCAGCGACCAGCGCGTGTGTGCCAGCGGCGACAACTCGCCTGCTCTCAGGCGGTCCATCAGGCGCCGCAGAGCATCCCCGGGGGTTGCGGGATCGCTCTCTTTGAGAACATCGAGTTCCAGGATCCAATAGGCCACGTCTGGTCGCGCGGACAACATCTCCTCCTTGCTGAGAATGTCCACCCTGGCCATTTCCACGAACCGGCCGCCTTCGGCCAGACAGGAGAGGCTCGCATCGATGAATCCGGGACCCGTGAGGCTGTTCAGCACCACATCGACCCCCCCACCGCCAGTGGCCTCGAGGATCTGTTCGCCGAACTTTGTAGACCGGCTGTCGAACACGTGGGCGACGCCCAACGATCGCAAGTACGCCTGCTTCGGGGCGCTCGTGGTTGCGAACACCTCGGCGCCCGCCGCCTGGGCCAGCTGAACGGCCGCCAACCCCACACCGCCGGTACCGGCGTGGATCAACACCCGCTCGCCTGCGGTCAAATCAGCCAGATCGAACGACAGGAGCGCCGAGACGAAAGCAGTCGGCACCGTGGCCAGCGCAGCTGCCGGAGGACCCTCGGGCGCCGCGGCCACCATCGCGGAATCGGTGACCGCCTCTGAGCCGAACGTTCCGAACGCCAGTCCGACCACCCGGTCGCCCGCCGCGACGGCCGACACCTCAGCACCGGCCTCGATGACCCGGCCGCAGAATTCGCCGCCCAGCAGTCCCTCCTCGATGACGCCCAACGCGCGGAACATGTCCCAGAAATTGAGTCCGGCTGCTTCGACCGCCACACGCACTTCGTGCGGCGCCAACTGCACGACCGGGCAAGGTCCAACGCCGATCCCGTCCAGCGCTCCGCTCGAGTCGGGTTCCATCAACCAGTTCGACTCGCCGGCGGGGTCCGGCAGGCTGGGACGTCCCGAAGCGGCGCCCTGGCGAGCCAACCGAGCCGCCTGGCGCAAGCCCAGCCGATAGGCGATATGGGTCTCGGGGTCCGGGTGGAGCAACTCGTTGGACAACTCCGCAAGCGGCAGCGGTCTGGCCGGGTCCAGGTCGATCATCCGCGCGTTCAGATGGGGTGCTTCACGGCCCAGGACCTTGCCGAACCCCCAGAGCAGTGAACTGGCGATCCCCTCCGCGGGCTCGTGCTCAAGCACTTGTGCGCCTCTGGTGACTATCCAGACGCCGTTCGCCGGCGTGGCGTCGGCGTCTGAGATCCCCTGCATGAGCGCCAGCGCGCTCGTAGTGGTTCGGGTCGTGTCCTGCGCGAGCTGTTCGGTGGTGACCTGCGCTCCCCTGCCGTCCAGGGACACGAGATGGACCACCCCGCGCAACGTCGATTCATCGGGAACACTCTCAAAAAGGGCCTTCCACGACTCTCGCTGATTCATCGGCAGCGAAACCCGGCTCACCCCAGGATCATGCGACAACGCCTCGGCGCTGCTGACCGCTCTGCCACTGTGAGCAGGGTCGCCGTCGTCGACAAGCACCACGGTCTGGTTCCGGAGTGCCAGCTCCTCGCCCAGGGCTTCGGCTGAACCGCCGGAGTCCGCTGCCAAGATCCACACTCCGGGCAGCTCGCTCACCTCGGCCGGTCCCTGAGCCACGATCACGCCGCGGTCCGGTTCTCGGGCCGTTTCGGACCGGTCGACCCCCAGGACTTCGCTTTCGACGAAGCCTGCGTCGCTGAGTGCCCGCTGCCAGACTTCGGGGCCGGCCAGAGCATGATGCGGCCGGTAGTCGTCGGCGAACCGCCACCAGCCGTCCAGCTGCCCGAAGGTCAGGTCCAACCAGCCCTGACCGCGGAGATTCTCCAGTGCCAGCAGACAACCGGACGGCGCCAGCAGGCTCCGACAGTGGTCCAGCGTCTCGTTCAGATAGCGGGTGGCGTGCAGGACGTTCGAGGCGATGACCAGGTCGTAGTTGTGGTGCTCGAAACCCTGCTCGACCGGATCGTGTTCAATGTCGAGCACTCGATAGTCGATCGAGGTCTCCGCGCCGCCGAAGCGGGCCTCCGCCTCTGCGAAGAAACCGGCCGAAATGTCCGTATAGGTGTAGTCGAAACCCCCTTCACCGAGCTCGGGCAGCACCGATGCGGTCGCGGAGCCGGTGCCTGCGCCTATCTCGATGACTCGGAGCCTTCGACCCTTTGGACGTTCGGCCAACAGCGCCGCGACCGCGTCCTGGAGCATCCGATTCGCGGCCCGTGCCACCGGCGCTTTCAAGTACAGATCGGCGGCACTCGGCTCGCCGCTGCTGAAGAGCAGCGTGAGTGCATCGGCCTCGCCGACCAGCACATCCGGCAGGGCCGCGCCGCTTCGTCTGAACAGCCCGATCTCGGTGGCGCCGTGCGGGTACTGCTGTTCCATCTGTTCGGCCAGCTCCTCGGGGACCGCCGCCAGCACCTCAGGCAGTGGATCGTTCGAGCCGACATTCACGACATATCCGTCTTTGGACTCGGTCAACACCCCGGCTTCAGACAGCATCTCCAGCATCCGCTGAAACACGCGCCCATGCTCTGGGAGAACCCCGAGCAGATCGCGCAGCGTGTCTGCAACCACTTTCTCGCCGGTGACCAACTCCCATCCCAGGCGGTCCATCGCTTGACGCGCGTACGACCACGACAGGCGCTCGAGATCGGCCAGCAGGGCGTCACGGCTGTCGGCGTCGACGTCCTCGTCTCCCAGGTACGCCGAGAACGGCTCTGAGCCGCCCGCCAGAGCGCTGGGCGACAGAAGGAAGTCCGCCGGCGACATCGCCGACCGAAGGGGGCGGTCTTTCCAAGCGATCTCATAGAGGAGATCTTCCAAGCCGCCCGCGGCTGTGAGCATCGCGGCTCGAGTGGCGCGCTTGACGGTATAGCCGACCAGTCCGCCGATGAGTGCGCCGTGCTCGTCATAGAACGCCAGATCCCCGGTCAGGACCTCGGGCGGAGCACCGCTCGGGTCTTCGGGCCCGGAGTCCTCGCGAAGGCGTGCGTGGCAGGTCAACGCGTCTCCAAGCGGGCCGGCAAGCCACAGCTTCTGCCATCCGAAGGGCAGGTAGGCCACACCGTCTCCGGCGCCGACCGCGCTGCGAGCCTCGGCCATGACCTGGAAGCACCCGTCGAGCAGCAACGGGTGAACACCCAAATCCGCTCCCTGGGCGGTCTCGGGCAGCGAGAGATCGCCCAAAGCCTCCCCGTCGGAGGCCCACAGGGCGTTCAAGGTGCGGAACGGCGCGCCAAGGTCGATGCCCGCTTCTGCGCGAGCACGATAGAAGTCCGAGATGTTCTGAGGTTCGAGGCCGGCTTTCAGATCCTCAATGTCGATGTTGTCGGCGATCTCAGAGGTTTGTCCCTCGCTTGACACTCCACCTTCGGCGTGCAATGTCCATCCGTCTTCTGTGGGGCCGCGGCTGTAGATTTCGAATCGGGCCTGCGCATTCGGGTCGGTGTCGTCGAACACGAGCTGTACCCGGCGGCCCTCTGGCCCTGCGGTTGCGTCTGCGTCTAGCTCCGGGAAGGCCATCGGACTGTGCAGTTGGAGGTCTTCGACCGTGAGGTGTCCAACTGGTCGGTTGGCAACCGATGACCGCTGACCATCTCGTTCGGCGCGCAGCGCGGACACAGCCATGGTGGCGTAAAGCGCTCCTGGGGTGATCACCTGTCCGTAGACCCGGTGGTCGTTCAACCATGCGGGGTCGGAAGCGTCCATCTCGGTTTCGAATTGGAGCTCACCGCGGGGAGATTCGTGGAGTACGCCGAGCAACGGATGTCCAGCGCTCGAGCGACGGCGCCTCGCTGCCTCCACCCAGTGGCGCTGCCGTTGGAACGGGTAACCGGGAAGCGGGATGCGGCGGCGGGATTCTCCAGCGAAGAGAGCTTCGAAAGAGATTTTGAGTCCTGCCTGGTACGCGCCCGCGACGGCGTCGAGGAACCCGCTGCCGTCGGCTGGGTCGGGTGTTCGTTTCGAGGGCCGTCTCATGCTGGACAGCACCGCTGGTTCGGCGCTGTCAGGGCTCGTGGGCCAGGCCAGAACAGTCATGGGACCGAGGACTGACCCGGGGCCGATCTCGATGACGGCGTCCACACCGAGCTCGGCCAAGGTTTCCACTGAGCTGCGATACTCAACCGCCTGACGGGCCTGGCGGCGCCAGTAGGACGCGTCCATCGTCTGGTCGTCTCCGAGCACGCTGCCGGTCATGCTGCTCACGAGCGTTGTCGACGGCGCAGAGACGGTCAGCTCGGACACGAGGGCCTCGACTCCGTCCAGGATCGGGTCCACCATCGCGCTGTGGTATCCAGCGCTTCTCTCCAAGCGGCGAACCTGGACGCCTGCGGACTCGAAACCGGCGAGTACCGCTTCGACGTCGGAGACTGGTCCGCTCACCATCAGATGCGCGCCATTGTCGGCCGCGACGGACAGCCTCGAGTCACCCGCTGCTGCACACCGCTGTGCCACGGCGTCCTCGACCTCGGCGAGGGGAGCAAAAACCCCGGCCATTGCCCCGGGCTCCTCCAGCGCCGACATCAGGGCTCCGCGGCCCATCGCCAACCGAAGACCGTCGGTGAGGCTGAGCACGCCTGCCGTTTGTGCCGCGGCTATCTCACCGAGGCTGTGTCCGACCACTGCGCTCGGTTCCACGCCCAAGTTCGACCACAGTGCGCTCAGCGCGCATTGGAGCGAATAGATCGCTGGTTGGGTCCAAGCGGGATCGTCGAGGTCTCCCCCCGCTTCGGGTCTGCCGAACATCACTGCAAGCAGCGAAGTCCCCTCTGCTTGTCGGAACAGCTCATCGCAGCGATCCAACACGGCTCTGGCGACGGGTTCGGAGTTGTAGAGCTGCTCGCCCATTCCGACCCATTGACTGCCTTGACCCGTATAGACGAAGGCCACCTTGCCCGCCCCGGGAGACCTCGACACTTCGTCGTCGGAATCAACCAGTTCGGTGAGCTTCCGGCGCAGCGATTCGGCGTCACCGAACACCACCGGGGCGCGATGGGAGAAATGGGTTCGGCCCACTGCAGCCGTCCAGCTCATGTCGGCAAGCCACTCGTCGTCCAAGCCGGCGAGCTCGTCGGAGCGTTCATCGAGCCACTCCAGATACCGCCCGGCCAGTTCCTTGAGGGCTTGATGCGACTTGCCCGACAGCGAGAGCAGTCGTGCCGGGCGCTGGGGAGCGTCGTCATCGGACACAACCGCCTCTTCTTCGGCGGACGGGAGCGCTACGAGTCGCGTCGGACCGGTGGGCCAGCGCTGCTCGGCAGGCCCCGCCGGCTCGCCTGAGAGGTCGCCATAGCCCTCCACGATGACGTGCGCGTTGGTTCCCGACCAGCCGAAGCCGCTCACGCCGGCGATCGGCATGCGGTCTGTGTGACGCGGCCAAGGGGTCGGCTCTGCGGTCACCCGCAGAGGCAGCCGATCCCAGTCGATCACCGGGTTCGGTTCTTGGAAATTCAGGTGCTTGGGGATCGTCTGCTGCTTCATCGACAACATCACCTTGATCATCCCGGCGACTCCGGCGGCCGGTTCCAGGTGGCCGACGTTGGTCTTCACTGACCCGATGAACAGCGGTTGACCGGCATCACGTTCGCGGCAGTAGGCAGCGGCCGCGGCCGCCAGCTCGATCGGGTCTCCCACCGGTGTGCCGGTCCCGTGCGCCTCCACGTAATCCACCTGGGAGGGCAATGTTCCCGCCCGAGCCAGGGCGTCGGCGATCACCTGCTCCTGGGCTTCGCCGTTGGGCACGGTCAGTCCCGTGCTCGCACCATCCTGATTGAGCGCGGTTCCGCGGATCAGGCCCCATATCCGGTCGCCGTCCGCCTCAGCCTCGGACAGTCGCTTCAAGACCAGGATCCCGCAGCCTTCACCTCTGACGTAACCGTTGGCCCCCGCGTCGAAGGTCTTGCAGCGGCCGTCGGGAGCCAGCATCCCGGCATTGCCGCGCAGTTCGAACAGTCTGGCGGACAGGATCACATGGACGCCCCCGGCCAGCGCCAGATCGGCTTCACCGCGCTGAAGACCGGAGACCGCTTGGTGCACTGCGGCCAAAGACGACGAGCAGGCTGTGTCCACTGCCAATGCGGGGCCTTGAAGCCCCAGCGCGAAGGCCACCCGCCCGATCGCGGTGTTGAACGATGTGCCGCTGACCGAGTACAAGCTGACCGCGGCCTCTGCCGTTGCACTGTCGGTGAGGATCAACCCGCGGTAGTCGTTGTTGCTGATGCCCGCATACACCCCGGTTCGGCTTCCGCGGAGCTGTTCGGCGTCGATTCCCGCGTCTTCGAGCGCCTGCCAACTCGTCTCGAGCATCAACCGCTGCTGGGGATCTAGAAACTGCGCCTCGACCGGTGATATTCGGAAGAACGAGGCGTCGAACTGGTCGATGCCGTCGATGAAGCCGGCGAAGCGGCAAGCGCTGTTCTGGAGGTCCGCGTCCGGGAACAATTCTCCGATTCGGCCCGTTCCCGAACCGGGAACGCCCTCAGTGATCGCGTTCTCGCCGGCTTCCAGCAGATTCCAGAACTCCGAGAGGTCGTTGGCGCCGGGGAACCGGCAAGCCATCCCGACGACCGCTATCGGCTCTGCCAGTCGCCCGAGGTCGCCGTCCAGGGCTGTGCTGTCGTGACGTGCGCTCATCAGCCCTCAGACTATCTCGCACGCAGCGGGTGGCTGCCCGCCGACGGCGCCTCGAAATTCTTTGCCAGCTCGATCAGGAGGCGCACACCGAAGCCTGTGCCCCCCTTGCTGATGTCGGCTTCGTCGGAATCGCTCCAAGCCGGGCCGGCTATGTCGAGATGTGCCCAGGGGATCCCCTCGGCCACGAACTCCTGCAGGATCAACCCAGCGGTGAGTGCTCCGCCGTGCGGTGTGCCGATGTTCTTCATGTCTGCTACCGACGACTCGATCTGCTTGCTGTAGTCGGCGGGCAGGGGCAGACGCCAAACCCGCTCTCCGGTGGCTTCCGATGCTTTCTCGATGGCCGCGATCCACTCCTCGTTGTTGCCCATGAGCCCGGCGATCTTGGGGCCTAGCGCCACCATGCAGGCGCCTGTGAGCGTCGCCAAGTCGACGATGGCATCGGGTTTCGTCTCGCTGGCCAGCGAGAGTGCGTCGGCGAGGATCAGCCTGCCCTCGGCGTCGGTGTTGAGAACCTCGATGGTCTTGCCGTTGCGGATTCTCAGCACGTCTCCGGGGCGGGTGGCGTCGCCGCCGAGCATGTTGTCGGTCATTGGCACGAAGGCATGTATCCGGGCACTGGGAGCGACCGTCGACATCGACGACATGGCGCCGATCACCGCGGCCCCGCCGCCCATGTCGCATTTCATGGTCATCATTCCCTGGCCGGTCTTGATCGAAAGGCCGCCGGCATCGAACACGATTCCCTTGCCGACCAGGGCCAGAGTGCCCTGTTCGGGCTCTGGGGGGTCGTAGACCAACTCCAGCAGCCGGGGAGGAAGCGTCGAGCCGCGGTTCACCCCTAGGAGTCCGCCCAGCCCGCCGTCTGCTATATCGGCCTCGTCCCAGACTTTGACGGTCAAACCGCGCTCAAGCCCGATCGCCGCGGCGCGATCGGCGAATTCGGGGGCTGTGAGGGTTCCTCCCGGCTCGTTGACCAGGTCTCGGGCCAGCATCTGCGCGCCGGCTACGGCCCTGCCCGAGTCGAGCGCCCCCTGCTTCACCGCACCGGCGCCGCCGGCGACGTCGACGCGTTTCAGCTTTAGCGGCTCTCCCTCGGACTTGTACGCCAGGAATCTGTAGCTCCCTAGAGCGATCCCCTCGGCCAGCGCCTGGCGGCTGTCGGCGCCGTCGAGGTCCACCTCCGCAAGGTCCACGCCGACCCAGGCATGGTTGCCCAGCTTCCGCCCGATCGCGGCTCCGGCCCGTCGCATCTTGCCGGCGTCGGCCTCGGCGCGTCGGCCTACCCCCACCAGAGCGGCCACCCGGCCCTCTTCGGGCCAGGTGTAGATCTGCCCCTCTCGGCCGCTGAAGTCGGCGTTGCTCAGGTCGACTCGGTCGATCTGCTCGAGGCCGGCGGCAACCGTTTCGGAGGTGACGATCCAGATGTGCGCCTTCGCCCTTTTGGGGAGGACGCGAACTGCGCGAAAGCTGATTGGCATGCGAGCACAATACGGGATTGCGCGCTGCTCGGGGCCAATCAAAGGAACTTGCTGTCCCCGCCTCGGCTCCTGACAGCGTTTCAGGACGGCCGTGTACTGTTGTGGAGCGGGGCTCAGCCGACTGGCTATCCTGGTGTGGCGAACACACCTGCTGTGGCGAACACAACCGTTCGAATGAAGGTGAAGCTGGGACATGGACACTCTGATCGTCATTGGCACGCGACCGGAGGCGATCAAGCTGGCGCCGGTTGTCCGACAACTCCGTTCTCAGACATCCTGGCGGGTGAGGATATGCGCCACGGGGCAACACCGGGAGATGCTCGCAACGGCCTTGGAGCCGTTCAAGATCCAAACCGACGTCAATCTTGAGCTGATGCGAGAAAACCAGTCTCTGGCCGACCTCACCTCTTCGATGCTGCAAAGGTTGGGCCGCGTTCTCGAGAACCTGAAGCCTGATGTGGTCCTGGTGCAGGGTGACACGACCTCCACATTCGCTGGGTCTCTGGCCGCGTTCTATGCCGGGGCCAGGGTCGGCCACATCGAAGCAGGCCTGCGCACCGGTGATCGACTCGCTCCTTGGCCCGAAGAAGCGAACAGGCGTCTGACAACGCAACTGGCGGACTGGCATTTTGCGCCCACCGAATCGGCCCGAGCCAATTTGTTGAGCGAGTCCATCGCTGATGACCGCATCTTTGTCACCGGAAACACAGTTGTCGATGCCTTGGACTGGATCCTCGCCTCAAGAGGTGAACAGCTCGCCGATGCACTCCATGCCCGCTTTCCCTTTCTCGGCAATGGCCGGCGCCTGGTCCTCGCAACGCTCCATCGCCGCGAGAACCAGCGCGGCGGGGTGGAGCGGGTGTGCCGGGCCCTGCGAGAGCTTGCCCGGCGCAAAGACGTCGAGATCCTCTTTCCTGTCCATCCCAATCCCTCAAGCAACGCAGTCGTCCGGCGGACTCTCGGCGACGTCGAGCGCATTCATCTCGCTGCTCCTCTCGACTACCTGGAATTCGTCGCTGCAATGAGCGAAGCCCACTTGATCATCTCAGACTCGGGAGGCGTTCAAGAAGAAGCGCCCTGTCTGGGCGTTCCGGTACTGGTCACCAGGGAGAAGACCGAGCGGCCCGAAGCGGTCGAGGCCGGCTCGGCGATACTGGTCGGAACTGACGTCTCGGCGATTCTCGAGCAGAGCCGGAGGTTGCTGGATGATCCCCGGGATCACGGGGCGATATCCTTGGACTCAAGCCCTTTCGGAGACGGCCGTGCTGCCGGCCGCATCGTCGACGTGTTGCAGGAATTCGCCGTGTCCCAGGATCTCCTAGCGTCGCGCTAGCTCATATGTCCATCAAAGAAGATCGTCCACCGGATCCTGACACCACTCGAGCATCTTTTGACGACGCCGCGAATGCGCCGTTCTCTCGCCGTCCGGATCGTCTGGCACCCAGTCAACGATGTGCTGCGTCGAACAAAACTCTCAGGCCCTTCGCGTAAACGTCAGGCGTTGTTGTCCGCGCCACGCGCATGCCCTCGGGGACCCGATGAGACACGGCTTGTCTTGAAGCGGCGCAGGCGGAGGCTGTTGGTGACCACGAACAGCGACGAGAGGCCCATCGCTGCTGCTGCGATCATGGGGTTCAGCACGCCCGACGCCGCCAGCGGTATGGCCGCCAGATTGTAGGCGAACGCCCAGAACAGGTTGCCCTTGATGGTTCCGAAGGTTCGCCTGGCCAAAGCGACGGCGTCGGCGACCGCGATGAGGTCTCCCCGCAGCACTGTCAGGTCTGACGCCTCCATTGCTATGTCGGTTCCGCTCCCGACCGCGATCCCCACGTCGGCTTGAGCCAGTGCCGGGGCGTCGTTGATCCCGTCCCCGACCATGGCGACTCGGTGCCCTTGCTCTTGGAGTCGGGCGATCTCCGCGGCTTTGGCGTCTGGGAGCATGGCCGCGCTGACCCTCTCTATCCCCACGTCCGCGGCGACGCTGCGCGCGGTGCGCTCGTTGTCGCCTGTCAGCAGTACGAGGTCCAGGTCCTGTCGGCGCAGCGCAACAACCGCATCAGCCGATGACGGCTTTATCCGGTCTGCGACCACCAGACCGGCTTGCGCAACGGATCCGAGCCCCACAAAAACCACCGTGCGGCCTTTCGCCTCGGCTTCGTTCGCGAGGCTCTCGATCTCCGTTGGGATTTCCGAGAAGAGGTCTCGTCGACCTACCTGCGCTCGTGCGGAATCGACCGACCCGACAACCCCGAAGCCGGGGCGGTTCTCGAAGTCGGTCACCGTCCGAGAAGATTCCGCTGCGCGGGCGATGGCTTGAGCGATGGGGTGTTCGGAGCGTGACTCGAGTGCTGCCGCGATGCTCAACAGTTCTTCGCCCTCACCGTCCGGCGAGATCACCTCGACGAGTTCCATCCTGCCCTCGGTGACGGTGCCGGTCTTGTCGAGAACAACCGTGTCGAGTCGTCGGCTGTCCTCAAGAACTTCGGCGCCTTTGATGATGATCCCCAACTGTGCGCCTCGTCCCGTACCGACGAGAATCGCCAGCGGTGTTGCAAGGCCCAGGGCGCAGGGGCAGGCGATGATGAGCACCGCGACCGCGGCGGTGAAGGCGTCGGAGCCGGAATCGCCGATTATGAGCCGACCGGCGAGGGTGACCGCGGCTACAGCGATTGCGAAAGGCACGAATACGCCCGCCACCCGATCAGCGAGTCGCTGGATCGGCGCGCGGCTGCCCTGTGCCTCGTCGACCAGCCGGATTATCTGGGCCAGAGCTGTGTCGGCGCCGACACGTGTCGCCTCCACCAGCACCGAGCCGTTGGAGTTGACCGTTGCGCCGATGACCTCGTCGCCTGCTTGAACCTCGACTGGCGCCGGCTCCCCGGTGACCATCGATACGTCGACCGCAGAATGCCCTGCCACGACGATTCCGTCGGTGGCGATCTTCTCTCCTGGCCGCACCCGAAATCTCATTCCGACCTCCAGGTCGTTGATGGCCACCTCCGTGCCGTCCTCGAGCAGAGCGGTGCGGGCTCCGAGGTCGGCCAGCGAACGGATCGCCTCTCCGGAGCGGCGTGTCGCACCGATCTCCAGCCATTTTCCGAGAAGGATCAAGGTGATGATCACCGCGCTCGTCTCGAAGTAGACGTCGGCTTCCAGATTGCCGAGCAGCACGACTGTCGACCATGTCCAGGCTGCCAGGGTGCCAACCGAGACCAGTGTGTCCATCGTGACCAGGCGATGCCGCAGGTTGGCGACAGCGACCCGGTGGAATCGCCAACCCGACCAGGCAACGATCGGGGTGGACAGCACCAGCGCGAACCACTCCCAACCCTCGAAGCGCAGCGGTCGAATCATGGAGACGGCCGAGACGAGGACTGTGAGCACCGCGGCGAGACGGAACCGCGACCAGAGGTCCGCCTGCCGTGCCGCCTCCGCGGCGTCTCGATCCAAGTCGACCGGAGCGCCGTAGCCGAGCGACTCAATCGTGGTTCGGAAGTCATCGACTGTCACGACGCCACTGTGAAAGACGGTCGCCTTGCCAGTCGTGAAGTTGACCTGAGCAGAAACGACGCCATCGAGGCGGGTCAGACCCTGCTCAATCGAAGCAGCGCACGCCGAACAGGTCATGCCATCAACCGCAAGTTCCGAACGAACTTCGGTTTCCATAGTCCCAGCTTATCTCGCGGCCTGTTCGCTCGGCCTCCAGGCCTAGGCTGAACGTTGATGACAGTCGCGGATCTTGCCGAACTCGCCTGGGACAACTCGTTCACCCGCGAGCTAGTTGCCGATGAGAACACGCTCAACCATGTTCGCCAGGTCCATGGCGCGGCTTATTCACGGGTCATGCCCAAGCCCACCGAGGCTCCGACGCTGATCGCTGCGGCAGCGGAGCTGCTTGAGATGTTCGGGCTCGACCGCGATATTGGTGACAGCGAGCAGTTTGTGCGCGCCCTGACCGGGAATGCCTTCGTTGCGGGCACCGACCCGCACGCCATGTGTTACGGAGGTCACCAGTTCGGCAACTGGGCCGGTCAGCTCGGCGACGGCCGTGCGATCACTCTGGGCGAGGTGCTCACCGCGGCCGACGGACGGCAGGCGCTGCAACTCAAAGGCGCCGGTCCCACCCCGTACTCCCGCACTGCCGACGGTCTGGCGGTGTTGCGCTCATCGATAAGGGAGTTCCTGTGCAGCGAGGCGATGCACCACCTCGGCGTGCCCACGACGCGGGCGTTGAGCGTGGCTCTCACCGGCGACAAGGTGATGCGCGACATGTTCTACGACGGGCGGCCCGCGCTTGAACAGGGCGCCGTGGTCTGCCGGGTCGCGCCCTCGTTCATCAGGTTCGGGAACTTCGAGATCTTTGCGGCCAGAGGCGACACAGACAACCTTCGACGCCTCGCCGACTACACGATCACCACCTATTTCGCTGAGCTGCTCGACTCCCACGGTGTCGATCCGACCAGTGGTCCGTTGCCGAAGGAAGTCCTTGTCGATTGGTTCGCTGAGGTCGCCCGGCGCACGGCTGACATGATCGTTCACTGGCAGCGGGTCGGTTTCGTCCACGGAGTGATGAACACGGACAACATGTCGATTCACGGACTCACGATCGACTACGGGCCCTACGGCTGGCTCGAGGATTACGACCCGGGCTGGACGCCCAACACCACTGACGCCTCAATGAAGCGCTACCGCTTCGGCGCCCAGCCTCATATCGCGAGCTGGAACCTCGAACGTCTGGCGAATGCGATCTATCCGCTGGTCGAGGAGGTCGAACCGCTTGAGAATGCGCTCAAGTCCTACGTCAGCCGATTCAACGAGAGATGGCCGCAGATGATGGCCGAGAAGCTCGGTATTGAAGGTTTCGATCCCGAACTCGACCAGTCTCTGATCTGGGACCTGCTTGAACTTCTGCCGAAGGCCGAGACGGACATGACCCTGTTCTTCCGAGGCCTCGCCAAGATCGACACGGCTTCTGCGCCGGCGGACGACGACGAACTGCCGGCTCCGCTGACGGGCGCCTACTACCTGCCCGATCAGCTGAGCGGCGACCATCGCGGGGCCATGATCGCCTGGCTTCGCCGCTACCGCGAGCGGGTCGCGGCCGGCGGCCGCTCCGATGCCGTGCGGCGTCGAGCCATGAACTCCGTCAACCCCAAATACGTGCTGCGCAACTATCTGGCGCAGCTCGCTATCGACGACGCCGAACAGGGCGACTTCGCTCTCACCAAGGAATTGCTCGACGTGCTGCGCAGGCCCTACGACGAACAGCCCGAGCACGAACGCTTCGCGGCCAAGCGGCCTGACTGGGCCCGTACCCGCCCCGGTTGTTCGATGCTCAGCTGTTCAAGCTGAACTCGTCGGCACATGAGCTTGGGGCATCCCCGCCTCAACCCGGCGAACCATCAACAAACGCCCAGCGGGCGTGAACCTTGCGTCAGCGTGCGACATACGAGCCTCCTGTTGTTCGTGTCGGCTGTCGTACAACCCCACACTTGCACAGGAGGCTCACCCCAACGTGCTACCAACCTCTATGTCCACTACAGCTAGTAAAGGCCCAGGAGGCGGCCGGCCATGACCACGACCGCGACGATCAGCACCGGGCGCACGACCCTCTCACCGCCTGAGACCGTGATGTGCGCCCCCACGAAAGACCCGACTCCCACGCCTGCAGCGAGCACGGTCGCCGGCAGCCAGTAGACGTCGCCGTTCGCGATGAACACCGGCAGTGCGAACGCCGTGTAGACGAACGTGACGATCACCTTTATGTGGTTGGCAGTCACTATGTCTATGCCCGCTCTGGTCAGGGCGACGATCAGTATCAGCCCGACACCCGCCTGGATCGCGCCGCCGTATATCCCGACCGCGAAGAACACGGCCGCGGTGACCCACGGCGACCAGCGAGGGCGGTCCTGCAGCTTCTCGGGGTCCGGCTTGCGCAGCGACAGCACCAACAGCGGGATCATCACGAAACCGAATACACGCTCGAAATCGTCGTCGGTCAGTCGTGAGATGAGGACCGAACCGACCAGCGAACCGGCCACTGCCGGTACCAGGATTCGGCCGATGCCCGTCCATCCGGCCACGCCGAGTCGACGGAATGTGCCCGTGGCGCTCAACGAACCTGCGAGCACCCCGACTCGATTGGAGCCGTTGGCAGCATTGCCGGGCACGTCCGCGAACACCAGCAGCGGAACCGTCAGAAGCGATCCCCCACCGGCCATCGTGTTGATGATCCCTGCAATGAAACCACCCCCGAGGAGAAGCACGACGTGGATGGCCTCCATGGCTGCAGGTTACGCCCTGCCGCGGGCCGAGCGAGCAGTGGCGGTCAGGGCCGGAGTCAGAGTCAGGGTTTGAACGGGCCCCTGTTCATCTGGTCGCGGATCGGGACCACGGTCGGGTTCGTCATGAAGCGGCGTTGCCAGTTCGCGCCGTCGACGACCAGCGTATGGCCGGTGATGAAACGAGCGTAGGGACTCGCCAGGAAGGTCGCAGCCCAGCCGAACTCTCTGCGGGTGCCGACCCGCATGGCGGGTTGCAGCAGATCTTTTTCGGGATCTGCGCGTTGCAGGTTGGCGGTGATGTCGGCGGTCATGTCCTGGTGGGGGATCAGCCCGGGCACCAGGCCGTTGACCTGGATCCCGTAGGGTCCCCACTCGACGGCGAGGCTCTCAACCATGTTCTTCACACCGGCTTTGGCGGCGGCGGAATGCGCGAATCCGGGGCCGCCGGTCCATGCGTAGCTGGCCCCGATGTTGATGATGCTCGCGGGCGTGTTGGCAGCGAGGTGGCGCCTTGCGAACTCGCGGGCGACGAAGAAAGTGCCGTTGAGGGTGATGTCGACGACGGTTCGCCAGGCGTTGGGCGACATGTCCTCTGCCGGTACCGGAAAGTTGGCTGCAGCATTGTTGACGCAGACCTGAGGAAGTCCGAACGCTGCCTCCGCGGTGTCGAGCATGGCCGAGATCGACTCGGGGTCGCGGATGTCGCAGACCGCGGTTTCGACCGGTGCACCGAGCTCTTCGATGGCCGCTCGGCCGGCATCGAGGTTGTCCTGTTTCCGGCTGGCGATCACGATGCTCGCCCCGAGACGGGCGAACTCTTGAGCGATTCCCTTGCCCAGACCGGTGCCTGCGCCGGTCACCACTACTGCGGTGCCGTCGAAGGTTCCCGCGGGCAGGGCCGACGCCCCCTCCGGCGGCGGATCCGGGATGCCTCGTGGCGTGTCGCCGTCGCTCATCACGATCCCCGGTAGTTCGGTTCGCGGCCCTCGGCTCGGGCCGCTTTGAACTCGGCGAAGTCCTCGGATTTGTTGAGGAAGGTCTGGTATACCAGTTCGTCCTCCATCGAAGAGCGGATCTCGGGCCGCGACAGGTGGCTGATCACCCGCCGTGCCAGCTTCACCGTGACCGCGGGCGACGCCGCGACCTTCTCGGCCATTTCTCTGGCGGTGCTGTCGAGTTCGTCGGGTTCGACGATCCGGCTGACGATGCCGTGGGCGAGGGCTTCCTCTTCATCAAGTGTTCGCCCTGTCAGGACCATGTCGCTCACCAGGCCGTGGCCGCACATCTCGTAGAGCACACCCATGCCGCCGGTGTCGGGTATCACGCCGTATTTGACCTCGGGCAGCATGAACCGCGCGCCCTGCGCGGCGATGCGGACGTCGCACATCAGCGCCCGCTGGAACGAGCCGCCGATGGCCCAGCCCTGGATTGCCACGATAATGGGCGCTTCGAGGTCCCAGATCTTCTGGATTCCCCTGTGCCCTCGCGTCATCAGTTCGTGGTGGGTCATCTCGGTGACGTTGGTTCCGATTGCGGCAACGTCGCGGCCCGAGGACCAGTTCTTGCCCTCCCCCCGCCAGATCACCGCCCGCACTGAGGGGGTTGCGATGAGTTCGTCGAACATGGCGAACAGTCGGGCGTCCATTTCGTCGTCGAAGGCGTTGTGCTTTGCGGTGTTGTTGTTGGTGATGATCGCTATCGGGCCATCGATTTCCAGGATCAGCTTGTCGGTCACGTCTTGCAGCTTCTCGGTCACCTCTTGATTCTGTCTGATCGCCGCACCGGGGGCACATTGGCCCTGCGAATTGGTGCCTGGTTGCTGGATTGGTGCTGGGCCGCTGGATTGGCGAGACTCACCCAATGAAGATCGATTCACTCGGCAACTGCCCGTCCACCCTTCTGCCCGACCCGATGATGGTCGACGCCGACTCTTTCAGGGGCTATATCGACGCCACCGCCCAAGCCGGGTTCGATGAGATCAGTCTGTGGGCGTTCCATCTGATGTTCGCCGGTCCGCAGGCGGCCAACGTCGTGCTTGATTCGGGGTTGTCGGTTCGGGCTGTGGAAGCCGCGATCAGCTGGACCGCTGGGCCGAGCGACGCCGCCCGTGCCGAGGTTGCCGGACTCGTCGAGACGGGCTCCCAGTTCGGGGCGCACATCGTCGGGGCTGCCTGTTTGGGGCCGATCGATGATCACAGCGCTGCGGCCGACGGCCTGGCGATGCTTGCGGAGATGGCGGCCACCGCCGACATGGTCATCGCGTTGGAGTTCCTGCCTTGGACCGGAGTGCCTTCATTCGCGGCCGCCAATGACTTGGTGGTCGCGAGCGGCGCCGACAATGCCACCGTTCTGATCGACGCCTGGCATTGGGTGCGCCAACCCGGCGGCCCAGATCTCGAAGCACTCCGCTCGATTCCCGGCGAGCGCGTGGCGTACGTGCAGATGTGTGACCCAGGACCCGAGCCGGGAGAGGATCTGGAGACAGAAGCCATGAACAACCGTCGTCTTCCGGGTGCCGGGACGGTCGATTACGCCTCCCTCTGGGCAGCACTCGACCACATCGGCTCTTCCCCGTTCGTGGCCGCCGAGGTGTTCAACCCGGCGATGACCGCGAAGGGGCCGGTCCCCATGGCTGCCGCGATCCACGACGCCTGCTGGCTGCAACTCCCCTGACGTTTGCGTGAACGATCGTTCAAGTCGGCGTAGTCTCGCGCTGAGACCGGAACCATGAATTCCCCCACGCCAGTCGACATCGGGAGCGGATGGCATCCCGACCCGAGCGCGTCGCATTCGCTGCATGTCGACGCCTACACGCGGCCGCGCTGGTTCGAGATCGACCAGTCCGAGATCATCAGCCGCTCCTGGCAATGGGTCTGTCATCGCGAGAAGCTCGAAGAGCCGGGCAGTTACGTCGCCGATACGGTCGCCGGTATGCCGATCGTGGTACTGCGAGACCACGATCGTGAACTTCGCGCCTTCTACAACGTGTGCAAGCATCGGGCCCATGAACTCGTCGGCGGGGAGGGCCGGTTGCAGAATCTTGTGTGCCCCTATCACGGTTGGTCCTACGACCTGAGCGGGCAGCTCAAGGCGGCTCGGCACACGAACCACCTGGCGGATTTCGATACCAGCACAATCTGTCTCGATCCGGTTCAGGTCAACGAGTTCCGCGGGTTCGTCTACGTCAACCTCGATCCGGGCGCGGCGTCGCTCGCAGAACAGTCCGGCGACCTCAGCAACGAGATCCAACGGTGGGCACCCGACCTCGAACAGCTGACTTTCGCACATCGTCTCACCTACGAGATCAACAGCAACTGGAAGAACGTGGTTGACAACTTCCTCGAGTGCTACCACTGCCACATCGCCCACAAGGGCTTCGTTTCGCTGGTCGACATGGACACCTACAAGGTGACGACCCATGGCATCTATTCGAGCCACATGGCCGAAGCCGGCAAGACGCCGAACAGCGCCTACGACGTGAGCGACGCCACCGTCACCGACCACGCAGTCTGGTGGCTGTGGCCCAACACGGCCATGATGCGCTACCCCGGTCGGGGCAACTTCAGCATCCTGAAGATCATCCCGGCCGGACCCGACCTCACCTATGAGACCTACGACTTCTTCTACGAGACCCCCGAACCGACCGAGGCCGAACTGGAGGCGATCCGCTACCTCGACGGGATCCTCCAGGTGGAGGACGTCAACCTCGTGGAGAGTGTCCAGCGAGGAATGTCGACGCCCGCGTTCCAGCAGGGCCGAATCGTCAGCGACCCCGATGGGTCGGGCCTGTCCGAACATGGTCTCCACCATTTCCACGGTCTCGTGCTCGACGCCTACAGGCGAGCTGCGTTGTGACCGGCACACTCGACGGTCGAGTCGCATTGGTGACAGGCGGTCGTGGTGGCGCCGGCCGTGCCGTCTGCGAGCGTTTTGCAGCCGAGGGGGCCTTCGTCTTTGCTGCCGACCTCGACGACGCCGGGACGATCGGTTCATCTCCTGCGATCGGCGAATTCCTGCGATTCGACGTCACCTCCGAAGACGAGGTCAGCGCCGGCATCTCGATGATCGAGTCGCGCCACGGTCGCCTCGACATCTTGGTGAACGCGGCAGGAATCGAGATCGAGAAGACAATCGAAGACACGACGCTCGACGAGTGGAACCGGATCTTCGCGATCAACGTGACCGGCACGTACCTCACCTCGAAGCACGCACTGCCGCTCCTGTGCAAGTCTGCCCACGCCGCGATCATCAACTTCGGTTCCTATGACGGTTTCCTGGCCGACCCCAAGCTGGCTGCCTACTGCGCCACCAAGGGGGCGGTGCATGCCCTCACCAAGGCGATGGCCTGCGACTATGGCCCCGAAGGCATCCGGGTCAACGCGATCTGCCCCGGCTACATCGACACGCCGATGCTCGAACAGTTCTTCCCCGACGAGGTTGACCTGTCTGTCGCCCGCGCTGAAGCCGAACGGGTGCATCCGCTGAGAACCATCGGCACACCGACCGACATGGCCAACCTCGTCCACTGGCTCGCCAGTGACGAGGCCCGCTACGCGACCGGCCAGCTGTGGGTGCTCGACGGCGGCCTCTCCGCCCAGATTCAGCAGATGCGATTCTGACCGCTAAGCAGCTCTCTCCACATCAATCACCACGGAGGTCTCCAGCGGAGGGCCGTTTCTTGAGATGGCGCTCGATGCGGTCGCACCATGCTTCGGCTTCGGCCACCTCTTCCGGCGTCGGCTCGCCGACCTCCTCGATCAGTTCGGCGAGATAGCGGTCCGTCTCGTTCAGAATGTCACTACGACGCGCGGCGGGGTTTCGGACACTTTGGCCGTCTTGTGACATCGTTTGTGTCTCCCTGGATACCGCCATACATGAAATGATACAGAATAGATTAATAATGTCAACTACTGCATCGTTTCAGCTTGACCGACCAACTCACTATTGACCCACTAGCGCCACCGCCTCCGCAGCGAACTCGCCGGCCTCCTGGCCGTTGGTGAGTCGCGCTAGTGACCGACAGTCGAGGTGGCACCGGCCGCGCTGTTTACAAACCGTTCGCAGCCGAGGGGCCATCGTCGACACGCTGATCTCGGCAACGACCGGACGGCCGGTTCAAAATCGTAGCGGCATCGCGCTAAGCCAATTTTTGCAGGGGAAAAGAAAAGGCCGGAGGTAGCTATCCTCCGACCTCAACTGACATGTCATGTCCAGCAAGATTTTCCTATTTTGCCTGTTTGCTCTTTTTGGCGTCTATTCGATTTTCTTTGCCTGTTTGCTCTTTTTGGCGTCTTTTTTCTTCTCGCTGTCTAGTTTCGCCCGTGCCCCGCTGGCTGCGGGGTTGGCTCCCAAACCTTGCTGGCTGCAAGGTAGATCTAAGAACCTTCGCGCATCGGTTGAGCAACGTCAAGGCTATTGCTGTCACACGCCTGACCGCCGACATCCAGAGACGATTCCGCTAGCTGTAGTGGACATAGAGGTTGGTAGCTCCGCGATGGGGTGAGCCTCCTGTGCAAGTGTGGGGTTGTCCGACAACCGACACGAACAACAGGAGGCTCGTATGTCGCACGCTAACGCAAAGTTCACGCCCGCTGGGCGTTTGTTGATGGTTCGCCGGGTCGAGGCGGGGATGCCCCAAGCTCATGTGGCGGCTCAGATGGGGGTGTCTCGGGGCACTGTGGCGAAGTGGTGGCGCCGCTATGTGGTCGAGGGCGAGGCCGGGCTGGTGGACCGGTCGTCTCGGCCTCATCGCTCACCGCGGCGCACTCCTGAGAGGCTCGAGGAGCGGATCTGTCGGCTGCGGGCCAGCACCCGGCGTGGTCCGGTGTATCTGTCGGCGCGCACTGGGGTGCCGGCGTCTACGGTGTGGCGGATCCTTAAACGCAACAACTTGAACCGGCTGTCGTGGATGGACCGGCCCACAGGGCGGGTGATACGCCGCTATGAACGCAGCTCGCCGGGTGAGCTGGTGCACCTCGACATCAAGAAAGTCGGGCAGATACCCCCAGGAGGCGGCTGGAGAATCCACGGCCGCGGCAACCACAAGTCCAAGCGCCCCAAACGCCGTGTGGGCTACACGTATCTGCACGTCGCTATCGACGACCACTCACGGGTCGCCTACGTCGAGGCCCACGACAACGAAACCGCTGCGACTCTCGTCGGGTTCTGGCGCAGAGCCCAAGAGTGGTTCTGGTCAAACAACATGCCTGTTGATGAAGTGCTCACAGACAACGGGCCGAACTTCTGCTCCAACGCGTTCGCCGAGGTCCTAGCCGAGCGGGCCATCGTGCATCGCCGCACCCGACCCTATCGGCCCCAGACCAACGGCAAAGCCGAACGGTTCAACCGCACCCTGGCCGACGAGTTCTTGTACAACTACCGGTTCAGATCCGAAACCGAACGCCGCATCCGCCTCAAACGCTGGATCCACGACTATAACTGTCACCGACACCACACCGCCATAGGCGGCCCACCCGCATCACGCGCCAACAACCTCACGCGAACCGACAGCTAGACGCACTTCGCCTCATTGATCCAGTGAACGCCGAACGGCCCGCGGGCTCGGTTCTGTCGGTCCCTTGTAGACTCGTGGCCATGAGTGCGAGGGTTATGGGCGATCTGTGGTCTGCAAACCACGTGGCCGAGTACCCCTGCGATTCGAAGTTCGAAAGCGCGGCCAGCTGTTTGCGGTGTTGTAGTGCTCCATCTCCCTCGCTTGCGGGCAAATCTGCTAAGCACACGCGGTTGTTGAACTGCAGACCGATTTGGTGCTGATGGACGCTCTGAGCAATCCCATTCTCAATTCGCCGTATGAGCCGCCTGAGCGCCACTTCGCCTTGGGCCCCAACGGACCCACGGGCGAGATCTTGCCGGGTCGCCGGCCCAGCGAGTCGTTCATCCCGGTGCCGGTTAGCAAGAAGAGGCGCGGTAAGAAGGGTGCCCCTGAGCAGGAAACCCTCGACCTTTTCGACGTGACGGGCGAGCGTCGGGAACGAAACAGTCTCATCAATGACATGCGCCGAAGGGTTGAAATCTGGCGAGCCCGAGGGTATCCCCACGTAACTCCGATCAGCCGCAAGCTCATGCAGTACTGGGCGGATCCGGCGCGAGAAGATCGAGTGTTGTTCTGTCAGCGTGAAGCCGCCGAGACAGCGATCTACCTCGCCGAGGTCGCCGGTCGACATGGAGAGCCCGATTTCCGGACACGAATCGATCCTGAGAACGAGCTACACAACAACGGACTTCCACGTATTGGTGTGAAGATGGCCACCGGTACCGGGAAAACGATAGTGATGTGCTTGCTCATTGCGTGGCAGGTCTGTAATAAAGCGAACTACAAGCGCGATGCTCGCTTCACGAGCCGATTCCTTGTCATTACACCCGGTATCACGATCCGAAACCGTCTTCGAGTGCTCCTTCCACACGACGACAACAACTACTACGAGCTACACCGACTCGTTCCAAACGACCTCCGCGATCTGCTTGACGACGCCGCGATCGTCATTACGAACTACCACACCTTCCTCCCGAAGTTGACCATGGAGTTTGGCAGCGTTTCGAAGAACACCCGCCTAGTACTTACTGGCGGCGAGGACGACGGTCGATTCCATGAGTCCGATGAGGATGTCGTGGACCGTATTATGCGAGACCTCTCCAGCCGCGGGAAGGGAGAAGTCATCGTCATTAATGACGAGGCTCATCACTGTTACCAGGACAAACCGCTCGATACCACCACGGGGACCTCCAGGCTCAAGAAGGACGACAGGGAGCGAAATGAGAATGCCCGGGTCTGGTTCCGTGGCATCGAAGCCGTGACCCGGCGAGTCGGCGTGAAGACCATCTACGACCTCTCGGCTACTCCATTTTATCTCGGGGGTTCCGGCTACAACGAAGGGTTCATCTTCCCATGGGTGGTGAGCGACTTCTCGTTGATGGACTCTATCGAGTCAGGCATCGTGAAGGTGCCTCGTATCCCAGTCGATGATGACGTGAAAGACACCGAACAGCCCACATACCTGACCCTCTGGCAACACGTCGGTGATCAGCTTCCTAAAAAGAAAGGGAGGAGAGCCGAATCGGATTCCGACTGGGTACCACCGCCTGTGCTTGAAGGAGCCCTTAGATCGCTGTACCGCAGCTACGAAAAGCGCTTCAACCAGTGGCAAGTTGAACTCTCTGAACTCGGAGAGCCTCCACCCGTGATGATCGTCGTCTGTCCCAACACGATCGTGTCGAAGTTGGTCTACGACTGGATTGCCGGACAGGAGGTCGAACTGCCCGACGGCCGCGAGGTCATCCGCCCAGGGCACCTCCCTTTACTCAGCAACATCGATGGCGGCAACTGGATCGACCGCCCACCCACCATCATTGTCGACTCTGCCCAGCTCGAGTCAGGTGAGGCATTGAAAGGCGATTTCAAGGATGCCGCGGCGAGGGAACTCGAAGTCTTCAAGGCCGAGTACCGTGCCCGTAATCCCGGTGCCGATATCGACCAACTCAAAGATGAAGACATCTTGCGCGAGGTTCTCAACACCGTCGGCAAGAGGGGCAAGCTCGGGGAGACGATCCGTTGCGTTGTTTCGGTTGCGATGCTCACCGAGGGTTGGGATGCTAACACCGTCACCCACATCCTCGGTATTCGAGCGTTCGGGAGCCAGTTGCTGTGCGAGCAGGTGGTTGGCCGTGGTCTACGCCGCCGCAGCTACACGCCGAACGAAGAAGGCCGCTTCGAACCCGAGTATGCAGAAGTTTACGGCGTGCCGTTTGCCTTCATCCCGACCGATCGCGAGGTCCAGCCACCAAGGCTTCGGAGACCGGCCGTGGAGGTCTACGCTGTCAAGGAACGACACGACCTCCGCATCGAATTTCCGAAGCTTGATGGGTACCGCATCGAGCTTCCCGAGGCACCAGTGGTGTTCGACTACGAGAACACGACACCCATAACCGTGGACGAGGCGCTCGTTGCGACCTGGACTGAAGCTCAGGGCATCGTTGGCGAGGCGGACGAGACCGAACTTGAGATCGTCAAGAACGCCCGTCGCCAAGAGATCTCCTTCAACGTTGCTGCCGAGGTTCTGAAGCGCCACTTTCCGGGCCACGATGGTGCGTTAAGGCCATGGCTCTTCCCGGAGTTGCTGCGCATTACTAAGCACTGGTACGACCAGAAACTCGTATTCGCTCCTGGGACCGATCCAGGTATCCTGCTTCTTGCCGAGCCTAAAGCCTGGGCAGCCGAAGCCATCTACAACGCTGTCGTGCAGTATCCCGACGCACGCACAAAGGTTCTACTTCCGCTGTACCGCCGGTTCGACAGCGAAGGTTCTACCGACGATGTCGATTTTCTTACCCGGAAGGCGGTCGTCGAGACGAAGAGGTCACCCGTCAACCTTGTTGTGCTGGATGGTGCGCGCGGTAACACCTGGGAGGAGAAGGTGGCAGAAGTGCTCGAAATAAACGACGATGTGCACTCCTATGTCAAGAACGACCATCTTGGTTTCGAGATCCCGTACATTCACGCGGGCAAGAGTCACAACTACATCCCGGACTTCCTTGTTCGCTTGAAGAAGCAGGAAGCGGACGATGTCAACCGGACCCTGATCATCGAGGTATCGGGTGGCCAGAAGAGTCCTGGTCCCACCAAAGCTAAGGCTGAAACTGCCCGCAACCAGTGGTGTACCGCCGTGAACAACGACGGCGGTTGGGGCCGATGGGCATATGTCGAGATTGACACCATGCTGGATGTCGAACTGCGTGTCGCCAGCGCGATTGAACGGCTATACGCAGATGCCCCGATTATCGGCGAACCGGTTTCCTGAAGGAGAGACTCATGGCACGGAAGAAGACGCATAAGGGGCACAAACCGGTCGACGCCGTCATCCACCACGACACCCGCGCCAACATTCCCACAGCGGACGCTCACGATTTGGTTCCGCCCGAGCTCGAGGAGGCGGTGCAAATCACCTATCCCCGTGAGCTTCGCTCGCCAATGCTGGTGTGGAAGGGCAAGGAGGACCTTGACCAGACCGACCTCCAAGTCGACGCCCCACCTTTGTACATCCAAGAAAAAATGGACCCTCGTGTCCTGATTGAGAACCTTCGCAAGACCGCCAAGGAAGGTGAAATTGAGCCAGAGCTAACGCTCTTCGAGACCTTCGACGGGCTAAGCGATCTTGATCTCGTCGAGTTCTACAAGCACTCTGCAAACTGGTCGAATCGGATGATCCTCGGTGACAGCCTCCAGGTCATGGCGAGCCTCGCTGAGCGTGAGCGTCTCCGCGGCAAGGTCCAGATGATCTACATCGACCCGCCCTACGGAATCAAGTTCGGGTCGAACTGGCAGGTGTCAGCGCGAAAACGCGAGGTCAAGGACGGCAACACGTCTCATGTTTCGCGTGACGCCGAGCAAGTGAGGGCGTTCCGAGACACGTGGGAACTCGGGATCCACAGCTATCTGTCCTATCTGCGCGACCGCGTCTCGGTGAGCCGGGATCTGTTGACGGATAGCGGCTCCCTGTTCGTGCAGATCGGTGACGAGAATGTGCACCTAGTCCGTTCCGTTCTGGACGAGGTGATGGGCGCCGAGAATTTTGTCAGCATGATCTCGTTTGTAACTACGAGCGGGTTCACGCAGGCTTCAGCGCTACCCCGCACCGGCGATTACATTCTCTGGTACGCGAGAAATTCGGATCAGTTGAAGAGCCGTCCACTGTGGGCAGAGGCCCCGGATAGACCGGGCTATCGCTGGTTACATTTCGACGACGGATCAAGCCGCGGCCTCAGAAAAGGAGAGTCCCCAAGCGAGCTACCCAATGGAGCACGCCTGTACAAGCCGAGCGATTTACAAAGTCAGGGTTCAGCGTCCGTGCCTCAGCCCTACGAATTCAAGGGCAAGAGATACCTGCCCGGTGCCAACTCACATTGGAAGGCTTCGTACCCAGGCGGTATGGATCGCCTCGCTTGGGCCAATCGAATCCACTCCACAAAAAACGCGATTCACTATCGACGCTATGTTGACGATTTTCCATACAAAGCACGCACGAACTTCTGGACCGACACAGGCACTGGCGGTTTCACTGACGACAAGGTGTACGTCGTCCAGACCAACACCAAGGTGGTCGAGCGCTGTCTCCTGTTAGCCACGGATCCTGGCGACCTAGTTCTTGACCCCACGTGTGGGTCTGGTACGACCGCGTACGTTGCGGAGCGCTGGGGTCGGCGTTGGATCACGATTGACTCCTCTCGCGTTGCGCTGGCTGTTGCCCGTCAACGGTTAGTTGGAGCATTGCACCCCTACTTTGTCCTTGCGGATACCGACGAAGGACGAGCACTTGAATCTGAGTTATCCGGATCTGCCATCCCATCTATGGAGACTGCACGCGATGTTCGGCAGGGCTTCGTCTACGAACGCGCCAAACGAATCACACTCGGGTCGATCGCCAACAACCCAGATATTCGTGAGGGGATGTCACAGGCTGAGATCGACGCCGCAATCGCTCGGCACGCCGAAACAGAGATTCTCTACGATCGACCCCGTGAGGACGAATCCCGTCTTCGCGTGACTGGACCCTTCACCGTAGAGAGCCTGTCTCCGCATAGGAATAGGTCTGTAGACGTCCCGAACCGTCCCAGCGATGCCGCGGAAGGGGCGAACTCGGATTTTATTGACACGATTCTCGAGAACTTGCGCGAATCGGGAATCCAAAACGGCATGCGCGCAGAACGACTGGAGTTCGATCTGGTTGATCCCCATGCAGGCATTCACATCCAGGCCGTTGGTTCTCGGGAGGATTCCGGTTCCGATCGAATCCGTCAAGCTGCGATCTGCATTGGTCCACAGTACGGCACTGTGGGAGCAGCCTTTGTCAAGGACGCAGCCCGAGAAGCCGCCGTCGATCCAAAACTCGACTTGCTGTGCATACTCGCGTTCGCATTTGACCCGCAGGTGCTCAGCTCGGATGAGGAATACGTCGCGGCGAACGAGGTCTTTGACGTAGCCGCGGTGCGCTCCCTCGGCCGCGTACCTGTCCTTCTTGTGCGGATGAACTCAGATCTTCTCATGGGCCAGGAGTTGGCAGCGAAGGCTGGCGGAAACCTCTTCACGACGTTCGGTGAACCCGACATCGACATCGCTATCAATGGGGAGGACATCACGGTGGAGCTTCGTGGCGTCGATGTCTACGATCCGAACACAGGAGTGGTGAGATCGGACAGGACCGACAAAGTAGCGCTATGGATGATCGACACTGAATACGACGGCGAGAGCTTCTTCGTCCGTCGTTGCTACTTCACCGGTGGGCAAGATCCGTACAAGCGGTTGAAGAAGGCTCTAAAGGCCGAAATCAATCAGGAAGCCTGGGCGAGCCTCTATTCGGCTGTGAGCCAGCCGTTCCCGAAGCCATCGACCGGCAGCATCGCCGTGAAAGTCATTAACGACTACGGCGACGAAGTCGTCAAGATCTGCGACATAGCGTGAACACCATCAGTAGAGGTAGGGAGCACGCGCACTGTCGCCGGGCGAACGTCCGGACGACCGCCTAAGCACCTATCGAGCCTTTGCGCGACAGATCGTACGAACGTCGCACGTACGGCATCTTGCGCCCGGTGACGGTTCGAAATCTCGATTGTGCATCCTCACAGCGGCTTCTTCAACACGCCGTTCAGCCAACGCAATGCTGTCGGCATCGACACTAACGCCGTCGCGTGTCCCCTTGAGGTCATGAAGGTACGCAGCGCGAACGTCGAGGCCTTCTCGCTGTCCAGCGTTGGCATACACCTGAAGCTGCAACTCGTACGCACTGATGTCGCTGTCGGTCGATGTCTTGTAGCCGACAATTGCCAGCGCAGTTGGTACACCGCCCTCCTGGTCAAGAATCACATCAGCCCGGCCCGACACCCTCACCCCATCGAGATGGAGTTCAAACGGCCTCTCGGTTTCCCACACCCGATGCAGATCGCTCTCGTGATTCTCGACGTAGTTCCCGATTAGTCGCCGGGCGGCGTCCTTCATCGTGCGATGACCAGCCTTATTCGCCGTCGGTAGGAAGAAATGATCGTCAAGCATTCGATCAAGTTCATTCTTGGTCGGTACTTTCCCGGATTCCTGCGTATGCTCCGCGACCCGTCTAAGCAGGTGATGCACAGCCTTGCCATAACCCAGTTCTGGTGCCAACCGGGGTTGGAACCCAACGAGGGTTCGTAATCGATACGCCAATCCGCAGTCGAGGAAAGACGCTAGTTCGCTGAACGTGACAGCCAGGGTGTCCACATTGCCATCGGATTGCGTCTCGATGGGAGGAAGCACGATGTCGTTCGGTTCGATGTGGTGATCCTCAAGCTCCTCCCAATAAGGACTCGGCCGTACCGACTGCTTTGTCACTCGGTCGTGGCGAGAAATCGACACCCAGTCACGCGCTCGCGTAGTGGCGACATAGAAGAGCCGCCGCTCGTCGGCATCTGTGCCTTCATACCTGGCGGCGTCGAAGAGTGCGCGAGGGATCAACCAGTCCTGTTGCTGGCCGGTACGAAACGATGGGAATCGCCGGGCGGTCAATGAGGGAACGAAAACCGCAGGCCACTCGAGTCCCTTCGCGCGATGCACGGTGGTGATATCAACGGCATCCACCGTTAGATCCGGTTCACCGTCGAATCCTTCGTAGGTGCCTTGGGCATAGTTCACGATATGGATGGCGAGGTTCTTGTAGTACCACTCGCCTCCCCACTCGCCCCCGACCTGTTCCCCGTAGACTTCAGCGTCTGAACGTGCTCGACGGCGAACACTTTCATAGTCGGCGAGAAGCGACGTGAACCGGGCCAGTGTGCCGAGAGAATTGAGGCGAATTGGATCGTCGAAATCCCAATTTCGAACCTCCAACACATCGAGCAACTCGTAGAAATCTCCCACCAGATCCGCAGTCCGCTCCGCGCTGCGAGAGTGAACCTGCCACGCCTCAAGCACACGTCTCGCCCGGTTCTCATGGGGCTTGCCGCGAAGCTCGAAGATCGTGGTGTACTCCCCAAGTAGAGAAGCAAACTCGACCTGTTCGCGCCATTCGTATTGCTTTCCCCAATCCACCCCACTCAGCCAACAGTAAGTCTTGGCCAACACGACCGCTTCGGGTTGGTCAAAGAGGCCGGTCCGCCCTCCAGGTTGAACCGGCACACCAAACGCGTTGAATTGTTCTAGGAGACGCGGGTAAGCGGCTCGGGATCGGACAAGAATACCGATGTCCCTGAAGGGAACTTCAGCATCCTTCAGACTGAGGACGAGGTCAGTAATCCAACCGGCTTCCCTCAGTTCGTCCTCTTGACGCCATACGACCACCCGCGGGCCCGACCCGTGGGTCGGTCGAGTTGGGTTCATCTCCTTCGCGAGACGGTTCGGAATGGACTGAGCGAACCCATTGGCTGCTTCGATGATCTCAGGACGACTGCGGCGATTCGTCTGAATCTCGAACGTAGCTACCGGCGCGTACCGGCTTGCGAACCCGACGATGTTGCCCACGTCGGACCCGCGCCACTGGTAGATGGCTTGGTCGTCGTCTCCGACCACGCATAGCTCAGTGTCGGGGCCTGTGAGCAACCGAATGAGCTCTTCCTGAGCTGGATTGATGTCCTGGTACTCGTCAACAATCAGAAATCGGAGAGAGTCGTGCACTCTGCTCGCCACATCAGGCCGCTGGAGTTCCTCGACAGCTGCGCGAATTTGCTGACCATAGGTGAGTAGGCGGTATCGGACTAGCGTGGCGTAGTAGTTCTCCACGACCGTCCTGAAGTCTTCAGGCAAATCATTGAGATCTAGAAGCTCGTTTTCGACAACCTCTACGCTCTTCAAAAATCTCTGGACTGATGCGAACAGTCGGTTCTTAGAATCGAATTGTCGAACGTTGAGCCTCCACGCTTCCCTGCTAACGAAGGCCGCTAGCTGATTCTCGTCAAGAACGTCATAGGACTCGTACTTGGAAACATGCTGTTGAAGCAGACTGAAGCAGTAGGCGTGAATTGTGCCGACAAACAGCCCGTTGAGCCGGTCGAGAGCTTCAGGTCTGAGCCTCTCCGCGACTCGCGCCTCAATACGCTCCTTCAGTTCCGCTGCGGCTCGATTGGTGAAGGTGAAGGCAACGATGGCGTCCGGCTGGACACCCTCAACCAGAAGATCGGCCACCCTTTGTGAAACCACTTCGGTCTTTCCCGAACCAGCCGACGCGATGATCTGCATGTGCGAACCACGATGCCGAACTGCTTCCAGCGCATCACCTTCAAGCGTCGGTGCGCCACTCAAATCACCGAACCTCCCAACGGACTCGCCAACGACCCAACAAACTTCACTCGTGTGACTATGAGCCTATCGCCCACAGTCTATGAACGAAGAATGAGCTTCCAGCCCCTCGCTGTGGCGTGACTGACCGACTCCGGTTGCGGCTCGTTGGTGAGCCAGCATCAAACGATCCCTCTGATTGAGACCCGCGCACCACGATCGCTTCACTGCTAGCTGTCGGTTCGCGTGAGGTTGTTGGCGCGTGATGCGGGTGGGCCGCCTATGGCGGTGTGGTGTCGGTGACAGTTATAGTCGTGGATCCAGCGTTTGAGGCGGATGCGGCGTTCGGTTTCGGATCTGAACCGGTAGTTGTACAAGAACTCGTCGGCCAGGGTGCGGTTGAACCGTTCGGCTTTGCCGTTGGTCTGGGGCCGATAGGGTCGGGTGCGGCGATGCACGATGGCCCGCTCGGCTAGGACCTCGGCGAACGCGTTGGAGCAGAAGTTCGGCCCGTTGTCTGTGAGCACTTCATCAACAGGCATGTTGTTTGACCAGAACCACTCTTGGGCTCTGCGCCAGAACCCGACGAGAGTCGCAGCGGTTTCGTTGTCGTGGGCCTCGACGTAGGCGACCCGTGAGTGGTCGTCGATAGCGACGTGCAGATACGTGTAGCCCACACGGCGTTTGGGGCGCTTGGACTTGTGGTTGCCGCGGCCGTGGATTCTCCAGCCGCCTCCTGGGGGTATCTGCCCGACTTTCTTGATGTCGAGGTGCACCAGCTCACCCGGCGAGCTGCGTTCATAGCGGCGTATCACCCGCCCTGTGGGCCGGTCCATCCACGACAGCCGGTTCAAGTTGTTGCGTTTAAGGATCCGCCACACCGTAGACGCCGGCACCCCAGTGCGCGCCGACAGATACACCGGACCACGCCGGGTGCTGGCCCGCAGCCGACAGATCCGCTCCTCGAGCCTCTCAGGAGTGCGCCGCGGTGAGCGATGAGGCCGAGACGACCGGTCCACCAGCCCGGCCTCGCCCTCGACCACATAGCGGCGCCACCACTTCGCCACAGTGCCCCGAGACACCCCCATCTGAGCCGCCACATGAGCTTGGGGCATCCCCGCCTCGACCCGGCGAACCATCAACAAACGCCCAGCGGGCGTGAACTTTGCGTTAGCGTGCGACATACGAGCCTCCTGTTGTTCGTGTCGGTTGTCGGACAACCCCACACTTGCACAGGAGGCTCACCCCATCGCGGAGCTACCAACCTCTATGTCCACTACAGCTAGCGACCGAAGATGGAGCGACCGTTCAGATCTCCATTCCATCGACATGCGGGTCACGCAACTTCGACACCAGAGCTTCTTCGCGCCTTTACAATGATCTCCGAGCAGTCAAGAGTGCCTAGAGGAGACGCGGTCGCTCCTCCGCAACAAGAGGAGTGTACCGATGCCTGAGGACCAAACGAATGAACCCGCTCCGAAGCTAGATGCTCGGCATCTGTTGATCGATTGGGCAAATCATCAAGATGGTTGGGTGCGACGTCTCGTCGGGCAGGTGATCGCATCCCAGCGCCCGATTGGTGAAGAGCAGACGAAAGAGCTCTTCGAATTATTCTTGGCCGAGAAGGGTCTCGACGGCACTTGGGCAGAGGTTGAGCCGAAACTTCCCTATCCAGCAGCGGGATCAGCCCAAGCAGATCCGCTGAGGCTGCTGTCGTTGTCGAAGGTATCGGGAGTCAATGCCCTCAGCCCCGGAGCAACAATCGACTTCAGCCCGGGGCTAACAATTCTGTATGGGGAGAACGGCACCGGCAAGACTGGGTACGCGCGAATTCTCAAGAGAATCAGCGCAGTTCAATACCCCGAGAAGATAATACCCAACGTCAATTCTACTGCTGCACAGACACCGGCTGCGACAATTGAGTATGAACTCGGGGGAGTCCATAAGTCTATTGAGTGGAACGACGAGGTCGGCGTCTCTCCGTTCACGCGGATGAGCGTCTTCGACAGCCCTTCAGTCAACATCCGCGTCGACGACAGCCTCTCTTATGTGTTCACGCCCGCCGAGATCTCTCTGTTCAGCTTTGTATCTTCTGGGATTCAAGCAATCCAGGAACTCGGATCAAAAACGCAAAGAGAGATAACGACAACCAACCCGTTTATTGGGAACTTTGAACGAGGTACAACTGTTTACCAGGAGATCGAAGCACTTGGATCAGCAACCGATCTCGATGCACTTATGGCGCTCGCCAAGCTGCCTGAGGATGCCAACATGCTGCTTGAGCAGCTTGAGCGTGAAGTCGCCGCGCTGCGGTCCGACACGGTATCCGTATTGCTTGCGATGAACCGCTCAGCGCTCCAAAACCTGAAGAAACTTGATGCGGTAGCCCAGAGAGTGAAGGCGTTTGAGGTCGACAAATACAACGAGGGTGTCCTGGCACTAGGAACGCTTCGCGAATCGTACCGTCGCGTTAGAGAAGAAACGTTTTCCCTGGGCGAACTTCCAGGACCCGCTGATGACGAGTGGCAACGATTCGTGACTGCGGCCGCAAAGTACTTAGAACATCTAGGCTCGACACACTATCCGCAAGACGGAGACAAATGCATCTACTGTCGCCAGCCGTTTGATCAGAACGCCCTGTCGATTGTTCCGCGCTACTCGACCTTCTTGAACAATACTCTGGGACAACAGATCTCAGAACAACAACAAGCCGTTGCATCAATCGCCGCCACGCTTACCAGCGTTTCAGTTGATGAAGTCGACGGAGAACTTAGCCGTTGGGACGAGGAAGGCTCCACCTCAAACGAGTATCCGGATGCAGAGGAGCTTGCACGGAAATTGAAGGCTTCAATCGCTCAGATCCAGGCCGGAGAACAGATCGCGTACACAGACTTAGGCGAACACGCAGGAGAAGTCAGAAAAAAACTCGTCCCGCTGCTTGAGGAGCGCGAATCAACAGTAGCCACTTTGGCAGATCAGCTAGATGACCGCGACGCTGCACTTCAGGTAGCCGAGGACAAACTCCGCCAGTTGGCTGCTGCTATTGAGCTGGACCGCCGATTGCCCGAGATACGGAATTTTGTCAAGAACTCCAAAAGGGCTGCAAAACTCGACCAGGTCCTCAAGCGACTGACTCCGCTATTGCGCTCGCTCACCGAAAAGTCCAAGTTAGCGAGTGAAGATCTTGTCAACAGCGACTTTCAGGGTCGATTCGAACAGGAGTGTACGTTTCTCCGGACTCCAACCGTGCGCCTTGACTTCATAGGACGAAAGGGGAAGGCTCAACGTCGGAAGTCACTTACCTCCGATCATCGACTATCCGAAATTCTATCGGAAGGTGAACAGAAGGTACTGGCAATCGCAGACTTTCTCGCGGAGTCGGGGATGGCGGGCTCCTCCACACCAATTGTGTTCGATGACCCGGTCAATAGTCTCGATCACAGGAGACTTAGGGAGGTCTCAGACCGAATCGCTGCTCTTGTGTCCACACGCCAGGTTGTTGTCTTCACTCACAACATATGGCTTGCGACCGAGTTGCTTTCTCGATTCGAGAAACGACCAGACGAATGTGTTTACTACAAGGTGTCCGACGACGAGACAACCGGGGCGATCGGCAAAATCGACCGCGCCACTGGACCCAGATGGGACACCACTCGGGCCCTCAAAAAGCAAGTTAACAGTCTCCTACAGGAAGCCAGCGAAGCCACCGCAGCTTCACAAACGGCACTTGTCGAAGCTGCCTTTGGTCAGATGCGATCTTGGTGCGAAGTGGTCGTCGAAGAAGTGATCTTTGGTGACGTGAGCCGTCGCTACCGGGCCAACATCATGATGGGTGGATTCCGCAACGTGCACCCAGAGCGGATGCAAGCCTTAATCGACGTAGTCGTACAACTCTTCAACGATGCTTGCCGGTATATCCCAGACCATTCACAGCCGTTACACACTCTTAGCACCCGACCAACCCTGGCCGAAGCACAAGCTCGCTGGAGCGCTGCGCTTGATGCAGTCTCCGCCTATCAGAATCCAAGCAATTGATCATTGCGCAGAGCCGCGGTCGTAAGCAGTGACCAAAATGCTACATGCCGCCGACCCTGCGCGTCATCACCAAGCGGAACCTGCCCCGCCCCGCACGTTCCTGCACGACATCAGCCAGACCCGAGTGGGCTTCCCGCACGGGTGAACCCACACGCTCACTTATCGTGCGGTTATCAGAGCTTTTTGTCTCATTCCAGTCAGGGGCAATCACAGTCGGCTGTCCATCGCCCGCAGTCTTCGCATGTGGATAGATGTTTGCCAGTCGCGCGCCATCCCTCCGTAGATCGGTCCCACGCACCTAACTCGCCGCAAAATCTGCGCTGGCACCGAGCACGGCCGCGGGCTAGCCGCTTCCAATCATGTACCCCAGCAGCACAGCCATAAGACTTACGGAATGGCATCGCATCGGCGCAATCGTGCTCGTACATCTGCCCCTCAGGTGCCTCAAGTTGGATCGCGTTCCACGTCTTCTTGACATTCGTCCGAATCTGATTCGCGTTTCTGCCCACATCCTCAAGACGGCCTGGAAGCCACGCTTTAAGAACAACCGTGCCCTTGCTGCTGTTGCACTCGTTGCACATAGGCCAAACACACCAACGGCATTCCTCGTGCTCCACGTGAATGATGTGGTCAACCGTCACCCAGCGTCGACCCTTTGGTGCAGTGTTGGATGAAACACCTCCTTCGTTCAGACGGCGCATGGGCTGTAGGCAGATTGGGCAAAGAATCACCGCAGAAGACCTCGAGTTGCTCTTGTACCATTGACCAAAGATTCTGGCCATGCTCCAAGGTTGCGACACCTTCTTGTTGATATTCTTACCGGGGCGAAGCCCATTGGGGCGCTCCGGTAGCGAGGGTGGCGGACCAAAAGTGGCCACGGAGATTGACGCGGCCAGAAGCATCTCCCACCCGTGAGGGCCAATACTGCCGTTGGCCATATGCACGATACATGGTGCGGGCGTGGCAAGGCGCTCTCGGCTTCGTTTCTGCGGCGGTACCCAACCCGAATAAAACCACTGGTCCTGCATTGGATTTCCTGTCCTCGCGCTTCTTGCACGGCGTCCTGATAGAGGCTGATTTCTCACTCACGGCCGCCTGAGTAACAGTAGCGTAATTACGCTTGTGTGGCGAGGCCCACCTGTTCGGTTGCCCGGAAATGGTTCCCGGTGCGGTTGAAAACCTCACCGCACGTCGATCGGTTACGCCGCCAGACAGCGAATATTCGGGAACCAAGCACGACTTGTCCTCCGCGCAGACATAGTCATGCGCGTGGACCGGCGAAACACTGGACGTCACGATTGTCAGGGTGGGGTATTTTGGGCGAGGAATGTCTTGAGATGCGAGGCGAGGACATCGGGTTGGTCGATCGGGATCAGGGTGCGGCTGTCGTCGACCCACACGAGTTCGGCGTGCTCGAAGTGCTCGGCCAGACGTTCGGCGTGCTGGGGTGGCATCAGCTTGTCGTCGCGGGCCCACATGACCAGCACAGAGCCGGTGAAGGAGCGCTGCTGCTCGGCCCATTCCAACAGCAGGCCCTTCTTAGGGACGTGGCGGAGGTACTTGTCGAGATCACGTCGCACTCTCCGGTCGTGGCGCAGCGGCTCGATCCAACTCATGAACTGCTCGTTGGGCACACGCTTCTTCGACATCCCCCCGAAGGTGATCGGCAGATGCCTGAGCATCCGCGGCCGAAGAAGCTGTGAAGTCAGGAACGTGCCGCCCGGTAACGACGCATTGAGGCACAGCAGCCGTCCGGGCAATCCGGGGGGATAGTTGTCGAACGCCTCGCACGACACGAGAACTAGGTTGGCGACCCGATCAGACCCGCCCGGACTGATCACCAACTGAGCGCCGCCCCAGTCGTTGCACACGAGCGTGACATCGCGGAGATCCAATTCGACTAGGAAAGCGGCGATCATCTTGGCCGGCGACCTGAGCGTCAGATCCGAATCGTCGGGCATCGGCATGCGGTGAGCGCCGAAGGGAAGCTCCGGAACAATGCAGCGGTAGCGGCCAGGTAGCCGATCAACGACGTCGTCCCACAACGTGCCGTTCATCAGCACGCCGTGCAGGAAGACCAGTACCGGTCCCTCGCCTCCGGTGTCGGAGAACATGAACCCGTCCGACGACGGCCCTTGAAGCATTCAATTCCCCGTTGACGAGTTCGACGCGAGGAACGTTTCGATCACGTCGGGTTCGCTCACTGCGAGCACAGCCCTCGCGAATTCGTGGTCGGTCAAGTCCAGCACCAGCAAGGGAAGTTCCGGCCCGCTGCGAGCCGTGACCCAGAACTGCGGCCCGATCACACCTCTGCCGAGATGGGTACCGATTCGGCGCCTGCCCGGATAGACCCAGCCGAAGTGGGTTCCGATGCCTAGTTTGCGGTGGTCGACGCGGGACTCGAGTTCATGTCGTTCGACGACAGCGGCCTTTACGACATCAGCCCGCTCGAACTCGACCGTGCGTCGCCCGTTGGCTACGCAGTCCCATCCCGAGAGGACAACCCGAAGAGTGCTCCCCGTGCACTCAAACCGAAAGGCCATGGAAGCTAGCGCGTCAGGTCGGGACGCGGGCGAAGAGACACAGATCGGCTTCGAGAGCGTCGGCGATCCGTTGCAGGGTGCGCGTAGTCGGGCTGGTCGAACCGCGTTCAATTCGGCTGATGTCGGCTTGGCTCATGTCGCAGCGCTCAGCCAGCTGAGCTTGGGTCAGACCGTGCTTTTCGCGCAGGTCGATGACCTGCATCGCAATCTTGTACGCCTGTGCGAAGACTTCACCCTTCGCCACGGCATCTGGAGCAAGACGTGCTCGGCGCGACGCGACCACTTCGTCATATGCGGGTGACACGAATGAACACCTCCTCGCATCAATATAGGAAATTAACCATACAGCGTCAACGTTCACTCGGGTTCGGGTAGCAACTCGATCAGCAGATCAGTAGATGCCGGGGATGATCCGGTACTTGACCCGCGACTTGTACTCCTCCCACTTCTCGGCGCCGTATTTCTCAGCACAGTGCTTGTCGTCGTCTATCTGCCGGTAAGTGAACAGTGCGACGATGCAGGCGAAGTAGGTCCAAGCCCAGATGTTGGCGAAGTGTCCGAACACCAAGGCGATGGCCAAGCCGAAGCACCACTCGCCCATATAGTTGAGGTGACGCGAATAGCCCCACATTCCGCTGCACAGGATCTTGCGGTCGCCGGCCTGAATGTACTGCGGCTCCATGAACCCGAGGAACTTGCGCTCCGGCCAGCGCTTGAACGTGTACTTCTGCATGTTGGCGCCGCGGGTGAGGCACCAGCCGCAGAAGAACAGTGCGGGCGCCCCGATCAGCCACACGTACCTACCCGCCCCCGAGAACCCGGGGTCCGGGTGAGCGGCCAGGCCCCACAGCGGCAGGATGTACAACCATCCGTAGACGATGAGACCGCCCCAGAACATCTTGAAGCCGAGCTTCTCGTGGATCACGTCGTAGGTGTAAAGCTGCACCCGCTCAAAGACGAAGTAGTCGAACACGTAGAACGTCAGGAACGCTGCGTACAGGAACACGCCCGGGTTGGCGTCGTCGCCGAATCGGTCATGGTGGTACACCGCTCCGGACCAGGCGTTGAGCACCAGCATCGTGCCGCCGACGACATAGAAGTACATCTTGACGTCGATGCGCGAGTGGAAGAACTGGATTTCCTGTTTGCGCCCGAACCACCAGGCCAAGAAGGGATTCTTGACCTCTCCGACGGGCTGAGTGAACACCGCTATGCAAGTCAGGATGATTGTCAGGACCGTCCCGCCCGCGGCCGCGTACGCAGAGGAGCGGTAGAACCAGTCGCGCGGCAGGCCCGTGATCTCGGTGGCCCACACGACCACTGCGATCACGAACACCAGAATGCCGTTCAAGCGGTAGTTGCGCGGTTCACCGGTTTCCGGGTCGGTGACATAGCCGGGAACCCACCTGCCCGGCAGTATGAGTTGAACAACGAAGAACGCGATGAAGACGAGCAGCGGCGTCAGGAACCCCCAGGCAACCTCCGCACCCGTCAACTCGAAGAGATGTTCGATACCAAGCCGTTCAGCCACGGGCGTATGTCCTTTCCCTGATCTCTCTGGTCGACGACGCCATTATGGCACAGCTGCTATCGACAATCCGCAACGCCATGCGCTGCAACTGGGCGGGTTCGCACGGTCGCACGCTGAGACTTCGGTCGATCCGGAATTGCTCAATCTCGATTTTTTCTCGGATAGGCGAGCCAGCGCTTTCCACCTCGAATACGGTGGGCGCCTATAGTTCACTCAATCCCCGACCGGGAGGAATCATGATTGCGCCCTTCTTGCACAGCTTCTGGAGCAAGGCCAGGTGGGCACTGCTCCTGCTGCCGGCGCCGCTGCTGTTCGTCGCTTGCGCGGACGATGACGAGGAAGCTCCACTCGGCCTGTCGCGCGCCGACGTCGCCTCTATCGTGGAAGCCGACATCGAGGCAGCCATCGCGAGCGTTCCCTCACCCGAGCCGGGCCTGTCCCGAGCAGATGTCGCCGCGATCGTCGAGGAGGCCCTCGCCGCGCTCCCAGATCCGGAGCCGGGTCTCACCACAGCGCAGGTGGAGCAGATAGCGCGCTCCGTCGCAATCTCCAGGCCCGCCAAGTCCGATCAATCCGAATACACCCAGTTCTTCGTCGACAGCGCCATCGCCATGTACGAGGCCGTGGGACGCGACGCCACCCTGGAGTACTACAACTCCCTGGAGAGCGTCGACGGTCAGTGGTATGTGTTCATCATCGACGCCGACGACAGGGTCATCGCCCACTACGACAACGAGCGGCTCGGCCGAGACGCCAACGATCCGGTTTACAGCGACATCAACGGCTACTTCTACGGGCCTGAGCTGCTCTCGGCGCCCGCCGACGGCAAATGGGTCGGATACGCCTTCCAGAACCCCGGAACCGGCGACATCAATGTCGGGGACTACGGGGAATACGAGCTCAAGAACACCTGGGTCGTGAAACACGACGGATTGGTGTTCGGGTCGGGGTGGTACATCAATGCAGACGATATGACCAAGGCCTTCGTGCAGGCCACGGTGGACGCCTACACCAACGCGGGCATCGAAGGCGTCGTCGCGAGCCTGTCCGATCCCGACAGCGTCTTCTCGGGTGCGTCCGGAGCGCTCGAGTACTACAACAACGTCGACCACATCGACGGGGAGTTCTTCGCTTTCACGGCCAGTCCCGACGGCACCATATTGCTGCACACCGATCCCGCCGAGATCGGAACACACATTGACCAGGTGTTCGGAGGGGCAGATTTCAGTTTCTCCAGGGCCGGCAACTGGCAGACGACTGAAGGCGTCGACGCCCAATCCGGAAACACGGTGACCACGCGGGTCTGGGGCGTCGACTACAACGGCACGAACATTGTCTCAGGCTGGCGCGACGACGGAACCCGCTGACAAGCTGTCCCCGACTCTGAACGGCGTCCACAGACGTCCTCGGCGGTTCCGCAGTCTCGATTGCCGGGGTCGTCATCCCAGTTCACTGCTCCAACCGCACGCCATAGTGCCGCACAGCAGGTTTCGTCAAGCCGTGGAGGGTTGTCCGGAGGCCGGCGTGAGGCGTCGAGGGGAGACCGGGCCCGTGGTCCGGCGAACGACGAGCTCGGGAGTCAGGTAGACGTCGTCGACGTATCCGGGGTCCTCAATCGCCGCGAGAAGCTGGGCGATCAGGCTGCGCCCCATCTGCTCGGGACGATGCCGTAGAATGGTGAGCGGCGGTGACGTGTAGCGGGCGACGTGAATATCGTCGAAGCCCACGATGCTCAACTGCCCCGGCACGTCCAGCCCGCGAGATGCGGCGGCTCTAAGCGCGCCGATGGCGAGCAGGGCGTTGAAGGCGACGAGCGCTGACGGCGGATCGGCGCCGTCAAGCAACTCGGCGGTTGCCTCGAAGCCCGCATGCTCCCGGAAGCCGCATGCCACAATGTGCTGCGGTTGGAACTTGATTCCGTTGTCTGCAAGCGCGCGATGGAAGGACTCGGTGCGCTGCTCCGCGACGGCATGGTCCAGCGGTTCGGCGAGGCAGCCGATTCGGCGATGGCCGAGCGAGACGAGGTGGTCCACCGCCGGACGGAGACAGTCGGTCGATTCGACCACAGCGGGGTGGCCGCCGCGGTCGTCTATCCGCCCGAAGGTCACGAACGGGACTTCGTGATCGCGAAGGAACCCGACACGGGGGTCTCTTTGAGTGGCTCTCAGAACGACGAAGCCGTCGACGCGTTTGGTCACGACCGCGCGCTGATATGACGCTGTCGGATCCTCGTCGGCCAGTGGGGTGGAGAGTTGCAATTCACAGCCGTTGCCGGCCGCCTCGTCTACCAAGGAGGTCAGCAACTCGCCAAAGAAGGGGTCCGAGAAGCGCTGGCTGCCAGTGGCGAGCACGAGTCCGAGCGAGTTCGTTCTGGCTTTGGGCATCTTGAGGCGTCGGGCCTCGAGGTTCGGGGTGTAGCCGATCCGCGTCGCCGCCTCGTCAACGCGCTGCCGGGTGCGGGCAGACACATCGTCGTGTCCGTTGAGCGCCCGGGAGGTTTGGGTGACCGAGACGTTCGCCTCCCGTGCGACGTCTCTGAGTGTGGGGCGTTTCCCGACTATCATCAGGCTGCACCTCGGTCCGCAAGATCGTCGGTGGAGTTGTTGTCGATGTTTAGAGGCCCCGCCAATAGGCAGAGGATTCCCGAGTGCGAACGGCTTGATTCGCGGGGCCGTGGCCCGAGCGGCCCGGTGAGCGAAGCGAGCCAAGAGCGGGGAGCAACAGGCAGCAACTCGAAGGCACGCCTATTTGCGCGCGCTCTTATGCCATATTGGGTCTTGACTATGCCATATTGGGTCTTGACACAAGTCTCAACATGTCGTACGATGATGACCATAGTAAATCCGAAACGTTTCGGATTTGTCCACGGCTTGAGGCCTGCAGCAGATCCAGACACGAAAAAGGGGGAAGACATGGACCAAACCGAGTCAACGAAACGAAAGGGGCTGTGGCAGATTCGGCTGGCCGCCGTAATGGTCGTCTTAGCCATGATCGCCGCAGCCTGCGGGGGTGACGATGACGAGGAGACAACGCCTGCCACGACAGCGGCTGCCGCGGAGGACACGCACGACGACGACGACACGCACGACGACGACGACGACCACGACACGCACGACGACGACATGGCCGAGGAACCGGACACACCCGACGAGGACACGCACGACGACGACGAGGGCATGGCCGACGGCTCCGGCGCCACGTTCGCCAGCACGCAGTTCGTGCCGGTGGAGGAGGCGGAGAGCTTCCGCGAGATTCTGGCAATGGGAGGCCTGGACTTCACCGGCGTTGAAGAGGGTCCGACCATCAGTCAGATTCTAGCCGGGGCAGGCGCCATAGATGTTCTCGGAGCGTTGCACGGCACCTTCCCGCCCCTCGCCGACGAAGACGCCCTGACCAACATGATCGACGTATACGACGATCTCAGCGCCGACCGCTCCTTCGCCCAGTCGTTCGTCCAATCCGGACTGCTCGGCACCGATGACTTCCTGGCCTACATCCCGTGGGCCCAAGCGACATACATCATGGCTGCGAACGAACAGGCGCTCGGCTACCTGCCGGATGGCGCCGACATAGACAACCTCACCTGGGAAGGATTCGCCGATTGGTGTCAAGCCATCATGGAGGGTGAGGGAAGGGCGCTGTGCGGCCTCCCGAAGGCCGGCTTGTTCCACCGCTTCCTCGAGGGGTACCTGTGGCCCTCGTTCACCGGTGGGATGGTTTCGCAGTTCCGCAGTTCCGAGGCCGAGGAGATGCTGGCATGGGCCCGCGACTCACTGTGGCCGACCATGAATCCGGAGTCGATCAACTACGACTTCATGCAGGAGCCCCTGCTTGCGGGCGAGGTCTGGGTGGCATTCGACCATGTCGCTCGACTGATCGACGCCTTCAGCACCGAACCGGACACCTTCGTCGCCTTCCCAACTCCCTCAGGCCCGAAGGGACGGGGATTCATGCCAGTCATCCTCGGCCTCGGAATCCCAGCCGACGCACCTGATCCCCACGAGGCGATCGCGGTGATCGAGTATCTGACGCGGCCCGAAGTCCAAGCCATGGTCCTCGCCGACTTGGCCTTCTTCCCTGTGGTCGAGGGAGTCGACACTTCCTCGCTGCCGGTCGGCGTCGCAATTGAAGCTGCGGCTGTCGAAAAGCTTGCCAACGCGCCTGACGCACTGGCGGCACTGTTGCCAGTGGGACTCGGCGAACGGGGCGGCGAGATCAACCAGATCTTCCGCAACGCCTTCGATCGTGTCGTGTTGGACGGCAGCGACATCGCCTCTGTGCTCGATGACGAGGGCGACGCCCTCCAAGCCCTCATGAACGAGACCGGCGCGCCCTGCTGGTCTCCCGACCCGGCCAGCGACGGGCCGTGTCCAGTCCATCCGGCGGGCTGAGGCCTGATCGCTGAGGCCCCGAGAACCGCAAGGCAGCTGACATGGCAACCGCCGATACCGCTACTCCGGCAGTCAAAGCCAGGACTTGGCGGTATCGGCTGGTGCCATACCTGCTGATAGCCCCCGCGCTCATCTACCTCGCGCTGTTCTTCGCCTATCCCATGTACGAGGGGCTGGTGCTCGCCGTTTACGACGACGATGCGCTGCTGCCGCTCCGAGACGAGCCGAGCCTCGACGCAGACAGCATTTCCAAACTTCCCCAGGGCACAGCGCTGCAGGTCGTGGACCGACAAAGCCAGGAGTTGGTAGACGAACTGAACCCTGAGACGCTCACCGATCGATGGTTCCGGGTGAGCGGAATCGACGCCGACGGATCGCCCGTCGACGGATGGGTGTCCGAGGCGCGGATCCGAGTGCGCGAGGAAGGCGCTGGGGGTGTTCCCCTAGCGGGAACTGTGCGCCCGAGGCTCGGCGCCGAAACAGATCCGTTGAGCGACGTGTACGCAACGTCCAATGAGCGCAGCGACGTGGTCGGGCGCCTGGAGCAGCGGGCCCCGGTGCAGATCACCGATGTCGCGGTCCTCGAGGTCTGGTTCCAGGTTCGGCCGGCCGAGGACCCGTCCGCGGCTGCCGGCTGGGCGCCCTCGCGATACCTTCAGGTGTTCGAAGACGGCGAACGCGGGCGGGTTCACAGGGGAACGACCGGCGAGTTCACGACGGCATTCATTGAGCGGATGGTTGATGACCGATTCTTCGGACCGGCGCTGCGGACCACGCTGTTGCTGATGGTGTTGATCATCCCCGCCCAACTCGCTTTGGCGCTGGTGATGGCCTTGGTCATCCATGCCCGGACCCGGTTCAGCACCGGCTTCCTGTATGCCTTCTCCCTGCCGATCGGCATGAGCGATCTCGCCGCGGGCATCCTGTTCTTCTCGATCTTCACCGGCAACGGCCTGTTGAACAGCATCCTCGACGGTTTGGGCCTCATCGACGGGCCGTATGCGTTCCTGACTGCGGAGACGACCCGTTGGATCCTGTTCGCGATCGTTTTGGCCGAACTGTGGCGGGCGACTTCGATCGTCATGGTGATCTTGGTCGCGGGCCTTCAGGCAATCCCCGACGAAACGCTCGAGGCGGCGGAGCTGTTCGGCGCCAGCTACCGCCAGCGGGTCCGCCACATAATGCTGCCGCTGTTGCGGCCCAGCATCCAAGTGGCTCTGATCCTGCGCACGATCCTCGCCTTCCAGGTCTTCGCGGTGGTGATCGCCCTGAGCGGGGGCGATGTCGTCACTGTCCTCGCCAACGAGTCCTATCGCCAGTACTTCGACCTGCGCAACGACAACGTGGCGTCGGCCTACGCTGTCTTCATCCTCCTGCTGTCGATCGCCAGTGCGGTGTTCTACCTCAGGGCAGTTCGAGCCGAGTCGGAGGTGCGCCCAGGATGAGCCCTGACACCCCAACCGAGGCCTCGGCCAATGCTCCAAGGCATGCACCGGCCGCCCTCCCTCCCCTGGAGTCGCCCGAGGTGACCGAGACGCACCGCCGCTTGCGTCGACGCCACCAGCGCGGGCGGCTGTCCGCCAACGTCTTGGGGGTGATGCTGACGCTTTGGATTGCGGTACCGATTTTCTTCATGTTCTCGATGGCGTTCACAACTCGGGAGACGGTGCGCTCCTATCCCAAGAACTTCCTGCCGTTCATCCCCTTCTCGACCGACACGATGCGCTTCTTCCTCGAGTCCGAAGGCGTTGTCGGGAGCCTTTGGAACAGCATCGTGGTGGCCGGGATAACACTGATCTTGTCGACCTTGATCTCGGTACCGGCCGGTTACGCCATCGCCCGATACCTCTTCCGGGGCCGCGACCTGTTCCGGCTGGCCGTGCTGGCCGTGCGGGCGTTCCCGATAGTGGTCCTGTCGATCCCGCTCGCAGTGCTGTACCTGCGGGTCGGGGTGTTCGACAGCCTCTACAGCCTGGCTCTGATGCACACCGCCCTCGCCTTGCCCACCTCCATCCTGGTCGTGTCCAGCGTGTTCGCCAGCGTCCCCTATGAGCTGGAGGAGGCTGGGAAGGTTTTCGGGGCGACCCCATTCCAATCATTCCGCTACATCGTGGTGCCCCTGGTCGTCCCCGGGATCGCAGCCTCGGGCCTCTTCTCCTTCGTGCTCTCCTGGAACGAGGTTTTTGCCGCGGCCATCCTCACAATCGAGAATCGGACGCTACCGGCACTGGTGCTGAACTCGCTGGCGAACTCGCCTGACGCGTTCCAGTTCGCCGGGGGATTCTTCCTGATGGTCCCGTCGATCATCTTCATGTTCTTCATTCGCCGCTACCTGTTCAACATGTGGGGGCAGGTCACCAAATGAAAGGGGCACGCCATGGCTGAGATCCGGATCGAGCAGGTCACAAAGCGGTTCGGCGACAAAACCGCGATCAGCGATATCAACCTGACGATCGAGGACCGCGAGTTCTTGGTCCTGCTCGGGCCGAGCGGCTGCGGCAAGACCACATTGCTGCGCGCCATCGCCGGTCTGGGAATGGCCGACTCCGGCCGAATCGCAATCGGCGGCCACGATGTCACCTATCTGCCGCCCGGGCAACGTCAGATCTCGATGGTCTTCCAGAGTTATGCGATCTTTCCCCATATGACGGTCCGGGACAACATCGGTTTCGGCCTTCTGATGAACAAGATGGACAAGGCCGAGATCGGCCGCCGCGTGGACAGAGCGGCCGAGATGCTGCACATCGAGGATCTGCTCGACCGCAGGCCCAGCGCGATGAGCGGGGGCCAGCGCCAGCGCGTCGCTGTGGCGCGTGCTCTGGCAATGGAGGCCAAGGTGCTCCTCATGGACGAGCCCCTGAGCAACCTCGACGCCCTGTTGCGGCTAGAGATGCGCGCCGAGCTCAAGCGCCTTCTGGCCGATGTGGAGGCAACCACTGTTTACGTCACTCATGACCAGATTGAGGCTTTGAGCATGGGCGACCGCGTGGCAGTCATGCTCGACGGCGAGATCCAGCAGTGCGAGCCGCCGAACACGGTCTATGAGTCGCCTTCCAACCGTTTCGTCGGGAGCTTCATCGGCAACCCTCCAATGAACTTCATCGACGCGGCGATCCGACGTGACGGCGACGCGGTGGCGGTCGCTGTGGGCGAGCACGAAATCATGCCCGCTCTCGATGTGCAGCCGATGATCAGAGACCTTGGCGGCGACCGGGTCACCCTCGGCATCAGGGCCGAGAATATGGAGACACTGGCAAACCCGGATGCCGACACGGTCCCGGCGAGGGTCGAGGTTGTCGAACCGCTCGGGCCGCAAAATCTGCTGACCGTTGAAATCGGAGGGCACAAACTCAAGGTCTCGACCCATCCGAGCCTCGCCGTGTCCGCCGATCAGGAGCTTCATATACGCTTGCCGGACGATCAGATAAGATGGATCGACCCCGCTACCGAGCACGTGCTCTACTCTCGATGACGAGCGACGAGAATCACCCCGTACCAGATCGCACAACCGAGGCCATGGCCATCCTGCGACACAACGACCGGGGTTCGTACACCGTGCCCTCTCACGGCCTCTACCCGTTCCAATGGAACTGGGACTCGTTGTTCGCGGCACTCGGTTGGGTCCAGTTCGATGCGCCCCGGGCCTGGACCGAGATCGAAACGCTCTTCAAGGCCCAGTGGCCCACGGGAATGGTCCCCCACATCGTCTTCTGGTCAGAGGCTGCCAGCTACTTCCCGGGACCCGACGTCTGGCGGACGAACGGGGTTGCCCCTCCCAGTTCAGGGATCTCGCAGCCTCCAGTGGCCGCGACAGTCGTAAGGGCTCTGGCGGAGACAGACCGGCTGCCCTCGCAGTCGCTGTTCGGGGCGATCGAGAGATGGCACCAGTGGTGGCATCGGGCTAGAGACCCTGAGGGCCGGGGCCTGATCGCCACCATCCATCCCTGGGAGTCGGGCCGGGACAACCTTCCGGACTGGGACCTCCCGCTGTCGCGCGTCAAGCCGTCTTTCACGGGGAGCTACCAGCGGCGCGACACCGACCACGTCGACCCGGCCATGCGCCCCCACAATGTCGACTATGACCGCTATCTCGCACTGGTCGATTTCGGCGCCTCCCACGAATGGAACGATGCCGCGGTTGCTCAGGGCAGCCCATTCTGGGTCGCCGACCCGGGCCTGACCGCCGTGCTGCTGCGGGCCGAACGCGACCTCGTCTGGCTCGGGGAGGCACTCGGGGCCGATACCGAGCAGATCCGCCGTCGCGTTGCCCGCCTTGAGAGCGGCTTCGAGCAGTTCTGGAACCCGGCAGCTGGAACCTACTGCTCGCTCGACCTGCGAACGGGGGTTCATGCCGAAGCCGGCACTTCGGCGTCTTTCCTCGCCCCCTATGCAGGGATCGACCAGCGCACCGAGCGCTTGCTGCACGAACTCGACGCCTGGTCCAAGGCCTGTACCTACCTCGTTCCGAGCTTCGATCCGCGGCATCGCAGTTTCGAGCCCGTTCGCTATTGGCGCGGGCCTGTGTGGTCCATAGTCAACTACATGATCGCCACAGGACTGGCGGAGATCGGTGAGGGGGGCTGGGCCGAGCGCCTGCGGGCCGACACCGCCGAACTGACCAACCTGAGCGGCATGCCCGAGAGCTTCAACCCGATGACTGGCGGGCCGGTGGGCGGAGAGCACTTCACCTGGACTGCGGCAGTATGGCTCGCCTGGGCGAGTTGACCGCAACGCCGACGTGCGCAGTTCCGTCGGCAGTGTTGGATGCTTGTCCCGAGGCTGAGACGACCAGGCTCTTGGAAGGGCCGTCGATGCTGTGCCCCAAGGAAGGCCGGCCTTAGATGCTGCGCGGACAGGCGAGCTTTTCGGAGGCATCTGGCAGAGCCGAGTGGGGACCTAGGCCAGAAATGTATTCTGACCCAGGTCTTCGTCTGTCGGGCTGAGAGGATTTGAACCTCCGACCTTCGGTCCCCCAGACCGACGCGCTAACCAAGCTGCGCCACAGCCCGTGAGTCAGTGACAATACCGGCCTGCGCCCGCCCTCACACGCCCCGCGAGAAAGTAAGAGCGCGCGCAAATAGGCAAGCCCTCGAGTTGCAGCCCGTTGTTCCCCGCTCTTGGTTCGCTGCGCTGCATTTCCCGCTCTTGATCGCTGCGCCCCATTTCCCGCTCTTGATCGCTGCGCCCCATTTCCCGCTCTTGATCGCTGCGCCCCATCTCCCGCTCTTGATCGCTGCGCCCCATCTCCCGCTCTTGATCGCTGCGCCCCATCTCCCGCTCTTGTTCGCTGCGCTCCATTTCCCGCTCTTGATCGCTGCGCTCACCGGGCCGCTCGGGCCGCGGGCCGGGCCGCTCAGGCCACAGGCCGGGCCGCTCGGGCCGCGGCCCCGCTATCAGACTCTTCTTGGACATGTGAGTCTGTGACCTGTCCGCTCGGCCCCTGAAGGCTGAGAGGAGCGGCGATAGGCCGGTTGGGTCGCGGTTCAGTGGGCCGGAGGCCCGAAGTAGTTGTTGGTCGAGAGAATCAGCACCGTGTCGCGGCTGACCGGCGCGTGGTGGAGCAACCCGACGTCCTTACCGACCCTGAGCCGGATACGAATCTGCTTGCCGGAGCCGGCCAGGTTGTCGTCATGGGTAATATCAAAGAGGTAGGTCAGTCTGAGACGTTCTACCCAGCTGGGCCCGGGTTGGGATAGATGGCCGCGATACTCCCATCTCACCGACTGCAGTAACAAATTGCCCTCGGAGTCGAGAATGTCCGCCCTGACTTCATAGAATTCGCCCCGCTCGTACTTCCAGCCGAGATTGAGGGCCAGGTCGTTATCGGGCAGGAGGTTGCCGTCTTCGCCGTAGCGGGTCAGATAGGTGAACTCGGGGCGGATAGTCGGAGCGTTCGGGAATTTCCATTGAAGTTCGAGGGGCTGTGACCAGGGGCCGTTTTCGCAGGTGCTGGCCTCGATGGTGTAGATGTAGCCGGGAGCGGCGGAGTCCTGTTCGTAGTCGGTCAGAGTGTAAGTCCAGAGGCCGTCGGTCCGGGGGTCGGTCGAGGTGGGGGCGATGTCCCTGCCCTTGACGACGGTAATGGCGACCTCGTTGCCGTCGGGGCCATAGAAACCTTGGAGGTTGTCGATGTCGACAATGAGTTGGCCGAAATCCCAAGCCGGGCTGCGGGTTATGCGGTAGTATTCGACTTCTTTCATTCGCCAGCGTTCGGCTTGGCCGGCGACCCGGCGGCTGGGTTTGATGATGTAGGGGGCGCTCCATTTCGGCTTGCCGGCTCCGCTAAGGGTTTCGACCCAATCGGGCTGCCAATAACCGGGCGTGTTTCGGGGGATGGCCGGGTTGTGGTCGGGTTCGGCCCATTCCCAGTTGCCGATCTTGATCCAGCTTTTGGTGGCGATCGGCGCGCCGGTCGCCCGGCAGCCCAGAGGCTCGGGGTTGTAGGCGCCGAGAGAGGTTATCGAAAAGCTGTATTCGGCAGCCTGGGCGTCGGTGTCGATGGCCTTGACAGTGATCGTAACCGAGTCGCCCTCAGCGAAAGAGCTGGGAACCCGACCCGACAGGGTCAAAGCAGCCAAATCGAAAACCAGCCAGTCAGCCTCGGGGGGTTTGATGACATTCCAAGACAGGGTTTGCCCGTCCGGGTCGACAATCGTCCCGGCAAGCCGATAATAGACCTGAAAGTTCGCATTGTGCACCGACTTATCGGTGATCGCCCGGACCACTTCCGGCGTTCCAGCCGCAGTCTGCAACAAGACCTCGTCTTCTTTGTCTTCTTCGGGCGGAACGACAGTCAATGTCGGCGGTGGCGGCGGGATGGTCGTCGTCGGGGGTTGACTCGTCGTCGGGGGTTGACTCGTCGTCGGCGCCCGATAGACGACCGGCGGCAGGGTCGCAGGCGCCGGCTTTTGAACAGGCACAGCAGCCGTGGTCGACGGCGGGGCTCGCGCAGCGAGCGTTGTTGAAGACGCGGACGTCGACGTTGAAACAACAGGCGGGGCGAACCGGACCGCTCTGGCAAGGAACGACGCCATCTGCTCACGGGTCACATCGACAGCACCGCAAAACAACAACGGATCGACCGAACAGCCGGTGGTCACACCCGCAGCGTGCAACGCGTCGATATCGGCGCTGTGAACACCCCCAGGCGACACATCGACGAAACCGGCCGGCTCAGCCGGGTGCAGCTTGAACGCCCTCACCAAGAACGACGCCATCTGCTCACGGGTCACGTTGTCGTCAGGGCAAAACAACAACGGCTCAACCGAACAGCCGGTAGTCACACCCCCAACAGCGAGCCGCTCAATGAACGAGCCATAACGATGGTCGCTGCCCACATCACCAAAACGCGGTCCTGACCCGCCCAGGCTAAGGGGGGGGGGGGTCGCCGCCGTGCAGGACACGGACAAGCCACACCGCCATATGCGCCCGCGTCAACGGTTCCTGTGGACAGAACCGGCCCTGCCCGCACAGCGTCCCATCGAAAACACCCTGCGAATAAAGAGCACCGACATCCGCGCTGTGAACACCATCAGACACATCAACCAACTCACCGTCAACAGACGCAGCCAACGGCGACACAGCCAACAACGCAGCCAGCACAAAAACCGCCGCCACAGCACACAACACCCTAGAAACCGAAGAAACACCAAGTGCCATAATCCCGACATTCTGCCACAACCCCAGAAACACCGCAAGACCACCAACCCAACACACCCAAACACGACGCCACCCGCATCACACGCCAACAACCTCACGCGAACCGACATTTAGAGCGCGCGCAAATAGGCAAGCCCTCGAGTTGCAGCCCGTTGTTTCCCGCTCTTGGCTCGCTTCGCTCACCGGGCCGCTCGGGCCACGGCCCCGCAAATCAAGCCGTTCGCACTCGCAAAATCCTCTGCCTGTTTGCGGGGCCTCTAAATCGCCCACCGGGGTGGCTCGGGGGCTCCCGGGTTCCAGGGAAGAGCGTAGGTCGCCGCGGGGTCCGCGGCTTCGATGGCGTCCATCATCTCGGCTATAGCAGCGGCATCATCCTCACTCGACCGGATCGTGTATTCGAAGCCGTCGGAAGTGCTGGTGATCTCCAGTTCAAGGCCGAGTTCGTTGGCCTTCTCCACAAGCGCGGCGCGGTCCGTCATCAGTCTCGCGCGGTGCTGGTTGAGAAACTGCTTCTGGCTTGCATATTCTGTCGGGTTGAGAGGATTTGAACCTCCGACCTTCGGTCCCCCAGACCGACGCGCCAACCAAGCTGCGCCACAGCCCGTGAATCAGTGACAATACCGGCGTGCGCCCACGCTTACACGCCCCGCCCCAAAAAGTCACCCGTTGCGAAGATACCGGGCCGGAGGGCGCTGGGCAGGAACCCCAACAAACCGGGCTTGACTAACGCAACGCACAGACAGACACTCTCTCGATGGAATCCATTGCAATCCTCGTCGGTTTCGCAGTGCTGATTGTCGGAGTCGTCATCTCGAAGCGCCGCTCCCGGTCCCCTCGACAGCCCGATCGGCGCAATGGCTAGCGCTGCAGTCAGTCTGAGGTCAGCAGGATGGAACGAGGCGGTGATCGACGAAGGCGTCGACCACCTACAACGCCCTAGCCCCGGACCCCCGCCCGCACCCAGGCGGGCGCACCACGCCCCGCCAACACCACCGCCACGGTGGATCCAGGCTAAGAGAGTTGACACGAAGTTCTACGTCAGTTAGCGTCATGCAACAGCTTCGCCGCCGAGCCTCAACGGTCGCCAACAAATCACCACCCAGACCGCGACGAGGCCACATGACCCAGACGACGCCACTGCAGACCACACCCATGAACCCCGAACCGCACGACGCCTCAACACCACCGGTTCAAACCAGCGCGCCCGCCAAACGCAAAACCCTCAAACTCCCGGACAACGCCCTGACCGCGACCATCGGAACCCTCCTCGGCGTATTGTTGGTCCTGGCGTTCAACCAGACCGGCGCCCGTATCACCGACACCAACGACCGCCTCACCGACACCAACGACCGCCTCACCCGCCTAGAGGACAAAGTCGTCGCAGGCTTCACCCGAATCGACGAACGATTCGCCGCCCAAGACGCCAAATTCGAAGCACGATTCGCCGCCCAGGACAACAAGTTGGACGAGATCTATCTGAAGCTGACCACGTTGATCGCAGCGCTCAACGCCACCGCTGAAGTCGAGGCTGCTGTCGACGGCCGACTCCTTGACCCCCACAACCCGCCAGACGACGGAGCAGCCAACTAAGAAACGTGCTCTCACCTGCTCCAATCGGTCGGGCTGAGAAGATTTGAACTTCCGACCTTCGGTCCCCAGACCGACTGGCGAACCAAGCGTCATGCCCTATGGCAAGAGAGTGCTCAAGTCCGAAGGTTCACCGGGGATCATTGGCACCGAACCGTAGCCGGCCCACAGGTAATCGATGCCTGCATGGGGATGGGCGGCGACGACGTGACGGACGACCGGCCGGCCACACAAGCGGATGCGGGCGTAACGAGCGTGGATCTTGACCGCTTCACGCTCGACCCAATGACGACCCACGTACTTTGCATCAAACACCACCGCGGCCGGATCCGGCCCGGGGCGAAGCACCATCACATCGGGCGTGATCGCCTGCTGTGCCAATTTTTTGTCTGGGTGAGGAACATTCTCGAGTTCGCACCAGCCGCGGCCGCTGGAGGTGATTCGAGGTTCGAAACCGACACGCACGCCGTCGGCAAAGCACACAGTCGTTCCTTGTGGAATTTCCAACCTCGTGGTCCCAGAGGCGGTTCTTGTTCCCAGGACGTCGAAACCGGACTCGATCGGCGGGCCGTATTTGTTTCGGCAGGCAGCCAGCACCTGAAGAAACACCCAGTACTCGTATAGCCGAATCATTCCCTTCACCCCGAGTCGAGCTTCACCCGGTCCCTCAGTTGCCTGTGCTTCGGGCCTGCTGAGCAGGCGGAGGACTTTCGTGATCTGTCGATAGCGCGGATCGTGCAGAGTTCGCGCCTGTGTACTCTCAACACGGCCGCGCAAGGAGCCGCATGAGGCGAACGGTTGTTCTCTGAGCGCCCGATTGGCAAGGGCAGCAACTGTCAGGCCGTCGGGTTGTCGTCGGGCGTAGGCTGCCAATCGACGCAATGTCTCGGCTACGAGCGCATTCTCGGGAATCGCAACCTCTCGGACTACCAGGCCTGTGCGAACCGGTCTTGTGGGCCAATCAGCTAGACCTGCCGCATTCTGATCTGAAACATCTTCAGTGGTCGGGCTCACGCGGGAAGCCATGGCCGCCGAGGCCCTGATGATCCCGGCGGTCAACTCCGAAGGTTTGCGTACTGCCTCGAGTCGGCGAACACCTTCACCGCGAGTCAGGATCGACCGTGGTTCAGCCGCTATGTCGCGAACCGGTTGTTCGACAGCGCGCCACAACTCGTGGGGAGAAGGCAGCTGACCTCTCAATCGACTCACACCGTCAGGATCGAATATGAGCCCCGACCACACCGACTCAAGCGCTGCCCGCAGTGCTTGGAACGCAGTCTCGCTGGTCTTGTCGGGCACGATCTCGAATTCTCCGGCCGAGGCGCCCGAGTCGCGGGTCACCTCAACAAGACCCAGATGACCGAACAATTCCTTGCATTCGCTCAATCTGAGTTCGACGTTGCCCCTGATATCAGCTTTGGTCGTGTAGTGCCCCAGCGAGACAAGCTCGTTGATGTTCAGAGCCCGAAGCCGTAGCTTCGAGGATTCCGGAACTTGAGGACACCCGGGGGCGCGACGCAACGGTAGCCATGTCCGACCGACGCCTACTTCGACTGCGCTCATGATCTAGATCCGTGCAAACGCAAGCCGCGGGTCGGTGCCCTCAAGGAACTCGTCGTCAGACACGCCGTCGTCCAACCAGTGGCTCACGATCGAAGCCGACTGGCCGGCCCCCACACTCTCAAACTCTTCTTTAAGCTCTTTCAGACTGTCGGTCAAGTGAGCCTTGAATCCTCGAATCTTTGGGATCACGCGTTGCACGATGCCCCAGTCCAGAGCCTCTTCGGACTCGAGGATCCCTTCAGCATTCGCGACGAATCGCTCCAGTTCAAGGTGTGCGCGCAATCCGATCCCGATTTTTGCCTGCCTCAAGATGCGGGCCACATCAGTCAAGAACTCGTGATGATCGTCGCTTGCGTGCGAGGTGCAGACCTTCCGCCATTCAGTCGTCCCGACGTGCCATGGCTTCGGGGGTTGGCCGTTTTCCTCGTGATGTCGATCTGAAACTTCCACGTTGAGCAGTAGCACGTTCGCCCGATCAAGGACCCGCTCCGACAGTGGGCGTGTCGTTTCGTCCACGTTGACCGTGCCAACGATCAGCAGATTGTCAGGAAACTTCAGGGCAGCCGGCCAATCATCTTTGTTCTCCGGTTCGAGCGATGAGGAATAGAGCGGTAGGCGCACATCGTCATGTCCCGAACGCGACGTTTCGATGGCCGACAGCCACTCGGCCAGGTACTGCTCCACTGGAGCAAGGTTCATCTCGTCAAGCAGCACGAAGTGCAGGCGATCCGGCTCGCGCTCACAGTCGCGGACGGTCTCAGCGAGCCAACCGGCGACGAAGCGATTGGATATCGGGTTGACGAACCCGAGCACCTCTGTCTGGTCGATCCAGTCCGGTTTGACGGCGACGCGCCGAAATCTGCCGTTGGCATTGTTGGCGCCGAGGGACTCCGCGAACGTCCGTGTCAAGGAGCTCTTGCCAGAACCGGTGAGTCCCGCCAGGATCACGAACGGCCGCGTCTTCAGCGACACGTACAAGCGCCTTATGTCCGTGTCGTCATAGTCCAACGGTCCTTTGCAGTAATCCAAGATGTGTTGAATCAGTTGACCCTCACCGTCTCCTGGTTGCCACCGATGAATCCTGCGTTCCACAATGTCGCGCAAGAGTTGCTCAGAGTGTTCCCGAGCGTCCCGCAGGAGCAGATCGGTCGGTTCGGGGTCTTCAAGCCATCCCGCTATCGCGGACGCTTGGCTCGCAAACGATTCATAGTCTTCGTCGCGGAAGTACTCGCGTTCTTCGGTGAGCGCCCCTTGAATGTCCTCGACGTTCGCCTCAACGAGCTTGCGGCATTCCTCGCGCAGCTGACGAAGAGCTTCATCGATTTCCTGACCCAATTCGTTGGCCCCGCGCCCTTCGCGGGTCTCCAACGCGCCGATGCGCTGCCTCCATTCCCGCATCTTCGAGTCGGAAGCACCCAGAAACTCAAGCGGCACCAGATTCTGCTCCAGTTCCGTCTGTTGTTCCTGGACCAGATGGTCGAGCTGCCCGGACAGTTCCGAGAACGCGATGTTGATCTCGCGAGCGATCTCGTTGGGGCCGGTGTCGCTGAACCGTGCTTCGAGACCCGCGACGCGTTCAGTCCAATCGGCGTCGTCGCTCAGACTGGACTCCTCCAGCTTGCGTCGCAATCCCTGGAGTTGCGACCGCGCAAGTTCAGCGTGTTCGGTGCGTGCAATCTGCTCTTGAAGTCGCTTGAGTGCTTTCTCGGCGTTGTCCAGATCGTCCTCGAGCACATGAATGTTGATCTCGTCGATGCCTTCCTGCGCGCTCGGTTTGGCGGCCAAGCGCTTGATCTCGTCCTGTAGGATTCGGTGGCGTTGCATCTCGTCTTCGAGGGATGGCACGGATTCGCCCGACTCCTCGCACCAAGCTTCCACGACACGCGCGAGCCGGTAGCGCCCGGATCGATTCTCGCTGCGCCCAGCACTGTCGAATCGACTCGCAAGGTCCACACCGTCAACAACAGGGGCAGCGTTGGCGGCCAGGATCGGCCTCAACAGTTCTTCAGCCAGTCGCCCGACGGCATCCTTGAACTCAATTGGCACTTCGTCGATGATCGTTGGCGTTTGTAGACGGTTCCACGGTTCGACCTCAGCCTGAAGATCGACGGCTTTGTTCACAGTTTCTACATCGCGTTGGTAATCTTTGCGCATTTTCTTGTATGCAGAACCGCTTGTGTTCACTCCCCTGTCACGAAGTTCCCGTTCCAGCTTGCGCATGTCGATCTCGACCGGAGCCGCCTTGCGGTTCGCCTTCAGATTCTCAACCGTGTCTCTAAGTTCTTCGCCGAGCGCTGTCCCCTCAGGGCCGGAATGGGGCAAATCAGCAGCAGACAAGCGCTGATCGAACTCCTGTTTCTTGCGCAGCCACTCCGCCCGCGGCAACCCCACGTCAAGATCGATCAGTGCGACCATGCTGCCCCTGACCCTTCCGTCCAGAGACTCCGGAAGCCGGTGCGCTCCCCCGTTCGCTGACGGCCTTCCGGTGGTCACGACGTACCACCAGTCAAGGACATGGGCCAGATGACGATCGTCATCGAGGGCACACCTGCTGATGACCGATCCAGCAACCTCCACCGCGGCTTCGGCATTCGGCACCCTCTCGACAATCGGGATCAACAGTCCAAAGACCTTGTTGGCATCGGTCTCCGACACGGGATCGCTGTTTCGGATTATCTGGGTCAACTTGGCCACGGACACCTCCCGGTTTGTTCGACGTCACGTTAGAGGCAAGGTGTGACAGAGGTCCAAGCGCAGATTATGTAGCTTGATAAGCTACTTTTGTGGCGCTTTCTCAGCCTACTACTTTGCGAGTCCCTTTCGAGTTGCGAGATGAGATCTCCCGGTTGGCTGTGCAACGGGGCACGACGATGCTCGATGTCGTGACCGAGGCAGTAAACCGCCTCAGTCGCGACGAATGGTGGGCGTCGGTGCACGACGCACTCGATGAACTGAGCGCCGTCGAAGCAGCCTCATATCAGGCAGAGGGCCGGGGACTTGAATCTGCTGTGGCGGACGGCCTCGATGACCGATAGAGGTCGCTTGCTGCGTGGCGATGTCCCACGACCGATCTCACCCCGATCAACGGTCCGACACGGTTCATCCCCGGCACCCATCGCGGAGCTACCAACCTCTATGTCCACTACAGCTAGAACAGCAGCAGCAGGCCGTCGATGGCTCGCCAGCCCAGGTAGATCGTGGCGGCGGCCAGGCCGAGCCAGAAATGCCAGGGCGGGCGGTACGTCTGGGGAGAATGCTCCACACCCGGGGTCGGCTCGACCGGTTCACCACAATCGGGGCAGGTGCCGGCCGTCGTCAAAGACGTCGGTGTCCAGTTCCGGTCACACGACGTACACCAGGGCATCGGAGTCGGTGCACAGATCAGTCGCGACGAATCGCCATGACCGCGGTGTCGTCGTCGATGATCCCGCCCGCATGATCCTTGGCCGCGTCGAGCAGCGCCTTGCACAACACGTCGGGCGGCGCGTTCAGCTCGCGTTCCGCGGTCTTGATGATGCGGTCCTCGCCGAACAGCGCACCCCCGGCACGGGCCTCGGCCAGACCGTCGGTGTACATGACGATCATGTCGCCGCTCTCCATCGGGATCTCCCGGGAGAAGTAGGTGGCATTGGAGTCGAGCATCAGCAGCGGACCCGTGGAGCGCAGCGGCTTGACGCCGTCCTCCTGAAAGAAGAACACCGCAGGGTGTCCTGCCGACGCACAGCGCAGGGTTCCCGCCTCAGTGTCGAACACGACCACCGCGGCGGAAATGAACTCCTCCTGACGGTCGCCGGAGGCAAGCTGCTCGTTGAGTTCCTCGAATGCTTGAGCCGGGTCGCGGAACTGGCGCAGGAACACCCTCAGCAGGTACTTCGCTTGAAAGGCTGTGATCGAGGACTCGATGCCGTGACCGGCCACATCGCCTATGACCGCGGCGACCCTGGTGGGTCCCACCCGGTGCACGTCGAAGAAGTCTCCCGCCATGAGCCCCGAGCCTGCCTGGTAGACGCGACCGATCTCAAAGCCGGGAAAATCCGGCACCTGCTCGGGAGCGAGACGGGCTGCCCATGCCTTGGGCGCCAACTGCTCCTGCTCGAGCGCCTCTGACGCCCGACGCTCGATGTCGTAGCGGTTGCGGGCCATGCGGGCCTCGCGGGCCAGCGTGCGCGACCACCACAACGAAGCACCCGCAGGCACGACCAGCAGGCCGAAGACGGCCGCGGTCGCGTTGGTCCCGTCGAACACCGCCACGACCGCGGCGGCGGGCGCGATCAGCGCATACACCATCGACGTATGGGCTTCTTTGCGGTACGCGGCGAATGCCAACGAATGCCCTTCTCGGTCGTCGGCGTTGTCGGTCTCGATCAAACGGGCGAGCCGGAGCCGGCGACGAGCCGAACGGGCGTAGACGACAGACGTCGCCGTGCTTAGAACTGCGAGAGTAGCGAGAATGATAGTGGTCATCGTGGCTCCCGTGGCGTTGAGCCGGTTCCCCTCCAGGAACTCGCATTAGCGGCCGAGATGGTTCGCCCAGCACAACTATACCCCGGCGACACATCCCCTTACGACGGTCAATCGCTGCGCTTGCGGACCCGCAGCTTGATCGGAGTCGAGCCCAGTCCGAACTCCTCCCGCAGCCGACGCTCGATGTAGCGCATGTACGTCCTCGGCAGTTCCCTGTTGACGAACAGCACGAAAGTAGGTGGGTCGGTGGCGCCCTGCGTCGCATAGAGCACCCGAGCCCCGCGCGGCGCGGGCTGGGCTGCTTGGGCGGAACGGATCACTTTGTTGACGTCGCTAGTCGGAATCCGGGTTCGGTATTCGACGACTGAGGTCTGGATCGCCGGCCACAGCCTGTTGACGCCCTTGCCGGTCAGGGCGCTGATCCGCAGCACCGGGGAGTCTCCCAGGAACCCGAGTTTGCGCTCCACGTCTTCGGCGATCTTGTCTCGCTTGACGGTGTCGAGCAGTTCCCACTTGTTGAGCAGAATCACGATCGGGCAGCCCGCGCCGTCGACCCGCTCGGCGAGACGCTGGTCCTGGTGGGTGACCCCGACGGTGGCGTCGATCACCAGCAGCGCGACGTCAGAGCTGTCGACGGCCTTCAGCGCTCGAAGAAGAGAGTAGTACTCGGTGTCCTCGGCTATGCGCGCCTTGCGACGCATCCCGGCCGTGTCGATGAAACGGATCGGGCCGTGGTCGGTTTCCACAATCGTGTCGATGGCGTCGCGGGTCGTGCCGGGCCTGTCGTGGACTATGGCGCGTTCCTCGCCGATCAGCCGATTGAACAGCGTGGACTTGCCCACGTTGGGACGCCCGACGAGCGCCACCGCGAACATGTTCGGATCATGCGCTGTGGGATCGTGCTCAGCGGGACCGGCGGGCGTGTCACTCGGGTCGCCCGGCAGAAGGCGAACCACCTCGTCCAGCAGATCGCCCGTTCCGCGACCGTGCAGGGCGCTGACCGGGAACGGGTCTCCCAAGCCGAGGCCCAACAACTCCCAGATCGAGTGCTCGTGGCCGGCATCGTCCACTTTGTTGGCCACCAGCAGCACCGGCACTTTGGAACGCCGCAAATGCTTGACCACCTGCTGATCGTCCGACGCAACCCCGATCATGGCGTCGACCACGAAGATCACGACGTCGCTCTGTGCCATCGCCAACTCGGACTGCTTGGAGACTTTGTCGTCGAGCAGGTCGCCGTCGGCTGTCCAACCGCCGGTGTCAAGAAGGCGGAAATGGCATCCGAGCCATTCCGCTTCGAGGACCTTGCGATCCCGGGTGACGCCGGGACGCGGTTCAACGATCGCCTCACGCCGTCCGATGATGCGGTTGACCAGCGTGGACTTGCCGACGTTCGGACGGCCCACCACAGCCACAACAGGAAGGGTCATGCTCGGACCGCCCCTGTTCGAGCGCCCTGCTCCAAGGCCTGGCGCAGGGCCGCGCCGTCGGTCGGCACGACTTCGACGGTGCGGGGCAGATCCGCGGGCGAGGCGCCGTCGAGGAAGACTCCCCGACTCAGGCAGACGTCGGGCAGGAGATAGCGATGGCCCTCCGGCTCATCGGCCAGCACCCTCGCCAGATCCTCGCCCACCATCAGTCCTGTGACCCCGATGTTGCCGCCGAAGTAGTGGTTCGGCACACCGATGACCCGCACATCGTCGCGGTCCAGCGAGTTCGTCAACGACTCGATCACGGGCGCCGACATGGTCCCTGTCAGCACCCCGACGGGGGCGTGCCTCGCCGCGCCGAGCGACACTCTCGTGGCCCGTGCGGTCGAAGCGTCGGACGCGCCGGACCCGCCGGACCCGCTGTCTTCGGGGGCACCGACCGAGCAGGCCGGCGAACCCGCACGCGGCGATCGGTAACCGTCGGCGGGAGCTCCGTCGACCCAGGCGAAGAACCCCGATACGGGGCGTGTCGGTTCAGCGGTCGGGTTGTGGAACTCGGACTCGAGCGTGCGGGCCATGCCGATCCCGTCTTCATGCATCGGGAATCCCTCGTAGCTGTCAGCGTCGGGGAACGGCCTGCGGGCCATCAGGTAGTACTCGTCGGCCGCGAACACCAGTCGTCGACCGAGGACGCCGGCGAAGATCTCCTGCCAATCGCCGACTATGTCGGTGACCCGCTGCGCTTCGGTGATCGTGTGAGGCCGCATCCGCTTCTGCTTGTTGAAACGCGACACCCCCAGCGGCACGACGCAGATCGTCGCCAACTCCCCGAAGCGTTCGAGCACCCCGGCGAGAGTGTCTTCGAGCACCTCGCCGTCGTTGACGCCAGGACATACCACAACCTGGCCGTGAACCTCGATCCCGTGATCCAACAGCGCCCGGAGCCACCGCAACGACACCGCTCCTCGCCGGTTGCCCAGAATATCCGCGCGGATCTGCGGGTCCGTGGCGTGGATCGAAACGTTGAGCGGCGACAGGCGCTCGGTGATGACTCGCTCCATGTCGAGTTCAGAGAAACGTGTCAGCGTCGTGAAGTTCCCGTACAGGAACGAGAGCCTGTAGTCGTCGTCTTTCAGGTACAGCGAACGGCGCATTCCTCGGGGCAGTTGATGGATGAAGCAGAACTCGCAGTGGTTGTCGCATGTCTGCACTCTGTCGAACACGGCGGCGTGTACTTCGGCGCCGAGCGGTTCTCCGGCGCGTTTGGTCACGATCAGTTCGAGACGCTGTGATTCTCGTTGCACGCTCAGTGGCACCACGGCGTCGTCGGTAAGTATCTGCCAGCGGATGACGTCCCGCGGCACCTCGCCGCCGATCCTCAGGATCTCATCGCCCAGCTCGAGTCCGGCCTGGGAAGCGGGTGACTCCGGCTCTAAGGCGACTACGAGCGGAAACGACATCACCTCAAGGCTACCGGTTCCAGATTCCCTGCCAGCCTCCATGATTTGATGTTGCACAATATTTGTTTTCATATAATATCAATATCTATGACAGGCATAACGGTCACCCGAAGAAACGGAAACCTGTTGGCTTGCAAAACGGCGCCTCCGGAGGACTCGGATCGGATCCGACACGAGGCGCAGCTTTTGAGGCGCTTGGAACACCCCGGGGTCGTGCAGTTCGTTGATTTCGTCGAGGGCGCCTCTGTCGAGCTGTACCTGGCATTCGTGGGCCCGGACTCCTGGGCAACCCAGCCGCCCAACACACCCTCCGAGTCGCTCGAAGCGCTGGCCTCGGCGGCGTCGATCGTCGCCGACCTCCACGATCTAGGCACCGTCCACGGTGCTCTGTGCCCCGAGCATGTCCTGGTGGCGCCCGACAAGCGACCGGTCCTGTGCGGGCTGGCCGACGCCACTGCTTCCAGCGAAGCTGGTTGTGCACGTGATCTGGCAGGATTCGCCGGTCTGATCGATCATCTCGCTGTCGCCTGCGAGGAAAAGGAGCGTCGCCAGCTTGAAGCTCTGGCGCGACGCGCTGAACGAGGTTCGGTGACGGCGGGCGATCTCACCGCGGAACTCGACCGCCTGCACGGCGGCCCCCGCAGGCGCACGCTCCCACGCGCGCGTTTTGCGCCGCCGGCGCCATCCAGACGGGCCTCCACGGCAGCCGTCGCGCTGATCGGGCTGGCCCTGGTGGGTTGGTTGGTGTTCAAGCCCGGGAGTTCGCCCGACGCAGCCACGGGACTCAACGCGGTCCAGACCCACCCCGTGCCAGCTCACCCAGTGCCGGCCCACCCCGTGCCAGCCGACCCGGCACCAGCCGACCCCGTGCCAGCCGACCCCGTGCCGACGAGCACAAACCCCGCGGCCGTCTCAACGTCGGACGCAGTCGTGCTGGCCGAGGACCAGAACGGGGTCAGCAATGCCGAACCTTTGATCCTCACCCATCAGGGCCGCCGCTACGGGGTCGGCCTGCGGGGCGACGTGGCGCTTCTCGGCGACTGGACGTGCGACGGAAACGCAACACCCGCTCTGCTACGGCCGAGCACCGGGCTGGTCGCTGTGTTCGCAACCTGGCCGGCCCCGTCCGAACACATCGAGGCCGACTATGTGACCGTGGTCGAGGGTGCCGTCGACCTTCGCAACGACCCGGTCGGCGGGTGCGATCACCTTCGGGTCATCCGCTCCGACGGGTCGACACTCATAGAAATGGAGCTTTCATGAAAACTCACCGTCCCGACCCGCTGCGCTGTGCTGCGCTGGTGTTGCTGTCGCTTTGTTGCGCGGCCCTCCTGATCGAACTCAACGCTTCGACGCCCTGGCCGCCGACGGAGCCCGATTCGTTCGCCGAGTGGTGGGAAAGACACGGCACCGCTGCCGCGTCGATGACCCTGTTCCGCGTCGCCGGCATCACGCTGGCCGGCTGGGGCATCTTCATCGGCACGGCCGGTCTGCTGGCGGCGCTTTGTCCGAGCGGCCTGCTGCAAGGCGTCTGGCGTCGTATAACACCGAAATCGTTCAGGGAGATCCTCGCCGCCGGCGTTGCAGCGGTGACGCTCGCCGCTCCCACGGTCGCAGCCGCCGGCACACAGAGCACCGACGCTCGCGTGGTCTTGGAGGATCTCGGGCCGCAGATCGAGCCGCCTCGATTCACGCCGGTGCTCACCGATCTCGGCCCCTCAGAGGTTGAATCGCAGAGCGCCGATCCGTCGAAACAGCCGGCGCAGGCGACCACACGGTTGCCCAGCTCGGACGTGGCTGCCTCCGGACTCGTCGAATCAGCCACCGCTTCTGATCAACGCGCCGCTTCCGGCGCATCGAATCCACAGCATCGAACGGTCGGCGAGGGGGACAACCTATGGGAGATCGCGGTAGAGACTCTGCGCGATCAGGGCTACGACACTGAACCGGCGGCAGTGGTCGCCTACTGGCGCCTGCTCATCGAAACGAACCGCGGGATTCTCAACGGGAACCCTGATCTGATTCATCCGGGGGCCGTCCTGACTCTGCCTCCAGTGCAGCCGCAATCAACGACAGGACCCGATTGAGGGTCTGAGCTTCAGAATCCGACAGATCCAGCTTCTCGACCAGGTCGCCCAACAGCGGATCGGCAGATTCTGGCCCGCTGTCGGCAACCGGCACTGGTCCATCGGGCGGAAGGAGCTGTGTAGTAGCGACACCGTAGAAACCGGCCAGTCGCCAGAGACGCGGAACTGAAACGGCTCGTTCTCCGCGCTCATACGCTCCCAGAACCGACGCCTTGAACTCCTGGTTCGACAGCCCCTCGACTTCCTGCAGCGACATCTTCTTTCGTCGCCGAACAGCTCGCAGGATCTCCCCCACGCGCCTGTTGTACTCACGGGTCGATTTCATTTTGGCGGCGCCACCGGTCTTCACCTGCCAGCGAGCCCGAAGATCATGTCAAGGCCGACTTTATTCGTGAGAACAAGCCTTGAGGAGGCTCTGCGACCTCTTCGCCCCGTGCCTCGGCCAGATCGCGCAGCAACTGCTCCTGGGCTTCGTCCAGTTCATCGGGCACATCGACGACGATCTCGACCCGTAGATCGCCGCGCCCCCTCCCCTGAACGTGGGGCACACCTCGACTGCGGAACCGGAACACGGTGCCGCTCTCAGTGGCACGGGGAATCACCAGGGTCTCGACGCCGTCGAGAGTCTCGTACTCGAGTTCGGCGCCCAACGCCACCTGAGTGAACGGCACATACAGCGCGTGGACCAGATCGTCACCGTCTCGGTGGAACACGGGATGCGGACGAACCCGGACATGAACATAAAGGTCGCCTTGGGCGCCGCCGCGCATCCCCGCAGCCCCACGACCGCCGAGACGCAGGGTCGTCCCGTCGTCCACACCCACCGGAACCTCGACTTTGTAGGTTCGCTGCTCGATCGTTCGCCCCAGCCCGCCGCATTCGTCGCAGGGAGCCTCGATCCGCTCGCCCGCACCACCGCAGGTCCGGCAGGCTGACGCGGTCACCATCTGGCCGAGCACGGACTGGCGGACTCGGCGAACCTGCCCGGTTCCGCCGCATTCATCGCAGACCACGGGTCGGGTATCGGGTGCCGCACCGGACCCGTCGCAAGGTTCACAACGGACCGCTGTGCGCACATTGATGTCGCGTTCCCCGCCGAACACCACATCTTCAAGATCAAGGTCTATATGCGCCTCTATGTCTTCGCCGCGTGGACGACCCGGTCGCCCCTGCGCCTGGGCGCCGAAGCCTGAACCGCCGAAGAAGGCCTCGAAGATGTCGCCCAAACCCCCGCCGAAGGGGTCGCCGGCGCCTGGCGCGTCAGGGCCGAAGCGGTCGTAGCGGGCTCGTCGGTCACGGTCAGCGAGCACCTCGTAGGCGGCCGCCACCTCCTTGAAGCGAGTCTCGGCGGATGAATCCCCAGGGTTCATGTCGGGATGGAATCGACGGGCGAGCTTCTTGTAGGCGCGCTTGATCTCCTCGTCCGTGGCGTCCGGCTCGACTCCCAGAGTCTGATAGTGGTCGGCCATTCTCAGTTCTCACTCAGCACACGACCGAGCCGGCGACTCACCACAGCTACAGCCGAGAGTGCCTGCTCGTAGTCCATTCGCGTGGGACCCAACACGCCGATCATTCCGGTCGTCTCGCCCTCGACAGAGTACGGGGCGACGACGAGGGAGCAGTCCGCGAGAGGCTCAACTCCGGTCTCCTGTCCGATCGCGACCCGCATGCCGCGGTCGAGCACGTCGCGGATCAGTGAGACGACCACGATCTGCTGTTCGAGAATGGCCAGCACCTCGCGAATCTGGTCGACCGCGTCGAACGCCGCGGCAACCCGCGATGCTCCTCTGACAACGATCTCCGCTGTGTGGCTCGCAGCGCTCAGCGCCTCGACCGCGGCGTTGAGAAGCGGGTCGTCGTCGAGCGCCTGGGGTTGGATCTCCGCCAAAGACTTGCCGACGACCGTATCGGCCAGTCTGCGATTGGCGTCTTGAACTATCTCCGGGGTGAGTTCGGTTGCGACCTCGACAGTCCGCTTCTCAATCACACCGTTGGACATCACCGCCACGACCATCACCACATGCGAAGCAAGGTCGACCAACTGCGTCGACCGCACCCGGGCGATGTCGACGTCGGGACCGACCACCACGGCCGCGCAGTCGGTGAGCGAAATGAGCAGATCAGACGTGCGGGCAAGCACGGACTCGAGTTCGCCGTGCGCATCCGCGAAGAACTGTCGGACCATGCCGCGATCGGACGCGACCAACGAGGGCTCGCGCTTGCGCAGGGCGTCGACGAAGAACCGGTAGCCCTTGTCGGTCGGAATCCGTCCGGCGCTGGTGTGCGGCTGGGCGAGATAGCCCTGTTCTTCGAGCACCGCCATTTCGTGCCGCACGGTCGCAGGCGACACGGCAACCCCCGGGGTGTTGGACACCCGGCTCGAACCCACCGGCTGGGCGGTCTCGATGTACTGCTGGACAACGGCTGAGAGGATCGCTGCCTTGCGGTTGTCGAAAACCATGCGCTGATCGTCAATCATCGATGGAATTGTACCGGTTGCCGGGGACCGGACATCAGACCGGTTCATCAGACCGGTTCAGCAGTGCCCCTTCAGTCGTGCAGTTGCAGCGCGGAGATGAAAGCTTCCTGGGGGATGTCGACCCTGCCGATCGACTTCATGCGCTTCTTCCCGCGTTTCTGTTTCTGAAGCAGCTTGTTCTTGCGGGTGACGTCGCCGCCGTAGAGTTTGGCGGTCACGTCCTTGCGATAGGCGCGCACTGTGCAGCGGGCGATGATCTTTCCGCCGATCGCAGCCTGGATCGGCACCTCGAACTGCTGGCGGGGAATCAACTCTTTGAGCTTCTCGGCCATCTTATTGCCGTATGCGTATGCATTGTCCTTGTGGACGATCGTGCTGAAAGCATCGACTGGCTCTCCATGAAGCAGCACGTCCACCCGGACAAGGCTGTCGACCCCATAGCCGTCGGGTTCGTAGTCGAGACTGGCGTAGCCCTGCGTGCGACTCTTGAGCTGATCGAAGAAGTCGATGACGACCTCGGCGAGGGGCAATCGATAGCTGATCTCCACACGCTCGGGCGACAGGTACTCCATCTTCACCATCTTGCCGCGCCGGCCTTGGCACAGGTCCATGACAGTCCCCGTGTACTGCGACGGCGCGAGCACGCTGACCTTCAGGTAAGGCTCGGCAATCGAGGTGACCTCGCCGGCCGGCGGCAGGTCCGACGGGTTCGACACAACGGTGGTGCGTTGGTCGTTGCGGGTGACCCGGTACTCGACCGACGGCGCCGTGGAGATCAGCGAGAGCCCGAATTCCCGCTCGAGCCGCTCGCGGACGATCTCCATGTGCAGCAGGCCGAGGAAACCGCAGCGGAACCCGAACCCGAGAGCGCCGGAGGTCTCCGGCTCGTAGGTGAAACTCGAGTCGTTGAGCCGCAGTTTCTCAAGGGCTTCGCGCAGGTCTGTGAACTCGTCCCCCTCAATCGGATACAGCCCAGAGAACACCATCGGCTTGGGCTCCGCATAGCCGTCGAGCGGTTCAGCCGCGGGGTTCCTGTCGGTGGTGACCGTCTCTCCCGATCGGGCTTCGCCCACGTCTTTGATGCCGGCGATGAGATAGCCGGTCTCCCCCGGCCCGAGCTCGTCGACAGGTTTGTTCTCCGGCGTGCGCACACCGATCTCGTCGGGATCATGGGTCGTCTGAGCATGCATGAACCGCAGCTTGGACTTGGTCGACATGACTCCGTTGACCACCCGCACCGAGGAAACCACGCCGCGGTACTGATCGAAGTGCGAATCGAATATCAGCGCCTGCAGCGGGTCGGTGGGGTCTCCTTGCGGGCAGGGCGTGGTCGCCACGACCGCGTCGAGGAGTTCCGCGACCCCCTCGCCCGTCTTGGCGGAGATGTGCAGGACGTTCTCGGCCGGGATGCCGAGGACCTGCTCTATCTCCGCGGCGTACTTGTCGGGCTCGGCCGCGGGCAGGTCGATCTTGTTGAGACAGGCGACGATCTCCATATCGTTCTCCATCGCCAGATAGCAGTTCGCCAGGGTCTGCGCCTCGATCCCCTGAGCGGCGTCGACCACCAGGATCACGCTCTCGCAGGCAGCCAGCGATCGACTCACCTCGTAACCGAAGTCGACATGGCCGGGCGTGTCGATGAGGTTGATGACGTGGTCGCCCCATTCGAGGCGGACCGATTGAAGCTTGATGGTGATGCCCCGCTCCCGTTCGAGATCCATGGAGTCGAGGTACTGGGCTCGCATGTCCCTTGCGTCGACCGCGCCCGTGAGTTCCAACAACCGATCGGCGAGAGTGGACTTGCCATGATCAATGTGGGCGATGATCGACGTGTTACGTATGCGCTCAAGGTCCATCTGCTGACGACGATATCTGCGAGCGGGTGCGATCCAGTGCCTGCACCCGATACGCTGACCCGTCGTCCAATCGTGAACACCAGCAGGTAACCGTGGCAAACATCAAGTCGCAGATTAAGCGCAACCGACAGAATCTGAAGCGCAATCAACGCAACCGCAGCGTCCGTTCTGAGATCAACACCCGCACTCGCAGCGCGCTCGAAGCCATCAGCGATGATGCTCCCGATTCAGAGGATGCCGTCCGGCTGGCCGTCCAGAGAATCGACAAAGCCGCCCAGAAGGGTGTGATCCACAAGAACACCGCGGCTCGCAACAAGAGCCGCCTGGTCCGCAAGCTCAACGGCTAGCACCAAGTTCAACGGCTGGCACCAAGTTCAACGGCTAGCCCAAGCTCAACGGCTGGCACCGTGGCTGAGGTTGCTCAGCCGAGCCACCAGAACTTCCATCACCAACTCGGGCGGCCAGTCGACGGTTCCCCGAAGCTGCAGATCGGCGGTTGCCAGCAACTCGATGGCGCGTGCCAGCTTGGACGTCCCGAGCCTGCGGCTCTGCTGCATCGCCTTCTTGGCGGGAAACGTCGAGCCTTTCATCCCCAGCAGCTTGGCTGCCTCGGCTTCGTCGAAGACGCCGGCACCGTCGAGTCGGAGCATGTTCGCATAGCGCTTGTGGAGCATCCCCAGCAACCGGAACGCCGCGCCGTTCCGTTCGCTCAGAGTCCCGTCGTATCCGACAAGCCGAGTCAAGACTTTCAACGCCGCTGGTATATCGCCCTTGTCGATCGCATCGTCGAGAGCCCACGGCACCGCTGAACCGAGATGGTCGCCGCCATAGATCGCCACATCGTCGCTGGTGACGGTCGCCCCCGGGTCCAACGCACCTTCAAGTGTCCGCAGCAGTCCGACGACACGGCCCCGGTCCTCTCCGATGAGATTCTCGACGGCCGCGACCGCAGCCCGGTCGAACTGCAGTGTCGAGGCGCCCAGGTGCTCCCGCAGCCATGCCGCCGCTGCTTTGCCTCTGGGCACCGAGGTTTGTTCGACGGTGCCTCCCGCCACCTCCACGGCTTGTTTCAGCGCCTTGGGCAGCGACGGCATCCTGTCGACTCTGGGATCGACGCCGCGCTCCCACACGATCACGAGGTCGGTCGAGTCGAGCGGCTCGCCCAACAAATCGGTGATGGCGCTGAGCTGCTCGGGGCGTGCCCAGCGGCTCGCGTGGCGGCCGACAACCACACGTCTGTCGGTCAAGAACGGCGGGGTACGGGCCGCGTCGATCAGACGCGCCGGTTCGAAGGCGCCCTCCTCGGTGCGGTATTCGACCTCGGTCAGGGTTTCGAGCATCAGCGAACGGTCTCCGTCGCCCACCAGCTCGTCGACCGCTCTGCTCACTGCTTCGCCCACGAGAACCGGATCGTCTCCGAGTATCAGCCGAAGTGCCATCTACGCCCCCTACACCCTGCTCTTGTTCGTTGCGCTCTGCTCCCCGCTCTTGTTCGCTGCGCTCACCGGGCCGCTCGGGCCACGGGCCGCGCTGGTGCCGGAGCGGCGGTTTTCCAAGAGGACGGCCATTGTGTCGGCGATGCGACGGCTGCCGGCAACGTCGTGGGCTCTCAGGACGCGGCAACCGAGCGCGATTCCCAGAGCATGCGCACCCAGCGTGGCGTTGGTCCGGTCGTCCACCAGAGTTCCGGTCAACTCGCCGAGGAAACCCTTGTTCGAGGCCGACAAGAAGACTACGAACCCCAACCCGACGAGATCGTCGCTGTGGCGCATCAACTCGGTGGACATGGCGGGTGTCTTGCCCAAGTCGAGTCCGGCGTCGATCATGATCCTGCTGCGGGGGATCCCCGCTGCCAGAGCCGCTTCGGCACGCACCCGCAAGAACTCAGTGACCTCGGCGCGAAGGTTGTCGTAACGAGGATGCGGATCGGGAATGCGAGGGCCGATGCGAACATGTGTGGCAACCACTGAAGCGCCGTGCTCGGAGGCGACTCTGAGGTAGTCGGGGTCCGCGAACCCGCTGATGTCGTTGCCGACCACAGCCCCGGCTCTGAGAGACTCTTCGAGAACCGAGGCCCTGAACGTGTCGACCGAAACGGGCATGTCGAAACGTGCTCGCAGAGCTTCGATCGCCGGGACCACCCGCTCGATCTCGGCTTGCGGAGTCACTTCCGGTCCGGGACCTGCTTTGACCCCGCCGACATCCAAAAAGTCGGCGCCCTGGTCGACCAGAAGTTCTGCTTTGCACAGGAAATCGTCAAAATCCCAGTATTCGCCGCTGTCATAAAAGGAGTCGGGAGTTCGATTCAGAATGCCCATCACCAGCGCACGGTTCGTCACATCAAAGCGCGAGTCGCCCAACTCGAGGAACATCGACCGGACCCTACACGCAGACTACGACAACAAGCACTCGGTCCGACTACGGGCGGACCCCGCGTCGCACGCTTATCTCCAGTCGCTGCTCGACCCGCCCGAAGCGCACGGTCACATCATCGATCTCCACGGTCTGTCCCTGTTGAACCGTGCGGCCGCCCGGCACGCGATGCATCGGCGGGGCGGCAACCGCGAAGCCTCCGAACCGTTCAGTCAGCGCCAGCACCGCCTCAGCGTCGGATCGATCTCCGTCGAGGGCGATGACCAGCTCGGGCCTTCCCCCTCCGGCTGTCCGCAACGATTCAACGAGGGCCCGTGTCGGCGGGTTGTCGAGCACCAGCACCAGGTTGCCGTCGGCGGACACGATTGCTCGCGACTCTCCGGCCAGACGATGTTCGCCGACCGAAAGCGTCGGCGCCGAGACCAGCGCCACCAACGCCACTAGCAGCGCCACAAGACCGGCGGCGAATGTCATCAACCGGACCTTGGACATCGCCAGCAGAGCCGCTCCTCCCAACAGCACAATCGACACCGCACCGAGGGTTGCCTGCGGACCCAAAGCCGCACGCGAGGCAACACCACCGATCCACCACAACATCACCTTGCTGGGCAGGTGGATCACCTCGGCGCCGACGCCGCCGACCACGCCGGCGAACAAACCACCGGTGCAGCCCCAGACCATCACCGCGCCCGAGACCGGCCCCGCCAACAGGTTCGCCGGAAGCGAAGCCAGCGGCAGCGGCCCGAACAAGCCCAGCAGCACCGGCGACACCGCCAACTGCGCGGCCGCGGTCGTCGCCATGGGCACTCGCAGCCAGGCTGGTCCGACGAGACGCTCCGCGAGCCTCCCCGACCACCAGACGATGCCGGCGGTGGCGGCCACCGACAGCTGAAACGCCACCAGACGCACCAGGAACGGATCGATCAACAACAGCGCTGCAACCGCCCAGGAAAGTGCCCGTCTTCCGTCGATCGGGGCGCCCATGACCGAAGCCCCGATCCCCGCACCGGCCATCGCCACGGCCCGCAGCACCGAGGGCTCGAATCTGGTGATCACCGCGAACAACAACAACGCGGCAAAGAGCCACAACGCCCGGAACGCCGGTCTGAAACGGCCGGCGAGCGGGGCCACCACTGCAAGCACGAAAGCCACGTTCTGTCCCGAGACCACCAGCAGATGACCAAGGCCGGCCGCTCGGAAGTCATCGGCGACGACAACTGTCTGGCCGCGGTCGTCGCCGATCACCATGCCCAGGAAAACGGCGCGGTCGCTGCGACTCAAAGACCCGGCGCCGTCTACGAGCGTCCTTCGCACCGTGTTGGCGAACCGGGACACCGGTGATCCCGGCTCGCGACTCTCGACCGACTCGACGGTCAGCCTGCCGACTACGTGACGCCAGTGGGCGTATGTGTCCTGGGGACCCACCGGAGCGACACGTCCGCTCAACCACAGTCGTTCTCCGGCCAAGGCGTCGTCGAGCCGCGCTGCGGGTGCGCCGTGAGCCACAGCGGTGAGCCGTCTGCGTTCATGGCGCACTGTGGCCACAACCCCTACCGTGCCCACGGGCCGGGGGTCATCGAGCAGGGTGACCCAGCCCGAGAACGAGTCTGCCTCCGGATAGTCGAGCGCGTCGACCGCCGCAGCTCCACGGGTGCCGACAGCCACGAACGTGAGCAGGATCACCAGAGCGATGTGTCTCCGCCAACACGTCACCAAGGCCGTCACGATCAGCACGGGCAGCGAGACCGCGAGCATCCACCAGGCCCCCAAGGCTGCTGCCACCGCTACAAGGTGCGCGCTCACACGGTTACCAGCGACAGGATCTGGTCCAGTTTCGCCGGACCGATCCCCGGGACTTCGAGCAGTCCCTCCGCTCGGCTGAACGCGCCGTGCTCTTGGCGGTGTCGGATGATCGCGGCGGCGATGCTCGGCCCGATTCCCGGAAGCGTCTCCAGGGTTGCGAGATCACCAGTGTTGATGTTGACCGGAGCGCCCGGGGAACTGACGGCGCCGGGTGCGGCGTCCATATTGACCACCGTCGGCTCCGGCTCGCCCACCGCTGGAACCCAGACCCTCTGCCCGTCGGCCAACTGCGCTGCAAGGTTGATCCGTGTGCGGTCCGCTTCCGCGGTCAACCCGTCGGCGGCGTCTATGGCGTCATGCACACGGGATCCCGCGGCGAGCTCGTGTACACCGGGGAGCGCGACCGCTCCTTCAACATGAACGACTATCCGATCACCCGACTCCGCCGCCGGGGATGCTTCGACGACCGCCGCAGCGGGTGCGTCGGCCACTCTCGGCAGTATTTCCTCCACGGGGGTAACATCGGGCGACGCCAAGGCCCACCAGCCGCCTGCGGCCGCGGCGATGATCGCCGCCACACCTGCGACGAGTCCCCAGATGCTCACCCCGAGCCGGTCCGCGACCGAATCTGCCCATCGCTGAACCGCCTCGCCTCTGCCCACCGCGCCGTCCTTTTCGAGTACTTGCTTTTGGGGGAAGCGCGCCGAAGCGTTGCCGTACTCTAACCACTCTCAGCCCGACAATGACAGCACACGGGCTGATCGGCCACGGCCCCGCAAATCAAGCTGTTCGCACTCGGGAATCCTCTGCCTGTTTGCGGACCCTCCTAGAACAGGGCGGTGCTCAACTTTCGACGCCACAGCGCGCTGCGCGGATCGTCGGGACCGAGCACCTCAAGCAGGTCGATGAACTTCTGCCGTGCTTCGTCATCGGTCTTCACTCTCGGCAACAGTTCAGCCAGGGTCGCCTCGACATCGTCGCCGAGACCGCCGGTGCGCGCCATGGCAACGATCCGGCGCGTCTCAGCCGACTCCGGGATGCGTTCGAGCAGCCCCAGCCCCGTGTCGACCTCCCCCTGCTCCACCAGCAACTGCGCCAAAGCGGTGACTGCTTGGGGATTGTCGGGTTCGATCTTCAACGCCGCCACCAGGGACTGCTCGTCGCCGACCGCCACGAGTCTCTCGACCTCGCTCTGGGTCGGCGCCGGGGCCAGGCGCGCCACGAACTCGCGCACCTGCGCCTCTGGTTGGGCACCCATGAAACCGTCGACCACCTGACCGTCGGCCATCGCATAGACCGCGGGGATCGACTGGACTTTGAATGCTTGCGCTACCCCGGGGTTGGCGTCGACGTCGACCTTGGCCAGTTCGACGGCCCCGTTGGTCTCGGCGACGACCTTCTCAAGTATCGGAGCGAGCTGTTTGCACGGTCCGCACCACTCTGCCCAAAGATCGACGACAACCGGTATCGTCTTGGATCGCTGCACCACATCACGGTCGAAAGTCGCATCCGTTACGTCAGCCATAGTGCCGTGCAACGTAGCGCCCCTGCGGTCGATTCCCTTCCCCGGCAAGTTTCGGGCCATCATGTGGAGCCACGATCAATCCCCCAACGCTCGCAAGAACACGGAGGCATCCGACACCCATGAGTCCCGCTATCGACCCTGAGCAGTTGTATCGAGTGCTGCGCACACCCGATGTCGTCGATCCTGTTCTATTGGTGTACTTTGACGGCTGGGTCGACGCTGGGCGGGGTGCCCGGACTGCGATCCGCCATGTCGGCAACGTGACCGAAGCCGAGAAGTTGGCGGAGTTCGACACAGAGTGTCTTCTCGACTACCGGGCGCATCGGCCGACGCTGCACATCGTCAACGGCATCAACGCGGACATCGACTGGCCGGTGATCGAACTCAGCGCGGGCAGCGACAGCGACGACCGTGACGTGTTCATCTTGAGCGGAGCTGAACCGGACCACAACTGGCGCGGGTTCGTCGAGGCGGTTGTCGGGCTCGCCAGACGCTTCGGGGTGCGCCGGATGGTGGGGCTGGGCGCTTACCCAGCCGCCGTTCCCCACACCCGTGCCACCCGCCTGACGATCACTTCGCCCACACCGGAGCTCGTCCGTGCCAACCAGGCCGGGGCCACCCTTGATGTGCCTGCAGGTATGGCCGCTGCCATCGAGGCGGCTTTCACCGCCTCGGGTATTCCCTCTTTGAGTCTTTGGGCGCAGGTCCCCCACTACATCGCTGCAGCCCCGTACCCGTCTGCGTCTCTGGCGCTGATCGAGGGACTCGTCGACGCCGCCGGTATCAGGATCGACAGCGGCTCCCTGTCGGAGCACGCGCTGACGATCCGCAACCAACTCGATGCTCTGATTGCGGAGGATGCGGATCACAGCCAGACGATCGCCCAGCTCGAACGTCACCACGACGAGTTCAACTCGGGCCCGGTCAGCACAGAAGGCACACTTGCAATTTCCGAGGAGCTCGGTGCTCAGTTCGAGAGGTTCCTCAAAGCCCAGGACGAAGCTGCTGCGGGCCAGGACGCCGGCGAGGACGACACCGTCGAGGGTGACCCTGAATGACGCTTGGTGCAAACCTGTCGGGCCCCCACGAACGACCGGGCGAGACCAAGGCTCGTTTCGGCACTGTGGTTGGCCGGATCCAGTTCTCGATTCCACACCGCAACCCTGAGATCCGGAGTCCGGTCGCCGCGCCGATCCGCGAGATCTAGCTGCGCTGCTTCAACGTTCGGATTCGATCTGTCGTGGCAGTGCCCAGAGCTTGCCGGCTCCTACGTCGGCGACCAGCTCGGCGGCGGTCGGTGCTGTCGCGTCGGCTCGCAGAAGCAGATGCGACACGTCCGGGTTGATCTCGTCGGTGCTGATCAGGATCGAGGTGTTGTCGAAGCCGACCTCCCAGGCGACCGCGCCGGTGAGGTTGCGGGACAGCCCTTCGGCGTCGACTGCGATCCGGCTGATCCGAATATCGCCCAGATCCTGCTGAACGGTGCTCAAAGTCGCCGATTCATAGAGCTGGTCGAGGGCTTCGAGGTTCGACGCGGTTCCGAGCGCGAGCACCGCCATCCCCAGGCCGAGGCCCAGCCACGGTTGCGGTCGTCTGAACGCCGCGAGCAGAATCGCACCGACGGCGAGCGCTACGACGGCAGCGGCTCCGGGTTCGAACACGTCGTTGCCGAATGGTGCGCCGCCCGCTTCGGTGCCGAGCATCATGACCGGCGAGCGCGCCTCGCTCCAGTTGTCACCGGGTCCGACCCAGGCGCCCCAGACTCCCGAGACGACAATGGCTGCGGCCATCGCCGACCCCGTCCGAACCGCACGCATCCTCGCCAGCCCGATGATCCCCAGCGCAACCAGTACAGGGGCCGTCACTTCTATGTGGCGCCCGTGAAGGTAGGCGTCGGCACGTTGAGCACCGGTCAGGAACCATCCCGCAACCGCGGCCACAGCAAGCAATTGGAGGAACACCCAGGGCCCCACCGGCGGCGAGCGGAGCAGAACGACCACGCCGACCACGGCCAAACCCGCGGTGGCGAGCACCAGATAACCCAAGGCGCCGGTGCCTCGTATGAGCATTTCGGGTATTTCTTCCCAACCTCGCCGTTCGGCCAGGTCGCCTATGTCGTAGGTGCCGCTGCCGGCGAATGCGGCCTCGGCAGCAAGTCGTCGAGCAGCCTCCACCGCGGCGATTCCGCCAAGACCGACGACACCGAAGACAAGCGTGTTGCGCCATCCGAATCGTGTACCACTGGCAATACCGGCAGCCCCGACAGTGCCGACAGCCCCAACAGTGCCGACAGCCGCCGCCGGTGTGGCGAGGATGGGGCCCGCCTGTCTTCGCCTTACCAGCCGGTCGAATCGGGCGATGCACGGGACTGCCAGAAGCAACACCAGCGCGCAGGCGCCCATTCGCGGGTGGCCGGCGAACAGGGCCGCGGCGGCGCCCGCCACCGCTGTCGCCCTGCCGAGCGACGGACGGTCCACAAAGCGGCTCAGACACAGCGCGCCGAGCGCGACCAGCAGGGGCAGCAGTCGCTCGGTCCACGCGATCGACGCGGTCGACATGTGCGCCGGCAACGACGCGCCGAACACGGCTGCGACCAGCGACCAGCGTCCGGCAGCCCCGGTGAGGCGGCGCACGACCAAATACAGAACCGGCACCAGCGCCGCCCCGAGCAGCCCGTTGAGGATCCGGGCCCAGATCAGCATCGACGCTTCATCCAGTCCCAGCGCCCAGCCAGGTGCCAGCAGCAGCGGGTACAGCACTCCGTACGGGGGCTGTTCGGCCAGCGGCGCCGCTCCCTGGCCCGCCAATGTCCGCGCCATCCCCAGATAGGCCAGGTCGTCGGAGACCAGCAGCGGACCGGGAGTCGACATGGCGACCCAACTTCCGACCGCGGCGTGGATCGCGGTCACCGCGGCCAGGGTTCTGCGTTCGTTGCCAGTCGACACAGCGGACATCACCTTCGAGGTTACGCGCCCCGCTCCGACCGTAGTGGGAGGGGCCTGCCCGACTGCTACGATCCACCTCTGAAGATTGCGGGGCTATAGCTCAGTTGGTAGAGCGCTTCCATGGCATGGAAGAGGTCAGGGGTTCAATTCCCCTTAGCTCCACTCACCGACGTCGCCGGGGATTCGCATGTGACCAAGCAGGTCGTGGCCTGTCCATTGTGGCCGTCCATCCGGCGCCCGCTTCTGCATGCCGGGGTGCTTTGAGCGCCCGGGGTGTCAGCTTCGACTGACACTCCGACTCGCTCGACGCGCGACCGACCCGCGGTCGGTCTGCCTGTCCCTGCTGCGCTTGACACCCCCCCCCCCCTGCGCGATGATGCGTGCGATGAAACAACACGAGAGTCCCGTGAGTATGACCGAACGCGCGGCGGGGGCCGAACCTGCTCTCGCCGTCCGGCGCTGGAGGGCCCGCTTGGCCGGGGTGGCGCGGCGCCGTGCTAGTTGCGGCTTGCGCCGTGCGGTGACGGTGCTGGTGGCGGTGGCCGTGGTGGCGGTGGCGGCAGGAACGGCGGGCGCGTCGCACGACGAGACTCACCTGCCCCAAGATCCTGACCCCGGCTTTGAGACCTCGACGATAAAATGGGAACACTCGATGACCAAAAGTCTGTCGTGGACTTGGAGCGAGTTCATCGCGCGCTTTCCTCTGAACGTCGCCCCTTGCGAGAAAGCGATCGTGCTGGCCTCGCAGCCCACGACCGGCGAGTGGGTTGTCGTCCGCGAATGGGTGGAGACCAATGGCGGCACCACGCGGCATCGGGAGGAATTGAAGCGCCGGGTGATCGGTGATTGCACCATCGAGATTCTCCGGGAGCTCCACGATGCCTCGGGCAGCTTTCAAGTCGGCCACGCGACGATCACGGTGTACCAACGCACCCCCAATGATGACGAGGTGAAGGATTATACAGAACACACGGTTTTTTTTCCTGCAGACCCTGGTGCATCCTACGAGGACCTTGTCGCCGGGCTGGCCGCCGAGGCAGGAGCCTGCGCAGCGGAAATCGCCCGCGGCGCCGCGCGCGACACCGGCTCGTGGACCGACTGGCGACACTACACCGAGAATTTTGTCCGGTCCCGAGAGTCGCTGAAGTCGGTTAGGGACGGCCATTGCGACCTAGTTTTCACCTACACGGAGATCCAGGCTGCCACGGTCTATGAGCCTGCCGAGCTAGCGGTGAGGGTTCGGATCATTCCCGACGCGCCGCCGCCGTGGCGGCTCGGCGACTCGCGGATCTGGTACTGCGAAACGAACGGTTTCTGCCCCAGCATCGAGCGGACGCTGGCAGCGCCGACGCTGTGCCGAACAGAGGCCCGGTCCATCCTCGACTCCAGCAACCTGCACCCGAACTTCGGCTCCAGAGTAGGCAAAGACCGCGTGTACCTGCACGAGACCGATAGCTGGCGGCGGCTCCACTGCATCATCACCCGCACCGTCTACTCGGTGTGGAGCACCCAGCACAGCGGCATTTGGAGAGGCCAGTTCGTGCGCGTCACCCACATCAAAAGCCCCCACACCTACCGCCCCCCGCCCGGACCCCAACAAGGCGACAAACGCTACGACTGCAAACCCGCGTTCAAACAACGCTACCCGCACCTCTGCCTCGAACGCGAACCCGACAACCCCCCGCCACCCGTCAACACACCAACCGAGGACGGCAAATTCGAGCAATGCACCGGCCGGTTCGCACTCGACAACCCCGACAAATGCAACACCCAGGCAGGCTCAGACAAACAGACCCAATGCACCCCCACCGCAGCGCTGATGGCCCCGGAGGGATGCAAAGACGCCCACATCGAAGGACCACCAGTCGACCCCGGCTACGACCCCAACCCCCCACCCATCAACCCCGACGAAGGCATCCAACTCGACCCCGGCCACAAAGAAAGCCCCGCCCAGAAAGGCGACCGGCTCATCCACAACATGAAACACCACGACCAAGCCTGCAAAACCGACCCAACACTGACATGCGGCGTCTACCCCTTCACCGAATGGGGCTTCTAAGAGGCCCTTAGAGGCCCCGCAAATAGGCAGAGGATTTCCGAGTGCGAACGGCTTGATTTGCGGGGCCGTGGCCCGAGCGGCCCGGTGAGCGCAGCGAACCAAGAGCGGGAAACAACGGGCTGCAACTCGAAGGCTTGCCTATTTGCGCGCGCTCTTAGTCAACATATTACTGTGCAGAGATCACCACACGAACCCTTGTCATCTCCCACACCGGACAACCCGTCAAGCCACAGCCGAGCCTACACTGGACGAACTCTGTGCTCGCGGTCGCCGAAGCGCTCATCTGCGGAACCAAGCCGACAGTCTCCGCTACCCACTATGCAACCGGTCTCTCAACCGGGAGTTGCACCAAGGCACTCCGCTTCCTCACTGTCGAAGGACTGCTCACCGCCGATGCTGAACGAGGCCGGAACTCCGCGCGCACCGTCCTCTTGGAGGAAGACACGCATGTCCTCTGCACCGAAGGTTCGGCCTTGATCTCGGGAGATCATACGCCGATCTTGGTGAACCCGTGTACGCGATGGTCCTCAATGCTGGCGGGGTCGAACCACACCCTGTGATACGCGCAGGTTCGCGGAGCGCCCTTGTCTTGAATGTAGAAGCCGCTAGAGCGCTCGCTCAGCCCGCGGTGCTTCCGCGTCTTGTGGCCCCACACCCAGCTAGGCACAGGCACGCCGTCACGGTCGCACAAAGCATGAACCACAGCAGCGATTCTTGCTAAGTCGTCTCGGCGGCGCGTAAACCTGTGCCACCAGCGGAACCTGCGGGGTGGATCAGCGACCATCGCCACACGGTGTTCATAACCGGCGCGCGCCCATTGCTTACACATCTCGCGGAGTTCCACAACACGTCCACGACCGTCGTTGTCTGCCATACAAGCGGGGATATGCGCGGCGGTCAGAGGCACCATCACCAAGGTGCCTCCTTCGTTCACGTCAGCAGACGCCGAGCCTCGCTTCGCCATGCTGAAACGATAGCACTGCTACTGGTCGCACCGTTGCGAGCGAAGGCCCGTAGCTCCACTCTTTGGAACCAGACCCGTTGTGGCGAAGCGACATGGACGCCGCGGCTGTGCGCCGTCGACAATGCAGCAAACCGGGCAGTGCCTGCGTCCGACCCGTGGGGTAGCCGCTGCCGGTTTGTCGGTTCTGGGGCACTTGACACCCCCCCCCCCCGCGCGATGATGCGTGCGGTGAAACCACACGAGAGTCCCGTGAGCATGGCCGACCGCGCGGCGGGGGCCGCAACTGCTTTCGCCGTCCGCTGGGCGGCCCGCTCGGCCGGGGTGGCGCGGCGCCGTGCTCGTTGCGGCTTGCGCCGTGCTCGTTGCGGCTTGCGCCGTGCTAGTTGCGGCTTGCGCCGTGCTAGTTGCGGCTTGCGCCGTGCTAGTTGCGGCTTGCGCCGTGCGGTGACGGTGCTGGTGGCGGTGGCCGTGGTGGCGGGCGCGGCGGGCGCGGCGGGCGCGTCCCACGACGAGACTCACCTGCCGCCCGATCCCGACCCCGGCGTGGAGACCACTACGAAAACAAAGTCAACGACGCTCACCAGAAACACCGGTGAGAGTTGGAGCGCGTTCATCTCGCGCATATCGAACGACATCTCCTTGTGCGAGAAAGCGATCGTGCTGGCCTCGCAGCCCACGACCGGCGAGTGGGTTCTCGTCCGAGAATGGGTCGACAACTCGTTCGCCACACCCGTGCTGTATCGGGACGAATCCAAGCGTCGGGTGATCGGTGATTGCACCATCGAAATTATCCGGCGCCTCAACAACTCCGCCGGCAGCGGCCTCCAAGTAGGGAATGCGACGATTACGGCGACCGAGACCAAACCCGAACTGCTCGATTATTCAGACCACACGGTTACACATATTGCGGATCCCGGAGAACAGTACCCGAGCCTTGTCGCCAATCTGGTCAACAATGCAGGATCCTGCGCAGCGGAAATCGCCCGCGGCGCCGCGCGCGATACCGGCTCGTGGACGGATTGGCGACACTACACCGATGCCTTTAATTTTGCCGAGTCCCGAGAGTCGCTGAAGTCGGTTAGGGACGGCCATTGCGACCTAGTTTTCACCTACACGGAAGTCAACACCGGCGCGGCCTTTATACCTTCCGATCTAGCGGTGAGGGTTCGGATCATTCCCGACGCGCCGCCGCCGTGGCGGCTCGGCGACTCGCGGATCTGGTACTGCGAAACGAACGGATTCTGCCCCAGCATCGAGCGGACGCTGGCAGCGCCGACGCTGTGCCGAACAGAGGCCCGGTCCATCCTCGACTCCAGCAACCTGCACCCGAACTTCGGCTCCAGAGTAGGCAAAGACCGCGTGTACCTGCACGAGACCGATAGCTGGCGGCGGCTCCACTGCATCATCACCCGCACCGTCTACTCGGTGTGGAGCACCCAGCACAGCGGCATTTGGAGAGGCCAGTTCGTGCGCGTCACCCACATCAAAAGCCCCCACACCTACCGCCCCCCGCCCGGACCCCAACAAGGCGACAAACGCTACGACTGCAAACCCGCGTTCAAACAACGCTACCCGCACCTCTGCCTCGAACGCGAACCCGACAACCCCCCGCCACCCGTCAACACACCAACCGAGGACGGCAAATTCGAGCAATGCACCGGCCGGTTCGCACTCGACAACCCCGACAAATGCAACACCCAGGCAGGCTCAGACAAACAGACCCAATGCACCCCCACCGCAGCGCTGATGGCCCCGGAGGGATGCAAAGACGCCCACATCGAAGGACCACCAGTCGACCCCGGCTACGACCCCAACCCCCCACCCATCAACCCCGACGAAGGCATCCAACTCGACCCCGGCCACAAAGAAAGCCCCGCCCAGAAAGGCGACCGGCTCATCCACAACATGAAACACCACGACCAAGCCTGCAAAACCGACCCAACACTGACATGCGGCGTCTACCCCTTCACCGAATGGGGCTTCTAAGAGGCCCTTAGAGGCCCCGCAAATAGGCAGAGGATTTCCGAGTGCGAACGGCTTGATTTGCGGGGCCGTGGCCCGAGCGGCCCGGTGAGCGCAGCGAACCAAGAGCGGGAAACAACGGGCTGCAACTCGAAGGCTTGCCTATTTGCGCGCGCTCTTAGTCAACATATTACTGTGCAGAGATCACCACACGAACCCTTGTCATCTCCCACACCGGACAACCCGTCAAGCCACAGCCGAGCCTACACTGGACGAACTCTGTGCTCGCGGTCGCCGAAGCGCTCATCTGCGGAACCAAGCCGACAGTCTCCGCTACCCACTATGCAACCGGTCTCTCAACCGGGAGTTGCACCAAGGCACTAGCTGCCCTCGTCCGAGTCGCACACTCCTGTCGATCCCACCAGATATGCTGCTCACAACAAGTGCCTCCCCACATGGCCAAGAATGACCGTTTATTCAAACAGCATTCTCCCACCTCAGAAGGCCTTTCAGGTGGACGCGCCACCCACAGACCCCTCACCGCCACGGTGGATCCAGGCTAAGAGAGTTGACACGAAGTTCCACGTCAGTTAGCGTCATGCAACAGCTTCGCCGCCGAGCCTCAACGGTCGCCAACAGTTCACCACCCAGACCGCGACGAGGCCATATGACCCAGACGACGCCACTGCAGACCACACCCATGAACCCCGAACCGCACGACGCCTCAACACCATCGGTGCAAACCAGCGCGCCCGCCAAACGCAAAACCCTCAAACTCCCGGACAACGCCCTGACCGCGACCATCGGAACCCTCCTCGGCGTATTGTTGGTCTTGGCGTTCAACCAGACCGGCGCCCGTATCACCGACACCAACGACCGCCTCGCCGACACCAACGACCGCCTCACCCGCCTAGAGGACAAAGTCGTCGCAGGCTTCACCCGAATCGACGAACGATTCGCCGCCCAGGACGCCAAGTTGGACGAGATCTATCTGAAGCTGACCGCGTTGATCGCAGCGCTCAACGCCACCGCTGAAGTCGAGACTGCTCTCGACGGCCGACTCCTTGACCCCGACAACCCGCCAGACGACGGACCAGCCAACTAAGAGGCCCCGCAAATAGGCAGAGGATTTCCGAGTGCGAACGGCTTGATTTGCGGGGCCGTGGCCCGAGCGGCCCGCCCGCGGCCTGAGCGGCCCGGTGAGCGCCAGGCTCCTAGGCCATATCACTCGGGGGTGGATCGGATGGCGGGGGTCCAGTCGACACGGGGGCGGTCACCCCAGAGGCGTTCAAGCTGGTAGAAGTCGCGTTGGTCCGAGTGGAACACGTGCACGACGAAAGCGCCGTAGTCCATCAGCACCCACTCCCGTTCCTCCTTGCCCTCGACACGTACTGGAGAGGGGCCGCCCGCCGCTCGGATCTCCTCTTCGATCGCATCGATCACGGCATTGACCTGACGGGAATTGGCCGCGCTGGTGATCACGAAGTGGTCGGTGACTGCGAGCACGTCACCCACATCGATGATCAGAGTGTCGATCGCCTTCTTGTCGTCCGCTGCGGCCGCTGCGTGCCGCACCCACTTGAGATGGTCCTCGCTGCGGTTGCTCACGAGCCGACCCGGTCCGAACCGACGATGACGGTGAGGTCGACAGGCTGATCGGAGTCGTCGACAAACCTCACCGAGGCCCCGATCGCGTCAGCCAGCGCAATCGCCGCCTGCTGTCGATCGGGTACGTGATACGCGACTGTCGTGTCGGCCACCCCGAATGCTTGGGCGTTGCCGATGACTTTGACTTCAGCGCCCGCGTCGACGAGAACCGGAAGCAGCGCATCACGCGGAGCGCCGGTACCGGTGCCGTCAAGCAGGCTCACAGTCGGACGAGCCCCCAGATGCGACCCGATCGGCAGTGGCACCATCTCGCGCGCAAGGTTTTCGAGCTGCTCCTTCTGTTCGTCGGTCTGGGCATAGAACGGCGGATCGTCACCTCCGAACGACACCGCACCCAGAGGCATCACCTCCAGCTGACGGGCTCCTGCACCAAGAGACCGCAGATAGGGGGACAACCCGTCCTCGAATGGCAGTGTGGCCGCGTCCAGATCATCGGCGCGGCCGACCAGGGACAGCCATAACTCCCACAATTCGACCTGACGCTGGGTGCGGTTCGAGTCGAACTCGCCGTCGTTGAGCCAACCGTAGACATTGGCGGCATCGGCCCCAGTCAAAGCGCTGGTTCCGGCCGGATACTCAACCTCCACGAGTCCGGACGCATCGACCGAGACGAGATCGTCGTTGAGCACCAGCGGCAGGGGTTCAACGAGGCGCAGCCAGCCGGCGAGCTCTGAGGTCGTGATCTCCAGCGTCTCCCGGAAGCCGAAACCGAAGAGGTCGCCCACTCCCCGACTCAGACCCTCCAAGCCCTCCGTTCCGTAGAGCTCGCGCACGAAGACGGCGTCGGCAGGATCATCGGTCGGCTCCAGAAGCAGCTCGGCGCTCATCAACACCGCCGTGCCGCCCTGATCCAACGCGGTTCGAGCCAGCACCGTTATCCCGACCAGTTCGCCGGCATCGGTGGTATGGGCGATCAGCATGGTCGCGGTGGGGTCGACGAACGCCCGATATCCAGGCGCAGTCGGGTCGGTGATCGTCTCGATCCGCTCACCGTCATTGGACTCGAGAACCAGTCTGGTTCCATCGCGCCAGACCGCGAACACCAGTGCGGCCGCAGCAACCACCAGGAACGGAAAGACCAGACCCCAGAACGGGTGAGGACTCGGAGCCGGCCGCTTGCGCTTGGTTCGAACTGGAGGGATCTCAATTCTGCTGTCGTCGTCCGGATCGCGGAGTTGCGGTTCCGGGTCCGCGGTCTGAGCAGCAGAGCTCACCGAGTGCTCCCATAGAGCCCGTGCGACCTCACATATGCGATTACCGGGGTCGGAACCAGCGCCTCGGTGGGTCGTCCGTTCCTGAAACGATTGCGAACGTCGGTGGAGGAGACGTCCAGGGCCGGCACCGCGACCACCACATGTTCCCATCCCTGAGGGGGTCGGCCGCCGGTGCTGCCGGCGCGTTCTGCCACCACCGTGGTCGCCAGTCTGCGGATCTCGTCGGGGCGCTCCCAGGTGTCGAGGCTCGCAGCGATATCGGAGCCGACCACGACGAACAGTACCGCACCGTCCGTCTCGGCGTCCAGCGTGGCGAGCGTGTCAGCGGTGTAGGTTTCGCCGCCGCGCCGAATCTCGAGATCGCTCGCTTCCAGAACTGTCGAGCCGGCCGACTCGTTCGCAGCCGCGACCGCGGCGTCAACCATCTCAAAACGAACCGCCGCCGGCGTCACAGAGTTGAAAACAGTCTTCTGCCACGGATCGTTGGCCACCACCAACAACATACGATCAAGCTCCAGTTGATGCCGCACTTCAAGAGCAATCGCCAGGTGACCCAGGTGGAGCGGGTCGAACGTTCCGCCGAATACTCCGATTCGCTGAGGTGTAGCGCGTTCCACGCCCGGGGGTCTAGGCACGCCCGAGAGTCTAGGGTTGCGAGCCCGCTGACCGCAGCCGGGCCGCCGAACTGCGCGCTACGATAGACGTGACAGAAGTCATACCGCAACTTCGTGACATCTCGATCAGAATGGTGTCTAATAGCCTACGGCTAGGCCGGAGCGCGGCGCGAATTCGAGACAATCGCGAGCGATCGGTACCTCAGCCCCCTCCCAATACAACCCCCCAGGCCTTTTGGCCTGCACAACCGGGAAAAGCGCGTGCGCTGCTCCCACCGAATGAGATTCATGAGTGATTCCGTAGGACAATATCTAAACGAAATCGGCGCAGTAGGTCTGCTCAATGCACAAGAAGAGCGCCAACTCTCCCAGACCATAGAGAAAGGCACCGAAGCCCAAGCCCGCAAAGACGACGGTGAAACGGGCGCAGAGCTCGACCGGGCCATTCGCAAAGCCGCCGCCGCAAAGGACCGCTTCATCCGAGCGAACCTCCGCCTCGTAGTGAGCGTGGCCCGCCGCTATCCGCTGCCTCCCGGCATGGAACTGCTCGACCTCATCCAAGAAGGAAACCTCGGCCTCGAGCATGCGGTCGACAAGTTCGACTGGCGCAAGGGTTTCAAGTTCTCGACATATGCAACCTTCTGGATCCGCCAGGCCATCGGCCGTGCACTCGATCAGAAGGCCAGCCTGGTCCGTCTTCCCGGCGACCGCTCCGCCAGCTTGCGTGCCGCCCTGCGTGCGGTGTCCGGCGACGGCGACGAACTCGACGACGAGCACGCCCGCCTTCATCGCCTGACCACCCCCACCAGCCTCGACCGCACCATCGGCGACGACGACTCCAACGAGCTCGTCGACCTTCTCCCCGACTCCAACCCCGGCCCTGAGGTCGAGGTGATGGCCAGAGCCGAGGAGGAGATGGTCACCGGCCTGCTCGACATTCTCGACGAGCGCGCGAAGTACGCCGTCGAACAGCGTTTCGGGCTCGGCGACGGACGCAAGCGCTCCTACCGCGAAGTCGGCGAAGATTTGGGCGTCACTGCCGAAGCGGCCCGCCGACTCGTCAAGCGGGCAATCAATTCCGTTCGGGAGCACGCCCATAACAGTGTAGACGCGGTGGGCGTGGCGTAGTACACTGTCTGAACAACCCAACAACCCACTGGGGCTCTCGCCGATCGGCGGGAGCCCCGGTTTGTTTTTTGAGCATCGCGTCATTGGGCATCGCGTCATTGCGCATCGCGACTGATCGTCGCCGTCCAAGCGAAATTGGTTGGAACTTCCCGATCATCTACAGCAGACTTGACCTGTGAACAACAACTGGAACCCCGGCAGTTGGCGAAAGTTCCCCGCCAAGCATCAGCCCGACTGGCCTGACGACGCCGAACTCGAACAAGTACAGAAAATCCTCGCCGACCAGCCACCGCTCGTGTTCGCCGGTGAAGCCCGCAACCTGACGAGCCAGCTCGCAAGGGTTGTCGAGGGCAACGCCTTCCTGCTCCAAGCCGGCGACTGCGCGGAGTCGTTCGACAGTTCGACGGACTCGATCCGCGACAAGCTCCGCGTCATCCTGCAGATGGCAATCGTGCTCACCTACTCGGGAGGCACTCCCCTCGTGAAGGTCGGCCGGATCGCGGGACAGTTCGCCAAACCGCGCTCCAACCCGACCGAAACCCAGGGCGAGACCGAACTGCCGTCGTTCCTCGGCCAGATCGTCAACGATGTCGGATTCACCGTCGACGAACGCCGACCGGACCCGCAGCGCCTCCTCACGGCCTACCACCGGGCCGCCGCGACCCTGAACCTGTTGCGTGCGTTCACCCGCGGCGGATACGCGGACCTGCACCAGGTCTCCAGCTGGAATCGAGACTTCGTCGCCTCCTCGCCGGCCGGTGAGCGCTACGCCCAGATGGCCGACGAGATCGACCGTGCGCTGCGATTCATGGCGGCTTGCGGACTCGACTCCACAACCGTGCCAGCCCTCCATGAAGTCGACCTCTTCACCAGCCATGAAGCCCTGCTTCTCAACTACGAAGAAGCGCTGACCCGGCGCGACTCCCTCACCGGCGACTGGTACGACTGTTCCGCACACATGCTCTGGGTCGGCGAACGCACCCGCGAGATCGACGGCGCCCACGTTGAGTTCCTGCGCGGCGTCGGCAATCCGCTCGGGTGCAAGCTCGGACCATCAGCCACCGCCGACGAGGTACTGGAGCTCTGCGAGGCTCTCAACCCCGATCGGGTGCCCGGCAAGCTCACCCTCATCAGCCGCATGGGCGCCGGCAAGATCGCCGATACTCTCCCCGCGTTGCTCGCAGCCGTGCGTGAATCGGGCCACCCGGTCGTGTGGGCGTGTGATCCGATGCACGGCAACACCTACACCTCTGAAGGTGGCCGCAAGACCCGCCATTTCGACGACGTGCTCAACGAGATCGTCGGCTTCTTCGCTGCACACGAATCCGAGGGCACCCATCCTGGAGGAGTACACGTCGAGTTGACCGGCGATCCGGTGACCGAGTGCCTCGGCGGATCCGACGATCTTGTCGACGACGATCTGGAGAGGGCGTACGAGACCATGTGCGACCCTCGGCTGAACGGCCGTCAATCGGTCGATCTGGCGTTTCAGGTCGCGGAGCTTCTGCGGTCCAACGTCTCACCGACGCTCCGGCGCTGAGAGGCCCCGCAAATAGGCAGAGGATTTCCGAGTACGAACGGCTTGATTTGCGGGGCCGTGGCCCGAGCGGCCCGCCCGCGGCCTGAACGGCCCGCCCGCGGCCTGAGCGGCCCGCCCGCGGCCTGAGCGGCCCGGTGAGCGCAGCGAACAAGAGCGGGAAATGGAGCGCAGCGAACAAGAGCGGGAAATGGAGCGCAGCGAACAAGAGCGGGAAATAACGGGCTGCAACTCGAAGGCTTGCCTATTTGCGCGCGCTCTAAACCAGGTTCTCCACGAAGGCCTCGAGTTGGCGGAGGTTTCGGACCTCGAAGGAGCCGTCACAGTGCTGGGCGTACTCGCCGACGATCGAGTCGCCCGTGTCCCAGTAACTCCGCGGCTCCGGGTTCAGCCAATAGACATGCCGGGCCTTGTCCTGCATCTCCTTGACGATCCAACTCTGTGCGGCGTGGTAGTTGTTGCGGGCGTCGCCGAGGATCAACACCGACGTCCGGGGCCCGACGTCGGGCCCGTACTTCTGCCAGAACACGCCCAGCGCGTGGCCGTAGTCGGAGTGTCCGTCGACCCACACCACGTCGGCTTCGGTGTTGACCCGATGCACCGCTTCGTTGATGTCCTCGACTCCCTCGAAGTACGAGGTCACCTCGTCGAGCCCGTCGATGAACACGAACGAGCGCACCTTGGAGAACTGCCCTGAGATGGCGTAGACGAGGTGCAGGGTGAAGCGGGCGAAAGCCGCGACCGAACCGGAGATGTCGGCGATGACGAAGATCTCGGGTTTGTGCGGATTCGGGTTGCGGAACTTCGGTTCGACCGGGACTCCGCCGTAGCTCAGCGAGGCGCGCACGGTACGGCGAAAATCGAGTGGTCCTCTGCGTCCGTGGCGGCGCTTGCGCTGCAGCCGGGCTGCGAGTTTGCGTGTCAACGGGTAGATCGCTTTGCGCAGGTTCGCCATCTCCTCGCGCGAAGCGTGCATGAAGTCGACGTCTTCAGGCAACGGTTTGCGGAGGGTCTTGGCCATCGCCTCGACGCCGCGGTCGGCCACCAGGCGCCTCCTGATCTCCGCTTCGATCTCCTTCTGGAGTTGGTCGATCCGCTGCTGATACTCGTCGCGCCAGAGGCGCTGGTCCATTTCCGATGCTTCGCCCCGCGTATCCTGAGCCTGCTGCAGGAGTCGCTGTAGGACCCCGTCGAGGTCGAGGTTGCGCAGCGTCCGGTAAAGATAGTACGTGCCCCCGACCGGCCTCCCCGGTTCCATCCCGGCGAACCGGCGAACCGCCTGGCGGGCAACTCCCCTCATCATCTGCGAGTCTCCGCGCATCAACGACTGGAACAGCATCTCGGCGAGTTCCTCGGGGCTCAGGCTCTCCCCCGCGCCGCCTGCGCCCTGTTGGTCCCCGCCCTGGGCGTCATCGAGTTCGCCGTCTTCGAGGTCGAGAAGTTCGCCGTCCTCGCCGATGGCGTATTCCTTGCCCCGCAACGAGAAGTACACCTCGAAAACGGTCTCGAAGGCTTTCCAGTGGTTGTAGTGCTTGACCAACGTGGCGCCCAGGGCGTACTTGAAGGACTCACGGTCACCGATCGCGACGTGCTTCACGGCCTCCAGCGCATCGAGGTTCTCGGTGAGGCTGACCGGCAGCCCCGCGGCGCGCAACTCGATGATGAACCCGTTGAGCAGTTCTAGGACGGCGTCACCCAGCTCCGAAGGAACCGCCTCGGCGCTGCGTCCGTTTCCTTCAGGGGAGCCAGTCGCCGTCATCGCAGAATCAGACGCTCACACCGTCGGCGGTCACCAACTCCTTCGCCGCTTTTTTTATGTCGCTCTGATACTTGAGAAGAATGTTGAGCGTGTCGCTCGCGGTCTGCTCCTCGATCTTCTCGACGCCCAGCAGGACCAGAGTCTTGGCCCAGTCGATCGTCTCAGACACCGACGGCGCCTTCTTCAACTCGATCTGGCGAATCGACCGCACCACCCGGGCAACCTGATCGGCCAGATTCTCGGTGATGTCGGGCACTTTGGTGAGCACGATCTCCTTTTCCCGTTCGAGGTCCGGATAGTCGACGTGAAGGTACAGACAACGTCGCTTAAGAGCCTCAGAGAGCTCGCGGGTGTTGTTGGAAGTCAGAAACACCAACGGGATCTGTCTGGCCTCGATCGTGCCGAGTTCAGGAATCGAAACCTGATAGTCGGACAGGATCTCAAGCAGCAGCGCCTCAGTCTCAACCTCGACGCGGTCGACCTCATCGATCAGAAGCACTACCGGATCGGGCGCGCTGATCGCCTCCAGCAGGGGCCGCGTGAGCAGAAACTCCTCGGAGAAGATATCTTCTGAGACGCCCGCCCAGTCGTGCTCATCGCTGCGGTCGCTCTGAATCCGCAGGAGCTGCTTCTTGTAGTTCCACTCGTACAGCGCCTTGGCCTCGTCGAGGCCCTCGTAACACTGCAGGCGGATCAACCGTGTTCGGAGAACCTCCGCGACGCTCTTGGCCAACTGTGTCTTCCCGGTGCCGGCCGGCCCCTCCACCAGGACTGGCTTCTGCAGCCGATCAGCGAGGTAGACGACGCCGGCGATGCCGTCATCAGACAGATAGTCGACCTGCCGCAGGCCGTCTCTGAGAGACTCGGCATCTTCGAATCGAAATGACATAGACGTTCAAGGCTAGCGTCCGGTGAGCGCCTGCGTTCTTGGCCCACGCCCCCGGCGGCGCTGTGTCAAGGCCGAACGTGGCCGTCGCCGCGCACAACGAACTTGCAGGTCGTCAACTGCTCAAGCCCCATCGGGCCGCGGGCATGGAGCTTCTGGGTCGAAATACCGATCTCGGCGCCGAAGCCGAGCTCTTCCCCGTCGACGAAGCGAGTCGAGGCATTCACCAGCACCGCCGCGGCGTCGACCTCACGCGCGAAACGATCTGCGGCACGAACATCGTTGGTGATGATCGCTTCGCTGTGCCCGGTGGAAGTCTCTGCAATATGGCTGATCGCCTCGTCGAGGTCTTCGACCACCTTGACGCTCATCTTCATGTCGAGGAACTCCGTTGCGAAATCCGTCGGCTCAGCAGCGCTGATCGTCGGGGAGATCTGACGCGAGGCCTCGTCGCCCACCAATTCGACACCCTCGAGGGCTGCCACCATCCGCGGCAAGAACTCTGCGGCGACGTCGCGATGAACCACAAGCGATTCAGCCGCGTTGCAGACCCCGGTTCGCTGGGTCTTTGCGTTGAAGACGATGTCGGCCGCCATGCCGAGATCGGCCGCGGCGTCCACGTAGACGTGGCAGTTGCCGGCGCCGTCGATGACATAGGGAACTGTGGCGTTGTCGAGGATCGACTGGATCAAAGAAGGCCCACCACGGGGAATGAGGCAGTCGATGCAGTCATCCTGTTGCATGAACTCGACGGCCGCTTCGCGGCGCGTGTCGTCGACGACCACCAACGCATCAGCGGGAAGGCCGACCTTCTCGAGCGCTTCGCGCAGCACCGCCGAGATCGCCAGATTGGAATTGATCGCCGAGGAGGAACCGCGCAGAAAAGCCGCGTTTCCCGACTTGAGGCAGAGACCGAATGCATCGCTCGTCACATTCGGGCGGCTCTCGTAGATGATCGCCACGACTCCCAGCGGCACATGCACCCTTTCAACACGAAGGCCGTTGGGGCGCACCCAGCCACCGCTGATCCGCGCAACTGGATCCTCCAAAGCTGCGACCTTGCGAAGCCCGTTGGCCATAGCCTCGATGCGGGACTGGTCGAGTCGAAGCCGATCTACCAGCGGAGTTGCCATACCCTCCGCGGTGGCTTGGGCCACATCCACAGCGTTGGCCTCCAGCACCGCATCGGCGTTGGCAACGAGCAGATCCGCAGCCGCCAGCAGAGCCGCGTCCTTTTCTTCAGTGCCGGCAACGGCCACAGCGCGCGAGGCAGCTTTGGCACGGGCTGCAAGTTCAGCGATGGGAGTGGTTTGACTGATCACTCCCTCAGCGTACCGGACTAGCGCAGTAGTCTTGACTCCAGTCAAAGCCCCTCGATCGGTGAAAGGACCACGATCAGTGTCGGCGCCGGAACGAAGCGGGTCTGTGCTAGTCGCTTTGGGGATCGCCCTGTCACGGGCGTCCGGACTGCTGCGCGAACTCGTGGCCGGCCGGGTCTTCGGACTCGGACTCGCCGCCGATGCCTTCTCGGCCGCTTCCCAAATCCCGAACCTGCTGCAGAATCTGTTGGGCGAAGGGGTCCTGTCGGCCTCTTTCGTGCCTGTCTACAGCAAGCTCCTCGACGAAGAGGACCCGAAGGAGTCAAGCCGTGTCGCCGGCGCGGTCGGTGCTCTGCTGCTGGCCGTCACCGGTATCTGCGTGGGCGTGTTCGTGCTCGCAGCCCGACCGATCACCTCTGTGCTGGCGTTCGGTCTGAGCGGTCGGAAGTTCGAGATCGTCGTCGATCTGGTTCAGATCATGGCGCTGGGAATGGGATTCCTGGTCATGTCTGCGTGGTGCCTCGGCGTTCTCAACAGCCACCGCCGCTTCTTTCTTCCCTATGCCGCACCGGTCGTCTGGAACGCCTGCCAGATCCTTGCTCTGTACCTGATGTGGGCCAGGGACTGGGACCTCGTCGACGCAGCCCGGGGCCTCGCCCTCGCTGTAACGATCGGTGCGCTGCTGCAATTGTCGATCCAACTGCCGACAGTCTTGCGGCTGGCCAAGGGGATCCGCTTCCGGCTCTCCGCCCGGGATCCCTCGGTGCGCGAGGTCCGCCGCCGTTTCGTGCCTGCGGTCCTCGGGCGCGGTGTCGTGCAGGTCTCGGCCTATCTGGACCTGGCGCTCGCCACGCTCCTCGCAACCGGAGCGATCGCCGCTCTGATCAAAGCGCAACTCCTCTACACGCTGCCGGTGAGCCTCTTCGCCATGAGCGTCGCCGCGGCGGAGCTCCCCGAACTGTCACGGCTGTCACAGGACCGCGAAAGACTCGGGCAACGCTTCCAACGGGGTCTCCAACAGATCGCATTCTGGATGCTGCCGGCCTCGTTCGTGTCGCTCGTGGCGGGCGACCTGATAGTCCGGGTCCTGTTCGAAGGCGGCCAGTTCGACCGCAACGACGCGATCCTGGTGTGGTTCGTGCTCGGCGCATACGCGATGGGGCTGCCCGCAATCGGCGCCAGCCGCCTGCTCCAGAACACCTGCTACGCCTTCGGAGACACCCGCGGACCAGCCCGAGTCGCCGCTGTCCGAGTGGTGGTCTCAGCCACGGTCGCGCTGTTGATCATGTTCTCGCTGGACCGAGTGATCGTGACGACCAGCGGTCTGACAACAACGGGAGAGGGGTTCTCATTCGTTCCGCTGGCCGAGAGCTTGCGGGCTGTCGAAGGCCCGGTTCGTCTCGGAGCCGTCGGACTGGCCGGCGCTTCGGCACTCGGTGCCTGGGTCGAGTTGATACTGCTGTCCGTGCTGTGCCGCGGCCATCTTCGGAGCATGGCCAACCCTCTCCGCTCGCTCGGCAAGCCCGCAATTGCCGCCGCCGCTGCTTTCTTGCTCACCGCAGCGCTCAGACTGCTCCTGGTGGATCTTCCGCTGCTGGTCACCGCACCCGTGGTGATCGGGGTCGCATTGATCAGCTATGTGGCCATCGGTTCTGGCATCGGAGTGCAGGAGACCCGCCTCCTGGTGGACCCTCTCCGCAGGGTCTTCTCACACCGTGGCTGACTATGGCCACGTCGAGACGCTACGATTGACCCATGCTGCAGTATCTGAAGAAGCGTTGGAACTACTTCCTCGCCAAGCGAAACGAGGATTTCGAGCAGTCCGCCGACCCGAAGATCCAACTGGAACAGGCCATCAGCGAGGCCAAGGACCAGCACACTCGGCTTCGCGGGCAGGCCGCCAACGTCATAGCCAACCAGAAGCAGACTGAGCTGCGCCTCAACCGCGCGATCGAAGAGTTGGAGCGCATCAACGGCAATGCGCGCCAGGCAGTGAAGATGGCCGATGACGCCGCCCGCGAGGGGAACCGCGAAAGCATGGAGCGTTATACCGACGCCGCTGAACAGTTCGCCAACCGGCTCATCACTCTCGAGGAGGAGATCGAAAGCCTCAAGGGCCTCTACTTTCAAGCCTCTGAAGCGGCGGACCAGGCCAAAGCCGCAGTTGAACAGAACGCGGCTCTGCTGCAGAAGAAGCTAGGCCAGCGCCAGGCGCTGTTGAGCCAACTCGACCAGGCCAAGATGCAGGAGACCGTCAACTCGGCGATGCGCTCCTTGTCGGAAGCCGTCGGCGATGACGTCCCGACCTTCGACCAGGTGCGAGACAAGATCGAGGCCCGCTACGCCAGGGCCAAGGCCACTGCTGAACTCACCGAGGGCAGCGTCGAGGCCCAGGTACACGAAGTTGAGAAAGCAGCTCGGAAGCAGGAAGCACAGTCACGGCTCGACGCAATCCGCACCAACCTCGGACTGGAAGCCCCCACCGCCGCCGAAGCGATCTCAGAGTCCAGCGTCGCCCCGGAAAGTCCCTAGGCGCGACGTCGTCGGGCAGACGCAGCCGTCAGGCGGGCACAGTCACCAGATCATCGGCGTGAACGACCAGATGCAACGCGCCCGGGGGAAGATCGCCGCTTCGACGACCCGCCACCGCGCGCAGGTCGTCGGAACCGTGACGAGCCAGCCCTTTGGCAAAGACGACCGCATTGTCGTCGACGACCTCGACTGGGGAACCAGCGGCGAACGAGCCTTCTACCCGGCGGACACCGGCCGCCAACAGCGACTTGCCTCGTTCGAGGGCCCTGCGAGCGCCGTCGTCGACCATGATGGTCCCCTGTGCATCGACCGCGAAGGCGATCCACAGCTTTCTTGCCGGCAGGCGGCTCTCACGACCGCGCACCATCGTTCCACAACCGGGCACACCCTCGACCGCATCGCGCAGAACCCCGACACGATGAGCATCCGCTATCACCGACGAAACACCCGACCAGGCGGCAATTTTTGCAGCGTTCAGCTTGGAGGCCATGCCACCACTGCCCCGCGCCGATCCGGCGCCTCCCACAAGCGCCTCAGTCTGATGGTCGACCCGGACGATCTCGGAGATCAGCGACGCATCCGCATCGATGCGGGGATCCGCGGTCAGCACACCGGGCGTATCCGTCAACAGAACCAGACGGACCGCATCAACCAGATTCGCAACCAGAGCGGCGATCCGATCGTTGTCACCGAACCGGATCTCATCGTCCGCGATGGCGTCGTTCTCGTTCACCACCGGTACGACACCAAGCTCCAGCAGCCGCTCCAGGGTCTGCCGGGCGTGAAGGTACTGGGATCGCACGATGAAATCGAGGGGGATCAGCAGAACCTGACCTGCGATGAGGCTGTGCGAAGCGAACTCCTCGCGATACACCGCCATCAACGCGCTCTGCCCGACAGTCGCCACGGCTTGAAGCGTCCGGATGTCCTTCGGTCGCTTGCCTCCACCCATTCCCAGCTCGGGCAGGCCTGCGGCGATGGCGCCCGAGGTCACCACCACGACCCCGTAGCCGTCGGCGCGCAGATCGGCCACTTCGCCACACAACTGGGCGATACGGGACCGCCGCACGAAGCCTTCATTGTCGGTGATCGACGACGTTCCGATCTTCACCACAACTGTGTCGCGGGGACTCATGAATCCTCTTCGTACTCAAAGCTGAAGTCGCCGATACGGACCTCGTCGCCGCTGCGCAGTCCCGCTCGCGCCAGCGCAGTGTCGACGCCGAGCTGCTGGAGTCGTTTTGTCGCGTAAGCCAACGCCTGATCGTCGGTCAGATCACTGAGCGCAACCGCTCGCCGAGCGGCACGGCCCAGCACCTCCCAGGAGCCGTCGTCATGACGTGTGAGCTGGATCTCATCGGAGACAGGTCGATGAATCGTGGTGACGACCGCTTCGGGCTCTTCGGCCCTGCTCTCAGATACCAGACCAACAAGTTCGCCTGTCAGTTCGCGGATCCCCGCGCCGGTGACGGATGAGATCACGAGACCGTCGTAGGAATGTGCAGGCGCCATGTCGGCACGACTCCCGACCACCAGACGCGGCCGATCCAGCAAGTCGTGTCGATAGGCGCCCAGCTCACTGAGCAGCACCTGCAGCTGCTCGTGCGGGGCAACCCCGTCCCAAGGGGCCAGGTCAAGCAGCACCAGCAGCACCTGCGCCCGTTCGACATGGCGCAGAAACTGATGGCCCAGCCCCCTGCCTTCGCTCGCTCCTTCTATCAAGCCGGGGACGTCCGCGAGGACCATCTCGAAACCGTCATCGGTGCGGACGACTCCGAGGTTGGGCTCGAGAGTGGTGAACGGGTAGTCGGCGATCTTGGGCTTCGCGGCCGATATGCGACTGATCAGCGTCGATTTGCCGACATTGGGGAATCCGATGATCGCAACGTCGGCGAGCAGTTTGAGCTCGAGTCGCAACCAGCGCTGTTCCCCGTGCTCTCCCTGTTCGGCGAAAGCAGGCGCCCGCCTGCGGTTCGACAGGAACCGGGCGTTCCCACGGCCGCCCTCACCGGCCTGTGCGGCCAGCCAACGGTCACCGTTGTCGACCAGATCGACGAGCGGTTCACGAGTGTCGTGGTCCAGCACCACGGTCCCCATCGGCACTGCCACATCGAGGTCCGAGCCCCGGGCCCCGTGACGCTTGGATCCTCGGCCATGGGCGCCGTTGGAAGCCTTGCGATGGGGATGGTCGCGGAAGGCCAGCAACGAGGCCACGTTGCGGTCCGCTACCAGCCAGATCGACCCGCCGTCGCCGCCGTCGCCGCCGTCGGGGCCACCCTTGGACACATGGGCCTCACGCCTGAACGCGACACAGCCCGCACCGCCGTCACCGGCGGAGACATGCAGGTTGCACTCATCGATGAAGGTGGGCACGTTGTCAGCCTAGACAGTGCCCGCTTAGAGGCCCCGCACATCGGCCCGCCTCGGAGGGATCGGCAAAGGATTTCCGAGTGCGAACGGCTTGATTTGCGGGGCCGTGGCCCGAACGCGATGCCACCGAGCGTTGCGAGCGTACGGGATTCGCCGGCCTCTAGGCGGGGATCACGTCGACAAGCTTGCGGCCGCGGCGTCGCCCGAACTTGACCGTGCCGTCGGAGGTGGCAAAGAGGGTGTCGTCGCCACCCCTCATGACATTGTCGCCGGGGTGGAACTTGGTGCCCCGCTGCCGGACGATGATCGCCCCAGCAAGAACCTGGCCGCCGTCGTAGACCTTCACACCGAGCCGCTGGGCGTTGGAATCGCGGCCGTTGCGGGTCGAACCGCCACCTTTGGTCTTGGACATTTGACATCAACCCTTCGATATTGCGGTGATCTCGATGAGAGCCAAAGTCTGACGATGGCCCCACCGCTTGCGGTTGTTCGACTTGTTCTTGTAGAGGAATCCGTTGATCTTGGGACCCTTGTGCTCCTCGATTATCCGAGCGGTGACTGACGCGTTCTTCAGTTGGTCGGGCGTAGCGAGAACGGTGTCGCCGTCGACCAGCATCACCGGAGCGAGCTCAACATCAGCTCCAGGATCGCCCAAACGTTCCACCGAAAGGGTCTGACCCTGCTCCACGCGGTACTGCTTGCCGCCGGTCTTCACTACTGCGTACATAGGCGGAGGATTCTAACGGGCAGATCAACCGATCAGACCATCAATCAGGACATGTCCATCGCCGTCACAGGTCCCGCAAAGATCTGAGACGGACTCCAGCAGCCCCTCGCCGATCCGCTTCCTGGTCATCTCGACCAGCCCGAGAGCAGAGATGTCGAACACCTGCGTACGGGTCTTGTCGCGGGCCAGCGCGGCCCTGAAGACCTTCATCACCTCGGATCGATTCTTGGCGATCTCCATGTCGACGAAATCGATCACGATTATCCCGCCGATGTCACGCAAGCGCAGTTGATTCGCGACCTCCTCGGCAGCTTCAAGGTTGTTGCGGAAAACGGTCTCTTCGAGGCTCGAACTGCCCACATTCTTGCCCGTGTTGACATCGATGACGGTGAGAGCCTCTGTGGCCTCGATGATCAACGAGCCACCGGACGGCAGCCAGACCTTGCGGTCGAGCGCCTTGCGCAACTGCTCGTGGACGTGGTGGCGCTCGAAGAGCGGCAGCTTCTCAACCTTCGGATTGTAATATTCGACCCGCTCCGCCAGAGCGGGTGTGATGCTCGACACGTAGGCCCTCACCTCGTCGTAGAGCTTGCGGTCGTCGATGACGATTCCGCGGAAGTCCTTGGTGAACTCCTCACGGATGATCCGCACGGCAGCTTCAGGCTCGCGGTACACGAGCGCAGGCGCGCTCGTTCTCTTGGCAAGTGTTTCGATCTCCTGCCATTGTGTGACGAGTCGAGCCACATCGCGCTCTATCTCCTCGGCTGTGACGTTCTCGGCCGCAGTGCGAACGATCACGCCATGGCGTTTGGGTTTCGCCTTGTCGAGAATGTTGCGCAACCGCGCACGTTCGCCATCCGGAAGGCGTTTCGAGATCCCGTAGGTGGAGGTGTTGGGCACCAGCACGACGAACCGGCCCGGCAGCGACACTTCCTGGGTGAGCCGGGCGCCCTTGTGTGCAATCGGATTCTTCGTAACCTGGCACACGATCGTCTGGCGGGCCTTCAGAAGCTCCTCTATCCGGGGCTGTTCAGCACGTCGGCCTTCGACGTCCTCCGGGTCGTACTGCATATCGCCGCGGTACAGGACCGCGTTCTTCGGTGTGCCGATATCGACGAACGCGGCTTCCATCCCCGGTAGGACGTTCTGCACCCGGCCCACGTAGATGTTCCCATGAATCTGGCTGACGTCGTCGGCAGGGCGCGACACCTGGTGCTCGACGAGTTTGCGCCCTTCAAGCGTTGCTATCTGAGTCGCTTTCTCGCCCACAGAAACGCACATCATGTAGCGGCCCACCGCCTGGCCCTTGCGCGTGCGGCCCCGGCGTTGCCTCAGCGTCTTCTCGTCGAGTTCGACCGCGTCGTCGACGATCGACTCGACCGGTCGGTGCGAGCGGTCACCGCGACCGGAACGTCGACGAGTCTGGGCGCCTCCGGACTGTTGACGATTGCCGGCAGCCGACTGGTCGGCGGCGGACCGGTCGCGGTGACCCCGCCCGCGGCGTCTACGGCGGCGACGCTTGGATCCGTCCTCGCTCGGTGCGCGGTTCTGGGAGTCTCGTCGGCTCTGATCCGCCTCTGAAGAACCCGGACTCGTAGAGCCTCCCGGGCGGGTCTGCTTGGCGCCCTCGCCCCGCTTCGCCCGCTGCTCCTGCTTGGCTCCCCGGCCCTGCTTGGAGCGCTGCTCCTGTTCGGACCCCTGGTCCTGTCGAGAACCCGAACCCTGCTTGGACCCCTGGTCCTGTCGAGAACCCGAACCCTGCTTGGACCCCTGGTCCTGTCGAGAACCCGAACCCTGCTTGGACCCCTGACCTCGTCGGGAGCCCTGGCCCTGTTTGGGGACCGAGCCGGGACCGCCCGAGCGGGCGCCACCGTTGCTTGGCGGGGCCGGCCGTGTGTCTCCTATACGCGGCGCCCGGTCCGGCGGCGCCGGGCGCGTGTCACCAATTTTCGGCTTTCTTGCTTCTCCGGGAGGAGTTTTGGGGGAGCGACGAGAAGTGTCGCGGTTGTCGGCCTGTGATTCGGCCATAGTTTCGTTCCTTCGTTGATGGCACTGGAAGGCGAACGTTCATGTCGCCCCCACCAGTGCGGACGCGGCCGCGTGCAGAGGGTTGCTTCGCTGCCGTGCGTCGGTTTCGTTCGTTGTCCATTGCTGAAGTCTCAGCACCCGGTGCTCGACGAGCGGCGGATCGAGCGCGTCCAAAAGTTCAGACACCCTCAGCGCACGAGGCTGGGTCGCGAGCTCAGCGACAAGCCGCACTCGAGAACCCTCATGCCCTTCAGCTTCGACAGGCCCTTCAACATCGAGACTCAGGACGCCGGGGCGCAGGTCGTCGGTGACCTCGCGCCCCTTGCGTTCTCTGGTGACGACGAGAGATTCAGCGGCGAGCGCTCGAGCCACGGCGCCGGCCACGGTATTGGCGTCGACGTCGACGACGTCGATCTGCCAGGTACAACTGGTGACTGCTTGCTGCAACGACGCAGTCCGTCGATCGATGACCACTGCAGCAGTGACTGCCATTCCTTCAGGAAGTTCATTTGACAATCGGGCCGGCAGATCGCCCATTTCAAGTCCATCGGTTCGTTCGGGATCAAGATCTATATCAAGATACTCCGCTTCGGACTCATGTCCTGTCGACAAGGCAAGACCGAAGGCGATCTTCGGACGTGGAGAGAACCCCTGGCTGTAGGCAACCGGGAGTCCGGCGCGTCGCAGAACACGTTGGAAGATCCGCGCAACATCGCGATGCGAGGTGAAGCGCACCTTGCCGTGCTTGGTGAAGCGGATGCGAATCCTCATGGCGCCACCCCGATCAGCGGACGAGCCCGCTGACCATCGCCGTTGGAGGCGGCGCCCGGCCGCTCGCCGAGCACCACGGGCACCGCACCGCCCCGCGACAGATCGACGCCTGTGCCCTGGCTCCCGCCCGCGGGCGGCGACGCCGACGCCACAACATGTTCGATTCCATAACCGGTGCAGGCCCCGCAGTCGTAGCACGGGGTCCAGCGGCAGTCCTCAAGGCCCAACTCGTTCAGCGAATCCCGCCAGTCCTGCCACAGGAAGTCCTTGTGGAGACCTGCGGACAGGTGGCCCCAGGGAAGTACTTCGTCCTCGGTGCGATGGCGGTGAACGTACCAGTCGACGTCGCAACCGTTCGCTGCCATCGCTTCGAGCCAGAGGTCGTAGTTGAAATGCTCCGACCACTCCTGAAACGTTCCGCCCTTGCGCCAGACATACTCGATCACCGGGCCCAGACGGCGGTCCCCTCGGCTGGTTATTCCCTCCGCCAGCGTCGCTTTGGGATCGTGCCACTTCAGTTGCACGCCCTTGCTGCGCCGCAGGTCGTCACGCAGCAACCCGATCTTGCGTGAAAGCTCCACGACCGTGTTCTGACCGAACCACTGGAACGGAGTGAACGGCTTCGGCACGAAACCGCCCACAGAGACAGTCACCGACGGCGAGGAATGGTGACGCCTGCCGAGCGCAACACAATTTCGGGCGAGTTCGGCGATTCCGAGCGTGTCCTCATCGGTTTCGCTGGGAAGACCAGTTAGGAAATACAGCTTCATGCGCCGCCAACCCTGGCTGTAGGCACTCTCCACGGCTCCATACAGGTCTTCTTCCCGGATGAGCTTGTTGATGACCTGGCGCATCCGCCATGAACCGGCCTCGGGTGCAAACGTCAAACCGGTGCGCCGAGCCCGCTGAATCTCCGCCGCAATGCCGACCGTGAATGCGTCCACCCGCAAGCTCGGCAGCGCAACGCTCACCTGATCACAACCCGCATCGGAGATGGTCTCGCCGATCACCTGCTCGATCCCGCTGAAATCGGCCGTCGACAGCGAGGTCAACGCCACTTCGTCGTATCCGGTCCGGGCCAGACCGTCGCTGATCATGGTGCGAACCTGCTCAGCAGGGCGCTCCCGAACAGGCCGGGTGATCATCCCTGCCTGGCAGAACCTGCATCCGCGGGTGCAGCCTCTGAAAACCTCTACCGAGAGTCGGTCGTGGACGACCTCGGTCAAGGGCACGAGCTGCTGTTTGGGATACGGCCAGTCCGCGAGGTCGGCAACCGTGCGCTTCTCCACCGTCGCCGGCACATCGGCGTGGCGAGGCGTCACCTCGGCAATGAACGCACCGTCGTAGGCCACTCGATACATCGAAGGGACATAGACGCCGGCGACCTTCGACAACTCCCTCAGCAGCGCTCTGCGAGAACCCCCGGATCGGCCCGAGGCCTTCCATTCGCGCACCAGTTCGGTGATCTCGCCGACGACCTCCTCGCCGTCGCCCAACACGACGAAATCGACGAAATCGGCGATGGGTTCGGGGTTGTAGGTGCAGTGACCACCCACACCGATCAGCGGATCGGAGTCTGCGCGGGCAGCCGAATGGATCGGAACGCCTGCGAGGTCTATGCAGTTGAGCAGGTTCGTGTACGTCAACTCAGCGCTGAGGTTGAACGCGATGACATCGAAAACGCCGGCAGGACGATGTGTGTCCACTGAGAACAGCGGAATCTGCTCGCGTCTCAACAACGCTTCAAGGTCGGTCCAAGGCGAATAGGCACGCTCGGCCGAAGCATCGTCACGCTCATTGAGAATCTCGTAGAGAATCTGCAGACCCTGATTCGGCAGACCGATCTCGTACGTGTCGGGATACGTCAACAGCCAACTGACGATGCCGGCGCCGTGAGTTGGAGCCTGCGCTCCCTGCTCACAACCGATGTAACGGGCCGGTTTCCGGACCTGCGCGAGCAGGTTCTCAAGGCGGGGCCACAGCGACACGGACACTCATTGAGGCTACCTGCCAGACCCGACTATTCGGACCGCCATCGTTCGCTCAGCTGCGCTCCGCGCTCCGCCAATCGTTCGCTCAGCTACGCTCCGCGCTCCGCCGGTCGTTCGCTCAGCTACGCTCCGCGCTTCGCCGGTCCTTCGCTCAGCTACGCTCCGCGCTTCGCCGGTCCTTCGCTCAGCTGCGCTCCGCGAAGTCGAACCTGCGTCGATAGACGCCCATGACCAGGCCCAGCGCAACCATCGAAGTGAGCATCGAAGATCCGCCGTAAGAGACGAGCGGAAGCGGAATACCCGTCACCGGCATCATCCCCATCGTCATCCCGGCGCTCTGGAACACCTGGAACAGGAACATCGCCATCACCCCGATCGTGAGCAAGCGGTCAAACGAGTCGGTCGCGCGCACCGCGATCCTCCAGATCCGAAACAGCATCAGTGCATAGAGCCCCAACAGCAGTCCTGCGCCGCGGAACCCCAACTCCTCGCCGGCGACCGAGAAGATGAAGTCGGTCTGTTGCTCGGGAACCAGGTTCGAGCGGGTCTGTGTGCCTTGAAACAGTCCCTGACCCAACAGCCCGCCGTTCCCGATCGCTATCTGGGACTGGTCCACATTGAACGCAGCACGAGCCGCCTCGGGACCAAGTTCGACAAGGGCCTCCTCAGGCAGGACGAAAACCTGAAGCCGGTCCTCCTGATAATCGGCAAGCAGATCGGACTCGAAAATCCCGACGACGACCAGGACTCCGACCACCGCAAGCGCAGCGATGTAGCGAAGTTGAACTCCGCTCATCGCGATCATCGCCGCGACAATGACGACGTACACCAGGATCGTCCCAACATCGGGCTGGTACAGAATCAACAACACGGGAAGGGCGGCCAGGCCCAGAGCCGCCAACAGACGTCTGGTCCTCACCTCCTCCACCGAGAGAGCCGCGGCTAGAACAACAATCAATATGACCTTGCCGGGCTCCGACGGTTGGAAACTGAACCCGCCGGCCGTGTACCAGGCACGGGCGCCCCTCACGTCGGCCCCGAACACCAACAAGCCGCCCAGCAGCGCAATCAGCGTGAGATACGCCGCCGGCAGCAACTGGCGGATTCGACGCACGTCCACATGGGCAACGACCACGGCGAGGATCAGGCCGAACACCGCAAACGCGACCTGACGCTCAAGGAACGAATAGTCGAGCGGCTCGAACCGTGACGACGGGCCGCGGGTCGCAGAGAACACAAGCACCGCGCCGAGTCCGGTGATCAGGAACACCGAGGTGATGAGCACCGGATCGAGGACGAACCACCAGCGCTGATCGTCATCGGCGGTCAGCACAGGGGGGCGTGAAGTGAAGGCGCCGGAGGCTGTCATTGAGTTGCCCCGTCACCTTGTGCAGTCGTCTGCTCCCCGGTATTCCCAGCATCGCGGGCTGTCAGCAACGCTTCGATACGCGCCTCCCGCTCAAGTTCTCGTTGATCGAGCGTCAGTGCGGGCGGCATATTGTTTCGCGCGATGGGTTCAAGTATCGCGGCTGCGACCGGTGCAGCGGCGACGCTGCCGAAACCGGACTCCTCCATCACGACCGCGATGGCGATCTCGGGAGGCCCCGGGACATCGATGCCGAGTTCAGGATGATCGTTGGGACCCCAGGCCACGAACAGGCTCGTGTCGGCCTTGTCGTCAACCTCAGCGGTGCCGGTCTTGCCGGCTATCGGCCAAAGATCGACCGGAAAGGTGCCGCCCTGGAAGGCTCCGGCCGCGGTGCCTCGGACGCCGCCGAACCGGGGAACTCCCAACAATCCCCTGATTATCGGCTCAGTCACCTCGGGGCCGAAATCAAGGTCGCGCAGCACCCTCGGCCCGAACTCGATGAGCGTCTCACCGTCTGGTCGGGTGACCCTCGACGCAACGTTCGGCTGATGCAGCAAACCTCCGTTGGCGAACGTGGCATAGGTGTTGGCGAGCTGGATGGGCGTTACCAACAGGTCGCCCTGGCCGATAGACAACAGGATGGTGTCGCCGGCGAACCACTGATTTCCGTCACGGATGAACACACCCTGGGAGAACTTGAGATCGAAGTAGTCACGATCCGGAACGACGCCACTGCGCTCGTAGGGAAGCTGTACCCCAGTCGAGGCGCCCAGGCCCATGGCCTTGGCGGTAGTCTGGATCCCCTCGTCTCCCTGCGGGCCCCGCTCGCGGATGAAGAACCCCTCACCGCCGAGCCGATAGAAGTAGACGTCGCTCGACACGGTCAACGCGTCGGCCAGGTCGACGTGGCGAGAACCCACGAAGGGACTCTCGAAAACACAGGTGCCTTCCAGTTCAGTCCCCGTTTCGCAGTTCGGATATATATAGCTGCCCATGTCAATGATGAACTCGTCCGCTCCGCCGTAGAGCTCGTCGAGCACACCGTGGTCGATCGCGGCCACCGAGGTGACGAGTTTCCAGGTGGAGCCCGGGGCGTAGGAACCCTGGATGGCGCGGTTCAGAATCGGCCAATAGTTTTTGTCCGAAGTGAGCAACTCGAACTCCTCAGTGGAGATTCCGTTGGCGAACTGCGAGGGGTCATAGGTCGGGAACGACGCCATCGCCAACAGGTCGCCGTTGCGGGGATCGATGGCGACCACCGAGCCGGCCGGGGCCAGCACCTCCGGATCGTCTGCCTCGGAACGGGTCCTGGCCAGTCCTAGAGCCAGCTGTTCCTCGGCCCGCGCCTGAAGATCGACGTCGATCGTCAGCCATACGTCGTTGCCGCGTCTGGGAGCGAAATTCGAATGCTCGCGAATGACCTCGCCCAGATTGTTGACTTCCAACCAGCGAACACCGGGTACCCCGCGAAGCTGGCGCTCGAAGATCCGCTCGATACCGGTCTTTCCTATCTCGCTGTTGAGCTGGTAGGTCTTGTCGTCCTCCGCTTGGGGATCGAGGTTGGCGTTCGCTTGTTCCTGCTCCGCCCTGGTGACCGGACCCACGTAGCCGAGCAGATGGGCCGCGAGACTGCCGTAGGGATAACTGCGGATCGTGCGCTGTTCCACCCGGACGCCCGGGAACTGGTCCGGGCGCTCTCCCAGATACACCATGAGCTTGGAGTTCACATCCACCGCAATGGGAATCCGATCGAAGGGGCCGTATCGAGGATCGGCGATCTCCGCCGAGATAGTCGAGACCTTGGTCGGCCGGCCGGAGCGGCTGATCGCCACAGCCAGGTTCTCCAATACCTCGAGAGTCTCGTCTTCGTTGAGGGCCTCGAGCGCTCTGCGGTCGACCGTCACCACCTGAACGACCTTGTTGTCGACAAGGACTCGACCGCTGCGATCGAGGATGCGCCCCCTCGGCGCCTCGGTGTACACGGGTTCGAGCACATTGGTGATGGCCTCGTCGCTCAACACCTCGTGTTCAATCCCCTGCAGAAACCACAATCGGGCAACCAGAGCACCGAACAGAATCAGGGCCACGAACGCGAAGATTCGCAGCCGCAGCTTCGTCTGATCGTCGTGGGTCGCCATCGTCTCAATCCAGAGGAATCATCGAACGTCGCCTGCACCGCTGAAACCGAAAGTGGGTCCGAGCACCCAGGCAACCAGAGGTCTTGTCGACGGGGCCAGCAGGGCGTTGATCAAGCCCGCGATCAGGGCCACACGCAGCATCTCCAGATCCACCAGACCGCGTTGCCCCATCACCTCTCCCAACAGCGCATAGCCGGTCACCGCGCCGAACGTCCCGACCGCAGCGATCGCGGCCAACTGGACCTTCGAATCCCTGAACAGTTCTGCTCCACCCGTGCCGACAGCGAAAGCGACCATGGCGAACACGATCGCCGACAGACCCAGAGGAGTGGGAAGGTAGACGTCCCAGAGCAGGCCGATGAAGAATGCGACCGTCGGGCCGCGCGCAGGACCAGCCCAATACCCGAGCATCACCGCCAACAGCACGAGCAGTTCCGGGGCCACGCCAGAGATCCTGACATCGGCGAACACCGTGACCTGCACGACCAGGGCGACGAGAATCAGTGCAGCAGACCTCAGTGCGCTCATTGGGAGACCTCGCCGCCCGAACCGGGGTCGATCGAGTTGGGATCATTGAGCAGGTCCGGATCCAGATCGAGCGGAACGCTGGTGCTCGGCACGACCGGCAGCAGCGGAGGCTCGACCCGCTGTTCGGTGAGCAGGACCGACACAAAAGCGAGATCCTCGACATCGTTGGCCAACCGCACAAGAACTTCCAAAGAAAGCTCGTCCGACGCGGGGCGCACCTCGCTCACCCGGCCAATGGGCACATCGGCGGTGTAGCGCGAATCCGCATCAGTGACCACGGCCGAGCCGATCTCCGGGAGCAGTTCGGCCTCTGAGATCTGGGGCCAGTTGGGTCCTTGATTGACGATGAACACGCCAGACTCACCCGGAACCGCGTGGCCAAGACCCACATCGTCGGTTGATACGAGCCGGACGCCGACCAACAGAGAGGGATCACTGAGCAACTGGACCGTAGACGTCACGCCGTCGACTCGATCGACACGACCGACCAGACCCGCCCCGGTCACCACCGTCATGCCCTCGGCCAGACCGTGTCTGTGTCCCTTGTTGATGGTCACCACATCACTCGCGAAATTCCCCACCGGACCCCGCTCAACACGCGCGGTCACGGTCTCAAGGTCCAATGCGTATGGCAGATCCAGCGAATCGAGGAGCTGTCGGTATGCCGCGTTGTCGGCTTCGGCCTGGATCGCCGCGCCGCTCAGCGAATCCAACTGCTGCTGCAACGCCGCGTTCTCGGCTTCAAGCTCGTCGTACTGAAAAACCGAATTCCAGATGTCGCCGACCGGTGAGAAGATCGACGAAGCCAAGGAGTTGACGGGATGAAGAACGTCTCGGACATAGCCCTGAGCCACCCTCGCGGTCTCGAAACCGCGGAGGTCGACGGTCAGCAGAGTGATGGCGACGAGCGTAAGGAGGATCAGGCGGTGTCTGGCCCGCCCTGTCCGCTGAGCCGGCGCCATGAAACCGACTTGCGGTTTACAGCTCGCCGGAGCTGAAGACTACGTCCTTCAAGGCTTCGAACTCCTCAAGAACTTGACCCGAACCGATGGCGACGGCGTAGAGAGGATTTCTGGCGATCCGAACCGGCATTCCAGTTTCGTCGGCCAGCCGCTGATCAATGTTGCGCAACAGCACTCCCCCGCCCGCAAGGGTGATCCCACGCTCCATAATGTCGGCTGCCAGATCTGGCGGGGTCTGGTCGAGAGTCGACTTGACCGCATCACAGATCGCGACGATCGGCTCTTCGAGCGCTTGGCGAATGTCCTGGGTGCTCACGACGATGCTGCGGGGCAGCCCAGTCACCAGGTCCCGCCCACGGACCTCAGCGCAGAGTTCTCGCTGCAACGGCGCCGCTGATCCGATCTGGACCTTCACCTCCTCAGCGGTGCGCTCGCCCAGAGCCAGACCATGTTCCTTCTTGACGTGCTGCGCGATCGCATCGTCGAGTTCGTCACCGCCCACGCGCACCGACTGGCTCGCCACGACACCGCCGAGCGAGATGACCGCCACCTCGGTCGTCCCGCCACCGATGTCGACGATCATGTTCCCGGTGGGTTCCTGAACAGGAAGACCCGCCCCGATCGCCGCGGCCATCGGCTCTTCGATGATGTACGCCGGCTTGCTCGCGCCCGCGTATTCGGCGGCCTCCTGGACGGCCCGCTGCTCGACACCGGTGATCCCCGACGGAACCGCGATGACCATCCGCGGCCGGGCCCATTTGCGCTGGTGTACCTTGCGGATGAAATAGCGGAGCATCTTCTCGCAGATCTCGAAATCAGCGATCACGCCGTCCTTGAGTGGCCGGATAGCCCGGATGTTGGCTGGAGTTCGCCCGATCATCCGTTTCGCTTCGGAGCCGACCGCCAGCGGCCGGTTGTCGCTCGTGTCGATCGCCACGACAGACGGTTCGTCGAGCACCACGCCCTCGCCTCGGACATAGACCAGCGTGTTCGCGGTTCCAAGATCGACGGCCATGTCTCGCCCCACAACGGCCCGCAGTCCACCACCCAGCGTGTTCATGAATGAGTCTGCAGCCATCAGCTCGATGCCTCGTTCCGGTCGGCGAAGTCGGCCATGGAGTCAGCAGCACGCTGAGCGCTGCTCCCCCATGCCCCAGTGTACGCAGAAACGCCGTCCCGATGCCAAGAGCGGCTCGCAACAGCGCGCTTCGGGGTCCAACAGATGTACGGGCGCTTCGTCATGGTTGGTCAGTCCGGTTCAGGTCGGGGAAGAAAATACTGATCTCACGCTCCGCGGAGGAAGCAGAGTCGCTGCCGTGGATCAGATTCTCGGTGAACTCACTGCCCAGATCTCCTCGAACCGTTCCGGGCGCGGCTTGCAGCGGGTCGGTCGCTCCCACCATCTGACGCACGACTCGCCAGGTGTCGGGCACTCCCTCGATCACCGCCACCAGCACCGGTCCACGACTCATGAACTCAACCAGATCACCGTAGAAGGCTTTGCCCTGGTGCTCCTCATAGTGGCGAGCGAGGGTCTCTTTGTCGAGAAGCCTGAGCTCGGCCGCCGCGAGCTTGAGCCCCTTGCGCTCGAACCTCCCGATTATTTCTCCCACTAGGCCGCGTTCGACCGCGTCGGGTTTGCAGATGATGAGAGTCCGATCCATGCGCTGGAAGGCTACCGTTTCGATCTCGCGTCGACGCTTCCGGCCCGCTCTCACAGTTCGGCGGCGAATTCCTTGGCCACTTCAAGCACGGTCACCGAACCCGCAATCACGATCAGATCCTCGTCGTCGGCTTGGTCGAGCACATAGTCGATGGCGGTAGCGATGTCTGCTATCGCCTCAGCGCGGGCCCCGAGCGAAAGGGCGGTGCCGCACAATGCGGATGCTTCAACACCGCGTGCCGTCGGTGCCGTGCAGGCAACCACCAAGTCGAAAGAAGCCAGATCGAGGGCTTCGAGAACCTCCGCCGGATCTCGGCCGTCCTGAATGCCGAAGACCAGAAAACGACGGTTGGCCCCGGCGAAATCCTCATCGAGTGACCTCGCCAGCACCTCAGCACCGGGCGGGTTGTGGGCTGCATCGAGCAACATCAACGGCGAGCGATGAACCACCTCCAGTCGACCCGGGGCCTCGACTGTGGCGAGCGCTTCCTGCAGCACGTCTGAATTGAGCGGCGCGTCGAAGAACTCCTCCACCGCGGCGATCGCGACCGCGGCGTTGTGCCCCTGATGAGCACCATGCAATCCGACGAACACCTCCGTATGAGTGGCGCGCGGCGTCTGCACGCTCAGCAGCCGACCCCCCACCGCAACTTCGTTGCTCAACAGGGTGGTCGAGACTCCGGCTACGCCCCCGCGACCACCTCCGGGGGCTCCGGCTACGCCCGGCGACGACAACGCCCCGGCTACGTCCCCGCGACCACCTCCGGGGGCTCCGGCTACGCCCGGCGACGACAACGCCCCGGCTACGTCCCCGCGACCACCTCCGGGGGCTCCGGCTACGCCCGGCGACGACAACGCCCCGGCTACGTCCCCGCGACCACCTCCGGGGGCTCCGGCTACGCCCGGCGACAGCACAGTCACGACTGCCGGGTACTGGGCCGCTACCAGTTCCGACAACTCTGGAGTCGTCTCGCCCAATACGACGCTCGCGCCGGGTTTGACGATCCCGACCTTCTCCTGCGCGACCCGCAGCCACCAACCCGGCGCGCCGTCTGTGTGGTCACGTCCGACGTTGGTGACAACCGCGACCTCACCGTCGACCACATTGGTCGCGTCGAACCTCCCGAGCATGCCGACCTCGACGACCGCCACCTCGACGGCCTCATTGGCGAAATGCAGCAAGGCAGCCGCCGTGACCGTCTCGAACCAACTGAGCGGCTCCAGTTCAGCGGCCTCAACGAGACGCGCTATGTCGCCGACGGCCTGACCGAACGTCGGTCGGTCGAGGTCGACCGCACCGACCCGGATCCGTTCACGCGGAGATGAGACGTGCGGACTCGTGTAGAGCCCGACCCGCAGACCCGTCGACGTCAACAGCGACTCGATCATCCGTGCAGTCGAGCCCTTGCCGTTGGTTCCGGTGATGTGGATCGCCGGACAGGCGTGCTGGGGATCACCCAGCAGCTCCATGACCTGCTGCATCTTGTCCAACGACAGGCCCTTGATGGCACCCGCACGCGGTTGGACTTCGTAATTGACCAACCCGTCAAGGTGATCGAGGGCTTCGTTATAGTCCAAGACTCAGATTTCCGCAGCTCGCCGTCTCAACTGGCGCGCAGGTCCTCAGCACGATCAAGCAGCACCGGCGGAACCCTCTCGAGGACGGTGTCTCCGTCGATGACCACATGGCCGACGTCGTCGCGACCGGGGAGATCGTACATGACGTCGAGAAGCACCTCTTCGAGGATCGCCCGCAATCCACGCGCTCCGGACGACCGCTTGATCGCCTCCTCGGCGATGGCCAGCAGAGCCGACGGAGTGAACTCCAAACCGATGTTCTCGAATTCGAAGATCTTCTGATACTGCTTGATGAGGGCGTTGCGGGGTTCGGTGAGAATCTCCACCAGGGCTTCCACCTCGAGATGCCCGACCGAGCCCTGCACCGGAAGCCGTCCGATGAATTCCGGTATCAAGCCGAACTTGACAAGGTCTTCGGGCAGCACCTCGTCGAAGATGGCTCCAAGATCTTTGTCCTCAGGGCGCCGGATATCGGCGCCGAAGCCGACGCCGCGGGTGCCGATCCGATTCTCGACGATCTTCTCGATACCGGCGAAGGCGCCTCCGCAGATGAACAGCACATTGGAAGTGTCGATCTGGATGAACTCTTGATGGGGATGCTTGCGTCCGCCCTGAGGAGGAACCGCGGCGGTGGTCCCCTCGAGAATCTTCAACAACGCCTGCTGGACCCCTTCGCCGGACACATCGCGGGTGATCGACGGGTTCTCGCTCTTTCGGGCCACCTTGTCGATCTCGTCTATGTAGATGATCCCCGTCTCAGCCTTCTTGATGTCGTAGTCGGCTGCCTGGATCAGCTTCAACAAGATGTTCTCCACATCCTCGCCGACGTACCCTGCTTCTGTGAGAGCAGTGGCGTCGGCGATCGCGAAAGGCACGTTGAGCATGCGGGCCAAGGTCTGGGCCATGAGCGTCTTGCCGCAACCCGTCGGGCCGATCAACAGAATGTTGGACTTCGACAGTTCGACTTCGGAATCGAGTTGGGATCCCAGCTCCACGCGCTTGTAGTGGTTGTAGACCGCGACCGAGAGGATCCGCTTGGCGTTCTCCTGGCCGACGACATAGTCGTTGAGGAACTCGTAGATCTCGCGCGGCGAGGGCAGCACACCCAGACTGTTCTCTGAGCCCTCCGCCAGCTCCTCTTTGATGATCTCGTTGCAGAGACCGATGCACTCGTCGCAGATGTAGACCCCGGGGCCTGCAATCAGCTTCATGACCTGCTTCTGCGACTTGCCGCAGAACGAACACTTCAGAAGCTCTCCACCTTCGCCGAATTTGGCCACTGGTTTCCTTCCCTGTTCTTGGGGCGTTCAGCCAATCACTGCAATCGCACCACTGCCCTCAACAGTATTGCGCGTCTCGATCACCTCATCGATTATGCCGTACTCTTTGGCTGCAAGCGCGGTCATTACGAAGTCTCGGTCTGTGTCGGCCGCGATCTTCTCGACTGTCTGACCGGTGTGCTGGGCCAGAACCTGCTCCAGTGAACTCTTCATTCGCTGGACCTCGGCAGCTATCAACTCGATGTCGCTGGCCTGCCCGCGGGCCCCCGCGTACGGCTGATGAATGAGGATCCGAGCATGCGGCAGCGCCAAGCGCTTGCCCGGGGCGCCTGCGGCCAGCAACACCGCTGCCGCAGAGGCTGCCTGACCGAAACAGATCGTGGTGATGTCGGGCTTTATGTAGCACATCGTGTCGTAGATGGCGAACAACGCGTTGATGTCGCCGCCCGGCGAATTGATGTAGAGGTTGATGTCCTTGTCCGGGTTCTCTGATTCGAGGTGCAGAAGCTGGGCGCAGATCAAGTTGGCGATGGTGTCGTCGATCGGCGTGCCGATGAAGATGATGTTCTCTTTCAGCAGGCGGCTGTAGAGGTCGAACGCCCGCTCTCCCCGATTCGTCTGCTCGACGACGGTCGGCACCAGATAGTTGCGGGGGTTGATATCGGTCATTGTGGCTCTCCGTCCTCTGAGTCGTCTGCAGCTGGATCATCCTGGTCTCCAAAATCATCTTGGGATGACTCCGGTGTTCTCAGATCAACCTCAACACCTGTCTCGTCTACGAACTCAACGTTGTCGAGAAGCCACTCTAGGGCCTTGGACTTGGCAAGATCGGCCCGCAGCGATGAGAGCTGCCCCAGTTCCTTGAGACGGTCCAGGTGTGCAGCGCCGTCGGTTCCCACACGCTGCGCCATCTCGGCGACGGTCTCAGCAAGCTGATCATCATCGGGATTGAGTCCCTCGGCCGCGGCGATGGCCCGCAGCGCCAGATCAACCCTGACCCTGTCCTCGGCCGTGCGGGAGAATTGCTCTATCAGATGGTCTACGCCCTGACCCGTCTGCTCCAAGTACTCCACCGGGTCGACTCCCGCCAGTTGCATATTCCCGAACGCCTCTCGGAGACGGCCGTCGATCTCGACGTCGACCATGGCCTCGGGGATCTCGTGGGTCACCAGAGCGGCGAGTGCCTCGGCGATCTCGTAGATCGCTGTCCGGCGAGCAGTCAACTGCTTCACAGCAGACAAACCCTCACCGATATCAGCGCGCAATTCGTCAAGCGTCTCGAATTCAGTCACCTGGGCAACCCAGGCGTCGTCCGGGTAGGGCAGCACCGCCTCCTTCACAGCCAGGACGGCGATCTCGAACTCGAGGGGATCCTCGGCGTCGAGGTCCGGATGCTCGGCTTCGAACTTCACCCAATCGCCGGCTGCGGCACCCCGGAGGTTCTCGTCGATCTCGGCCACCACGGCGCCGGTTCCCACTTCGTAGTCATAGTCGCTCGCCGACAGACCGGGTATCTCCTCGCCGCCATGACTGCCGACGATGTCGATGTTGACAAGATCACCGTCCTGTGCCGGACGCTCGACCGTTTGGAACTCGGCGTGATCAGCGCGCAGCCGATCAATCTCAGAGTTGATTTCCTCATCCGAGGGCGCCGGGTTGGGGACCTCGATGCGCAGGCCGTTGTAGCCGGCCACTTCGATCACCGGTCGAATCTCCACGGTGGCGTCGAAGACCACCGCCCCCTGTTGGTGACCTTCCAGGATCTCGATGTCGGGCGAGTCGATGACGTCCACGTCGTGTTGGACCACCGCGCGCTGGTAGTAGCCGGGAAGCGCTTCGAGGAGGGCCTCGGCGCGACCGTACTCATTTCCGAGCTGGGCCTCGAGGATTCGACGCGGGACCCGCCCAGGCCGGAAGCCGGGTATTCGGACCTGCTTGGCGATGCGCTTGAAAGCCGCGTCGACCGCAGAGTCGAATTCCCTCTCCTCGACCTCGACCGTCAACTTGACCTTGTTGTCATCGAGGAATTCGATGCTGCTCGTGGTTCCATTGTTGCTGACTCGACTGTTGCTCACTCGACAAAGCCTAACGGTCCAGGCGAACGACGCAGATGGCCAACGCGCGAGACGCTGACAGACGCGGACAGGCAAGGCGCGAGCAGCGCGAGTTCAACGACCGTGCGGTTCAATCCGAGCACCAGCCGCTAGCCTCGAATCCGCCGCGGGTGTAGTTCAACGGCCAGAACCTCAGCCTTCCAAGCTGATGATGGGAGTTCGATTCTCCTCACCCGCTCGATTCGCCCCGACACGGCGAGCGGCGCGCCGACGGCCGCCCGGATGCGTGCGAGTGAAGCCGCGCCCGGCAGAACTCTCGGATCGGTTGTCTCAAATGTTCGTTGGCTAGCCGGCGGTTGACGGATACAGGTGCGCCATCGTGCCGGGCTCCACCCGACAGGTCTCAATGAAGCTGTCTACGTCATCTCGTTTGAGTCGAATCACGCGACCGAACTTGTAAGCCGGAATCTGACCCTCGTCGATAAACCGGTACAAGGTCCGCGGTGTGATGCCCAGCCGGTCAGCAGCTGCCGGTGTCGACAACCAAACCACGTCATCTGCTGGTTGCTCGGGCATTTTACCTCCCTTTCGGAAGAGATTTCTCTTCATCGTTACCGCAATTTACAGGGTTTTTGAGCCGATGACATCGGTTGTGGGGCATCAACGCAGAAAATAGTGCTGGAAGTCTGGTTTTTGTCCTGCTACCATCTCTGTGCGAGTCCACCACAGGCGGAACTGTCTGGTCGGCTCGGCACGGCGAGCGTCCTAGGCGGCGCGAGTGACACGGCGGAGGAGAACAACGGCGATGACAGATGCAGGGACCGACGGCGCAGACGCGGCCGGGTCGGCGGGGAGCAAGCGGTCGATCATCTCGCGTCGCAGCCTCCCCAACGGGCGAGCGGTCGTCGGCGCGCTGCTCGTGACGGTCGCCGCTGTGGGCGCGTTCGTGTTCGCCGGCAGCGGCGACAACGGACCGAACACCGAATATCTCGTGCTGCTGCGAGACGTCGAAGCCGGCGATTCAATCAGCGCCGCGGATCTTGCGTCCGAACCCATGGTTCTCAGCCCGCATCTGGCCGATATCGCATTCGAGGCAACCGGCGCGGACTCGGCCGAAGCTGTTGACGGCGCCACCGCCCTGCGTCTCCTGCACGCCGGAGGATTGCTGCTGGCGCCTGACGTGCGAGGCATGGCCCCCATCGCCGACTTGGAGTCGACCAGCATCCATGAGCTGACGCTCCCGGTGCCCCTTGATCGAACACCGGAACTCCTGACTCGAGGCGATCGAGTCACTGTCCTGGCCCACGACTCGCGCGACCAGAGCACCCGGGTCGCGCTCGAGGACGCCTTGGTACTGGAGTTCGATGCCGGCAGCGACCGCATCGGTGCGAGCTCTGACGGTCGCCTCACCCTGGGACTCAGCGATCCGGAGCTGGTGCTGCGCGGCGTTCATCTGTCTTTTGCGGAACTCACGGTGGTGTTGTCGACACGAGCTGCCGACGACGCCTTCCCCGAGTACTACACGGACCCGGTTCGGGCCGGTCACCTGAGTGAAATCGGAGGGGTATTTCCATGAGCGATGAGCGTTGGGTGGTTCTCGGGCTCGCCCACCCCAGAGTCGAATGGTTCAGCAGGCTGTCCCGCTGGTCCACGGCCGCCGCGGTCCCCGTGGACTTCATCAAATGCGTGTCGAGCGAAGAGGTTCTGGCCCGGTTGAACGGCGGGAGGCACTACTCGGCACTGCTAGTGGGCGGAGATGTTTCAGCGCTCGACCGCGACCTGATCGACAGCGTCCGCATCGCGGGCGCAGCAGTGATCGTCGTGGGCCCGACGGTCGAGCGAAGCTGGGTCGAACTCGGCGTCGCCGCGGTCCTGCCCGAGGAGTTCGAACGCTCAGATCTGCTGGGCGTGCTCACAGACCACGCCCCGCCCGTCGCTCAGGTGTCCGCTGTGGCCAGCGACTCACCGATCGAGTACGAGTCGACCTGGCGTGGTCGACTCATTGCCGTCACTGGGCCCGGCGGAGCCGGATCTTCAGTCGTCGCGATGGCGACGGCTCAGTCGTTCGGGAGCGAGTCGAGCAACAGCTCAATGGTTCTGCTGGCCGACCTGGCCCTCAACGCCGAACAGGGAATGCTCCATGATGCACGCGAAGTGATCCCCGGGATACAGGAGTTCGTCGATGCCCACCGCGCGGGGAAAGTGCCGGTCGAACAGATGCGTTCGCTCGTGTTCGAGGCCGTCGGTCGCGGCTATCACCTGCTCTTGGGCCTTCGGCGCCATCGGGACTGGACTGCGATTCGCCCGCGGTCCTTCGAATCGTCGCTCGACGGAATGCTCCGTTCATATCGCTTGGTTGTCGCCGACATCGAACATGACTTCGAAGGGGAGAAGGACACGGGATCACGTGACGTCCAGGATCGCAACCACATGGCCAGGACAGTTGCCGCCGCTGCCGACCTCGTTGTTGTCGTGGGGGTCGCCACAACCAAAGGAATCCACTCCTTGACCCGCACCATCCGCGAGCTTGCAGCCGTGGAAGTGGAACCGGAGCGAATCGTCGCGGTCCTGAACCGCACGACTCGCAATCCCCGTCGTCAGGCAGACGCAGCAGACGCCCTGGCATCGTTGTTGGCGCGAGACCGACGCGTCGGAGACATCGGCTACCCGATATTCGTCAGTGAGCGAGCGGACATCGAATTCGCACTGCGCGACGGAGTCCGGTTGCCGAACAGCGCCGGCAAGTCATTGCACGCCCAACTCGTGGACCGACTGGCTTCACGGTCCGGTCGCAGCGGATCCGCCAACCAGATCCACGCCACCGCTGAGCCGGTGCCGATACGACCAGGGTCACTAGGACATTGGAGCGACGAATCACCATGACCAAGATCGACGAACTGACGCCTCTTGCCGAGATCGAGATGAGGGTCAAGGAGCGCGCCAAGAACGAAGCGCTCGATCTGAACGCTGTTCAGAGCGTCGAAGCCCTCTCCGTGCTGGTAGCCGAGGAGATCCGCCATTGGAACGACGATCATCGCCGCGGCCTCCGTCCCTTTCCGCTCAACTATCCGGAGATTGTCTCTGAACGCGCGCTCCGCAACCTCACCGGCTACGGCCCGCTGGGCCCATTGCTGCGCGACGACGATGTCTGGGAGATCATGATCAACGCGCCCGACGCCATTTTCGTGAAGCGGCATCGCGGCCCGAGCGGCTACCACGACGAGGTGTTTCACAACGATGAGCACGTCACCCGGACGCTCACCAAAGTTCTTGACGACGCGTCGAGCGCGCATCGCAAACTCGACCCCAGCGAGGGACTTCAAGACGCCCAGCTCGACAGCGGCGCCCGGCTCCACATCGTTCACGGTGACGTGGCGCGCGGCGGGCACACCATGGTGAACGTCCGCAAATTCACCGGCATCACCTTCCGCAACCTCGACGAGCTCGTGGAACGGGGGATGCTCTCAGATGCGGTGGCCCGTTTCTTGCGCTGTTGCGTCGACGCGCAGCAGACAATGGTCTTCGCCGGCGCTCCCGGGGCAGGGAAGACAACCATGCTCAACTGTTGCGTGGCCGAACTCAACCCTTCGCTTCGTGTGGTCGTCGCCGAGGAGGTGTTCGAAGCGGACATTCCCCTGCCGAACGTTGCCAGCATGCAGACACGAGCTGCTCGGTCGGATCGCGGGGAGGTCGACCTCCGTCGGCTCGTAGCGGGCTTCCTGCGAATGGCGCCTGACGTTGCGATCGTCGGCGAAGTGCGCGACCGGGAGGCACTCCCCCTGCTGCTCACGCTCTCGTCGGGGGTGAAGGGCTATACCACCATCCATGCGGGTTCTGCACGCCAGGCGCTCACGCGGCTCCGGTTCATCTGTCAGCTCGCCGATACCAGCAACGAGTTGCCGATGAGCGCCCTCAACAGTCTCGTGAGCGAAGCGATCGATCTCGTCGTTCACTGCGTCCGGACCAATGATGGTCCCCGAATCGGCTCGATCGTCGCGGTCGAGGATCTGGCCGCAACAGTCGACGGCACGACCTTCACCGCCACTGACGTGTTCGTTCGCGACAGTCTTGACGGTCCCATGCGCTGGTCGGGGATGGTGCCGGTCCGCCTGGATCGGGCTTTCGCAACGAACGGCCTCGACCTTCGCTCGGTGCTCGACCCGACGGGCGCCTCGAGATGATCCCGCTCGCTGTGTCAATCAGCGCAGGCATAGGCGTGTTCTATATTTTCTCGGCTCTTTCGCTGAACTGGAGAGGGCTGGGATTCGGACCCCGTGTCGGTTCTCCGGATCGTTCCCGACCACGTCTCGGGGCTGTGGACGTCGACGTCTGGCTGCAGCAGGCCGGACTCGACGGGGTCGACAAACGAGAGTTCGCAGCGGTCGTTGCAATGCTGTCCGTTTCAGGCTTTCTGCTCTCCTACGCAGCGTACGGCGGCCTTCTTCCGGCTTCGGCTATCGGTGCGTTCGCGGGATCGTTCCCCATCGCCTCGTATCGATTGCGCAGAAAGAACCGAAGGCAACGAGCCCAGGAGGCATGGCCGCGCATGATCGAGGAGATACGCATCCAAACCGCGTCGCTGGGCCGTTCCATACCGCAGGCGCTGTTCGAGGTCGGGCGGCGCGGCCCGGAGGAACTTCGGCCTGGATTTGAAGCGGCTCACCGCGAGTGGTTGCTGACCACCGACCTGGCCCGCACGATCGCCGTCTTGAAGCGCCGACTGGCCGACCCGACCGCTGATATGGCTTGTGAGACTCTCCTGACCGCCCACGAGATCGGTGGCGCCGATCTCGACGGCCGCCTCGAAGCGCTCGCCGAAGACCGTCAGAGCGATGTGCAGGGCCGTAAGGACGCATACAGCCGCCAGGCAGGAGCCAGGTTCGCTCGGCTCTTCGTGTTCGCGGTGCCCGCGGGGATGACCCTCGCGGGAATATCGATCGGCAACGGGCGCGCCGCCTATCGCAGCAGCACGGGTCAGCTCGTCGTGATGATCGCGATCGCGATGATCGTCTGCTGCTGGATCTGGGCCGGACGGGTGATGCGTCTGCCCGACCAGCAACGGGTCTTCAAGGACTGACCGTGCGCGCGCTCGCTGTCTTCTCCCTGCTCGCGTTCTTGGGCATGACACTGCTGCTGTCCGAGCAACGCTGGATCAACCGGCCGAAGATCACTGATCGGCTTGCTCCCTACGCGCCCGGTTTCCCCGCGGTCGACAAGGCGAGTCTGTTGTCCGCGGCATCGTTTCGCGAGGTCGTCGCGCCCCTTGCGCAAGTTGTCGGCGGACAGATCGCCCGCGTCTTCGGAATCAGCGAGGAGTTGGAGATCCGCCTGCGCCGCATCCATTCTCCCCTGGACGCCACCACCTTTCGGGTGCGCCAGATCGGTTGGGCGAGCGCGACCTTCATGGTCGGAGCGCTGGGGGCTGTCGGGCTCTCACTGCCGACGATGTTCGCGGTCCTGGTGGTTCTGGGAGCGCCGATCCTCAGTTTCTTGCTGCTCGAACAGCAGGTCGTGGGCGCCTCGGCGGCTTGGCAGCGACGGCTGTCGGTGGAACTGCCAGTGGTGGCCGAGCAGCTCGGCATGCTGATCTCAGCGGGATGGTCTCTGAGCGCCGCTATCAACCGGATCGCCGAACGGGGTAGCGGAAACTGCGCAAAGGACCTGAAACGAGTGCTCCAGAGGGTGCGCCAAGGCCTCACAGAGGCAGAGGCTCTGCAAGAATGGAGCGACCTCGCCCAGGTCGACGCCTTGGAGCGCTTGATCTCGATTCTGGCCCTGAACCGGGAGACGGCCGATCTCGGGCGCTTGATTTCCACTGAGGCGCGCTCCATCCGTCGCGACAACCAGCGTGAGTTGATCGAGACCATCGAGAAGCGCACTCAACAGGTCTGGATTCCGGTGACAGCTGCCACCCTGGTCCCCGGTCTCCTGCTCATGGGCATCCCGTTCTTGGATGCCCTCAGCCTCTTCTCCACAGCGTAACCCGGGTGCTGCGGGCGTCGTGACCACACCGCAGCGAAACATCCCGTTGGTCAACAGACCTGATCACAGGTCCATCGAACAGCCCTGCAAACTGCAGCTACCGCTCAAGGAGCAACAACTATGAACATGTACGCCTTTGCCTGGATGCAACTCCAGATGCTCGTCAGCTACGCCAACAAGCGCACCGGTCGCTTGGTCGGAGACCGCGGTGAAGGGGTGATCAGCACCGCGATCGCAGTCTTGATCACCGCCTTCTTGGGAGCGGCCATGTGGGTCGGTTTCAACACCATCTGGGACGGAGCAGAAACGAAGATCAACACTGAAGTCAACAAGATCGGCGGTTGAGTCGATCCGGAGAGTTGCTCGTGGTTCAGCCGAGTCGGTGCCTGACGGATTCGCAGCGGGGCGCGGGGTTGGTCGGGATCAGCGCCGCGTTCCTGGTGTTCATGTTGATGATGCTCGCGGCGGTGCAGATCCTGTTCAACCTGTATGCCACTTCCATGGTCACCGCGGCGGCACACGACGCCGCGCGAGAGGTTGCAAGCGTGGACGCTGCGGGCGCCGCCGGCAATCGTTGCGGAGCGGTGGCCGCCGCTGAGGCAGCTTTCACCCGTTCGCTCGGCGAATACGCCACGGCCGGACATGTCACATTGCAGTGGACCTGCAACAACCCCGACGTTGTGAGGGTCAGGGTCGTGGCCGAACATCCGACGGTCCTGCCGACGCGGTTCGCGGGGTTGGCATCGCTCACGAGCCTCGACCGCACAATCGAGATTCGAACTGAGGCCCGCCGATGACCGCTCCGCTCCCCGAACGACCGGTTCGTGAGCGGCTGCGCGGCGATTCCGGGCAGTTCGGCGGTATCGAAGTGCTGCCTTTCGGGTTCCTGCTGTTCGTCAGCGTCACGCTGCTTTTCGTCAACGTCTGGGGAGTGGTCGACGCCAAGCTCGCGGTCACCTCAGCGGCACGTGAGGCGGCGAGGGCCTACAGCGAATCAGACGATGAACCCAGCGCCCGCCTAGCCGCTGAAGCCCGCGCCTCAGAGACTCTCGCTGCGTACGGCCGGGGCGGCGCCCGAGCATCCGTAGACGTTCCGGTCTTGTCGGATTTCCGGCGTTGCGCGCGGGTGACAGTCACGGTGGGCTACGAGGTGCCGGCAATCGCCATTCCCTTTCTCGGCGGTTTCGGAAGCGCTCAACAGGTGACCTCTTCGTTCACGGAAATCGTCGATCCCTTCCGTGACCGTCTCGCCGATGAGACCCGATGCTGACCGGTCGACGAACCCGCAGTCGGCTCGGCCCGCCTCCGCAGCCCCGAGAAAGCGGAGACCGCCGGGGCAGCCGCTCGGGCGATCGTGGGAACACCCACGCGAGGACGTCCGACGGCAACCGAGGCAGCCGGGGCACTGTGCTGCTGTTGTTTCCCGCGGCGTTGCTGGTCATGGTCATTCTGGGCGCGATCGCCATCGACGTCGGCTACACGACGGTCCGCGGGCGTGAACTGCGCGCAGTGGCGGCCTCCGCAGCCAACGACTCGCTCGCAGCCCTCGACATCGCGACGCTGAGAGCCACTGGCAGTGTGGTGATCGATGAGAGCGCTGCGCACGGGATCGTCACTCAGGCGATCTCGCTCGGTCCTCTCCCGGACGCGCGGGTCGTCGACGTCGAGATCAACGGATTCGAGATCGCCGTGACCCTGCAACTCGACGTCGAGTTGGTGATGGCCCCTGCGCTCGGGAACCTCGAACGGGTCACGCTGCAACGGACCGGAAGAGCCGTCGTGCTCTCCTGACTACAAGATCGCCCAGCTCAGAAGTAGATCATGTGCTTGGCTCTTTCAGCCACGTCGTCGAGGTCGTCGGTCCAAGCTCCCAGCGACAGGTACTTCCAGCCACCGTCGGCAGCGAGAGTGACGATCGTGCCCCGTTCGATCCTGCGGGCGGTACGAACCGCTCCGGCCATCGCCGCGCCCGTGGAGACGCCTGCGAATATGCCAACCTCGGCCAATTTACGGGTCCACTCCAAAGACTCGCGCGGGCGCACGATTCGCTTGCCGTCGAGCAGTTCGAGCCCGCCCCAGCGTTCGAACACCGGCGGGATATAGCCTTCGTCGAGGTTGCGGAGCCCCTCCACCAACTCGCCCACCGGAGGTTCCACGGCCAGCACCCGGACATCGGGATTCTGCTCTTTGAGGAAACGGCCGACCCCCATGAGCGTGCCGCTCGTGCCCAGCCCGGCGACGAAATGAGTGACCTCGGGAACCTCGGACCAGATTTCAGGTCCGGTCGTCTCATAGTGGGCAAGCGGGTTGGCCTCGTTCTCGTACTGGTAGAGGAAGACCCACTCCGGGTGCTGCCGAGCCAAGTCTTGGGCAAGGGCCACCGCTCCATTGCTGCCCTGCGCACCGGGCGAGTCAATGATCTCCGCGCCGAAGACCTCGAGCATCCGCCTCCGTTCGACCGACACGTTGTCCGGCAGGACGATCTTCACACGGTAACCGCGGGTGCGGGCGATCATCGCCAAGGCGATTCCCGTGTTGCCCGACGACGGCTCGATGATGGTCGCTCCCGGCGTGAGGGCGCCGTCGGCCTCGGCTGCCAACACCATTGATCTCGCGATCCGGTCCTTCACCGATCCGGCCGGGTTCTCGCCTTCGAGCTTGAGCAGGATCCGTGCCTGCGGGTTGGGACTCAGCGCGCCGACGTCGACGATCGGGGTGTTGCCGATCATGTCGATCACCGACGGATAGACCGTCACCCGTCGACTCCGCTGCCAATGCCGGCTCCGCTGCCAATGCCGGCCCCGCTGTGGATCAACACCACCGGTTCCTCGGTTACCGAGTCGCCCAAGATCTTGTAGCAGCGCAGCGACGGATCCGCGTGCTTGAGGGACACGATGATGAAGCGCCAAACTCCGAAAGGATCGAACCGAGCGGCGTCGGCGACATCGGTCGGCGACGGATAATTGGTCGTGTGGGTATGGGAGTGCATGACACCGATCACTGCCAGCCCGCTGTCGTCGGCAGCGCGTTCGACGCTCATGATCTCGGCGCTGTCGAGTTGGTAGATCCGGCTTGAACGGGCCGTATTGGTCATCGGGAAGAAGCGCTCTACACGATCACCCCCGAACTGCCCCGCAAAAAGACCACAGGCTTCGTCCGGCAGCCCCGCGATAGCATGGCCGAGCATCTGCGCGTGAACCGGGGCGGGGATCTCCAGCACGCGCGCCAAGGGTAGCGCGACCGGCACTTCCCAGCATTAGCGTTGCCGCAATGGCGAAATCGAACAAACCACGCGATCTTCCCCCCGGTTCTACAGCGGTGGCCACCAACCGCGTGGCGCGTCGCGACTACACGATTCTGGACTCCTTGGAGGTCGGTATTCAGCTCCGCGGCAGCGAAGTGAAGGCTCTGCGCGAGAGCAGAGTGCAACTGGCGGACAGCTACGCAATCGTCTATGCGGGAGAGCTCTGGCTCATCGGTCTCCACATCTCGGCCTACTCGCATTCGGCCGACGCTTTCGCTCACGAAACCGACCGGCGGCGCAAGCTCCTCGCCCACCGCAGCGAGATCGACCGCTGGGGGTCGAGGGTCGAGCGCGAGAACCTGACGCTGGTGCCCCTGGCGCTCTACTTCGTCGGGGGCCGGGCGAAGCTCAAACTGGCCCTCGCCCGCGGGCGGACCCGGGCCGACCGCCGGCAAGACATCGCAGAACGCGACGCCGACCGGGAAGCCCGAAGAGCAATGAGCCGCGACCGCCGCGACCCGAACAATCAGCGGGGCTGACTCGGACCCAGCGCGACTCGGACCCAGCGCGACTCGGACCCAGTGAGACTCAGCGCAGGGTGACTCAGGCCCAGTGTCGAGGCGGTCGGGCGAAGACCTCCGACAGCAGCGGAGCGAAATCCTCCAACCGCAGATCGTGGTAGTCGGGGTCGAAACAGTTCTGGTCGTAGGAAGCGCAGAAATCGACACAGCGGTCGTAGTAAGGCGAGCCGGCGTAGCGTTCACGCGCATCTCGGTCACCGCCGAGGTGATGTTGGTAGTAGTACCCCTGGAACAGTCCGTGATGGCGCACAACCCATACGGTCTCGTCGCTCACGTAGGGCTCGAGGATCGCCGCGGCCACCCGACTGTGGTTCTTTGGAGCGAGGACGTCTCCGATGTCGTGCAGCAGCGCCGCCGCCACGAACTCGTCAGATTCGCCGTTGCGCAGTGCCCTGGTCGCGGACTGGAGGCTGTGGCGGGCCCGGTCGATCTGGTAGCCCAGCGTCGGGCCTTCAAGCAGTCTGAACGTCGTCAACAGATGCGTGACGAGCATCTCGGTGGTGTGGTCCCGGTACAGCTTCTCGAGCTGCTGATAGTCCTCGGCGGTGCCGTGCGCCATCTCCGTCCAGTTGACGGTGAAGGTCTCGGCCATCCGTCCTTCCCCTGTGGCTCCGGTCGATCCCTGCGCTTCAGCCCGGCCGGCTGCGTGGCGAACCCGGCGGGAACGAGACTTTCATGATTCTCGGGCCCCGCACCTGTCCGCCGGCCCACTTCATGGAGTCCGTGTCGCTGACGCGGAACTCTGGAATCCGCTCGAGCCAGACACGCAGGGCGACGGTCATCTCCAGACGGGCAAGGTTCGAGCCCGCGCACCGGTGGATGCCGGATCCGAAGGCCACATGGCGATTTCGTCGGCGGTCGATGATGAACTCGTCGGGATTCTCGAAGTGCTCGGGGTCATGGCAGGCCGCCGGGAAGTTCATGAGGACCTTGTCGCCCTTCTCTATGTTGACTCCGCCATAGGAAACATCCTCATCGGCGATTCGGGCCATGGTGACCGGTGCGTAGTAGCGCAGGAATTCTTCCACTGCGGTCGGGAGCAGATCAGGCTCCGCGTTGAGACGGGCGAGATCGTCGGGGTTGGTGCCGAGATGCCACAGGGCCGATCCGATCGAACTCCAGGTCGTGTCAATGCCCGCCACCACCAAGAGGTTGGCGATTCCAACAACCACTTCCGGAGTGATCTCGGCGTCCTCGTCGATGGGCTCCATGTGGAGCAGCTCGGTGAGCAGGTCGTCTTGGGGGCTCTGAACCCGCCGCTGGACCTCCACGCCGAGAAAGCCGAGGAGCGCGTCGCGGGCGGCCATCCTCTTGGCCGGATCCAACAGTCCCTCGCCCAGAAGATCGTTGACCCAGCCCACGAACGTGTCCGACATCTCGGGGTCCACGCCCAGCAGATGGGCGATCAGCCGCGGCGGAATCTGCTGGGAGTAGTCCACAGCAGCATCGCATTCACCGTTCTCGATGAAGCCGTCGATCAACGAGTGCGCCAACTCTTCGGTGTAGTCGGTGTAGCGGTTCACCGTCTTGGGTGAGAACGCGGGCAGGATCATCCGGCGGGTCCATGTGTGGATCGGCGGATCAGCGGTTATCGGCGCCGCGGCTATCTGTTGTTCGTACAGCGACTGCTCGGGAAAATCCGGCGGTGGCGGCATCACCAGAGGCGCGCGCGACGACAGCTCAGGCACCATTTTCGCCAGAGCCCGGATGTCGTCGAAGCGGGTCGGGTTCCAGGATCCCGCCAGCCGCTCGGTGTGGGCGATCGGGCACTTCTCGCGCATTTCACGCCAGATCGGTACAGGATCCTCGATGTAGGCGGGATCGCTGATGTCGTAGTCGGTGGTCCAGTCCGTGACTGGTGTGCGCTCGGACATGAGCAAACGGTAACTCATCCAACGCCGTTTCGGTGACCCCGGCGCGGGTCTTTTTCCCGACGACTCGGGCCGACACGATTTTGGCCGACAGACGTCTCAGCGCCGGGCTACCCTGAAAGCATCCCCTCGGGGAGCGCACATTTCTCAGAACGCAACTTGACAATCGACGCGCAACTTGACAGTCGACGCGCAACTTGACAATCGACGACATGCACAAGGGGCTGATCGGTTTCGACGTTGGAACCAGGATGCTGCGACGTGCGACCGGAGTTGCTCAGACTCCGAAAACGGGGCACCAACAGAGACGCCGACAAGGACGATCTCGTTCTCGCCGCCTGATTCGTCAGTAGGCAGAGAATCATCGCGACCAGCAATGGCACGCGGGGCCTGACCGCCGCAGCCTGGCACCAGAAGCGGCGGTGGACGGCAGGGAGAGACCGCTGACAGACGGGAAAGACCGCTGACTCCAAAGAAAGCTTTGGTGGCGGGTCCTTGAGGCCCACCTCACCCGGGAGCGTGGCAGCCATGAGCCACTAGCACGGGAATGGTCGTAGCACGGCGTGCAACCACCCGACGGACGAGGGTTCGATTCCCTCCAGCTCCACCACACCTCCAGCTCCACCACTCCGAACCAGATGAACGCAGCTTCAACTAGCAGCACTACTGTTTGTTGAGCACCTATGTTTGTTGAGCACCTAATATCCCCGCCGTGTCGAACGTGACTCCGGTTCAGGATGCCAGCAAAGGAGTAGGAACCCCGGAGTCGGGTGCTGGATTGTCCAACTGCGTTTCGATTGACCTGGAAGTGTCCACAACAACGGCGCGCATTCAGGCATTCGCTGGAGTACGCCCGGGTACCGGCGAATCAATCGTCTACCCGTCGTCGGGTGTCGGAATTCATCAGGCGCTCGCTGAGCTGGATGACTTGACCGATGGCGCCCACTTTGTGTTGGGTCACAATTTCATTGAATTCGACATGGCCCATTTGCAAGCAGAGAAGCCCGATCTGTCCTTGCTTCGGAAGCCGGTCGTGGACACACTCTGGTTGAATCCCCTGGCCTCCCCCTCGAACCCGTACCACAGTCTCGTCAAGCACTACCAGGACGGCCAACTCATCACCGGGCGCAAGAATGACCCAGAACAAGACGCGGTGATCGCATTGGAGCTCTTTGCCGACCAGCAGAAGAGACTGCTGACTGCCCGCCCGGATCTGCTTGCTGCGTGGCACTGGCTGACCGGGGGACGCGACGGTCCAGGTTTTGATCTGGTCTTCCGGCGCTTGCGCGGCTCTCCCCGGCCCTCGGAGGGTGAGGCCCGCGAGGCGATCCACTCCCGGCTCGACGGCGCTTGTTGTCGTACTCACGCACACCAAGCCGTCGATTCCGCAAGCGAACACGGCTGGTCTCTCGCCTACGCGCTGGCTTGGCTGTCGGTGTCCGGGGGCAATTCGGTCATGCCGCCTTGGGTTCGTCACCAGTTTCCCGACGCCGGAAAACTGGTTCGACGCCTGCGCGACCGCAAATGCCACGATCCGGAGTGCCCGTGGTGCCAAGAGCGCCACAACGCCGGCAAGGAGCTGAAGCGCCTTTTCGGCTTCGACGACTTCAGGCCCGAACCTGCGGGTCCCGACGGGCGCCCGTTGCAACAGGCCATCGTCGAGGCGGCGATGGGGGGCGACCATGTTCTGGGAATCCTGCCGACCGGCACTGGCAAGTCTTTGTGCTACCAGATACCGGCACTGTCGCGATACGACAAGACCGGGGCCGTGACCGTGGTCATCTCGCCTTTGGTGGCCTTGATGGCCGACCAGGTGACCGGACTCGAAACCCGCGGCATCACGTCCTGTATCACCGTCAACAGCCTGTTGTCGATGCCCGAGCGCTCCGAAGCCTTGGAGAAGCTGAGGCTCGGAGACGCCGCCATCGTGCTCATCTCACCCGAGCAGCTCCGCAGCGTCTCGTTTCAACGATCTCTGGCCCAGCGCGAGATCGGAGCCTGGGTCCTGGACGAGGCGCACTGTCTGTCGAAGTGGGGCCACGATTTCCGCCCCGACTACCGCTATGTGGGGCGCTTCATTCGCCAACAGGCACAAGGCGATGCGGTTCCGCCCGTTCTGTGCTTGACGGCGACCGCCAAGCCCGGTGTGAAAGAGGAGATTGTCGAGTACTTCGCCGAAACACTCGATGTCACGATGCGAGTGTTCGACGGCGGCAGCGAACGCACCAATCTCGAATTCGTGGTCGTGGAGACGAACAGCGCCATGAAGTTCCACGACATCCACATGATCCTGGCCGAGCGTCTTCTGCGGGAGGAGAGCGGCGGCGCGATCGTCTATTGCGCTACTCAGCGGCAGACAGAGGAGTTGGCGAAGTTCCTGAGCGACCAGGGAGTCCCCGCCGGCCGCTTCCACGCCGGGCTGCAGCCGGAGGAGAAGCAGACGATCCAACGCGAATTCATAGGCGGTGATCTGCGGGTGATCGCAGCCACCAACGCTTTCGGAATGGGCATTGACAAACCCGATGTACGCCTCGTTGTCCACGCAGACATTCCGTCGTCTCTGGAGAACTATCTGCAGGAGGCAGGTCGAGCAGGCAGAGATCAACAACAAGCGCACTGCGTGCTGCTCTACACCAGAGACGATGTGGAGCGGCAGTTCCGCATGTCGGCACGGTCCCGGCTCACTCGACGTGAGATCCACGCGGTCCTCATGGCTCTTCGTCGATTGAGCAGACGGAACAAGAACAACAAGGTCGTGGCCACTGTCGGGGAGATCCTGGTGAAGGACGAGGACAACGACTTCAGACGGGATTCTGCCACCGATGACACCCGAGGGAGGACGGCGCTCGCCTGGCTGGAGGAGTCGAACCTGCTCCGCCGCGAAGAAAACCACGTCCGGGTCTTCCCTTCGTCGTTGCGCGTGAATTCGGTCGAGGAGGCGGCAAGGAAACTCGAAGCGAGAGAACTCGAGGATGGTCCACGCGACCGACTCTTGGCGGTCGTGAGGGTGCTGATCGAAGCGGACCCCGACGAAGGCGTCTCCACCGATCTGCTCATGTCCGCCGTCGGTCTCAATTCCGAGCAGGTGCAGCGCGCGCTGTACGACCTGGAGACATGCGGCATCGCCGGCAACGACACTGCGCTGACCGCCTTTGTCCATGCAGGTGTTGCCAACAACTCCAAGCGGCGGTTGGAAGCGGCGACCGGAGCGGAGCGGGAGTTGTTGAAACTGATGCAGGAGATGGCCCCGGACATGGGGGTCGGCGACGAAGCGCCGTTGAACCTGCGCGTGGCCAGCCAGCGGATAAAGGACTCCGGCCACGACCATGTCAGACCTGAGCACACGGCCCGTCTTGTGGAGGGGATCGCCGGCGACGGCCGCGGTGAGGGCGGTGGCGGGGGCAGCATCACCGTGAGGAAGCACGATGCCGAAAGCGTTCGGATAACACTCAGACGCGAGTGGCATTCGATAAACGCAAGCGCCCAGCGTCGACGAGACGGTGCTGCGTGCCTTCTAGACCACCTGTTGTCGTGCGTGCCGTCGGGGAGACGCGGCACCGACCTGCTAGCCGAGACCACATTGGGAAAGCTGACGGCTGCCGCGAAAGGAGACTTGGGCCTCGCTGCACAGGACGTCAAGGACTATCGCAGGCTTGTGGGCCGCTCGCTCGTGTGGTTGCACGAACAGGAGGTCATCAGACTCAACAAGGGCCTCACCGTTTTTCGTCCGGCCATGACCATCCGCCTGTCGCAGGAACGACGAGGCTACAAACAAGCTGACTTCCAGTCCCTGCAGATCCACTATGACGAGGCGGTCCGGCAGATACACGTCATGGCCGAGTACGCGAAACGCGGGCTGGGAGACATGGCGGATGCGCTGCGCCTGACCTTCGACTACTTCACGCTCGGAGAATCCGAGTTCCTGCAACGCTGGCTGCCCGATCGCAGCACGGAGCTCTCCCGTCAGACCACGCCGGAATCGTGGCGCGAGATCGTGGAGAGCCTCAACAATCCCTCCCAGCGCCACCTTGTTGCCGACAACCGCGAGAACACCAACGTGTTGGTGCTTGCCGGACCCGGATCAGGCAAGACAAAAGTGCTGGTGCATCGCATCGCCTATCTGCTGCGAGTGCGGCGCGAGGACCCTCGGGGCATCCTCGCACTCGCCTACAACCGGCATGCCGCGCTTGAGATCCGTCGCCGACTCGCCGACCTAGTGGGAGACGACGCGCGAGGGGTGCTCGTGCTCACCTGCCACGCAATGGCGATGCGGCTCGTCGGCGCCAGCTTCTCAGAACGCGCCGACCGGCCGGAGGGTGAGCAGTTCCGGGAGATACTCGAGCAAGCGACAGCGTTGCTGCGCGGCGACGGACTGGAACCGGAGGAGGCCGAGGAGACCCGAACAAGGTTGTTGGCCGGATTCCGATGGATCCTGGTGGACGAATACCAGGACATCGGCCAAGAGGAGTACGACCTGATCTCCGCGCTGGCAGGCCGGACACTGTCGGACGAAGACTCGAAGCTGACCCTGTTCGCGGTGGGCGACGACGACCAGAACATCTACGCCTTCAAGGGATCATCGGTGAAGTTCATCCGCAGCTTCGAAGAGGACTACCGGGCCAGGCCTGCATTCCTGATCGAAAACTACCGGTCGACCAGCCACATCATCGAGGCCTCGAACGCTGTGATCAAACCAGCAAGAGACCGCTTGAAGGCAGAGCAAGAGATCCGCATCAACAGACAACGGGCCAGGCGCCACGCAGGCGGCTCTTGGGCTGAGCGAGACCCCGTCGCCCGCGGCAGGGTCCAAATCTTGCCTGGCGGGAGCGACGCAATCTCTCAAGCGCAAGCTGCGATGGCCGAGCTCGTGCGACTGAGCCGACTCGATGCGGACTGGAACTGGTCGAGTTGCGCAGTCCTCGCCAGGGAATGGAAATACCTCGAACCGGTTCGCAGTATCTGCGAACTGGAAGGGGTGCCGGTACAGATGGCTAACGAAGACCTGCCCAGCATCTGGCGTCTACGCGAAACCCAAGCCCTGCTCGATTGGCTCCGGACGCGCGACTCACGCTTGATCCGCAACGCCGACTTGCGCGAATGGCTGACCGCCCAGCAGCACGGTCTGTGGATCGAGCTCTTGCAGGAAGCCGTCGACGCACACGAAATCGATGCGGGCTCGGCGGACGTTGCTGTCGTCTCCCTCATCGAATGGCTCGCCGAGTGGGGACGAGAGGTGCGCAAACGCCAACGAGGTCTGTTGCTGTCGACCGCACATCGTGCCAAGGGCTTGGAGTTCGACCATGTGATCGTGCTCGACGGTGGTTGGGATCGCATTGGGCGCGACGAGGATCCCGACGCGCCGCGCCGTCTGTACTACGTGTCCATGACCCGCGCCCGGCAAACCCTTGCTCTTGCGCGCCTCGCGGAGCCGAACTCGATTCAAGAGACGCTCAGGGGCAACCCCTCGGTCCTCTGGCGAGAGCCCATCGAGCTCCCGGTCCCCGCACCAGAGCTTCACCGACGCTACCGACAACTCACGTTAGGGGACGTCTACCTGAGTTTCGCTGGAAACAAACCCCCCGATCACCGCGTGCACCGCGCTATCGCAGCTCTGTCACCGAACGATCCGCTGAAGCTTCGAAGGGGGTCCGGTGCGTGGGAACTGCTCGACCGATCCGGGGTGCCGGTAGGACTGCTGGCAAAGCGGTTTGAGCCTCCCGAAGGGATGGTCTGCACCAACGCAAGCGTTCAGGCCGTCGCAACATGGCACCGCGAAGACTCAGATCCCGAATACCAGAACCGACTCCAAAGCGACAGATGGGAAGTGGTCATTCCCGAACTCGTCTTTGAGCCAACCTGAGTCCCAGACGATCAGCAGCGCGGTCTGAGTCTTCTTGGACATGAGAATCTGTGACCTATCCGCTCGGCCTCTGAATTGACATCAACATTATGTCAGACGCTCCCGATGACAGATCAAACAGACAGGTTGATATGTGATCCGGGTGATCGTCACGGCCCGCTCGTCGCGGCGTGCCGGCCCTGGCCGGCTGTGAGTACTATGGTCGGCACTGCTCGAACAGCACGGAGTGCCAAGCGCCGACCTGCTCGGGCGCCCCAACAGACGCGGAGCAATCGTGATCATCCTCGCAAACGGCAAGACGAACGAAGTCGCCCAGCGGACTGACGACACCGATGCTCTGTGGGTACGACTCGGCGAACTCCCCGACGCCACCGGTTGGCAGATGAAGCCGCAGGGCGCATGTTTGGGCGACCTTTGTGTGCCGCTGCCGCCGAACAAGCGGGACGATTGGATCGCCGATGCCGACGACTGGGTGTGGTTCTGCTACTCAGAGTTCGCTGACCTGCTCGGCCAGAAGTACGTGCGCGACGGCGACGTCTGGAGCCTCGGCTCGGTGCCCGAAGCCCGTCGGTCCGGGCTGGAATCCGCGATCGCACCCGACTTCGAGGTGACCGAACGCAACGGCGACAAGCTGAAGCTCACAGACCTGCGCGGCCGCAAGGTGGTGTTGTTCACCTGGTCGTCGTGGTGAGGCTGCCGTATCAGCCTGCCGGTCTGGCAGGAACTCTACGAATCGATAGGCCCGGATCGATTCGAGTTGGTCAGCGTTGCGCAGGACTCGGGAGGGGCCCGAGCTGTCGACAAGTGGTACAAACGAGCCTCGCCGACCTACCGGTGCGTCGTCGACCCGACCCACGAGATCAGCTCGCTCTTCGGCTGGGTCAACGTGCCGTCGGCCGCGTGGATCGACGAGGAGGGGCAGATCGTTCGCAGCAACGAAGGGGTCTACCCGGCCGAGATGACCTTCAATTTCGGTCTCGGCAAAGTGCGCATGGGCGACAACGCATTCGCGGACGCAACCCGAGACTGGATCGAGCGGGGAGCCGAGAGCGAGCATGTCTGGTCGAGCACCGAACTGGCCGAACATCTCAAACCCGTCGATGATGACACTCTTCTCGCCGAAGCGACATTCAAGCTGGCCTTGCACTTCGAGGCAACCGACGACAGCGAGCGGGCGCTGAAGCACTTCGCCGCGGCGCAGCAACTCGCGCCGGACAACTGGAACTACATGCGGCAGGGCTGGACCCACAAGGGAGCGGCCTATGCGCATATGCAGGTGCTGAAGCGGACCAACGAACTGAGCAAGAACAGCGACAACCACTACTACGACCCGATGGGACTGCCCGGCGAGAACTACCGTCGGTTCACCGAGCCCGAATGGCTGTGGACGCCCGCGGTCCGGAAGGTCAAACAACTGCTGCGCCGTTGAGCGACGCGACGGATTGCGTTGGGCGACGATCAGGCGACAGTGAAAACCGCTATCTGAGCCATGTGGTTGAGATCGCTGCCGTCGGCGCCCTCATAGACCTGACGGTACTGGACCTCAAGACCGTCGATCAGACCATCCGCCGCGTGGAGCTCGAAGCGATCCTTGAAACCGTTCGACTCGAAGATCGAAGCGTTGACGCCCATCACGCAGAAGGCGCCGGGCCGGGCTATACGCAAGAGCTCGGCAATGCTGTCGGGCCCGACATGACCGTGTGTGAACGTGCCGGTGCTGATGATGCCGGCATATGTGTCGCCGGCGACGTCGATTGGACCGGTGAGGTCGACCTCGACGGTGGCACGGTACACAGGGCTGCCGTCGGCCACGGTCTTGGCCTGAGCTTGGGCCAGCATCTCCGCTGATATGTCGAACCCGTCGACGACAGCGATACCGAGTTCTCGGAGCTGTTCACCCGTTAGTCCGGTGCCACAGCCCGCGTCGAGCACCGGACCCGAGCCCGTATAGCCCTCGCAGAACAATTCCGCCGCCGTCCGGGGGTAGATGTATCGCCTGGGGACGGTGAACTCCGACTCGTAGGTTTCGGCCCACTTGGCGTACAGGGCACGATTGTCGTCGGGGCTCTCGACCGAGTAGGCCTCGGCCAACCCGATGGGCCCATCAGCGCTTGATTGATCCGTGGCTGAGTCATCCGGCATAGCCCCTGAACCTAGCCCCACGCTTCGGCGTATGCATCGACCGGCCGACTGCCCGCTACTCCGACGGCGAATCCGCGCCCGCTCCTGCAGCCTCCAATTCGGCGCCCCCGAACAGACTCGACAGGACAATCCCGTCTTCAGCGAGAATCTCAGAACCGCCCTCCTCGCGGTCGATCACACAAATCGCCCCGACAATGACAGCGCCGAGGTCCCGCAGATCGGAGGCCGACAGCCGAATCTGACCACCCGACGTCACCACATCCTCCACAATCAACACTCTCTTGCCCGCAACGGACGGCCCCTCCGCCAGTCGAGCCGTCCCATACTCTTTGGCCGTCTTCCTGACGAAGACTGCGGGAACGCCCGTCGCGGCGGCGAGAGCCGTAACGACCGGAATGCCCCCCATCTCCAAACCAGCCAGCAACTCAACCTCGTCGGGAACGAGTGCCACCATCTCAGCGGCCAACGCCGCCAGCAACTCCGGGTCGCTCTCGAACTGGTACTTGTCGAAGTAGCGGTCGGCCGTCCGCCCAGACCTCAACATGAACTCACCGGTCAGATAGCAGCGAGCGAACACATCCGCTGCCAACTCTCGGCGCTCAGGTTCTGAGAAACTCATCGCTCATCTCCAATCGAACTAGCGAACACCCCGAATCCACCCGAACCTACATCGCAAGCTCCGAGCCTCACCCCCCTGCCCGACAAAAAGTGCGGCTCAACAGCGATGCGCTTCGAACTGAAAAGCATCACGTTGAACCGCTTGCCCGCGACGGACTCCCGATGCGAACGCGCGAGGCTGGCCGGCCCATCGTCTGCCTTTTGAGACTTGAAACTTGTGCCGACGCGAACGCGCGAGGCTGGACGCGACCAGTTCACTCAACGGACTTGCCGACAGTGTCTCACCGTGTGCGTAAGATCGGGCCGACTAGAAAAGCAAACTCCATGGAGACGGACTTGGAGGATTGGATCCGTCAGAGCGACTGATCCCACGAAGCGGAAAGGCTCTCGCGTCTTGGTCGTTGCCCACCAAGCATCAACCGAAAAACCAAAATTATCGGATCTCTGAGACCATCGGTTCGTCTTCGCTCATGAATTGATGGTGCATTCAAGGAGGTCTTCAGAATCCACCGGGAGGAGCACGGGCTGTGCCAAACTGCAACCAAATGTCGCTGATTCACCACCACGAAGCTGGAGGGACGCTTACAGACGTCCGGTCAGAGCAGGAACTGGCGGGGTTGGCGTGGGCTATCGCTCAGACCGGGTCCATCGCAAAGCTAACGGACCCCGAAGCCGCGGTCGTCGAGACGGCGCCAGATATGCCACACCATGATCTTGACGGCATCATCGCCTCAATTCGCGACGGGCACGACCCGTTGGGGGACGCACTCGTGCGACTCAGGTCACCGAGCCAACGGCGCCCGATGGGAGCCGTATACACACCACCGGAGATCGTGGACGCGATGGTGCGATGGATCGCTGCGAAGGAGCAGTCTGCTCGAGTGGTAGACCCGGGTGCTGGATCGGGACGGTTCGTCATGGAGGCTGGGAGGCGACTGCCGGATGCGTCGCTCGTGGCAGTCGAACTCGATCCTTTGGCAGCATTGCTCTGCCGCGCCAATCTCACCGCAACAGGATTCGACGACCGCGCCCGGCTAATCGTCGATGACTACCGTAACGTGACGCTCGACAAGTGCTCCGGGACGACGGCGTTCGTAGGCAATCCGCCATATGTGCGTCACCATCAGATCGATTCAGCCTGGAAAAACTGGCTTACCTCCACTGCCTCAGCAAACGGACTGCCCGTGAGTGCCCTTGCAGGACTGCATATTCATTTTTGGCCACTCTGTTGTTGGCCAATCCAGGAGACATCGGAGCGTTCATCACGTCGGCAGAGTGGATGGACGTCAACTATGGGCGACTGCTGCGTGAGATGTTGACCAACGGACTGGGTGGCGAATCGATCCAGGTTGTTGCCCCAGAGGCTATGCCCTTCGAGAACACGGCCGTCACCGCGGCGGTCACCTGCTTTCGTGTTGGTTCTACAGCTTCCTCGCTCAAACTGCGCCGAGTCGACAAGGTTGAGGAGCTTGCAGATCTAACGGTCGGGCGCAAGGTGGGCAAGCAGCAGTTGAAACAGGAAAAGCGGTGGTCACAACTACTGACTCCGGTCCAACCTATGCCAGAGGGCTATATCGAACTGGGAGAACTCTGCCGTGTGCATCGGGGATCTGTCACCGGTGCCAATGCCATCTGGATCACTAGAGCCGACGATCCAGCCTTGCCTGAACGGACGTTGTTCCCATCAATCACCAAGGCCCGGGAACTGTTCGACACTGCCGATGGTGTGCTGTTGAATCTATGCGATCTTCGTGCCGTTATCGACCTGCCTGAGGACTTGAACGAGCTAGGTGACGAAGACCGAGATCTTGTCGAGCGCTTCTTGCGGCTTGCAAGAACCAACGGCGCCCACTCATCGTATGTCGCGCGTCATCGCAATCCTTGGTGGTCGGTCGGTCTCCGATCGCCCGCGCCGATCTTGGCCACCTACATGGCGCGACGACCGCCGGCGTTTGTTCGCAACCCCCTCGGTGCCCGATGCGTCAACGTCGCCCACGGGATCTACCCGAGGCAACCCTTGACCGACGCAGTCTTGGATGCCCTAACCACATCACTGAGAACCAGCGTTTCGATCACTCAAGGGCGCACATACGCGGGTGGGTTGACGAAGTTCGAACCTTCGGAGATGGAACGCATTCCGGTCCCAAGTCTTGCCCTTCTCGAAGAGATAGCGGCGTGAGCTTGGTCAGCCCACCCCGCTGAAACGCGAAGCGCCGTCAAAAGGCTGAACAACGACGCTGCCGCAAAGGCGTCCGCTTGGATTGAGGAACTCGGTAGCAGGGCCACTGTCCGAGGGCCACACGACGGGCGCTTCGGGACAGGATCCTTGCTCAGCTGGTGCAGCCGAAGCCGTCTCCGTCTCGGTCCAGGCGGTAGGGATCAACACCGATCGTGCGCACCTGAACGGGTTTCTGGGCACTCGACAGGTCGCCGCAGTTCAGAGCGTCGCCCGGCAAGTTGGGCAAACACGGGATGTAGGCGGGATGGCACAGATCTTCCGCTGCCGCGAGCGTCGTTGTAGTCGTCGGCGCTGGAACTGTCGTCGCCGCGGCCAGGACCGGCGATGCCTGAACAGGCGCACTGCCCAGTTCCGAGTCCCCGCATTGCGAAAGCACAGAACGCAAAGCCTGCAACTCGGCTGTGTCGACCGAAAGCTCCCAACGGGTCTTCACCGCGATCCACGCCTCGGCATACCAGCACCGCGCCGATACCAGCGGCGGCAGCCAATCAGCGGGGTCGTCGGCGCCCTTCTGACGATTCGACGAACTCGACACGGCCACCAACGAGTGCTCATAACCCAGGTCGTTCGCGTAACGACGACGAGTGTCGCTGTCCCAGTTGTAGGCGCCCGAATCCCAAGCCTCGGCCAACGGCACAAGATGATCCACATCGAAGCCGGAGCCGGAGCCCGACTCGGTGATGCCGTCATAGACGCTGTACCACTCACCGCCCGACAGCGAACAGGAAGATCCGACACGCGGAGCTATCACAGCTTCGGCGATCAGCACCTCACGGCGCGCGTCGCAACGGTCGCCGTCTGCGTCGACCCAATGGTCGAAGAGATCGCGGTCATAACCCGAACGCCGCTCGGGTTGGACTTCCAGCGCTTCGAGTCGACCCTGCAACACCGCGACCGCCGATTCCGGACGGTCAGCGACCTGAAGGTTCTCAGACACCGAACTGTCGCTGTCGCCTTCTGTTTCCTCGACCGAACCCAGCGATGGGTCGACAACCTCGGGCAGCTCAGCGACAACCGTCGTGGTCGTCACCGGATCAACCGGTGGGTCGACAACCTCGGGCAGCTCAGCGACAACCGTCGTGGTCGTCACCGGACCAACCGGCTGGGGTTCCGCCGGAGTCGCAGACTCAACCGGTTCCAGATCACCGCCGTCTTGCTCAAGCTGGTCGTCACCGCTCGAAGGGGGCTGACTCGTCTCGACAGCCTGAGTGCTTTGTGTCGCTACAGCGCTTGAGGTCGTTGGTGAAGTCGTTTCTTCGGCTGCCGCGCAACCGGTGGCAAGCAGAACGGCAAGGGCTGCCAGGACGTGGCGGGGATCCACGGCATCAAGTATACTCAACGCCGAGGCTTCGACGAGGAATCAACGACCGTGGCGAAGCGCTGCGATCCCCGATCAGCGGTCAGTGCTCCACGCGCTCCGCATACTCGACCACACCGACGAGTGCATCGTCGGACGTCTCGGCTAGCGCCGAGATCTGCACCTGCCTCGATGGTCTTTGGTGAGCACGCAACGAGCTCGCGCTACAGGCATGAGTTTCCCGCTCGGAACGGGCCGGTCCACTGGGTTCGCGGCCGGCTTCCGCGGGATCGAGCGATGCGGAGGCCCCTATCGCCCAGTTCGAGGGACGTCTCGGAAAGGCCGACCACGGTCCTCGGTGCGTTCGCGGGGCATGCCCAGCAGGCGTTCGCTGATGATGTTGCGCTGCATTTCGGTGCTGCCGCCGCCCAGACAGTGAGCTTGGCGCAACAGGTAGTCGTTGCCGTATTCGCTTGTCGGATCGTCCGTTCGCCAGCCGACCGACAAAGATCCCGCCAGTTCCATGCCGATGGTGGCCCGTCTCGCACCGAGCAACCCGACCGACATTCGCAGCAACGCCCCAGCGGTGGCCGGATAATACCCAGTCTGTATTCCCGCAGAAACCCTTGCCGACACCTGACGATGGACCGTTCTCAACGTGTGGGCCTCGCCGAGCAGATCCAGATTGTGCGCATCGGTCGGGTCCAACTTCCGGGCCAAGTCGACCAGATTGTCTTCGGCGACATCAACTCGGGCCCCTCCCCCGTCATGCGCGAACCAAGAACCCCCGCCCGACTCCCGCTCATGGTTCAACATGCCCGACGCCACTGCCCAACCGCCGTTCACCTCACCGATGACGCTGTCGCCGTCGAGGCAAACGTCGGTGAAGAACTCTTGACAGAAATCACGGACGCCGTTGGACTGTTTGATCCAGTCGACATCAACTCCGGGCTGATCGATCTTCATCAAGAACATGGTCAGTCCACCATGTTTGGGGGCGTCCCAATCAGTGCGGGCCAAGCACATCGCATAATCGCAGAAGACCGCGAATGTGCTCCAAGTCTTTGCTCCGTTGAGCACCCACATGTCGCCGTCGCGCTCGGCTCGAGTGACCGCGCCGGCAAGGTCTGAACCGCCGGTCGGCTCGGAAAGGAACTGCACCCACAGTTCATCGCCACGCAAGATGCCCTCGACATGGCGCCGCTTCTGGTCCTCAGTACCGAACTCGAGCAGGGTGGGAGCGATGATCGACAGGGTCGGAATGTTGAAGAAGGTCGGCATCTCATAACCGACGGTCTCTTCATTGAACGCATATTGATGAGCGGGCGTGAGGCCCTGCCCCCCGTACTCCTTCGGAAAAACCAGACCGGCGAAGCCGCCGTCGAACAGGCGACGCTGCAGCACGCGGGCCCGGTCGACCACCCGCTGGTCAAGCTCCGACGACGACACCTGGGGCGCATCCGCGCTGAGAAGCGGCATATTGCCCGCCAACCAGGCACGGGCTCGCAGCCTGAAGGACTCGACGTCGGTAGACTCCGGCGAGTCGGGATGCGGATGCTCGTTCACAGTCATGACGCTTCGCCGCCCTCAGCCAACAGTACCGAAGCCAAGGCGATGCGATGTTCACGGGGAGTCCCGTAGAGATTGCGATTCACTGTCGCCCGACGCAGGTAGAGGTGCAGATCGTGCTCCCAGGTCACGCCCATGCCTCCGTGAACTTGAACACAGTCCTGGATCAATTCGAGCGCCCGGTCGCCGGCATAGGACTTCGCAACACGGGCCAGATGACCAGCATCAGCAGCTTTGTTCGCAACTGCGACCGCCGCAGCTTGGGTGACCGCCTGGATCGACTCGGACCAGAGCTTCATATCGGCGAAACGATGCTTGAGCGCTTGATAGGAAGCCAAGGGCCTCCCGAACGTATAGCGATCAAAGGCCCAATCGATGGTGAACTCCAAGACACGTTCGGCGATTCCGGCGGTCTCCGCACACTGCAGCACCAGCGCGAGCTGGATCTGCGATTCGATGGCATCGGCGGCTTGGTTGAGGGCGCCAAGCAGCTGATGCGGGCCGAGCCTCACCTCGTCAAGACTGACTTCAGCGAAGCGTCGCACCAAGTCCAAGCCTTCGAGAGCCGTTATCGCCAGGCCCGGAGTGCCTGCCGGAATCAAGAACTGGCTCGACTCCTCCGGCCCGTCACAACTCACCAACAACCACTGCGCCTGCGCCGCAGCTTCCACGACAAGACACGTTCCAGAAAGCACAAACCCGCCATCGCTGGAATCCGCTTGGATCGTGGACCCCGAGCCGAATGCCGGCGGGCACCAGGTCGCCACAACCTCGCCCTTGCCGAGACCATCGAGAACCGCGAGGCGCTGCTCGTCTGAACCGGCCGCCGCGACCGCCGAAGCCACGACGTTGCACGGCAGAAAAGGACCCGGCGCCACCAAGCGGCCCAGCTGCTCCGCGATGGTCGCGAGCTCAACCACTCCGACGCAACTGCCGGCCGAGCCGCCGAATTCGTCGGGAACCAGCAACGAGGTCCAGCCGAGCTGCGCGCCCCGGTGCCACCAGTCCGCAGAAAAACCGTCCGGATCGTCCGCCAACTCCCGCACAACCGACAGATCGCAGGTGTCAGCCAGAAAGCGCGCAGTGGTCTCACGCAGCAACTCGACATCATCTGTCGGTGCAAGGTTCAACACACTTTCAGTCTCGCACGAGAACCAGAAGCGAAAGCCGAATCACCGAAACAATCTCCCAGGCCGACCTGCCTACGAACCGGCGGAATCGCAGCGAACGCCCATACACAGGTAGGTTTGTCGCGAACCGGCCCACTCGGGGAGAACCAATGTCGACAGACACAGTCGCTGAAGATGAACTAGCCCAGTTTGCCGAGCGTTGCCGGGCATTCCTCGACGAACACGCCGTCGGAATCCACTCCGACGGCACGCCCGACCCCCGAGGGGTCAAGCGGCTCGCCGCCAACAAAGAGTTCCAGCAGGCATTGGCCGAAGCAGGCCTCGCCGGCATCGTCTACCCGACCGAGTACGGAGGAGCCGGGCTCACCCGCGCACACGACCGGGTCTGGCGCGACATATACGCTCAGTACCCGAACATGAGCTTCGAGTTCACGATCTCCCACGGCATGTGCCTGCCGATGCTGGCCGAGTACGGCACTCACGAACAAAAGACCAGGTTCTTGGCCGACAACATCAGCGGGCGCACCGTGTGGTGCCAGATGTTCTCAGAACCGGGGGCAGGATCCGACGTGGCCAGCCTTCAAACAAGGGCCGAACGCGATGGCGACACATGGATCATCAACGGCCAGAAAGTATGGACGACCCTCGCCCATGTCAGCGACTACGGCGTGATCATCGCCCGCACCGATCCGAACGTTCCCAAACACGCCGGCATCTCCATGTTCATCGTGCCGATGGACGCGGCCGGAGTGGAGGTTCGCCCGATCAACCAGATCGACGGCGGCACCCACTTCAACGAGGTGTTCTTCACCGATGTTGAGATCCCCGCGGACAACCTCCTCGGCGATCTCAACAACGGCTGGAACATGGCCACCGCCATGCTGATGTACGAACGCGTCGCCATCGGCACCGGCGCCACTGGAGGCGTCCGCCACGATCGCGCCGACCTGCTCATCGACGAAGCCACTGAACGCGGGATCATCGACCACCCGGTGCTGCGCCAGAAACTCATGCGGATCTACACCATGGAAACCTGCCAGTCACTCGTCTCGATGCGCACCCGCGCCGAGATGAAAGCCGGCAAAACCCCTGGACCCGGCGGTTCCATCAGCAAACTCGCCACCACCATCATCATGAACGAGGTACGCGACGTCTCGATGGAGATCGTCGGCGCCGGCGGTGTCGCCTGGGAGGATGAATCCGACGGTCGCTGGCAACGCGGGGCCCTGACCAGCCTGCAAGGCGGGATCGCCGGCGGCACCAACGAGATCCAGCGCAACATCATCGGCGACCGGGTGTTGGGCCTGCCTCGCGACATAAGCGTCGACAAGGGCGTCGCGTTCAAGGACCTCAAGGTCGGGACGCAGGGAGGTTAGCGGGTTCTTACCCGATTCTGGAGGATCCCGCCCAACCGACCGCGGACACCCCACAACACCCAACCAGCCACCACAACCACACCGCCACGGTGGATTCAGGCTTAGAGGCCCCGCGAATAGGCAGAGGATTTCCGAGTGCGAACGGCTTGATTTGCGGGGCCGTGGCCCGAGCGGCCCGGTGAGCGAAGCGAGCCAAGAGCGGGAAACAACGGGCTGCAACTCGAGGGCTTGCCTATTTGCGCGCGCTCTTATTCTCGGTCTGGTGTCGTAGGCGTGTGTTATTGTCGTCTTTGAGATCGACTCAACCGTCGAGGAGTTTGCATGTGGCCAAGACAATCGAAACTTAGGTAGGCGAGCCAACTGGACATAGGTTGCTTGCCTCAGATGTCGCTCCTGCAGCGTGACGCAGGGCGCCGAGACTCAGTGAGCAACCCTCACAGAAAACCCGAGTACGCGTCGGGGGTCGAAGCGCAGTACAGAGCCGGATGGTGCATGGAGAGCGTGAGACAGACACGCGAAGGTCTCTCCGAAGAGTCAGCCAGCCGGAAGATATAGCCACAAATCGCGGTTGTAGTTCAACTGGTAGAACGTCTGCTTGCCTAGCAGAGGGTTCGGGTTCAAGTCCCGGCAACCGCTCAACGGTCTCGACTTCAGACAGGATGAGGCTTGGATCGAGCCGACGGTGAGGTTTCTGACGGACCACGGCATCTATCACAAGGTCGAAGTTCAGCAGGTCGCCCAGTGGGAAGCCGAGCACGCCGAGATACATCGGATCAAAGACGAACAGGAGACCGAGGAACGCTCTAGGCGCGGCCATCCGGTCCCACACCGCGTGAAGCTCGGCAACGGACGTGAGGGCATCCGCTGGTCGTGACCGCTCGCAGCACCTATCGGGGATGGTGTAATTGGCAACACATCGGGTTTTGGTCCCGAAATTGAAGGTTCAAGTCCTTCTCTCCGATCCAATCCGCCTGTAGCTCAACGGATAGAGCACCTGACTTCGGATCAGGTGGTTGGAGGTTCGACTCCTCTCAGGCGGTCGAAGAAACCCGGAAGCGTGGCAGAGTCTGGCTTATTGCGTCGGTCTTGAAAACCGGAGGGCTTCACGGTCCCGTGGGTTCAAATCCCACCGCTTCCTCGCTGAGTTGTGTGGCGATCTCAAATCGTCGTCTGCGTGCAGCGCTGCGCCGTTCGACGATGGGCTTGGCTCCCAATAGGAGTCTGTCCGAGGAGGACCACACACCGTCTTTGGGATTGATCCCCCGAAGGCGGCTCCCGAGTATCGACGGCTCGGGGGCTCAAAGTCTCTGGGGATGTAGTTCAATTGGAAGAACGCCGGTCTCCAAAACCGGAAGTTGCAGGTTCGAGTCCTGTCAGCCCCGCCAAACGCATGTAGCTCAGTGGATAGAGCATCTGGTTGCGGACCAGAAGGCCGGAGGTTCGACTCCTCTCATGCGTGCCGTTCCTGTGTTGACTGTGGCGTGCAGATCGACACAGACCCCCTAATAGGCTCTCAGGGGGTTGGCCTTGCGTGGAATCGAGACACCGCGCAAGGCGTGACTCGATGGCGTGTCCGCCAACACGTCAACGAAGACCGAAGTCTCCGGTCAGAAGCCGCTCGGTATGAGGCCGTCGAGCGGCTCACTATGGCGCGTAGCTCAGTTGGAAGAGCGTCTCGTTTACACCGAGAGGGCCGCGGGTTCGACCCCTGCCGCGCCAACCAAAGCGACCACAGTCGCTTCACATTGCTAGCCGCTGGTGTCGGCCAGCGTGGTTCCCGGACCGCCCGACAGGGGGCACCGACCGAAGACAGAGTTCGATTCTCGGGTCCGGCCTATCCGACTTCTCCTCGCTTCTTCCGTACGGGGAGAAGTCGGCTCGGGGGTGTAGCTCAGTAGGTAGAGCGTCTGCTTTGCAAGCAGAAAGTCACGGGTTCGATTCCCGTCTCCTCCACCATCTCGCCCGAGTAGCTCAATTGGCAGAGCACCTGTCTTGTAAACAGGCGGTAGGAGTTCGACTCTCCTCTTGGGCTCCAAACCTGAAGGTCCGATTTGTCCGCTTCGGGTCTGATTTGCCGTGACTAGTCCTGATCGTAAGATCAGCGGCAGACGCGGAGCACCCCAAGAAGGCTGGGTCCGGGGATCAAGCGGGGACGATGCTCTCGTTTGCGCTCGCCGATCCCCCGCCCGAGACTAAGCCGGAAGCGAGGTTGGATTCCTCGGGTTTCTGCGGGCCGCTTCGTGCTACGGGTTGTGGCGCAGGCTGGCAGCGCGCCTCGTTCGGGACGACGAGGTCGACGGTTCAAATCCGTCCAACTCGACGTCTACGGGATGTAGCTCAATTTGGAAGAGCGCCTGCTTTGGGAGCAGGAGGTCGCAGGTTCAAATCCTGTCATCCCGACCACTATCCGGGGTAGCTCAATTGGCAGAGCGGTCGGCTGTTAACCGACATGTTGGAGGTTCGAGTCCTCCCCTCGGAGCTTGCACGAAGCGAGTTCAGTTCATGCGCCTCTAGCTCATCTGGAAGAGCGTCGGACTCTTAATCCGAAGGCACTGGGTTCGAGTCCCAGGAGGCGTGCCAAGCCCCGGCGGTCTACCGGATGGACACCTGGTTTTCACCCAGGAGGCAGCGGGTTCGACTCCCGTCCGGGGTACGGATGGCTCGTGTGAGCCGACAATTTTTGGCTTCATAGCTCAGTCTGGTTAGAGCGTTGCCCTGTCAAGGCAGAGGTCGCCGGTTCAAATCCGGTTGGAGCCGCCAAAACACCGACGAGGTGTAGCTCAATTTGGAAGAGCGCCTGGTTCTGACCCAGAAGGTCGCGAGTTCGATCCTCGCCGCCCCTGCCAACTCGTACCACTGCACCGCGTCCGCACTAGCAACCCGCACATTCGTCAGCAATTTCATAGTTAGTGTGGTAGATTGCAGACATGGTGAACTCCATTGAGCCACGGGAACTGCGCGACATGATGGTCGAGCGCGGCATCGAGTTCGCTAGCGCTTCGGAGATCGCTGGATGGATCGGCTGCAACCTTCAGGAGGTTCCGCATCGACTGCGCGGAGCGCGACAAGCACGAGAGATGGTGTGCGTGACGCGTCACGGCTGGGTGCCGACTATTGGTGGACGTGTTGCTCCGAGCACGTTTATGGAACCGATGATGAAACATCTCGGGCACCGGTACTACATGGCTGGGTTGTCTGCTGCTGCCCGCCACGGGGCCTCGCACCAAGCGCTGATGGTGGACCACTACGCCACCGACGGGCACCTCTCCAGTCGGAGCATCCGAGGGTCGAAGCGTGTTGTGATGTTCCACCGACCGCATATTACAGAGTTCCCGACTGTCGAAATACAAATCAGGAACAGAGCGGGACATGCGTGCCCCCTCAGAATCTCAACACCGGAAGTATCGTTGTTCGACTTGTTCGCGTTGCACCCGTTCTACGGACAGGATTCCAACCTGAACGTTGCCTGCGAGCTTCTCGACCCAGGCCCGCACTTGGAGCCGGTGCTTGATCCCGAAGCGTTGGCTTCTGTGGCAATGCTCTACAGTGTGCCGACCAGACAACGCGTCGGCTTTCTGCTAGAGGAGATGGCAGAACATGTTGGACGCGACTTCGACCTTGACCCGTTGGAATCGACGTTGGGTGCCGCGGCTAGGACCGTCGAGTATGAGTACGACCCAGATCGCAGCGAACCACCTATCAAGCATCACGACCGATGGCGAGTGCGCCAGTGGTACGAGATGTGGCCTGACCTGTGATCCATCTAAGCGCAATCCAACAGTGGGAAGAGAATCACCCTTGGCAAGATGATTCCCAAATCGAGCAGGACTTACTTCTTGAAGCAGTGTTGCACCGTGCCGCGAGTACGGGCAGGTTCGGAGAACTGGTCTTCATAGGCGGGCACGGCGCTACCCCATGTCGACGACGGGTCGCTCCGGGAAAGACATGCCCGATTCACCGTCAACGGCCACAAGGCGCTCCTTCGTAGAAGCAAGCCGCCGGGTCTTCCTCTAGCCGTTGTAGCTCAGTTGGCAGAGCGCCGTCATGGTAAGACGGAGGTCGCCGGTTCGATCCCGGCCTTCGGCTCAACGAGCATCGAATATCTAGCCCCGTTGGTCTAGTTTGGCTTAGGACACCGCCCTTTCAAGGCGAAGATCACGGGTTCAAATCCCGTACGGGGTACTGTGCGCCGTAGTGCATCTGTTTGGACAGCGGACGTGTACGGTTTTTGTGGCGCATCACGCTGCGTTGGTCTAGTCAGGTTCAGGACGCCGCCCTGTCAAGGCGGAGGACACGGGTTCAAATCCCGTACGTGGCGCTCATTGCAGGCGCGTAGCTCAGTTGGTTAGAGCGCTCCCCTGATAAGGGAGAGGCCGATGGTTCAACTCCATCCGTGCCTACAAGAGGAACGGTGGCGGAGTCCGGTTGATCGCACCGCCCTGCTAAGGCGGAGACGCACGACGTGTGTCCGTGGGTTCAAATCCCACCCGTTCCGCCAACATGTCGGCGTGCCCGAGCGGACTAAGGGAGCTGCCTGCAAAGCAGCGATTCACGGGTTCAAATCCCGTCGCCGACTCCAGGGTTCGGTAGCTCAGATTTGGAAGAGCGCCTGTCTGAAAAGCAGGAGGCCGGCGGTTCGATTCCTGCTCGAACCACATCAACACGTCAGTATGGCGCGAGCGGCGAAGGCACTCGGCTGTAAACCGAGCGAGGCGAAAGCCTCTTCCCCGGTTCAAGTCCTGGTGCTGCCACACAGTCTCATAAGCGGGCGTGGCGAAGCTGGTAGACGCGCCGGGCTTAGGACCCGGTGGGGTGGAAGCCCCGTGTGAGTTCGACTCTCACCGCCCGCACTCACGGTGATATAGCTCAGTTGGTTAGAGCGGCGCGCTCATAACGCGTAGGCCCCTGGTTCGATTCCAGGTATCACCACCGAACACTCGCGGGAGTGGTGAAGCTGGTAGACACGCCAGATTCAAAATCTGGTGGGCTGAGAGGCCCGTGTGGGTTCGACCCCCACCTCCCGCACCATCAGAATTGCCTCTGTAGCTCAATTGGATGAGCGTCCGGTTTCTACCCGGAGGGCTGCGGGTTCGAGTCCTGCCAGGGGCGCTGTTAGCTGACGATCTCCGCGTTGTTCACGGTGTGACCGACGCGTACGCGGCTTTGGTCAACGCGGCGACAGCTTCGTAACGGTCGTCATGCCGAGCGCACGGCTCGATCCAAACCTGTTTCTGATCCACAACGTCGATGGTAACCACCCTGCCAGACGCCATTACGACGATCTACAGTTCCCACCATCTTGCGTCTCTAGCTCAACTGGTAGAGCAGCGGACTTTTAATCCGACGGTTCTGGGTTCGAGTCCCAGGAGACGTTCTGCAAACCGACACACACCAGAACACAGAGAGGACAACCGCGATGTCGAAAGCGCTTCTGCTCAACGCCTCATACGAGCCGTTGCACGTCGTTTCAACGCGCCGCGCCCTGGGTCTGATCCTCGCCGGGAAAGCCGACCTCGTGGAAGCCGGTGACGGTGAGTGGCGTTCAGCGTCGCACACGTTCCCGGTTCCGTTGGTGCTGCGTCTGCGCTACATGGTGCGGATTCCGTTCACGGCGCGTGTCCCGTTGAACCGCAAGACGTTGAAGGTCCGTGACGACGGGAAGTGCCAGGTCGCATCGTGCCGCGCTAGTGGAACGACCATAGATCACGTCGTGCCGCGTTCGCGTGGTGGTGACCACTCTTGGACGAACGTCGTGTTGATGTGCTCAGACCACAACCTCCAGAAAGCCGACCGGCTGCTCAGCGAACTCGGCTGGCGGCTCAAAGCAGTCCCGCGCGCGCCGAGACAGCATCAACTCGTGCTCGCAACATCGAACACGAAACCGGACCCAGCTTGGCAGCCGTACCTCGCCGGGGGATCACGGTTCTCTGGCTGCGTTGAACCAGGTTCGCTATGCTGAGCTATGAGCCGACGGGATGATGTGCTGGTGAAGCACCGTGAAGCGATAGTCGCTGCTGCGAAACGAGAGAGGGCGCTCTCTTTCGCGTTCGTGGGTTCCACTGCCCGTGGTGAAGATATCCCCGACAGCGACCTGGACTTCCTAGTCGAGTTCAAGAAGGGCATCACCTTGTGCGGGATCGGTCGACTTGAAGCTGACCTTCAAGACATGCGTCGGATGGGATGGGAACGGCGGCAAGGGTCAACAGCCGTCGAAAGCCGCTCGGCCCGGAGGGAAACCAGGCCAGCGCATACGCTCCCAAGACCAGCACAAACAAACCCGGACAGAGCCCCCACGGGCACCATCCGATATAAAGCCCCTAATTTGCCCTGTTCAGAAAGGGTGCTCGGCACCGGCCACGCCCGGCAACCAGCACAGCACCTCCGACAGGACTCGAACCTGCAACCTGCGAGGTAGAAGCTCGCTGCTCTATCCAGTTGAGCTACGGAGGCACAATAATCGTACGCCGAGTGCCGCAACTCGGTACACTCAATGCCTGACTCCGCTCCGGGTCAACGCTCGGAACGGGGCAACATGGTGGGCGTAGCTCAGTTGGTTAGAGCGCCTGGTTGTGGTCCAGGAGGTCGGGGGTTCGAGTCCCCTCGTTCACCCGTAGAATCGCCTTCGGTCGATACGCGCACCTCTAGCTCAATTGGCAGAGCAACGGACTCTTAATCCGCAGGTTCTGGGTTCGAGTCCCAGGGGGTGTACCACAGGCTCCAGATCTTGCACTGCCTCAGCGGAGCCACAACAGCGAATCGAGCAGTTTCACGAAGCTGGCTCCCTAGTGCGGATTCAGAACCTCGACGCGCCGCGGGTCAGCAGAGATCGCTGCCATAGCCTGGTCGAAAGTGGCAACGCAACCGTCGTAGCGCTCGGCCAAGGACAACAGGTGGAGATCGGTGACCTGTCGATGACCGGTGACCCCCGCTCGGTGCCAAGCCTGCGAGCGTGCCGGAACGATGTCGTCCACCCAGAATCGGTGCCCGGTGAATTCGGTGAGTGATCGCAGCACCGCCGCTGCCTCCCGCGGTGGGCGAGCATCAGCGAGTACACGCGAGTTCGAGGAAACACGGATAAAGCCCAACTGCACCACGGCCGACGTAGCCCATGATTCAACCCTTCGGGAGAGAAACCAGTCGACGGCTGCGCCGTGGTGAAGATGAGTAGGCCATGCCAAGGCAACGAGTACGTTGACGTCTAGAAGTGGTGTCACCAGTCTTCGCTCGCTGAACGGACCATCTCAGGGGTGATTGGTTGACTGGCTGGTTCGACGGTGAATCCCGGAACAGCACGCCTCGTGTCCACAGGCCGGTCTTGCAGTCCTTTGCGAGCCAAGTCCGAAACTGCGGTACCGACCGATACACCACGTTCGCGAGCGAGCGAGCGCGCCACCGCAAGAACATCATCAGCCAAATTCAGTGTTGTGCGCATCACAACATCATAGCATCATATTGCGGTTTTGACACTACGGATTACCTTGCGGTGGGGAACCAACCCGCGGGCGATCGACAAAGTGACCGGGTCACCGGCGTGGATCGAGGCGAACAGCACCGCGACCATGGCGACCGCTGCTGCCAGCAAGTCCAGGAGCGGAGGAAACTCCGACGTCTGCGTCGAGATCGTGCTCAACAACGTGCCCACCCTGGGTGAATCGCATCAGGCATGGCAGCTCAACGAGATCAGCTCGCTGATCTGGCCGTCCCCGCTCGGAGCGGGCGTGATGGACCCGGACCTGTGGGCCCAGACGGTCGACGTCGCCACCAGCGAGGGCATTCTCGGCGCAGCTCCGGACGACGGCGCCGATCGCACCGACATCGCCGAAGAGGCGCTCGAGAACCTGCGCGATCAGGGCATCGACGTGGTCGGCTCCGATTTCGAACGGATTGTCGTCGAGCTTCGCGAAGGCGGCGAGTAGCGCACGCGCCCGGCAGAACCTGATCCGCTAAAGCGGATCCGACTGGAAGACGCCCAGGACGTTGCCGCTCGGGTCCAAGAAGTGGAACCGCCGTCCCCCCGGGTAGGGGTAGATCGCTGAGATGATCTCCCCTCCCGCGGCGACCACTTCAGTCTGTTTGGCTTCGATGTCGGAGCAGCTGACCAGCACGAACGGACCGATCGGGTCCTCTGATCCCGGCGCATGGGCCGGGGCGGCCGTACCCGCGCCGTTGAGTCCGACCTCGACCGCGCCGCCTTCGTGGGCGACATAGCTGGGCCCGTATTCGGTCCAGTCCCAGCCGAACACCCGGCTGTAGAACTGCTTGGTCTGCTCCAACTGCGGCGCAGGAAGCTCAACGTAGTCGATCTGCAATCTGTCGCTCGCCATCGCCCGACTCTACCCGGCCACACAGCCGACCACATAAGCAACCGGGGCTCCGGCTACGCCCGGCGACCAGCAACGCACCTCCGACAGGACTCGACCCTGCAACCCGCGAGGTAGAAGCTCGCTGCTCTGTCCAGTCGAGCTACGGTGGCGGAATAATCGTACGCCGAGTGCCGCAACTCGGCACCCCCAATGCCTGACTCCGCTCCGGGTCAACGCCCGGGACGGGGCAACATGGTGGGCGTAGCTCAGTTGGTTAGAGCGCCTGGTTGTGGTCCAGGAGGTCGGGGCTTCGAATCCCCTCGTTCACCCGTAGAATCGCCTTCGGTCGATTCGCGCACCTCTAGCTCAATTGGCAGAGCAACGGACTCTTAATCCGCAGGTTCTGGGTTCGAGACCCAGGGGGTGTACAACGCAAAACCCCTAGTCAGTACAAGTTCTGTGCCGACCTGGGGTTCTGTCGTCCAGGTACGGGACACGTCCGTGGTTACACGGTGGCCCCAACAGATCCGCGCCCTGGCCCCTCCTCACGCCCTGAAGCGGCCCAGACCATGCCGCGGCGCATGATCTCGGTAACCTCAGGCTTGCGGAGGTCGTCGATCTCATGGCCGATCGAGCAGTAGAAGACTCGGCCCTGGTCCCACCGTCGCTTCCACACGACCGGGATCGTGGACCCTTCGATCCACCAGAGATGGTCGCCGGAGAAGGTCGTCGTCGCGAGAACGTCGTTCGAAGGGTCGACGAGCATGTAGTACTGCTCCGACAGCAGCCGGAAGCTTCCGATCCCCGCAACGATCGGGTCGGCCGGTTTGGTGATCGTGACGTCGTAGTCGACATAGTCATCGGATGGGACGGGGTTGTCGGGCCACCCGGGCGGATGGGCAACGAACTGGCCACCGATGAGGAAGTGGTACGTGGGCCGATCCCGGAACGCGTCCCCCATGTGACCGTGCCAACCCGCAATCCCACAGCCGTTAGCGATCAATTCGAGCAGGCCATCTTCTTCGGCCTTGTTCATGTTGCCGAATTCGGGCTGGTGAGCCGAGCGTGCGCTCGACCAGATCGGCACGATCAGGTCGACGTCGGCCATGGAACCCGGGGTAGCCAGCGGCGCCAAGGTGTCATAGGAGAAGACGTTGAAGCCCTCCGCTTCCAGAAGGTCGGTGGCCCAGTCGCAGAATGCCTGCGGTCTGTGCCCCTCCCAACCTCCGACGAACAAGGCCGCGGTCTTGGTGGCTCTGGTCACGAGTTGCTCCTGAGATGTGAGAGAACGGCCGCCATGTCGCGCTCACCGAAGCCGTCAGCTTCCGCCGAGCGGAGCTGGGCCAGGTTGAGTTCGGTCTGCGGCAGCGCGACATCGGTCGCTGCCGCGAGCTCGACGGCGAGTTCCAGGTCTTTGCGCGCCAAAGAAAGGGCGAAAGACACCGGGTTGTCAGCTTCTGCGAGATACTGGGGCTTTCGGTAGCCGATCATCGGCGCGGCAGCCGCGGAGTTCTCGATCACCTCGTACGCGAGCGCCGGTTCGACACCATTCGTTTCGGCCAGCGTCAGCGCTTCACTCAGCGATTGGTTGACGCTGTGGATCATGAGGTTGACGGCCAGCTTCATGGTTGCGGCGGTGCCAGGCTGACCGAGCCAGATGATCTGTCGGCTCATGGCCTCGAGTGTCGGCCGGATCACCTCGCCGGTCTCTGCGTCGGCTCCGACCATGATGAGGAGTCGGGCTGAGCTCGCCGCGTCGATCGAACCCGACACCGGAGCGTCGATCACGAGCCGTTGGCCGCTCGACGCCTGCAACTCACGAACATGCTCCACGCTCAGCGTGCCCATCTCTACGAACACCTGCGCACCGCGGGCGGCCGCAAAGAGGCCGTCATCTCCGAAGTGCACAGCGCGCGATGCGTCATCGTCGGCCAGCATCGTGATCACGATGTCGCAGCCTTCGGCCACTACGCGAGGCGTGTCGGCAATCTCAGCGCCGATTTCGTCGGCCAGCGCGGTCGCCTTCGGGCGGCTCCGGTTCCACAGCATCAGTGAAAACCCGGCCTGAGCCAGGTTGACCGCCATCGGTGCGCCCATTCGCCCGAGACCGATGACGCCGACTCGCATCACACGAGCTCCATCCCGCCATCGATCATGACGATCTGGCCGGTCATATAATCGCTGGCCGGCGATGCCAGGAAGGTCGTGGTGCCGACGATGTCGGCAGGTGTGGCAACACGCCCCTTCAAGATCTCCGACGAGAACTCCTCCATCGCCTGCCCCGGCCGCTCCGCCGCCCCGATCTCCATGAGGTCTCTGTCGACCTCTTCCCACATCTCGGTCGCAACCACCCCGGGAGCGAACCCCGTCACCGTGATGTCGTGCTTGGCGAGGTCTCGCGCTGCGGACTGGGTGAGCGAGACGGCGGCCCACTTCGACGCGCAGTACGGGGCGACATTGTCGAACCCCTGACGGCTTGCGATCGACGCGGTGTTGATGATCTTGCCTCCGGTTCCTTGGGCGATCATCTGTTTGGCCGCCTCCTGCGTTCCGATCAGGACCCCGAGTCCGTTCACCCGCATGATGAAGTCCCAGTTCTCCTCGGTGACGTCCAAGAAGTTCATGGGCTTGTTGACACCCGCATTGTTGAACTTCACATCGAGCCGTCCGAACGCATCGACGGTCTGCGCGATCATCGCCTGGACCTGGCTGCGGTCGGTGACGTCGACCGCGACCCCGAGGACCTTCACACCCAGCGCTGCAGCCCGCGGCTCGTTCGCAGCGCATACCTCGGCGACAAGATCGGCGTTGAGATCAGCGAAGCACACGTGGGCGCCCTCGGCGACGAGGGCCTCGCCGATCGCACGACCGATCCCGCGCGCCGCACCGGTGACGATGCAGGCGCGGCCGTTCATAACTCCCATCGGACAACTCCTCTTCACGAGCGGCTCGGCGCCGGCTCGACTGAATGTTCTCTCGGCTGAGCGGTCGACTCGCGAACGACCAACTCGGGAGCCAGCATCACCTCGGTGTCGGCTCGGTTCCCCTGATGTCGGACAAAACCCAGTTCGGCGGCCAAGCGCCCGAGTTCATAGCCCGGGAGCCGGATGGTGGTCAGTGGCACCCGAAGCCGGTCGCTGAGAGGAACGTCGTTGAACCCGACCACGGAGATTTCGCTTGGGCACTCAAGTCCGCTCGCTCGCATCGTCTCGATCGCCCCGACGGCGATGCTGTCGTTGTGAGCGAAGAGCGCGGTGGGCAAGTCCTCGGGACGGTTCAAAAGGACGGTCGCGAGTTGCTCACCGGCCTCGAGGGTCGGCAGGTGAACGGCGGCATCGATATTGATGCATTCCCCACCCCCCGCCTCGATGACATCGCGGAAGCCGCGACCCCGAGCCTCGAACGATGAGATGTCCTGGGGTCCGATGAGTTGCGCGACGCGTTTGTGGCCGAGGGAGAGCAAGTGCTCAGCCGCGAGCCGGCCACCGGCCACGTCATCGTGGGCCACCGTACAGATGCCGGACCCGGGCAGTTCACGAACCGCCAGCACCAACGGGACCTCGTCGGCCACCCGTCGCAGGAGGGCGCGGTCCTGGCATCTCGCGGCCGCCACGATCAGCCCGTCGACTCGCTGGGCGAGCAACTTGTCGCAGATCCTTGCCAACTCCTCGGACGAGTCGCGTGACTCGATCATGATGGGAAGGAGATCTCTGCTGCTCAGGGCGTTTGCAATGCCGCGCAGGACGGGTCCCACGAAGGGGTTGCTGAGGTCAGCGACGACCACTCCGATCGTTCCCGTGCGTCCACGGCGCAGGGCCGATGCCTGCAGGTTGCCTCGATAGCCCAACGCGTTGGCGGCCTCGAGGACCCGCAGACGGGTCGCAGGTTTCACTAGCGCCTGCTTGTCGGCACTCAGCGCCCGCGACGCTGTCGCCACGTTCACTCCGGCCTGGTCGGCAACGTCTTTGAGGGTGACACGCATCAGGCAATTATTCCCGATTCCGGCGTTAAGTCGCGGAACCCAGAGCTTCCTGGAGGAGGGATCCGTCCCTCCGGGTCCCGCGACTTCACGCCATCAATCGACTCCTACCACTCTGGAGCGACAGACGGGTCGTCGGCGTTTTCGGCGGTGACCTTCACCGAGGGCATGAACTTCACGACACGCTCACCGGAGCCGCCGCCGGTCAGTACCTCGTGGGCGGTGACCGCAGCGTTCTCTCCATCCCAGCTCGACGACTGGAACACGGTGCCGTCGATCTGCCCGTCGATCACGAGCGGGTTGCCGAGGAAGGTGTTGCCGATCGAGGTGATGATGAGATCGGCCGGATCGATGTCGCGGGCGATGAGCGCATCGACCACACCGGCGACCATCGTGTCGTCAGCGGCGTACACGCCACCGATGTTCTCAGCGCCGACCGCGGTGATCATCTCCGACGCCGCGAGCTGCGAGTCGTCCTTGTTCCAGTTGCCCGGCTGATCAGCGAGAATCGTCACGTTCGGGCAGTTCGCCGCGACCGTGTCCTCGAAGCCGGCCTTGCGGTCGATCGCCGTGGAGTTGCCCGCCGCGCCGTTCACCATGATGATGCCGACTTCGTCGTCGCCGGCAAACTCACAGAACATCTCGGCCGAGGACACGCCCTGGCCGTACGTGTCGGGACCCGAGTACGCCGCTGACAGCGCCTGGTCGTCCGGGATCAGGTCGGAGTTGGTGACCGTCACCGGGATGCCGGCATCGGCCGCTGCCTCGAGACATGGACGCACTTGGTCGCCCACCGCCGGCCACAGGATGATGAGGTCCGGATCAGCTGCGACGGCGACCTCGCAGTCGCTGGCCTGCTGTTCACCGTCATAGCCGGAGTTGACGATGTTGAGGTTCAAGCCGAGTTCGTCAGCCTTCGCCCGGAAGGGCGGCAGGTAGGTCGTGCCGTACGGCTGATCGTTGCCCTGCGGAAGCAGCGCGAACACCTCGAACGTCTCGCTGTCATCGGACGAAGCAGTGTCATCGGACGAAGCGCTGTCATCGGACGAAGCAGTGTCATCGGACGAAGCAGTGTCATCGGACGAACCGCTGTCATCGTCGCCGCATGCAGCAGCCACGAGCGTGAACGCGACGAGCACGCTCACAAGCAGCCTCCACCGCTTGGTCGGGTTGGGGTTCTCTCTCATTGGATTCACTGGATCCTTTCTTGGTGTCGAGATCTCGACATTGTGGTTTTCACTGGTTTTCAGCGATTGGGTTGGGGAGCCTCAGCCGACGTTGCGGACCCACCGCGCCGAGCGGGCACGGGCCATCACCGCGCGCATGGTGGCCGGGTCAGTGACCACGGCGACGAAGAGCACGAGGCCGATGATGATGTTCTGGACGTCGTTCTCGACGCCATCGAAGGTCATGCCGATCTGCAAGATGGCGAGCGACGCCGCGCCGAGCAGTGTTCCGAAGACTGAGCCCCGGCCACCGTTGAGAAGAATGCCGCCGACGATCGCTGCCGCGAAGCTCGTGAGCAGCGCGTTGCTCCCTGCGGTGGGATCAGCCGTCGTGAGCTGGAGGGTGACGATTATGCCGGCGCCGGCGGCGACGAAACCCGAGATCATGAAGCCGGTGAACACTCGACGACGCACGGGGATACCAGCATCGCGGGCGGCCTCCCGGTTGCCGCCGACCGCGTAGAACTCGCGCCCTACGCGCACACGGGTCACGAAGATCGAGATGGCGATGAACGTGAGGAAGAATATGAGCACGCGAGGAGTGATCTCACCGAAGAGCGGCTTCCCGAAGTCGAGCGCGAAATCCTTGTTCGCCATCACGACCGGTTCCTCGTCGGAGATGACGAACGCCATTCCTCGCAGGAAGAACAGCATCCCGAGCGTGGCGATGAAGGAGTTGATACCCACCGCCACGACGAAGAACGCATTCACGGCGCCAATGAGGAGACCCAACGCCAGCGCGACGATGATCCCGAGCAGGACGCTGTCGAAGCTGGCCATTACGACACCCGAAACCGCCAGGATGCTGGCGATACTGAGGTCGAGCTCGCCCATCAGGATCACTGCGGTCAACCCGACCGCGGTCAGGCCGAGGATGGCGAGACGTCCGAGCGTCACCTCATAGGCGGTGAAGACCCTCGACTCCACGAGGAGGGCCCAGATCGAGACCGCGACGAGCAGAATGACCGCTCGTCCCTCGGTGCGCCGAGCAAAGGTCGCCTTGATCCGACCGATCAGGTCGGGCTTCTCGTCGTTGCCAAGGTCGAGGGTTGCGGCCTGCGTCATGAGCTTCCCAGCTTTCGGGCAAGGGCATCGACCGAGACCGCTAACACGATAAGGGCACCGATCGCCATCTGCTGGTAACCGAAGCCGAATCCGGACAGGACCATGATGTTGGTGAGCACACTCACGAACACCACACCGAGCAGGGTGCGAAGCACGCTTCCCTTGCCGCCGAACACACTTGTGCCACCCACGATGATGGCGGCGAGCGCCTCGAAGTCGAAGCCCGAGGACATCGACGAGACCGCAGTATTGGAGAAGGCAGCCAGGACCCAGCCACCGAGCATGGCGCCGAGGGCGGAGAAGGTGAAGGCGCCGATAACGACGAGCGGCGTGTTGACACCAGCCAGGCGGGTCGCCTCCCGGTTGGACCCGAAGGATTTGACGAGGAAGCCGAACGTCGTGTTCGTCAGCACAAAATGCAGTGCCAACGCCACGATGATCAGGACCAACATCGCTAACGGGAACGGGCCGAGCTCGGTCTTCCCGAAGGTCGCGATGACCCCGTCGGGGTCACCGAAGTAGATACTGCCGCCACTCGCCCACCGCAGGACGCCGAGACCGATGAAGGTGGTTGAGAGGGTGACGATCACTGCGTTGGCCCCAAACACGCCAACCGCCACGCCGTTGACGGTTCCGTAGACGATGGCCACCAACAGCCCCAGCGCCATCCCGAGGAGCATGTTGTTGGTGTTGCTCACCGCGATCAGCAGCACGGCCGAGGTCGCGACCTGCGAGACCACGGAAAGATCGAGGTAGTTGGCACTGATCACGACGAAGGTCATGCCGACGGCGACGATGCCGATCGGGGCCGCCCGGTTGAAGACGTCGGTGATGTTGTCGACGCTGGCGAACCCGTCAATGAAGATCGCGGAAAAGAGGACGAGCAAGGTGGTGAAGACGAAGATGCCGCGATCGGCCACCCAGTCGAGCACCGACGACGCTTTCTCCTCCTCTTCGGCGGACGCCGCTGCCACCGCGACCGTGCCGACGTTGTCCACGCTGCCCCCTCCCACGTTGGCTTGCGTAACACGAACCGTAGCGATATGTGCAATCGATTGCAAACCGAACTTGAACACCATGCTTCGACGATCGCACTCTCCTAGCGAAAAATAGGGTTCTCCGCTCTTCAAACACCAGTGATCGTTTGCAATCGTTTGCACGCAGTCGTACGATTCGGCCCAGCTACCGTCCCCTGCTCAGGGGACCGGCGGCGCCCGAAGCGGCGTAGGAACAAAGAAGGAGACGACGGGATGTGCACAGGTGGAAAGGCGATGAGCTCTCAGTTCTCCCTCGCGGGCGACGCTAACACCCACAAGCCACAGCAGAAGTACGGAATGCTCGACCCGGACGTGACGCAGGAGTTTCCCGTCGGACGGATTCCGGCGCCGGGGTCGATGGCGGTCGACTACGAGAAGCGGGTCGACTTCGATCGTCTGCGCGACTACCGCCTCAACCGGGTCCGTGAGGCGCTCGACGCGTCCTCGGTCGGCGCGCTCTTGTGCTTCGACACGAACAACATCCGCTACACCACCAGCACGCAGATCGGTGAGTGGGCCCGCGACAAGATGCACCGCTTCTCGCTGTTCGCCCGCGACGGTCGACCCATGGTGTGGGACTTCGGGTCGGCGGCGGCGCACCACCGCTTGCATTGCCCCTGGCTCGAGCCCGAAGACTGTCGTGCCGGGCTCAACGGACTTCGCGGCGCCATTCCTCCCGACAACGGCCTGTTCGAGCGGACGGCGAAAGAAATCGCGAGCATGCTGCGCGAACAGGGGGTCGCCGATATGCCCCTCGGCGTCGACGTCGCTGAACCGCCGATGCTGTTCGCGCTCCAAGAGGAAGGCATCACGGTCGTCGACGGACAGCAGATCATGCTCGACGCGCGCGAGATCAAGTCGCAAGACGAGATCATGCTGTTGACCACGGCCGCCTCGATGGTCGACGGCGCCTACCAGACGATCTCGGAGATCCTTAAGCCGGGAGTTCGCGAGAGCGAAATCGTCGCTGCGGTCAACAAGCGGCTGTACGAAATGGGCTCCGATGACGTCGAGGCGGTGAATGCTGTGTCAGGCGAACGCTGCAGCCCGCATCCCCACAACTTCTCCGACCGCCTCCTTCGCCCTGGCGACCAGGCCTTCTTCGACATCATTCAGTCGTTCAACGGCTACCGCACCTGCTACTACCGGACGCTGAACGTGGGCCGAGCGACCACCGCGCAAAAGGATGCGTACGCCCAGGCTCGCGAGTGGATCGACATGGCAATCCAGACGATCAAGCCCGGCGTCAGCACCAAGACGGTAGCCGAAGGCTTCCCGGCGGCTGAGGAGTTCGGCTTCGACAGCGAGTTCGAAGCCTTCGGACTCCAGTTCGGCCACGGACTCGGACTCGGGCTCCACGAACGCCCGATAATCAGCCGGGTCAACTCCCTCGATCACCCCATGGAGATCGAGCAGAACATGGTGTTCGCGCTCGAGACCTATTGCCCCGCGAGCGACGGTGTCTCTGCGGCGCGGATCGAAGAGGAAGTCGTCGTCACCGCTGACGGTTGCGAAGTCATCACCCTCTTCCCCGCCGAAGAGCTGTTCATCGCCAACGAGTACTGATTGCCACGATGACGACCATGCCGTCGTACGAAGAGTACGGCAACCACGACCCCGTCTTCCCGGAGCCGGTCGATCACAGCAATTCCGAACTCCCCATTGAGCCCGAAGTGCGGCTGGAGCTGTACCGACTCCAGCAGGAGATCCGGCAATTCGAGAAGCGTGCCTACGACCTCTTCCTCAAGGGCTTGGTGAAGGGCACCAGCCACCTCTCACTCGGGATGGAGGCCATCGCCGCCGGCTTCGGCGCCGCGATGAAGCCCGGAGACTGGACGTTCGCGACCTACCGCGGCCATGCCCACACCCTGGCGCGGGGCGTCCCGATGACCCCGATCATGGCTGAGTTGCTCGGCCGCGAGAACGGCCTTCTTGGCGGGAAAGGCGGCTCGATGCACCTGACCAGCGTCGAACACGGTGTCATGGGCAGTTACGCGATCATCGGCGCCCACCTCTGTGTGGCCAACGGCGCAGCCTGGAGTGCTCAGTATCGAGGAACCGATCAGGTTGCCGTGGCCTTCTTCGGTGACGGCACGACAAACATCGGAGCCTTCCACGAGGCGATCAACTTCGCCAAGGTCTGGAATCTCCCGACCGTGTTCGTCTGCGAGAACAACCTCTACATGGAGTACACCGCCATCGGTGACGTCGCCGCCGTTCCCAATCCGGCCGCCGACCGCGCCGCCGCCTATGGACTAGAGTCGGTCATCGTCGACGGGAACGACGCCGACGACGTGTACATGGCAGCGACACGAGCACTCGAGGTTGCGCGCGCCGGAAACGGACCTTCGCTCATCGAAGCGAAGACCTATCGGCACGGCGGACACAGCCGCGCCGACCCCGGGAAGTATCGACCACAACAAGAGGTCGATGCCTGGCTGGAGCGCGACCCGATCCCGATGTACCACCAACGCCTCCTCGGCCTGGGCGTCGAGGAGGGCATGCTCTCCACGATCGCGACCACGACCGGAGCCGCCGTCGATGTGGCGACCGAAGGAGCGATCGCCGGTCGCATCCCCACTCTAGACACGATCTACACCGATGTCTGGGCCGACGGAGGTTCCGAATGGCGCAACTGACCTACCGAGACGCGGTGAGCCGCGCAATCGCCCAGGAACTCGCGCACGATCCGAACGTGGTGTTCCTCGGCGAAGACGTCGCGGGCGCCGGCGGCGTGTTCAAGGCCACCACGGGACTGCTCGAGCGCTTCGGCCCCGAACGAGTCCGCGACGCCCCCATCTCCGAGCAGGCGATCCTCGGCGCAGCGATGGGCTCGGCGATGACCGGGCTCCGCCCGATCGCAGAGATCATGTTCAGCGACTTCCTCGCCGTGTGCTGGGACATCGTCGCCAACGAGATTGCCAAGAGCCGGTACATGACGGCCGGTCAGCTGAGCTTCCCTCTCGTGATCCGCACCGCCAACGGCGGCGGCTCACGCTTTGGCGCCCAGCACTCCCAGAGTGTCGAGAATTGGGCGATGATGATCCCAGGCATCAAGGTCGTCGCCCCCTCCACCGCCGAGGACCTGATCGGCCTCTTCGCGGCTGCCGTCCGAGACGACGACCCGGTGATGTTCTTCGAACACAAGTCGATTTACCCGATGAAATTCGACCTCACCGACCGCGAGGGCGACATCGTCGACGAACTCGGCACCGCCAAGATCGTGCGACCTGGGAAAGACATCACGATCGTCGCCTTGGGGCTCATGGTCCACCGGGCGCTCGACGCCGCCGAACAGCTCTCCGCCGAAGGCGTCGATGCCGAGGTGATCGATGTTCGTTCACTCGTACCGCTAGACACCAAGACGATCCTCAGCTCGGTCGCCAAGACCAGCCGTATCGTCACCGTCGAGGAGAATCCTCGACTCTGCGGCTGGGGCGCTGAAATCGCTTCGATTGTCGCTGATGAGGCGTTCTGGGATCTTGACGCTCCAGTGGTGCGGATCTCGACGCCACACGTCCCATTGCCCGCCGCCGATACCTTGGAGGACGCGACGATCCCGTCCGTGGAACGGATCGTCGAGACCGTCACAAGGAGCGCCCACCGATGACCACCGAACCCCGCACAATGCCCACCGAACCCCGCACAATGCCCACCGAACTCCGCACAATGCCCACTGACTGTCTCATCGGCGGCGTCTGGCGCGCCGGGTCCGACGGTGATCGCTTCGACATCCACGATCCATCTACGGGCGAGACTATCGCCAGCGTCGCCAGTGCAACCGTTGAGGACGGCCTTGCCGCCGTCGACGCCGCGCATGACGCCCTTGCCGGTTGGGCCGCCACGCCACCTCGGGAGCGGGCTGAGATCCTGCGCCGGGCGTTCGACATGATGACCGAGCGCCGCGACGAGATTGCTGAGCTGATCGTGCGCGAGAACGGCAAGACCCTCGCCGACGCTCGAGGCGAAACGGCCTACGCAGCCGAGTTCTTTCGTTGGTACGCCGAGGAGGCGGTCCGGGCGCTCGGATCGATCGGATCGTCGCCGACGGGTGACAAGAGGATGCTCGTGGTTCACCAGCCGGTCGGCGTCGCGGTGCTCGTCACCCCGTGGAACTTCCCAGCGGCCATGGCGACCCGCAAGATCGGCCCAGCGCTCGCTGCCGGCTGCTCCATCGTGCTCAAGCCAGCCTCCGACACACCTCTCACCGCCCTTCTCGTCGGGGAGATCCTCGAGGAGGCGGACGTGCCCGCCGGGGTCGTGAATATCGTTCCCTCGCGGCGGTCCGGGGCGATCGTGAGCGCCATGCTGCACGACCCCCGAGTCCGGAAGCTGTCCTTCACCGGCTCGACCGAAGTAGGCCGCAAACTGCTGCACGAGGCCGCCGACTGCGTCGTCAACACATCGATGGAACTCGGCGGAAACGCCCCGTTCCTCGTCTTCGACGATGCCGACCTCGACGCGGCGATCGATGGCGCAATGGTCGCCAAGATGCGCAACGGTGGCGAAGCCTGCACCGCGGCAAACCGGTTCTACGTCCAGCGCGGTATAGCGGGCGAATTCACCCGCAGGCTCGCCGAACGCATGCGAGCCCTAAAGGTCTGCCCGGGGCTCGAAGCCGGTGCTGAGCTGGGTCCATTGGTCAACGAGGCCGCGGTGACCGAGGTCCACGACCTCGTCGAATCTGCAGTGGCGAACGGAGCCGCCATCGAAACGGGCGGTGCCCCGATCGACGGTCCCGGACACTTCTACCCGGCGACGGTCATCAGCTCGGTCCCGCCCGATGCAGACATCCTCAACCACGAGATCTTCGGTCCGGTCGCTCCGGTCGTCGAGTTCGACGAGGAAGCCGAAGCGATCGCGCTCGCAAACGACACAGAATACGGCCTCGTAGCGTACCTGTACACGGGGGACCTGGCCCGGGGTCTTCGCGTCAGCGAGGTGCTCGAGGCCGGCATGATCGGGCTCAACCGCGGCTTGGTCTCCGATCCCGCCGCGCCTTTCGGCGGGGTGAAGCAGAGCGGCATCGGACGTGAAGGGGGCCACGAGGGCCTGCTCGACTACACCGAACAGAAGTACATCGCCACCAATTGGTAGCGTCCGAGCACCAAGGACCCGCACCGTTCGAGCTCTGACCGTCGCCGCTGGTCGGCCCAGCCGCTGAACCGCGCTCCCTCAGGCACTCACCGCTGCTTGACCGGCGGCCAAGGACATCACCGACGTCTCGGTCGCCTCTTCGCCGTTGAGCGTCCCGACGATGCGGCCATCACGCATCACATGGATCACATCTGACAGCTCGAGCAGCTCGGGCAGGTCCGAGCTCACGACGAGGACGGCGGCACCGTTGTCGGCGAGGTCCCGAACCAACCGGTGGATCTCGGCCTTGGCTCCGACGTCGACCCCTCGGGTCGGCTCGTCGAGCACGATCACGCGTGGGTCGCGGCCGAGCCACTTGGCGAGCACCAGCTTCTGTTGGTTTCCTCCGCTGAAGTCACCGCCGTCGCGGTCGATTTCCGGGGGCCGGAGACCGACCCGGTCCGCCAAATCCTTGGAGAACCGAGCGATCTTGCGGAAGGCCAGAAGCGTGCCCCGAGACAGCGCACGCCGGTTCGGGAGCGTGATGTTCTCCGCGACCGTCATGGTGAGCGCCAGACCATCGGCGCGGCGCTCCTCGGGGATGTAGGCCAGCCCGTTGGCGACGGCCATTCCGTAGCTTGTGATGGGAACCATCTGCTCGCCGTCGAACAACATGGTGCTGCCCCCCGTGCGCGGGTCGGCGCCGATCATCGCTCGCACCAATTCGGTCCGTCCCGCGCCGACAAGGCCCCCGAGCCCCACGATCTGCCCGGCGCGAACGTCGAGGTCGACGTCGTCGACCCCGTTGCCAACAATTCCGCGGGCGCTCAGGAGCGGGTCGCCGATCACGCCGGCAACATGATGATCAGCGAGAACTTCCGAAAGCTCGCGACCGACCATCATCTCGATCAAGGCGTCCGGTTCCGTTTCGTCGATCGTGACAGTGTCGACGTGCTTCCCGTCGCGAAGCACGGTCACGCGATCGCAGATCCTGAAGATCTCCGGGATCCGGTGGGAGATGTAGATGATGGCCAGGCCTTGAGCGGCCAGCCGCTGCAACATGTCGAGGAGATAGTCCGTCTCCGCCGGCGTCAGCGTGGCGGTCGGCTCGTCGAGGATCAGCACCTGAGGGCTGCGGGCGACAGCCCGGGCGATCTCGACGAACTGACGAAGCGCGACCGACAGCCGCACGACAGGCTCGTCGAGGTTGACCTTGACATTGATCTCGGCGAGGGCTTGCGCAGCAATCCGGCGCTGTTCGGCGCGACTGATGAACCCGGCGTTGGTCGGCATCGACCCGAGCATGATGTTCTCGGCGACCGTCATCTCCGGAACCAGGCTCAGTTCTTGGTGCACCAAAGAGATGCCGGCATCGATTGCCTCGCCCGCTCCGCCCTCCAGTTCCACGCCATCGACCAAGACCCGTCCCCGGTCGGGCTGAAGAATGCCGGCGAGCACGCGCATGAGTGTCGACTTACCGGCTCCGTTCTCGCCCACCAGCCCATGGATCTCGCCCCGGGGGACCGCCAAGCTGACATCGTCGACGGCGAAGACGCCACCGAAGTGCTTGGCGATACCGTGCGCCTCAATGATGTGCTCGATGAATTGATCGGTCATGATGCTCTCCCTCGACGCCGCTCCAGACCTGCGCCCAACGCGATGCAACCGCAGACGGTGATGCAATCGTTTGCACTGGCGAACATCTTAGTTGAATGGGAACACGGCGCGCCAGATGCTCCATGATGCAATCGTTTGCAGTTTCTCTGGCCCAGAACCTAGTATCCCCCTCAACCAGGATCGACCACAGGGAGATGCCGTCATGGATCCAAATCGCCTCAAGCACAAGAACATTCTCATCACGGGGGCCGCCCGAGGGATGGGCGCCAAGAACGCCGAGCACTTCGCCGAGCAGGGCGCGAACGTATGCTTGGCTGACGTCGACGTCGGCACCGCGCAGGCCGTCGCCGACGGCATCAACGCGAAGGGCAACGGGTCGGCCGTCGCGGTCCGCTCCGATGTGACCAAACGTGAGGAGAATGCCGCGGCCGTCGCTGCCACCGTGGAAGCCTTCGGCTCCATCAACGTCGGTGTGTTCAACGCTGGACTCAACAAGCCCCGGTTCTTCATGGACATCGATGAGGACAACTGGAACCTCATCATGGACGTCAACACCAAGGGCATGTGGCTGGGCATGCAGGAGACCGCCCGGCAGATGATCGCCCAAGGCCCCGAGGAGCATCCCTACAAGATGATCTGCGTCGGCTCGGTCGCGTCTCGCAAACCGCTCGAGGACGTCACCGTCTACTGCACTTCGAAGTACGGCTGCCTTGCGCTGACCCATTGCGGCGCCGTTGCGCTCGCCGAGCACAACATCACCGTCAACGGCTACGCCCCGGGCGTCGTCGACACTCCACTCTGGGAGCAACTCGACAAGGACCTCGTCGAGATTGGCTTCAAGGAGCGCGAGGGGCAGGCCTTCGAGGACATTTCCGAGATCCTTGCCCTCAAGCGGGTCTCCTACCCTGACGACATCAAGGGCACCGCGGCGTTTCTCGTCAGCGACGACAGCGACTACATGACTGGCCAGATGATCCACATCGACGGCGGTTGGGTCATCCAGTAGCTGCAACCTCCGAACCGGCTCGAGTCCACTACGGCCGAGCCGGCAGAACCACGGTACTGTGTCACGCGCCGGAAGTGGGCAGCTGTTGTTGAACGGTGAGGGTGTCGGCGAAGAGGTCACCGAGCTCGGCTGTCCGATCAAGCGCCTCGCCGGCTTCAAAGACCAGGGGTTCACCGTCGGCACCGTCTGATACCTCATCCCAACTCAACGGAGTCGACACCGTCGGTCGGTCCCTGCCGCGCAGCGAATAGGGGGCGATCGTCGTCTTGTGGCGGGAGTTCTGGCTCCAGTCGACAAAGACCTTGTTGGCGCGACGCTTGCGGTTCATGTCGGACAAAACCAACTCCGGGGAGTTCTGTTCAAGCAACTGAGCTACCGCCAGCGCAAAATCAGAAGCATCGGTATGCTTGTGCGGGGAGTTCAGCGGCACGTAGAGCTGCAAGCCCTTGTTGCCCGATGTCTTGGCGCACGACTGCAAACCGACGCTCTCCAATACGCCGCAGATTGCCAGCGCCACTCGGCAGCACTCGATTATCGAGGCCGGGTCACCGGGATCCAGGTCGAAAACGACCATCGACGGCGAGTCGGTCTCACCGCAACGGGCCATCGGCGGGTGAATCTCGAGCGCCGCGAGGTTCGCGGTCCACGCGATCGCGGCCACCGAATCCATACGGCAGTAGTCGATGCCGCCTCGACGGTCTCCAGGCCCCACACAGGTGCTGACCCAACCAGGGCGATGGGAAGGACAGCGCTTCTCAAAGAAGGATTCGCTGGTGATCCCGTCGGGCCAGCGTCGCAGGGTGATCCCACGATCAGCTATATGGGGCAACAGCGTCGGCGCGACCCGGACGTAGTAGCCGATCACCTGGGCCTTCGTGAACCCGACCAGCGGATACGGCAACTTGTCTAGGTTGCTGACCGACAACCGTCGGCCATCGACTGTCACTTCGACTCGCTCTGGTTCGATTCGCTCTGCCTCAGCCATCAGCACCGATCACGCCGCGCGCTCGGCCTGCTCGGGCTGCTCGGGCTGCTCGGCAGCCTTCGAGCGCCCGCCGGTGCGACCCCCTGACGGGTGTCGCTTGCGGGCTTTCTTGGCCTCCTTCACCGACGCCTCAAGAGCAGCCATGAGGTCGATCACCTTGTCGGAGGACGGCGCCGGGGCACGCATCAGATCATCGCTGCGTTCCCCCGCCGCCTTCCGCTCGATCAACTCGAGAACCGCCTCTCGGTGGGTGTCGCTGTGACGGGTCGGATCGAAGGTCGAATCGAGTGTGGCAATCAACTGCTGCGCCATCGCCTGCTCACGCTCATCGATCTCAATGTCGGCCAGCGTTTCGAATCCGTGAACCGCGGTGAACAGACGCACCGGAATGTTGACCAGTCCGAAGCTGATGCTTCCGCTCCAAATCGCTCTGGGCACGCCCACGAGTGTAGTTGAGCGCTGGATTGGGGTTGCTTTCGGCGTTGCTGTTGCCGGGCGCAGCCGGAGCCGCGGTGGCGTCGCCGGGCGCAGCCGGAGCCGCGGGGGCGTCGCCGGGCGCAGCCGGAGCCGCGGGGGCGTCGCCGGGCGCAGCCGGAGCCGCGGGGGCGTCGCCGGGCGCAGCCGGAGCCGCGGGGGCGTTGCCGGAGCCCGGCTGGTCCGGTCAGGGGGCGAGCAGGATTCGGGCTACGAGATCCTGGCCGAAGGCCGTGAGGATGGCCAGGTACATCAAACCCGTCGCGGCCATGACCGCGGAATAGGCACGTTCCCGCAGGGCGGCCCGCGTGACGACGACCAGGCCGATCGTGGTCACCACGCAGGCGACCCAGAACCAACCGAGGAGGCCGTTGTAGGCATCGTCGATAGTGCCGTTCAGCACCGACACCATCCCTGTGGGCCACAGCAACAGGATCGTCTCAGGGACCCAGACGACACCCGTCCATTTCACCAGCTCGAGGATCGGACCTCTGGCCAGACCCGGCTGCACCAGATACCAGTGACCCAGAAGCATTGCGTCGGACACGACACCCAGGAACAGGGCGCTGACCAATCCGCGGGCGATCGACAAGGCGACCGGGTCACCGGCATTGATCGAGGCGAAGAGCACTGCGACCATGGCTACCGCTGCTGCAGCCAAGTCCAGAGACGGCGGAAACTCCGGCGCCGAGTCGTCGAAACGTGGTTCATCACGGTCGATACCGGTCATCTCCGCCACCCGTGCGGAGCGCCGCTCAACAACCGACCTCTGACCCGAAACGCCCGCTGACCTGCGAGCTATCGAAACGACCAGCGCGATCCCGCCGACCACTAGGAATCCGATTGTGGTCAGATCGCGCGTCCAGACCACGCCGGTCGCCAACGCCACGGCCACCGAACCTGCAGCCAGAGCAAGGAACACGATTCGCTGCAGCCAGCCGTACCCGAGTCCCACCTCACGACGCCGAGTCGTGACCCACAAGAAGACCCAACCGCCCGCCGCCCATTGCACCAGAACCGTGGCGGCATCAACGCGAATCACCGCGTCAAACTACCGACAAACGGATCGCCTACGCCGCTCGAACCGGACTCGACGACCTCGTTGCCGTCGCCGGGCGCAACCGGAACCGCAGGGCACTGTGCTCGCCGGGCACTGTGCTCGCCGGGCGCAACCGGAACCGCAGGGCACTGTGCTCGCCGGGCGCAACCGGAACCGCAGGGCACTGTGCTCGCCGGGCCCTGCTCGGGCCGACTCGTCATGCCTCCACAACGACTAGATGATGGTCGACGAGGTTCAACGAATCAGGGCCTGCCTCGGTCGCGACCACAATGTCCTCAAGACGCATCCCCCAGCGGCCCGGCATGTAGATCCCAGGCTCGATCGAGAAGGCGTTCCCCGCCACCAGCGGCGCCTCGTTGCCCTCGACGATGTAGGGGTCCTCATGTTCCTCAACCCCGATCCCGTGACCCGTCCGGTGGATGAAGTAACTGCCGAAACCCGCCGCGGCGATCCGCTCCCGAGAGGTCCGGTCGACATCCTGCGCCGGCGTCCCGACCCTGGCCGCGGCGACCGCTGCCGCCTGCGCCTCGTGCAGAACCGCGTACGCCTCCAGATACTCGCGGTCGGGTCGAGGCCCCACCCAGACACAGCGGGTCACGTCCGAGCAGTAGCCGACGCCGTCATCTCCGATCATTGTCCCACCGAAGTCGCACAGGAGCGCCTCGCCCGCAGAAATCACCCGGGAACCGGCCTCGTGGTGAGGGCTGGCAGCGTTGGGTCCGGTCGCCACGATCGCGAAGTTCACCCGGTCGTGGCCCTCGGCGATGATCTGACGGCCGAGTTCAGCCGACACCTCGGCCTCGGTCCTGCCGATCAGCGGGATCTCCCCTTGCTGCAAGCGCGCCGCGATCGCGTCCACGGCCCGGCTCGCGGCTCGCAAACGTTCGATTTCGGCAGCGTCCTTCACCGAGCGAATGCCGCTGGTTATCGAACTGGCCCGGCGAAACTTCGTCTTCGGTCGAGCAGACATCAGATCGACGAGGAACCCCGACCACATGTGATCGCCCACCGCAGCGGTCGACACAGGTCCCATCAGAGTCGCGATCAGCGCAATCGGGTCTTCGGTCTCGGACCACGGACGCAGCGTGAACAGTTCGGGACGCGGCGTGACCCGTGAGGCTTCCAGCGCCGGCACGACCAGCGCGGCATCGCCGTCGCGGGGCACCACGAGCATGGTGATCCGCTCCAGCGGCATCGCCTCGTAACCGCAGAAGTACGGCAGATCAGCGCCGACCGACAACAGCAGCACATCCACCCCGTCGGCAGTCATCTTCTCTCGTGCCCGTTTCAGGCGTTCAGCGAACATGAGCACCACGCTAGCGGCCCGACCCATCCGAAATCTGCGCGTTCGGCCACACAAATTGTCGCTTAACGCGCAGATTTCAGGAGTGAAGGGAATCTGCGGACTGGCGGGCGTGGTAGCTCGAACGGGTCAGCGGGGAGGACTCCACATGTGCGATTCCCACCGACTCGCCGAACTCTTTCCATTCGTCGAACACCTCAGGCTGCCACCACCGGGCCACCGGCAGATGATGCGACGTCGGGCGCAGATACTGGCCGATCGTGACGATGTCGACGCGGAGCGCCGCGAGGTCGATGAGGGTCTGGCGAATCTCTAGGTCACTCTCCCCCATCCCCGCGATTATCGACGACTTGGTCGTCAGGCCGGCCGCTTTGGCACGACCCAACACCGAAAGACTGCGCGCATAACCGGCCGACGGGCGTACCGCACGCTGCAGCCGCGCCACCGTCTCGATGTTGTGGCTGAACACATCGGGACGCGCGTCGAACACCGTCTTCAGCGAACGATCGCATCCTTTGAAGTCCGAAACCAGAGTCTCCACCCGGCACTCAGGCGAGCGCCCGCGGATCGCGGCAATGACCTCGGCCACCGCTCCCACTCCGCCGTCTGCGAGATCGTCGCGGGCGACCATGGTGACGACCGCGTACGCCAGCCCCATCGACTCGACCGCCAGGGCGACCCGCGCCGCCTCGCCGGGATCGGGCGGGCCGGGGAGGCGCGTGTCGACCAAGCAGAACCCGCACGCCCTGGTGCAGCGGTCCCCGAGGATCATGAAGGTCGCGGTACCGTCGTTCCAGCATTCGGAGATGTTGGGGCATCCTGCCTCCTCGCACACGGTCACGAGTCCGAGTTCTTTGATCGTTGCGCGGACCTGACGGAACTTCGGCGCCGGATCGAAGCGGACCCGCATCCAGTCGGGCTTGCGGGCACGCAGCCGCACCGGGTCGTGGTCCGTGGCGCCTGCCTGGGCGAGCCGACCCAGCAGCCGCACCGAGGCGCCGTCCGCTTTGGCCGCGAAGTCCAAGGCAGCCGGCCCGCCCGGCCCGCCCGATACGCCCAGGCCCTCCGACCCGCCCGATACGCCCAGGCCCTCCGGCCCGCCCGATGCGCCCAGGCCCTCCGACCCGCCCGACGCGCCCAGGCCGCCCGACCCCTCCGTCACGGACCCGGAAGCCGCGAGCGCGTCGGTGTGGCCGACCCCGTCGCGCCCGACCGGGTTTCCAAGACCCTCACCAAGAGAGAAGGGCGCCAGATCCGTGCGTCTGGTTCTGAACCCGACCCCGGCGCGGTCGACTGAGGTGTGCGGAGCGAACAGAGCCGACGCCCGTTGCGTGAACACCTCGACCATCTCCGGCATCGAAACGTCGACGCCGAGCGCTGCCAGCGAGGTGACGCCCTTGTCGCGGATCCCGCACGGCACGATCCGCTCGTACCAGCTCAAGTCGGGATCGACGTTGAGCGCCACCCCGTGCATGGAGCGTCCCCGCGTTATCCGCACCCCAATCGCCGCGATCTTGCGGGGCTGTTGCCCCTGAAAATCAACCCAGACACCGGTGCAGCCGGCGATTCGCCCCGACTCGACACCGACATCTCGCAGCGAATCGATCAACAGCTGTTCAAGCGATGACACATACGCGGCGGTGTCGGCCATTCCGCCGCCTCGGCGTCCCAGAACTTCAACAATGGGGTACGCGACCAGCTGCCCCGGACCGTGGTAGGTCACGTCACCTCCCCGATCCGTCTCAACCAACTCGGCGCCGAGCGACTCGATGTCGGCGAGCAGATGATCCACCGGCGTGCGGCGAGTCACAGTCACCACATTCGGATGCTCCAACAGGAGCAGATAGTCGTATAGACGATTGCCGGCCAACGACCGTTGCAGAGCGAGCGCATCCGTGTAGGCGACCCTTCCCAACCAGCGGATGCGCAATGTCCGCTCAGGCGCGACCAGCGTGCTCAGCGGACCTCCGCCTCCCAGTCGCGAGTCTCGATGATCTCTTTGACCCGATGCAGGAACGCGGCAGCGTAGGCCCCGTCGAAAGCGCGGTGGTCCCAGGCCATCGCCAACACTCCCATCGAGTGGATTGCGATCGACTCGTTACCGAACGAATCAGTGACCACGACCGGTTTTCGAGCCACACCGTCAGTCGACAGGATCGCCACCTGAGGCTGGTTGATGATCGGGAACTGCATCATCGTGCCGTACTGTCCGGCGTTGGTCAGCGTGAAAGTGCCGCCCGAGAGCTCATCGGGCATCAGCTGCTTGGTTCGCGCGCGGGCGGCGACATCCACGATGTCGCGAGCGATCTGTCGCAGCCTCTTGCCCTCGGTGCCCTTGAGCACCGGCGCCAGCAGCCCGTTGAAGTCGATGTCGACGGCGATGGCAAGGTTGACCTCGTCGTGGACGACTAGGTGGTCACCCCCGAAACTGGCATTGAGGTGCGGGTATTCGCGCAGCGCATCAACGACCGCGCGGGCAATGAACGGCAGGTAGGTGAGGCTGAACCCCTCCTCTGCCTTCCATCCTGACTTGACCGCCTTGCGCACTTTCTCGACACCCTCATAGTCGATCTCCATCGCTGTGAGCACGTGCGGCGAAGCGCTCTTGGACATGACCATGTGCTCTGCGGTGCGCTTGCGAATGTTGTTGAGAGCCACGACCTTGTCACGCGTCCCGACTTCGGGGGATGGAATCGCAGGAGCCACGGGAGGCGTGTCGGCCACTGCCGCCGCGGGCTCCGATGGTCGCTCGGCGAACGGCGGAGGAGGAACCGGTTCTTGAGCCGACGGTGTGGAGGCTGTGGAGGGTGTGGACGGCACGGAGGGCACGGAGGGCACGGACGGTGTGGACGGCGCGGCCGATGCTCTCGATCTGATCGCAGCTTCGACATCGGCTCGCGTGATTCGCCCACCGATACCTGTACCGACGATCGTCGACGGATCAAGCCCGTTGTCGGCAATCAATCGACGCACAACCGGGGACAAGAGCGCACTCGACACTCCACGCTTCGGCAACCCAGCAGCCGCCTCCGGCGACGCCGTTGAATCCGAAGAAACAGCCGCGGCAGCCTTCGGCGGCAACGGCGGGGGCGGCAGCGTCGACGACGGGGGCGCCGTTTCGCTCAGCGTCGGCGCCGGCTCAGGCAGCGGCGACTCGGACACAGGCCCCGGCGTCGGATCAGCCGAAACCTGTGCCGGTTCCGGCTCAGGCAGCGGCGACTCGGGGGCGGGCGCCGGTTCGATCACCGGCACGGGCTGCGGATCGGGTGCAGGCGCGGCGAACACGTCGGGCTGCGGATCAGGTGCAGGCGCGGCGAACACGTCGGGCTGCGGATCAGGTGCAGGCGCGGCCAACACGTCGGAATCCGGATCAGGTGCAGGCGCGGCCAACACGTCGGATTCCGCAGGGGCCGCGGCCGGGGCAGCAGAAGCTTCAGAAGCTTCGCCGATCTGTGCCAGAACCTGCCCGACCTCCACGAGGTCTCCCTCGTTGGCGAATATCTCAAGCAGCGTTCCGGCAATGGGCGACGGCACTTCCGAGTCGACCTTGTCGGTGGAAACCTCGAAGAGGATCTCATCCATCTCCACATGGTCACCGACCTGCTTGAACCAGCGGGTGATCGTCCCCTCGGTGACTGTCTCCCCCAACTGCGGCATGGTCACGTCAGCCATCAAGTCCTCTTCCTGTCGATTTTCTTCCTGCTCGGTTTCTTCCTGCTGGATTTCTTCCGGCCCGGTTCATTCCTGTTCGTTCTCTGTGGCTCACCGGCGCCAAGTCTGCATCAACCATGGAGCGAACGCCCGGTCAAAGACAACACCGATTCTCCAAAAAGCTCGCTCATGGTCGGATGCGGCTGAATGAAAGCCGCCACATCGTCGACCGTCGCCTCCCAGTTGACCGCAAGGTAGGCCTGGCCTAGCTGTTCGGTCACCCAGGGCCCGACCATGTGGACGCCCAGAATCTGACCGCCCGTGCCGTCGGGACGCTTCTGGGCGATGACCTTCACGATTCCGTCGGTGTCACCGACGATCTTGGCTCTGCCGTTGCCGATGAAACGCAACGACGAGGTCACAACTTCGTGACCGGCCTTGATCGCTGAATCCTCGGTGTGCCCGGCGAACGCCACCTCAGGATGGCAATATATGCACCACGGCGTTCGGTGGTAGTCCAACGGAGCTGGTTCTTCGCCCAACGAATCGGTGACGGCCAGCATTCCCTCGGCGAAGGCCACATGGGCGAGCTGTGGGGTGTCGATCAGGTCGCCCACAGCCCAAACACCGGGTTCCGCGGTGCGACAGCGGCCGTCCACCTCAACGAAACCGCGCTCATCAACAACCACCGACGTGCCGCTGAGGCCCAACAGGTCGGCATTGGGTCGCCGACCGACCGAGACCACCACCAGCTCGACGTCCACGGACTGACCGTCGCCGAACGACACCGACGTGTGCGAACCGGAGGGATCGGGAGTGTGTCCGCGAACCGGGGCCGAAGTGTACACAGTGATGCCGCGCTTCTTGAAGCTGCGCGCCACAACTTTGGTCGCGTCGCGGTCGCATCCGGTGAGGATCTGGTCCAGCGCTTCAATCACTGTGACCTCCGCCCCGAGGTCGGCCATCATCGAGGCGAACTCACAACCGATGGCGCCGCCGCCGATCACTGCGGCACTCTTCGGGAGTGCTTCGATCGACAACAGCTCGTCGGAGGTCATCACGAATTTCTGATCGACTTCAAAGCCCGGGATCGTGCGCGGCAGCGACCCCGTCGCCAGAATCACCGACGGGGCGGTGAGCGCCTGCGTCTCGCCCCCTCCGCTGACCGTCACCACCCGGTCGGCGCCGAGCGAGCCGACCCCGTTGTAAACGGTGACCTTTCGGCCCTTCATCATCGAGCCGAGGCCGGCAACGAGTTGATCGATGATGGTCTGCTTGCGCTGCATCGTGACATCCCAGTCGAGCGCCGGCGCCGAGGTCGTCACGCCGAAGTCGCCTGCATGGGAGACAGTGCGAAAGACATGCGCCGTCTCCAACAACTCCTTGGCGGGGATGCACCCGACATGCAGGCAAGTGCCACCGAGAGCGCCCTTCTCCACGAGCCCTGTGTTCAACCCGACGCCCGCGGCATACAGTGCGGCTGCATAGCCGGCGGGACCACCCCCGACAACGATCAAATCGTGTTGCGTCACATCGTTCTGCGTGTCTATGGGACTTCCTCCCCGTGCGAGCCTCATGCTACCGGAGCCGATCCCTTACCGGAGCGGGCTCAGCTGACAATCATCAACAACTGAACAGCTCCGGCAACAAGAATCGCCAACCCGACCAGAAGCGAGACTCCGATCAACATTCGGGTACTCATCGTGACCTCTTCTTCTGACCTCTTCTTCGCTTCTCCCGGCCCAGCAAGGCTACCTGAGAGTTCGCTCGCCAGTCCCGCTCACCGAAGACGCCCGCGGTCATGCCCGACCCCGACCGACTCTGCGACCGAAAAAGTCTGCGAAAGTCTAGGATGGCAGCGGTGAGGCGAACAGCTCTTTCTCGGATCACTGCTGCGCTGACGGTTGCGGCGCTGCTGGGCGGCGCATGCAGCGATGGCGCCGATGACCAGGCCGCCCCGACACAGCCGGATTCGACACCCGCGACCCCGACTACGACCACGGCCGCGGAGTCGTCACCTGTGACAACAGCGAGCGATCAGAGCGCAGTGTCCTGGCCTCACGACTGGACCGAGGAACGCGTCGGTGGAGGCCAATTCGATGCCGGTGACTACGAGGGTCAAGACCTCGTGTTGTGGTTCTGGGCGCCGTGGTGACCGGCTTGTCAACGGGAAGCCGGTGCGGTCGCATCGGTTCAGCAACAATTCGCCGGTCGGATCGACATCATCGGCGTCGGCGGCAGCACCAGCTCACAAGCCGATCTCGAGCGCTTCGTGGGCGGTTACGGAGTCATCGACCTCATCAACCTGTCCGACACCGACAACTCCGTATGGGAACGCTACGGCGTCTTCAGCCAGCCGATCTATGCGTTCATCAACGACGACGGCACCACCGAGGTGACGAGACTCCCTGTGGCCGAACTCGCCGACCGGATTGAACAGCTGCTAGCCGCCTAGCCCCACGATCCCAAGCCGGCCGGCCCGCCCGATCACTTGCTTTCGACGATGACTACTTTCTACGGCGAATCATCCACCCCAGAATCTCGCTGAGAATCGCTCCCGCGACAGCGGAAATCACAATTATCAACCACAACGGCGCGCTGCGATCAATGAAGAACCATTGGACCGGAGTGCTGTCGGTGTTCTGCACGACGAAAGCGATCAGCGCCAGGGCCACGAGTGCAGCCCCGATGAATTTGCCGATACCGGTTCTGGCCGGTGGTTGACTCGTCCCGTTGTCTGACATCCTTGGTCCTTTGTTCGTCCCGGTTCGCGTGTACTCGACTGTTCGCGACACTCTATGATTTGCAGCATAGGACGCGGCTCGCTCTCACACGAGGGACAGGCACACGAGAGACAGGCACACGAGAGACAGGCACACGAGAGGCAGGACCGGAGCAGAGCAATGCGAGTACTGATCAGCGGCTCGACAGGCTTGATCGGAACCTCGTTGGTCGCCGCGCTCAAAACCACGGTTCACACGCCGGTCCGTCTGCTGCGGTCGCAGAACGTCGATGACGCCGAGAGTATTCTCTGGAACCCGGCGGCGGGCGAATTACCCGACGACGCGCTCAACAACATCGACGCGGTGGTTCACCTCGCCGGCGCTTCAATAGCCGAGCGACGCTGGAGCGACGCCCAGAAGGCCCGGATTCTTGACAGCCGAACCACGACCACCACTCTGTTGGCGAACGCGGTCGCGGCGGCCGAGAATCCGCCGGCGGTGTTCCTGTCGGGTTCGGCCATCGGCTTCTACGGAGACCGCGGCGACGAAGAACTCAATGAGATCAGTTCCGGTGGCGACGGTTTTCTTGCCGACGTGGTGCGAGCCTGGGAACATGCCGCGAGCCCGGCAGGAGATTCCACACGGCTGGCGTATCTGCGCACCGGCGTGGTGCTGGCGGCCGCCGGAGGAGCCCTCAAAGCGCAGCTTCCGTTCTTCAGGCTCGGGATCGGCGGGCGCATCGGCGACGGACGCCAGTGGTTGAGTTGGATATCTATCCAAGACATGGTTCAGGCCATCATCTGGCTCCTCGACAACGAGGTCTCAGGCCCCGTCAATATGACGGCGCCCAATCCCGTGACCAACGCCGAGTTCACCACGACGCTCGGCCGGGCACTGGGTAGGCCGACGATTCTGCCGACCCCCAAAGTCGTGATGTGGGCCACTCTCGGACGGGAGCTGACCGAACAACTGCTGTACGCCAGCCAGAAGGTCGAGCCCTCAGCGCTTCTGGAAAGCGGCTACCAGTTCCGTCAACCAGACCTGGCCCCCGCACTTCACAGTGTTCTCAACAAGCCGCAGTAGCGGGTCTCGCTAGGCGTCGACAATCCAGACGTCGTCCGGCATTTCCCGTTCGAACTCACGCACGACTCGGCCGACCCGGCGATCGTCGCCGTCCCACACGATCAACGCTTCATCGGCGACTGTTCTCAGCCATGCGTTCCGTCGCTTGAGTGCTTCGCCCGCGTTTTTCGGGTTTGCCGGAACCCTTCGTTGCAAGCACACGACTTTGGCAGCCCCTTCCAACATCGATGCAAAGTGATTCCTGTCGACCGCAGGCCACCTGACGGCGGGGTTGGGATAGGGCAGCACCACCACGTAAGGCAGACCGGACGCTACCGCCGCCTCTGCGCCGAGAGTCTCCGCACCGCGGCGCAACCCCGTCAGCACCACCAAGTCGTCGTCGAGTTCCTTCTTCGCCTTCAAGATCTCCGCGAGTCGTCGACGCGTAGCGCTTGTTCCGATGTCTTGAGAGCTGTCTTGGGCACTGCCTGAACCGGCACTGCCTGAACCGGGCTGCATCCCGAGGACCGCCACGCAACGGCCCGTCGGACGCCACGAACCTGCATCGGCGCGGCCGCCCGCGCTTCGACCACCGGCCCCCGCCGTCTCGGGACTGTCAGCCTCGCCGAGATCAGCGGGCATCCCGACACCGTCGCGCCCCACCTGCGTGCGCGCAGCTTCAGCCGCCAAGCGGTCGGCGACGTCGTTCCATTCATTTCCGGCGTGGCCTTTCACCCAGGTGAACGTGATCTCAATGGGCGACGTGCGGTACAGCTCGATCAGCGGGTCCCAGACGTCGCGGTTGGCGACCGGCGCCTTGTTGGAGTTGCGCCAGTCCCGTTCGAGCCAACCGGCCCACCAGCGGTCGCGAAAACAGTTGACGACATAGGTGGAGTCCGAAACAACCTCGACGGCGCCCTCCGTCGGACCGACCAGGGTCCGCAGCGCCTCGAGCACCGCGGTGAGCTCCATCCGTTGATTGGTAGATTCCGCGTCAGCGCCGCTGGCCCAGCGGCCGTCGGGCACAACCCAGCCCCAGCCTCCGGGCCCAGGATTCCCCAGACAGGCGCCGTCTGTGTAGACAGTCGTTGTACCAGTTGCACTGCTAATGCGCTCATTCTGTGATCTCCGCTGACAACTTCCACCCATCGCCCGGACCCCAAAGCAAAAAAGTTCTGCGAGAATAGAGACACATATGGCTGACCACTTCTCTCGCCAACTGCCCGACATCGACCCCGCCGAAACGACCGAATGGATCGATTCCCTCGACGCAGTCCACGCAAGTCAAGGCCAGGCTCGGGCCCGCTACCTGCTCGCCAAGCTGCTCGAGCGCTCCAACGAGCTCCAGATCGGGGTTCCCCCCACCACCAGCACGCCATACATCAACACCATCCCCGCCGAATCGCAGCCCTTCTTTCCCGGCGACGAGAACATCGAGAGGCGCATCCGCGCGATCATCCGTTGGAACGCAGCCGCCATGGTGATCCGCGCCAACAAGACCGCTGACGGCATCGGCGGCCACCTGTCGACGTTCGCCTCCAGCGCGGCTCTCTACGAAGTCGGCTTCAACCACTTCTTCCGCGGCAAAGAAGACGGACTCCCAGGGGACCACGTGTACTTCCAGGGGCATGCCGCCCCGGGCGTCTACGCACGCGCCTTCCTCGAGGGAAGGCTCAACGAGCAACAGCTCGACAATTTTCGCATGGAAGTCGGCGGGAACGGCCTTTCGAGCTACCCGCACCCTCGCTTGATGCCGGAGTTCTGGGAGTACCCCACCGTCTCGATGGGTCTGGGCCCGATCAATTCGATCTACCACGCTCGTTTCAACCGCTACATGCATCAACGCAAGATCGACGACACCTCCCAGAGCAACGTCTGGAGCTTTCTCGGCGACGGAGAATGCGACGAACCAGAAACCCTCGGCGCGATCGCTCTCGCAGGCCGATCCGACCTCGACAACTTGAAATGGATCGTCAACTGCAACCTGCAGCGGCTCGACGGCCCCGTCAGAGGCAACGGAAAGATCATCCAGGAACTCGAAGGCGTGTTCCGCGGCGCCGGCTGGAACGTCATCAAGGTAATCTGGGGCAGCCGCTGGGACGAGCTCCTGCATCGCGACGTCGACGGAGTGCTGCTCAACAAGATGGCCGAGACAGTCGACGGCGAATACCAGCGTTTCGCAGTCGAAGACGGTGCCTACATCCGCGAGAAGTTCTTCGGACCGGACCCCCGGCTGCGCAAACTCGTAGAACACCTGAGCGACGACTACCTCAAAGCGCTCCCCCGCGGCGGCCACGACTACCAGAAGGTCTACGCCGCGTTCAAAGCCGCAGCTCAGACCACTGGGCAGCCGACCGTGATCCTCGCCAAGACCATCAAAGGCTGGACCCTCGGCGAGGGATTCGAAGGGCGCAACGCCACCCACCAGATCAAGAAGATGACCAAGGCGCAGCTTCTGGAACTGAGGGCCAGGCTCCACATGGAGGATGAGATCTCCGAGGAGTCCCTCGAAGACGGCATCCCGCCGTACTACCGGCCCTCACCCGACTCAGAGGAACGCGCCTACCTTATGGAGCGGCGCCGGGCCCTCGACGGGCCACTGCCCAGCCGCATCGTGCGGGATCGCCGACCGCTCAAGCTGCCCAGCGAAGCCCCGTTCCTGGACCTTCAGAAAGGCTCGTCGGGGCGCGCGGTGTCGACCACGATGGCGTTCACCGCGGTGCTTCGAGACCTGCTGAGAGACAAGCGGTTCGGCGAGCGTGTCGTTCCGATCGTTCCGGACGAGGCCCGAACCTTCGGCATGGACTCACTGTTTCGCGAGTTCCGGATCTACGCGCCGCAGGGGCAGCTCTATGAGCCCGTCGACCACGACCTGCTGCTCTCCTATGCCGAATCCGAGGACGGACAGATCCTCGAAGAGGGCATCACCGAATGCGGTTCGACCGCCGAATGGATCGCCGCGGGAACCGCTTACGCCAACAGCGGTGTTCCGATGGTTCCGTTCTACACGTTCTACTCGATGTTCGGGTTTCAACGGGTCGGCGACTCGCTGTGGGCGGCAGCCGATGCACGCACCCGAGGCTTCCTCATGGGCGCCACCGCCGGGCGCACCACGCTGCTAGGCGAAGGACTCCAGCATCAAGACGGTCACAGCTTGCTGTTGGCCTCAACAGTCCCCTCCTGTGAAGCCTACGACCCCGCCTTCGCCTACGAGCTCGGCACGATCCTGCGCGAAGGCCTGCATCGGATGTACCCCGACGGGCGCTCCGCCGAAGGCGAAGACGTGTTCTACTACATCACGATCTACAACGAGAACTACGAGCAGCCCCCGCGCCCCGACCACGTGCAGGACCGCGACATCACCGACGGGATCTACAAATTCGACGACGGCCCGGACGGCACCGAGCGCCGTGCGACCATCCTCTTCTCCGGCACTCTGAACCTGGCAGCGCGCGAGGCCCAGCAGATCCTTGCGGACGACTACGGCATCGGCGCCGAACTCTGGAGCGTCACCTCCTACAAGCGACTCCGTGCAGACGCGCTGGACGTGGAGCGCCGCAACCGGTTGTCACCGGACCGTCCCGCCGAAGTGGCCAACGTGACGCGCAGACTGAGCGACAGCGAGGGGCCGATCGTCGCCGTGTCCGACTGGATGACGCTGGTACCCGATCAGATAGCGCGATGGACACCCCGACCGCTGCATGTGCTGGGGACCGACGGTTTCGGCCGATCCGACACCAGGGAGGCGTTGCGCCGATTCTTCGAGGTCGACGCCGGCAACATCGTGGTGGCAGTGCTGTCGGCCATGCTCGAAGAGGGCACCGCGAGCCGCGAGGAAGTCAGCCGTGCCATCGCCAAGGCCGGTATCGACCCGTACCGGCCCGACCCGGCCCATCCCGAGACCGGTGCCTGAGAAGCCACGGCCCACCGAGGGCACACTCGTCGTCACCGGAGACCCCGAAGCGGACCACCTGCTCAACACCAACCCGCTCGCACTGTTGATCGGCATGCTGCTCGACCAGCAGGTCCCGATCGAATGGGCCTTCGCGGGGCCCTTCCGACTGGCCCAACGACTCGGTGGCACCCTCGACGCCGCCCAGATCGCCGCCATGGACCCGGAGGAATTGGTTTCGGTCGCCGCACAGAAACCCGCAGTCCACCGCTTCCCGGCCATGATGGGCCGGCGCATCCACAAGCTGTGCGAGCATCTCGTCGACACATGGGACAGCAACCCGGAATCGCTGTGGGCAGGCACCGATGATGCTGAAGTGGTTTACAAGCGACTCTTGGCGTTGCCCGGCTACGGCCCGGTGAAAGCCCAGATCTTCATGGCCATTCTCGCCAAACGCTTCGACTGCCGGCCATCAGGCTGGGAGACGATCGCCGGCGTGTTCGCTTCAGAAGATCTCCGCAGCGTCGCCGACCTCGGCGAGCAGGGCGCTCTCAGCCGGCTCCGCGAGAAACGCCGATCTGAGAAAAGCTAGAGCCGAAAGATCCCGAGACTCAGGCGCCGGCTGATCCGCAGGGTTTGGGCCTCAGGCAACCTCTGACAGCAGTCGGTTGCGTTGTCTGTCCAACCAACCGAGAACAACCGCTACAGCCCGAGGATCATGGCGCAAGTGATGGCTCGCCCCGTCGATGATCCGCAAGTCGGCCTCACCGTGCGAGTCAGCAACAGCGCGGGCATCCAACACGGGCACCACCTCGTCATCGCTGCCATGGATCAGCAGCAGCTCGCGAGGGGACAGAACAACCGCAGCCTTGCTGGCATCAACGGAACGCAGCTGCTGCGACCAATCACCGAAGTCCTCCGGAAAGTCGCGGTCGCGGATCGCTCCCATCTCGCGTGCGAGTACAAGCAACTTACGGGGACTGCGGGCCCAGTCGCTGAAATCGGCCGGTAGCGAAATCGCGCAGACACCCCGGATCGATTCGTCCGCCGCGCCGGCTTCGACCGCCAGTGCACCACCAGTGCCGAACCCCAGCAGCCAAACACCGTCGCAGTGAACCGACTCACGCAGAAAGGCGATCGCACCTTGAAGGTCCCGCAGCCAACCCTCGAGCGAAAAGTCACCGCCAGACTGTGCGATCCCCCTGCTCGAATATGTCAGCGCAGCCCAGCCGCACTCCGTAGCCACGCGATCGGCCAGACCCGGAAAGCTCGAAGTCGAGTTGATCCCGCCGCCGGCCTCTGCCGGGAAACCGTGAGCGATCACCAGCCCCGGTTGGGCCGCACCGCGATTCTGGCGAGGTCGAGCGAGATGGGCTTCCAACTCGATCCCGTCGACAAAAAACCGGCTGTCCACGAAAGCGCCGCTTCGCCACTCAGGTTGAACGCAACCGGTAGCCGCGGTTGCGGGCTTCGGCCAGCGTGTCTGGTCCGAAAGCCAACCCATGGGGGCCCTCGGCAAGCTCCGCAATGACAGACTCGTCTGTCACGTCGTCAAGGTCATAAACCACTTGGACTCGCTTATCGCCCAGATAGCGGCTGTTCTCGTATCGAGCCGGTCGTTCCATCCACGCAACATAGCGGCGAACGAGACCAAAAGGAGAACCGCCCCAAGGCCGCGAAAGCCCTGAGACGGTTCTCGAGTATTGCTTGAAAAACAATGTTTGCTGGAAAGCCCAGGGAGTGGTGGCACCTTGCGATGCCGCACCAGGCGTGACATATTCCCGGTCCACCTAGCCCCAGGGGTGGAGCTGGCTTGGTTTGCGCCAGTGGTCCAGCAGCTGTTCTAGCGGCCAGCCACCTCCAAGGTCACAGATCTTCTACACACTGCGGGACCACCTCCTTTCTTTGGTGCCAATAGTGAAGCACAAAAGCGCGTGGGAGTGTGGGATATTTTCTCGGTCCGGGAAACGTGCTTACGAATCCGCCAGTTCATCGCCGACCTCGTCGCCCACTGCGCCGATCGCGGCCAAGTACCTGTACTGAAGTTCGAGCACACACACCACGTCGACCGCTTCCGGACCAGCCGAAGCCATCGAGCGGGCAACGATCGCGTCTATCGCCGCTTCGTCCGCGGCGACCGCCCCATCGATGCGGACGCGCTCAGTCGCCAGTTCTTGACCGTGGCGCGAGGCGACCCCGACGTCTTGGAACCAGTCCAGGTGCCACTTGAGGACTTGGGTGACATCGTCATATGAGATCCGAGCTGTCACTTCCTCGGGCAGCCTCTGCGCGATCCACAACACCGCGTCGTTGAGGTCGTAGACCGCGGGGTTGCGCTCGACCTCCAACCGCCCGACTGCCTGCCCGACAGCGACGAAGGCGATCACCACAACGACTAAGGCACCGACACCGAAGAAGATCCACTCCAAGCCGCGTCACCCCTGCGAGGCCGTTAGATCCCGATGCGCTGGGCGAGCAGTTCGCGATGGTAGGTCGGATCGCCGAACAGCAGCTCGGAACTCTTGGCTCGCTTGAAGTAGAGGTGAGCGGGATGCTCCCACGTGAAGCCGATACCGCCATGGATCTGGATGTTCTCCGCGGCGGCATGAAAATAGGCCTCTGAGCAGTAGCTCTTGGCCAACGACGCAACCTGGCCCAACTCGTCGTTCATTTCCGCGGCACACCAACCCGCGTAGTAGGCGGCGGACTTCGCCGACTCGACCTCCAGAAGCATGTCGGCACACTTGTGCTTGATGGCTTGGAAGGAACCGATCGGACGGCCGAACTGGACACGGACCTTGGCGTACTCGACCGACATGTCCAGACACATCTGCGCACCGCCCACCTGTTCAGCCGCCAGCGCCACCGCTGCCAGGTCGAGCACCGTCTCCAAGGCTTCCCAACCGGCGCCGTCTCGGCCTATCAACTCGGCGGACACACCCGAGAACTCCAACTTGGCCTGCTTGCGGGTCTGGTCCATTGTCGACAGCGCAGTGCGGGTCAGGCCTTCCGCGTCGGCTGCAACACTGAACAACGACACTCCCGCGTCGCTTCGAGCAGCCACCAGGATCAGATTGGCGGTGTGACCGTCGAGCACATACATCTTCGTGCCGTCGAGCGTCCAGGAGTCGCCGTCGGCTGAGGCCTGCATGGTGATCCCGCCTTCGTCCCAACGGCCGTTCTCCTCGGTGAAGGCGAGAGTTGCTCGGGTCTCCCCCGCGGCGATTCCCGGAAGGTGGGCGTTCTTGGCATCCTCATCGCCGCTTTGCAGAAGCGTGTTGGCGGCGAGCACGCACGACGAGAAGTACGGAGCGCACAGCAGGGCCCGACCCATCTCCTCGAGCACCACGATCTGCTCGACGAATCCGAAACCCTGACCTCCGTACTCTTCGGGAATCGCCAGCGCTTGCAGACCCATTTGTTCGGCCATCTGGTTCCAGACGGCGTCATCGTATCCAACCTCAGTGTCCATCTGCTCACGCACTGACGTTTCGGGCGACTTGTCTTCCAAGAAGCTGCGGACGAACTCACGCAACTGTTCCTGCTCTTCTGAGAATGCAAAGTTCATGCGCTGCACTCTACGACGCAGGCACCACAAGTCCAATTGAATGCATATCCCCGCTGACCGCTGCGACGTACGACGGGTCCGCTGAACGAGAGGGCGTAATTTCTCCTATGGCCGTAGTGCGAAACAGGTGGTGCTCGTAAACTGGAGGACATGACGGAACCGCTGTTCGAGATCGACGGTCTGCACGCCTCCACCGTCGAAGGCGACATCGAAATCCTCAAGGGCGTCGACCTGCAGGTAGGAGTCGGCGAGGTGCACGCCCTCATGGGGCCCAACGGCTCAGGCAAGAGCACACTCGCCAACGTGATCCTAGGGAGCCCCGAATACCAGGTCACCGCCGGTTCAATTCGGTTCCGCGGCGAGGACATCACGCAGTGGCCCACCGATGTGCGAGGCAAAACCGGGCTGTTCCTGGCCTTCCAGTATCCCCAGGAGATCCCCGGCGTCTCGGTCCTCAATTTCCTGCGACAGTCGCTGTCGGCGCGCAAGGGCATCGACATGTCCGTGCTCGAACTCCGCCTGGCGATCATGGAATGGATGGACCGCCTCAACATGGACGCGTCCTTCGCTGAGCGGTACGTCAACGAAGGCTTCTCCGGCGGCGAGAAGAAACGCAACGAGATACTGCAGATGGCAATACTCGAACCAGAGATGGCGATCCTCGACGAGACCGACTCCGGGCTCGACATCGACGCGCTGCGTGTGGTGGCCACCGGAGTGCAGGAGGTGCGCACAGAGCGGCCAGAACTCGGCGTGCTGGCCATCACCCACTACCAGCGGCTGCTCTCTGAACTGCATCCCGATCAGATCCATGTGATCATCGACGGGCGCATCGTGGAGTCCGGGGGCCTGGAGTTGGTCCAACGACTGGAAGCCGAAGGCTACGAGAGGTTCGGAGTGAAACCATGACCCTCCCCGCCGCCATCAAATCCGACTTTCCGCTGTTGGACCAACAGTTCCACGGTCATCAACTCGTCTACCTCGACTCCGCCAACACCTCGCAGAAACCACAGGTCGTCATTGATGCGATGGCCGACTACTACGAAACCACCAACGCCAACGTCCATCGCGGCAGCTACGAACTCGCCGTTCGTGCAACCGACGCTCTTGAAGGCGCCCGAGCCAAGATCGCCTCGTTCATCAACGCCCCCTCGGTCGCCGAGGTCGTCTTCACCAAGAACGCAACCGAGTCGATGAACCTCCTGGCCCGCTCCTGGGCCGAAACGAATCTCAACGCAGGCGACGCAGTGGTCATCAGCGAGATGGAGCACCATGCCAACATCGTTCCCTGGCACATCCTGCGAGCCCAAAAGGACATAGAACTGCGCTGGATCCCGGTCGACGAGTCCGGCCACCTCGATCTCAGCGACATAGACCGGCTCCTCGACGGCGCCAAGCTTCTCTCGGTGACAGCGATGAGCAACGTGCTCGGCACCCTCAACCCGATCGCCCAGCTTTCCGAACGTGCCCACGCGGCGGGAGCGCTCATGGCTGTGGACGCAAGTCAGTACGTCCCCCACGTGCCCACCGACGTGCAAGCACTCGGAGCGGACTTTCTGGTCTTCACCGGTCACAAAATGCTCGCCCCGATGGGAATCGGCGTGCTTTGGGCCAAAGCCGAGCTGCTAGACGCCATGCCGCCCTTCCTCGGAGGCGGAGAGATGATCCTCAACGTCACCAAAGACGGTTTCACCACCAATGAGATCCCGTGGAAATTCGAGGCCGGCACACCGATGGTCGCTGAAGCCGTGGGGCTCGGCCGTGCCGTCGACTACCTGAGCGATCTGGGCATGGACAATGTCCGCCAACACGAAATCGAACTCACCGCCTATGCCCTGCGGACGCTCACCGAACGCCACGGTGACAAGATCACCGTTCACGGCCCGACGGAACCGGCTGAACGCGGCGGGGTCATGTCGTTCATCTACGGCGATGTGCACCCCCATGACGTCGCCCAGGTGCTCGACCAGTCCGGGATCGCGGTGCGCGCGGGCCACCACTGCGCGAAGCCGCTCATGGACGTGCTCGGCACCAATGCCACCTCTCGTGCGTCCCTCTACGTGTACAACGACAGATCCGACCTCGACAAGCTCGCCGATGCCCTCAGCGCAGTCGACGACATCTTCTCTTTCTAGGAGACCACAAGATGATTGGACTCGAAGACCTGTACCGCGAGATCATCCTCGACCACTACCGGACGCCCCGCAACCGAGGTGAGCTCGAAACCCCGCCGGCGCGTCGGGTCGAAGGCTTCAACCCGCTGTGCGGCGACGAGATCATCGTCTACCTGCAGGTCGACGATTCAGGGGTGATCGACGATGTCGCAATAGGCGGTCAGGGCTGTTCCATCAGCCAATCCTCAGCCTCGATGATGTCGGTGGCGATAAAGGGCAAGACGGTTGAAGACGCTCGCAAGCTGATCGTGGCCTTCAAGGGACTCATGTCGATCCATGAGACCGAAATCGGCGGCGACGGCAGCGAAGCAGCCCTGGGCATCGAGCTCGAAGGATCAGCACTCGAAGGAACAGCCGAGGACATGAAGCTCGGTGATCTCGAAGCCCTGCGCGGTGTGGTGAAATTCCCGATCCGGATCAAGTGCGCCACGCTGAGCTGGAACACACTCGCCCAAGCGCTCGACGAAGCCGCCGCAGCCTGAGAACCGACGCTGTTCAGCCAGTCCGCTGTTCAGCCGGTCAGCTGGTCAGCCGGTCAGCTTCTCGACCCGTTCTATCCAGGCTCGATCGTTGTTTGATATACCGCCTGCGGCGTGGTCGGTGATGGCGATGTCGACCCGGTTGTAGACATTGCTCCACTCGGGATGGTGAAACAACCTCTCCGAAACCACAGCAACCTTTGCCATGAAGCCGAAGGCGTCGACGAAATCAGCGAATTCGTAGCTGCGACAGAGTCGGTCCCCTTCACGTCGCCATTCGCCGAACTCCGCCAGCAGTTCGGCAATCTCATCTTCAGTCAGCAGAGTCCTAGCCATGGCAACAGTCTGCCCCGGCAATCCGTCTCAGGCGAGCGGATCGGCAAAAGGATCCACAAATGGGTCTTCTAGGAGCTTTGACCCAGACGTGGTCGGTGGCGGCGAATCACTCCAGCGCTCATAACCGGTGTCTTCCAACTCTTGGGCCAACTCCGCGCCACCGGTCTGTTGGATTCGACCCCCCGCGAACACATGCACCGTGTCGGGCCGCAGCTGCTCGAACAGGCGGCTGTAGTGGGTGATGGCGAGAACTCCCACGGCGTCCTCCTCGGTGGCCGCCTCCACCCGAGCGCTCACCAGCCGCAACGCATCGAAGTCAAGGCCCGAATCGAGTTCGTCGAGGATCGCGAAGCGCGGACGCAACACCCCGAGCTGCAACGTCTCATTGCGCTTCTTCTCACCGCCGGAGAGATCGACGTTGAGCGGCCGCTCCAGGAACTTCTCGTCGAAACCGATGCGCTCAGCCTCGGCTCGCATCAACGATCCGATCTCTTCGGCATTGTCGCTGGTGCTAACGGATGCTCGCAGCAGATCCCGCAACGCCACTCCGGGGACCTCCGTCGGATACTGCATGGCCAAGAACAAACCGGCTTTGGCTCGCTCCCAGACCGGCAGATCCAGCAGTTCAACGCCATCAAGACGCACGGAACCACCCAGCACTTCGAGACCGGGGCGACCGACCAGGGCATGGGCGAGGGTCGACTTTCCCGAACCGTTGGGGCCCATGACCGCATGGACCTCACCCGAAGCCATCGTCAGGTCGACGCCCTTGAGGATCTCCTGTCCCGCAACACGAGCCCGCAGACCCTCGATCACCAGCTCACTCATCGCCACTCCCCCGAGTCGGTGAACCCCGGCCGGCGCCGGGAGGTTCGGCGCCTTCGGAGATCAGGATCCGGATCATTCCGTCCACCACCGACACGTCATAGACGGGCACAGGACGAACCGCTGGAAGAGTCTCCGGCTCGCCGGTCTTTAGATCGAACATCGCCCCGTGGCGCCAGCACTCGAGCAGGCAGTCCTCGGTGTCGACGTAGCCCTCCGACAAAGAGACATCCTCATGACTGCAGATGTCGCCGATGGCATACACGTCGTCATCGATGCGGACCAGCGAAATCTGGTGTCCTTCCAGTTCCACCTTGCGCGCCGTGCCGGATTCAAGCTCCTCGAGCGCGAACAGCTCGTGGAGGCTCACGACGAACCTCCCACAGCCTCGGCTCGGTGCTGTTGCGCCTGGCGGTGCTGTTGCGCTTGGCGGTGCTGTTGCGCCTGGCGGTTCAGTTTGGCGTCGACGGCGGACCGCAGATTCTCGCGCACGGCTGTCACGGGCAACGACTCAAGCACCTCATCAAGAAAACCCGCCACTATCAGACGTTCAGCCTCGCCGGTCGGAACACCGCGGCTCTCCAGGTAGAACTGCTGCTCGGCATCCACCGGACCGACGGCCGAAGCATGGCTGCAGCGCACATCGTTGTTCTCGATCTCAAGGTTGGGAACCGACTCGACCCAGGCGTCCTCGCCGAGTTTCAGATTCCGGTTGGTCTGGAAGGCGTTGGTCCCCCGGGCGTCGGGACGGACTCGAATCAAGCCCGTGTAGATGCTGCGCGACTCATCGCTCACCACACCCTTGTAGAGCAGGTTGGACGTCGTGTCCGCAGCGACATGGTCCTGATAGGTGCGAAAGTCGAGTCCCTGCCGACCATCCCCGAAATACAGCGCCAAGAGATCACAGTTCGCACCGCGGCCCACCAGGCGGACATCGGATCGGGTACGGGCATAGCCGCCACCGAAAGCCGCGGTGGAAGCGGCGAGCGATGCGTCGCGGCCGGCCCTCGACAACTGCGACGAGAACTGCCACGTTCCCGAGCCGAGGCTCTGAACGTTGAGATAACCGAGCCGACCGGCAGCGGCCACATCAAGTTCGGTCACCGGACAAACCAGCGAGGGGCCGCTGTCAGAGGTGTGGTAATCGAGAACTTCCGCCTGGGCATTGGCGCCGACCTCGACGACGATCCGAGGGAACGCGGCGACCCGCTCACCGCAGACGTGGTGGGTCACCACGATCGGTCGCTCCACCACAACACCGGACGGCACTCGAATCAGCAGAGGCTCAGCCGCGAAGGCGTCATTGAGAACCGTGAAGTAGTCCGAAGCTTCAGCCGACACCGCACCCAGCAGGACGGATCCGGCATCAGCGCCAGTGAGCGGGCCGACGAACACACCGGCAGCGACAAGCTCGTCAGCGACGTCGACCGAGGTGATCCGCCCGTTGAGTGTGCGTACCACGGCCGCTGCGTCTATGCCCAAGTCAAGTGTCGGGGCATCGCAAGTCTTAGACGACGGCGCATAGTCGGACAGGTTGAATTCCCGAATTGCGCTGTAGCGCCACTCCTCGTCGGCCACGTCCGGCGGCGGCGCCTCCGCAAAAGCCTCGGCTGCGCTGACCCGGCGTTCAACGAGCCATGCCGGGCCAGCCAAAGCCCTCGCGGCATCGGTTGAGAATTCAGTCATGGCCCTGCCCAATACTTCCGGTATTCCGGCCCGAGGGCCTTTAAAACACCGCCAATGCTACCGCCCACCCACGCGGCTCCCCCTACGCCCGCCTACAACAAAGCACAGGCGCCCGGCAGTCTCCGGCCACGCCCGGCAACAACACCGCACAACCAACCACGGCCCCGGCCACGCCCGGCAACAAGCAACGCGCCCGACAACACCACACAACCAACCACGGCCCCGGCCACGCCCGGCGACAAGCAACGCGCCCGGCAACAAGCAGAGTCAGCGCGGGCGTCGGCGGAGAAAGCGGCCCAGTCCGCGGCGCGCGGCTTTCTGCCGCTCAGCTTCGATCTCCTCCAACACCTCCGGGGCAGCATCGTTGATGATGTCTTCAGCCGCATCCAGCAACGCTGCGATGCTGTCGTCGGTGCCGAGGCTGGCGGGCTCCTCAGGAGTTGCCGGGGTGATCAGCGAACCGTGGCTCCAGTTCACGTCCGCCATGCGCCGGGTGTACTTCGGGCAGTCTTCAGGGCAGCGCCAAGGCGCTTCCGGTGCAAGATCCAGGTCGCACTTGCGCACCGTGTCGCCGTTGGCATACGTGCGCGACTCGAAGTACTTGCAATCCTGGCGCATTGGCATCCCTCCATTGTCGCGCAGCAATCACGCCGCGTCACTAACCCGCGCGATCAAACCTGCAGGCAGAGCGTCAGCCGACGCTGCCTTCCATCTGCAGTTCGATCAAGCGGCTCCACTCGACCGCGTACTCCATCGGCAGGGTCCGGGTGACCGGCTCGATGAAGCCGTTGACGATCATGCCCATCGCCTGTTCCTCGGTCAGGCCGCGACTCTGGAGATAGAAGAGCTGCTCGTCGGCCACGCGGCTGACCGTGGCCTCATGGCCGATGACCGCATCGCCCGAACCGACCTCCATGTAGGGGTAAGTGTCCGAGACGGACTCCTCATCAAGGATGAGGGCGTCGCACTGCACATGGCTCTTGCAGCCGTAGGCATCGTCCTCGACTCGCACCAACCCCCGATAGGAGGTCCGACCGCCGTCTTTGGAGATCGACTTCGAGACGATCTTGGAGCTGGTCTCCGGTGCTGCGTGCGTCATCTTGGCGCCGGTGTCCTGATGCTGGTTCGGCCCCGCGTAAGCGACGGAGAGAACCTCACCGGAGGCTTTGGGACCGGCAAGCACGACCGCCGGGTATTTCATGGTCAGCTTCGAGCCGATGTTGCCGTCGATCCACTCCATGTGGCCCTCGGCTTCGACGTAGGCGCGTTTGGTCACCAGGTTGAACACGTTGTCGGACCAGTTCTGGATGGTGGTGTAGGTGACCCGTGCCGACGGCTTCACCACGATTTCGACAACTGCCGAATGAAGCGAGTCGGAGGTGTAGGTCGGTGCCGAACAGCCCTCGATGTAGTGGACCTTGGAGCCTTCGTCGGCGATGATCAGGGTGCGCTCGAACTGGCCCATATTCTCGGCGTTGATGCGGAAGTAGGCCTGCAACGGCATGTCCACCTCGACGCCGGGCGGAACATAGATGAACGAACCGCCGGACCATGCGGAACTGTTGAGCGCAGAGAACTTGTTGTCGTTGGGCGGGATGACCTTGCCGAAGTACCGCTTGACCATGTCGGGATACTCACGCAGCGCTGTGTCCATGTCGCAGAACAGCACGCCCTGCGCTTCCAGATCCTCTCGGTTGCGGTGGTAGACGACCTCGGACTCGTACTGGGCGGTCACGCCCGCGAGGTACTTGCGCTCAGCTTCGGGGATGCCGAGCTTCTCATAGGTGTTCTTGATGGACTCGGGAACGTCGTCCCAATCGTCGCTCAGCTCTTCGGTGGGTTTGATGTAGTAGTAGATGTTGTCGAAGTCGATGTCGGACATGTCGCCGCCCCAGTGGGGCATCGGGCGATTGCCGAATCGCCGATACGACTTCAGGCGGAAGTCCAGCATCCACTGAGGCTCGCCTTTGAGCCAGGACATCTCGCGCAGGATCTCTTCGTTGAGCCCCTTCTTGGGCTTGAAGACGTAGTCCTCCTCGTCGCTCCACCCCAGCTGGTACTTGCCGAGGTCGACGCCGATGTCGGTGGACGTCCCGGTTTCGGTGGATGTCATGTCGCTCCCAGAGGCGCTGCGGTCTGTATCGGCGGAGAAGGCTATTTCTCCTATCTAGATAGTAACAACTAAGACCGCGGATACCAAGGTTTTCAGTCGATCCGGCGAAGCTGCTCCGGGTAGTACTTGGCGCGCCGCATGTAGCTCTCAGAGTTGAGATCGTTGGCCCCCTCCTGGAGTGCGTTCTCGCGAATGCGGGCCGGCACGCCCAGCGCCATAGCCAGAGACGGGACCACCATCTTGGCGGGAACCAGGGCAGCGGCACCGACCAGCGCCTCCGGGCCGACCACCGCGTCGTGCAACACGACCGAGCCCGTGCCGATCAGTGAGCGGTCGAGGACTCGGCAGCCTTCAAGATGAGCCAGATGCCCGATCGTCACATAGTCGCCGACTATCGTCTCGTGGACCTCGGTGCAGTGCAGAACCGCACCGTCTTGGACCGATGTACCTCGTCCGATGCTGATCAGGTTGTCGTCGGCGCGGATCACCGCCTGGGCCCAGACAGAACTCCCCTCGCCGATCACCACACTCCCGATGAGCGTGGCATCCGGATGAATGTAGGCGTCGGGATGTATCTCAGGAACACGGTCACCGAGCGCATAGACAGCCATCAGAGCCTCTCGAAACGACCGTAGCCGCCGCGGAAGAACAGCAGCGGACCCGTGTCGTTCTCGGTCGAGAGCGCTTTCACGAGACCGACCACGATGTGGTGGTCACCTCCGTCGTGGACGGCGTGGACCTCACAGTCGATCCAGGCGATCGATCCGCTGATGACCGGCGAGCCCGTGACCCTGGTGCTCCATTCGATACCGGCGAACTTGTCTTCTGACTTGCTCGCGAAGACGCCGCACACCTCGGCCTGGTCGTCGCCGAGCACGTTCACGCAGAACCTGTCCGTGGTGGACATCCGCTCCCAGGTCGAAGACTCCTTGCCGGGGCAGAACATCACCAGAGGCGGCTCCAGCGACACGCTCGCGAACGATCCGATCGCCATGCCCACGGGACCCTCGCCGGTGGGTGCTGTCACTACGGTGACGCCCGTGGGAAAGTGGCCGAGCACCCGTCGGAACTCACTCGGGTCGATGGACATCAGACGCCTTCTATGTCCGGACGGACTGCTCGAACAGGCCGGCGAAGGACTCGCACGCAGCGGGGAGGGTCAAGCTGGTTCCCTCGGTGGCCGCCAGTACCGTGTCCACCCCCACCTCAGAGCCCCGTTCGCGCAGGCGGGCGCTCATCTCATCAACCGAGGCGTCGTCGTGCGCGGGGTCGTGGTGAAACAACACCAAGGTTTTGGCACCGGACTGACGGGCGACTTCCAGCGCATACTCGGGCGTGCTGTGACCCCAGGCCTGTTTCATCTCTAATTCGTCGGGCCACAGTTGGCCGTCGTGAATCAACAGGTCGGCGCCGGCGCACAGTTCAAGAACGGCCTCATCGACATGTGTCGGGTCACCGATCGGCTCCTGGTGATCAGGAATGTAGGCGATCGACAGACCAAGGAGATCGAGCCGGTAGCCGTTGGTAGTGCCGACATGGGGCACCGGCCTCGACATCACCGAGGCAGGACCCACAGCAAAGTCGCTGTCGCAGACGTCGTGGAACTTGATGGTCGCAGGCAGGTCGGCGGTCCGGATCGGGAAGAACGGCGGGGCGATGAACCGGCCGAACGCCTCGGCCAGGGACTCGCCGCGTTCAGCGCAGCCGTAGATGTTGAGCGTGGTGTCCCCGCACAGCAAAGGCGCGAAGAACGGCAGGCCCTGAATGTGGTCCCAGTGCAGATGAGTGACCAGGGCGTGCAGCGTCAATCCGCTCTGCTGCGACATCGAACAGCCCCACGGGCGCAGGCCCGTACCCAGGTCCAAGACGATCGGGTCGTGACCGGCAGTCTCGACCGAGACACAACTCGTGTTGCCGCCGTAGCGCTGCACCGTCGGACAACTGCACGGTGTCGAACCACGAACGCCGTGGAACGACACGACTACGGTCTCCTGCGTCTCCCCGATTGACTTTGCCCCCATTGACTTTGCACCGTACGCGAGCCGACCGGCGTCGCATACCGAGTGTGACAGATGTCGCTTCTGTCAGCGTGACCGCCAACTTCTGGTATGCCACAGTTGGCGGGTGCCCGACACCAACGCCGCTGCGCTCCCCGACGGTCTGGTGGCCGTTGTCAAAAAGGACTGCCCGACTTGTGTGCTGGTCGCGCCGGTGCTTGCCACAATCGCCGAGAGCGTCGGAGTCACCGTGATCACCCAGGACGACCCCGACTTTCCCCAGAGCGCCGACTGGGTCACCCACGACGTGGACCTCGCTCTGTCGTGGCACAACCAGATCGAGACGGTGCCCACTCTGCTGCGCGTGAACGACGGTTCCGAAGCCGACCGCATAGTCGGCTGGTCACAGAAAGCCTGGGAAGAGTTCACCGGGCTCAGCGGGCTCGGAACCGACCTCCCGGAGTTCCGACCCGGGTGCGGATCGCTCAGCGTCGACCCCAGTATCAGCGATGAGCTCGCGGTGCGGTTCTCTGGCTCAACCCTTGCGAGTCGACGGATCCAGCTCGCCGCTCTGGAGGACGACATCGAAGCGATGTTCGACCGCGGCTTCAGTGACGGCATGCCGGTCGTGCCTCCGACCGAGGCGCGCGTGCTGCGGATGCTCGAAGGCACGAGCCGCGCGCCGGGCGAGCCAGTGGCCGTCGTGCCACCCGACCTGGTCGACTGCACCGTCGAGAAGGTGGCGATCAACGCAGTAATGGCCGGATGCAAGCCCGAGTATCTGCCCGTGGTGCTCAGCGCGGTCGAAGCGGCATGCACCGACGAGTTCAACATGCACGGACTGCTGGCCACGACCATGCCGGTGGGTCCGGTCCTCATCGTCAACGGACCGATCCGCCACGAGATCAACATGAACAGCGGTCTCAACCTGCTGGGTCAGGGGAACCGCGCCAACAGCACCATCGGTCGTGCTCTTCAGCTTGTCATTCGCAACGTCGGCGGAGGCAAGCCCGGAGGCGTCGACCGGGCCACGCAGGGCAGCCCCTCGAAGATCGGGCTGTGCTTCGCCGAGGACGAAGAGGGCAGCGCCTTCGACACCTTCGCCGAGTCCCGCGGTTTCAGCCGCGACGTCTCGGTCGTCACCCTGTTCCCCGGAGAAGGCCCCCGGCTCATGTTCGACCAGAAGTCGCGATCGCCCGAATCACTCACCAAGCACTTCGCCGAGATGCTGCGAGCCAACGTCAGCCCGAGAATGGTCATGCAGATGGAGACCGTGATCGTGATGAGTCCCGAACACATGGCCCGCTACCGCGACGCAGGTTGGGACCGCGCCCGCTTTCTGGCCGAACTGGAAGCGCTGCTGATGATCGACGCCGACGACATCATCGCCGGCTCAGGTGGGATCGAAGAGGGAATGCCCACATTCCTGGCAGGTCATCAACTGCCGAAGTTCCCTCCCGGAGGGATTCATGTCGTTCACGGAGGCAGCCACGCCGGCTTGTTCTCCAGCACGATCGCCGGCTGGGTGAGCGGCTCAACCGGTAGCGTGACCGTAACAAAGGAGATCACTCGATGACCGTTGTTCTTGATCCCACGTCCGAGTTGCGGCCTACGACACGTGAGCGTGTCGCTCGACCCGAGTCTCTCAACGGGCTGACAGTCGGGCTGCTCGACATCTCCAAACCCCGCGGAGACATTTTTCTCGACCGCGTGGAGGAGAGGCTGACCGGTCTCGGCGCCAACGTGAAGCGCTTCAAGAAGCCGACGTTCACCAAGCCCGCGCCGGTCGATCTGCGCCATGAGATCGCTGTTTCCTGCGATGCGGTGATTGAAGCACTGGCCGATTGAGGTTCCTGCACGACGTGCAGTGTGCACGACATCAACGATCTCGAACTCCGGGGCGTTCCGGGGGTGTTCGTTGCCACCGTCGAGTTCGCCGACGGAGCAGAGCAGCAGAGCAGGAGCCTCGGAGGCGATATTGCTCATGTCTTGACCGAGCACCCCATCCAGGACCGCACCGATTCAGAGATGGTCGCAATTGCCGACCGCGCGATCGACACACTGTTGAGCTCGCTCACCGGCCCCGGCTGACCCCCGACTCCCCGCCCTAGCCGCGAAGCCAGGTACCGGCCTGCAAGTCACGTACTGGCCGGCAATTCACGTAGCCGCGAAGTCTGAAACCCGCCGTAGCAGCGAAGCCAGGTACTGGCCAGAAGTCACGTACTGGCCCAGCAGGTTACGTGTATTCGGCGTACTTCTCCAGGTAACGGACCGGGCGGCTCAGAGCGTCCTTGCGGAAGGGGTCGCCGAGTTCCTTGGTGGTCATGACTTCGATCACGGTGGTCTGACGTTTCGTCATCTGGTCGTCGATCGCCCGTTCCAGCACCGGACCGACGTCGTCGAGAAGATCCACCCGAACGCCCTTCGCTCCCATCGCTTGAGCAATCTCCGCGTAGTTCTCTCCGCCTTCGAGCTCTCCGGCCACGAAACGGCGACCGTAGAAATCAACCTGGTTCTTCTTCTCGGCACCCCATTGGCGATTGTGGAACACCACCGCGGTGATCGGAATGTCGTGGCGCACCGCGGTCATCACCTCGACCATGCTCATCGCCCAAGCACCGTCACCGGCGTAGGCGACCGCCGGACGATCATCGGCGGCCTTCTTGGCACCGATGATGGTCGGCAGCGCATAACCGCAGTTGCCCCAGCTCATGGCTGCGAAGAACGACCGGGGCTCTTCGAAGCGCAGGTAGCTGTTGGACACCGAGTTGATGTTGCCGATGTCGGTCGACACCATCACCCGAGCCGGCATGGACTTCTCCAGTTCCCGCAGCACCTGGCGTGGGTGCAGCCAACTGCCTTCCTCGGCTGCCGCCTCCTTGATCATGTCGATGCTGAAGTCGTCGGTCTCCTCGGTCCAATCGTCGAGCTCTGCTTCCCAAGCGGTCTTCTCGGCGACCATCGTCGAGGTTCGCTCGGCACGGTTCTGGTCGGCCACAAGGGTGCGTTCGGCCAGCCGTGCGGTCAACGCGGCAGCCGCGGCAGCCGCATCGCCACAGATCCCGACATCGATCTTCTTGACCAGACCCAGCATCTTCGCGTCGGCATCAACCTGAATGATCTTGGCGTCTGTGGGCCAATAGTCGAGATCATGCTGGGGCAACGTGCCGAATGGGCCCAGCCGGGTGCCGAGCGCCAACACGACGTCGGCCTGAGCGATCAGCTTCATCGCCGCCTTCGAGCCCTGGTAGCCGAGCGGTCCACACCATTGCGGGTGGCTGGCCGGGAACGAGTCATTGTGCAGGTAGCTGTTGACCACGGGGCAGCCGAGTCTTTCGGCCAAGGCCACCGCTTCGGCCATGCCGTCTGCCATCACCACTCCGCCGCCGCTGATCATCACCGGGAACCGGGCTCCGGCGAGAAGGTCGGCCGCCTCGTTGAGCGTGCGCTCGCCTCCGGGACCCCGGTCGAGCCGCATGGGCGTCGGAATATCCACGTTTATGTCGCCGTAGAAGCGGTCGCGAGGGATGTTGAGCTGGGTGGGACCCATCTCCGACAGCGCCCGGTCGAAGCAGCGAGCCGTGATCTCAGCCATCCGGTTCTCGTTGTTGATGTGCCCCTGATACTTGGTGAACTCCTCGAACATCGGAAGCTGGTTCGCTTCTTGAAAGCCACCGAGCCCCATACCCATCGTCCCCGCCTCGGGGGTGACGATGACAACCGGACTGTGCGCCCAGAACGCTGCGGCAACGGCGGTCACGCAGTTGGAGATGCCCGGGCCGTTCTGTCCGATGACGACGCCATGGCGGCCGCTGACCCGCGCATAGCCGTCGGCCATGTGTGCAGCACCCTGCTCGTGTACGACCGGCAGCAACTCGATGCCGGCGGGTTCAAAGATGTCCATGGCGTCCATGAACGCGCTGCCCATAATGCCGAAGACCGTCGTTACACCGTTGGCCACCATCGTCTCAACGAACGCTTCGCTGGGGGTCATCCGGGTCATGTTTCCTCCAATCCGTACAGGTTGTAAGAGCCTATAACTGATGTGCAAGACTGTCTATCGCTCCAGGCGGCGAATCCCCGCGATCAAGAGTTCCAAAAGGTGGTCGAACGTGTCATCGAGGTCATGTTCGTGGGGATGCCCGTCGCCAGACTCCAGATGGGAGAATCCGTGAAAAGAGCTCCGCAGACCACGCGCCACATGAACCCGCTCGTCCTCATCGATGCTGAAGCTCCCCAGCGCTCGAGCAATGACCGCGACGATCCGCTCGACCGCTTCTTCAAGCTCGACGTCACCCGCACAGGGGTATCGGTCGGTGGCGGCGTACAAACCGGGGTGAGTGCGCACTACCTCCCGCCAAGCCCGACCGATGGCTACGACAGCATCCTCGCCTGACACTCCGATGGCCGCCTCGGTGAGCGAACCGGCGAGTTTCTCACGGCCTCTCAAAGCGAGCAGCTTGACAAGATCGTCGTAGCCGTCGACATGCCGATACAGCGCCGGCTGGCGAACGCCGAGTTCGTCGGCCACGCGGGTGAGGGTGACCGCGTCGAACCCCTCCCTGTCCGCGATTTCTGAGGCGCATTCAATGACTTGCGCTTTGTCCAGAGTCCGCCGAAGGGGTCCGGTCATGCGTTAGAAACTATCACCATAACGTTAGACCTAGCGCAACCTGGAGGCCTGTATCGAGGCGATGACCGCGACGTTGACGATGTCTTGGACTGAACAGCCCCGCGAGAGATCGTGCAACACGCCGTCAAGGCCCTGCAACAAGGGCCCGAAGGCCATCGCGCCACCAAGTCGTTCTGTGATCTTGTAGGCAATGTTGCCCGAGTCAAGATCGGGAAAGACGAACACGTTGGCTCTGCCGGCAACATCGGAATCCGGAGCCTTGGTCTCCGCAACCGCCGGAACCCACGCGGCATCGAATTGCAGTTCACCGTCAATCTTGAGATGCGGGGCCAAGCGCCGAGCAATCGCGGTCGCGCTGCACACCTTGTCGACGCGCGGGTGTTGAGCGCTCCCCTTGGTCGAGAACGAGAGCATGGCCACCCGAGGCTCCTCACCGCTCAGTTGAGCAAACGTGGCTGCGCTGGAAACAGCCACGGACGCCAATTGGCGATCATCGGGGTCAGGCAGCACTCCGCAGTCTCCGTACACCATTGAGCGGCCGTCGGGCAGCACAAAAAAGAAGCAACTACTCAGCGCTTCGACCCCGGTAGCCACCCCGAGCACCCGCAACCCGGCCCGCACCACATCCGCGCTGGCACGGCTCGCACCGGCCACACAACCCGCAGCCCAGCCCGTCTTCACCAAGGCCACCGACATCACCAGCGGGTCGTCGACATCCAACCGGCGATTCGCCCAAGGCCCCGAATCGACGCCTGCGAGATCGTCCAGCAGCTTCTCTGCCGGTTCATGGTCGAGGGCCGCGAGCGAGCCGAAGTCCCGCCCCGCGACCAGCGCCTCGACCAGACCCTCACCATTGAGCCGATCGGCCGCGTCAACAGCACGCTGGTCTTGCGCATCGGCCAGAATGATGCGCTGCGGGTTCGCCCGAGCGCTGCTGTACCAATCTTCGAGAACGCTCACAGCGCGGCGTTCAGCCCTTCCCTCGCCAAGGGATCAGCCAGCTTTCCAGTTTCCTCATGGCCAAGTCGAGCAGGACCCCCATCAAGCCGATGACGATGATGCCGACGACCACAACATCCATGCGCAGTTTCTTTTGGGCATCCCAGATCATGAAACCGAGACCTTCGGTTGCGGCCACGATTTCAGCTGCCACCAATGTTCCCCAACACACACCAAGAGACACGCGGACCGCAGTCAAGATCTCGGGCAGCGCATTGGGCAAGATGACTCGCGTGAGGACCTGAGGTCTCGACGCTCCCAGCGAATATGCGGCATGAACCTTGGACAACTTCACGCTCAACACCCCAGAACGCGCTCCGATGATCATGATCCACAATGCGGCAAAGAACAGAAGCGTTATCTTGGAAGTCTCGCCGATGCCGAACCAGATGATCAGCAAAGGCACGAAGGCCAGCGGAGGGATCGGGCGAAAGCCCTCAACAATAGGATCGAACAGGCTCTTCCAAAAACTCGAGAGTCCCATCGCCAAACCAATTGGGACACCGACGAACACCCCCAGCAGAAGTCCGATGAGTACCCGCTCCAAACTAGCCCAGGTATGGGCCTGAAGAGTGTTCTGACGCCATCCATCTGTAGCCAGTTCATTTACCGCCTTCAGGACGTTTTCTGGAGATGGCAACGTCCGGTGGTTGAATATCTGGGTGTAAGAACACTGAGGATCGGCTTTGCAGGCGCGAACCAGTTTCGTCTCCGAAAAGCGGCCTTCGGGATTCTCTATGCGGTCGGCACGTTCGGCTTGTTCGGCGAAACCATCGGGGAGGCCCCACTTGTAAGTCACGGCCCACCAGACGGCCAACAATACCAGAACACTCGCCGCGCTGATCAGAACCTTGCCAGACACCGCGGAACCATCACCGAAAGTAACGGTCTTACGTCGACTCAACTCTCTGCCCGACGACCTGCGCAATAATGACCCGACCAAACCAACCGGCGGCTTAGGCTTGGGCGACGCGTTCATCGCCCCTCCTCGTGACCCATGATCTGTTCTTCCATTTGCCAGATGAGCGAAAGGACTTCTTCTCTCTTCTCAATGAACTCAGGAGAAGCCTTGAGTTCTCGCGGAGAAGCCGAAAGTCCGATCTCGGCAAACGGCAGTTCATAGGATCGCTCAATGCGACCCGGCCGAGGAGCCATCACGAACAACTGATCACCTAGGTAGAGAGCCTCCTCAACGCTGTGGGTCACAAGCACCACGGTCTTTCCGGTGTTCTGCCACAACTTGAGCACCAGTCCCTGCATCTTCTCACGAGTGAGTGCATCAAGAGCGCCGAGTGGCTCATCCATGAGGATGATCTTCGGGTCGTTGGCCAAACAGCGAGCAAGCGCAACCCGTTGCTGCATTCCCCCTGACAACTCGTACACACGCTTGTCGCCGAAGCCCGCCAAACCGACCGTGTCGAGCAGTTCATCGACTAATGCTCTCGTAGCTGTTGACCTCTGCCCATTCATTCGCGGCCCAAACGAGATGTTGTCCGACACGTTGAGCCACTCAAACAAGGCACCCTGTTGAAAGACCATGCCGCGCTCTTGGCTCGGAGCCTTGATAGGAGAGCCACCGAGTGTCACGAGTCCGGACGTGGGAGCTAGAAACCCAGCAAGAATGTTGAGCAGAGTAGTTTTTCCACAGCCGCTCGGACCAAGAAGCGTCAGGAGTCGCCCCTGGTCGAGGTCAAACGAGACATCGTCGAGAGCCTCCACCGGTTCACCATTCGGTACCTCGTAGACCATGCCAACGCCCGATACCAACAAGGCGGCCGTTTTGTCGTTCACACCACTTTCTCTCAATTCGCCTTCCTCAATTCACACTTCGCGCAACTAAAGATCCAACCCTCTTAGAGGGGACCGGAAATGACCCTAGGGAGTTCCGGGGCATCGATCCCCGGAACTCCCTCGGTCAAAGTACCACAATGTTTCGACGCGTCCAGCTAGTTCACTGCTTCGAGATACGAAGTGTTAATGAAGTCGCTGTAGTCACCGAGCGCGTCTGGGTTGCCCTCAGCCTGCGCCAGCATCGCCTCGTTGACACCGTTGCCGCCAAACCAATCGGCGCCGAGTTGTTCCGCTCTTGTTGGGAAGCTGAACACGGACAGGTTCTGGATTGTGCCGTCGACATCAAGAGCGGCCGCTTCAGCTATGGTCGCGATCTTGGAATCCGGGTCCGCAGCGTATGCGGCGTTGGCATCTTCGGTTACCTGCAAGAATTGGGTCACTACGTCGCCGTGGTCCGCACCGAAGCTAGCGGGTATCGAGACAACATCGAAGACACGGATGCCCTCAGCGAGTTGTTCGGCCCCTGTCCACAGCGTGTTGCCAGTTTCGAGCATGGAGAACATGGGGCCGCCAAAAGCGCAGCCGACCTCGATGTCGCCTCGCTCGAACGCCGCGAGAACCGAAGCTCCGTCCTCTGCTCCCACAACGTTCACATCTGAGACGTCGACACCGAAGAACTCGAGCATCTTGTTCAGTTTGAACTCGGTGACATTGCCGAGGGGAGACATAATGGTCGCCCCCACCAGCGCTTCGCCCGCGTTCGCCGCGGTGATGTCGGCGTCCGGGTGGGCGACACAGTTGTCGTTGTCGGCGTAGGACACCGCAATGGCAACCATCTCGAATTCGGAGCCGGCTGTGACGGCATTTACGAACGGAGTGAGGCCCTGAGAATAAGCGATGTCTATGTCGCCCGATTCCATCGCTCGGCTCATGTCGTTGCCATTGCCGAAAGTCGTCCAGTTGACGGTCAAGCCCAGCTCTTCGTCATAAGTCTCTTCAAGTTGCGCTACCTGATTCGGTGTCGGCCATTCCGAGAAGTACGCAACATTCAGTTCATCAAGACCACTGTCCGGTGCTGGATCGGCAGAACCAGCGTCGGCTTCCATGTTGCTGTCATCGTCGACCTCTTCAGGAGTCGTCTCGTCGCCGTCATCACCGACCTCTTCCGGGGTCGTGGTGCCGCCGTCGTCACTGTCGGACGAATCATCGTCGCCGCAGGCTGCGGCTACAAGGCCGAACACCATGAGCAATACCAATAGTCGCTTCATTTGATTACCCTCCAATGGATATTCTGCAGCCTCATGTCGAGGCCTTCAGCCAACCGCCCACGCGGTCGAGCACTTGGTCGACTCGCTCGAGCAAGTCGTCGATCACGGTGGCGTCTGCCACCAACGGCGGTGCTATCGCAAGCATGGCGGCACCGCGGGAGTCGGGTCGGACCAGAACACGCGCCTCGCGCACAAAGCGTTCCAGCACTCCACCCGGGAGCAGTTCAGCGAACTCTGCGTCGGTGAGGTCCACGCCGGCGGCGCGGTCCCGCATCAGTTCGACGGCGCAGAAGTAGCCGGCACCACGCACGTCTTTGACGCAGCGATGGGACTCCATCAGCGCGTGCAAGCCACCCTCGAGGCGGTTCTCGTTGGCCAACACACGATCGAGCACTTTTTCTTCGCGCATGGCGGTGATGTTCGCCACCGCCACCGCGGTGGATACCGGGTGACCGCCGAAAGTGGCTCCATGAACGAACATCGCGGCCGGCGAGTCCCATACCCGTTCCACCAACGAATCGCGCACCAACAGGCCGCCCAGCGGGACATATGCACTGGTGACGCCTTTGGCGAAGGTGATCATGTCGGGCACGACACCGAATCGCTCACTGCCGAACCAATGGCCGAGGCGTCCGAAGGAGTTGATCACCTCGTCCGCGCACAACAGCACGCCGTATTTGTCGCAGATCCGGCGCAGTTCCTGCCAATAACCGTCCGGTGGAACCAGCGCGCCGCGGCCGTTCTGGACCGGTTCCGCGATCACCATGGCCACCGTCTCGGGGCCCTCGGCAAGGATCGCTTCCTCTACGGCGGTTACACACGGAAGTTCTGAGGCTGCAACGTCTGAACCCGAACATCCGAGGGTGTTGTCAACGTGGCGTACGAACCCCGCGAGCATCGGCTCGAAGGGGTCGCGGAAATTCGGAATCCCGGTGACCGTCAGGGCGCCCAGAGTGGTGCCGTGATAGGCCCACCGGCGGGCGATCACCTTCTGACGGCTCTCAGCGCCGTTCGCGAGGTGATAGCAGCGAGCGAACTTGAGCGCTGACTCCACCGCCTCCGAGCCTGAGTTGACGAAGAACACTCGGTTGAGATCCCCCGGCGCGACCGACGCGACGAGCGATGCTGCTTCTATCGAGCAAGGGTGGGCGTAACTCCAGTTGGGGCTGAATGCCAGCTTGTCCATCTGCTTGGCCGCCACCGCTGTGAGGTCGCTGCGGCCGTGCCCGATATTGGTGCAGAACAGGCCCGAGAGCCCGTCCAAGTACTCGTTGCCTTCGGTGTCCCAGACGTAGCAGCCTTCGCCTCGTTCGATGACGAGCAGGTCGTCGCTCAGCCATGCTTCGCCGCGCGTGAAATGCGGCACCAAGTGGGCTTGGGCCTTGGTTCGAATCTCGGTCAAGTGATTCCCTCCAGCAAATCAGTTACATGTTAGCAAGAATCCGTTAGGAGGTCTAGCGCTATTGCGACGGTGACTAACTCTCGACCTGTTGCAAGCGTTCAGCCCGACATCGGACGTGGAACCTAAGTGCGCAGAGAAACGCCGTCGCGCTTGGTCACCGCATCGATGCAGGCTCGGCGGACGTCGGCGACTTCGGCATCGGTCAGAGTTCGATCATCGGCCTGGAACCGCAGCCGATACGCCAGACCCCGCGTGCCCGCGCCCATCGCCTCGCCCCGGAACACATCGAACAACTCGATCTCGGTCAGCAGCGGCTGCCCTGCTTTGCGAAGCGAGCCCTCGACCGTCGCGGCAGCCACCTCGTCGGGCACTTCGAACGCAAGATCGATGTCGCTGGAGGGGTATTTCGACACAGGGCTGTACTTGCGGCTGCGCCTAGGGCCGCTGAGCAACTCACCCAGGTCCAGTTCGAGCCACGCAACGGGTCCCACCACGCCGTAGTTGTCGAGCACGACGGGATCGACCTCGCCGACCACTCCCCTGGTCTTTCCTGCGACGATCACCTCAGCCGAGCGGGTGGCGTGCAGGCCCGGAGGCGAAGCCGGGCGCATGACCACATTCGGCAATCCCAGCTCGCGTTCCAACAGGTCGAGCGCCGCCACCGCCTGCGGCGCCTCCTCGCCGGCCAGCGCAACCGCTAGATGCTCGCGTTCGTCGGGAAGCAGCTGGTCCGCGGGCGGTGGCAGATAGACATGATCGATCTCGAAGAAGCGCACGTCGGAGTTGCGATGAGACTGGTTGTATGCAATCGCTTTGAGTTGTCCAACAAGCAGCGAGGTGCGCAGCACGGACTGCTCGGCGACCAGCGGGTTGGACAGAGTCACCCCATTTTCGGCAAGACCGGCTCTCAGCAGGTCTCCCGGCGCCAGGAACGGCATCGGGAAGGTCTCGTCACAACCGAATCCGACCAGCACCTGCCTGACCAGACGACGACGGGCCTGGTAGTCGGTGAGACCTCCGGGGAGCTCGCCTCTGGGCACGGTCTTGACTATGTTCTCATAGCCGTGCAGACGCGCCACCTCCTCGGCAACGTCGGTTTCGGTTTCGGTGTCCCAGCGCCATGTGGGGATCGTGACAGCCAAGTCCTCGGTTCCGCCGTCGGACGCGACAACATCAACGCCGAAACCGATGGAAGACAGATGCCCCGCCATTTCGGACGCGCTCAACCCGGTGCCGAGCAGGCCGTTTATCTTCGCGCTGCGAACCTTGAGCGGCGCCCGATCGGGCGTGTCGCCCGCAACATCCACGAAGCCGCGGACCGCGGTTATTCCGAACTCGGCCGCGAGCTGAATGAAGCGCCGCATCGACCGATCGATGTTCTCTCCCCAATCGGCGCCGCGGCGGAACCTGCTCGAAGCCTCGCTCACCAGGTTGAGCCTCTTGACGGTGCGGGAGATCGTCGGCGGATCCCACCACGCCATCTCCAGCAGGACGTCGGTGGTCTGCTCGGAGATCTCGGTGGTTGCGCCGCCCATGACTCCAGCCAAGCTGACGATCTCGTCGGAGGAGTTGGTGATGACCCCGTCGTTGGCTGTGAGCTCGCGTTCCAGGCCGTCAAGAGTGGTCAACTTCTCTCCCGGCGCCGCCCGTCGCACGCGCAGGCGCCCATTGGGGATCGTGGCCAGATCGAAGGTGTGGTTGGGTTGACCCAACTCGAGCATCACGTAGTTGGAGATGTCGACGACCGAGTTGAGCGGCCGCATTCCCGCCAGTCTGAGCCGGTCGGCCAGCCACTGCGGCGACGTTCCGACTGTGACACCACGCAGGACGGTCGCCACGAACCGCCCGCACAGGGTCGGGTCGAGGATCTCAACGGTCAACAGTTCATTGACGTCCTCGTCGGCGGCCGAAATGTCGGCGACCCGGTAGTCGCCGAACGAGAAGTCGACTCCCAGCGCGGCGGCCAGGTCGCGTGCCACTCCAGCCACCGACATGGCGTCGGGACGGTTGGCACTCACCTCGAGGTCCCACAACACATCCGACTCCAGGCCGATGGCAGCCGCCAGGTCCATTCCCAGTTCGGCTCCGGGAACAACCCGGTCATTGAGCACGAGGATTCCCTCGTGGTCGTCGCTGAGACCGAGCTCACCGCCAGAACAGCACATGCCGGCCGACACTTCGCCGCGCATCTTGCGCTGTTGGATCTTCAAGCCGTCGGGCATCACGGCGCCCGGTGTCGCGAACGGGATCAGATCACCGACCGCCATGTTGAAAGCGCCGCAGCACACCTGCCGCGCCTCTCCGTCCCCGGCATCCACATCGACGAGTTGGATCTTGTCGGCTGCGGGGTGGGGCCGGAGATCTAGAACCTTCGCCAACACGACACCGTCGACGACGTCGCCGATCAGGGTCATGTCCTCCACGGTCAAACCGAGCGCGCTCAAGGTCTCGCTCAACTCGACCGGATCTCCGTCGATATCGGGCGCGAACTCCCTAAGCCAGGACAGTGTCACCTTCATCAGAACTGCCTCAGGAATCGAACATCGTTGTTGACCAGTTCACGTATGTCGTCGAGCTCGTGGCGCATGACCGCGAGACGGTCGATCCCGAACCCGAATGCGAAGCCCTGCCATTGTTCAGGATCGATCCCGCAGTTGCGCAGGACGTTGGGATGCACCATTCCGCACCCCCCCAGTTCCAGCCAGCTGCCGTCGGCGCGGGATATGTCGAACTCCGCGCTCGGTTCAGTGAACGGGAAATACGACGGGCGCAGCCGGCTCTTGACGTCACCACCGAAGAAGGTGTGGACGAACTCGTCGATCGTGCCCGCCAAGTCACCCAGGGTGATTCCTCGATCAACCACGAGGCCTTCGATCTGATTGAAGGCGGGCAGGTGGGTCGCATCGGCTGTGTCGGTTCGGAAGGTCCTGCCCGGCGCGACAATGTATATAGGCGGTTTCTGGTTCTCCATCGTGCGGATCTGGACTGGCGAAGTGTGCGAACGCAGCATCACCTCCTCGGGCTCGCCCAGGTCCACGAAGATCGTGTCGAAACTGCCGCGGGCCGGATGCCACTCGGGAATGTTGAGGGCCTCGAAGTTGTACCACGCCGATTCGACTTCGGGTCCTTCGGCGACTGTGAAACCCATGCCCACGAAGACGTCTTCGAGTCTGTCCCGGGACTGGGTGACAAGATGCAGCGAGCCGCGGCGTGCCTGGTGACGGAACTCGGTCAGGTCCAGCCGTTCAGCTTCAAGTTGCAGCACTCGAGCGGCTTGGGCCAACCGTTCCCGGGCAGACTCCACAGCCGTTTCGATCTCGGTCCGGGTCTCGTTGACCACTCGTCCGGCGGATCTGCGCTCGTCCGGGTCCAACGACCCGAGCTGCCGTTTCGCCAGAGCCACCGCTGATTTCTTGCCCAAGAACTCGATGTCGAGCGCCGCCAGCGCGTCGAGGTCTTCGACTTCGGCCAGTCGGGCCTTCGCTTCGACGGCGGTCTGGCGGAGCGTCTCCATCATCAACCGAACAGGTTACGAGGTCCACTTGCGCGTTGGCTCCCATTATCTGGGAGACTTTGCCGCGTGACCCATGAAGTTCGGAACAACCCCGCTCGGCGGCGCTACGAGCTGATCGTCGAGGGCCGCATCGTGTCGGTCGCCGATTATCAACTCGACGGCACGATCGTGGTGGTTCCGCATGTGGAGACAGACCCGTCGATGCGCGGCCGGGGCCTGGCCGACCGACTGATGCGAGGAATGCTCGACGACTTGCGGGCGAAAAAGCAGAGCATCCTTCCGCTGTGCGGGTTCGCCGCCGCTTTCATCCGCGATCATCCCGAGGACGCCGACCTGCTCGCTACATAGGCCGCCCTGCCAGCTTCATAGGCCGACCTGCTCGCTACATAGGCGAGCCCTATTCGCCCCCCGTAGGCAAGCCCTGCTTGCTTCATAGGCAAGCAGCGTGCCGGCCATCGCGACGTTGAGAGATTCGGCGTTGCCGGCCATGTCGATCCGCACCCAGTCATCGACGAGGGAGTCGATCCCACGGTCGAGTCCGTGGGACTCCGAACCGAGCACGATCGCCAACGGGCCTTTGAGCACACCGCGGTCGTGGGGAATCCCCTCACGCACGTCGGTCGCCACGATTCTGGCTCCGGCTGCTCGCAGCCTGCCCAAGCCGGCCTCCACATCAGTGGTGCGCACCACCGGGACCCGCAGCACCGAACCGGTCGAGGAGCGGACCGCCTTGGGACGCCACGGGTCAGCGCCGCCGACCACCACAACACACGCCGCTGCGGTGGCATCGGCAACTCGGATGAGCGTGCCGACGTTGCCCGGATCAGCGACTCCTACCAACACGATCACAAAGTCCTCATCGTCGAGTCGACTCGGCAACTGGGCTTGGGGACGCAGCGCCACGGCCAGCATCGGTTGAGGAGTGACAGAAGGCGCCAAACGCTCGAAAATCCTGTCTTGAACAACCAGGATCTCGACGGTGTCGTCGAATCTCTCCCGCAACGCGGAGTCGGCGGTCCCGCCGCCTGCGCTCTTCGGGGAATTGAACGTGCTCTTCGGGGAATTGACCGCGCTCTCGGGGAGAACGACCGTGAGCAGTCGCAGTCCAGCATCGAGCGCCTCGCGTACGGTGCGCTCGCCCTCCAACACGATCTCTGCTGAGTTCGCGCCGACTCGGTCAATGAGTCGCCGCAACTCGACGACTCGACGACTATTCGGTGCCTTGACTTCGACTCGGTCCATTGAAACGGGCCGACTCAGCCGATCCGACAGCCTGTCCGTAAGGGACTCAGGCGTCGGCTAGGGCTCCGTTGGCCGTCTCGACCAGGACCGTGAATGTGGCTGGGTCGTGAATCGCAGTCTCGGACAACATCTTGCGGTCGACCTCGATCTCCGCTGCTTTCAGACCCGCGATGAAACGGCTGTAGGAGGTTCCGTTCTCGCGGCACGCCGCGTTGATTCGCTGGATCCACAACTTCCTGAACTGGCCCTTGCGAGCGCGCCGGTCACGAAACGCATAATTGCCGGCGTGCATGACTGACTCGTTCGCTGATTTGAAACTGCGGGAACGGTTGCCGTAGTGACCCTTGGCCCGCTCAAGGACGACCCGGCGATGTTTCTTGGAATGTACGGCGCGTTTTGATCTGGCCATCGTTGGCTCCTTGTCTTATTGGATGCAGGTCTTATTGGATGCAGGTCTTATTGGATGCAGGTCTTATTGGATGCAGTCTTGGTGAATGCGGTCTCAGTCGCTGGATTCAGACACCGAGGTCGCGGATGCGCCCTTCGTCGGCCGGGGACACCGAAGCCGGTCTGCGAAGCTGGCGTTTGCGCTTCGGAGACTTCTTCTCGAGGATGTGGTTCTTGTTCTGGCTGCGCCGCCTCAGCTTGCCTGAGCCGGTGCGCTTGAAGCGGGCCTGCGCGCCCTTGTGGGTCTTCATCTTGGGCATGTCAATTCTCAGTCCTGTGATTCTGGGTTCTCTCGATTCGGGTGACCTTTCGACGGCGCTGTCGTCGAACGGTCACTCGGTCGTCGGTTGTTGATCGTTCGTGGGTTGAGCAGCGCTCGGATCGGCCCCCACGACCGCAGCTTCGGCTTCTTTGCGCAGTTGCTTCTCGTGACGAGCCTGCGCCCGCTTGTCCGGGGCCAACACCATCACCATGTTGCGGCCGTCCTGGCGAGGATGAAACTCAACCTTGCCGACGTGGGCCACAGCCTCAGAAACCCGATCCAGGATCTGACGGCCGAGTTCGGGGTGTTGCATCTCGCGACCTCGAAACATGATCGTGACCTTGACCTTGTGGCCTCCGCCGAGGAACTCGACCACCTTGCGGGTCTTGGTGTCGAAGTCGCCCGACCCGATCTTGGGTCGGTACTTCATCTCCTTGACCGTGAGGTTGGAAGACTTCTTCTTGGATTCTTTGGCCCGCTGCTCGGCCTCGTAGCGCCACTTGCCGTAATCCATGATCCGGCAGACCGGTGGGTTGGCCTGCTCTGCCACCTCGACCAAGTCGAGGTCTGCGGCCTGCGCTATGTCGCGCGCTTCGGAAAGTGAAGTGATGCCAATCTGCTCACCGTCCTGCCCGACGAGTCGGACTTGGTGGGCGCGGATCCGTTCGTTGATCCTCGGCTCGTTGTTTGGCGGTGCTATCGCCCTTGACTCCTCGTGAGCACGAAACCTCCGTCGTGTAGTGGATACCGCGATGTCGACACCCACGATCACACTCACTCGGAGCGTTGCCGATTCGCCGACCCGGGCGCACCGCGACCGCCGGGTGACGATCTTGTGGCCAGGTGGGAGGCATCTGGAGAGATTCCCCCACTTCGGTGTTTGAATTGTCAGCGATAGCGTATCAGCATGAGTTCTTTGTGGACACCCGCGGGGGAACACCCCGTAGATCGATCGTCGACCTCGGATCCGGGCGACCCCGCCGAACCGACACCCGATGGCGCCCTCGACGATGAGATAGCGGCCGCGCTGCCCGACGGGATGACTCTCGACGACCTGAGTCCCGAGGAACGAGCCAGAGCTGAAGAAATGCTCAAAGAGATGGCCGATGCACGCGAACGGCTCATCAGCACGCCCGCGGCGACGATCGTGGCCAACCATGCGATGGGTCTGTACGAACTGGCCGCTCTTCATCTCTCGGCTCGAACGCCGAACTTCGCCGAGGCCACTGTCGCGATCGACGCCCTGGGCGCGATCGCAGACGGTCTGGCAGGCCGTCTCGGCGACGACGAGGAAGCCGTCAAGCAGTCCCTCGACCAGATACGGATGGCGTTCGTGCAACTGAAGGGTCAGACCGCGGCGACCTGAGGCCCGCGGCTCCGGCTGTTTCATTCCCGCTCTTGTTCGCTGCGCTCACCGGGCCGCTCGGGCCAGGCCCGGCTGTGCGCTCGGCCTCCGCGGCGCACGCGCCGCCGCGGCTCCGGCTGCGCCCGGCGACAACAAAGCAACGTTCAGGGGACGATCTTGGCAATCGGCAGTTCAACAATGTCTGAGGCCCCGTGGTCGCGCAGCGCTGGAATCAGAATGTTGATCTCAGACTTGGCCACAACGGTCTCGACGGCATATCCGGCACCTCGGAACAACTCATTGACCGTCGGCGCTTTCATGGACGGCAGCAACTCGATCACCTCGTCAAGACGATCGGCCGGGACGTTCATCTTCACCAGCACCCTGCCCCTCGCTTCGAGGACGCCCTGCAGCAGGGTGTTGATCTGGCGCATTGCGTGCGCCTTGCGCGGGTCGGCGAACGACTCAGGATTGGCGATCAGTTCGGTGTAGGAGGTGCACAGTGTGTCGATAATGCGCAGCCCGGCCGCCCTCAACGCCCGCCCGGTCTCGGTGATGTCGACGACCAGATCAACAATGTCGGGGACTTTCGCTTCGGTGGCTCCGTAACTGAGACGGACGTCTGCGTCGACGCCGGCGTCGCTTAGGAACCGCCTGGTCGTCTCGGGGTACTCCGTGGACACCCTCACGCCGTCGGGGAGGTCCGAGACCGATTGCCAGGGCGAGTCTTGCGGAACCGCCAGAACAACTTGTATCGGACGCGAGGTCGCCTTGGAGTATTTGAGTTCGCCGAGACTCTCGACGTTGCTGTCAGTCTCGGTGATCCAGTCTCGTCCAGTGATTCCGAGATCGAACAATCCGTCCGCCACGTAGCCCGGAATCTCCTGGGGGCGAAGAATCCGAACCGACTCGATGCGCGGATCAGCAATCGACCCCTTGTAGGCGACGGACGACGTACGCTCCACGCTCAGATCAGCAGCTTCGAAGAGCTCAAGCGTCGCCTTTTCGAGCGATCCTTTGGGTAGAACCAGCTTCAACACCGAGACGAGGCTAGCGGCGTACCGCTTCAACCAGCGGTGAATTTCACTACGTCCATGCGTATGTCGTCGCCGAGCTGTCGGACGCTCTCGAACTTTGCACGCCACACATCGCTGATCGTCGCAGCGCCCGGGCCGCTGAACAGGCCCGCTCCGTCATCCCCGCCCATAAGGGCAGGCGCCACATACAGCACATACTGGTCCACACATCCGGCGCTGTGGAAGGAGTGGGCCACGCTCGGACCGCCTTCCACCAGCAATTGAACGACTCCGGATTCACCGAGATGCTCCAGGAGTCCGTCAAGGCCGCGATCCCATTCGAGACAGGGGTGTACTTTCGCGGCGCTTGGCGCCGAGCCTAGAACGACTCGACGAGGGTCACGGATTTCTTCGGGGTCGACTGTTGGATCATCGCCGGGCCAATGGCGCACGGTAAGTGACGGGTCGTCGGCTCGCACGGTGCCCGCACCAACAACGATCGCGTCCGATATCGCCCTCAACCTGTGGACATCAGCCCGCGCTCGCAGTCCGGTGATCCACTGAGAGGTTGCGTCGGGTGCCGCCACTCGGCCGTCGAGCGTGGTTGCCAGTTTCAGCACCACCCAGGGACGGCCGGTACGGCGATGGTGCAGGTAGGGACGCAGTTGGCGTTCGACTTCATCTGCTAGCACACCGACCGTGACATCGATCTCGCCTTGACGGAGCCGCTCGATCCCACGGCCCGCAACCCGTGGGTCCGGGTCACAGATCGCGGCTACGACCCGCGAGACCCCCGCGCCGATCAGCGACTCGGTGCATGGGCCCGTCCGACCCGTGTGGCTGCAGGGCTCGAGCGTTGTGTAGAGCGTGGCACAACCCGGATCGGTTGCCGCATTCAGGGCCACGATCTCAGCGTGAGCGCCGCCGTATGCCTGCGTGGCGCCGGACACGACACTTCCGTCAACACCGACCAGCACGGCCCCGACCCATGGGTTGGGCGACGACCGATGCCGGGCACCCCAGGCTGCTTCGATTGCCAGCGCCATGTAGTGCTCGTCGCGGTTCATGGCGGGGCGACTAGGGATGTGGATGGGGGTCAGTGTTGTCGACTAGGAGCCTGACCGCGTGCGGCAGCACGTCAAGCACGGCATCGACCGTTTCGACACAGCCCTTCGATGATCCCGGAGTGTTGAGGATCAGGGTCGCGTCGAGCGTGCCCGCGACGCCGCGGCTCAGCCGCCCGAGGGGATTCACCAGCCGCATGGCCTCAGCCAACCCCGGCGCCTCGCGGTCGATGACTGCCCTAGTCCCCTCAGGCGTGCGGTCGCGGGGTCCGAAACCCGTGCCTCCGGTGGTGACGATCAGCCCGTGGAAACCCTCTGCGAGGCGCGCCAATGCCTTGGCCACCGGCCGCTCTCCGTCCTCGCTCACGGTCCGCTCCACAACGGTCCATCCTGCTCGGGTGAGGTGAGATTCCAGGGCCTCTCCAGAGCGGTCCTGGCGCGTGCCATGCACCACACCGTCGGAGACTGTCAGAACCTTCGCATGCAGCGGCGCAGCAACCGAGTCCCGCTCTTCGTGGTGATGATGAGCCATGTGACGAAGCTATAGCGCCCTGACGGCTCCGGCTACGCCCGGCAACCAACCCGGCTCCCGCCACGCCCAGCAACACCAACACGGCTCCGGCTGCGCCCGGCAACAACAACGCGCCCGGCAACAACAACGCGCCCGGCAACAACAACGCACCGCACCGCAAAACATCCACGGCTCCGGCTGCGCCCGGCAACAACAACGCGCCCGGCAACAACAACGCGCCCGGCAACCAACCCGGCTACAAGCAACGCGTCCAGACCGAATGGAACATGCCGTCCGCCTCGGGGGTCGGGAGCGAGAGGTCACTCGCGGCCTGTTCGAAACCTAGCTCGTTGAGATCAGCGCCGGTTGCCTCGATCACCCCTGTGGTCTCAGCCGCGGTCATAGTGCAGACGCTGTAAACCAGGGTCCCGCCCGAAACGACGAGTTCCGCTGCGCGTTTCAACAGCTGCCGCTGCAGCGCCGCCAGTTCGGCTATGTCTTCGGGCTCGATTCGCCAACGTGCGTCGGGACGGCGCCGCAGCGATCCCAAACCGGAGCAAGGAGCGTCGACGAGAACCGCGTCGAACACTCGGGGCCCGAACGGGGGCGCGGTACCGTCGGCGACAACGACCGCCACTCCGTTCGGCACGAGTTCGGGGCGACAGCCGAGCCTGTGGGCATTCTGCACGATCAGCCCAGCTCTGCCGAGCCGTAGGTCGGCGGCGACCACCGCGGCTCCTCGACCGGCGATCTCAGTCGACTTGCCGCCCGGAGCCGCACACAGATCCAAAACGACATCGCTTGGTCCGGCAGGCACCAGTGCTGCGACTCGCTGCGAGCTGGGGTCCTGCACGTAGCCGTCCTCGCGGCGTTGCGGGCGTGCCGGCAGGTTCATCGACCTCAGGGCGTCATCGGCTTGTTGGTTGCCGAGGTCCTCTCTCAGACGCGCAACCATCCAGTCCGGATAGCTGAGGGCCACCGCGTCGTTGGGGTAGGAGATGCCCGCCGAATTCGCGGTCGCAACCTTTCGCAACACGGCATTGACAAGCCCGCGGAACCTCTTCGGCGCCGCTTCCACGGTGGCTGAGACCGCGGCGTGGGGAGGTGTTCCCATCTCGATCAGCTGATGGGCGCCCAACCGCAGCGCGGCACGCGCCGCAGGCGGTGGCTCCTGGACCAAGAACCGGTCGACAACATGGTCCAGTGCCCGTTTGCGTCTCGTGGACCCGTAGACCAGTTCCGTTACGAAGCCCTTGTCGCGGGTGTCGAGGTCGACGTCAGCGAGCATCTTGGGCAACAGCACGTTGGCGTATGCACTCTCGGTCTCGATGCGGACCACGGCATCGACGGCGATCCGGCGGGCATCCGCGCGCACGACTCAGACGAACCGATCTTCGGGCGTCAGGCGGGCGCCGTTGTGCCAGGCGGACGCAACCTGTCGCGTTCTGCCCTGGGCCTGCACTTCGAGCAGATGGATTCGTCCCTCACCCGTGGCCACCGACAAGCCGCTGATCGAGCCCGGCGGATCGGCGCGCGTCCCTTCGGCGCCGGGGACGCGGTCCACCGCTGTGCGCCAGATCTTGAACTGTTGGTCGCGAAAGGTGGTCCAAGCACCTCCGACTCGAACCTGCCGGTGAATCTGCGCCGCCGGCCGCGTCCAGTCGATATGACGATCCTCCGCGGTGATCTTCTGGGCGTAGACCACCTCACCAGTCTGCGGCTCAGGCTCACCCAGTCCCTCAGCGAGCGCCTCAATCAATACGTCCGTGCCGAGAGCCACCAGGCGTGCTCTCAAAGCGGCGCTGTCCTCGTCGTGACGGATCGGGATCTCGGCTCGCCGATAGACGGCCCCGGTGTCGAGTCCCTCTTCGACAGCCATCAAGCTGACCCCGGTCACTTCATCGCCGGCCAGGATCGCCCGTTCCACCGGCGCCGCTCCCCGCCAACGCGGCAGCAGCGAGAAGTGCAGGTTGACCATCGACGCCTGTTCGAGGAGCGCCGACGGGATGATCTCACCGTAGGCGACCACCACGCCGAGGTCGGCGCTGACCCCTGCCAGGTCCGCGAGGTCGTCGCTGACATCGAGGCCAAGATCAAGGGCCGCGGCCTTCACCGGACTCGGTTGGAAGGTGGCTCCCCGTCCCCGCCGAGTGTCGGGCCGTGACACGACGAGGGGGATCTCATAGCCGGCGTCACGAAGAGCACGCAGGGGCGGCACCGCGGTGGCGGGCGTGCCCAGGTAGACGATGCGCTGGATCTCCGCCGGTGGCGGAACGGTCACGGCAGTCTTAGATCTTGGCCGGCGCGTGTGCTCGCAGGCCCCGCGCTCGGTGGCGTGGGCATGGCCTCGGCCAGTTGAAGGTTGCGGATCGCCTTCAGCGCGGTCTTGCGGGTGTCGGAATCGAGCCGCTCGATCAGCAGGGTGCCGTCCAAGTGGTCGATCTCGTGCTGGAACAGGCGGGCTTCGAGCTCGTCGACCTCCAAAGACATCTCGTTGCCGTCTAGATCACGTCCCACGAGGTGGACGGTTTTGGGGCGGATTATCTCCCAGGACAGACCGGGAACCGAGAGACAGCCCTCGTCATAGCGCCATTCGCCGTCGGACTCGACGATTTCAGGATTGACGATCACCCGAGGCCCTTCGCCCATGTCCCAGACGAACAGACGCTTCTGGACTCCGACCTGGGGCGCCGCGAGCCCGATACCCGGCGCTTCGTACATTGTTTCGATCATGTCGTCGGCGAGACGCACCAGCGAGCCGTCGATGTCATTGACGTCGCGCGCCCTCTGGCGCAGGACGGGGTCTCCAATGACGCGAATGTCGTAACTGGCCACCCGCTCAGGTTAGCGCGAGGTTTCGCCCGCCCGAGCCCACAGACTCAGCCGACACAAGACCGTGCCGACAACAGTGCTGCCGGGTACGGTCGAAGCCGTGGGGACCGCTCACTATTTCGACCAGGAACCGACGGTGGCCTCGAAACCGGCACAGGTCGAGGTCAACCTGCCGGACATGACTGTGACCCTCACCTCGGACCGAGGGGTGTTCTCCCAAGACCGTCTCGACCCGGGCACCAAACTGCTGCTGACGGACGCACCGCCCATCGACGACGACGCGGTGGTCCTCGACCTCGGCTGCGGTTGGGGCCCGATCGCCTGCGTCACGGCTCTGCGAACCCACAGCGGGAGGATCTGGGCCATAGACACCAACAGACGCGCCCGGACCCTCACCGAGATCAATGCCCGAGCAATCGGCGCCGCTGATCGGATTCATGTGGCGTCGCCCTCCGAGATCCCGGCGGATGTTCGCTTTGATCGAATCCTGTCCAACCCGCCGATCCGAATCGGCAAACCGGCGTTGCATCAACTCCTCGAGGACTGGCTCAACCGCCTCAACCCGAAGGGCCAAGCTCATCTGGTCGTACAGAAGCATCTGGGCAGCGATTCTTTGCACCGTTGGCTGACCTACCAAGGATTCCCGACAATTCGGTTGGCCGGCCGCTCCGGTTATCGCATACTCGAAGTCAACCCGCGGGAGGACCGGTGACACAGCTCGATGGCACTGGCATGAAGCGGCTTCACCGGTCATGGCGCCGGCGCACCACCGGCCGCGTGGCATTGATTCTCGACGGAGTCGCGAATCCCTTCAACATCGGGTCGATTGTGCGCACCGCAGCCGCGCAGCGCGTCGACCACCTGTGGATCGCCGCAGGTACTGCACCGGACCACGACAAGGTGAACAAGACCGCGCTGGGGAGCGCCCGTTATCTGAGTTGGACCGAGATCGATTCGGGCCCCGCGGCGGTGACCGCGGCGCGGGCGAACGGTTACCGCGTGGTGGCGGTGGAACTCACCAGTGATGCGCTGCCGCTGCATGAAACCGACCTGGCAGGCGACATCGCCCTGGTGATCGGCCATGAGGACCGCGGGATCACCCCGGCCACGCTCGCCGCCTGCGACAGCGTCGCCTTCATTCCCCAACTCGGCAAGGTCGGCTCACTCAACGTAGCGATCGCCACCGCGATCGCGCTCTACGAGGCCCGCCGCACCAACTGGACTGCGGCGCCCGACCACTGAACCGCACCGCGACAGTCACGGTTCCCGAACCCGAAGCTTCAGGCGCGGAGGGGGTCGACCACTGAAGCGAGCTGCCTACACTCGCGGCTGCAAACCCGAAGCTTCAGGCGCGGAGGGGGTCGACCTCGATTCGCAGGCGGCTGTCGGGCCGCGGGGTGTCTGCAAGGGCGTTGAGGATCGGCTCATGGGTGTCGGCCTGCAGCAGCCAGCGATCGTTCGAAGGGCCGAGGATTCGAACCCCCGCCGGCTGACCGAGCGCGGCGATGAACTCTCGCGCCCCCGCACCGGAGACCAGTACCTGTGCGCCATAGGGCGCGACCCCCGCGGCGCTGCGACGATCACGTTCTGCCACCGCGACGATCGCGGGGTCGCCGCGCAGCACAGCCCGCACCACCTCGTGATCCGGTTGGCGGGTCTGCAGCACGAGACGCCCGCCTTCGCCTCGCGGTCCCGACAGGCGCGCCGCTCGCGCCAACAACGCCATCGTCTGTTCCACAGCCCTCTGGCGAGGCGCCAGCAGTTCCTGGTCGAGGTCCAGAAAAACGACGGCATCGACCTCCTCGACACGATGCAGGACCGCCTCGGTCCCGATCACCACGCGGGTCGCCGGATGCTCCACCGACGATGCGGTAACCTCATCGACCGCCTCCCCCACGAGAGCCTCCAGTTCCTCTCGGGCCCTGGTCACCCCGGCGCGCAGGTTCTTCAAACGGGTGTGACCGCAGTGCGCGCAGACCGGCGGGCGGACCTCGGTGCCATCGGGTGAACGAAGCTCGTCGTGATCGAGAACCATGGGCGACGCACCGTCGAGGGTGCGAACCAGTTCACCGCAGGAAGCGCATGCCATGAGCCGCGAGCGCCCTTTGCGATTCAGCACGCAGACCACCCGGTCCTCGCCGCGCAGCACGCGGGCGATGCCTTCGGCGAACAGACCAGCCTTGACGGGGTCGTCTGCGCGGCGGTCGAACACTTCAACGCGGGGCCACCCGGCTTGCGCCACATCACGGTCGGGCCGCAGCAACGGACCCGCGCGCAGGGCCTCCAGCGACGGGACCGGGGAGCTGAGGACCGCCGGCACGCCACTTCGCCGAGCTCTTTCCAATCCGACTTCACGCGCGTGCCAGGTGGGTGACGACTGCTCAGCGAGCGACTCGTCGTGCTCGTCGAAGACCACCACCGCGGACAGGCGCGGCATGGGCATCCAGGCTGCCGAACGCGTTCCCACGACCGTGGAGCCACTTGCAGCCACGGGCCACTCCTGCATCCCCAGAGCGACCCTCACTCCAGCACGGCGCAGGGCGATCCCAAGGCGCCGGGCCCGAGCGGAATCAGCCAGCAGCAACAACGCGTCGCCCCGCCGGCAGGCCTCGAGCGCCAGGGGCACATCATCGCTGTTCGGCGGGGTCCGGACCACCGCAACACCGCGTTGCGCAGCGACCTCGAATGCCCGCGAGAACACATCCGCAGGTCCGGACGGCACCGGTGCGGGACTTGACGCCCGCGGCACGCCCGCCAGCATCGACGGCGGGGAGGCAGCGCGCAGGAACCTCACCCGGCTGCCCGCCCAGCGCCACGCGGCCCAGTCGGCCAGTTCCATCATCGCGGCGCTGGGGCCGACGCCGCTCAGGGTCTGCAGCGGGGCCAACTCGACGCCCGCCGGCGGCTCGACGTCAACGGCGCTCACCCACCCGGCCACCCGGCGTCCCGCCAGCGACACGCGCACCATCGACCCTGTGGCCAGTCGCTCCGACCGACCGTCGGCCTCCCACGCTTCAGGAACGAAATAGTCGAACTCCCGTTTGATCCCCAGGACGTCGGGAATGACCCGAACGACCCTTCGTTCGCCCTTGGGAACCTGTCGTTCGGATGTGCCCGAGGTCATCTTCCACGCTCGGCCTCTGGCCCCTCAGAGTCCCAACGCCGATTGCAGTTCGTCGACCCTGTTGGTCTTCTCCCACGGGAAGAGGCCGTCTTCGCTGGAGCGGCCGAAATGCCCGTATGAGGCTGTCTTGGCGTAGATCGGCCGCCGCAGGTCGAGATCGCGGAGGATTGCCGCTGGGCGCAGATCGAAGATCTCGTCGATCGCAGCGTCGACCGCAGCCTTGTCGACCGCCTCGGTGCCGAACGTCTCGATGAGGACCGACACGGGCCGCGCCATACCGATGGCATAGGCGACTTGAACCTCACAGCGGCTGGCCGCTCCCGCTGCAACCAGGTTCTTGGCCACCCAGCGGGCCGCGTAAGCGGCGGAGCGGTCGACTTTGGAGGGGTCCTTGCCCGAGAACGCGCCTCCACCGTGGCGGGCCATGCCCCCATAGGTGTCGACGATGATCTTGCGCCCCGTGAGTCCGCAGTCCCCCACCGGTCCACCGATCACGAATCGGCCGGTCGGATTGACGTATACGTCGTAGTCGTCGTCGGCGAACTCCGCGGGGACGACCGGAGCGATTACGTGCTCGATCAGGTCGGGCCGGATCATGGTGTCGCGGTCTATGCCGTCGTTGTGCTGTGTCGAGACCAGGACCGTCTTGAGCCGGACCGGTCGGCTGTCCTCGTATTCGAAGGTGACCTGCGTCTTTGCGTCGGGGCGGAGGTAGGGAATGGTTCCGGCCTTGCGGACCTCGGCGTGGCGCTCGGCCATGCGATGGGCGAGGTTGATGGGCAGTGGCATCAGTTCTTCGGTCTCGTCGCAGGCGTAGCCGAACATCATTCCCTGATCGCCGGCGCCCTGCAGGTCGAGTTCGTCCTGTTCCCCCGCCATCCCCGAACGGACCTCCTCTGAAGCGTCGACGCCTTGAGAGATGTCCGACGACTGTTCGTCGATGGCGACCATGACGCCGCAGGTGTTGCCGTCGAATCCGAAGGCTTCACGGTCGTAGCCGATCTCCTTGATCGTCTCGCGCACCGTGCCGGCGATATCGACGTACGCCTTGGTGGTCACCTCACCAGCGACAATGGCGAGGCCGGTCGTGACCATGGTCTCGCAGGCCACACGGCTCTTCGGGTCCTGATCCAGCATGGCGTCGAGGATCGAGTCCGAGATCTGGTCCGCCATCTTGTCGGGATGGCCCTCGGTGACGCTTTCGGAGGTGAACGTCCAGCGGGTCACTCCTGCTCCTTGTCGTGTATGTTGAGGGTACCACTGCTCAGCAACCCGACAGCGGCGTCGAGCACAGCGCGTGCCACTTCGTCTTTGCTGCACAGCGGTGTCCGGTGGCTGCCTCCATCGGCACGAAGCACCACAACCTCGTTGGTCTCGTGCTCGAATCCCACACCTGGTTTGGAGACGTCGTTCGCCACGATGACATCGAGGTTCTTCCTGTCGAGTTTTACGGCCGCGTTGTGTTCGACGTCGTCGGTCTCAGCGGCGAATCCGACGAGTACCTGTCCATCGGGTTTGGCCGCGCCCAGTCCGGCGAGTATGTCGACGGTGGGCTCGAATTCGACGCTGAGCGTGCCCTGGTCCTTCTTGAGCTTGCGGTCCACTGTCTGTCGGGGTCGGAAGTCCGCGACCGCGGCGGCCATGACGACCACGTCGGCTCGCGGCGCCTCATCGCGGCAGGCCCGGTGCATTTCGTCGGCAGTGGCAACATCCACGACCCGAACGCCGCTGGGCGCACTGCGCGCACTGGTGGTGACCAGCACGACGTCAGCACCGCGTTCAGCAGCGTTTCGAGCCAGTGCATGCCCCTGTCTGCCCGAAGAGCGGTTGCCGACGAAGCGGACCGCATCGATCGGCTCGCGGGTGCCTCCAGCGGTTACCAACACCCGTTTCCCCGCGAGGTCGCCGACGGCGAACACGTTCTGGACAGCGGCAACAATCGTGACCGGTTCGGCGAGACGTCCCACGCCGACATCTCCTCCCGCGAGCCGACCGGTCTCGGGATCCACGACATGCACTCCCCTCGAACGCAGCACCGCAAGGTTCTCCTGCACGGAGACCTGCTCCCACATCTCTGTGTGCATTGCAGGGCAGACCATCAGCGGGGCCCGGGTGGCGAGAATCGTGGCCGTCAACAGGTCAGCGGAGCGACCGGTGCGAATGTCGGAGATGATCCGGGCAGTCGCCGGGGCCACAAGGACCATGTCCGCGTTCTGCCCCATCACCGTGTGGGGGATCGGAGTCGAGGGATCGTCGAACAATGACGTGCGGGCTCTTTCGCCGGCCAACGCCGAGAAGGTGGCCTCTCCCACCATCTCGAGGGCGCCGCGGGTCAACACCGGCGTGACGCGCGCCCCGGCGTCCACCAGGCGACGACACAGGTCGACCGCTTTGTAAGCGGCGATCCCGCCTGTTACACCAAGAATGATGCGTCGACCCGAGAGCGTGGTCATGCCGCAGACACTGCCAGGTGACTGGGTCAGGCACCCGCGTTGTCCAAAGCCTTTTCAGCTTCGGTTTCGACTTCGAGTTCCAGTTCGGCTTCGGGGTCGACCTCCGTCGCGACGATCTTGTCCGCGGCGATCTCCTCGAAGGCGATCGACAGGGGCTTGCTGGCCGTCGATGCGACCTGAGGAGGTATCGACGCGCCCATGCCTCGGCCGAGTTGCCCCACATAGTTGGTGATTTCACGGCTGCGCATGGCCGAGAGCGTCACGAGGCGGAATTTGGAGCCGACATCATCAAGGAGACCCTCGATCGAGGGGTTCATCATCGTGTCGTAGCCGTGAGCCATTGTGCCTTCTCCCGAGATGTGGACAGATGTGGACGAACCTTGCCGTCCACCGCATGGTGTTCAACCGGGTTACAAGCGTACCAGCGCCACCAGTGGTGTGACGCGGAATTGTCCGGGACCGGCCAGGGAGGAGGGGTCGGTTGGCATTGGACGGCGCCTTTCGTTGGGGGATGGCCGATCTGGACTCGCCGCTGTGGTCATGGTGCTCGGCGTCGGGTTGCTCGCCGGTCCGAGCGGCCCGGCCCGCGGCCTCGCGGCCCGTGAGCGCAGCGAACCAAGAGCAGGAAGCGAGCGCAGCGAACAAGAGCGGGAAGCGAGCGCAGCGAACAAGAGCGGGAAACAACGTTTTCGCAACTCGAAAGCTCGCCTATCCGCGCAGGCTCTAACGCTACGACGGCGTCGCGGTCACGGTCGGCGACCATCCGCCATAGAAGCCCTCGGAGTCCCGGGCTCTGACTCTGAACTCGTACGCGACGCCGCCCTCCAGGCCGGTGACCGTCTTACTAGTGGTAGACGACCAAGTTGTGGTTCGAGACGAATCTCCAACCTTCCGCCACTCCACTAGATAGCCGGTGATGGCGACGCCGTTGTCGTCGGGCTCGTCCCATTCGAGTGCAACCTGCCCGTCCCCTGCCGTGGCGGTCGGCTGCGCGGGCGCCTCCGGCCCCGGCCCCCCGGGATACGGCGTCGCGGTCACGGTCGGCGACGGGCCGCTCAAGCCGCGGGAGTTCTGGGCCTGCACGTAGAACTCGTAGCTGGAATTGTTGTCCAAATTGGTCAACGTGATTCGAGTGGACGAGGCCGAATACGTTTGCGCGAGCCGCCAGCTTCCTGGGGCCTTCCTGTAATAGATGCGGTAGAGGGTGATGTCGTCGCCGTTGTCTTCGGGTTCTTCCCAGTCGACGACGACCTGCCCGTCGCTGGCCCGAGCCGTCGGCGTGTCCGGCGCGACCGGCACCCCGGCTGTAATGGAGGCGGTCGGCGACCTGTCGCTTCGGCCCTCAGCGTTCCATGCTCGGACGTAGAACTCGTACTCGGTACCGTTGTCCAAGCCCGTTATCGCTTGCTGCGTGGACGATGCCTGAAAGAACCCGCCGCCGCCTCCCGTACGCCTGTAGTACACCCAGTAGTGGGTGATGGCCGCGCCGTTGTCGGCGGGCTCGTCCCATTCGACGATGACCTCCTCGTCGCCGGGCGTGAGCGTCGGCGCGTCGGGCGCGTCCGGCACCTGCGCGTCGGCCATCGGCGTCGCGGTACCGGACACACAATCGCCGCTGCCGGAAGCGTGCCACGCGCAGACGTCCACTTCGTACTCGACACCGTTATCCAAGCCAGTAGCCGTCCAACTGAATTCATCTGAGCCGGGATTTCCAGCGGACCACTCGCCGCTATCGTCATCTGTTGCAACGCGGAACCACACCGTGTAGCCGGCGACGGCTTCGCTGTTGTCGTCGGGCGCGTCCCACTCGATGCGGATCTGCCCGTCGCCGGCCGTGAGCTGCAGATTGCCGGGCGCGCCCGGCACTTGCGAGTCGGCCGTCGGCGTAGCAGTGGCGATCTCTGACCATTCGCTCCAGCCCTCTGAATTCTGGGCTCGTACACGGAACTCGTATTCAGTGCCGTTCTCCAAGTCCGTGATCGTCTTTGCCGTCGACGAGGTGAGCGATTCGAAGTAACCAGAGAACCCCGTAGGCCTCCAACTATCGGTACCCGTAGCCCTGTAATTCACTCGATAGCGGGTGATGGCCGCGCCGTTGTCGACGGGCTCGTCCCATTCGACGGTGACCTGCCCGTCGTCGGGCGTGAGCGTCGGCGCGGCGGGCGCGTCCGGCACCTGCGCCTCCTCCGCTGTCGGCGTCTCGGTGGCGATCGGCGACCTGTCGCTGACGCCCTCAGCGTTCACTGCTCGGACGTAGAACTCGTATTCTGTGTCGTTCTCCAGGCCCGTGATCGTCAGCTGCGTGGACGACGTCCGACGCTGCGAGTAGAAAAAGGCTCCCGCGCGCCTGTAGTAGACCCGGTAGCCAGTGATGGATGAGCCGTTGTCTTCAGGTGCGACCCATTCGACGGTGACCTCCTCGTCGCCGGGCGTGAGCGTCGGCGCGTCGGGCGCGTCCGGCGACTGCGCTCCCGCTGCCGGCGTCGCAGTGCGGATCGACGACCCGTCGCTCCAACCATTGGCGTTCCACGCGTAGACCCTCACCTCGTATTCGTCGCCGTTCTCCAGGCCCGTGATCGTCCAACTCCGTGCAGTGGAGCCGAGTAGCCGAGAGTCCCACGTCGTCCACCCGTCATCTGTCCACTCGACCTCATAGGCGGTGATGGGTGAGCCGTTGTCGTCGCGTGCGACCCAATTGACTTGGATCTGCCCGTCGCCGGACCTGGGCACTAAAATAAAGGGCGCGTCCGGCGGTCGCCCCCATTCAAGCTTCCACGAGGCGACGCCTTCGACGGTGACGTACACGCTGTTGCCAGGCAGGGCGTAGCGGCACACTCGGTCCAGTTCGGTCGAGGTGCCGGTCGCGAGTTCTTCTCGGTCACTGTTCAGATTCACCGTTCGTGTGCGCCATGCACGGTCGTTGTTGAAGCCCGCTGTGTGGCAAGTCACCGTCACCGACGACGGAAGCTTCCCCTCGGTGAACTCCACATCGATGTCGAACCACGCGCAATCATCGATGTCCTGATAATTCACGCAGCCAATGCTCGGCGCACCCCGATAAAGAGACACCGAGCTCACCGAGGCAGTGGCCGCCGAGTCGTTCGGTGTTCCAGTCAGCACGAGCGGTTCGCTTTGACCTGCTTCGTTGGCGGCACGGATCTCAATAGTGTACTGACGGTCATTTTCGAGCGAATCGAATGCGATTCTCAAGGCATTGGTCGCTTCGGTTCGCACCACCGCACCCGAACGCTTGAGCGTCACCCGGTACTCATCGATGCCGCCTCCGTCGTCGCTCGGAGCCAGCCACGAGACAATGATCCTGCTGTCTTCTGACACGACCGATTCACTCAGGGCCCTTGGCGCTGAGGGCACCGACAGGTCTTCGCCTGGCCCGAAATCGCAGGCCGGCCCGAGCGGAGGCCTCGGCCCGCGCGGCCATCCGAGCAGCTCGCGCTGACCGCATGCAACCCATATTCGACTCGTATCCACGCCGTACTGGGTACCTTGGTCACAGTACGACATAATGGAGCACTTCGAGGCATGCTTGTTCTGCTTGTCGAACGGATCATCGGCGAGTTCCGCAACGTAGACCTTTTCGCTGTGCCCCTCCCGATAGTATAATTTTTCTTGGTGGACATGGCCCAGACGAAAGACGCTGTGGCCGATTTCATGGGCGACAGTGTTGTAGAACGCGTTGCTGCCTCGAGTGGGATCGCCGACTCTAACTTGGAAGAAACTGCGCAGGGGTTGAGTGGCAAATCCGCCAAAGTATGCCCAGCCACCGAGACCTCCCAACGGCAGGTCAACAAAGACGTAGATGTAGGGATTGCTGCTGCCGGCGATCGCTCGCGCTTCGGCCTCGCATGCGCGAGTTGTTTTGTCGCTGCTCGAGAATGCGTGCCCCCAAGCAGGCACGCCCGATTTGGCTCCGTAGCTCGTGCCGGTGCTGTCATTTATTCCGTCAATGATCCCACCGCGAGAGAACGCCAACTGCACAGTCTCTGAGGACTGATGATCGAAGAACGAAGCCACCTTTTCGTTGAGCGCAAAAATTTCAGCATCCAAGAAACCAAGCGTGAACCTCTTGTCCGCCGACGCGCAAATGAACGTCAGCACGTCGAAGTCGCCTCTACTGGCTCGCGCTTCGAGGCCCTCCAACTGCTGCCGCGTCGGCGGCACCACATGGTCACGCAGCGTCGCCACGCCGCCATCGGCCGTGTCATCCCCAGAACTCGGGTCGCAGTGCGGGGATGCGGTATCGACGGTAACGCCCGGTTCGTTCTGGTAACGCCACAAGAACGTGACCAGATGCGCGCGGGTCAAAGTGTCGTCAGGAGCGAAGGTGGTGGCGGACGTGCCGGTGGTGATACCGGTGTTGGACATCCACGACACGGCGGCTTGTTGCCAACCCGCCACAACATCTCTGAAACGATGCGCCGGCGCGACCGGCTCACCGGCCAGACGATGCAGAAACGCTGCAGCCTGGGCACGGGTCAATATGTCGTCAGGAGCGAAGGTGGTAGCGGACGTGCCGGTGGTGACACCGGTGTTGGACATCCACGACACCGCATCGTGTTGAGACTCATCGACCACATCAACAAAACTGTGGCGCCGACCGGGATAGGGGCTGTTCACCATGTTGTAGATCCACACCGCGGTCTCACCGCGCGACACCCCCGCCTGAGGCTCGAAACAAGGCGGCGGAACACCAGCGATCCCGTTGTCTGCTGACCATTGCACCGCGTCGGTGTACCAAGCGCCCCCGGGCACATCACCATAACCCGCCACCGCCCCTGCCGGATACGCCGACCCGACCACCAACCCAGCCGTCAACACGACCACCAACCCAGCCGCCGACACCACAACCTTCCAAACCCGCAAGTTGCGACAAAACGACATTGCGGGCAACCTAACCCCCCCCCCCCCCCCCTCCGGCAAGTCAAGCCGGATTCGGCGCCCCCCTCACAAAGGGGCGACGTCCGTGATTGTCACGACCAGCTCCCGCGACGCTCGCGAATCAAGCCTTCCAACTCGGCGAGGGCCCGATCGAAGTCATCGTTGATCAGGATCTCCGCACCGAGTTCGCGGGCCATCGCCGACTCGTCAGCGGCCTTCGCGAGCCGGGCTTCGATCGCCTCTGGCGGGTCGCCGCGACCTTTGAGCCTCCTCCGCTGAGCTTCACGGGAGGGCGCATCCACAAAAACGATCAGCGCATCGGGGAAGTGCCGGCGGATCTGTTGAGCGCCGTACACGTCTATCTCATAGACGAGATCATGTCCGGGAGGTGGTTCCACAACCGGCGTACCCTGGCGATAGTCGAGAAAATCGACCCATTCGAGGAACCCTCCAGCTTCAATGTGGCGGTCGAAGTACTCCCGGTTGGTGAAGTGATAGGCCTCCATCGGCTCGCCGGGGCGACGCGCTCGGGTGGTCCAGCTGCGCGACAACCAGAGCCGTTGGTCCCGGTCCAACAACCGGGCCACCAGCGTGCCCTTCCCGACCCCGCCCGGGCCCGAGACGACGATCACCAACCGGTCGGAGGCTGTGATGACCATTGATCTGCCGGCCCCGCTCGAGGCCTTCGGGTCAGCCGAACCTTTCCAGAAGCTCAGATCTCTGCTTCTGGCCGAGGCCGCGAAGACGGCGGTTCTCGGCGATGCCGATGTCTGCCATGGCACGCCGGGCCGTGACCTTCCCCACTCCGGGAAGCGACTCGATCACCGCCAGCGTCTTCGTCTTGGCGACGATCTCGTCACTGTCGGCTTTTTCGAGAACCTCAGCGAGCGTCAACGATCGCATCTTCAACAGCTGCTTCAACTCTCGACGGGCCTTTCGCGCTTCGGTTGCCTTTGCAAGTGCTGCGGTTCGCGCTTCGTCTGACAACTTTGGAGGGTTAGACATGACAGGGACACTAGAGGCCAAGACAAACGAAGGCAATTACAGGCGTCGATAGTCAGCCGTGAGCCGAGCCGATCAGGTCGCTGAGCCGCCTCACGTCGTTGCGGTCGCACCACTGCTCGAACTCGCGCTGTATCCGTCTCGGCGCTCGAGGATCAGCGAATGTGGCGGTGCCTACCTGAACCGCGCCGGCGCCTGCGAGCAGGTACTCCACCACGTCGATTCCGCAGGTGACTCCGCCGACTCCAATGATCGGCAGTCCGGGGACCGCCTCGTAAACGTCGTATACGGCCCGCACCGCGACCGGGCGCACTGCCGCCCCGGACAGCCCGCCTCGCTTCGCTCCCAGCACCGGACGGCGCGTCTCGGGGTCTATCACCATCGCCAGCAGCGTGTTGGTCAGAACCACCGCCTCGGCGCCGCCCGAGCGGGCGGCCGCGGCGATTTCTGCGATGTCGGGGGCGTTGGGGCTGAGTTTGGCCCAGCGGGGCCGCCCACAACCGGCGGTGGCCTCGATCGCCTCGCAGGTGGCGCCGGCGCTGTGAGCGAACATGCGACTGCGGTCTTCGAGGTTGGGGCACGACACGTTGACTTCCAGTGCCACCACCGCCGATGGTGCTTCTTTGAGTGCTTCGGCGGCTTTTGAGTATTCTTCGACGGTGCTGCCCCAGATGCTGGCCACGATCGTGGCGCCCGTGGCCTCCAAGTCGGGCAGCTCGTGTTCGAGCCAGTGGTGCACTCCCGGGCCCTGAAGCCCGACGCTGTTGATCATGCCGGCGGGAGTCGGATGCACCCGAGGTGCGGAATTGCCCTCCCACGGTGTTGTTTTCATCGACTTGACCACCACCGCGCCCAGTTCCGCGGGACGCAGGTAGCGGGCGAACTCCGTGCCGTGGCCGACGGTGCCCGAAGCGGTCATCACCGGGGCTTTGAGCCTCACCGAGCCCACCGAGGTCGACAGGTCGGTCACCGCGGGCTCACCGGCTCGGCCATTCGAATCCGCCGACGGCACCGGGGTATCCGCCTCTCTGGTGGTATTCCTGAAGGCTCCGCACCCTCAACGGGTACCGCGCCCAATCGCGCAAACCCTCGACTGCTGCCATTGCTGCGGCCGCGGTCGTCAACAGCGGCACGTTCGCCAGTCCGGCCGCGGATCGAATGTGCGCTCCGTCGGCACGGGGGCGGCGACCCCTCGGTGAATTGACGACGAGTTGCACATCACCGCGTTCGATCAACTCGACCGCGTGGACTCCGCCGCTCTCCCCGAGTTTGGAGACGACGGCGTCGACGGCGACCCCGGCTTGGTGCAGCGTCGCCGCGGTGCCGCTGGTGGCGACGATCGAGAACCCGAGATCTCGAAACCCGCGCCCCACCTCAGCTCCGAGGGCCTTGTCGCGGTCCGCCAACGACATGAACACCGTGACTTGTGACGCTCCGGCTTCCGGCAGACGGGTGCCGGCCGACAGCTGCGATTTCATGAACGCCAGTCCCGGGGTCAGGTCGATCCCCATCACCTCACCGGTCGAGCGCATCTCGGGTCCGAGGACCGCGTCGGCTTCGGGAAAACGGTTGAACGGCAGCACCGCCTCCTTCACCGCCACGTGCTCGGACTTCGCCGGCTCGCACAACAGGTCCTCAGCTCGAAGTTCGTCCAGCGATGCGCCGAGCATCACCCTGCTGGCCACTTTTGCAAGCGGCACGCCGGTCGCCTTGGCGACGAACGGGACCGTTCTCGAAGCCCGCGGGTTCGCCTCGATCACGAAGACCTGGTTCTCCTTGACCGCGTACTGCACGTTGATCAGCCCCCTCACCTCGAGGGCCGCGGCGACCCTGGCGGTGTAGCGCTCGATCAGTTCGACGGTCTGCGCACCGAGATTCGTCGGAGGGATCGCACATGCGGAGTCCCCGCTGTGGACGCCGGCCTCCTCCACATGCTCCATCACCGCGCCTATCACGAAATCGCCGAGGTGGTCCCGTATCGCATCGACGTCCACCTCGGTGGCGTCCTCAAGGAAGCGGTCGATCAGAACCGGGCGTTGTGCGGAGAGCCCTCCCTCACGACCCAGCGATCCGAAACCGGCCAGTTCGTCCATGGCTCTGCGGAGATTCTCATCATCGTAGACGATCTCCATTGCCCGCCCGCCGAGCACATATGACGGGCGCACCAGCGCCGGGTAGCCGATACGGGAAGTGATCTCCAGAGCCTCTTCAACGTCGCGGGCCGTTCCACCGGCCGGTTGGGGGATTTCGAGCTTGGCGCAGAGTGCATTCCATTGCTCTCGATCCTCCGCCGCGTCGATCGCGCTCGGTGGCGTCCCCAAGATGAGCTCTGGGGGAAGCTGATCGGCGAGCTTCAGCGGCGTCTGTCCCCCCAGCGACACGATCACGCCGAGCGGTTTCTCGCTCTCGATGACGTTCATCACATCCTCGTAGGTGAGCGGCTCGAAGTAGAGTCGGTCGGAGGTGTCGTAATCGGTCGAGACCGTCTCGGGGTTGCAGTTGACCATCACCGTCTCGTATCCGGCGTCTCTGAGAGCGAAACTGGCATGCACGCAGCAGTAGTCGAACTCGATGCCCTGACCGATGCGGTTGGGTCCCGAACCCAGGATGACGACCCGCTCGCGTTCACCGGGTCGAACCTCGTCGGTGTCTTCGTAGGTCGAGTAGTGGTACGGGGTTTCGGCATTGAACTCCGCTGCGCAGGTGTCGACTGTCTTGAAAGTCGTTCTCACGCCGACAGCCAGCCGCCTCTCGCGAACCTGCGCTTCAGTCGTGCTCCACAGATAGGCGAGTTGGCAGTCCGAGAAGCCGAGCTGCTTGGCGCGTTTGAGATCCCGCCTGTCGACGTCGGCGAGAGTGCGCGTGGCGAGGTAGGCCCGTTCCTCGGTGATCAACAGCATCTGGTCGAGGAACCAGCAGTCGACCGCCGTCGCTTGGTGAATCTCCTCTACCGGAATCCCCCTTCGGAGCAGGGCTTCCAGCTGAAAGGGACGGTCCGGCGTGGCGACCGAGGCCGCCGCCAGCAACCCTTGATCGTCCAGTCGGTCGAGCGCCGCCTCCCCCGGGTCGCAGTTGAGGCCGTATCGTCCCTGTTCAAGTGAGCGCAGTGCCTTCTGCAATGACTCCGGAAAGGTCCTGCCGATGGACATCACCTCACCGACGCTCTGCATCGAGGTCCCCAGGATGCCCGAGGTGCCCGGGAACTTCTCGAACGCCCAACGCGGCACCTTCGTGACCACATAGTCGATCGAAGGCTCGAAGGAGGCGGGGGTTTTCTTGGTGATGTCGTTGGGGATCTCGTCGAGGGTGCAACCCACCGCGAGCTTGGCTGCGATCTTGGCTATCGGGAAGCCGGTCGCTTTCGACGCCAGCGCCGAGGAGCGGCTCACCCGGGGGTTCATCTCGATGATGACCTGCCGACCGGTGTCGGGGTGGACCGCCCATTGCACGTTGGAGCCGCCCGTCTCGACCCCCACCCGGCGAATACAGGCGAACGAACCGTCGCGCAGCTTCTGGTACTCGACGTCGGTGAGGGTCTGAGTGGGTGCGACGGTTATCGAATCGCCGGTGTGTACGCCCATGGGGTCGAAGTTCTCGATCGCGCACACCACGACGCAGTTGTCGTTGCGGTCGCGCATGACTTCGAGTTCGTACTCCTTCCAACCCGCTATCGACTCTTCGATGAGGATCTCCGATATCGGGCTGCACTCGAGCCCGTAGCCGGCGATCTTCTCGAACTCTTCGGGTGTCGAGGCGATGCCGGTGCCGCGGCCGCCGAGGATGTACGCGGGGCGGATGATGACCGGCAGGCCGACTTCTTCGACCACTTCAAGCGCTTTCTCCATGTCGTGGGCGATCCCCGAGCGTGCGACCTCAAGCCCGATCTCGGTCATGGCCCGCTTGAACAGGTCTCGGTCCTCAGCCGTGGCGATGGCGGTTGCGTCTGCGCCGATCAACTCGACGCCGTGGTGCGCCAGTACACCATCCCGTTCGAGTTCCATTGCCAGGTTCAGCCCGGTCTGTCCCCCCAATGTCGGCAGCAGCGCCATGGTCTGGTCGGGGTTGTCGCGTTTTTCTTTCTCGATGATCTTGGCGAGCACCGTCGCATCGAGGGGCTCGACGTAGGTGGCGTCGGCGAAGTCGGGGTCGGTCATTATGGTCGCCGGGTTCGAGTTGGCCAACACTACCCGGTAGCCCTCCTCTTTGAGGGCTCGACAGGCCTGTGTCCCGGAGTAGTCGAACTCGCAGGCCTGACCGATGACGATCGGACCCGAACCGATTATCAGGATTGACTCGATGTCGTCTCTGCGCGGCACTAGGCAACCGAACCTGTCGTGTCCATGAGCCGCGCGAAATCGTCGAAGAGGTAGCGGCTGTCGTGGGGACCGGGTCCCGCTTCGGGGTGGTACTGCACGCTGAACACCGGAAGGTGCTTGTGGCACATCCCCTCCAGAGCACCGTCGTTGAGGCACAGGTGTGTTTCAACGACAGCGGGGACAGAGCCGATCTCCACCGCGAAGTTGTGGTTCTGGCTGGTGATCTCAACTTTGCCGCTGCGCACATCCATCACAGGCACGTTGCCGCCGTGGTGACCGAACTTCATCTTGAAGGTGGTCCCGCCCAGCGCCAGTGACAACACCTGGTGCCCGAGGCAGATCCCGAATATCGGCACGCGCCCGAGCAGCTTGGGGAGTTCGGTGACGATCGGTCCGGCCATCTGCGGGTCACCCGGACCGTTGGAGAGGAAGACGCCGTCGGGCGCCGAGGCCAGCACGTCGGAAGCGGGCGTGTCCGCGGGCACGACCGTGACCGTTGCCAACTCCGAGAGATGACGCAGCATTGTGGACTTGATCCCGAGGTCATAGGCGACAACTCGGCGCTTGCCGCTCCCGATCGTGTAGGGCTCTTCGGTCGACACCACCGAGACCAGGTCGACCCCGCTGGTCGTGGGGTCTGCGATTGCAGCCGCATGCAGTTCGTCGACATCGGCTGAACCGAACGCTCCGGGCATGGCGCCGAAGTCGCGGATGTGACGGGTGAGACGGCGCGTGTCCACGCCGGCGATGCCGGCCAGGCCATGACTGCGCAGGAAGCTGTCGAGATCCCCCTCTGAACGCCAGCTGCTGTGTCGACGGGCCAGATCACGGATGATGACGCCCCGACAGAACGGCCTGCGGGCTTCGTCGTCTGTGGGGTTCACCCCGTAGTTGCCGATGTGGGGGTAGGTGAACGTGATGATCTGTCCCGCATAGGACGGATCGGTGATCACCTCCTGGTAACCGCACAGAACCGTGTTGAACACAACCTCGCCCGATGCTGTGCCGTCGACCGGGTCGGCGCCTATTCCCTCCCCTTCGAAGACTTCGCCGTCGGCCAGCACCAGTCGATAGGCACGGACTTGCCGAGATGCGCTCATCGTTGCGCGACGCCGTCGACGACCACGGCCTCTCCCTTGTAGACGGTGTGGCGAACCCTCCCGCGCAACGCCATGCCCTCATAGGGTGTGTTGGAACTGCGGCTCGCCATCTCGGCTGCGGAAACTGTCCAAGCCGCGTCGGGGTCGATCACCGCGAGGTTTGCCATGGAACCTTCTTCTATCGGCCCGCCATGCGTTTTCAGTCCGGCGATGGCCGCCGGCCGCCACGACATCGCTGCGAGCACGGCGTCGATCGGCATGTCGAGATAGGTGTTGGCGACTGCGAAGGCTGTTTCTAGTCCGAGCATCCCGGGGGGCGCGTCGGCGAATGTCTGCTGCTTCGACTTGGGTGTGTGCGGCGCGTGGTCGGTCGCGATCGCGTCGATGGTGCCGTCCGCGAGCCCCTCTTTCACAGCTGCGACGTCGGCATCGGTGCGCAGCGGCGGATGAACCTTGTAGACCGGGTCGTAGCTCCGACAGCACGCGTCGGTCAAGCAGAAGTGATGTGTCGCGGCCTCAGCGGTGACAGGCAGACCTGCCGCTTTGGCCGCACGGATCATGGAGATCGAGCCGGCGGTCGACATGTGCTGAAAATGGACGCGGGTACCGGTGAGACGGCAGAGCGCGATGTCTCTCATCACCATCAACTCCTCGGCTTCGGACGGTTGTCCGGGGATTCCCAACCAGCTCGACCACAAGCCCTCGTGCATGAATCCGCCCTTGCTGAGCGTGTCGACTTCGCAGTGCTGTGCCAACACGATGGTTTCACCCCCACAGAGGTGCTCCAGTGAGCCCGCATACTCCAACGCGGTGCGCATCAGCCTGTCGTCCTGCACTCCGGCGCCGTCGTCTGTGAAGATCCGAACGCCCGCACGCACAAGTTCGGCCATTGGCGCCAGCGATTCGCCCATACGGCCCACCGAGATCGCTGCCGAGGGGACCACGTCGCATATCGCCGACTCGCCGAGGGTTCGCACTTCGCTGACCACCGAGACACAGTCCATGGCCGGATCCGTGTTGGGCATGGCCACCACCGCGGTGAATCCGCCCAGAGCCGCCCCTCGAGCGCCGGTGTCGATGGTTTCGGCTTCTTCGTTCCCGGGTTGGCGCAGATGAACGTGAAGATCGACGAGACCGGGAGCGACAATGCAATCGCCGGCATCGAGTTCATGATCCGCGGTGAGTCCTGAACCGACCGCGAGGATCATGCCCTCATCGCTGACGACCACGTCGGCGCGCCGGGTGCCCTGCGCGTCGATCACTGTTCCGCCGCGAACTGCCAGCGTGCTCATGCCACCGCACTCTCGGAGTCGGCAAGACTTCCTTCTTCGACCAGATCAAGCCTCGAACCGATCAGCACGAACAGCACAGCCATGCGCACCGCGACACCGTTCGCGACCTGCTCGGTGATAACGGCGTTGGGTCGGTCAGCGACTTCGCCGGCGATCTCGACATCCCGGTTCATGGGGCCCGGATGCATGATCAGGGCATCGGCTTTCAGCCGGTCGGCACGCGCCGCGGTCAGCCCGAACTCATGGTGGAACTCTCTCAAGGTGGGCACCGTGGCATCGTTCTGTCGTTCGAGCTGCATTCGCAGCAGATAGCAGACATCGATCTCGTCGAGGACTTCGTCGAGATTGTGGGTGACGCTGACCGGCCAGCCCTCGAGGCTTGCGGGCAGCAGGGTCTGCGGGGCGACGAACACCACCTCGGCGCCCATTTCAGCGAACCCGATGGCGTTGGACCGCGCGACCCTCGAGTTCTTGACGTCGCCGACGATGGCGACGCGCTTGCCGTCGAGTTCTCCGAGGTGTTGACGCGCGGTGAACAGGTCGGCCAGTGACTGGGTGGGATGCTGGTTGCGTCCGTCGCCTCCGTTGATCACCGAGGCGTCGGTCCATTCGCGCACACGCCAGGGGGCGCCCGCGCCGAAGTGGCGCAGCACGATGCCATGGACACCCATCGCGGAGATGGTCTCGATCGTGTCGCGCAACGACTCGCCTTTGTTGGCCGAAGAGCGTTTGACATCGAATCCCAGGGTGTCGGCGGAGAGCCGGCCGGCCGCGGTTGCGAAGCTGATCCGGGTGCGCGTGGAGTCCTCGTAGAAGACCAGCGCGACGGTCTTGCCTCGCAGCGCCGGGATCCTCGGTATCTTTCGTTCGCTCACCTCCACGTATCGTTGGGTGAGCTCCAGCAGGTACTCGATGTCGTCGCGGTCGAGGTCGTCCATCGACAGCAGATGTCTCAGCGCTTTCATGAGACCTCTCCGAGGTCTACGCCGCCGCTGTTGACATCGACCATCTCGGCTCGGCGGGTCGGCAGGTTCTTGCCGACGAAGTCCGGTCGAATCGGAAGCTCGCGGTGGCCGCGGTCGACCATCACCGCGAGTTGGATCGCTCTCGGGCGTCCGTAGCTGTGGATCGCGTCCAACGCGGCGCGCACGGTGCGGCCCGTGTAGAGGACGTCGTCCACCAACACGATGATCTTGCCGGTCGGGTCGACCGGGATCGACGTGGCCGCTTCGGACATGATCGGTCGGAGGTCGAAGTCATCGCGGTGCATGGTCGCGTCGAGACTCCCGACGGGGACTTCGGTGCCACAGGTCTGGCTGATGTCGTCCACCAAGCGCTCGGCAAGGCTGACGCCGCCTGTTTGCAGACCGATGATCACGACGTCTTCGCAACCAGAGTTTCGTTCAAGGATCTCGTGGGCCATGCGCCGAATCGCTCGGGTCACGTCGGACGCTGTCATCACTTGCGTCCTGGCTTGGAAGACACCTCCCGAGGGTGTGCCGACCAATCGCCGCTCTCGCTCTGCCACTCAATTCTCCCGTCCATTCGAGCCTCACTGGACTCGTTTCATGGTCGAGACCCGAACCTATCACGAGTGCTCTGTCACTCCACGGCAGCGGCCTGTGGATTTCGTGAATCAGTCGCTCTGTGAATCAGTCGCGCTGTGGTTCAGTCGCTCGGTGTGGGGTGGCTCGGCGGACGAAAACGGCCGGGTTCGATTCGTCGGCGGGTCGCAGGAGGTCGAAATCGCAGCGAGCGGCCAGTTCAAGCGACTTGACGTTGCTCATCTTGATCTCGGCGACGATCGCGGTCAACCGACCGTCCAAGGCCCAGGCGGCCAGCAGGTTCACCGCGCGGGTGGCGATACCTCGACCCCGTGCCGGAGCAGCCAACCACCAGCTCATTTCAGCCGCTCGCCGAGGTTTGTCGAATCGGTACAGGCTCACCTCCCCGAGCAGCTTGTCGCTTCGGGGATCAGCAATGACCAGATCCAACGCCAACCCCGCCCGGCGGCGGACGTCGGTTCTCGATATCCATTTGCGGGCGTCTCGCAGCGAGCGGTTCTCGGGCATCACCGAGTCGCTCAGGATCGCCGGGTCCTTCCAGGCCTTCTCCAGCTCGGGTGCATCTGCGGGTTGCCACTGACGAAGGCGAATCAACTCGCACCTCAGGTCCGGCACCTCCAACACGATCGCCCGCTCGCCCACCACGCGGACCCTATCACCGGCAAAACACGTTTCTAGAACCGCACCGCGGCTCAATCCTCGGCTCCTCGAGCTTCGTTTGCCACCGCGCGCAGCACCCCGTTGAGGAAGCGGGGCGATTCGGGTCCCGAATACTGCGAGGCGAGATCCACGGCCTCGCTCAAGACCACGCCCGTCGGTATGTCGGGGCGTTCACACAATTCCCAAGTCGCCATGCGGGCGAGCACCCGGTCGACCACAGCCAGCCGATCAACTGTCCAGTCCGTGAGGTGGGCGCCGATGCGCTCGTCGTAGGCGAGGATCTGTTCGCTGACACCCTCGATCATCTCCAGGGCATAGTCTGTCGGCGGCAGGGGTTTGGCTGTCAGGACCGCCTGCAGCGAGTCGCCGGTCACCTCCATCCCATAGAGGAATCCCAGCGCTTCTTCCCGAGCCTCCCGACGACTGCCGATGCCCGACGGCTCTGTGCTCATGCTGAGGACTCAGTGTTCACGCTGAGGGCTCTGTGTTCACGCTGAGGGCTCAGTGTTCACGCGCGGCTCAGGTATTGACCCGAACGGGTGTCGATCTTGACCCGTTCGCCGGTCTCTATGAACAGCGGGACCTGGATCACCAGGCCGGTCTCGAGGGTGGCGGGCTTGGTGCCTCCCGAGGATCGATCCCCCTGGAGGCCCGGTTCAGTCGCGGCCACGGTCAACTCGACGGCAGCGGACATGTCAGTACCGATGATCTCAGTTCCGAACATCAACAGGATCGCGGTGGAGCCGTCGATGATGAAATTGGCGGTGTCCCCGAGCGTGGCAGGGGCGACGCTGATCTGCTCGTAGGACTCGTTGTCCATGAACACGTAGTTTTCGCCGTCGCGGTAGAGGAACTGCATCTCGCGTTTGTCGATGTTGGCTCGTTCGACCTTCTCTCCAGCCCTGAACGTGCGTTCGACGGTCCCTCCGGCACGCAGGTTCTTGAGGCTCGTGCGAACGAAGGCATGGCCTTTGCCGGGCTTGACATGTTGGAAGTCGACAACCTGGAACAGTCCGTCGTCGAGGTTGAGGGTCATCCCGTTCTTCAGATCGTTGGTTGTGATGACAGGCACTCGAGCTCCTTGGGATACTTGGTCAACGGGCGGCACCCGTTGTTGGTGACGACCACCGTGTCTTCGACTCGCACACCTCCGTAACCGGAGAGATAGATCCCCGGTTCAACGGTGATCACCTGGCCGGGCGAAAGGATAGCGGTGTTGCCGCGGCGCACCGCCGGCAATTCGTGAATGTCGAGACCGACGCCATGGCCGGTGCCGTGGACGAAGGCGTCGCCGTATCCCTCGCGCGCAATGAAGTCCCGGCAGACCCTGTCGACTTCGCCCGCCTCGACTCCGGCGCGCACAGCCGCCACTCCCTGCGCCTGGGCCCGGGTGACGATGTCGTGGATCTCCAATGCCCGATCGTCGGGCGAGCCCACGACGAATGTGCGAGTCATGTCGCTGCGATAGCCCTCGACCGAAGCCCCCGCGTCGACCACAACCAGGTCGCCGTCGGTCAGGCGGCGCGCACCTGCACACCAATGGGGCAGCGCGGCGTTGGGACCCGAGGCCACGATCGTGTCGTACGCCGGGCCCTCCGCGCCTGCGTTGCGCATGCCGTCGTCGAGGATCCGTGCCAGTTCGCGTTCGCTCATGCCCGCGACGAACCGGTCCTGATTCTCTTCGAGCACCGTGTCGACGATGTCGGCCGCGGTCTGGATGCGGATCAGTTCTGCCTCGTCTTTCACGCTGCGCAGTTCCGCGATCAGACCGACGGTCGCGGCGATATGTGCATGGGGCAACTCTGCGGCGAGCGCTTCGGACAAGCGGCGCTGATCGGCCCACACGATCCGGTCGGCTTCGAGCGCGACGCTCGTCGTGTTGTCCGCGCCGTTGAGATCCTTGAGGATCGTGGCGACTGCCGCGACCCAGTCCGAGCCGATCGACACCTCTGCTTCGCAGCCCGACGCGTCGAGTTGGGACGGGGCCTGTTCGCGGTATCGGCTGTCGGTGGTCAACACGCAGCGGTCGCTGCTGACGACAAGCACCCCGGCCGAACCGGTGAATCCGGTACACCACCGGATATTGGTCAGGTCTGTGACCACCAAGGCGTCGGCGTCTTCGGCTTGGACCGCGGCTCGCACCAGTTCGCTGCGACCATGTGCGAGCAACGGCGGCAGGTGTGTCATGCGTTGGTGTTGCCGGGCGTAGCCGGAGCCGCGGGATTGCGTCATCGGAGTCGGGTCATGGTGCGAGCTGTGCTGCGACGGCTTCTATGGCGAGGCGGTAGCCGTCACCGCCGAAACCCACGATCGACCCGGTGGCCACCGGCGCAACGACCGAGACATGGCGCCACGATTCGCGGGCTTTGGGGTTGGACAGGTGGAGTTCGACTATGACTCCCGAGAATGCGGCCAGAGCATCATGAATGGCCCACGACGAGTGGGTCAGCGCGCCCGGATTGATCACGATCGCGGCCACCCGTTGTCTGGCGCCCTGGATCGCCTCGATCAGTTCCCCTTCGTGGTTGGACTGGAAGTGCTCGATCTCCAGATTGTGGACAGCGGCAGCGGCGGTCGCGGTGGCCACGTGGTCAGCGAGGGTCTCGGTGCCGTACACGTCGGGTTCCCGGGTACCCAGAAGATTGAGATTGGGTCCCGACAAGAGCAGAACAACAGAACTCATGGGCGGTCTCCAGTCGTTGCGCCCGACTTGATCACGGAATCGATGGTGGTCATCGCAGCGTATCCAGAGCTTCGCGCAGGACCTGCGGGTCGATCCCTGTGACCGGCTCGACCCCGTCGGGTCCGTCCAGCACCAAGGTGACGCCTTCGATCGCCTTTTTGTCGCGGCTGAACAGGTCGAGCAGTCTCTCGGTGTCGAGTCCTTTCGGCAGCGTGCAGGGCAGGTCATAGGCCCCGAGCACGCGGCGATGTTCCATCACCCGCTCGTCGCCGATGCGGCCGAGTCGGCGGGCCACCTCGGCGGCGTATGCGATCCCGACCGCCACGGCTTCACCGTGGCGCAGGTCGTAGGACCCGGCCGTCTCTATGGCGTGGGCGAGCGTATGGCCGTAGTTGAGGATCGCTCGTCTATGACCTTCCCGCTCGTCCGCGGTCACCACGTCGGCTTTGATCTGCACACACGCCGCCACCACTTCCGCATCAACTCTCGCTCCCGGAATGCCCGTTCGCGCATCGGGAACCGAGCCGAGGAAGTGGTATTTGGCAACCTCTCCCAGACCGCTGCGGTATTCGCGGATCGGCAGCGTCGCCAGCAGCTCGGTGTCGCAGAGCACCGCGGTCGGCTGCCAGAAAGCGCCCACGAGGTTCTTGCCTTCAACCAGGTTGACCCCGGTTTTTCCGCCGATCGCGGCATCGACTTGGGCCAGCAGCGTGGTTGCCACGTTGATGAAACGAACACCGCGGTGATAGACCGCGGCCGCGAATCCGGCCACGTCGGTGACAACGCCGCCACCGACAGCCACGACCACGTCGGCGCGGGTGAACCCCGCGATGGTCAACTGCCGACAGACGTCTTCGACGACGCTCATCGACTTGGCCGATTCTCCGTTCGGAACTGTGATCGTCAGCTGCGCCGACGCGGGATCGACCGCGCACGGGATCGACTCCTGGGTGACGACTGCAACCCGCTTGGCGTCGTTGGGGATCAACTCGCCGAGAAGTTCCCGCACCCCCGGTCCAACGTGGACCGGGTAGCTGCGATCGCGCAGTTCAACATTGATCACCGGCATTGTGCTGCCCTTTCGACGTTGCCGGTCAGCGCGGTGCAGATCAACTCGACGCATTCCGCGACTGACCTGTCCGACGTGTCGATTCGGATGTCCGCGACCTCATTGTAGCCCTCGGAGCGCTCGGCGACCTTGGTTCGCAGCACTGCGGTGACGTCATCGGCGGGCAGCAGGGGTCTGCCCTCGCCGTCGCCGACGCGGCGGGCCAACACCTCCACGGCGGCGTCCAACCACACGACCAGTGCATCGGACCGGCTCAGCAGAACCCGGTTGGACTCGTCGACGACCACACCGCCGCCCGCAGAGACGACCGCCGATCGACCGGCAACCGCCTGGGACAGAGCCTCGTGTTCGAGCGCCCGGAATCCGGTTTCGCCCTCCGTGTCGAATATCTCCGGAATCGAAAGGCCGCGAGCCCGAGCGACCATCTCATCGAGGTCGACGTGGTCCAAGTTCTCCTTTTCTGCCAGCGCGCGGCCCACCGCCGTCTTCCCCGAGCCCATCGGGCCGACCAGAATGACCGAAGCCAACGACATGGCAAGAGGTTACCGGACCCGCTGCCTCTCACCGGGACGATTATCGCCCTCAGCGCTGCGCCTGAGCGTGTCTAGAACGCGGGAATCGAGTCAGCGAACAGCACCACCGTCATGGTGGCACAGGCCAAAGCCGGGCCGAAGGGAAAGCTCTGGGCGAGGATCCTCACCGGTTGGCCGTCGACAGATTCTGGATCGGGCAGGACCTCGCGTTCGAGGTTCCGCCGAAGAACGCCGATCAAGATTCCGCCCGCCAGACCGATGAGGCTTGCCAGGAGCTGCGCCCAGAACACATAGCGGACCACGTCGACCCAGTCACCGCCGGTGACACCAGCGGCCCAGCCCAAGTTCAAGCCGAGCAGCAGGGACAACTTCACATCACCGAACCCCAGTCCCCTCGGAGAGATCAGATGAACCACCAGCAGGAAGCTGAAATAGGCGCACATGCCCAAGATCGCGTACCAGAGCACCAGGCGGTCGCCGCGGCCGATCGCCCCTGCCAGAATCGTCAGCACCGACATGCCCAACGCCGACAAGACCAACCGATCGGGAAGCCGGTAGCTGTACAGGTCGACCAGCGAAAGCGCCATCAGTGCGACCGCAAGCACGAGCGGCGGAAACAGCCACCAGTCCCATCCGAACCGCCATGCCACCGCAACCGACAGCGCCGCCGTCGCCGACTCGACGGCCGGATACATGAACCCGATGCGATCAGAGCAGTGCCGACAACGCGCACGAAGCACCAGCCAGGACAGCACCGGGACCGTCTCGCAGTACCTCAGCGACGCCCTGCACTCACCGCACCGAAATCGCAGCGAGAGGGCCTCGCCGCGGGCGACTCGCTCAGCCGACATCGTGATCAAACCGCCGGAGACCAGACCTGCCGCGGACGCAGCAACGATAAGCGCCGTAGTCATGGGGTCCGCCTCTCACCTGGCCCGTTCGCGGTGCTCGTCTCGTCGCTGACTCACACCGTCGCTGGAGGAGCCGAACCTAGCTGCACCGCTGCTTCGAACGCAACGGGTTCCTCGGTTCTTGGGTTCTGGCGGCCTCTCAGCTCAGATGCTCCTGCAGCGCCGACCTCATGGCATCGACGGGCGCGGTGCGGCCGGTCCAGTGGGCGATGGCGACAGCGGCCTGGTGGACCAGCATCGACCCGCCGTTGTAGGAGCGGATCCCCGCGGCACGGGCAGCCGCCAGCCAGACAGTCTCAGACGGGTTGTAGACGATGTCCACCACGATCTGACCGCTTCGCAACAGCGCCGGGTCGCAAGGCACGCCACGATCGGGCGCCATCCCGACCGTTGTGGCGTTGACCACGATATCGGCGCTGGGTATGTCCGCCGGCCGGGCCACCGAGCCGACCGGGTCCGCCAACTCCGCGCAGCGGGCCGCGCGCTCAGCAGTGCGGTTGACAACCAGCACGCCGGCCGCTCCCGCCTCGGCGCACGCGAGCGAGATCGCCCGGGCCGCTCCGCCCGCGCCGAGAACCGCGACCGTTCTGTCGTGGACAGTCATCTCGGCGTCTTCGAGCAGACCCCCGAGGAATCCGTCTCCGTCAGTGTTGGCGGCACGGACTCCTCCGCCCGCGGACGGCACGAGACAGTTCGCAGCACCGAGAGCCTCCACCGTGTCCGAGACCTCGTCGGCCGCTCGGGCGACCGCGTCCTTGTGCGGAGTCGTTACCGACAATCCGGCCAGTCCGAGGGTCCGCATCGCCTCGACTGCTCGGGCTCCCCTGCCGGCGCTCACCGGAAAGGGCACCGACACCCAGTCGAGTCCGAGCGCCGCGAACGCCGCGTTGTGCAACGCGGGCGAGAGCGAGTGGGTCACGGGATCACCGATCACTCCCGTCACGCGGGTGGAACCGGACACATGGCTCATGGGCGCGTTGCTCACGGACACGTTACTCATGGGCAAACCGAGAACTCATGGGCAAACCGAGAACTCATGGGCGAAACCGGAACTCATCCGCAGTACCCGAGTTCACGGCAGACGGCCACGGCAGCGTTGTGGTCGTCGATGTTGGTGGTGAACGTGTGGGCGCCGTCGACTCCGCCGTGGTCAGTCCGGGCCCAGAACAGCAGTTCCGGGTCGGGGTCGGGCTGCAGTGCCGCGCGCAGAGCCGCCTCGCCCGGAGCCGCGATCGGGGTCGGTGGAATCCCCGTGTTGAGCCGCGTGTTGTATGGCGAGTCGACTCGCAGGTCCGAAGCGGTCAAACCTTCAGTGAACGACTTGTTGAGCGCGTAGTAGACGCTGGCGTCGACGCCGAGCGGTTCGCCCCGCAGCAGACGGTTGTACATGACCCTCGCCATCCGGGGGCGATCGACGTCCACCCTCGCCTCTTCCTCGATCAACGACGCGATGGTGATGATCTGGTAGTCCGTCAGACCGAGTTGCTCGATCACCGGATCTCTTCCGAACTCATCAATCAGGGCGCCGAAACGCTGGTCGAATGTGTTGCTCATTCGCTGGATGAACTTAGCCTCGTCGCGCAGGTCGTCTTCGGGGACATCGTAGGTGGCAGGAAAGAGCAGGCCCTCGAACCACGAGAACTGACCGATGTCGACGGGCAGATAGTTCGACACGTAGGCCGGGTTGTTGAGTGCTTCGACGATCTGGGCACGGTCGAACTGCGGGTTGACCTCGACCATCCTGTCGATGATCTCGGCGACTCGCAGACCCTCGGGAATCGTGAAGTTCTCATAGACCACGGGAATCGGGCCGTTGACCAGGATGTTGTAGACGTCTGCGTACGCCATGTTCTCGAAGATCGCGTATTCGCCGGCCTCGAACGAAGTGTCGAGGTCGCATCGCAGGAAGCCCGAGATGGTGATCTCTCCCCCGTTGGGGCCGTCGCAACGAAGCCAGTACCGAAAGACCGTGGCGTTGCCGATCACCCCGGCGTTGTCGAGGTTGGTGGCTATCTGGTTGACCGCTTCACCGTTTCCGATCGTGAAGATCACGGGTTCGCCCAACGGTCCCGACGGTACGATCTGATCGTCGATCCAGTCATGGATCCGACCGCGGATCGTGGTTACCAGCAAGAAGATGACCACGACGACGCCCAGCAGGCGCAGGAAACCACCCCAATGGCTCCGGTAGCGGACCCAGTTCCGGTCCTCGGCGTCGTAGCGGGGGTCCACGAGCGGGTCTGCATCGGGTTCGTCTTCGAAGACATACTCGATGCCGTCCGCGTCGAATCCCGCTGAGAGCTCGACCGCCGGTGGCGCCTCGTAGTCCGGGAGCGCAAACGGGATTTCTCTGCTCGGGGCACTCACCGGCCGTTCGTCGGCTCGGCTCTGAAGCTCCGCACCGCGCGACGCCACGCCCGCACCGACCAGGGCCCGATCCTCTGGCCGGCGATGTTCTGTGTCCAGCGATTGAGCGGCCGGCTCCGGTCTTGCCTCGGCGGGAACGTCGGAGATCCAGCCGAGCAGAAACGCACGATAGTCGGTACGGACTTGACGAGGATCATTCTCAGACACGGGGCATTCCGGCGTCGAGCCACGACTGCAGCATCACGGCCGCGGCGACCTTGTCTACCACGCGTCGACGGGCGTCGGCTTTCATCTCTTGCTGCATGAGGAAACGCTCCGCGGAAACCGTGGTCAGGCGTTCATCGTAGGCAACCACCTCGATGTCGAGGGTCTCGCCCAGTGCCGTCGCCTCTCGCAGGTGCTTCTTGGCCGCAGGCCCGAGCGACCCGTCGAGGTTGTACGGGACGCCCACCACCACGATCTCCGCTTCCCACTCGCTTGCCAACCCGGCAATTTCGCGATGCTCGCGCCGTCGATCTCCCTGGCGTCGTACGACCTCGACAGGGGTGGCGACCGAACCTCCGGAGTCGCTCACAGCCACGCCGATTCTCTTTGAGCCGAGATCGATCCCGAGGGCCCGCATGTCAGTTGCGTTCGGCCGCGGCGCGGACCTCGTCGAGCGCGTCGTCGAGCGCCTCGGCTCTGGATCCTCCGGCGACCGCGAACTCGGCGGCGGGCTTGCCTCCCCCACCCACAGTCTTCTTGGCGTCTTCGATCAGGACACCAGCGTTGAACCGGCTCTCAGCGGTGACGGCCGACACCAGTGCCACACCCCCGCTGTCCAGAGCCGCTCCGAGCACGACCGCTTCAACTCCGTCGTGATCGCGCACCGACAGGGCCAGATCGCGGAGTCCGTTTCGATCCATTCCATCCACCCGTGCGACCACCACGCCTCGCACGGCTTGAGCGGCCAGTGCCGGAGCTCGACCGATCGCCATCTTCTGCCTCAACGCGGTGACTTCATGGCGCAGGGACTTAGCTTCGGCCGCGAGCCGCTCGACGCCTTCGAGGAGGTCATTGGCCGGAACGTTCAGAGTCGCAGCAGCAGCGCTCGCGCTGGAGTCGACCGAACGGAAGTAGTCGATCGTGGCCTGACCGGTGAGCGCCTCGACACGACGAATGTTGCTGCCGATCGAACCTTCCGAGACGATGCGCAACGGTCCGATGTCACCCAGCGCACGCACATGGGTGCCGCCGCAGAGTTCCGTTGAGTGCGGACCGGCCTGCAGCACCCGCACGACGTCGCCGTACTTGTCGCCGAAGAAGGCGATTGCGCCGAGACGCTGAGCTTCGTCCATCGTTGTCTCGAAATGCTCACAGGCAGGGTTGGCGAGCACCTCTGCATTGACGAAGTCCTCGATCTCGGCGATCTCGCCGGGAGTCAACGCCTGGTAGTGGCTGAAGTCGAAGCGCAGCCGATCGGGTCCGACATAGGACCCTTGCTGCTTGACATGTTCGCCGACGATTTGGCGCAGGGCTGCGTGAAGCAGGTGGGTGGCGGTGTGGTTGCGTCGAATCAAGGTGCGGCGCTCGGTGTCTATGGCCGCCCTCGCGGTCTGGCCCACCGTCACCTCGCCCACAACGGACTCGATGGCATGGACGACCAGTCCCGGTACTCCATAACGGGTGTCGGAGACCGTAATCTCGCCAGTGTCGGTCCGGATCGTCCCCGTATCGCCGATCTGACCGCCGGATTCGGCATAGAACGGCGTGCGGTCGAGAACCACGACCTCGTCGTCGATATGAATGATCTCCGCGACCGTTTCTGTCTCTTCGCGGCCCGTGAAAGTGGTCTCGCCGTGCTTGTCGACCAACTCGACGAGGGAACTGGTGTCACCGGCGGTGAGGTCTGAGCGGGCGTCCTTGGCTCTCTTCTGCTGCTCTGCCATGGCGACGCGGAAGCCCTCGATATCGACGGCGATGCCCCGCTCCTTGGTGATCTCCTCAGTGAGTTCCAGCGGGAAACCGTAGGTGTCATGCAGCAGGAACGCGGTGGCTCCCGGCAGCGATCTGGCCGCGTCGGCGCTTTCGACGGCGTCGAGCTTGGCAAGCTCAGCATCCAAGATGAGCTGGCCCGTGCGCAGCGTCTCACGGAATCGCCGCTCCTCGCGGTCGATCACATCACGCACGAACTGATGGTTCTTGACCAGATCCGGGTAGTCGGCGCCCATCACCTCCACCACACGGTCGACCATCGGGCCCATGACGGTGTCGCTGTCGCCGTTGGTCTCTTCGACGCCGAGTATGTAGGAATGGCGGACCGCCCGGCGCAGGATGCGGCGCAGCACATAACCTCGGGCCTCGTTGGACGGGAAGACGCCGTCGCTGACCAGCATCGATGTGCTGCGAGCATGGTCGGCCAGAATCCGCAGCGACACCAACTGCTGTTCTGAGGCGCTCGCAACGTCGACGCCGGTGAGCTGCGCGGCTGTGCCCAGCAGTTTCTGGAGTTCATCGGTCTCCCACACCGAATCGACGCCCTGGAGCACCGAAACCGTCCGTTCCAGGCCCATCCCGGTGTCTATCGAAGGCTTGGGCAAGGGTGTCTTGGAGCCGTCGGCCTGTTGATCGAACTGCATGAAGACGAGGTTCCAGATCTCGATGTAGCGATCCTCGCCGCCGTGTTCAGGACCGCCGCCGACGCCGAAGGCGGGACCTTTGTCCCAGAAGATCTCCGAACACGGCCCGCACGGTCCCGAGGCGCCCATCTTCCAGTAGTTGTCCTCGTCGAGGCGCTGGAGCCGTTCGGCGGGAATCCCCACTTCATTCAGCCAGATCGAGGCCGCCTCGTCGTCGCTGAGATGCACGGTGACCCACAAACGCTCCGGGTCGAGGCCCAGAACATCGACCACGAACTCCCACGCCCAGGCGATCGCCTCAGACTTGAAGTAGTCGCCGAAACTGAAATTGCCCATCATCTCGAAGAAGGTGAAATGACGGCTGGTGCGCCCGATCTCGTCCAGATCGTTGTGCTTGCCGCCTGCTCTCACACACTTCTGAATGGTCACAGCCCTCTCGAAGGGTGCAGCCTGTTCGCCGGTGAAGTAGGTCTTGAACGGAACCATCCCCGCCACGGTGAACAGCAGGGTCGGGTCGTGGGGAATAAGGCTCGCCGAGGGCTGGTGGCTGTGGCCGCGCTCAGCGAAGAACGACGTGAAAGCGCGGCGAACTTCGTTGGCTTGCATGAACGGCGAAGTCTATCGCCGCTAGCAGGTCACCTAGAACGGATTCGGTTCAGTGGCCGGTACGCGCACGACGGTGAGGTTCGTGGGCATCGACATCGACGACGCGCTCAGTGGCGACTCGCTCAGTGACGGATACGCGCGGGACGGTGGCGGTGAGCCTGGTTGTCCTCAGCGAACTCAGCGCGCAGATCCTGTTCGGTTCGGCGCATCGTCTCGCCGGCCTGCTGCGCCGCTTCGCGCAGGTCCGTCAGCAGATCGCGGGTTTTGGCCGCTACCCGCTTGCCTGCACCCGCCACATCCTGTCGGACCTGTTCGGGGGTGTAGCGCTCGACTGCGCGCCGGAGCCGTTTCTGAACATAGACGGAACTGCCGACACCGAGAGCAAATCCGGTCGTGGCCCAGAATGTGCGCTTCATCGAACCTTGGACTTTCTCGACCGTCTGGCGCCACGCGAACTGTGGACGGTGCTTGCTCGGCGAGCAGGGATCGCCTTTCGAGACCGCCCTCTTCGCAGTGTCAGCGTGGCTCTGCTGACGCCCTTCATTATCGCCGCCGTCTTGATCAACGGGGGGGTGAAGACTCTCTGCGTCAGCCGCGAGGCGACATCGGCTGTCGCAACGACCCTCTCGACTCGGCCGATCACCTCGTCGACCCGTTCGAGTTCATCGCCCGCTTTGGTGACGGTGGTGCGCAGGTCGTCGAACATCGGAAGACTCTCGCCTCGCAGTTCGTCGATGGTCTCGCGAAGCTGGCGCAAAGTCGCGACGAGCGACTGCACGGCCAGCACCAGGATGACCACGACAGCCAAACAGACGATCGTGATGACCACCGCGGCGAGGTCGACCGCAGTCATCGCTCGCCCGCTTCGTGCTGCTCAAAGTCTCCGGTGACCACGCCCCACACGCCCGACACCTTAGTACCGGTATTTCGGTCGGGGCACCACGACGCGGATTACCAGCTTGTGGGGAGTCTCCTGCTCTCGGTCTGGTAGCGTGCGGCACGCGAGGTCCGAGGAGAGTCATGTTGAGGTTGGGGTTCAACTCCAACAGGTTTCATGCTGGTTGGCTCGGGTTGTCGCTGGGTCTGGTTGCAGGACTGTTGATCACAGCCCCGCCTGCTTCGGGAGTTGCGGGCTACGGCGATGTTGCTGAAGGCAGGTATTACACCGATGCGGTGCAGTGGTCGGTCGACAATGACATCTCCGGGATCAGCGGTGGTTGCTTTCTGCCTGATCTTCCGGTGTCGCGAGGTGAGGCTGCGGTCTACATCTGGAACGTGGAGGGACAACCGGCCGCGCCTGAGCATTCGTTCGTCGACGTGGCTGAAGAGGGCCAGCACGCGGCAGTGTCGTGGATGTCTCACAGCGGCATCACCACGGGCACCAGCGACACAACGTTCGCTCCTGACACCACATTGACTCGGGCGCATCTGGTCACGTTCCTGCATCGGCTGGCGGGCAAGCCCGAGGCGCCGGCCCACCCATTCGTCGATGTGTATGCGCCTTGGCAACAAGACAGTGCTTCTTGGGCCGCTCACTCCGGCATCACCACGGGCACCTCCCCTACGACGTTCTCGCCCGACGACCCGTTGACGCGGGCGCATCTCGTCACGTTCCTGTACCGCTACAAGGGCCAACCTGCCGTCAGCGTCGACCCCCGCAGAGAAACATGTGAAGCCATCAGCGCAATCGACGCAGGCAGATGGCATTCGTGCGCGCTGAGGACTGATTCCACGATCACCTGCTGGGGGATTACTGGCGACGCGGCGGCCGATCCGTCGATCACTAACGCGATACAGGCGGTGTATGTGGTTCCGTCCGACCAGACCCCGTACCAAGGCCAGGAGGCGGCGATCGCCCACGAGATCGGCGAGGTGCAGTCGTGGTTCGACACCCAGACCGGCGGCAAACATCCGATCTTCGTCCGTGATGGAGACTCCTTCTCGGTAGTCACTGTCAATCTGTCCGGTCCGATCGAAGAATTCACCTCGATCACACCGATCCTTGCCGAGATCCGCGCGGCTGTTCCCGCGGTGTTCGGCCATGCCCTCGCGATTTACATCGAAGGTGAATTCAATCCACGGGAAACGCGGAGTTGCGGTTGGGCTCGCGCTCGCGAGGTCGTGATTCCGATCGGTAATTGCGACATCAGACCTGCGAACGGCTCCGCGTGGCCCTACGCAGGGACTTATTTGCTCGCACACGAACTGGCCCACGTACTCGGTGCCGTTCCTTCCTGCGCGCCGAACGAAGACGGTACCTCACACGTCAGCGACGACAACAGAGACTTGCTGTACAACGGTCCCGAGGGGCGGGACTGGGCCAACCTCATGCTCGACCCTGGCAACGACGACTACTACATGCACGGGCGCGACGACTGCTTTGACATCGCCGACAGTCCCCTGCTCGGCAGCGACTGATTGGCTGGTCAGGTCTCTTGGCGTTCGTCGGGGTCTGGTCGATGGCCGGGCCAGAACTCCTTGAGGCGGGCTTCGCGTCCATGGTCGGTGGGCCTGTAGAACACCAGATCCGCTACCTCTTCGGGTCGGTACGGCTGAGGCACCCAACCGGACGGATCGTTGTGGGGGTAGACGTATCCGTCGCCATGGCCGAGGCTCTTGGCGCCCGAGTAATGCGCGTCCCGCAGCTGGACCGGAACCTCACCTGTCCCGGAGCGCCTCGCGGCCTCACGAGCAGCACCCAGCGCAGTGGTGACCCGATTCGATTTCGGCGCAGTGGCCAGATGCACCACGGCATGAGCCAAATTGAGTTGCGCTTCCGGCAGACCTACGAACTCGACCGCGTGGGCCGCAGCGTCGGCGACGAGAAGCGACTGCGGATCCGCCATGCCGATGTCCTCAGATGCCAGGATGACCAGTCGCCGAGCGATGAACCGGGCATCCTCCCCCGCTTCAAGCATGCGGGCAAGCCAGTACAGACCCGCATCCGCGTCGCTCCCGCGAATCGACTTGATGAAGGCGCTGATCACGTCGTAGTGCCCGTCACGGCCATAGCGCACGGCTTTTGAATCAACGGCGGCCTCTGCGTCGGCGAGCACGACATGGATCGGTTTGCCACGACCCGCCGCCAGTGCGACCGCCACTTCGACTCCGGTCAGCGCATGGCGTCCGTCGCCGCCGCTGCGGGCGGCAAGGTGGGCGACGGCGTCTTGATCCGCGGTAGCCGATTCGATCTCAAGCCCCCGTTCGATGAGTTCGGCAACAGCCGACTCGTCCAACGCGTGGAGTCGGAACAGAGTCGATCTCGACATCAGCGGCGGGTTGACCTCGAAATGGGGATTCTCCGTGGTCGCCCCGATCAGCACTATCAGCCCTTCCTCGACTGCCGGCAGCAGCGTGTCCTGTTGGGCCTTGTTGAAGCGGTGGACCTCGTCAAGGAACAGGATCGTGCCCATCTCGTGCTCGCCGAGCCGGCGGCGGGCCGCGGCGATGATCCCGCGAACGTCTGAGACCGAAGCAGCCACAGCCGACAGTTCCTCGAAACGCTTGTTGGTGCTCGTCGCCACCAGACGAGCGACCGAGGTCTTGCCGGTCCCCGGAGGCCCCCACAAGATGACCGACGAAAGCCGGTCAGTCTCGATCAGGGCCCGCAACGGGCGGCCCGGCGCCAGCAGATGTTCCTGACCGACGACATCGTCAAGGTTGCGCGGCCGCAGCCGGGCGGCCAACGGCGAACGACTCTTCAGATGCTCTCGTGCGGCCTCGGAGAACAGGTCGTCACTCACTGCTCCACGCGCAGACCCAGCTCCGAGAGATGAGCACGGTCGATCGCGGACGGAGCGTTGGTGAGAGGGTCTGCTCCCGACTGGGTTTTCGGGAAGGCGATCACTTCACGGATGTTGGCTTCGCCCGCCAGCAGCGCCACAAGCCGATCGATGCCGAAGGCGAAACCGGCGTGGGGCGGCGCGCCGTAGCCGAAGGCGTCGAGCAGGAAGCCGAACTTCCGTTGCGCCTCAGCGGGTTCGATTCCCAGACAGGAGAAAATCTGGTTCTGGATGTCGCGGCGATGGATTCGCACGCTGCCAGAACCGAGCTCCCAACCGTTGAGCACCAGGTCATAGGCCTGGGAACGCACATCCAACAGCGCGTCGCCTCCGGCCTTGAGCAACTCCAGGTCGTCGGGATGGGGCATGGTGAAGGGATGATGGGCCGGCAGCGGCGAACCGTCGGCGCCGAAACCCTCAAAGAGCGGAAAATCGACGACCCACAAGTAGTGCAGTCCGCCTTCGTTGACCGGGGGACGACCAAGCTCAAGCCGCAACAGTCCCAGCACATGGCGGACCATGCGGCGCTCATCAGCCACAAGGAACACCATGTCGCCCACCCCGGCCCCCAACGCTGCAATCACCGCGGTTGACTCCTCTGCGCTCAGAAACTTGGCGACTCCTGCGTCGAGGACCACCGAGGAGTCGCGTTCCACGACCTTCATCCAGGCCAGACCCTTCGCCCCCCAGCGCTGACAGGTCTCGACCAGAGCATCGATCTGGTTGCGGCTGAGCGCGTCGACGCCTCCAGGCATGCAGATCCCCTTCACGCAGGGCGCCTGGAACACCCGAGCTTCGGTGCGGGCGAAGACCGGAGTCAGTTCGACGAGTTCCATCCCGAAACGAACATCGGGTTTGTCGGATCCGTAACGCTCCATGGCATCGAGCCAACTGATTCGATCAAAGTCCGTTGGCCGGACACCCGTCACCGCCTCGGTCGCCTCGGCAACGGCATGGGAAATGAACCCGAAGACGTCTTGTTGGCCGACGAAGCTCGCCTCGGCGTCGAGTTGCATGAACTCGAACTGGCGGTCCGCACGCAGATCCTCGTCGCGCAGGCAGCGGGCAATCTGGTAATAGCGGTCGACGCCGCCGACCATGCAGAGTTGCTTGTAGAGCTGCGGACTCTGGGGAAGCGCGTAGAAACTGCCGGGTTCCTTGCGTGACGGAACCACGAAATCGCGTGCTCCCTCAGGCGAGGACGCCATCAACATCGGCGTCTCGACTTCGACGAACCCTTGAGACTCCATGCCTCGGCGAATCGCGCTGTTCACCTGCGAGCGGATCCGCAGATTCCGCTGCATACGAGCCTTGCGCAGATCGACGTAACGATGGCGAAGCCTGATCGTCTCATCGACCTCGGTGCGTTCATCGAGCGGGAAAGGCGGTGGCTCCGCGACCGACAGCACCTCAACGACCGAGACCTCGATCTCGATCTCTCCGGTTGCCAGATCGGGATTCGCCGTGTCGGCGGGCCGCTCCCGGACCTCACCCGTCAACTGCACCACATACTCACTGCGCAGATCATGACTGCCGTCCACGACACACTGCACAACACCGCTGTGATCGCGCAGATCGATGAACACAAGGTGCTCACCATGCTCACGACGACGGTCGACCCATCCGCAGACAGTGACCGCGCTGCCGATGTCGGCGCCGGCCAGGAGGCCGCACATGTGGGTGCGCATTGTGGTTGTGAGATCCGTGGTTGTGAGATCCGTGGTTGTGAGATCCGTGGTTGTGAGATCCGTGGTTGTGAGATCCGTGGTTGTGAGATCCATCACCGTGTCCGTTTCTGGGTCAGTTCGCCGACGAGCAGGTTCCGCGCGACCCGGCGCTGACCGCCGTCACCCATGTCGCGCAGCGTGACCTCCCCCGCCGCAACTTCATCTTCACCGATGATCACCGCCAACGAGGCGCCGGAACGATCGGCAACCTTCATCTGGGCCTTCATGGATCGCCCACCATAGGATCGATCCGCGGCGATACCGGCTTCGCGCAGCAGGTCACAGACCTTGAGCGCCTCAGTTCCTCCGGTGACATCCACCACAAACGCATCGACAGCGCTGCGGGGGCTCGCGAAGACACCCTCTGAATCACAGGCCAACAGGATCCGGTCGACGCCGAGGGCGAAGCCGATCCCCGGCGTCGGTGGACCACCCAGGTCTTCCACAAGGCCGTCGTAGCGACCGCCGCCACCGACCGCGTTCTGCGCGCCCGGCAACGCCTTCGCCGCGAACTCGAAGGTGGTGCGCGTGTAGTAGTCGAGCCCGCGTACCAGACGCGGAGATATCTCGTAGGCGATTCCGACTGCATCGAGGCCTGCTCGGACCGCCGCGAAATGCTCGGCGGACTCGTCGTCGAGGAAATCGACCATCACCGGGGCTCCGGCGATCACCGCGGAGTCCTGTTCCCGTTTGGAGTCGAGGACCCGGAGCGGGTTGCGCTGCGAGGTCACGAGCGCTTGGGGCGACAGGCTCGAGCGATTCTGTGCCAAGTGTTCGATGAGCGCCCGTTCATAGGCCTGGCGGCTGCCGAGGTCACCCGGGCGGCCGAGACTGTTGAGGGCCAACTCGACTTGCCGCAAACCCAAAGACTCCAAGAAGCGGGCGCCCAACACGATCACATCGATGTCGGCCTGGGGATCGTCGGTGCCGAGCAACTCCACTCCGACCTGGGTGAACTGTCGATAGCGACCCGCTTGGGGCTGCTCATAGCGGAACTGGGGTCCCTCGTACCACACCTTCCAGGGTGGCGTCGGCCGGTGCTCGGCATATGCGCGGCAGATGCCGGCTGTGAGTTCCGGGCGAAGCGCGAATTGCTGGGGAGGATCTCCCTTGTCGAAGAAGTCGAACATCTCTTTGGTGACGACGTCGGTGGACTCGCCGAGCCTCTTGAAAACCCCGAGATCCTCGAAGATCGGAGAGATGATCTCCCCGAATCCGTTGTGACCAGCCTGCAATGCGAACTCGTCGACGAGCGCGCGGAGACGGGTCGAGTCGGGAGCAAGGATGTCGCGGGTGCCTTTTGGGGCACGAAACGTCGGCTCTGCCACAGCCCCTCAGGCTACCCGTGCGCTCCGGCGTTGCTTTTGTCAGACGGGTGTCGGTCCGCTTTGTGCAGGCGCCGCTCTGGGGACGACACGGAATGCGTCATAGACCGCTTCGACCACCAGCAGCGACGACAGCACCGAGTCGAGCTGGCTCAGATCAGCGAGCTCAAACTCGAACTGCATCTTGGCAATGGCATCGTCGCCCGTTTCGGCTTCCACAGCGGTGACATTGAGGCTGTGCGCCGAAAGCACCTTGGACACGTCCACCAGCAACTCCGCGCGATCAAGTGCGTGAACTTCGATGGTCGTGGTGAATTGACCCTCGTGTTCGGCGTCCCACTCGACTTCGATGAGCCGGTCGGGTTGACCTTCCTGCAGGGTGGTGGCGTTGAGGCAGTCCGTGCGATGAACCGAGACGCCGCGTCCTCGGGTCACGAACCCGACGATCTCGTCGGGTGGAACCGGAGAACAGCACCGCGAGATCCGGATCATGATGTCGTCGAGACCCTCGACATGAACTCCCGCCGAGCCCGCAGCACGCCGTTTGCCTCCGACTCGCCGGCTGACGGTGGTCGGCAACCGGGGCTGTCCCTTCTCGGGAGCGTCTTCGCCCCTCATCTCCCGGGCGAGGCGATCCGCCACCGTCCGAGCGGCCACGTGTCCTTCCCCGATCGCCGCGAAGAGCAGGTCCTCGTCGACGTAGTTCATCTGCTCGGCCACCTCACCGAACACCGGTTCTTTGAGGATCCGTTGCGCGGGCAGCCCCTCTCGGCGCAGCGCCTGGAGCAGGTCGTCGCGACCTTGCTCGATCGCGTCGGATCTGCGCTCACGGGTGTACCACTGCTTGATCCGGTTGGCAGCGCGCCGACTGGCGACGAAGGTCAACCAGTCCCTGCTGGGACCCGCGCCCTCGACCTTCGACGTGAAGATCTCGACGGAGTCACCGGACCCGAGACGAGTGTCGAGCGGCATCAGCCTGCCGTTGATCTTCGACCCGACACAGCTGTGCCCGACATCGGTGTGGATCGCGTACGCAAAATCGACCGGCGTGGCCCCGACCGGCAGCTCGATCACCTTCCCTTTGGGTGTGAACACGTAGACCTCGTCCTGGTCGAGGTCGAACTTCAGGTTGGACATGAACTCCGACGGATCGGAGGTCTCCGACTGCCACTCGACGATCCGGCTCAGCCAGGCCATCTCACTGCCGGGCGCCTCGGTCTTGTAGTCCCAGTGCGCCGCGACCCCGAACTCGGCCCGTTGGTGCATCTCCCTGGTGCGGATCTGCACCTCGATCGACTTGCCCGCAGGACCCACCACCGTCGTGTGCAACGACTGGTAGAGGTTGAATTTCGGCATCGCGATGTAGTCCTTGAACCGCCCTTGGACCGGACGCCAGGTTGCATGGATCGAACCGAGGGCCGCGTAGCAGTCCCGCACCGATTCCACTATCACCCGGATGCCCACAAGGTCGAAGATCTCTTCGAAGGTCCGACCCTTGACGACCATCTTCTCGTAGATCGACCACAGGTGTTTGGGGCGTCCGTCGATCTCGGCCACGATCCCGAGCTCAGCCAGACGAGCCTGCACATTGCCCAGAACCTGGGCCAGGTACAGGTCACGCTCCGGAGCCCGTTGAGCCAGCATCTGGTCGATTTCGGCGTAACGGCGCGGATGCAGAGCGGCAAACGACAGATCCTCGAGTTGCTGCTTCAGGTCGGCCATGCCGAGCCGGTGAGCCAGAGGCGCGTACACATCAAGGGTTTCTCTGGCTGTCCGCTCCTGTTTGAACTCAGGCAGCGCCGCCACCGTCCTGAGGTTGTGGAGGCGGTCGGCGAGCTTGATGATCAACACCCGCAGATCCGAGGCGATCGCCACGATCATCTTGCGCATGGTCGCAGCCTGCTGCTGCTCCTTGGTGTCGTACTTGACGCGGTCGAGTTTGGTCACACCATCGACGATGTCGGCGAGGTCTACGCCGAACTCCTCCTCAAGCTGCCGCAACCCGACGGAGGTGTCTTCCACCGCGTCGTGCAGCAGAGCACCTGCCACCGTCACATCGTCAATGCCCTGGTGGGCGACGATGGTCGCGACAGCGACCGGATGACGAATGTAGGGCTCGCCGGACTTTCGGTTCTGTCCTTCGTGGGCCGCATGGGCCAATTCGAAGGCTCGCTCGATCAGGTCTGTGTCCGCTTTGGGGTGGTGAGCGCGGTAGACGCTCAGGAGTTGCGTGATCTCAGCGGAACTCGGGCGATTGGCCGAACGTCGCCACGGCAGGACTCGGGTGACGGTTACCAACTCAGTCCCCTCCGTACACGACCACGGACTCGACCTCGAAATCATCCAGGAGGCTGCGAGGTGACAAGAACTCCAGCTCGATGAGCACCGCGAAGCCCGCGACCGTCGCTCCGGTGGCAGCAACGAGCTCAGCAGCAGCAAGCGCAGTGCCGGCCGTTGCCAGCACATCATCCACTATCAGCACTCGATCGCCGGGGCCGAGTGCGTCGGTGTGAATCTCTATCGTGTCGGGGCCGTACTCTCGTTCGTAGCTCTGCGCGATGGAGTCGAAAGGCAGCTTGCCCTTCTTGCGGATGGGCACGAACCCGACCGAGAGGCGCTGCGCGACCGGCACGCCGAAGATGAAGCCGCGTGACTCGATACCGACGACCTTGGTGATCTCACTGCCCGGTTCTTTCGCGAGCCAGGGAGCAACCATCGCATCAATCGCCGTCTCGAAGGCATCCGGGTCCGACAGCACCGGCGTTATGTCCTTGAAGACGATCCCAGGCTCAGGAAAGTCTTCAACGTCACGAATCAGATCGCAGACGACATCCATACCTGCAACCGTAGCCGCCTCAGCGCTTCTTCTTTTTCTTCCTCGGTCTAGGGGGTGCGTGAGCCGGGCGCACCCGGTCGGCGGTGGGGCGGGTTCTGGTCGCTCCCAGAGCCGTATCCTCTGACGCAACCATGCGCGTGCCTTCGGTGCCGCCGGACCGCAGATGCACCTTGCGTGCGAGCGCCACGTATTGTGCCTCGCGTTCCTTCATCCACGCCACGATTGCGGAAGCTACGAATATGGACGAATAGGAACCGACGACGATGCCGATGAGCAGTGCCAGCGCAAACTCCTGGAGGGTCAACGCGCCGAGGAAGGACGAACCCACGACCAGCATCGACAGCACCGGCAGAACCGAGGTGATCGACGTGTTGATCGACCGCATAAGCACCTGGTTGAGGGCCAGGTTCATCATCTCGGTGTAGGTGTAGCGCTCGGTCGGGCCCAGCCTGCGCCCTATCTCGCGGACCTTGTCGTAGACGACGATCGTGTCGTAGAGCGAATAGCCCATGATCGTCAGAAAGGCGATCACGGTTGCCGGAGTGACTTCGAACTGGAACAGCGAGTAGACGCCGACCGAGATGATGATGTCGTGCGCCACCGCCACCAGCGCGCCGACCGACATCCTCCACTCGAGCCGGATCGCGATGTACACAGCGATGATGACGAAGAACCAGATGAGGGCGTTGCGGGCCTTGTCGGTTATCTGGTCGCCCCACGACGGGCCGACGGTCGTCACAGAGACCTCGCCGATGCTCACATCAGCCAGCGCCGCCAGGGCCGCCGTGACTTCCGCGGCGCCCGCCGCGTCATCGATGTCGGCGCGGACGCGTATGCTGTCGGTACCGACGGTCTGGATCTTCCCGGCGGCGGCGCCAGTACCGGCGAGCGCATCTCTGGCCTCGGCCACCGAGGTGTCGGGCGCGACCACCTCCCAAGAGGTGCCCCCCTCGAATTCGATGCCCAGGTTCAAGCCGCGGAACACCAGAGAACCCAGGCTCACCACCACGATCAAGGCGGAGACGACCAGGGCCTTGCGCCACAATGCCGGAAAGTCGAACTGCTGCTCTGTGCGGTAGAGCCGACCCACGATGCTCATGAGTCCACCTGCACGGCCTGGGCGTCGACGAACGGAATGCCGAATCGCTTCGGGTGATTGCTCATCGAATCCCGCCGAGCCATCAACCTGATGACCGGACCCATGAAGAAATAGGTCGCGACCAGGTCGAGCACCGTGGCCAAACCGAGGAACAACGCGAAGCCCTTTACCTGGCCCACGGTCAAGAAGTACAGCACCACAGCCGCTATCAAGCTCGCCACATCGGCTTTGACGATGGTCGAGAAGGCGATCGGGAAGGCCCTTTCCACCGCCGAGCGCACCGTGCGGCCCGAACGAACGTCTTCCTTCAAGTGCTCGAAATAGACCACGTTGGAGTCGACCGAGACGCCGATCGAGACAATCAACCCGGTTACACCTGCAAGAGTCAGCGCCAACCCCTGTGATTCGCCGAGCCAGGAGATCATCGTCCACAGCATCGCGCCCGAGACCGCCAGGCTCGAGATGGCAACAACACCCAGGAACCGGTAGTACGCAAGCAGGTAGAGCGAAACCAGAACCAGGCCGATTATCCCGGCGACAATCCCGGCGTCGAGAGCGTCCTCGCCCAGAGTCGACGACACGATCCGGCTTTCCTGGGGGGTCAACTCCACAGGCAGAGAACCGAACCTCAACACCAATGCCAGATCTTTGGCAGTGCGCTCGTCCATAGAGCCACCCGATATCACCACCTGGTCGCGTTCAAAATTGGATATGCCGACGGTCGGAGCGCTCTCCACGACGCCGTCGATCTCCACCGCGACCCGCCCGACGAATGCGCCGGTATTGGGCGAGTTGGCCGTTGCCGGGCACACCGGTGTGCCGCCGACGCACTCCGCGGCAAGGGCGTTGAAATCGTCGATCCCCGGAGATCCGGACTTGAAGGAGATGTTGACGACCCATTCGGCAAGCTGAAGGCGAGCGGCGGCCGTCTCGAGAACTTCACCCGTGAGGCGGGCGCCGGGGTTAGCCTGCTGATCCACAAGGAGAGGCGCGGGGCCGAGCAGGTATTGGACGCCCAGACCCGACCGGTCGACCGCGACCATGCATTCATCGGCGTCAGCGTCCGGGGTCGGTGCGCTGTACAACGCGGCCAGAGCCTCTTCGTCGTCGGCCAGCTCCGGCGCGCACGATGCGATGTTCGCCGGGGTGAGGGGAACGCCCTCGACGGTCTCCTGCAACAGCGGGCGGAACCGGAGTTCGGCTGTCTGGCCCACGAGGTCGATAGCCCTCTGCTGATCCTCCACACCGGGAATCTGCACCAGGATGGTCGAACCCTGACGACTGATCTCGGGCTCGCGCACGCCGAGCCCATCGACTCGGTTGCGAATGATGTCCACGGCTTGATCGAGCACTTCGTCAGAGATCTCCGAGCCGTCCTCGTTGGGCTCGGGCTCAAGCACGACCGACGCTCCGCCCTGAAGGTCGAGCCCCAGCAACGGTTCGTTCCCGGACGCGATCGTGTAGACGACGCCCACAAGGGCGACGATTATGACGCCGATCACGAATGCGAGTTGCCGACGCATCTAGCAGGCGTCAGTCGGATCCGTCGGTGTCAGCGGCATCGGCATCGTCGTCTGCTGAATCGCCGACTTGAGTGACGACTTGGGCTATCGACGCTTTCTGGACCTTCAGTTCAACCTCCGGTGCGACTTCCAGCCAGATCACGTTGTCCTCGACCTCAGCGACCGCGCCGTAGATGCCGGCGTTGGTGAGAACCTCGTCGCCCTCGTTCAACGAGCTGAGCAGTTGTCTATGGGCCTTCATCTTGCGCCGCTGCGGGGCGATCATGAAGAAGTAGAGAAAGCCGACGATTAACAGGGGAAGGAGAAGTGCATCCATGCGAACATCCGAGGGTCTTGGGCAAACTGCACAAAGGCTATCGCCCCCAAGCGTCATGGGTGCGATGCCGGAAAATCTCAAAGTCCCCGGCGTGGATCGCCAGCGACATCTGCTCCATGAATCGGAGCAGCCAGGCGAGGTTGTGCAGCGTCAGAATGCGGGCCGCGGTGGGTTCCTTGACCGCGAGCAGATGCCGCAGATATCCGCGGGACCAGCGATTGGCGGGACTGCCCGACCAGGACCTGTCGAGGGGCTCGTCGCTGTCGGCGAATTCCGCTCGTCGCAGGTTGTACTTGCCGTCGTCGGTGAGGACCGTGCCGTGACGGGCGAGGCGTGTGGGAAGAACGCAGTCGAACATGTCGACGCCGCGTGCTACTGATTCGACTATCCCCACGGGGTCCCCGAGGCCCATGAAATAACGCGGTTGATCGCTCGGCAGCAGGCCGATGCAGGCGTCGAGGCCCGCCAGCATCTGCTCGCGGTCCTCTCCCACCGACAGCCCTCCCACCGCGTATCCGTCGAAGCCCAGCTCCACGGTCCGCTGCGCCGACTCGACCCGCAGCGCTTCGTCCACCCCGCCCTGGACTATTCCGAACTGGCTCTGGCGCTGCGCCGCGGACGGATGGTCCAGGAAGGCCCGGCGTGCTCTGCCGGCCCAGAGCGCGGTGCGCTCAACCGCCGAGCGCAGAACCTCGGGTTCCGCCACCGCGGAGGGGCATACGTCGAGCACCATCTGGATGTCGGCGCCGATGAGAGCCTGGACATCGACGGCCTTCTCAGGCGTCAACCGGTGCGCAGAGCCGTCGTAGGTCGATTTGAACGTGGCGCCGTCGTCGTCGATCCGAGGCTTCAACGAGAAGATCTGGTAACCGCCGGAGTCGGTCAGGACATGGTTGTTGAAATCAACGAAGCTGTGGATTCCGCCCAGCTCAGAGATGACATCAGCACCGGGACGCAGCATCAGGTGATAGGTGTTGGCCAGTATCACCTCAGCTCCGAGGGCCTCGAGGTCGGCCGACGTCAGGTGCCGGACCGCGCCGCGGGTCCCGACCGGCATGAACCGGGGTGTGGTGAACTGCCCCCTCGCCGTTGTGACCACGCCGGTTCGAGCCCCTCGGTCACGCGCGGTCTCAACAAAGGTCGTCCTCACACCGTCAGACTACGCACGGCGTTCGCTGAGCATGGCGTCGCCGAAACTCAAGAACCGGTAGCCCTGCGCCAGCGCCTCGGCGTAGATCTCCCGCCAGCGGGGGCCGACGAAGGCGTCGATCATGCACAGCAGGGTCGAGGCCGGGAGATGGAAGTTGGTCATCATCACCTCGACGACCGACCAGTCGAAGGGGCGTCTGATGAACAGGCTGCTGCGGCCCTCGGGCGCGGCGCCGTGCCCCCAGGTTTCGAGTGCCCTGACTGTCGTGGTGCCGACGGCCACGATCCGATCGGCCGAACTGATCAGTTCTTGGGTGACCGCAGGGATCGAATACCACTCGCTGTGCATCACATGGTCGTCGAGCCGGTTTGCGGTCATGGGCCTGAACGTGTCGAGACCCACCGCCAACTCGATCGTGCCCACTCGCACCCCTCTCGCCTCCAAACCTGCGAACACCGACTCGGTCAGATGCAGACCGGCAGTGGGCGCAGCGGCCGATAAAGGACGTTGGGCGAACACGGTCTGATAGCGCTCGGGGTCGGAGATCTGCCGTTCGATGTAGGGAGGCAGCGGCGGCAGTCCGACTTCTTCCAACACGTCCAGAAGCCGGCGAGCACCGAGGCGGGGTTCAACGATGCGCCGTCCCTCGCCGAGGTCTTCGCCGATCACGATGTCCATCGCTTCGTTGCGGAGGACCGAACCTGCCTTGAGCTTGCGTGAGGGCCGCACCAGCGCCTCCCAGCGCTGGTCGTCCAACTGTTCCAACAGCAGCACCTCCGCCGCGCCGCCGGTGGACCGCCGCAACCGGACTCGGGCCTTGAGCACCCGGGTGTTGTTGACCACCACCAGATCGCCCTCGCGAAGAAGTTCCGGCAACGCCGCGACGCGGCTGTGGCGAATCTCGGCTCCGTCGTCGACCAGCAGACGCGCCTCGTCGCGCCGCTCGAGCGGTGTTTGGGCTATCGAGGTGACCGGCAGCTCATAGCGGATGTCATCGAGGGTTTGAGGCGGCGGATCCACTAGGTCGCGCGACCTCTAATCGGCGCCATCGCTAATCCAGGGTGTCGGGTTCAGCGGTGTCGAACAGGGCCGGTGCGGCGGGCGGGCCCAAGTTCGGAACAGGCAGTTCCAGATGTTCGAAGGCGGCCGGTGTGGCGACCCGGCCACGCGGTGTGCGCATCAGCAGGCCCTGCTGGATCAGATACGGCTCGTAGACGTCCTCGACGGTCTCAGCAGGTTCGCTCACCGCTATGGCGAGCGTGGACAGGCCGACCGGCCCGCCACCGAAGCGCCTGCACAGAGCGTCGAGCACCGCTCGGCTGGCTTTGTCGAGACCGAGTTCGTCGACGCCGAAGAACGCCAGACCCTCGGCTGCGACATCCGCGTCGATGCGACCGTCGCGTTCAACCTCTGAGTAGTCGCGCACCTGACGCAGCAGCCTGTTGGCGATTCGGGGTGTGCCTCTGGCGCGGCGGGCGATCTCCCACGCGCCTGTCTCGGTGATGTCCACACCGAAGATCCCTGCGGTTCGCAGGGCGATGGCTTTCAGGTCGTCCACGTCGTAGAAGTCAAGGCGAGCGACGAGTCCGAAACGGTCCCGAAGCGGACCGGTTATCAGACCCGTTCGGGTCGTGGCGCCCACGAGCGTGAAGCGGGCCAGGTCGAGGGGAATCGAACGAGCTGCCGGACCTTTGCCCAGAACGATGTCGATCTTGAAGTCCTCCATCGCCGGGTAGAGGACCTCCTCGACCGGCCGGGGCAGGCGATGGATCTCGTCGATGAACAGGACGTCTCCGTCTTCGAGCTTCGACAGGATCGAGGCGAGGTCGCCGGCCCGTTCCAGCGCCGGACCCGAGGTGACCGACAGGTGTGAGCCCATCTCGGCGGCGATGATGTATGCGAGAGTCGTCTTGCCGAGTCCCGGAGGCCCTGCGAACAGCAGATGGTCGACTGCGTCACGGCGTTTCGACGCAGCGCCGAGGATCACTCGAAGATGGCTCTTGAGCTCTGTCTGGCCGACGAACTCCGCCAGGGTCCGGGGCCGGAGCCCGTGATCGGGGAGCACTTCGGCGTCTGTGGGGATCTCAGCCGGCGAGAGCAGGTCTTCGTCGGTCCCGGCGTCGTTGAGCAGCTCCTCGCGCATTGCTCAGACTCCCGCGGCCAGGCGCCTCAGCGCGGCTCTCAACAACTCGCTCGTCTCGCCCTCGGCGGGCATGTCTGCGAGCACGGCATGGATCTCTTCGGGGCCGTAGCCGAGACTCTCGAGCGCTGCTCGAACATCATTGCGGGTCCCGCGCTGCGCTGAGGATCCCGCTGTTTCGCCAGGCATCCCGACCGAGTCGTCGGAGGGAACGTCGAGCTTGCTCTTCAGTTCCATGACCAGACGCGCCGCGGTCTTGCGCCCCACACCCGGCACCAGGCAGAGGGCGGCCAGATCGTCGTGGGCGACCGCTGAGCGCAGGGCGGTCGGTCCGTGTACCGACAGAATGGCGAGTCCCAGCGCCGGACCGACTCCGTGGGCGCTGATCAGCGATTCAAAGATGCGCCGCTCGTCGATTGTCGAGAAGCCGTAGAGCGTGTCGCTGTCCTCGCGCACCGCGTGGTGCGCGTGTACGAAGACCTCCTCGCCCAAATCGCCCAAAGACGCTGCGGTCGACGGGGTCACCTGGACGCGGTAGCCCAGACCGCCTACCTCGATCAACAGTTCCGCTTCTGCGCTGCGTTCCAGCAACTTGCCCCGCAACGATCCGATCATCGCAGCGCCTCAGCAACACGACTGGAGGGAATATGGGCGACATGGCAGAGCGCCACTGCCACGGCGTCAGCCACGTCCGCTGGTTCCAGGGGTTCGCGCAGGCCCAACAATGTCTTCACCATCTGCCCGATCTCATCCTTGCCGGCGCCTCCCCAGCCGGCCACGGCCAGCTTTACCTCGTTGGGCGAGTACTCGGCCACCGCACACCCCGCTGAAACCGCTTCGACCATGACGATGCCGCTGACCATGCCGACCGACATGGCCGTGGTGGCGTTCTGTTGGAACAAGACCCGTTCGATCGCCACGACCTGGGGCTTGAGCTCGTCGATCAAAGCCCGGACCTCGCGTTGGATCTCCGCCAACCGCAGGGGGCGCTCGGCGCTCACGTCCGTGCGAATCACACCCGCGGCGACTGCCCGCGGCTTGCGGCCGTGTTCGACACAACCGTAGCCACAGCGCGACAAACCAGGATCGATTCCTAGCACGAACATACGTACGATCCTAGTCGCCGGCGCCGGCTCGAGCGCGGCATGGGCCAACAGCGACGCATCAGCGAGACCGGCTCGATGACTCAGCCCGCTCGGACGGACTCCACCAGATCTGCAGCGGCCTCCGAATTGTCCTGGACGTCCTGGACGTCATCGAGATCATCGAGAACATCAATCAGGTTCAGCAACTTCTTGAGATCACCGACGTCAGTCATCTCCACAGTCGACGTCGGCAACATCGTGAGGTCCGCGAACTCAACGGCGACTTCGGCCTCGTCGAGCGCATCACGCACCTCGTTGAGATCACTCGGCGCGGTGATGATCCGCCACATCTCCCCCTCATCGGCGATGTCCTCGGCTCCGGCGTCCACGGTGAGCATCATCAGATCCTCCTCGTCGACCGAAGTCGGCACGAGCACCACACCCTTGCGCTCGAACTGCCAGGACACCGCGCCCGGTTCAGCCAACGAACCACCGTGTTTGGTCAGCGTGGAACGGATTTCGCTGGACGTGCGGTTGCGGTTGTCGGTCAAGCATTCGATCAGCAGGGCAATGCCCCCGGGGGCATAACCCTCATAGGTGATCTGCTCGTAGTTGACGCCCTCGAGCTCGCCCGTTCCCCGCTTGACCGCTCGCTCGATCGTGTCGAGCGGCACCGAATTGTCGCGTGCCTTCTGGTACATCGTTCGCAGGGTCGGATTGGCGTCGGGGTCTCCTCCACCCGTGCGCGCGGCGACCTCCACCTGTTTGATCAACTTGGCGAACAGCTTCCCGCGCTTGGCGTCCGCGGCGCCCTTGCGGTGCTTGATCGTCGCCCACTTGGAATGACCGCTCATGAGGGGAATCTACTCCTTCAGCTCGTCGACGCGGCTGCGGCCGGGCCGGCAGCGCAGTCTGCGGCAATGCCTGCTTGTGACAACCAGCGACGGTGCAGGCGGTCGTCGCCGGACAGTTCCGGATGGAACGCAGCCACGGTGACCGGTCCTTTACGGCACAGGACCGGGACGCCGTCGACTTCTGCGAGCCGCTCGATTCCAGGTCCGATCCGGGTGACCACCGGGGACCGGATGAACACTGCATGAAACGGCGTGTCCAGCCCCTCGATCTCAATGTCGGTTTCGAAACTGTCGATCTGGCGCCCGTAGCCGTTGCGCGACACGGTCATGTCGAGCACTCCCAGAGCATGCTGGTCGGCTCGCCCGTCGCAGATCTCTGAGGCCGTCAGGATCATGCCGGCGCAGGTACCGAAGATCGGCAGACCCTGCCGCGCACGATCCCGCAGCGGTTCGAGCAGCTGCGACCGTTCGAGCAGCATCGACATGGTGGTCGACTCGCCACCGGGTACCACCAGCGCATCGACCCCGGCGAGTTGATCGGGTGTTCGGACCTGGCGGGTCACACACCCCAAGGTCTCGAGGATCGCCGCGTGAGCGGCGAAAGCACCCTGAAGGGCGAGCACTCCGACGTTTGGTGCTACCAACCCCGTTCAGCCAACTTCATGTCGAGCTTTGAGATTTCCTGGCCGGCCATGGCATCACCGAGTCCTGTGGAAACCTTGACCAGGATCGCCGGGTCCTGATAGTGGGTGGCGGCCTCGACAATCGCCGACGCCATTTTGGCGGGGCTGCTGCTCTTGAAGATGCCGGAGCCCACGAAGACCGCCTGGGCGCCGAGCTGCATCACCAGCGACGCATCGGCGGGGGTGGCGATGCCGCCGGCACAGAACATCGGAACGGGAAGCCGCCCAGTGTCGGCAATCTCCTGGACCAGCGGGAGCGGAGCTTGGAGCTGCTTGGCCCAGTCGAACAGCTCTGCGGAGTCCGCCTGGGTGATCTTGGCAATGTCGCCGACGATCGAACGGAGGTGACGTACGGCCTCGACCACATTGCCCGTCCCGGCCTCTCCCTTCGAGCGAATCATGGCCGCTCCTTCGCTGATGCGCCGCAACGCCTCACCCAGGTTCGTGGCGCCGCACACAAAGGGAACAGTGAACGCCCACTTGTCTATGTGGTGGGCTTCGTCCGCTGGGGTCAGCACCTCAGACTCGTCGATGTAGTCGACGCCGATGGCCTCGAGCATCTGGGCTTCGGCGAAATGGCCGATCCGGGCTTTGGCCATGACCGGGATGGAGACCGCTGCCTGGATTCCCTGAATCATCTCCGGGTCGGACATGCGAGAGACGCCACCGTCTCTGCGGATGTCGGACGGCACTCGCTCCAGGGCCATCACGGCGACCGCGCCCGCGTCTTCAGCTATCTTCGCGTGTTCGGGGTTTACAACGTCCATGATGACGCCGCCTTTGAGCATCTCTGCCAGGCCCCGCTTCACGAGAGTCGTGCCAGTCTCGCGTCTGTTGTTCTGTGCCATGCCGACCATCCTATGGCCGTCACGTCTTCACGACGCAGAAGAACGTTGCTTTCTCGCCCTTGTTCGCTGCGCTCCACCTCCCGCTCGGGCCGCGGGTCGGGCCGCTCGGGCCGCGGGTCGGGCCGCTCGGGCCGCGGGGGGCCGCTAGGGCCGCGGGGGGCCGCTAGGGCCGGGCTGCGCGAGCGGTGTTGAGGCGCACCGTCGCCTCGGCGGGATCAAATGTTGCGATGTGAGCCGCAGGGAAGCTGGACCCGTCGGCCGCGGCGAGAATCAGCCAGGTCGAACCGGCCTCCAAATTGATGACCTCTCCGTTGTGGTCGGTCAAGCTCCACACCGGGGCTTGTTGAGATCTGCTCCAGGTGCCATCCACAACCCGACCTCGTGTGAACACCTGAACCGGACCGCTGCCGAACGACCGGGCCTCCGGTGATGCGGGGTCGGCTGGGGAGACTCCGTAAACGACGCTCAGCACCACCACATTCGCGGGCGCGATCTCCACCTCGTCGTCGCCTCTCAGAGCTGTGTGGAGAGTTCCGTCCTGCACTCGCACCCATCCGCCCACCGCCGGATCCCACAGGTGAGCGACCTGCCGCCCGAAACTGGCTTGGTAGGCGACCTCCACGCCTCCGATCTCAGAACCCGTGCCCTCGGGGAGTTCGCCGTAGCTCAGTACCGCTCCGGGCACACCCGAACCGTTGTAGTCGATCATCTCCATGTCCACCCACAGGTTGTAGGGGGCGCTGCGCGAATCGAGCCTCGAGTACGGATCCATGCGGCGCAGCGCTCCCGCGTCCACGAACACTCCCTTGTTGGCCGCCTCGCGCAGTTCGGCAATGGTCGGGGTGTTCGCACCGGAGAACACGAATGCAGGGGTTCCGAGACCCGCCAGCAACTCGATGTCGGTGGTCCGCGCCGACCGAACCGGCCCGACCTGAGGGGGAACCTGTGACTGGAATACCGCGGCGAATCGCGTCTTGAGACCCTCGATCAACTCTTCGTAGACGAAGTCGGCTTCAGCCAGTCCCTCCTGAGGCCGCGACTGATCGTTGTTGTTGCCGATCTTCACCACGAATGCAGGAGCAGCAGCAGCGGTCTCGCTTTGAGCCGGAAGTCCTGTGAGGGGAGCGACCGGACCCTCGATGACGATGGTGGCAGTGGTGGTGCTGGCGGTGCTGGTGCTGGTCGTCGTCAGGACAGCGTCTGCGAGCGTCGTGGTGGGAACCGCAACGGTCTGAGAGTCGACCGTCGACTCGACTTCAAGCGGTACAACCTCAACGCCGTTTTCATTCTCGACGCACGCACCTGCGAACAACGCGAACAACACCGCCGGCGCCGACAACCCGAGCCTCGGGTGCATCACAGCTCTCTCAGGGCGTCTATGCGATCCTGCAGCGGTGGCTGCACTCCGGCAGTGCCGTCGGCTGGTCCTATCATCCACAGATGCCGGGTCGAGGGGGTGCCCGCAACGCCGCCGCCCTGTGCCGCCTTTTGAAACGCTCCGGCCAGTGCGGGCGGATACCTGGTCATCAGCACACCTTGCACATCGGTGAGAGCCAGGCGCCGGCTGTCCAGTTGGGCACCGCGGATCAGCTTCGCCAACGGGCCGAGCATCGGGCCGACCGAAGCCAGAGTGGTCGCGGCATGGACACCGGCCCCGGACTGCGCCAACTGGCGCGCGACCACCGCTTCAAGTTCCAGCCGATCCAGTTGGCGCAAGACTCCTGCAGTGACCACCAATTGCGTCTCGTTGCCTCGGCCGACCACAGCCGCGTCGAGCGCTTGGGAATCGACCAGATACAGGCCCGGTTCGGCGATTCCGTGGCTTGCGCACATGCTCGCCACGAGGCTCTCGAGGCGCGGCTCGGAACCCTCGTCAAGCCTGTGGGCTCCCATTGTCGAGAGAACCGCCCGCGCGGCGCGTCGATCCAACCAGACGACCACCCCGACTGCGGTCGCTGAACCTGCCGTCGCGCCCACAACAATCCTCAGATCGAATTGCCCCAACAACACGAAGACCGCGGCCACCACCAGACCGGCGACGACTGCCGGGATCAAGAAAACCAGTCGGGGCGCCGTAGTGGGCATGGATGTATTCTCCGCAAGGTCTGTCAGTCCGCCGTAACGCGGGCCGCGGGTCGCTTCGTCGTGCGCCTCAGAATACCGGCGCTCACCCGACTCGGCGCGGCCTCAGCTAAGTAGCGCCGCGTAACGCTGGAGGTAGAGGTCCGCCAACCGGTCCATGGAGAACTCATCGGCCCTCTCGTCGGCTGAGGCGACGAGTTCAGCCGCTCTGCCGGGGTCTCGCAGCAACTCGCCGATGGCGCCCGCCAGCGCGGAGTGGTCGCCGGCGGGGAACAGGAGCGCGTCGCTTCCATGCCTGGCCGCGTTGGCGTAACCGCCGATGTCGGAGGCGACGACCGGGGTACCCGCCGCCATCCCCTCTAGCAGCACCAGCCCGAAGGACTCGCCGAACAGGGAGGGCGCGCAGAAGACGTCCGCCCCGCGCAGTCGCGCGATCTTCTCGGTCTCGTCGATCGGCCCCAGCCACTCCAGCCTCAGATCGGCGCCGTACTGTGCCTTGAGTTTCTGGGTCTCAGGGCCGCTGCCGGCGATCCATACCCGCACCTCCGAACCGAGCAGCTTCACCGCCTCGAGCAGGACTTGCAGTCCTTTGCGCTGTTCGTGCCGACCGATGAACAGGATCGTGGGACGATCGGTTGCGTAGGCCGAACTCTTCTGATAGCGGCTGACCTCGACCCCGTTGAACAGGATGTGATACTCACCGCCAAGATGCTCCATGGCGAGTTTGCGGGCATCCTCGGAAACCACCACACGATCGTCGAGACGACGAGCCAGGTAGCGCACAGCCTTGGGCATCAGTTCATACGACAGTGATCGGCCCGCGGCATGGAACGTGCCGATCAACGGCGCTGGGCGGGTCAGCAGCGCAGTCATCGTTGGACCTGGAGCGAGCGGTTCATGCAGGTGGATGACCTCGAAGGCTTCGTCCCGCATCGCCCGGATGACCCGGAGCTGAGCCGACGGGTCCGGGGCGACCGGGGCGACCGATCCGTTCGCCGAGGCAGGCAGGCTCAAACCCAGAGGCGTGACGCCCGCGTCCGGCGGCGGCCCGTCGCACGGAGCCAGCACCCGCACCGCGTGACCACGGCGCCGCAACGCCCGAGCCAGCGCCAACACCTGCGACTGAACCCCGCCTGGCATGGTCAGGCTGTACGGGCAGATCAATCCGATGCGCATCAGAGTTCCCGCAGGTGCTCGGGCAGCGGCAGGCCGAGCAGTTCGTAGTCGCTGGGCCAGTTGGGCGACAGCATGTGCCATTGCTCGGGTGCTTGCGATATCAGGTATTCGAAATCTCTCGCCAGATCCTGGGTGACCCGGGCGACGTCCGCTCGAAGCCTGCCGCGTCGTGTCGTGTCGAGCGGCGGTGTGCAGATGGCATGGCGGGTGTTGTCGCGCCAGTACACGGCCGAGGGAATGAGCGGCGACCCAGTTCTGAGAGCCAAGGCCGCAGGCCCCGCGGGCAGGGTGGTCTTCTCGCCGAAGAACTCGACCGGGACGCCGTTGCCCGCAATGTCCCGGTCCGCCAGCAGGCACAGCACTTGGCCCTGTTTCAGAGCTTGGATGCTGGACTTCGCGGCGTCCGGTCCCAGGGGCACGATGTTCATGCCCAACGACTCACGGAACCCGACGAACCACTCGAACAACTCCGGCGGTTCCAGCGGCTCGACAACCGCGGTGACCTTGAATTCGGGTACGAGGGCCAGCCACCAGGCCGCCCACTCCCAGGTTCCGAGGTGGGGCAGGGCCAGAATCGGCCCTTGGCCGCGTTCGACCGCCGCGGCTATCTCACCGAACCCCTCAAACCCGAATCCCCGATCGACTTCCGTGACCGGCACACTGGGCAGACGGAAGCTCTCAGCGTAGTAGCGGGCGTACCACTCGAACATCTTGGCGACGCGACGACGCTTCTCTGAGGGTGGCATGGGCCGCCCGAGCGCGCGCTCGAGATTGCGAGCCGCGACCAGCCGCTTCTGCCCGGTGCTCGCCGAAGCAGCACCCAGGGCGCGCGCCGCGGCGTTCTGGGCGGCAACCGGAACGTGGCGGGCCAGCAGAGACCCCGCCCGATAGGCGGAGACCGATGCCACGGTCAGCCTTCGCGCAGTGTCCGGCGTTCGCGCATTCGCTGAGCCCAGACCGACTCGTTGCGCCTGCGCGAGCCTCGGCGAGGTTGACGCCGGGGCCGGCGGGCCGGAAGGGGTCGGTCCACCGAAGCCTGCCGCCATACCTTGACGAAGCGCTGCAGCGCGGTGACTCCAGTGAGGGCGAGCATGATCCACAGGATCGGGATGAGGATCTCGGGGAACAGCAGGGCCAGAGCAAGCATGATGACGCGCTCGGCCCGCTCCATGATCCCGCCCTTGGCCTCGTAACCGAGCGACTCGGCCTTGGCCCGCTGGTACGACACGAACATCGACAAGCCCATGATGGCGACCGGCAACATCATGATTCGACCCGGTTCGACGCTGGCAAGATGCCAGGCGACTCCACCGAAAAGGAGGGCGTCGGTCAGCCGGTCGGAGACCGAATCGAAATATGCGCCCCTGTCGGAGCCGGAGTCAGCGGCACGGGCGACCGCTCCGTCGAGAGCGTCTGAGACGCCAGTTATCAGCAGGAAGAGCAGACCCAATCGGAGGTAGCCGGCGCCGATCGTCACTGCTGCGACAGTCGCCATGACTATCCCGAAGATTGTTATGGCGTCGGGGGTGACGCCTGTGCGACGCAGACTGTGACCGATCGGGGTGAGGCTGCGGTCGACTGCCGTGCGCCAGTTTCCATCGAACATGAAACGCTCCTCGCGGGGACCATCTCACGATAGCAGCACCATGTCGATTGCGGGAGCAGGCTCAGTTGCGGGAGCAGGCTCAGTTGCGGGAGCAGGCTCAGTTGCGGGAGCAGGCTCAGTTGCGGGAGTCGGTCCAGTCCTCGGGGTTCTGTTCGACGAATCGGTCGATGATCTCACCGTCGATGCCGTCCACCAGCACCAGCCCCCTGTGTCTGGGGGAGGGTTCGTTGCTGTAGAGGAGCACCTTCCAGGTGGGTCGGCTGCGCAGACCTCGCCAGCCGAGCTGTGCCGACGCGTGCCCGACGGGGAAACCGACGTCGCGTGCTGCTGCCTGCAACGCCAGTTCTTCGTCGAAGGACAGGTCCCATCCGGCCTGAGCGTGATACAGGCCCACCAGGATCAGAACGATCCCGGCCACGAGCACTCCGTTGTTGACGAACGAGTCCTTCACAATGGGGGTGTCTTCGCCGATCACCACGCTCGCCAGGATGCAGACGGCGCCAATAAACCCGTACAGCACCGCCGGGATACGACGCCTGCTGTTGTTGGGGAACAGATACGGTTCCACGACCGCACTGGGGTCGAGGTCTTCGGGCAGCGAGTCGCGAACTTCTGAATCCCGTTCTGTTTCGCCCGCAACGTGGTTGGCCTGCTCCTCGTTCACGGGAGGAAGCCTAGCTTCGGGCTACTTTCTTTGATGCTCGGTCGGTGGTGGTGTTGAGGCTAGTGTTTGGCGATTCGATCTGGTTTGAGTGGGAGGACGATGGTGCTGTGGGTTCGGCCGGCGGGTTCGTGCGGGTTGGTGTTGTGTGCAGCAGCGTTTTCGGTGTTGGCGTCGGCGCCCGCCGGCGCGGTCGCCGGTTACGGCGACGTGGCCGAGGATCGCTACTACACCAAGCCGGTTCAGTGGTCGATCGACAACGACATCACCGATATTTCGGGAAATTGCCTCACCCCGGACGCTCCGGTGTCACGCGGAGAAACCGCGGTGTATTTCTGGAACATGGAGGGTCGACCCTCTGCCGAGGCTCATTCGTTTCGCGACATCCGCGTCGGGGCCCAGAACGATGCTGTCTCGTGGATGGCAGCCAATGGGATCACTACCGGAACCTCGCCGAGCACCTTCTCGCCCGACAAGACCCTTACACGCGCCGAAGTCGCTGCCTTTCTGTACCGGTCGGCGGGTCGACCGACAACCGGGGCGCATTCCTTTGCTGACGTGCTCAAGGGCTGGCAGCACGCCCCCGTCTCTTGGCTGGCGACCACCGGCATAACCACCGGAACCTCGCCGAGCACCTTCTCGCCCGACAAGACCCTTACACGCGCCGACCTCGTCACGTTCCTCTATCGCTATCAGGGCGAGCCCGACGTAGCCGTAGACCCGGCCACGCCGATCTGTGACCCGACTTCGTTCAAGAGCGTCGCCGCCGGTGGGTTGCACTCGTGCGGGGTGCGCTCAGATGACGTCATCGCCTGCTGGGGCGACGACTATTGGGGGCAGACACATGCGCCTTCAGGCACGTTCCAACACGTCTCTAGCGGCGCGAGCCACTCCTGCGCAATAGCCACAAACAACACTGTCACTTGCTGGGGCAACAACCACAGAGGTCAGACCGATGCGCCCAGCGGAGAGTTCGCGGCCGTCAGCGCCGGGGCGAGCCACACCTGCGCGATCAGCACCGACCAGGCCATCGAATGCTGGGGCGACAACGAACACGGCGAAGCGGACGCACCAACCGGAGAGTTCCTGGCCGTCAGCGCCGGGGCAGGCCACACCTGCGCGATCAGCACCGGCCAGGCCATCGAATGCTGGGGCGACAACGAACACGACCAAGCCGACGCACCAACCGGAGAGTTCCTGGCCGTCAGCGCCGGTTATGAGCATTCGTGCGCTCTAGGCGCCGAAAAAACCGTCGCCTGCTGGGGATCGAACTCCCATAAGCAGACGAACGCACCAACCGGAGAGTTCAATAACGTCACGACAGGCACGTCGCATTCGTGCGGTTTGCGCGACGACGCCACGATCGTCTGCTGGGGCTGGAACCATTACGGGCAGACGGACGCCCCGACCGGATCGTTCCAAAACCTCACGACCGGAGCGTTCCATTCCTGTGCGACACGTCCAGACACCACAATCACCTGCTGGGGCTGGAACTTCCACGGCCAGACAGACTCACCCGCCGGAGCCGACCCAGCGGTGACGGGCTAAGGATCGCCGTCCGCCGTCGGCCAGGCGGCGACTATCTGCTGCCAGGTGTCCGAGAGGGTTTCGGGCATCACCCGCACGTCGGCGACCGAGGTCATGAAGTTTGTGTCTCCGCGAAAACGCGGGACGACGTGCACATGGAGATGGTCCGGCACTCCGGCCCCCGAGCCTCGGCCGAGATTCGCACCCACGTTGATGCCGTGGGGTTGATAGGCGGCCGTAACCGCAATGGTGGCACTGCGCACAGCGTCCCAGAGTTCGTTGTGCTCATCTGAAGTCAAGTCCCCGAGTGCGGTGACCGGCCGATTGGGCACCACCATCAGATGGCCCCGTGCATACGGATAGATGTTGAGCACGGCGAAGCAGAGTGTGCCCCGCCAGACGATGTAGGTCTGCGAATCGGGCAGTCCACTGTCGAGCACGGCTTCGAACAGCGTCTTGCCCTCCGGCGCCTCCAACGCGGCCTCCGCGTCAGCTTCGGCAGCAGGGATCCGCCACCCGGCCCATAGATGCTCAACCACAGCGGGTCAGGTCAATCCGGAGGTCAGGCATCGAGATCAGGCACCTGGGCTCAGACCGGACCGGCGGCTTCCGGCCCGAGCTGGTCGGCGAACTCAGCGACCGGCACATCGCGCTGGGGGGCATCCCGGCCTCGGCGGTTGACCCCGACCGTGTCGTTGTTCACGTCATCGTCGCCCACAACGAGGATGTAAGGGATCTTCTGAACCTTGCCGTTGCGCACCCGTTTGCCGAGCGGCTCGACTGCGTCCGTCACCTCGACGCGAGCCCCCACGCCACGCAGACGGGCGGCGACCGAATGTGCGTAGTCGTTGTGGATCGCGGCAACAGGCAGGACGCTGACTTGCGTCGGTGCCAGCCAAGTCGGGAACGCACCGGCATAGTGCTCCAACAACACCCCGAAGAACCGCTCCACCGATCCGAACAGGGCCCGATGGATCATCACCGGACGCTTGCGGGAACCGTCGGTGGCGATGTACTCCAAGTCGAAGCGCTCCGGGAGGTTGAAGTCGAGTTGCACGGTCGAGAGTTGCCACGACCGACCGATCGCGTCGCCCACATCGACATCGATCTTGGGACCGTAGAACGCTCCCCCACCTTCATCGACCACGTATTCCAACCCGCAGGCGTCCAGAGCGTCGCGCAGTCCCTCGGTGGCTTGTGTCCACAATTCGTCCTCACCGACCGACTTGTCGGGCGGGCGGGTCGAGAGTTTGGCGACGAAGTCGTCGAACCCGAAGGCACGAAGCACGCTGAGCACGAAGTCGAGCAGAGAGGCGAGTTCGGCGGCAGTGTCCTCTTGGGTGCAGAAGATGTGGCTGTCGTCGACGGTGAACCCGCGGCTCCGCATCAAACCGTGTACCGCTCCTGACAGTTCGTAGCGGTACACCGCCCCCAGCTCGAACAGGCGCAGAGGCAGTTCCCGATAGCTTCGTTGACCGGATCGGTAGATCATCACATGGAACGGGCAGTTCATCGGTTTGGGGTAGTAGGACGTGCCGTCGAGCTCCATCGGCGGATACATCGAGTCGGCGTAGAAATCGAGATGTCCGGAGGTCTCCCACAGCACCGACTTGGCCAGGTGCGGGGTGAAGACGAAGTCGTAGCCGTCCTGTTCGTGACGCTTGCGGCTGTAGTCCTCCATCAGCTTGCGGACCAGGGCGCCCTTGGGATGCCAGACCGCCAGACCGGGGCCCAGATCCTCGGGCCAACTGAGAAGGTCGAGGTCGACCGCAAGACGGCGATGATCTCGCTTGGCTGCCTCTGCGAGCATCTGCAGATGCGCTTTCAGCTCCTTGCGCGACGACCACGCGGTGCCGTAGACCCGCTGAAGCATCGGACGCGAGACGTCGCCCCGCCAATAGGCGCCGGCGACAGACTGAAGCTTGAAAGCTCCAAGCCGGCCGGTGCTGGGCACATGAGGACCGGTGCACATGTCGCGGAACGTGCCGGCACTGTCGACGTCGCCGTTGGCGTAGTAGCTGATCGAGGAGGCGTCGGCGACCTCGCCTGAATCTTCACCTGTCGCCGAGCCCGAAACGACACGCTCGATGATCTCGGCCTTGTAGAGGTCGTCGGCGAAGAAGGCCTCGGCTTGTTCGACGTCCAGCTCGTGGCGCACGAACGGTTGATCCTCAGCGACGATCTCGGCCATGCGCGCCTCGATCCGCTCGAGGTCGCCCTCGGACAGAGCCTGACCGTCGGGTAGTTCGACGTCGTAGTAGAAGCCGTGTTCGATCGGTGGGCCGATCGCAAGCTGGGTCCCGGGGTACAGATCGAGGATCGCCTGGGCCAGCACGTGAGCGGTCGAATGCCGGATGGTGCGAAGACCGGTTTCGGACTGCGGGGTGACGATCTCGACTCTCGACCCGTCGCTCAAAGCAACGTTGAGGTCCTGTTCCACGCCGTCCACAACCGCTGTCAGCGCTTCAGAAGCGAGTCGCGCACTGATCGACGCAGCCAGATCAGCGGCCGACGACCCGACGCTGAGTTGTCGCTTCGAGCCGTCGAGCAGTTCCACAGAGATCGAGTCACCCATAGACCCCTAACGATACCGGCGCTGCTTGGGCGCAGGTCGCAATATTCGCTGACCAGGGGGTCGCACAGAGGCGGCGCTCAGCCGGCGATCGTTCAACTCGCCAGCGCGGTCGGTTTCAACACCTCGACCGAAGAGCGCCGCGGCAACATCTCCGGATCGGTAGCCTCCTGCGTTCGCTCAGCCGACTTCGCGGGACCCTTGGTCGCGTACTCATCGACATAGTCCTGCCCGGTCAGGTTGCCGATCTCGAACATCAACTCGTCGGTGAACTGGCGCAAACGAAGCCGCTGATCCGCTCCGGCTCCACCGGGCGCTCCATGCATCGGTCTACCGAACCGAACCTCGATGGGACGAAACGGCTTCGGGGCTCTGGCATCGGGCGGCTGCACCGCACGGGTCCCAAGAATCCCCACCGGGATGATCGGCGCTCCCGTCCGCATCGCGAGTCGCGCCGCGCCCGTATGACCTTTGTGCAGCAGGCCGTCACGCGCTCTGGTCCCTTCGGGGTAGATGCCGAACAGTTCCCCGTCCTCGAGCAGTCGGGCCGCAGTATCGAGCGCGCGAGCCGCCCCGTCGCCGCCCCCGCGGTCGATCGGGATCATTCCGAGTGCCGGGAACAAGCGACGAGTCTTCCAGTCGTCGAGATACTCCGACTTGCCCACGAAGGTGATCCGGCGCGGCAGTGTGGCCGGCAGGAAGAAGCTGTCGATCACCGACGCATGATTGGGCGCCAGGATCGCAGGACCGTCGACAGGTACATTGTCGAGTCCCACTGCGGTGATCCGCCACAGAGCAGAGAACATCGGACGCAGGACGATCTTCGCGGCAGTCTGCAGCTGCCCCTGACTTCGGCTCATGGCCAAAGCATTATAGAACGACACCGATAAGTGCAGCCGTGGCGCTGACTCCCTGACCCTGCGCCACCGCTTCGTCGATCACCTTGAGCGCCGCGGGCACATCGAGGTCATCATCAAGATGCGCCCGCACCTCGTCGATCGCCCCGTCTCCGGCGCCTGTGCTGCGCCACCGTTCAAGGCGCGCCGCGGCATCCGACATCAACCGGTCGCTCCAATTCCAGGGGCGGCGATAGTGATGGGCACTGAGCGCCAAGCGGATGGCCATCGGATCGAAATGAGACCGAAGATCATGCACGAACACCAGGTTCTGAGTCGACTTCGACATCTTGCGGCCGTTGAGGTACACCATCGACTGGTGCAGCCAGTGCCTCACGAAAGGCACGCCCGTGGCCGCTTCGCTCTGCGCCCTGACGCATTCGTGGTGCGGGTACAGCAGATCAATGCCGCCCCCGTGGAGATCTATCGTCGGCCCGAGCTCGCGCAGGGCCAACGCAGTGCATTCAATGTGCCAACCGGGGCGACCCGGACCCCAGCGCGATTCCCAAGCAGGCTCGCTCACCCCGGATGGACGCCACATCAGAAAGTCCAGGGGGTCGCGCTTGTCGGGGTCGTCGGGGTCCTCGCGCCATTCCAGACCGAGCCGTTGCATTCGTTCGCGGCCCAACGAACCGAGCGACCCGAAGTCTCCCGCAGCCCGAGTGTCGAAATACACGGTGCCGTTGACGACGTAAGCCATTCGACGCTCCAGGATGGTCTCGATCACCCCTCGGATATCGGGGATGGCGCCGGTGGCCCTCGGCGCCGACCAGGCCGGGAGCACGTTGAGGGCCTCCATGTCGTCGTCGAAACGAGCAGTCTCGCCGAAGGCGAGATCGAGATAATGGACTCCGCGTTGTTGGGCGGCAGCAAGGATGTCATCGTCGACGTCGGTGATGTTGCGGACACAGCGGGTCTCGTGCCCCAGATCGCGCAACCTGCGCTGCAGCACGTCGTAGGTGACGTAGGTCGCCGCATGGCCGAGGTGCGTGGCGTCGTAGGGGGTGATGCCGCACACGTACATTGTCACGACCGGGCCGGGTGAGAACTCGACAGTGGCACTCTGGTGAGTGTCGTAGAGCCGCATCGGCGCCATGGGCCGTTCAACTACTGCTGGGCGCGTGGATCATCGTCGCTACCCGCTAGTTGCAACGCGACCCGGGTCTGGTAGCGGACGTTCAGCTGCAACAACGCCGCGGTGAACGCCTCGATGGCCGTGGCATTGGACAACTCACCCGCATCGAGCGGTCGCATTCCGGGGATCCGGAAGCAGAGATCGGAGATGGGGACCTCATGCCCGACCGAAGCCGGCCGCGCCGCCAACGCCGTCCCGGCGGGACCTGTCGCGCCGAGTAATCCGATGTGCATCACAGTGAGGGTACGGTGTCGGTGCAGACTCCGGCACAGCGAGGGAGAATCGTGGGTCTTCTGGACGGAAAACGAATAGTGATAACGGGCGTCCTCACCGACGCTTCGTTGGCGTTCGGCGTGGCGACCCGAGCCCAACAACAGGGTGCGGAGATCGTGCTCACCGGCGCGGGCCGCGGTTTGCGCCTCACCCAGCGCACCGCCCGCAAACTGCCGGTCGAGGCCGAGGTGATCGAGTTCGACGTGACCGAGCCGAGCCATGCACAGAGCCTGCGCGTGGCTCTTGAGGCGAAATGGGGGCAGGTGGACGGCGCCCTGCATGCCATCGGATTCGCGCCCGAAGCCTGCCTGGGCGAGGACTTCATGGGGGCCACCTGGGACGACGTGAAAGTGGCGATCGAGATCTCGGCCTATTCGTTGAAGCTGCTGGCCGACGCCGTGGCGCCGCTGATGACCGACGGAGGCTCGATCGTCGCGCTCGACTTCGATGCGTCGGTCACCTGGACGGCCTACAACTGGATGGGCGTCGCCAAGGCCGCCCTTGAATCAACGAACAGATATCTCGCCCGTGAACTCGGGCCGGCTCAGATCCGCTGCAATCTGGTGGCCGCGGGTCCGATCCGGACGATGGCCGCAAAATCAATCCCCGGGTTCTCGGCTTTCGAAGAGGTCTGGGACGAGCGAGCCCCGCTCGGCTGGGATGTGGGAGACTCCAGCGCTGTCGCCGAGACTGCAGTCGCTCTACTGTCCGACTGGTTCCGCTCAACCACCGGTTCGATAATCCACGTCGACGGCGGCTTCCACGTCATCGGCGCCTGAGTGCGCAGTGGTTAGTCCTCCCGGTCGGTTTCGTCGCGGATATCGCCGACCAGCGCCTCGAGGACGTCCTCGAGGGTGACCATGCCGAGCAGTTGGCCCTGCGACGTATGCACCAGCGCCGCGTGGCAACGATGCAGGCGCATCGACCACATGAGGTCGCGCACCGGCTGATCAGGGCCGACTATGAGCATCCGGCGGATCATCTCCAACGGGACCTTGTCGAGATGCGCAGCCCCGTTGCCGTCGATGTCGGGCAGTCGCAACAGGTCCTTCGAGTGGATGAATCCGACGATGTTGTCTTCTCGGGTGCCCTGCATGGGGATTCGGCTGTGACCCGAGGACGCGACGATCTGTTCAATTTCATGGACCGGTGTGGAACGCGGCACCGACACCATCTCGGAGGCCGGCACCATGATCGACCCGGCCGTGCGATCTCTGAACGCAAGTGCTCCGGCCAGCAGATCATGCTCGGTGTCCTCGATCTTGCCCTCCTCGAGGACGCCGTCGAAGAGGGTGTGGAACTCGTTGACCGTGAGCGCCGTGTTGATCTCATCCACGGGCTCGGTGCCCATCATCCGCACGATGCCGTTGGAGACGGCGTTGAGCGTCCAGATCACCGGCTTGAACACCACCAGGTAGAAGGCATGGATCGGGGCGAGCACCCGGGCGACGCGTTCCGGGTTGGAGATCGCCAGGTTCTTGGGAAGCATCTCGCCCACGACCATGTGTGCGGTGACGACGATCCCCATCGACACGATGAACGAGATCGTGTGGAGCACCCCGCCGGGCAGCTCGACGAACGACTCGACCGCCGACTCGATCAGCGAGGCCACCACCGGTTCGGCCACATAGCCGAGACCCAACGACGCCATGGTGATCCCGAGCTGAGCGCCCACGAGCTGCGGTTGCAGGTCCTGGACGGCTTCGAGAGCCGCGGAAGCACCGGCGTCATCTCCGCCCTCTGCCATCGGTTCGAGCCTCGTGACCCGACTCGCCAGCAGGGCGAATTCGGCCGCGACGAAGAAGCCGTTGACAGCGATCAACAGGACCGAGACTGCCAGGAGGCCAACGGTCATGGCGTGCCCTTCGCCGGCGCCACCACCCGCACCGAGGCGACGCGCAGGCGCTCCATCGCCACCACTTCGAGGCGCCAACCATCCACAGTACACATCTCGCCCGGGTCGGGAATGTGCCCCAAGCGGTCCAGCACCAGCCCCGCGAGCGTCTCGTACTCCCCTTCTGGCATCACAAAACCGGTCGCGTCGCGGACTTCGTCGGGGTGCAGCGAGGCCGGGACGACCGTCGAGCCGATCGCCTCCACTTTGGTCAGCGCGGCGGAGCGGTGGTCGTACTCGTCGTCGATCTCCCCGACGATCTCCTCGAGCACGTCTTCCAGCGTGATGATCCCGGCGGTGCCGCCGTGTTCGTCGATCACCACCGCCAACTGTTGGCCGCCTTCGCGCAGATCCACGAGCAGATCGTCGAGCGCACGGGCTTCGGGAACCGCAAGGACCGGCGCCATCAGCGCCACCACCTGGGTGGTCTCTCGGTCGTTGGGAGCGACGGTATGGACCGACTTCACATGGACGACACCGACGACATCGTCGAGCCCGTCGCCCATCACCGGAAACCGTGAATGCCCGGTCTCGGTCGCCAGCGAGACCAGCGAATCGATGGTTGCGGTCTTGTCGATCGTCACCATGCGCACTCTCGGGACCATGGCGTCGTCGGCCGATTTCCCCGCCAAACGGATCGAGCGGGTCAGCAGCTCAACCTCGCCCGCGTCGAGCGTGCCCTTCTCGCCCGACGAGCGGATGATCAACTCGATCTCGGTGCGGTCGCGAATCGGTTCCAGTTCATCGGTCGGTTCGACTCCCAGCGCGCGGGTCAGGCGGACAGCCAGCCCGTCGAGCAACGCCACGAGGGGTCGGGCCAGGATGCCGTACACCGCTGTCGGCCGGGCCAGCAGCGATGAAGCTGCGAGCGGATGACTAGTCGCCAGAGACTTGGGGACCAGCTCGCCCAGAACCATCTGCACCACCGTGGCTATCAACAACGCCAGCGCGATCGACCAAGCTTGCGAATCAACCCCCGACACCCGTTCAAGTGCCGGTTCGATCACCGATGCGACCGCCGGTTCGGCCACTGCCCCCAGCAGCAGCGAAGTCACGGTGATGCCGAGTTGCGCGCCCGACAGATGATAGGAGAGCCGGCTCAACAGGCGTTGAACCTGCCGGGCAGAACCGCTGCCGTGCTTGGCCCGCTCATCGACCTTGGTGCGGTCGACAGAGACCAGCGCGAATTCGACGGCCACGAATCCGGCGTTGGCGACAATCAAGCCCAGCGCGGCGAGCAGCCGTAGGGCGGTGGGGATCACAATCTCAGAATGTAGCCGTAGGTTGTGACGATGCCTGCCGCGCGTTCCGCCACCGAGTCTGTGGGGCTCTTTGAGATTGCGTCACGACCCACGCGGCCTCCACTGAGGAGTCGATACCCCGAACCGTCCCGCAGTGTCGATCCTGACGACTCCAAGGGCTGGCTTCGCCGCGTATGGCCCGTGGTGTGGACCCAGAAGTTCATTTTCGTCAGCGGCATTGGATTCGGGCTGTTGGCCACCGTCGCCACGGTACTGGTGCCGCTTGCCGTGGGGCGCGGCATAGACGCCATCGCGGAGGGCGAGACTCCAACCCCGTTCGTGATCGCTCTAGTGGTTCTTGCGGTCATGCGGTTCGGGTTCGGGTTCGGGTATCGCTTCAGCTTGTTCCGGGCCGCGCATCGGATCGAGAACGATCTGCGGAACCTGATCTTCGCGCGGCTCACCGAGCTGTCGTTCAGCTATTGGGACCGGGTGCAGAGCGGCCAGATAATCAGTCGCGCAAACACCGACATCCGGTCGATCCAGCTGCTCTTCGCCTTCGGGCCGCTGATCGCCATGCAGCTCGTGCTGCTGACGATGGCCCTGGTCGTGATGCTTGTGACCGACGTGGCCCTCACGGTGGTGGCCCTAGCGGGCCTGCCGATGGTGTTCGTGCTCGGCGTGAGCCTGCGAAGACGCATATTCCCGCTCTCCTGGGTGGCCCAGGCACGGCAGGCCGAAGTGGCCACGATTGTCGACGAGAACATTCAGGGAGCTCGCGTGGTCAAAGCCTTCGCGCAGGAGGAGGCTCAGCTTCAGGTCCTGGCCGAGGCTTCATATCGACTGCGTTGGGTCGGCACGGCCGTGGCTGACACGCGGGCTCGCTTCGCGCCCGCCATGGAGGCTTTGCCGCGGCTGGGTCTGGCGCTGGTGCTCTGGTACGGAGGCGTTCAGACGATCAGCGGAGACATCCAGATCGGTGATCTCGTCGCCTTCAGCACCTACGTGGTGCTGCTCGCGACTCCCTTCCGGATGGTCGGGTTCATGCTGCTGCAATGGCAGCGCGCCGCGGCGGCAGCGGTACGGGTTTTTGAGATTCTGGACGAACAGCCTGACATCGTTGAACCCGACAATCCGGTCCGTCTCACCGAGCCTGCGGGCCGGATCGAATTCGCAGAGGTCAGCTTCGCCTATCCGAGCTCCGATGGTCCGGCGGTGCTCGACCAGGTGAGCTTCACGATCACCGCAGGCGAGACCGTCGCCATTGTGGGTCCGACCGGGAGCGGAAAATCAACCATCGCCCGGTTGCTGCCCCGCTTCTACGACGCCGACTCCGGCACGGTCCGAATCGACGGCCATGATGTCGGCTCGTTGTCTTTGAGCGACCTGCGCAACGCGGTCAGCGTGGTGACCGACGATCCCTTCCTGTTCGACACCAGCGTGTACGACAACGTCGCCTTCGCCCGTCCCGCCGCCGAGCCCCACGAGGTCGATGCCGCCTTAGCTGACGCAGCCGCCGTCGAATTCGTGGTCGATCTCCCCCAAGGAGTGTTGACCGAGATCGGCGAGCGCGGCGCAACGCTCTCGGGTGGTCAACGCCAGCGGCTCGCCCTGGCAAGAGGGCTGCTCGCTGATCCGACGGTCCTGGTGCTCGACGACGCCACCAGCGCAATCGACGTGAGCGTGGAACAGCGGATCCACGATGCGGTCAAACGACGTCGCTCGAATCGCACCACGATTCTGATCGCTCACCGGCTGTCGACCATCGCCCTCGCCGATCGAGTGCTGCTTCTCGACGAGGGGCGGATCGTGGCGGCGGGTGATCACTACGAGCTGTTGGAGCACAACCCGCGCTACGCCTCGATTCTCGCCGACACCACATCAGACTTCGCCTCGGCGACCGAGGGCGGCCCGGACGCAGCCGGCCCACACACAGGCGGGGTCAGCTGATGTTCGCGCTCGGTGGCGGATTCAGCCCGCGCGGCGGTGCCCCGACATCGTTGGAGGCCAACGCGGCCGCAGGTCTGCCTCATGCCGAGGTGCCCGGAGATCTGCGCGAGAAAGTCGTCAAGGTCCTCCAAGACGAGCCCGAGCACACATATCCCCAGGTCCACTGGCGGCGCGACCAATGGGACCGCCGCCCGTTCACCCTCATTCGTTTCCTGTGGCCGCACCGATTCCGTCTCACAGCCGCGGTCGCTCTGGTCCTCATCGAGACCGTCGCCCTGCAAATGGGGCCGGTCCTCACCCAGATCGGAATCGACGACGGTGTGCGCGCCGGTCGACGAGACGTGCTGGTCACCGCGGCGGTGGTCTACGTCGCGACGGTGCTCCTTTCGGGTGTTCTCGGCAATGCCCGAGTCTCCTACACGGGACGTTTGGGGGAGCACCTCAACGACAGCCTGAGGATTCGGGTCTTCGGCCACATGCAGCGACAGAGCATCGCCTTCTACAACGAGCAGAAGGCCGGTGTTCTGATCACCCGAATGACCTCAGACATCGAGGCTCTGGCCGTTCTATTCCAGGAGGGCATCGTGAACCTGCTCGTGCAGGTCTTCACCCTGGGAGTGATCACCGCGGCGCTGTTCTACTATGACCCGCTGCTGGCCGTGATCACGTTGGCGGTGGCCGTGCCGCCGACGTTGATCACCTCGTTGTGGTTCCGCGACGTCTCGGCCCGTTCCTATCTGGTCGTGCGTGAACGCATAGCCGCGCTGCTGTCCAACCTTTCGGAGTCGCTCGCCGGCATACGCGTGATCGCTGCTCACAACCGCAGGTCGACCAACATGGCGATGCACAGCGATCTGGTGGGTGAACACCGCGACGGCGCGGTGGCGGCGGCCAAAGCCAACTCGATCTACGCGCCGGCCACTGAATTCGTGGGTATCTGCACTCAGGCGGCGCTGTTGGGCGTCGGCGGCGCCATGGTCGTCAACGGGCGCATCAGCATCGGAGAAATGACCGCCTTCGTGCTGTTCATGACCTCTTTCTTCGCCCCGATCCAGACCCTCGTCCAGCTCTACAACTCCTATCAGCAGGGCGGTGCGGCGATCGTGAAGCTGCGTGAGCTGCTCGGCACCGAGCCGTCGGTGGCCCAAGCTCCTGACGCCTACAGGTTGCCGCCGATCGAAGGCGAGATCGAGCTTCGCAACGTGACGTTCGGGTACGCCGACGAGCGTCCGGTGCTTCACAATGTGTCGCTGCGCATCGAACCTTCAGAAACGGTCGCCTTCGTCGGGGAGACTGGTGCGGGCAAATCGACGGTCGCGCAGCTGTTGATGCGCTTCTACGATCCGCAGGAGGGATCGATCCTCATCGATGGTCATGATCTGCGCTTGGTTGAGATCGCCAGTCTGCGGTCCCAACTCGGGGTGGTCCCCCAAGAGCCGTTCCTGTTCGCCGGCGTGGTGCGCGACAATCTCTCCTTCGCGCAGCGGGATGCGAGCGACCTCACGCTGTGGGCGGCGTTGCAGGCTGTCGGGATAGACGATCTGGTGGAACGGCTGGGCGGATTGGACGCACCGGTCCATGAACGGGGGGCTTCGTTGTCGGCGGGCGAGCGACAGCTTCTGGCGCTGGCGCGCGCCCTGGTCGCGCGGCCCCGGGTGTTGATTCTCGATGAAGCCACCAGCAACCTCGACCTCGTGTCGGAGTCGCGGGTGGAAGTGGCCCTTGATGTGGTGCTTGAGAGCCGCACTGCGGTGATCATCGCCCATCGTCTGGCCACGGCCCGTCGGGCTGACCGGATCGCGGTGGTTCACGACGGGGAGATCGTCGAGTTGGGTTCACATGACGAATTGGTGGCCCTGGGTGACAAGTACGCCGCGATGTATGCCACCTGGGTCGCCCACGGCGGGGCAGAATAGCCGCGAGATGAACCGGGAGATGAAGCCATGAACGTGGAACCCGAGATCATTGTCGCTGCTGTGGTGATCATGGCGATGGCTTCATGTGTTCAGGGTTCGATCGGCTTCGGTTGCGGGTTGTTGGCCATCCCTCTGTTCGCGCTGCTCGACCCCGATCTGGTCCCCGGACCGATCTTCGTGGGCAACGCGGTGCTGACGACTTCCACAGCGCTGCGCGAACGCTCCGACATCGACTGGTCTGCGGTCCGCTGGGGAACCGCCGGTCGACTTCCCGGAACCATCGCCGGTTCGCTGGTGCTGGCGAGGGTGACAGACACGAGCCTGCAGCTGTTGGTGGCGGTGATCATCCTGTTGGCGGTGGCTCTGTCGGCGGGTCCGATCAGGGTGCCGACCAACACCTCGACCCTGCTGGGAGCGGGCGGCTTCTCGGGGTTCAGTGCCACTTCGGTGGGTTTCGGTGGGCCGCCGATGGCGTTGTTGTTGCAGCACCGTCCCGGGCCCCAGTTCCGGTCGACAATGGGCATGTACTTCACTGTCGGCCTGTTCATGGTGGTTCCGGGAATCGCGCTCGCCGGCCGCCTGGGGATTGACGAGTTGCTTGTCGGGGCAGCGCTCGTTCCCGGCGCGATCGCCGGATTCGCGGCATCCGGACCACTGCGAAAGCATGTCGATGCCCGCAGTCTGGCCCCGATTGTGCTCATAGGAGCGGCCGCGGCGGCCGTCGCCCTTCTGGTGAGGGTGTTCACCTGATGGGCCCTCTTCAGCGGGGCGCCGCACAAGCAGACCCGGCTGTCGCCGCGGTGCTGGATCTGCGCGCGGTCAAGCGCACGATCGACGGCGTGGAGGTTCTGCGTGGCATTGACTGGCGCGTTGAACCTCAACAGCACTGGGTCGTGCTCGGTCCCAACGGTTCGGGCAAGACGACTCTGATGCAGATCGCCTCGATGTGGCTTCATCCCTCATCAGGCGAAGTGGCCGTGCTCGGACAGCGGCTCGGGCGCACCGACGTGCGCACGCTGCGCTCGCGCATCGGGTTCACCAGCGCGGCTCTGGCCAAGATGCTGCGTCCACAAGTGCTGGTGTCCGATGTGGTGATGACCGCGTTGAACGCGGCGCTGGAGCCTTGGTGGCACGAATACCGCGATGAGGACCACGCGGACGCCCAGCGGGCCCTGGACCGGGTCGGGGCGGGCCACCTCTCCAAGAGACGGTTCGGCACATGCTCGGACGGCGAACGGCAGCGGGTGCTGGTGGCTCGTTCGTTGATGACCGATCCCGGGCTCGTCTTGTTGGACGAACCAACGGCGGCTCTCGACCTCAGCGGCCGCGAGCAGTTCATCTCGATGCTCAACGACCTGGCTTCAGATCCCGCCAATCCTCCGATGGTGCTGGTAACCCATCATGTTGAAGAGATTCCGGACCGCTTCACCCACTGCCTGCTGCTTCGTGACGGGAGAACCCTGGCCCAGGGACGGATCGCCGATGTGCTCACCGACGAACTGCTCAGCTCCTGTTTCGGCCTGCCCCTCAATATCGAGCAACGGAACGGGCGTTGGACAGCTAGAACGACTGGGACCGCTAGGACGAACTGATCGCGATCACCACACCCGTTTCGATCCTTACCGTCGGCGAGGCGGCCACGGCCGAATTGGAAATCCCCAGCGCCACCAGACCGGGCAGATCGGCATCAACGAGGGGGTACTTCAGATTGGTAGTGGTCACTCCGGTCGCCGAACCGCCGACCGCGTGAAGCGCCAGCGGTTCTCCCGCAACCAACGGAATCGTCCGCTCGCGGTGTACGATCCAGACCCGATGCTCCCCCACGACCGCGTCGATCTCCGCGGATCGCCAACGCGTCGACGCCAGCACCAACAGATTCGCCAGTTGATGATCGAGCCGACCTCCGTCGCGCAGCACTGCATGGATCCGTTGAACCCCGCTGTCGATTGCGGCTGACAAGGCGAGCTCAAGATCCGACTCGTCCTTGTCACACCGATGCTGCACGATCTCAGTGCCGGCCGCAGCAGCCGCCGAGAGCGCCTCCGCCGACACCGAGTCGAGGTCGCCGACCATCAGGTCGACAGGCCGGCGCGCGGCCAGCAGCACCTCCAGCCCAGCATCGGCAGCTATCACGAGGTCGGTTCGCGGGGCGCGCTCGACCGCGTGTCGAGGTGCATCCGAGGCGACTATCAAGGCGCTGTCAGCGGAGCGCATCAGGCGCCCAGCAGTAGCAGCAGACCGATGACGGTGTAGGCGACCATCACACACAGCATCGGATACTGGGAGCGCAGTGCGGTTTCGCGCCGGTACCGGTCGATCGCCAGATCGTGCGCTGCGGCCACCGCGAGCACATGCCCAACGGCGATCGCGACGGCCTGGACCCAGGCGATCTCAGCGGGGCTGACCAGTGTCCAGTTGATCGCGTAGTCACGAGTGCCGAACAGGTCCCAGCCGTGTCCGAAGGGGTCCGACAACAGGTTGATCAACAGTTGCCCGTCGAGCAGGAGGGCGCTGAAATAGTGGGCTACCGCATAGGCCACCACGATGGGCACGAGCGTCGGGGCGAACTCAATGGCCAGTTCTCGGGTCGAGTCGCCGGTTAGGGCGGCCATCACCTTGATCGCCAGCGTGTAGAGCAGCGCGACGAAGGCGACGATCACACCCAGACCCAGGGTGTTGACGAACGTAGCTTCCCAACCGGTGAGGTCACCGGCCAGATCGAGCCAAATCGAACTGCGGGTGAACCCGTCGAACGTGGTGGCTCCCAGCACGGTCAGGATGAAAGCGACCGTGTAAACGCCGCCGCGCAGGGTGGTGAGTCCTGAGAGAGGGGTCCTCAGCCGCAGGTTTCGGGACCGGTCGCGATGAACCGGCGCGATCAGCGAGATCTTCTTGAACAACACCGCGAAGCCGTCGGCAGTACGGACCCAATCACGACCGTACAGGGCCGCGCCGCCGAGCATAACCGCGGAGTACGCGGTCAGAAAAACGGCGACGGATCGGGGGGAGTCCGTGCTGTGGTAGGCGAGTTCATACCACAGATAGGCCGCGATCATGGCGACCGCGATCCATCCTCCGGTCCCGTCTCTGCTGTCGTCGCCTGCGGGTGACCGTAATGTCGGGCGGATTCTGGCCTTGAGAGACGCCGCTGCGTCAGCGATCGTCCGATACGGGTTGAACGCCCGGTAGACGTCGCCCACTAGCACCGACACCAGTTGCAGTCCGACCCAGAACCAGATCAGGAACGAGGTCGGAGCGAGGTTCGTGGCCGCGCTGGGCTTGCCCCACCAAGCTGCGAACATCACCACACCGAACAGGGCGACTCCGATGATCTTGCAGGCGACCTCTATGACCTTCGCCGGCGATGACGCCAGAGAGACCAAGCGGCGACCGGCTGCCGCGGCTGCGAGCCTCGGCTTGTCCCAGAAGGTGCCGAGCGCCACGAACGACACGATCACCGAGAATGCTGCGGCCCACGCCATCTGCCATGCCGGCAAAGGCAGATCAGTGCGGCTTCCGGTGCCGTGAGCCGACGCCGGCAACGAAACGCCCAGCACCCATACGCCCACGATCAACGGGGCGACAATCAACGGTGGGAGCCATCGTCGGTTCATCAGATGGGAGGGTAGTCCGGTTCGACAGCCGCTCACGACGCGGCAAATCTATCGTTGTGAGCGAGTCCGACAACGACGAATACCGCGGCATGGCCGCGCCGCTCGCGACGTGGCTGACCGAGCGGCTGGACGGCGTGAGCCATGTCGAGGTCGGCGCCTTCGACCGGCCGAGCGGTGGGTACTCCGCGGAGACCCTGATCGTGCCGATTTCCGTGACGACATCGGCATCAACCGAAGATCGAACGATAGTGCTGCGCCGGGAAATGCCCGAGCCCCCCGTGTACCCGGTCCAGGTTGTGGTCGACAATGAGATCGAGATCCAGTGGCGGGTGATGTCGGCGCTGGCCGCCCACGCCGATGTGCCGATCGCTCCTCTGCTCGGCTACGAGACCGACCCAGAGGCGCTCGGCTCGCCGTTCTTCGTGATGGACTTCGTCGGCGGAGACATCCCCCGCGAAGACCCCGCCTACGTGCTCACGGGCTTCTATGCCGACGCTGACCCCGACGCGCGAGAACTCATGGCCACCAGGTGCATCGACGTCATGGCTGGAGTGCATGCAGTCGACATAGAGACGGCTGATCTGGGCTGGCTCTCAGACAGCGACGTCAACGACGGACACCGCCAGCTCAGGATCTGGCGCGACTACGCGGAGCGCGAACTTGACGGGCGACCCCATGACCTGATGATGGCAGCGTTCGACCGCGTCGCCGACGAACTCCCCAGGACCGACACGACCGTGCTCACCTGGGGGGACGCCCGGCTCGGCAACGTGATCTGGCAGAACTTCCGGCCGGCGTGTCTGACCGACTTCGAGGCGGCCGCTCTGGCACCGCCCGAGATGGACCTCGGTTGGTGTCTGATGTTCGAGCAGTGGTCCCACGCACTCGCCGGAATCGAACTGCTTCCTGGGGTACCGAGCACAGAACTCCAGGTTGAGCACTACGTGGAGGTGAGCGGCCGTGAGGTCACAGACATCGGTCCCTGGGTCCTGTTCGCGGCCGCACGCTACGCGGCGATAGTCGTGCGGATCATGAACCGCTGGGTCGACCGGGGCCTGCTCGACGCGGACCAGACCATCTACCTCGACCCCATCGCCCCCGTGCTGCGCCCGCTACTGGAGGGGTGATTGATGAGATGCGTTGGTCGAAAGCTCCTTACCGCTGCGATTTTCGCCCTTCTGGTGGTGGCCGGCGGCTGCTCGTCGTCGGACGAGGACCAGGCAGTTGATCCGAACCTGAGAGGCGGCAACGCTGCTGCGGGCTTTCCTATGGAGCAGGCGTTGGTCGCGTGTATTCAAGACAACGGTATTGACGCAGAGCTGTTGCCGAACGGGGCTGTTCTTAGTGACAAGAATGGCACGCTCTCGCGGGAGGAATCGCACGAATTGAGTGATCTGTGCTTTCAACGCCTGGAAGACCAAGGTTTCATCGTTCATGAGGAGTCAAACGACGAGTTGACCCAAAGTGACTACGCCGCACTCGCGGCTTTCCGCGAGTGCCTCATCGATCACGGGATCGCGATACCTGAGTTGGCCAGCTTCGAGTCGCTCGCTGGGAATCCTGAGCTAGGAAATGTCTTCGGATCCGTGGCCCGTGAAGATCCCTTAGCGTTCGAGGAGGCCTACGCGAATTGCCCATATCAGTGAGTGAACAGGCCGGAACCAGCGTGACAAGGCGGTCTCCTCTTCGTGTGCTGCTGTTGGTGCTTGTCGTAGTGGCGGCGGCCGGGGCGGGGTTCTGGGCAGGCCAACAATTCGGTCGCGAGGCCGACAATGCCGAGGCCGGAGCTTCCGAGCCAGTCACGGCTACGGCGCGGACCGGCACATTGGGAGAGGAGTACCCCGCGCCGATCAACCTGGAATGGACCCAGGATCTGTCGCTGCCGTTCCTGGGAGAAACAGCGGTCGTCACGGCTCTGGGCACCGAGCCCGGGGACTACGTCAGCATCGACTCAGGGGCAGTTATCGGCACGGTCCTGCGCCCTCTGTTGGAGTCCTGAACCCTCCGAGTGCCCAGAGCTGCGAGAGCATTGACAGAGCATTGCACAAGCCATAAGCTGCCCGTGAAGAGAGGGGTCCCGTGAAGAGAGGGTCCCGTGATGATTCAGAAGTTGAAGCGTCGCAGTGTTGCGTTCGTGGCCGTGGTCGTCCTGTTGCTGGTCAATCTCGCCGGCCCAGCCTCGGCTGGCTACAGAGAGGGCAGAATCAGCTGTCAGAGCGGCTGGACTGTGTTCACGGAGTCCAATTCGGGAGGTTCGACTTGGCATGAACATTACTTGGAACCGTGGGACACGACGCTGCACTACACCGGGTATTTTAGATCAATCTGGTACACTCAAAGGAACTACGGCACATGGTCAGTGCAGGCCACACCGTTGCTCTCGGGCGGCGCTGGCTGCACACAACTCTGAACGGTGAACTCTGTTGGAAGACAGCTTCTTGTCGCTGCAACTTCGGTCTCTGTCTTGGTGGCCATTGGTTGCTCGTCCGACGAACACACGCCAGTGGATCAGAGTCGGAGGCCTGGCAACGCGGCTGAGGGCTATCCCTTGGAGCGGGCCTTGGTCGCGTGTATTCAAGACCACGGCATCGACTCGGAGTTGCGGGCGAACGGGAGCGTCAGCAGCGACAAGAACGGCACGCTGTCGCGAGAGGAATGGAGAGCGCTGCGTGACCTTTGCTTTCAGCGGCTTGAAGAAGAGGGATTCATCGTCCATGAGGAACCGGGCGAAGAGTTGACCGAGCGCAGCTACAACGGGTTCGTGGCTCTGCGCGAGTGTCTCATCGATCAGGGAATCGCTATACCGGAGTTGGCCAGCTTCGAGGTGTTCTCTGCGAATCCGGAGTCTGCAGGCAACCTCCTCAGCGCTGCGGCTCGTGAAGATCCCGAGGCGTTCGACAACGCCTATGCGAAGTGCCGTATCAATTGGTGAACCAACAGGTGGAGCCATGCCCATGTCATTCGGCTATGCCAGTTGCATACAATTCTGAGCGATGGACTCTGTTGGGCGACAACTTCTTGTAGCTGCGACGATAGTCCTTCTGGTGGTGGCCGGCGGCTGCTCGTCGTCGGACGAGGACCAGGCAGTTGATCCGAACCTGAGAGGCGGCAACGCTGCTGCGGGCTTTCCTATGGAGCGGGCCTTGGTCGCGTGTATTCAAGACAACGGCATCGACGCAGAGTTGTTGTCGGACGGGGTTGTCGTCAGCGACAAGAACGACACGTTGTCAGTCGAACAAATGCGGGCGTTGTATGCACATTGCGATCGGCAGCTTGAAGACGAGGGTTTCGTCCTCCGTGAAGAACTGAGCGACGAGTCGATCAAACGTCGTCACGATGAGCTTGCGGCTTTTCGCGAGTGCCTCATCGATCAGGGGATCGCGATGCCGGAACTGCCTAGCCTGGAGTCGATGGAAGCGAATCCCGAGTCCGTAGGCGAGTTCCTCAGCGCCGCGATGCGCAACGGTCTCGCGGCGTTCAGGGAGGCCTATGCGCAGTGCCCTTCGCCAGACGGCTTTAGTCTCAATTTTGTCGGTGAGTGAACAGGCCGGACCGACGTGACAAGGCGGTCTCCTCTTCGTGTGCTGTTGTTAGGGCTTGTCGTAGTGGCGGCGGCCGGGGCGGGGTTCTGGGCAGGCCAACAATTCGGTCGCGAGGCCGACAATGCCGAGGCCGGAGCTTCCGAGCCAGTCACGGCTACGGCGCGGACCGGCACATTGGGAGAGGAGTACCCCGCGCCGATCAACCTGGAATGGACCCAGGATCTGTCGCTGCCGTTCCTGGGAGAAACAGCGGTCGTCACGGCTCTGGGCACCGAGCCCGGGGACTACGTCAGCATCGAATCAGGGGCAGTGATCGGCACGGTCAACGGCGGACCGGTCGTCGTCATCGAAGGGGAACAGCCGGCGCATCGCCAGATGGCGCTGGGCGTTGCCGGAGTCGACGTTGCGCAGCTCCAGGATCATCTGGTCGCCGCGGGTTTCTTGGCCGATGCCGAAGCCGACGGATCGTTCGGGCCGTCAACGGCGCAAGCCGTTCAAGTGTGGTGGGAGACGCTCGGCGTCAGTGACCGCGACACCGTGCCGATCGGAAGCATCGTATTCGCAGGCGATCTGCCGAGACTGCTTTCTACCGACCCGTCAGTTCGAGTCGGTGAATTCATAACAACGGGCTCTCCTTTTATTGTGGGCGTGTCCTCGAATCCGGTTGCAACCGTGACGCTCACCGAGATCCAAGAACAGCGCTACCGAGCCGAGGGAGCGACATTCACCGTCAGCGACCCAACCGGCACGGACATCGAGATGACCGTGCTCAGGACTCGGATTCGGGACCGCGCGACAGAGATAGAGCTTGCGTTGGCGTCCGGCGGGTTCGACGAATGGTCGGGGTTGACGCTATCGGCGGGCAGCCCGGCACGGCTCAGCGGGCGAATGGTCGTGACGCCGCCGACCGAGGGCACGATCGTGCCTGTGGCGGCGCTGAACGACCTTGCGGATTTGAACGCGACCATTCGCCTGGCCGACGGCTCAGCAGCAGACGTGAGGGTCGTCGCCGTTGTCGGCGGCTTGGCCATTGTCGAGCCGCTCGAGCCCGGCACAGAGGTCGTGGTGGGCCAGTGAATCTGCCCGCACAACCGAGCGCCGAAGCCCGCGGCCTCCGCTTCCGATTCGCTCCCACGGGCGATTGGCTGTTCAATGACCTCGACGTGGAGTTCGGTGCCCAGTCCATCACGGCGGTCACCGGGAGATCAGGGTCCGGCAAGTCGACCCTGCTGAACCTCCTCGGACTCTTGCTGTCGCCCAACGACGGACAGATCAAGATCGTAGGTCGACCGACGGAGGCGATGACGGACTACTCCAGATCGATGCTGCGGGGAACCCACATCGGCTTCTTGTTTCAAGACGCCCTACTCGATCCGACGCGGACAGTGTTCGACAACATAACTGAAGGGGCACTCTTCGCAGGGTTGTCGACTCGCAGGTTCCGGGCACGGGCGAGGGACCTGTTGCGGGAGGTGGACCTTGACACCGACCTTCTGTCGGGGCGCCTGCCCGCGACCATCTCGGGCGGCCAAGCCCAACGGGTCGCGCTGTGCCGCGCGTTGATCAAGCAGCCTGCGATCGTGCTCGCCGATGAACCCACCGGGAATCTCGACGCTGAGAGTTCCGGCATCGTGATGGAACTGTTGGGCGACGCTGCTCGGTCCGGCTCGGCGGTCGTGATCGCAACCCACGACGACGCGGTGATCCAATACGCCGACCGCGTCGTGTCGCTCGACTGACCACATGGCCGACGAGTACCACAGTCGCCGGACAAGCCTGGTCACGCTGGCCCGCGAGTCTCTGGCGATCTTGGCAGCTCGGCGTGCGGTTACCGCAATCGTGATGCTGATCGCCGCGGTTGGAGCGTTCATTCCGCTCGCCGTCAGCGCCCAAGCCCAGAATGCAAGATCCGACGCATTGACAGCCCTCGACCGGCCAGAACAACGAACCGTCACGATCACCGACAACGAATTCACTCAGCAGAGCACGAGCCTCGACTCCGCGACGATCTCAGCACTGCGCGAACTGTCGATCGTGGACAACCTGATCGCGCTCGGCACAGTCCAGGACGCCAGACCCGCTGCGGGTTGGCCGACCAGCGAGCGGATCCCGATGGTCGACCTCCTGTCGGTCGGAGGCGGGCAGAACGACCCGTGCGGATCAGTTCGGCTGCCGCAAAGCCATCGCGGCTCGATCAGAACGCTGCATCTCGCACTTGAACCCGCCTTCATCGCAGTCGCCGGCCGACGACAAATCGAGGCACACCCGTTCGCCGACCCCGGTTTGGCAACCCGCAGCATATGTGAGTGGACCTCCGCACGACGGATCTTGGTACTGGTCGACGAACCCGCCTCTGTGCAACGGCTGGTCGGTCTCATTGGTTCCTTCGGCGGCCTCAACCTCAGCGTCTCAGTGCCGGACGACCTCGAAGAACTCCGCCGAGACGTCGCCACCGGACTCAGCGACTCCGCCCGGCAACTCAGGAATCTCGCGATGCTCGGCGCAGGATTCCTGGTCGGAGCGACCACCTTTGTGACCAACGCGACCCAAACCCGTCATATGGCACGACGACGGGCTCTCGGCGCCACCCGTTCAGACATCGCCATCCTCATCCTCACCGGGGTCGGGGCATCGGTAGTGGCCGGAGTTCTCGTCGCCGTCGCCGCTGCTACCGTCGGCGCTTCGATCCTGCACTATCCCATGGACTGGTCGCTGGTCGCTGCAGTTGCGATCACCATCGGCCTGACAAGCCTTGTTGCCTCTCTCCCTGTGGCCGCGGTCGCCGCCAACCGCGATCCCGCCAGAGTTCTAAGGGTCCCCTGAATCTCGCACCGACCGCTATCAACTGAGGCCTGAATCCTCGCTGTCGGTGGGGTTGGCGACCGCAAGCTTGTCGAGGGTGGTCTCCCACAGTGCTTCGGCGAGTTCGCCCATGCGGTCGTCGAACGCGCCGCTGCGGATCGCCTGGGCCAATGCTGTCTCGCTGTCGGTGCCGAGCGCATGGGCGAGCGAGACGGCGAGTGCGCCCGCCAACTCCGCGCTCATCAGCGCTTGACGCCTCTCATAGGTTCATGTCGGCACCGATGGGACGACCGTCGACGATCTGATCGAGGTATTCGCTCATCCCCATCCCGACGCGGCCGTTGCACTCGTAGCGGGTCATCGCCTCGGTGATACGGGTGTGCAATTGTTCCCCCATCCCTCCGGACTCTGCGCGCCTTCGGAGCTCTGCTGGCCTTCGGAGCTCTGCTGGCCTTCGGAGCTCTGCGCGCCTTCGGAGCTCTGCCGGCCTTTGGAGAACACAGCTCGCAGGTCTTCAAGACCGGCGGGAAGTTCGATGGGCGGGTCAGGCAACTGTTCAACACCACGGTCGGCGAGCCAGTGAGCCATGGAGTCCATGTCGTCGCTCCACGAACGGGGGTCGCCCATCATCACCTCATACAGCTCCACGCCTTGTGGACCCGCAACGAACGGGCCGAACGAGGCGCCCAGCGGCAGTTCGATATGGCCGCCCGGACCGAGTTCCACATCGCCGCAGGTGAAGGACCCGGACAGGACGGTGAGCGTGTGCGGGCTGTAGTGCCCGTGATGGCGCACGATCATGCCCGGATCCCAACGAGCGAACAATGCCAGGTAGAGGGGATCCACCGAGAAGGCCACCCATTTCTCCCAGACATGGGACTCCGAACCGTCGGCGTTGCGCTGGCTGCGCACCGCAATGAACGGAATGTCGCCGTCGTCGATGTTGGTGAAGGTGGGTTCCAGTCCCGCGATGCGCGGTGTGTCGCTCATCTGCGGTCCGGGCCGCGAGCCTAGGCGAGTGCGGCTTCGAGCGCTTCTACAGAAGGAGCGAAGTAGAACGAACCAGAGGCCGGAGTGGAGTAGTCGGTGATGGCGTCGAGCGCTTGGCCACCGGTTCCATACATGGCCTCCATACGCTCACGCATCGGCGCCTGCGTCTTGCAGAAGCCCATGAAATAGAGCCCGACAGTGCCCTCGTGGAACGCATAGGGGGTGGAGCGGCGAACCATCTCGCCCCGCTTGGGGGTCGACTCGTCGGCGGTCGCGCCCTCGCGGAGCTCGACGTGGGACAGATGCGAGGTCGGGACCTGGGTCTCGAGCTTGACCGAGTCGGCCTTGGTGCGACCGAAGGTGTTCTCCTCCTCTTCGAGCGAGAGCGTGGCCCAGAAGTCCATGTCGTGTACCCAGCGCTGGGCGATGCAGTAGCTGCCGCCCTCGCCCGGCTGGCCGTCGTCGACAATGCCCCGGTCCTTCTGGTCCTCGGGCTCCGGGTTGCCGGTGCCGTCGATGTGGCCGGTCAGGTCGAGGCTGTTCTTGTAGATGAACGTGGGGGTCTCGCGGGCCACCTCGAGGTGCCCGGCCACTGCCTTGCGGAAGGTGTGCTGCACCTCCCAGATCAGATCCTTGTCGGCGTGGTGGAGCCACATGAGAAGCTCCTCCTGGGTTCCCTTGGCGACGCGGGACCCGTCTGGCGACTCGTATCCGGGGTATGGCTGGAAATCGTCGGTTTCGATCCCGAGGTCGTCGGCCAGCGTCGGGCCGAAGAGCACGCAAAGGTTGACCCCCTGTGCCGCGGCGTCGGCAAGACTGTCCTTGATTGCGCTCTTGATGAGACCGAGATCGGCGTTTTCGGTACGGCTCATGTGTACGTACCACTGGTACTTCTGAAGATCCATGAGGATCGCGGGTTGCGAAGTTGCCATTGATGATTCCTCTGTCGATTGGTGGTGGCTGACGACTCCGAGGCTAGACGATTGACGCCTGCACGAGACAAGGAAAGTCCCGTATTTTGTCCAAACTCCGGGGCGGGAGGTCTAGGTGACAGCGCCTACGACGGTGAAGCCGTCTTCGCCGAAGCCGACTTCGACGCCGCGGTTGACCGAAATCCAGTCGCGGGCTTCGAGATAGGGGCGGAACGTGCCGGCGATGGCCTTCTCGTCGGCCTTGGTCTTGGGTCGTTGGATCTCATAGAGATGGGGGAACTCGAGCCAGCCGCAGACCGTGTCCCACAGTCGCAGCGCCGCGTCGTCGAGGGGCGGATCCACCAGCACAGGGCCGAAGATCGTCTGCTCGCTGCCGTCGGCGTTGGCGAAGAACAGCGTCGGGACCCCATAACCCGACGCCGCGACAACCTTGTCGTGGTCGGCTTTCACCTCGTCGTGGGTGGTCGGATCGGCGATCGCCGCGTCGACAATGCCCGGATCGAGGCCCATCTCAGACAAGACGTGCCGAGCCACGTCGGGTTCGTGCGGCTTGTTGCCGTCTTCGTGCAACGCCTTTCCTGCCGCTGCATACCAATCGTCGAGATGGGCCATGTCTATGCGCCTCAGCGCCGCGCCGATACGCATCATCGACCAGCCATAGGACCACTCACGTTCCCACGGGTGCTTCTTGCCCTCCACCCTGTTGATCTCCTCAAGGCTGAAGAACCGCCAGTCGATCGTCAGGTCGGTCTGCTCGCGCACGGCCCGTATCCAGCGTGAAGTCTGGTAGGCGTACGGGCACATGACGTCGAAGTGGAAGTCCACAGATGCAGGTCGATCCATGACACGACCTTATTGCGTTCAGCCGATCTCAGCACCGCGCGCCTGTCGTAGCGAGCAGAACTCGCCGTGCGAACACCTCTTGGGTTATTGTCCAGCGCTTACCCGACGATGATCGCCACGAAAGGAACCAGCCATGGCAGACGACTACTACAGAGTGAACTTGCCGGAGTCGGAACTCCCGACCCAGTGGTACAACGTGATCCCGGATCTGCCCGCACCTCCACCGCCACCGCTGCATCCCGGCACCCTGGAGCCTGCTGGGCCCGAAGACCTCGCCCCGCTGTTCCCCATGGCGCTGATACTCCAGGAGGTCAGCAGCGACTCATACATCGACATTCCGGGCGGGGTGCTCGACGTGCTGCGACTCTGGCGGCCCAGTCCTCTGTTCCGGGCGCGTCGACTCGAAAAGGCGCTCGACACGCCGGCAAAGATCTTCTACAAGTACGAAGGAGTCAGCCCCGCCGGCTCCCACAAGCCCAACACCGCGGTCCCACAGGCCTACTACAACAACGCCGAGGGCGTCACCAAGCTCACCACAGAGACCGGGGCAGGACAATGGGGCAGCGCCCTGGCCTTCGCCTGTTCCCAGTACGGCATGGAATGCGAAGTGTGGCAGGTGGCCGCGTCCTACCGTCAGAAGCCGTACCGCAAGACCATGATGGAACTGTGGGGCGCGACGGTGCACTCCAGCCCGTCGCCGGTCACCGAGTTCGGCCGCGAGTTGCTGGCCGCGGACCCCGACCATCCCGGCTCGCTCGGCATCGCCATCTCCGAGGCCGTATCGGTAGCCGCGGCGGACCCGGCGGTGCGCTACTCGCTCGGCAGCGTCCTGAACCATGTGCTGATGCACCAGACAGTCATCGGCGAGGAGGCCCTCCGGCAACTCGCCATGGTGGATGAGACCCCGGACGTGCTGGTGGGCTGCACCGGAGGCGGTTCCAACTTCGGCGGACTGGCGCTGCCGTTCCTGCGCGAGAAGCTGGCCGGCAACATGGCGCCCACGATCCGCTGCGTCGAGCCTGCTTCGTGCCCGACCCTGACCAAGGGCGAATACCGCTACGACTTCGGCGACACCGCCTGCTCCACTCCCCTGTTCAAGATGCACACGCTGGGGCACGGGTTCATTCCCGCAGCGATCCACGCAGGGGGTTTGAGGTACCACGGCATGTCGCCGTTGGTGTCGCACATTCACGACCTGGGCCTCACCGAGGCGGTGGCCATCCCCCAGAGCGAGTGCTTCGCGGCCGGACTGCAGTTCGCTCGCACCGAAGGCATCGTGCCCGCTCCCGAACCCACCCACGCCCTAGCCGCCACCATCCGCGAGGCTCTGGCATGCAAGGAGTCCGGGGAGTCCAGGACGATCCTCACCGCGATGTGCGGTCATGGGCATCTTGATCTCTCGGCCTACGAGTCCTACATCTCCGGTGCCGTGAAGGATTTCGACCTCTCCGATGAGGCCATCGCCGATTCCTTGAGCAGCGTTCCCGTCCTCAGCTGAGACTTTTGCAGGGCCGCGTCAGGCTTTCGGCGTCAGGTTTTCGGCGCCAGGTCGAACAGCACTCGGGTTCCAGCCTTGAGTTCCGATCGTCGGCGAACGTCGAATCGCTCGTGGATCTGCGTCTCAATGACGGCGAGGGTGTATGCGTCATGAGTGCCCGCGCGCTTGTGGCCCTTCAGTTCTTTCACCATCCAGTCTGATTCCGTCGGCACCTCCAACACCACCTCGGAATTGAACTCAGCAAGAAAGTCTAGAATCGCCGCGGTGGGCACATTGTGGGTGAGCGCCAGATGGTGAATGACCGCGAGGGCGAGCACCAATTCCGGTCTTGAACGCTCGGTGAGCGCTGGGCGTTCCATACCTCGCCAGCCGATGCCCGGTGTCGGGTCCGCAAAGTTGACCACCAGAGGAGTTATGCCTTCAGTGCCGTCATCGCGAAGCGTCCGGTAGAGGCGGTCCACGACCAGGGCATCGGCATCCATGGCCAGCACGACATCGGCCTGCTCAGCTGCGATCCGGCTGAACATGCCGTCGTTGGCGCCGATGTCCCAGACATGCGAACGACGGCGCCGCGCGGCTGCTCCACGCACGAAGTCGGCTTTGCTCAACAGGTCGCTCGATGGGTAGTGACTCCGCTGCGAGTAGTCCGCCCATGCCGAATCGGAACGATCCCAACTCAAGTCGTCGACCAGCTTGCGGAGCCGGTCGACCAGGCCGACGTAGATCTTCTTGCTGTACCCGGCCCGCTTCAATTCGTCGACGGTGCCCGCGGATCCCCCTCTGAATCGTTTGTCAGCTTTGGCGTGCAGCCAGACATGGGGAATCAGACCTTTGCCGGAGTGGCGGCGTCCCTGGAGAACCCGTCGGGCTTGTTCCGGGGTGATGCCGTCGACCGCGCCACGCATCCACGGCTGGTGCGGGAGATCCTTGTAGGCCGTGAACATCAACGGATACAGGAACATCTGACAGAACTGCCGGTAACCCCACCAGGGCTCGCCTTCACGGTAAGGCTCGAATGACGCGATGTCGATGAAAGTCGGTTTCGCGCCGACGAATTGGACGTTGTACGGCGTGCCGTCCTTCAGGGTCATGTGCTCGTCGATCGCCGCTCGTACCAACTTGAGGGTGAGACTCGCCGCGTCCCGCAGCATTGAGAACGACCACTCGTGGGTGTAGTTGACCACCTCAACAGGGTCGTGTTCGAGCACCAACGCCCACTCCGACCCACCCGGGGAGGTCGCTTCAACCGGCTCGCAGCGGACCAGATCGCCGGCCTTGCATGCCCCGCTATAGAAGCTCGTGGTGCTCAACGCGGCGAAATCGGCGGCTGCGGCACCGTTGAGGCCGCGCAGTACGCGGCTGCCGTCTCGCCAGACGCGCGAGTTCGGATCCCGAAACGATCCGCTGTCGTACTGAACCGCCTCCGGGCCGCTACCCGGGTTCATCACTGGGCGATTTCGTCGGGCCAGCCGACTCCTTCAGAGCCGTCTGCTTCTTCGTATATTTCTTCGTATATCGGAGATTTCTTGGAGGTTTTGTTCTTGCCGAAACCCAACTTGGACAGCACAGCCCTGCCCGCAACCGCAATGCCGGCGCCGCCCGCTGCGACCGCGCCTATGATCGCGCTGCCGGATGCCGGGTCCAGATACGCGCTGTTCATCGTTTTGTCACCCCCATTTTGTTCTCGGAACCATAACAGGGGCACGAAAGCAAACGCCATCGTCGACGAATCGCGTGCCATTCGGGAACTCGCGGCCCTCCAACATGGGGGCGGTTTCCGGTCGCAAGCTGCGAGACAACCTGTGGATCGAATCTGGGAATATCGAATCTGGGAATCTGGAAGGCGGGCCCAAAAAGACGTAACCCCGGCCGTTTGCCGAGGCATTGACAGTTCCGGGGCTTTCGCAAAGAATCGTACCGTCGGCGGAGCCTCTCGCGGATGCGCTGCCCGACGCCTCGGTCAAGATACTCCCCGGGATCGACCACTTCGGACTGCCCAAACAGTTCGGTTTCATCGACGCTGCCCTGGAGTTCATCGACGCGGTGCCCGCCTGGGACTGATCGCTCGACAGCCGCGCCGTGGCGCTGGTTTCTGTGCGGTAGCGGCGCGCGTGGGTCACACTTTCTCGTGTGAAGACGTTGCTGTGGCGAATGGTGCATCTGCTGGTGCTGGCCACTCTGGCGATCAGCCAACCGCTGCTGGGGATCCTCGGCGAGAACCCGACCTTCTTCACTGCGCATTCAAGCTCGTCGGGCCAGATCGTGATCTTCGCGATCGTCGTTGCGCTCGCGCCCGCCGGCTCGCTGAGCGCGGCGATGCTCGCCGGACACGCCCGCTCGGAGCGCGTCGGTCAACACGTCTTCCGGGGTTCTGTGACGGCGTTGATGTTCTTGTTCGTCATCCAGGTGGTGGATGTGATCGGCGGATCGGTTTGGCTCGTGACAGCTGTCGCCGTCGCCGTGACCTATGGCCTGATGACGCTCTACGTGAGGCACGAACGGGTGCGCTCAGTTGTTTCGGTGATGGCGGTCCTGCCTGTGGCCGTAGTCGTCCATTTCCTGTTCTTGTCACCGGCCAACAGTGTCGTCTTCCCGGACGACGTCGAGGCGGTGGCGCTTGAAACACTGCTCGGGGCCGACCTCGACGACATCGCCGGTCCGTCAGATCAAGTCCAGCCTGAGAGCACGGCCCGAGACCAGCCTGCACCGACCGACAGCGCCGGCCGAGACGACTCCGTCGACGCTGCGGTCAACCCAGAAGCCACAGATCAGTTCTCGTTGATCGAGCGGCTGAACGACCGGTTTCCACCGATCTATCTGCTCGTGTTCGATGAGTTGCCGTGGCACTCACTGCTCGACGAATCAGGACAGATCGACACGGTCCGCTACCCCAATTTCGCTCGACTGGGCGCAACTTCACATGTCTTCAACAACGCCACGACGGACGGATTCACCACAGAGCTGGCGGTGCCTGCCCTGCTGGCCAGCACCCTGGAGACTCGGGCTGCGCCGGTCTATTCGATGTATCCCAACAACCTGTTCACCCTGCTCGGAGGGGTGTACGACGTCTCGTCCTGGGATCCTCTTGTTGATCTCTGCCCCGACTCGGTGTGCGACGGTTCAACACCGCAGCGGGTTCTTGAACTTATTGCCGACGACACCGCGGCTGCTGCCACCACCACGACTGACGCTCCCGCGGTCACCAGTTCGACCAGTCCAACGACGAATCCAACCACTCCGACCACTACGGCCACAGTCACCGCTACGTCGACCATCGCGCCGCTGGTCGAGTCGACGCGCGACGAAACAGAAGGCGACGACGAAGGCTCCCTGTCACTGTTGCTCCAGGACGCCGCGATCGTGTTCGGGCATCTGCTCGCGCCCGAAGGTACGGACCTGGGGCTTCCCTCGATCGGAGCCGGATGGGGCAATTTCGGAAGGGGGTTGACGACGACCGCCGCCCCGGCCCCTGCGGCTACCGCCACCACGACCACCGGCCAGGCGTCGACTACCACTACAGCAGCCACTCCGACAACCACTCGAGCCGCCGAAACCACAAGCACGCAACCGCCGTCGGAACCGGACCGAACCACAACCACCCTCGATATCGCCACCGCCGCAGAGGTCACCCCCGGCACCGATCCCGTGGATCCGGAGCGAATCACCGCGGAACGAACCGCTTTTCTCGACAGCCTGATCACTTTGGACACGCGAGTCTTCGACTTTCGACGACAGGTCGCCGCGATCCGCGCACAGGATCTTCCCCGCCTGCACTACCTGCATGCGTTGTTGCCCCATGTGCCTTGGCGGATGCGGCCCGACGGTTCAAGCTATGCCGACATCGGCCTACCCGGGTATTTCACGAGATGGGACAACGACCAGGTCAAGGCGCGATTCGGACAGCAACGCCATTTGCTCCAACTCGGTTTCGCCGATCAGCTCCTCGGGGAGTACCTGGATCGTCTGGAGGCGATCGGAGACCTCGACCGCGCAATGGTGGTCGTCACCGCGGACCACGGAGTGTCCTTTCTGGCAGGTGAGCGGTCAAGAGGAGTGAACGAGATCAACGTCGGCGGTATCGCGGGTGTTCCGCTGCTGTTCAAAGAACCGAATCAGAAGACTGGGACGATTCAAACCCAACCCGTGCGGCTCGTCGACATCGTGCCGACAATCGCCGCGCTGCTCGAGGTTGAAGTGCCATGGGCAGTCGCAGGCCAGAACATGTTCAATCCGCAGGTTGTCCCAGAGCGTGCCGTCGGCGGAACCGGCGGTTCGGTGAAAGTACCGGAGAACTTCGCAACAATCACCAACGAACTGGCTGCCGAGATGCACGGAGTGTTCGGTGACGGCCGCTCGGGCAGCCTTTACGGACTCGGCGGAGCACATCACTTGATCGGCGCTCGGGCGCTGGACCATGCCACTGACCGGTCACCGCATTGCTGGCTCAGCGAAAGGCCGACATCGATTCCCGACGCTGACGGGTCGATCGGCTATGTGTTCGGGTTGATCAACGCGCCGCCCGGTGCCTCGATCGCGTTCGCTATCGTGGTGGACGGAATCGTGGCCGGCACAGCTAGGTCTTTCGCAGACGGCCCGCCGCACCGTGTGTTCGCCATCGGCGACTCGGTTTATTGGCAGAGCGCAGACCCAGTCGTTGAACTGCACGAGATCGTCGACTCGCGCCTCGCTTTGATCCCGGCCTGTTGAGTGACGGGCGGGCCTACAGAACCACGTTCAGGTTGGAGCAGGCCCGGACCCGTGTCTCTGCCTCGCACGCCGACGGGGCCGTCGCTGAGGCACCATTCCGGGATTTGAAGACGTTCGCAGCCCTTCACGATCCAGCGGGTCTCCCCCACGACCATGGTGCTTCTCTTCCAGTGCGATCTGCGCTGTCAGCGCGTCGATGTCGGTCATGGTGCTGCTCCTTCAGCCCTGCTACGTGCGAATGAGGGTGTGGACCTTGACCGGATCGTCGAAACCCCGCAGCATTCGCCGTCCGGCGGGGAAAGTCCCGAATCCGTCAACATCAACAAGATGCGACGCCATGTCTGACGAAACCAGGATCTCACCCGGTACGGCTTGGCGCGCGATACGCGAAGCCAGATTGACCACCGGCCCGTAGTAGTCGCCTCGGCGGTTCACGACCGGTCCGAACGTGACTCCGCCATGGGGTGTCACGTCTCCTTCGCTGTCAAAGGCGTCAACCAGATCCATAGCGATGGTCGCAGCAGCGGCCGCGTCGCTGGCCACGAACATCACCTCATCGCCGAGATGTTTGACGGTGTGTCCCCCACTGGCGGCCACAATGTCCAGGGAGCGGTTCTCGAAGCCCGACACCAAGTCGAACAGCTCCCCCATCGACACCTCAGAAGCACGCGCGGAATACCCCACAATGTCGACGAATCCAACCGCGAGCAGACGTTCTGACGGACTCCCCTGGACCTGGGTGGCCTGCAAGCGTTCCGCGGCGTCGGAGATGTGATGCCTGATGAGTGCGGTCAGCAACTGCGGGAAGACCATGGCCTCCGAAGCTCTGGCGATGGTGAGCTTGGCCCGATCCAATTCACTGGCCTCCGAAACAATCATCCTCTGGTAGGCGCCCTGCTGGTACATCGCCACAGCCGCATCGGCAATGCGACCGACAGCCTCCCCGAACACCCGCAGGATCTCCCCCAACTCCTCGTATTGGAAGAAGCTGCCCCCGACGACATTGCCCAGACCCCGAACCAGTTCCACATCATGCTCGCCGAACCGGCGTTCATCCGCATCGATGACCGGCACTCCGGCCACCCGGTAGATCGACTCGATCACCTCCAAGTCCACCCCGACTCGCTCAGCCAGATCGTGGGCCGACATCTCCGACGACTTGCCGTACACCAGCTCAATCGCCAACTCCCACAACTCGCCGATCTCTATCGCACCGACCATCTGTTCGACTGTCGCTCCGTATGAGGCCAGCAGTTCGATGAGTTCTCGGCGAGTATCCGCGCCTGACGCCTCGGGGTCGTACAATCCCGCGGCCACGACCGCGTCCCAGTCAACGCTCACCGCTCCAGTGTGCCCCATCCGCCGACGCAACGCTCCTCGGCCGTTGCGCGACCCGGGTTGCGAGCGTAGCTAGGATCGCGGCGTGACGAGAGCGACCGCGAGATGCCTGTAGCAACATTCGGGAGCTTGGGACTCATCGCGGAGGTCCCGGTTGCAACACCGCTGGTTCCGATCATCTACCTGCACGGCTGGGGTCGCTCTCGAACCGACTTCTCTCCTGTCGCGAACCAGAGGCCCGGGATGCTGCTCGATCTGCCGGGATTCGGTTCATCGGTCCAACCCCCCGTCTCCATGGGTTCAGCCGAGTACGCAACCGAGGTCCTCTCGGCGATCATCGAATGGACAGGCTCCGAGAGAGTTCTCCTCGTCGGTCATTCGTTCGGTGGACGGATCGCGCTGCAGATCGCGGCGACTGCCCCCGATTCGGTTCGTGCTCTGATCATCGCTGGGACTCCCGTGTTCAGGGCCGGTTCACCGGCGCGACCGCCTCTGGCGTATCGAGCGGCAAGAAGGCTCCACAAACTGGGGTTGGCGAGTGAGACTCGCCTGGAGTCCGCCCGCAAGAAACATGGCTCGGCCGATTACCTGGCTGCTTCCGGAGTCATGCGGGAGATCCTGGTCAAGGTTGTGAACGAGTCCTACGAGACCGAGTTGGCACAAATTCGTTGCCCCACCGCTTTTGTGTGGGGACGCAACGACAGCGCAGCCCGGATCGACGACGCCAGGCGCGCCCAACAGATCGTGGAGGGATCGATCCTGGTGGAGCGGGACTGCGGCCATGACATCCATCTTCAACATCCCTCGCTCTTCGTTGAGCTGATCGACCGGTTCGTGCGGCAATGATTCCAGTCCTTTTCGCTGTCGCCGGCGCGGCGATCTGGATGCCGAAGTGGTGGCGCGTCGCTCAACGCGAGCACTACCTGCCCGGATCAGTCAACACGACGCTCTTTCGTTGGCTCGAGACCACCGCGGTCCCCAACCTGGGTCTGGCGCTGCTCGGGCTGATGTTGGCGGCCGCCACGGTCCTGTTGGACGGCCCGGCACGGCTGTGGTCCTCGGCCGCGGTCGTCTTGATTGCCGCGATCACGCCCGTCGGACTGCCGCTGCGCGGCAGGACTTCTGAGCTTCGCTTCACACGGCGCATGAAGACCACCGCTGTGTTGGCGGTGTTCATCTGGGCAGTGGCGCTGTGGCTGCTGAGCGTCTTGGCAACAACCTCGTCGGCTGCGGCGATCTGCTCACTGTTCGGGTGTGTCGCGGTTGACGCCGCCCTGGCGGTGGCGGTTCCCTTGGAGTCTCGGTTCGCCAAGCGATTCCAAAAAAGCGCCGAGACGCGGCTTTCCGAGGTGCGGCCGTTGGTTGTCGCCATCACCGGCTCCTACGGAAAAACCTCGACCAAGGAGCATTTGGCAGCGCTGATCGGTCCGGTTCGTCCGACCGTCGCTTCTCCCGCTTCGTGGAACAACCAAGCGGGTCTGTCACGAGCAATCAACGAGCATCTGAGTTCGTCCACCGAAGTCTTCATCGCCGAGATGGGCACTTACGGCGCCGGTGAAATCAGGCGACTCTGCCGCTGGATCAAACCGGAGGTTGTGGCGATCACCGCGATCGGGCCGGTCCATCTGGAACGCATGGGCTCGATCGACAACATCGTTGAGGCGAAGATGGAGATCGCCGAGAACGCCGCGACCGTTGTGCTCAACGTCGACGCTCCGGAGTTGGCGGAGCAGGCCGAACGCATAGCTGGCACTCATCGGGTGATCCGCTGTTCGGGCAGACGTGACAGCGTTGCCGATGTCCGGGTGTCGGCCGACGACACCGGAGGGGATCTGCGCATCGACTATTTCGATGAGTCGTATCCGCTTGCTTCACTGCACGATTCGGTGCACGGCTCGAATGTTGCAGTGGCCGCGGCTCTAGCCGTGGAGGCCGGTTTGGCTCCGGATCGCCTCGGGGTGCTCGTCGAACGGCTCCAGACCGGTGAACACCGGGCAAGCGTCTCGGTTTCAGCGTCCGGCGTGACGATCATCGACAACACGTTCAACTCGAATCCTGCCGGCGCGAGAGTGGCACTGGCCACGCTGTCGGCTCACGGCCGCGAAGGCCGATCGGTTGTCATCACCCCCGGAATGGTCGAGCTGGGCGATCAGCAGGAACCTGAGAACGCCGAATTCGCCAGGCTCATCATTGAATCCGGGGCTGAACTCGTCATCGTCGGACGGACGAACCGCGCCGCCCTTCGCCGTGGCGCGTCGACCGTTGGCGGTATCGTGATCGAGGTCTCAAGCCGTGACGCTGCGCGGGAGTGGGTTCGACTCAATCTGAGCGCAGGTGACGGAGTTCTCTGGGAGAACGATCTGCCCGACCACTATCCGTAGGACCGAGGAGCCAAGTTGAAGGCCGCAGTTGTATTCGGGGGGCCGTCGCCGGAGCACGACATCAGCATTCTGACCGGTCTGCAAGCGGCGCGCGTGCTGCGTGACGCCGGCACCGACACGAACCTCGTCTACTGGACCAAGCAGGCGGGATTCGAGCGGGTGCCCGTCGACGCGGAGGCCAGTGATTTCGCAAGGCCGGATCGAGAGGGATTCGTCCCGCTGGATTTCACGATCCCCGGTGGATTCGCCGAACCGGGGCGCTTGAGGAGCCGACCACTCGACGTCTCTGTGGTTTTGAACTGTTGCCACGGGGGTCCCGGCGAGGACGGGAGCCTGGATTCGCTGCTCCGTCTGGCCGGTATCCGTGTGACCGGGCCCGGAGCCAGATCATGTGCGGCCTCCATGGACAAACTGGCGACAACCGCGATTGCGGGCACTGTCGGGATCGACACGATTCCGAGCGTGCCGTTCGAACCTGGAGCCGAGTTCGCCGTGCCGTTCGATCCTCCCTGGGCTGTCAAGCCGAGGTTCGGCGGCTCCTCGATCGGCGTGGAAGTCGGCGTGGCCGATGTTGCGACCATCGAGTCTTTGTCGAAGGTAGCCTCGGCACGCTCAGGGCTCGTCGTTCAGCCATATCTCGAAGGCTGGATCGATTTGAACATCGCGGTGCGCAGGTTCCCTGAGCTGCAGGTGTCGGCGATCGAACGGCCCTTCGCCGACGGCGTCTACGACTACGCCACGAAGTACTTGTCGGGCGCGGAGGGCATGGAGTCTGCGCCCCGTGAACTGCCGGCCGAACTCCCGCCTGCGATCAACGAAACGATCGAAGACGCGGCCAGGACGCTCGCCGCGGCTGTGCAGATCAGCGGCGCGCCGCGAATCGATTTTCTGTGGGATGGCGAGAACACCGTCTTGTTGAACGAGATAAACCCCATCCCCGGAGCGTTCGGAATGTACCTGTGGTCCCCGGTCGGGGTGAACCGGGCGATGTTGCTCTCAGATCTGCTCCGTGAAGCCGAAGGTCAGCGGTTGCATCCAGGCGCTTGGAACACGTCGAGCGATGGCGCCGCGCTGCGAGCGGCCCGCGATATAGCCACCAAACTCGCCTAGGCGATCAGCGGTGCTGCTGGTGTCTGCCTTCCACGCTTGGCGGTTCCGCCGAGTCGATTCTGCAAGCGAGATGCCCAGAGCCGACGCCTAGGTCTTGGGTGCGGGTATCGGAGCGTTGGCCATCGTCGGTTGGGAGATCGCCGAGTGGATCGTGGCCGAGACCGGCGCGGGAGGCGGACTGTCGTTGACCTGCGAAGACACGGTCGGCGACCTCGCCCTGTCGACCACCGGCGGCATGATCGGATCCCTGTTCAGCGTCCGCTACTTCGCCCCGCTCTAGGGCGCGCCGGTTGGGCTATCGGTCGCCAACTTCTCCTCGCAGACGCTGCCGGAGTCGATCGAGCTCCGCTAACGCTTCACGGTCCTGATGATCGTCGAGCGCTTGAAAGATCCTTGTCTCGTCAAGATCTCCGTAGTCGTCAGCAGGGTTGTTCACGTAGAGAGAAGTCCCTGTTCGCGCAGTTCGGCAGCGAAAGCTTGAAGGTCAGCGGCGGTTCGCAACTCTCGGCCATCGCGCGCTCGGGTCACGTCTTCGGCTGTCGGCTCGCCTTGTCTTTTGAACCGGTCTGCTATCTCGGCCAACGACGACGGGAGCCCGACTGGTCGACTCCGAAGCTCGTGCCCACACGCTCTTAGGAGTCGATTCAGAGTCTCGGTCCCGGGGTCCACCAATCCGTTCTCATACCTTGAAAGCGTGGACTTCGAGGTTCCCGCGCGCTCAGCTAGCTCCGACATAGTCAACCCAGCCTTCAAACGAGCTTCGCGAATCAACTGCGCAGCATTAGCCATATGTTTAAGTTATCAGATCACGCAACTCCCGACGAGGAGAATTCGTTGCAACATGCATCCGGCGAACGCTGGGCTCTGATCGGCGCTCGCTCCTTCAGCGAGTGCTGAGATGATTCACTCGGATCGCGATCCAGTCGGCGGTTTGATTGATCTCGGCCGTTACGGAATCGGGTGGGCCGGCCAGATCGATGGCGCGGGTGTGGAGGAGCTTGCCAGCGTGTCGAACTGTGACGGTGCGTTCGGGGCGACCGCCGTCTTCAAGGCAGTAGATCAGCACGCCCTCGGGTAGATCGAGGGCGGTGGTGTAGGCGAGAAGCTGGTAGTAGTCGCTGTTGCGGGCTTGGGCGTCCGCGGTCAGCTTGTACTTGATGTCTGCGACAAACAGTTCCTTGCCTTGTTTGCGGAACACGAGGTCGGGACGAATCCGCACTTTCTTTGAATCCCCAAGGTGGGACCCGGCCTGGCTGCGAACTTCGAGCCGCCCGCGCAGTGCGCGTCGGAGCCTGTGGGTGACGAAGTCCTCGAACAACTGATTCATGTCGACAAGGAACGAGGACGCCGATCGGTTGCCTCGTTGGTCGACCAATGTCAGGTTCTCCAGCAGGAGCCGAGCGAGTCGTAGTGCTGGTTCATAGTGGGCGTTCAGACGCGTGAACAACAGTCGGTCCAAGTCGTCGGGCCGAACGGGGTCATCGGATACGTCCTCAAGCGCGACGATCTGTTGCAGCAACCGTCGACGATCCTCGGCTCGAACTCCCGGCACACGTGCGGCCAGCCGGGCTGCTGCTTTCACGTAGCGGTTATCGAGAATATCGGGCGTGTACTCGTCGTAGCGGCAAGCGACTGGCAACGGCACCCCAGCCTGACGGAACTGTGCTGCCACGTCGATTCGACCGCGCAGGGCGACAAGCCGGTCTTCTTCGGGTCGGTACGAGCGCAGCAGGCCTCGGGCAAGCGTTGTCTGCAGTGTCCGGGCATAGAACGCGATGACAGAGGGCAACAGGTCCGGACTGGTGGCGTAGTCGAAGGACTCTTGTCGCCACGCCTTGGCCGGGAGTCCTACTTCGAGCAGCAGGAACAGGTTCTCGGGTTGAATCTTGGGGCGAATCAGGATTCGGCGATCGTCAACGACGAGCGTGCCCACCATGTTCTGAGCGGTCAGCGAATAGAGGCCGGGTTCGTCGGTCAACCCAACAGCAACCGCGCCGCGCCCGACAGTGTTGAGCCGGCTAGCTTGACTAGCCGAGAGCCGCACACTCGTCGACTCGTACTCGCGGAGTTCGATCGGCTCACCCACGGGACTCGCTCACTGCATCTCGCCATCGGAATCAGCATCGTCATCTGAGTCAGAGACCTCCGACTCTTCGACCGCCAGCTCCTCGGTCTCCTCGACACCGGACTCCTTGCGATAGCGCTGAAGAGCGGTCTTGAAGCGGAACTTGTCGATCTGCTCGTGGTTGTCGAAGAACTGATCTTCGATGAACGGCTCGATGTTGTACTCCCAGATTCGGCGAACAGCCTGCTCATCGAGGTTTTCCTTCATAAAGTAGCTCGGTCCCAACAGCAGGTGTGATCCGCCCAATTCGTCTTTGAGTTCATCGTTCACCTGCGCCACCAACTCGGCTACCCAGGTTGGCTCGCCTTTGGCTTCCAGCCAGCGTTGGAGCAGATCCTCTATCGGCCAGCGGTCTGGGAAGAACGGCACGAAGTGGAATCGCCGCCGGAGCGCGGCGTCGACCAACGCAATGGAACGGTCGGCGGTGTTCATCGTGCCGATGAACCAGAGATTGGGCGGCAACGCGAAGCCGTCGTCTGGTCGGTAGAGGGTTTGCACCTTCTCGTCTCGGTACTCAAGCAGATAGAGCAGCTCTCCGAGAACCTTCGGCAGATTGGCCCGGTTGATCTCGTCGATGATCATGATGTGCGTTTGGTCGGGACTCGAGCGCGCTCGGTCTGCCAGACGGGCCAGCGGGCCGTGCTTCAATCCATAGGTCAATGAACCGTCCCGGCCTTCATCCGGACGGTAACCCTCAAAGAAATCCTCGTATGAGCTTGAGGGATGAAACTGAACGATGGTGTAACGATCTGGAGCCAAGGTCTTTGCGAACTCTCGCGCCAAATACGTCTTTCCGGTACCGGGAGGCCCGTAGAGGATCACCTGCCGTTTGTCCTTGAGTAGTTCCTCGATGTCCTCTAGGAAACTGCGATCAATCAGTAGTTCACCGGCAAGTTTGTCGAGCTCACTGCCTTTGTCGTTTCGATCAAGGTACCAATAAAGGAACTTGGACATTCCCCACGGATCGTCCGGGAAGAACGGCTCGACGCGGTCGCGAAGGATCTGGTTGGCGCGCACCTGCATCTCGCCTGGCGAACCAGTCGGTTCTTCCAGTCCGAGACAGTGGATCATCAGACCCTTTCCTTTGGCTCCGTGGTAAGGGAACGCGGGTATGAAGGTCTCGGGGTGGGTGATCGCGAGCAGCTTCATGATGACCGACTCCCCGAGTCCTTTGGTCTTCAGGTCTTCGGGATCGAGCATGCGATCTATTCGTTCAGCGTCCGGTTCGTCTCCCCAGCACAAGTACCGGATCGCATCAACCATCCTGTCGAATTCCTGTTCATCAGCCTCGTTGAGCGAACGGTTCAGGATCGACATTGACCCCGTGCCGCCGAAGCGGCCAGATTGCCAGATATCGCGAAGACTCTCTCTTCCGAACCGCACCTCGGGGGCGAGAAGCGCAGCGAACTCTTCTCGTTTTGCGCGGTGATCCTCATCTTCTGAAGTCGGGTACCCGCTCTCGGCAAGATACTGCTTGACGATGGGTTCCAGCGGATCGTGAGCCTGTCCGAGGGCCAGAGACAGCATCTCGTCGTACATCGGTTTCAAGAGCGTTGCGACATCCACAATCGTCGATGCAAGGTCAACTTCAGAAATCTCTTCCCGTTGGAACCACCGTCCGTAGACGAATTCAGCCCAGTTGATTCCGCCAAGCCCGACATTTTCGCCGATCATGGAGGATTCCCCGCCAAGCACACGACAGCCCGCATAGTCGGCAGATTCGAAGAGCGGAGCCACTTCGACACGCCAGCCTTTACGGATCAATCCGGGCCGCAAAGCGACGGCGGCTCCCTGACGGTTGATCCAGACACGCATCCCCATACCCGGTACCCGCTCGCTGTACCAATCGATCCAAACGTCGCCGCGCGGAACCCCAGGCTTCCATTCAAGGGAGGAGGGTGCCTTGTAGGCCAGCTCATGGCCAAGCGCCTCCGACACCTCCTCGACCAGGCTCTCGCCCCAATTCTTGGCAATGCGCACTAGCGCTCGGGCGTTGTCTTCGAGCGCTTCGGTGGACGCATCCCCGCTATGCCCAAACGCGGCGCGTTCCATCAACACCTCGTCGAGGAACACTGGCCATTCGCGGTCCCACCAAATTGCGGTCATCTCGAACTCTTGGTTGTCAGACGAAACCTCGCGGACCTGCCTTAGGAATGTCCGGTACCTGTCGGGTGGATCCGAGGGCAGGTTCGCGCCGGTCAAGAACTCAACGAAGGTCGCAGCGCTCGGCCAGATAACCGGCCAGCGACCATGTTCGGCTAGGCCCCAGAAATACGATGCAACAAAGGGCACGTTGGTGGGTGCTGGCGTAGCGCCCCGCTTTATGCTCTTCGAGTACTCGGCGAGCGCACCAAGCTTGGCGACAGCTTCATCATCAGAGGCTGGCACTGTCAACGAATCGACCAGCAACCTTGCGACCCGTTCGGGTTCGTCCGCTCGATTGACGAAGATGTTCAGCATCATCTGGCCGATCGTTCCCTTGAATCCGAGCGTTGTCGGCTTCACCGCCCAAGCTTGTGTGCGTTCTTTGAAAGACTCGAGGTCACCCGTTCGGGCCAGATCTTCGAGCAACCCGAGCGCCTCGGGCGCGCTCGCAGGGAACTGGTCTGCCTTTGTTTTGGCCTGCTGATACTCCTCTTCGTCGGCAAGAAACCGTTCACGGTGTGCCTCGTACCAACGGCGACGAAACTCTTGTTCGCGAGTCATATATTCCTCATCCTTTCGTCACCCAGCTACGGCGATCCATGTGCACCTCACACACTAGACACGTCGTGCGACAACCGACCTAAACCTCGGAGTACTCACCACCAGGTTTGGAAGGCTTGTCTGGAAGTTCCGTGGGTTATTGATGAGCGGGGGAACCAGGCGAGTTCGCAATCGCCGCCAACGGCAGCGGATCGGCAGTCAACACCGTCAAGTCCCGCTTCGAAGACCGCTCGACCGATGGGTTGACAGACATCGTGGGGGATCACGTCGCCGTTGTCGTCGTGGGGATAGGTGACCGGCAGACCCACCGCGACCAGACCGTCGTCGGTGTAAGCGTCGGTCGCTGTTCCCGCTGGGATTTCAACACCGAGCAACAACGGTGCCGTCGCGGGGTCGAGGTCGTGCGGCCCGTAGGGAAGGCCGTCGAATCGTCGCGACACATTGGCACGGGCCGTGACCACATCCGCGTTCAGATACAGACACGGGACACTTGGCGGGTTCCACCGCTGCCCCGAAGAGTCCGATGCGAACTGCGGATCAAGAGGATCAATCCAGTCTGGATCGACAACCCGAAAGTACACGCCACCGATTGGAGTCGTGATCATTCCTACGCCACGCGCGCGAAGTCGAAACTCTCATTGACAGATTGAAGCAACCACTCATGTTCGTCTTGAGCGATCAGGTCGAGCATCGAGCGACCGCCGTAGGCGTCAGCGCCGCGCCGCGCCACAACAGCGGGCATACCAGCACGTAGGCGATAGCGCAGAACATCGGATATCTCCGCGACCGTGCCGATCTTGCTCATTCGTTCGGCAGGCGGGCCCGAAAGAAGCCACTTGTCGACCGCTTGGCGCGTTACACCCATGAGTTCGGCAACGTCGGCGCTTGAAAGGTCCAGCGTTGTCATCGCTCTCCGCAGCGGCGACGCAAGCTCTTGTTCAAACTCAATGTCAGCGATGGCCTTCATGAACCAATTGAACTGATCGTCGTCAATATTGCCTCGAGCTTGCACGCACTGCTGGGGCAACCCCGCGACGACGCCCCTCAACCGATCAACGAGAGCCGTCACGATTCCGAGTCCGTCCGGGGAAGGAGCGACCCAGGGCAACTCGACGGTGTCCCGCCGAAGCAGTTGATACACGACCGCCGCCGACGGGGAATTCTCAGAATGAAGAATGGGCAAAGCAGTTAGAACTTGAGCGGCAGCGTCGACAAAGACGACATAACGGCGCAGAATCGTGCGGTCCGTGCCGCTGGTGATCCTCGGAACGAGCTGGTCGAGCGCGGCAACAATGTCCGGGATCTCCTCAGAAACAGCCCGCGAGGCAGTGGCGAGATCCGCCTCGAGCAGTTCTTCGGTGGAAACCATGGAACTACCATAGGGCAACTAAAACGCAACTGCAATCAGTTGCAGAGTGAGTGGCAACCGGATATCACTGTTGTTGGGACTGTTCCTGAGCGGTCTGTTGATCGCGCCGGTTCGGGTTCTGTGGCACAACGAGCACCGGACGCGGCCTCGTGGAGGTTCCGGCCGGGTCACCGCTGATTCCATCGGATCTGCCATCGGAATGCCTGCCGATCACCACCTCGGAATCAACTTCAGGAATGCCCGAGCCCGCAAATACTCCCCGGACCGGGGGCACATCGCCATAGTCGCGACCACAGCCGATCACCACGTGGCGTTCGCCCGCCTCACCCCCGTTCGTCGGGTCAAGCGCCCACCAACCCCACCCCGGAACCGCTGCCTCGATCCAGGCATGGGTCTGCACACTCACCGCACGGTCATCGCCGTCGGACCCATCGCCGTCGGACGCATCGCTGTAGGAAGCATCGGGCGCAGTCTCATCGAGCGCGAACAGGTAGCCCGAAACGTAGCGGGTCGGAACGCCCGTGCTGCGCAGCATCCCCGCGGCCAAATGGGCGAAGTCCTGGCACACGCCCTCGCCGCCCGCGAGCAGTTCCGGCAAGGTGACGCCGATGTCGGTGGAGCCCTGTTGGTAACGCAGTGCAGAACGCACCTCCGCAACCACCGCAGACACCATCTCGGGCACCGACGCAGCACCGGCGACAGCCGAAGCGGCGAGCCCCGCAACAGCGTCACCGGGTTCCCAGCACACATGCTCAGACGGTGCCAGATATTCGTAGTGCGCTGACCGAAAGTCCTCATCGGCCAGCGTCTGAGGCGCCGGTGCGACATCCATCGCAGGATTCGGTTCCGTCTCCACAGCAGCTTCGGCCAACAACTCCAGTTCGGTGTGAGGGGCGCGAATGCCGAGGTGCTCCACCCAGGTCCCCCAATAGTCGATCACCGAGAGCACCGGCAGTTCTGGGAGCGAGGCGAGCCGGTAGGACAACACCTGTTGACGATCATCGCTGCGCGGCCGCACCCGCACCTCGTTCTGCGACTCCGTAACCGGCTCGGAGTAACGGAAATGCATCCTGTAGGAGATTGAGAGCCTCACCGCGACCACCCGCTCAGAACAGCTTCGACCAGGGGCGTCACGAACCCGCTCCATCGACCCTGCCCGGACGCAGATATTGGGAGTGGATCTCCGCGAGCGCCAGCGGCGGCACAATCCCGGTCTGGACGTCGTTCGCCAGCGCCGCCAATTCCAGCGCCAATTCCGAAAGCGTCTGCAGCGGAGCGGACGCCAAACCGTCCGAGATGTCGCCAAACTCGAGACGGGAGCGCACCAGCGCAGTCCTCTGACGCGGGCGGTCCAACGCCGAGGCGCCTGATGCCAGACTGGTGAGAGACTCCTCGGCGTGGCTCAGGCATGAACGCACCGACCGCGGAAGGTCCGCAGCGTGCAGCAGGTAGCGCACCACACCTTCGAAGTCGGGTGCGTTGCCGTGCTGACGGTGATATGCCTGCGTGGAACTGGTGAGACGCAGCATGCGGCTGGCATCCAACGCGCCACGGGGATCGCTGTAGGAGGCCTCGAGCAGGTTCACAGTGAAGATCGACCGTTCCAGCATTCGGCCCACGACCATCAGGGCGTGCCCCTCGTCGCGCCGCATGCCTTCGTTCAGCACGCCGGACACCGCGAGACAGGCCCGCCGCACCATCAACAGCACCTCGTGCAGTTCCTTGGGCGCATCATTGGCGTGGCCGAGGAACGGGAACCTCAGAAACAGCCCGTTGGCCTCCTCCCACAGTTCGATGGGGATCCGGTCCCGCACGGAGCGCAGGTTCTCGCGCACCGCGCTGACCGATGAAACCACCGAACCGGGATTGTCGCTGTCCGACAACAAGAAAGCGATCAACTGCGGTCGGCTCTCGAGGGGACCGGCCGCCTCCAGCTCCTCGGTCAGACCGAGAGTCCTCACCAGCAGCTCACTCTCGACGCGGGCCTCTTCAGCGCGCAGGTGAGTGATCGAGTTGGCCGCATAGTTGAGGCATCTGGAGGTGTTCTCGGCACGCTCCAAATAGCGGCCCGCCCAGAACAGAGCTTCCGCGTGCCGGGCCAGGATCATGGCGACTCCGGGGCGAGCACCCAGGTGTCCTTGGAACCGCCGCCCTGTGATGAGTTGACGATCAGCGAACCGCGGCGCATTGCCACCCGGGTCAACCCGCCAGGGAACACCTCGGTCCGTTCAGCGGTGAGCACGAAGGGACGCAGATCCAGGTGGCGGGGCTCCAAGCGGTCCTCCGCCAGAGCCGGCAGCGTCGACAGCTCGACGAGCTCCTGCACGATCCATTCGCGGGGCTCGGCGGTGATCGCCGCTCGCGCAGCCTGCAGCTCCTGTTCGCTCGCGTGGGGACCGATCAGCACGCCGTAGCCCCCCGACTCTCCGACCGGCTTGGCCACCAGTTCGTGCAGTCGCCCCAGCGCTTCGGCTCTCTGGTCGGCGTCCCACATCGTGTAGGTGGTGACGTTGTCGATGATCGGTTCAGCGCCCAGGTAGTAACGGATCAGGTCGGGCACATAGGGGTACACGGCTTTGTCGTCGGCCACGCCGTTGCCGAGCGCGTTGCACACCGTGACGGTCCCGGCGCGCAGAGCGCCGAGCAACCCCGGCACCCCCAGCGACGAGTCTGGTCGAAACGCCACCGGATCAAGGAAATCGTCGTCGATCCGCCGGTAGATCACATCGACCTTCACCAGACCCTCAATGGTGCGGGAATAGACGGTGTGATCCTCGACCACGAGGTCGCGGCCCTCCACCAGTTCCACTCCCATCGAGCGGGCGAGGAAGGCGTGCTCAAAGTAGGCGGAGTTGAAGATGCCCGGCGTCAGCACGACGATGCGGGCATGATCGGCTCCGCCGGGCGCCATCGACTCCAGCGTCGAGCGCAGCATCCGTCCGTACTGCTCGGTGGGCTGCACGGTGTGGTCGTCGAACAGCCAACTGCAGACCTTGGCCATGGCCGCCCGGTTCTCGATCACATAGGAGATCCCGCTCGGGTTGCGCAGATTGTCCTCCAGCACCTGGTAACGCCCGCTGGCGCCGCGGACCACATCGATCCCGGCGATGTTGCAGTGCGCGCCGTGGGGCACCGTGATACCCATGGCGTTGCGTTCAAAGCCCCGCGACGACACCGCCAACCAGCGGGGCACGATCCCGTCGACCAGCACCGCTGCTTCACCGCTGTACAAGTCGGCCAGGAAACAATTCAGGGCGGCCACCCGCTGAGAGAGGCCACGGGCCAGCTCTTCCCACTCGGCCGCCGCGATCAGTCTGGGGAACAGGTCCATCGGCCAGATCCGTTCGGTTCCCTCGTCTTCGCTGTAGACGGTGAAGGTGATGCCCTGACGGCGGAACTCGCCGGCGACGAGTTCCCCGAGACGCTGCAGCTCTGCCGCGTCGAGTTCGCTGAACCGTTCTACGATCCGGCGGTAGGCACCACGGACCACTCCGTTGGCGTCGAACACCTCGTCATAGACCCGGCTAGCGTCGTAGCCGTCAAGCAGCATGCTCGGCGTTCCGGAATGCCCGTTGCCGTTCACGGCCGCCATGCTAACCGCTCCACCTGTCGGGACAAGCACCCGACAGAAAGAGCGCGCGGCAAATAGGCAAGCCCTCGAGTTGAAGCCCGTTGTTCCCCGCTCTTGGTTCGCTTCGCTGGATTTCCCGCTCTTGTTCGCTGCGCTCCATTTCCCGCCGACTTCGACGCTGATTCTGGCGCGAGCGTCCTGCCCGCCGTTGATCCTGCGTTCTAACTGGTTCGTCCGTTCTTCGCCATTGCTCTCACTCTCCCTCAAGAGCGTCGGACTCGCCCACTAGCAAGTGGACTGGAGTGGAGTCGGGGAACGTTGCGATGAGTTGGAGTTCACCCCCTGCCGCCTGGATGAAGGATCGAAGCACGCCGAACGGCTGCGACTCGAATTCTCTGGTCAGGATGAGTGCCCGGGGCGGGACTTGAACCCGCATGGAGGTTTCCCTCCCGGGGGGTTTAAGCCCCCTGCGTCTACCGATTCCGCCACCCGGGCATAGCCATACCGTAACGCCGAGGGTCAGATTGCCACCAGCTTCTCACGTCGGCCTGCAACATCAACCGGCTCGGTTTGCTCGGCTCGCTCGGTGGAACTGTCGACAGCCAACCAGAGCGCGGCTCGGATTCGATCGGCTCGCGCGCCGCTGAGTCCGTTGGCCACAACGATCCCTTCGATCATGTCGGATACGACGGCGGGCCAGGGCCGTCCCCGAAGACGCACCGCCACCGTCGGAACGCCGCGGCGGCGCTTGATGGTCCGCTGAACCCCCTCTACTCCCGGCGGGGAGCGGAAGCAGGGCACAACAAGCCCACGCAGCCTCGCGGCTTGACCCAACGTACGGGCCGCTGCCGCAAACTTGAGCGATGTCGCTTGCATGAATCCCATACTCGCAGGCGGGTGTGACACCCGACGCGCGCAACTTGTGACAAAGTGCAATGTATGGAGAGCCCCGTCGAGTTGAACCCCGCGCAACAAGAGGTTGTCGAGATGCTGGGAGCGAGCCGAGCAGAGCGGCCCGTGTTCGAGTCGACCCTTCACACCGAACTGAACAGCGCTGTCGAGCAGGGCCTGGAGCCCCTGCTGGAGAGGGCCGCCAAGATCGACGACACCATCTGGGTCTCCAAGCACGCTCTCGGTCAGGTGATGGGTTGCGAGCGGAAATACCTCGCTGATGAAGAAGCACAATTCGAGTGGTCGGTTCCTCTGGCGAGGGGTTCGATCGCTCACAAGGCGGTCGAACTGTCGATCCACTGGCGCCGAGAACCTGAACCGCTGGCGCTGGTCGACGAAGCCCTGAGTCGTCTCACAGAAAACGACGACAGCCTCGGCGACTGGCTGCAGACCACCACAGAGACCGAGCGCGCCGAGTTGAGAGCCGAGAGCAACGACCGGGTTGTGAAGTTCATGGAGTGTTTCCCGCCACTGAAGGCCCAGTGGCGACCCGTCACCGAGAGCCGCCTCCGCCTGGAGGTTCACGACTGTTTCGTGTTCAGCGGCAAGGTCGACCTCACCCTCGGCCACCCCGAGGGGACCCGAGCAGGAAAGGTTCTGATCGACCTCAAAACCGGTCGGTTCTCACCCCAGCACCTGGAAGACATGCGTTTCTACGCGCTGATCGAGGCAATCCGGCTCGGCACCCCGCCCAGGCGCATCGCGACCTACTATCTCGACCAGGGCAGTTTCGTGCCCGAAGACGTTACTAAAGGCGTGCTATTCGCAGCCGCGGCCCGTCTCATCGACGGCACCACCAAGATCATCGAACTCCTGGGTTCCGAGCGCGAACCCAACCTCGTGCCGGGGCCGGTCTGTCGCTGGTGCCCGGTTCTTGACGACTGCGAGGCTGGCAAGCGCCATCTCGACGAAGACGTCGACGACTCCGGCTGGTAGCGGGCATCAGCAGTCGGAGTTGACACCCCATGACGGCGAACGATTCGATCCCCTGGCGATTCGGTGTTGTCGTCGCCAGTGGACTCGTTGTGCTCGGAGCTTGTGCAACGGACAACGAGTTGGCCGAGCCGCGGCCGACCGTGCCGGTGGTCACGACAGCACCCGTCGAGGAGTTGCCAACCGGCGTCCAACCCGACAACGCAGGACCAACCGGCAGCACAGTGCAACCCGACAACGCAGTGCAACCCGACAACCCTGTGCAACCCGACAACGCAGTGCAACCCGACAACCCAGGACCGGCGGACAGCGCAGGACCGGCCGACAACCCAGGACCGGCCGACAACGAAGGACCAGCCGACAACGCAGGACCGGCCGACAACGCAGGACCGGCCGACAACGCAGAGCCAGCCGGAAGCGCAGAGCCAGCCGAGAGCGCAGCGCAAACCGACAACCCAGGCCAGGCCGTGCGCTCCGACGGAAACGTGCTCAACGCCAAAATCGCCCTGGAGCACGTGATCTCGCTCGACGAGCCGATCGACATGGCCGCAGCGCCCGGCGACCCGATGGTCTGGATCGCCGAACGGGGAGGTCGAGTGCTGCGAGTCGACCTGGCAGAAGGGGAGGTGGTCGAAACGATCCTGGACATCTCCACGGAGACCATCGCCGATGGTGAACAGGGTCTCCTCGGCATAGCGGTGACCGACGACTGGTTGTACGCCAATTTCACGGACAGGAACGGCAACACTCAACTTGAGGCCTTCGCACGGGAAGGCACCTCTTTGAGCGGTGAACGCCGAACGATCCTGCGCCAGACCCAGCCGTACAGGAACCACAACGGAGGCGCGCTCGCTATCGGCCCGGACGGCCACCTGTATGTCGCATTCGGCGACGGAGGCTCCGGTGGCGACCCCCAAGACCACGGCCAGAACCCCAGCAGTTGGCTGGGGTCGATACTGCGGATCACGCCGACACCCGCCGCGGCTGAGCCGTACTCGGTCCCACCCGACAATCCCTTCGCCTCTGTCCAAGGCACCCAAGGCGACGCCTCGCTCGGTTCACCGGAAGTCTTCCTGTTCGGGATGCGCAACCCTTGGCGGTTCTCCTTTGACGCAGGCACGGGCGACCTTTGGATCGCGGATGTCGGACAGGACCTCTATGAGGAGGTCACTGTTCTGCTCGCCGCCAACCGCGGCGGCGCGGGCGCCAACCTCGGCTGGCGTCTGCGGGAGGGGCTGCACGAGTTCACCGGCGACAAACCACCGGGCAACGTCGACCCGGTGTGGGAGTACGGCCAGGATGACGGCTGCAGCGTGACTGGAGGTTTCGTGTACCGAGGCTCAGAGATCGACGAACTGGTCGGTTCATACCTGTTCGGCGACTACTGCACATCACGGCTCTGGGCTGTGCAGATTTCATCGGGCGAAGTGGTGTTTCGGGACTTCGGAGTAGCGGTGCCCGGCGGTTCGCTCGCCTCTTTCGGCCAGGATGCCCAAGGCGAGCTCTACACCCTGTCGCTCGAAGGTCCTGTGTCTCGCGTCATCGCTGGTTGAGCGGCCTGACGCGGCCGGACCGAGCTAACGCGGCGGCGCAGGGGTGCTCGGGTGGGCCTCGGTCACTGAGACCACTGCCCGGCGGCCCCAATCGTGGACCGACCAGTGGACTGGGCTGAGTGCCTGCCAGAATGGGCGCCATGGGACTAGTCACCACAGAGGTTCACGACCGGGTCGCCGTGCTCACGCTCAACGATCCCGAGAAACGCAACGCCGTCACCCTGGCCATGAACGATGAGATCAGCGCCGCCCTCGACGAATGGGAGACCGACGACGGCATTGGCGCTGTGGTGGTGACCGGCGCCCCTCCAGCGTTCTGTGCCGGCGCGGACCTCAACGATCTGCTCGCCGACCAGGGACCGGACGGCATGCGACGCATCTATGAGGGGTTCCTGCGTATCGCGCATTGCCCGCTGCCTACCGTCGCCGCGGTGAACGGCGCTGCCGTCGGGGCCGGTCTCAATATGGTTCTGGCCTGCGACATCGTTGTCGCAGCACGCGAGAAGGCTCGTTTCGACTCCCGGTTCCTGCAGATCGGGCTGCATCCCGGCGGGGGCCACACCTGGCGCCTGCGTTCGATCACCAGCCGCCAGACCGCTATGGCGATGGTCCTGTTCGGTGAAGTCATACGCAGCGAACAGGCTCTCGATCTGGGACTCGTCTGGAAGATCGCCGACGACGAAAATCTGCTCGAAGAGTGCCTGATCCTGGCAGGACGCGCGGCTGCACAACCCAGAGATCTCACGGCTCGGACCAAGGCCACGATCCTGACGCTCGACACGATCAGCGAGTCCGCCCAGTCCGTCGAACACGAACTTCACCCTCAACTCTGGTCGATGGGTGAACCGGCTTTCCGGGACCTTGTCGAGAGCCTTCAAAAGAAGATCAGCTCCAAGGACTGAGCCGACGTGGCGTCGAAGACTGAGGTTGATGTGGACGCGACGACCGGTCTCGTCACACGCCGCGCTCCAGCGCCGTATCCGATCGGGCCGACCACTTTCGCCGGCCTCTTCGATGAACCGCTCCAGAACTTTCCGGAGCGGATCGGCCTGATCGACAACGATCGTCAGTGGACCTTCGCTGAACTGGACCGCAGCGTGGACCAGGCTGCTGCGGCTCTGGCGTCGCTGGGCGTTGGCCCCGGTGACCGAGTCGCCTGGTCGCTGCCGAACTGCGCCGAAGTGCCGATCGGGTTCCTCGCCACCCAACGCCTCTCGGGGGTCTGGCTCGGGATCAACATGAACCTCGCTCCCCCGGAGAAATCCCACCTTCTCAACGACTCACAGGCATGTGTGTGGATCACCACCGATGACACGGCCGCCGCGTCGAGGAGCGCATCGTTTTCCGGCACGGTGATCAGCGAGTCCGAATACAACGCTGCGGTCTCAACGGCGGACCCCGCAAGCGCTCCGCGCCCAGACATCGATCCCCACGCGCCCGCCGCGATCGCCTACACGTCAGGCACGACAGGCCAACCCAAGGGCGCGGTGCACAGCCAACACAATCTGCTGTGGCCCGGTCTCATCACTCTGAGCACCCATCCGCCAAAGCCGACCGACCGCCAGGGCACGCCACTGGCACACACCATCCTCAACATGTTGATCCTCGGAGTGATCTCGGCTTGGACGCGGGGCACCACCGGCGTGGTCCTGCGCCGTGGCGACCCCGAGGGGTTCTGTGCTGAGGTGAAACGCCACCGGCTCACTCGAACCACTCTCGTGCCCGCGCAACTCCATGATCTTGTGCATCACAACGGTGTCGATCCCGAAGATCTGGCGTCGCTCGAGTCGATCCTGGTCGGCGGCGCGGCAACTCCGGCCAACACCCGCCGCGCCTTCGCCGAGAAATTCGGTATCCGAGCCCTGATGGGTTACGGCCTTTCCGAGGCACCCACCGGCATCGTGCGCGAGTCGATCCACGAAGCGATCGACGACACAGATACCGGGTACGCACTGGACCTCGCCGAAGTGGTGATCGTCGACGAAGACGACCACGAGCTGCCTGCGGGTCAGGCCGGTGAGATCTGTCTGCGTCCCGCAACGGTGGGGCCGTGGGCGAAGTGTTGGACACCGACACTGGGTTACTGGCGACGCCCCGACGCGACTCGTGAACTGCTCCGCGGCGACCTCCTGCACACCGGCGATATCGGCATGCTCGACGACCAGGGGCGCCTCACCGTGACCGGTCGCCGCTCAGAGCTGATCCTTCGGGGCGGAGCCAACGTGTCGCCCTTCGACGTGGAACAGGTCTTGCTCGATCACCCCGAAGTGCTCGACGCCGCGGTCTACGGCATTGCAGACGAACGGCTCGGCGAGCGGGTGGCGGCCGCGATCGTACCCACCTGCGCTGAGCCCGACCTGGCTTCGCTGCGTGCGTTCCTCACCGATCGCTTGGCTCGCTACAAGATCCCGGACCAGATCTCGGTGCTTGAGCGACTTCCACGCAACTCCATGGGCAAGGTCCAGAAGTCCGAGCTGCCGAGGCCCTGCTGATCCGCGCTCACTTGCCGACCCACTCGGCGACGAGCTCATCTGAGCGCTCGTTCCATTCCTCGACGGTGAACCCGTAGCGAACGTGGTCCTCCCACACGCCGTTGATTTCGAGATACCTGACAGCGGTGCCCTCGTCACGCAGCTCGAGTTTCTCGACGACCCTGCGGCTGGCCGTGTTGCGCGGCACGATCGCCACCTGGATCCGGTGCAGGCGCAGCTCCTCGAAGGCGAACCGGGCGACCACCACGAGCGCCTCGGGCATGTAGCCGTTGCCGGCCAGTGCCTCGTCGATCCAGTAGCCCACGTAACAAGACTGGAACGGGCCTCGCTGGATCGAGTTGAGGTTGATCTCACCGGCGAACATGTTGTCGACGAAGATTCCGAAGCTGTGACCGGACCCCCGTTGTCGCTCTCGTTGGCGGGCTGAGCAGCGGTTGGCGAAAGCCACACGGTCCTCGACGACGTCGGGCGCACCGCTGAGACGCTGTGGTTCCCATTGCGTCAACCAGTCCTGGTTGCGGCGACGCACCTCCTGCCAACCGCCGAAGTCGTTCACTTCGAGCGGCCGAAGCACCACACGACGGCCGAACAGTCTGCTCACAGCCAGAATCGTAGGCCGGGGAGGTACCCGAAGCCGCTTCGCGTATCGAACGGGTGTCGCAGCGCCGGTTGCGCCCGGCGCAGGCAACGTGCCTAGTCCAACAGGGAATAGGCGAGGCCGTCGAGGATGTCGCTTTCTGAGACAAGGCACTCGTCGAATCCGAAATAGCGCATGATCCTCACCAGGATGCACATTCCCCCAACGATCACATCCACCCGACCCTCCTCGAGTCCCGGGTTGTGGCGACGATCCGCACGCGACTCTGTGACCAGCGTGCGATACACGTCCTCGGCCGCTTCCTTGCTGAGCCCGAAATGATGGATCTGGTCACGGTCGTAGGTGGCCAGCCCGATCTCAACGGCCGCCGCGGCCGAGACCGTGCCCGCCAATCCGACGAAGGTCTTGGCCTCCAACGACGCCGGAATGAGGCGCACGACGTCATCGAGATGGGCTTCTGTGATCGACAGGCAGGCCAGCAGCTCTTCGGGTTCGGGGGGGTCCGATTCGATGTACTTCTCGGTCAGACGGACACACCCGATGTCGACCGACAGCGCCGCTTCGCATTCACCCGTCCCGTAGGCGAACTCAGTGGAACCGCCTCCGATGTCGACGACCAGGAACGGCCCGTCGTCGGGATCCAGCTCAGCGGTCGCTCCCGCGAACGAGAGCCTGCCCTCCTCCAACCCCGAAAGCAGTTCGGGACGGGTTCCGACCACTGCTTCAGCAGCATCGAAGAACTCGTCGCGGTTCACGGCATCCCGGGCCGCCGATGTCGCGGTGATGCGAACCCGCTCAACGTTGTGACGGTCCATCACCGAGCGATAGCTCTTGAGGCACTCCACCGTGCGCTCGATCGCCTCGGGTGCCAGCCGTTTCGTGGCATCGACCCCCTGGCCGAGCCTGGTGATCGTCATATGCCGTTCCAAGATGGCTGATCCGTCGTGTACCAGCAGGCGGGTCGAGTTGGTACCGCAGTCGATCGCGGCCACAGGCGCGGTCACAGCGCCTCCACTACGTCGCCATTGTCATCAACCGGCACTGTGTCTTCAACGGGCACAGCGCCTTCGCGAGACTCGGTATCGGGTCCCGCGGCCAACTGCTCGGCGACCCAGCGACCGACCGGGTCGTCGCCTCCGGCGAGATACCAGGCATAGTGGGCGTGGAGACACTTGACGCCACGGCGTGTCCCGCCGACTCCACCCGAGGGCCGGGGGCCGCTATGCGACTCGACGATCGCACCGTCACGCTCCGCCGCGTAGCGGGCGTGCGCTGCGGCCAATTCACCGGCATCGACAGATTCGGTGGCTTGTCGGACTCCGCCCGCCGACTCCAGTCGACTGACTGCACGGCGAAGCGTCTCCCCCACCAGCCAGAACCGGGTCGGCATCGGCCGTCCATCATCGAGCAGGGGCGCATTGCGCAGCACCACAGGGTCGCCTGCGTCGTCGACGACCACGATCTCAAAGTGCCCCGCCGGTTCTCTCCCGAGCAGCTCCGCCACCCGCTTGCGCTCGGCGGACGTTGTCACCGGGAACGACGCAGCAACCGCCGCAACAGCAAGAACGCAACGACCACGGCTGCCAGCGTCACCACACGCTTCATCACCGGGGCGCCGGCAGCACCGATCAGGTCGATTGCCTCGGGTTCGGGCATCTCTATCTTGCGAACAGCGCCGCCACCTTCGGCAGTCTTGGCGGCTGTATCGGTTTCGGTGCCAGAATCACCGGCGGCCGGACCGACACCAGACGCGTCGCCGGCTGCAGGCTCGGACTCGGCCCCACCGTCACCGGCCCCACCGTCACCGGCCCCACCAGCGGGTGCAGGCTCGGTCACAGCCTCCGCCGCAGCGTCACCGGCCGCACCGTCGGCCCCGCCGTCACCGGCCACGCCAACAGCGACAGCCTCGGCCGCAGCGTCGCCGGCGTTATCGGCGCCATCGGCGGCCAGCATCTCCGCGAGGTTCTGCGCGAACTGATCCATCAGGTTGGCGCTCACATCGGCCATCACGCCGCGGCCGAACTGCGCGAACTTCCCTGTGATCTTCATGTCGGTGTTGACGTTGACTCTGGTGGTCGAGTCCGACACCTCTTCGAGCTTGGCGGTGATCAACGCACTGGCGTTTCCGGCACCCCGAGTGTCTCGGCCCTTGCCGCTCAACACGGCGGTGTGGTCGGCATCGTTGCGCTCCACGAAGTTCGCGGCGCCCTTGAACTGTGCGGTGATCGGACCGACCTTCACCTTCACGAAACCGCGGTAGTCGTCGCCTTCGACCTCGGTGAGTTGCGCTCCCGGCAGACACGGGGCGATGCGTTCGAGGTCGGTGAGCACGGCCCACGCCTCGTCGATCGGCCGAGCCACTTCGAAAGAGTTGTTCAGGTCCATCGTCGCAGATCCTCCAGCGTGTCGACATCGGCTGAGTCGCCATCACAGGGTATCGACTCAACCATCTCGGGCCGCTCACGCCAAAGACTGCGCGCCCCTTCATCCCCCGATACGGGAAGCGATGCCCACACCGCCGCGGCCAGCCGCACCGGAGGACGCCGACCATCACCGAAATCCGCCGCGGCGAGGTCCGCTTCGCTGTCCCTGACCGCCTGCCACGCCCGTACGCCCACGCCGGGCTGATCACCGAGACCAACGACGACCGCCTTGTGTCCCCTGTCGGCAGCATAGGTGACCGCGCCTCGCAGCGAGGTCGCCTGGCCGTGGTCCCAGTGCTCATTGTGAATGATCGTGACGTCTTCCGGCAGCACCTCTGTGAGGTCCACGCACCCTGAAACAACGATCACCTCATCGAACCCTGCGGCACGCGCCGCGTCGACGGCATGGCACACGATCGGCTTTCCCCGGACCTCGGTCAGGAGCTTGTGGTTCTCGCCCAGGAACCGTGAACCTGCCCCGGCTGCGAGCACCACCGCGGCCGTCGTCATCACATCGCGGTCGGGGCTGGAGCCAGTTTGGGCGGTCACAATCCCAGTGTGGCAGCACCAAAGGGCGGCCATGCGCCTCGACTAGTTTCGACAGCACTTCAAAAGCGAGAATCATCAATGAAGAACTCGGGCGTGAAGCTAGCGTGTCAGCAATGAGTGGTTCCACAGGTCCCGAATCCGACGCCTCCCCGTCGCCGAGCATCGCCGACCAGCCGCTGGTTCGGGTCAACCTGTTGATCGCAGACGCAGCCCAGGTCGCGGACGGCAAGCTCTACATCCTCGGCGGAGGACTCACCGCTGTCGGTCCCCGGCCTCAGCCGATGGGAGTGGCGATCCGCATTGAGGTGCCCTGGGACCGGGCCAACGTGTCGCACGAATGGCGCATCGATCTGCTCGACGAGGACGGGCATCCATTGCTGATCGGTGAACGACCGCTCGTGGTGCAGGGCAACTTCGAGGCCGGACGACCGGTCGGTCTGCGTCCGGGCACACCGCTGTGCGTTCCGCTGGCGATCAACTTTCCGACGATTCCGGTCACGCCCGGCAAGAGCTACACCTGGCAACTCTCGATAAACGGCTCGACCCACTCAGACTGGCGTCAGAGCTTCTTCGTCCGCGTCGGGAAGCAGACGGGTTCCCCCAGCGCACCGCCTTCGAACCGCTAGCCGACGACGCGCGCGGCCTGGGACCACGTCCCGGTTGCCGGCTGATGCGACTTGCGGGGGGGGGGGGGGGGGGGGGTGATGCGACAATGGTTCGTATGGTCAAACGATTTGTTGTTACAGGATTGGTGTTGGGTTTAGCGGCGGCCAGGGGGGAGTGAGGGTGTTGAGTAGGTTCCAGTTGGGCTTGCCGGCACACAGGAGTGCTCTGATCCGGTAGTTGTTGAAGTTGCTGAAATGCGAACCCGACGCGTTTGACTCGTTTGATCAAGTTGTTGGCTGCTTCGGACGCGGCGTTGGACACTCGGGCGTGGTGCCAGTCAGCAGTTCTGGGTGCTCCAACGGGCCATGGTGCGTCCCAGCCGGTTCACCGGCGCTTCGGAAATGAGGCAGGAGATGAACCGTTCAAAGGCTAGCCGTCTGAATCTGGCGGGGTCATCACGGGGCATCGCGGGTGACGGCCCGGTCAAGGTCCGAGCAGCGCTGCGGGGATCACCGCGATCCCGTCTGGCCTTCGATACGCCTCTCGGCCGGTCGACACGACCGCAGCGTCCAATAGTCGCGGGCCGATCTGATCCGCGAGCCATCGCAGATGCCGTACCTCTTTGTCTGCGATGACTGCTCTGAGTTTCACCTCCAACGCCACCACGCCGCCGTCGGCGCGTTCGACGATCAGGTCGATCTCATGCTCGCCACCCTGAGTGCGCAGGTGATGGACGCGTGCTTCCGACGCCTGGGCGTACACCCTCACCGACAAGGTCATGAGCGATTCGAACAACGCGCCGAACAGCGTTCTGTCAGCTTCCCACCCGCCGGAACCGGCGAGCAGCGCATCGATGTCGACACCGAGCAACCGAGCTGCCAACGCCGGATCCGCCAGTTGATGCACGGGTGCCGACCCCAGCCGTCGCAGCCGATTTCGAGTCGGAAGCCACGCCGGAACCTCCTCGATCAGTCGTAGTCCTTCGAGCGCGGACCGATATGGGACGGTGGTCGTACGCGCAGGTTTGTTTGCTTCGCCCGCTGAAGCAGCGTCGCGAATCTTTTCGAAAGCGGCCGACGTCGATACCGCTGCCGCGTAAGCGGTCACCCACCTGCGCAATGATCCGTCGTCGCGGAACCTGTGTCCGAATTGATGGATGTCGTGGTTGAGCACCTGGCCGATGTAGCTGTCGAGCAACCCGCGCCGCACCCGATCTGAGTGGGGCCTGATCCCCGGAAACCCCGACCTGACAATCTCATCAGCGTACTTCTCAACGCCGACGCTAGTTGCCCCTTCGATTCGTGGGCGGTTGCCCGACAACAGATCAGCGAGGCTGACAGTGGGATCAGCAGGGCTGCGCTCACAAAGAGACAACGGCCTCATTTGCATGGCAATGATGCGGCCTGCGCCGGAGTGCGCGGGCGCTTCCGCGGGAGTCGCTGACCCGGTGAGCAGGAAGCGACTCGGCGAGGGGTCGGCGTCTACAGCGCGGCGTACCAGATCCCACGAAGCCGGTAGTCGCTGCCACTCGTCGATCAGTACCGGTGGCTCGCCTTCAACAATCCGGTGCGGTTCACTGCTGAGCACCTCCAACTGGCCCGGGATGTCGAGACGGTGCACTGTTCGGGCCCTCCGCTGCGCAGTCTCGGTCTTGCCGACTCCACGGGGTCCTTCGATGGACACTGCTGGAGCGGAAGCAAGCGCGTCCAGTTCTGCGTCGACGATGCGAGCGAGGTACTCCACGCATCAACACTACAGAAACGACGGCAACTTGACTACAGAAACGACGGTGGTGTAGATTCTGAGACTCCATCAACGCTGGGTGGAGCGGTCGCAGCAGTTTGAACCGCCCTATCCCGTCGCGTTCTCCACCTGTTATGGTGGGTCATGGACAACTCGTCTGGTTTCGCGTCTCTGTCTGATGCTGCCAGAACGCTCCGCGTCGGTAAAGAACAAGTGCGACGTTACGTCCAGCGCGGGATGCTTCCCGCCACAAAGATTGCAAACTCGTGGGTGATCCCGTGGCGCGAGCTGAACGGATTTCGTGACCGCAAACCCAATGGTGGCCGGCCGTTGTCGAGAACGGCGGCTTGGGATGCGATCTTCAACGACGACATTGACCTTTCTGATCCGTTCCGGTACATAAACCGCGGCGACGTGAGTCGCTGGTATGGCTCAATCGGCGCTATGAACGACATGACGTGTTAGCTCCCGACAACCTCGGCCGCCATCTTCCCAGACCTGGGAGAGGATACACATTGGGAACGCCGAGCGGAACCCAGGCCCTTCGACGGACAGAACGCGTCCTAGTGACTTACCGCGACCGCGAAGCGCTCATTGCACGCCCCAATCTTGTAGGAGCGCTCCTAATCAAAGCCGCCGCGAACGCGCGCACTAAAGAAGCGCGCCACCTTCAAGACGTAGTGAACCTCGCCGAACTGCTCCGACGAAACGACATAGATGCAGCCAGCCTCACCAACAAGGAACGCAAACGCTTGAAACGAGTCCAAAACACCCTCGTTTCTGACCACCGATCACAGAGAGCATCAGAGAACCTAGTGAGACTCCTCAACAGTGGCGCTTCTGATTCGCGGCCCACGAGTTCATCTCCACCAACGTCCGCTACGAGATCAATATGTGGGCACCGTACGCTCAACGGCAGACCATGCAATCATCCGCGGCCACCTCAAGGAAGTCGTTGCGCGGCGGGACATCGCCAATAAGAGGCTCTTCGCGTTTGAGCGGGCAGTGGGAGTTGTGGGGTGTAGTCAGTGTCGCAAACTGTCGCTAGATGCCCAAAACTAGAGTCAAAGCGGACAACTACACTACACAGTGTAGTTAGTTGTCCGAAATCGCCGCCATGTTGGACAACTACGGCGTAGAGTCCGACTGTGGGCAGGTACGAATCTCGCAGATGGGAGGCCGACACCTACGAGTCACGCGCCGCCCAAGATGGCGACCCTCCCGGCCAGATATTCCATTCCTACGTTCCTCATCCAATCATGTCGTGGTACCCAGCGCTGCCTCCCCGAGTTGACCGTCTCGTGAACGACGCCGAAAATGGACTGCTGGAACTCAATGCTGCTGGTGCCCAAATGGTGGATGCTTCATGGCTCCTACGAAGGGCGGAGAGCGCGGCGTCCAGCACCATCGAAGGAGTCCACCCTTCTGCACGGCGACTAGCCAGAGCGGAAGCGCAACTCAGTCTGTTCGGCGTAAAACCACCTGAGCGGGATCAAGAGGCACTTCGCAACATCTTCGCTACCGAGAAAGCTCTGGAGATCGCAGATAGCGACTCGCCAATCACCTTGGACACCATCCGAGACATCCACGCCGTGTTGATGGAGGGCGAAGCGATAGCAGGGAACATACGCCACAGACAGAACTGGATTGGCGCGGGAGCGCTTGACGCAACCCCTCTCCATGCTGCCTTCGTTCCACCGTCTCCAGATCACCTTCCACGGCTGATGGACGACCTTGTGGCCTGTATCAATCAAACAAGCCTGAATCCGATAGTTCACGCCGCCATCGTTCACGCCCAATTCGAGACGATCCACCCGTTCGCTGACGGGAACGGGCGCACAGGCCGAGCCGTGATCCAACTGATGTTGCGACGTTCAGGCTTGACCGACCGATGCACACCGCCGATCAGCTCGGCGTTAGCGCTGAACAAAGACGAATACATCCTTTCTCTGAACAACACGCACGTCGAATGCGAACCGCATGATCCTGCAAGGTCAGAAGCCGTATCCATATGGGTCGCTGGATTCTCCAACTCGGCCATCGCCGCCACGGACTTCGCCAGACGCATCGCGACCCATGTGACGGACCTGACCGCCGGATGGCGTGACGCTGCTGCTCGCAACGGAATACGGTCCGGGAGTGCAGCGGCGCGGCTCATAGACTTGCTGCCGACTCAGCCGGTCGTCACAGAGTCGAGCGTTGCGAAGTCGTTGGGAGTTGGCGACCGGACAGCGCGACGGGCGATCCGGGCGCTGGTCAAATCCGGGGTGCTGGTGAGCCGAAGCGCCGGCAAGAAACATCGTGCTTACGAGGCCGACGCACTGCTCGATGCGTACGCACGGATCGCCAAGATCGACGCTGGCGCATACCGGTTGCCGACGTTGGAGCCTCCAGCGTTCTCAATACCCGACGGCCCGAAACCTGCTCTCAGTTCAGCGAAAGCGGCCTCTCGCTGCGGAGAGTGGATGCCAAGAGCCAAACGCTACTGCTCCCGTAGAGACAACCACTCGGGAAGCTGCCGCTGAACCGTCACGCGTGTATGTTCTGCGTCGACGATGCGAGCGAGGTACTCCACGCATCAACACTACATAAACGACGGCAGTTTGACTACAGAAACGACGGTGGTGTAGATTCTGAGACTCCGTCAAAGCTGGATCGTCTCCGGGGGCTCAGCCGTGGATGGGGCCTTGGGTGACGGTCAGCGACTTGGCGTCGCGGCCGGTGCGGCGAGCGATGATCTCTGAGGTGATCGACACGGCAGTCTCTTCGGGGGTTCGAGCCCCGATATCAAGACCGATCGGCGAACGAAGGCGAGCCAGACCGGCTTCGTCGACGCCGGCCTCGATGAGCCGCTTGGTGCGATCGTCGTGAGTGCGCCGGCTCCCCATGACACCGATATAGCCGACATTGGTTTTGAGCGCCGATACGACCGCGGGCACATCGAATTTGGCGTCGTGGGTGAGAATACAGATCGCATCGCGTTCGCCCAGTTCGCCGCCCACTTCGTCCAGCAACCGGTTCGGCCACTCGACCACGACCTCGTCTGCCATCGGAAAACGAGTCTCGGTGGCGAACACCGCCCGAGCGTCACAAACCGTGACTCTGTAGCCCAGCACCTTGGCCACCCGAGCCAGAGCGGCCGTGAAGTCGACCGCCCCGAAGATCAACATCTTGGGAGGCGGAGCGAAACTCTCAATGAACACCGAAACAGCGCCCTCTCGGGCTTCGCCGTGCAAGCCGTAGTGGCGGATGCCGCTTCGACCGGCAGCCAGTTCACCGCGGGCGTCGCGAGTGACGACCCGGTCAAGGTCCGCGTTGCCGAGCGTTCCTGAGGACTGCGCGTCGGGTTGCACGATCAATTTGGCGCCGGTGAACTCGCCCTCGACGACCGTCGCCAGCGCCACCGGCGACTCGGCGCGGATGGCGTCGCGCAACTGTTCGAACAGCGGCTGTTCGAGCGGCGGCTGTTGAAAAGGCTGTTCGGCCGAGGTTGACATCGGCGGCTACCAATCGAGAGGTTCGATGAACAGGTGGATCGTGCCTCCGCATGTCAACCCCACCTCAAAGGCCTCATCATCGCTGTAACCGAAGCTGACCATGCGCCGGTCGCCAGTGGCGAGGACTTCAAGGGCTTCGACAACCACCGCGCCTTCGACACAACCACCCGATACGGAACCGGACACTTCGCCGTCCTCGGTCACCGCCATGGCCGCGCCCACCAGACGAGGCCCGGACCCTTCGAGGTCGACGACCCGAGCCATGGCCACAGCGGTTCCTGCGCTGCGCCAGCGGTCCAGGTCGTCGAGCAGTTCTTTCATCGCTGAGATCCTACGCCGCTGGGCGAGAGGTCCCGTTCGCTGTGCCTCATGTCCGGCTCCGGCCCAGGGCGGGCCGTTCGGGGCTCTTCGAGCGAGCGCCCCTCCGAGCCGCCGAGCACCAGTCGGGCCAACTCATAGAGGGAGTCGAGGCAGTGGCCTTCGACGAAGTCGTCCACGAAAGGCAACGCCGCGGCCATCGCCCGAGCCAGGGGCTCATACCCCGGCGAGGCCTTCAACGGATTGACCCAGACCACCCGATGGGCAACGCGTGCAAGGCGCTGCATCTGGATCTCCATCTCTTCGGGCTCGCCGCGGTCCCAGCCGTCGGAGAGGATCACGACCGTGGCGCCCCGCGCCATGCCCCGGCAACCCCACTCATCATTGAACCGACCCAGACCCTCACCGAGTCGGGTGCCCCCGGACCAGTCCTTGACCGCCAGCGAGGCGGCTTGCAGAGCCCGGTCCGGGTCTCGTTGCGACAGCTCGCGGGTGAGTCTCGTCAACCGCGTGCCCAACGTGAACGCCTCTACGCGAGCCCCGCTCGCCACCGAGGCGTGCACGAAGCCGATCAGGGCCCGTGCATACGGCTCCATCGAACCCGACACGTCGAGCAACAGCACCAGGCGCCGCGGCCGGCTGTCGGGAACCGCTCGGGCGATCTCGGCTGGTTCACCACCGGATCGCAGGGCCCGTCGCACCGTGCGTCGAATGTCGAGGGTGCCTCGCGCCCTGCGGCTGGGGACTCGTCGACGAGTCCGCCGACACGACCCCATGAACAAGATCCCCTCCATCAGCCGCCGGGACTCGGCCAGTTCCTCGTCTGAGTAATCGGCGAAGTCCTTCTGGGCCAGCGTCTCGATGGCGCAATAACGCACCGTGATGCTGTCGTCGTTGTCGTCGCGGTTGTCATCAGCGCCGTCGGCAGGAACCTGTTCGGGATCGTCGAGCGCCAACGTGACCGGCGACGGCTCCTGGGGTGGACGCCAGAGACGTTCCGAGTCGACACCGCACCAGTACGCGGCGAACAGGCCGTTGAACAGTTCTATGTCTTCGGGCCGGTGCACCAGCACAGCCCGGGCAGTCCAATACACCTCATCGGGATTGCCGAGATCAATCTCAGCGAGCGCCTCGGTGAACAGGCGCGATGACCCCAACGACACAGCAATGCCGCCACGGCGCACCGATTCCACGAACCCGACGGCGGTGGCGATCGTCATCGGCACGGCTCCACGGGCATCACTCGCGAGCTGCGGCGAGGAGCGCCTCAAGACCGTGGTCCTGGACCCGCTCCAGATCCTCGCGGTATTTGAGCAGCGTCGGGAATGTCGCCTCCACCTGTTCAACCACGAGCTCGTCGGCGCCCAACAGGTCCAGGGCACGGGCCCAGTCGATCGTTTCAGATACGCCCGGAGGCTTGTAGAGGCCGACCTGACGCACCGCCGCTGCCGCCGCCGCAACCTGAGCGGCCAGCCGCTCGCTGACCGAAGGGGCGTGGAGCTTGATGATCTCGATCTCGCGAGCGACCTCGGGATGCTTGACCCAGTGGTAGAGACACCGCCGTTTCAAGGCGTCGTGCACGTCACGGGTCCGGTTCGAGGTGACGATCACCACCGGCGGGTCCACAGCAGAGAAGGTTCCGATCTCCGGGATCGTGATCGAATAGTCGGCCAGCACCTCCAACAGGAAAGCCTCGAACTCGTCGTCGGCGCGATCCACTTCGTCGATCAACAGCACCGGAGGCGGGCCGGAGCTGTGGGCGATGGCTTCGAGCAAGGGGCGGCGCACCAAGAAACGTTCGTCGTACAGTTCATCGGTGAGCGCTTCGGCTTCGCCGGCTCGGGCTGCGCCTGTGGCTTCCGCGGTGCGCAGATACAGCAGTTGGCGGGCGTAGTCCCATTCATAGACGGCTTGGCTGACATCGATGCCCTCATAGCACTGGATCCGCAGCAGCGGGCCGCCGATCCAGTCCGCCAGCACCCGAGCGACTTCGGTCTTGCCGACTCCGGGCTCTCCCTCGAGCAACAGCGGTCGGCGCAGACGCAACGCCAGATACACCGCCGTGGCGAGTCCGTCATCGGGGAGATAACGATTCCCGCGAAGGGCATCGCTCACCTGCGCCACCGATGAGACGCTGCGGGGATCGTAGCTTTCGGCCATCTATCGGACCTCCGAACGGTTGAGCAACTGAGCGTAGCCAACGCGGTCAACGCCCAATCGTACTCAGGTGCTCAGGTGCTCAGGTATTCCGCCAACGGCGCTCAGCGTGTTCGGCGGATCAGTTCGGCTCGGGCCCAGGCGCCGAAGACGGCCATTCCGCAGGCGATCACCAACAAACCCGGCCACGTGTCAGCCCAGGTCACATCGCCCAGAAAACCCTGTCGGGTCATGCGCAGAAGATTGGTTGCCGGATTGATGCGGGCGACCTGTTCCATCCAGCCGTCGAGCAGCGAGATGGGCACCTGTCCGATGGACGGGAAGATCACCAGGAAGCTGGTCATCTGCACGACCGTCATCGCCCGAACGTCTCCCGTGCGCAGCACGACCCCCAAACCGAAACAACCGATGACCAGCGCTCCGCCGATTCCCCCGGTGAAGGCCACGATGATCCCCAATATCCCGCCGGGCAGATCGGCGTCCATCGCCAGAGCCAGAACGGTCACCAGAGTCACCGGGATCATCGCCCGGATGGCGGTGTAGGTCAGCGGCGCAACGAGGATGATGCCGCGCCGGACCGGACTCACCAGCAAACGGTCCATGAAACCGGTCTCAATGTCGTTGGCAACGGTCCCCGCGGTTCCGACCCCGGAGAACATGGCGCCTTGCAGAAGCGCGAACGCCACCACCCAGTTGATCAGCTTCTCGGTCGGGTAGCCGTCGACACGGGAGATGCCGTCGAAGCTGGAGGTGAACACCACCAGAAAGAAGACCGGCATCACGATCATCGGCACCAGAATCGCCGGCAGACGCACGAACCTCGTCAAGTTGCGGTGGCACATCCAGACAACAGGAAACAACGCCGAAGCACCAGTCTTCGAGCTTCCTGTCGCACTCATGAGCGTCTCAATCGTTGAAGGTAAGCGGCGTAGGCCAGACTCAACGACACCAGCGCGATCAGCAAGCTGTAGCCGACTGCTTCGGACAAGTCACCCCAGCTCCATCCCGAGATCACCAGGCGTCTCGTCGGGTTCACCACCAAGCTGAAGGGGTTGTGTTCGGCGACCGTCTGATACCAGCCCTTCATCAGCTCAGTCGGGAAGAACGCGGATGACACGAACACCATCATGAAGACCAGCGGGAACATCGCCTGCGTCGCCTCGCTGCTCCCGGTCCTCATGGCCAGGGCCAGACCGAACCCCGAGATGGCCACCGACAGCACCACGCTGATCAGGACCAGAGCCAACGCTCCCGCAGGGCCGCTCTCAATCGGCGCGCCCAGCAGAAAAAAGATCGCCATGTGCGCGCCTGCCTGACAGCCCGCAGCGGCTGCTGATCCGCCGACTCGGCCGACAAAGATCGACTGCCGCGCGACCGGAGAGGCGACCAGACGATCAAAGAACCCGGTCTCGATGTCGGTGGCCATGTCGGTGCCGGCATTGGAGGCGCTGAAGGCAATCCCTTGGAGAATCGTTGCGGGCAGTATGAACTGGAGGAACGAGTCGACCTCGGGAAAACCGGGCAGACCGGTCGCTTTGGCGAACTGCGCCGAATAGACCGCCGCCATTGCCAACGGAAAAATCAAGCCCGGCGCCCATCGGTCGGTTTTGCGCACCGTGGCCAAGGTTGATCGCACCGTGAGCATCCACGCCTGTTCCAAGCCGACCAGCAGACGGGAACGGCTCCGCGAAGCGCTCCGGGGACTCTGGACACCCAGGGGACTCTGGACACTCTGCTGGGCGGTCAAGTCTCAGAGCCCTCCAACCGCCTGCCTGTCGCATCGGCGAAGACGTCGTCGAGGCTCGGCGAATCCAACTCGAAGTGAGCCACCGGCACACCCTGCTCATCCAAGGCCCGAACCACTTCGGCCAGTCTCGGAGCCCCGCCGCGCAGCCCGATCGCAACCCGCCCGTCCCGCGCCGGTCGCTCGTCGCCGAAAGCACCGAGCACCCGCCGCGCCGACTCGATTGTTGCCTCGTCGGCCACCTCCACCCGCAGAGTGGGATCCCCGACTCGGCCCTTGAGAACCGTGGGGTCGCCCTCTCTCACGATCACGCCGCCGTCGATGATGGCGATCCGTCCCGCCAGTTCATCGGCTTCCTCAAGATATTGGGTGGTCAAGAAGACGGTCGTGCCGTCGTCGTTGAGAGCACGGACTTCCTCCCAGACCGCGACCCGGCTCGTCGGGTCTAGGCCTGTCGTCGGTTCGTCGAGGAACAGCACTGCCGGACGATGGATCAGCGCCAGAGCCAGGTCAAGTCGCCTTCGCATACCGCCGGAGTAGGTTCCGACGCGTCGGTCCGCGGCGCCGGTCAACCCGACCCGTTCGAGGAGTTCTCCGCTCCGGCCCGCAGCTCGGCGATGCCCGAGACCGTGCAGCACCGCTTGCAACCGCAACAGTTCATTGCCGGTCATCAGCGGGTCGATGGCCGCGTCCTGAAGCGCCACCCCGATCAGGCGGCGTACGGAATCGGCGTCTTTGACCACGTCGAACCCGGCCACGCGGGCGCGCCCTGCGGTCGGGCGCAACAGGGTCACCAGCATTCGCACGGTGGTGGACTTGCCCGCGCCGTTCGGGCCGAGAAAGCCGAAGATCTCGCCCTCGTCGACCTCCAGGTCGATGCCGGCCACCGCGGTGACATCACCGAAGATCCGAACCAGACCCTCGGCTTCAACAGGTTTCATGGCGATGCCACATCAGGTCTGCCACGCGAAGAATTCACGGACCGGCCTCTGCGATAGCAGACCAGACCTTCTGGGGCGACAGGGGAATGTCGACGTGCCTCACACCGAGGTGGCTCAGAGCATTGATGACCGCGCTCTGCACAGCCGGGGTCGATCCGATCGCTCCGGACTCTCCGATGCCCTTCGCCCCGAGGGGATTGTTGGGGGTGGGCGTCTCCATCGGCACAAGCTCGAACGACGGCAGTTCAGCCGAGGAGATGATCGAGTAGTCAGCGAAGTTGCTGGTCACCGGGTTGCCGTCCTCGTCGAAGCAGATCTCTTCGAGGAGCGCCTGGGCGACGCCCTGGGCTATCCCCCCGTGTCTCTGACCCTCCACGATCACCGGGTTGATCAGTGTGCCTGCATCGTCGACGGTCACCATGCGCTTGAGTTCCACTCCCCCGGTCTCGGTGTCGACCTCCACGACCGCGACGTGTGTGCCGAAGGGGTACGTGCACTTGGCGTTGAAATCGGTGTCGGCGACTAGTTGCTCGTCGGTCGCCGCGGCTGCTACTTCCGCCCAGGTTCTGGTCACCGCCGGAGTGCCAGAAACATGGAACAGGCCGGAGTCGGTGTCGAGCACGACGTCTTCAACAGCGGCCTCCAACAGTTCAGCCGCGATCTCTCTGGCAGCATCAGCAACCGTTCCCGCGGCGTTCAGCACCGCCGAGCCTCCGAGCTGGGTCGAACGGCTCGCCACGGTGCCTTCACCGCGTTCGACTCTGTCGGTGTCTCCCTGGATCACCTCGATGTCGGAGATGTCGAGGCCCAGTTTCTCTGCGGCGATCATGGCGAAGGTCGTGGCATGGCCCTGTCCGTGCGACAGAGCGCCGGAGTAGACGCGGGCTCTGCCCTGCGGGGTGATCTCGACCTTGCCGTATTCGTTGCCGCCCGGCGCCGGGCCTGCGGTTATCTCGACATAGTTGGCGACGCCGATGCCGATCTGGACGGGGTCGGCTGAGTCACGGCGAGTTGACTGCTCTGCCCGCAGGTCCGCATAGCCCGCCGCTTCCAGCGCCCGGTCGAGCGCCGCTTCGTAGTCGCCGGTGTCGTACTCGCTGCCTGCCGCGGTGGTCACAGGGAAGGCGTCTGGCGCGATGAGGTTCCTGCGCCGAAGCTCGATCGGGTCGATCCCGGTCTGGGCCGCATAGAGGTCGAACATCCGCTCGATCGTCAGCGTCGCCTCGGGGCGGCCTGCGCCCCTGAAGGCTTCGGTGGGCACCGCGTTGGTGATGATCGACCGTGCCTGGGTCTCGATGTTGGCAATGTCGTAGGTACCGGGGGCCATCGGCAGCGTGAAGAAAGGCAGGAATGCACCGACACGGGTGTAGGCGCCAGCGTCCATCAACACGTCGAGCCGGTAGTGGGTGATGTCGCCGTCTCGGCTTCCGCCGATGGCAGCGTGATGAACCTGGGCTCTTCCCGGCCCTGCCGCGATCAGGTTCTCTGTGCGTGTCTCGAACCATCGAACCGGGCGCCCCGCTAACCGTGAGAGATGTGGGATGAGCACATCCTCAGGAGTCGGAGCCACCTTGGCCCCGAATCCGCCACCAACATCAGGCGTGATCACATGAACGTCCTCGGGCGCCAGTCCGTACAGTTGGACGAGCGTCTCCTTCACACGGTGCGATGCCTGGCTCGACACGAACATCGACAACCGATCATCGGTCCATGACGCCGCAGCCGAGCGGACCTCGAGGGGAGCCGCCGACATTCGGGGATGGACGACACGTTGTTCAACGACCACGTCACAATCGGCGAAGAACGAATCGTCGCCTATCCCCGTGGCCATCCCCAGGTCAGAGAAGGTGAGAGCCGTGTTGGTTCCATGACCTTCGTGTACGACCACCGTGTCGGCAGCCGCTTCTTCAAGATCAGTGACCGCGTCGAGCGGATCGATGTCGACGAAAACCATGTCGGCCGCGTCCTGGCCCTGCGAGCGAGTCTCCGAGAGGATCACAGCCACCGGCTCGCCGACGAAGCGCACACGATCACGAGCCAGCACGGGGCGATTCAACAGATCGGGAGGGAACATCGGCACGCTGCCCGGCAGAACCAGCTCCAGTTCAGCACCGCTGAGCACCAGCACAACGCCGGGCATGGCACGGGCTTCGTCGACGTCGATGTCGATGATCGTGCCGTTCGCCACGAACGACCGAACGAAGGTCGCGTGCAGTGCGCCGTCGAGGCGCGGGTCGTCCAGATCAGCGGTGTAGGTCGCTCCGACGGTCAGAAACAGCGGATCTTCTTTGCGCAGAACCCTCGTACCGATAATCGTCATCTGGCGCGCCTCTCGTTGCATCCCTGAACCATCTGTCCGACCGTCTGGCTGAACCGGCAGCCCGGACCAGATGAGAGGCTAACGGGACGCGGGGTCAGTTGGGGCTTGAGACAACGCAGCCGTTCAGGCCGGGCACCGAATAGACCTCTTCTCCCGGCTGCACGAACGGTCCGTAACAGCGAGCCTCATGACGCAGCCCCTCATCGTCGATGATGCCTTCAATGTCGGCGTTTATCTCTGCGATCTCAGCTTCGAGCGCGTCGCGTTCGGCTTTGACGTTCTCGAGCTCGCTTCGCTGCTCGAGGTAGCTGCTCACCGACGGCTCGACGAGCACGCTGGCCAACAACGCGAACGCCACGACGAGCAGGAACAGGACCTGCTTCACCGGTCTGCTCCACCTATCGGGTCCGTGGGACCGGCTCCGCCTAGCGGGTCCCGAGGACCAAAGAAGGCTGCTTCGCCGAGCTGCTCCTCGATGCGCAGAAGCTGGTTGTATTTCGCCACCCGGTCCGAGCGCGCGGGCGCCCCCGTCTTGATCTGGCCGCAGTTGGTCCCGACCGCGAGGTCCGCAATGGTCGTGTCCTCGGTCTCTCCTGAACGGTGCGACATCACCGAGGTGTAGCCGTTGCGGGTGGCCAGATCGACGGCTTCCAGCGTCTCTGTGAGCGATCCGATCTGGTTGACCTTCACCAGGATCGAGTTGGCGGTGCCCGCCTTGATTCCCCGTGCGAGGCGCTCACAGTTGGTGACGAACAGATCGTCGCCCACCAGCTGACAGCTGGAGCCGATCTGCGCGGTCAAGCCGGCCCAGCCATCCCAGTCGTCTTCGGCCATTCCGTCCTCGATCGACACGATCGGGTACTTGCGCGTCAAAGACACCAGCTCGGCGACCATTTCATCAGAGCTGAGCCGGCGGCCCTCGCTCTCCAGCTCATAGAACCCGTCGTTGCAGAACTCGGTGGAGGCGATGTCCATCGCGATGGCCATCTCATCACCGGGGGTGAGGCCGAGACGCTCGATGGTGTCGACCAGCAGCTGCACCGCTTCTTCGTTGCTCGCCAGATCGGGGGCGAAGCCGCCCTCATCTCCGATACCAGTCGACAGACCCCGCTCGGTCAGGACCTTCTTGAGTATGTGATACGCCTCGACACCCCAGCGCATCGCCTCGCTGAACGACGCCGCTCCCACGGGCATCAGCATGAACTCCTGATAGTCGATGCTGTTGTCGGCGTGCGATCCACCGTTGAGCACGTTCATCATCGGCACCGGCAGGACATGGGCGTTGGCGCCCCCGATATGGCGCCACAGCGGGATCTCCAGTTCCGCGGCAGCGGCACGAGCCGCAGCCAGGGAGACCCCGAGAATCGCGTTGGCTCCGACGCGGCCCTTGTTGTCGGTGCCGTCCACCGCGATCATCGAGGCGTCGAGTCCCCTCTGATCCACCGCATCACGACCTACAACCGCCTCGGCAAGTTCGGTATTGACGAAACCGACGGCGTTGAGCACGCCCTTGCCGCCCAGCCGCTCGCCGCCGTCGCGCAGTTCGACCGCTTCGAAAGCACCGGTCGAAGCGCCGCTGGGGACCATCGCCCGGCCCCGCGCGCCGGTGTCGAGTTCGACCTCGACCTCGACTGTGGGGTTGCCGCGGGAGTCGAACACCTCGCGGCCATGGACACGTTCGATGATGCTCACTGGCAACCTCTCGACGGCGGGGGAGCCTTAGTCGTTGCTCCGCGGATACACGAAGCGGATTGAATAATACTCGATAAGCACGTCAAATAGGAAGGACTGCCTCCCAGAGGCCCCCAGCGGGCACGGGATTTTCCAACATGAACGGGGCCGTATTGCGCGTATTGCGGGGCCGCTGCCGAGCGGCGCTGCCGAGCGGCCCTGTGAGCGCAGCGAGCCAGGGTGGGAGAAAGCACATGCTGATTCGATGAGTCGGCCGAACTGCGCTTTCTCATCCCATCGTTGCGCGGACCCGGTCCATGAATCGAACCGAAGCCGCTCGCAACGCCCCCTCAGCGTCGATGTCCAGGCTGCGCGCCAGTGCCACCGCGTCGAACAGCAGGTCCCCCACATTGTCGTCGACCGGGCTTTCGCCGGCCTCTGCCAGACCCACGCGAATTGCGTCCAAAGCCGCTTGTGTCGTGCTGTGTGAGCCCAGACCGACGCTTTGGGACCTCTCTTGAACCTTGGCGGCCAACATCAGTGCCGGAAGCGTCATGGGCACACCGTCCATCGCCGAGGCCCGGCCTTTCTCGCTGCGCTTGATCTCCTCCCATCGGCGAGCCATGTCGTCGGCGTCCTCGGGACCGCGCACACCGTCAGCCGCGCCCTCGCCGAACACGTGAGGATGACGCGCCACCAACTTGTCGTAAACGCTGCGGGCAACGTCGGCGACGGTGAACGACCCGCGTTCTGCGCCGAGTCGAGCATGGAAGAAGATCTGGTAGAGCAGATCTCCCAGTTCCTCGACAAGGTGCGCATCGAGGTCGGCCTCCACCTCGCTGTCAGACAGCGCTGATCTGGCGTCGAGGGCCTCGAGAGCTTCATAGGCCTCTTCGAGCAGGTGCTTCCGCAACGATGCATGGGTCTGGACTCGATCCCACGGGCAGCGCTCCCGCAGCTCCCGCACCAGTTCCTCGAACCGGACGAATTCGGCCGCCACCGGCGCGTCGAGCTCGGGAATCCACAACGACGTCAGATGATCGGCTTCAACCTTGCGGTCGAGGTCGTCCCAGGGGACTTCGAAAACGGACTCGTCGGGCAGACCCAGGCGCTGCAGAACCACCACCGATTCAGGCCCGTCCTCCACGGAGAGCTTGATGTCGGACAGCACCCGCCGACTGTGGCAATGCGCGACCAGAAGCGGTCCGGTCCGGCCCGCCGCCGACAACGCGAAGTCCTGGCCGTCAACCAGGCTCGCTGCGTCGGTCACCGGGTCGATCCCGAGCCGGGTCCAAACAACATCAAGGAACGACATTGCGGCCAGGATCTCGACGGTGACCCGACCCGACGCAGCCGCGGCCCGCAACAGCTCCACGGTGCGTTCAAGAACCAACGGAGAACCCGGCACGGCGTAGAGCAGATCGCCCTCGGCAGACTCGAGGATCAGGCGCTCGCTGATCGCTTCATACACGGCCTCGAAGGACTCGCCCTTGTTGTATTCGTCGTCGAAGGCAACCGCGTCGGGCAGCACCCGCGCCGCCGGGTGCATCCGGGTGCGCAGAAAGCACCGCGGAGCAGCTTCGACAGCGGCGAGCGTCTGGGCTGTCAGGAGCGACTCGTCCGCCGGGCCGAGACCGACGACAGTGACCGTCCCCATTGCCGGACTCAGCTCTGTGAACTGTCGAACCCGGTGACCGCGCCGGTCACCGGCGACCCGGACACGACCGCTCCGGAGTTCGGGTCGAACACCCCGAAGCGGGGGTCCACGCTTATGTCGCGGTTGAACAACTCGGCCTGCAACTGCTGAAGTTCGGCTCCGTGATTGTCGAGCACGAACGAGGTGATCTGGTCCGGGGTCATCTCCTGGTGTTGAGCGCGCACCACTGAACCGAAGCTCCGAACGTGGATCACGTGCCAACCGAACTGGCTCTGAACTGGATCGGAGATCCCCGCGCCGCCGACCGCGGCGGCCCCCTCGACGAACTCCGACACAAAGGTGGCCGGGGCAACACACCCGAGGTCGCCGCCACTCGGTCCGCTGGGACCGATCGAGACTTCGGTCGCCAGAGCAGCGAAGTCCTCCCCCGTATCGAGACGAGCGATCGCCGCGATCGCCTCGGCTTCCGTCTCAACCAACAAGTGGCTCGAGCACAGTGCGGAAACGTCTGCGATAGCGATTACATGGTCCGCAACCAGATGCGAAACCGCCCGGTAACGCCGCTGTATCCGGCCGTAGCGGGTATCGACGGCGGGCTCGGACGGATTCAGGGCCTGGGCCGCCTCATGCTCCTCTGAAGCCAGATCAAGGTGCAGACCGCTCAACTCGGTTCCGCCCTGTTCGGCAAGGTCGATCCAACTCTCGAAGAAGATCCAATCACCGATATGGCGTGCAGCCTCCTCGGACGGCACAACCGAAGTGTCTTCAGTACCAGTTCCTTCAAGTATCGCTTTCAAATCCTCTTCGCTGAGAGTCGCTTCGCCGACCGTGGCGACCGCAGTCTCGCCGGCAGATCCACAGGCCGATGCAACCAGGCTCAGCGCCACGAGCAGAGCACCGACGACAAGGCGGGGATGGTTAGCGTTCACAAGTCGTGCAGGCTACTCGCTGAAAACCGATGGACTCGCGTCAGCCAACAAGTCGACCATGATCTGCGCGATCTGTTCGACAACCGGACCACGCTCAGCGTGCAGCGGAATCCGCAGTTCCGCGTTCGCTTCGGAGTAGACCGCGGTGTTGCCCGCACCCTTTGACGAGTAGAGACGCTGCAGACGCACCTGCTTGCTGTCCGGCAAATTCACGGGCGACAGACGCGCCACGTGGTCGGGGCCGCCGAAACCCGGGCCTTGCGCGACGATGATCTCTCGCACGCCCGTGCGCACACATTCGACCCTCAACCGTCCCACCCGCAACAGAGCCTCGGCGGCGGCGGGTACCGGGCCGAAACGATCCAACCACTCCGCGCGCACGTCATCGAGCATCTCCTGGCTCTCCACGGAGGCGAGCCGGCGGTATGCCTCGAGGCGGCTGGTCTGGTTCGGAACGTAGTCGTCGGGGAGGTGCGCGTCACCGGGCACGTCGATGGTGATTCTGAGCGGTTCGGACGGTTTCTCACCCCGCAGTTCCGCCACCGCTTCGGTGACCATCTGGCAGTACAGGTCATAGCCGACCGCCGCGATATGGCCGGACTGACCGGTTCCCAGGAGGTTGCCCGCGCCGCGCAGTTCCAGATCCCGCATGGCGATCCGGAACCCTGATCCCAACTCGGTGGCCTCGCCGATGGTCCTGAGTCGTTCGTAGGCCTCTTCGCTCAGCACCCGATCCTCGGGGTGGAACAGGTACGCGTAGGCCCGTTGACCGGCCCTGCCGACCCGACCCCGAAGCTGGTGGAGTTGCCCGAGGCCCAGCAGTTCGGCCCGATCCACCACCAAGGTGTTGACCGTGGGCATGTCAATGCCCGATTCGATGATGGTGGTACACACCAGCACGTCGTATTCACCGTCCCAGAAGTCGATCACGACCCGTTCAAGCGTGCCCTCGTCCATCTGCCCGTGCGCCACTGCGATCCGCGCCTCAGGCACCAACCGGCGCAACGACTGCGCCGCATGCTCGATGTCCCGCACTCGGTTGTGGACGAAGAACAGTTGCCCCTCCCGCAGCAGTTCACGCCGGATCGCCTCGGCAACAGCACGTTCGGAGTACTCCCCCACATAGGTCAGGATCGGCTGACGGTCCGCGGGCGCGGTGTTGAGCACGGACATGTCGCGGATCCCCGCCAGGCCCATCTCCATGGTTCTCGGGATCGGTGTCGCCGTCAGCGTCAACACATCGACCTCGGAGCGCAGAGTCTTGATCCTCTCCTTGTGCTGTACACCGAAGCGCTGTTCCTCGTCTATCACCAGCAGGCCCAGACTCTTGAACTCGACGTCTGCCGAGAGCAGGCGGTGAGTGCCGATCACCACGTCGACCTCACCGCTCTTTATCCCTTCGACGACCTTGCGGGCTTGGGCGCTGCTCAGAAAACGGCTCAGAACCTCGACTCTCATCGGATACGGGGCGAGTCGCTCGCGGAACGTGGCATGGTGCTGTTGGGCCAGCAGCGTGGTCGGCACCAGCACAGCAGCTTGAGAGCCGTCGAGGACCGCCTTGAACACAGCCCGCAGAGCAACCTCGGTCTTGCCGAAACCGACGTCTCCGATCACCAGCCGGTCCATCGGCGTCGGGCGTTCCATGTCCTCTTTGACATCGATGACGGCTTGAAGCTGGTCCGGCGTCTCCTGATACCTGAACGCGCTCTCGAACTCACTCTGCCAAGGCGTGTCGGGTGCGAACCCGCGGCCCGGCGTGGTCACCCGGGTCTGGTACAGGACGACTAGCTCCTGGGCGATCTCTGAGACCGCTGAACGAACCTTGGCCTTGCTCGCGCGCCAATCCGAGCCTCCCATCCTCGACAATTTCGGGGTTTCACCACCGCTGTAGATCCGGATCGCGTCGATCTGGTCCGACGGCACGTACAGCCGGTCCGTGCCGCGGTACTCGAGCAGCAGATAGTCGCGGTCGCTGCCGTTGACTGATCGGGTGACCATCCCACCGAAGCGGGCGACACCGTGATGGGCGTGTACCACATAGGACCCCTCGCGAAGATCGTCGAAGAACTTCTGGGCGTCTCTTCTGCGGGTCCGTGCCGCTCGATGGGTCCGACGACGGCCGGTCAGGTCGCTCTCAGAGAGGACCGCCAACTTGATCTCGTGCATCACAGCCCCCCGTTCGAGCGGGACAGCCACCAGATGCGCACCCTTCGAGAAGCTCCCGGTTTCGGCGCCCGCGGAAGCCACCTCAACTCCGTGCTCGAACAGCAGTGCAGCCAAGCGTTCGCCGCTCGCCGCGCTGTCAGCCGCGACTACGACGCAGTACTGGTCGTTGAGCAACCGACGGACCCGCGAGACCGCGGGTTCGATATCACCGACGACAGGGGTCCAAGCTGACGCCTCCACAGTCGCGATGCCGGGGCGGTCCGCCACACCCAGCACGGTCAACATCGGAGCGTTCGTGCGAGCCAACAGACGGTCGTACGGGACGTGCAGCCTGTGCAGGTCGTCGGAATCGACATCCCAGGTCTTCGACAACGAAACCGCCAGATCCGCCTCTTCCGCCTCGATGTCGGCCGCCCGGTCCCGAATCCGGCGCGGTTCGACCAAGATCACCCATGCGTCCGCCGGCAGGAGATCCGGCAGGACCACTTCGTGGCGCACCAGCCACGGCAGCCAGGACTCCATCCCGTCGAACAACTCCCCGTCGACCATTCGATCCCACTGCTCGCGACCCCAGGGTTCCTCGGCGAGCAGCTGCCGCGCCCGCTGCAGGACCTGTTGGTTGGGCCGAAGCTCTCGGCACGGGTACATCTCGATCTCAGAGACGGGGATGGTGGAGCGCTGGTCCGCAACGGAGAACTCGGTGATTCGCTCGACCTCATCACCCCACAGGTCGATCCTCACAGGCCGGTCGGCGGTGCTCGGAAACACATCGACGATCGAACCTCGCACAGCGAATTCTCCGCGATGTTCAACCTGGGGTTCTCGCCGATAGCCGAATTCGACCAGTTGCTGTGTCAGATCCCCCGAATCGACCACGTCGCCGATTCCGCAGACCATCGGATCCGTCGCGGCCCGCGGATCGAGTCGCTGCACCAACGCGCGCACAGAAGCCACGATCACCGAGGGCGCCGTCGACGGGTCACTCAGTCGAGACAGCAGACGCAATCGCTGGCCCATCGTTTCGATAGCGGGGCTCACGCGTTCGAACGGCAGCGTTCCCCAAGCAGGAAAGAGCGCCACTTCATCCTCGCCGAGAACCGCCGCCGCGTCGTGGGCCAGTCGCGTCGCCTCACCGTGGGTGGCCGTGGCGACAAGGATCGGGCGCCGCTCGGCCGCTTCGGTCAACCCCGCCACGGTCAGTGCCCGAGCTGCCTCGGTGACGACGAGCACCGCGTCCCGTCCCGTGATCACCGAGTCGAAGGAGGACTCAGAAGCAAGCAGAGGTCTCAGTTGGCGAAGGTTCCCGACCGCGTTCAGCATGCGGACGATCAGCTTCGGTTGAACAGGTTCATCGCGGTGCCGAGGTCGTTGTCGAGCAGGAACTCCACAGCGTCCGCGGCGCGGCCCACCACTCGGTCCAGTTCGGGGCGTTCGCTGCGTCTGGGGCGTTTCAACACGTAGTCGCGGCCCTTCATGGCGCCCGGCACAGGTTTGCCGACACCGATCCGAATACGGGTGAACTCAACGGAGTGCAGATGGGAGCGGATCGACTTCAAGCCGTTGTGGCCGGCCAGGCCACCGCCGAGTTTGACCTTCATCCGCCCCACCGGGAGGTCGATCTCGTCATGGACGACCACCAGGTTGCTCAGATCGTCGATTCCGTACCGTCTCACCAGAGGCGCGACGGCCGAACCCGAGTCGTTCATGAAAGTCTTCGGGACCCCGACCGCCAAGCGCTTGTCACCGACTCGCAGTTCCGCCGCTTCTGCTCTGTCCCTGCGTCCGGCGCCGAGCCGTCCGCCGTGGCGCTCGACAAGTTCGTTGATCACCCAGACGCCCGCGTTGTGCCGCGTCTGCGCGTACTCGTCTGTCGGATTACCGAGTCCGACAGCGAGCAGATCGGCTGATGTGCCGCGGCGTTTCTTTGAACGCACCGATGAAGACAGGCGAACCATCACCCGGTCGCCGCGGTTCTATGAGTCGTCGGCGTCGGCGTCGGCGACAGGGGTTTCTTCGTCTTCTTCATCGGTGATGGCGGCTTCGGCGCCGGCTGCCGCCGCCATCGCCTCACGCGTCGAGCGGGTGACCAGCGAGGTTGCGACCGAGTCTTCGGGATCGGTGGCCGTTACCACACCGGGCGGGAGGACGACTTCGCCGACCTTGATCGAATCACCGAGGGTGAGCGCGCTGATGTCGACTTCGATCTCGTCGGGCACATCGGCGGGTTTGGCCGAAACGGTCAGCGTGTAGAGCGTCTGGTCGACCATGCCGTTGGCCCGGGTCACCTCGACTGCGTCGCCGACGAGCACCAACGGGACGTCGACCTCGATTTCCTGGTCGGTGGTGACCCGCAGGAAATCGACATGGATCACGTCGCGCCGCACGGGGTGACGCTGGAGGTCCTTGACGATCGAGAGTTGCTGCTCTCCCTCGATGTCGAGGGTTATCAGAGCGTTGATTCCGGCGTCGGTGTTGAGGGCGACGCGCAGATCGGGCCACGCGACGCTCACTGAGACGGGTTCATTGTCGAGCCCGTAGACGACGGCCGGGATTCGTCCCTCGCGGCGTAGGCGACGCGACGCGCGGGTGCCTGCTGCACGGCCGAGCGTGGCGTTCAGTAGCAACTGGTCAGACATGAGACTTGGGCTCCTGAACTGGCAGAATCAATAGAAAACAATAGCTGGAGGTCCGAGGTGAACCGGCGGATCAGGCTACCCGGATGCGCGGTGATCCCCAAGCCCGTGAGGGCATAATCGTCACAATCGGCGCAAACGGCGCAATCGTCGCTGAAGAGCCGGTCAGGCGAGATGATTGCCGGCGAAAATCTCGCTGACAGAAGTGTCCGCGAAGACCGCGGCGATGGCTCGCGCGATCACCGGCGCCACCGACAGGATCTCTATCTTGTCGATCTGCTTGTCGGACTCCAGCGGGAGCGTGTCGGTGATCAACACCGTCTTGATCGCCGCGTTCTTCAGGCGGTCGATCGCCGGCTCTGAGAACACACCGTGGGTCGCCGCCGCGATGACCATCTCTGCACCGTTGGCCACCAGCAGGTCCGCGGCTGCGCAGATCGTGCCGCCGGTATCGATCATGTCGTCGATCAGCACACAGACTCGACCCTCGACCTCGCCGATGATCTCCTTGGCCTCGACCGTGTTGGCCTCAACGGTCGAGCGGCGCTTGTGGACGTAGGCGAGGTCGGCCCCCAACAGGTTGGTGTAGCGCTCGGCGACCTTCATCCGGCCCGCGTCGGGAGACACCACAACGAGGTCGCCCTTGATTTCTGCGAGATAGTCGACGAGGACCGGCATGGCTGTCAGATGGTCTACAGGGCCGTCGAAAAACCCCTGGATCTGTCCTGAATGCAGATCGACCGACACCAAACGGTCAGCACCGGCAGCACTGAAGAGGTCGGACAGCAGACGGGCGGTTATCGGTTCACGACCCGAGGCCTTCCGGTCCTGGCGGCTGTAGCCGTAGAACGGAATGACCGCGGTGATGCGCTTGGCGGAGGCGCGTTTGGCGGCGTCGACCATGATGAGCTGTTCGGTGATCGCATCGTTGATCGAGCGCCCGTCCCACGGGGTGTGGGTCTGAACGATGAAGACATCGGCACCGCGGATCGACTCGAAGTACTTGACGTGGATCTCGCCGTTGGCGAACTCGGAGATGTTGGGTGTGCCGAGCGGCACGCCCAACTCCTTGCAGATGTCGGTGGCCAGCAACTGTGTCGCCCGCCCTGCCACGATATGCAGTTTCTTCTTGTTGACCAGTTGCATGCGGTTCCAGTCGATCGTTCGGGCAATGTGTCGGCAGTGTGAGCGTAGCGGCGGCTGATGCCGGTTTCAGGAATGCCGGCAAACCGGTGCGCAACGCCAAGGTCGCCGAAGTCTTCGTCTTGAACTGCGACTTCCCATCTGGAGGGGTGGGGCTTCTCGCGCCGACGCAAGCACACGGCCACGCCAAGAGTTGACGTCTAGTTGACCGGGGGGGGGGGGGGTGGGTATCATGCTGTCGTGAGCACACGGTCATGCCACTGCACGGTTCAGGTGTTCACAGATACATTTGTAAGAGCGCGCGCAAATAGGCAAGCCACAGCACTGAATGGATAAACACCGATGACCGTTCCTCTCGCAACCAACGCAATCCGGGTCTTGAGCGCGGCTGTAATGGCAGCCGCGCTGTTGGCGTATGCCCCGTCGGCTGCATCTGCGTCCAATCAAGAGCTGCTAGACGTGCCCGACGGGGGCACTCACAGCGGCGACGTCGACGCGCTCTACAGCCGAGGCGTGTTCGAGGGCACGATGTGCGGACAGTACGAGTTCTGCCCGACAGAGCCGTTGACACGCGCGCACATGGCTGCGTGGTTGGTCCGCGTCATCGACGGCGCGGACCCTGGGAGCGTGGCGGCGACGCGTTTCGGCGACGTGGACGGCGACCATCTTCAGGCCACGTTCATCGAACGACTCGCCGTTCTGGGCGTCACCACCGGCTGCTCGGCCAGCCCGCTGAGATACTGCCCCGATGACAACGTCACCCGAGAGCAGATGGCGTCGTTCTGGGTGAGGGCGTTCGAGTTGGATCCGGCCGACCCGGCCGGGTTCACCGATGTGCCTGCCGGCGGCATCCACAGCGCCGACATCGACGCGCTGTACGCAGCCGGCGTCACCACCGGCTGCGGCACAGACCCGCTGAGATACTGCCCCGACCAAGACGTCACCCGAGAGCAGATGGCGTCGTTCCTGGTGAGGGCCGCCAAGACCGCCGACACCGGCGACAACGACCCACCGGCAACCACCACGACCACCACCACGACCACCACCCTGCCGACGCCGACCACCACCCTGCCGACGCCGACGACCACCCTGCCGACGCCGACGACCACCCTGCCGGCGACCACCCGCCGCCCCACAACGACGACCCTCCCGACAACGACGACCCTGCCGACAACGACGACCCTCCCGACAACGACGACCCTGCCGCCGTTGCTGGTCGAGCCGCCGGTCTACGTACCGCCGGTCGAGAAACGACCCGACGACCCAGAGCCGGAGCTGCCCGAGCGCCAGCACGCCGTCAACCCCGAGGGTTACGTCATTCTAAGACACGGCCCAGGGTCGATTTGCGGCGTGGAGGATGCCGAATATGTCGTCATTCTGGCCGTCAAGGTAGACCCGGTACCGGGCAAGACTCTCGCACAAGACTCGGACGAATTCATCAGGGTCATGGAAACTCTGCTCGAGGAGACCAAAGCGAACCTGGGGCCGGGCGAGAGCTTCGTGGACATCGACTTCGACGCCCTCGAGCAGCGGGTTTTGGATGAGCTGGCCGCCCCGCACCATGTCCTCAACGAAAAGGTCGCCGAGTTCGGCGCCGGCTACGACTGGCCCGCCCACATCAACCAGCGAGTGATCTCCGCTTACTATTACAACGGCGGCGACGAACTCCAAGACTACATCGAAGAACACTACAAGATGTTCTACTTCTAAGAACGAGCGCGGGTAGGCGGCCCGGATTTTAGTCAGATGAGTGCGAGTCGTGTAGCGACCCAGCAAAGCCGCAGCTGAAACACTGCTTCTGTCGACAGCCAAGCAAGCGCTTCGGCAGGTCAGCACCTGACCGCGCGGCTTCTGAGAGCTGAACCCGACCCAACCAGCCCAAACAGCCCGGCATCACGGTCTTGTCCCCTGCAGCTGATGCTCACGGCGAGCACTCTCGTCGGACACACCGACAGCTCAGTCACCAAGCTCCATCCAGGGTGGACGGTTCCGGTCGCGGTGTCAGGCGTCTGTGAGGCTGGCCCGGCAGGACTCGAACCTGCAACATCCGGAGCCAAAGTCCGACGTTCTGCCAGTTGAACTACGGGCCACCGCGTATCGCGACGGCCTAACGGTAGCGGTCGCGCGATACGCCGCACCACACAATTTGCGCCGAGCGCGGTTTTTCTCACGATGCCGGTAGCGTCGGCGGTCGTGGGCTCACTCATCAAGAAACGCCGCAAGCGAATGCGGAAGAAGAAACACAAGAAAATGATGCGGCGGACGCGCCACCAGCGCCGCAAGTAAGCGGCACACGCTCGCACTCGCGCCACAGCCTCACTCCCCGCACCACAACCCCGACATGCTGTTCAAAATCACGACACAGCATTATATTAGGGGTTGTGGTGCCATCCATAGATTGTCAGCGCACCGCCGAAAGAAACCTGGAGGATGCTGTTCTTGCGCAGCCTTCATGCGCTCGGTATTGAAATTCTTCGGGTTTGCTTCAGTCATTCGAAGAGCTTGTAAACCGGCGCAGACTACCTTGGCCGAATGCCAGCCGAGCCTCTGCGCTCCAATAGGCAGTCGCGGTGTCAGATCCACTGCAAAGGCTGGTCCAGCGGAGCGTTCCAGTTCATCAGCAAGTTCAGCGAAGGTCAGTGACCGTCCATCGGCGTGATTCGACGCAGGCGGGACGAACGCATCGACCCACTCCCTGAGTGACAGATTCGCTTCCTTCGAAGTCCAGTACCTCGCGCGGGTGAGGTCATCTACAACCAGCGATGGCGGTACTTCGCCGTAGGCCGCGTGAACGCCGCGGAGTACGCAAAGGACCTGTAGTGCCTCACGGAGCGCTCGGGAACTTCCCTCAAGACTTGAGTATGAGATCGCGGCTCCTACCGCACTCACTGGCGCTAGACCTATCACACAACCAACGAAAGCGTTGTACCCAGGGATTGGGGTCGCCATACGAGCGATCACAACCTCAGCATTTTGTTCTTCGGCGCTCGTTAATAGGCGACCGAGGCTGTTCGATCCTCGGTGTTCAGCGAGATCGACTCGCTCGAGTCTGGCTTGACGATTCCACGCGACCATCACCGCATCCCGTTCAACGAGTTCGAGTAGACCCGACCGTATGGCGGTTTCAAGACTCGGACCCGACGCTGCGCCGGAGGGCGACGGGTCAACCGTCACATTGGCGCTGACATAAAGTGGATAGTCCACCTCGGCTTCGGGGACAACAACGGTCTGTTTCCAGTCCGAAAGCCTGAAGCCGGAATATGGCGATTTGCGGTACGCACTCGGGAAAAGCGAGCGGCGCTCAACGGCCTCCCCAACGCCACGAAGAATCGTGTCATGCCGCGTCAAACCCGCAGCGCCAACCAGCCCAAGGGAGTGCACCTCGCCATCGCTTGGACCGTTTCGACCGATATCAATGGCAAGCGTCCACAACCTGCAGTTCTCAACGCAAGGCGGGTAGAGCGTGGCATCTCTGGCCACACCTATCGACGGATCCAGGGTTTCGAGGTATCCGATCATGTCGCCCCGATCTCGTCAGATCCCGGCGCTCCATCGCATGCTTCACGCAGAATGGCTTCGATGTCTTCAACCGCGAATCGGCCTAGCACAAGGCGTCGGCCACCCCAGCGATCAATCGTCGTTGCCGCCAGCGCGGGGATCTCGGCTTCAGAGAAACCTAAACCCGTACTTGACGGATGACGTAGCAATTGCTCAAGCTCCTCGGGACCCGAGAGACCGAGCGATCGAGTCACGTACCAGACCCTGTCCGAAAAGCCCCACCGGTCGTCGCCCGCCACAATGTGCCGCAGCCAAGGGCCAACCAGCGCGGTGGTCGCCTTGACTTTGTTGATTCCGGCGTTCGTCGCCAGTTCGTTGGCGACAAACCACAGGGGCGATCCGACCGGAGGTCTCCCCTTCAGCGCAGCAGAGGTGTGTGTTGATGCGCTAAGCCAACCCGCGGTAAGGCGAGTGTCGGCATCACACAGTCCAGCTTTGGGAATGCGCAGCATCAGCGCCAGCGACCCAAGAAGGCTCTCTGCAGCGATATCAGGGATCGTGAGCTTCTCGGGCGTGTTGACAACCGGGCCGAGGATCCGCACAAATGCCTCGAAGAGACCCTCCCAAACGGCTGTAGCGCTTAGCGTTGATGTTGCGACGCTGTCCAGAATCGCCTCGTCAAAGTGCAGCGATCTTCCCCGAAGCAACAATCTCTGATTCTGGATCCTCAAACAGGCAACCGAACTCACCTCACTCCCGGTGCCGACTGTGGTTGGAATAGCCATGAACCAACGTTCATCTCGGCGTGCTTGCTCAACGGTCAACAGGCTGCTTCGCTGGGCCTGCTTCCTCCATCGTCCGATCTGACTTGGGCTCGTGCTCGCGATGCGCGCAAGCTTCGCTGCGTCAAGGGTGTTTCCGCCGCCTATCACCAGCACCGTGGTTGGACGAAAGTCAACCAACCAACCAGCAATCCTTTCGATTTCGTACAGGTCGGCGTCCGGCGCGACTTCGATGACCGGACCCCGGTGACTTTCGCTGAGCCATGTGCCGAGTACTGGCATGCGGCAAACCACCTCATCGACAGCGACCGCGTCCAGACTCGTCGTTGCGAGCACTCCAAGAATCGAGTCGGCGCCTACCGTCAGCTTCTGATTGATCTGTTGCCATGGTCCGCCGGGATGAAATCGGGCGGCGTCAATTGTTGGTCGCAAGTACGTGCTCCACCGCCTCAAACGCAAGGTCCAGCATTTCATCGAGTTCCTCGGAGGAAACAACGAATGCGGGAACAAGTTGGATGCAGGACGGCCCGGGTTGAACGATTACCCCGCGTCGCAGCGCCTCAGTGACGATCTCATCTACGCGTTGTGGCTCGACCACAGTTCCATTTTCTTCATGGAGCAAAACCGCACGGAACAACCCGTTGCCACGCGTGCCAGCAACGAACCGGCTAGACACAGACCGTTCAGCGAGCCCGTCGCAAAGCTGCTTCGCCAACGCTTGACGTCGCGTTTCAGCGCCGTGCTCAATGTGCTGTCGAATTGAGGCAATCATCGCAGCACAAGATTGGGGTGTTCCAGCCTGTGTCTCGCCATGCACGAATGGGGCGTCGACGGCGGACAAGCGCTCACTGACACGTTCCGACCAAAGTACGGCTGATGCGGCAGCTGCGCCGTTGGTTAGAGCTTTGCTTAGGACCAGCATGTCGGGAGTCACTGGCCAGGTTGAATGCGCGAAGAGAGGACCGGTGCGCCCAAACCCTGTGGCGACCTCGTCCGCGACAACCAGGATCCCGTGCTCCCGCCTCGCTTCACGGATCTCAAGCAATAGCTCCATCGACGGCTCAATCGCACCCGAGCCAAGCAGCGGCTCCAGCACGACAGCGGCTACCGATACGCCCGAATGAGCAATGAGTCGTCGAAACTCGTGGGCAGATCCGATAGCGACATGGCGCACATATCGCTGGTCTGCTCCGTACGCAAGCTGACCGAGATTCTCTCCTGAAAGCGCCAGAGCTCCGAGCGTCGTCCCATGATAGCTGCCCTTCATACTAACAACCAACCGGCGCTGGGGCGCCTGCTCTAGGTTCCAGAACTGCCGCACAACCTTGAGCGTCGCATCAATAGCGGACCCACCAGATGTCGCGAAGAGGACGCGTTGGAAACTGGGCCCAGCCAGTGTCAACAAGAGTTGGGCAGCCTCCTCGGCGTACTTGTGGTTGTAGCGAAAGAGTGTCAGGTATGAAGCTTCGAGAAGGGAGGAGAAGACCGCCTCTGCTACCTGACGGTTCCCATAGCCAAGGCTGACGTTCCAGAGACCACTCGTCGCACACAAACGGCTTTTGCCGTCTGAAAAATCAACACGGACGCCATATGCGCTGACGGCCCTTCGCAGAGGATCCGAAGACGCACTTAGCGGCTTGAAGAACTGAACGACGGAGTGCTCGGTGTGCTTACTCATCGCGTCCCTTCAGGTAAGTGGTCACATAAAGCCGACGATCCTCAAAGTGGTGTTGAGCATCGGATACACATGCCCGCGACGCAACAATCAGTCCTCTCTTCTTCGCTTCCCGGTCAACGGTATCCTGGGTTACGATGCTTGTAGATGTCGTCCAGACGCTAATCGGCCGCGCGTTTGAAACGACGGTCACGTGACGACGAAGGGCCTCAGCGTCGACATACTCAAAAAGTGTGAACTCCTCGTCGCCGAGATTGATCTCGGTAATCGACTCCTGTGACAAGGATTTGGGTAAATCGACTTCGAGCAAAGAGAGAACGAAGCGCCCTCCGGGCCGAAGCATCTTCCACACTCGTTCGAAACAGTCACTGCGGTCTTCAGCAGACAGTAGACTGATCGAGCTTGTACCGAGAACTACGACGTCGGCTCCCGTATCGAGGGAGAATTCCTGCATACGGCCCGTTTCAACGCTGAGTTTGCTCCGTCGACGGGAGAGGCGCGGATCCGCGTCAATTGTTCGTTCCAAGAAACGGAGCATCTCCGGCGAGCTGTCCACCGCTGTCACTTCGGCACCTATTGCAAGAAGTGCCTTTGTGATCCTCCCCGAGCCGGCTGCGAGTTCCACGACGCGGGCGCCGCGACCGCCGCATGCCCGGATGATCTCTGGAATCTCCGAACGATCGTTCTCGGTCAGGTGGTGGTAGAACGCGGCACCTGCAACGTACATATCACCTCGTCTTTCAACCGCACAGCGAGCCCACGCGATACCGCCTTGACCCGGCGGTTCAAGCACGGGGGTCATCCTGATTCGTCCCAGGGTTGCTGGTTTCTGAGTACCTGGGCCTGGACCGTTTCGCAGCTTTGGACAGCTTGATCTAATGAGACGCCAAACACACTTGAGATCGCTTCGATCGCTTCAGTTCGACTAGACGTTCCGAACATGAATTCTACGATCGTGGCTGCTTCTGGGGGTGCTTTGAGGACCTGGCCGGTCACCGGGTTAGCGACCAGATGAACACTCCCATCGAAGAGTACGATTGGAGCGTCAGCTCGCTCGGTTGGTAGCTTCGACAGTGTCCCTTGGGTCGTTCGATAGCCGAAGCCACTGACGACGGGAATCTCCTTCACGTGTCTCGTCGATACCCGGCGCATGACCCCTAGGACAGCTAGGTACCGACCGAGCCATGGGCGCTCGCTCGTTCCTTGCTGCAACTCAGACCGCGCAGTGGCCTCTGGGACACATCGCTCTGCGGTTCCCCCAAAATAGCTCGGCTGGGTTGACCCATCCTTTCCAACAAACACTCGAGCACCCGACGCGCTGGCACAGGTGGCGGACGGGCTTAGCGCGCATTCGTCGGCGAACGAAACATAGGGGTGAAAGAGGTGCTGTCGAAAGACACTTTCATTAACGGCATCGTCTGCATCGCTGAGAAAATCCGCAACATCCTCAGTCGAGTGGATTGTAAAAAGGGTGGGTCCGGTAATCGGAACGTAGGCCCCGGTCGCGTATGCAAACGAGGCCACCGAGAGGCCGCTTGAGAGTGCAAGTTCGTCGCCGACGAAATCCAGCGAACCCGTGTATACAGCGATGTCGCCTTGAGAACTGACCAAGCCCGCGAGTTCTTCGGGGACAAATGTCAGGCTGGTGGACGGCAAATCCAGCGATTCAAGTACCGCAGCCTTTGCTCCCGGCAACACAAATGCCTCCTTAGGATACGAGGACGCCGAGCCCGGCCCGATGTCATACCTGCCGGTCAGCATTCGCTGAAGTCGCATCGCGGCATCGTTCCGACCGCTACCAAGCATGTGTGTTGCTCCTTAACTCGTTAGAGATTCGATTGCGGGCTGAACCACGCGTTGGATTGCCCAGCCTGTTGGTGACAGGTCAGGCTGATGCGCGACTGCGCGAAGCGGAGCGCCGTGTGGTGCCATTTCCGATATGAGTTCGATCGGAACACATTGAGCCCGAGAGGTCAGGGTCGATCCGGTTATCGGGACGATGGCCTCCAGTGGGACTTCGCAGGACACGGCCGGTCCGGTCACCTGCGCTCGACCTAGTTCAGTTCCAAGCATCAGCCCACCACTGTGGATGACGATCTCCGTCCCGGCAGCGATCGCGTCCGTGCTCGTTGTTCCAATTGGGAAGACGACAAACCAGCTTCCATCGGTTTCTGTTACTCCGCCGAGGTAGCGGTTGTGCATCGTGGCATATGACAGAGTGGCCGACACGCCGAGCGCCAGCACAAGCAGCCAGAAGGCCACTCGGAGAGGCTTTGCTCCTTCTCGCAGCACTCTGACGGTTCGGCGGACAACAAGCCAAAATGCATACAAGGAGAGGCCAGCGATAAGCGCCAACAGCGCCGCCGCCCCAGGCTTTGCCAGCGCCATCAGCAAGGATCGAACGGCAAGGATCGCGAACATAACGAGCACGATGGGCACAACGAGCGAAACGAATCCAAACAAGGGAGTCCAACTGCGGGTCGGCTTCCTACGGTGACTGCCTAGTAGTCGAAATGAAACCCAGGCCCAGAAGTCGTCAATCGACTTCCTGCGGAGATGAGAGATGTCAAGCCACGTGGCGAGCGCCAAATATCCATCCAGCTTGACGAAAGGCACAAGGTTGAACATTGCGAACGCGTAGCATGTGAGACCAAATATCACGAGACCTGTCGCGATTTCGCCGCTGACTACGTAGGCCAAGAGGACAGCAACGCCTCCCATGGTTGCATGGGCACCCACTCCTGCGAGAGCCACCGCGACTCGTTGCCGCGGCTCAAGCCGCCACGCACCGGTCACATCGCAGAAGAACGCGGGCGAGAGGTAAAAGAGCATCACGCCCATCCGCCGAGGTGCCTCGCCATAGGCCATCAGAACCCCAGCGTGTGCCATTTCGTGAACGAACGTCGAAACAAGGAGCGACAACAATACCGCGGCGTACACCTCGATCGAAATGGGGGACCCTAGGGAATCGCCAACCAACTGACGATTCGCGCCTAGGAGAACTAATCCCGCGGTGGCGACCGAAAGGAACAGAAGCTGGATTCTGGGCCTGAGAACCGCGCGTGCGACGCTGGCCAGCCAACGTAACCGAACCGACGGATCGATGAGACCGATCTGCAGCGAGAAGGGTGGCCGGAACTGTATCCGCTTTCGGCGGGTCTCAACGCATTCGGACAAGAGTTCAAGTGTCGTGAGCTGCTTTTTTGTCTCCCGAGCGAGATCTCGGGTCCACGGCGGCCCGAGGAGTTGCAATAACTCATTTTCCGATATCGCCGGAGCTTGGAGCAAGATGTCGCGCAGCCGTGACGCGTCATGACCGATCCGAATCAGCTGGCCGTTGGCTGCCTCAACTAGAACGGCTGGGGTGGGTTGATCGGCGACAGTCAACTCATGCCCTTTTTGTCAATCACAAGCCACGCGATCGTGGTCACGACGACGATCCAACAACAGAAGACAACGAAGCCAACCGCCCAACCAACCGTCTCGAAGCTCTGATCACGATAGATGGCCAGTTGCGCACCTCCCGGTAACCATCGGCCAATACTCGGGGACAACGCCAGCACGGCCGACTCGGCCGCTAGAGTCCAGACAATCGCGGCGATGATTGTCTGGACTTGGCGCCTTCCGAGCCATCCAAGCGCCGCACCCCATGGTCCAGCCAGGCCAGAAACCACGAACACCCCTATCGCGGTCTTGAGCATCTCACTGTTCCACTCAAGTTCGATGTTCTGTTGCGCCGCCCAGAATGTCGCGGCAGTTATCCCCGTCCCCGCCCCGACAATGCCGAAAACGACGCCGGAGCCAGTCGCTGCGACTGCCTTACCCAAGAAGAGGTTTCGTACACGGCCAGCGCTTATAAGTGACCTCACGATAGATTCGTTTTGGAACTCCCGGGTCACAATGAGGACACCGACGATCATCGCGAACAGCGAGCTTGCAAACCCCAACGAGAGAATCTGTTGTGTCGCGTCATTGGCTCCCACAACGCCGCTAGCGCGCTCGTCGGCGAGATTTCGACCAGTCCCAAACATGGCGGTGGCATTCATTGCAGCGGAGAAGAACGCAAGGGCCCAGAGCGTGCGTCCGGCGCAGAGTTTGATGAACTCGGCGCGAAGTGTTCGACGCAGCACGGTCAGGTGCTCTCGTCACACTGTGCGGTCCCGGCGGTTACTTCGAGGTACCGATCCTCAAGCGAATTCGCGCCGGAAGCCGTGAAGTCGTTTCTGCTACCCTGATACCTCACTTGAGTATTCAATATCGTGACCTGGTCAACAACCTGTTCGATCTCAGTCAATAGATGACTACAGAGGATTACAGCACCGCCACGGTCTGCATGTGCCCGAAGCAAGCATCGCAACCAATGGATCCCCTCTGCGTCAAGCCCGGAGTGGGGTTCATCGGCTATCAATAGACTTGGATCGCCGATCAAGGCAGTTGCTAGCGAGAGGCGGCGGCGCTGCCCTGTGGACAACTTCCCCACTCGCCGCTTTGCCAGGCCACTTAACCCGCACTCCTCGACTAGGTCGTAGACCCGTTGCATCCCTGCGCCAGAGCCAACCGCCTGCGCCAGAGCCAACCGCCGCGGCGCGCAGATGACGTCCGACGGTCATGTGGTTGTCAAGCCCATTTTCCATCACCACTCCCACGACCAAGGCGGGGTCAGACAAATTGAGCAGTCTCGAACCGTAGATCAGGACACTACCCGATGACGGAGGCGTGATACCTAGAAGGCACTTCAGCACGGACGTTTTCCCCGCACCGTTGGGACCGAGGAGTCCGTGTACCTCGCCCGTCTTGACAACGAGACTCAAACCGTCCACGGCCTGCAAATCCCCGTAGTACTTCGTTAGGCACGATATCTCAACAGGATGATTGTTGCGCATGGCTCGGCCCTACTTCGACTGCTGTTTCGAGCGACTCACACCAACGGAAACCAACATCGACAGGCACGCCACCATCAGTAGGAGCGCCAAGCCGATCGTCGTTCTATCAGAGAGACCGGCGTTAATCACCCAGACTGAAAGGCCAGCGAGACTCGCGGCAACCCCAGCCAACCCCGCGGCAAACTGCGGTGTGCCGACAAATCTCGGAGGTTTCATAGTTCTCTCTCCCGTGTATCCCACAAGAACTTACCTAAGAAGCGCGGAGCCCCGGATGGCAGAGCCACCAAGGACTCCGCGCTTGACTCAGGTGATAGCTACTCCGACGTAGAATATGCCGACCAAAGCTAGGCCAATTCCGACGCCTGCAAAAAACGAGCCCCAGCCCCAAGGGGCCTCAAGGCTCTCCATTGGCTCCATCTGCAGCGACAGCAAAGCAAACTCCGCGTCGACCACATCTTGTGTCAATTCGATAGTGCCCATTTCGATAGTGCCCATTGATTCACCTCCCTTCGAGTCTAGAAGGACACGGATTGACTCAGGATCAGGTGACCGCTATGCCCAACGCAACGACACCAAAACCGACTACGATGCCGACGCCAAGCCCCGCAAAGAACGAGCCCCAGCCCCAAGGGGCCTCAAGGCTCTCCATTGGCTCCATCTGCAGCGACAGCGGTGCGAGTTCAACATCGACGCTAGCGGGGGCCAAGTCAACGATAGTCATTTTCACCTCCTTTCTTGTGGGAGTATGTATGGGAAACTCTTGGAGAGCGCACGTTCTGCTGGGCTGAAGGACTGTTCCAGCATTCCTTCCTGATTCGGTTCATCGGGTTGCTCTCTTGTCGGTCGGGGGCATTGGGCGCATACCTCAGATGACTGTCCACACCTTCGGCCGATTGCTCCGTCCCCTACCCTTTGCGGCTGTGAGACCTCTTGTTACAAATTTCTTGACGACACCTCAGGTTGGAAACGGACACATTGTGAGGATGTAGTTCACGAGTGGGTTCCGCGTCGCTTGGAGGTTGGGCGAGGTGACGCGACCCGCCGTTCGTCCGAAACCGTAACGGACTAGAGCGTTGCGTTTAGTCCAGCGTTCATTGGAACATCACAAACAGTTGACGAAGTCCGCGGCTCACGCGAACCCTGACTGCACCCTCGCTGCAATCAAGTTGATCAGCGATTTCAACGTATTCGAGTCGGTCAATGATCCGTAGCCGTACCGCTTCTCGATACTTAAACGGTAGTTTCTCAAGCGCGGCCAACGCAGCGGCTCCATCCAAGATATCTTCGATTCGACGCAGCGCTTCGGTTGATTCTTCATCGATGAGCACCAGCGGACTGTCGAAGTGGCTTCTGGCCCGATCAGCGATCTTGCCGTAGCGCCAGAACATTGCGAGCTGGCGTTTTGCGATTCCGTAGAGCCATGCTGTGGGCGTACCCCGTTCCGCGTCGAACTGATGACTGTTGCGGAGAGCTGCTGTGAAGGTTTCGGCGCAAAGATCTGCGGCAACATCAGGATTACCAGTGCGACGGACAAAGTACCGCAGCAAATCCTCAGCATGACTGCGATAGAACACTTCGGACACTATCGGGTCGCCGAGGTTGCGGTCCGCGGACGAGTCGCTCACCGCTCAGCGCCGCCTCACCCGAACTCAGAAGTTGACCACCGTAGCGGTGGTGAGCTCAAGATCTTCAGCCCTAGCGGACACAGGATCAACAGTTGTTCATCCATCCAAGTCGAGTCGCCAACGCGTAGTTCGCCCTGTTCCACCCAGGATTGCGACCCATCTAGAAAATGCGATCGCGTTTGCCCTGTTGATTCCTCTGCTGATTCCGTGGCAGGCGAAAGAGACGCCACTCTACCGGTAGGCATGAATTTCCCGCACACCCGCACTTCGCACACGCTCCCAACTTTATCCGCGACGAACCTCGTCCGGCGATCCTTTGCTTGTGCGGGGACTCTGTTACAAAAAACCAGCTTTTCGCGTCTGAGGGGGCAGTGAGGGTTGTGGGTATCCGCGGGTGTGGGCGAGCGAAACCGCCCTAATGAAGCACAAGCAGGGCTGATAGACCCCGGAGGGAGAGTTCAAGTCACGCAATGCCGGCAAGCGTTTGAGTCCGACGTCTGGCTTTCTCAGCGATAAGGAATTCAATTGCCTCATCTCTCGCCCACGGAAGATCGACAAGATCGTCTAGAGATGCAACCAACAGCTCACCTCTCTCGTCAATCTCGATCCGGAACTCATCAAGCGAGACGCGCCGGTCGCTCTTCAAACTGTTGTGAAATGGACACAACGGTGCACGATTATCTATCTCATGCCGTCCCTGCTTTGACTTGGGGTCAATATGGTCCAGTTCAAAGTTCCGGGTCGTGCACTCAATGGTAGCCTCTCCGTGGGTTCCAACTTTCCAGTTTGCAAACCCGCAGCACCACGCCCGCCACCCCGACAGGCCAAGCAGATACTCCAGCATCACGTCGCGGCTGAAGATGCTGGCAGGAACCTTGTACTTGCGGGGAGGAAGCGGCTTTACGGACTCAATGTCCTCTTCCAAGGTGGTCCGCTCTGGCAGTTCATTCGGTCCAAATATTGTGACGTCCGCACGCGCCAAGGACATATCTTCGACCGCTAGCACGCCCTCGGGCACTTCTCCATCAACTGAGTATCCGAACTTCTTGAACTGACGACGCAGTACCGTCATGGCTCGGGGGTAGATGTCACAGGCGACCCACTCACGCCCCAAGTTCTCAGCAGCCACAGGCACGTATGCGCATCCCGCGAATGGGTCCAAGACGATATTGCCCGGATCACTAGACGCTCGAATAATCCGTTCCGCTAGCGCCACCGGCTTTTGAGTGGGATATCCGGTCCGCTCGCCGGACACGTTGATTAGTGGCTTGATATCATCCCAGACATCTCTAATGAAGACATCAGCGTAGTGGCGACCATCACTATCTGTCTTGGTTGTGAAGAACGGCTTGTCGTAGTAGATACGCTCTTGGGCCGCGTTGTGTTTGTACTTATCGGATTTCACGTAAAAAAGCAGAGTGTCATGCTTCCGAGGCCAATATCGCTTGCTGACACCACCAGTGCGATACGACCAAATGATGTCATTGCGGAAATTGTCTGTTCCGAATATTGCGTCCAGAAGAAGCCGCGAGTAGCTATTGGCTGTGTGGTCACAGTGCAAATACAGAGATCCAGAGCCCTTGAGAACGCGATGGCATTCAATCAATCGCACAGCCATATAAACCAGGTACGCTGCCGTTCCCTCGCCGTGTGTATAGCGGGTTGTTTCAACGACGTTCAGAACCTTGGGTCGGCTGTCCTTAATCTCATCCATCCATTGCTCATCCACATCCTTCTCCCAAGACCAGATGTCTCTGAACTTGGCGGTGGTAGCCGCGGTCGGCCAAATCACGTTGTGCTGCTCCGCATCGGCAGGGGTCCGTATGCCCCAATCCCGCAACTTGTCTAGCTCTCGCTGACTCTCCTCGTCCGTCAGCGGAGGTGTCAGTCCGCCAATGAAAGTTTCGTTCTTGGCAAAGGGCGGGTCGGTGCAAATCAGGTCAATGCTCTCCGTATCCAGGGACTTCAGCAGGTGGTAATTGTCAACTACGAACAGGTGCCTGTTGAGGGGATGGGCGGTTGGCTGGGTCGCGCCAGCGGTGGACATAGCACTCGTTCCTTCGTCGGTGATGGTTCGACTCGCCCAAACGTAGCAGTGCCCCGTGACATCGGGAGTGACCAAGTGCAATGAACTCTTCTAGTGAGAATCATTAGTAGCGGGGACGGTCCGGGCGATAAGCATGCCTCGGTCGGGGTGTTCACCGTCCACCCACCAGGAGCTTCCACTGCCCGCGAGCCGCGGGCGTTGGCCTGAGATGTCGCCGAGCTGGTCCCGCCAACGCGCCAGTTCCGGAGCCACGGCGAGCGCTGCCGGTTCGAGGTCGTTGCCGTTGTCGCCGACCGGTCCGCCGAGCCGGTCCCACTCCTCATAGACCTCTCGGGTTGAACAGTGCACAGGTGGGATCAGCAGCGTCACCGAACGCTCGACGAACGGCAGCGGTTCCACCATTTCACCGATGCCGGTGACCCGGGCACGACCTCCGTGGAGACAGAACGCCACGTCTGCACCGATTCCCGCCGCACCGTTCAAGTCCGTATATCCGGCCCACCGCAAAACCGCTGCCGCGTCTGACGAACCGCCACCGAGGCCCGCACCGGCGGGGATCTGTTTGTGGAGTCGCACCCGTGCTGTGCGACCGCACAGATCAAGGGCCCGGCGCACCAGGTTCTCTGGTTCGCTACCCAACTTCCCGCGATTGGGACAGACGATCTCGAGAGAGTCGCCTTCGCCCAGTTCGACCGTGTCATAGAGGTCGAGGCTCACCATCTCCGCGTCGATCAGGTGATACCCGTCATCACGAACTCCCTTGATGCGCAACGACACCGTCAGCTTCGCCGGCGCAAGAATCGTGTCCACACGAACAGGCTAGGAGGCCGAGAGGATCGATCCCTAAACACCCCTGTGCGAGCGAGGCCGCTGCCCGAGCGAACAGCCCGTGGCCCGAGCGGCCCGGAGAGCGCAGCGAACAAGAGCGGGAGACAACGGGTTTCGGCCCAATGACCTGCGCAGCCCGCGCGTGTCTTGAACAACAGGCCTCGCTTGCGAAGATCCGTCACCTCTACAGCTAGGCTGCGCGGCATGAACATAGACACAGCGGCGGTCGATCTTGCGCTGACCACCACGAGAGCAGTTCGGCGACGGCTGGATCTGGAGCGACCGGTCGACGATCAGATCATCCTCGATTGCATAGACGTCGCCGAGCAGGCGCCAACCGGAGGGAACCAGTCCAGCAGACGCTGGATAGTGGTGCGAGACCCCGAACTGAAGGCCGAACTGGCCCGGCTGTACCGCGAGGTCGCCGGAGACTTCATGATCGCCGCGCGGGATCGCCTGGAAGGCACCGACCATCCGAGCGCTCCGGCGATGCGCTCGGCGGCCTACTTGGCTGAGCACTTGGCGGAGGTGCCGGTGATCGTCATCCCCACGATCGTGGGCCGCCACGACGGCAGCGGCGCCCCCGGGCTGTTCGACTCGGTGATCCAGAGCGCGTGGAGCTTCTGCGTGGCGCTGCGTGCCCGCGGCCTGGGCAGTGCCTGGACCACCGCGGCTCTCGCCAAAGCCCCCGAGCTCAAAGATCTGCTCGGCATACCGGCCGAGGTCACCGAGGTCGCCATGCTGCCGGTCGCTTGGACCAGAGGCACCGATTTCCGCCCTGTCGCCCGGACCCCGGCCCGCCAGATCACCTTCTTCGACGGCTACGGCCGCACCTACGAATCGGGCCCCGGAACTCCGGTGAGCATGGCCGACGGCCCGGGAGTCGTTGTGGAGACCGACATTGCCGCGCCTGTCGAGCGCGTGTGGGCCTCGGCGACCGACATCAACCTTCCAGCGAGCTTCTCAGACGAGTTCATCTCCGCAGCCTGGGACGACGGCCACGATGGTCCTGGGTTGGGCGCATCCTTTCGCGGCCGCAACCACCACGAAAAGCTCGGTGAATGGGAGGCCCGCTGTTTCGTCGACGTCTGCGACGAGCCCAGCGCCTTCGGCTGGTGTACCTCCGATCCCGAAAATCCCGGCGCTCGCTGGCGTTTCGAGATGCAGCCCCTCATCGGCGGTGGAACTCGATTGCTGTTCCGCTTGCTGTTGGGTCCCGGTCCTTCAGGTTTGACTGCGTTCATCGAACAAGCCCCCGACAAGGGACACCGCCTGATCGCCAACCGTCTCCGCGCCCACCGGTCCAACATGCTCCGAGTGGTCGACGGCATCAAGGCGCACGTCGAGGGCACGGACTCGATCGACTAGCGAGGGGCCGTCTCACCAATATCGGCCACCGAAGCCAAGCGAGACCAATCCGCAAGCGACAGCGCCTCGGGCCGTGTCCGGCTGTCCAAACCAGCTTGGGCAAACCCGTCCGAATCGACGTAGCCGCCGAGCGACCGACGCAACATCTTGCGGCGCTGATTGAACCCTGCACGCAACAGAACCTCTATCCGTTCCAGCGGCTGATCGACGGGCGCCTCGGCATGCCTGTCAATTCTGACCAGCACCGATTCAACCTTGGGCTTCGGATGGAACACCGTCGCCGGAACCCGGCCAACCACCCTCGCAGCCCCGTGATAGGCGACCAGAAGCGACGGTATCCCCACCGCCTTGTCGCCGGCCGTTGCAGCCAGACGCTCGCCCACCTCCCGCTGCACCATCACCAGCATTGATCCGAGGGCCGCCACGTTGCCCAACAGGTCAACGATCAGCGGGGTGGCGATGTTGTAAGGGAGATTGGCGACCAGCCGCCAGCCGTCGCTGCCGGCAAGGAGCTCGCGCCAGTCGAGGGTTCGCGCATCAGCGGTGACCACTCTCACGTCGTGATCGGCGACAACCGCTCGAAGAGCGCGTGCAAGGCCGCGATCAACCTCGACTGCGGTGACCTCGGCACCGGTCTCCGCCAATGCCAGAGTGAGCGATCCCAGACCCGCGCCTATCTCTACAACCGGATCACCGGGGCCTGCGCCGGACAGTTTGGCGATGCGACGCACGGTGTTGGGGTCGACCACGAAATTCTGGCCCAGACTGCGGCGCGGCTCAAGATGGTGCCGATCCAGAATCTCACGGAGTTGTCGAGGCGAGTGCGTCACTGGTACGCAGCGCACTCTACAGGTATCCGAGTTTCCTCGAACAAGCAGGCCAAGGCGCCCAACCATTGATCTCCCAAAGCGCCAGCGCCATTCGGTCCTGATCCGCTGGCGACGCCTCGGCGGGATCTACGCCCACGAGATGGTCTGCGCCGGTCCGGGAAGCCACCCAGTCCCACGTTGAGCGGGAGAACTGGTAGGCGCCCCGATAGCGGCCCGGGGGGCTGATGCTGATGGCGCGGTAGTTCCCCGTGGACTCGCATTGGCGGAGAGCCTCCCACTGCTCCTCGGTAGGACGTTCCCCGGCGGGACGAGTCGTTGCGGCTGCCGTCGTGCTGCTCGGAACCGCTGTGGTCGTGGCTGCGGTCGTGGTCGTGGTCGTGGTCGTGATCGCGGTCGAGGTCGTTGTCGAAGACTCGGAGTCCGAACCACTGGCGTCTGTCGCTCCCGCCGTCGTCGAAGCGGCGGTCGTGGTGGGCGCTGGGGTCGTTGTCGGGGCCGCAGTCGTCGTGGTGTTCACCGCGGCCTGCGATTCTTGGGACACGCGGGCTTGTGCAGCCAACGACAGGGCTCGCTCGCGTTCCCGGTCGCGGTGTTCTCGATGGGCTTCGGTCCAGGCCGCGGCTCGGTCCGAGAAAGAGCGCAGGTCCACAGACAGCAGCGGAGTCAAACGGCTCTCCACAGGAGGCTCAACAGCCGCTCCGGCGGTCGTGGACAAGTACAGACCCAGCAAGATCAATCCCACTGCCAATGCGGCAATGAGCTTGCGTCGTCCGTGTTCGATGGCTTCCAGAACTGCGTCCCTTTCCTCCGGCTGTGCCGTCTTTGCGGTTGCACCAAGCAAGGGAGTGGATTGTAGTTCCCTCAGCCTGAATCCATCGTGGCGGTGGATCCAGGCAAACAACGGTTTGCGACTCGAAGGCTTGCCTATTTGCGAGCGCTCTAATAATCACAACCATAAAGGACCCAATTCGCAGAACCGCCCGGTGCGTGCGGGCAGGACTTGGACACTCGGCCCGCGGTCGACCCCGCCGCAGAACCGCCTGTGTGCGTGCGATGGGTCCGCGCCGTGGGGTGTCGGTGCTTCCTCAAGCGTTGTCGAGACCGTAGAACACCGATGACGTTTTCCACGCCGTCGCCTCGACTTCGTCCACAGGAATACCCTTGACCGCTGCGACGGCCGCTCCGACGAGTGGAACCAACGCCGGGCGGTTGGGCTTCCCGCGATGGGGCACCGGCGCCAGATAGGGACTGTCGGTCTCCACGAGCAGGTGCTCGAGCGGACATGCGGCCACGGCCTCACGCAACTCCCCCGCTCCCTTGAAGGTGATGATGCCTGAGAAGGAAACCAGAGCTCCTCGCTCAAGACACTGCTCCAGTTCAGCCACACCACCGGTGAAACAATGGAATACAAGTCGGCTCGGGACGCCTTCTTGATCAAGGATCTCGAACGTCTCGGGCCACGCCTCCCGGGTGTGGATCATCAGCGGAAGGTCATGACGGTGGGCCAGACCTATCTGTCGCGAGAACACGTCGACCTGATTGCTGCGCGGCGAGTGGTCGTAGTGGTAGTCAAGCCCGCACTCGCCGACGGCCACGACTTCAGGTGCCGCCAACAGCGCTTCAAGCCCATCGATCCCAGCCTTGGCGTCGTGTGGATGGACTCCAGCGGTCGCCCACACTCCTTCGATCTCGCGGGCCAGAGCGATCATCTCCCGGGACCCTTCGACCCCGGTGCCCACGGTGACCAGTCGTTCAACCCCCGCTTCGCGCGCTTCGGCTGAGAGTCGGCGGCCTTCGATTCCCGCGGGCAGATGGCAGTGCTGGTCTATCCAGGCCATCTCAGGAGGCCTGGATCGCGTCGATATCGACTTTCGCGAAGAGCGGCGTGGGCTTCGGGATCTCCGTGCCCGGCGGCACTGGACTGTGGGACCAGCCGTCGAGCGGTCCCAGAATCTCATCTAGCCGGGCCGATGAGAACGGCAGGAACGGCGCCAAAGCGACGCGGATTCCATTGACCGCGTCGAGTGCCGTGGCGAGCACCGTGGCGCTTCGCCGAGCGTCTCTCTTCGCCAGTTTCCACGGCTCGGTTGCGTTGAGATAGGCATTGATCGCCTGCGCGCCGGCCATCGCCGTGCGCAGCGCGGCGCGCAGTTCAACCCTTTCGAACAGTTGGCCGCAGGCAGCGAGAGTCTCCTCAACCGTGCCCAGCAGCGCTTGGTCCTCTGCGGTGCGGTCATCGGACGGCGGTTGAACACCGTGGTTCCTGTGGACCATCGACAGCACCCGATTGACGAGGTTTCCCCAAGTGGCCACCAACTCCTCGTTTATCCGGCGAGCGATTGATTCGACCGAGACCTCGGTATCAGCCTGTTCGGGGAAATTCGCCGCCAGCGCGTAACGCAGGCCGTCCGGTTCAAAAAGGGCCAGGCCCTCGTCAATCGTCAAACCGACGCCGCGGCTCGCCGACGCCTTTCCCCCCTTGAACGTGACGTACTGATTCGCGGGCACATCGTCGGGCAGGTGGAGGTTTCCCGCACCGATCAACTGGGCCGGCCAGAACAGGCAGTGGAACGGAATGTTGTCCTTGCCGATGAAATAGACGTGACGGCTGTCGTCGTTCTCCCACCAGCGGCGCCAAGCCTCATCGTCACCTTGCTGCGTCGACCACTCCTTGGATGCAGACAAATAGCCGATCACCGCGTCGTACCAGACGTAGATTCGCTTGCCCGGGCCTAGATCGTCGACAGGCAGCTCAATGCCCCACTCGATGTCGCGGGTGATGGCCCGATCCAGCAACCCCTCCCTTATGTAGCCGAGCACAAAGTTGAGAACGTGCGGACGCCAGTTCGGCTTGTCCTTGTAGATCTCGGCCAGTTGTTCGGTGAAGTCGGAGTATCGGAAGTAGAAGTGCTCTGTTTCGCGGCGCTGCGGGACCGCACCGCTGATCTTGGAACGGGGGTCGCCGAGATCGAGGGCATCGAGCGTCTGACCGCAATCGTCGCACTGGTCACCGCGGGCCTCGGTGTAGCCGCAATGCGGACACGTGCCCTCGATATAGCGATCAGGCAGGAACCGGTCGGCTGTCGGGTCGTAATACTGTTCGGTGACTCGACGATCAATGTGGCCGTTCTCCAGTTGCGCCAGGAACATCTCCTGAGTGACTCGGGCATGGTTCTCGGTGCCGGTGGTGGTGAACAGGTCCCAGGAGAATCCCAGCTCCCCCCACTGACGGACGAACTCGGTGTGATAGCGATCAACGATCACGTCGGGAGTCACTCCCTCAGCGTCCGCTCTGACCGTGATCGGCGTGCCGTGGACGTCCGATCCGCTGACCATCAGAACCTCGTTGCCCACGATCCTCTGTTGACGGGCGAAGACGTCCGCCGGCAGGTACGCCCCCGCAAGGTGCCCGAGGTGACGTGAACCCGAGGCATAGGGCCAAGCAACCGCTACAAGGACTGGAACAGACATCAGCCTGAGGTTACCGGAGCATCAAAGCCGCCAAGGGGCAATTCCGCCTCGACCCCTAACCTGCCTCCACTTCCCGCAGCACCGGAGCAGATGGTGATCCCAGCACCGGTGTGTCCTCAGCCGCCGCGACCCCCGAGCGCAGCTCGTCGACCTTGGCCAGTTGCTTTTCGAGTTGCCTGCGCCTGACACCGGCGAGTTCCCCGAAGCTGTTGTCGAGCGTCTTGAGGTTCCTTTCGACCTTGTCGACCTGGTCGGAGAACTTCTGCCACTGCTCGCCGAACTTGCCCAGACAGTCGAGGATCTCGTTGGTGGCCCGTGCCAGCGAGTGGGTGTCCATGGCCTGACGGATCACGCCGAGAACCGCAAACAAGGTGCTCGGCGAACACAGCACGACACTTTGGCCCATCGCGTAGTCGAGCAAGTCCGCGTCGTGTTCGTGGATGAACCCGTAGACCGCCTCGTTGGGGATGAACACCAGCAGATACCCGACAGTGGAGTCGGCGGCCGCGTAATCGCGTCCGGTGACTTCCTTGATGCGGTTGCGAACATCTCGCAGGAACTCCGTCTTAAACCTCTCGGCCTCGTTGTCCGAGTCGGCCGAGACGAACCGCTGGTAGTTGTCGAGCGGGAACTTAACGTCCATGTGCAGCAGTTGATCGTGCGGAAGCATGAAGGTGAAGTCCGGCTTGGTCCCGCCTTCGAGCGTGTCCTGACGGTGATAGTTGATGTTCTCCTGCATCCCGACGGCACGTAGCACATCTTCGGCCATCCGCTCTCCCCAGGAGCCGCGGGCCTTTGAACTCGCAAGCACCTCGCGGATCGCTCCCGTCGACTCGGCCAGTTCCCGCTGCTGGCTCAGGGTCGCATCCAAACGCTCCTTCAGTTGGGCGCCACTGGCGGCACCGTCCCTTTGAAGATTGGTGACGAGTTCGTTGAGCCGGGAGAAATTCTTGTCCATGCCCTCGACACGGGCGCCCACCGTCGAGGAGTTGCCCCTGATCGCCTCGAGCATCACCCGCTCGGAGCTTTCGGTTCTGTCGCTGAGAGACTCGACCGCCGAGGCAATGCGCTCGTCGATCGTTGCTTTCAAGTCCTGGTCGCGTTGCTGATCCTGCTCACGGCGCGACGCCCGGTCTCGCAGCAGCAGAACCACGCAGACGCTGCCCAAGACCAGTACCAACAGTGACAAGATGAGTGGTGTTTCCATGCCGGAGACAATACCGAGGGGGTGTGACAGCGGTCTGTGATGCTGCTGCGAGAGCCGCAGTGCGGGCCGGTCAGGCTTGGTGCAGCAACTCGTAGGCCCTGCGCCGCGAAACACCCAGTTCAGCCGCTGCCTGTGAAGCCGCGTCGCGTGAACTCAAGCCCTGCGCCAAAGCCGTATTGAGCGCGGCAACAACCGCTTCGTCCTCGGGCTCGGAAGCCGGAAGCGCCCCTTCGAGCACCACCACGATCTCGCCCTTGGGCTCAGGGGCGGACCAGGCGACCAACTCGGCGAGCGAGCCGCGCACGAACTCCTCGTGCAGCTTCGTCAACTCCCGGGCGACCACCGCCCGTCGCCCGCTGCCACAGCACCGGGCGAGGTCGGCCAACGTTGCAGCAATGCGCTTGGGTGATTCATAGACCACACAGGTCCGGTGCTCGAGCGCAAGTTGCTCCAGACGGGCCTCCCGCTCGCGGCCGCGCCGTGGCAGGAACCCCTCGAAGCAGAAGCGCTCGGTTGAAAAACCGCTGCCCATCAGGGCTGCAATCACCGCGCTCGGGCCCGGCACAACCACGACCTCATGGCCCGCATCCACGACAGCAGCGACCAGACGTTGGCCGGGATCACTGATTCCGGGCGTGCCCGAGTCAGACACCAGCACGACCCTGTGCCCCGCAGCGACCAGCTCCACCACCTCGGGAGAGGCCGTGGCCTCGGTGTGCGCATCGACTCGCCGCAGCGCCTTCGCTCGCACGCCGGCGTGGCTCAGCAGGCGTCCGGTCCGTCGAGTGTCCTCACAGCAGACGAGCTCGGCTCCCGCCAGTTCCTCCACCGCTCGGGGCGACAGGTCTGCCAGATTGCCGATCGGCGTCGCCACGATCACCAGCGCCGGACTCACGGCCTGACCTCTGTCTGCACGCCTATCTGCACGCCGGGGCCGATGCCGAAGCGTTGCAGCGATCCCGCCTCCGCTTCCAGCACATGCCGCGCCCGCCAACAGAAGCGTCCGAGCCGACCGGGTTTCATCGTCGTCACCGCCAGCACGCGCATCTCCGAGTCAAGATGGGCAACGTCGATCGCGAACTTCATACCCACTGTGTGCACCGACCGGGCCGGTGACAACAGCATCGCACCGTCGATCCCCTGGCGACCCAAAAGTCCCCTGCGGCGAGCGCCACGCGTGGCCGCGACCTCCACAGGGGCGACCACCTGATCCTCGACTAGGAGCCAAGCCATAACCCGCAATGTAGGGCTCGATGAGCGTTCAGCCACTGGGCCTGCTCTCGGGTGACCCCATAACCCGCAATGTAGGGCTCGATGAGTCCTTCCGCTCGCCGAGGACAGCGAGCCGTTCGCAAGAAGTCCGACCGCTGGAAGTCAGACTCGGACGGGCACGCGCTCCGCCGCTGCAGCCAAGCGCTCCTCGCGTCGAGAAGCGATGCGTCGTCCGACCTTGCCAACGCGGCCGATATACCGAATCAAACGCTCCCGCGCCTGCTCCGCTTCACCGCTGAGCCCTTCGAGGTCGGCCACTTTCCACTCGCGCATGACCACCGGCTGCAGAATCTGATCGTGGTGGATCGCCAGGTCGTAGATGCCGGCGTCCGCAATGGCTTTGGCGTGCTCCGTGAATCCCGGAATCCCAACTCCGGGCATCGCGAAACCAGTCACCTGCTTCTCGGTCGCTATAACCGCCGCGGAGGGGTCCATCTCGAAGACCGCGCTCATGGCATCGCGGTAGAACAGGAAGTGCAGGTTCTCATCGGCCGCGACCCGGCGCATGACCGCTCGGCCGGCCGGATCATCGATCCGAGAACCGGTGTTGAAGTGCGAGATGCGGGTTGCCAACTCCTGAAGCGCAACGTAGGCGAGGCCCTCTGCAGCGTTCGGCGGCTCCGGCACGGCACCGGTCTGGACCTGGACCATTCGTGCCCGTTCCAGTTCCACCGGATCCACTGAGCGGGTTGCGAGCAAGTACGAGTTGATCACGAACCCGTGGCGGCCCTCCTCCGCGGTCCAGCGACGGACCCACTCACCCCAGGCTCCGTCGCGCCCGAACATCCGCTCAATATCACGGAAGTAGTAGGGCAGGTTGTCTTCGGTCAGGACGTTGACGAACAGGGCGCTGCGCACCGCGGGCGGGAGGTTGGCCTCAGCGGGCGACCACTCGTAGTCGGCTTCGAACTCCGCGGCGCGGTCCCAGGGGACCAACGTGTGCGGAAACCACTCCCTGGTGGTCGACAGGTGGCGCGCGAGCAGCCGTTCGGCCGTCTCTTCGAGTGCAGCAAGCACCGGTTTGTCCGCAGGAATGACCATGTTCGTTCAGCCTACCTGACAGTAGGCAGGCAGTGGGCAAAACTATACTGCAAATCGGAACTCCATGACATCGCCGTCCTGGGCGACGTAGTCCTTGCCCTCAGAACGAACCTTGCCCAAGTCTTTGGCTGCCGACCAGGATCCGGCACGCAGAAGCTCGTCCCAGGCGATCGTCTCGGCTCTGATGAAGCCCCGTTGAAAGTCGCTGTGGATGACCCCGGCGCATTCGGGGGCAGTGGCTCCGGCACGAAAAGTCCAGGCACGGCTCTCCTTCTCGCCGGTGGTCAGAAACGTGCGCAGACCAAGCAGGTGATACGCGCTGGTCAGGAAACGGGGCACCGCGCCCTCGCCGAGGCCGAGCGCCTCAAGCATCTCATCGCGGTCTTCTGTGCCGAGTTGCGCCGCTTCGGCTTCGAGTTGCACGCAGAGAGCGACAACCTCCGCTCCGTTCAGCTCCGCCACCACCGGTGCAGCGATCTCGGCTTCCTGCCCGATCTGGTCTTCGCCGATGTTGAGAACAGCCAGCACCGGTTTGTTGGTCAGGAAGAAGAACTCCCTGAGCTGCCGTCTGGCGTCGTCATCGAGATCGGCCCGATACAGCGGCACACCATCGCTCAGATGATCGACACACCGCTTGAGCAGCGCAACAACAGGCCCCAGAGAACTGTCGCCCTTGAGCATTCGAGCCTGGCGGTCGTGCGCCTTCTCGGCGCTTGCCAGATCAGCGAGAGCCAGTTCGATCTCGACAATCCGCAGATGCTCGAGTGGGTCTGCGAGGCCGGGCACATCGCTGTCAGGAAATGCCCGCAGCACGAAGACGATGGCGTCGACCTCGCGGATATGCGACAGGAACGCGTTGCCGAGACCCTCGCCCTGGCTGGCGCCCTCGACCAGACCGCCGATGTCGGTGAACTGAACCGCCGCCGGAACGACCCGACGGCTGTTGCTCATCTCCGCCAACCGGTCGAGCCGCAGGTCGGGCACCTTGGCGACGCCGACGTTGGGGTCGGTTGTTGCGAACGCGTAGGGAGCCGCGTGCGCGCCCCCGCCCGCGAGGGCGTTGTACAGCGAGCTTTTGCCCGCGTTCGGCAGCCCGACAAATCCGAATCGCTCCACTCCGCAACGCTATCGGTCGACTTGTCGGGTACCGTCAAGGCGATGACGAACGTGACCTCGGCGAATCGCCTCGCACCTACCGACGATGCCCAGTCGGCCGAGCGGGCATTCTCCAGCTCAGTTCTCATCTCCGGGATCCGTTGCAGCCTCACCTACGTGCTGATTCCGTTCGTCTTTCCGCTCGTCGGCTTCGGTACGGGTGTGGGGCCGGTGATCGGAATCCCGGTGGGCTTGGCGGCGATTGCGGCCAACTTCGTGAGCATCGGCAGATTCCGTCGCTCAGATCACCGCTGGAAGCTGCCGATGATCGCCATCAACTCGGCCATCATCGTCCTGTTAGTGATCCTCGTCACCATCGACTTCACCCAGCTCTGACCCCATAGGGCCGGTGGTCTGTCGCATATCCATGCCGCAGTTTGCACCGAGACCATGCAGCGGTCCGTACCAGAACTTCCAATAAACGGGATATCTAACTACCCATATATGGGTATATGACTAGCCCATAAGTAGGCAGTTAGTGGTATACTGGTACGCGTGACACGACCTGCCGACGACCCACCCCACGATGTGCGCCCCGGGCTTGCACCAGCCGATTACCTGACGCGCGTGATCGAAGACGAGTTGATCACTGCCCTAGGCGCGTCACCTGCGGTTCTTATTGAAGGTCCTCGAGCCTGCGGCAAGACTTGGACCGGCCGCCGCTGCGCCGCTAGCGAAACGTTGCTTGACAGCGCAGCGGCAGCTCGTCTGGCAGCCAACATCGATCCGACAGCCATACTGGAAGGCGCGACTCCAAGGCTGCTCGATGAATGGCAGATCGCCCCAGACATCTGGAACCCCATGCGGCGCGCCTGCGACGACCGCGGGATTCCCGGCCAGTTCATCTTGACTGGATCCGCGAGTCCTCCAGACGAAATCACACGCCATTCAGGCGCAGGTCGAGTTCTGCGGGTGCGGATGCGGCCGATGAGCCTTTTCGAATCGGGTGAATCAACTGGCGAGGTATCGCTTCGAGATTTGTTCGCGGGCGTACCGGTACGAGCCGAAGATCCCGGACCTCGAACCGACGATGTGATCAGGGTCGCTTGCCGCGGAGGCTGGCCTGCCCTCGTGCGAAACCGGACCGAGCAAGTCGGCGCGGCGTTGGTTGTACGCGGGTACCTCGAAGAGGTAAGTCGAACTGATATCTCCCAAATTGATGGCATCCGGCGCGACCCTACGAACGTGCGAAGGCTGCTCGCTTCGCTCGCGCGGAACATCGCCTCGGAAGCCGGCTATGCAACGCTCGCAGCCGACACAGCCGGTGACACGGTTGGACCGGGTGCGATCAATCGCCGCACCGTCGCCGAATACATGGATGCGCTCGCACGCTTGTTCGTCTCAGAAGATCTCCCGGCTTGGAAACCGGCGATCCGTTCGAGAGCACAGTTGCGCAATGCTCCGAAGCGTCACCTCGCAGACCCGTCGCTTGCGGTAGCAGCGCTCGGGATCAACAGTGACGCTGTACTAGCCGAACTCAACTTCGCCGGTCTGATCTTCGAGGCGCTGGCCGTCCGCGACCTGCGCGTCTACGCGCAAGCGGCACAGGGCGAAGTGTTCCATTACCGAGACAGCGACGGGTTGGAAGTCGACGCAATCGTGCGGCTCTCGGACGGTCGCTGGATGGCTATAGAAGTCAAACTCGGCGGCCGAACAGCCGTCGACAATGCCGTTCGATCGTTGCGTCGACTCGCCGACAAGATCGACCCTGCCAACACTCAGCCTCCATCGCGATTAGTGGCGCTTACCGCGAGCGGTTACGGCTATGAGCATCCAGAGGGCGTCAGCGTCATCCCCGTTACTGCGCTCGGCCCCTGAGCGGCACGACCGGTCGCAGGCTTCGCCCCTTTGTTTGAAACGTTGCCGCAGTCGACCGGTTTCATGGACTGTGGTTGATGCTGTAGTCACTCGAACGAATCACCAGATGGCGACCATATGCGGTACCATATGGTCATGGCTAGGCGTGAAGTACTTGTCCAACTCGATGACGAGCTCATCGAACGTCTTGCAGAAGTCGCTGCCGCAGAGGGCACCAACCGCTCTGAGTTGCTGCGGAGAGGGGCAAAAGCAGTGATCGAAGCCGCAGAGTGGGCGGCCGCTGACGCCGAACTCGTCGAGGCGTACAGGAGCCAGCCGCAGGATCCCGCCTTCGTGGAAGCCTCAAGACGGCTTGCGGCGCAAACCGCCCAACCGTGGTAGCCCGCAATGAGATCTATTGGGCTGAGCTTGGAGATCCGGCCGGTCGACGCCCTGTCTGCGTCGTAACGAGAGATGCCGTGGCGTCGGTTCTGTCGACGGTCACCTGCGCGCAAGTCACTCGCACGATTCGAGACATTCGCTCAGAGGTGGAGATCGGCGCCGAGGAAGGCTTGCCACAGCCATGCGTCATCAACTGCGACAACATCTTGAGTGTGCCGGTCGGCGCCCTCGACCCAGCGCCCGTCGGCCGACTCAGCGAGATCAAGCGGGCGCAACTCGACCGAGCACTCCGCTACTCCCTCGACATCGTCTACTGACGCTTTGTCTACTGACGATCAGTCGCCGCGGAAAGGCTCTCCGCGAGGGCTTGGATCTCAGTCAGAGCGGACTGGAGGTCCTCGGCGATCTCGGCCGCTAGGACTTCCGGAGGAGGCAGGTTGTCGGCGTCTTCGAGGCTCTCGTCTCGCGACCAGAACAGGTCAAGGCTGGCTTTGTCGCGAGCGACCAATTCGTCGTAGGTGTAGCGCTTGAACCGCTCGGACTCCTTGCGTTTGTGGCGAGCATCGGCCCGGTAGCAGGCAACGAAGTCATCGAGGTCTGCCCTTGTGAGCGGGTTCTGTTTGGGGGTGAAGTGGTTGTTGGTGCGCAGGTCGTACACCCAGAGCTCACGGGTCCACGGGTCCTCAGCACCCTCACGGCGACGGAAGAACAACACATTGGCCTTCACACCCGGTGCATAAAAGATGCCCGTTGGCAAACGCAGCAACGTGTGGACATCACAGTCATGCAACAACCGACGGCGAATCGTCTCGCCTGCACCCGCCTCAAAGAGCACATTGTCGGGCACCACCACCGCCGCGTCGCCGCCGATCTTCAACAGGCTCACCACATGCTGCACAAAGTTGAGTTGCTTGTTCCTTGTTGTCGCCCAGAAGTCCTCTCGCTCATAGCTGTCCGACGACGACCGGCCGAACGGCGGGTTGGTCAGCACCATGTCGAACGACTCGCCGGGCAATTCGCGCAGAGCGTCGTCGACCACGATCGGTGAGTCGGATTCGGGGCTCTCGATGCCGTGCAACAGCATGTTCATGGCGCACAGACGGGCCGGCAGATCGGCGATCTCCCAACCGCTGAACGCGCCTGAGCGCAGGTGATCGAACTGGTCGGGCTCCAAGTGCGGGAACCTCTCAATGATCGACCGGTATGCACCAAGGAAGAACCCGCCGGTTCCGCACGCTGGATCGCAGATGCGGTGGCCGGGTTCGGGCACCATCACATCGACGATGGCGTTGATGAGCGCCCGGGGCGTGAAGTACTGGCCCGCTCCCCTGGCACCCTCCTGGGCGGTCTTCTCGATCAGGCCCTCGTATGCGTCACCCTTGAGGTCGGCATCGTAGCTCATCCACTCGTGCTGGTCAATGAACTCCTTGATGAGTTGCTCCAGCTTGGCGGGCGTCTGGATGCGGTTGCGGGCCTTGTAAAAGACCACGCCGAGCATGTCCTCGCCGGAACCCAGCGCGGCTAATGCATCGCTGTAGTGCGCTTCGAGTTCCGCGCCCGACCGGTTCAGCAACGACTCCCAGCTGTACTCGGCGGGAACGATTCGCTCACCACCGAGCAGTTCATGCTGCTCATCGGCCATCTTGAGGAACAGCAGATACGTGAGCTGTTCGAGATAGTCGCCGTAGGACAGGCCGTCGTCACGCAGCACATCGCAGAAGTCCCACAACTTCTGCACCATCGCCTTCGGGTCTTGAGCGGGCATCGATTTTCGCTGGGACTATTGGTCGGCACCCGCAGACTGCGGATTGCTCGGGGGGGCGGCGTCGGGCACAGGCAGAGCAACGACCTCAAGTTCAGTTATGCCCTCGAAGTCTCCCGGATTCGCTGTGTACAGCGGGAGGCCATTCGAGATTGCCGTTGCGGCAATGAGCGCATCGTAGGCCCGCGCTGCGCGCTTACGACCAGAAGACCGTAGATCAGCGGCAACCTGACCGAAGGCCCTAGCAGCGGCATCATCGAAGGGCAACGATTCGAAGTCCCTTTCCGCTTGCTGTAAGTGAGCCTGACGTCTCGCTCGTTCACCGGCGTCAGATGTTGCCAACGGCCCCACAGACAGTTCAGCGAGCGTGATGGCAGTGATTGTCGGTTCCGCGGGCAGCGCCCCGGCGTCTGCAATACGCGGCAAGCCGATCACTGCGTTGGTGTCGAGTACGCCGCGGTCGTGCAAGTGCTCGGTGGTCACAATGACGCATCTATCACGTCATCGATATCGGACCGAAGCTGCACGGGGTCGATACAGGGAAGGAGGCGCCAACGTTCGAGCAATGTTGAAGCATCGAGCGCCCTACGAGGAAGGGGACACAGTTCCGCCACCGGGCGGCCGGACCGTGTAACCGTGAGTCGTTCACCCGCCTGCACACGATCCACGACATCGCCCCCATGATTACGCAACTGTCGGATAGTCACTTCGTTCATGAGTTCAGTGTATCACAAGTGATACACTGACACATCCTCTGAGAATCGCACACGGACTTCAGATGAGCTTCAAGCTCGAAATTTCCGCAGACAACTCGCACGCGTCGCGTGCTCAACCACACACAGACCATACACCTCAACCACATACAGACAGCACACCTTAGGGGCTCTTGGGAGGATCGATTTCGACCCGCCCTTCCCGCGGAAGTAGTCAACGAAAATGGTGATCACTTCTTGACGCATGATTCGCGGCCGTGGAAAGTACGGGTAGAGCTACCGGAGGAGAAGTTCACCGATGTCGCGATAGCGTCTCATCTCCTTCGCGACTTCTACCGAGGGAACTGCGGCCACGCGATCGTTGTGACCAACGATTCGGACCTCCGCCCGGCCATTGAACTCGCTGTCGGAGACGGACATCACGTAGGGGTGTTCAGCCCCATGAAGACGGTTTCCCGAGACTTGGCGAAGGTCGCTTCATGGGCGAAACCAATTCGCGCTGAACTGCTGCCACAGTCCCAGATGCCCGACGAGATTCAACTGCCGGGGTCCACTCGCACGTTGAACCGGCCACAGTCCTGGAAATGACAGGGGCCCCTCGCATTGAGGGGCCCCGGGTTCTGAGCGACGAAGCACTCAGGGTGTTATGCCCCAACCCTACACGAGCGGTGTGACATTCACTTGAGAACCAGCCTCGCCGCTGCAGATCAGGGCATCGTTCACGCAACAGCTCCCAGACCCAAACAATCTCACTCGTTCCCGAAGAGGTGACCGAGTAGCGACACCGCTGGCAACAGTACTGGGCCGGCATCCGTCCAGTCGAGCTCAGCGCCTCCGCACGGGCGCAGTCTCCGAGCAACTGACCGTGGTGCCCGCCACGTCGCCAGTCTCTGGAGACGCCTGAACTTCCGGGGCAACATCGGTGAGTGCAAGGGCCTATCCGTAGCCGCCGACATCTGCGATGGTGCGGAACGTGATCGAAACGCGCCGCCGGCGTTTGGTCTTCTGACCTTCCCACGTGTCGGAGTGCCGTTTGACAATGCCGTGACGCCACTTGCAGCGGGCATCGCCGTAGAGAAGGACGAGGCTTCGCGGCGCCACGCGCTGCACGTACTCGTCACCAGTTGAACCACATCGGAAATCCATGTTTACCGCCGATCCCAAGCTCACGGTCGCAACAACTGGGCCGAAGCAATACCTGTCGATATGAGGCGCGATCCCTTGCCCAGGCAAGTACTCGTTGATGATCGCCTGCTCGAACGGTCGGTGGTGGACAAGCAACTGCTTCACTTCTTCAGAAGCGGCTGCTCGTACCTTGTTCGACAGTCGCGCAAGCCACTCCGGCAATGGTCCGATGCGCGCCGATTCGTCGAGCCTGCGACTGGTGTAGTCGTACTTGTAACCGAAGTGCAGTACGCGCCGTGACAGGTCCGTGAGCCATTCGGAGCAGTTGATACGCGCTAGCAGGCGCTCTCCCTCCGAGACAGTCAAGAGATCGCTGTGGTACTCAAGCCCTGTCGGTGCGGTGGCCGTGTCCACGTCCCTCGTCTCCGCGTCGATCAGCGACAGTTGCCAGTTCATTTGCGCACAAGGACTTGTTGGAGTTGCTCAGTCGGCACTGGGAAGACGCGGTGCGTCCACATAGGGTTCCGAGACATCAGCTTGGATGAGAGCGTTCCATCCGCTGCGTGTGCTTGCGCCCTCGTACGTGTAGAAGCGGGCGCACTCGTTGATTTCGGCGGTGGCCAAGTGAACAGCATCGGCAGAGCGAACACGCGCTGTACCGTTGTCCCGTGACTGCCGAATGATCGACCTCGCCCTGTGCGCGACGCGGCGAGAGAATTCTGCGAGCTTGACCGGAGAATCCGGGGTCCAGAGTTCATCAATGGTCGCTTCATCATCTACTCCACTGCCCGGTTCTTGGTCAGACCCGATGTAGGCGACCTCGGCGATCGAGAGACTGGAGGTAAGCAGTTCAACCTTGCCGTCCTCGGCATTTTCCAACAGAGATTGGACTAAGACGGCGCGCTCGGGAGCGTCGTTCACATAGGAGAGAAGGACGTTGGCATCCAGATACACGCGAAGGGGGTCAGCCGTCATCTCGCAGGCGCCTGATCAGTACCTCGGCTGGTGTCTTGCTCCGCAGCGCACCACGCGCCCTGCGCCACCCGCCGCTGCTTCCTTCCTCGACAGGTTCCACGTTCGTGATGCTCCTCATCGACCGAGGCCTGTCAGTGTCAGAGTCTCGACTGATCGTTCCCGTGACGTCCGCGATATATCCCCAGACATCGCGCATTGTCTCTTCAGTATCGGGACTCATGTGACAGGTGACAGGGTGACCCGTCGCCGACTCGTAGAGTCTGAAGCTGAACTGCTTGTGCCTGGAGAGCGTTTCAACCCGGCCACGCAGCGTGCCGAACGTGACGTACTGTTTGGGTCCCTCGAATCCCTCTAGACTCACGGACTCCTGGATCTCAACCTGCTCGCCGTCCGTCGCGATCGTGAGGGGGTGCGCCTTATCCGCGAGTCGGACCAGTTGGTACATTTGCCGGTGCAGCGGAAACGTGAAGTCAGCTTCGCCGCGCTGTATGGAGGTCGCTGCGTCGAGGTACTCGTGGCAGAGAACCGAAACCTTCGGCGCGGCACTGTCGTCAAGCGGGACTGCTCGGACTGCCGCCGAGACGCTCCCATGCTCAAGGCCGGCGACCATCCAATCGAGGTTGGCGTCGTGGCTCTCACGCAACTCATCAAGAACCCCCGAGAACCGTTCGAGTGCGTCCTGAAGCAGCTTGAGCGACACTTCCCCGCCCAAACTGAAGCCGAAGCACCCATCTTGTTCCTCAGGGAAGAGCGGTGCGACCATCTGAATCCCCTTAGGTATCGGCGCTAACGCCGCTGACGGTAGCAAAGTGTTGGAGTTGCACGCAACGTGCCAACACGATGCGGCAACAGTGAGCGCGGTTCCGGCGCGGACGACGTCGGGAAGTTGTTCGTGGTCGCGGCGGGTATCCGATAGTGTCGGTTGAGTGACAACCGTCGATGAAGCCAAAACTGTCCTACAAGAAGCGGGAATCTTGGTCGTTGAGGAGAATGAAATTCAACACGGTACTCAGATTCGCGGTGACGGTGGCCAGATCATCAGCATCTACAACACCGGCAGGATCGTGTTGCAGGGAAAGAACACCGAAACGTTAGAGAAAAAGTTCAGCACGACCTCAGGTACACGCGGTTCTCTGCCACCAACAGCAGCTGCGCCTACGAACGTGTTCATTGTTTATGGACACAACGAGGTCGCAAAGAACGAAACCGAACGCATGCTCCGAAAATGGAACCTCAACCCAATTATGCTCGATCAAATCCCGGCCGAGGGTTTGACCTTAATCGAGAAACTAGAGAAGTACATTCAACAGGCTCCGTTCGCTGTCGTGCTCGCGACTGCTGACGACGTCTACCTCACAGATTCCGATGATGGCACCCAGAAGGAATTCCGTGCCCGTCAGAACGTTGTTCTCGAACTAGGAATGATGCTCGTTCACCTTGGTCGTTCCAACGTTGCGATCCTATTTGAGGATAAAGTAGGGATGAAGAAACCTTCCGATATAGATGGTCTGGAGTACCTATCATTCAAGGATGATGTCAGCGAAACACGTGTAAAGTTGGCGCAGATGATGGCGAAACGAGGCTACGCAATTGATATTGTGGCACTTTGAGTTTCTTTGCTGCTCCAACCCCGACGAGTTGATCATTGTTGCGCAATCCCCACACAATCAGATGTGCAAGGGTCGCTGAGGAAGCGCCCCTATAATTGTCGGGCCCGCCGACCTAGACCATCCCGCAACATTGCCTATCGAACGTTGGCATTAGGCCGCGGGCTGCGCTCCCAGTTGCTCACCAAGCTCACCGGCCCGGTCCTCCGTCGGCCGCAATCGGGCCTCCAGGATGGATTGGCCGCTTGTTCCGCGTAAGGCGGTCGAAGCCGCTGTCGTGTTAGCTCATCCCATCAATCGGAACCAGTCGGCGAGCGTTAGACGCAACCGCAGGACCTCGTCTTCTGAGAGCTCCGAGCAATGTGCTATAGGTCCTCGAAGGAGATTGAGCCTCGCCAGCACACTGATCGTGCCCTTCCTGCTATTGAACAGGTCACCGAAAGTGTCCCAGTTCGAATCGATGATTGTGCTCAGTTCACCAAACGTCGTGTAGTCAATCAACTCCGAAGAACGGGCCGTTACGGCGGCATCGCTCTCGCGCTCAACGTTGTGTTCGGCGTTCTCCTTCACCGACGATGGAACAACCACGCACGGTTTCTCGACATCCCACCAGCCGAGGCCAAACTCCTCCTCCAACCGCTCCCGTACGAGCTCCCGGATAAAGTTCTCAAGGCAGTAGAAGATCTCGTAGTGCTCCGCCATTGAGCCAGCGGTCGCCCGAAGCGAAGACGGGAACTGAGGATAAAACGTCCGGTCTCGATCGGTTCCTTCAGATCGTGTTGAAACGATCTCAAAGTCGAGGGCGGAAGCGATGGCGCTCAACTCCGCGTAGGCAAGGCTCCTGTCCATACAGAACAGTTTCAGGTCGTCGAGCGGGGTCATCGTAGGAGGTTGTCCTTGAGCGCTTTGAAGATCGCGTTGAAGACTTCCACATCCGTCGTGTCGGGCAGATTGAGGTAGATGTTGTGGCTGAAACGGAGTTGGCCAAACTGATCCTGCGGGCTGACGGCGTCATCGTCCGGCTCTCGCTGATCGGTTCCCTTCTCGACGCCGATGCGATCGTCGTCAACCTGTGTCAGTGGCTTGAGATCGAAGTTTGCAAATGAAACCAGAGCGACGAATGTCTTGACAATTGCACGGAGCGTGTTTGAACCCTCCTCAAGCCCCGTCACCTCGACGACGAGACCCGTCAGTCCGCTCTCGTCGAGCGCGTGCACGAACTCGTTCCGCTTGTAGAGTTCCTGGTAACCGCGGCGGACCATCGTCGCCATTGCCTGCTCGGCCTGCGCTGGATTTCGGAACTGGTTGTACAGGTTCGTCGGAGTCCCGTCAGTGTTCAGAAGACCAATCCGCTTCGCCAGCGCAATGAATGGTCGAGCACTCCCGCCGGAGAATCCCAGCACAGTAGCTAGGTAGTCATGGGAGAACCGGTCCGGCGTCTTTGCCTCCTTGATCTTGTTCAGGATCTTCGTCACATTGCCATAGGCATTCATGAACGGGGGATAGTCAGCCATCAGTTCTCCTCAAGACTCGTCAACTTCTCTACTGTACCGGTGCCCTCTGACATGCCTGACTCTGTTCGCCGGCGCTCTCAGGACCTGCAGGCCCAACTAACCTGTGCGGCACGAGCCGTCGCTAGACCCCACCGCACTTGCAAGCGATTCACCTACGGCTGATGACAAATCACGGGCTCGCGCTAAACGATCCAAGCGGAAATAAAGCCGCCCAAGCCGCCTCGGCAAACACCGACCCCCGCGTTAGATCCCACACGAGCAGCGTCTCGGGCGGGGCCTGCTTACGCCAAGGTCGTAACAGAGAGCTAAGCAGATGAGAAGGGATCGAATCACGATGCGAATCACCTACCCCCAGGCGCGCCGAGAACGGCTGCGGCAAATTTTCTCTTTCCGTCCGGCGACACACTTAGCTGCCGCGCACTTTGGGCATCACGTGGGCCGAATTGCTCCCGAGTCACGGGCAAGGTTTCCGTCATGGTCGTGCCGGAATTCTCTTGGCCGGATCACACAGGTGTGATTTACAATCACACGGACAAATCAGAGAGGCAAGCGGTGGGAAAGCAAAGTCGAAAAAAGGGAGAGCGTCGCGAGCGCGGAGAGGGACCCGTCGCTCGTGTTGCGCACAGCCGGTCGCGAGCTTCGTTGCTCGCTCTCTTGGAAGCCGCGAGCGTGTCCCCGAACGCTAGCCAGTATCTGCCTTCGCTGGGTGTCGTATTCGAGTCCCTGGCAAACGGGCGTACTCGCGTGGGCGACAGACCGGCTGAAGTGTCTTTGCTTCAACCGCTCGTTCGATCTGCGCATCAAGAGTGCCCATCGGTTGCTGCGGAAGAGGATTTTGTGCCTCACGATCCTCGGTTCGATGTGCACGTCGACTGGGCCGAGCAGATGTTCAGGATCGTCGCGGGAACCTTGGAGCGGCCGACCTCGAACATCGAGACGCTTCGGCGGCTTTCCGCGATCATCGATCCGGTTCTGCACGAGCACACCGACTATGGCTTGACCGACATCGTTGAGCTGATCTTGCGCAGGGTCCATGCCGTGGCTTGCGCGCTCACTTCCACGTGGCGCGCGGACCATGAGCAGGTCTTGGGATCACCGCCCCAAATCAACACCGAAGAGCTCGTCGCCGCAGCCGGCGTGCCTCCCTTGGAAGACCAGATCGCTCAGTGCAGCCACCCCGAGCGAGCCAAAGCGGCGCTCCAAGTACACTCGGTGCCCGCCAAGAGCCTGCGGCGCGATGAGATGTCCATGGTCGCGACATTCGGTGACACGATCGCCGTTCGGCATGGGCAGAACGGGTTCACTCCCCTGCCGACGGGATTGATCGTGGAGGCGTTCAATGCCCTCGCGGGCGAACTTGCCGAGAAGGCTCTGACTCTTGATCCTTCGCTGGATTACGAGTGGATGACCGCAGCGTGGCGCCATATCGGGGGCATGCTCGACGCGGCGGGTCTCGACGTCATCGGACCGTTAGAGGACGAGCGGTATCCGTATCTGCACTCGGTCATCCGCTACAGCGACTCCCAGTTCCTAGCGATAAGCGTCGTGGGTGGTTTGGACCACTCGGCGCGGCAGGAGAAAATTGAAATCGCGGTCTCCCGCTTGGAGACCGTCAGGGCCGGTAGCACGCTCACAGCAACCGGTGGGCCTGTGACGATCCCAGCGTCCGCGAGACTGTGTCGGCTGGTGGTCGTGGCACAACCCCAAGCGGTAGTACTCCTCAGTCCGAGCGGTACGAATTGCGCTCTGATGACGCTTCAAGACTTGGATTGGATTCGGCGGACCATCGGACGCGATGAGATCGACTTGTGGTACTTCGTCAACGACCGCGTACAGCAACCTCGCATCGGTCAGTTGTGGGCGGTGGACGGGATCGATCTCTGGGAAGTTTGGAGGGGCAGCGGCAAGTCTTTCTACCGAGGCGCCCGCGAGATCGACACCCTCTATGTCGGACCGCATCACTCGCTCCGCGAATGGCAGAAGACGGCCGAACAGCGTGACATCGAGACGGCCCTTGCCCTCCTTGGCATGGGTCGCATCTCCGATTGGCCCATTCACAGCCTCGAAGGCGAATCGAAGCTCGTCGGAAACGCGCGCGAGGGAGCCTGCTTCAGGCTGGTCATCGGTGAGACTCCGGTCGCTGTCGCGCTACATTCTCGTGCCGGAAACGAGCCGATTCCGGTCTTGACTCGCAAGCTTGGGGAGTGCGTCGCCCACAAGCTGGAATGCGCCCAAGACCACTTCACGGAACTGATGCGATCAGGCGGAAGACGATCGCTGCAGATCAGGTTCACTTTCGAACGCTCCGACGAGCATGCAACTGCCCTAGTCGCGAAACTCGACGAAAACGTGCTCACGTTCGAATGCTCGCCAAGCATCGTGAACCTGCTGCAATCCGATTCACAATCGGTCGAGGCGCAGTTGGGACTGTTGCTGGCCGAGGCAGTCACCGGCGACGCGAGCATTGAAGACTTCACTACCGCATGGAACTGCGCTCCTCCAGGTATACGCTTCGACGCCATCTCAGTCGGACCGCGGGTCCAACAAACCCCAGAAGCCGCATCGCTCCACGAGTCGCATCGGAGCACTCGCTTGGCTGAACTCGGAACCCACTTGGAGAGAGCAGGCATAGCCGCGGGAATTTACCGAGGCCACGACGCGAAACGCATCGAGACCACCATCGTCGTGCCGTGGTTGACCGAAAGACTCCATCAGGAACTAGCGCGATTCGATTTCTCAGCGGTCCTCGGTCTGGCGCTCACTCAACTCGAATACGCCAACTGCAGCCGCTGGTGGAAGATGAAAAAGAGCGCCTACCGGGCCGGGCCGTCGAGTGACGACGACCGACTAGAGAACTTCAATCGAGACCTGCTAGGCCAAACACGCGCCATCAACCTGATGATCGAGGAAATCCTCGCCCGGCCTCCCGCAGGCACCACGACGCCAACCGAATACGACTGGCAGGAACTGCTGAGTCTCGCGACGCTGATGCGTGAAGCCAGCTACCGAAGCGAAGCGCTCCACTTAGAACTGGCGGACGCCGCGCTGAGCATCAGCGAGCACTACGAGGTGAGAATCTCTGAAGAAGACACTTCTCTGTCAATCGACATGGATGCCTTCGAACGCGACAGCAGCCTGGCGGCGCTGCCCGATCCAGTGCCTATCGGGACCGGCAATGGCCAAGAAAATCAGGGCCAACGATGGACTCCGATCGAGGTGAGACTGCCCGAATATGAGTCCATCGAACGGGCACTGCAGGACGGACTCGGATTCGGTATCGATGCCATCTTGGGGATCCTCGACTCAGCTATCCACTGGCCAGTTTCGGAACCTCGGTGCACGGGAATCGTCACAATTGACGAGATCGTTGCAAATGCGCGCGATGTCAATCCCGCTATCCATCTCGACGCGTATACCGGAGCGGCAAATTGGCTGAGCCTCGGCACCGATGATTTTGACCCGGTAGAACCGAATATCGAGCACTGGGAAATCGAGCGCAGGTCAAACCGAATCGCAATCCGACCCCTCGTTCGCGAGGAAGCACGCGTATGGGTGTCACCATGGACCGCAGTGGTCGCACGGCGGATCTGGGTCAACTACCTGTCCCAGCACCGCATGCCGATACGAGATGCCGAACTGCCTGAGCAAGTGGCGACGGCGTTCGAAAAAGAACGCCAGAAACGGCAGCGCAAGTTCGAGAAGGAGTGCCTCTCAAGGCTCAACGGCATGCCTCTCGTAAACATCGCTCGCGTGCTCCCCAGACACGCGTACAGACACGGAATACAGCGCCTGAGCGGCGAAATCGACATCCTGAGTATTGACTCTGAACGTTCGATCATCTTCGTCATCGAAGCCAAAGACCCATTCGTGCCGCTGTCAGCCCGCTCGATCAACCGGCAGACCAACGACTTCCACAAGAAAAATGGTTACGTCGACAAGCTCTCTACGACAGTGAAAGACATCAACGCGTCCGCAGTGCCGCTAGCAGCCAACAAGAACATCGAGCGACCCGAACGCAAATGGCGGGTGGTCGGGATTATGGTCACGAGACACATAACTCCAGCGGCATACAAGAAAGAGTGTCTCACCACTTTCTGCACCATCGACACCCTCCGCGAGACCGTCGGAGGTTTCGAGACCTAGGAGCACACCTCCACTCTTGGCGGATCCTCGGCAAGCGGAGCACTTGAACACGTTGTGCGGTTCGTCCCGCGGAACTCATGCATTTCGGATTGCTGGCTGCTGCACTCCAGCGCCTTGCGCAGGATATGGGATTGGTGCCTTGCGTCAGGCAAGATGCAAGTTGTGACGCCAGAGGACTTCTTCGAGGACGACTTCATGTCAGACGAGCGTTTGCTCAATTGCGACCTTCTTGAGCGCGTACGCGCCGGCACGTTCAACGACCGATCTGATGTGGAGGTCGCCGTCGCGTTGTTGCGATTGGCTCACGACGAGCTTCAGGCCTACGGCACGGACGGTGCGCAACGCACCAATGAGCAAGGCATCCGGCTCATCCTGAGAACAAGTCGGCAGCTCCTTAAGCGCTTGGGGATCGTCCTCGAACTACCGTTCAGCGACTTTCGCACGTTTCGGACCTATTGGGAGACCAACGGCGCTTGGGGCAATTGGCAGGCTCGGCGCGACATTCTGAATGGGCTCTTCGAGCCACTGCATCTCGAACTAGCACAACTTGAAGATGACGAACTCGGATCAGTCCTCGCGAAGCCGATTACCAGCCATCCAGGTACGGGATGGAATCGCGTCGACACCGAGATCAACGAACTCCGGCGACACTTCCATGCCGCTCGTAGCGGTCAGGACTATTGCAATGTCGGAAATGACTGTGTCGCGGTACTCAAACGGCTCAGCGAGATCGTGTTCGACCCAGAGATCCACCTAGAGAAGGACGAGAAGGTGCCGCCCGTCGATAAAACGAAGGTTCGGCTCGGCAAGTTCGTTGACCATGCCGCTCCAACTCCCGCCAATGCGGAGATCAGAAAGCTCGCCCGGGCGGCAATCGAGCTCGCGCAAGCCATAAAGCACCAGGATGAGCCAACTCGGAGGAACGCCGGGATCGCTGCCGACTCGGTGATCTTGCTAGCGAACCTCCTCCGCCGACTCGCTGAGGAATAGCGCCCGCTCACACTGCTGCGGAACAATCGCTACCCATCCGAGCGCTCACGCGCCGAGTGAGTGTCATTGTCGTCGTACGCTGCGAGGCTGCGTACCAGAACTGGCTCACTATCTGGGTCCCGAGGAACAAGCTGCCCAGTGAACGCCTCGGCAAGAACAGTTCGCCGGAGAGTGACCGCTCGTCGGCGTGCCGTAGCAAGAGTGTCAAGCAGTTGTGTACAGGCGGAAACGACTTCCTCCGCGCGGTCCGCTACTGATTTCTGCACTTCGAGAGCTGGTACAGGAACCTCCATCGCCTTGATCAGACCAAGGTTCAAGTTGGGCTGCACGCCACCGGAAGACAAGCGCCGATTCGCTTCGTACTGAACGTTAAGAAATGTTCGCAAGAACCGGCCGTCTAGAATTGCTCGGTCATAGCTGATCGCGGCGCACGCCTGATTGCAGGTTGATTCGAACTCAAGCAAAGCGGCCTTGCCACGGGTCTTGCCCTCTCCGTACATCGCCATCAGCACCGTGCCAGCTGTCCAGAGCTTGACGCTGGTTTCAGCCAGCGCACTCTCGGAGATGAACTCATCCGCCGAGCGGATCGACAAGTGGTTCACTGCGCCCGAGGTGACCCATGGGATCGTTCCATGCGACCAGTAGCTGTTTTCCGATCGCTTGGGTGTCGCACCGCTGCCCACTTGCGCGACTGCGTCCAGCCTGCTCGCGGACCAATCAGGTGAGAAGAGCTGCGCAATGGCGATTGAGGGCAACGCAGCGCATTTGGCTTCGGCGGCTGCTAAGCCGGTCTCGATGGCGTCCAGGCGGGAGAAGTGCTCTTCGATGGCGGCGACGACACGGGCTTGCTCAGAGCGAGACGGTAGCGGAACAGGCAACTGCTGAACGGTGCGGGATGAGAGGTGTTTGACGGTGACGGAGGACGTGACTTTGTGTATCTCGTCCAGATACGGCTGGAGCACGAATTCAAGGAAACGATCGCTGTACCGGCCGTCATCAAGGACTCGTAATCGACACACGCGCTGGTTCAACAGGGCCCGGTCACCTGTCCATCGCGCCAAGCGGAAATCACCATCCATGCCGACAACAAGGTCGCCGGGTTCAACAATGTACCGAGGGTCATAGTCACCGCTGTAGTGAACGGCCGTCTCCGTTTTCCCGACATCTCGAATACGAATCAGCGGCATTCCGTCACCGTTCTTGTTGAACAACGCCGACTTGAATGCCGCCCCGTTCGTGACTTCCGCAACCTGCCCCAGTTCACACCTCTCCCACCATTCAGCGATCTGCACAAGTGGTGAGTCCGACTGCTCGATGATCTCGGCCGGTGCTCGACGAAGCGTCATGCGGCGAGGGCCTGGGTTAGTTCGTCGAGCAGGGAGGAGAGTTCGGTGCCGAAGAGTTGGCGGGCCTTGCCGAGGCCGCCTTGGGAACTGAAGGGTGGTGCCATCAACTCGGTGGGGGCGATGCCGAGGTTGGTGGCGATGCGGTCCTTGATCAGTTCCAAGTACGCCGCCTGCTCCTGGGAGAACAAACGGCCGGAATTCGACTGCTGCAGCAACCAAGCTTCGAAGCGCTCATTGACCAGATCCGGGTAAGACACCAGCTCCTCGGCCTCACCGAGCGTGAAGCGGACGAGGCTCACCAAGTCGGTGTTGACGCGATGGCCCGAACCGCGCACCTTCGACGCATCGAGCGTCTCGTATGCCTGCCACAGCGCTTCCGGGGTCCAGCGATGCGGAGGCCGCGAAATAGCGTTCGCCAGTTCCTTGATGTCGTCGTAGCTGAGTCCCCCGCTGTACGGCCGGTTGTACAGCACCTGCAGTGCCGTGATCTCGTTCTTGTTGTCGTCGATGAATTGCCGCCACGACTCGACCTGGGCACGGGCACGGTCGGCGGCCTCCTTGGAGAACTCGCCGGAAATCACCCGGTCCTTCGACGCCGTGTCGATCACCTGCTCATAACTGCGGCAGACATCTACCAGCTTCTCCCGAAACGCTGAGTTGCCGGCCAGAGGTTTCAACGCCTCACCGATCATCGCTTTGCCAGCAGCCTTCACCTGATCGGACGTGGGATCACCATCGGCTTCAGCAGCCGCTGCCTCGTACTGGCGGTCGACATCAAGCGCGTCCACCATGGCGCGCACCAACTCCGTCAGCCCAACTCCTGCCACCTCCTCGACCTCGGTACGGTCTGCCGCGGTCATACGTCGGTTAAGCCGCGAGAGTCGGGATGCTACAGACGACACCACGTCAGGATCGGTCGAGCCCAATCCAATCTGATTCAGGAGACGGTTGAAACTCACACCACGTTTGCGTTCGAGCGGCACCGTGTCGTGCAGTTCAAGTTCGGTGACGCCCACAGCATCAACGATCACAAAGCGGTCCTTCGCTACAGCATCAGGTGTAACCGTGCGCAATTGATCGCCGTCGATCACCCGCACGCCCCGCCCCTTCATCTGCTCGAAGAAGTTGCGACTGCGCACCATGCGCATGAACACGACGCACTCGATCGGCTTCACATCGGTGCCGGTGGCGATCATGTCAACGGTGACTGCAATGCGGGTCGAGTAACTGGTGCGAAACTTCTGCAGCAGTTCTTCGGGCTTGTTGCCGGATTCGCCGGAACGGTAGGTGATCTTCACCGCTCCCTCATTACCGAGTCCGAACTCCTCTCGAACGACCTGCACGATGTCGTCCGCATGACTGTCGTCCTTCGCGAAGATCAACGTCTTGGGGACGTGCTTCAGCAAGCCGTCGGGGCCGCGCTCACGGTCCGGGAAGATCTCCGGAAGCGAATCTCGCAGTGTGCGTACGACCGTGCGGATCTGATCGGGCGCAACCACCTTGCGGTCCAATTCCGAGGCGTTGTAGTCGATCTCCTCGTCAACCTTCTCCAAACGGAGCTGGCGGGTCTCGCGGTCACGGAACTCAGTCACGAACTCGGCAGGGACCGTACCGCCCGACTCCGTGATCTCCGTGCGGATCCGAAACACGTCGAAGTCGACGTTCACCCGGTCCGCCACAGCCTGGGCATGTCCGTACTCCATGACCATGTTCTGGTCGAAGAACCCGAACGTCTGAATACCCGGCGTGGCGGTGAGTCCCACCAAGAAGGCGTCGAAGTACTCAAGCACCTGCCGCCAAACGCCATAGATGGAGCGATGGCACTCGTCAATGATGATCAGGTCGTAGGACTCGATCGGCACCAACGGGTTGTACGAGACCTCGACTGGCGCAACCGGCGCGGTCTCGAAGCCACTCTGCTCATCGAGGGCCTCATCGAACTCTTCATCGCCCCGCAGGATCGAATACAGCCTCTGGATCGTGGAAATATGAACTTTCGTGGCGGCTTCGTCTGCCATGTCAAGTCGCGACGAGGTGAGACGGCGGACGTTGTAGAGCTCAGTGAACTTGCGCCGGTCGTCAGGGGTTGTGAACCCCTGAAACTCCCGAAGCGCCTGACGGCCAAGGTTCGCCCTGTCAACGAGGAAGAGGATGCGCTGAGCACCTGCATTTCGCAGCAGGCGATAACAGACGTTGGCCGCTGTGAACGTCTTTCCGGAACCAGTGGCCATCTGGATCAAAGCCCGAGAACGGGTCTCCTTCAATGAACGCTCCAGATTGCGAATCGCTTCGACCTGGGCCGGCCACAGCTCACACTCGTCGGGTGCCAGGTCCGGCAGCAACTGCAAACCGGCGCGCAAACCTGCACCACGGCCGTTGACATAGTCGTCTTGCCAGCGGGCCAGTGTCTCCGGTCGATGGAAGGTGTAGACCCCTCGGCTGGCCGGCACAGGGTCCAGCCCGCTCGTGAACCGAGTCTCAGCACCTGTCGACTCATAACCGAACGGCAAAGCACCATCCACCTCAAACGCCGGCAGTTCACCCGGGTAGGCGCTTTGGTACTTTCGGGTCTGGAACTCAACGCCAGTGAGCGTGCTGCCAGCTTTCTTGGCCTCGATGACACCGACCGCCTGTTGGTCGACGTAGAGCACGTAGTCGGCTGGACCCGATACGGTCGGAACCTCACGAACGGCGACGCCCTGAGCCGCCGCCACCGCCGCGCTCCTGTAGTCCTGCACAGCCCACCCACACGCGGCGAGTTGCTCATCAATCTTCGCCCGAGCGGTCGCCTCGGGCGTGAGATAGTCAGACGGATCAGTCGGAGGCACCAGCGGAGATGATAGGCCCCCCGTAACTCCGCGACCATGTAGCTGCCCACCGAGCTAGGAATGCCCACCGAGCTAGGAACGCCCACCTTCGCGGCGCGTTTGCGCGGGAGAAACTGGATCGGATGCGGCCGACAGTTCTGAGACGCATCAGTGTCGTCGACGTTGACCCAGTAAAGCGGCGCGGCTCACCATCGGGGCCGTGGTTGATGCTGTAGTCACTCGAACGAATCACCAGATGGCGACCATATGCGGTACCATATGGTCATGGCTAGGCGTGAAGTACTTGTCCAACTCGATGACGAGCTCATCGAACGTCTTGCAGAAGTCGCTGCCGCAGAGGGCACAAGCCGCTCTGAGTTGCTGCGGAGAGGGGCAAAGGCAGTGATCGAAGCCGCAGAGTGGGCGGCCGCTGACGCCGAACTCGTCGAGGCGTACAGGAGCCAGCCGCAGGATCCCGCCTTCGTGGAAGCCTCAAGACGGCTTGCGGCGCAAACCGCCCAACCGTGGTAGCCCGCAATGAGATCTATTGGGCTGAGCTTGGAGATCCGGCCGGTCGACGCCCTGTCTGCGTCGTAACGAGAGATGCCGTGGCGTCGGTTCTGTCGACGGTCACCTGCGCGCAAGTCACTCGCACGATTCGAGACATTCGCTCAGAGGTGGAGATCGGCGCCGAGGAAGGCTTGCCACAGCCATGCGTCATCAACTGCGACAACATCTTGAGTGTGCCGGTCGGCGTGACCTGCACCCGTCGGCCGACTCAGCGAGATCAAGCGGGCGCAACTCGACCAAGCACTCCGCTACTCCCTCGACATCGTCTACTGACGCTTTGTCTACTGACGATCAGTCGCCGCGGAAAGGCTCTCCGCGAGGGCTTGGATCTCGGTCAGAGCGGACTGGAGGTCCTCGGCGATCTCGGCGGCCAGTACTTCCGGAGGAGGCAGGTTGTCGGCGTCTTCGAGGCTCTCGTCTCGCAGCCAGAACAGGTCGAGGCCGGCTCGCGGGCGGGAGTAAGCTGTTCACCATGAGTCAGTCGGAACTGCCGCGATACAACGAGTTCATGCTTCCCGCTCTGCAAGCGCTCAGGGAGCTTGGCGGTTCAGCGCGACGGGACGAAGTCATCGCTTCAGTGGCGGCCATCGAAGGGCTCACGAATGAGCAACTCGAGTTTCGATATGAAACTACCGGCGTGTCCGTCGCCGCTGATCGGATCGGATGGGCGCTGAGCTATTTGAAGAAGATCGGGGCAATCGACAACTCTAGCCGCGGGGTCTGGGCTGTCACAGAAACAGGCCAGAGAATCGAGACTCAATCCGAAATCGACGAGCGCTTGCGGACCGCTCAAGCCGAGCTCGCGGCACAACGAAAACTCCACGGGCAGACGAACGCTGACAACAGGGGCGAACTCGACTTCGCCGAGGAACCCGATCCAGACACCGAATGGCAGACAACCCTGCTCCAGAGGCTGTTGGAAATGTCTCCCGCTGCCTTCGAACGACTGGCCCAGCGGCTGCTGCGTGAGGCCGGCTTTCGAGAGGTCGTAATCCTCGGGCAAAGTGGCGACGGAGGGCTTGACGGGGTCGGCGTCTACCGACTTTCGCTCGTGTCGTTCCCGATCTACTTCCAGTGCAAGCGTTACCGCGGTTCTGTCCCTTCAAGTGCTGTTCGCGACTTTCGTGGAGCGATGGCCGGTCGCGGTGAGAAGGGTCTCCTGCTAACGACAGGGACCTTCACTCGCGGCGCCCGTGACGAAGCGAGCCGGGACGGTGCTCCTCCGGTCCAGTTAATCAACGGTGAAGATCTATGCGACCTGCTCAAGGAATACAAGCTCGGAGTCGGTACCCGCATCCGCCAGATCGAAGACATCGAAGTCGACGCATCCTGGTTCGAGCAATTCGAACCTGCCTAGCTGTGCTGGATCAAACCGGTCGACGAACCGGAGTTTCACGAAGAGCGGCCGATCTCGTGCTGACCCACTTATGTACAAATCAGAATTGTGTTTTTGTACATTTAGGCTGGCCGGTACAATTCGAACATGAATGTTGCGGCAACTGAATTCCGAGCTCAGTTGCGTCATTGGCTGGACTGCGCCCGAGCCGGCGAAGAAGTGGTCATCACCGAACGCGGCGTTCCTGTCGCCAGGCTGTCGGGTATCGACTCGACACCGATTATCGAGAGGATGACGGCGCAAGGCGTGATCGCAAGTCCGATGAGCAGCGAACGACCCCGAGCGACCGGCCGGCAACTTCCACATCCCCGTGCGCCCTTGTCGGACCTGGTGAGCGACCAACGGCGCTGAACGGTGGCCATCGCCTACTTCGATTCCAGCGCGCTCGTGAAGCTGCTCGTCGACGAGGCGGGCAGCGATGTTGCCGCAGCGATCTGGGACGGATGCGACGCCGTCTTCGCCAGCAGGCTCGCTTACCCAGAGGTATGCGCAGCGCTTGCCGGAGCAGGACGGCGCGGGGATCTCGGCAGCGATGAGATGATCGAGTGTCTACACCGCTGGCAACAGTTCTGGGCCAGTATCCGTCCAGTCGAACTCAGCGCGCAGGTTGAAGAAACGGCATTCCCTGACCGATGTCGTTGTAGCTGGAGCCGGGGGGTTATTGCCCGAGCATGACCGCGCACAGTTCGGCGACCCTGACCTCGGTCAAGCCTAGGCGGAAGCTCGGTGGTCATGCGGGAAGCGTGTCGATGAGGACACGGCCGCCGGCACGCGCCTCAATCCGCAACTCGTGGTTTTCGAACAAGGCCATGCCCACGAGTGGCGTGGTCTCGGCTGCATCCACGAATACAGCGAATCTGACCGTCCCAGACAAGCTCGGCATCGTAGACATCGAAGGCAATCTCGCTTCCATCCGCCAATCTGGCACTGCCTTGGTGCTTGCGGGTCAGGCCGAGCTCCCCCACCCGGTCAGACGGCAGGGTGAGAAACTCGCTGTAACCGGTGTCAACGACAGCTTCGATGGTACGCGACCGTCCTCCAGGCCGTTGGACGTCGAGGGACAGGGTCGCTTCGAGTCGTGCGTTGACACGGCCTTCGATCACTCAGAACCCCGCAGCGGGCGGCCACCGAGGTTGATCAAAGTGCGGTGACCGACGCGCAACATCCACACCTCACGTGCGTCCGGCCACCGCTCGTACAGTTCATCGATGGAAGCACGCCGCGTTTCGGCAATCGTCCAGCAACCAGTGTCGACGTCAATGGAGACATAGTGACCATGCCTGCTGTCTTCGAGCGTGGGTTTGATATCGCGTTCGTAGATCTCTTCACCACGCCTGCCTGTTTCTTGGCGATCATTCTCAGTCCGAATTGCCACGGGTATCGCCTCCCTGCTCTAAAACCCGCCGACTCCATCCTGGCTTGAAGGGTAAGTCTACTCCAAGGGATCTTTCGTTAATTTTCATAATCACCCACGTTGGATGCTCCAAACCTGCCGGTCATGCGGCTGACATCGACCAGCTTCTCCCGAAACGCGGAGTTGCCGGCCAACGGTTTCAACGCTTCACCGATCATCGCCTTGCCAGCAGCCTTGACCTGATCGGGCGTGGGATCACCATCGGCTGCCCCGTACTGGGGTTCGACATCAAGAGCGTTCACCATGGCGCGCACCAACTCCGTCAGCCCTACTCCTGCCACCTCCTCGACCTCAGTCCGGTCCGCCGTGGTCATTCGTCGGTTCAGCCGGGTGAGTCGGGACGCCACCGACGACACCACGTCAGGATCGGTCGAGCCCAACCCAATCTGGTTCAGGAGACGGTCGAAACTCACACCACGTTTACGTTCAAGCGGCACGGTGTCGTGCAGGTCGAGTTCGGCGATTCGCAGCCAGTCGCTCGGGTCGACCGGTTCCACCTGTAGTTCGCCTGAGGCGAGGTCTCCAAGAAAACGAACTTCCGCCTCCGTGCTCAGGCGGGTCTTCAGGAGATGGACCACCTCTGTGACGACCAGAGTCGGAACAAGCAGCGGACCCGGATGTGTCCTGAGCAGTTCAAGACTCGACGCATGGTGTCGGTCGTCTGCGTCCACATAAGCGTAAAGAGGGCCTGAGTCGACGATCAACGCTATGACAACACCTCGCTGGACAGGATTTCCTCAATACGTTCGGAAACGTTGCGAGATCCGCTGCGTCCGGCGCCTGCCGCACCGAGCCTGCGCGGGGATCGAAGATGCTCCTCAATAGCTTCCCTGGTGAGCGCAGAGATCGTGGTCCCACGGCGCCGCGCCTCAAAGCGGAGCTGCGCGTCAAGCGATTCGGGGAGTTTGACAGTCGTACGAACCATGTACGCCAACATACCCTACTTCCGTGGAGATCTCGGTTAGAGAGCTTCGACTCGGCAGGGGAGGTTGGGCGCGTCGGCGAGCTTTCTGTCTGCGGTGACCAGCGGAGCATCCAGCAACTCTGCGAGGGCCACGTACACCGCGTCGTAGACGGTCACGTTGGCGCGCAACTCCCAGCAGCGTTCCATCAGGAAGCGATGCGTGACGCGCTGCACGGGCAGGTCGCGCAGGTCAGCGCGGGCCAACGACGCTCGCCTCGCATCGAGAAGGCCGGCAGCCTCGTGCCGCCGCCAAGCCGAGACAACCTCGACGTCGAGCAGTTCGGGTGCCGAGAGCAACTCCCCGCTGAGACGCTGCCGAGCGGCGTCACCCGCGGGTCCGTCGTCACCCAGAGCCAGCACCACCGCGCTGGCATCGCAGACGATCAACGCGAGTCTCGCTCGGCTCGCACCGCGGCCACGGCCTCGGCCGCGCCGATGTTGCCGCCGGCCCGACCTCCGGCACGTTCAAGCACTTCGGTGAGGGTGGGCGTCCGGGCCTGCTCGCTCAGCAGGTTGAGCAAGTACTCCTGCAACGACTGGCCCGCTCCGACAGCTCGCCGTCTCAGGGTCTGATGCACATCGCTGGGCACGTTCTTCACTTGGATGCTCGTCATCCTGCGATTGTAGCGCCAATTCAGGAGTCAAGCATGTGTTATAGCGCCAACACCGGTCAGCCCGCACGGAACGGGTGGACCGGGCGGGGTAAAGTGAACGTTATGGAGCCGGTTCGAGCGCTGCAACAGGCGATTCACTACCTTGACCGCGAACTGGCGCCGGCACAGAAGATCCGCGCCTTCCAGAACGCGGTCGACGTAGTGCAACAGGTGGGGCCGACAGAGATCGCCGAACGCGCCGCCGCCGGAACCCTCACCGAACTGCCCGGAATCGGCAAGTCGACCGCAACCGTGATCGTCGAAGCGCTCGACGACGAAACCGACGGATACCTGGCACGCCTAGAACAGCGCAGCCGAATCCCGATGCGCGAGGGCGGTGCGGTGATGGCCGCTATCCGCGGCGACTGCCACACCCACACCACCGCCTCGGACGGGGGTGCAACGCTCCAAGAAATGGCCGAAGCGGCGATCGCCCTGGGCCACGAGTGGATGGTGATCACCGATCACAGCGCCCGCCTCACTATCGCCCACGGCCTCAACGAAGAGCGCCTCGCCCGGCAGCTCACCGAAATAGAAGCGCTGAATGCCGAACTGTCGCCGTTCCGGGTTCTGACCGGAATGGAAGTCGACATATTCGAAGACGGCACGCTCGACCTGTCCGACGAGATGCTCGGCCGCCTCGACCTGGTCGTCGCCAGCGTACACTCGAAGATGCGGGTGCCCGCCGATCAGATGACCAGACGCATGGTCACCGCCATCGCCAATCCCCACACCGATGTGCTGGGCCACCTCACCAACCGCAAACTGGTCGGCGCGGGCCGTCCGCCCAGCGACTTCGACCCTGAGATCGTCTTCGCAGCGTGCGCCCAGTTCGACACCGCCGTTGAGATCAACTGCCGCCCCGAACGTCAGGATCCCCCCGAGGAACTGCTCGACATCGCCCTGCAGTGGGGCTGCAAAATTGCCATCGACAGCGACGCTCATGCGACCGGGCAGCTGGAATGGCAGCCCTACGGAGCCGACAAGGCAGTCCGCTGCGGCGTGCCGGTCGAAGACATCATCAACACCTGGACCTGCGACGACCTGCTCACCTGGACAGCAAGCCACGCCGCAGCCTGATCGCCCGAGTCAGGCTCCGAAGCCGAGCGGACTGATCCGGACCGGCTGTGTCGGAGCAAGGCCGTGGCCCGAGCGGCCCGCCCGCGGCCCGAGCGCCCGCCCGCAGCCCGAGCGCCCGGTGAGCGCAGCGACAAGAGCGGGGAATGGAGCGCAGCGACAAGAGCGGGGAATGGAGCGCAGCGACAAGAGCGGGGAATGGAGCGCAGCGACAGGAGCGGGGATCAACGGATGCCGGAGCAGTGAGTTCGACCCGCGCACGGTCTCAGACTCAGCCGATAACCTGACCTTCATGTCCAAGCGCACCCAGAAGAAGAAGGCCAAGGCCCGGCGCACCAAAGCGAACCACGGTCGCAAACCCAACGTCGGACGCAACTGAACATTTGCACTCGCTCAACCGAGAAGCATCTTGACATCAGCAGACTAGAGCATCAAGATGCCTATATGCGTACGACCCTGACACTCGACGAAGATGTGGCCGAGGCCTTGAAGGACCAGGCGAGGCAACTCGACCAGCCCTTCAAGCAGGTGGTCAACAACGCGTTGCGCCGCGGCCTCTCCCCGGCCAGCGTCGAACCGCGGACGCCGTACCGGGTCGAACCACATCGCAGCGGCTTGCGGCCCGGCGTCGACCCGCTGCGCCTCAACCAGCTCAACGACGCTCTCGAAGCGAATGAGGCCGGGCAGACACATACCTGATGATCGTCCCTGACCTCAACCTGCTCGTCTACGCCCACAGTGACGGGACGCCATTGCACCGACCCGCCCGGCGGTGGTGGGAGGATCTGGTCAACGGGAGCGAGCGGGTGGGAATGCCTTGGCTGGTGGCCACGGGGTTCGTCCGGTTGCTCACGCACCCCAGCGTGTTGCAACATCCCGCATCTACCGACCAAGCCGTGGGCTACGTGACGAGATGGTTCGATTCGTCCAACGTGGTTCCGCTCAACCCGGGCACACGACATCTTGGGATCTTCCGCAACGCGCTCGCACAAGCCGGGGTGGGCGGCAACCTCGTCACTGATGCACACATTGCAGCGCTCGCAATCGAACATCAAGCCGAGGTCCACTCCAACGACACAGACTTCACCCGCTTCGGTGGACTTCGCTGGCGCAACCCGCTCGACGTCTAGGTCCACCTTACCAGCGTCCGGCCTACACTGACGGCGTGCTTGTCTTCGACGGTGACTGCGGATTCTGCACGGCTTCGGCCCGCTGGATCGAGTCGCTGGGGCCACAGGCAGAGGCCTGGCAGAGGTTGGATCTGACCGAACTGCACCTGACGGTTGCCGACGTCGACGAAGCGGCCTGGTGGATCGACGGAGCCGGTCGAAAGTACCGCGGTCACCTGGCGATCGGACACGCGCTCAAAGCAGCCGGCGGCGTCTGGGGATTCATCGGCGCGGTGCTGGTGCGTCCGCCTGTCTCTTGGATCGCCAGACCCGTTTATGCCTTGATCGCCAGAAACCGCAAGAAGCTGCCCGGCAACGCCTGTGAACTGAATCGCTGAGAAACCAGTTCGATCGGCTCGATTGCGATGAACACGAAGCCCCAGAGTCAACCGAAGAAGTAATGGCCGACTAAGACACCGGCCGGTCCTTCGCGCACTCATCGGGCCTGTCGGAGATGACGCTGGATCTGGACTCCACGGGGCCTACTCTCTTTCGATTGCAGGACTCGGCTCGGGCATCTCGACAAGCGCGACAGCGGCCCGGTCGATCATGTCGCCAACGGGTGGCAAGTCATCCACGTCCGCGAAATCCGGGCCAGGACGTGCCTCAACCTCGATGCGTTTGCCATCGCCCCAGGAAGCGTCGAAATCGAGGCGCCACGAGTGGAGGAAGGTGCGGTGGACGCCATCATCTTTGGCGAAGAGGGGATCGCCCATGATCGGGTGACCAATCCATGCGAGGTGGACGCGGATCTGGTGGCGTCGACCGGTGACTGGCCGCACGAGCAGCAGTGTGTGGCGTCGTCCCTCCCACAGTCGTGCGAAGAGGCTCACGGACGGGTGGCTGCGCTTGTTGTCGAACACCTCCGAACGGGGCACGGACCAGGTGTGGGACGCCGTGTCGTCCACGATGCGTTCTCGAGGCGCCGCAACTCGTACACGTTTCTTGCGCCCCTCGCTCAGGGGGAGGTCGATGATCCCGCTCTCGGGCAGACCCAACGTGCGCGTGATGGCCAGATATCCTTTGTCGACGGTCCGCTTGTTGAACTGGCGGGTCAGGCCGCCATGAGCCTCGATCGTCTTGGCGAATAACACAGCACCGGACGTGACCTTGTCGATGCGGTGCGCCGGCATTACCCACTCGCCTGCTGCATCAGCAAGCGAGACGATATCCCAACCGTGGCGCTCGCCGGTCACCGAGATGCCGGCCGGCTTGTTCAGGACCAGAGCGTGGTCGTTCTCAAAGATCACATGGCGGTCGCGGATCTCGGACCAGCGCTCGGAAGGGGCCTGCGCCTCATCGTGGGAAGACATCGGGATCCTCGTGCTCGAGGTCTGCGATCCGGAGGCGGTATGGGAGAAGCTTGACGTTGTGTTCCTGGCAGTGCTCCACGATGTCATGGTACCGCTGGGGAGTCTCGGGGACGGACTCGGGGCCACCGACGAATCCAGCACTTCGCTGGACCTTGCGACATCAAAGGTCGCTGGGGCGGAATCGTCGGCTCCACGACCAGCCCGCCGCGTGAGCATGGTCGGACCGGACTCTACGGCGGCAGCCACACCCGCCGAACGTGCTCGCGAACGAAGCTGCGACCAGCCAGATTGACCATCCTTGCGGTTGGTTGTCACGGTGCTGGCTGCGGGTGGAGGAACTCACTCGATCAGCTCTCGTTGCGATGAACCGGGCGACACTCGTGCTATACCCGACGCCGTGAGCACAACCCTGTCAGAAGCCGAATCGAGACGCCTGGTCTCCGAGCATGGAGTGGCCGTCTCCAGCTTCGTCACGGGCGCAACCACCGCAGCGGTCCTCGATGCTCTCGCCACCGACGAGTCCGTCACCTTCCCGGTCGCCGCGAAGCTGTGCGGGCGCCAGATCGCGCACAAGAGCGAACGAGGTCTCGTCCGACTTCAGATCAACGATCCGCAGAACCTCAAAACGGCGTGCGACGAGCTGCTGGCCGCAGCCGAACCAGGCGACGGAGTCGTGGAGGTGCTGGTCTCGTCGATGGCAGAGGGCAGCCGCGAGTTTATCTGCGGCCTCCACAACGACCCGCAGTTCGGGCTCGTGGTGATGCTCGGCATAGGCGGCGTGCTGGCCGAGGCCATCCGCGACGTGACCTGCCGCCTCGCCCCGATAACTGAGATCGACGCAGAAGAGATGATCGACGACCTCGGCGCCCAGAGGCTGCTCGGTGAGTTCCGCGGAGAGCCGGCACTGAACCGCCGGGAACTGATCGACGTGCTGATGGCGCTCTGTTCGCTGGGCGACGCACACCCCGAGGTCCATTCGGTCGACCTGAACCCGTTGATCATTGTCGACGGCCGACCGGTGGCGGTGGACGCGCTGGTGGAGTTGACACGATGACCCGCGACCTCTCGGCGCTGTTCGACCCTCGCGGCATCATCGTCTCCGGCGTTTCGAACCATCCGGGAAAATTCGGCTTCGTGTGCCTTCACAACCTCCTGGCGGCCGGATACCGCGGGGAGATCTTCGCGATAGGCCGCGAAGCAGGCGAAGTCCTGGGCCGAAACGTGTTGGGGTCGATCGACGAAGTACCCGTCGGCGGCGCAGACATGGTGTTCATATGCACTCCCCCGCCATTGAACGAACACCTGCTGCGCACCGCCGCGGCAAAGGGAGTGAAGGCCGCTTTCGTCGCCACAGCCGGTTACCGCGAGGCGGGGTCCGAAGGCGTCGAAGCGGAGCGGAGCCTCGTTGCGGTGGCCGACGAACTTGCAGTCGCGTTGGCAGGACCGAACGGTCAGGGTGTCGTCTCAACCCCTTCGAGCATGTGCGCCCAGATCGTGGCCCCCTATGCCCCGGCGGGCAATATCGCCGTCGTCAGCCAGTCCGGGAATTTCGTGTCGTCGTTGCTGAACATGGCTCATCTGAGCGGAGTCGGCATTTCCCGCGCGGTCTCCGCCGGGAACACCGCGCAACTGGGGGTCACCGACTATCTCGAATGGTTCGCCCAGGATCCCGAGACGGCGGTGAGCCTCGTCTACATGGAATCGGTGGACGACGGCCGCCTGATGTTCGAGCGCCTTCGAGCCATCTCTGGAATCAAACCGATCGTGGTTGTCAAGGGAGGAGCCTCAGGCGCAGGCGCTCGAGCAGCCGCCAGCCACACCGGTGCTCTGGCCACCGACGATGCGGTGTTCGACGGCATGTGCCGCCAGGCCGGACTGGTCCGCGCCCGCGACTTGGAAGAGGCATTTGAAGCGGCCGCGACTCTCGCCACACAACCGTTGCCCGCCGGCAACCGTGTCGTGGTGGTGACCACCGTCGGCGGCTGGGGCGTGGCCGCCGTCGACGCAATGGCCGACACCAGCCTCGACGCCATCCCGCTGCCCGAGGATCTGGAAGCAGAGATCAACGAACTGCTGCCGCCGCGTTGGAGCAGGAACAACCCGATCGACATGGCAGGGGGTGAAACCCGTGACACGGTGCCGCAGATCCTGGAGTTGGTCGCCGGCCACAACGAAGTCGATGCCGTGCTGTTCCTGGGGCTCGGCATCCAGTCCAACATCGCCGCAATGATGCGCGACGGTCCCTTTTACCCTGACCATGGACTGGACCGGATCGTCAACTTTCACGAAACCCAGGACGCGCGCTACGCCGAAGCCGCCGCCGACATCGCCCAACGCACGAACACGCCGGTGCTGGTGGCCACAGAACTGACACACACACGGCCCGAAACGCCCGGTCCAGCCACGATGAGGGCAGCCGGTCGAATGTGTCATGCTTCGGCTACCAGAGCGATCCGCTCCCTCGACCTGCTGGTGCGCCACGCACGCTGGAGGCAGGCCAGAGGAATCTAGGGGCTCGCGGCCGAGCACCGAGCCAGGCACTGCACACCGAATTAAGAGCGCGCGCAAATAGGCAAGCCTTCGAGTTGCAGCCCGTTGTTTCCCGCTCTTGGTTCGCTTCGCTCACCGGGCCGCTCGGGCCACGGCCCCGCAAATCAAGCCGTTCGCACTCGGAAATCCTCTGCCTATTTGCGGGGCCTCTAAGCGCTATGGCCCAGTCCGCGATACTGTCATCGGCGATATCCAGTTTTCTACTCGGACCCTGGAGGGACCAATGCGCAAACTATTGCTCTTGCTGAGCATCTTCTTGTCGTTCACACTCATCGCCGCATCCTGCGGTGACGACGACTCGTCCGACGTCAGCACCGACACCGGCGCCGACGACGGCGACGACATGGCCGACGACGGCGACGACATGGCCGACGACGGCGACGACATGGCCGACGACGGCGACATGGCCGACGACGGCGACGACATGGCCGACGACGGCGACGACATGGCCGACGACGGCGACGACATGGCCGACGACGGCGACGACATGGCCGATGACGGCGACATGGCCGACGAACCGGTTCACGTCGGACTTGTGTTCGACATCGGCGGTGAAGGCGACCAGTCGTTCAACGATTCCGCCGCTGCAGGGTTGACCCGAGCCGAAGAGACCTTCAATATCACCACGACCAAGGTCTCCCCCAACGACGACGGGAGCAACCGCGCCGAACTGCTTCAACTCCAAGCTGACAGCAGCGACATCGTGCTCGCCGTCGGCTTCCTGTTCGCAAATGACGCAGCTGCGGTCGGCGGCGCCAACGGCGACACCAACTTCGCGGTCATCGACGACTCGATGCTCAACTTCGATGTAGACCCGCCCGCACCACACGGCGACAACATTGCAGGTCTCGTCTTCTCCGAGGAGCAGGGTTCATTCCTGGTAGGCGTTGCCGCAGCCCTCACAAGCGAGACCGGTACCGTCGGTTTCATCGGCGGGGTCTGCTGCTTCGGACTCATCGAGAAGTTCGAAGCGGGGTTCCGTGCCGGGGCACTCCATGTGAACCCGGAGATAGAGATCATCTCCCAGTACATCACTGAGTTCCCCGACTTCGACGGCTTCAACGCACCCGACCGTGGCCGCGAAACGGCACTGGCCATCTTCGAGTCCGGCGCCGACGTGATCTACCACGCCGCCGGCGGAACGGGCGCCGGCCTGTTCGCCGCAGCCAAAGAACACAGCGAATCCACGGGCTCCAAGGTCTGGGGAATCGGCGTCGACTCCGACCAGTACCACACCGTCGACGAAGATGTGCGCGAGTACGTGCTCACCTCAATGTTGAAGCGGGTCGACGTGGCGATCTTCGAGATCATCAAGGCCCACCTCGAAGGGACCTTCGCTCCTGGCGAGATCCGCTACGACCTCTCGGTCGACGGCGTCGGCTACTCGACGTCAGGTGACTTCCTGCACCCGGATTTCATCGATTCGTTGGAGGCACTGAAAGGGCTGATCATCGACGGCACGATCGTGGTTCCGACTGATCCGACCGAGGTGGGCGGTTAGGTCCACAACGTCCCGAATTTCGCCGGTAGGCGGAAACGCAGTCGTATGACGTAGAAGCAGGGCTGGGATATACTCCCGGCCCTGCTTACTTTTTCTCCCTGAACCAGTTTTTGTCCATTCGAATCGAGGGGACGGACTTTGACGCTCGCTATTGAGCTAACCGGCATCACCAAGCGCTTTCCGGGTGTTGTGGCCAACGACAACGTGAACCTGTCGGTCGAAACCGGGGAGATCCACGCGGTCTGCGGAGAGAACGGCGCGGGCAAATCAACGCTGATGAAGATCCTCTTCGGCATGCAGAGTCCCGACGAAGGCACGATGCGCATACATGGCGAAGAGGTCCGGTTCTCCTCGCCGGCCGAAGCGATCAACCGGGGCATCGGCATGGTCCACCAGCACTTCATGCTCGCGGCCCAACTCACCGTGCTTGAGAACGTGATCCTCGGCGCCGAGCCGGTGGCTGGGTTGGGCCGAATCGATTTCAAAGCCGCTGAGGCGCACCTGCTCGAGGTGGGTGAGGCGTACGGGCTCGACGTCTGTCCGCACGACCTCATCGAGAGTCTGGAAGTGGGCGAACGCCAACGAGTCGAGATCATCAAGGTCCTCTACCGGGGCGCCCGGATCCTGATTCTCGACGAGCCCACCGCCGTACTCGTCCCCCACGAGGTGGACGAGCTCTTCCGCAACATGCGCGAGCTCAAGGCCGCGGGAGAGACGATCCTGTTCATCGATCACAAGCTCGATGAAGTTCTGCGGATCGCCGACACGATCACCGTGTTGCGCCAAGGTCGCACGGTGGCGACCGTCAAACCCGATGATGTGACCACCGGGGACCTGGCCGAGATGATGGTCGGATCCGAGCTTCCGACACCGCAGACCTCCAGGTCGACCGTCACCGACGAGACAGCACTCTCGATCAAGGGGCTGACAGTGCTCGACGAGGACGACCGGGCAGTGCTCGACTCGGTCAGTCTTGATGTGCGCCGAGGCGAAATTGTGGGTCTGGCGGGCGTGGAAGGCAACGGCCAGACCGAGTTCGTCGGCGCGATCATCGGCACCGAGGAGGTGGAGGCAGGTTCAATCCGCCTACTCGGCAGGGAAATCACCCACACCACCGTCAGACACCGACGAAACTCCGGGATTGGATACGTCCCCCAGGACCGTCAACAAGAAGGTCTGCTGCTGTTCGCTCCGCTTTGGGAGAACGCGGCGCTCGGTCATCAAACAAAACAGCCGTTCGCCAACGGCCGCTGGTTCGACCGGTTCGGCGCACGCGAACGGACCGAAGCGATCCGCGGCTGGTTCGACGTGCGCACACCCGATATAGAAGTGACCGCCAACTCGCTCTCGGGCGGGAACCAGCAGAAGCTGATCGTCGGAAGGGAAATGGCCGCGGAACCACGGGTGTTGATCGCTGCTCACCCGACCCGAGGGATCGACGTCGGCGCTCAAGCAGCCGTGTGGGACGACATTCGCGCAGCCCGCGCAGAGGGCATGGGCACCCTGCTGATATCGGCAGACCTCGACGAGCTCATCGGTCTGTCCGACACCATCGTGGTGATCCACAAGGGGCGACTGACAGCCACCCTCGACCCTGCCGGCATCACTCCACGCCAACTCGGCAGTTACATGACCGGTTCCGACGCCGACGACGCCGAACATGCCGACGGCCCGCCTTTGGAGGACGGACCCGAGGATGGACCCGAAGAAGTATCCGGGGATTCGGGAGGGCTGCAATGACCGACACGACAGTCACCGAGGAGCCCGAGGACATTCCCGACGCGAGGCCGCCCAGGGCCGGCGCCGAATCACGTCTGCGCCAAGCCCTGATATCGATGGCCGCGCCGCTAGGCGCTTTCCTGTTCTCGCTGGTCGCCAGCGCCGTCGTCTTGATCGCAGCCGGCAGCAACCCCATCGAGGCCAGCCGCGACATGCTCGAACACGCCAGCAAACTCGAGGTGCAGGTCTCGATGATCAATCGGGCCACTCCCCTCTACATATCCGGGGTAGCAGCGGCAATCGGTTTCAAGATGAACCTGTTCAATATCGGGGTCGAGGGCCAATACCGCATGGCGGCGATCTTCGCGGCGTTCGTCGGGGGTGCGGTGGCGCTGCCGTCGGTGCTGCATATCGGGCTGATCCTGGTCACGGCCATGGTCGTCGGCGGCCTCTGGGGCGGGTTGGCCGGAGTGCTCTACACCCACCGCGGGGTCAATGAAGTGATCGGCACGATCATGTTGAACGGTGTGGCTCTGGGAGTGATCGCCTGGCTCGTGCGCCGCTGGCAGGCCGAAGGCAACATCGTCCAGGTCGGCGTGGGCACCGAACCCATCGACGAGTCCGGCATTCTGCCCAATCTCAACTTCATCCCCGAACTCTTCGGCGACCTCCGGGCCAACGAAGAGCTCACCGGCGTGCTGGTGATCGCCGTCATCGTCGGAATCGCGTACTACCTGCTGCTGAATCGCACCGTCTTCGGGTACGACCTGCGAGCCAGCGGCCTCAACCCGCTGGCGGCGCGTGCAGGGGGCGTGCCGCCCCGCAAGATGGCTCTCGCCGCAATGTGCATGTCCGGTGCGGTGGGAGGACTCGTCGGCATGGCGGAGATCTTCGACAAGACCAGGTACGACCCCAACTTCGTGGGGTTCTTGGGATTCAACGGCATCGCCGTGGCACTGTTGGGACGCAACAACCCGGCCGGGATCGCGGTAGGCGCGCTGCTGTGGGCCTTCCTCGACGCCACCTCAGACATCCTGCAGGTCACGCAAACCGCGCCCAAGGAGATCATCGACATCATGCGCGGCGTGATCCTGCTCACAGTTGTGATCGGTTACGAAGTGGTCAGACGCATGCGCGAACGCACAGAAGCGGCCCGGACCGCAGCACGACTCGCGGAGGCGACCGCATGAATCCTCTGCGCAGGCTCAACAAGCTGTCGACCCCGGTCCGCTGGATGATCTACGCCGCTCTGGGGATCTTGGGGCTCGTCATCGTCCAGTCGTTCACCGACGCCTCGAAGCTGACCACGACGACAACCTCTGGCGCCATGCTGCGTTGGACGGTCCCGGTGATGCTCGCCGGACTCGGTGGGATGTTCTCCGAACGGGCCGGCGTGGTCAACATCGCACTGGACGGGATCATGGTTCTCGGAATGTGGTTCGGGGCTTGGGGAACCATCAACTACGGACCCTGGAACGGCTTGCTGATCGGCCTTGCGGGCGGCGCGCTCGGCGGCTTGATACACGCAATCGCGACGGTCACTTTCGGCGTCGACCACATCATCTCCGGCGTGGCGATCCTGATCGCCGCACCGGGAATCGCCCGCTTCTTGTCCCTGGAGATCATGGCCGGGCATGACGGCGGATCGATAACTCAATCACCGCGACTGTCGGGCGCCGGAAAGTTCACCCTGCCGTTCTTGGCGGGGGGCAGGATCGGCGACTGGCGAAGTCCGGACATTCTCGGATGGTTCACGGACAAAGACTGGTGGTACATCTCCGATTTGACCGGATTCGCGCGCGGTTTCGTGTTCAACCTCAGCATCTTCACCATCATCGCCTTCGCGTTGGTGCCGCTGTCGGCCTGGCTTCTGTGGCGCACCCGGTTCGGTCTGCGGCTGCGGATCTGTGGCGAACACCCCACCGCGGGGGAGTCGCAGGGCATCAACATCTACCTCTACAAGTACATCGGCGTGATACTCAGCGGAGTGCTGGCGGGTTTCGCCGGCGCCTTCATCGCCACCCCCGAACTGAACGGGATCTACCTCGAAGGCTCGGTCAACCAGCGGGGTTTCATCGGCCTGGCCGCGCTGATAATCGGCAACTGGAGACCTGCGGGCGTTATGGCGGGCGCCATGCTCTTCGGCTACCCGTTCGCGCTCGGACTGAGGGACCTGGACGGCAGCAATACCCACGCGTTGTTGCTGGTGGCGGCAGGAGTGCTGGCAGTGGTGTCGATCAACAACTTCCGGCACGGAAACCGCACCGACGCATTCCTCGGAGGCCTCATCGGCGTGTTGGCCCTCGCCTGGTTCGTGGGATCGGAGACTGTGCCCGACTGGTTCATCAACATCCTGCCGCAGTTGATCGTGCTGCTGGTGTTGACGTTCTTCTCGCAGCGGCTGCGTATGCCCGCTGCCGACGGGCAGCCCTACCGCCGAGGGAAGACCTGAGAGAGTCACCGGTGCCGATACTCAGTGACGCTCAGCTCTCGGCATGGGATCGGGACGGCTACATCGTGTTGCCCGATTTCGTGGATCCGAAGGACTGCGAAGCCCTGAAGGACCACGTCATGGGTCTTCTGCGCAACGCCGATCCGCAGGTCGACGGCGGCTTAACGGTCTTCGACACGAACGCCCAGAATCATGCCCAGGACGAGTACTTCCTCACCAGCGGCGACACCGTCCGCTGGTTCCTGGAGGACGGTGCTGTGGTGGACGGCGAGCTGACTCGACCGCTTGAGCTGGCCGTCAACAAGCTGGGTCACGCGATGCACGATCTCGACCCGCATTTCGACCGTTTCTCGAGGACACCCGAACTTGCTGCATTGGCAGCCGATCTGGGGTTCGTGGAGCCGCGCCTGCTGCAGTCGATGTACATCTTCAAACAGCCCGGTATCGGCGGTGAGGTCACCTGCCACTGCGATCACACGTTCCTGTGGACCGAGCCCCAATCAGTGATCGGCTTCTGGTTCGCCATTGAGGACGCCACCCTGGAGAACGGCTGCATGTGGGTCGCTCCCGGTCACCATCGCACTCCTGCGCGAACCCGCTTTCGGCTGACCGCGCCGGGTGCCGGCAGCACCACCACCGACGTGCTCGACCCCGAACCGTGGCCCACCGAGGACCTCGTGCCGATGCCCGTCGATCGGGGCACGCTCATCGCATTGCACGGCACTCTCCCCCACTGGAGCGCCCCGAACACCTCGCCGGTCAGCCGCCATGCCTACACCCTGCACCTGATCGACGCCGAAGCCGACTACCTGGCCGACAACTGGCTCCAGCGCGGCCCCGAAATGCCCCTCCGCGGTTTTTGCACACCTGCTCAGCTAACTAGAGTTTGGCAATGACCCCCCCCCAGAGAAAAAGGCCCGAGCTGAACTAGGCGGATCCGGGCGCTCGGGGTTGTTCGAGTTACTCGCCGACCGGCACAAGTCACCACAAGATCGCGGCCGGGTTTTTGAGCGCTTGATGGGGTACGCGTTCCAGCGTCACCCCGACGTGTATGGTCCGGCTCGCTTCAAGGCAGTTTGGCGGTGGATGGAATGGCCCGACCGTGAGGCGCACGGCTACCTCGGCGATGTCGGAATCGACCTGGTGGCAGAGCAGACAGAAGCTTGGGGCGGAGGATTGTGCGCGATCCAGACCAAGTTCTTCGCGCAGAGCCACAAGATCGCCAAAGGCGATGTCGACACCTTCTTGTCTGCATCGAGCGCAGCGACTTTCTCCAATCGGATCTTGGTCGTTACGTCCGATTTGAGTAACCATGCCCAGACGATGGTGTCTAAGACATCGCCTCGCTGTGAGGTGGTGTCACGAGCTGATATCGAGTCTTGGCCCGTCGACTGGCCTGAGTTTCTGGATACACCCGAGCGACTCGCCTTCGAATCGGTGCGTTATAGCCCGCACCCGTATCAGTCCGAAGCCGTGCAGAAGGTGGTTTCTGGACTCGCCGACAACGACCGCGGCAAGTTGATTCTGCCGTGCGGCACTGGCAAATCGGTCGTGTCCTTGTGGATCGCCGAGCAGGTGGCCGGTGTCGGCGGCCGGGTCTTGTATTTGGTGCCTTCGATTGCCTTGATGGGTCAGACGATGCGCGAGTGGGCGCGGCAGGCCGACCCACAGGTTCCGCACCGCTACATCGGCATCTGTTCCGATACTAGGGCGGGCCGCAACGACGAGGACGCCGACATGGCCGAGTTGGCCATGCCGGTCACCACCGATCCCAACAAGATCGCCGGAACACTCAAAGAGGTACATCCCGAGGCGATGACCGCGGTGTTCTGCACGTATCAGTCCTTGGAGCTCGTCGCCGACGCTCAGGCCAAGGGTGCACCGGCGTTTGATCTGGTTTTGTGCGACGAAGCGCACCGAACGACAGGGATTCAAGAATCAGCAGACCATAGCGCTTTCACCTTGATCCATGATCCTGGCCGAGTGCTGGCTGAGAAACGTTTGTATATGACCGCGACTCCGAGGCTGTACACGAACCAGGTGAAGACCAAGGCCCGCGAGCATGCACGCGATCTAGACGTTTATTCGATGGACGACGAAGATGTCTACGGCCCCGAGCTGTTTCGTATGGGTTTCGGTGAAGCGGTTGACGGTGGCTATCTGACCGATTACCGGGTGCTGGTGATCGCGGTGGCTGAGCACGCAATGTTGAAGAACATCGAAATGATCGATGTCGGCGAAGAGCTGCCCGCGGTCACCATCGAGGAGGCCGTGCGTTTCGTAGGGTGTTGGGACGCGTTGGCCGACCCGACCACCCGAACCACCCAGGACCGAGTGACCGGGGCTGCCCATGAGCGCCTCGCAGCGCGCCGGGCTATCGCTTTCACCAACACCATCAAGAACTCGATGAAGGTCGAACGGTATTGGGAGCCCGTCACCGAGGTGATCGCCCCCGCCCGCCGAGACGGCGTGGAGTTGCTGGACTGCAAGATCCGCCACGTGGACGGATCGCGCAACGCTCTCAACCGCGCCAACACTATTGCCTGGCTCCAGCAAGGTGCACCCGATGAGTGTCGGATCGTGACCAACGCAAAGTGCCTGACCGAAGGTGTCGACGTGCCGGCGCTCGACGCGGTCCTGTTCTTGGAACCGAAGCGTTCGCAGGTCGACGTGGTGCAGGCGGTCGGCCGGGTGATGCGCCGCTCTGAGAACAAAGAGTGCGGATATGTGGTGTTGCCGGTCGTTGTCCCCGACGGCGCCACCCTTGCCGACGACTCGGTGCTGTCGGGGTCGGACTTCAGACAGGTCTGGAATGTTCTCAAAGCTCTGCGCAGCCACGATGACCGTTTGGATGTGGCGGTCAACACCGCCGACCTGACCGGCAAGTTGCCCGTCACGATCCTCACTTCGGGGGTCTGTGAGAAGTGCGGTAGAGCAGGCTGCGACGGAGGCGATGAATGCCCCGAACGGCTCAGGTTCAGAGAGCAGGTTCAGGGGACTCTGCCGTTCGAGAACGCCATCGCCTCGAAGCTGGTCGACGTCTGCGGGGATCGCCAATATTGGGATCGCTGGGGGAAGGAAGTAGCGAAGATCACCAACACCATCACAGCGCGTGTGCGCACAGTGATCGCCCAAAACGACGAGTTGGCTGCCCGCTTCGACCAGTTCACCGAGCAGATGGAAACTACTATCGGCGGATCACTGCCCTCGGGCGACTTGGCGGTGATGGTCGCTCAGCATGTCGTTACCATGCCCGTGTTCGACGCGTTGTTCGCGGGCTCGGACTTCGCCGACCGCAACCCGATCTCCAAAGCACTCAACGAACTGCTGGGCGAGTTCAAAGACCACGATGTCCGCCTGGCCGACGACACGATCAACTTGGACCGGTTCTATGCCAACGTCCGCGTGAGGCTCGAAGGCGCGCGTGACTCAAATGCGCGGATCAAGATCATGTTGGAGGTCTACGAGGCCTTCTTCGCTGAGGCGATGCCACGCGAGGTGCAGAGCCTCGGGATCGTCTACACCCCACTCGAGCTTGTCGATTTCACGCTTCGGTCCGTCGACGCTGTGCTGCGCCAAGAGTTCGGGCGGGGACTCAGCGCCGATGACGTGCATATTCTTGACCCGTTCACCGGAACCGGCACGTTCATCTACCGGCTGTTGACCCAGCACAACTCCGCCGGCGAGCCACTGATCGCTGATGAGGACCTCGACCGGAAGTTTATAAACACCCACAACCCGGCCATGCCCGGTGGCAGTCCCCAGGAGATACACGCCAACGAGCTTGTGCTGTTGGCCTACTACCTCGCCGCCTTGAAGATCGAGGAGGGGTACCGCGACCGCACCGGCCATTATCAACCGTTCTCGGGGATCGTGTTGACCGACACATTCCAGCACGACCCGTCAACGCTTCCCGGCACCGGCGCGATCTCCTACAACACAGTCCGAGCACAGCAGCAGCACGACCTGCCGATCCAGGTGATCGTCGGCAACCCTCCGTGGTCAGCAGGCCAGAAATCGTCCGGCGACGACAACCCCCGGCGTGAGTATACCCACATCGAGCAGCGCGTGCGCGACACCTACGGGGTGCGACACCGAGAAGTCACGGGCAAGGCCGCGGGTGGTAACTCGGCGGGAAACCTTTATGTCCAAGCGATCCGCTGGGCATCTGACCGGCTCAACCATCCGGGTGGTTCGGACCAACCAGGCGTGATCGCATTCATCCACCCCAACAGTCTGAGCAACGCCACGAGCTTGGCGGGTATGCGAGCAGCGCTGCGAGACGAATTCACCGACGTCTACGTGGTCAATCTGCTAGGCGACGCCATGAAATCCGGTGACGAGTTTCGCAGAGAAGGCGACAAGATATTCGGAGCTGGATCACGCAACGGGGTTCAGATCACGGTGCTGGTGCGCAACCCCGACAAACCCGGCGGCGAGCCAGCGGCACTGCACTACGCCCAGGTTCCCGAATACTCGACGCTCCAGCAGAAGTTCGACTGGCTGGCACAACTCGCTGATGTGACCAGCGACGCCTTCGAGGTCGTCCCGATCAACGACAACCACGACTGGATCAACATCACCGACGGAACGTTCGGCGGACTCCTGCCGGTTTGTTCTACAAAACGAGTAGACGTACGTGTCGCAAGTTGTAGTCACGCCTCTGGCGTGAAGACCAACTGCGACGCGTACGTCTACTCGTTCTCGAAGGACGAACTCGCCGCCAAAGTCAACGATCTGATCGCAGCTTACGACGACGCCTACGTACTTCACCACGAACTCGGCATGAGCCTCGCTGAATGCACCGAGAACACCGACCTCGCGGTCATCAAATGGACCGACACCCTCAAGCAATCGCTCAAGAAGGGCGAGGAGATCACCTTCGACGAATTACGTATCCGCGAAGTCCTGTACCGGCCGTTCACCAAACTCTGGCTGTATGAGGACGACCGAATCCTCTCCAGCGTCAAAACGGTCTCCGCCATGTTCCCCAGCGAAGCTGAGGTCGGTCGGTCGGTCGGTCGGTCGGTCGGTCGGTCGGTCGGTCGGTCGGTCGGTCGGTCGGTCGGTCGGTCGGTCGGTCGGACGGACGGACGGACGGACGGACGGACCACCCCCAAGCATTATCGTCAGCACCCCGAGCAACACAGCAATCTTCACCACACTCTCGATCAACACACTCTTCGATCTCAAGGCAGCCGGGATCGCCGCAGCTTGCCGCGCCCTACCACGGAGACGATCCTGATGGCGGGGCCGTCGAACATGGCGATATTCGGGGTGCTCGCAACCCGGGCCCTGCCGGATCTACATCTGATGGGTCCTGGGCAACAGACGCGGACGCTCCCACGTCAGAAGCACTGAGAGAGAGAGAGAGAGAGAGAGAGAGAGAGACGATTTTGGTCAACCTCACCCAGCAACTCCCCTTCGGGGTCTTGGCCGCAAACCGGCTCTTCGACCTGTGCGCCACCGGCAGACAGACCCGATGCCTACCCAAGAAGCGATCATGATCGCCGCCACGAACAACCGGGCGATCTTCGCAGCAGTCGCCACGATGACAATGCCGGACCTGAGCGGATGCGGCACCAACCAACCGACGAGGGCGATACCCCGGAAGCGGTCATGATCGTCTCCCCCAGCAACCGCTCAGTCTTCGCAGCGCTGGCGACCGACACATTGCCCGACCTCCACGCCCTCGACCCAGCCTCGCGGGCCATGGCCCGAAAGTAACCGGAATGAACGAGGTGATTGAACTCGACTTGGACCTGCCGTCTGAGCCGACCGACGGCGACAACATCACCGACTGGTGCCTGGAACAGTTCCATGACCGCTACGGCGCCCACATCACCAAAGACGACATTTGGGAATACTTGTACGGCGTGATGCACGCCCCCGACTGGCGTGAAAGGTACAGGCACGACCTGCAACGCAACCTGCCCAGAGTCCCTCTAGCTGCTGACGTCGAGGCGTTCCGAACCGCGGGCCGCGCGCTCATGGACCTGCACATCAACTACGAAACCTGCGACGAGTACCCGCTGATCTGCTTGGTGGACAACCAGCCAGACGAAGGCCACGCAGACCCCGACGCGTACCGGATAGACAAGAAGATGCGCTGGGCCAAAGCCGGCAAGGAAACCGACCGGTCGGTGCTGGAGATCAACCATCGCTGCAAACTCATCGACATCCCCGATGAAGCGCACGAGTACACCGTGTCGGGCCGCAGCCCGCTCGCGTGGGCCATCGACAGTCTCCGCCACAAACTCGACAAGCCCTCCGGCATCACCGACGACCCCAACGGCTGGCACGACTGGGCCGACGAACCGTTCAACCTCATCCGTCATCTGCGTCGACTCACCTACCTGTCTGTCGAGACGACCCGGATCGTCAACAACCTTCCACCTTCGCTCAACGGCTCCTAGGACCCATCGAGTCCGGTCTCGGAATGACAGCCACCTGGCAGCCGACCCACCAGCCGCTTCCCACACAAAAGATAAAGCCCCGCCAATGCACCACCGACAAGCGATGGTGGACGGCGAGGAGGATTGGTCAACTTTCTAGCGCACCCCAAGCAGACAAACAACTGAGTTCTCATCCCGTCCTTATCGGTTATGATAAGCAGCGTGACCGAAATGAGCACAACGCTGCGACGGGTGCTGGAGTCGGCGGCTCGGCTGCAGTCGATCGTCCCCGATGCGGTACTAGTCGGGGGATCGGCCGCGGCGTTGCATGCCGGTCACCGTGATTCCTATGACCACGACCACGTTCTCCCCGATCTCGTCGACCGCTACGAAGTGGTCTTGGAGGCGATCGAGGCGACCGAGGGCTGGGCCACGTCGGTGCGCGCTTCAAAGCCGCCGTTCACCATCATGGGGAGCCTCGACGGAATCGAGGCCGGTCTACGTCAGATGCGTCGGACCCGACCTCTCGAGACAGTCGAGGTCACGGTCGGCCCCGACGCCGTCGTCGTGGCTCCCACTGAGGCGGAGGCCCTGCGTGTCAAGGCCTTTCTGGTCGTGCAACGCAACGTTGTGCGCGACTACCTCGATGTTGCCGCGCTCGCTGACCACATGGGCGACGAAGGAGCTGCGGGAGTGTTGTCGGGGATTGACGACTACTACGCCGATCGGTCCGAACAACCCGGTTCGGTCCTGACCTCCCTAGTGATTGCGCTCGCCGACCCGTCGCCGCGGGACGTCGACGTGACCGGTGAACTTCCCCGCTACAAGGGACTCGACCCGTCTTGGCACGACTGGTCCGGTGTGGTCGCAGCGTGCCAGGATCTGGCGCTGCGCTTGAGCGGGGCGATATGAGCAGCCTGCAGTTCCGCAACGTCGATGCCGAACCAGGCGACGATGTCGCAACCTGGCCCTATGAGGCACTCGTCACCGCTATCGACCGCGGTCTGGTTCCCGACTGGCAGCCTATTTTTTCCGAGATTCGCAAGTTTCCGTGGGGGCCTCTGACCCGGAGGATCGAGTATTACCTCGATTACCGAGACCCAGACGGCGTGAGTGCCCTGTTCAGGTCGGCAATCGAGCGAGTCCGCCAACAGGCCGATCAACAGGATCGAGCCGAAGTGGTTGCTCTCGTCCAGAACGCGGTGACCGCCACCGGACTGACCCAAGCTGACTTTGCTGATCTGATCGGCACCAGCGCCTCCCGGCTCAATACATACATGCGCGGCAAGACCATGCCCTCCGCAGCGATGCTCATTCGCATCGAACGCACTGCCTACTCCTTTATCGGCTTCATCCCGGACTATTCCAGCCCCGACCCAGCGGCGGACTACGAGTAGCGCATACAACCCTTTAGCAAACTAACGTCGGTGCGCCGACGCTCGACCGCATCAGGAGTGCGCCCAAGATCCTGCTTTCGTGACATTCCTGTCGGTTGAAACGACCCGGATCGTCAACAACCTTCCGCCCTCACTTGACGAGTAGCTCTCGTTGTGCCCTAGCAGTGGACTATCCCGGTCTCAGCACGAGCATCAAACTGCCTTGTTAGCAGTGATTTATTGATTTAGAAGGGATTTATCGAAAAAACATAAATCCTCCTAAACCTAGATAAAGTCAGAATACTGCAGTAATCTGTGCGGATGGATCCACGAGCAAACCCCTACACCCCCAACGCCGGGGCACGTCCGCCGGTGCTCGTTGGCAGGCAAGATGAACTCGAAGCATTCGAGGTCCTGCTCGACCGGCTGCGGGCCGGGCGCTCAGAGCAGTCCATGATAATCACCGGCCTTCGCGGAGTCGGCAAGACCGTACTGCTCTCGGAGTTTCGAAGCTCCGCACTTGATCGCAACTGGGTAGTCATAGAAATCGAGATATCGAAACACGACGACGAGCAGTTCAGGCGCCTCATGGCACGCGAAATTCGCAAAGCTCTGCTGACTGTCGCTCCAAGAACAAAATGGAAGGAAGGCGCCAACCGCGCAGCACGAATACTCAAGTCGTTCACGATAAGGATCGACCCGGAAGGAAACCTCACCGCGGGCTTTGGTCTGACCCCACTCGAGGGTGAAGCCGATAGCGGCGACCTTGATTCTGACCTGACCGATGTGCTCGTGGCTCTTGGCGAAGCTGCCGCAGAACACAGCACAGGCGTCGTGTTGTTGTTGGATGAAATCCAGTTTCTGACACGACCGCAGCTAGAGGCTCTGATCGCTGCGATCCACAAGACCATTCAACGACAATTACCGATCACGCTCACAGCTGCGGGGCTTCCACAGCTGCCAGAACTTGCCGGGGAAGCCAAGTCATACGCCGAGCGGCTCTTCAATTTTCCCAACATCGACAGGCTTCCTGAACCCGAGGCACGCCGGGCCCTCACTGAACCGGCTCTGGAGACGAACGTCAACTTCTCTGAACAAGCTCTTCACATCGCAATCGGGTTCACGCAGGGATACCCCTACTTCCTGCAAGAATTCGGGCGAGCTTGTTGGAACCTGGCCGAGGGTCGCGAGATCAACGCCGATGATGCAGTAGCCGCTCGGTCAGTTGTCGAAGAGAAGCTCGACTCGGGGTTCTTCAAGGTCAGGCACGACCGAACCACTGAACTCGAGTTGGCGTACCTGCGAGCGATGGCTCAACTAGGTCCAGAACCACAACTCGCCGGGGCAGTCGCCGACCTTCTCGAAAGGACGTCGCAACAATGCGGCCCGATACGCTCCAAACTGATCGAGAAAGGTCTGCTATACACACCCGAGCATGGATACGCCGCTTTCACCGTACCCCAGTTCGACCGATACCTGATCCGAGCCATTCCCGAGCTGAAGGTGCCCACGCTGAAAAAGAACCGTGGTCAACAGGACCGCGGCTAGAAAACAACATGTCCGCAACCGGCAGGCTGAAGAAGGCAACCTGCAAGGCGATCTTGATGCAGGGCGACGCGAATCGACGAGCACAAGAGACCAGGGTGATCGATTCGAACGGTTGTACAAAGCCGCGCTCACCGCCCACAACGGCGCCTACGGGACACAACGGTTCCGCCGCGTGGTGGATCGAGGTCTCGACCGTCACAGCTAGACTCCAATGATGACGACACTTGACGTCGGTGCGCCCACGCTTGACCGCATCAGGAGCGCGCCCAAGGTCCTGCTTCACGATCACCTCGACGGCGGACTCAGACCTGAGACGATCATCGAGCTCGCCGATGAGCTGGGCTACCGCGACCTGCCCGCCACCGAGCCGGAGCCCCTCACCGATCAGATGATGCAAGGCGCCAATCGCAAAGACCTGACCCTCTACCTCGAAACCTTCGCTCACACCATCGCAGTCATGCAGACGCCCCACAGCATCGAGAGGGTGGCCCGCGAATGCGCTGAAGACCTGGCCGCCGACGGCGTCGTCTACGCCGAAGTGCGGTTCGCTCCCGAACTCCACCGCCAGCGGGGTCTGAGCCTCGACGACGCGATCGAAGCGGTGCTGGCCGGTTTCGCCGCCGGATCGTCGGGCACGGATCTGACCATCCGGGCCATCTGCTCGGCGATGCGCAATGCCGACAACTCCCTGGAGGTAGCGAAGGCCGCGGTCCGCTGGCGCGATCAGGGCGTGGTGGCGTTCGACATCGCCGGAGCAGAGGACGGCTTCCCGCCCGACGACCACATCAGAGCCTTCCAGTTCTGCCAGCGCGAGAACTTCCACATCACCGTCCACGCAGGCGAAGCCTACGGACCCCGCTCGATCTGGAAGGCCGTGCAGTACTGCGGTTCGGAACGGCTCGGCCACGGCATCCGAATCATCGAGGACATCCAACGTGATGAACACGGCGAACCCAAGCTGAGTCGCCTCGCCCATTTTCTTCGGGATCGACGGATACCCTTGGAGATCTGTCCAACCTCGAATGTCAACACCGGAGTCGTCGAGAGCATCGCCGCGCACCCGATCGATCAACTGATCGACCTGCGATTCCGGGTGACCCTCAACACCGACAACCGGCTGATGTCGGGGGTGTCCATGACTTCGGAGATGGCCGCCCTCGTCGACGCATTCGGCTACGGCTGGGATCGTCTCCGCTGGCTCACCGTCAACGGGATGAAGTCGAGCTTCCTGCCCTTCCGCGAACGGTTGCAGATCATTGAGCAGGTGATCAAGCCCCGCTACGCGCCCTTCGAGGCATGGTCCCAAGAGCCTCCGATCTGAGGCTCAAAGCAGCGTTAAGACAACTTCTCAGAACACTAGAATCGCTTGGTGATCCGACAGAGTTCCCGTCGTCAACGCCTGATTCGCCGCGTCGCGGCCGTGTGTGCCACAACCTTGATCGCCGTCGCCTGCGCCTCCAACAGCACCATCAACGAACTGCGCGATGAGGCTGCGATCAGAGCTTCGACAACGACCCTCGCACCCACCTACGAACCCGACAGTGGCGACGGTTCTCCACAGACAGACGACACGGCGCGCCCAACCGTGACCGCACCGGACCCCGATCCGGCACCGTTGCCCATCGACCGGGACTACCGCATCGGTAAGCTCGACAACGGTCTCACCTACCTGCTGCGTTCCAACGACTCGCCCGGTTCGAACCTCGAGATCCGGCTGCTTGTCAACGCTGGCTCAGCACAGCAGGTCGACGGCAGCGACGGCAGCGCGCACTTCCTGGAACACATGCTGTTCAACGGCACCGAGAAGTACCCGGGGAACGAGCTGACCGCGCAACTCCAGAGACTCGGCATCGAGTTCGGGCCCGAAGTCAACGCCTACACGAGCCTGGACGAGACCGTCTACATACTGTCGGCCGCAACCGCCGACGAGGGCGCTGTTGAGACAGCGTTCGACGTCCTGGCCCAGTGGGCGTCCGCGGCAACCCTCGAACCGTCCGCGGTCGACGAAGAGAAAGGGGTGGTGCGCGACGAACTTCGCCAACGACTGGAGTCCGTCGACGGCATCATCGCCAACGAGTTCAACAAGGTCTACGTGGCGGGAACCCCCTACGAGGGGCACCTCGTGATCGGAGACGCCGACAAGGTTGAAGCCACCACGCCCGAATTGCTGAGGGTCTTCTACGACGACTGGTACCGACCCGACAACATGGCCGTCGTGGTGGTCGGAGACCTTCCGCTCGACGAGCTCGAAGCGAAAGTCACCGAATACTTCAGCGACCTCGAAGCACGGACCGATACGCCTACGCCGCGCGAACCGATCGATGTTCGGATATCGGCCGAACCCCAGGCACATGTCGTAACCCACCCCGAGAACTCGCTGGACAACCTGTCGCTCGATTTTCCGATCCCCGCCTGGGACACCAGCACTGTCGGCGGTTCTCGCCTGGTGCTCGCCGAGCGCGCCATCGCCATCATGTTGACGAATCGGCTCAACGATGCTTATCAACGCGGCGATCTCATCCTCGAAGAACCACCTTTCTTCGGTGAGTTCGAGGTGGGCCGCGAACTCAGATACTTCGGCACCAACCTCAAAGCCGCTGACCTGGTGGTCGGGCTCGAGGACTACATGTCCTATCTGCTCGCGGCGGCTGCAGGTGGATTCGGTGAAGACGACATGGAACGGATGCGCGACACCATGATCGCGAATTTCAACCAACAGCTCGCCGGTCTGAACACCACCCAGGACAGCCAGTACGCCAACCTGCTGTCGAGATACTGGCTCCAAGGCGCAGACATAGACAAGGCCCAAACACGAATCGCCCGTCAGCGAACGGCTGTCGAATCATTCACCGCCCAGGAACTCGCCAACCACTGGAGTTGGCTCCTGAGCATCAGCGGGCCGATCGTGATCGCTGTCGGAGCCGACGAGTCAACTCTGCCGACGACCGACGAAATGCTCGACACGCTGGCCAACCTGAGACCGGCGGAATCCGCAGGCGGCGCGAACCAGATCGACGAACTGATGGACGCCCCCTCCCGCGCGGAGCCGACCGACACAACCCAACGAACCACCGACCACGGCGAGGTCACAACTTGGACCTTCGACAACGGCGTGACGGTCAGCCACCGGCACTCGACGGTGGTGGACAACGCATTCTCGTTGCGGGCGGCGTCAGCAGGCGGCTGGTCGACATTCCCCCAGGACCATCCCGGCGCCAACGCGGCGATCCCCGCAGTCGCGCTCGACGCGGTGTTCAGCGGCGGAGTCGGCCCCCATGACGCATCGACGCTGGACCGTTTCCTATCAACCAAGAACGTCGGACTCGTCGGTTTCATCGATCAGTCAGAGGAGGGCTTCTCGGGGGAATCGGCAACCAGAGACGCTGAGGTCCTGTTCGGTCTGCTGCACCTGTACATCACCGAGCCGAGAGTCGATGAGGTCGCCTTCCGAACGGCCATCGACATTGCCGAGCAGAATCTCGCGGTGTCCCGAACCCACGTCGACCGTCGAGCCGTCACCACCCTGCTGGACCTGATCTACGACGGCGACCCGGCCCAGCATCAAGCAGCCTCCCAACAACAGCTCGACTCGCTCAGCGAGCAGACTGCGCTGGAGATCTACAGGGCTCGACTCGGCAAAGTGGACGACTTGGCCGTCGCCGTCGTGGGCGACATCGATCGAAGCACCGTCGCTGATCTGGCCGCCCGTTATCTCGGTTCGCTCCCAGTCGGTGAGCCTGACACTTGGGTCGACCTCGGCCACGATCTCCCAACCGGTCGAAAAACCGCGAGCGTGGAACTCGGCGAAGGCGCCGCCGACGGAGGCATGTTCGTCTTCCACGCTCAACCGGTTGGGCTCACAGCCAAGAATCGGGTGACGGCCAACCTGCTGCAGGGGGTCATCAACAACCGGATCATCGAGCGGATCCGCGAGGAGCTGGGAGCCTCCTACGGCGGTTCAGCCACCATCTCGTTCAGACGGGAACCAGAACCGAACATCCGCTCGTTAATATCGATCAGCGGCGACCCGACCCGACTCGACGAGATCCGATCCGTGCTGATGGAGGAACTCGGGGCGATCGCCACCCGCGGTGTCACAGCGGATCAGTTCGAGCAGGCGCACAACGTCATTCGCAGCGACTGGAACTTCTTCAACAACAGTGGTCTGGCCAACGCGGACCTCGCGGCGATCAGGTTCCCCGACGAGGACCGGCTGACTTTCGACAACCGCCAGGACCTGCTCCGCGAGGCGACACGCGCCGATGTGAGAGCGCTCGCCGACCACCTGTACGGCACCGGCCACTGGTTGGAGGTCTCCAAAGTTCTCGGCGAATAGCCCAAGTTCAGATCGGGCTCAAACGGTCGAGATTCTGCGGGCTAACCTCACCGGGCATGCTGGATCATGTGTTCACAGACGCGATCGGGGCGTTGCGAGACGCGTTCGAGACCGCTCGTCTCGAACGCACCGCCTTCGAGGAGCGCTTCTGGGCCGATGTGCTCCTCGGCGATCTCAACTGGCAGACCTCCTACGGGCTTCCCGGAGAGGGACTTCCGCCCCGAGTGCAGGCGGACGTGAGCTGCAACTGGCCGACATGGTCCCAGACCGCCTACCGCAGCTGGTACGTCACCGAGGAGCTCAGCGAACCGCCCCGCATCGAGATCGAGATCGTGCTGCGGATACAACGTCTCGCGCTGGCCCCGGACCCTGCTTCGGTGCTCGCCATACTGCCCGTCAGAAGCGCCTCGATAGGAGGCGAGAAGCTGACCCGCAGCGGACCGACCGTTGAATCGAGCTACGGGCGCCATACCGACGACGTCGCGCACGCGATCGAGGTTTCCTACGAGGGCGCTTATGAACTCGATGAACCGCGGCTCGCTGACGGCTCCATGCTCGACGACCACTTCAACGCCTTGGGAGGCTGGATCTCCTCCACGCTCGTCCGCTTGGGCGACCTGAAACTCGCTTGAACCGGGCCCGCCAGGCGTTCGGCCGGGCGACGGAACTGCCGACTACAGGCCCTTGCGCAAGGGACCCAAGTCCTCGAAGGACGGCTCACGACCCTCGGCTTTGGCGCTGAAACACTCCATCATGTCCGCAGGCTGGAACATTCCGGTCTGCCACGCGGCAATGTACGCAAGCGAATCCTCAACCGAATGGTCCCTGCTGTAGTTGATCGTCTCCTTGGTCCCGTGAACAGCCAGAGGCGATTTCGAAGCTATCTCAGCGGCGATCTCGTGAACCCCGGACAGCAGCGTCTCGTGATCATCGAACACCTCGTTGACCAGGCCCAACGAAGCCGCCCGCTGGGCGTCCATGCGTCGACCGGTATAGGCCAACTCCCGCACAACCCCCTCGGGAATGAGTTTTGGCAGACGCTGCAAAGTGCCCACGTCAGCGGTCATTCCAATGTTGATCTCCTGGATGCAGAACCAGGCGTCCGCGCTCGCATAGCGACAGTCGGCCGCTGTGACCATGTCGACGGCTCCGCCGACGCAACCACCCTGAATCGCGGCCAACACCGGCATACGCGCCTTTTCCAATGCGCTGAAGACACCCTGCAAATGCAGCACGTTGTAACGCAGAGCGGCACGCTGGCGACCCACTTCGGTGATCGCATCGCCGCCGGCACCAGCGCCGGTCCCTCCGGCGAACACTGCCAGATCCATTCCTGCACAGAAGTGTCTTCCAGTGGACGACAACACCACGACCCGTGCGCGACCGCTGTCGGACAACTCACCGATGATCTCGGGAAGTTCACTCCAGAACTCCGGAATCATCGAGTTGAACTCGTCGGGGCGGCACAGACGAACGTGTGCCACTCCTTCGGACTCATCGATCTCAAAACACTTGTATCCCATGGCGCCACGCTACCTGCCGAGCGAGCCGAGCCTCGCCTGAGGACGAGCGCCCACATGAGCGATGATCTCAGCCGCAGCGATACTCCCGAGTTCCGCGCACCGCTCCAGGCCGGCGCCTGCGGCCAAGCCGAACAGGAAACCGGAGGCGTACAGGTCACCCGCACCGGTTGCATCGACGATCTCAGCGACTTCCACGGCGGGAACCTCCACGCGCTCGTCCCCCGACACGACAACCGAACCCCGTGCCGACCGGGTCAGAGCCACAATCTCGGTGATCTCTGCAGCCTGAGCCGCGGCGGCGTCGAAGTCGTCGATTTCGAACAACGAACAGATCTCGGTCTCATTGGCGAACACCAAGTCCACCGTGTCGCTGATCAGATCAAGCCACTCATGACGGTGCCGGTCCACGCAGAACGAATCCGACAGCGTCAACGAGACCAAGCGGCCCGCATCGGACGCCGCATCCATGGCGAACCGGATCGCCGCCTTGGCCACGTCCACATCCCACAGATAACCCTCGCAATAGGTGATCGCGGCGGAAGCCAACAACTCCGGGTCGATGTCGGCGGGCGCCAACAGAGTGCTCGTTCCCAGAAACGTGTTCATGGTGCGCTCGGCGTCCGGGGTCACCTGAATAAGGCTGCGACCCGTCGGCGGACCCGCCGAAGCAAGCGGCACATCGAACCCGACCCCCGCAGCACGCAGATCGTGCGCGAACACCTCCCCCAGTTGGTCGTCGCGGACCTTGCCGATGTAGGCAGCCGCCCCTCCGAAACTGGCAACCCCGGCCACCGTGTTGGCCGCCGAGCCCCCCGAGATCTCCAAAGCCGGCGGCATCACCGCGTACAACGAGGTCGCCCTCTCCTCGTCGATGAGGGTCATCGCCCCCTTCGCCAGGCCGTGTTTGCGAATAAAGTCGTCATCGACCATGGCGATCACATCGACGATGGAATTGCCCACACCGACTACATCGAGGCTTGGCTCCACGGTCACTCCTCGTACAGGCTGGTGCAAGCTGGCAAGACCCAGCGGAGTTTAGCGGATACAAAGGAACCCCATGACCCAGAACGATCCCCGACTCCCGACCCACGTCGTGCCGAGCCGCTACCAGCTCGAGCTTGAGCCCGACATCGATTCCGCCACCTTCCTCGGTTCGGTGACGATAGAGGTGGAGATACTCGAGACGACCGATGAGATCGTCTGCAACGCCGCAGAACTGGACGTCAAATCCGCATCGGTCGTGCTCACAGACGGCAGCCGGATCACCCCCGAATGGCGCCTCGACCCCGACACCGAGCGGCTGCACCTCGCTCTCGCCGGCGACCTGGCCCCCGGTACCGCGCACATTGAGTTGACCTTCTCGGGCGCCTTGAACGACCGCCTGCGAGGCTTCTACCGCTCCACCTACACCGATCAGGACGGCCTCGAGCGGACCATCGCCACCACGCAGTTCCAATCGACCGACGCGCGCAGGGCATTCCCGTGCTGGGACGAGCCCGCGTACAAGGCCACCTTCGCCACGACGCTGGTGGTCGACGAGGAGCACCTCGCGATCTCGAACACCGCGGTTGTGCGAGAGTCGTCGTCGTCGGGCGACAGGCGCCGCTTCACCTTCGCGGAGACGATGCCGATGTCGACGTACCTCGTGGCGTTCGTGGTCGGCCCATTGGAGATCACAGATCCAATCGATGTGGACGGCGTGGAAGTCCGCGTCGTGTACAGGCCGGGACAGGGTCACCTGACCCCGTTCGCCCTCGACGTGGCGGCCCACGCACTGCGCTGGTTCTCGGAGTACTACGCAATCCCATACCCGTCTGACAAGGTCGACCTTGTGGCCATCCCCGACTTCGCTTTCGGTGCCATGGAGAACCTCGGCTGCGTGACCTTCCGCGAAGTGCTGCTGCTGATCGACCCCGAAAGCGCCACTCAACCTGAACTGCAGACCGCCGCCGCGGTCATCAATCACGAACTCGCTCACATGTGGTTCGGCGACCTCGTGACGATGAAGTGGTGGGAGGGAATCTGGCTCAACGAGGCCTTCGCCACTTTCATGGAGGTCTCCTGCAGCGACGCCTACCGGCCCGACTGGCGCGTCTGGGACACGTTCTGTCGAGGCCGTTCGGCCGCGTTCGCCACAGATGCACTCAAATCCACCCGACCCATCGAGTATCCAGTGCGAACACCCGCAGAAGCCGAGGGAATGTTCGACATCCTGACCTACGAGAAGGGAGCCTCGGTGGTTCGCATGCTGGAACAGCATCTTGGCGCCGAACGGTTCCGGGACGGTGTGCGCCACTATTTGACGACCCATGCTTACGCCAATACCGAGACTGGTGATCTGTGGGACTCACTGGAAGCCACGAGCGGCGAGCCGGTGCGCCGGATCATGGACGGCTGGATCTACCAGGGCGGATACCCGCTGGTCGAACTGACCGACACGCCGCACGGCGTGACGGTGTCGCAAAGGCCCTTCGCGCTCGGAGAAGCCCGCGCTTCTGGTGCCCCCGGCGCCGACGACCGAATGTGGGCAGTGCCGCTGCAGACACGAAGTCCGGGAGCGAAAGGCAACGACAGCGACCGCTTCCTGCTCGACGGTCCGGTGTCCACGCTCACCGGTAGCTCCATCAACGACTTCATGACCGTGAATGCCGACGCGTCCGGGTTTTTCAGAGTGCGTCCCAACCCCAGAATGATCGCTGCCGCGGTGTCGGGGGAATTGAACGCCAGCGAACGCCACGCAGTGGTCGACGACGCTTGGGCGCTCACGGTCGGCGGACAGATGAGCGCCCGGTCCTTCGTCGAAACTGGTCTCAGATTCGTCGACGAGAACGATCCAGCCGTCTGGCAGGCGCTGGCCGGATCCTTCGGGACCCTGAGACGATTCGTGGACGGCGATCCCGACAGTACGTCGCGCTATACCCGGGATGTCGGCGAACTCGCCCGCGGCGCACTGGACCGCATCGGCCTGCAACCCGGCGACAACGACGACGACCGAGTACGAGAACTGCGCGCCATTCTCGTCTCGGTGCTGGGAACGGTGTCCGACGACCCCGAGATCATCGCCGTGTCACCGAAGTTGAGGAACGATCCCGATGCAACCTTGGCCGCGGCAGCGTTGACCGTGGTCGCTCACAACGGCGGACGCGCCGAGTTCGACGAGATACGGGCCGCTTCAACCGCAGCTTCCGACCCCCAAACCGAACAACGAAACCTGCGAGCACTCGCAGACTTCCGCGACACCACCCTGGCAGACGAACTGTTGGAAGCAATCGTCTCGGGGGCGGTGAGAACCCAGGACGGGCCTTACTTGATCCGCAGGGCGTTGACCAACCAGACCGTCGGCGGACATGTCTGGGCGTTCGTGGCGTCGCACTGGGATCTGTTGACAACGCGTTTCCCAAGCAATTCAGTGGCAAGAATGCTGGAAGGAATCGTGATGCTCGACACCAGCGACCAGGTTGCAGCAGTCTCTGAGTTCCTCGCAGACCACCCGGTTCCTCAGGGCAGCAGGCAAGTCGCTCAACATCTGGAGCGCCAACGCGTCAATGCCGCCTTCCGCGCTCGGGTGCAGCGGACGGAGCTCTGGCTCAGGGCGCAGCCGTGAGCGTGTGCCCCAGACGATCCCGCTTGGTTTCGAGATAACGCAGGTTCTCCGGATTCGACTCGATCTCGATCGGGACCCGCTCAGTGATTTCGAGGTCGGAATCCGCCAAGCCACCAAGCTTCAGCGGATTGTTCGTCATCAAGCGCATCGAAGTGATACCGAGGTCTGCCAAGATGCCGGCGCCCACGCCATAGCTGCGGGAATCGATCGGCAGTCCCTGCGCCTCATTGGCCTCGACCGTGTCGAGTCCGACGTCCTGCAGCGCATAGGCGCGAATCTTGTGACCCAGGCCGATGCCGCGTCCTTCGTGGCCACGGAGGTAGACGAGGACGCCACGGCCCTCCTCAGAGATCATGTGCAGCGCGGCACGGAGCTGTTGCCCGCAATCACAACGGATCGACGACAGGATGTCGCCGGTCAGGCATTCACTGTGCAGACGCACCAGCGGCGGCTCGCCTCCTGCAACATCGCCCATCACATACGCGACGTGCTCTTCGCCGTCGGTCAAAGACCGGTAGGCGTGAGCCACGAAACTGCCATAGGTCGTCGGCACCCGAGCAGCGGCAAAGTGCTCGACACCCGCGTGCTCGACACCGGCGTGCTCGACACCGGCGTGCTCGATACCCGCGTGCTCGACACCGGCGTGCTCGATACCCGCGTGCTCGACACCCGCGTGCTCGACAGCAACGTGCTCGACAGCAACGCGCTCGACAGCAACGTGCTCTACGGTCTCAGTGGTTCGAGTCATCACCCTGTGAGAATCGTTCGAGCATCATCAACATCGTTCTTGAGCTGCTCGGCCAGTTGGTCGATCCCTTCGAACTTGCGCTCACTGCGCAGGAAGGCCACAAACGAAACCGCTACCTGACTGCCGTAGAGGTCGCCGTCGAAGTCAATGAGATGCGCTTCGAGCAGCGACTGCTCAGCGTGCTCGTAGAACGTGGGCCGTCGACCGATGTTGATCGCACAGGGATGGCGGGCGCCGTCTTCAAGGTCACACCACCCGGCGTAGACCGCGTCGGCGGGCCATGCCATCACTTTGGTCACCGGGATGTTGGCTGTGGGGAATCCGATCAGCCGGCCGCGGCGATCTCCCTCTTGAACCGTTCCCCTCACCTCGTAGGGGCGACCGAGCATTTGCGCCGCACGCGCCACGTCGCCGCCTGCCAGAGCCCGCCGGATCTTGGTGGACGAAACCGGTTCACGAGCTTCGTCGCTGTGTTGGATCAACTCAAGGGCGTGCACCTCGAAATCCCAGACCTCGCCGATCTCACGCAGAGCCGCCACGTTGCCGCTGCGGCCTCGACCGAAGTGGAAGTCCTCGCCCACAACAATCGCCCTGGCATGAAGAGCATCAACAAAGACCTGCTCAACAAAGACTTCTGGATGAGTGCCGGCACGCTCGGCGTCGAAATGGACCACGTAGGCATAGTCGATTCCGTGATCCTCAATCAGCTCCAGCTTCTGCTCGAGGGACGTCAGCAGACGAGGGGCGCTGCGGGGCCGGACCACATGCGCGGGATGATTGTCGAAAGTAACTACCGCGGAGGCGACGCCGAGGCGGTCAGCGACCACCCGAACCATGCGGAACACCTCTTGGTGCCCTACGTGAACACCGTCGAAGACACCGATCGTCGACGCGACGGAAATCGCCTCTGGCAGTCGATCATCTCGGTCTCGGAGGATTTTCATGTCACTGTTAACGGAGCGGGGACTCTCAACGGTACAGGGGTCAACGGTACAGGGATCAGCGCGTGCGCGGCGCAACCGTGCCGGAGATCACAACCATGGGCTTGGCGAGTCCCCCGCTGGGTCCGTACACAGCGAGGAGCTCACCGGCGGGACTCACCACTGCCCAGGGACCTTCATCGTGCCCTGCAACCATGAGCGCATCCCGTTCAAGCATCTGCCCATGGCTGACACGAACTGCCACTTCGTCGCTGACCACACACGCATGGAGATGCCCGACGGCGTCAGAGAGGGGCCGCAAAACCGGGGCGTCAACACTGGTGGCCTCATCGATGGTGAACTCACCCACCGCTACTCGTCGTAGAGAACGCAGGTGCGCGCCTCCCCCAAGAGCGGTGCCGAGGTCCGCGGCCAGTGACCTGATGTAGGTGCCGGAAGAACACTCGACCTCACAGCGCCACACCCCCGGCTCGCCGGCAACAGGCTCTAGCTCGTAGCGATGCACCTCGACCGCGCGTGGACGACGTTCGACCTCCTTTCCTTCACGAGCAAGTTCATAGAGCCGCTTCCCACCGACCTTGACCGCCGAGACCATCGGTGGAACCTGCATGATCGGGCCGACGAAGCTCAGCGCGGCAGTTCGCACCTGCTCGTCGGTCACAGCCGACATGTCGTGAGTCGCGCTGATCTCGCCATCGGCGTCAAGCGTGGATGTCTCGACGCCCAGGACGATCTCTCCCACATAGGATTTCGGCAGTTCGGTCAAGAAGCGCAGCAGACGCGTCGCTTTGCCCACCCCGAGTACCAGAACCCCAGTAGCGGCCGGGTCGAGCGTCCCCGAATGGCCGACCTTGCGGGTGCCGAACACCCCGCGGCACTTGGCAACAACGTCATGGCTAGTCCACGTAGCAGGCTTGTCGATCACCGCAACACCATGTGGCGCCACCGCGCCAGTGGACACCGGGGCGCCGTCAGCCGAGTTGTCTGGGCTACGAACCATCGCCTGGCCCGTTGCACCCATCGTTCGGCGTGTAGCTGGTGTTTCGATCATCGCGCAGAATGTCCTCGATACGTTCCGCTGAGCGCAGCACCGTGTCCGGTCTGAACTCCAGTAGAGGTGTGTGACGCAAGCGGGCTTGTGAACCCACAGCCTTGCGCAGGACACCGGCGTACTCGTCGAACGCTTCGACCGCGGCGGGTTCGTTGTCGCCGTCGAGGGTGGTGAACCAAACGACCGCTCGGTGCAATGCTCGATCGACATCGACCGAGGTGATCGACACCATATCGAGTCGCTCATCGTCGACTGACTCGAGTTCAGAGGCCACTATTCGACGAATCAACTCGCCGACTCGGGCGGTTCTGGTGGCCGCCGCAGGGCTTGAAGGAGCCGGGCGACGACCGCGAGCCCCTCTGCGCCTGCCAGCCATCTGTCTAGCTGTCGAGGGTGCGCTCGATTTGGCGGTTGTCGAACGTCTCGATGATGTCGCCCTGTTTGAGGTCCTGGAAGTTCGACAAACCGATCCCGCACTCATAACCGGCGGCGACCTCGCGGGCGTCCTCGGCGAATCGTTTCAGCGAACTGATCTCGCCCTTCCAAATGATCGTGCCCTCGCGCAGGAACCGAACCGCCGATCCGCGGGTGATGACCCCGTTCTGAACGAGACAACCGGCAACGGCCCCGACCCTGGGCACTCTGAAGATCTCCCTGACCTCAGCTTCGCCCGTGACAACCTCCTCGAACTCCGGAGTCAGCATGCCGACCATGGCGGCTTCGATGTCTTCGAGAAGCTTGTAGATGATCTCGTAGGAACGGACCTCGACCTTCTCCAACTCAGCGAGCTCACGAGCCTTTCGATCGGGGCGGACGTTGAATCCCAGGATCGTTGCGTTGGAAGCCGCGGCCAACGCAATGTCGTTCTCGGTTATGCCTCCCACACCGCGGTGGACGAACCTGATCTTGACTTCATCACGCTCGAGCTTTCGCAGCGATTCCGTCACCGCTTCGAGCGAACCGTTGACGTCGGCCTTGACGACCATGTTGAGAGTGGCCGCCTCGCCTCGCTGAATCTGGGTGAAAATGTCCTCGAGCCGAGCGCCGCCGGAGAGCGCATGGGCCTCCCGGCCCAGACTCGATTGCCGCTGCCAGTGCTCACGCGTGCCGGCGACACGACTGGCCACCTTCTCACTTGCGGCAACGACGAAGTCGTCCCCCGCCCCGGCGACGTCGGACAGCCCGAGAACCTGCACCGGAGTGGAAGGTCCGGCCTCGGTGACATTCTCGCCGCGATCGTTGAGCAGCGCCCGGACCCGGCCCCAAGCCGCGCCGGCGACCATCGGGTCACCGACCCTCAATGTGCCCCGCCGCACCAGGACGGTGGCCACGGGTCCGCGACCGATGTCGAGATTCGATTCGAGGACCACACCTGTGGCACGGCCCTCGGGATCGCCGCGCAGATCCTCGACTTCGGCCAACAACAACAGGTGATCGAGCAATTCCTCGATACCCAGATTCTTCAGCGCGGAGATCTCCTGATAGATCGTTTCGCCGCCCCAAGCCTCGGGAACCAGACCGTGTTCGGCAACGCCTGCTACCGCTTTCTGGGGATCTGCGTTGTCCCGATCGATCTTGTTGACAGCCACCAATATCGGCACCTCAGCCGCCTTGGCGTGGTTGATCGCCTCGATCGTCTGCGGCATCACTCCGTCGTCGGCCGCCACCATCAAAATGACAATGTCGGTGGACCCGGCGCCCCTCGCCCGCATCGCTGTGAACGCCTCGTGGCCGGGGGTGTCTATGAAGGTGAGCCGTTTGCCGTCACGCTCGACCTGGTAGGCGCCGATGTGCTGGGTTATGCCCCCAGCTTCGCCGTCCACCACGTTGGCGTTGCGGATGCGGTCAAGCAGCAGGGTCTTGCCGTGATCGACATGACCCATCACGGTGACGACTGGAGGCCGAGGAGGTGCATCAGCCCCATCGGCCTCTTCTATATCGAGCAGTTTCTGGAGTTCGACCTCCTGCTCCTCACCGGGGTCGACCAGGCGGATCTTGGCGCCGATGTCCTCGGCGAACAGTTCGATCATGTCATCGGACAATGAATGAGTCGCGGTCAGCATCTCGCCGGCCTGCAGAAGGAAATGAACAACATCGGCAGCGGTGCGATTGAGTTTCGGGCCGAGATCCTGCGCGGTGCAAGCCCGTTCAATAACGACCTCCCCGGTCGGCACCGGAGCATCCTCAGGCGTGTAGAACGGCACATCCATCGGCTGGAGCTCTTCACGACTGCGACGGCGACGACCCTTGCGGCGCGGTGGACGACGGCCCTGGTTGGGCCCTCCACGGCCACCTGGTCCTCCACGCCCACCGGGACCACCGGGACCACCGGGTCCGCCACCGAGCGCTCCGGCCCCCGGCACCGACTGACGTGGACCGCTGGGACCGCGCCCAACAGGCGACCCGCTGCCTCGGGGGGCGCGCGCCGATGCCGGCACGCCGCTCGGCGGACGACCGCCTGCGGGCGGCCTGCCGGCGCGACGGCCACCCATGGGGGGCTGGGGACGTCCGCTGGGTGGAGGCGGTATCGATCGACCAGTCGCCGAACGGGGCGGCGGCGGGATCGGCTTGCCGCTGCTGGAAGCGGGAGGGCCACTCCTGGCCGGCCGGTTCGGGTCCGTGACCAGCTTCTTGACAACCTTCTTCACGACTTTGCGCACGACCGGAGCACCTGTGGGAGGCGAGCTCGCGGCCAGGTCTTCGCCGCGCTTGGGCGGGGCGGCACTTCCACTCGAGGAGATGACGCGTCTGGGGGCTCCTGTTGTGGGAGGCGCACCTGCGGCGTCCTCTGCACTCGCCGTGGCGGAATCTGAGGCCGTCTCAGGCGCAGAAGCGCTGGTTGGGGCACTTCCCTTGAGCGCTGTGCGCGGGGTCGGCTTGGGCTGTGCCGTTGCTCCCTTGGGACCAGCGGCCTCGGCGCCGGACTCGACGATGCCTGTTTCGGCACCGTCAGCCGAGGAGGGAGCATCGCTCGGCGCTGCCGCCTCAGTTGTTGAAGCGGTAACGGCAGCATCGCCCGGCGCGCCCTCAGACTCGCCGGCGGATCCCGGTCCGACCGCCTGTTCCTGGCGCTTGACCGCTTTGTTGGCAGCGGCCTGCTTGGTCGGCTTCGGCTCCTGTTCGGGAGGCTGCTCCTCGCGAATCAAGCCTTCGCGCTGTGCCTTGCGACGCACCCGGTCCGCTTGCGCGTCAACAATGCTCGAGGAATGGCTCTTCACGCCAATCCCCAATGCCTCGGTCAATTCAAGGGTCTCCTTGTTGGTGAGTCCCAGTTCCCGGGCGAGTTCGTATACACGAATCTTTGATGGCACGTTTTGGCGAATATCCTTGAGGTGGGTTATTGAGTCGAGCGGCGCAATTGCGCCACAAGTCGTGGAGTCAGTGGCTCTCGTGCAGGCACGCGAACGGTCCGAACAGGCACGACCCCATGAGCCTAGCGATATCGATGGGTTTCGCGTCTGCTGTCGCCGATCACACCGCAGCTCAGTTCGGGGCGGCCTCCGGCGTTTCGGGGCTCGTTTCAACCGTCGTTGCCGCGGCAGCGGCTTCGGCCCAAGCATCCGCCGAAACCACCTCACCGCCGTCGGCCGGCTGCCATACCTGCTCGCCGCTCTCCGGATGGATCACCCATTCACCCTCAGCCCATTCAACGTCTCCGTACGCCTCCTCGTCGGCAAGTTGCGACTCGGACTTGATGTTGATCCCCCATCCGGTGAGGCGCGAGGCCAAACGGGCGTTCTGGCCTTCCTTCCCGATCGCCAACGAAAGTTGATAGTCAGGCACAATCACTTCGCAGTCGCCGGTGGCCTCGTCCGGCCTCACCTCTTTGACCTTGGCGGGCGAGAGGGCCTTGATCACGAACTCTTCGAGATCCTCCGAGTAGGGCACAATGTCGATCTTCTCGCCGCGCAACTCGTTGACGACCTGGCGGACACGGGCGCCGCGGGCACCGACGCATGCGCCCACCGGGTCGACGTTGGTGTCATTGGACCAGACCGCGATCTTGGTGCGGTGGCCCGGCTCGCGGGCACAGGCCTTGATCTCGACGACGCCGTCGGCGATCTCGGGAACCTCAAGCTCGAACAACCGCTTGATCAGCCCCGGATGGGTGCGGCTCACCACAATCTGCGGCCCTTTGGCCGTATTCCGGACCTCGACTATGTAGGCCTTGACCCGCGTGTTGGAATCCGGGCGTTCGTAGGGGACCTGCTCAGCCTGGGGCAAAAGCGCTTCCACCTTGCCGAGGTCCAACAGCGTGTAACGCGCATCGGTCTGTTGGATCATCCCGGTGACGATGTCTCCTTCTCGACCCGCGTACTCCTCGTACTTCAACTCGCGTTCAGCCTCACGAATCCGCTGGGTGATGACCTGACGGGCAGCCTGTGCAGCAATGCGCCCGAAGTCGTCGGGAGTCACCTCGAACTCCTCGCCGACGGGTTCGCCCTCCTCGTCCAAGTCCTGGGCAAAGACGCGGAAGTCCATTGTCTCCGGGTCGATCGTGACCCACGCATATTCGTGCGCTCCTGGAATGCGCTTGTAGGCGGATTCAAGCGCATCGGCCAATGCGGCGAACAATGCGTCGACAGAAATCCCGCGCTCTGCGGCGAGCGCTTGAAGAGCTTCCATCATATCGGAGTTCATGATGCGGGGACCTCCCTGGTATCCGCCGAGCCTTCACGGCTCGAATTCGGTGAATCGTCTCGATGCCCGCCACCGGGTTTGGAGGCGGGGCCCCAAGCAAACACGGTGCGAGCTTTCGATACTTCCTCGTAGCGCAGACGGCACCGACCTTGGTCTGTCCGCAGGTCGAACCCAACGTCGTCGGCGCTCACAAGGGTGCCGTTGAGACGACGAGCGCCATCGGTGGTCGGCATCGTCTTGATTTTGACGTCCTCACCGACGGCGCAGCGAAAGTGGTCCGGTGTGCGCAGAGGCCGTTCGAGACCGGGACTCGAAACCTCGAGTGTGTAGCGACCGGGCATCGGGTCCGCCTCGTCGAGCCGTCTGCTCACCGCTCGACTGATGCGTTTGATTTCGTCAATGCCGATTCCGCCGTCGGCGTCCACAAGCACCCGAAGGACACCACCGTTGTGCTCCACGTCGTAGAGGTTCACTGACTCGGCCTCAACGATCGGAGTCACGAGTTCTCGCACACGGTCGACGATCGCCATTCCTCCGACCTCCTCTCGTGTGCGCGGTGTTCAGTAGCTGACACTCGAAACCCAAGAAAAGAAAAACGTGGCCCCAAGGCCACGCCTCATCCATACGGGACATCGAACGTGCCGTTCACTCTAGCCTTCTTCTCTGTTGTCGCGTCGCTTTTAGTCCCTCGGTTTGGACGCGAGCCGGATATTGGCGATGGTCGCCGCGGCGTTGTCGGCATCGTCTCCGCGTTGATGGAGATTCCGGTCTCGGTCCTGTGCCGCGGCCCTGCGCGCGGCGGATCGTGTAACCGAGGCCCGGTCGAGGGCTGCCTTCGCCCCATGGGCGTGGATGTACTCGGCCCATTCGATAAGCGTGTCGACCATCTCATCTTCAGCGACGACCATCACGTTCTGTCCCTTGACGAACAGGTGACCCCGCTTGTTGCCCGCAGCGATCCCCAGGTCGGCGTCTCGGGCCTCACCGGGTCCGTTCACCACGCATCCCATTACCGCCACCTGCAGCGGGATCTTCCTCTCGCCGAACGCCTTCATCGCCTCGTCGGCTATCGCGAAGACGTCGACCTCGGCCCGCCCGCAACTCGGGCAGGCGATCAGATCGACGTTCTTCCGTTCCCTCAGGCCCAACGTCTCCAACAGTTGACGCCCCGCCTTTGCTTCCTCAACGGGATCTGCGGTCAACGAGTAGCGGATCGTGTCGCCGATTCCCTCAGCGAGCAACGTCGCCATACCCGCCGTCGCCTTGAGAGTGCCGACGGGCGGCGGCCCCGCTTCGGTGACGCCGAGATGCAGCGGATAGTCGGTCACCTCGGCCAACTGCCGGTACGCCTCGATCATCAAAGGAACGCTCGAGGCTTTGACCGAGATCTTGATCAGGTCGAACCCGACGTCTTCGAAGTAGGCGATCTCCTGTTGAGCGGATTCGACCATCGCCTCCGGGGTGACCTTTCCGCCGTATTTGGCGTACAGATCGGGATGCAACGACCCGCCGTTGACTCCGATCCGTATCGGCACCCTGCGATCCAGAGCCTCGCCGGCGACCAGCTTGATGTGCTTGGGGTTGCGAATGTTGCCCGGATTGAGCCGCAGGCAGTGGACACCGGCTTCCAGCGCTTCGAGAGCTCGGAGGTACTGGTGATGTATATCGGCCACGATGGGCACCGGGGAGCGCGGCACGATCCGCGCCAGGCCCTCGGCCGCGGCCGGTTCGTTGCAAGTGCAGCGGACAATGTCCGCGCCGGCTGCGGCCAACGCGTAGATCTGCTGGAGTGTGGCCTCGTGGTCCGCGGTCTTGGTGACGGTCATTGACTGCACGGTTATGGGCGCTCCCCCGCCGACCGCAACGTCGCCGACCATTATCTGGCGCGTGTCTCGGCGGGGAAAGCTCTGGGTGAACTCCACAACCTGAATCTACCGGTAACCACCCAACCGCGTTGTCGTTGCCGGGCGCGCTGTTGTTGCCGGGCGCGCTGTTGTTGCCGGGCGCGCTGTTGTTGCCGGGCGCGCTGTTGTTGCCGGGCGCGCTGTTGTTGCCGGGCGCAGCCGGAGCCGCGGTTGTGATGGCGGCGCGGCTGTGTTGTTTGCCGGGCGCAGCCGGAGCCGCGGTTGTGATGGCGGCGCGGCTGTGTTGTTTGCCGGGCGCAGCCGGAGCCGCGGTTGTGATGGCGGCGCGGCTGTGTTGTTCGCCGGGCCTGTGGTGGTCCACACTTGCACCATGGCTGCGACCGATCCGCCACCGTCACATATGAAGCTCGGCGACGTGGTCAACGACCAACATCTGGCCGAGCCTCGACCGCTGTCGGGGATCCGGGTGCTGGCCGCGGAGCAGATGGCGGCGCTCCCCTTCGCCACCCAGCTCCTGGCCAGGTTCGGGGCCGAGGTCGTCAAGGTCGAGCATCCCGTCACCGGCGACAGCGGCCGCCTCTCCAAGCCCACCATCAAAGACCCCGACGGGCTGGACGTGGGCGCCACGTTCCTGCGCAACAACTTCAACAAGCGCAGCGTGACCCTCGACCTCAAGTCACCCGAAGGCGTCGAGCTGTTCCGCCGGCTCGCGCCGAGGTTCGACGTCGTCTGCGAGAACTTCAGAGCGGGCACGGCCGACCGTCTCGGAATCGGCTACGACGACGTCTCAAAACACCACCCGGAGGTCGTCTACCTGTCCGTGTCGGGATTCGGGAACGATCCGGCGTCCCCCTACATGGACCGCGCCGCCTATGCCTCGATCGTCGAGGGAATGTCCGGGATATACGAATACAAGAGGCGCCCCGGAAAGCGTCCTGCCGCCAACCCGGTCGGAGCTCTCGGAGACATCAGCAGCGCGCTGTTCGGCGTAGTCGGGGTTCTGGCCGCGCTGCGCCACCGGGACCTCACCGGACGAGGACAGTACATCGACATAGCCATGCTCGACGCCACCATCGCCATGACCGACCTGGTCGCCAATTTCTATTCGATGGGGATTCCCGATGAGGCCGCCAGCGGGGTCGGGATCGTGGAGACGTTCGAGGCCGGCCACGGCCACTTCGTCATGCAGGTCGTGCGCGAGTACCAGTTCGAGAAGGTTGCTGAAATCACCGGAAACGAACAGTGGTGCACCGACGAACGGCTGGCGACCCACGCCGGTTGGCAGGAGCACTTCGAGACGATCCTGCGCCCGGGAATCGAACGATGGGCCTCGGACAAGTCCAATCGGGAGGCGGTTGCCATCCTCTCCAGTGCGGGCATCGCTGCGGGCGAGTCCAACTCGAGCCGCGAGATCGTGGAGGACGAGCACGTACGGGTACGCCATATGCTCGTTGAGATGCCCAACGAGGGCGGTGATCCGGTCCTCGTACCGGGCAATCCGATCAAGATGTCTCGAACCCCCGAAGGCCCCGAAACCAGGATCCCGTGGTTGGGCGAGCACACCGACGAAGTGCTCGGGAGCGAACTGGGCATCGACGCCGCCGAGCTCGCCGACCTGCGCGCCCGCGGGGTGATCAGATGAGACGGCACGACCCCGACAAGCCCGGTGTAGCAACAGCGCCATAAGATCACACCGACCCCACAGCAACGAAGGAGGCAACTGCGAATCCGTCGGCACGCCGGCGCCGCCGATTCGCAGCAACGCAAATGGACTTTGAGTTCACCGTAGAACAGAAGGCTTTCGCCGCGGAGGTAACCGAGTTCCTCGACGCCAACGACGACCCGGAGGTCTTCGACGTCAGCCGTGAGAACATGGCACAGATCGTCGACACCCCCAAGCGTCGTGCGTTCATGAAGAAGCTCGGACGCAAGGGCTGGCTGGGAATCACCTGGCCCACCGAGTACGGCGGATCCGACGGCGAGGGCGTCTACGAGTACATACTCAACGAACAGCTCGCAAGCCGCGGCGGGCCCCAGATCGGCAAAGGCGTCGGCATCATCGGGAAGACCCTGATAGCTCACGGCTCCGATCGTCTCAAGGCGGAGTTCCTCCCCCAGATCCTCGAGAACGACGTCGAGTTCGCGGTCGGCTACTCGGAACCCAACGCTGGTTCCGACGCCGCGGCCATGAGGCTCAAGGCCGAACGGGTCACCAGCGACGCAGGCGAGGACGGCTGGCTGCTCAACGGTCAGAAGACTTGGACGACGTCTGCGCACTTCGCAGAGTGGTACTGGGTGGGCGCCCGCACCGACCCCGACAACAAGCACATGGGGATCACCCTGATGCTCGTGCCGCTCGACCAGGAGGGGATCAGCATCACCGCGATCCACACAATGGGAGACGAGCGCACCAACGAAGTGTGGTTCGATGACGTCTTCGTCAGCGACGACTATGTCGTGGGTCAGGTCAACTATGGCTTCCGCTACATCAGCCAGGCCCTCGACCTGGAACGCTTCACCCTGTTCACGATGTCGCCGATTCTCCAGCGGCTCGAGGTCCTGACCGACTATGTCCGCACCGCTGAACGCGACGGAGAGCCGCTGCGCAACGATCCCCGGATTCGTTCGAAGTTGGCTGAGCTCCACACCGACGCAGAAGTCGCACGGGTGATGGGCCTGAAGTTCGTCGCCGAGGCGGTCAAGGTCGAGGACAGCGTGCGCGCTGGCAAGGAGGGCTACCAGCCGCCGACCGTGGAAGCCTCGGAGTACAAACTCTTCGCCACTGAACTGTCGAGACGGCTCGCCGATGCAGCCATGGACATTTCCGGACCTGGATCACAGCTCAGGATCAAGACTCATGACGCGCCGATGGAGGGTCGCTCCGAGTCGACCTACCGCTACACCGTGATCGACACGATCGGCGGTGGTTCCTCGGAAATCCAGAAGAACATCATCGCTCGCCGCGGCCTCGGACTCCCCAAGAACTTCTGAGAATGAGCTTGGGCGATGAGCCGGGAACTTCTGAGAATGAGCTTGGGCGATGAGCCGGGAACTTCTGAGAACGAGCACAGGCGATGAGCCGGGAACTTCTGAGAACGAGCACAGGCGATGAGGACGCGGTGACCACTGTCGGAGCGCTCGACGGTGTGCGTGTGCTCGACTTCGCATCGGTCGGGCCGGGGGCACGCGCCTCGCGCATCCTGTCCGACTACGGTGCCGAAGTCATCAAGCTCGGGCCCGTCCCAGCGGACCGAACGGTCCAGATCACCCCACCCCACTACGCCTATTCGGGGCACCGTCTGATGAAGCGGGCGCTGCTCGATCTGAAATCCGACGATGGCCGCGAGGCTTTCCTGACGCTGGCCGGGGTTGCAGATGTGGTGCTCGAGAGCTTTCGGCCCGGGGTAGTTGACCGGCTCGGCATCGGTTACGCCGCGGTCAAGACCGTCAACGACAGCATCATCTATTGCTCGACCAGCGGTTTCGGTCAGAGCGGTCCGCGCAGCCACTGGGCCGGCCACGACATCAACTACCTGGCCCTTTCGGGCTACCTGGACTGCACGGGTCGCCGGGCCGATGGATCACCGCCGCTGCCCGGTGCCACCGTGGCCGATATCGCCGCGGGCGGGATGCACGCCGCGATGGCGATCATGGCGGCATTGTTGCGGCGCGCTCAGACCGACTGCGGCGAGTACCTCGACGTGTCCATCGCGGACGGTGCCTTCGGCCTCATGTCGCTCTACGTGGACGAGTACCTCGCCACAGGAACCGAACCCGCGCCCGGGCACTACATCCTCACCGGAAGGTTCGCCTGCTACGACGTCTACACCTGCGGAGACGGCCGTCACCTTTCGATCGGCGCGATCGAACCTCAGTTCTGGCGCAACCTCTGTGCGCAGCTCGGCCTTGAGGAATATGCCGACCGCCAGACCGACGACGATGTTCAGGACGAGATCCGCGCGGCCATCTCCGAGGTTCTGGCCACCAAGACCCGTGACCAATGGGCCGCACAGCTGGGTCCGGCGGACTGTTGCGTCACAGCGGTCAACACGGTGGCCGAAGCGGTCGACGATGAGCAGTACATTGCCCGGGGCCTCGTCGTTGAAGCCGAACATGCCACTGAGGGCCGCTTCCGCCAGACTGGCCCGGTTTGGGCCGGCACCACTCGAGCCGACGGCGCATACCCTGTGCGAGACAGCAGTGTGACCGACACCGCCGACTTGTTGGCCGCCGCAGGATACGCCGACACAGAAATCTCCGAACTCATCACCAAAGGAGCAATCGCGTGACCGAAGACACCGCGACCGATGAACCAGCTCTACCCGAACGCGCTGGCCTGCCGGAACACATTGCTGCGCTCATCGGCAAGGCCCAGTACCCCGAGACTGCAACTTTCGCGGTCGAGATGAGCTACGCCTACAACACCTTGTCGGCCACCGAGAACGGCAATCCCCTCTACTGGGAATCTGACGTTGCCCGCCGATTGACAGACGGGATGACCATGCCGCTCTCCACACTCTCGCTGTGGATGCGCCCTCATCGCTGGGAACCCGGGGCCACCAAGGAGCAGGTGGCGCTCAAAGCCCATTTCGATCTCAAAGAACAGCTCGACCTGCCCGAGGCGATCATGAGCGACAACACGATGATCCTCCATGAACCTGTGAGGCCTGGAGACGTGATCAGCCACCATCAGGTGCTTCGCTCAATCAGCGATACCAAAACCACCAAGTTGGGCACCGGGCGGTTCTGGGTGATCGACGTGGAGTATCACAACCAGAACGGCGAACTGGTCGGTGTCGAGTCCTACACCGGTTTCGGCTACCGGCGCTCCGCGCCTTCAACAAGCGAGGTCAACTGATGACCACCAGCACATCCACAGATCAAACAGGAACCGGCGGCATCACGCTCGATCAAGCGCCCGCTGGAACCTTGCTCCCGCAGCTGAGCTATGACGTGAGCGCGACCACCGTGGTACTGGGCGCGCTCGCGAGCCGCGACTGGAGGCCCATGCATCACGACTACAAGTTCGCAACCGAACGCAACGGGACGCCCGACATTTTCCTCAACACCCCGAATCTGGCCGCCTGGTTCGAGCGTTTCATCACCGATTGGACCGGTCCACGAGGCCGTATCGGCCGGATGACGTTTCGAATGCGCGATTCGGTGTACCCCGGTGACCGAATGGTCTTCGCCGGAACCGTGACCGATTCGGAAACTGACGAAACCGGCTGCGGATGGGTCGGCCTGGACATCTCCGTGAGCGTCGGCGACCGGCTGTGCTGCACCTGCACGGCCCGAGTGGCGCTCCCCACCAACCCGACCGACAACCCCTGGGCTCGAAAAAACGAAGATTGGAAACCCTGATGCTGGACCTGGACTTCACCGAAGAGCAAGAGATGCTGCGCGACATGGTGCGTGGGCTCTGCACGCAGCTGTCTCCCATCGACACAGTCCGTGAGCTCGAAGACGACGCCGACGGAATCGCAACCGAACTGTGGGAGCAGTTCGGCGAACTGGGGATCTGCGGCTTGATGTTGCCAGAAGAGTACGGCGGGTCGGCGATGAGCCTGATCGAAGGGGTGGTGCTCTATGAAGAACTGGGCCGGTCATTAGCGCCGGTCCCCCATTTCGTGAGCTGCGTGCTGGCCGCCGGAGCAATCCTGGAGTCGACGAGCGCCGAACAGCACGCTTCGCTGCTGACAGCCATCGCCTCAGGCGAAACGATCGTCACCCCAGCGTGGCTCGAACCCGACGGCGGATACTCGGCCCGAGGAGTGCAACTGAGTGCCGCCACCGACGGCGACGAGTTCGTGCTCAACGGTTCCAAGATGCACGTCTACTTCGCGTCCGCCGCCGAGCAGCTGCTCGTGCTGGCACGCACCGGCACCGCGGACACTGATATCGACCTGTTCCTGGTGCCCACCGACACCGACGGAGTGACACTCGACCAGCGGATGTCGATCTCCTCGGACACCCAATATCGAGTCGATTTCAACGATGTCCGCGTCCCGGCTGCGAACCGGCTCGGCGCCGCAGGCAGCGGATGGGCCACATGGGAGGCCGTGATGCACCGGGCGGCCATCCTGGCTTCCGCTCAGGCCATGGGCGGCGCGGAATTCGCACTCGAGACGACCGCTCAATACGCCAAAGACCGGGAACAGTTCGGCAAAGCGCTGGCTGAGTTCCAAGCAATCTCGCACTACCTCGCCGACGCCAAGACCGAGCTCGACGGAGGAAAGATACTCGTCTATGAAGCCGCCTGGGCTCAATCGGTCGGCCACGACATCACCCGGCTCGCACCAATGGCCAAACTCTTCTGCTCCAAGGTCTACCGCGACATCACAGCCATGGCCCAACAGGTCTTCGGCGGAGTCGGCTTCACCCTCGAATACGACATCCAGCTCTACTTCCGCCGCGCCAAGCAGCTCCAGTTGAGCTGGTGGGACAGGCAAACCTGCGAAGAACGCGTCGCTGACGCCATCCTCGCCTAGCGGAACTTGAGACCGGCCAACCGCACGGAACGTGTAAGTACCGCTCGACCGCTAGCCCCGCTCGCAACCGAGAACGTATTTCCGCCAAGGGGGCGATGGCTTCGAGCTTCCATTCCAAACCACTGACCACGAAGAAAATCTGGCGATAGGTTCGCACGTCTGTCAGACTGTCGCCGTGCATCCCACCGACCCCCCGAGATCCCACCAGTCACGTGTCGCACGGAATCATCCTAGAATTCGCACTACCCGTCGGGAAAGACATGGTTAAACCAGAGAACGAGATCGAGTGGGTCGCCGTCGATGAGCTCAACCTTGACACTAAGAATCCTCGCTTGGCCGGGCACGAGGAGCTAACTCAAGATGAACTTATTGAGAAACTCTGGCGTGAGTACGCGGTTGACGAGATCGCAATGTCAATTGCAGCGAACGGGTTCTTTCAACACGAGCCGCTTTTTGTAGATGATGACAATGGTAAATTGATCGTCGTCGAAGGCAATCGACGCCTCGTTGCAGTGAAAATTCTCACGGACCCGGAACTACGGTCTCGTTTCAAGGTAACAGACTTCGATAATGCATCGGAAGAGAGACTCGAAGAACTCGCGACGCTACCTATCATACGATGCGCGAGAGAGAATGTCTGGCACTACATCGGCTTCAAACACGTCAACGGACCTCAACCATGGCAATCCTCAGCAAAAGCTCAGTACATCGCATGGGTTCACAACGAGTTGCAAGTCCCTCTCAACCAAATCGCCCGTCAGATCGGTGACCGACATGCAACAGTTCGTCGACTATATCGAGGACAAATGGTCATTATGCAGGCTGAAGAGAGCAGAGTATTCTCTGTGGAGGATTGTTATAACCGCCGTTTCGCGTTCTCACATCTGTACACAGGTCTTGACTATCCCAATATTCAGGCATATATCGGCATAGATCCAGAAAAAAGTTACCGTCCCCATCCCGTACCTAACAAACACATCGAGAATCTCGGTGAACTATGTATCTGGCTATATGGCAGCAAGACGCGAGAAATCAAACCTCTGATAAGATCGCAAAACCCCGATTTACGCACTCTTGAAAATACGCTCGGCAAACCCGAGGGAATTGAAGCACTGCTCCATGGAAGGGATCTAGATGTTGCTCAGGAAATCGCGATTGGTGATCCAGTGCTGTTTCGGCGCGACCTCGTCGATGCAAAACTCAAGCTACAATCGGCTCAAGGACGGCAGACAAGCGGAGATGAAGGAGATGAAGACTCGCTTGCGCTTGTTATCCAGATTCTTGATATTGCCGAGAGTCTAAGGCTGACTATGGAAGCCGCGCGACGCGGCGACAGGCCACTTCGGAGTGAACGGCATGGCACCAACCCGTGAGTCCACGCCTTCCGCCCATTAACGCGAGTTCATCAGCCATCGATTTAGCCGATTGGCTTGAGTTACGTGCTCTCTCCGATACCGACAGAAACGCAAGCGTTCAAGACTTGATAGCAGAACTGCGCCGCAGCGGAACAGTCGAGACTTACCTCGATGATTCACAGGCAGATGTTGATGGCGATTTAGTTGACGCTGGCCATCGAGACATAACTAGCTCTGTCGACAGCAGAGGTGAGTTATCAGAGGTAATCGCCGAAGCCGTTTTTGATGAAATTGAATCTCGGTCGCGGGCAGCCGGTACAGGTTATGCGTATGACATTGATGACGACTTCATCCAACTCAAGTCCCAACTTGATGCGACGGGATCGACATACATCTTCCAGTTGTTGTTGTCGTTGGAGGGATCTGTAGAAGCCGAGGAACCGAAACTGTTTCCAGATCGACAGTTTGAATCGTTGTGCGTGCGTGCATTGCAATCCTATCTCGGTGGCATCGAAAATTCTCAAGGATATAAGTTTGGATTCCCAAGGCAACAACCTTACAAAAGTTTTGGTGATGCTATCGGCCACATCATCCATATGATTGGCGAAGGCGGTATCTTCCGCTCCGACCCAATAGCGTCGTCAATGAAGGATGGCAAGCTTGATGTTGTCGTATCAATTCCATTTGATGACCGGAATTCAAGCCAACTGATAGCTTTTGGACAGTGCGCCACAGGGACTGACTGGGAAAGCAAACTCGGCGAACTCTATGATCTTCCTAACTGGTGCAATCAATGGATGACAGACCCACCCGTAGTAGCACCAATAAAGACTTTTTTTATTCCACACTGCGTACCTTACAATCGATGGAAGTACTCTTCACGACAGGGCGGGATCTTATTCGAACGCTGCCGAATTTCCTCGAAATTTGCTATGCTTGATAACATAGAATTCTATTCAGCTCGGCGCTGGACACAACGAGTTCTACAAACCCGAGAGTTTCCTGAGAGCCTGCTGGAGACATCAACGACAGCTAGCGCGCAACATGATTAAGCCTAATTCTGCCTCACATTTGCTATTCAAAAGTGGGCTTCCTTGTAATCACAAGTTCGCTACGAATCGATCCGTGAGCTGTACGCACATCTACGCGCACCGCACTGAACTCGTGTAGCTTGACCAATTCGCACACATAAGAATCTAAATCGTATGTCATCAGAAACGGTGTTTCGGTTGCGGATAGCGTATTGAATAAGTCGTAGTGATCTAATTCGTGGTGGTTATACAACCGTCGTCCAGGTTGTTTCGTGCCGATTGTATATGGTGGATCAGCAAATATTGCAACGCTAGCCGCGTTCACATATTCCTTCAACTTCTCAAGTCCGTCAGCACACTCAACTGTGAACCGGTGACGGTTGGATTCAATATCGCGTATACGGCGCACTAGTGTTTGGGGGTACCATCGTGACTCCAGCCCCCGGCCGTTTTCTCCCAACCGCAGCAAGGCAGCACCATCCGCGATTATCCCGGCACGACTCGTCCGGTTGTGGATCAAGGTTCGGAACGCCATTTCCACATCATTGCCCTTGCTGTCGCACAGCAACTGGTCGACGCTTTCAGCATTGGGCAAAAATGACTCGATCTTGTTGCACAAATTGTCAGGACGTTTCAGAACACACCGCCAAAACGTGGCAATCTCGGGATCGATCTCGAACATGACGGCGGTGTCAGCAAAGTTCTCTGCGATGGCCATGAGTGAAGCTGTCGCGCCCCCACAGAATGGCTCGACAAACACGGAGGGGCGTTGAACGGACTGTAACCACTCCCGGAGATGCGGGATCAACCATGTCTTACCGCCTGGATAGCGCAGCGGTGAGCGCAAGGGCACGGTCGAAATGTGGGCTGCTGGGATGCGTGACATCGGGAATTCGTTTCTGGTCGCGCCGGTCACGAGACAATGCCTAGAACTGGCGGGTGTCGATGGTGACACCGGCGGATTGGGCTAGGGCACGGAGATTGTCGATGTCAGCTGGTTCGGCGCTGAGAGTGATCTGGGTGCTTTGGGCGATGTGCTGTATCTCGTCGTTCTCGAAGCCGTCCTCGATCCGGTTGACAATCTCTCGTAGCAAATTGACAAGGCTGTCTCGGTCTGCTTCAGGTCCGAGGCCGGTGTTGGCCGTCAGAGTCAACTGCCAGTGCTGAGATACCGGCCGTGGCGACGGCGGACCTGGATCTGGCAGGCCGGTTTGAGGCCCGGCCGGGACGACGGTGTCGGGCGAACCCGCTACCGGACTAGTTACCGGCGTTTGACCCGGTGTTGCGCTCGGCGATTCGGGATCCGCTGGGCGGCGTAGGCGAACAGTGCGAGACGCCAAGTTGATGTCGCCGTGGTTGTAGACGGCATAAGCGTTCCCGCCCTCGTCGATGAGTTCAACGTCGCCGCCTGTTACGGCGGCGTAGATCGCCGCGGACAATTCGCCCGCTCCGGTGGGTAACAGCGGCTTGTGGGGATTCGACCAGAAACTGTCACGGACCTCGGCGAGCGGCACACCAAAGTCTCCGTCGCGCAGATTGTGCATCAACGCGCTATAGCCGAACTCACCTACCTCGAACGCTTTGCTCTCGTCGCGCAGTAACGCCCACACGTTCGCCCCGTTCAAGGCGTCCTGCTTGTCGTTGGGGAACCGCACGAACCGCTCCTCGCGTCCAAACTCGCCCTTCGGCGCGAGGTACACGATGTGGCGATAGCACAGCTTCACCCGCGCATCGAGTGCCTTGAGCGCTTCGTTAGCGTCTCGCTTCGCTTGAGCGGCCATGTCGGTATCGGCTTGTACAGCTGGTAGTTCGGCCACGCGCTTGCGAGCCAGCCACTCCGAGGCGAGACCTCGGGCCTGGGCACGGGTCGCTGTGTTGGCGACCGCAAAGACAGCTGAAGACGCCCATTGCACGCTCATGGGCGATGGCTCCCGGCCCATTGCCGCAGCGATTGCGTTGCGCGTGACGGTGTCGTCGCCGTTGAACAGCGAGAACCAACGAGAATCTAGGACCACCAACCTCGTCTGGTGCTGCTGGTCAATGCCGGATTGACTGATTACGTCGCACGCGGCCTCAAATGAGACCCCTTCCGTTGGCACGTAACCCCCGTCGACGTGGATGACGCTATCGAACGGGCCCGAACTCGTTAGTTCGAATGCCCGTTCAGTAACGGCTTGGTCGCGGTCTGCTTCGCTCACCGCCTGTTTCTCGGACTTGGCGAGCATCCCGAGAGTCTTTCGGGTTTCCACCACCCAACGCTTGGGACTTGGTCCTCTGCCGGCGATCGAGTCCACCGAAGCCATGCCCGCATCGGTCTCTAACAGTTCCACCGCAACCGCTTCGGCGTCGCCCGTGCCGTAACCGCTGAACGGCACGAACGACGCGGCGTGTAGTTCCGCTTCAGTCGCCCCCCGAGCAGCGTTCGGTCGCGGACACAAAGACCGAACGAACAATGCTGTGGCCATTCGTTCGGCAGCCCGGGGGTTGTCTTTACGCCAGCCCTCTTCCCGCTCTGTGTCCAACCGGCGGGCAACCCCCCTGTCAGGGTTGTGTTGATCAACTATGTCAACACTCGCCACCTCCCGTAGATTCGACACGGTGCGTGGGTCCGCTACCAAACCGGAACTGAGTAGTGAGTCACGTACTTGATGCTGCTGCAAAGGCAGGTCACCGCTGTCGATCAACTCCGGAACCCACTCCCCGTCGGCAGCCCTGCGCGACTGTTCATAGGCTGTCGCCGCGAAGAGCCGAATCGTTGAGCGGACACGCTGGAACCCTGCGTGCTGTGCCCACTCATTCTCGGCGAGGCCGATCAGGCTGGGATGGAATGGATAGCTGCGAGCGACTGCGTCGCGAAACTCGGACTGAGGCGGTCCACTCAGCTTGTCAAAAACCTTTGTCGTCCATAGACCGCGCATGTGGTCCAGGAAGCGATTCGCCACTTGATCCGTCTCGGAACGAGAGGGTAAGCGCTCGAACAACCGCCGCCGAATGATCTCCGCGAAGTCACCACCGCCGGTCACAGCCGTGGTTCGGCCGTTGCGGTTCAGCAGCTGTTCCAATTCTGCCTGGCACTTCGATCCCGTCTCGTTGAGGGCCATGTCGTCTTGATCCGATGCGATCATCACCATCACGACAACGCAGTTCGGCACATCGTTCACCACGTCGAGCAGTGCCCGCAGGAATGCCATGTCCCTCAGCGCGTCGTCAGTGTCGTTGACTGCCACCAGTCGGATGTAGTCCATGATCTCATCGATCAGGATGAGAACGGGCCGCTCAACGCTTCGCAGCGATTCTGCCAGATGTTTCTTGCTGGTGATGTGTTCCTTGAACCGGTCGTAACGATGGCCGTCCTTGTCGAACAGCCGCCACAGGAAACGCTCTCCAAGCAGCCGGGCGGGGCCGAAGTCTTCTACTGAAGCGGTGGTGTTATCGCAGTCCAACACGACACAGACAGGGTCGCCCAGGTCGGGGCGGACCTTGTCGTGACCGGCGATCTCCCTCGCCGTGGCAAAAACTTCGCGCCCGAGATCGGTGGGTGCTAGTTCGTTCGGGTGCGCGGCAAGGTGCCACAGGCCGACCAGCCCATGCGACTTGCCACCGCCCATCGCCTGGTCTAGGCGCCATACCGCCGACGTCTGCGTCGACTCCTCAACCCCGAGTCGCACTGCGACCCTTGCCATGAACTCGACAAGGTCGCCGGTCGGATGGGTGATCGCACCGTAGTAAGAGGGTGACGCATACGGCGTTTGGTCGGACTCCGACCCCGCAACCCCAAAAACGGCGTCATGCAAAGACATCTGTACGTCGTCTACTGCTCCGTCGCTAAGCGTGACCTCGGGCCGCAACGAGATTGTTTCCCACCAGGGACGTGCAGGGTTGCTTGAAGTCATGATTGTTCAGTCCCCCAACTCGCCGGTGTCCGCGAACAAGGTGCCTTGCTGGCTGAGCTGTTCCTCTTCAAGCACCCGCTCCGCAGTTTCACGCTTGATTCCTGCAGCGCGCTCTTCGATCAGATGACGTTGTCGCACCGCCCAAGTGTAGGTCTGACCATCACGGTCGCTCTCGCCGAGCACCCGAGCGAACTCCGACACGGCCGCCCACAGCATCTCGTCGTCTGCTCGTTTAAGCGTGTGCAGGGCCTCCGCGATATCGTTGAGCGAACGGCCTTCCGCCGCAACGGCGAGTACGACATCCACCACTGGGCTGGTCGGATGGAGCGAAAGCGTTGCAGCTGCCTCGTCACCGAACACCATTCTCTGGCCGCCCCTCGCCTTCTGCAACAGACCCTTAACGTCATCATCGGTCACGTCGTATGACAGCCGCAGCCAACGCGCCTCCGAAGCCGGGGCGACGCTGCGGCGGTGCTGACGTAACCACGACAACGCGAACCGCGTGCGTACATCGAAGTCCGTGAGCTTGAACCGGTCGATCCGAACATCCGCAGCTTCTTCGACCGCGCGGTGCGCCATGCCCAAGAAATGCTTGAACGGCACGGGCTGACCAGTGAAGTCACGCACTTCGGAGTACTTGCCGACAACCTCCATTGCAGGCGCAATCGCCGCCATCCGCTGATCGGAGTCCGCCAGGCCATCACCCGTCCATGCGGGGACACGCGAAGCGATCACCGCCCGGATTTCCTCGTCCACCATACGCACATCACCAATCGGCCGATCAGTTGCAGCGGCACGGCACGCCATCATGATCGTGTTGTCGATGTACTCCCCGGTCTGCTTACCGCCTTTCTCTGTGCTGCAAGGCCATGAACCCGTCAACACGAGTCCAGCGTCGGCGATTGCCGACAGCACCCGTTCCCAAGCATCCGGGTCACCGTGGCCGAAGACGATACTGACCACGCCATCGGGCTTGGTCTTGAGGCGTGCCTGCTGAAATGCCTTGGTGATGCAGTCCTTGTAGTGAACCTCATCGCGATGATCGTCCCCGATGGAGCCGCACTTGATGACGGCTTCGTGTGTCTTTTCCTGAAGCCCACCCGGGTCGGCGGTCATGCCAAACCAAGGATCTGCGGATATCAACGCACGCTTTAGCCAAACATACATCAGGTCCGATGAGTCGCAGTAGTTGATCATCGCGTCGTAGGGAGGATCAGTCACAACGGAATCGAGCGACGTATCCGGCATCGTCAATGCGGTAGCGGACCCGCGCTGCAATGTTGCCGCGCGGCCTGGCGCACGGGCTAGCTGCTTTCGAAGAGTCCGAACCGTGTGAACTGATAGCGAGGCCCATGTCGCGGGACCTTCGCCGCACCCGGATTCGAAATAGTCGAAGCTGTGTGAGATGCCGGAATCGTTGAAGTACGCATCACCAGCTTTCTGGTATGGCACCTCAAGAGTCGAACTCCGAGTGCTTCTTCGCAGACGTCGGGCGATGTTGGCAGAGGCATAGCCCGCGAGCGCGGACACGTATTCGGCACTGGCGCCGACACCGCGCATCTCATCGCTCATCTGATTGACGATGCGCGACAACCGCACGAATCCGAGGGTCTGGCGGCCGTTGCAAAGTTCACCCCAGAATCGGTACCCGTAACCAACTGGTCTCAGAGTTGGATGGTTTGGGTCAATAGCTTCTGCCGGGACCGCCGGCACGCCAGAAGCGAAGGGCGGCTCGGATGCCAAGACTCGGCTGGCATTCAATGGGGCGAACGTCTCATCTTCTGTGGGCGGCCTGTAACACTTCCCCACTGTTTCATCGAGATCTGCGACAACGAGCAGGGCGTCATCTTTCAGGCCGTCCCGCATCATGCGCTTCTGTGTCTCCAACGTATGTGCGTTGCCACAAAAGCAACAGACGGCTGTCTTGCCATTCGTACCCTTCACCTTGACCAACGTCGGCTGGCTCGTGGGCGGTCCATCGTGAATTTCCGCTTTGAATGCACCCGAGTCCAAGTCAGCGATGATGCGGTAAGACTGGCCGGGATCGTCTTTTGTTGGATTCGGGTTGCGAAGGGCGAGATTTCCGGTGAGCGGGAATCGGTTGCCGCAGTTCGTGCAGGGCAGCGTCACAGCCCACACATATCCCCATGGTCGTTTTCCGTCGACTTTGGGGTAGAACTCGCCCATCGCGGTTTCGTAGCGACGCCCAACTTCGTCCAGCACGAAGCTCACATCTTGAAGCAGCCGCGGCTCGGTGAAGTGCGCTGCGGCGTGCTCCTCGTAGCCATCGAACGGCAGCGGTGGCTCATTGTCCCAGTCTCGCATCGGATAATCGGCCAGCAGTCGGCCGGCAAGCGTCGCAACTGGTGAATAGTCGATCCCCCAGGCATGCACACCGAGGCGCGCCGCTTCTAGCGGGATCATCGCCCGTCCCGAGAACGGGTCGCAGAGCTTGGCACCGTCGGGATAGTGCTTGGCCAGTTCTGCGCGCAATTCGGCATTCGCGGCGTCGTAGCCGGTCATCGACTCGCGAACCAGTTCTTTCAGGCGTTCCTGCTCGTCTGGGTCATCGGGCCAGGGCAGCAACGAGCAAACTACTGCCGCTTTGGCTTGCGCCAGTGGCCGAGAGGCGAACCAGGTGAACAAACTCTTCTCAGCAAACCCAGTACCCCAGCCGCGTGCCGAGTGCTCCGAAACCTCGTCGCATGGAAACCATCGCTCGATCAAGCGCGTGCTCATGAGCCATCGCCTCGATACTGAAGGGCCGCACTCAAGGCGCTGCCCGCGAGTCGATATTCCGCGACATCTTCGAAGCTGTCGCGGAACACACTCGCCGGGTCCTGCCAATGCCCGAACAGGGTGCCTTCGCCGTCAATGCAGTTGTCCACCACGTAGAGCCAGTAGTCCTCCCCGTGCTGGCGCGCGCTAGTCAACTCACCAGATGTCAACCGAACACCGCTCGTCGAAGCCTGACCGGCCACGCCCTTGACCTCGATGCATCGCACCTGCGGCCCACGGCGCGCTTCGAGGTCGTAGCCCCGGTTCTGAGTGTGGACATCGATAACGTTCCAACCGTCGGCCTCGAAGCGCTCCGCAACCCAGCGCATCGAAACCTCTTCGCTCTGTGCCGTGGATGCCAGATCCGCCGGGTTGACTTTCAACCCCGCCAACACCCTCGCCCATCCGATTTGTCGGGGTTCTGACACTGAGACCTCGGCAATTTGGCGCGCCTCGACAAGCTTCTTGTCCACCGCTGAGCGGATCCGCTGCCGCTCCTTCGTTCCGACGGAACGGTCCTCGATGTGATCAGTCAAGTGATTCGGCAATGGTGCCAGTTGGATTCCGAGTTGTCTGACCCACTCTCTGTGACGCTGCTCACGCATGGTCCGTTCAGCCTCTGCGACTTCGCGCGCGGCCGCAAGCGCAACATCTGCGACCCTCTCGTCGAGTCGAACTTGCTCCACCTCAATATCGATGCTCACCGACTCTGCCGGTGGCACGAGATTCGGCAACTCAGCCCAAGAGAAGAGACGGGTCGCGCCGTTCGTGGCCACGGAGATCATCCAAGTCTGTGTGCTGGCCCTCGCGTGGTGGCGCGGGTTGTTGCTTCCACCACCCTCCGTTATCTCACTCTCGAACGCGACCAACGTGTAGTCCTCAGCCGCGGCTGTATCGCACAAAACACCGCCCCGCGACATGTCAACCTCCAGTCGAGAGCGCAGACTCTCCGCAAGCGCTCGAAACGCATCGTCGCTCGGTCCCAACATGCGGGCTTCAGCGGCCCTTGAAACACCTTGGGCGATTGCTTCGGAACGCTCGTCGTGTCGGGTTACGACCAGTGCACGCCCGTCACCACCCAGCGCAGATGGCAGTTCCCAGCCGTGGGTTCCCAGTTCTACAGACAGGTAGTAGAAGGCGTTGCCAAGCGGTGCCTGCCCGAATGAGATCAGACCCGCCGAAGCAACCCGCTCCAAGAAGTGCTCAACAATGACCGGGTTGACGCGGGCGACTATCTCGTCGACACGAGCACTGTCAGCGACTGCGGTTTCGACGTTAGTGCTGAGTTGGTTGGAACCCGCTAGGTATTCGTCGCGTGCCTGACGGATTTCGTTGACCGTAGGCCACGGGTCGTAGGAGACCTCAGACGCCACTCCGAACAGCGGCAGGAGGGATTGCTCAGTCTTGCCGACGTTCGTGCGGGCAAGCTCCATGACCGCGGCTAGGCAGTCGAACATCTGACCATCGAGTTCGTTTGCCGCGGCGATCAGACGGTCGAGCAATGTCGCCAACACGTCGCCCTCGCGGGTGCCGAGTGCCACTAGGTTATAGAGGAACACCTTGTCGTGTTGACCGATGCGGTGGATACGGCCCATGCGCTGCTCCAAGCGCACGAGCGACCACGGGATGTCCCAGTTGACGAGTACATGGGCGGTCTGCAGATCGATGCCTTCGTTGCCAGCGTCAGTGGAAACAATAACCTCGAACAGACCCTCCTCGAACTGTCGGCGCGTGGCAGCACGCTCCGTGTGGCTGTCGGCACCCGAATAACTGCGTGCCGTGTAGCCAGCGCCCGTGAATACTTGCACGAGCCATGCGGCCGTGTCAGCGTATTCAGTGAACACGACCAACTGCTCGCCCGATCCCGGGACGATGTCATGCTGGTCAAGGCATTCGCGCATGCATTGCCACTTCGACACAGCCGAAGTGCTGCTCGCGGCCCCAGCTGACGCTGCTTCAACGGCGACCTTCAAGTCGCCCAACAGGTCAGTGATTGCTGCTCGCTCGGCACGGATGTCGAGCGAGCGCGCTGCCGTGACTTGCTCTTCCGCTAGGTCGTCGTCGCTCTCACGTTCAATGACCGCAACATCCTCGTCGCCCGCAAGGGCGGGACCGTCGGACGTTCCCATCCGCTCAAGACGCCGACTCAGAGTGCGAGCCAGAGCGTGCAACGATGATGCCGCTCGCTTACCGTAGACCATCGCGGCGAGTTGACGGCCCATCACGGGAAAGTACGTGTTGGCAATTTCCTGAGACGCATCGTAGAAATGTCTCTCGGTCGCATTCAGTCGCGCTTTGAGATTGAACGATTCGCGCTCACGGAACAAGCGCGTGTGCGAGTCATAGTCGACCAACTGCTCCTTCATGCGACGGAGAAAGTGCAGCGAGCCGGGGCGGATCAGCCTGCGGGTGAACTGTGTACCTGCCGTTCGTTTCGATGGCGAGGCACTACTATCAGCAGTACTGGGGAAAATCGTCGGATCGACCAAATGCAGTAGTTCCCGGAAATAGCGTTCGTCACCCCGGTGGGGCGTGGCTGTAAGGAACAGCGCGTGGGGCACGTCAGCCGACAGTTCGCGGCCGACTCGGTGAAACGTCTCCGCGGTCGGCGTCATCCGGTGCGCTTCGTCGAAGATAACTGCGTCCCAACCGGCCCGGTCTGGATGCAGCGCTTCACGCACCTGCGGATTCGCCGCTGCCAAATGCAGCGACACCACCCAGGTATCGTCCTGCGTGGTTGCTAGCCCGTCCCAGCGAACCGTCTCTGCCGTAACTTCGCGCAGACCGCCGCCGAGGAAACGCTCGAAATCAGCCTGCCACTTACTGACCAGATGTGCCGGACACACCACCAACGCCCTCTTCACCAACCCAAGCCGCTGCGCTTCCCGCAGCCACAGCCCCGACATCATCGTTTTGCCCGTTCCCGGCTCATCCGCCAATAGGAATCGCAACAGCGGCTGCGGCAGCATCCGCCCGTACACAGCATCCATCTGATGCGGATAGGGCCGCAGACTCGTGGACACCAGCACCGTGGAGGTGGCGGCTCGGACCGCATCCAGCATCCACTCGGTCCACAGACCTGCCAGCACAGCTGCCGGATCCGCTCCGCCGTCGAATTCGATGATCTCCAACCCGCCCAACTGATCCCTGCTCAACGACACTTTGCGAATCGTGTCGGCTTGGGCGGGTCCGGTAACAAAGAGATCGACGCCTTCAACGCTCCCAACAGCCGTATCAACAACTACAAATCCCGTTTCGTCTGGAAACCGCACCCGCTTCCCCGAAATCCGTTCAGCGAGGCTCTTTAAATCATCACTTGGCCGGAATTGCACTCTATGGAAGCTAGCACCATGGAATGTTCACGACGCGATGCATCCTCAAACCCTCGGGCGATTGGGTCAGGAAACTGCAGGTGGGTCTTCGATGATGACGGTGGTGGAAGCTGAACGGCCGAACACCTCCGGCGCGTAGATCTCCTCGGCTCTGGCCGGGGGCACCACGAAAGTACCCAACGTGGTAGCCCGAGCAACGTAGCTGTACTCGTGGGTACCGGCCCACAGATACGAAGAGAACGCCTCTGTCCGGTCGTCGCGCAGGTTCTGGTGGTCATACCAGGTCCACCGCCACCAATGATCGGCGGGTTCGGTGCGGGGCGCCTCGATCTCGCCCGTCACGGCCAACGCAGGATTGAGCGACTCGAAACCCGCCGGTAGCGGGTCGACCAGAACCATGTTGGTGCGTCGGCTGTCGTTGACCATCGTCAGCCTGACGCGCACCTCCGCTCCTGCCACGACATGCCAGACGCCGTCGGAGTCGAGCCAGACGTCGTCGGGATCGTCGATCGCTTCGTAGGTGCGCTGCACCACGAAACCGCGATCGAGCGGATCCAACTCGAGGTCTGCGGGGGCGTAGCGAAGCCCGAGCCGGTAGTAGAGACGGCCGCTGCCGTCATTCTGGACAGTCAGATCGGCGTCACCCGCAGCGACCAGGTCCGCCATCGGAACCAGAGTGGAGGAACGGTCGATGCTGCGACCCGAGAACTCATGTTCGGCCACATGTTCGTCGCCGAGCCAGACACGGGCGACAAAGTCGGGTTCAACAGCTTCGAATGTCTCGAAATACCTGTCGAGGGCCAACAGGATGAATGAGTTCTCCTGAACATTGTTCCAACGGCCTTTGACCTGGTTCGACAACAATCCCGCCACGACTTTGGGGATCAGGTCCGAATCCGGGGCCATGGTGATCAGAGCGTCGAGCACGATGCCGTCGGTTCGACGATCCGAAGCCAGGATCAGGTAGGCGTCCTCTCCGTACTCGGTGACGAAGGTCGCCGCCTCGGCTGTTTCAGTCACTCGGTTGTTGAAGACCCGTTCGATGTCGGCCTCGATGCCTTCATCTGCGACGACCGGCCAGATCCAAGCCAACGCGTCCAACTCGAGGTCCGCGCCCCGACGGTTCCATAGTCCACGAGCCGCGCTCGAGTCCCGGTCACCGTCGAGCGCACGCACATGCAGCGCGTAGGCCAACAACATGTCCTTCGACTTCCAACTGTAGTCAGCCGGGATTCGATCCTCGATGTTGCGCAGATACCAGCGGCCGTTCTCCATCACTTCGTTCGGGACGGTGAAACCGGCCGTCCGAGCTACAACGAGAGCATGCATCGCCTGGATCGACGGGTACGGGTACGACACGCCCTTCCGCGACCACCAACCGAAGCCGCCGTCGCTGTGCTGCAGCGCGGCCAACTCCGAAATGTCGCTGCGCACGACGGCGTCGAGTTCCGCCGGAGTCGGCAGACCTTCAGCCTCAAAGGCTCCGAGTACGTCCCGCAGCGCGGAGATCGCCAGGATTCGGCTGGCGTAGGCATCAGCAGAGGCGTAGCGGTATTCCGACAGGTACAACACCGCGTCGGTCAAGGTCTGCAGAGCAGTGGAGGACGTGTTCACTTCGAGCCCTCCGAACTGGGCGAACACATCTTGTGGTTCAGTCAGCGAATAGCCCACGACCCCAGGGTCGAGCACCCCGTAGGTGGCGAATGCCTCGCTGGTGGCCGGTGTGTAGACAGGCAACGAAACAACTTGGGCGTCGGCGTTGTCGCCCGACACGGCCGCGACCCGGAAACGAGCCGTGCCCGCCGAACTGGTCGAAGCACCGAAGAGCACCTCGACCCGATCGTTGGCCGGAACAGTTATCCGCCGTCCCGCCGCTCCGTCTGAGTTCAGATCGCCATCGAGGATCAGGTTGGAGGCCTGCACGACCACATCGACCTCTGCGGGTGAATCGGTTTGGTTCTGCACCACGATCGGAAGATCGAAACGGTCGCCGAAGTTCAAGAACCTGGGAGCCGACGGCCGAACCTGCAGCGGCAACCGGGCAGTTATGGCCGATTCGGCCGAACCGAAACGATCAACACCGTCGACCGCGACAGCCATCACTCGGTAGCGGGTGAGGTTGTCGGGCAACTCGAAGGAGACGGTGGCAACACCATCGGCATCGGTCGCAACCTCAGGGTCGAACAGGGCCAGCGCATCAAGGTTCTTGCGGACCTCGATCTGCAGGCCTTGAGCGCTGAGCCGGGTCGACGAGGCGGAATCGGCTGAGGCGGATTCTTCGGCCATCTCAGCGTCATCGGCCATGTCGGCCATATCGTCGCCCTCCAGCTCCGCCGTTGAGGCCGCGACGGTGGTGGTGACCGCCCCGTCACCGCCGATCAAGTCGAGCAGCTCCTGCGGATTCCCCAACAGGACGCTGTCACGTGCACGTTGCGAATCCAGGTAGACGCCCAGCGACCGGTAGAAGACCTCGAGCGGGTCGACGAGTTGGTAACCCGAGAGCGCGAGTACCGCTTCGTCGGCCACAACCAACAGCACATCAGCGTTGTCGACCGGTTCGCCGTCGGCGTCGTTCACCTGCACGGTGACGCTGGTCGAAGCCCCCGGTTTCACCACGCTTGCTGCGGGAGTGACCACCACGTCCAGCGCGCGTCGCGCCGGCGGAACCCGTAGCCGGATCTCCCCCGTCCCATAGGCCGGACGGTGCGCGACGCTGTCCAGCACGGTGCCGTCGTCGGCGGTTCGCGGCGTCGTCGAGACGATCTCAACCCGCACCGTCAGTTCCGGGCCATGATCGTCGGTGATCGGCACCTCGAGCACAGCCGCGTGATCGGAGATCTCGAAAGTGCTCAACTCGATGATCTCGTTGCGGGCCGTCACCATGAGCCCGGTCCCCGAACTGAACGGAGAGTCGACGAGGATCTCAGCGGTGTCGCCGGCCGCGTAGGTCTCGGCGTCCGGGACGAGGTTGACACTCTCCAACTCGACGTTCCGGCTCGGGACGCCGCTTTTTTGGCCGGTGACCCAGCGGGTCATCTCGCTGCGGTTGGTCCGCCCCGCGTCATCGACGACATGGGCGTCGATGCGATAACGGCCGCCGACAGCCGCCTCGAACTCGCAGGCAACAGGCTCAGCTGCCGACGTCACGTCGCACGTTTCAGTGTCTGCGGCGACTTCGGCCCATTCTCCGTCGATGTACTCCTCGACGATTCGCGAAGCCCTGATCTCGAAGGCACGGCCCGCGACCGCGTTGCCGTCGATGTCGGTGACGATCGCTTCAACGTCGAAACCGTCTCCCGCTCTGACGAACGTGCGGGTCGAGCGAACGCCGACGTACAGGTCTGCGGCATGCACCAGCACATCGGTCGACGAGGCCCACTGCTGGCGGTTCACGTCGAGAACCTGAGCTTGCGCGGTGACCGTGGTGGGAAGGTGGTCTCCGTCGCCGTCGAAATCCATCTGCAGATAGTGGCTTCCGCCAGCGTCGGTCAAACCCGAGAAGGTCTCGCGCACCTGCTCGTAGTCGGGTCCGACGAAGCCGTAATCCTCTTCCCAGTACCAGTCATCGCCACCGCCAAACCCGCCGGAGTGCCACCACGGGGTCCACACGCCGAACGTGAATTCACCCCAGTTGGGCGGCGAGTACGAAGCCTCCCGTGTGGTGACAATCCAGGAGACCTCCGCGTTGGGCAACGGACCACCAGAGAAATATCTGGCATCGACAGCCACTGTCGCGGGCTCGTCCACAAAGAACGGGCCAGGAGACTCCAAGCGAGCGATCACTTCGAATTCGGGGCGACGGAACTCCTGAATCTGGAACTGGTGGTAATGCCGGCTGTTCTCCAAGTCCCGTGGGCCACCGAACTCGATCCACGCATGGCCGAGGTTCGCTCCCTCACGCAGTTCAATGGTGAGATCGAAGCCGCCGTGCTCATCAAGACGGAAACTGCCCTCAGCGAGTTCGTTGCCGAACGAATCAGAGGCCCTGTAGGTCATCACTTGTTGCGGGGGCAGGAACTCGAGGCTGCCATCACCGCTCAGGTCGAGGTTGCGGACCCAACCCTTCAGATGAACGGTCTCGCCGGGGCGGTACGTGCCTCGATCATCGGCGGTGTACCAAATAAGCTGATCCTGCAGTGACCACGCTCTCACGTTCGCCGGGTTGATGGCCTGATCGTCACCGAGCGTTGCGACCATCCAGGCGTATTCACCGACAATCGAGGCGCTTGCCAGTCCGTCGCTGTCGGTCGTGAGCGCTGAGCTGTGTCCTTGCAGGTCGCCTCCTGCCAAAGTGACTGCGACACCCTCCAACGGATCACCGGAGCGCAGATCGGTGGCCCACACCACCACTTCGCGATGGTCGGTGATCATGTCGACACCGATATCGGTGTCCTGCACCCAGGCGACCACCGGACGGTTGTTCCAGAAGTCATCGTCCGCGTACGTCAGGTCCGCGAACCGTCCGACCCCTTCGACGATCGCGATCACATGTCCGCGGGCGCCGTCGAGCACTTCGTCGAGATCGATGCGCACCTCGCTGACCGCGTCCGAATCGATCCCTGTGTCAATCACCTCGTCGGAGGCGAGGGTCCACGGCGGGGTGGGCAATTCTCCGTCGCGAGACCGGTCCCAACGATCGAGGAAACTCTCGAACGAGCCGTAATCGCTCGGATCCACATCGTAGAGGCGAACCCGCAGCCGCTCGTGCTTGAGCACCGTGACGGGAATCGTCTGCTGTTCAGCGAGCGGATCGAGCGTCACGAGCCGCCGGCCCGCTGCTCTGAGGAAAGGACGAGCTTCATCGATATGGAACTCGATCGTTTCGGGCTCTCCCAACGTCTGACCGAACTCGTCTCCGAGCGTCGCCGGGATCACCACTTCATAGACCGTGTCCCCCTCGGTCGGAGCAATGATGTTCACCGAGCGGTAGTCCACCCAGAGCCGGGCGTCGACCAGCTCAGGAGATATTTCTATATCGGCTATATCCAGCGTGGCGGGGTCGAGCACATTGTTGAAGTACACGCTGAGCCAACTTCCGGGCCAACAGGGGTGCTGCGACGTGCAGCCGCGTTCGTTCACCCGCAAGGGTGCGTACGTGCGGGCCTGCACCACCAGCGCAACATCGGAAGTGTTCGTTCCTTCAGCCGAAGGCACGTTCGGCCCGACTTCGACAGTGATCGCTGAGTCGGGTTCAAGTTCTGTTGCCGGGGTGAACGCAACCCAGGTGCCGTCGAGGGCTACGCCTGTTTGGTGCTTGAGGTCCTCGTCGTCGTTGATCTCGGCGTCGGTGGCAAGGCGGATATCGCGCTCGGTTCCGTCCGCGCTCAACGTGATGGTCTCAAGGACCGCCGAAGCGTTGACTCGCTGATCGAAGGTGGCCAGAAAAACTGGTTGCAGACCGAGCGAGTCGTGTTGCGGGGTCAGCGACAGCACCGTCGGCGCAGGAGTCTCAAACTCGAAGCGGACTGTTTCGGTCAACTCGCCGCCGGACTGCGAAGCCGTGCCGGCGGGAATCTCGACCACATAGGAGGTTGCCATCGGCAGACGGTCGAACACGTCCGGGTCGTGCTCGAAACGCAGCGTTCGAGTGCCGATCCACTGCCAGCGACCCGGCAGCGACGGGGTCATCGTGACCGGCACATCGATCTCTTCTTGCTGCGCGAGCGTGGACAGCGGCACCATCGCCTGATTGAGGGTGATGCTGACGAACGGCGCTATCCCCACTTCGTCCTGGGGCTGTACCCGCAACACTTCCAAGGGCCCGGAGTCGACAACGGGTGCTTCGACATCAGAATCTGTCGGGAACGGGCTCTCGATGGTGGATCCCACGCGAGGTCGCGGGAGGCTCTCCGGCGGACGGTCGAAACCAACGGTGTCGCCAGCTTCGCCGTCATCCCACACCCCCAGTCGGTCGGTCGCCGCGCTGATTTCTGTCTCGTTGAGCTCGCGGCCCTCGACTCGAGTCACGACCGCCAGGGTTTCGACGCCACCGGCGCTGCCCTCACTCAGACGAACCTCCAAGTTCGGCCCCTGATCCCGACCGGTCGACACCGATCGTGATCCCGCCCCGGTTCCGCGCTGAGAATCATCGTCGGGGACCGGCGCTGTCGGGCCACTCGGATCGGTGGTAGGCGCAGACTCGTCCGCGCTCGACAGCACACTGGCCAGAACCACCAGGACGATCCCGACTGCCGGCCACCACCAAAGATGTCTCACCATGGTTCAACCCTCTCGACTTGCCTTCGAGACTACGACGACTCAAGGACCCTGTCTGGTTCCCGACAACTCAGCGAGCGGCGATGGCCCGTCCCAGTGCCGCGAGGTGCACTTCGCCGTTGCCCAACGTCAGCTCGAGTTGTCGAGCCAGCAGGAAGAACCGATGGAGGGGATAGTCACGGTCCACGCCCACTCCGCCATGCACATGCACGGCAGCATGAACGACCCGGAAGCCGCCCTCGGCTGCCCACCATCGAGCCACCGAGACTGAGTCCTGTGCTGGGAGATCCTGGTCGATCCGCCAAGCCGCCTGCCATGCGGTCAACATGATGGCGTTGGTGTCGATATAGCTGTCACCGGCTCGGTTGCTGACCGCCTGGAAGGTCGCAATGGGGCGATCGAACTGGAAACGCTGCTTGGTGTACTCCGCAGCCAACTCGATCGAGGTCTGCGCGGCTCCGGCCATCATCATGCACAGGCAGCAGTTCACCCTGAGTTCGATCCAGTTCACGATCTCGGTACCTGACACATCCGATGCCGGACCCGCCAGCAGAGCATCTTCGGGTACCACCACGCCGGAGAACTCGAGCCGGGCCTGTGGACGACCGGTCGTCACCTCTACTCGAATCTTGGTGATCCCTGGCGTGTCTGCAGGCACCAGGAACACTCCGCAGGAACCGTCGCTCAACTGGGCCGGGACCAGGATCAGACCCGCGTCGAGTCCGTCGGCAACCATCGGTTTGGTGCCCTCAATGCGGTAGCCGCCTGGGTCAGGCACGGCGACGACCTCCGGTTCAGCCGCCGTGGTGCCCTCCTCGTACAGGGCGGCAGCCACGATCAGTGAACCATCGGCAATCGCCGGCAGATAGCGCGCACGTTGCTCGGCGGTGCCGAACTCGGCGATCGGCATGGCGCCCATCACCGCGGTCGACAGCAGCGGGACCGGCGATGCGGTGGCTCCAACCTGTTGAATCGCCATGGCGGTGGCCAAGAACCCCAGGCCCAGGCCGCCTTCGGACTCGGGGACCGCGGCGCCCAGCACGCCGGCTTGTGCGAGTGCGGCCCACGCCTCGGCGTCTATTCGGTCGTCGTTGGCGGCGAGGTCCGAGAGCCGTTCGTGGGTTGACTTGTCGCCGAGAATCTGCGCGGTGAGATCTGAAATGGCCTGTTCTTCGTCAGAAAGTGTGAAGTCCATCAGCGGTCTGCTTTCGGGTAGCCCAGACCGAACTGGGAGATCAGGTCACGTTGCATCTCGTTGGTGCCGCCGCCGAAGGTGAGGATCACCGTCGACCGGTACTGCATCTCGAGGCGGGTGAGGTGACCGATCGACCCGCCGGCGATGGTGGCCTGAGGTCCGTACACCTCCATCAAGCGGCGATAAGCCCGCGTGTAGAACTCTGTGCCGTACACCTTCACCGCCGAGGAGTCAGCGACGAAACCGGTGATCGTGTCCATGTCGGCCTGCTTGCCGTCGATCTTGGTCGCCACTGTCCAGGCCACTTGCCAGTTGGCGAGCCGCAGATACTCGAGTCCGGCGGTGACCTCGGCAAGGTTGCGTTGGACCCAGGGCGCGTCGATAACCCGTGAGCCGTCGGCGCGTTTGGCGTTCTTGGCGAAGTCGATGGTTTCTTCGAGCGCCTTGGTGACCATGCCCGACGAGCAGATCGTCACCCGTTCACGGTTCAGTTGACTGGTGATGAGCCCCCAGCCTCCGTTCTCCTCCCCGATCAGCGTGGAGGCGGGGACCCGCACGTCATCGAAGAACGTGTGGTTGATGTTGTGGGTCGACAGCAGGTCGAGCGGCTGGATCGACAGGCCCGGGGTGTCCATCGGAATGCAGAACAGCGAGATGCCCTTGTGCTTGCGCACCTCGGTGTTGGTGCGGGCCGCAAGCCAGATGTAATCGGCGTCGGCTGCCAAAGACGTCCAGGTCTTCTGCCCGTTGATGATGTACTCGTCGCCGTCTCGGACGGCCCGTGTGGTGAGAGACGCCAGATCCGTTCCCGCATCGGGTTCGGAATAGCCGATGCAGAAGGTGATCTCTCCCGCAGAGATCTTGGGCAGAAAGAACTGTTTCTGCTCCTCGGTTCCGAACTGCATCAGCGTCGGCCCGACCGTGTTGATCGTCAGCATGGGGATCGGAGCCCCGCTCGCCACCGACTCGTCGAACATCACGAACTGTTCGACTGCTGAGTAGCCGCGTCCGCCGTATTCGGTCGGCCAGCCGACCGTCAGCCAACCGTCGCGGCCCATGCGACCCACGATCTCCCGATGGACGGGGCCGCAGCCCGCCTCGGCGGCCAGAGCCTCCCGGACCTCAGGGGTCAGAAGATCGCGGTAGTAGGCGCGCAACTCAGCGCGCAACTCCTCCTGTTTGGTGTCGTACCCGATGAACATGGCTTTTTTCTAGCAACTCGACGTGTTGAGAGCACATCGCGGAGCACATCGCGACGCGCAACCAGCACCGTCGACCGCATCACTCGAATCTGGTGCCGGCTTCTCTGAGATAGTCGAGGAACCGTGTCCCGGCATCGGAGGCCAGTTCACCGGGTCTGTATGTCACCGCATTGAGGGTGCCGGTGTACGCGAAGGGGCCGTGCTTTTCGTAAATCTCCCAACTCACCGGGGAGCGGCGGTCGATCCCCACGTCAATGCCCTCGAACGGCGCAATAGCCATCAACACCGGCAGATCGGGAGCTTCCCCCATCTTGTGGCCGTCGCGCCATACGTGAGCGTTCCAACGCCAGCCGGGCATTCGCTCCATCGCCAAGATCACTTCTCTGGTACCGGCGGAGAGTTCACCCGCGTCCACCACGGTCATATCGCCATAGCCGTTGAACACAAAGAACAATCGACCGTCTTCCACATACATTGCATAGCCGCCACCCTGGTCTCCGTGGGCGAACAACATGCCCTCATCACCTGTGGAATAGTCGAGTTCGACGCACACGTCGAAAGACCGGAAGTTGATCAGCTGCAACGCCCGCCAACGCTCGAGGGTCGGCGTTCCCGGACGAAGTCGCACATCGGCAATGAACTCATCTTCCCAAGGGGGCTTCTGAATCATCTTCAGTCCGTTGCCCTCATCCAGAGGGAAGACCTGATTAGCCCACGCGGCCTGCTCGAAAGCCTCCTGCAGATCGGCGAGACGTCGGGGGTGCTGCTCGGAAAGGTCGCGCGCCTCGGTCGGGTCTTCGACCAGATTGTGCAACTCCCAGGCAGCTTCTGAGAACGGCCGCTGCGGGATCCGCAACGACACGGCCGACCACCCATCGCGGTACATGCCCCGGTGGCCGATCATCTCGTAGTACTGCTCGCTGTGGGTGGAGTCGCTCGCGGCGTCGGTCAGCGAGCCTGCGAAGCTCTGGCCGGCAGGTTCAGGAACCGGCTGTCCGTGCTTTTGGGTGGGGACCTCCAGACCGGTCAGTTCCGCGAGGGTCGGCAGGAGGTCGGTGATGTGCTGGTACTGGGTGCGGATCCCGCCTCGACCCCCGCCAAGCCGCCCCGCTTCACCCGAACCTGCGAGTCCCGCCGGCCAGTGCACGATCAACGGAACCTGGTGGCCGCCCTGGTGGGTGTTGATCTTGTACATGCGGAACGGCGTGTTGGATGCCATCGCCCAACCCATCGGATAGTGCGGCAGCGTTTGGGGCCCGCCCATGAGGTCGAGCCGACTGTGATCGAGTTCCACATCTTCGAGCGCGTCGGCCCCGGTCTGCACTAACAGGGTGCGGAAATACTGCGAGGTGCCGTCGTCCTGGCCCTCGCGTGACCCGCCGTTGTCGGAGGTGAACACGATGATGGTGTTGTCCCACTCGCCCATGGCCTGCAGATGCTCGCGGAGCCGTCCCACACTCTGGTCGACGCTGTCGACCATGCCCGCAAAGATCTCCATGTAGCGGGCGAACGTCTCGCGTTGCAGGTCGCTGAGTTCGTCCCAAGGGCTCACCGCGTGCAGCTCTTCTGTGTTGCGGGGAGGCAGCACCGCATCGGCCGCGATGACGCCGAGTTCCTTCTGTCTGGCGAATCGCTGCTCTCGGATCTGATCCCAACCCGCATCGTAGGCGCCGCGGTATTTGTCCATGTCCTGCTGCTTGGCCTGCAACGGTGCATGGACCGCGCCGTGGGAGTAGTAGAGGAAGAACGGTTTGGCGGGATGCGAGGAGCGAACCTCGTCGATCATCCTTATCGCCTGATCGGTGAGGTCGTCGGTGAAGTAGTAGTCGTCGGGGTACTGGTCGACGTTGATGTGATGGTTGTCTTCGTAGAGTCGGTGGGGCTGATGGAAGTTGGTGAATCCATCGAGGATCCCGTAGTAGCGTTCGAAACCCTTCTGGAGCGGCCAGGAGTTGCGGGGCCCGGCTTCGCTGAGGCTGGAGTCCTTGCAGAGGTGCCATTTACCGACCATCAACGATGCCCAGCCGTGGTCCCGGAAGAGTTCGGCCATCGTGACCGCATCGTCACGGATCTCATGCGCGTAGCCGGGGAATCCGGGGTCGCTGTGCGCGACATGACCCATCCCGGCCAGGTGGTGGTTGAGACCAGTCAACATCGACGCTCGGGTCGGCGAACACATGGGGTTGACGTGGAAGTTGGTGTAGCGAACCCCGTTGGCAGCCAATGCATCGAGTTCGGGGGTGTCGATCTCAGATCCGTAGCAGCCGAGGTCTGCGAAGCCGAGATCGTCGGCCAGCATCACAATCACGTTCGGAGCGCCTTCTGGGGCGGTTGGGCGCTGCGGCCAAGCCGGTTTCGAGGTTGCGAAGATGCGCCCGACCTCGCCCTCGAACCCCGCGTACGGCGCGGTCGAGTCCGGAACTTCGTGAGTGGTCATCACGTCAGGCTCTGAAGAAGGCCGGGCTGGTCGCTTTGCGGGGAATCTCCGCCAATGGCGTGGCGACCTCGGCAACCGATGGGCCGTGCTCAGCTCCCAGCGGCGCGAGCGCGTCGAGATCGAAGCGATACACATGGGCCGCGTTCTCGCTCAGCACTTTGCGCATGTCGGCTTCGTCCCAATGGCTGAAGGACCGTTGCAACGCTTCGAGCGAATACGGGTAGGTGCCTTCGTGATGCGGGTAGTCCGAACCCCACATGACTTTGTGAACTCCCAACGTCCTGATCGCTTCGGCCTCTACCGGCGAAGGGAACGACGCACCGATCCAGACGTTGCGGTCGAAATACTCCGACGGCTTCATCGGGAGGACCACATCAGCGGAAAAGCCCAGCTCTCCGACGCGTCCAGCGGCGATCTGCATGTGATAAGCGTCCATGCGCCTCAGTTCTTCGATGGCCCACGCAGTGCCCTGCTCGGTCATCACGTATTTGAGCTTGGGGAAACGTTCGAACACTCCGCTCATGATCAGATGCGCCAGGTTGCGGTGCGCGAAGAACGGCACTTCCATCAAGAAGATCAGTCCCGATGCGGGGTCGCTGCCGTAGTTGGGGGTGCCGTTGCCGCCGTGCTGTGTGATGACCAGATCGAGGTCGGAGACGGCCGCCCAGAGCCGGTCCCAGTACGGCGACCAGAGCCCGGGCAGGTCGACGTCGGGTGCAACATGGGGCATCATGAAACTCCGGAAACCCTCCGCGGCGGCCCACTGCAGGGTGCTTATGGCGTCGTCGATGTCTTCCAGGAAGATCTGCGGCAGTCCGCAGCGCTGGGCCGGGTAGAGGCCGCACCAGTCCCTGAGCCAGCGGTTGTGGGCGTCGATACCGGCCCGGCGACGTTCGTATTCTTCTCTGTCGCGCGGCGGGTAGGCGATCAACATCCCCGTCGGGTAGAACGGCGGCACCGTGTTCGGAAACGTGATTTCAGCCACGACGCCGTCGGCGTACTGCTCGCTGAGCCTGCGCTCGTTGTCCCAGTTGCGGGTGCGGCCGTCGTCCTGGAGGTCCCGGTAGGGGTTGGAGTAGGCCCCCCGCCACTGCGCGAAGGCCTCTTTCCACTCCTCGGCCAGGTACTCCTCGTAAGCCGCCATGTTGCCGCCCGCATGACTGTCTGCGGAGATGATCGTGTAGTTGGCACTCATGGAGGTCAGCCTAGGGCCGAAGCCGGCACCCCAAAAAATCCGTCACGACGATCTTCGGTTGGGGCGCGCGCCGACGAAACCTCTCTACGGCGCCTTGCCGGCCAGTGCATCCTCCCGCAGATGCACAGCACGAGTCGGCAGCCCGACCATGACTCCGCCCACGATGTTTCCCAGCGTGACCGGAATCAGGTTGCCGGCCACACCGGCCCAGGAGAGATTCTCCACATCGCCGGCCACGAGCCCGGCGGCTTCTATCGCACCGGGCTCCGATGAAATCAGCACTCCGATCGGTGTGAAGTACATGTTGGCGATGCTGTGCTCGAACCCGCCCGTGACGAAGGCTGCGATGGGCAGCAGCACCCCGAACATCTTGTCGGTTACGGTGCGTCCGGCCGCGGCCGTCCAAACGGCAAGGCAGACCAGGATGTTGGCCAGAACTCCTCGCAGGAAAGCCTCAAGGAACCCCAGGTTCACCTTGACATTGGCGGTCGACACGGCTTCCGCGGCAAACGCCATGTCGCCCTGTTCCCACCAGCGGCTGTAGAACACCAGCAGCACTATCGCGATGGAGCCGACGAAGTTGCCCAGATAGACCAGCGTCCAGTTGCGGGCCATCCCGACGAAGCGCACCTGGTGAGTCAACACACTGGTGATCATCAGGTTGTTGCCCGTGAACAGCTCTGTTTGGAGCACCACCACGAACAACAGGCCCACCGAGAATCCCAAGCCCATGAGCAGGCGCGTCGGTCCGAGACCGAGTTCGGAGCCCGCGCCGATGCTGCTGGCGAACATGGCGCCGAGCGCGACGAAGACACCGGCAGCGACGGCGAGCATCAATGTCGCGATCGTCTCGGCTTGAGTTTTCAGAGCGCCCCAACGGGCTATCTCGCGCGAGAGTTCTTCAGGCGTGGGCGCGGTCACGGTGCCACTCTATCTCGAGGCGATGCCACAAGTTTTGCCGAGGGGTCAGCCGTTGAAGAACTCAAGAATGGCCAGCGCGTTGTCGTCAACAAACTTCTTGTTGTATTCGGCATAGATTTCGTTCGCAGCGTCATCGTAGCTGCAATCAAGGTTCGCCTTTGCAAGAGATAACTCATAGTCGATCAGAGCATCGAGATCCTCCAGATGTTCCGGTGGGATCGTAGGTTCGTTATCCAACAGACGTTGTGTTTCAGCAGGAAGAGCAGTCAGGTCACCATTCGGCGCACTTTCGTACAAGCGGGTCCATTCATCCCACTGAGACTCAAGCATCTCTTCGAAAGGTGTAACTCTTCGGGCCAGATCGTCGAGCATCTCTTTACGATCAGAAAAAGGAAAACCAGCGTCTTTCATACATTCGCTCCAATGCCAAAGCAATTGAACCATACGCGGATCAGCTTGCGCCTGTTGGTTCGCGTCCGCGAGACCTTCATGAAAAATTTCAAACACTGCTAGGCGACGAGGAATCGGTGCCTCAAATTGCAAATTTTGGCAACCACCCGAGTTTCCGTTTGGATCGTTACCATAATAAACTTCAAGATACGCTTCGAATTCCGAAGACGACAGGGAAGCAATTATCGCATTATTCGGGTTGTTAGGTGGTTCGGGAAGCAAAAGTCTTCGGTTTCCTCGTCTGTTGGTAGGATTTCTGTCGAATATCCGAATCCGTATATTTTTGCAAAGTCATCATCGGCGAGCAGCGCAGTGTCGCTTTTGAAATCATCAACAAACGGAACATACTCAAATCCTTCTGTGAGCATGCAGTCTCGAATCAAAAGCTGTCCCGAGAGATGAAATTCGTTCTGTACAGTATCATACTGTTGTTCGTCGTCGAATATACTAAACATGAATTCATAAAGTTCTTCCTCTTCAACTGGAATCGGTCCGCCAGCAGGGCTACTGTCGGACGTACAACTAGAGATTAACCCAATCGCTAGAATAATATGACTAAAAAACGCTGATCGCGAATCAACTGCGAGTTTCGATATCATTTGGTGATATTGTCAAGTATTGTGACCCGTTCCAATCGGATACCAATGTCTTCGGCACCGACAGAAGCTAGTGACGATATAATATATGACACGAGCCAACCCAAACAGTCGAAAGAAAATTCGAGGACATCGACCATTGCGCTCGCCGATTGTTTTCCTGTTGATGAACGGTATGGAGTGAACCACTCATGTCGAGCCGCTGAGGTTTTGGGCATATATGTCAACACAAAGGGTAGATCGTCCCATAGTGGCATCTTTTTGATGATATCAGAATACGACATTTTTATATTTGAATGCCAAATCAAACTCATTCGTGACCGAGTGCAATTCAGCGAATCATACATAGGGAGTAACCAGTTTCCTAAGAAAAGACGATTTTCCATATATTTTGCTTTCCCTGGAGAGTATGTGAGTTCGACCAAGTCCGGCTGAAAAATCCCGAGACGACTCAAAGACATTTCGGCGCACTTAAAAAACTGCGGAACTACTAGATTGGGACAGTCAATCAATCCCACTTGAAATTCAACTTCCGTTGTTGAATCTGAGTGTGGTGAAGAAATTTCCGCGTAGTTCATATGCCACATTCGTGGCACCTGTGGGTCACCCGCTCGAGCAGATTCGTGGCCAAACCCAAGATAAGCGGCTATTGCATAAAATACTGAATATAGGTCTTCTATGTCGTCCTCAGTGTCTTCTTCGAAATCCTTTATAAGAGATGATAATTTCATTTGACCAACTAGCCGCAATTTCAACGTTTCAAAAATGGTCTTGGACATCAGCTTACTTTCAAAGGGATTCACGATTCTATTTCCCACACCTTAACCTAATTTCTGAAGTCAAGTGTTTGTTCGGCGGGTCTGGATATCCGATAATATCGACATCGATTATGCTACGCCATGTAATAACATTGGTTCCGTTACATAACTTTCGAACGGTAACACGGAACCCGCGAGCTATATTCGTTTTTGGCCTCAATATATCCTCTTCCCAATCCGTGGCATCTTCCCAACTGTCGAACCAAAAGCGGCGAATTTTTTTTGTTTATAGTTTGACTTTGACCTCTGCTTCGGTAGCAGGACCAGAGTGCTTTATCCACCATGCATGGGCGGATGCCTCGTTCCCGGACACGTGAACATAGTCTCCTGCTGCGGAATATGTTCCGGCCGAGCTTAAATATTGTGCGCCTGCTGTTGATGTTGACATCAAACTAGCTATCAATGCTAGCGAACAAAGCGCCGCAAGGCGTCTCATATGTTGATTTGGCAAAAAGCTCGAATACAGACGCTCATCACGCCGTCGCTCACTTTCGTACCGTTCGTTGTTGACTTGTCCCTCTCTCATTTTTGAGTTCGCTTTCTGGTTCGCGTTCTATGTGCGTCCGCCAACACTATCGCGGCTCCAGATCCGCTTGTGGTCATTCATCGGAACTGCTGATTCGAGCGCGTTGTTGGGCGAGGGTCTCGCCGGCGGCCCAGTCGTTGGTTTCAAGCGCCTTCAATATTCCTACCAAGTTGCGGTCTCGGAGGCGTTCGAGTTCACGGGCTGTGAATTCGCCCGATTGGGCGTCGGACTGGGCAACGAGAGTGCCGATTAGTTCATCGTCGAGTTCGGGAACGTCGGTCAACTTGCTCCACGGAAGAGCCAACGTCGGGCCGAACTGGCGGATGAAGTGCGTGAACCCGCCCTCTCCCCCTGAGGCCCGATAAGTCTCGAAGAGTCCCATCTGGGCCCAGCGCAGCCCGAAACCGTAACGAATCGCGTCATCGATCTCTTCGGTGGTGGCAACACCGTCATTGACCAGCCACAGCGCCTCGCGCCATACCGCTTCCAGCAGGCGATCGGCGATGAAAGCGTCGATCTCAACACGCACGTGCAGCGGTTTCATCGAGATCGACGAATACGTCTCCGTGGCCGCGGCGATCGCCCACTCGGCGGTCTGCTCACCGCCGCACACCTCCACCAGCGGCAACAGATAGACGGGGTTGAAAGGGTGGCCGACAAGCAGACGTTCAGGGTGAGCCAACGAATCTTGAAGGTCGGTTGGTCTGATGCCCGATGTCGATGATGCGATGACCGCGTCGGCTGGAGCGTGCTTATCGATCTCTACGAGGATGCCTCGTTTGACATCAAGGTTCTCGGGAGCACTTTCCTGGACGTGGTGTGCATCTGCGACAGCTTGCGCGATCGAGTCGACGACGGTGACGGTGCCCTCGGTGACGCGAGGCAGTTCAAGTTCGCTCCATGCCGCACGGGCGTTGGTGAACACCTCATCGATGATCCGCTCGGTCTCGGGGTTGGGGTCGACGACCGACACGTCGATTCCGTGCAGCGCGAACCGGGCAGCCCAGGCCGAACCGATCACCCCGGCGCCGACGACAGCCGCGTTCTTGACCACAGCCATGCTTGTCTATCAGCTCCCTCAACCGTGCTTGGTCAGGCCGAGCATGTCGCGAACCTCCGCGGGACCCATGACATCGATGTTGAGGCTGTCAAGGATCTGCACGGCACGATCGACGAGCATGCCGTTGGTGGCCAGAACCCCCTTCTCGAGATAGAGGTTGTCCTCCAATCCGACGCGTACGTTGCCGCCCACCAGGACCGCGGCTGCCACGTATTCCAGTTGCCGACGGCCGATGGAGAAGGTGGAGAAGGTCCAGTGGTCCGGCGTGTTGTTGACCATCGCCATGAGGGTGTTCATGTCGTCGGGCGCACCCCAGGGAACGCCCATGCACAACTGCGCCAGGATCGGAGGCTCCAGCAGACCCCGGGCCTCCATCTGTTTGGCATACCAGAGATGGCCGGTATCGAAACACTCCAACTCCGGCACCACGTCCAGTTCGGCGAACTGGCGGGCGAGCTCGTCTAGCTGTGAGGTGGAGTTGGTCATGATGTAGTCGCCTTCACCGAAGTTCATGGTCCCCATGTCGATCGTGGCGATCTCGGGCATGCACTCTCGAATATGGGCCATCCGTTCGGTGGCGCCGGCCATGTCGGTGCCCGCTTCGTCGAGGGGAAGCGGATTCTCGACCCCGCCCAGGGTGATGTCGGCGCCGGTTCCCCCGGTCAGGTTGATGATGACATCGGTGTCCGACGAGCGGATCCGATCGGTCACCTCCTTGTAGAGGCCGACATCGCGACTCTGCTTGCCCGTGGTGAGATCACGCACATGGCAGTGCACGATCGCAGCACCGGCTTTGGCCGCTTCGATCGCCGCGTTCGCTATCTCCTCAGGCGTGACCGGGATGTGAACGGACTTGCCGACCGTGTCACCCCCTCCGGTGACGGCACATGTGATGAAAGTGCTCATTCGTTCCCCTCTCTATTCGGGTCGTTCGGGTGTGTCGGAAATTCGAGTATCCTGGTGGCGGCGAGTCAGCACTCGCAGCCGCGAGTACACCTCGTCGTGATCGACATAGGCACCTCGCAGCACCCTTCTGCCGGTGGTCTCACTGAATGGTCCGCGTCCGTGCAGGATCCGACGGTTGTCGAACGCCACGAGTTCGCCCGGCGAGAAAACCGAGCGGAGTTGAAACTCGTCGCTGCGGGCCAGCTGCGAGAAACGCCGCAGAGCCTCATACGCGAGCGGAACGTCGGATTCGGGCATGTCGGGGAACGCCCTGACGGGGTGGAACGTCCGAAACGTCAACGGGCTGCCGGGTCCTCCGTGATCGATCAGCGGGCCACTCCAACGATGGTCATGATCGGGTGAGCGGTTGAAGAAGATCCATTTGGCGCGCGAGAGAATCTCGTAGACGTCCGGTTCATTGTCGCGAAGGTGCTCAGCCACGGCGTAGCCGTCGGTCATGTGGCTCAGTCCCCCGGTGCAGTCGTTCACTTGGCAATGCAGGAGCTGGTATCCGGGCGGAGTCTCGCGGGTCGGAAGGTCAGCGTGGGGAGCCAGGGGCAGAGCGGTGTTGGCCACCGAACCCGGGTCGAGGTCCGCGGTCACCGCCCATGTGGTACCGAAGTTGGTGTCGCGCAGGGCGCCGATTCGAAGTCCCACCTCTGTGACCACTTCTTCGTCGCTTCCGAGTCCGACCAGACGGGCGATGCCCAATTCCGCCAACGTCGTTAGCCATGCTCGCAACGCCTCGTCGTCTCCGAGCACGCGCGGCCCGTCGAAGGTCGGCAATTCCGGCAGTGTGGAAACCGTCCAAGTTCTGACCGCAGGAATGTGGGCACTCTGGGTGTGGCGACCCTCATGCACATGACGCAACCAGCCTGAGTGGTACAGCGACGGGGGGTACTCTCGCCAGGTCACTTCCAAGTCGCCGTTCGGCGCTACAGCGACCCCGCTGAGCAATTCCGGGGAAGGCAGGTCCGCCGGGTCGAGTTTGTTCTCCCTGGTCTGTTCGTCGATCGCTTCGTCCCCCATGCGGTTCTCGAACAGCCAGAGCGCGTAAGCGCGCAACTCTTCCCCATCGGGCCAGCGAATCACCACAAAATCTCCATCCCGCTGAGCACCCGAAATAGGACGCTCAACGTAGCGATAGAAATCCGGTGTCCTACCTGGAGACAAGACCTGCTGAATGTGCGCAGGGTATCAGCTGTCGCGGAGCAATTCGATGAGCGAACTGGAGTCCCAGCGACCGTGTCCCCGGCGTTGGAGACGGGCGTAGAACTGGTCGACCAAAGCGGTCACCGGCAGGTAGGCCCCGATTCGCTCGGCCTGCGCCAGACAGATACCGAGGTCCTTGCGCATCCAGTCGAGGGCGAAACCGTGGTCGAAGCTGCGCTGCGCCATCGTGTGGCTGCGGTTCTCCATCTGCCAGGAACCGGCGGCGCCTTTGGAGATCGTCTCGACGACTTCGTCGACATCGAGTCCGGCGCGGATGGCGAAGTCGAGTCCCTCGCTGAGTCCCTGGATCAGCCCGGCGATGCAGATCTGGTTGACCATCTTGGTCAGTTGTCCCGATCCGGGTCCGCCGAGCACCCGGCAGGCCCGCGAGTAGGCCGCGATCACTGGTGCTGCACGGTCGAAATCAACACGGTCCCCTCCGCACATCACTGTCAGCACGCCGTTTTCGGCACCGGCCTGACCTCCCGATATCGGCGCGTCCACAAAACCGACTCCCACCGCCGCTGCAGCCGCGTGCAGTTCCTGGGCCAGATCAGCCGATGCGGTCGTGTGGTCGACGAGGACCGAACCGGGCTTCATCGTCGACAGAACTCCATCGGCAGCGGTGGTCACTGCCCGCACATGGGGATCGTCGCCCACGCACACCATCACGAAATCGGCGCCCTCCGCGGCCGCAGCAGGCGTCGGCGCGCGGGTACCGCCGTGCTCGTTCACCCAGGTCTCGGAGCGCTCCGGCGTCCGGTTGTAGACGGTGACGTCGTGTCCTGCGCCCTGCAGGTGCCCCGCCATCGGATATCCCATAACTCCCAACCCGACGAATGCACACTTGCTCATGCAAGCAGACTAGAGGCACAAACTCGGCGACGGGCAGTTGGGTTAAGGTCATACCCATGGACGCGCCGGTGCGGATCGTTCGCCTGCTCGATCGCCGATCCGGTTGAGGAGTCGCCTACTGGTCTGCCCGACGTGTCCGAGCTGCGACCACTGCTACGACTCTCGTCGCGCCGGCGTCGCGTAGCAGCCCGGCCAAGTAGCGAAGGGTCGTGCCGGTCAGCACAACATCATCGACCAGCACCACCCCGTGTCCTTCAACCGGGTTCTTCAGTTCGTAGCCGGCCGCTTGTACAACTGCGAGCCGCTGCTTTATTGGCGTGTCTCTCAACCGGGCGGTGGCGTCACCGCGTGTCAGAGCGTCGCAGACCGTTGCGCCGAGGGTGTCGGCGACGGCTCCCGCCAACGCCGGGACCAGATGTCGGTTGCCGCCATTTCCATTGGGCACCGGGACGACCTTCGTCTCGACCCCGCTGGCGCTGGCGATGCCGCTCGCGGCCGTGCTGCGGACGAATTCCGACAGCTGTTCTTGGAGCCTGGTCACAGCCGTTGCCGAGTGGCCGTCTTTGGCTGAGGCGATCAGTTCACCCAGAGGCGTCGGAAGGTCGTGGTCCTCGCACCAGTAGGCGCCCATTACGTGTATGCCGTCAAGCACGATGGCCGACCCTAACCGGTGAGACACACGTTTCTAGCTAGAAACACGTTGCCAGCTAGAAACACGTTGCCGGCCGGACACAGTTGGATGCGAACTTTTGTAAGCATTTTTGCGAAATGTGGTTGCAACTCCGGAAAGTGCTAACTATAGTACGCAGGTCGGGTGACAAGAGTTATCGCTCTTTCACTCGCAGTCCCTCCCCCTCTCCCCCACACCAGGAGTCAACATGTCTGAAGTTCTAGATCAGGTGAAGTCCGTCGCCTACGCATCGGTCGGAGTCAACCTACTGGTCACCGACGCCATCGTCGGACGCGAGGTTCCCGCCCCCGACTTCATCGAGGAGCACGCAACCCTCGCCCGCGAGCACGCCACCAAGGCTCTCAAAGACATCCGCGCCTTCACCGAACCGCACGCCATCAAGCTCAGCGAGCAACTGCCCTCCTCGGTCGCCGATGCACTCACCGACAACCGCAACAAAGCCTGGGACTTCATCGGCATCGCCGCCCCGGCCGAAAGCGCCAAGACCAAACGGCCCACCGCCAAGGTGAAGAAGCCCGCCGCCGAAGATGGCGAACCGACGAAATCTTGATCCTCTCAAGGATCTCGGCGAGTACATCCGTGAGCAACGGCGCCTGGCCGAACTAAGCCTTCGCAAGCTGGCCGACCTGGCACAAGTCTCAGACCCCTACCTCTCCCAAATCGAACGGGGTCTCAAACGTCCCTCTGCGGAGATCCTCCAACAGATAGCCCGCGCACTGGAGGTGTCTGCTGAATCGCTGTACGTACGCGCCGGGATCCTCGAAGAGGACCGGGACAGCAACTTGATTGCAAGCATCCGAGCTCAATCAGATCTGACCACGGAACAAAAACAAGTCCTCATCAGGATCTATCGATCATTCCTAATGGAAAACGAAGAACCCGACCCCTCCGACGAACGAGCAGAATCCGAAGAAACCTGAAGGGATATCACCCAGCGGGAGGCATCTCAGCGGTGCCGTAGCCCCCGTCCACCACTCCCTCGGTGAAGAACGTCTCCCACATCAGACCGTGCGGGTCAGCAACCCACGATTTGTGCTGGAGTTGGTAGCCGCACACCAAATCGTCCTGGTCCGCGCGGGTCATTCCGGCGGCGTCGATGCAATCTCGCATCTCTTCGAGTTCGCGCCTGCTTTCGACCTGTATGCCGTAATGCGCCGAACCAGCCTCGCCTTCACCGTGGGTGTCGAGCGAGAAGTTGACTCGGGGATCCTCAAGCATCCACTTGGCGTAGTCGTCACGCCTCAGGGTGGGCTCAACCCCGAACAATCGGGTGTAGAACTCGACGCTCTCATCAATGTCGTCAACCTGCAGTCCGATGTGCATACGTCGCATCAGCTGTCACCTGCCCTTCACTCAGCCAAGACTAGGCCGTAACCTGCCAACTGATGAAGCGTTTCGCGCCCGAGTTGTTGTTCATGTCGGGCGCCGTGTCGCAATACCTCGGCGCAGTGGTGGCGGTGGGGTTGTTCGCAGAAATGTCTCCCGGGGGAACCGCTTGGCTGCGAGTCCTGGGAGCCGCCGCGATCATCGTGATCCTCCGCCGCTCCTGGCGCCGGAAATGGAAACCGGATGCGATCTTGAATGCGGCCAAGTTCGGGGTGGCCTTGGCCGCGATGAACCTGTGCTTCTACCTGGCAATCAACGAACTGCCGCTGGGCAACGCAGTCGCCATCGAGTTTCTCGGACCACTGGGAGTGGCCGCTTTCGGCACGCGAACCCTGCGCTCCGGCGGGTCGCTGATGTTGGCCGTGGCGGGCGTAGTGATATTGGCCGGTGTGGAAGCCGAGGGCACGATTCGAGGAGTGAGCTTCGCCCTGTTGGCCGCGGTGTTCTGGGCTATGTACATCGTGCTCGGACAGCGCGTCGCACGCAGCCCCGCCGCGATCGACGGGTTGGGTATCGGGATGCTGGCAGGCGCAATAGCGATCAGTCCTTTCGGAGTTCCTGATGTGACTGCGGCGCTGGGGACACCTTGGTTGTTGGTTCTCGGCCTGGCCACCGGCTTGCTCTCCAACGTGATCCCGTACGGAATAGACCAGCTCGTCATGCAACAGGTCGACCAGCGCCGGTTCGCCCTGTTGCAAGCGCTGCTGCCTGTGACCGCCACGGGGATCGGCCTGATCTTCTTGGTGCAAGTGCCGAGCCTGCGCGACCTGACCGGCATCACCCTGGTGATCGTCTCCATCGCTTTGAGCAGATCCTGAAGTCATACGGTCAACCGCGCGATCCACGACATGGCACGCGTGCAGGTGAAACAGCCGAACCTGTCGTCCGCAGGAGGTTCTCCTTTGTGTGCTACGAAGCACCGAGAGCATCGATTACAGACCTAGCGACAACGCGAGCCAGCTTGGGGGGCACTGCGTTGCCGATCTGGCGATAGATGGCGCTTTGGGTGCCACGCCACTCCATCTCATCGGGAAAGCCCTGGAGTGCAGCTGCTTCCTGAACAGTGAGGCGCCGCAAACGGTCAGGCAGCGACGTGTACGGCGCACCGCCATCCGCCAGGTGCGCGTGGTATTGGCTTACCCAGCATTCGTCAATACCTTCGAGGTGATGCTGGTCGACAATCGGCGTGCGGTTGCCGCCCATCGATGCGGGGAGCGTGGGCGCTGGGGCATCGAGCCGAATGGGCCTGCCAGCGCCGTTGAAGAGCATCCCAGCGTAGGGAGAACGCCGCATTATCGGCTGCCTCGCTGGTGTTACCCTAGCCGTGCACAGCAGGTCGTTGCCCGGCGCGCCCCAAGCCGGCAGAGCACTGAGCGTGTCGCGCAACGTAGGCGGGCTATCAGCAGTGGTCGCCGGAGGTGCCTCGAAACAAGAACCCGCAGGCGTGCCGACGAGGAACAGCCGCTCCCGCGACTGCGGAACCCCATGGTGGGCAGCGTTCAGCAGCAGCACATGTGTCTCGAAGCCCAGCTCGCTCGCGCGCTCGCGTAAACCCACAAGCAGGGTCGACCACCGCCTGTTGACAGCGAGAGCCTTCACGTTCTCCAGGACGAAAGCACGTGGCGCAACACGTTCAACAGCCTCCATAAATCGCCATACATGCCGCGACCTGGGATCGGAAGGGTCCATTTTTCCAGCAACGGAGAAGCCCTGACATGGCGGCCCTCCGATAACCAGATCTGCATCACCGGTGGCTAGGTCATCGAGGTGGTCGTCGATATCTGCGACGAGACAGGCATGGTCACAGCCCCGAAGGTGAGCTAGCCGATCGCTCATCCGCTTGTACGACGCGTTATAGGTCTCGGCCGCAGTCGCATCGTTGTCGATGGCAAACACAGGACGCAGACCGGCCTCGCAGAAGCCAATATCAAGTCCACCAGCGCCGCTGTAGAGAGAAACGAATGTAGTTGTTTCGATCTCCACGTTCCTCTCCCGCTGTGCTGCTGCTATTGCGGCCTCAGAATACACGCTACCTGTGACTCGAAGGGGGACCACGCGCATTGAAGCTGACCTGCTAGTCATTCATCTCGACACCTTCAAGGTGTCCGCGGTCGCGGATTTTGAGGTTAGGCTCACAGAACGTGATCGGGCTACACCCGGACCTGCGCAAGCACGCTGCGGTGTCCGGCTTCGTCGAACAGAACAGGTCCAAGACTTGGGAGGCACACCGAAACCACCACCTCCAGTTCCTGCGCTGGACTGAAAACCGCCGACCAGACCATCGTCGAGATCCAAACACCAATACCGCCCTAGCGGAAGCCAGGCAAACCATTGAGCGCGGCAGTCGGCATAACCCGTAGATCTCCTTTGTGTGGTAGCCTCTGATGTACATGGCCGCTCCAAAGCCCGACCTCCGCGATGTGGAACGGTCGCTGCGCTCGCTGCAACTGCCTGTCGATCCAACCTTGGAACACAAGGCACCGAAAGTAGCGAACGCTCAGCTCAACGAACAGGGTGTGCCCACATCGGAGCAGCCAGACACCGTCGCTTCCGATTTGCGGGAGTGGGAGACCCGAGGCCGCCCGCCGCTTCGCCTCAAGTTGCTCGTAGAGGCCATCTTGAAAGAGTGCGCTGGCGTAGATGGAGACGCGCTCGCGGCAGGCTACTTCGGCGCGCACAAGGACCTAACTGAACGGTGTGAACTCGACTTCAACGCGGCCAAAACGCTTCTAAGCGCTTCTCGTCTCGTGATTCATCTCATCACCAACGAGCGCATGTCGTGTGCACAGGCAGCCCGCGTCCTGAGCGCTCCAATGCGCGGCTCTGCATACAACTGGGAGCAAGTGCGGTCGCTGGCGACTCGGCTTGGGGTCGCCGAACCGACGCTGTCTGCCGATGCTACGCAAGAGGTCTACGTCAGGGATCGCGATGAAGAGGTCACTCGCTTCGCCGACAGCACACCTGAACTCGAACTTGAACTGTTGCTTGATGCCTCGCGCGTGCTGGGTTTCAGCAATGATGCTCAATCTGCCTTCAGTCGTCTTCTGCAACCGAATTTTGATGCCGCCTTGATGACACTCTTGCACTTCGTCTTGACTGTGTGCGAACTCTACGACCATCCTCCGGCTGTAGTGTACGAATTCAAGCCGCGCGGCGAAGCAATGAAGAGCCTCCAGGCGCGAAATCCCCTCTATGCGGCAAGAGGAAGTGCCGCGTTGAATGTCGCGAAAGCGGCAGTGGCACTGGACGACCGCTGGGCATGGGGAAGAAAGGGCAACCGGCGCGGCGACGCGCTCGCACTTGTGGCGATCTTCCAAGGCTTGGAGCAAATGCACTATCCGGCCCGGCGCGAACTCGCGTCTTGGCTACGTCAGTGGATCGTGCGGATGCATGCGCGCAACAGTGGAAACGAGAGGTGGCTAGACGGAGTCAGCGCGGGCAGCGACGCAATCCAACTCATTGAGGCATTAGCGGCGCAACCAACACACACTTCTGGAACGATCGAGCAGCGTGTTGTCGACGCCCTAACCGTTGTCCTGCATCCCCACGAAGAGTGGGTCAGCCGAGGCCGCAAAGACTCGGTGTGTGCGACAAACACATCTCGCAAAAAGATGGGAGACTGTGAATATGTGCGCCGCAGCCATACCAGCATCGCGGCCTACGAAGCTCACGCTGGCATCGTAACCGACGCCTACATCGACGAACACGCCGCTTCGTTAGAGAAAGTGATCAACGCACGGTCCGAAGACCTAGAGGCACGAGCGCCGGTTGAAGCTTGGAACATCCTCGTCACATTCGTGGCCCATCAGTCGAGAGCGTCCCGCCAATTCGAAGAGAAGCACATCGGTGACTTCGTCGTTGGGTTCGAGGTGGTGGACTATGCCGAAATGTTGGAGCGCGTGCAATCGAGATTGGACTCCCTCGATGACGGTCTATCTCAATTCGTTGGTGCAGTGAACGACAACGTTGTGGGGCCACTGAATGAGATATGGACCCCACAATCAACACGAGACTGCGTTACCAACCGGCTAGACAAGTACGTTGCCGACCATCGCGACCGTGTGGCAACAGCCGCCGAGCTCATCATGCAGCAGCACGCTGTCGCGCTCCAGCGGTTGGGTAAGTGACCCGTAGCTTCGAGTACCTCGACGAGAAGGACCTTGTCGAACTCGCGGGCCAGTTGTTAGGCAGGCCTCCTCCAGTGCGTAACAGCGGCCTTCTCGCCGCGGCAGCGGAACGGCCTCAGGCCTCAGCTTTCGGAAAGGATGCATACCCAGATGTCTGGACCAAGGCTGGCGCGCTATTGCACTCGGTCGTGTGCAACCATCCGCTCGTCGACGGCAACAAGCGGCTCGGTTGGCTCGCAACATCGGTTTTCCTGGAACTCAATGATGCCAGCGTGAGTGCGGCGCTCAACAACGACGTATACGAGCTCGTTATGGCCGTCGCTAAGGATGGCCTGGACATAGACGAAATCGCGTCGGAGCTTCAGCGCATGCATTAGCAGGCAACCTGTGCGGAAGAGACCAAATCGGTATCGGCGTCCGACCGCACGGACCAAGCCATTGAGCTAACGCACGGCGATCATGTCGCCGATTTAAGTAGCGTTCGCGGTCCGCCCTAGTCGCCGAACCGCTCGCAGGTTCCAGGCGGGCGCGACCTATTCGGGAATGGATTGGTTATCGTCTCGATCACCCTGAGCCGGACCTGGTGTCTGGGGGTGGGGATTGGTGGCGCGCACGGGTGTGAGGGGTGATCCGCAGACTGCGGCAGCAGGGATAGCAGCGCATGGCGATGGGAGACAGACGTGAACACCGGACTGTAAATTGGTGGGGAGCGCGTTGACGGATCTGCCCGCGAACGGATAGCGGTGCTCAACCCCGCCACCGGCGAACCGATAACCGACGTGGCAGCCGGTACGCCCGAAGACGCCTTCCGCGCGGTCGATGTGGCTGCTGCGGCTCAACGGGGTTGGGCAGAGACCGCCCCGCGCGTGCGATCGGAGATCTTGCGGGCTGCGTGGCAGTCGATGGTGGACCACACCGAGGAACTGGCGACGCTCATCGTTGAAGAACACGGCAAACCCCTGGCCGACGCCGAAGGTGAGGTTGCCTACGCTGCGGAGTTCTTCAGATGGAATGCCGAAGAGACCGTGCGCATTGCGGGCTCCAGGTCAGCGAACGCGTCCACGCCGGGATGATCGGCTTGAACCGTGGCGCAGTGTCCGACCCGGCCGCGCCCTTCGGGGGCATGAAGCAGTCGGGCCTGGGCCGCGAGGGTGCCAGTGAAGGGATATACGAGTTCTGCAAGACCCAGCACATCACCGCGAACTGGTGATCAGGTCTGGTCGACGAATTTCGGTCCACCCATCGGGCGTCTAGCGGTATATCATGGAACCCCCCGTGGACCAGAGACCCTGAGATGTGACTTCGATGCTGAGAAACACCCAGAAATGGAACCGTTGGACTGCGATCCTGTTGGCACTGGTGATGCTGGCGGTTGCGTGCGGTGGCGACGACGAGCAAAGCGACCAACCAGCCACAGACCCGACCGACGAGACTGAGACTGCCACCACCGCCGCACCGGAGACGAGCGACCCGACATCGGTGGTGATCGGGTTGGAGCAAGAACTCACCAACTTCAACAACCTGACTGCCGGCGACAACCTGCTGGCCGGCCGGCAAATCACCCGGACGATTTGGCCCACCTGTGTACGCACCCGCCCCGACTTCAGCTTCGAACCGTACTTCTGCGAGTCGCTGCCCACGGTGATAAACGAGGACCCGTTGGTTGTGGAGTACAAGCTGCGCGCCGACGCCACCTGGAACGACGGCACCCCTGTCAGTTCCGACGACATGGTGTTCTACTACGAGAACTGCAACGAATCCTCCGACGACTGCGCCAACACGACCGGCTTCGACAGTGCCGAGCTCGAGGTGGTGGACGACAAGACGGTGCGTTTGAGCTGGCCCGAGGGTCAACCCTTCGTGGAGTACATCCTGCTGTTCTCGGGTCCGTTCCCGCCCGCTCATCTGGGTCTTGACTGGACCGAGGGCTTCCAGGAGGATCCCATGCTGGCGGCCGGCCCGTACCAGGTCGACGAGTACAATCGCGGCAGCGACTTGACCCTGGTGCCCAACCCGACCTGGTTCGGCGACGGTCCCCACATCGACGAAGTCACTTTCCGGTTCATCAGCGATGTCGGCAACCTTCCGCTGGCACTCGAGAACGGCGAGGTCGACGTGATCTACCCCCAGCCACAGGTCGACTTGGTCGAACAGATCGCAGCCCTCGACGGCGTGGATTCCACGATCACGTTCGGGCCGACTTGGGAACACATCACGTTCAACACAGCAACGGTTCCACCCGAGGCCCGTCGCGCCATCGCGCTGGCACTGGACAGAGATCTGATCGTGACTGCACTCATGCGGCCCTTCTCCCAGAGCGCCCAGCCGCTCGGCAATCGCGTCTACATGAACGGTCAGGCGCAGTATGAGGACAACACGCCGACAGAGTTTCAGACCCGGGACGTCGGCGCCGCACGCGCCGCGCTGGAGCAGGGCGGCTGGACCCCCGGTGACGACGGGGTCTACATCAAAGACGGTCGACGGCTGAGCCTGCGGATTCGCACTACCGGCGGGAACCCCCGGCGGGAACAGTTCCAAGAACTCGTGCAGAACCAACTGGGCGAAGCGGGAATTGAGATCACCATCGACAACCTGCCCGGCGGCGAGATTTTCGGCCCGGTGTTCGGATCCGAGAACGACCCGCCAGGGCCTCCGGGGGACTTCGACCTGGTGATTTTCGCCTGGGTGGGCGGACCCCTGCCCGCCAGTTCAACCCTGCAGGTGTTCGGAACCGACAGCGACAGCAACCCAGGCGCCTACGTTGATGATGAGGTGAACGACCTGTTGACTGAGGCCACGTTCACCCTGGACCTCGACCGGCAGGCCGAACTGCTCAACCAGGCCGATTCGTTGATGTGGCAGTCTCTGCCGAACGTGCCCGTCTACCAGCTTCCCTTCTTCCTCGCATGGAACGACTCCCTCACCAATCTCGAGGACAATCCAACCCTGGAGAGCTTCACTTGGAACCTGGAGGAGTGGGCCTTCTCCTGACCGGCGCCCCCGGACCCACCTCATGTCGCCGGGGATATAACGTGGTGGCTCAGTGCTCGCCTACGCAACCCGCAAGCTGCTGATTTCCATACCGGTCTTGTTCTTCGCGACTCTGGTGGCCTTCCTGCTGGTCGCGACCGTCGATCCCATCGCCGAGCAGCGGGTGTTCCTGCTCTCTCAACCCGGAGGCGCTGAACAGGTCGCCCGTCTCGAGGCCTCGCTCGGTTTGGACAAGCCGCTCATCGAGCGTTACGGCAGTTGGTTGGGCGACCTTGTGCAAGGCGACATGGGTTCGTCGACCGAGAACGGCCGCGCGGTCACAACACTGCTGGGCGAGGCAATACCGGTGACCATGCGGCTGGTGGTCGCCGCAACGGTGGTCTCGGTGGTGTTCGGGGTGGCAGTCGGAGTGATCAGCGCGGTCCGCAAATACAGCTTGTTCGACAACGTGTCGACCTTCTTCGCGTTCTTGTTCTTCGCCATGCCCGTGTTCTGGCTGGGGGCGGTGCTCAAAGACCTCGGCATCCGCTTCAACGACTGGTGGGGGCGGCGAATCTTCTTCACCATCGGCGAGCAGTCGCCCCGTCTCGACGCCGACTTCTGGGGTACCTGGGCAGACCGAGCCGGACACATCATCCTGCCTGCTCTCACACTGATTCTGATCCAACTCGCCGCCACCAGCCGCTTTCAGCGCTCGGCAATGCTCGACGTGTTGGAAAGCGACTACGTCCGCACTGCGCGCGCCAAGGGCGTGCCTCGGCTCCGGGTGATCACCCGCCACGCACTGCGCAACGCGCTGCTACCAGTGGTCAGCTACACGGGCCTCACCTTCGGCACTCTGATCGGCGGCACCGTGGTGACCGAAGTGGTCTTCAACTGGCAGGGTATGGGCCGACTGTTCTTGGATTCCCTGCTCGATGGAGATGTGGCTGTATCCCAGGGTTGGCTGCTCGCGGTGGGGGTCTCGGTGATCGCGGTGAACCTGCTCACCGACCTGGTTTATGGATTCCTGGATCCGAGGGTTCGCCATGGATGACCTGGCCGAGGGCGTGCTCGCCGACACTGTGCAAACCGACACTGTGCAAACCGACACTGTGCAAACCGACACTGTGCAAACCGACACTGTGCAAACCGACAGCGTGCCGGCCGACAACGTGGTTCCTCGGTCGCAGTGGCGCACCGTGGCGGGTCGCTTCTTCTCGCACCGCTTCGCAGTGGCCGCGCTGTTGGTGGGACTGGCAGGCTACGCCCTCACATTCCTGGCCGAGCCCTTGACTGGCTGGAACTACAAGGAGTTGTCCAGCGACCTCTCGCAGGGCCCCTCGTCAAGGCACTGGTTCGGCACCGACACGATCGGCCACGACATGTTCGCGCAGTCCATGCGTGGGTTGCAGGTGTCGATCCACGTCAGCATGGTGGTCGCCGGCATCGCCACCGTGCTGGGAACGGTGTTGGGCGCGGTGCAGGGCTGGTTTCGGGGCCGAGTCGACGCCGGTGTGGGCCTGCTGGTTGATTTCCTGCTCATCCTGCCCCTGCTGCCGGTGCTGATGGTGCTGGCCACTCGGACTCGGGCTATCGGTGGAAGCTCGCTCATGTTCGTGGCAGTTGTCATCGGGCTGTTTCTGTGGGCGCCCCTGGCTCGGGTGGTGCGCGGTGAGGTGTTCTCGATTCGCGAGAAGGAGTTCATCGAAGCTGCCGCCGCCCTCGGGGCCTCCAACACCAGGATCATCTTCCGCCACCTGATCCCCAACGTCATGAGTTCGGTGATCGTCTATGCCACGCTGACGGTGGCCACAGCCATCCTTGTCGAGACGGCGCTGGCTTTCCTGGGATTCGGGATTCAACCCCCTGAGGTGTCGCTGGGTGCTCTGGTCGACGAGGGGCGCGACGCTGCCCGTACCCGCTGGTGGCTGTTCTATCTTCCCGGGGCCGTGCTCATTTCGCTGGTTCTCTGCGTGAACTTCGTGGGAGACGGTCTGCGCGACGCATTCGATCCCCGTCAGAGGCGCCCACGATGAGCACCGGCAAGACAGCGGCCGGCGACCCGGTGCCCGACGAGACAGCGGCCGGCGACCCGGTGCCCAGCAAGACAGCGGCCGGCGGTGCGTCCGAGCCGGACTCGACCGCGATCTTGTCCGTGCGCAACCTGAAGGTGGAGTTTCCTACCGACGACGGGGTGGTTCAGGCCGTTCGGGGAGTGAGTTGGGATGTGTACGAGGGCGAGGTGCTGGCGATCGCCGGGGAGTCGGGTTCCGGGAAGTCGGTGAGCGTGCTCGCGGCAATGGGACTGCTCCCACCCGACGCGAAGGTCAGCGGGTCGATCTCGCATCGAGGTCAAGAACTGCTGGGCATGCCCGAGAAACACCTTGAGCGACTGCGGGGCTCAGCGATGTCGATGGTCTTCCAGGATCCGATGACATCGCTCAACCCGGTCATGTCGGTCGGCGATCAGATTGCCGAGGGAGTCAGAGTCCACCAGAAACTGAAACGCCGGCCGGCCAGAGAGCGTGCGGTGGAGCTGCTGGATCTTGTCGGCATCGCCGACGCGGCTCGCCGAGTCGACTCATACCCCCATGAATTCTCCGGCGGCATGCGTCAGCGGGCCATGATCGCTATGGCCATCGCCAACGACCCCGATGTGCTGATCGCCGATGAGCCAACCACGGCCCTCGATGTGACCATCCAAGCTCAGATACTCGACGTTCTGGAACGCGCCCGGCAGGCCGTCGACTCGGCTCTGATCTTGATAACCCACGATTTGGGGGTCGTGGCCCGCACGGCTCACCGCCTTTTCGTGATGTATGCGGGGCGCACCGCCGAGACGGGGATGATCGACGACGTGTTCGAGCACCCGGTTCACCCCTACACCGCGGGCCTGCTCGCCGCGATCCCCCGTCTCGACACCCCACGCGGCCGTCGGCTGATCCCCATCGAAGGTTCTCCACCTTCCATGTTGGCTCCACCGCCCGGTTGCGCTTTCCAACCCCGCTGCGGACGAGCAAGCGAGCTCTGCGCCCAAGACCCGCCACCCCCGCTCAAAACGACATCCCCCTCCTCCCACCTCTCCGCCTGCCACCACCCCCTACTCCCCCTGCAACCCCCAAACGGAGAAGACTCCGATGTCTAGCGTGAGGCGAGGTGGTGGGTGGCGCCGCCGGTGGGCGCCCGCACGCCCGCAACGAGCGCCAGCGAGTGAGGACGTGGGGGCTCCGGCGGTGACAGGACCCGCCACCAAGCCGGACGCGCACACCGGGACCGTTCGGACTCCGGCGGTGACAGGACCCGCCACCTCGCCGGACGGCCAACCACTCCTAACCGTCACAAACCTCGTCAAAGACTTCCCCGTCACATCCCGTTCCCCCCTCCGCCGCCCCGCTGGCATCGTCCAAGCGGTCAGCGGAGTCTCATTTCACATCGATCAGGGCGATACCCTCGGCCTGGTCGGTGAGTCGGGTTCGGGCAAGTCCACTGTCGCCCGCTGCGTCCTGCGGCTCATCGAACCCACGTCCGGTTCGGTGAACTTCGCCGGCACCGAACTGACCGAACTGAACCGCAGGCGGATGCGCGGGCAGCGCCGCTTCATGCAGATCGTCTTCCAGGATCCCATGGCCTCTCTCGATCCTCGTATGACGGTTTCGTCGATCGTCGCCGAACCTCTCCAGATCCACCGGTACACAGGCGACGTCCGGGGTCGGGCGGCCGAACTGCTTGAGTTGGTGGGCCTGCATCCTGCCCACGGCAACCGCTACCCCCACGAGTTCTCCGGTGGGCAGCGTCAACGCATCGGGATCGCCCGCGCCCTGGCCCTGCAACCGGATCTGCTGATTCTCGACGAGCCTGTGTCAGCGCTCGACGTCAGCATCCAAGCGGGGATCTTGAACCTGCTCGAAGATCTCCAGGACAGACTTGGTCTGACTTATCTGTTCGTGGCTCACGACCTGTCGGTGGTGCGCCACATCTCGGACCGTGTGGCGGTGATGTACCTGGGCAGGATCGCCGAGACCGGAACGGGTGAGCAGGTCTACACCGAACCCGCACATCCCTACACACAGGCGTTGCTCTCCGCGGTGCCGATCCCCGATCCCAAACTGGAGCGGCAACGACACCGGATCCTGTTGCACGGAGACATCGGCAACGCGGCCGATCCGCCCTCCGGGTGCCGGTTCCGCACGCGCTGCTGGAAAGCCGAAGCCATCTGTGCGGAACAGCAGCCCCCGCTGGTCGATCCCGGGATCGGTCACCCCGTCGCCTGCCATTTCCCCGAGCCGACCCAGCTCAAGTAGCCAACTGCTCGGCCCCGGTCGGGTACGAGCGGGCTGCCTGCAGTCGGGTCGACCGGCGCGGGTATCGCGACGGGTTCACACCTGGTGGGCGATGGGGGACTTGAACCCTCGACCTCTGCCGTGTGAAGGCAGCGCTCTAGCCGTCTGAGCTAATCGCCCGGCACGACGACGATACAGCCTCCAAGCTCCACTGCGATTCGGTCAAGGAGTTCAGACGATGTCGGGGGCGACAGGGTTCAGGTCGAGCAGGTCTTCAATCCAAGCGGTTATCTCGAGCACCCGGCCGTCATCGTTCTGGTGGCCGGCTATCTGCAGTCCCACCGGCATGCCGTCGGAGGTATAGCCTGCGTTCGTGGTACCCGCGGGGCGGCGGGTGACGTTGAGCGGGTAGGTGTTGCCGACCCACATATCGGACTCTTCTCCGTTGACCATTCCCGGCCTTTCGCAGACCGGGGTCTGGCCGACGACAGTCGGGCTGAGCAGTGCGTCAAAACCCGACATCGCCTCGGCTAGTCGAATCGACGCGGCCTGCGCCTGTTTGCGGGCGTCCTCTATGGTGTCAGGGGTCAGACGCTGGTCTGCTCCTTCGAGAATATCGCGAAAGCCCGGAGTGATGTCGTCCCACGCGGGCGTGCCGAAGAGTTCGCGATAAGCCGGGACCATGCCACCGTAGAACAGCAGAACGAACGGGCCGATTATCTCCGGCACGACCGGCTCGACGTCGACGACCTCCACGCCGGCCTGCTTCATCTGCTCAACCGCGCCCAGACAGCTCGCCAGGATCTCGTCGTCGACCGGGATTCCCTCAATGCTCGGACACCACAGAACTCGTGTCGGAGCGGGCGGGTCGTCGAGGCGCGGGCGCAGCGGCGCGATCGGGTCGAGGGAGCGCAGATCGCCCGGTGACGGGCCGCTGACGACATCGAGCACGAGGGCGACGTCGCGTATGCGCTGCGCCATGGGACCCACCGTGGACAGATCGCTCGCACCCATCGGGGCCGGGCCGCTCGGCACGCGTCCCTGCGTGGGCTTGTGCCCTGACAGGCCGGTGAGCGAGGACGGAATGCGGATCGATCCTCCTCCATCGGAGCCGGTCCCCAAGGGGATCATCCCCGAGCTGATCGCGGCCGATGTGCCTCCGGAGGATCCGCCGGGTGAGCGGTTCGCTCCCCAGGGGCTCACGGTGGCGCCGAACACCGGGTTGAATGTGTCGCCGGTCCAACCGGCCTCCGGGGTGTTGGTCTTGCCGATGATCACGCAGCCCGAGGCACGCATCCTCGCCACCTCGGTCGAATCGTGCTCAGCGGGCGTCACGTCGGCGAGATGCATGGCTCCGCGGGTTGTCTGGAAGCCCGCTGCGTCGGCGAGGTCTTTCACTCCGATCGGCACCCCGGCCAGCGGGCCGACCTCCGAGCCTGCGTCCAGCGCACGGTCTATGTCGGCGGCCTGAGATCGTGCAGCATCGGCGTCGACAGCGACGAAGGCGTTGAGCACCGGGTTGAGGCGCTCAATCCGCTGGAGCGCTGCGTCGGTCACCTCCGCGGCGCTCAACTCCCGGGATTTGATGCGCCGCACCAATTCCTCGATGGTGATTGATCGAAAATCTGGGACGGTCATGGTGCCTCGCGGTCGGCTCTCGGGTCGGTACAGAACAACCAAGACGATATCCCCCGCTCATGTTCACTGCGCTCGACCCCCCGCTCATGTTCACTGCGCTCGACCCCCCGCTCATGTTCACTGCGCTCGACCCCCCGCTCATGTTCACTGCGCTCAACCCCCCGCTCATGTTCACTGCGCTCACCGGGCCGCTCGGGCCACGGGCGGGCCGCTCGGGCCACGGGCGGGCCGCTCGGACAGCGGCTCGCTAGCCTTCAGAGGTGCCCATCGTTGCCTGTCCGCACTGTGAAGAGGAGGAGAACCTCCGAGGCGACAGTATCGACGGGACCATCACGGTGACCTGCGGCGAATGCGGCTTGGTTTGGGAACGGGACATGAATCCACGCTGCGGCAAGTGCCGGGCAACTGATGTGAGGGCCGCTTGGCAGGCCACGCTCGACAAGAGCCGCGGCACTCAACTCTCCATCCAGTCGCTCAACCTCGTCTGGCTGTGCCCCGATTGCGATGCTGAGAAACTGCGCCGTTACCTCGACTCGAACGTGCCGCTGCCTCCCGACACCCTGCCTGTCAATCCCGACTGACCGACGGTTCAACCCGACTCAAGGGTCTGTCAACCCGGGCTGGAGGTCGTGTGCAGCAAAAGCGCTACCCAGAGATCGGCCGTGTGTCGGTCGGGGCCAGGGCGGCGCGCACAAAGCGGGTCAGCTCGGCCCGGCGCACGACGGTGGCTCGGCGTGACGGGGGAATGCCCATGGCCCGCTGAACTTCGAGTTCGCTGGCCACGCCGACGACGGTGGAGTACAGCGAAAGGAGAAGCATCGACGGGTCGGAGCGTCGCAGGCATCCGGCTTCCATCTCGCGCTCGAGGAACCGGCGGGCCCGCTCGACGGTCGGGCCGACGTGAGCGCTCAGGCGTCCAGCCGTTATCGATCCCGGGCGTGTGACTTCTCTGACCAGCCCGAGAAGTTCCGGCCTGTTGACCGCCAACCGGAAGATCCGGCGAACGATCGCCTCCACCTGATCGATGCCGGTCAGTCCCCGCGACGCCTCCTGTTCAAAGAGTTCGACAAGGTCCTGCGCGGCGGCGTCGATCACCGAATCGAACAGTACCTGCTTCGAGGGGAAGTAGTAGAGAATGGTCTGCTTTCGCACTCCCAGTTGCGCGGCCAGAGCGTCCAGCGAAGTGGCCGAGTAACCGTCCGTGCCGAACGCGGACAGTGCCGCGTCGAGCACGCGCTGACGGGTCGGCACGCGCTGACCGGTCGGCAGAATATTGTTCATGCCCTCTCTCTCTACCATTTGGTAGAGAGTTTTGCTATAACAAGTACTGTGATTTCCGCAGAACTGAACAAGACGCGTATCGCGATCACCGGCGCGACCGGCTTCTTGGGCACCGCGCTCGTCGAACGACTCCTTCGCTCGGTCCCCGAAAGCGAGCTGGTTCTGGTGGTACGGCCCGGGCGTCGGGGAGCACAGAATCGGGTGGACCGGGACATCTTCCGCAACGACGCGTTCGAGCGGCTCCGACGCCGTTTAAGCGACGACAGCAACGACGAGAGCTATGAGACCTTCGAGGCGATGTGCAGGCGCCGAGTCTTCGCCGTGTCGGGAGACGTGGGCACCGACGGGCTGGGAATGGACCCCGAAGGCCTCGCTCTGCTCGCCACCTGCGACATCGTCATCCATTCAGCCGCCACGGTCAGTTTCGACTCGGCTCTCGACGATGCCGTTGAGATCAACCTACTCGGACCAATGCGAGTCGCCGCGGCCATGCGCGCCGCGGCAGCAGCACGCGAAGAACCCACTCGGGGCGGGCTCAAAACCGGCGAGTCGGCACACCTGATCGCGGTGTCCACCTGTTATGTCGCCGGCAGCCGGCGAGGCAGCGCACCCGAAGAACTCATCGACGAGTCGCCCTTCTTCGTGGATGTTGACTGGCAGACCGAAGTCGACAGCGCCCGCCGCGCTCGAATCGACGCCGAACAGGCGAGCCGCACACCCGAAAGACTCAGCGAACTCGCAAAACAGGCCCGCCGGAGCCTGGGGGCGGCGGGCGGTCCCGCCCTCACCGACAAGGTCGAACAACTCCGCCAGAAGTGGGTCGCTCAACAATTGACCGACGCAGGCCGGTCGCGGGCCTCCAGCCTGGGGTTTCCGGACGCTTACGCATTCACCAAAGCGCTCGGTGAACGCGCCCTCGTGGAAACCCGCCAGAACGTGCCGGTGAGCATCGTGCGCCCGTCGATCATCGAGTCGGCGTTGGCAGAGCCGTCACCGGGGTGGATTCGCGGCTTCCGCATGGCCGAACCGGTGATCGCCGCCTATGCCCGGGGCCTGCTCAAGGAGTTCCCCGGCATCCCCGAAGGAGTGATCGACATCATTCCGGTGGATCTGGTCGTCGCAACGATTCTCTCCGTCGCAGCCCGAGGCCCGGAGCACGACGGGGAGCGGGTCCACAAGCCGGATGTAGTGCAGATCGCCTCCGGTGCAACAAACCCGCTCATGTACGCGCAGTTGGTCGACCTGGTTCGCAGCTGGTTCAACGAACACCCCGTCTACGACGAGCGGAACCAGCCGATCTCGGTTCCCGAATGGTCGTTTCCGGGTCGTGGCCGGGTGGTCCGCCAACTCGGGCGCGCTCGCAAAACGCTCGATCTGGGTGAGCGGGCCCTCAACGTTCTTCCGTTGAGGGGCAAGCAGGCGGACTTCAGCGCCGAACTCGAGGAGCGCAGAGAACAGCTCGAGCGGGCCAACGGCTACGTCGAATTGTACGGGGCCTACGCCGAATGCGAAGCGCTCTATCTGCTCGACCGGATGTATGCGCTGTGGGAATCACTCGATGAAGACGACCGGCGCGACTTCTGCATGGATCCGCGAGTCGTACATTGGCCTACGTATGTGCAGACGGTGCATCTGCCATCGATGGTCAAGCAGGCGCGCTTGAAGATGCAACCCGGCGCCAAGAGCACCCAGTCGCGGTCAACTCGGCTCCGCAAGCAGGTGCTTTCACCTGAGCGACAACTAGCGGTGTTCGATCTGGAGAACACACTGATCGCCAGCAACGTTGTGGCCAGTTACGCGTGGCTCGCCACTCGCCATCTCAACGTCGCCGACCGGATGAGCTTCACGGTGAAGACCTTGCGGGAGGCACCAGCCCTGCTGTCGCTGGACCGCCAGGATCGCAGCGATTTCCTGCGTTATTTCTACCGCCGGTTCGAGGGAGCTCCCGTCGAGCTGATGGCTCGCGACTCCCGCGAGATGCTCAGCGACCTGTTGATCACCAAGTCGTTCCCAGCGGGGATTCGCAGGGTCCGCGAGCATCGGGCGTTGGGTCACAAGACCCTGCTGATCACCGGCGCATTGGACTTTGTCGTCGAACCGTTGCGACCGCTGTTCGACCACATGATCACCGCCGAGATGACCGCAACCAACGGCTCCTACGACGGTCAACTCACCGCCGTGCCTCCGACCGGTGAGGTTCGCTACCAGACTCTCGTGGATTTCGCCGAAGCTCACGGTCTGGATCTGCGTCAAGCCGTGGCTTATGCCGACAGCAGTTCTGATCTGCCGATGCTTGAAGCTGTCGGCTTCCCGGTGGCTGTCAACGCTGAGACGAAGCTCGCTTCGATCGCCCGCCGCAGGGGTTGGCTGATCGAGCATTGGACAAAATCAGCGGGAGCCCCGAACCGGTTGCTTCCCATCGGTCCGCGGGCTCATCTAGATCGCTCTGCTGACCTGCACAGGGCCAACCGCCGAAGGGAGGCTGCTGCAAATGCCTTCTGATCCTCGTCGCAAAGCGCCGAGGCCCGGTTTCGTGCTCGATGTCGACAAGTCGACTCCCCCGATCCTGTTCCACCACGGTGAGCAGTTTCGCCTCGAGAAACTGCCCGCGGACCGCAGTCGCGTGATCTATCCGGCTGAACCTCTGCCCGGACTGAAAGACCCCGATGAGGCGATCCGCGAAGCCCTGCTCAACCCGATCAATGAAGACCCGCTGCCGGCGTTGCTGTGGCCGGGAATGAAGTTGACGATCGCCTTCGACGATCTGTCGCTGCCGCTTCCCTCGATGCGCCAACCCGACATCCGCCAGCGGATCATTGAGCAGGTCCTCGACATGGCAGCAGCGGCAGCCGTTGACGACGTCCACCTGATCGCGGCTCTGGCACTGCATCGCCGCATGACCGAGGCCGAGTTCCGCCACGCCCTCGGTGATCGCATCTACGACGCGTTCGCTCCCCAGCAGACGCTCTACAACCACGATGCCGAAGATCCCGACGGCATGGTCGAACTGGGTCTCACCCGCCACGAAGAGCAGGTGACCATGAACCGGCGAGCCGCCGAATCTGACCTGTTGATCTACGTCAACCTCAACATCGTCTCGATGGACGGTGGTTGGAAGTCAACGGCCACCGGTCTCTCGGACTACAAAGGGGTGCGCCATCATCACAACGTGGCAACGATGCAGAACTCGAAGAGTTTCATGGATCGCCACTCCTCGGAACTGCATCACTCGAACTGGCGCCAAGGTGAGGTGATCAAGTCTCACGGCCCCCGGATCTTCCAGATCGAAACGACGATCAACAACAACACCTTCGGCTACGACGGTCCCCTGTCGGTCCTGCAGAAACGCGAATGGGAGTGGTCGGCTCGCGACCGGGCGACCTTCATCGGCATGAAGAACGGCCTCGACGTGATGCCGTCGGCCGCGCGGCGCAGGATCTTTCAGGCTTGGCAGGCGCCATACGAACTCACGTCGGTTCAGGCCGGCGAGGTGGAATCAGTCCATCAGAAGACCCTCGAGAACGTCTTCGCACAACACATCGTGCCGGTCGAGGGGCAGACCGACGTGTTGACCTTCGGCCTTCCATACATCTGTCCCTACAACGTCAACTCGGTGATGAACCCGATCCTGGTCATGTGCCTGGGGCTCGGCTACTTCTTCAACCTCTACCGGGGCAGACCGCTGGTGCGCGAAGGCGGAGTGGTGATCATGAGCCATCCCACGCCGTGGGAGTTCCACCCCGTCCATCACCCCAGCTACATCGACTTCTTCGAGCAGGTGCTGGCCGACACCACCGATCCGGTTGAGATCGAGAAGCGCTACGAGGAACAGTTCGCCTACGACGAGTGGTACATCCACCTGTACCGCAACAGCTACGCATACCACGGAGTTCACCCGTTCTACATGTGGTACTGGGGGGCCCACGCTCTGCAATGGCTCGGCCGGGTCATCATCGTCGGCGGCGACCCGCGGTCGGTCCGCCGCCTCGGCTTCCAACCGGCGTCCACCATGCAGGACGCGCTGGAGATGGCCGGCGACGTGGTCGGCCCGCATCCCTCGATCACGCATTTCCACAACCCGCCGATTCTCATGGCGGACGTGACATGAACCGCCTGGCAAAACAACTCAGCCTGCCGCCGCTGCCGCGGGCGCTCTCGCCGCTGCGCCGTTATCGAGCCCTGGGTTTCCCCTACCGCGCACCTTCGACGCCTCGCGGAGTCGCGCCTGCTCCCAAGACCCTGAACCGCGGCGCCGACTATGACGCCGGCTGGGCTCGCAAGTATCCGGCTCGCTTGGCTAGGGCGGCGATCGTGGACGGCCCGATGCGGCTGGCCGTTTCCGGACTGGCCGCGCCGGACCGTCGAGGACAGGACCGTTTGGCTTCGCTGCAGGGTCCGGCCATCTTTGCCGCCAACCATCACAGTCATCTCGACACACCGCTGCTGCTGACGTCGATTCCTGAACCGTGGCGCCATCAGATCCTGGTGGGCGCGGCCGCCGACTACTTCTTCGGGACCCGGTTCACGTCCGCGTTGTCCTCGTTGGTGATCGGCGCGATTCCGATTGAACGCAGTCGGGTCAGCCGTCGTTCCGCAGATCAGGCAGCGGACCTGGTGGCGCAGGGCTGGAGCCTGCTGCTGTTCCCCGAGGGGGGACGCAGTCCCGACGGTTGGGGTCAGCCGTTCCGCGGCGGGGCCGCATATCTGGCGCAGAAGTCGGGGCGACCCGTGGTGCCGATCCACATTGAGGGAACCGGGCGCATTTTGAGAAAGGGCAGGTCGCTGCCCAGTCCCTCGACCACATCGGTCACTTTCGGCAGACCGCTGCGTCCTGGCGAGGACGAGAATACCGTTCGCTTCGCGGCACGTATCGAAGCCGAAGTGTCGGCACTCGCCGATGAAGCGTCCTCTGACTGGTACGGAGCCCGCGTCAGAGCCCATGCGGGCACGACTCCCCAACTCACCGGTCCCTCGACGGGAGCCTGGCGCAGGGCCTGGGCACTCGGCGACCGCTCGCGCCGGGCACGCCAGCGAACTCGACGCTGGCCCAATCTCTGAGAGCGCCTAGACTTCTGGGCGAACGACCGCGGCGGTTAGGTTTTGGTCTCCTGTTGGGAGCTTCACCGCGCCGAACTCGGACCAGATGTGTTCACATTCGGGCATCATCCGCTTTTGTTATCCAACGATACAGACCGCGGGGACTCCACTTGCCGGGGATCATCAATATGGCGGCTATAACCAGACTGGACACACCGGCCTTCACGAGCTTATCCCAACCTACTTCCATCACGCCAGTGACTATCAACACCGCCGCCACCACCCCCGCGACGCTGGAATACGCAAGGAAGCTGAGCGCTAGCGAATACTTCGATCCTTTGTCTGATTGTTCTAACTGTGTGGTTGCCACTGTTCAACCCTGTCCCGATGAACGATACGTGTACTGCTGGCGTGGAGCAGACTAGATCCTACTAGCACCCAATCCGACTAGCACCCAATCCTACTAGCACCCAATCCGAGCTGTGAACACACAAGTCGGGTCACTCTCTAAGGTCTCCTCAACATCTTCAACCCACACTTGCACCCTCTTGTAGACCGTCGTCAGGACCGACTTGCACGCACGGTACCAGATTTCAGTTTCAACCGGAATCGCTCGCTGTGTCCGACCCGAAGTGCCGAGATTCGGCGGTTAGGCTCTGATGATGCGCTTCTCGTATGCGGAATCCATGATCGACCCGACAATGTATGCACCGCTCGTACAGGCAGCGGAAGCGGCGGGTTTCGACAACTTCGTTGTTCCCGACTCGATCTGCTACCCACTCGACGCTGACACGAAATACCCCTACAACGCCGACGGCAGCCGCGAGTTCCTCGAGGGCAAACCCTTCATCGAGCCCTTCTCTTTGATCCCCGCGCTCGCAGCGGTCACCGAACGCATACGTTTCACCACTTTCGTTGTGAAACTCCCGATCCGGCATCCCGCCCTCGTGGCCAAACAGGTCACGTCGGTCGGCGTGATCACCAACGGGCGTTTCCGGTTCGGCGTCGGCACCAGCCCGTGGCGCGAAGACTACGACGTCACCGGCGTGCCGTGGGAGCGGCGCGGCGCACGCATGGACGAGTGCATCGAGATCATCAACGGACTCCAAACCGGGGAGTTCTTCGGCTACTCCGGCGAGTTCTACGAGATCCCCGACATTCAACTCCGACCGGTTCCCGAACAGAGGGTTCCGATCCTCGTCGGCGGACACTCGGCGATGGCCCTCGAACGTGCCGGGCGATTGGGAGACGGTTGGATCCACGCCGGTGGAGAACCCGGGGAACTAGCCCGCATGATGTCGGTGGTCGAGGAGTCCCGCCAACGCCACGGTCGGGCCGAGCTGCCCTTCGACGTCCTTGCCATCAGTGTCGACGCCTACTCCCCCGAGGGCATCGAGCGGCTTGAGGCTGCCGGGGTGACAGACGTGATCATCGGTTTCCGCGACGCCTATTCGCCCGGACCCGACACACAACCACTCGACGAGAAACTCGGCGCACTGCAGTGGTACGCCGACGAAGTCCTCACCAAAGTCCGCTAGCGCCCACCCGCTCTTCTGCCCAGCCACGGGACAAAGTCGGAGCCGACCAAACCGGTCGGTCCGGTGGTCGGGTAGCGATGGAGACGAACGCCACATTGCCGAACCAAGGCACCGCAGACTGGATCCCTATCGTTGGAAACTTGTACCTGCCCCGAATAGGCCCTGCCGTTGATCAACCCCGTGATCGTGTACGACGACGATCCACTCACCCGCGCTCCCTGGTCAATAACGCCCCCCCCCCCCCTCATCGGCGGGCTTCCAGCTGACCTTTGAACCGAAACTGTCAGTGTCAACGCCAACTGGTGCCGCCCATGTCACATCTATCGCCCCACCAGCCGCGAGATAATGCTACCGCATCAAGTCGAAGCGGCACGCGGCGTCGCCGAAGCTTCCACCGCTGCGGAATCTCCGCCCAAGTTTTGAGCTTCGATCCACACGTTGTAGGCGGTATCGTTGGTGAGCCCCGTGATCGTATAGGTGGTGGTCGAGTCTCCTAGTTTCTTGGTCGTGGCGTCATCCCAGGACTGCGACGAACGCTTCCAACGCAATAGATACTCGAACTGGAACGTGTCCCTTGACGGAGAAGGATCCCACGAAACCACCAACACCTCGTTGCCGGACGCCAAACTCAAACCAGTCGGCGTCCGAGGCGGATCAGGAGTCTCCCACGGTCTGACAAAAAAGAACCCCGCAACCATCACCACAAGAACTACCGCCGAAGCGATTATGGACGCTGAAACAACCGGCCGGTCCCTCGAAATCCTTCTGCGGGTTGTTCCCTCCCAAACGACCGTTGCGAGCACAACAAAGAGCAGCACCACAGCAAATGCCCACCAGTAAGGCAGAGCCCGGCGCATGACATGGAACATCACGCTCATGGCCCCAGCCGTCAACCCAGTGGCCAAAGCCCCGCTCTTAGACCTTTCCCCAAGAGTCCGGCGACGTTTGGTAGTGGCTCCGTCCTCGCCCATCGTCAAAGGCTACCGCATCAAGCTGAAGAGGCTCGCGGAGTGGCTGAAGCTTCCACCTCCGAGGAGAACCCGCCCAAATTGCGAGTCCGGATCCGCACATCGTAGGCAGTGTCGTTGGTGAGCCCCATGATCGTGTACGAAGTGACCGAGTTGCCCAGTTTCTTGACCGCGGCGTCACCCCAAGACTGCGACGAGCGCTTCGCTGTCACGAGCGTTCACAGAGATGCATCGCCAACCGGTGAGGCTCGCTATACACCCAGTACACCCACAGCCGACACCCCGGCACAGCGCTCAATGAGGACCCCCGCAGTGAGAATCTCTCTCTGTCGTAAGGTGGGATCGTCCTCACTGTCGGAACCGTGGCCGTCTCGTCGGGCGGGATCGTTGTCGTGGTTGTAGAAGTTGTCGTAGGGTCGCGCGGCGTCGCCGAAGCTTCCACCGCTGCGGAATCTCCGCCCAAGTTTTGAGCTTCGATCCACACGTTGTAGGCGGTATCGTTGGTGAGCCCCGTGATCGTATAGGTGGTGGTCGAGTCTCCTAGTTTCTTGGTCGTGGCGTCATCCCAGGACTGCGACGAACGCTTCCAACGCAACCGATACTCGAACTGGAACGTGTCCCTTGACGGAGAAGGATCCCACGAAACCACCAACGACGCATCACCAGAAACCAAACTCAAGCCAGTCGGCGTAGGAGGCACATCAGGGGTGTACCAAGGCTTGGCAAGATTACAGCCCGCGACGAGCAGTGCCCATACCGCTGTGCCAAGGATGAACGCGGGGGGCGCCGACACCGCGATACCCGCCGCGGCGAACGCAGCCACTAGAACCTTCTTCAGTATGACACCGGCAGATGCGCTCACCAAGTTGTGAACCGTAAGGTTTGTGCAGATTGCTGCTACTACCGACTCGTCTAGTTCTTCGAGTGCCGTTCTGATCTCGTCTTGGATCCATCCTCTGAATGTTGCGTTGAGGTTTTCGTAGGATTCAACAACTATGTTCCCCGCGTCGACGGTGTAGGTGACGCCGTCGATGACGACTTCGCCTGCGGTGACGACATATTCGGCACCGGCGACGACGATCCGTTGGACTGATTCGACGATGCTGGGGGCTGGTTCTACGGCTGTGGCTTGGTAGCAACTGGAATGGTCGGTGTCTAGCGGGCCGACCCAGGCGACTTCTCTCCCGTCGGAGTGTCGTGAGAAGTGAACCTCGCCATCATCGGCAATGAATGCTTCAGGCAAAGGATCCGGGACGACGCCTCCGTTGCCTTGTCCCAGGTCGTGGTATCCGTCGGGGCAGCCGGTGTGGACGGTTCGTGTTCTGGTTTCTGTTCTGGTGCGGCCGGTGTCTTGTTTGACTAGGCGGGTCGCGCCGGTGTCGTAGGTCTCGGTGCGGGTCCCTGTCTTGGTCCGCATCATCTGAGTCTCAGTCGCCGTGTAGGTCTCAGTGCGCGTACCGACCTTGGTCCACACCATCTGAGTCTCAGTGGCCGTGTAGGTCTCGGTGCGGGTACCTACCTGGGTCCACACCATTTTGGTCTCGGTGGCCGTATAAGTCTCAGTACGCGTTCCGGTCTGGGTCCACACCATCTGAGTCTCAGTCGCCGTATAGGTCTCAGTACGCGTACCAACGAGCACATACCGCGTCGTGGTGCGGTAGTTGTACACGTCCCGCCAGGTCGTCCTCGGCGACGGACAGTAGTAGACCCTCTGTCCATACACCGTCACCCACTCACACGGCGGCTGGATCGTGACCCTCTCCCGAAACGGCGCGACCCGCACCGTCTCGACCACCTCGTTGTACACAGGCACCACACGGGTCCGCTGTACCTGAACCGCCGTAGGAACGAAGTCGTACACCGGCACCACACGGGTCCGCTGCACCTGAAACTGTTGCGGCACATGGTCATACACAGGCACCTCACGCGTCCGCTGCACCTGAACCTGCCGCGGCACGAAATCAAACACACCCACCTCACGGGTTCGCTGCACCTCAACCTCGGTGGGAACCAGGTCGAACACATCCACCACGCGGGTCGCCATGACCGGTTCGGTGACCCATTCGTATACCGGAACCTCAACCTCGTATGTCTCTGTCGTCGAGTCATGCGCCTCAGCGGCAGACAAACCACCGAACAACACAGCAGCAACAACAACTACAGAGAGAAGCCTATTGCCCCCCCCCGGATCATATCTTGGGCAGACATCTTGGCTCCTTCAAAGACAGGTCAAGTACAGAGCCGGGAACCGTACACAGACCAACTGACCAAAAGCAACCACACAAAACAACAAAACTCTGAAACTAGCGTTTTCGCCACACACGGTATCGCCAGCCCTTTGGAGCCAGCACAAGCCTTGTAGCAGGCCATTCACCACCTCAAAAACGAACCGGCACCCCATCGATCCGCTGAGCAAAAACAGTATTCGGCTCGGATGGCTCTCGCGCTGCGCTACAGCGTGAGCGCCCCTCGGTGGAGCTCGCGGTCGGCACCGAATTCGTGCTTGCGAGAGTGACCGAGTTCAGCGTCCCGTTGGACGAGACTAACTGTCGGATTCCGAAACCTTGGAGGCTCGGCCGGCGAGGTGGTTCATGGCAACCGTGCAATAGGCCCAAAGGCCCCATCCCTGTGGGCGGTTCGAAGCGCTCCCCCAACGCTTCGGCCGCCCACAGTCGGGGGTACGAACGAAAGAACTTCGGACGCACGGCGCGTTTTGGGATTTTAGGGGACTTGTATCGTGGAAGCGAGAATCACCAACAGAACAGGTCCGCTCATGTCGGTCGCCCCAAGCACACCAATCGAACTTGTCAACAGGGTCTACGCCACACTCGACCAGCGCATCGGCGAAGCCCGCAAACGATTCGGCAGGCCGTTGACCCTCGCCGAGAAGATCTTGGTCAACCACCTCGACCGCCCGGATCAAGAACTTGAGCGAGGCGAGTCCTACGTCGACTATCGACCCGACCGCGTCGCGATGCAGGATGCCACCGCGCAGATGGCATGGCTGCAGTTCATGACCACCGGGCTCGACGAGGTCGCGGTTCCGACCACCACCCACTGTGACCACCTCATCCAAGCCCGCGAGGACGGCAAGACAGACCTTCTCGCCGCGGTCGACACCAACAGAGAGGTTTACGACTTCTTGGAATCCGTGTCGGCCAAGTACGGCGGAGGGTTCTGGAAACCCGGTTCGGGGATCATTCATCAGGTCGTGCTCGAACAGTACGCATTCCCCGGCGGAATGATCATCGGCACCGACAGCCACACCCCCAACGCCGGAGGTATCGGCATGGTGGCGGTGGGCGTCGGAGGCGCCGACGCCGTTGATGTGATGACCGGTTCGCCGTGGAACAGCAAGTGGCCGATGCTCATCGGCGTGAAGCTGACCGGTTCCCTCAACGGCTGGGCCGCCCCCAAAGACGTGATCTTGAAGGTGGCCGAGATTCTGACTGTCAAGGGCGGGACCGGCGCGATCCTGGAGTATTTCGGGGAGGGTGCCGCATCGCTGAGCTGCACCGGCAAAGCCACCATCTGCAACATGGGCGCCGAGATCGGCGCCACCACTTCGGTGTTCGCCTACGACGACGCCGTGGCCCGCTATCTGAAGGGCACAGGGCGCGAGGAGACCGCCGATGCCGCGAACGCCGTGGCACACCACCTCCGTTCTGACGACGAGGTGCTCGCCAACCCGGCCGATTTCTATGACCGGGTGATCGAGATAAACCTAGACAAACTGACCCCGCACATAAACGGTCCCCACACTCCGGACCTCGCCCGTGAGGTGGCCGAACTCGGCGAGGAAGCCCGAGTCAACGGCTGGCCCCTCGAAATCAGCGCAGCGCTGATCGGCAGTTGCACCAACTCCTCCTACGAGGACATCACCCGCGCGGCCTCGATCGCTCGTGCCGCAGCGGCGAAGGGGCTCAAGGCCAAGACACGTCTGCTGGTCACTCCCGGCTCCGAACAGATCCGCGCCACGATCGTGCGCGACGGCCTGCTAGCGGAGTTCGAGGCGCTGGGCGCGACCGTGCTCGCCAACGCCTGCGGCCCCTGCATCGGCCAGTGGGACCGGTCGGGTGAAGCGGGTCACCAGCGGGGTGTTCCCAACGTGATCGTCACCTCCTACAACCGCAACTTCCCAAAGCGCAACGACGGTGACGCTCAGACACTGGCATTCGTCACGTCGCCAGAAACGGTGATCGCCCTGGCGCTGGCCGGCACACTCGACTTCGACCCGACCGGTGACACGATCACCAACGACGCGGGCGAGGAAGTCTCACTGGCGACGCCGATCGGCCTTGAACTCCCCGAAGTCGGCTTCGACCCCGGTGACAACAAATTCGTCGCCCCGCCCGTTGACGGTTCCGACATCGTCGTTGCGGTGTCGCCCACATCGGACCGGCTTCAACTGCTCGACGCCTTCGAGCCGTGGGACGGCAACGACTACGAGGATCTTCCTGTCCTGGTCAAGGCGAAGGGCAAGTTCACCACCGACCACATTTCAATGGCGGGGCCGTGGCTGAAGTACCGCGGCCATCTCGAGAACATTTCCGGCAACCTCTTCGCCGGCGCGGTCAACGCCTTCAACGGATACGAGGTCGGGCACGGCAAGAGCCAACTCGACGGTTCAGTCAAGGCCTTCCCTGAGCTCGCCAAGGACTATCACCAAGCCGGCGTGCGTTGGGTGGTGATCGGCGATGAGAACATGGGCGAAGGATCGAGCCGGGAGCACGCGGCGATGGAACCCCGCTTCCGCAACGGGGTGGTGGCAATCGCCCGCAGTTTCGCCCGGATCCACGAGACCAACCTCAAGAAGCAGGGAATGCTGCCGTTGACCTTCGCCGATCGCGCAGATTACGACCGCATCGGCGAGGACGACCGCATCGCGGTGCGGGGTCTGGCCGAATTGGCGCCCGATGCGCAGATGACTGTCGAGGTCACGACTCCTGAGGGCGAAACCTGGTCGTTCGCTGCCGACCACACGTTCTCGGCTGATCAGGTCGAGTGGTTCAAGGCCGGCAGCGCTCTCAACATCATCCGCCAGAACATCGCCTGACCCGGCTGTCGACCGGCGCGTGCATTCGCCCGTTGGGTTCGGCCTAGCGACAAGCCGCGGGGCTAAACGAAGATGCGCACGCAGGTGTCCCCGGCCCACATGCTCAGCACACGACCCTCGGGCGTCACGTCCGATGTCGTACCGTTGATCACCCCTCCCGATGCCGGATTGGTGACCGAGAAGAGTCCGAGATCCTCACCTTCCGTCGGCTGGACGATCTCGAGCGAGCTTCCGTAGGTCACTTCCAGAAACCCGACCGTGGCCGAAACGCCGAGACCGTCCTTGGTGACGAGTCCCGTTGGATCGGTGTGACCCGAGACGTGCCACTGTCCGAAGGTGCCCGTCGACGCCGGTATGAACTCGGTGCCTTCGTCACCGTCGCTGGACTCACCGTCGGGGTCGGCGGGTATCGCAACAGGTGGATCCTGCAGGAACACCAACTCCAACTGGCCCCAGCGGACAGAGCGCACCCCGTCGACGCAGGCCTCGGTAGTCCGGAAATTCGTGGCACTGTCGGGAGCACCGAGGACGGATCTGATTTCATCAAGGACCGCTGACATGGGCTGTCCGAACCGGACCACGGTGCCCGTGTCGAACTGCAACCCGGTTTCGACGAGCGTGACCGGCCCCGGTGTGCCTACCCCGACCGGAGTGGTGGTCGTTGTGGTCGAGGTCGTGCTGGATGTGGTCGTTGTGGAGGAGGAAGTTGTCGTGTCAGGAGCCTCAGTCGTGGGCGGTTGCGTGCTTGTAGGCGCGGTGGTCGGCGCCGCGGTAGTCGGCGCCTCGGTGGCAGAGGTGTCCGTAGTGGGAGGTTCTGTTTCGGCGGGTCGCGGCGCATCGGTGACCGCGGGCTCAGTCGTGCGGATGTTGGGTGAGTCGTCACCGGCCAGAAATATGATAAGCCCACCGACGACGCCCACGAGAACTACCAAGGCCAACGTGATCAGAGCCTGCGATGTTCCGCTGCGAGGTGGTGTCGCAGTACCACCGGTCGCGGCAGGCGGGCCGACCGACCCCATAACCTGGGTTGCGTCATACTGTGCAGGATCCGCAGACGACACCTGTTCGGGGCTGGGCCGCGCGGGGTCGACCAACGACTCATCGCCGAAGACCGACACCGACTCGGGCCGCGGCGCATCGGTGACCGGTACCACCGGCGTCTTGGACGTGATCGGTTGGCCGAGGTCCTCACGGGTGACGAAATGCGCCGAGGAGAGACTCCCTGCTCGTGCCGCTCCCGCGGCGAGGGCCGCAGCACCCGTGACCGGAGTCGGCTGGGCCGCCGCAGCCGAACGCGGCACCACGATCGTGTCGGCCATACCCGAGGCCACACCCGCTTGCACTATTCGATCGCGCGCCGCTCGGGGCCAGTCGTCATCGACGATCACCGCCAAGCGAACCGGAGTCTTTCCTTCAGCCGCGGTGGCACGGCGAATCACAAACCCGAGGACCGCTGCCAACGCACCGATTCTTCCTGTCGCCGCTCGTTGCAGGGGGTTCGTGACCCGGGGTCCCTCGGTGACCAGCGCTGCTTCGTCGCCGACGAGCACAGATCCGCCCTCACCCTGAGCCACGACCGCAGCGGCGGCGACATCGGAACCGCCGAGCACGATGACCTGGGGCGGATCCGCCGACGCTGCATCGAAGCGGACCGCAGTGATGTGCGATTCGCTTATATGCACGCCGAGGGTGTCGGTCACGATCGGTCTCCAGATTTGCCGCCTTCGCCGCGGCCTGGGGGAAACGTGCGGGCCAGCTCTTCCGGGGTCGGATCGCGGGCCACCTTCCCCTCCGCCGGATGGAGATCAAAGATCGACGACATCACCAGTTCAGTGCCGTCCGCCAAGCCGACGCTGTCCGGAAGCCGGAGAGCTTCGCCCACCCTCACACGAACCTTCGGGGGGTTGACAATGTTGAGCATGTTGGGAACACGGGCGGAACGCGGCCACACATGTTCGGTGCCCCACAACGAGATCGGCACAATCGGCGCGCCGGTCATGCGCTGCAGCCGGACAACACCTGGCCGGCCGGTCATCTGGGGATCGAAGAAAGCCTCACCTCGAGGGATGGTTCCCTGGGGCAGGATGACGACCAACTCACCCGCGTCCAGCGCCTCAGCAGCCGCGACCAGCGGCGCGTCCGAACCGCTGCCGCGGTCGACGGGTATCGCGCCCATAGCCGTGACCATCGAGCCGATCAAGGGCGCTTCGAACATCTCTCTCTTTGACAGGAAGCGGGCCATGCGACCCCTCTTCGCCAGGGCGGCTCCCAGCGCATACACGTCGAAATAGCTGCGATGATTGGCGGCGATGATCGCCGGTCCCTGTTCGGGAATGTGTTTGAGTCCAGCGAAATCGAACCGGGCATAGGGCGTCAGTTCGGGTCGAGCCAGCATCGTCAGTGCCCTCTGAGGTTCGATTCCCGCGAACTGTGGTACGCCTTCGGGAGAATCGAAATGGCGCACCGGCCAGCGCCTGGCTGTGGCCGCCACCGCCAACCTGGGATCGGGGTTCACGGCGACCGGGTGGCCGACTGCTTTGAGCAATGGCAAATCGTACCAGCTGTCGGAATACGCGTAGCTTTCGGTCATGTCGATGCCGTGGGCCTCCGCCCACTTCTGGGCCGCGGCCAGCTTGCCCCTGCCCCACACGTAGTGACCGTCAACCTCACCCACGAACACGCCACCCGCGCGCGCGTAGTGCGTGGCGACGATGTCGTCGAAACCGAGTGCTTCGGCCAGCGGACGGACCAGGTCGTCCGGACTCGTCGTGGCAATCACGAGCTTTCTACCCTGGTCTTGGTGCATTTTCATTTCGGCACGGGCGTACGGCAGGACCTCCTCCACCAGCCTCGAGGCCGCGATCTCGCCTGCCTCAGCCACCAGCTCGGCATCCCACCCCTTGGAGAAGCGCACACCCTGTCTGGCCAACAACATCGAGGGTCTGGTTTCGCCGATGAGGTCGAAGATGCCGAACAGCAGTCCCTCACCCGGAATTCGGCTCTCCGCCAGGACTCCGACCTCGCGCAGCGCTTGCGACAGCGCCGGACCCGAAGCCCGACGCAGCAGTGTCCGGTCAAGATCAAAGAAAGCGGCTGCGCTCACGGCGAAAGGGTAGCCGCAAAGCGGCGAACAATCGTCGCGAGAACCCCTGTGGGTATCGCCTTTGTGATCGTTGCAACAGTTGCCTGCAATATCTGGCATCATTGTCAGCGATGGACCTCCGCCAGCTCCACGCGCTCCTCGCCGTCGCCGAACACCACTCCTTTTCGGCTGCTGCCCGCTCCCTGCACACTGTGCAGTCAAACGTCTCCACCCATGTTGCGCGGCTTGAACGCGAAGTCGGCGCCGTCCTCATCGACAGGGAACGCAGCGAACTGACGACCGAAGGCGTGGTGGTCGCCAGTCGCGCCCGCCGGATGATCGCGGAGCTTCGAGCCATCGAGGACGACCTGGTCGCATTGCGGGACGAACTGAGCGGCTCGGTGCGCGCCGGGGTGATCGGAACGACCGCCCGCTGGCTGGTTCCCGCGCTGTTGGACGCCGTGACCCAGAAACACCCTCAGGTCAACCTGCAGATCATGGAGGCCACCACCACCTCGTTGGTGCCCCTGCTGCTGAGCGACCGCCTCGACATCGCAGTGGTCAACTTCCCTGTTGTCGATCCCGACATCGACACGGAGCCCCTGTTTCTCGAGGATCGGATCATCGTCGCGCCCATCAGTCACCCTCTGGCCTCCTACGAGCGTGTCGATATCACCCACCTGGCCGACCATGAGATCCTGCTGCCACCCAAAGGCACCGCGTTCCGCGACGAAATCGACGCTGACGCCCGCCAAGCACGGGTCAAGCTCTCCATTCGGGCCGAGGTGGACGGTCTGCGGCTCCTGTCGTCTCTCGCCTTTCAAGGTTTTGCTCCCGCTCTGGTCCCGGCCAGTGCCGCGCCCGAATGGCTGGAAGGCGATTTTCGCAGAGTCCCCGTAGACGGTTTCTCGCGACGCGAAGTCGGCTTGGCGTTAAGGCGCCGTTTCGCCCCGTCGGCGCCGACCCGAGCCGTCGCCGAGTTGATACGAGCGGTTGTCGCTGCCAACGGCGCTGATCAGGGTGGCCTGACTCCGGCGCCCCGGACCGGAGCGGACATCGCATGAGCAATCCTGCCGACCGCACAGTCGACATCCGGGCGCGCGCCCAGGGTTTCGTGCGGGTGCGCTCGATCATGTTCGGTCAGCGGCGCGTCGTCGAGGTCGATGCCCAAGGAGAGGACCTCGCCGGAGCGCTCTCGCCCTCCGACGGACACTCCATTGCCGCGGGTGCCCGCTACAGCCGCGAACAGCGCCTGCCGTTGTTGATCCGGCTGGCGTCGAGCGGTGCCAACCTGCAGCAGGGCGTGGCCGCGCTCGACGGCTGGGGAGGCGCAGCCCACGAGCTCACGCGTTGTTCAGGCGTGGTCCCGACGATGGTGATCGTCAGCGGTCCGACCGTTTCAGGACCTGCGCTGATGCTTGGTCTCGCTGACTTTGTTGTCATGGTCAGCGATTCTTATGCCTTTGTCTCGGGACCGGCGATGGTTAAGCAGTTCACCGGTGTCCCCGTTGACGGCGCGGAACTGGGAGGACCCGACGTTCACGAGAGGATTTCCGGAGTGGCTTCATTCGTGGCCGCTGACGTGGCCGAGGCCGAGTCGATCATGGCCGACGTTCTCAGGTTCCTGCCCGACCACACCGACGCCACACCGCCGGCGCAGATGTGCTCGGATCCCGTTTCTCGCCCGACGCCCGAAGCCTACGAAGTGCTGCCGGAGTCGGTCAACGGTTCCTACGACTGCCGCGAGATAGTCCGTTCGGTTGTCGACGACGGCGACCTGCTCGAACTGCACACCCTGTGGGCCCCGAATCTGGTAACCGGATTCGCTTCAATGGGTGGCCGACCGATCGGCGTTGTCGCAAACCAACCACAGAGCATCGCCGGCACGCTGGACATCACCGCTTCTCGCAAGGGCGCCCGATTCGTGGCCTTCTGCGACGCGTTCAACCTGCCGTTGCTGACCTTCGTCGACACCTCGGGATTCTACCCGGGCAAGGATCTCGAATGGCGGGGAATGATCCGCTACGGAGCACAACTGGCTTTCGCTTATGCCCGCGCCACCGTCGCCCGGGTCAACGTCACCACCCGCAAGTCCTACGGCGGCGCCTACATCGTCATGGACTCCAAGACCATGGGCAACGACATCGCGTTGGCTTGGCCTTCCGCCGAAATCGCCGTGATGGGGGCCAAAGGAGCGGTGGAGATTCTGCATCGACGGCGTAGCGCCGAGGAGCGGGCCGAACTCGAATCTGCATACGAGGAGCGGCTGCTCAACCCGTACATCGCTGCTGAACGGGGCACCATCGATGCGGTGATCGATCCCGCGGAGACCCGTGAGCGTGTGTGTGCGGCCTTTGAGATGCTTGCCAGCAAGCGGGAGCGCCTACCCCGCCGTCGCCACGACAACACGCCGCTGTAAGCTGCGTTCAATCATCCCCCAAACGTTGTCTCAATGTGTCGGTCCGGGCAGTCTCCGTCTAGATTCAGATCCGGGTTCCACCTCTGATCGGGACACCCCGAGGAGCAGACGAGTGCCTGAGAGCATCACCATCACAGACAATCGAAGCGGGAGTTCGATCGAGATCCCGATCGAGAATGGGGGGATTGATGCTGCTGAGTGGCGCCGCTTCCTGCCAGGCGTCTGGTTTTCGGACCCGGGACTGACCACCACTGCCGCGGCCACGAGTGCCATCACCGAACTCGACGGCGACAACGGCGTTCTTCGCTATCGGGGCTACCCGATTGAACAACTGGCTGAGCAGAGTTCCTTCCTTGAGGTCGCCTACCTGCTCGTCCACGGCGAACTGCCCACCCGCGTCCAGCACGACGAATGGGTGTACGAGATCACGCATCACACGTTCGTGCATGACAACTTCCGCAAGCGGATCTACGACGCCTTCCACTACGACGCCCACCCGATGGGTCTGCTCACCTCCGGTGTCGCCGCCCTCTCGACCTTCTATCCCGAGGCGAAGGAGATCGAGGACCCCGGAATCCGCATGGAACAGACAGTCCGTTTGATCGCGAAGATGCCGACGCTGGCAGCGGCGGCTTACCGTCATTCCCAAGGTCAGCCCTATGTGTTCCCCGACAATCTGCTCGGATACCCGGAGAATTTCCTCAACATGATGTACCGGATGGGCGGGGAGTACGAGATCCACCCGGTGCTCGGCAAGGCCATGGAAATCCTCCTGATTCTGCACGCGGACCATGAGCAGAACTGTTCGACCACCGCGGCCCGGGTCGTCGGTTCATCCCATGCCGATCCCTACACCTCGGTCGCGGCGGCCTGCGCTGCTCTATACGGCCCGCGCCACGGCGGCGCCAACGAGGCCGTGATCAACATGCTCGACGAGATCGGCGACTACAGCAACGTCGACTCATTCATGAAGACGGTGAAGTCGGGCGAGAACCGGTTGATGGGGTTCGGCCACCGGGTCTACAAGAACTACGACCCTCGGGCCAGGATCATCAAACAGTCCGCCTACGACGTGTTCGAGGTCACCGGCAAGAACCCGAAGCTCGATCTCGCCCTGAAGATCGAGGAGATCGCGACCAACGACTCCTACTTCATCGACCGCAGGCTCTACCCCAACGTCGACTTCTACTCGGGTCTGATCTACCAGTCGATGGGCTTCCCGACCGAGATGTTCACGGTGCTGTTCGCCATCGGGCGGACGCCGGGCTGGCTGGCCCATTGGAACGAGATGATGGAGCAGGGATCCCGAATCGCCCGGCCGCGCCAGCTCTACACCGGGCCCGTGATGCGCGACTACGTGCCTTTGAACGAGCGCTAGGCCGCTACGCCGAGCCCGCTTGTCAGGCTCCCGTCGTTGGGCTGAGTCGTTCAGTCGGCGTGAAACGAACGGGCATCGACTCGACACCGGTGATGAAATTCGAGTTGCGCCACAACAGTTGGTCTTGAGGCACTGCCATCTCAATATCGGGCAGGCGGCGCAGCACCTTGGTGAACATCTCCTTCAGTTCGATCCGAGCCAGCGACGCGCCGAGACAGAAATGGGTGCCGAAACCGAAAGCCAGGTGATGGTTCGGTTCGCGCTCGACGTCGAAACGAAACGGATCAACAAAGTGCGCTTCGTCGCGGTTGGCCGACGGGTACAGCATGATGACGTCGGCTTCTTCTGGGATTGTCTCACCGCCGAGTTGGATTTCGGTCATCGTCGTGCGGGCCATGTTCTTGATCGGCGTGACCCAGCGCAGCATCTCCTCGACCGCAACCTCTATGCGCCCGTCCAAGTCGGCTTGCAGTTTCTGGCGCTCGTCGGGGAATTCCAGCAACGCCTGCATGCCGCCGGTGATGACATGGCGGCTCGTCTCGTCGCCGCCGATTAGGATGAGCAGCGACTCCTGCACGATCGACTCGTCGTCGAGCCGTTCGCCGTCGACCTCGGCGTGACACAGGATGCTGACCAGGTCGTCGCCCACGGGCTTGGCCCTGCGATCAGCGATGACGCCCATCTGGAACTCGCGAAAGGCGATCCCTGCCAGCACCGCCTGCTCGTGGGCAGCCGGGTCGGTATCGGTTGTGCCGCGCATCAGATCGTCGGACCATTTGAGCAGGTCGTCGAAGGACTCGCGGGGGAACCCGAGCATGTCGCCGATCAACAACAGCGGCAAGGGGGCGGCGATGTCCCACACGAAATCGGCTTCGCCCTTCTCGCAGACTCGGTCGATGATCATGTCACAGAGCGTGTCGATCTCGCTGATCTTGTCTCGTACGCGTCGCGGCGTGAAGCCCTTGTTGACCAGCTTTCGGCGATTGAGATGGGCCGGGTCGTCCATGGAGATCATCATCGGGAGCGGTCGGCCCTTGGGTCGAGGCGCTTTGTAGGACGAGTAGGTCCTCGGATCCCGAGAGACGCTCAGGACATCGTCGTAGCGCGCGACCGCCCAGATATCGGAGTTGGGATCGTAGTAGACCGGCGCGTTCTGCCGCATCCAGGTCCAGTCGTCGTGTGGTCGGCTCGCATACCAATTGCCATCGAGCAGATCGACGTGTTCTAAGACCGGATGGTTCGGCACCATTGCTCCAATCGCCCGAGCCCTACCGGCCCTTGCGTCTCTCCCCCAGAACCGTACGCGCCGACCAGCACACAAGTCACATCAGCCAACTCGTCGTCGCTAGGGTCTTGACTTGCGTGTCAGAAACTCTCTCAGCTTGCGTCGTAGTGTTCCGGCACCGCGGTTGGTTTGCGCGTCGTTGAATGCCTTGAGCGCGAAATACTCCATCTTGGCTGTCCGTGTCGACGGATTCGGTAACGCTTCCTCGATCAAGTCCAAGAGAACCTCAGGGTTGTCTACCTCAAGTTCTCGTATCAGGTGAACACAATCTGGCAGATCAAGCTCTCGACCCGAAACAAGTTTCATGGCCAGCACATACCGCGGTCCTCCCGAATACACCCGCAGGCGGGCACCGACATAGAGGTCTTCGAGGTTCGGCTGCACCGCGACCGTTTTCATCTTGGCGGCATCGTTGATCCAGTCGGGCCGCAGATTGTGCCGCTCTGCAATAGTCCGCGCCGCCTCCCGAATCTCGTTGGTCATGCCTTCAGAGATCACATCAACGTCGTTCGTTGAACGACCGTCGACACGTTCAGTCATTGCAGCACCGCCCACTACCACCAAGGTGCTGCTCACCGACGGGTAGCGTCGACCGAGTTCAGCATCGACTTCCGCGAAATACTGAATCATCTCAGCGTGCCCGAACGCCCTGGGCGAAGAATCCTCGGTCATATTTGGAACTCCGAACTATGGGGTCGGCCGTAGCTTTAAGGGTCGCGAGAAGGGAACCCGTGGACGCTGATAGATTCCAGCACTTCGTGGCTGAACCACACGTTGTGTTCGCGACACACATCGGGAGCGCCTTCTATGACCAGCTGACCGTACGGGGTGTTCAAGTCCACGGCGTCTAGCACGGCGATGGGTCGCCGCGAGCGATGTTTGGACACCCAAGTCGGAACAGGCACCCCGTCGCGGACACAAAGTCCATGGACCACCGCCGCGATACGTGGCAGGTCTCTGCGCCGCTTGGTGAACCTGTGATACCAACGCCAACGACGCGGCTCTTGACGAATCATCGCGGCGCGGTGCTGGGGAAAACTCGCCCAGTTCTTCACCAGAACGCGTAATTCCACGACCCGGCCACGCTTATCGTCATCGGCCATCCAACGCGGGATGTCAGCCGCAGTGATCAGACCGCGCATCGTCAAATCGGTTCCATCCCCGTCAAAACGGTCGAGCCGACGATCAACTCTGGCCATAGGATCACCGTACCTTAGAAGCCGACATCGGAGCAGCGAATAGAGGAGCGCTCTGGATCGCGGCTGCTTCAGCGACAACCTCGAAACGGACTCTGCGGCGCCGTTCAGTGTACTGCTCGCCGAAATGCCTGAATTGCGGGTCGAGGTGGTGGGCCAGTTCGTGCGCCAGAGCGAACGCGTGCAGAGCAGGGTCGCGGCAGAGGTCGCGATGCAGAACGATTCTCTCCTTCTCTTGGTCGTAGCAGGCGACGCCAAAGACGACTTCACCATCGAACTCACCGATCCAGACACCGCGATTGTGAGCGAATCGTTCCAGGTAGCTTGTCGCCGCCTCGAGATCCGGGATCCGACCCGAGATGGCCGGGACCGGGCGCACGTCGGTGATACGGCGCGGAACAGGACGTGGACCGAACCAACCCTCGGGCCAGCTCCTCTGTTCGGCCAAAGCACACCGCGGGACTTGACCCGTCCGGCAGGGCGTGCTGCTCCACAGCCGGATTCCAGAATTGTCATCGGGTACACAGTGGAGGTTCGCTTGAAGGGCTATCAACACCGAAGCGACCTGCGTTCGATGCGAGTCGTCCCAGCAATGGCAACGCCAACAGCATCACGCTTCAGTTTCGTCGAGTCGGGCGTGGAACCGTCGCGGTGAGCGGTCTGAATGCCATCCCGGGTTGATACTCGCGTGGTCGGAAAAGAGGTCGATGACATCGGTGGCCTCATAGATGCGGTTGCGTTTGCCGGTGCCGTCCTGAGTGAGGATTGTGGCGTCTCGAAGTCTTTGGATGCTGCGCCTGACGGTGCGCTCATTGGCGCCGGTCAACGCGGCGGCCTTCTTGACGGTGACCAGTGGATTCGCCGCAAGAACTCTGAGGAGGCCGACGGTGCTAGCAGAGCGGCGATGGTTTTGAGTGCTCAACAGACTCGGCCAATATCGTTCGATCATGGCGACCTCGCCAGCGACGCGACCGGCGGTCAAGACCGCTCCAGTAAGCGAGTCGGCCAACAGTTCAATCCAATCCGTCAGAGCCGCTGAACTCTCGGGGCTGTCGACGTCGCAGGTTGAACGGGCGCGGTTGAGAGCTTCGATGTAGAGGTGGCGACCATGCACAAGAGAACCGCTGATCGGCAACCCGGCGGTTGTGACCAGGCCGCTGCGGGCCAACATGAGTTGTATCAACGCACGGCCTGTACGGCCGTTGCCGTCAGCGAAAGGATGGATCGTTTCGAACTGAGCATGCACCACAGCCGCGTGCACTAGAGGCGGATGACCCGTTTCGTTGATCGACACCACCAGATCTTCCAGCAACTGCGGTACCCACTCTGGCGGCGGAGGCACAAAATGTGCAGTCAGCGGGGAGGAGAACCATGTGCCGATCCAGTTCTGCGCTTCGCGTATCGCTCCGGCGATGGGATGGTCTCCGATCAGGGAGTGATGGATCGCACAGATGTCGTCGACGGTCACTGGCTCTGTGCCGGACCCGATTCGCAAAGCGTGCTCGGTGGCTGCGACGTTGCCTATCACTTCGCGGTTGCTGACTTCGGGGCGTCCATGGGCCATCGTCATCTGCGCCTCCGCGAGCGCAAAGGTCCGCGGGTATATGCGTATGCCCTCGATCAGGCTGGACGCGATGCTCTCAAGACGCACGAGCAACCAGCCCGCAGCCTCAAGGTCATCAGGGTGCTCTGATAGACACGCGGCTGCGGAGTCCTCTGCTTCGCGTGCGTGTTGCCAGGTGCGTGAATCCAACAAGGGCGACCACCCAGAGATCGGATGTGGAACGAACGCCTCGAAAATCCCAGAACGGGCGTCCCCGGGCCTCGCTTCGCGTGACTCGCGCCTGTCCGAGTCCCAGAACCGCGCTTCGAGGTGTCCTATATTTCTACCTTAACGGACATTAACGGAATATTTCGCTATATTTGTCACTAACCTTTGGATTTGGCGCGCTATGGTGACTCGCGCTGGACAGCCTTGAGGAGTTGGGCCAGCGCTTCGCTGCCTGTTGTCACACCCATTTCCTATTCTGCGGATATGGGTAAGAAAGAAGCAACGCACGACGACCACGGAACGCTGAGGGATCCCCAGAGCAACGCGGAATGGGACGAGTGGGTGTCCGCCTCTGCGACGCGCAACCACATGATGGATGATCCGCTGCTTGACTGGATCGACCGGTTCGGTGAGTCCAACGGCTTCGAGCGCGACCCGGTCGATGAGAGAACCGACTTCTCGCTCTTCATTTTCCGCAAGGGCGATGAGTTTGAGCGGAATGTGCTGCAGTATCTGCGCGAATCCGGTTTGGGCGAGGTTCGTGCAATCAACACGACTGGCTCCTCGGGGCCTCCCAGCCGTGACCTGGGCCTTGCCTTGGCCACATGGGAGGCAATGGCTCAAGGGGTGCCGATCATTTATCAAGGCGTGCTACGCGACCCTCAAAACCAGACATACGGCATGCCGGATCTGCTCGTGCGCAGCGATGTCCTGGTCCAGTTGTTCCCGAGCGCGCTATCGGGTCAGGATGCTGCAGTCGCTGCTCCTGACCTCGGCATCGGGGACCGCCACTACGTTGTGGTCGACATAAAATACACGACCCTGAAGCTGACGACGGAAGGCCGACTCAGCAACTCAGGTTCACGTAAGGCCTACAAAGCCCAGTTGCACATCTACAACCGGGCGCTGGGCAGAATGCAGGGCTATCTGCCACCAACAGCCTTCCTGCTAGGGCGGGGTTGGGCACAAACCGTCAAAAAAAAGACCATCAGAATCGATGACTGCATGGACCGTCTAGCCCCGGTCAAGCACGAGGAGAACGTCACAGGTGCCTCCTTGAGCAAGCGAGCGGATGCCGCTACCGACTGGATACGGCGCATGTGCAACAACGGCGATAGCTGGGTCGCGCTGCCGCAACCCTCAGTCGATGAGCTGCGTCCCAACGCCAAAGGCGAGCCCGGATCGTGGGCGGGAGCTGTCAGACACATCGTTGAACAAGGAGGCGACCTGACCGCCCTGTACAAAGTCGGCACCGGACTACGGCGCAAGGCGAACAGCAAGGGCCTGTTCGACTGGCGCGACGAAGGAGTAACACCCGCAGCTCTAGGCATCAAAGGCTCCAAAACGGCGTCTCAGCTTCAACGATTGCTGGACGTGAACCGCAATCATCGCCATGTCGTGGCGCCAGCAGATGCAAAAGCAGCCCGCTCATCGTGGATCGACACGCCGCCGCTTGAGTTCTACGTCGATTTCGAAACCGTCAGCGACGTCAACGACGACTTCTCCTCCTTTCCGAAGAAGGGAGGTCAACCTCTCGTGTTCATGGTTGGATGCGGCCACATTGAAGAGGGTTCGTGGCGTTTTGAGTGCTTCACCACCGACCAACTCCTCGAAGCCGACGAGGCCACAGTCATCGAGCAATGGCTCACTCATATGAGTGCGACACGTGACCGCCTTGACCCGGGGGGAGACCCGAGGGTCTACCACTGGTCTACCGCTGAGGACTCCACATTCAAAAAGGCGCACAACTCCGCCGTCAAGCGCCACAGCAACCGCGGACAACGGTGGGGCGATCCGAATTGGTTCGATTTCCTCGGCGAGGTCGTTCGAGAAGAACCGGTAGTCGTCCGGGGAGCGCACGGTTTCGGACTCAAGGCCATGACCAACGCCCTGCATGAGGCGGGCTTAGTCCAGACCAAATGGCAGACAGGACCAGCAGACGGCCTGGGAGCGATGATCGGAGCCTGGTGGTGCCAGAACGAAGTCGCGCAAGGCCGAGCACACAAACTGCTTGACCTCGATCTCATGCAAGAGATCCGCGCCTACAACGAGGTCGACTGCAAAGCGATGATGGAAATCGTCTACTACCTCCGCGAGCACCACTGATGCGGACACTTGCTGCTGAATTCGATCCGCGTTCCGGACCCGCTGCAGGTAATCATGGCCCAAGTGGCTTTCGCCTGTGCGTGCCTATCGCAAACAAAAAACGACAACGCCGCCCAATGGGTCGCGTGGGCCTTGTCCGCGCGCCAACAACCTCACGCGAACCGACGACTAGCGGCGAGTGCTCCCAACTATTGACCGTCCTGACTAGGCTGCAACCGGCTCAGTCCACGACAGAGGTCGGTGGGAGTCCCTTGTCGAGCAGGGCGTTGAAACGAGTCTCGATCTGCTGACGGTACGACGGTTTGGTGGCGATCAGGAAATCCCCGTCGGCAATTCCTTTCAGCACGATCGGCGGCACTTCCGCCGGATCGATTCCGCTCTCGGTCATCGCGAACAATGATTGCCGCACGCCGGCCGCGTCTTCGCCCTCATTGGTCGGGCCGCCGGGTCGCACCCTGTCGGTGTGCGCGATCTGAGTGCGGATCGCACTGGGACACAGCACGGACGCTCCGACTTCTGCGCCCGCCGCGGCGAGGTCGTGAGCCAGCGACTCCGTCATCGAGAATGCAGCCACCTTGCTCACGTTGTAAGGCCCGGTGAACGGTGCCGCCACAAAGCCGGCCACCGACGACGTGTTCACGACATGCCCCGGCTCGCCGCCGGCAAGCATGCGCGGCACAAAGTACTTGATGCCGTGGATGATGCCGTAGAGGTTGACTCCCAGCGTCCAATCCCAGTCGTCGACGGACCGTTCCCAGCAGAGACCGGCCTGGAAGACCCCGGCGTTGTTGCACAGCAGATGAACAGCTCCCCAACGCTCGTAGACGTCTTCAGCCAACGACTCAACCTCATCGGCTGAAGCGACATCGACCGCGGCAGCTACCACCTCTCCACCAGCAGCTTCGGCCGTCGCGTCAGCGGCAGCACCGTCAATATCGGCAGCCGCAACCTTCATTCCCAGACCGGCGTAGTGCTCGACCATCGCCCGTCCGATTCCCGAACCGGCGCCGGTCACGACCGCAACGCTTCCTTGCAGAGTGCCCAGGGACATATCAGCTCTCCTCGAAGCGCAATTCTTGTGGATAGGGGAAGAAATCGGGAAGTTCGCCGGCGTGGTGCAGGTCCTGCATCGACTTCCAGAATTCAACGGAACAAATGTCCGAGTGGCGCATTTCCATCACCTCGCCGATTACCCGCGGAGAACGCAGATAGGTTCGGAACTCCTCGGGAAACACATCGTTGGACTCGACCGGGAACCACGGCTGATCCGACATTTCATCGTCGTAGTTCTGACTGACTGGCATCTTGCGGAAGTTGATCTCGCCGAGCAACGCCAGTTCGTCGTAGTCGTAGAACACCACCGCCCCGTGCCGTGTGACCCCGAAATTCTTGGGGAACAGATCGCCGGGAAAGATGTTGGCCGCGGCGAGGTCTTTGATCGCGTGCCCGTAGTCGATGGCAGCAGCACGCGCCCGATCCGGTGACATCTCCCGCAGGTACAGGTCCAGGGGGTAGAGCCGACGTTCGGTGTACGCGTGGTGCAGCACCACTTCGTCGTTGGTGATCGTGACCGTCCGCGCACAGTCGTTGCGCAGTTCGTCGATCAGTTCCTCATCGAATCGGTCACGGTTGAAACTCAGGTTCGTGAACTCCTGAGCATCGACGAGGCGACCGACTCGATCATGGCCGAACACCAGCTTGTAGCGACGTTTCACGTCTTCGGGGGTGGTCCGTTTGGTCGGCGCGAAGCGATCCTTGATGAGCTTGAACACCACGTCGAAGGACGGCAGGGTGAACACCGCCATCACCATGCCGCGGGCGCCCCGCGCCCTTTCGAAGCGGGTGTTGGAGTGTTCCATATGGCGGTAGAGCGCTCGGAACAGGTTGGTCTTGCCGTGCTGGTTGTAGCCGATGGACGTGTACAGCTCGGCCACTGGCTTCACCGGCAGCAGCGACTTCAAAAAGCCGACCACCGCTGCCGGGCGTCGGCACAGCACATGGAAATAGGACCGCGTGTAGCCGAAGAGACGGCTGGCGTCGGTCTCGGTGAGCAGCACCGCGTCGACCTGAACGCCCGCGTCGGAATGGACGAGCGCGACAACTATGGGTGCCAGACGGTTCAACCAGCGCAGACGCCCGACGAGGTAGGCGCCCTTGTTGCGGTAGAACACCGGGCGCAGAACGTCGATGGCATCGAGATGGCCATCCCAGATCTCTTCGAGCAGGGTGCTGACGCGGCCGGCGACCTTGGCGGCGTCGCCGTCGATGTCGGCAAAGTTGGAGGCCAGCGGGGAGTGCTCGAATATCTCCCGGAGACAGTCGGTTACGGTGCCGTCAACAGGGAACTGCCGGTACTCACCACGCGTGCCGTCGTCTGCGGGCAACTTGGTGGGACCGAGCCAGAGGAACTCCAGTTCTTCGTCGATCCCGATGATATGGAACAGGCGCCGGGTCACGGAGTTGTAGAACGTTTCGGCCAACTCGAGATCCATGCGTTCCGAGACCAGGTCCACATAGCGGCGCCGGGCGCCGATCCACACTGTGCGAGCGTCGGGGTCGTTCTCCGACAGCACCAGTCGAGCCGCGTCCACAACGTTGAACACCAGACGCTTATGCAGGTTCAGACGATCTTTCGTGTCCTGTTGATGTCCGGCCCAATCACGCTCGGCGAAACAGCGCGCAGCCTTGTGGGTCAGTTCCAGGTAGCGCTCGTGGTACTCGACGAAAGCGTCACACAACATCCGTGCAAGACGATCGATTCGCGGATCCACGTCCGTACCCCAGCGGTCAGCAGCGTCCAGAGGCCCTTTCTGAGGCGTCTGGTCCGCTGCACGCGACTCCGCTGAAGTTTGCACTGATCACCCCACAGGCTGGTCAAAGGTGGGATCGTAGCAGCATGACGCGCCTCACTAACCTCCATGATCGGGCCGCACTGGCCGATCTCGTTGCCTTGTACGCCGTCATCGTCGACCAGCGCGACTTCGATCGGTTCGATGAGGTGTTCACCACGGACGCTCTGCTCGATACGGGCCGCGGCCGGAGATCGGGGCTGGCGGAGATCACTGATGCCATGGCGGGACTGCTTCGCTATGAGGCCACGAGCCACATCCTGGGCCAGCAGCTGTTGTCGGTCACCGATGACGCCGAGATCGAGGGAGTGACCTACTGCGAGGCCCACCATCTGCGAGTTGAAGGCGATGAACGCATCGACCACGTGATGCACATCCACTACCACGACCGGTTCGTGCCCACCCCCGACGGCTGGCGGATCGCATACCGTCGCCTTACGGTCCCCTGGACCGCGGATTATCCGGTCTAGGGCTGGTCGAACCAATCGGCCACTCGCTGCAACTCGACTTCGAGATCACGCTGGAGCCAGGCGCGATGTGAAGGCTCCAGCAGGCGGAACGGACCACGGAACCTCATCTCATACCAATGCGTCACCAGTGTCGTGTCTGCGCTCGGTTGGCACTCGACAACACCGGTGAAGTGCAGGATGAACCGGGAGGGTTGCTTCGGCGCGCCCGTGAAGGTCAGGCGACTCCAACGCTGCAATGAAATGGTATGTACATCGGGAGCGGGCGGGGTCCACTTCAATCTCGTCCAAAGTCTCACTCGCCCGCGCCCTGCCTCATCGGGCCCGACCACGGAGCCGACCGCAAGGATCTTTGAGTCAACCTGTCTGTACCGCTCCAGGTCAAGGACGAACTCCAAGATCTCCTGCGGAGTCGCCCGCACCTCGATCGAAGCGCTCGCTCTCAGCACCATCGCGGAACTCTACTCAAACCGACGTCGGCGGTTGTCAGGACTGGTCGGCGGTGCGTTCGTGGCGACGGATCACCTCGTCTATCACCAAACGCAGGAAGGCCTCGCTGAAACCGGGGTCAAGGTTGGCCGAGGACGCGAGTTGACGCAGCCGCGCGATCTGCTGTTCCTCACGCTCCGGGTCCGCTGGAGGGAGTCCCTGCTGCGCCTTGTACTCGCCCACGTCCTCGGTGATCTTGAAGCGCTCTGCCAACAACAGAATCAGCGCTGCATCGATGTTGTCGATGCTGGAACGGAAGCGTTGGAGCTGTTCGTCGGCCATGCCGGAAATCTACCCCAACGCAGTGCCGTTGGATACGCGGGCCCGAATCGGCAGTGCCGCGTCTAGGAGTTGTAAGCGGTCTCGGCGTGCAGTGCTTGATCGAGTCCGAGAGTCTCCTCGTCGTCGGTGGTCCGCAGACCCATCGTGGCGTTGAGGATCTTGGCTATGACAAAGGTTGCCACGAAGCTGTAGGCCATCACCGCAACAATCGAGACGATCTGGTTCAACAGCAGCTCTCCGCCACCGTAGAAGACCCCGTCTATGAAGTCCGCCCCCTCCACCGCCGCAGCCTCGGCGAAGAACCCGATGAGTACCCCGCCGACGATCCCGCCGAACATGTGGATCCCGACGACGTCGAGACTGTCGTCGTAGTTGTAGCGAACCTTGAGTCCGATGGCCAGGAAACACACCACCCCGGCAACCGCGCCGATGAGAATGGCCGGGAATGCTCCGACAAATCCTGCCGCCGGGGTTATCGCCACAAGCCCGGCGACGATGCCTGAGGCCATGCCCAACGATGTCGGCTTCCCGCCTTTGACGACCTCCGCGAGGATCCAGAAGCAAAGCCCCGCTGCTGCAGCCAGGAACGTGGTGATGAAAGCGTGAACGGCCACGCTGTCAGCAGCCAGAGCCGAGCCCGCGTTGAAACCGAACCAGCCGAACCACAAGATTCCCGCACCCAGCAGGACCAGGGGCAGGCTGTGGGGGAAGTCGATCTTCTTCGGCCATCCCTGACGGGGGCCGAGCACCATCACCAATGCCAGGGCCGCGGCACCGGCGTTGATGTGGATCGCGGTACCGCCCGCGAAGTCGTGCGCCGGCAGGTTCGCGATCCAACCCTCACCGCCGTAGATCCAATAGACCACCGGCGAGTAAACAAGGAACGACCAGAGGGGAACGAAAATCGCCCAGGCGGTGAACTTCATGCGACCCGCGACTGCGCCGGAGATGAGAGCCGGTGTGATCACCGAGAACGTCATGCCGAACACGAACTCCCGACCGCCGACGACTCCCTCGACACCGTTCAGAAAGGCCGCGTCGAAGTCGCCGAACAAGGGGAAGTCCCAGTCCCCCGAGGCGAACCCCAAACCGCACACCGCCCACAACAGTGGAATCACCCCCAGGCAGTACAGGTTCATGTTGAGCATGTTGAGCACGTTTCGAGTGCCGACCATGCCCCCGTAGAACAGCGCCAGACCCGGCACCATGAACATCACCAACGCAGCCGAAACCAGCATCCACGCAGTGTCACCAGACATCTCTACTCCCCCGATAATTCGAAATTACTTGCAGGTTTCGAGCGCCAAGATTATTGGTGGTTGATTACGCCAAGATCGCGGGCGTGTAACCGGCGGGAGAAGCTCTTGTTACGGCAACGTTTCGAGCATGGTCCGCAGACGTTGTGCGGGCGCGTCGCTCAGCACGAGGGCCTCTCCGATCAGCGCCGCGTCATAGCCGACTTCGGCCAGATCTGCGAGCTTCGTTCCGTTCGGTGTTTCGATGCCGGATGCAGCGACGGTCACGACACCCGGCCCGAGTTCGGCCAGCAGGCTCGCCATGCGGACCGCCTTGTGGTGGTCGACAGTGAAGCGGGTGTCCTTGGGGTTGTCCCGCTGATTCACCGCGATCATGTAGGCGCCGGCATCGGCTGCCATCGCCAGATCGTGCTCCCCGCGGACCTCGGTGAGGGCATCCATCCCCAGGCTCAGAGCGAGAGCCTGAAGCTTTTCGACTTCTGAGACCGATCCGATGTCCTCCACGATCAGCAGCACTGCGTCGGCGCCCATCGCAGATGCGTCGTGGATGTGTTGGGGAGTCGTGAGGAAGTCCTTGCGCAGCACGGGAGCGTCCACTGCCTGTTTCACAGATTTCAGATCTTCGGGGCTCCCGCCGAACCGCGGCCCCTCGGTCAGCACTGAGATGCAGGCGGCCCCGCCTCGGACGTACTCGACCGCGGTCTCGGCAGCTCCCAGGCCCGGACTCAGATCCCCGGCGGACGGCGATTTGCGCTTGACCTCAGCGATAACCGCCAGCTCAGCTTCAGCTATCAGAGCCTTCTTGAAAGCATGGCCCACAGACTCGGAGTCCAGTGTCATCGTGGGCCGTACAAGAGTCGAACTTGTGACCTCCTGCGTGTCGAGCAGGCGCTCTAACCAACTGAGCTAACGGCCCCAACAGACCCGCACCCTAGCACCGCTCACCGGCATTTTGACGGGCGCCGATCGTGCGCATACAAGTTTTCGCAAACTTTCCTCGTCAGCATATTTGTGCACAAAGTTTTCACAATGTGTGCATTTTCGCTATAATCAACGCCATGAAAGCCCAGCACAGCTACCCACCCACTGAGTTGCAAGCGGAAGTGGACGCTGTCGTGCCGCAGCTTCGGGCTGCTACCACCGACCTCGAAACTGTCGAAGTCAAATCAGCCGCGGGCGGCTTTCCCGACAGTGCGCTGAAGTCCATCTCGGCGTTCTCGAATGGCCGAGGGGGCCTGTTCATATTCGGGCTGAGTGATACCGACTTCCTGTCTTTGCCTATTGACGCTGCCAAGCTCGCCGCCGATCTTGCTTCGGCCTGCTCAGATGAGTTCGAGCCAAAGGTGCGGCCGACTGTCGGTATCTGCGATGTCGAGGGTAATCCGGTAGTCGCGGCCCGTGTCCCGCCTCTGGGGCACCAGCACCGACCCTGCTACGTGCGAGCCGAAGGTATGAACCAAGGATCGTATATCCGAGTCCACGACGGCGACCGGCGCCTCACAAACTACGAGATACAGGTGATGATCTCGGGTCGCAGTCAGCCGACAGACGATGCCGCGCCGGTCGACGGCGCCCGTTCGGAGCATCTGGATGACGCGCTCGTGAGCGACCTGCTAAGGCGCGTTCGCCGGCGTCGCGGGGGGATCTTCGCCGATACCGCTGATCACGAAGTGCTGCACATGCTCCGCGTGCTGACCGAGCCGCGGCCCGACTCGCCAGTCACGCTCGCAGGCTTGTTGGCGCTCGGTCGCTATCCGCAACAGTTCATGCCGCAGTTGGCTGCCTCATTCGTGGTGTTGCCGACGATGGACGGGTCGCCGCTGGCCGATGGAACGCGCTTCATCGACAATCAGCCGCTCGACGGGCCGATACCGGCGATCGTGGCACAGGCTGTCTCGGCGATGCAGCGCAACATGCGTCGACGATCCGTCGTAGAAGGCGCCGTCCGCCAAGACATTTGGGACTACCCGGCAGAGGCCATCCGCGAAATAGTAGCCAATGCACTCATGCACCGCGACTACCACCCGACCGCTCAGGGCACCCAGGTGCGCGTTTCTCTCTATCCCGACCGATTCGAGGTCGCAAGCCCCGGCGGCTTGCACGGCATCCACGCCGGGCACACCGATATCACGCAGATCATCGACTCAAACATCAGCAGCACACGTAATGCGCTGCTTGCACGATTGCTCGAGGACGTGGTCATCCCGGGTACCAGCAGGACCGTCTGCGAAAGCCGAGGTTCCGGTCTGCGTGCAGCGGTTCAGGCGCTTGATCGGATGGAGATGGGACCGCCTGATCTGGACGATCGAATACGGGAGCTGGTGGTGACGGTTCGCGGCAACGTTGTTCGCCTTACCGGTCAGCCATCGACCGTCGGTGCCCATCTCAGTTCCGCTCACCTGGTCGCCAGACCCGGCATCGATTCGAACGCTCCTGTGTCAACGATCAGTGCGGTGCACCCAACTCGGCAACCGCTCTACAAGCGGACCCCAGATGAGCTGATCCGTCTGCTTGAGGCTGGCCCGCGCAGCAGCGTCGACCTGGCAACAGCGCTCGGCACGTCGAAACAAACAGTCCTGAACTGGCTTCGCCAACTCCGAGCCGACGGCATCGTGGCACCCACCCACGCCGAACCCCGGACCCGCGGCAACAAGTGGGTGCTCGTATCTCAGCCGTAGGAGCTCCAGCGCTACCGTGTGCAGCTAAAGGCGGTCAAATGACGACGTTCGACAAACTTCCAATATCAATCAAGGGTGTCGTGGTCGTAGGCGATCGAGTACTCCTCGCGAAGAACGAGCGCGAAGAGTGAGAACTCCTCGGTGGTCGAATGGAACGGGCGGAGCAACCACAGGAAACGCTCGTGCGCGAGATACGGGAAGAACCCTCGCTGGAAGTGGAGGTCAGCACATCCCCCATCGACACCTACGTTTTCGATGTTTTCGAGCCTCAGGGCAGATTCGTCTTTGTGCCCACATCACACGCCAACAACCTCACGCGAACCGACAGCTAGCGCAGTTACACTTGTGTGATTGAGCTAACGAATTTCCACTTGCGACACATTCAATGGTAACGAGAAGCTAGACCCCCCTGAAACTCGGTGAATTTCGCGAGATTTCCGCCTTGCGCTAACGGGGTGACGGTGCAACCATCGTCAAGTGGTCTCGGATGCAGCCAAGGAGGAGATGAACCGTGCCTCCGAACGTCTCAAAGATTCGGTCGGTGAGAAGTTGCCGACGATCACTATTTCAAGCGCATCTTCTGACGAGGCGGTCTTCCTGGGTCAGAACGTTTCGAAACTGTCTCCTCTGATCGGCAACCTGATCGAACGACGGATTCCTGAGCTCCTCTCGGAGGACGCACCCCAAGGAGGTCTGAAATGGCAACGCCAAGATCCTGAATTTCCAGATGCGGCGCTGTTTGCCGACGGCGAGCCGACGGGTGCCGGTTTCGAAGTGAAGGCATGGTTTCCGATGGCCACAGAGATCACCGGGCGATTCCGCGAGTCGCAGAACCTGCTTGTAGACAAGGACATCAGAGTAGCGGTGGTGGCATGGATGCTGAGCGACATCGTGTTCGGCACGCCGCAGATCGTTGGTGTCCTCGTAGCCGACGCGCTGTCAATCGCCAGCGCTCGAGACCATCACTACCATAATCCGCCCTATTACATCTGCGACGAACCGCAGGACACTGCCTCGCGCACCCGCAACCTCCAGCAAACCAACGTCTTGGGGTTCAAGCTCCAGGAACAGGACATTAATCGTCTGCACGCAGTGATGAACCTCTCGGGGTTATCGACTGCGACGGGTTCCGAAACCGAGGAAGGGCAGGCACTATCGCGAGAGCTGCTAGCAACAGCCACTTATCGACAGGACAGCAACTTCGCCAAGATCGACCGAATCAAGCATGCAGAGATTGAAGGCTTCAAGGCCCGAACCTTGGTGCAACAGTTCCGAGGCCGCTCCATAGCAGACTGGGCGAAGGACGTCCGAACGCTCACAAGGAACACCGACAAGACTCCGACCAATATCCAACGGGCCGCCATCGAACAAATCGAGGGCCTGTACCGCTCACAGCACACCTAGTCCGCGAACAAATGACTCGGTGTCGATTTCTCGTGCGCTTCTTCGAGCAACCGCTCGTCCGCCATCTCAGCGAAAGTGCCGTCGATCTCTGCCGCATACGGCATCCGACCCATCTCGATCGCGGCCACACTGGCCGAGCACAGACCACCGAACGGTTCCCACACCACGTCCCCCTCAACCGTGCAAGCGTTGAGTATCCGTCGCATGAATTCAAGCGGCTTTTGGTTCAGGTGGGCGGACGCGACCCCGGGGGCCGGGTTGTAAACCCGTGGCGCTTGGCGCGTGCCGTCTTTGTTTTTTAAGCGCTCCCGATTTCTGAGCGCCGGGTGTTGCCACACGTTGGTGATCCCGTGAGCATGGTTCCAGCGGTATCGCAAGCTCTCCCATTCAGTGCCAGTGACCGGAGTAAGGCCGTTGAGCGAATAGTACGGTCGCCCGTCGGGATCACCGTGCTCGTTGGCGAAATCGACCAGTTTCTTCATCTGTTCAGCCGGCGGGGGGTACCAGAGCCAGCCTTGGTCGAAGTACTTGCGGGTGGCAGCATCCTTCACCCCGCACGCTTCGTTGGCTCGTCGCCGCGGCAGGCCGGACCTTAGCCACTCGTCCAGCAGCCATTTGCGGGCCGGGGCCACTCCGTCCGGTGTCGGGAACTCTAGGCGTCGTGTATAGAAGACGACGATTTCGTTGACTACGGGGAATCGCCGGATCGTCTTTCCGTTGACGTTTCCTGCGATGTGGCCGATGCCCTTGTCCCAATGAATCGCCTGCACGTATTCCCAGCCGAACTCCGCAAGCACGGGGTGGACGGTCGCCCAACCAATCTCGGTTCCCCAGAACCAGAGCGTCGATGACAGCTTCGCGCTCTTCGTCCAAGCTTCAACGTGTGGGCGGTACCAGTCGGCAAGGCTCTCGGGTGTTCGGGGATCGCCGAAGAATCCGCCGACACCGTAGGGTCCATCTACTATCAGGCAATCGGGTTGCGGCCATTCGCCGTAGGCATCGAGAACATCCCCTCGGTGGAGGTTGAATAGGTCAGTTGGATCGTTCATCGGTTCCGTCCCACACGAGTTGTCAATCGCTCTGCCGTCCTTCCCTCACCATACTCGACTGTACGTACAAGTGTTCGATAGCGAGTCAATCTCAACTGGACGCGCTCGGGGCGAACTCGTGGAAGTCCCATTCACCGCGCTTGATGTAGTAGTCGACGATCTTGGACCGATTCTCGGCTCTTCGCGTTTGAGGGGGCAGTGAGGGTTGCGGAGTGTCCGCGGTCAGTTGGGCGGGATCCTCCAGAATCGGGGTCGTAAACCAATCCGATACTGGAGGATCGGTGTGGTGTGTGACCCTATAGGCATGTGTGAGTAGTTGGTGGGCCTCGGCGAAGTCGACGTGTTGAGCGTCGACGACGACCGTGGCGGGCCGTTGAGGTTGCATGTCCGATGTCGCGCACCGCGTCCGTCGTGTGCGGGTTGTGGCGGCAAGTTGTGGTCCAAAGGAGACCGGGCGGTGGAGCTGGTGGATCTGCCGGTGTTTGGCCGCCCGGCGCGGTTGGTGTGGCACAAACACAGATGGAGATGCCCCAGCAGTGATTGCGGCTCGTCGGTGGCGCGAAGTCCGGGAGGTGCCGGCGTGGCAAACACCGGTGGCGCTGCCCCGGCGGTGATTGCGGCACGGGTTCGGTGACTGAATACAACCACTAGGTCGCGCCGCCGCGGGCGTTGTTGACAACCCGAGCAGCGCGTTGGGCGACACGCCAAGTCGGCTGTGGCCGTCCGGTGAGCGACATCGCATCGGACCTGGCGTGTTGCTGGTCGGCGGTGAACGACACGGTCCTGTGCTGGGGTCAAACGCTGCTCGATGTCGACCGGATCGGCGCAACGACCGCACAGGGTCTCGACGAAACCCTGTTTGGTCGTGAGGGCCGCTATAGACACAAGGCGTGGGCGACCAGCATCGTCGACGCCGCCGGCGGCAAACTGTTGGACATAGTGCCTCACAGAACAGCCACAGCACCCGCGAGATGGCTGCTCAACCAGCCGGCGAGCCGACGGGTGAACATTCGTTGGGCGACCCTGGACCTCTCCGGACCGTATAGGGCGGCGTTCGACACTGCCATACCCCACGCCGAACAGGTCGCGGACCCGTTCCACGTCGTCAGGCTCGCCAACAACACACTCGACGAGGTGCGACGGCGGGTCCAGAACCAGACCCTCGGGCACCGCGGCCGCAAACACGAGCCGCTGTATCGGGCTCGCAAACTGCTGCTCACCGGTCACGAACGCATCAGCGAAACAGGCGAGGACCGTCTACTCGGGCTGCTCGAATCCGGTGACCCCCACGGCGAGGTCCGCAACGCCTCAAACGCCAACCAGACCCTGCGCGGCATATTTGACATCGCCGATCCCGACCTCGGCGCCACAACAGTCAACCAGCTTGCCGTCGAGTTCCAAGACCCCTACCTGCCGCCCGAAGTCAACCGGCTGGGCCGCACCATCGCCCGTTGGAGCACCCAGATCGCGAACTGGCACCACGCCCGAGTGTCCAACGCAGCGACCGAAGCAGCCAACAATCTGATCAAACGAGTCAAACGCGTCGGGTTCGGGTTCAGCAATTTCAACAACTACCGGATCAGAGCACTCCTGTATGCCGGCAAACCCAACTGGAACCTACTCAACACCCTCACTCCCCCCTGAAACGCGAAGAGCCCTTTGTTGCTGGTAGTGAGTTAGCTGGTGGGGTACGCTTGGTCTATGGATCTGCGAACGATGGTGCTTGATGTGCATCGAGATGAGATTAAGAAGATCGCCGCGCAGCGAAACGCGGAGACGATAGCTTTGATCGGGTCGGTCGCGCGCGGTGAGCACACCGAGGACAGCGATTTTGACTTCTTGGTTTCGTTCAAATCGAAGGCGTGCCTTATGGACCACGCCGAACTGTTGTTGGACCTCGACGAGGTTCTCGGCAGATCTGTTGATGTGATTAGCCGCGACGCGGTTGGTCAAGGGGCGGGGGCGATGCTCGACGACGCGATCACGCTGTGAACGACACGGAGCTGATCAAGGTGATCCTGGAGCTGGCTGATGAACTCAGTGGCATCACTGCCCGTGGCAGGGACGCGTTTGATCAAGACGTGGTTACCAAAAGAGCGTGCGAGAGAGTAGTTGAGATCATCGGAGATCTAGTTGGCCAGTTCTCTGAAGAATTCCGTGAAGCTCACCCGGAGGTGAGGTACCGAGGTGCCAAAGGAATACGTAATGTCATGGCACACCAGTACCTGATGGTCGATAGTAAACGTCTATGGGAAGCAGCGACGCTGAGCGTGCCACAGACCGCTGTCAGCTGAGATCGATATCACAGGAGCGCGACACCGGGATCGGTGATGAAGATAGAACGATAGGCATTTGAAATAAGCCGGGGCATCATGGATCGAAGGGTCTGCTGGTGGGTCAACGTCGGCTGCTGGCTCCGCCGACAGTGCCAAAGACTAGTACCCAGACGGAAAACTCTCCTCGATCCATCGTTGTAGAATCTTGTCCGTGAGGTCCTTGTGCCCAGTTCGGTGCTGCTTGACCTTTGGTCCGAGTGCACTTGGAAGGCGATTCTGAATCTCCCGGATCGCATGGGCCGAAAAATGCACTCTGCCTGGAAAACTCTCACGCATCGCGAGCGACAAGGCCCCCTCGTACAACGGAGCTAATGCGGGAGCGTGGGCACTGAGCCATTTGAGGAGCGCGATTCGTTCGGACGTCCACCACGATTCGTCAAGGTCATCGGACCGTGTGTTTGAGAACCCATCGTCACACGGCGCATCGGAGTTGACCACACGCCATTATGCCTCGCCGGAATTCCAGTCAACGGCAGTTCCCCCGTGCGGCGAGCAGTTGAGCGGAGGCCGCAGCTTCGGGAACTGCCGGGTGGGGCAGTTCCCGAAGTTCACGAGCGCCGGGCGGGATTTGAACCCGCGGCTTTACGGCTTTGCAGGCCGTTCCCTTGGTCCGCTCGGGCACCGACGCCAGACCCAAAATGCTAGCGTCGGCCGGTTGGCGTGCGACTATGGGGACATGGGAGTTGAGATCTCTTTGGTTGGACGCACAGCCGCGGTTGTGGGAGGCGGCGGTGGAGGTATCGGCACGTCGGTCTGCGAGCGGATCGCGGCAGCAGGAGCGGACGTCATCGCCATCAGCGCCGTGGCAGAACACGTCGACGACACCGCGGCCCGCGTGGGATCCCTCGGGGTGAAGGCGTCAGCCCAAGTGGCCGATGTGAGCGACTTCGATGCACTCACGACAGCCATCGACAACGGAGCCGAGGCCCTCGGAGCTCCGGACCTTCTGGTGAATGTCGTCGGCGGGGTGACGCCGCAGTACTGGCACCGGCTGTCGGACTACCCCATCGAGACGTTCGACCACCTGCTCACCACCAATCTGCGCTACGCCTTCATCAGCTCACAGCACGTGGCCCGGAAGTTGATCGACGACGGTCGCCCGGGCGCCATCGTCAACATCTCCTCGATCGCCAGCGGCGGTCAGCCCCTCCTGGGGGCTTACGGCGCTGCCAAAGCCGGTCTGGACTCGCTCACACGCACCATGGCCATGGAGTGGGGACGTCACGGCATCCGGGTCAACGGCGTAGCGCCAGGCACCATCAACACGCCGCGATCAGGCCGCGACCCCGACGAGGTTGATCCGATGGCGGCGTCCATCACCCTGCAGCGCCGAGGGCGGCCCGACGACATCGCCGACGTCGCCCTCTTTCTGCTGAGCGACCTCGCCGGTTATGTGACCGGTCAGACCATCGCCGTCGACGGCGGTCCGAGCCGGGCGGGCATTGACAAACACGATCTGCCCAGAGCCGTCACCAACCCTGCTATCCGCGCCAGGTTCGAGCAGTAGGCGAGATCGTGACGGGCAGGGTTCCGTGGCCCAAGAAAATCTGTCAATTCCCGACCTAGTAGGTTAGGATTAGCTTTCCTACCCATTCCACCGACCGAGGCGGTCAAACCCATGTCACTTCGAATCAACGACGAAGCGCCCGACTTCACAGCCGACACCACGGAAGGAACCATCTCCTTCCACGATTGGATCGGCGAAGGCTGGGCCCTCCTGTTCTCTCATCCCAAGGACTTCACACCTGTCTGCACCACAGAGCTCGGCGCAGTCGCAGGACTCAAGGACGACTTCGCGGCCCGCGATTGCAAGATCATCGGCGTCAGCGTGGACGGCGTCAGCGACCATCACGCCTGGAGCGGCGACATCGAATCGGCCACCGGCAATGCCCTCAACTATCCGCTGATCGGCGACCCGGAGCTGGCAATCGTCAAGCTGTACGACATGCTGCCCGGCGACGCGGGCGACACGTCGGAGGGTCGTACCGCCGCTGACAACGCCACGGCCCGGTCGGTGTTCATCATCGGTCCTGACAAGAAGATCAAGGTCTCCCTCACCTACCCGATGACCACCGGACGCAACTTCGACGAGATCCTGCGGATCCTCGACTCATGTCAACTCACCGCGAACGAGCAGGTGGCGACACCGGCCAACTGGCAACAGGGCGAAGACGTGATCATCGTGCCCGGCGTGTCCGACGAAGCGGCCGCGGAGAAGTACCCGGACGGCTTCGAGCGTCGTCTTCCCTATCTCCGCTACGTGCCCCAACCCTGAGGTTCAACTTCAAGGTCAGGCCGTAGTCGCTTTGACCCTGCCGTCGGGGAGATCCTCGATCTCGCCGCGCCTGCGCATCCGGTCAAGGTGCAGTTCCGCGCTGCGCGCCTCGACACGATCTGCGAAAACAGACTGAGCACCGGGGCGATAGATAAACCTGTGACGCACCATGTCGGCAACCGTACGGGGTTCAGACAGGAACTCGAGCATCGCCTGATGTCGCCGCGGGATCGCCGCTTCGAAAGCATCGAGCAGTCGGAGGAACTCTTCGCGGCTTTCGATCACGCCTTTGTGGTGGAAGGTCACGAAGAAATCGGCCTCCTCGTCCCGAACCTGGTTGATGCTCGACTCGAACTGGTCGAGGTCGCTCCAGGTGTCTCCGTAGTACGGCCCGAATCCGCTGAGATCAATGTCGGACAGAAAGAACACTCCACCGGAAATCCGGAAACCACTGTGTCCCCGGGTGTGGCCCGGCAGATGCACCGCCTCGACGGTGACACCGCCGAGATCGAACACATCACCGTCACTGAAACCATGAGCATCCGGACGCGGGCTGTAGAAGAACTCCTCGACGAACAATCGAGCGAGCGCCTCCCGCTCCTGTGGTATCGGACCCTGCACCTCGAGCATGCCCCCGAGGCTCTGCAGCGCCGGCAGGTCCTCGTGGTGCACATGCACGCGAGCATCGGGGAACATCTTGTTCCCGGCGATGTGATCCTCATGCCCATGACTGTTGAGCACCGCGTCGACGCGGACCGACAACCCGCCCTGTGCGACCACCGAGACCGACGGATCGACAATGACCGACTCCCCGCCGCCGCGGATCACCAGCGAGTTGCCCGACGGGTACTTGCCTCCCTCGGCCCCCACCAGCACCGAAACCGAACCAGTGAGTGCCCTGCTCTCCCCCGTCCAGAGTTCTTCCATCCCCTGACCCTAACTTCTGGCGCACGATCTGAGTTCGTGAATCTGCATCGGAGCGCTAACATAAGCAGCCGATTGCGGACGTAGCTCAGTTGGTAGAGCGCAACCTTGCCAAGGTTGAGGTCGCCGGTTCGAACCCGGTCGTCCGCTCCACACAAAACCCAGCCCCCACGCGGTTTTCCGTGCGGGACCTGGCTGGTGAGTTGGTTCCGCAGGTTCACGATGTGTTCGTTCACTCGGCCGGTACACGGCCCCAGCCATGCAGGCCTCGCAGGCGACGACGCCCACTGTCGACCTCATCGACGGTGACCGCTTATGCGATCTTGTCAGGGAGCAGGAGACGGGGATTAGGATCGTGCCCCAGGTTGTAAGCGAGTGGTTTGACCGTTTTGAGACTGACGAGGTTGCCAACGCTCCGCCCTGAGCACCTTCCCAGGCGTACCAGCGCGCGGATACGCTTCGAAGTGCAAAAACTACTTGCAAGTAATATGATGCAGGAGTAGTATCTGCAGGTGTGGGAAGTCGAATTCACAGACAGATTCGAGACTTGGTGGAACAGCATGAGCGTTGACGAGCAACTACATCTGGCTGCTTCGGTGGAGCTTCTGGAAGAGTACGGCCCTGGTCTCGGGAGACCTGCCGTCGACACGATTGCGAGCAGTCGTCACGCCAACATGAAGGAACTTCGTGCCGGCACGACGCGTACCCTCTTTGCGTTCGATCCTCTTCGCAATGCAATCCTGCTGCTTGGTGGCGACAAGTCAGGCAAGTGGAACGACTGGTACAAGACGGCAGTGCCTGACGCTGATGACCTCTACGACGCCCATCTCGAAACACTGAAGAAGGAAGGACTGATCTGATGCCAAACAAATTCAAGGACCTTGCAGCCGCGCTTTACGAAGACCCCGATTCGGTAGAGAAGATCAGCGCGTACAAGCGGGCCGTCGAAGCTGAGATTGTCGCTCATCAGCTTGGTGAACTCCGTCGAGAACTCGGTGTCGATCAGGTAGAACTCGCGGAGCGGCTCGGGATGACTCAGGGCGGGGTCTCGAAGCTTGAGCGATCCGCCGACCCGAAACTGTCCACGCTTCGGAAGCTGACCGAAGCCCTTGGCGGAACATTGCGAATCGAAGTCGAAGTCGAAGGGCGGACATTTCAGCTCAGCGGCACTCCCAGTGACAGCTAGCCATTCGTGGATATCTTGAGACCCGGCACAGGGGTGTTGCCGTGCTAATGGTTTGCAATTGGCATGTCCGATCCGCAATTGTCACCGCAAAGGGGTTCTAGCGTGGGTGCTGATCTGCAAGCTGAGAGTTGAGGTGACACCGATGACTGATGCCGCTCAAACCAGCACGATCGATGTTGAGGCGCTGGCTCGATGGATGGACGCCAACGGCGTGCCCGGCACCGGCGAGATTCCAGAGCTTGCCGACCTGACCGGTGGATCCCAGAACGAACTCACGATGATCGAACGGGGCGGACACAGGATGGTGCTCCGCCGACCACCGTCCACCGCCGTCGACGAGCGGCTCGACGGCATTCGCCGCGAACACCGCCTCGTCAAGGCGCTGAAGGGAGCTGACGTCCCGCACGCCGAATACATCGCAGGATCTGACGACACCGACCTGTTGGGCATGCCCTTCTATCTCATGGAGGCCGTCGACGGTTGGTCGCCGATGGGCATCGGCGGATGGGCGCCGCCTTTCGACACCGACCTCGCTGCCCGCCGAGGGCTGGGACTCGAACTCGCCCGAGGCGCGGCGTTGTTGTCGAAAGTCGACTGGCAATCGCGCGGGCTTGAAGGTTTCGGAAGACCCGACAACTTCCACGACCGCCAGGTCGACCGCTGGCTGGCATTCCTTGAACGGATCAGATGCCGCGAACTCCCCGGGCTCGACGTCGCGGCCGAATGGTTGCGCAACCATCGCCCCCGCCACTGGTCACCGGGGATCATGCACGGGGACTATCAATTCGCCAACGTGATGTTCAGCCATGGCGCTCCAGCGGAACTCGCCGCCATCATCGATTGGGAGATGACCACGGTCGGCGACCCGCTCTTGGACCTCGGCTGGGTGATGATGTCGTGGCCGACCGCAGACGGCAGCGAGGGAAGCTTCGTGGGCGGCTCAATGAGCATGGCGGGGATGCCGAGCCGTGACGAGATGCTCGACCATTACGAGACGATCAGCGGCCGTTCAACCGAGGACATCGACTACTACATCATCCTCGCCCGCTTCAAGCTCGGGATCGTGCTCGAACAGGGTTACAGCCGCTTCCTCGCCGGCGCGGGAGTCAATCCGAAGGTCGAAGCGTTCGGCCCGATCGTGTTGGACCTGATCAGCAAAGCTGCTGACCTGGCTGCTAGAACTCCCTAGCATCCGTGAACTAGACAGGATTCCCGAATGGACCGTACAACATTCGACGCACTCGCCGGCCGACGACTGCTGGTCGTCGGGGCCTCCTCAGGCAGTGGACGCGCCACCGCGCTCGCATTGGTCGGCGCAGGGGCCGAGGTGGTATTCGCAGCACGCCGAACCGACAAACTGCAGGCCGCGGTCGACGAAGCGGGCGCAGGCCATGTGGTTGCGATAGACGTGCTTGACAGCGACAGCATCAGCCGTGGCATGAACCAGGCGGCCGAACTCCTCGGCGGAACGATCGACGGAATCGTCTACAGCTCCGGGATGTCGCCCTTGCGGCCCACCGCAGAGCTGACGCAGACCGACTGGCAACAGGTTTTCGGAGTCAATGCCATCGGTCCCAACTTGGTCATTGCTGCCGCGCTCCCGCATCTGAGCGACGACGCAGTGGTGGCGGTCTTCTCATCGGACTCCTCGTTGCAACCGCGGCATTCATTGGTGGCCTACGCGGCGGCCAAACGTGCCCTCGAAGCAACGCTCGAAGGTTGGAGAACCGAATTACTCGGCGGCACACGTTTCCTGGCTGTTCTGCTCGGGCCGACCATGCCGACCGAATTCGGGGACGACTACGACCCAGAAACGGTGGGCGCAACCTTCGCGCATTGGCAACGTCAAGGAATGCGGACAGCCATGATGAACGCTGACGATGTCGCCAACGGACTCACCTCATGTCTTGCCGCGATGTTCGCCGCACCGGATTTCGGCATGGAGACAATCCTGTTGCGCGCCCCCGAGCATCCTCCACCCGAACCTCAGCATTAGGCCCGAACAGAACCCGCTCTAGCGGTTTGCTCAGCGGTTGATGTTCTCCTTCATCTCGTCAAGCTGCATCAGAATCGGATAGCCGCTGACACTGATCGCGTTGCCGTGTCCGGTGGTGTGCACGTCGAACACCGACTGCAGCGCCGCATAGTAGCCCTGCGTGTCGAGCGTCTGGTTCACGGCCCGTTTCGCCTGGGCCAGACCGAAGGCATTGTTCTTGGCGATCTGCGCCGCGAGTTCGTGCGTGCGCTCCCATAGTTGGTCACGCGGCACAACCTCGCGGGCCAATCCGATCTGAAGTGCTTCTTGCGCGCCCATGGTTCGCTGCGTGAAGAGGATGTCCTTGGCTCGTCGCGCTCCGAACTCCCAGGTGTGACCGTGGTATTCGACCCCTCCGATCGCCATCAGCACAACCGGGTCTGAGAACTCGACATCGTCGGCGACCACGAGCAAGTCAAGCGGGAAGATCAGGTTGAAGGCACCGGCGATCGCCTTGCCCTGGATCGCTCCGATGGTCGGCTTTGGGATGTTGCGCCAGTTCCACGAGTAGCCCAGATACTTGCGAGCCTCCCAGCGGTAGATCTTGTGCAGCTGCCAACTGCCGTCCTCTTCCCCGAGGCTCACCGCATCGGGATCGCTCGAACCACCGAGATCATGCCCGGCAGAAAAATGCTTGCCCTCGCCTCGCAGGACGATGACCTTGACCTCATCGTCGTATTCCGCGGTGCGGAAACGGTGGTCGACCTCGTCGAGCATCCGCTCGTTCTGGGCATTGGCCTTCTCAGGACGGGCCAAAGTGATGGTCGCCACCGCATCGGCGACCTCGTAGTCGACGTACTTGAATTCGTTCATTGTCGGTTCTCCTGTTGGAAGGTGTCCCACAGCGAGCAGAGTTCCGCGGATGTGGTGATGGTAGCGATCAGCGAAAGCGTGTTGTCAATCACCGCGTCGGCGTAATCGGACGGCACTCCAGCAACCGCGTCTCGCACCAGGACCACCTGATATCCGAGGTCGAGCGCGTTCAGGCAGAGTCCGAGGATCCCGATATTCACCGAGACACCCGTTGCCACGACCGTTCTTGTGCCGAGATTGCGCAGCATCTGGTCCAGCGATGTGGACATGAACGGGGTCATCCCATGCATGCGGGGAACAACTATGTCGGCCGGTTCAGGACCGAGTTCAGCAACGAGGGCGGCGCCCGGCGTGCCGATCTCGGTAGGCAGACCTCGTTCACGGCGGAGCTTGGCGATGAGAGCCATGATCTTGGCGTTCTCAGTGGCTCCAGCGCCGTCTGCACGATGCTCGGCAGTGCAGTGAACGACACGGGCGCCGGCCGTGCGGGCTGCTCGGCATACTTTGGCGGCAGCCTCAACGGTCTTGGCTTCAGCCACTCGCTGCACCAACTCCGGCAGCAACGCGTCGGGACCGACCACGCCCTGTTGGAGTTCCATCGTGACGACCGCGGTTGTCGCCGGATCAACCAGCGAGCGCAGCCGCTCAAGCCGTGTTTCCTCTGACCCGCTCACCCTCCCAGCCTAGAGGCCCGCCGGGTCCACAGCTAGAATGACCCGATATGGGCGAGCATGACCAGGGTCCGGGAACGCCCGATGCTGCGTCGGGTGTCTGGCATATCGAGGTCGGTGAGCGCCCGTTCCCGGCCCGGGCGCTGCGAACGGTCGCGACCGTAGTTATTGGAGTGTTGACCGAGGGCGGAGCAGTGTCGCCTTCGAATCAGGTTTGGAGAGTTGTGGAGACCTCGACTGGCCGGGTCTTGACGACAATCAAGGACTATTACGGCGACGACTCCGATACCGGCGCCGAACTTGCAGCCGACCTCGAAACTTTCCCTCCCGCAGAGTTCGCCGCACGCTGGGGTTTCGCCTCCCGGATCTGACTCCGAAAACGCCGACCCGCGTTGAGGGAGCTTCGTCCGAGCCGTTCACCCTCCCAGCCTCGGAGAGTGTTGAGCAGCCCGAGGTGTCAACTGTGGACGGATTGCTGTGAATGATGTGTGAACACAGCATTCACAGATGAATTAACACTATAATCGCTTCATGTCGTCCGACTATCGCCACCGGCTGATTGATGGTCTGCTCAGCGAGTGTCTAGCGGAACTTCCAGCAGTGATGCTCGTAGGACCTCGGGCATGCGGCAAAACCACAACTGCAGCACGCCATGCAGCCACAGTGTTGAGGGTCGACACCGAACAGGGCTCAGCCGCATTGCGCGCAGATCCCGACTCCGCGCTGCGGAACCGCGATGAGCCGGTTCTGATCGACGAATGGCAGGAGCTGCCCGCAGTGATGGGGGCAGTGAAACGCGCTGTCGACGTCGAACGCAAACCGGGACGATTCCTCATCACCGGCTCGGCCCGCTCCAACACCGACGCGCGCCTGTGGCCCGCCACCGGCCGCGTCGTCATGGTCCCGATGCATCCCCTCACCGTCGCAGAATTGCTCGGCAGGCCGACCCGGACGTTCGTTGACCGCGTCGTCGCCAACGAAGCGCTCCGAGGCGACAGCCCGCCGCCCGAACTCGCTGACTATCTGAGGCTTGCACTTCAAGGCGGATTTCCCGAACCTGCGTTGGAACTCAGCGGGACGGGAGCGCAACTCTGGCTCGCGAGCTACGCCGACCAGGTGGCCCTGAGGGATGCTAGGAGCCACGGCCAAACCCCCGACTCAGCGCGGATGCGCAGATATCTCGAAGCACTGGCAATCAACTCTGCTCGTACGCCAATGGACAAGACTCTCTACGATGCAGCCGGAATCGACCGTAGGACTGCCCAGTCCTATGAGCAACTACTCAGCGATCTTGTCATTACCGACCATCTCAGCGCCTGGTCCACCAATCGACTCAAGCGGCTCAGCCGCACGCCAAAGCGGTACCTCGTCGACTCGGGCCTGATGGCCGCGATCCTCGAAGTTGACCTTGACGACGCCTTGAGTGACGGATGGCTGCTCGGGAACCTCATCGACACCTTCGTAGTCGCTCAACTGCGAGCTGAAGCACCCGTCGCCGCTGCTCGCTACCGGCTCTCACACTTGCGGGACCAAAACGGGCGACGAGAGATCGACGTCATCGCCGAACTGTCGCGGGGTCGCTTGATCGGCATAGAGATCAAGGCGGCTGCCGATGTACGACGCAGCGATGCCCGCAATTTAATCTGGCTTCGGGACTCGATAGGCGAGTCCTTCATTGCCGGCGTCGTCCTGCACACAGGTCCCGACACCTTCGAACTGGACGAGCGCATCGTCGCCGCCCCGATCTCGACGCTCTGGGCCTAACGGGCGCGGGGGAGGTTGAGGTGGCGTTCGGCGATGTTGTTGCGGTTGATCTCAGTCGTGCCGCCCTGGAATGTCTGCGGAACCGAGTGGCGAACATCGTGATCGATCCATCCCTCGGCCGCCGCGCCCGGTTCGTTGAGGCCGAGGAGGCCCTCGGGTCCGGCAGCCGCTTGGGCCCAACGCGCGTGCCGCTGATACGCCTCAGTGGCGAAGACCTTGGCGATCGAACCCTCAGTGCCACTCGGCTCGCCGATCGCCGCGGTCCAAGCCGTGCGCTGGGTCAGCAACTCTGCAACCTGTGCGTCGATCGCTACCTGGGCCATGCGTTCACGATGCACCGGGTCAGCGATCGCACCCGATGCCTCCGCCCATTCGGCAAAACGCCTGAGCAAAGGCGTCAGCGCCCCGGTGTTGGCCATGCCGCGCTCGAACCCGAACATGATCGACACCACACGCCAACCCTCGTTCACCTCGCCGACCACCCATTCATCGCCCACACGGACGTCGTCGTAGAAGGTGGAATTGGAGCGCTCCGTGCTCATCGTGTGAATCGGATCGACTGTGATACCGGGCGTGTCCATTCCGATGATGAAGACCGTGAAACCGCCGTAACGGCCGGCGTTCGGATCGGTGCGGGTCAACAGGAACACCCAATCGGAGACCTGCGCCATCGTGGTCCACATCTTGGAGCCGTTGATCACCCATTCGTCGCCGTCGCGAACGGCCCTGGTTTTTATCGCCGGCAGGTCGCTGCCACCATCGGGTTCGGTCAAACCGAAACAGACGAACTCCTCCCCCGCCAACAGCGCCGCGGTCACTCTCTGGTTCTGGGCCTCCGTGCCCGCGGCGTTGAGCACACCCGCGATCACCAGTGCCATACCCACCGAATCGAAGGGCGCTCCCGCTTTCTCGGCTTCGCTGGACAGCATCCACATTGCCATCGGATCCTGCCCCTCCCCGGGCATCGCCTTGGAAAGCAGGCCGGATTCGCCGAGCGCCCTGGCAAGTTCGGTGCAATGGTTGGCGCCGCTGCGATGAGCCCGTTCAATCACCTCGTCGTCGATGTGGGCGTCGATGCAGGCGCGGATCTCGCTTCGTAGTGCCTCGTGTTGCGCGGTCAGTCGAAAGTCCATGTCAACGACCCGCGGTTGCCTCGGCCCGGCCCCACAGGAGATCGGCGAGTCGCCGCCTCTCAATCGAGGGATCCCCGATGATGTTGGCCCAGCCTCTCGCTCGTCGGAAATACAGCTGAATGTCGTATTCCAACGAGAATCCGTAACCCCCGTGGTAGTGGAGGCTGCGGTCGGTGCTGACCGCGGCGGCGTCGGCCGCGTGGAGCAGCGCCATCGCTGCCAACGGCGCGAACTCGGTGATGTTCCCCTCGTCCATATCGATCACACCGGCACCATCGACTAGTTCCGCATCAAACGCCCACGCGGCCTTGTGGACGAGAAAGCGGCCGCCGTCAACCAGAGCCGGCAGGTCGGCGAGCCCGTGCTGGACCGACTGGAACGACCCGATGGGCCGACCGAACTGGTGCCGTTCGAGCACATAGTCGACACCCATCCGCATGGCCCGCTCCGCGATCCCGACCAGCGCTGCGGCTGCGAGGACCCGCCAGTAGTCGAGGTGCCGCGAAAGGTCCAGCGCCTCACCGAGAACAACACGGTGCCCCTCACGAGCCGACCGGTCGGCCAGAGGGGCGGAGCCGTGATTGCGAGGCGAGACCATCGGTGCCGGCGAGTGGACCGCAACGAGCTTGTCGCCGTCGACCCCCACAGCCACATCGGCCACAGCACCGCCGGGCACCAGCCGCCAGGTGCCTTCCGCATCGGCCCCCCGAAGCGCCAGCGCGGCAATCCTGTCACCGCTCACGATTTCCGGGATCGGGTAGGCACGCGACGCAACCCAGTGTTCGATCAACGGCACCGGAGCCAGAGCCTCTCCCAACGCCTCCGCCACGACCACGAGGTCACTCAGGCTCGCTCCGCCACCACCCGCGTGAACCGGGACTGCCATTCCCGGCGCCTCCAAGGTCCCAAGCTTCTGCCAGAGTTGCGGCGAGTAGCCGAGAGGCTCCGCGGCCCGCACCACATCAATGGGGCTCTCGGCGGCAAAGAACGCTCCGAACGCATCTGCGACCGCTTCTTGATCAGCCGACAACGAGAAGTCGAGCGCCACTACGACCTCCCCAGCCTCTGGCCCCTCCACAGGATAGCTTCGCGCCGTTCAGCGCCAATCACGAACCGCAGCCCCCAGTCCGGCCAAGACATCGACGCACTGCGCGCCGTTTTCATCGCGAGTTGCGGTCCCGCTCGGAGGTCCTCCACCGAGGAGGACACCGCAGCGAGGAAGCGCCGCCGTGCCAATCGCGAGTTGCGGTCCCGCTCGGAGGTCCTCCACTGACTCGCACCTTACGCTTCTGAGGTCGCTCGGGCCGCAGGCGGTGCTATGGCTCTGGAGGCTCGGGGGTATCGTCGGGAGTTGGAGGCAGCGATGAAGCTTGGGTATGCATCGATGAACACGCCCTCAGACGTTCGGCCGGACCGACTCGCCGGTGCGCTCGAGGATCGCGGCTACGACTCGCTGTTCGTGGGCGAACACAGCCACATCCCGACGTCGCGCCGCACTCCCTACCCCGCGGGCGGCGAACTGCCCGACAGCTACCGACAGATGATGGACCCTTTCGTGAGCCTCACGCTCGCGGCGAGCGCCACAACCACGCTGAGGATCGGCACCGGGGTCGCCCTGCCGCTGGAGCACGATCTGCTTGCGCTGGCCAAGACGGTCGCCACGCTCGACGTGCTGTCTTCGGGCCGTCTGGAGTTCGGAGTGGGGGTCGGCTGGAACGCCGAGGAGCTCGCCAACCATCGACCCGACATTCCTTGGGCCATGCGCTATCGGGCGTTGGAGGAATGCGTGGAGGCGCTCCGTCGCCTGTGGATCGACGCCGAATCCGAGCACCACGGCCACTACTTCGACTTCGAACCCTCCTGGAGCTTCCCGAAACCGCTTCAGAGCCCGCACCCACCGGTGTTGTGCGGGACCGCGGGTCGTCTCGGCAGCGAGCACGCGGCGCGGTGGGCGGACGGCTGGATGCCGACCGACATAGGGCTCGGACCGATTCAGGGGGGCATGCTCGACAAGAAGGTCCGCTTGTTCCGCGAGGCCGTCGAGCAGGCTGGTCGCCCGCGTCTGCCGATCACCATGGTGGCTTTCGGCAACCCGACGCCCGCGACTCTGGCCCACTACCGCGATCTCGGCATTGAACGCGTCGTGCTGGGGACTGCACGAGCCCACTGGGACGACCCGTCGACAACGATGGCCTTCATCGACCACTACGCAGCGTTGATTCCCGACTTCGCCTAGCCGTTACCGGGACCTGGAATCAGGTCTGGGAGTCGTTGTCGTCAAACTTGAGGGTGGTCGCGTTCTCGGTGATGGTGCTTTGCAAAGCCTCGTCAAACCGGCGCTTCGCGTTTCAGGTCGGAGTGAGGGTGTTGAGTAGGTTCCAGTTGAGTTTGCCTGCATACAGGAGTGCTCTGATCCGGTAGTTGTTGAAGTTGCTGAACCCGAACCCGACGCGTTTGACTCGTTTGATCAGATTGTTGGCAGCCTCGGACGCGGCGTTGGACACCCGGGCGTGGTGCCAGTCAGCAGTTCTGGATGCTTCAACGAGCCAGGGTGCGTCCCAGCCGGTTGACCTCGACAGGCAGATACGAGTCTTGGAACTCGACAGCGAGCTGGTCGACTGTTGTGGCGCCGAGGTCGGGATCGGCGATGTCATATATCCGGCTCTTCGCGTTTGAGGTCGGAGTCGGGGTTGTGGGGTGTCCGCGGTCAGTTGGGTGGGATCCTCCAGAATCGGGGTCGTAAACCACACCTGAACCTGGAAGATCGGTGTGGTGTGTGACCCTATAGGCATGTGTGAGTTGTTGGTGGGCCTCGGCGAAGTCGACGTGTTGAGCGTCGACGACGACCGTGGTGGGCCGTTGAGGTTGAGTGTGCGAAGCCGGACTGCGCGTCCGTCGTGTGCGGGTTGTGGCGGCAAGTTGTGGTCCGACGGCAAGCGGCTGGTGGAGCTGGTGGATCTGCTGAGCTTCGGTAGGCTGGCGCGGTTGGTGTGGCACAAAGGCTGATGGAGATGCCCGAGTGAGGATTGCGGCGCGGGTTCGGTGACTGAACACAACCACTAGGTCGCGCCGCCGCGGGCGTTGTTGACGACACGAGCAGCGCGTTGGGCGACACGCCAAGTCGGCTGTGGCCGTCCGGTGAGCGATGTTGCTTCGGACCTGGCGTGTTGCTGGTCGGCGGTGAACGACACGGTGCTGTGCTGGGGTCAAACGCTGCTTGATGCTGACACTGACCGGATCGGCGCGACGACCGCGGTGGGTCTCGACGAAACCCTGTTCGGCCGCACCGGCCGGTTCAAACACAAGGCGTGGGCGACCAGCATCGTCGACGTCGCCGGCGGGAAACTGTTGGACATAGTGCCTCACAGAACAGCCACAGCACCCGCGAGATGGCTGCTCAACCAGCCGGCGAGCTGGCGGGTACACATTCGTTGGGCGACCCTAGACCTCTTTGGACCCTATAGGGCGACGCTGGACACGGCGCTGCCTGACGCAGCCCTGGTCGCGGACCCGTTCCCATGTGGTGCGGCAAGCTGACAACACACTCGACGAGGTGCGACGCAGAGTGCAGAACCAGACGCTGGGGCATCGGGGCCGCAAACACGACCCGCTATATCGGGCTCGCAAACTGCTGCTCACCGGTCACGAACGCATCAGCGAAACAGGCGAAACGAAACTGCTGGGGTTGCTTCACGCGGGCGATCCCCTCGGCGAGGTCCGCAACGCCTGGCACGCCAACCAAACACTGCGCGGGATATATGACATCGCCGATCCCGACCTCGGACGCGTGACCGTCGATCAGCTCGCCGTCGAGTTCCAAGACTCGTTTCTGCCTGTCGAGGTCAACCGGCTGGGACGCACCCTGGCTCGTTGGAGCACCCAGAACTGCTGACTGGCACCACGCCCGAGTGTCCAACGCAGCCACCGAGCCGCTGACAATCTGATCAAACGAGTCAAACGCGTCGCCTTCGGGTTCACCAACTTCGCAAATTACCGGATCCGCTCACTGCTCTACGCCAGCAAACCCAACTTGAACCTACTCAACACCCTCACTCCGACCTAATACGCGAAGACCCGGCAAACCCATGCGTGTGGGGATTGGTGTTGCACCGGCGGGGATGGCTCCTGAGCCCTTGCCCCGCCTGTGGTGGTGGCTTTGTAGTTGAGTGCCTCCCCGCGGGTGTTTGCCCGGTGATGTCGCTTGATAGAAGCGTCTGTGTCCTGGGACTCATCAACGCATGGTTGAACACCACAGGGGCCTGTTGTGCCACAACGACAACGACAACAGGAAGGTTCAACAATAATTGTGGGTGCGAATTGGGGGTCGACTCCCACAAAGACGTGCTCGCGGCGTGTTTGGTGGACGCCTCGGGGGTGGTCATCGAGCAGCGCAGCATCGCCAACACCGAGGCCGGGCACGCCGAACTGGTCAGCTGGGCGCGCGCTGTCGACGCGCAGCGGGTCGGCATCGAGGGTGCCGGCAACTACCGCAGACCCGCAGCCGAGGCGCTCATCAACGCTGGGGCCGCGGTGGTGGAGGCGCCGGCGCAGATGACCGCCTCGGCTTGTCGCAAGCGGCGCACCTACACCAACAACGACCCTGTCGACGCGCTTGAGATCGCCCGCATCGCCGCACGCGACGACGACTTGCCCGCACCCCGCTTCGCGGGAGCGCCCGGCGAGTTGGCCTGTTTGGTCGCCTACCGCCGTGAACTGGTCAAAGACCGCACCGCGGCCATCAACCGCCTGCACAGCTCCTTTGAAAAGATCCGCTGGCCGATACCACACCGGCACCGCGGCGCTCACCAGCCGCGCCGGACTCGACGCTGCATCAAAGCTGTTACCAGGCGACACCAGCGCACACGCCGAGACCGCACACAGCCGCATCGCCAACACACGCCGCCTCGACCGCGAGGCCACGCTGTGACCAAACGCTTAGCCGCGGCGCTCAAAGACACCCACACCAGTCTCGACAGCATCCACGGCGTCGGACCGCTAGCGGCCGCGGAAATCCTCGTTGAAACCGGCGACCCGGCCCGGTTCACCACCAAAGCCCGCTTCGCGATCGCCAACGGCACCGCCCCCAACCAAGCCAGCAGCGGCCGAGTCGTGCGCCACCGGCTCAACCGCGGCGGTAACCGCCAACTCAACAAAGCCATCCACATCGCCGCCATCGCCCAAATCTCCAAACCCGACACCGAACACCGCACCCACTACCAACACAGCCCCGACCGAGGCAAAAACAAACGAGAAGCCATCCGAACCCCCAAACGACGCATCCCAGACCGCGACCGGACCTGCCTCCAAAACAACACCCAAACAACAAAACCCGCTCCCACATTGACATAGAAGCTCAACTGGAACCCACTCAACACCCTCACTCCGACCTAATACGCGAAGAGCCCCTAATACGCGAAGAGCCCCACAACCGTCCCCCGCAGCCCGAACACGGCGGCCTCTCAGCGTGTCTGCGAACATGCACCCTCAACGGTCTGTCGGCCTCGTCGTCGACGCCGAGCACCTCGACATCGCCTAGTCCCACCAACAGCTCGCACATGCGTATAGGGTCGCGTTCCACACCGATCCTCCATTTTCGGGGGTTAACAGCACCGATTCTGGAGGATCCCTCGCCCACACCCGCGGATACCCACAACCCCTACTCCCCCCTCATTTCCGAAGCGCCACAAAACCCGCGCCCACATTGACATAGAAGCTCAACTGGGCACCATTCAACACCCTCACACCACCCTGATTTCCGAAGCGCCGCTAATGTGCCGGAGGTTGATGAAGCTCCAGGCGCGGGACCCCGCGGAAGTTGATCAACATTGTCGAGAAGGTTTTGCAGTGTCCCAGAGGGGACGTGCCCTCCCCAGACTTCGCTCGCTCGTCTCCGCCGATCCTTCTTGCGGTTAGATCTAATGGCCCTGGTCATGATTCCTTTCAGAACTCCAATCGCGCCTTCGCTGCAACTACTACGCGACCGGCTCCACAAGCCTCCATGCGTTGTAGTACGACTCGCCGATTGCTCCCAAGGAATCAGTCCAGTCGCTAGCTGAACTCTCAGCGAGGAACTGTCTAAGTTCCTCGGTTCCTCGTCCGCTACCGTGCGTCCGGGCAAGTCCAAGTGCGGCTGTTCGGGGAACACCAAATAGACGCAGCGCAACGGCTTCCCGCGTGTCAACGCCATAGTAGACGTAGGAGGGGATGTCGCGAGATTGAGCAGTGATCTCCTCGTCGTGTCCTGCCATCGCCAGTGCCTGCAATGCGGACAGTCCCCACGAGACCGTCGGTAGGATCGATCCGAACAGCCTCTGGCAGCAGCGAGTCAGTGCTTTGGTGTGCCGGCTCTCATTGCTGTCCGAAGCGGTCTCGAAATAGTTGCTGGCAAGGTTTGACAGCGGCATTCCGCCCACCCAGTCTTTGACGACGCGAGACAGAAAGTCGCCCTCTGATTCGGCTGGAGCCAAACTCTCAAGCAGTTGCTCGCGCAGTTCTGGCACCTGAAGCAGCACGCCGATCGCATCGCTGAGCTTTCCTGATCGCTCAGCAAACAGATCGTCGCCCAAAAGGCTCTCCCCTACTCCGGCCGCCGACATCCGAGCCAATGTCGCATTCACGCTCTCTATCGAAAAGCCTGTCGAGTCCACTAGCGAGATCGGCTTGCCTGACAACTGCGAGGCGTAGTCTCGAACACTCCGAACGAGGATGTCTGCCCACCCAGAATGAGCAACACGAAGCTCTTGAAACCCAAGCGTGCCTCTCAAGACTTGCTCGACGCGTACCGAGAACTCTTCCGCACCAACGATTCTGTAGGTATGCGTGATGAACTGTACGAAACTTGACCATTCTCCTATGAAGCTGAGCCGGGCGAGATCAAGCCCGTTGTATTTGACAAGGGCGCTCTCGACCATGTCAACCAGCGTTGAGCTCAACTCGGTGGCTGCAGAAGTCAGGTAATCCCGTAGAGCCAACTCTCGCTGTTGATCGTGGGCAGCCAAAAGAACCACTCCGGGTTGTCCGTGGTTGACTCGACCAGCTCGACCGGCGATGTTCCAGAAATCCTCGGTCGGCATGTTCTCGCCGTACGGATACTGATAACTAGCCAGCACAACATTGTTGATGGGGAAGTTGATTCCCTGGGCAAGTGTTGTAGTTGCAACGATGTGCCGCAAAGCACCCCTTTCCGCTAGCGCCTCAATCATGAGGCGGACATCGTCAGAAAGCCCCGCGTGGTGAACAGCCACTCCCTTCTTGAGAAGACGCACAAGCGGATAGTCCGCTCCGTACTCTCCAGCCAATAACTCGCCAACTGAGTCGACGAGTCCATCTTGAACCTCGCCAGCCAGGGATTCAGCGAGCCGCTCGGCTACGTTCCACGAATCGCTCGGTCGTCCGACCAGAGTCACGGTGGAACCCCGTGAGCCCAGAGCGTCTGCGGCGGCGGTCGCCAGCGTCGTCGGCGTTTTCAACTTGGAGTAGGTCAGCCCAAGCGGCCGACCCTGGGCGAGTTCGACCGTCTGATCAGCGTGCAACGACGGGGCGGATGTAAGGACAGTCTCCGCCACGACTCTGGAGTTGCCGCGAGGCGATCCCTTCTCTAGTTTTGCGAGACCGACCACTCGCTCATTGGGCAACCACTCAAGACTGAGTTCGACGGCCTGATGGTTACCGGGGTCAAGCCAAGAAGCGATCTCCTCTGCGTTAGGAATAAATGGTGTCATCAACAAAAAACTGGCATCTCTTGCTTCGCTGTTGATTGTCGCAAGGAGAAGCTCAAGCCGGAGACCTCGTGGGCCAGATCCGAGGTTGTGGGCCTCGTCAACGATGACAAGGCTAAGCGGACGGCCTAGGTCCGACACCCACCCGCCTCTTAGCAGCAGATCAAGCTTCTCCGGAGTGGTCACGACAACACGGAAGGGGTTTTGAGCGGTGCCGAGAATCTCGGCTTCGACGGAATCGACTTCTAGAGCTGGAGAGAAACGCTCAACTCGGATACCAAGCGGTGCAAAATCTCGCCGAAGCCGTGCGGTCAGTTGGTTTACCAGAGCTCGTGTGGGAGCAGTGTATGCCACCCATCCGCATTCAGCTTCGTAGCTGTCCAATGCTTGCAAAATTCGGAATTCCGCAACGAGCGTCTTTCCTGCTGATGTGGGAAGCGAGACGACAACTGATCGTCGCCCAGTACCCACCAAACCCTCGTCAACCAGAGCCTTGTACTGAGGTGGCAAAAGCTCAAGGAAGGGATCTTCTTTGTCGCGGCTAGCGATCTGCTCCACGAATTTGATTGCTCTGGTTCCCGCACCGCGGACAACTCTCCATATGCTTCTTTCAATCAGAGTCCGCGCGGCCAAATCCAGCAGCTTGATAAGAAAGGCGAGGTCTGGGTCACTTGCCTCGTTGGCTGCATCACGCGCACGGTCGAAGTGAAACTCCGCCTGCTCGACGGGATCGAACCGGTCGCCCACCGATCCGTGCTCTGTGTACTCGGCTACAATCTCTGCGGCTCTCAGGAGGTGATAAGCAGCAACAAGCCTCCACCCACCGGACGCGTCAGCTTGGCTTTCGAGGAACCCGGGCTCGTAGCTTGTTTGCTGACTCCGAACCTGCTCAATGAGTCCACGTAGTCGATCAATATCTTCCCAACCCCTTTTACGGATCAAGAGCTGCCAACTATCCAATACGGCTATCTCTACTTTGGCGACCCAGGTCTCGGAGTCGGTCGGTGCTTCTGGCACAGTCTCAAGCAATTGCCTCGTTTGCGCGTGGAGGTCGCCCAGCACTCCGAATGCAGCGGCTCGTGTGCGGAGCCTAGAGACATCAAGATCCGACAGTTCAGACTGAGAGTTTGAATCTTGAAAGACCGCGCGCAGCAACTCGAATGCCTCTTTGCATGCAGTGGGGCCTTCGTCAGATCCAGCAGCCGAGAGGCGAAGGGCCACAACCTCGATCGCGTTAGCGGAGAATGTCGCTTCGTTCGGATCCCGGAGTGAGCCAACCTCACCAAGAATTGCCAAGGCTGCAAGTTTTTTTGCCTCGCGGGAAGCCGATTGCACGGGGTCACTTCGGAGTGCGATGAGTAGATCGTCGATCATGCGCCTACCCACTCGGTCCAGTTGGCCATCGGCTTAGGCATGTAGAGGGCATAGAGCTCGACTGAACCGGGCGCTTCCACCTTGTCGCCCAACGACCTTCCTCGGGTGCTGACATCGTTTTCGTTCACTTTGGTATCACGAACAAGAACACCGATCAGACGCACTGAAGTCCCTTTTGTTTGGACGAATGACGCTAGGGCCTTGTTGAAGGAGGCCGCAGTCTCGTCATCGTATACGCGAGCACCTAACCACTTGATCAACGACCAGTGGAGCTTGCGTTCGTCAATGAGTCGTTCGAGTTGCTGGTCCATTCCGCTCTTACCCGACAGGACACCGGGCGGCGAGTTCCGATCGGACGAGGACTTGACCTCGCCGAAGACGAGTCTGCCCCCTTCCGGTTCTTCGCTGATCCCGACCAGGTCTGCGCCTGGGAGACTCGCCTTCGGGTTGCGCTCATCCCGACGGTTGTTCCAAGGAAAGACCACGCCATAGGAGTCCTCAAGCACTACCTCGGCGATAGCCTCACCGACTTGCCACGGAACAACCTCATGCGATACGGATTCTTCGAGGAAGTCGCTGAGCCACTCATCTGAAACATTCGCTGATGCAAGCTGAAGGCTGCTTACGATCGATTGTTCATGAGTTAAGTCGAGTGCCCTGTCTGCGATGTCATCGGACATTGCCGCGACCTCGTCTTCGGTCATCGCCCTGCCTTCCCATTTACAGGCGGCTTGCGTTCCTGCGAAGACAATAGTCGGCATCGGACCCCAAACGAGTTGCTGACCCAGTGAGTGTATGGGGCCGGTGTGACACTTGTGTCGGAGGCAGTCGGTGGTTGCTGGCTCCGAGGGGCCGCCGCAGGATGCTCAGGAGGGAGCGATTCACCCGACAAACTGGCCAGCAAACCCTGGGGCACCACTAGGGCTCCACCGGCCACCCGGCGGGGACAACCGCGACAACTTTCGCTGCCGGGCTAACTCTTCCTTGCGTCGCCCTAGGCGATCCTCAGCCTCTTCAGTCCGCTGACGGACTCGGACCGAGTTGATCCGAGCATTGGGCTTGCACAGATTCGGGTTCCAATTGATACTGGGCCGTAGGCCGGTCTCCAGGACAAAGCGCATCCCACACAGGCATTGAGTTGCTTGCTCCATCACCGTCCTCCCCCGCTGAGGTATCGCCGTTCCCTTGCGTCAGGCGCCAGGGTTTGGGGAAAGATGGTCGAAGAGGTCGGCGGGTCTGGTGCGGGCGTACTCGTCGACGATGGGACTCAACTGATCGGGACTCGCGCCGTGCATGATCACGCCGTCACAACCGAGATCGAACTGACCGCGGATCTTCTCGACACACTGGGCGGGAGTGCCGGTCGCGGCAGGCGCGAGCCACTCCTCAGGGATCAACTCAGCAATGCGCTCGAGTTGTTCGGTTGTGGCCACCTCGTCGATCCCGCCCTGGAACTCGGAGATGAGGGGGTCTGCTCTGAAGCGTTCAAGGACCTCCGGATGCCAATTGTTGGTCCGGACCAGCAGGTCGCCATAGCCCTGAAGGTAGGTGGCCATGCGGCCGACGGTCTTCTTCAAACGCACATCCTCTGGAAGGTGGTCGCCGATCGTGGCGAAGCAGGACCAGACACGCACGGCGCTCGGATCACGGCCCGCCTGCTCCGCAGCCTGCTTAACCGCGGACACGACCCTCGAGGTGGTCTCGTCGGTGAAGAACGTATGGAGCAGAACCGCATCGAAGCAACGCCCGCCGAGGGCCAGAGAATTCGGACCGAAAGCAGCCAAGGCCATCGGGATGTGCTCGCTGGCGGTGGTTCGCAGCGACAGGTAGGGGTAGCTGCCGGCGGGACCGTCGTGACCGAAAATCGACTCGCCTGCCCACAGTCGACGCATGAGGCCCACGAAGTCCTCCAGCTGCGCTGTGGTTATCGGGCGCAGACCGAAGGCCTGAGACAACAAGGTGATGCCCCTGCCAAGACCGAGGCAGAACCGTCCCTCGGTCATCTTGTGCATGGTCATCGCGAAAGCTGCTGTAACCGCCGGATGCCGCAGATGGTGGTTGGTCACGCCGGTGGCCACGCCCATACGCTCAGATATCGCACCGGCGGCACCGGATTGAACCACCGCCTCCTTGATGCTCAATCGCTCGCTGATGAACACCGAACCAAGGTTCATCTCCTCGGCTTGGCGCACCTCATCAAGCAGTTCGCGGGGCGATTCGGGCGCTCCCGCCAACGTATAGAAGCCAAGTTCGTTCATCTGCACCATGTCAATCCCTCCACTGGTTCCGACATAAGAGTCCTAGCTAGATGGTTGTTCGGTCTAGGTCTCAGGTGTCGAACTCACCAAATTCAGTCCTGGAAGTCGCTGTCGTCGAATTTAAGCGTGCTCGCGTTCTCGGTGACGCTGCGCCGCACCTCGTCATCGAAGCCACTCTCCGAAGTTGCCTCCACTTCAATGGTGATCCGGGTTTGAGCATTGTCGGCTCGCTTGAGTTGGTCGACGATGGCTTCCGCAACGTTTGCAGCTGTTCGGGTCCAGCGGTCGGCTCCAACACTAATCCTGCCGTAGTAGCGGGTGGGCGCTGAAGGTCCCACAGCGTGGAAGTCACTTGAACCTGCTGCGCCAGCACCGAGATCGGCGATGGTCGTAGTCAAGCCGTCATCATGCGGTGCGGCGCCGGAGACGGAACCTGCCTGCTCTGCCCGCGCCGCGGCTTCCGAGTCCAGTTGGTGTGCCACCGCGTCGGGGTGTACTAGCAGACCGCTAGGAGCAACGGCCATGAGCGGTTCGCCTGCTCGAAGGCCGATGTAACGCTCCCCGTCGTGGCTGTCGGCGTAACCGAACCCGTCAGTGGTCCAAGCTATCGACTGCACGCCGTTGCAGATCGCATCCTCCAGAACCGAACGGTTCACCAGCCGGGGAAGGTACAAGTACTGGGTGATGTAGCTCCAGAGTTGATTGACCGACACCGAGGATTGCTTATCTCCTGGGCTGTCGGGGTCGAACCGCCACATGGGCACCCGGTCAAGATCCCACTTGAGACGCGATCCGGCGTAGGTCACGAGCAACGACTCTTCGTTCACCAACTTGCGTGACACGCGTTCGGCCAGCGTTCCCGATGCGGTCACGCGAGCTTTCTCCCATCGCGTATCCCCGGTCAAGTCGTCGGGAGGAAGCGACGGGTTGAGCATCCACACGTATGTCTCAGGAATCCGAGTATCCACGGTCTTATCGGAATCGTCAGCTTTGCTCGCTGTCTGACGCGTTTGGAACGGGTCAAGGCCTAGAGACTCAGCGTCTTCTTGAATGGATCGCCAAGCGAGGAAACTGCGGACGGATTGTTGCAGGTCGTCCAACCGGCTCCTGTCGGCTGCCAAGAACACCAGCATGTTGCTGCATAGCCGAGCGCCACCTGAACGCTCGGCAAGCATTTCCTTGGCCACGCGGAGGGCTTCGCTTTGGTCTGTTTTTGAATCGTGGGGCACCGTCGGGTCAAGGACAACCAGACGAGCTTCATCGGTGTCGGGCACATCCGCTGAGGATCGGGGGCAGACATGGACTGCAGCGAACGCTCCGTTGTCACGAGTTAGCGCGGCATCGAGACGCCGACGGATTTCCTCTTCGACATCAGTGTCGTTGAAGTGGTTCTCGGCTCGGTCTTGAGCTATGCGATTTACGGTGGGTTGGAGAGCGTACCAGTAGCGTGCTCCGTCTCGATAGAGGTAGGTGGCCTGGTCAGATAATTTGCGGAGCGCGTCTCCGAAGATCGCCGGCCGGGCATCCCCGGGTTGAATACAGCCGAGTTTGATCGCGCGGTCGTCAAGTCCCTGATTGGCGGCCTGCTGGGATGGGGCCGACCCAAAATAGACTGTACGCGCTACCTTGCGCGTGGCCAGATAACGACCCAAGTTGGGACTCTCCTTGTCAAGACGCAGAGGAAGTGCATTGTCACCGTCTACGTCGGCTTCAACCACCGTGCGCCAGTCGCTCTCCAAGTGCCGGATCAGTTCCTCAGAAACCTTGCTGTCGTCGATCGGAATAGTTGACGGCAAGATTAACAAATTGGAGTCGTTGTTGACCCAGAGGCTGTGGACCACCTCAGCCATGAGCCGCAGCACGCCGCGGGTGCGCTGGAACCTTTCAAGGGCCGACCAGTCGCCGAACAGCCTGTCGAACAATTCAGGATGCACCGGATATGTCGCTTTCATTCGGCGCAGGTAGTCGCCCTCCTTGCATTCTGGCGGGAACTCGCTTGCCTGCTTCTGGTAGAGATCGCCGAAAGCCCTCACCACAGCGTCACGCTGGGTGGAGGCCTCATCTGTGAGGTCTTTGAAGAGCCGCCGCCGCACGATCTCGAAGCTCTCCTCCGCGGTGGCTGTGCGCCAATTGGCCTGCGTCCGGGCGAACAGGTTCTCCAGTCGGGTCAACGCGGCTTGTCCCCCTTCCCCGCCGACCTCGATCTGTGATGAAGGAATAGTGGCAACTAGCAACGCGCCTGGAGTGTTGGTAGCCGCATCAGTGAGTGCCTGAGCAAAGCTAAAATGAGCATCGAAAGAACCTGCGGGCAGACCAGACGTGCCGTATAGTTGCCGGGCGTAACCGACCCACTCGTCAATCAGGATGAGGCACGGGGCGTACTTTTGGAGCAACTCGGTGAGAGCGGCACCGGGATTGGTACCAGTACGGTCAGATTCGGCGACAAGCGCATAGCCACCGGCACCACCCAGTTGATAAGCCAGCTCTCCCCACATGGTGTGGACTTCAGTACCGTCCTCCTTCACGGAGACCTCTCCCGGTTGGAGTTGGTGGCCAACTACCACCGCTCGTTGTACGGGGTTCGTCGGCAATTCCAGTCCTTGAGCGGCCAGCAGTTCCTCCACTCCTTTCAGCTGAGTCGCAGGCGTGCCACTTGCCAGGTGGTAGAGCGCGATCAGCGCGTGGGTCTTACCACCGCCGAAGTTGGTCTGAAGCTGAATGACTGGATCACCGCCGCTTCCGCTGAAACGGCGGGCCGCTCCCGCGATGAGGCTGGAGAGTCCTTCGGTGATAAAGGTGCGACGATAGAACTCGACCGGGTCGCCGTATTCCAACGCAGCCTCTCCGCGCCACACCTTGTGCAGGTCTGCTGCGAACTCCGCCAGTTGGAAACGGCCCGAGGCAACGTCGTCGTGGGGTTCAAGCACCTCTCGCCATGGTGGAAGCCCCGCTCGAACGAGGTTCTGCTCTTGGGCCTTGGTTTGTGCAGCCGTGGCTTTGCGGCTTGATTTGCGAGCCTGTTCGTCGAACCTCTGACGCAGCAGTTCTTTGTGGAGTTGGTCAACCTTTGTGGCATGAGGGCCTGCAGCAACGGACTCCAACAACAGTTTTGCGGTGTCCATTGCCCGCAGCGCGCGATCCACCGTGAACGGCTCGTTGTGTGCCCACTGGTTGCGAGCGTCCTGCAGTTCTGAAACGTAGTTGCGCTCGGCGCGTCCCAGCTTTTTTCTGAAGATGGTGTTCCACTCATCCCACATCACCTTGAGAAGGAACTGGGGATCGGTCGGGTTCACCTTTCGGGGTCGGCCTTGCCCGCGAGTGTCCGAGCGCTGCGCGCCCACGGTCCAGTTCTCGCCGAACTCGGTCTTGCACTCGCGGGCCACGAACGGCCCGAGCCCTTCCCCAAGCAAGACCATGGCCTTGCCCACTCGTTCATGATTCGATAACGCCACGCTGTGTTCTGCTCCCGGCCTGAGTCTGATCCCGACTTGTTTCTACTAGTAGGACTCGACATTCGCGACATAGACTTGAAGATTCGCGTCGTTTCCGTCGCCGCGATCCAGAATTGGAGAATCGAGCTTGGCCGCTCGGTCTAGTGCGGTGCTAGCAAAAGACGATCGGTCGGTCAACATCCACCTGTCACTGTGACCGCCTGCACAAGAATGGGAGTTCGCCCAATGTCAAGGAGTACCATTTTGTGACTAGCGAAGACAGCCCCGCGAGTGATTTCACACGTCTTGTGCAGCACGTCGCCCTGAACGAGTCCGGGTGGTGGGAGCACGCCGTAGAACGCCTGGTACTCGCGTGCGCCTACACGCTTGGTCCCAGTTCACACGACGATGTCGTGAATGGGGTTGTCGAGTCATGCGGCGTACAGGCGAACTCCGAACGCGTCAACTCCACGATTCGAAACCTCGTCGAGTCTGGCGAGTTGATCGAGCAAGGCGGTTCGTTGCGCGTGTCCGAAGCGGCACATGAAGCCCTACACCAACAACAGACTGCCACACTCGACAGTGAGAAAAATGTCCGAGTTCGTTTCGGGAACATGGCTCGGGAACGTGGTCTAGAAGACCAAGAGGACGAACTCTGGCGAATCTTGGAAACTGAAGTGGTGCTCCCAGTAGTCCGGCACATGGGAGCCCGCATGTATGGGCTACTGACGGCTGACCTCTCCGATGGCAACAGTGATCTTGAATCACATCTGCGCGAATTTCTTTCACGCCATAGCGACCAAATCCGAACTTTTTTGGTTGATTTCATTGAACCGCGAGACGACGATGTGCGCCGATTTGTGCTCCGCCGCCTGAACGCACAGTACGCACTCGATGCGGCGGCTCTGCCCGATGATGCTTTGGAGCGCTTAAGTCTCCTCGATCACAAAGCCGGGCGAGTCGATGTGTTTCTCGACACCAACTTCTTGTTTTCGGTGCTAGGTCTACACGAGAACCCCGGTGATGATGTGGCCAACGAGTTGCTACAGCTCGTTCAGGAGTTGCAGGGTCGCGTAGACTTAAGGCTATACGTGATCCCGGAGACGGTGAACGAGACGCGCAGGGTTCTCCAAGACGTGATCTTTCGGCTAAAGGGCTTCCGAGGCCAGCCCAACCTTGCAGAGGCGGCCAAGCGGACCACGTCGCTTGGTTTGACCAGTCGCTATCTCGAAGCTGCCAGTAACGCGGGTCGTACATTGACAGCAGAAGATTTCTTTGGGCCCTACGAATCCGATCTGCTCACGGTGCTTCGGAGCAAGGGCGTAGAGCTATACAACGCTGATCTGTCCTACCTCCATGTCGATCAGAACGTGATTGACGACCTCCATGACCAGTCAGAGGCTCAGGAGAAGTTTCGTTCTCGCGGACAGAAGTCCTACGAGGCCAACCTCCATGACATGGTCTTGTTGCACTTCACCCGCTCGCGAAGGAGCCCCGCTGTCGAGTCGCCTCTAGAGACGAATGCATGGGTAGCAACCCTCGACTACGGACTCATCTCCTTTGATCGCAAACAACGGGTCAATGGTGCGGGTCCGCCGGTCTGTCTAGAGCCGAGTTCTTTGATCCAGTTGTTTCAGTTCTGGATTCCGTCGTCTATCAACCTCGATGAGGCCTTGGTCGGTAGTGTCCGTCAACCGTTGCTCTTCCTCACGTTCGACAAGCAATCGGAACAGGTTACGTTGCGCATTCTCAGTGAGATTTCTAGATTCGAGGGAATTGGAGATCTGGACGTCGACACAGTCTCTGCAATCTTGACCAGCACGGCCCTACGAAATCGCCTGGAAGCAACCGAAAACGACCTCTCAAACGACCAAGAATTGGTGCGAGAGGCGATGGTGAATGTCGTTCGGGAACTTGGAGACGAGATGACCGACCTTCGGAGCGAGCAGGACGAAGCGCTGAGAGTCAATGCAGAACTCAAGAAGCAGGTTGCCGCGACAAAGAAAACCGCTGAATCCCACGAAGCAGCCCGATTGGATGCTGAACAGGCGCTCGCAACAGAGGTTGCCAATAGACGCCGAGTTGAGCGCGAACATCTGCAAGTCACCGAAGCGGCTGCTCAACTCGAGTCTCGTCTGACGGATCTCGAAGCCAGGAACAAGACCTTGGAGACACACCTTGAAGGCCAGGATCAGAAGAACAAAAAAAGACGCGAGAACCGAAGGTTCGGATCCTTTGCATTCGCAACGACGATTCTCAGTGCCACTGCGCTCGTCGCCGGGGCTACTTTGCTGGATCGATGGACAAAACCGGCGTCCGCCTGGTTCATTGCGTCAACGTTCTCTGTGCTCTTGATGTTCGTAGGACTTGAGTTCTCGGCTAGGGGAACGCGCCACGAAGAATCTATTCCATTGCAGCAAGTCCAGAAACTCCGGCGTTCATCATGGACTTTCGTGTTGGCAGTGGTTGCCAGCATCATTGCTGGGATACTCCTGTGAAGCCAAGGGGAGACGACGCGCCTCGTACGAAACGACATCCTTGATGCGAACTAGTCTCCGGGCGCCACATCGGTTCTAAAGGTCTAAACGGAGTGCAGGCTCGCTGGCGGGAGGATTGTGGGCTAGCCGAGTCAAATCGGGCCAGGCGGTGACAAGTCCGTTGTAGGCGAGCGCGTCTGAAGTCCAGCCTTTCCGTTCGGCAATATGGTATAGACGGTAAGCCAACTCTCGGGCTGGTTCAGCGAGACCGCCGACCGTCCGCAACAACTCGGCGGCAGCCCGTTCACCGCCGCTCTCATTTTGGCAGATGAGGTAGTGAACGACCTCCCAGACGGTAGGGCGGACGTCGGTTCTGGGGTTCCAGTCCTCGACAAGTTCGTCGAGGCTGACTAAACGACAGGAATTGCCCTGCTGGAGAAGCACACCAGCCTGCACCAAGCCACCAATAGATGTGTTCTTGGCTTTGCTCAGCGTCTCAGCTACTCCAGATGATCCCTTTTCGAATCCGAACTCTGCGTACCAGGAGATGGCCCAGCGGGTGTCCGCATCAAAGTCGGCTTCCTGCTCGTCGAGCACCACGTCCAGGGCTTGGTTGATTGCCGCGAGTGCGTCCCTGACTCTCATGGTTGAGCCATCAGCTTCAACGACTCGGGCATAACGAGAAAAGACGGCCATGCCCGGACCGATCGACGCTTGTGCCAAATCGACGGGAGCGATATTTCCCTGTTGCAACTGGCGAAGCGCTTGTGGCAATTCGGCGCGTAAGACCGCCAGGAAGTCTCGCCGTGTGGTCAAGGGAGCATCGGTGGGTCGACGACGGCACACCAACAAAATTGATGACGCCAGCGCTGCCCGACCTACCTCGCGTAGCCCTCCCGGCTGTTCAGTACGGATAGGCCAAGTGCCGGTAATGGTCACCCCCGCGTCCAACAAACCCTCCAGCATGGTCTCCCATCCAGTGGACGCTGTGCCCTGCTCGTTGGTCTCGGCCTGTTTGAAAGCGTAGAAGAGGGTGAACGGGTAATCGTGGTCGTGGACCTCAAGGATGGCTGAGAAAGCGTCACGGAGGCCCTGTTCGAAGAACGCTGCGGCAGAGTCCCAGTCCCCCTGCCGAGCGGGTTCGGCGATCATCTCTTGTGCCTTGGGAACGAGCAGCGTGCTGAACAGATTTGGGTGGACATCACTCAAACAGCGACGCAGCCAAACGTAGAAGAAGTCGGAGAGGTCGGCGTAGGGAATGTTGTCGTAGTAGGGCGGATCGGTGCAGACCACAGCTTTTTGGCCCAGCGGTGCTAAGGAGCGGGCATCAAGCTGCTCGACGTGTCCTTCGCCCTGAGCGGGCACGCTCTCAAGGGCTGCGAGAAGATAGTCCAACTGGCCGAGGAAGTTACCCGATGAACTAGAGAACGGGTTGCCTTCAGCGAACATCCAGATCATTGGCAGCGCGGGGCGCGCAAAAACTTGCTCAAGTTTTTCACCATTCGGGTTCCAAAAACTCTGGCTGGAACTGCGGTTGGCAAGGCGCCCGATGTTCAATCCCAAATAGTGGGCAACCGCATCCGCGTAGCCGGTGGCGCCGGTACCACCCTCTTGGAGCGGAGTGGAGTCGTCGGACAGTCCAGCGGCAAGAGCATCGGCGAGCACCCGCTGGCGCGCCTCCAAGACCAAATCGGAGAACGTACAGAGTGCGGTGAGTTGACGAGCGGTGAACAGGTCAGACCATTTCGTCAGGCCATAGTTGGGCGTGGTGACGGCCCTAGGATTTGTCGGCAGATCGCCCGAAGGTGAATCAACGGGATGCGGGATATCTACCGGCAGATGCTCTTCGTCCGCTTCCAAATAGACCCGTTGCCGGTCGCCTTCCGCAACTGTACACACGAGTTGTGAACCCAACCCGTCCCTCTGGGCTGCCGAACGGACTTCCTTCAAAGGCACCGCCGATCCGCAAGCCAGACAGGTGGCGCCACTTCGAGTCACGGTTCCCCGTTTGGGGCATCCCTCCCCCCGTCTCACGTTGAATCTAACCGCTTTGGCGGACGGGTCAACGAACGGGTCTAACCAAGCCTCCCGATTCTTTCGGCGTGACAGCGCAAAGGAGTTGAGTAGAGGCATGTCCACGCCACAGGCCGGGTTGGGACACGGCACCGTGCGAGCCCATAGCCAAGCGATCACGGTTGCGTCTCCGCCGCCTTTGTCTTTCGAGAGCTGCACTCTCGGGTAAAGGTGACCGATTCGGGTTTCCGCCTGATCACGCATCCATTCGCCGTAGTGACGAACATCGGCGACAAGTCCCTGCGCTCCTGACCACGAACCTAATTCAGCAGGCCGCTCGGGATCGGCGTGCACGGGCAATCGCCCGGCAAAGATCGGAGGAATCTCGATCAGAGCCTGGTTGATCAACACAGCCACTGGATTCAGGTCGCAAGCAAGGGCTCCCAAACCGAGGCGCTGTGCTTCAAGTGGAATGCTGCCACCACCGGCGAACGGATCCAGCACGGTCGGTAGCTGTCCATCACAACTCTTCGCTATTGCGGCACGGGCCCCTTGCAGGATCGCCGGATCGTTAGTGTTTTTCCAAGGAACCAGTTCCTCAATGATCCCAAACAGTCTCTCCCGCTCGGCCTTCTGATCGTCTTCGGTTGGAAACTCGTCCGGCCTTGCCGAAGGATCGTCCACCAACGAAGCGAACAACACCGCGCGACACGCAGCCAACGGTTTTCGGGACCACCAAAGATGCAGCGTCGAAGGGTGCCCCTTACGAATTGACTTCTCCTTGGCCGCTGCCGCGCTAATCGCGTCCAACGGCAGCGCCACCTCGATCAGTTTCCGACGATGCTCCACAACCCGAGCACCCTACCTCTCGGTGGGCCGTAGGTGCGACTGGAACTACTTGGTGTGATCGCTGTCCGGTGGAACCGGGGCGACAGGCGCATCGTCAGAGACAGACGCGCCGGGAGCCGGACCGCGAGGAAGCTGGTCGGAGTGGTCCAACAGGTCTTGCAGAGTGCCCGTCGGGTAATACCCACCCCTATTCTGGCGACCGCCGCGCTCCTGGTCTCTGTTCGAGCTACTCGTTTTCTTGGGCATCTGTCTCCGCCTCCTTCTCAGCGGGAATGAAATTGATCATCTCGATCTGCTCTGCTTGCAGCCATAGACCACCCGCATCCAAACAGACGTTGTCCTCGTCATCATATATGAAAGCGCCCGTGCTGGGGTGGGTCATGACGATTGGACTCAAGTACAGGTCCATCTTTTCGGGATATCCCGACGCGTACGAAGAAACCCCGTCTGATTCTCCCGCATAAGCACCGGCGACCCAGGTACCGGACTTCAATTTGCAGCGAACCCAACCTGCCGGGCGCCCCGAAAACATGTGATCCCATGCGGTGGGGATGCGGTTGTCCTGTACCAGCAGCTTTGCCCACGAGCGCTGCTTCCGCACCCCCCATCCCAAGCACCAGCCACCGGTCAGCGGGACTCCAAGGTAAACGACTGAAAGCACGGTCGGCATCCAAATCGGCAAGGCTCCATCTCTGAACTGCGCCCAGTAGTTCGTGTGCAGCCAATAGAGAGGAGTGGCGTATACCGCCAAGATGAATGCTGATCCGCTTGCGATGCGCAAGGATCGATCACGAAGACCGAGACCGAAGCGCCCGGCGCGCCGTTCGAATCCCCATTGGAAGAAGGCGCCAGGCAGCAGAGCAGCGGCCAGCAACGCTGTGGTGAAGGCTCCAGTTGCCATGGGTTCTCCTTACCCCCGATCTACCGTCTCGATCACAGTAGGCGGTGTGTGTGACAGCGCGAGGTCCCAACGAGGACCCTCTGGGGCGGTTGATGGCTCAACTCGGCGGCTCAGCGAGTTCGCGGTAGGTTTTCCAGTCGAGGATTCGCTTGTGTTCGGCGGAACTGGGCTCAGATTCTCGGGAAGTGAACGGGTCATAGAGGTAGCGGACATCTGTGCTGTCGTCGTCGGCCACCTCCACCAGTGCGAGAATGTGGTGGCCGCTGTTGTTGAGGGCGCAGATGATCTCCGAGGAAGTGATCGTGAAGTCCATCGCGCCGACGGCCCTACCCTTGACTTCAATGAACATCAGACGACCCTCACTGTGACGGGTCTCAATGTCGTAACCCTTGTTGTTATGGGGCATCTCCGTAGGCTCGCGGTGCAGTGTTTTCTCCGCGGCCAGCACTGCGTCCACAGCGAGACGTTCGACACGGGCAGTATCGACTGCGGCGTCATCAGAAGCGGTTTCACCCAACAGACGTGACACCAGCGCCGCCGGGACTATGAAGGCCCCGCCTACCACCCGTGGAGGCAGAGGCGAGAGCTTGCGCTGACGATTCAGCTCCGCGGTGCGTCGCTCCAAGCGGTCCTCAGCTTCTTCGGAGCGTTGGCGGGCGCGAGCTGAATTGATCTTGGCGTTGGGCTTTCCGGCCAGTTCGTCGTCTTTCAACCGCAGGACTCGTTTATCCCAGTAATCCGCCTCCGCTGTGAGGCGCTGATGCACAGCATCGAGTGTGCGGTCAACACGGGTGTGCACTCTCGCCTCTACCTCTGCCAAGTGGCGGGGGACGTTGTGTGCGATCGCGTGTTCGAGCGCTTGGCGAGCCAGTGTGTCGCGTGCCCAGTCGGCCGCGGCCAGCGGAGTCAGCAACCGGAACTCGTCGTCGGTGGGGCAGCGGAAGTCGAGGTAGGGATGACGACCAGCATCGGCTATCTCGCCGTCTTCGGAGACTTCCACATATTCGAAACGCTTCGAAACGACCCGGCGCCTGCCATCAGGAGTGCCGGTCCCATCAGTGATCTCGTGTTCCAAGAACACCAACACCTTGGGGCGATCTCCCATGTCCTCGGGATCCACAAGAATGCTGCCCTGTCGCAACACGGAACCATGACGCCACCAGAGTCCACCGATAGTGGCGTCAAGCAGGGGGTGCCCTGGAGACAGCAGGTCAGCCAACGGGGACCCGAGTACCGTGATCTGTTCGCGCTCAAAACAGATCCGCTCGTAACTTCCCAAAAGTCGGCCTCTTCCGAACTCGGAGTCCCAATTTCGCAGAGAGAAGGGCACGCGCGACACCTGGTAACGACCAGCCTCACGCCGAGTCGCCTTTCCGCCCAGCTGTCCGAATGCTGAGAGAAAGAAGCGGCGAATGAAGCTCGGCTGCAGACGCATGGCCTGTGCCCTCTCCATCTGGTCGCGAATCTCGTCGATCACGGCGCTGTTGAGTTCATCGGACAGAAGAGACTGCTCTTCAATCAACTCCTGCATCCTCTTGCCGATGGTCTCATCGATAACCAGTCTCAGGCGCAATTGTTGGGCACCGGGATGTTCAGCCGTTATTGCATCAATCAACAGTTCACGCAGCGGCTTGTCTGAGAAAGCCTCGCCCAGCACATCGAAAACCTTGCCGCCGAGGGCCTTGCGCTGTTCCTCCAGCTTCTCAAGAAGACGCTCGAACACTTGACCCTCGCGGGTGCCGTCGGCTACCAGGTTCCACAAACGGCAAGTCTCGGTCTGGCCGATCCGGTGAATTCGCCCGAAACGCTGCTCAATCCGGTTCGGGTTCCAGGGAAGGTCATAGTTGACCATCAGGTGGGCCCGCTGAAGGTTCAGCCCCTCGCCGGCTGCATCCGTGGCCACCAGGATCCTTACGTGGTCGTCTTGAGTGAACTGGTCCTGCACCCGACGACGTTCCTCGCGGCGGACGCCGCCGTGGATGGCGACCACCTCACCCGCCCTCCCCCAAAGTCGCGCGAGCCGCTCAAGGAGATAGTCCAGGGTGTCGCGGTTCTCAGTGAAAACAATCAGTTTCTTGGTCCGGCCGGTCTCGTCAAGCATCTCCGGAGTGTTCTGCAACAAGCTGGACAACTCATCCCATTTGCGATCATCGCCGCGGCTGTAGAGAGCTCGGGCCCGCTCGACTAGACCGTCGAGCTCTTCGATCTCGGCTTTGAGCTCCGCTATCGTGCGCGCTGCAGTCGCCTCGTCGACGATCTTGTCCTCAAAATCCTCCACTCGGCTGGCCAGAAGTTCGTCAGCATCGAACTCGTCAGCATTCAAATCATCGAAATCGGACCATTCATACCCCTCGGGCACCCGACCAAGCACTCCCACTTCCTCGTCCGCGCTGTCACTGCCGGAAAATTCGTCTCGGGCTTGCTCGGCTTCGACCACACGGTCGGACAGACGCCCGCGCCTCCGCTCCAAAGAGCGCAGGATTGCACGCGGCGACGATGCCAACCGTCGCTGCAGGACGGTCAGAGCGAACCCGACGGCTGTCGAACGCCGGACTTGACCTTCCAATCGAAGTTTCCGCGCCCGGTTCATGCCGTTGCGGACATACTCAGTCACCTGCTCGTACAGTTCCATCTCTCCCGGACTCAGCGTGTATTTGGCTGTGGTCGCCTGTCTCTCAGGAAATAACCGGGTGCCGTCAAATCGAAGCAGATCCTCCTTCACGCGACGACGCATCATGTGCTTGGGTGGATCGCTGCTGTGGACACCCTTGCGGTACTTGCCCGCAAACGAATCATTGTCGAGCAGAGCCATGAACAACTGAAAGTCCTCTGGCTTGCCGTTGTGCGGAGTGGCGGTCATCAACAAGAAGTGACGCGCCACTTTCTCGAGACACCGCCCGAGCTTGTAGCGTTTTGTCTCCTTGACGTCGTCACCTTGATGCGTGGCCGACATCTTATGCGCCTCATCAGCCACGACCAGATCCCATTCAGTTCGTGCGAGCTGTGACAGGAGATCGTCGTTTCGAGCCAGCATGTCTAGACGAGCGATCAGCCGGGGGCGCTCTGCCAACGGGTTCCCAGAGCGGGTCGCATCCACCATCTCTCTGGTGAGCAACTCGAACTCCAAACCGAATTTCTCGCCCAACTCGTCCTGCCACTGCTCGGCCAACCCGCCAGGAACCACGATCAAGCAGCGGTCGAGGTCGCCACGCACGATCAATTCCTTGATCAGAAGTCCGGCCATTATCGTTTTGCCCGCTCCAGGGTCGTCAGCCAACAGGAACCTCAACGGCTGCAGAGGCAACATCTCGTTGTAGACCGCCTCGATCTGGTGTGGAAGAGGATCGATATCGCTGGTGTGTGTAGCCAGGTAGGGATCGAACAGGTAAGCCAAACTGATGCGCTTGGCTTCAGCCATCAAGGTGAACAACTCCGGATCAGCGTCGAACGACCACGGCCTACCATCGCCTTCTAACGACAGATTCTCTTCGGTAGATCGATAGACGATCTCTCGGTGGACTCCCCCGCTGTCATCTTCGTAGGTGAGGTTCACGGCGTCCGAGCCAACCCATTCGGCATCAATCACCCGGACCGCGCCCGTCGGACTCACACCATTCACGCGAGCGCCCTTCGTCAGATCCTCCAAACGTCCCATTGCCTGTCGAGCGTAGTCAGCCCGATGACAACCCCGGTTAGTTCGTCAAGTCAATCGGAGCGGGTCGCGCCCGCTTCTCCATTTCTCAACCGATCTCGGAAGCGAGGTCGTGGCAGCACCAACCGGCTAACGGCGAGGTGTTACTCCTAGTAGGTCGGGGGGCGCAGGTCGATGGTGAGGGTGAGGATCCCGTCGTCCAAGGAGGCCTCGGCGTCTCCGATAATGGCGAAATCCTGATAGTCGGCCTGGGCTTGGGCCAAGAAGAGCTGGCGCTCCTCGCCGCCGACGGGCGGAAGATTGCGTTTCTTCACCGCTTCGGCCCGGTCGCGGAAGCGCTCCAACATTGCGTCGAGGTCAAGTCCTTCTGCCATGCTCCAACCGTAGCCCCAAGTGCGAAGGCGAAACTAGCCCTGAACCCGACCGCTGGACCGGATCCGCCGAGCCGCGGTCGGGTCAATCAGCGGCGTCGTCAACCTCGACGTTTTGGATCGTCGCCCGCTGATCAGCGAGCCGTCTTGTGGCCACCCGCAGCCGCCGCGACGGGATCGTGTGCCACCAGTACGCAACCAGCGCGACCGTCATCACCGCTGCGATAGCGATCAGCGTTCGTCTTGCCCGGTCTATCCCGGCTTGGTTCTTGTCGAAGTCGATGTCCTCGGTGTCTTCAACGTCGCCTTCGGCCTGGGCGACGGGAGTGATCGTCGGCCCGTCGTCGCCTTCAACCTGGGCTGAGGCGACTCCGCCGAGCGAGAAACTCCCGACCACCAACAACAACGCAGCCGCTGCGCGTACCCGGTTCATTGACCAGACGGTATCGGTTTCGCCGGCCCTGTCGCGCGTCAGACCAGCGGGGCGAGGGCTTGGGTCAGGTCCGCGATGAGATCGTCGGCGTGTTCGAGACCGCACGAGATGCGAATGGTGCCCGCTTCGATGCCGGCAACAGCGAGTTCGTCGGGCAGCAGGCCGACATGGGTGGTCGACGCCGGGTGGGTCACCAGAGTCTCGGGTCCACCCAGCGAGGTGGCGCGCTGAACCAGTTCCAAGCGATCAATGAACCCGACGCCCGCTTCGAGGCCCCCGGCGAGGTCGAAGGTGACGAGACCACCGGGCAGGTCAAGTTGTCGCTGCGCCAGCTCAAACTGCGGGTGCGACTCCAAGCCCGGGTAGAAAACCGCCTTCACCGCGGGGTGGGATTCCAACATCTGTGCCAACGCCAGGGCCGTGTCAGACTGCTGCTCGACGCGAATGGGCAGGGTCCGAATCCCTCTCAAGCCGTTCAATGCATCGAACGGCGAAGCCACCGCGCCCGCAAGGACGGCGAACCCTCGGATCCAGGCGATCAACTCTTCGCTTCCCGACACCACACCGAGGATCGCGTCGTTGTGACCGGCGATGGCCTTGGTAGCTGAGTGGACGACCAGATCCACCCCGTGTTCCAACGGCCGCTGGGCGATGGGCGTCGCCAGCGTCGAATCGACGACGGTGACCGGTCCGGAGATCGCCCCGAACGACTCCAGATCAACCAGCGCCAGCTTCGGGTTTGCAGGCGATTCCGCGATCACCAGCGTGGTCTTGCCAGGGATCACCGCGGCTTGGAACGCTTCGGGGTCCGCGCCGTCGACGAAGGTGGCGTCAATTCCGAAACGGGGACACACCGCCTGCAGGAACAACTGCGTGTGCGAATAGATCTGCGACTGGGCAACGACGTGATCCCCCGAGGAACACAGAGCCAACACCACCGCGCTCACGGCCCCCATCCCCGAGGCGAACGCTCTCGACGCCTCCGCCCCCTCGAGTTCCGCCATTGCGTGCTCGAAATCCGACACTGTCGGGTTGGAGTTGCGTCCGTAGAACTTCGGTTCGGTGACATCGCCGGCGAACTGGCGGGCCTGGTCGAAGCTGTCGGCCACGTACGCGGCGCTCCCCCACAGCACTGGGGCGAGTGCCGTGTCGTTGTGGAACCGGCCGGCCCGCACCGCAACCGTGCGGGCGTCGTAGCGATCACTCAAAGAAGCCGAATCAAGCGAACCGTCGGCGCAGCTGGAAGTTTCGGGTTCAGCCGTCGGAGGTCGGGTCACAGGCTTGCTTCAGTCTCGGCGACGGCATCGTGGATCAAAGGCCCCAGAAGCGAGGATTCGAGCAGAAAGCCGTCGTGTCCCTGCGGGCTGTCAACAATGTGGTGGTCACAGCGTCCCCCGGCAGCTTTCACCTGGTCGTGGATCTCCGCCTGTTGATACAGCGGATAGAGAATGTCCGAGGTGATCGAAGCGGTGAACACCGGGCACGACAGTCGAGAGAACGCCGCTCCGATGCCCCCGCGGCCACGGCCGATGTCGTGCAGATCCATTGCCTTGCTCAGGACCAGGAAGGTATTGGCATCGAATCGGCGCACCAGTTTCTGGCCGTGATGGTCGAGATAGGACTCCACCTGATACCGCCCCCAGTGATCGAACTCACGGCGCTGATCGACGTGTTGACGGCCGAAGCGCTGGTCGAAGACCTCAGTGGTCCGGTAGGTGATCTGGGAGATCTCACGGGCTAGGGCCAACCCCGCCCACGGCCCCTTTCCGGGCGGAGCATCGTAATAGTCGCCGTTGTCGAACAAGGGATCGTTGACGATCGCCAGCCGCTCGACCGCACTCCATGCGATCTGTTGAGGGCTAGCCGCGGCGCAAGTGGCGAGCGGCATCAGCAAGCGAACCCGGTCGCCGAACATCACTCCCCATTCGAGGACCTGCATCCCCCCCAGCGAACCCCCGACAACAGCAAGCCACTGGCCGATACCCAACCGGTCGGCGAGACGCCGCTGAGTGCGGACGATGTCGCGGATCGTGACCTGAGGAAACCGCGAGCCGTAGGGCCGATCCTCGCCCGGTATGTCGCTTGAGGGGCCGGTGCTCCCCTGACATCCGCCGAGAACATTCACGCAAACCACGTACCAGCGATTCGTGTCGAGCGCTTTGTTCGGACCGATGAACTCGGCCCACCAGCCGTCGCCGGAGTGGCCCGCCGACATCGGTCCGGCCGCGTGGGAGTCACCGGTCAAGGCGTGACACACGAGCACCGCGTTGGAACCGTCGGCGTTGAGCTCGCCCCACGTCTCATAGGCCAAGGTGATCTCCTCCAACACGCCTCCGCCCTCCAGGGCGAACGGACGCCCCTCGGTGACAGTCATGAACTTCCGCTCACCCACGGGATCCCCCGGACGCCACGCACCGGACGCGGGCAGACCGGCCGCGAAACGTTCAGCAGGGTCGTAGCGAAGTGGGCGGTGGTCGGGGTCGTGCACAGTTGATCTCGGGCCGGGTGCTTTCCGCTGCCCCTAGGCGACCGGTTTTTGCCGGACACTTCGTTGCGACGGCGTAAGCCGAAGCCGCATTCCCGCCGGAGCGGGCGGGGCACCTTGGGCATCCGATCCCAGGTTGCCGGAATCGAACCGCGCAACCGGGGCCGCACTGCTCGAATCGCTCTTAATGTTGGCGTTCACTCTACCGCCGCGCGTTTCATTCCGCTCTCGTTGCGGTGAGGGACTGGCCGAATCAGGCGGCGGTCGGGTCCCAGCCCGCCAGATCAGCAAGCCGCTCGTCGTTGGAGAACATCTCGGTCAAGGGCGACACAACATCAATTCGCTTCTGGAGCCGCTTGATCTCCAACTCTTCGTCCCAGACCGACAGGGTCACGACCAGACCCGTTTCGCCGGCACGGGCAGTGCGGCCGGCCCGGTGCAGGTAAGTCTTATGGTCACCGGGAGGGTCATAGTGGACAACAATGTCGACATCGTCGACATGGATCCCTCGGGCTGCCACATCGGTGGCGACCAGAGCCTGGAGTTTCCCGTTGGCGAAATCGCGCAGCGACTTCTCCCTGCTGCTCTGGCGGAGGTCTCCGTGAATCGCGGCTGCCCTCACGCCGATCTGCCCCAGGTCACGGGCGAGACGATCGGCCATCACCTTGGTGTTCGTGAACATGATCGTGCGTTCCGCTGAGCGAGCAATAGCGGCCGCCACCTTCGACTTGTCCATCTTGTGGACCGCGATGAAGCGATGGGTCATCTCCTTCGCGGTTATCTCCTTCTCCGCAACCTCATGCATCACCGGATCGTGTTGATACCGGCGGATCAAGGAGTTGACCACACCGTCGAGGGTGGCCGAGAACAGCAACGTCTGACAGTTGGAGCGCACATTGCGCAGAATCCACTCAACCTGGGGGAGGAACCCCATGTCGGCCATCCGGTCCGCCTCGTCGACCACGACATGAGCCACGTCTTTCACAGAGACCGCCTGGCGCTCGATCAGATCGATCATGCGCCCGGGTGTGGCCACCACGAGATCGACCCCAGACTGCAGCTTGCCGATCTGCTTCTCGATCGGGGCACCGCCATAAACAGCCAGCACCTTTCGCTTGACCGACTGGGCGGGAGCCGCGAGTTCGCCCCGGACCTGACTGGCCAGTTCCCGAGTGGGTACCAGCACCAGGCCCGTCGGGAACTTGGGTCGTGCACGTTTCATGCGCTGGAGCACCGGAAGCCCGAATGCAAGGGTTTTGCCGGATCCCGTCTTGGCCTTCCCGCAAACATCGAGCCCTTCGAGCGCGTCGGGGATGGTCAGCTCTTGGACCGGGAACGGAGAGTGAATTCCCCGCTCGGCGAGCACCCCGACAATTTCGTGACACAAGCCCAAGTCCGCGAACGAGGAGGTGACGGATTTCAGCATCGCGTGTTCAAGCGTATCGGGACAAGCCTCGGACCCGTCCGTCGACAACCTCGACGCCCTCCGCGCGCAACCGTTCAGCCTGTTCGGATTCGCAGTTCGGTGCCAGACGACCGGTGGTCGTCACGACTCGCCACCAGCAGAGTCCCGCGTCGGACAAGCGACTCAGCAACGATCCGACCGCCCTGGCTGCACCCGGATGACCTGCTTCGGCTGCAACTTCACCGTAGGTGACCACCTCGCCCTCACCGAGTTGATCCAGAACAGCTGCCACGTCGGTCTCGAAACTGGTCCAACCCGAGCGGTCGCTCGCGTGCGACGTCTCAGTGCTCAACCTGTTGCCCGTCGGCGTCATTGGATTCACTCGTTTCACTCGACTCAGCTTCGGGATCGGGGTCGGCTTCGGGATCGAGGTCGGCTTCGGCCCCCGGTTCAGCTTCGGCTTCGGGACGGCGCCCGCGCAGCAGCAACCAGCCACCGGCTATCGCGATGCCGATGATGCTCATCCAGATGTTGATGCGAACTCCGGCAATCTCGGTCGCGTGATCGACCCGGACCGTCTCCAACCAGAGACGAACGGTCAGGTAGCCGAGTGCGTATACGGCCAACAGCGCGCCCTTACGGAGTTTCTTGGTCTTGTCGATCCAGATCAAAAACAGGACCAGCCCGAAGTTCCACAGAGACTCATAGAGGAACGTCGGGTGAAATGTCTCGACCCCGCTGTAGCCGCGCGCCGCGGCGTGCTGGTGGTCGATCTCGAGCGCCCATGGCAGATCGGTGGGACCGCCGAAGAGTTCTTGGTTGAACCAGTTCCCCCAACGCCCGATCGCTTGAGCCAGCGGCAGGCCCGGGACGATGGCGTCGACCATGTTGGGCCTGTCCCAGGATCTGCGACCGATGATCCAGATCCCGACCAGAACACCGGCAGCCATACCTCCCGGTATCCCGAGGCCTCCCTCCCAGAGTTTGAAAGGCGTCGCCCAGCCCTCGTCGAACCTCCAGTCGGTGAACACGTGGTAGACCCGCGAACCGATGAGTCCCGCGGGCACACACCACATGGCCAGCGAAGTGATGTCGTCGCGATCACCGCCGCGTGCTGCCCAGCGCTTCTGGGAGAGCCAGACCGCGGCGATCACCCCGAGCGCGATCATCAACCCGTAGGCGCGGATCGACAACGGGCCGAGTTCGATATAGCTCTGGGACGGACTGGGGATCGAAGCCGAAAGCATCGTGGGCACAGCCTATTGCTGAGGACCGCAGCTATTGCGTCAGCAACCGGGTTCTCGCCGCTCGCAGGTCAGCGGCCCCGACCGTGACCGCAGCCAGCATTCCGGGGACCCGGGCCAGCCTGTTCGCCGAAAAAGTCCGGGCCAGAACGGCGCGGTCCGCGGCAATATCGTCCGTCGAAACTTCGTCGGAGCCGGCGATCCGAGCGGCTGCGACCGCGCCGTCGGCAAGAGTCTGACCGGCAGTCGTGACCGCGAGCATCTCCAGGTATGCGGTCGCCCCCGCCAGAGCATCCGCGACATCTGCATTCCGCTGCTCAAGCAGCCACCCGGTCGCGGCCACAGTCGCAGAAAGCGCCGCTTCGAGATGCTCCGCCACCATCTTCAACGCCGGAACTTCGGCCGCCGAATCAATCGTTGCTGCGATCGAACCCAGCAGATCCGAAACGACCCCGCCGCCTCTCATGGGCAATTTGCGACCCACCAGGTCAAGAGCCTGAATTCCGTTGGTGCCCTCATAGATCGGAGCGATCCGCGCGTCGCGAAAGTGCTGCGCCGCGCCGGTCTCCTCGATGTAGCCCATGCCTCCGTGGATCTGAATGCCCACGCTCGTGAGTTCACAGCCGAGATCGGTACACCAGGCCTTCGACAGCGGCGTCAGTATCGCAGCACGCTCTTCGCCTTTCGTGCGGGTGGCTTCATCGGGACCTCTTGCCGCCCAGTCGAGAGCCTCTGCGTTGCGATAGCAGAGGCCTCGCATCGCCGCGATCGCCGAGCGCATGTCGAGGAGCATTCGCGCAACGTCCGGATGCTCGATGATCGGCGAAGGATCCGCTCCAGTGGAACCCTGAGCCCTGCCCTGGCGACGTTGCAGCGCATGATCCAAGGCCTGCTGGTAGGCACGTTCGGCGAGGGCCACGCCTTCCAACCCAACCGACAATCGAGCGTTGTTCATCATCGTGAACATGGCCGCCATGCCGGCGTTCTCCGCGCCGACCATGTAGCCGACCGCTCCGCCATTGTCGCCGTACGCCATCACGCATGTCGGACTCGCGTGAATCCCCAGTTTGTGCTCGATGGACACGCAATGCACGTCGTTGCGCTCGCCGAGCGAACCGTCGTCGTTGACCAGGAACTTCGGGACGATGAACAAGCTGATGCCGCGTGTTCCCGAAGGCGCCGCCGGAGTTCGGGCGAGCACCATGTGGATGATGTTGTCCGCCATGTCGTGCTCACCCCAGGTGATGAAGATCTTCTGGCCACATATCCGCCAGGTGCCGTCTCCGGCGGGTTCAGCCCGCGATGTCAACGCCCCCACATCAGACCCCGCCTGGGACTCGGTCAGGTTCATCGTGCCGGTCCACTCCCCGGTCACCATCTTCGCCAAGTAGGTCTCCTTCTGCTCTTCGGAGCCGTGATTGAGCAGAGCGTCGATAGCCGCCTGGGTCAGGATCGAACACAGCGAGTAACCCATATTGGCCGAAGCGAGCATCTCCTGGACAGCCAGTCCCAGCAGCCACGGAAACCCGCCGCCGCCATGCTCGGCGGGCATCCCGACACCGTTCCAACCGGCCGCCACATGTTGCTGATAGGCCTTGGCCAGGCCTGGAGCGGCGGTCACCGAGCCGTCGTCGTTGCGTTTGGAGCCGATCGTGTCGCCGTCGCGGTTGGTCGGCGCCACGACCTGTTCAAAGAAGCGAGCCGCCTCGTCCAACAGTCCGTCTACCAACTCGGGGTCCGTGTGCTCGAAACCCTCGAGGCGCGCGAGCGCGTCCAGATCCGCGACCTGCCGAAGCGTGAAACGGATCTCGTCAAGCGGGGCCTTGTATTCCGTCATCAGTCGAGCGTACCCGGTGCCACCATCGAGTCTTGTCGTCGCCGGGGCGTTCAAGGGGAATCCCCAGCCGAGTCGCCAACAACGAATTGACCTCGGCGCCCACCAACAGACCCATGGACATCAGATACAACCAGAACAGCAGACTCAGGGCACCGCCCAGAAATCCGAACACGACATTCGCGCCGGAGGAAACGATGTTGAGATAGGTGCTGAACCCGACCGAGACGACCGACCACCAGATCGAGGCCAGCAACGCTCCTGGAAACTCTATTTTCCATGGAGCGCTGTGATTGGGGGCAACGTGATAGACCGTCACGGACCACCCCGTCATCACCAGGAACACGACCGGCCACCTCAACCAGTTCCATATGGTCACATACTGGGCGTCGACTCCGAAGGTCTCGCTCAACCGCTCGCCCTCCCCGAACAGCGGCCCCACCACCAAGGCCACCATCACCAGCGCCGCCGCGATGACCGACATCAGAGTTATCCCGAAGCCGACGAGCCTGGTTGAGAACCAACCCCTCGTTTGTTCGTGGTCGTAGGCAACATCGAGCGCGCGAACGACCGCTATGAAACCCCGCGTCGCCGCGTACGCAGCAAGGATCGCGCCGATCGTCAACGCGCCGGCGCTGCTGTGATCGAAGAGGTCGTTGACAGTCGCCTCGAGTGTGTTGTCTCCACCGAAGACTCTGGCCATCTGCTCGACGAGCCAGTCTTCGGCCTCCTGCGCGGCGCTCTGACCGATGACTGCGTCCACCGATCCAAGCAGCGCCGCCAACATGATCATTGTCGGGAAAAAGCTCAACAGGGCGAAGAAGGCGATCTCAGCAGACAGCCCGCCGACGCGATCGCGAGAAATCTCGTCGATGAGCGCCCTGGCCAGTTCAATGGGCGAACTGAGCGCCTGCCGTGCATACTGCCGTGCCCCGAGGTTCATTGCTTCGAGGCTACGTGTTGGGATGGACCTCGCATGAACGAAGTCAGAAGCCATTGCGCCGGCAGTTTCCCGCTGGGACTTTCACTCACGGAAAAGGGTCCATCGGAATCGCCTGCTTGAGGAAGCGTCTCCTGGCCGTGGAGATCCTCCACGCGGCGCTTCCCCGCGCGGGCGTCGAGTGGCGCTCGAACTGGACCCGCCACCTGCTTCGACCCGACCTCGAGCCGGTCGAAGCGCAGGTCACCGAACGGCCCCCGCTCACCACCGTCGCGGTCTATTGGATTCAGCGGGCGGCAAGCTGACAGAATAGCCGACACACAATCGATCAACTGCGGCCGACAGCGCCGCGAGTGGGACAGGAGACAGCAATGGGCCGTTGGAGCCGGGAAGAGTTGGAAGAAGAGTTCGACAAATACCAGGCGCGGGCTCTGAAGGCGGCAACGACGCACGATTGGCGCGAGTGGGCCGACCAGTTCACCGAGGACGCCACCTACATCGAACATCACTTCGGCAGATTCGGGGGCCGTGAAGCCATCTACAACTGGATCCAGTCGACGATGGACGCTTGGCCCAACAACGAGATGATCTACTTCCCCGTCGACTGGTACGTCATCGACGAGGAGAAGGGGTGGATCGTCTGCCGTGTGCTCAACCGATTCGCCGACCCCGGCGACGGCTCCATTCACGAAGAGGGCAACTTCACGCTTCTCAAGTACGCAGGCAACGGCAAGTGGAAATACGAGGAAGACATCTACAACCCCAACACTTTCGGGACCATGGTGGAGAACTATCTCAACCACAAGAAGTCACTCGCCGACGACGACAACTGACCGCCCTGTCCGGGCCGCCCGGTTCGACGAGAGTCAGGACTCGACAAGAGTCAGGGTTCGACGATATTGAAGGCGCCGTCGAACTGATCAAGGGTGCCGAACAATACAAGCAGGGCATCGGAGTCGCCGTCGATCTCGAGCCGGCCGTCGCCGACGGCGTCCAGCGCCACCACTCGACCCGTCAGAATCTCGCCCAACAGGTTCTTGGTGAGCTTCAAGGTTGCATCGGCCTGTGCCTCGTGGCGGCCCGAGATGTGATGCAAAGCACAATTCTCGAGTCCGAGCACATGCTTCTCGTCGATATCGGTGAACTCCCAGTTGATGACCAGCCGCTGATCGATGACGCGTTCGGCTATCAGCCGCACACCGAGGGCGTCGAAGATCTGCTCGACCGTCAGCGCGGTGGTCAACGCGCGACCCCCTCCGCCCACACCCCGCACTCCTTCGCGAAGTTCGAGGGCCCCTGTCAGGTAGATGTTGCGCCACGGTCCCGACTCGGCCTGATAACCGAGTTGTTCCAGTGCGTCCGCCGCCAGCAATCGACCGGGCTCGAAGTCGGGTTCAGCAAAAACCAGATGGTTGAGCATCTGCGCGGCCCAGCGGTAGTCGCCCTCATCGAAAGCCGTCTGCGCCTTGCGCAGCACCTCTTCGGAGCCGCCCATCGCCTCGACGTAGCGGACGCCCGCTTCTTGCGGGGGGTACGGATTGAGCGTGGCAGGGTTGCCGTCGAAAGCTCCGAGATAGCGCTGATACACGGCCTTCGAGTTGTGGTTGACCGTTCCGTAGTACTCCCGCGTGTGCCCCTGTGCCGCGAAGCACTCGGGCAGTCGCAGCTGCTCGGCGATCTCAGCAGCGGTCAAGCCGTGGTTCGCCAGGCGCATGGTCTGGTCATGAAGCCAGCGGTACACGTCACGTTGCTTGACCAAGAACTCCCGCGCATCGTCTTGACCCCACCTCGGCCAGTGATGGGTGGCGAACAACGTGTCAGTGTGGTCGATATAGAGTTCCAACGCTTCGTTGATGTACTTGCTCCAGCCGAGGGCATCGCGTACCTGAGCACCTCGGGGCGTCAGAATGTTGTGCATCGTGTGCGTGCAATTCTCCGCCATGCACAGGACACGCATGTCGGGGAACAGAAAGTTCATCTCCGCGGGCGCCTCACCACCGGGGGTGTTCTGGAACACCACCCGAACACCGTCGATGTCGAGCTCGGTTCCGGTGACCAGAATCTCTTCGGTCGGAGCGATCAGACCCGAAGGGGCCCGCGGAATGATCTTGCCGAGACCAGAATCGACATGCCCCAACGGGCCGGGTGGCAGCAGAGGCCCGAACATGTATCCCGCCCGGCGACTCATGGCCGGGCCTGCGATCACGTTCTCGCTCACCGCCTCACGCAGGAATCCCTCCGGCGCAATGATGCGAACATCTCCCGCGTCGACGGCCTCCTGCGTGGTGACACCGTTGATCCCACCGAAGTGGTCGGCGTGGCTGTGGGTGTAGATCACAGCCCGAACCTCCCGATGGCCAAGCACGTTGTCAGCCAATTCGAGGCAAGCCGCCGCGGTTGCAGACGTGGTCAGAACATCGACGATCAACCAGCCGTTGTCGCTCGCGATCAGCGTCATGTTGGAGATGTCGTAGCCGCGGACCTGCCAGACGCCGTCGGCCACCTCGAAGAGGCCATGGACGGCGTTGAGTCGACCCTGGCGCCACAGGCTCGGATTCACCGACGGCGGAGCAGGCGCGTCTCCCCGGTTGAAGTCGTGGCGGGACACATCCCAGGCAACACCGTGCGGAGCCTCGACAACCCCAGTCGGGTGGGTGGCGATCAGTCCTCGGGTGGCGCGGTCGAAATCACCGGGGTCATCGAGGGACAAGACCGCCCCGGCAACCGCATTGCGCTGTGCGGTATGGGAAGTGGCTGCTTTGGGTAGACGGTCGTGGTGGGACATGGGCGCAGTATGGCCCACTTCTGTCCGAGACCGTTATCTCGGCAGCCCGCAGACGATCAGCTGCAGCCGCTGGTGGTGCCGCAGTCGCCGCACACGTAGCAGGCGCCGGCGCGGCGCATCGGCACTCCGCACGACATGCAGAACGGCGCACCTGAACCGCCGTCGACCTCGAGCGCCAGTTGGCCCGCCGTCGCCGACGTTGCGCGGTGCGGGGGAATATCGGAACCCTGCACCGTCTTGGTGACCTGCTCCTCAACACCCGGCAGGGTCGGTTGGATTCGCTCGTCGGTGGTGAATATTCCGAGACCGGCGCGCTCGTCGTCGCTCAGATACATGACCGCGAGCCTGCGGAAGAGATAGTCCATCAGACTGTTGGCGATGCGAATCTCCGGATCATCGGTCATTCCGGCGGGTTCGAACCGCATTCCCACGAAAGCATGCACGAAAGCACTCAGCGGCACGCCGTACTGGAGACCGTGACTGAGCGAAATCGCAAACGCGTCCATGATCCCTGCCAAGGTCGAACCCTGCTTCGACACGCGCACGAAGATCTCGCCCGGTCGACCGTCTTCGTATTCTCCGACCGTCACGAAGCCCTTGCAGTCCGCCACTCGGAAATCGAATGTCCGGCTGGTGCGAGTTCGTGGCAAACGCTCCCGTACCGGTTGATTCACAGGCTTTTCAACGGCGTCGGGGAGTCGCTCTGCGCTGGGAGGATCCGCTGCGCGCACCTCCTGGCCGGCATCGCTCCATCCGTCGAGGGTCAGGGCTCCAGAACCGCTCGCAGCGTCTGCCTGCACACTGTCATCAGCGGCGCTGCGAGCCGAAACTCCAGTGGAGAGCGGTTGCGCGACCTTGCAGTTGTCACGGTACAGCGCGACAGCTTTCAGACCCGACTTCCAGGACTCGACCAGCATCGATTCGATCTCGGCGACCGTGGCCGACTCTGGCAGGTTCACAGTCTTGGAGATGGCTCCGGAAATGAACGGCTGCACCGCGCCCATCATCTTGAGATGGCCGCTGTAGTGGATCGGGTCGCTGCCCAATGAGCATGCGAACACCGCAAGGTCACTGGGGTCGAGCCCGGGCGCTCCGACCGCGCTGTGATTGGTGTTGATGTAGGCGACGATGGCCTCGACCGCGTCCGGGCTGTAGCCGAGGTTGCGCAGGGCGTGAGGCACCGACTGGTTGACGAAGCTCATCGTCCCGCCGCCGACGAGACGCTTGAACTTCACCAGACCGAGATCTGGCTCGACACCGGTCGTGTCGCAGTCCATCAGCAGGCCGATCGTGCCGGTGGGCGCCAGGACGGTGGCCTGCGCATTGCGGACGCCAGTGGTAGCAGCGAACTCACAGGTTTGATCCCAAGCCTGCTGCGCGGCCTCAAGAATGGAACTCGGAGCGAGGTTCTCGTCGATTCCGGCGACCGCCGCGCGATGCTGGTCGAGCACCCGCAGCATGTGTTCACGGTTCTCGTTGAATCCGCTGAACGGACCCATGCGCGCGGCCAGCCTCGTCGATTGGCTGTAGGCCTCTCCGGTGATCAGCGCGGTGACTGACGCTGCTACCGCGCGCCCGGAGTCTGAGTCGTACGGCAGTCCCAGAGTCATCAACAGCGCTCCGAGATTGGCGTAGCCGAGGCCCAGTTGACGGAAGTCTCGGGCATTGCGGGCGATCTTGTCGGTGGGGTAGTCGGCGTTTCCGACCAAGATCTCCTGTGCGGTGAAAAGCACCCTCACGGCATGGGTCAACCCCTCGACATCGAAACGACCGACACCGTCGCCGCCCCGGTCTTCGTCACGGTTGAAGAAGGCGAGCAGGTTGAGCGAAGCCAGATTGCAGGCCGAGTCATCCAGATGCAGATACTCCGAGCAGGGATTGCTGGCATTGATTCGTCCGGTGTTGGCTGCGGTGTGCCAGCGGTTGATGGTGCCGTCGAATTGGATCCCGGGATCAGCGCACTCCCAAGACGCCTCAGCAATCTGGCGCAGCAAACCACGAGCCTTGACGGTGCGAGTCACCGAACCGTCGCCACGGGCAGTGAGAGCCCAGTCGGCGTCGTCGAGCACGGCCTGCATGAACTCATCAGTGACACGCACGGAGTTGTTGGCGTTCTGGTACTGGACCGAGTGAATATCGATTCCGTCGAGGCTCATATCGAACCCGGCAGCCTCGAGCGCTCGCGCCTTTCGTTCTTCGCGTGCCTTGCACCAGATGAACTCCTCGACATCGGGGTGGTCGGCGTCGAGAATCACCATCTTGGCGGCGCGGCGGGTCTTTCCCCCGGATTTGATCGTGCCGGCGGAAGCATCGGCGCCGCGCATGAAGCTCACCGGGCCACTGGCCGTGCCCCCGCCGGCAAGTCGCTCCGTCGAAGAACGGATGCGAGAGAGGTTCACTCCGGCGCCGCTTCCTCCCTTGAAGATTCGGCCCTCCTCGGCATACCAGTTGAGGATCGACTCCATGTTGTCTTCGACCGACAATATGAAGCAGGCCGACGCCTGTTGAGGAACGCCCTCCACGCCTATGTTGAACCACACCGGGGAATTGAACGCCGCCTTCTGGTTGACCAGCAGGTGGATCAGCTCGGCTCGGAAGCACTCGGCCTCCTCGGCATCAGCGAAGTAGCCGTCGCGCTCGCCCCAGGCGGTGATCGTGCCGACCACCCGTGCAACGACCTGACGCAGCGACGATTCCCGGTCCGGTTCGCCGAGTGTCCCGCGGAAGTACTTCTGGGCGAGGATGTTGGTTGCGTTCTGACTCCATGAGCTGGGCACCTCCACAGCGAGCTGCTCAAAGTTCACCGAACCGTCGCGATGGTCGAGGAGCCGCGCGTCGCGACTCTCCCACTCGACCGCTGCGAACGGGTCGGAACCTGCGACTGTGGAGCGACGACCGATGCCGAGTTTGGCTCGCTCAGATACAAGGGTCATGTGGCGGGACTCCTTTCGAGCGCCGTCTTGAACAGCGCAGCTCGATCATTATTTTTCGAGTGGATGGTTGTTCAAGATGACTCTTGCGGATTGAGGTTTGCTGTGTGGCCGGATCTTCCCGGGTCAGGGGGAAGACGAGTTTGCGGCGGATCCCACATTCCCTGCTTGGTGCCCCCAAGGAACCGATTCGACTCTCGTCTGAGACGTTTCGCACCACCATCCTGGCGATCCGAACCACACAGCGAAGACAACTCTAGAGCCACTTGCTTGTGGATGAGAAGTGGATGACAACTTGATTTTGTTGTGGATTTCTGCGGGGTATATCCACAAGTCCGGCTCGGGCGGTGGACAACGCGAAACGTCTGCGGCCGCGTTCGCGAGAGCCTGCAAATTCGGGAATCGAAACGGTAAGGTCGGCGGCAGTGCAGCAGATTCTTCCCACCTGGATCGAAGACGTTGACCCGCTCGACATCTATCCCGACGATCCTCGGCCGGCACCGTCGGACCGCCCTTGGGTCATGGTCAACATGATCGCCAGTCTTGACGGGGCCACTGCCATCGGGGGCCTGAGCGGCGATCTCGGAGGACCCGCCGACCGCGAAGTGTTTCGTGCGGTGCGAGCAAGTTGTGACTGGATCGTAGTGGCGTCCGGTACGGCCACCGCTGAAAGTTACGGACCTCCGAAACATAACGAGGCCGTTGTCGAGGCGCGACTGAGAACCGGGCGCTCCGCAGTCCCCCGATTGGCCGTCTTGACTGCCAGCGGGGCAGTGGATCCGACGATTCCGGCGTTCAACCACGCCGTGGACTCCACCGCGCACGGCCCGGGATCGCAACAGCGCCCGCTCGTGATCTCCGGCGAAAAGGCGGATCCGGAGAAGCTCTCCGCTCTCAACGTCGAAATCGCCCGTCTCCCGGCGCCCCGACCCCACCCCAGCGCCGTGCTCAACGAACTTCATAGACGTGGCGCTCAGGTCGTGTTGTGTGAAGGCGGACCGACCTGGAACGGCAAGATGGTGCAGGCAGGCCTCGTTGACGAGATCTGCCTCAGCATCTCGCCGATTCTCGTCGGCGGCACTTCGTCGCGTATCGTTGTCGGTGCCGAGCGAGCCATTCCAGTGCAGATGCGTCTGAGCCGATTGCTCTGCGAAGACGATCTGTTGTTTGCTCGCTACACGCGGGCCTGACTCGCCGAGCATCTTCTTTGCCGCCTCACTCGAGCAGGTGGCTAGGGATTATCAGTTGCTGGCCCGGCCGCAGTGTGTCGGACCCCGCTATTTCGCTGAGCGATTCGACCAGCGAGCGAGGGTCGGAGCCTGGATCGAGCCATGAGGCGATAGCCCAGAGGGTGTCGCCCGGCTGAACGACAACGACAATCGCATCAGGAGAGCGCGTCTCGGCAGTGCCGGCCGACTGGGCCGAACGGCCGAACGACCAGAGCCCGACAAGCAACGACAGGACAACGGCCAGCACGAGCAGACGGCGACGCCGATATACCTCCGCGGGTTGAACGACACGGGTGTCGTGAGCACGGGGGTCATGGGTACGGGGTTCATGGGCACGGGCCGGTACCACGCGAGGAGGGGCTGCGGCACACGGGCGAACCGAAGGGGGATTCGGGGGGTAGGCGAGAATTGCGGTCATGACTCCACTCTGCTCCTGGGGTGTGACATTGCTTGCGGGAATCTCCGAAAGATGCTTGACAACGAACAAATGTTTGACGAACATATGTCTGACGAACATCCGTTCGATACATTGAACACGAACATACGTTCGACGTCAACCCGCAAGGTGTGATTTCTCAACGGTCACGGAGGCAACAATGTCCGACACGCTCACAACCCGCCAGAGAGAGATCCTCGATGTGATCGTCTCTCACGTCCACGAACACGGGTACCCCCCTTCGGTGCGTGAGATCGGCGAGGCGGTCGGGTTGCGCTCCCCTGCCACCGTCAAGTGCCATCTCGACAACCTTCGAGACGCCGGCTACCTGAAGCGCGACCTGGCGAAGCCCCGAGCGATCCAGGTCAACTACACGGGGTCGAACAGCGCCGCAAGCGACAGCATGGCCGAGTATCGGCCGATGCGCCACATTCCTCTGGTTGGCGATGTCGCTGCGGGCACCGATGTTCTAGCGGCGAGCAACGTCGAAGAACTCGTGCCGATGCCTGAAGATCTCACCGGCAGCGGCGAGCTCTTCATGTTGAGGGTACGAGGCGACTCCATGATCGAAGCGGGCATCTTCGACGGGGATTTTGTCGTCTGTCGTCGTCAGGAAACCGCTGAAGACAACAAAATCGTGGTAGCGGGAATCCCCGGCGACGAGGCCACCGTCAAGAAACTGCAGCGCCGGGCCGGGTCCGTGGTTCTGGTGCCCGCCAACTCCGACTTCAGCGAGATGGTCTTCAGCCCCGAAGAGGTGCAGATCTTCGGTCAGGTCGTCACCGTGATGCGCAAGCTGTAGAGCACCGCCGCGGAAAGCACCGCCGCGCGGTCCGAGCTTCAGGAGGCGGTGGTGAGCAGATCCAACAGGGCGGCGTGGGTACCGAGCAACCAGGATCGCTCCAGATACTCGCCTGAGGTGTGCGCGAGAGTGGCATCGCCGGGACCGAAATTGCTCGCTGGGACACCCCGCTGCGCAAAGAAGGCCACATCAGTCCACCCGAGCTTGGCCCGAACCTCCAGACGGTTGCGGTCTATCAGCGTTTGCAACAACGGGTCACCGAGTCCCGGCCTGGCTGCTGGTGAACAGTCGACCACTTCTATGGCGTCGGAATCGGTGAGCAACGGTGCCATCAACTCGCGAACAAAGGACTCGGCCGTCTCAGCGTCACGGTCGGGAGCGAAGCGATAGTTCACCCGCAACATCGCCCGGTCCGGCACGACGTTGCCGGCGACTCCTCCCTCCACGAACACCGCTTGCAGCGATTCGCGGTACTCGCAGCCCTCCACCACTGGTCGACGACCTTCGAAACCGTTGACGACGTCGAGAATCCCACCCAGACGATGGATCGCGTTGCGGCCCATCCAGGGGCGCGCTGTGTGGGCTCGAGCCCCCCCGAGAGTGACTTCGAACCGCATGGTGCCCTGGCACCCGGCTTCAACAGCGCCGAGTGTCGGTTCGCCCAACAGGGCCACATCACCTCGCAGGAGTTCTGGACGCTCAGCGTCAATCTCGCGAAGACCATTGTGCTCGATCGCCACCTCTTCGCGGGCATAGAACACATAGGTCACATCAACCACGGGTTCTGTGACCGAACGTGCGAGTTCGAGCATGGTGGCGATGCCGCCCTTCATGTCGGTCGTACCTACCCCGTACATCCGATCGCCTTGAATGCGAGCCCCGGCGTTGTTGTTCGGAGGCACCGTGTCGGTGTGGCCTCCGAGAACGAGTCGCCGATCGCGCCCCAATTGAGTGCGCGCGACCAGATTGTCACCTATTCGGTCAACTGCGAGATGGGCGTGGCGCCGCAGGTCAGACTCGAGCAGATCGACGAGCTCACGCTCGTTGTGACTGACCGACGCAACATCGACGAGCGCGGCCGTCAACAGGAACAGATCTCCCGTAGGCAGTGCCCCCGGCGGCAGATCCGCACCGTTGGTCAAGTGGACACTCCATGGTCGCGAAGGATGTCGTTGAGCGCGGACTTGTCGTGACGTTCGCCTTCTGTGAGCCGCTTGATCACCAGAACAGCAGGCAGTCCGAAGGCGCCCCCACCGAAATCCCGAGGTCGGGTGCCGGCAACAGCGACACACCAAGACGGAATCTCTCCCCGGCTGATCTCCTGGCCCGTCTCAACATCGATTACGGGAATGGAACCCGTGAGGATCGCGCCCGCGCCCAGCACAGTTCCCTCCCCCACGCGCGCTCCCTCGGCGACGATGCACCGGCTGCCGATGTAACACTCGTCCTCGACGATCACCGGAGCCGCTTGCGCCGGTTCGAGAACACCGCCGATTCCGACTCCGCCGGAGAGGTGGACGTTCTTGCCGATCTGAGCGCAGGATCCAACCGTCGCCCAGGTGTCGACCATCGTGTTCTCCCCGACGTAAGCACCAATGTTGATGTAACTCGGCATCATCACCACACCCGGCGCCTGGTAGCTGCCCCAGCGAGCCTGCGCTCCGGGAACAACCCGAACGCCGCGAGCCATGAAGTCGCTCTTCAGCGGGATCTTGTCGGCGTATTCGAACGGGGCGTTCTCGATCACCTCCATCTTGGAGATGCGGAACAACAGCAAGACTGCAAACTTGCACCACTGGTTCACGGTCACGCTGCCATCAGCGTTGACTTCAGCGACCCGCGCGGTACCGGAGTCGAGCGCATCAACAGCTTCATGGACAGTGGCGACAACCTCCGGATCGTCGACGTCGAGTGAAGCTCCACGAGCCCAGAGGGCTTCTATCCGAGACTGCAGATCAGACATGAACCGAACCCTATCCGTCTTGTGATGCAGCATCACCGGCACGGTTCAGCGCCAGATCCAGAGCCGCCGCAGGCTGCACCACCGCGATGCGCACAAAGCCGGTCGACTCGGGACCGTAGAACTCTCCGGGGCTGGCAATCACTCCGCAGCGCTCGGCCAGAGCGCGGGCCAGGGTCCACCCGTCACCCTCGGGCGCCTCGACCCACAGGTAGAAGCTGCCTTTGGGAAGTTCCGCAGAGACCCCGAGTGCGCCCACAATCTTCTGCGCCAGTTCCAAACGGCGCCGGTAGCGGTCGCGCTGCACGAGCACATGTTGCTGATCGCTCCACGCAGCCACCGCGGCATTCTGCACCGGACCGGGAACCATGCAACCCGCGTGCTTGCGCAGCGCGCTCAAGAAGCCCACAAGATCGGGATCACCGGCGTAGAAACCAGCGCGGATGCCCGCGAGATTCGATCGCTTCGACAGGGAATGGACACTCAACACACCGTCGAGGTCGGCAGCGAGGATCGTGCGAGGCAGACCCTCCCAGGTGAACTCCAGGTAACACTCGTCGCTGAGCACCAGCACATCGTTGGCGCGGCCCCAGCTCGCGGCCGCCGACAGATCATCAAGTCCCCCTGCGGGGTTACCGGGTGTATTGACCCAGAGGCACAGGGCTCTCTCAATATCGGTGGCATCGATCCGACTCAGGTCGACGCGCCATTGGTCGTCCACTGGAACCGGCACGGCCCGACAACCCGCCAGCGTCGCCCCCATCGCATAGGACGGATACGACACCGCCGGGTACAGAACTGTGTCGCGGGAAGGGTCGCGCAGACGCAGGTAACGCGGCGTCGAGACCACGAACTCCTTGGTGCCGATGCAGGCAGCTATCTCGGTGTCCGGATCCAGCGTCACGCCCATCTCTCGCTGCATCCAGTCTGCTGCGGCACTGCGATAGTCCGGCGTGCCGATCGACGGCGGGTATCCCCGTTCCGTGTTCGACGACGCCATCGCCTCCACCGCGGCCGCGGGCGGCGCGTCCATCGGGGTCCCGATCGAGCAGTCCAGCACTTCGCCGAATCGTTGCCTGGCCACATCTCGCAGATCCTCGAGACGGTCGTACGGGTAGGGCGGAGGCATGAACCCGTTCATGGCGCTGCTTGGCCGGCTCTAGGTGGCTGCGGTTCGGGAGCGGCGGGGGTTTCAGGTCGCGTCACCACGAACTGTGCCAACGCCCCGACCGACGCCGGTTCAAGGCGAGCGTGCAAGCGCATGCCGCCTTCTTCGGACACGTGGCTGTTGACCTGACCCTCGCGGTGTACCGCAGCAAGGACGTCACCGCGATCCCATGGCACCAACAACTCGACGAACTCTGTCGTTTGACGAAGGCGGTCGCCGATGACTTCGAGGATCGCGTCGATGTTGTCGCCGCTCTCGGCCGACACGGCGATCGATCCCTCGTGACACCCGGCGAGTCGAGCTGCAGCATCGCCCAGGTCCGACTTGTTGAACACCAGAAGTTCCGGCACATCACCGGCTTCGATCTCGACCAGAACTTCGCGCACCGCGGCTATGGACCCGAGCGGGTCTGGTCCGCCACCGTCGACAACGTGGACCAACAGGTCCGCGTCGCGGACCACGTCGAGCGTGGTCTTGAAGGCCGTCACCAACTGATGGGGCAGCTTCTTGACGAAACCGACCGTGTCGGTTGCGAACACCGTCTCACCACCCGGCAGGGAAAGGCGCCGGGTCGTGGCGTCGAGGGTTGCGAACAATCGATCCTCCACCAGCACGTCGGCGTCGGTGATGCGGTTCAACAGCGATGACTTGCCGGCATTCGTGTAACCGACGAGCGCGACAGCCCGGTTCCTGGTCCTACTCCTGGCCTTGGCCTGGGTCTCCCGATGAGCTTGAACCTTGCGGAGGTCAGCCTCGAGTTTGTGAACCCGCCTCAGAAGGCGGCGTCGACCCACCTCGAGCTGAGTTTCGCCGGGTCCGCGCGTGCCGATCCCGCCGGCCTGCTGCGAGTACTGGCCCGCGAGGCTCCGCAGGCGAGGCAGGCGGTAGCGAAGTTGTGCCAGCTCAACCTGCGCCTTGCCCTCCAACGTGCTGGCGTTCTGGGCGAAAATGTCCAGGATCACCGCCGTTCGATCGAGGGCGGTGCAGCCGAGGATCTTCTCGAGATTGAACTGCTGTGCAGGCGTGAGCTCATCGTCGAACACAACGGTGTCACAGTCGACTTCATCCACGATTGACTTGATCTGCTTCGCTTTTCCCGACCCGACGAAGGTCGCTGGATCGGGGGCGGCGCGGCGTTGCAGCACCCGTTCAACCTCATCCGCGCCGGCCGTGTCGACCAAGAGTGCGAGTTCATCGAGCGAAGCGTTGACCGACTCTGCCGTATCGTTGTCCCCCACCATTCCCACGAGCACTATGCGCTCACGGAACGTCCGTTCGATGAGGCCGCCGGACGTGCCGCCGTACTCTCCGAAACCTCCACGGTGCGTGTCCGGGTCTGCTCCCTGGGCTGTGTCTGCACCATTTTCGACGCTCAGGCCGGACGACTCGTGCAGGTTCATTTCAGTGAAGTCATCCTCGGCGCCTTCACTGAGCGTTTCGTTGGCACCGACCGGGTTCGGGTCGTGTTCCTCAGACATCGGAGACCTCAATGTCGGCAACGTGGGTGGCCGGCCCGGTCAGCGTCAGCGGGCCGGTCAGGTCGACGACAACATCGCCGCCCGGCATGTGCACGACCGATTTCGGGCCGATCAGGCCCCAACGATGGAACACGTGGCCCGCGACCGTGGCCCCTGTACCGCAGGCGCTGGTGACACCGGCCCCTCGTTCCCAGACCCTCAGCTCAAGCTGATCGTTCCCGTCGACAGCGACGAAGCTGACGTTCGCCCCGTCGGCAAAGTGGCGTTCTATGGCCGGACCCGCAACATCGAGCACAATCTCTTCAGGGTCGTCAACCTGACAAACCACATGGGGATTGCCGATATCGCAGGTCTCCCAGCGACGCACCCCCATCGACTCCGCCCCGGCCTTCCCCAAGTCCTCGGCCACAGCTCCCATCAGGTCTTCCACATCGGGGACCGGACCTGCGGCCACGGTTCCCATGTCGACTGTGACAACCATCGTTTTTGGGCTGTCGGTGCCGCGTGCTGAACAATGGCGTATCCCCGCGGGGGTCGCAACATCGATCTCAACCGCGGAGAAGGACCGACAGCGGGCCACCGCCTGCGCGAGACAGCGCAAACCGTTTCCGCTGACCGCGGCCCTGCTGCCATCGGAATTGAACAACTTCATCGAGAGTTCGTGATCTTCGCTGGTGACTCCATATATCAACCCGTCGGCTCCGATCCCGGTCCGGCGATCGCAGAGCGCGACCGACTGTTCCACTGCATCTGAGGGCAGCGTGTCGGTGAGCAATACCAAGAAATCGTTGCCCAGTCCGTGGTGCTTGGAGTAGCGGAGGGCCATGGCCTCCCATTCTCGCAGGTTCGCGTCTCTATCCGGTGGTCAATATTCGTTGCTCGTCCCAGAGGCTGATCACCTCCGAGGCGGTGACTGGGGCGTCGACCCAACAGATCCGCGGGTCGCGGCGGAACCAACGTTGTTGACGGCGGGCGAACCTACGAGTGCGTTTGATCGCTGTGGCGAGCGCCTCTTCAAGAGTGCACTCCCCTGCTACGTGTGCAAGAAACTCCCTGTATCCGAGTGCTTGAGCTGCCGTACGGCCAACTTCCCCAGCGCCCAGGGCGCGGACTTCGTCGAGGAATCCCGCTTTCATCTGGTCTTGGTAACGGGCCGCGATTCGTTCGTCGAGGATCTCTTGAGGCCAGCGCAAAGACACCATCACGAACGGAGTCGGGCCGTAGTGTTCGAGGCCGGGACCGAAGGACGAGAACAGTGTTCCGCTGCCGATCGTCACCTCCAATGCCCGCAGGACCCTTCGCCGGTTGCTCGGTTCCATCCGCGATGCCGCCAAGGGGTCGAGCAGTGTCAAACGATCGTGAAGAGCCTCCGTGTCCGGCTCGGCATCGAGTTCGGCCGCAATCTCGGGATAACGACCCGGCAACTTCAGGTCATCAACAACGGCACGCAGGTACAGCCCGGTGCCGCCGACCAGTATCGGAGTGTTCCCCCGTTCGCGGATTTCGGCGATTGCCCGCAGCGCCAAGCGCTTGAACACACCTACGGTGAATTCCTCGCTGGGATCCGCCACATCGATCAGATGGTGCGGAACCTGCCCCCTCTCGCTCGCGGTTGGCGAGGCCGTGCCGACGTCCATCCCCCGATACACAGCCATCGAGTCGATGGAGACGATCTCCGCTGCTCCAATCTCATCGGCTATCGCCAGGGCCAGCGACGACTTGCCCGAGGCGGTGGGTCCCAAAATAACGAGGGGCCGATCCGCTCTCGTTGTCGAGGTCAACGCAGCGTCCCGTCAGATCGACATGACCGGAATACGGGTACGGCGCCGAGCAGGGGCGGTTACATCCACAAGGCGGCCCGACATGTGGTTCATTCCCGCAGACTCAACCTCGACTCGGGCGTAGGTTCCCGCCCTTAGCGAGGTCGGAGATGGAAAGTGGACGAGCGTGTTTCGTCGGGTTCTCCCGGTGAGGACCTTCGGGTCTTTCTTGCTCGGACCCTCCACGACGACCTCCTCGGTCACCCCGATGCGAGCTTCGTTGGCGGCCCTGCTCGAACGCTCGATCACCACGCGGAGACGTTCGTACCGCTCAACGGCAACGGAGTGATCCACGAAATCGGCCTCCATCTGCGCGGCTTCTGTTCCCGGCCGGGGGGAGAACACGAACGTGAACGCGCTGTCGAACTCGGCCTCGGCCGCAACCTCCAACGTGCGTTCAAAGTCGTCGTCGCTCTCCGACGGAAACCCCACGATGATGTCCGTCGACACGGCAAGGTCGGGGATTGCGGCGCGCGCCTCGCGCAACTTCTCCAGATAACGCTCAGCCGTGTAGCCGCGATGCATGGCCGCCAGCACCCGGTCGCTGCCGGATTGCAACGGGAAGTGCAGGTGCTCGCAGACTTCGGGAACCTCGGCCATCGCCTCGAACGTCTCGCTGCGCATGTCTTTGGGGTGAGGGCTCGTGAAGCGCACTCTGTTGATGCCCTCGACCGCGCCGGTCGCCCTCAGAAGGTCGGCGAACAGCGGCCTTGCACGACGGTCTTCCAGCCACCGATGGCCACACCAGTGATGATCGTTGCTTTCGGGTTCAGCCCGTCGGGCGAGGGCCAAGTCTCTGCCGTAGCTATTGACGTTTTGACCCAACAAGGTGATCTCGCTGACGCCGTCCTGGGCCAGAGCCTCCACTTCGGCTACCAACTCGCCGAACGGACGACTGATCTCGGGACCACGCACCGCCGGGACGATGCAGAAGGCACAGGTATTGTCGCAACCGATCTGCACAGTGACCCAACCTGCGTGATCAACCTCACGGCGGGTCGGCAGGGCCGAAGGGAAGGCCTCCCCGTCGGCTCGGGCAGTTGCCTCGAGGATCTCGACTATCGGACCGTGATCGGCCGCATGGTTGAGCAACTCGACCGCGCGATCAACATTGTGAGTCCCGAAAACCACGTCCACATGAGCCGCGCGCTCGCGGATGAGGTCACGGTCCTTTTGCGCCAGGCAGCCCCCGACCGCAATCTGCAAATTTGGATTGACCTGTTTCAGCGCCTTGAGGTTGCCCAACGCGCCGTAGAGCTTGTTGTCCGCGTTCTCACGTATGCAACAGGTGTTGAGAACGATCACATCAGCTTGCGCCTCATCGTCGACCCGCCACATCCCGTCGGCCTCAAGGAGGCCGGAGATCCGTTCTGAGTCGTGCTCGTTCATCTGGCATCCGTAAGTACGGATCACATACGACTTACCCACGAGCACAGGCTACAAGCGCCGCCGCCCCCGGCCCGCCCAAAAAGACTCACCTCCGGTGATTCGCGGCTAGCTCCCGTTTGTTGCCAAACAGGTGACTAGCCGACGAACCATCAGAGGTGGTGCGCTTTGAGCAGTCGGCCCCGACCTAGTCGTCGAGAGCGATGGGCAGGTCGTCGGCGTGGTCGAACTCGGCCTCCACTCCAGCTCCCGCTTCAACCTCCGGCTCTGGTTCTGGCATGACAGCCTTCCAGACCCGGTCTGAGATTTCGACCATGACCTCAGGGTTGTCCTGGAGGAACTTCTTGGCATTTTCACGGCCTTGGCCAAGCTGTTCACCGTCGTAGGTGTACCAAGCACCAGACTTTTTGACGATGCCCTCATCGACAGACAAGTCGAGCACCGAACCCTCGCGGGAGATCCCGGCGCCGTACATGATGTCGAACTCGGCTTGCTTGAAGGGTGGGGCGCACTTGTTCTTGACGACCTTCACCCGAGTGCGGTTGCCCACGATCTCGACACCGTTCTTGATTGCTTCGATACGACGGATGTCAAGCCGGCACGACGAATAGAACTTCAGTGCCCGCCCACCAGGGGTGGTCTCAGGCGAACCGAACATCACACCGATCTTCTCCCGCAACTGGTTGATGAAGATGCAGATGGTCTTCGACTTGCTGAGGTTGCCCGTCAACTTGCGCAATGCCTGCGACATGAGCCGGGCCTGCAAGCCGACATGAGTGTCGCCCATCTCGCCTTCGATCTCAGCACGAGGGGTCAGCGCCGCAACTGAGTCGACCACGATCACATCCAACGCGCCCGAGCGGACCAGCATGTCTGTGATCTCAAGTGCCTGCTCACCCGTATCGGGCTGAGAAATCAGCAACTCGTCGATGTCGACACCGATCGCCTTGGCGTAAACCGGGTCCATTGCATGCTCAGCGTCGATGTAGGCACAGACGCCGCCATTACGCTGAGCCTCGGCCACCACATGGGTGGCGAGGGTGGTCTTGCCCGAAGATTCCGGGCCGAATATCTCGGTGACCCGCCCGCGGGGCAGCCCACCGATCCCAAGAGCCAGATCCAACGCCAATGCACCAGTTGGGACTGACTCGATCCCCATGGTGCTCTTCTCGCCCATCTTCATGACCGAGCCCTTGCCGTACTGCTTCTCTATCTGGCCCAGAGCCATGCTGAGTGCCTTGTCTCGCTCCACTGTCTTTTCTCCTGTCTCTGTTTGCTGCGCCTTCACAGCTGAGTTGTGGGGGATGTGGGGATTGCTGGACTCGAACTTACGGAGGGGGTGTGACACTGCCCGACCAAGGACGAACGACACAATTGTAATTGCGAACATTCGTTCGGTCAACCACCGTCGGCAATTTCAGATTTCTTGCAGACCGAGGACCGATCAAGGATCGTGATGTGTTCTCATATAGACAAGACAAGGAGGTCCGTTGACCATGACTGACACCACCTACACCGAGGCCGAACTGCGAAACCGCTTGACCCCCGAGCAGTACACGGTGACGCAACAAGCGGGCACCGAGCGCCCCTTCACCGGCGAATACTGGGATTGCCACGATGACGGCGCCTACCGCTGCATCGTCTGTGACGCCGTCCTTTTCTCCAGCGACACCAAATACGACTCGGGCACCGGCTGGCCGTCCTTCTTCGAGACCGTAGGCGAAGCCGTGGTTCGCATCCAGACCGACACCAGCCACGGGATGGTCCGCGAAGAAGCAGTGTGTGCCAACTGCGGCGCCCACCTCGGCCACCGGTTCCCCGACGGCCCCGGCCCGCACGGTCACCGCTACTGCATGAATTCCGCCTCGCTCCGCCTGGATCGCGACGAAAGCTAACCCGTATCCATCCCCGGCGCAAGACCCTTCTTCCATCGTTGAAATCGAGAGCGAAGCAGGGTGCTGGAAGGTAGATTGCGCAGCACGGGACGTGGCGCAGCTCGGTAGCGCACCTGCTTTGGGAGCAGGGGGTCGCTGGTTCAAATCCAGTCGTCCCGACCAAGAATTCCACGCCTGATGCGGTGGTCGGGCATGATGCTGCGATGCATGCCGAACAACTGCTCGATACGGCCACGGCCACGACAGGACTCGACGATTTTGGTGAGCCGTCATTTCGGGACGGACTCGAGGTGCTCGTCGACTCGTTGAACAACGAAGCCCAGCTCAACGCAATCGGCGAACCGGCGGCGGAGGCACTTCTGACTGGAGCTCTGGTCAACCGGCTCACGGTCACCGACTACTGGAACCAGCATCCAGAACTGGTCGAACAACAGATCACTGCGCCGCTGTTCATCGTCGGAGTCTCCCGTTCGGGCACAACCGCGCTCAGCCAACTGCTCTCGGTCGATCCGGCGAATCGCAGCCTGCTCTCCTGGGAGGCCAGCGCACCTGTGCCTCCGCCGAAAGCCGAGACCTACCACAGCGACCTGCGCCTGCTCGCAGCCATCGAGGCCGAAGCCGACAACATGTTGCACCTGCTCAACCCCGATTTCAAAGCCATGCACTACGACCCGCCCGACATGCCCATCGAGTGCGTCACATTGATGGCGCACGATTTCGTGAGCCTGCAGTACAACGCCATGTTCAACATCGAGTCGTACGCCGAGTGGATCCTGACCCGTGACCACACCGCCACCTACCGCTACCACCAGCGGGTGCTTCAACTCCTTCAGTCAGGGGTGCCTGGCCGCTGGCAGCTCAAGACGCCCCATCACGGGTTGGCCGTGACCACGATCGCCGAGCTCTACCCCGACGCCCGCTTCATCTGGACGCACCGCGACCCGGCTACGTGCATCGCCTCGACCGCCAGCATCACCGCATCGCTCAGCGGCACGTTCAGCGACGCCGACTGGGCTTCATTCGAAGGCAGGCTGTGGACTCGGATGCTGACCGAGATGATCGAACGCACATCCGCAGCCCGAACCGAGCTGGGCGACGACAGGTTCATCGACGTGGACTACCGCCAACTCGTGAGCGATCCAGTCGGCGCGGTCAAAGGCATCTATCGCGACCTCGGCGAACCGCTCGACGCCAGCCTTGAGGCATCGCTGGCTGCCCATGCGAACGAGCACCGACAACACAAGCATGGTCGACACAGCTACACGTTCGAGGACTTCGGCCTGAACCGCGACGCCCTCAACGAACGGTTCACCGACTACCGCAGCACCTACGACCTGTAAGCGATCTCGGCCCCGACCGGCCGATCGAGGGGTTACTTGAACGCCGGGATGACGTGTACGCCCATCAACTCGATCGTCTGCATGACGTCTGCGTGGCCGACGTCGTAGGGGTTGAACAGGCAGAACACCACATCGCAACCGGTGGCTTCGTAGGCGCGGAACATCTCAATGGCCCGATCCGGGTCCCCGCACACGCAGGCGTTGGTGTCGAGCAGATAGTCCATGGTCAGATGACCGACTGAACCGTCCTCGACACGGTCCGCGGTCGGACCGAGATAGTCGTAAGTGCCGAGTTCCTCCTCCATCTGCCGCAACCACTGAGCCACCGAGCCGATCAGGTGAGCGCCGTGTTTGGGATACCACTCAAAGGAGGGGCCGGCCTGATCGACCGCCTGCTCGTTGGTCTCGGCCACGTTGACCATCGTGAAGCTCGCCGCACGGTTGTTTACGAACCTGCCGATCGGTTCTTCACAAGCCGTGATTCCTTCGCGGTAGATGCCGATCCGACGGCCGAGCTCTTCGGGCGGTGTGCCCACCGAGAACGACAGAAGCCCGAGGCCGAGTTCACCCATGAGCCGGTGTCCTCCGTCGGAACTGGTGGCCGCCCAGACCGGCGGATGCGGATCCTGGAGCGGTTTGGGAAGCACCCGCCGCTTCGGCATCTGCCAGTACTTGCCGTCGAAACTGAATTCGTCGGTGGTCATGGCGCCCAGGGTCATGGTCAGAGCTTCCTGCCACATCGACCGGGTGTCATTGGGATGGATCCCGAAGCCCTCGAGCTCGGCGCGGGTTGCCGAACGACCGGTGCCGAACTCCACGCGACCGTCTGAGAGCAGATCGAGCACCGCGACTGATTCCGCTGTGCGAACCGGATGGTTGTATGGCCGGGGCATGAGCCTGACGCCGTAGCCGAGCCGGATGTTGTTCGTTACCGCAGCCAGGTGGCCGTACAGGACCTCCGGGTTGGAGCAATGCGAGAACTCTTCAAGGAAGTGGTGTTCGACGGTCCACACCGAGTGAAACCCCACCCGGTCCCCCAGTTTCACCTGCTCGACGACGTCCTTGTACGCCTGATGCTCCTTGCCCGGCGTCCAAGGCCGAGCAACTGGGATCTCGTAAAACATCGCGAATTCCACAGCGGTATGCCTCCTATTGGCTTTCCGAGCGCCTCAGCGCTCCCCGATGCTGCCCCACCGCAATCCCCCAACGCCAAACCGTCGCCCCTGTTCCGACACCGGGTTGCCCCAACTCAATTCCGTGAGTCGGGGTGAATCTGTAGGTCGGTATGGCGCGCTAGGGCCGCGAAGTCGCGGTCGCTGTGCAACAGCGGCAGACCGGCCTTGATCGCAACAGATGCGATCAAGCAGTCGATGAGTTTCCGCACGGTCTCACCTCTACGGCGACACGTCCGGTACAGCAGGGCTGCGTGGTCGTAGTCCGCGGGATCAATTGGAATCACCGTGGCACGAGCTAACAGACCTCGTAACGACACTAGGTGGCGCTCGTCGCGTGCTCCGGCCAAAACCTCCATACTGATCGCATCGCAAATCGCCGCCTCAGTGTCGAGCGCCGCTTCTACAGCATCAGCAGGTCCTCCAGGAAGATCCCGAAGGAACTCAATCCAAGCGGAAGTATCGATGAGAATCACCGGATGCGGCCAGTTCGCATCTCCTCAAGGTCGCCCTCCCAGCCGCTGCCCCGCAGCGAACGCGCCTCTTCAAGATCAAGCGGTATCGCGGCAAGTCGGCGGAGAGCCAGGTTGACCGCGTCGCGTTTGGTCTCAAGCCGGAATCGTTGCATCACCGCGGCACAAGCCTCGTCGTCAAGATCAATATTGGTGCGTCCCATACACTAACTATACACCATCCTCACAATTCTACGCGGTTGAGCCTGATCGTCAGTGTCTGGAATGCGCGCTCGTATCGCTGCTACCGTCCGATTCATGGATCAATCAGAGTTGCCCCGTTTCAAAAAAATAATGGCTCTTCGCGTTTGAGGGGGCAGTGGGGGTTTGTCGGGTGTCCGCGGTTGGTTGGGCGGGATCCTCCAGAATCGGGGCCGTTACAACCCCCGAACCTGGAGGATCGGTGTGGAACGCGATCCTGTACGCATGTGCGAGTTGTTGGTGGGACTAGGCGATGTTGAGGTGTTCGGCGTCGACGACGAGGCCGGCAGACCGTTGGGGGTGCATGTGTGCAGACACTCTGAGAGGCCGCTGTGTTCGGGCTGCGGGGGACGGTTGTGGTGCAGCGGCAAGCGGCGGGTGGTGTTGGTGGATTTGCCGGTGTTCAGGCTGGTGCGGCTGGTGTGGCACAAACGGCGTTCGGGTGTGCCCGCACTCGGGTTGTGAGACACGGTCGGTGACCGAACAAGCAGCACAGATCGCGCCCGAGCGTGGGGTGTTGACGACACGCGCGGCGCGGTAAGCGACGCGGCGCGCCGGGCGCGGCGAATCGATCTGTGACACCGCTACGGTGTTGGGTTGTGGGTGGCGCACCGTCAACACGTCGGTGCGGTGTTGGGGTCAAGCTCTGTTGGACGCCGACACTCAGAGAATCTCCAAAGTGTCGGCGCTGGGTCTCGACGAGACCCTGTTCTGCCGGCGGGGCCGGTTCAACAAGCGGGTTTGGTCGACCAGCATCGTCGACGTCGGACGCAGCCCAGTTGCTCGATGTAGTGCCAGGTAGGACCGCTAAAGAACCCGCCGGTTGGCTGTTGAAACAACCCGACAGCTGGCTAAAGGGGGGATCCGTTGGGCGACCCTTGACCTCTTTGGACCCTATAGGGCGGCGTTCGACACCGCCATACCCCACGCCGAACAGGTCGCGGACCCGTTCCACGTCGTGCGGTTCGCTGACAACACACTCGACGAGGTCCGACGGCGGGTGCAGAACCAGACCCTCGGGCATCGGGGCCGCGAACACGACCCGCTGAATCGGGCTCGCAAACTGCTGTTAGCCGGCCACGAACGCATCAGCGAGACCGGCGAAACGAAACTGCTGGGGTTGCTTCACGCGGGCGATCCCCACGGCGAGGTCCGCAACGCCTCACACGCCACACAGACACTGCGCGGGATATATGACATCGCCGACCCCGACCTCGGACGCGTGACCGTCGACCAGCTCGCCGTCGAGTTCCAAGACTCGTATCTGCCGCTCGAAGTCAACCGGCTGGGACGCACCATCGCCCCCTGCAGCACCCAGAACTGCTGACTGGCACCACGCCCGAGTGTCCAACGCAGCGACCGAAGCAGCCAACAACCTGATCAAACGCGTCAAACGCGTCGCCTTCGCATTTCAGCAACTTCACCAACTACGGAATCCGCTCACGGCTCTACGTCGGCAAGCTCAACTGGGCGCTGCTCGACACCCTCACTCCCCCCTAATTTCCGAAGCACCATCAATTCGATCGTCTGCATGACGTCTGCGTGGGCGACGTCGTAGGGGTTGAACAGGCAGAACACCACATCGCAACCGGTGGCTTCGTAGGCACGGAACATCTCAATGGCCCGATCCGGGTCCCCGCACACGCAGGCGTTGGTGTCGAGCAGATAGTCCAGCCCCATGCGGGGATTCGTCAACTAGATCAGAAACCCTGGATCACAGCCCGGCAGCCCAGTGTTGCACCTCTAATTCGGGCATGGGGAAGTCCGATACGTTCGCCGTGGCTAGAACCGCACCTGCACCAACCGCCGATGCCGCGATCAAGCAGTCTGCTTGATGCAAGGTGACACCCGCCGCGGCGAATTCTCTGCGCCAACGACCAGCGCGCTGACCTTCCGCGGCACCCAGCGGAGCCATTCTCAGCGCTTGGACGAGGCGACGAGCCACTGGTTCTTCCTCTGTGCGAAGGCCGCGCCAGATCTCTTCGACGGACACGGCCGACACCCACGGTTCGACACCTTGGCGCCTCAGCGCTCGCAGTCGCTCGGCGGCGGGGCGCCCCCTGAGTGCGTCGATCAGCACCGTCGAGTCGAGCAGAAGCCGGGACACCCTCAGCCTGAACGCATCGGATCGCTGCGTCGCTGAGCGCGTACCCATCGTCCTGGGTCTTCGTCCCAGTCGTGTCCGATGTCGGTGATCGACCCCAGTGATTCTTCAATCTCATCCCAGCGTCGTTCATCCTCCAGACTGCGCCGGATTAGGGCCGCGATGAATGCACTGCGACGCCGAGACCCAGCTCTGCGGTCAAGATCGTCTACAAGATCATCCTCAAGCTGAATGTGTAATCGCATGGGCTTAAGTATACACATACTTCGATCGGTTCGCGATTCGATCCTCCAGCGGGGGCGCCGCGGTGCAACCAGTGCGCCATCAGCGTTGCAGACCCTTATTTGCTCATGAGTTTGCAATGGCAAAGTCCTTCCGCCAAGAGCGGCGGACTCGTAGGCGGACTCGTCGATGGTGGACGTCTGGTTCTTGAAGGTGGTCATGTTGTGGGGCCATTGGGTGACGATTCGACCGTTGGGCGTGCGGTAGTAGCCGTTGCAACCGCCGTGCCAGGGTTCGACACCGGCGATGCCCTCCTGGACCCAGTCGTTGTAGCGGGCCATCGGCTCGGCGCGCACGTCCACCCAGGCCAGCCGCTGCTCCGCGATGCGCCGGACATGGGCAACCACATACTCCACCTGGTACTCGATCATGGTGATGATCGAACCGTTGTTGGTGTTGGGGCCGTACAGCATGAACAGGTTCGGGAATCCGCTGGTCGTGACACCCCGGTAAGCGGTGGCGCCGTCGTTCCATGCGTCGGCGATATCGAGCCCGTCCCTTCCGCTCACCTCGATGGCCGACAGGTACTTGGTGGTCGCGAACCCTGTGGCCAGCACGATCGTGTCCAGGACCCGCTCAGTGCCGTCGCCGGTCAAGACACCCCTGGCCGTGATCCGCTCAATCGGGTCGGTGACCAGCTCAACATTCGGTCGGTTGAAGGTCGTGTAGTACTCGTTGTGGAACAGCGGGCGTTTGCATCCCCACGGGTGGTCGGGCGTGAGCTTGGCCCGTAGCTCCGGATCGTTCACCGCCTCGAGAGCTGCCAGGCCCGTCTCCTCCATGCCCGCCCGCACCTTGGCGCTCTTGAAGGCCATACCCTTGTCCACCTGGTTGAACAGCTCTTCGCGCCGGGCCGCAACGATGCCGGGGTCGGCGCGGCGAGCGGCGATCTCCTCTGGCGTGTACGGGTCGTCCTCCTTGGGCAGGACCCAGTTGGCCGTGCGTTGGAACACATGCAGCCGGCTCACCTCCCCGGCGATCTCCGGCGCGATCTGTACGGCACCGTGAAGTTCTCGAACCCGGACTGACGCAGCCGGATCGCCGCGCACAACCCGCCCGGACCCGCTCCAATGATCGCGATCCGCAGGTCCCGACCGCCCACCTCGGCATCGTCAGCACCTGTCGCAGCGGGCTGTGTGGTTTCGGTTGCCGGTTCGCCCATCGCTCCCTCGTTGCCGCTGACGGCGGCGGCGGTGCCTGTTCCCCGAAACGCTACCCTCGCACTCAGTACGAGCCGAAAATCCACGCCGTGAAACACTTCGGCTGGCCACCGTGGATCTCCCGTGCGGGGCGAATTTACCGAGTCTCAGCGAGCTTGCAAAGGAGAGGGCGGCGACAAGGATGATGTGTAGCGCGGCCCGTTGAAGCGATACCGTCGGCTCGATGTCTGAAACCGGGGTGCCCGATGCCGAAGCGAAGACAACCCGGTTCGCATCTCTTCAGATTCCTGAATACCGGTTGTTGTGGTGGGGTGGAATGTTCATCTTCCTCGCCTCTCAGACGCAGCAGATCGCTCGGGGTTGGCTCGCTTACGACCTCACCGGCAGCAATGCCGCGCTTGGCGGAGTGGTTTTCGCTTTCGGTGTCACCAGCTTGTTTGCAATCCCGGCCGGCGGCGTGTTCGCCGATCGAATCGGCAAACGCTCCATCCTCATGTTCGCCCAGTCGACGATGACCGCCGCAGCGTTCGGGATCGCGGTCGCCATATCCACCGACACCATCCAATACTGGATGCTTGTGGCCGGGGGTGCAGTTCAGGGTCTGGGCATGTCGCTATTGGGGCCGGCCAGACTGGCGATGACCGCAGACCTCGTGGAACGCGACTCACTCACCAACGCCATCCTGTTGAGCAACGCGAGCGTTCAGATGACCCGGGTCTTGGGACCCGCAGTCGGGGGAATACTGATCGGGATCGCGGTGATCGGTGTCGGCGGCGTCTACTACGTGGGAGCAGCGCTCTCGGCTTTGTCCGTTGTCGCCACGGTGAAGCTTCCCTCAGGGTCGCCGAAGTACAGATCTCGGCGCTCAGCTTTCGGCGACCTCGCAGACGGACTCTCCTACGTCCGCGAGAATCGCGAGTTGACGAGGTTGCTGGTGGTGTCGTTGCTGATCGTGATGTTGGGTTTTCCTCACATTACGTTTCTGCCCGGGTTGGTGGAGGACGTCTACGAGCTCGATGCCTGGGCACTCGGCCTGATCACGACCTCAGGTGCTCTGGGCGCTGTCATCGCCAGCGTTGCGTTGGCCAGCGCCAAGCAGTCGCGGCTTCCATCGCTGCAGATCCAGGCAGCCGTCGTGTTCGGCGTAACGCTTATCGCCTTTGCCGTGGTCCCGCAGTTTTGGGTTGCGGTGGTAGTGATGTTGCTTGTCGGTGGCGGCTCCGCTGCGTTCCAGGCGCTCAACAACTCGTTGGCGCTCGCCATCGCGGACGTCGAATACCACGGCCGCGTACAGAGTCTCATCATGTTGAGTTTCACCGGATTCGGGCTTGCCTCGCTCCCCTTCGGCAAGCTGGCCGATATCTACGGAATTCGCCCGATCATGTCGCTGATGGGCGTCCTGGTGCTCATCTCGATGGGCATCGGTGTGCTTTGGCGACACCGGATCGCCCCGACAGAACCCCCTTCGCTGTGATTGCCCTACGCTCGGATTGGAGGAACCAATGAGCCGCGAGAACGAAGCCTTGATCGAGACTTTGTGGAACCACATCTGGATCGACCAGTCCTTGGACCGACTCGGGGAGGTTTTGGCTGATCCTTTTGTGCGCCACACCCGTGACGGCACCGAGCGCACGACACCGCAGCGTTACGGCCGCCATGTCAGTTCATCGGTAGCGACGATCCGCCCGACCAGACTCCACTTCGATCAGATCTCCTCGGTCGACGATTTTGTCTTTGCACGCATCGGCCTTGAAGGCGTCAACGTTGCAATCGGCAGCACCATCAAGATCACCTGGCTCGCGCAGTATCGGATTGCCGATGGACTCATCGCCGAGTCGTGGAGCATGCACCAGACCGACCTCGACTGGTGATGGGGCGATCATGGCAGAGTCGCCACTCCAGAACGCGGCGGCGCTCATCGTCGGGACCGGACCGGGCATTGAGCGATCGATTGCTGAGACGACATTGTCGACCGCGCAGGGCCGAGCCGCGGTCGATGCCGCAGTCAGCGGGTTTGGCTCGACAGTGGGTTCTCTGTCCGCGTGCCGGCTAGGTCTAGGGCGGCGTGGAGCAGGACTTCGGCGCCGCGGCCGGCGGCGTCGGGGTCGATGGACTCGGCCTCGTTGTGTGAGAGGCCGTCTTGGCAGGGGACGAAGATCATGCCCGCAGGTGACTTGAGGGCCACGTGGCAGGCGTCGTGGCCTGCGCCTGACCTGATCCGCTCGTGGGTGAAGCCGCAGCGCTGCGCGGCTGACTCGACGGCTCGCACGCACTCGGGGTCGAAAACGACGGGGGCACAGTCGTTGATGACCTCGATGTGGTGCCCGCAGCCGTGGCGCTCGGCCGCCCGGGCTACGAGGCTGCGCAACTCGACGTCGAGGCTCTGCAGTGTGGCGGCGTCGGGGTGGCGCATGTCGACGGTGAAGGAGATCTTGGCCGGCACGGTGTTGGGCGACACCGGCTCGGACGCGAACATTGCCGGGGTCAGACGCACCTGCGGGGCATGAGCCGCAGCCATCTCATAGAGCCCTCCCAGCACTGCGGCCAAGGGCCGGGCCGGATCCCGACGCCGTTGCATGGGTGTGGTGCCAGCGTGGGCGGGGAAGCCCTTGATGGTCACTGTGAACCAGCGGATCCCCTGAACACCGGTGACCACTCCGATTGACGAGCCGCTGGCCTCCAGGATCGGGCCCTGTTCAATGTGCAGCTCCAGGTAGGCCCGCAAAGGTTTGCCGAACGCCGCCGGACCGGCCCAGCCCAGCCGGTCGAGCTCGGCGCCGACACTGACACCGGAGCGGTCGGTGATAGCCCGAACCTCATCAAGGGGCAGCGCTCCGGCCCACACCGCGGAACCCATCATCGACACCGCGAAGCGCGATCCCTCCTCGTTGGTCCACACCGCCACCTCAACCGGAGCAAGAGTCTCCACCGAATGGTCGTTGAGAGTCTCGACCACCTCGAGCCCGCCCAGCACCCCGTACACCCCGTCGAAACGGCCGCCGGTGGGCTGGGTGTCGAGGTGGCTGCCCAGCACTACCGGAGCAGCATCAGGGTCGGTGCCGGCCCGGCGCGCGAAGAGGTTGCCCACCCCGTCGAGCTCGACTGAACAGCCCGCAGCCTCAGCCCAACCGATGAACAGATCCCGCCCCGCCCTGTCGTCATCAGACAGCGCCTGACGGTTCGAGCCCCCCGCCGGTGTAGCCCCCACCTCAGCCATATCAATCAACCGCGACCACAGCCGCTCGGAGTTGGTCTGCATATCACTCATGTCCCGAATTACTCATGTCATCGACGAGCACGACACGCATCGCATCGACGATCTCGTCGAACTGCTCGGGTCCAACGATGAACGGCGGTGCCTGAGCGGTCTTGTCATGGTCACACAGTGTAAAGCCGAAACCGGCAAGCTTGCCAACACCCTTTAGGCCCATCACCTTTCGCTGATCCGGGATTGGATCTGCATTCGTTCGACGATTTCGTTCTGTGACGAGATGCTCCACCCTGAACTTGATCTTCGGTCATTTCGATGTGACATCACGACCGTCTGCGCTTTTGAGAAAATATGTGACCTTGCCCAGTTGAAGGGCATTTTGGGCCTGGCAGTGGTACCCCGTACGGGATTTGAACCCGTGCTACCACCTTGAGAGGGTGGCGTCCTAGGCCGCTAGACGAACGGGGCAGGTTCATCGCTGGGGCGATCCGCGACCGCATGAGTGTAACCGGAGGCCGAGGCCCTCAGCGCGACAGAATCAAAAGCTCGGGGAGGAGGACTTGAACCCCCAATGTCTGGACCAGAACCAGATGTGTTGCCAATTACACCATCCCCGATCAGCGACCGCATCGTACCGGGTTCCGGCACGGTCTCACACGACATTTCTCACTGGCCGATGCGCTTGAAGCCGGCACAGCACAGTTGGCATTGCCGTCAGTTGGCATTGCCGTCAGTTGGCGTTGCCGAACCAGTTGTCCACGCGTCGATAACCGAGGATCCGCCCGAGCGACACAGCCGCGGTCTCACGCGCCAGTTGCCGCACCGAAGCTTCGCCGTCGGTCGGCGAGATGTATGCGGTCAATCCCGCCTCGACGGAGATCTGGGCAAGGCGCAGCGAGTGATACGGGTCGGACACGACCACTGCCGAAGACAGATCACGGTTGCGAAGAACCCTCGCCGTCGCGGCTATCTGCTCCCAGGTGGACGCACCGTCGGTCACCAGTAGCAGCGCCGACTCGGGCACACCGGCCTCGAGGAGATACTCGAATCCGGTGAAGCCCTCCGTGAACCGGTCGCCTTCCTGTTTGGAGCCGGTTGTGACGATGAGCGGTGCTGCGCCCTCGTTCCAGAGATCGAGGGCATGGTCCAACCGTCGAGCCAGCACCGGCGAAGGCCTGCCGTCGTACTGCGCCGCGCCGAGCACAACGATCGCGTCTCCCGGACCCCGGTCGTCGACGTCAAGATTCGTCAACACCGCAATGAAGTTGATCCCCACATAACCGACCGCCAGTGCCCCAACAATCACCAGCGTCCACATGCCGCGCCTCGCAGACAGCCAAGCAAGCCGTCCGCCCAGCATCTTCTCAGCCCCCCAAGCGTCTCTGGGCCGCGGCGATCCGAGACAGGGTCCTTTCCTTGCCGAGGTGCGTCATCGCCTCCCACAGCGGGATGCCCGCTCCGCTGCCCGTGAGCGCAACCCGCAACGGCGCCTGTGACATCACCCGCGCACCGAGTTCTTCACTCAGCCGGTTGCCGACCGCGAACACGGTCGTTTCCAGGAGTTCAGGATCGTCGAAGGGGTCGCCGGCGAGCACCCCGGTGAGCTCAGCGAGAACCCGGTCTGCCGCGCGGCCCTTGACCATGGCCTTCGCCCATGCCTTCTCGTCGTATTCGGTGATCTCATCGACGAAGAGCCAATCGAGCCAACCCGGCGCCTCTGAAAGAGTGGAAATACGCTGCTGGACCTCCGGCGCGAGCGCCTCGACAACGCCGAGGTCATAGTGGTCCGGAAGCCAGGGCGCCGCGGCCTGCACAAACTCTGCCGGGGTCAGCGCTTTGATGTACGCGTTGTTGATGTGGCGGAGCTTGACCAAGTCGAAATAGGCCGACCCCTTGTTGACAGCTTCGAGAGAGAACAATGAAACAATTTCGGTTATCGGCCGAACCTCGACCTCGTCAGGTGGACCCCAGCCCAACAGAGCCAACGCATTCAGCATCGCTTCGGGCAGGTAACCGTCAGCCGCGAATTCCGCGAGCGCCACGCTGTCACGGCGCTTGGACAGTTTCTTGCGTTGCTCGTTGACAAGCAGTGGCAGGTGGGCGTAGCGCGGCACGGGACCGTAGCCGAGCGCTTCCCACAACAGCATCACTTTGGGCGTGGTGTTGAGCAGATCCTCGCCCCTGATGACATGGGTGATACCCATGTCATGATCGTCGACCGCGTTGGCGATGAAGAACACCGGTGAGCCGTCGCCGCGCCGGATCACGAAATCGTCGATTGTGTCATGCGCGACCTCGACCCGACCGCGAATCAGATCATCGACAACAGTCGATCCCCCGTCAGGCACACGGAACCGGACCACAACCCCGTCACCGTCGGCCACGTTCCGATCACGTGACCAGCCGTGATAGCCCTCCCGAAGGCCTGCCTCAGCAGCCAACCGCTGCGAATCGGCATGGCTCAGATCGCAGAAGTACGCCTTGCCCTCATCGACGAGCTGCTCAATCGCAGCGGTATGGTCCTGTCTGCGTTGAGACTGGAAATACGGCCCCTCGTCCCAGTCGAGTCCGAGCCAGCGCAACGGGTCGCAGATTGCGTCGATGAACTCCTGGGAATTCTTGGACTCGTCGGTGTCTTCGACCCGCAATATGAACTGCCCGCCATAACGCCGGGCGAAAAGCCAGTTGAACAGCGCAGAACGGGCGCTCCCCACATGGAGATAGCCGGTCGGCGCCGGCGCGAAGCGGACCCGTGGAGCTTGCATGGTCTCAGGCTAATCGTCGCCTGTCTTCACCTGATGACACCTTGGAAGCTCTCCGTGCTGTGCATCAACGAGTTCAGGTCGCTCAGAGCCCTAGCGGGGCTCTCCAATCATCCGCACACGCCGCCGCCACTTCGGTGGGACCCATCCGCAATGTCGCCTCTGGAACCAGGTCGGCGACCTCGCGTGCGGTGAAGTAGTGGAACGCCAGGTGATGCAACTCTTCGAACAGCGGTCTGCGGAACGCCACCAGCTCATCGACAGCGGGGCCGAGAAAGCCGAACACGGTCAGCGCCACACGGAGATCATCAGCCACCGGCGCCCGGCCGTACAACGAAGCACGGCGTAAAGCGACCGCGCATGCTCCCTCCAACACATCGCTCGGGTGCTCGCCCGGCGCCAGCACAAGATCGGCCTCGAAACGCTTCGCTAGCTTGTGGACGTACCCCTGATCGGGGCCTTGGTTGCCCACAGCGGGTCCTGACGGTTGAGCGCTTCCGACAACCTCGCCCGGTCGGTTCGCCAACCAAGGTCCCCCGCGACGCGGCGCAGACACATACGCCTTGGGTTCGTCGATCCTGGGTGGAAAGTGTCTTGGCACAGACATGGCCGGTAAGCGTAGCGAGAATGTGCGTGACGTTGTACCCGCCAACGCGCTACGCGAGACTCCAACGGTGATCGAAAACCCCCTCTCCGAGTTCACCGTGGTTGACGTGACAGACCGGAGGGGCGCGCTGTGCGGACGGCTCCTGGCCGATCTCGGCGCGAATGTCGTTCGCTTGAACAACGCCGATGACGACTCGGCCGCCGACCGCTTCCGCAACCACGGAAAGAGCCGCGCCGAGGCTGGTCAGGGACTGGCAGAGCTGTTGCCGCTCGCTGATGTGTTCATCGAGAACGGTGGACTCCGCTCCGACCTCGACCGCGGCGGCCTTGAGGCCGAATATCCGCGGCTCGTGATTGTCAGTCTCACCGACCTCGGACTCAGCGGTCCGCGTTCGCACTGGCATCTGGAATCGCTTCCGGCCCAAGCCGGCTGCGGCGCCCTCCACGCCACCGGCCATCCGACGCAGCTCCCCACCGCACTACCCGGATACCTGGCCCATGACTGCGCCTCGGTACACGGCGCCATGGCCGCGGTTGCGGCCTTGATGGACCGACGCCGGACCGGTCTGGGTCAACGGATCGAGACGAGCGCACAGGAGGCCGGCCTGGGTGGAACCAATCCATGGGGTGTTGCAATTCCCGGGTACCTGTCGGCCAATCCTCATCTTCCGGTGGAGGGCCGGCGCAACGCAGAAGGCATGTATCTCGTCTTGCCTTGCCGCGACGGCCACGTGCGCCTCGTGTTCGGCAGCGAATCCGACTGGCAGGCCTTCTTTGAATTGTGCGGCCGGCCCGAGGAGGTCTCCGGACCCGAATGGAACGACCGTGTCCACCGCATGTTCAATCCACAGCTGATCCGCGAAGTGGCGGAACGCTCCTTCGCCGATCGTGATCGCTCGGAACTGTTCGACGAGTCGCTGCGGCTCGGTCTGCCGCTGGGGTCGATCCAGCATCCTCTGGAGTTCGTCAACCATCCCCAGACGGCTGAGCGCGGCTTCTTCGTCGACGGAGTGGCCAGTCGCCTGTGGCGGTTCCATCCTGCACCAACCCCTTCACCAACCGACGCCCCCGCTGTCGAAGCCGAGGTTTTCCGCGGCCCAGCGAACAACAACGGCATGCTGCTCGAAGGTTTGCGCGTCATCGAGTTCGGCATCGCCGCGGTGGTCCCGGAGCTGTGCTGGATGCTCTCGGAACTGGGGGCCGACATCATCAAGATCGAGTCCCGCAAGAAACCCGACGTACTGCGAGCGGCCGGGATCGACGACCTCGACAGATCCTTCTGTTTCAACATGGAGTGCCGGGGTCGCCGCGGCATCGCTTTAGACCTGACGACCGATGACGGCCGGCGCCTGGCCCGGGAACTCTGCGCCGCGGCCGATGTGGTCGCCGAGAACAACCGCGGCGGGGTGATGGCCAAGCTCGGCCTCGACTACCCGGACATCGCCGCGGTGAATCCGAGCGTCGTATACGTGGCCTCCCAGGGCTACGGACGCGGCGGGCCCATGGGGGAGATGAAGGCGTTCGGCCCGCTGAACTCGAGTTTCGCGGGAGTTCACATGCTGTGGAGCCACCCAGACGGTCCTTACCCGTGCGGTACGTCGCTCAATCACCCCGACCACATCGCCTCAAAGATGTTGACGATCGCCGTTCTGTGCGCGCTGGACCATCGCCGTCAATCCGGTGAGGGGTCTTTCGTTGAGATGGCCCAGACCGAAGCGGCGGCCTATCTGCTCGGCGAGCTGTACCTAGAGGCGATCGAGACCGGCGTGAACCCCACGAACCTCGCCAATCGAGATCGGCACATGGCACCGCAGGGCGTGTATCCCGGCTCCGAAGATGACAGTTGGGTCGCCGTCTCCGTGCAGAACGACGATGCATGGCGGGCTCTTGAACTGGCGGTCGGTTGGACGCCCGATGAGAGCCTGAGCGGCGTTGGCGCCCGAATCGCAGCTCATGACGCCATCGACGAGCGCCTGAGCCAGTGGACCTCATCGAGGCCACCCGAGCAGACCGCCGAGTTGCTGCAGGCTGTGGGAGTGTCGGCCATGCCGGTGATGGGTCCGCTCGACCATCTGGCGGATCCGCACCTTCGCGAACGGGGGCTGATGGTCAATCTGGTGCATGCGGTACACGGTCCCGAACAGCAGCCTGCGAATCCCACCCGAATGTCACGCACGGTGCTGCGTACCGCAGAATCTGCTCCACCGCTCGGTTATCACACCCACGAGGTCTTGCGTGAAGTGCTCGGCCTCGATGACGAGGAACTCAACCGCCTCGAATCCGCCGGGGTCTTCTACTAGCTACTCGCCGGGCGTAACCGGAGCCGCGGAAGACCGTGCGAGCGACCACCGGGCGTAACCGGAGCCGCGGAAGACCGTGCGAGCGACCACCGGGCGTAACCAGAGCCGCGAAGGGCGTAAGTCGGCTATCTCAGATCTTCGCCTACGTAGTGGATCACAACATACAATCAGGGACTAGTCCCTAAGAAAGACGCCGCCACACTCATGGAGAAGCCAATGATCCAGCTCGTTGAGCTCGACGCTCGTCGGCGAGTAGCACTCGGCCGACTCGGCAACCCCGAGCACAGTCGCTATCTCGTAACCGAGCATCCAGATGGCGCGCTGACGTTCACACCGGCAGTCGTCATGTCGGCACACGAGGCCGCACTTCTGCGCCACCCTGAACTCGTTGCACAGATTGAGGCCGACCTAGCTGACCCCTCCCAAGCTTCGCTCTCGTCGGCCCGCCGACCTCGAACCACCTGATCGCCTGCATCGCCCCTGTAGCCGGGGCCGGTTATTCGTCGGCTATGAGCAGGCCGTATACGAGAGAATCGATGAGAGCCTGCCAAGACGCCTCGATGATGTTCTCAGACACACCTATGGTCGACCATGAACGCTCGCCGTTCGTGCTGTCCAACAGCACACGGGTCACCGCTCCGGTTCCCTTCTCCGTGTTGAGCACGCGGACCTTGAAGTCCGTGAGCGACACCCGATCGATCTCCGGATAGCGCCCGTTCAGCGCCGAGCGCACGGCCGCGTCTAGCGCGTTGACAGGGCCGTTGCCCTCCCCCACCGCGATTCGCCGTTCGCCGTCGACCCAGATCTTGACTGTGGCCTCAGTCTCCACATCGACAGCCACATCGTTCCACAGGCGCGCTCCCGTACCGGAACGGTGGGCCATGTCGACCGAGAAGGACTCGAGAGTGAAAAACGGCTGCTCCCAACCGGCCGCACCCCGCATCAGCAACTCCAAAGAAGCATCGGCGACCTCGAAGTGATAGCCCGAATGCTCGAGCTCCTTGAGGGTCTCGACCACATCGCCGAGGACCTGCCCGTCGATCTCGAGACCCAGGTTCTTGGCCTTCATGGCCAGAGTCGAACGCCCGGCCATCTCCGAGACCACAATGCGCGTGCCGTTGCCCACCGACTCGGGCGCAACGTGTTCGTAGGCGTCAGGCCGCCGATTCAAAGCACTGGTGTGAAGGCCGGCCTTGTGGGCGAACGCCGAGGAGCCCACATAGGGCTGCTGAGGGTCGGGGGTGAAATTGACCAGTTCGGCTATGTGATGCGACACCGAGGTCAGCCGGGCGATTCGCCCCTCGGGAAGACACCCGATACCCATCTTCAGTTCGAGGTTGGCCATGATCGGGACCAGATCACAGTTGCCGACCCGCTCGCCGTAACCGTTGATCGTGCCCTGAACCTGGGTGGCTCCGGCGCGAACCGCTGCCAGCGCATTGGCCACGCCGCAACCGGTGTCGTTGTGCAGGTGGATCCCCACGCCGCAGTCCACATGGGCGATCACATCTGACACAGCCCGTTCGATCTCGGGGGGCAGGGAACCGCCGTTGGTGTCACAAAGCACCACAGCCTCGACTCCCGCGATCGCAGCCTGTTCGAGGACGCGAAGGCTGAACTCGGGATTGCGTTTGTAGCCGTCGAAGAAGTGCTCAGCGTCGAAGAACACCCGTTTGCCGTTGGCTGCCAGGTAGGCGATGGAGTCGGTGACCATGGCCGCGCCCTCGTCGAGCGTCGTGCCGAGCGCTTCGGTGACGTGATAGTCCCAACACTTGCCGACGATGCACACAACCTCGGTACCGGCGGCCACGAGATTGGCCAGCGAGTTGTCGGAGTCGACCTTTCCGCGTGGGCGCCGGGTCGAGCCGAAAGCCACGAATTCGCTGGTCGTCAACAGCAGTTCGGTTTTGGCACGCTCGAAGAACTCGTCGTCTTTGGGGTTGGCGCCCGGGTAGCCACCCTCGATATATCCGACGCCGAGCACATCGAGCTGTTCCGCTATCCGCAATTTGTCGTCGACCGTGAGCGAAATGCCCTCAAGCTGAGAGCCGTCACGCAGTGTGGTGTCGTAGATCTCGACTCGTTCGGGCCAGGCCGGGTCTCGAACCCCCACGCGTTCGATCGATGCCTCGGGGCCGCTCACTCCGGAATCCGCAGCGCCGGAAGAAACAGCGGCAGAACCGCTCACGAGGCCGACTCGTTCCACGATCGGTACTTCGGGTTCTTGCCCCTGACGACCTCGGCGTACGCTTCCGCGATGGCCTTGGTGGCCGGACCCGGACAGGGGATGGCGCGGTCATCGACCGAGTTCACCGCGCTGACTTCCGCGGCGGTTCCGACGACGAAGATCTCGTCAGCGACATAAAGGTCGCTGCGGGACAATTCGCCCACCACCATGTTGATTCCCAGGTCTTCGGCCAGCGCGGCCACGGTGTCCTGGGTGATTCCTTTCAATGCGCCCGCCGAAGTCGGTGGCGAATAGATCACGTCTGACAGACCCACGAAGATGTTCTCGCCACTGCACTCAGACACCAGACCGGCGCCGTTGAGCATGATCGCCTCGTCGTAACCCGCGGCCAGAGCTTCCATTTTTGCCAAGGTCGAGTTGGCATAGTTGCCGGTGGTTTTGGACGCGGGCGGCATGATGTTGTGGTCGTGGCGCTTCCACGACGAGATCTTCATGCGCACACCCTTGGTTGCGGCGTCATCGCCGAGATATGCACCCCAGGGCCAGGCAGCAATGGCGATATCGGTCTTGCAGTGTTCGATCGACAGACCCATCTCGCCGTAGCCGAAGTATGCGATCGGCCGGAGATAGCAACTGTTCAACCCCGTGTCGGCGACCACGTCCTTGCATGCTTGGATGATCTCGGGAATCGAGTACGGCATCGGCATATTCAGGATTCGGGCCGAGTTGAAGAGGCGCTCAATGTGCTCGGTGAGCCGAAAAATGGCCGGTCCGTCAGCGGTCTCATAGGCACGAATACCTTCAAATACGCCGGTCCCGTAGTGCAGCGTGTGGGAGAGCACATGGATCTGCGCTTGATCCCACGGCACCATCTCGCCGTTCATCCAAATGTGGGGGGTGGGGGTGATGGGCATAGTACCTCCTACAGGCGAGCGGCGATGACGTCGCCTATTTCTGTGGTTGATCCGGTCAGGGAATCGGGGTCTTTGCAGGCCTTGCGGATTCTCTCAGCAGCCTGATCCTCTCCGAGATGGTCGAGCATCAGCGCGCCCGACAATATGGCGGCTGTCGGGTTGGCTCTGCCGGTACCGGCGATGTCGGGTGCCGATCCATGGACGGGTTCAAACATCGAGACCCTCCCGGGATGCAGGTTGGCGGACGCCGCGAAGCCGATCCCGCCACTCACAGCACCGCCCAGGTCTGTGAGGATGTCGCCGAAAAGGTTGTCGGTGACGATGACGTCGTAACGCTGCGGATCATCCACGAAGTAGATGCATGCGGCATCGACATGGTTGTACGCCGTCTCGACGCCCGGGTACTCACCGGCCACTTCGTTGAAGGTCCGTTCCCAAAGGTCGCCGGAGAAGGTCAGCACGTTGGTCTTGTGTACCAGGGTCAGATGCTTGCGTCTCCTCGACGCCAACTCGAAGGCATACCGAACACAGCGTTCGACGCCGATGCGGGTGTTGACCGACCCTTGAGTGGCGATCTCATGAGGGGTGTTCTTGCGAAGGAACCCGCCCTCGCCGGCGTACGTGCCCTCAGTGTTCTCGCGGATGACGACAAAATCGAACTCCGTGTCCTCAGCACTCGACATGGGGCTCGTGTTGGCGCTGTCGGGCCCACAACTGAAGGGCCTGTAGTTGATGTAGAGGTCGAGGTCGAAGCGCATCTTGAGCAGGAGCCCTCGCTCGATGACTCCGGGAGGGACGTCCGGGGTTCCCACCGCTCCAAGATAGATCGCGTCGAGCGTGCGCCACTCTTCGACGATCTCGTCGGTCAGCACAACACCGTCTTTGAGATACCGGCTGCCGCCGAGGTCGTAGTTGACCGCGTCGATTTCGACGCCGGCCGCGGCGATGACCTTCAAGCCCTCGGCGATGACTTCCGGGCCGATGCCGTCTCCGCCCACTATTCCCACTCGATGGGTCATATTGTTCTTCTCAATCGCTGACTGTCGGGGACAAAAGAAAACCGCCCACCGAAGTGGACGGTCGGGCGCACGCCACAACGGGCGTGCGCTAGGCAATAACTACGATCAACGGGCCGTGTGATCCCATGAGCCGAGTCTACCCCCTGCTGATACAGTCGTCATCTTTTTGTGCCAGGACGCTCAGCGGAGCGTGTGTGCAGTCGCGGCCCATCCCGATCCCGCTAGATTTCTTCTGATGGCCAACGTACAGCAGCTTTCGCAGGTCGCATTCGACCGTCTCAAAGCCGAACACGAAGACTTGACCACCCGCGGGCGCATCGAACTCTCGCAGAAGATCGAGGCAGCCCGCGCGCTCGGCGACCTCTCAGAGAACGGCGACTACCACGCGGCCAAAGAAGAAAAAGGGAAGATGGAAGGGCGGATCATGCACCTCGCCCATGTCATTGAGAACGCGGTGATCGTTGAGGCAAGCAACAACGGCAGCACGGTGGGCGCCGGATCGATCGTCTCGGTGGTGTTCGAAGGCGACAACCAGCCAGAGAAATATCTGGTCGGGTCAATCGAAGAAAAACCCGAAGATCTGATGGTGGTGTCGCCGGCTTCTCCGATGGGCGCGGCGCTCCTCGGGTCCACGATCGGTGATGTTGTCGAATACGAAGCGCCCACCGGCATGATGCTCAAGGTCTCGGTGGTCGAGATCGAGTGACCGGTTACTGCCGCTGATCCGGGGTCCGCTACGGTCCCGTCTATGTCGCTTCGAGATGATGTACTCCGGGGGTTGACGGGCCCCGACGGCTATTTTCCGGTGCAGGTCGAAAATGTCCTGGGCTTCGACGTGCCCGTTCTCGCGAATCGGCGGAAGTCTCTTCGCGATTTTGTCGAAGGTTGCCGAGCGCACGGCGACCGCGAGTTCCTCGTGCTTGAAGACCGGCGCATCAGCCACGACGAGTTCGTTGATCTGGTCGCTGCAGAGGCCGCCGCGTTGAGCGCCGACCACGGCATCGGTAAAGGGGACCGTGTCGGGATCCTGGCCGCCAATTCGCCCGATTGGGTGATCGCCTATTTTGCTCTGGTGAGTTCGGGCGCGATCGTGGCGCTCTACAACGGTTGGTGGACGCCCGATGAGATCGTCCACGCCACCGAGTTGACAACACCGAAGTTGATCCTCGGCGACGAAAGGCGGCTCGCCCGTGTGCCGGGCTCTGTCTCGGCCCCGCTCATCGACATGGACTCCGAACGCGAGCGGCTCCAACGTGACGTCGGCGCGCACGAACTGCCGACAGTGGAGTTGGCTGAGGACGATCCTGTATCGATCTTTTTCACCAGCGGCACGACCGGCCGCGCCAAAGGCGCGACCGCCAGCCACCGGGGTCTGGTCGGCTTCGTCGAGATCCAGATGCTCAACGGCGCGGTCAGGATCATGCAGGCCGCAGCGGAGGCCGAAACCGCCGGGCAACCACCGCCTCCGCTATCGGGCGGCCCACCCGTAGTCATGATGACCTCACCGCTGTTCCACGTCTCGGGGCTGTCGGGTTCGACCCTCATCAACATGGTCGCAGGCGGGACCTTGATCTTCCGCACCGGTCGCTTCGATCCCGCAGCGGGCCTGCGACTCGTCGAAAGAGAACGCATCACCGTGTGGAGCCTGATCGGCTCGATGGGGCCCCGGGTGCTCGACGAAGCAGCAAAGGGGCTGACCGACACGTCGAGTCTGACCAACGTCGGTTTCGGCGGAGCGCCCGTCAGCCCCGATCTGGCACAAAGGGTCCGTGACGTTCTGCCCACCACGGCGGCCAACGTCGGCATCGGTTACGGCTCGAGCGAGACCGTCGGCGTGGTCGCCTCCCACGGCGGATCCGACATGATCGCCCGGCCCGAAGCTGCCGGATGGGTCCTGCCGACGATGCAGGTGCAGATCCGAGACGACGAAGGCACAGTGCTGCCGGACGGCGAGAACGGACACATCTGGGTCAAAAGCGCTTACACGATGCTCGGTTACTGGAACGACGACAAAGCCACCGCCGAGACCATCGACGAGGACTTCTGGCTCGACACCGGCGACATCGGACGGCTCGAGGATCAGATTCTGACCATCGACAGCCGAGCCCGCGACATGATTCTCCACAACGGCGAGAACGTGTACCCGATCGAGGTCGAATATCGCATCGAGGACCATCCCGCAGTGTCCGAGGTCGCCGTCTACGGGCTCGATGACCCCTCGACCGGGCAGATCGTGGCCGCCTCTGTGGTGCCGATGCCTGGGGCTGCGTTGTCCGCGGACGAGTTGCACGCCTGGGCTGCCAAATCTCTGGCTCCCTACAAAGTCCCGACGTCCTGGGACGTCCGCAGCGAACGACTGCCCCGCAACGCCGCAGGAAAAGTGGTGAAAGACGCTCTCAGCGGACAGCGTGAGTTCATCGTTCTAGACGACTGAGCCGGGTCTCGGGCACCGTATCCTGAGACCGGGAACCTCAGCAGTTCAACAAGAAGAGAGCCAACCATGAGCGAACCCAAGACACTGAGCGAGAAGATCTGGGATCGCCACGTTGTCAGCCCTGGGAAAGATGGCGAAAGTGACCTGCTGTATGTGGACCTGCATCTCGTACACGAGGTCACGTCACCGCAGGCCTTCGACGGTCTGAGGATCAGCGGCCGCAAAGTAAGGCGGCCCGATCTGACTGTCGCCACCGAAGATCACAATGTCCCCACCAACGACATCGACAAGCCGATTGCCGATGAGATCAGCCGCCTTCAGGTTGAGACTCTGCGCCGGAACACCAGCGAGTTCGGCGTTGTCAACTATCCGATGGGGCACGCCAAACAGGGAATCGTGCATGTGATCGGCCCTGAACAGGGGCTCACGCAGCCGGGCATGACGATCGTCTGCGGCGACTCCCACACGTCCACCCACGGCGCTTTCGGCGCGATCGCTTTCGGGATCGGAACCAGCGAAGTCGAACACGTCCTGGCAACCCAGACACTGCTTCAGGCACGGCCTGGAACGATGGCGATCACCGTCGACGGCGAACTGGCCGACGGAGTAACTGCCAAGGACGTGATTCTGGCGATCATCGGACGGATCGGCACCGGAGGCGGGATCGGCAAGATCATCGAGTACCGCGGCGAAGTAATCCGCGCGCTCACGATGGAAGGCCGCATGACGGTGTGCAACATGTCGATCGAAGGAGGGGCGAAAGCCGGGTTGATCGCACCCGACGACACCACCTTCAGCTACCTCGAAGGGCGCGAGAAATCACCCAGTGGCGCGGCATGGGAAGCAGCGTTGGACGATTGGCGACAACTCCCGAGCGACACCGACGCGGTCTTCGACGAACACGTGACACTCGACGGCGACGAGATCGCCGCACACGTGTCATGGGGCACGAATCCCGCCCAGGTCATGCCGCTGCATGGTGCGATCCCCTCACCCGACTCGTTCGACGACCCCGCCGCCCGCGACTCCGCGGCTCGGGCGCTGCAGTACATGGGACTGCAGGGGGGGACCCCGATGCGCGAAGTGCCCGTCGACACGGTCTTCATCGGTTCATGCACAAACAGCCGCATCGAAGACCTGCGGGACGCCGCCAACGTCGCAGCGGGACGCAAAGCCGCCTCCGGCGTGCGCACCCTGGTTGTCCCCGGTTCGGGCCAGGTAAAGGCTCAGGCCGAATCCGAGGGACTTCACGAGATATTCGCCGCAGCGGGTTTCGACTGGCGTGAGCCGGGCTGCTCGATGTGTCTGGCAATGAACCCCGACAAGCTTCAGCCGACCGAACGAGCTGCCAGCACCTCCAACCGCAACTTTGAAGGCCGCCAAGGCCGCGGCGGACGTACCCACCTCGTGTCTCCCGCAGTCGCGGCCGCCACAGCAATTGCGGGAACGTTCGCCTCCCCGGCCGACCTCGAATAGTCGGCGCCGCGGGATTCGCCACAAGGAGCAGGATCGAACATGCAGGATCGAAAATGAAGGCAGTACACATCGTCACGGGCACCGCGTTGCCGCTGGACCGCGCGGACGTCGACACAGATCAGATCATTCCCAGCGACTGGCTCAAACGCGTCGAACGCACCGGATTCGAGAAGGGCCTCTTCTCGGAATGGCGCGACGACCGGGATTTCGTGCTCAACCAGGAACAGTACGCGGCAGCCAACATCCTTGTGGCGGGCGTCAACTTCGGCACGGGATCGTCACGCGAACACGCCGTATGGGCCATTCAGCAATACGGCTTCGAAGCGGTCATCTCGCCACGGTTCGCCGACATCTTCCGCAACAACTGCACCAAGAACGGTTTGGTGCCCGTCACGGTCAGCGCCGAGTTCAACGCCGCTTTGATGAGTGCTGTACTCGAGGACCCGACTCTGGAGATCACGATCGACGTTGAGCGACTGACCGTCGAGGTCCCATCGGTCGGTCTTGAAACATCGTTCCCCCTTGCTTCTGGCACACAACAACGGTTCTTGGAAGGGCTCGACGACATCGGACTGACGATGCGTCACCTCGACGCAATCGAGGCGTATGAGACCAAACGCCCAGCTTGGATACCGACAAGCTAACCACAGTGCTGAGCATGCTCTGGCTGATCGGCTAGTGTCTGAGTCATGCCTGCCGGACTGGGGCGCATAGCCCGACTGTTCAAAATCGGTGCTGTTGTCGGCTTCGCGGTTGGAATCGTGCGCGCTCTTCGGCGTCGTCGAGCACCCGAAGTGACAGGCAGCGCAACATGGCAGCCCCTCGTCGACACTCCAGCTCCAGAGCCCAGGGCGGGCCCCGTGCAATTCACCCCGGGCAGCGTCGAACCAGTCGATGGGGCCTGTCCACCCGGTTATCCGATCAAAGCCAAGTCTTCTTCGAAGATCTATCACGTGCCCGGCGGAGGTTCATACGAACGGACGGTTCCTGACCGTTGCTACGCCAACGAGAGCGACGCTGAAGCAGACGGCTACCGCAAAGCCCGCCGCTGACACAGAGCCCGCCGCTGACACAGAGCCCGCCGCTGACACAGAGCCCGCCGCTGACACAGAGTGCCGTTGCAACGGGTCTAGTTGACCGCGAACGGCACCGGCTCACCGGCGAGAGCCAACTGCACCTGCTCGGCGATGGTGACACCGGCAGCATGTTGAGCTTCCGCGGTGCTGGCGCCGAGGTGCGGGGTCACCACGATCCCGTCCACACCAATCAGAGGTGAATCGAGCGCCGGTTCGACATCGAACACGTCGATCGCCGCGCCGGCGATCGTGCCCGACCGCACCGCGGACGCAAGAGCCTCCTCGTCGATGACCCCGCCGCGTGAGACATTGACGATCCGCAGAGAAGGCTTGGCCTTTGCCAACAGTTCTGCGTTGATGAGACCGACCGTCTCGGGCGTCTTCAGCAGATGCATGGTCACGAAGTCGGAACGGGCCATCAACTCATCGAGCTCGATCAGCTCAGCGTTGACCTTGTCGGCGGTCTCCTGGGTGATGTACGGGTCGTGAGCCACGATGGTCATGCCGAAAGCCAGAGCACGCTCCGCGACGAGCGATCCGATTCGGCCCAAACCGACGACACCGAGTGTCTTGCCGGCCAATTCCACCCCCTGCCACTGCGAACGCTCCCAACGACCGGCCTGCAGAGCCGCATGGGCCCAGGGCACGTTGCGCGCCTGCGAGAGCAGCAGGGCCATCGAGTGCTCCGCGGCCGAAGTGACGTTCGACAGCGGCGCGTTGACCACGGTCACACCGCGCTTCGTGGCTTCGCCCACATCGACGTTGTCGACGCCCACGCCGGCGCGACCTACCACAACCAGATCAGTTCCCGCCGAAAGCACAGCAGCATCGACCTGGGTCGCCGAACGAACAATCAGAGCCGACGCGCCCGCCACCGCTTCATGCAACCCCCCTGGCGTAAGACCGAGTCGCAGGTCCACGGTGTGGCCCGCCGAACGGAGCAGGTCCAAGCCGGCTTCCGCAATCGTTTCAGAGACGAGAACACGCTTCATCGGATCCACCTTCGTATTGTCTGGTCACACAACTTCTGAGAGCCCGAAACAGTCAACCGGGCGAGTCTATTCGTTGCTGTCTGATTCATTCGTTCTTGCTCCAACTTCCAGGCCGGCGGGGGTGAAACCGAGGACTTCGCCGAAGAAGGCCAGTTCCGCTTCCAGGGCACATACGATGTTGTCGGCTTGGCGGAAACCGTGCTGTTCGTCGGGAAACAACAGGTACGCGACCTTGACTCCTTTCGATTTGACCGCTGAGACGATCATCTCCGCCTGTGAAGGCGGCACGATCACATCCTCGGCGCCCTGCAGCACGATCAGCGGTACGTCGATGCCGTCCACATGATTGATCGGCGAACGCTCGACATAGGTGGCCTTCTGTTCCGGATAGGGACCGACCAGCGTGTCGAGGTAACGCGACTCGAACTTGTGGGTGTCGGTGGCCAGAGCCTCCAGATCAGCGATCCCGTAACGGCTCGCCCCCACCGAGAACACGTCGTGAAACGCCAGCGCGGCCAGAACAGTGAACCCTCCCGCGCTGCCACCCCTGATCATCAGGCGTTTCGGGTCGACGTCGCCTCGCTCCGCCAGATATTCAGCGGCAGCGACACAGTCGACCACGTCGGCGACACCCCACTGGCCGTCGAGCGATTTGCGAAAGTCCGTGCCGTAACCCGTCGAGCCGCGATAGTCCACATCGACCACTGCGATTCCCCGGGAGGTCCAATAGAGAATGCCCGGTTGAAGTTCGCGGCGAGCCTGTGCCGTCGGACCGCCGTGTGCCAGCACCATCAGAGGCGGGCGTTCATCGTCGGGCCCGACATGTTGGGGATTGGTCGGCGGATAGAACAATCCGTGAGCCACCGTGCCGTCGCCGCCGCCATCGCCATCGCCATCGCCATCGTCGGAGCCCGTCGGAAACGTGATCCATTCGGGTTCAACCAGATATCCCTGCTCAAAAGGAAGAGACCGCGAAGGTCGGATCACCTCACGCCGCACCCCGCTCCCATCGACGCTGAGCCTGATCACCTCGGTTTCGTGGCCGTAGCCTGACCCGACCGCCACCATCGCGCCGGGACCCGCCGACAGCGAGGTGATCGAACTGTCGATCATCGACACGGTGCTGCCGTCGACAATCAACTCATCGCCCGTCGGCATGCCCGCAACGGCAAAGACCTGTTCGTCGCCGTGACTTGTCGGCCGCGCAGCCCAACGCTGCATTCCGAACACCCACGGTGGAGTGGCGATCTCAAAGGCTCCGCCCACGATCCGAGACAGTGCGCCGCTGTCGGGGTCCACTTCGTAGAGGTTCCACCAGCCCTCGTGATCCGAACAGACCCGCAACCCACCGACGCCGAAGTTCGGTTCGCAGTAACTCGCCTCATCGAACTGCCCCACGGTCAGTATTTCGCCGCTGATCCGGCCGTCTGCAAACGGGGCAACGTGCAACCGGGTCGAATCCCAGCCCATGTTGGGGTGGTCCCAACTGATCCAGGCCAACAGGTCGCCGGCAGGCGAAAGGCGCGGCGACATCACGAAATCGGCGTCGGAGAACAGGACGTTGATCTCAGCGGTGCCGTTGGTCGACACGGCAACGACCTCGTTGGCCGGCTCCGCGTTGGTCGGTTCCGCGTCGGCCGGTTCCGCTTCCGAGCCGTGCTGCTCTCGCACCACCACGCACCAGCGGCCGTCGGGGGTGACCCTGCCGTCAGCGAATCGGTCGGCCCGGGGGATCGCCGGCTCGTCAGTCAGGAATCGGACCCTGCGGTGACCGTTGATCAGACGCAGGCGCTGGTCGGCGAAGTCGACATAGAACAGCTCACCGTCGTGGGGCCACCAGGCTCCACCGCCGTATTCGTGGACCAACGTGCGAACGTTGGCATCGACCGGCGTGTGTTCGGTCGCTGACTGCTCACGAATCGAGTAGCGCATCACTGCGGTGCGTCCGCCTTGGGCGGGCCGGTTCTCCGACCACCAGATCAAGTCTGGATCGACCGGATCGGCCCGAACCTCCGATATCCGAACAGCCCCTCCCACCAGGTCAGCAGCGCTGATCGATGACGACCATGCACCATAGGGGGTGACGCGGCGCTCAGCTGACTGGTCCACGCTGGTCGGCTTCACGCTGGTCGGCTTCACGCTGGTCGGCACCTGATCAGCGACTCAGAAAGTCGACGATGCGGCCCACGCCTTCGCCCAGATCATCATCGCCTAGCGCGAATGACAGGCGTGCTCCCCCGCCCACTCCGAAAGCCTCACCCGGCACGATCGCCACCTTGATCTGCTCGAGCATCAACTCGGCCAACTCGATCGAGGTCGTCGGTGTCACGCCGCCGTAATCACGCCCGAGCACTCCGCTCAAGTCGGGATAGGCGTAGAAGGCTCCCTCGGGTTCGGGGCACAGGACGCCGTCGATACCACTCAGCAGTCCGTACATGGCTTTGCGACGACGGTCGAAGGCTGCGCGCATCTCCTGTACGGCATCGAGCGGGCCCGAAACGGCGGCGAGTGCCGCTGCTTGAGAGACGTTGGCGACGTTGCTGGTGCAGTGCGATTGCAGGTTCTGGGCAGCTTTGACCACATCAGGCCGTGCGATCATCCAACCGACCCGCCATCCGGTCATCGCATAGGTCTTGGCCACGCCGTTGAGCACGATGCACCTGTCGCGAAGCTCGGGCACCAGCACGGGCATCGAATGGTGTTCGTTGTCGCCATAAACCAGATGTTCGTAGATCTCGTCGGTTATGACCCATAGACCGTGCTCCACAGCCCAACGTCCGATCGCCTCGATCTCTTCGCGCGGATACACGGCCCCTGTCGGATTCGACGGCGACACAAACACCAGTGCCTTGGTCTTCTCGGTTCGGGCGGCTTCAAGCTGGTCCAGCGAGGCCCTGAATCCGTTGACCGCTTCGGTCAAGACGGGGACCGTTGTGCCGCCGGCCAATGCGATCGGCTCGGGATAGGTGGTCCAGTACGGTACCGGCAACAACACTTCATCGCCGGGGTTCAACAAAGCCTCGAAGGCGTTGTAAACCGCGTGTTTGCCACCGTTTGTCACCAGCACATCGGCGGGCGAACATTGCAGGCCGCTGTCGCGCAGGGTCTTGGCGGCAATGGCCTCCTTCAGTTCAGGCAGGCCGCCCACCGGCGAGTACTTGTGCATTCTCGGGTCGCGACAAGCTGCTATGGCCGCTTCCACGATGTGTTGGGGAGTGGCAAAGTCCGGTTCTCCCGCTCCGAATCCGATGACCGGCTCGCCGGCTTCGCGCAGTGCTCTGGCCTTGTTGGAAACGGCGAGGGTGGCCGAGGGAGCAATGGCACCCACCCGAGTTGAGATGCGGTCAGTAGACATACCGCGGAGGTTAGCGAGACGGCTTCGCGTGCGGGCGGAAATTTTGTTCGAACATCCGCGGAAAATACGCGCCGAAACCGTCATTTTCCGCTCTTGTTCGCCCCGCTCACGGGCCGCTCGGGCCACGGCCTCGTCCCGCCGCAGTCATATTCGAGAAAATCCGCTTGGCCTCGGGGAAATTCTGACAGTATGAGCGCCGTGACAATTCCCGACATCATCATCCCTGCCGACCTGCTCCCAGTCGACGGTCGGTTCGGGAGCGGGCCGACCAAAGTTCGGCCCGAAGCGCTCATAGCTCTCAACGCTCGGGCGACCGACTACATGGGTACCTCGCATCGCCGGATGCCGGTGAGGTTGGCGGTGGCCGAACTCAGGAACGGTATTGCTGAACTTCTGCGCGCTCCCGACGGTTACGAAGTCGTACTGGGCAACGGTGGCTCTACCGGATTCTGGGATTGCGCCACGTTCAGCCTGATAGACGAGCGCAGTCATCATCTCTGCTTCGGTGAGTTCAGCGGCAAGTTCGCTCGAGGTGTCGAGGGCGCGCCGCACCTGAACGCCCCGTCCGTGGTCACTTCCGATTTCGGAACTCATCCCCCGCTGGTCGCGGTCGAGGGCGTCGACGCCTACTGCTATCCCCACAACGAAACGTCGACGGGCGTGATGCTGGACCCGGTCCGGGTCGACGACGAGGGCGCGCTGATGCTGGTCGACGCAACCTCTGCGGCGGGTGGATTGATGTTCAACGGTGAAGCGACCGACGCCTACTACTTCGCGCCGCAGAAAGCGCTGGCCGGTGACGGCGGCCTGTGGATTGCCATGATGTCACCGGCCGCTATCGAACGTGTCGAACGCATGGCCGCGAGCGACCGGTGGATCCCCCCGACGCTCGACCTCAAATTGGCTGTCGACAACTCCCGCAAGGACCAGACCTACAACACGCCCGCTCTGGCAACCGTGTTCCTGACCGCGCACACTGTTAACTGGTTCAACGAGAACGGCGGTTTGACCTGGTCCGCCGGCCGCAGTGCACAATCGGCGGAGATCATGTACACGTGGGCTGAGAGCCGCGATTTTGCCAGTCCCTTCGTCCAGGACCCACAGCAGCGCAGCAAAGTCGTCGCGACCATCGACTTCTCCGACGCGGTCAGCGCAGACACGATCTACGACGTGCTGTTGGCAAACGGCATCGTCGACACTTTCGGGTACCGCAGTCTGGGCCGCAACCAACTCCGCATCGGATTGTTCCCCGCCATCGACCCCAGCGACATCGAAGCCCTCACCGCCTGCCTCGACTACGTCGTCTCAGCACTGTCCTAGAACTCTCAGATTCTCAAACGCGGGGATGCGCCGCACCTCGAATGACCGGAGCGGACATCTTGATCTCGACTGCGTCGGAATCGTTGAGAGATGATTCGGTGAATCCAACGGAGCGGTACAACGCGATTGCAGCGGGACTCTGCGGAAGCACATCCAGCGTGAGCGAATTCAGACGGTGCTGACTGCACCAGTCGAACGCGGCATCAAGCAAGCTTCGAGCCAAACCGTGGCGGCGAACGACGGGATCGACCCACATACCCCAAATCATCGCTTCGCCTTCCACCGAAGTGCATCCGACACCGAGCATCGCGACGAATTCACGATCAATCTCTTCCACGAATACTGTCCCCGGTCTCCCATCGAACGATGTCAGCCGACCCTCCCACGTCTTCTCGGCGAATGCGGACTCGCGCGCATAGGTCGAACAAAACGCTTGGGGATCAACAGAGAGGGCGCGCAACCGAATCGCCTTGTACGCCGAAACCTCGTCATGACGGAGCGCTCTGACGACCATGGCCACACTCTAGGTTGCTGATCCGTTGTTGATGTAGCTGATGTCTGCGGCGGTCAACTGAGCCTCCACGGCAGCGACGTTCTCGCGGACTTCGGCCGGCGTGACGCTGCCCGCTATCGCCATGGGTCGAAACTCAGCGGCAAAACCCAGGCCAGGGCTATCTGGCTCAAGCTCAGACCCATGCGTCGGCCCACCTCTTCGGCCCGCTCGCGACGCCGCCAGTTCTGTTCGTTCAGGTAACAGCGAGCGGTGTCCGCCAAGTGCGGCGCCGCTTCGTTCTCCAGATCCTCCCGGCTGACCCGCTCACTCAGGAAACCGCCTGCGAGCGCCGACCAGGCAACGACTTTCACAGCGCCTTCACGATGCCATTCGCGGTCAGCCGCGTGAGCTTCACCGGTGAGCGTGACCACGTCGGCCCAGGGACTGTCGAGCTGGGTCGCGAGGCTGTAATGGACGCTATTGCACACGGGCGCTCGAAGACCATGATCAGCCGCGTAGTCGATCGCGGCTTTGATTCGCTGCACCGACCAGTTCGAGACACCCCAGGCACTGATGCGACCACGGTCGATTGCCGCGTTCACAGCTTCGACAAGCGGCCCGACGTCAACCGCGGGGTCATCACGGTGGAACATCCAAAGGTCGAGGCGGTCCACGCCCATCCGCTCGCAGGTCAAGTCGATGTCCTCTGCCACCGCGGTCGGGTTCACCCTCGGAGCTGTCGATTCGGGAACCTTGGGATGCGCGCCCTTGGCGATCACCACGATGTCATCGCATCCGCCGCGGTCCCGGATCCACCGGCCGAGCATCTCATCCATCGTGTCGTCATCGGAGGAGTACACAGCTGCCGTGTCGAAGGCGTTTATTCCCGCCTCCACAGCAGCTTCAAGCACCGGAAACGCCGCAGCGTCGTCAGCACCCATCAAACCGGTCGAACCGTGCACCAACCGGCTGACAGATTTGTCCAAACCGTCAAGTTCAATCTGTTGCATACGGACGCGGACCCTATCAGCAGCAAAACACGAAACTGGAACCACACAGCCTCAACGCACGTGTTCAGATGCCTGCAGTGCGGTAGCCGTCGCGGCGCCACAGGATCGGGAAATGGTTCTCGTCCATTTCATCGTCACAGAGCCGCGCGTAACGGGTGTAGACGGGGCCGTTGCCCGTGCCGAATCCTGCGCGGCAGAAGCGGGCTTCGCTGCTCGCACAATGCAGCACGAGCGACCTTCGGTCCGACCCGGATCGATTCGGGCCCGAACCGTGCCAGACCCATCCATGATGGAAAGCAGCACTGCCGGAGCGCATCTCGAGCGCCACAATCTCAAGTTCGGCTTCTGCGCCGGTGGACGCTGCATTGACGGCCGCCCGGTAGTCGTCGGGAGCATGGAACTCACCTACGGGACCGGTGCTCGGGGGCCAGCGGTGCGATCCGCGGGCCAGTTCCAACGTGCCGCCCGATGCGCTGGTGTCGTCAAGGGCGATCCAGCACGAGCACATCTCACGGGGCGTGTACCAGCCCAGATAGGCGTTGTCGCGGTGAAACCCCAGCGATCTCGCCCCCGGTGGTTTCCAGATCACGTTGTCCTGGACGATGCGCGCTCCTGGCCAACCAGCGAGCCGGGCCACCGCCTCGCCGATTCGCTCGTCGAGCACGGTGGACGCGATCAGCCTGTCAGCTTTCCAGCCGTTGCAGATTTGCCGGGTCAAAGAAGGATCGCTCTCGCCCAGTTGCCAATTGACCTCGTCGGGCGCGGTGCCGGTCTCGAACTCGCCCGCAAAGAGCCGTTCGAAGCGCTCATGCAGCTGCTCCACCAGGTCCGGGTCGAGCACCGGACCGACCTCCACAAACCCGTCCGTCTCAAACGAGCTCAGGTGATCAGAAGTGAGCATTGTCCAACGTTAAGCGAAGGTGCGTCACCGCATCCAGCGCCTGCGTCGGCTCAGGTGCGTGCCCAGGAAGCTCAGGGAGTGATCCCGACCCGTGCTTTGGGCTGAGGCGACTCTGAACGACGGCGTGCACTCAACTCGAGACCCGCGAGGACCGCGTTGCGCAGGTCGCGGGGATCTATCAACTCGTCGAATCCGAGGCCCGACGCGGATCGGTAGCTCGACTCCAACTCCGCCTGCCGGAGTTCGTCACGGGTGCGCTCATCGGCACCCACCGCGTCGCCGGCACCGGCCGAACCCATCGCGCCCATGGTTGCTCCCGGAAACGCATACGAGACCGTCTGATTGTCGAAAGCGTTCATTGCCATCACACACGAACCGAACCCGTACGCCTTGCGCATCGTGACCTGAATCTTGACTGTCGTGGCACGAGTCTGAGCAGTGAACATGCGTGCCCCCGCTCTCAGGATTCCGGCGCGTTCGGAGGCGGTTCCCGCCAGCACTCCCGGATTGTCGGTCAAGAAAATCAACGGCAGATGGAAGCTGTCGCAAACCTCGATGAAATGCGCTGCTTTGTCGGCCGCGTCAACGTCGATTGAGCCGGCGATCACCGAGGGCTGGTTGGCGACCACACCCACCGCGCTGCCCCCGATTCGAGCGAGCGCGCACACAATCGACGGACCGAAATCGGGTTGGATCTGAAAGAACGCACCGCCGTCGACAACCCGGCTCACCGCCAACCGCATGTCGTAACCCACAGAGCCGTCGCGGGGGACAACCTCGAGCATGTCCTCTGAGCGTCTGGGACCAAGATCGCCGGTATCGCGCCATGGGGGCTGCTCCCACGCCGACGAACCGAAGAACCCCAGGTAACTCCGTACATCAGCGAGCAGCGAAGCATCGTCGACTGCGAGATTGTGTACGACGCCGCCGGCGATGGCCACCGCAGGGCCGCCCAGTTCTCCTTTGGTGACCTCTTCTCCCAGCGACGCCTTCACCACCGGAGGTCCGGCGGTGAAGATCGCGGCATCCGCGGTCATCACCGACCAGTCGCACAAGGGCGCGGTGATCGCTCCGTGACCGGCCGATGAACCCATCACCGCGCACACCATCGGTACATACCCGGACAGACGGCCCTGAGCTTGCAGATCTCCTGGGCCCGACCCCGAAGGATCCCCAGGTTTCGGCGGGCGATGGCCGGCACCCTCCAGCAGCATCACCAACGGCACGCGTTCCCGACCGGCGATATCGGCGATGCGCCAGCGTTTGCGCGAAGCAGCCGCACCGATCGAACCGCCCATGGTCGTGAAATCCTCGGCGCCGACCGCCACGGGACGACCATCGATTTGCCCCACACCGGCAACCAGGGCGTCGGCGGGAGCGGAGCCACCAGCCAGAGTTCCGATCTCAGAGAACGAGTCTTCGTCGAGCAGCGCGGCGATGCGACTGCGGGCATCGAGGCGTCCCGACGCAGCACGGGCCGCGAGCTTGTCGGCGCCTCCCATGGCGAACGCTGTGGCCCGCCGTGCCTGTAGATCGTCGAGGGTTTCACCCCAGTCGTGGCTCTCGCCCATCGAAAGTGACCCTAGCAATTCCTTAGAAGGTCCTCGAACAGGCGAAGGTCCGTCGCGATGCAGCTTTTTCATTCCCGCTCTTGTTCGCGACGCTCCACCTCCCGCTCTTGTTCGCGACGCTCCACCTCCCGCTCTTGTTCGCGACGCTCACGGGTCGCTCGGGCGCGGTCGGGTCGCTCGGGCGCGGTCGGGCCGCTCTGGCCACGGCCTCGCGCCGAATGGGCCGCGACGACTCACCTATTCGCTCGGCCTCTTGATCTCACGAAGAACCCGTAGCTGATGCTGCACCCGGGTGTGCTGCGAACTCCTCTCTGAGCGGAGCATTGTGGCTACCGACAGGCTCAGCCGCTCCGGGAAGCGGTCGGTGATGCGGAACCTGAACGGCCAAGTGTTCGGCCCCAAGCTCCACGAACCACCGATCTCCGTCGGCGAGCACGCGTGCTTCGACGGAGTCTGGGTTCGCGCAGGACCCGGCCCAGGCTGCGGCTCGGGCAAGCGGAACCTCAACAACTGCGGCCTGCGGGGAAGCCAACAACCGTGCTCCCGCAGCGGCCGCCGCCAAACCCGCGATCGGATCGGCCACCGCGTCGGCGACAAACCCGGGAGGGTCGCCGGGCAGCCAAAGTCCGCCCGCCACCGCCGTGTCGTCACCAAAGCCGACCCTCATCCCAGCAGTGCCGGTACGGCCGTATGCACTGATCGATACCCAGCAGACGCCCGAATCAGCGAGCGTCGCTGGATCGATCCCCAACTGATCCATCACCCGGGGTCGCGAACCCTCCAAAACGAGATCAGCCGCGGCCAGCAAGCAGCGCAGAAACGCGCGGTCGTCGGCGTTCCCGAAGTCGATTTCGACGCATTCTTTGGCGTGATTGAGCAGATCAAAGAACTCCGGTGTCCCTCTGCGAGCCCCGTCGGGACGGCCGGCACCCTCCACTTTCACAACCCGGGCACCAGCCTCGGCGAGCAGCCCGCCCGCCAAAGGACCGGCCCACAAAGACGTGAGGTCCACAACCAGCGGCCGCTCAACCAGCCGGCGCGGGCCGCCACGATGAAGTTCCCGGCCCGGGGATTCCACAGGCAGCCGACAACTGGACGGAACTGCAATCGGGATCCCGAGCAGCGTCGCTGTATCAACAATCTCAGCGCTCCGAAGCCGAGCAATACCCGCGGCAATCAAGGGCCAGTCATCCGCGCTCAAAGACTGGCCCACGAGTGCCGGCAGAGACTCGACGTCTTCGGGCCTTGCGAGGTTCACCACGATCCTGCCGTCGGCTGCCTGCACAAAACGAGCCGACCCTCCCACCGACGTGTCGCCGTTGCGGCTCATACCGGTGAGCGCGGCACGTTCGCCCAACAGAGCGGGTCCGTCGACGACGACCGTTCGACCCCAACGGCCGGTCTGCTGTGCCAGATCGTCGGCTGCGGCACTCAGTGCTCTGACCACCCGAGCTGGAGCAGCCGACGGCGGACCATGACGTTGCCCCGTCAACCACATGGCACCGCTCGACGCCCACGCCACGAGATCGCACTCCCGTCGCTCCATGACGCCCGACGATAGCCATTCCGGTTGGTTAAGCGGCCACGCGGCTTGGTCTCTGGGAGGCTTCGCGGCACAATGGAGCACCAACCAACGCCCAGGAGTAGCAGACGATGGTCGAACTGAAGCCCGGTGCCCGCTTCCAGAGCACGGTTTGCACCACCCAAGTGATCGTGGTGAAAGGCGATGGCGAGGCCGAGTTGACCTGCGGTGGGAGCGCAATGGTCGCTGCGGGAACCGGCGAGATCAGCGGCGAACCGGCACCTGATGCGGCCGAGGGAACACTGCTCGGCAAGCGCTACAGCAATCCCGAAGACACAGTTGAATTGCTGGCCACCAAGGGCGGACCCGGTTCGTTGGCCATCGATGGGACGGCATTGAGCGTCGCTGAGGCCAAGACGCTGCCCGCCTCAGACTGATCGGCCCCGCCATGAATCTGATGATGCTGCTGGAGATGGCGGCGGAGGGACTCGGTGATCGAGTCGCAGTCGGCTCGTTGGAGAACGGGATCACCTACCGGCAGCTCTACGAGCAGGCGGGGATGGCGGCAGCGCGGTTCCGGGAATCCGACGGTGACACGGTTGTATTGTGCGACGAATCGAGCCCGGCCGTGCCGATCTCCCTGTTCGGCGCGGCATGGGCCGGAATGCCCTACGCACCTCTCAACTATCGACTGCCCGACGACGACCTTGCCGCTCTGGCTCAGCGCAGCGCGCCCGGTGTGGCGATCACCGATGACACCGGGGCGGTGCGACTATCGGGCGTGGAACTTCTGCACACGGTGACTCGTCAGCAGTTTCTCCAAGACCCCGCCGACGGATCAGCGCCGTGCACCGCACCTGACTGGACGACGGACCCTGACGATATTGCGGTGCTGCTGTTCACGAGTGGCACGACCGGCGCGCCGAAGTCCGCTGTGCTGCGTCACAAACACCTGGTCTCGTACATCCTGGGTTCGGTCGAGTTCATGGGCGCGGGCGCCGATGAAGCAACAATCGTCAGCGTTCCTCCCTACCATGTGGCGGGGGTCGCCGCCATGCTCTCGGCGGTGTACGCCGGACGCCGAATCGTTCAACTCCCGAAGTTCGATCCCGATGATTGGATCGACGCCGTGGAACAGGAGGGTGTCACCCACGCAATGGTTGTGCCCACCATGCTGGCCCGGATTGTCGAAGCCCTTGACGCCCGCGGAGGCGAACCCCTGCTCGGGGTCCGAACCCTGTCCTATGGTGGAGGCAGGATGCCGCTGCCGGTCATCACCCGAGCGTTGGAGCTGTTTCCGATCACCTCATTCGTCAACGCCTACGGCCTCACCGAGACCAGCTCCACCATCGCCCTGTTGGGTCCCGACGACCACCGGTTGGCCCAGTACAGCGACGATCCCCCCGAGCAACGACGCCTCGGCTCGGTCGGGCGCGCGCTGCCGGGGGTGGAACTCTCAATCCGCGATGCCGTCGGTCAGGAGCTGCCTGCGGGCGAACCCGGCGAGATCTTCGTGCGCGGTGAACAAGTGTCGGGCGAATATCTCGAAGCACCTTCGCTGCTCGTCGACGGCTGGTTCGGAACCCGAGACGGAGGCTTCATAGACGAAGCCGGCTACCTCTTCGTTCAGGGACGCAACGACGACATCATCATCCGCGGCGCGGAGAACATGTCGCCGGGGGAGATCGAGGATGTGCTGCTGACCCACCCCGGTGTCTCCGACGCGGCCGTGGTCGGCGTTCCCGACCGGCAATGGGGCGAGAAGGTCGTCGCTGTCATCGTGCTCACCGACCAGACAACGCAGCCTGCCGACGGCGAAATCATCGAGAGCGAACTCCAAGAGCTGGTGCGCCGAACACTGAGGTCGAGCCGTGTCCCCGCCCATGTCGTCTTGGTCGACGAGCTTCCCTACAACGACACCGGTAAGCTGCTCCGCAGGGAGTTGCGCGAACAGCACCGGCAACTGGGCGACTCGGACTGCTGAGGCAATGATGGACCCAGTCCTTATGACAAGGGAGCACGCCGAGACCATCACGTCGTCGCCGCTCATCGGCCGGCACCTCGGTGTCGCTGTGGGCGTCCCGGTCGCAGCAGTCGAGCTCGGCGACCATGACGGCGCCGAATTCGCCAGGCGACTGTCCCGACTGCCGATCGTGACGGTCGGGGTGGGCAGCTCTGCGGATCACGCGTGGGACGTCCGGTGCGAGAACCCCCTGCCGATCTTCGAGGGGGTGTTGGCCAACCCCATCGCCGCGGTCACCGCCGCACAGGTTCTGCGCGGCTCAGAGAATCGAAGCGTCAGCGACGCCCTATTGGTGGAGTCGCTCGCCTATGCGACCCTGCAGTCAGGGCCGGAGTTCGCTGCCTGGCTCGAAACCCAGGGCCGTCGTGTCCGCAAAGACGACGAACCCCGAATCCAGGTCCACGAACACGTCGACCGGGTGGATGTGATCCTTGACCGCCCGCGGCTGTTCAACCTGGTCGATGCCCAGATGCGCGACGAACTGATGGACATCTTCCGCGTGCTCGCCGAGCGACCGGACCTCGCCATCAGCCTCAGCGGCACGGGACCGTCGTTCTGCGCCGGGGGCGACCCCGCCGAGTTCGGCACCGTCGCCGACCCGGCAACCGCGCACACGATTCGTTCCACCGCCAACCTCGGGGCGCACATCCACCGGGTCGCCGACCGCGTCACGGCTCGAGTACACGGCCTCTGCATCGGAGCCGGAGTCGAGATGATGGCCTTCTGCGATCGGGTTCAAGCGCATCCCGAAACCTGGTTCCGCCTGCCGGAGACCCTCATGGGTCTGCTGCCGGGCGTGGGGGGCACCTTCAGCATCCCGGCCCGAATCGGACGGCATCGCACCCTGGAATGGTTGCTTCAAGACACCATGGTCGACGCGGACATGGCGCTCGAATGGGGGCTGGTCGACTCGATCAAAGAGTTCGACGCTGACCCTGCCGATGTTTAGAGGCTGCGCGGACAGGCCGGCTATTCGAGTTGTAAAACGTTGTTTCCCGCTCTTGGTTCGCTGCGCTCCAATTCCCGCTCTTGGCTCGCTGCGCTCCAATTCCCGCTCTTGGCTCGCTGCGCTCACCGGGCCGCTCGGGCCGCGGGCGGGCCGCTCGGGCCGCGGGCGGGCCGCTCGGGCCGCGGCCTCGCTGTCTGATTCTTCTTGGACATGAGAATCTGTGACCTGTCCGCTCGGCCTCTTAGCGGCGACTTCTCGCGCGTCGTCTAGCGGGCGCCGAAACTCTGGCCGATGGAGGAACCCTCGAAACCGCTCGGGGCCATGCCCGAGGTTGCGTAGAGATACAGCGCCGTCTGGAACACCGCGTTGAGCGCGGTCATCACCACGACCACGAGCCCGACCCAGGCAACCCCGACTACGATGCCGAGGACGAGTCCTGCACCACCCAATGAACCCAGGACGACCACTACGAGGATCACCGGCAGAACAGCCACGAAACCCAAGAGCCCGAACCCTACACGGGCCGCGAGGTTCTCGCCCCAGGTGGCCTTGAGCAGCGAACCTGACTTCTTCACACCGTCCCAAGCCCCTTTGTCGTCGATGATTATCGCTGGTACGACAAGGAAAGTGGCAACTTCCCAAGCAATTCCGATCATGTTGACCACGAACTGACCGGCCCAACCCGCTCTATCGCGCAGAGCACGCAGAATCAGACCGACGGTGGCAGTGAGGATCGCCCACGGCACCAGACCCGCGATCCGGCTGAAGGCCTTGCGGATCGCGGAACCGACGGTCGGATCACCACCGGTTAGCCGCTCGTGCGCTCCCGCGACCAATGCACCGTTGAAGAAGACGCTGATCACGCTCAAACCCAAGGCGGCAACGATCGCCACGATCGCCATGGCGGGGCTCGCAGCCGTTTCTTCGCTGCCACTCGAACCGGTGCCGGCCATAGCTAAAGCGACAAACACCAGAGGAATCAACAACGCCGCCGAAACAAGAAACGACAGGACCGGAAGCGTCAGCAGCTCACGGTCCTTCTTGAGCACCCCCCACGAGAGTTTTGCGAGTTCAAACGTGTTTCGAATCCTGCCCATAGCCGCTCCTTGTCTGGGGTCTGTTCCGGTCCGAGTCAACCCAAGCATAGCCACGCCGACCGACACTGAGTCTGCGTGTCACCGTGCCCCACAGCTCAGCGGGGTTCACGGGGCAGGCCGAGAACCCGTTCGCCGATCACGTTGCGCTGTATCTGATTCGAACCGCCGTAAATCGTGTGTGCGCGGCTGTACAAGAACGTGCGCTGCTCACGGTCGATCTCATAGTCGGGAAGCTCGTAGTCGCCGAAACTCCTATGGCCGTTGTGGGCATCGGATGATCCGACCATGGCGCTCGTACCGCGAACCAGCATCGCCAGTTCGCCCAGACGACGATGCCACGACGCCCAGTACAGCTTGCCTATCGACATCTCCGGACCCGGCACTCCGCCGCTCGTCATCGCGGTGAGCATGCGCAACTGGTTGAAACGCAGAATCTCCAATTCGACGAAGCTGCGGGTCAGTTCCTGACGCACGATCGGATCAGCGAGGCGTCCGTTGTCCTTTGCCAGAGCGACAAGATCGTCGAACTCTTGACGGAAACTGACCTGCTGCCCCAGCGTCGAAGCGCCTCTCTCGAAGCCCAGAGTCCCCATCGCCACCTTCCAGCCGTTGCCGGCACCGCCCACAACCAGGGACTCTTCGGTGTGGGCGTCAGAGAAGAACGTCTCGTTGAACTCTGAACCGCCGGTGATCTGCACGATCGGCCGGATCTCGATCCCGGGCTGGTCCATCGGCACCAACAGGTAACTCAGACCCGCATGACGCTGCGAACCGGACTCGGTGCGGGCCACCAGAAAGATCCAGTGCGCGTACTGCGCCAACGAAGTCCAGACCTTCTGGCCGTTGATGATCCAGCGGCCGTCGACCAACTCTGCGCGCGTCTTGACGTTGGCCAAGTCGGAACCCGCGTCGGGTTCGGAATATCCCTGGCACCAGTAATCCTTCCCAGCGAGGATCGGGGGTACGAAACGGCGCTGCTGGGACTCGCTGCCGAAGGCCATCAACGTCGGGCCCAACAGAGTCAGGCCCATGTTGGGCAAACGTCCCGGCGCCCGCGACTCGACATAGGTCCGATGAAAAACCACCTGCTCAGCCAGCGAACAGCCGCGTCCTCCGATCCATGCGGGGAAGTCGATCCCCAGCCAGCCGCCCGCTGCCAGCTCTTTCTCCCAGGCCCACTGAACCTCCACGGGGACGTCTTCCTGACCGGTCCAACCACGGCCTCTGTACGTCGCGAACTCTCCGATGCAATGTTCTTCAATCCAGGTGCGAACCTCGTCAGCGAACGCGTCGAGAGCGGGATCGTTCCAAGCGTCCATGATCCGCGAGCGTACCCGTGCCCCACGCCTTCTCCCGAATTCGCGTCTCGCTGTGAAACGACGCCTCCTATCCTGTAGTGACCTACCAGTTGGACAACATGCGGGCCGAACAGAGGGGCGATCAGATGGGCGAGTACGAGCGCATCAGGGTGATGTGGCCAGACCACCTCGGTATCGCCAGGGGGAAATACCTGCCCGCCGATATCGCCGATCACGGTACAGGTCACTGCGCGTCGGTGTTCGGGCTGGGCTACGACCGGAGCGTGAGCCCCGCGCCCGGCTCGTACATGCTCGAAGGGCTCAAAGACGTGCAGTGCAGCTTCGATCCCCGGACGGTGAGACCGGGCTGGGAGGACGACCGCACCGCAGTCGCGGTCGGGCATCTCGACTTCGAGGGCGAGCCCTACCCTTTCGCGGCGCGTTTCGCTCTGCAGAAGGCGATCGCCGATTGGCAGGAACTGGGCTACACACCCCAAGTCGGGTTCGAACTTGAGGCGTATGTGCTTGAACCCGACGACACCGGGGGCTTGCGGTTGCAGGCGGCGCCGAGATCTTGCGTCTACGCCACAGGCAGGACCGCAGACCCGACCGGAATCGTCGACGAGATCATGTGGGCGTCTGCCGCATCGGGCCTGAGACTCGAGTCGGTCAACGCGGAGTTCGACGAGTCCCAATTCGAATTGACGCTGCAACACGACGACGCGCTCAGCGCAGCCGACGATGCGTTCCTGTTTCGTGTGATGGCCCGGGAGACAGCACTGCGAGCGGGCAACGACCTCACGTTCCTGGGCAAGCCCTTCAACGGCCTGAGCGGATCGGGCGTACACGTGAATTTCTCCCTCAACGGTCCCGACGGTCAGAACGCTTTCGTCGACACCGACGCCCCGGACGGGTTGTCGGATCTGGCACGAGGCTCGCTGGCCGGTCTGTGCGCGCACCACAAAGCGATGACCGCGCTGTGCGCGCCGACGGTCAACGCCTACCGGCGCCTTCGACCGGGTGAGTTCGCCGGATACTGGGCGAACTGGGGCTACGAGCATCGTTTCGCCTGCAACAGGGTTCCCGACGCCCGCGGCGCGGCCACCAGGATCGAGAGTCGCCTGGCCGACGGCAGCGCCAACGTTCACTTGGCCGCGGCCACTGTTCTGCAGGCGGCGCGCCTCGGAGTGACCGAAGGACTGCCCTGCCCGGCGCCGCTCACCACCGACGGCTTCGAGGAGATCAACACCGAAGTGTCGAGCGCCGACAATCTAGGTGATGCGCTCGCCGATCTCGCCGCTGACCCTGCCCTCATCGAGGCGCTCGGATCGGACCTCTGTGCCAACTTCCTGTTCAACAAGGGCAACGAATGGGAAAGCTACATCGCCGCGGGCGGGAGTCCGGAAGCCTCCGACAAAGTAACCGAGTGGGAGATCTCCCAATACCTGAACTACCACTGACGGCTGCGAAGATCCGGCACCAGTTCTCCGTCGACCACCACTGCCTCGCCGTCCAGAGTGACAGTGCAGGATCTCATCGGCAGGTCGAAATGCCCCCGACAGAACCGGTCTGCGGTCTCGTTGGCGCCGGTCGAATAGAGGAAGTTGCCCGCGAATGCCCTCAGTTCGGTGCCGTTGAAATCGGCTTTGTCCCACATCGCCATGGCGTCCCAGCGGGCCGCTTCGTTCATGCCCCAACCGACATGGCTGACCGCATACGCTTCCGGTTCGCCGAACGACGACAGGTAGGAACGGAACAACTCGGCGTCCACACCTGAACCCTTGATCTCAGTCACGTAGTCGTCGCTGACGGTCAATTCAACGGTGTCCCTCACGTACTGCTTGAACGTCAGATTCACGTCGCCGGGCGCCAGAACAACTGTGCCGTCGACACTGTGGGCCGCCGGAAAGCACAGAACGAGCCCGCCGGGCCAATGAGCTATTGAACCGGGTTCCGTGCACCAACCGAACGAACCAGCCACAAACGCTCCTACAAGCCGCACCGAAAGATCGGTTCCCGTCGCGGAGGTCACCTTCATCTCCTTCGCTGCCTCAAGAAGCCCAACACCGGTGTTCACCCGCTCAGCCAGGGTCGGGTCGTGCGGCCAGCGTTCGACATTCTCGGGGTGCTCGTTGGAGATCATCAACACCCGAGCACCGGACGCGAGGACTTCTGCCAATTCCGGTGCGTGCAACAGACCTTCGACGGTGCAGTCGGCCACAAAGTCGGCGGCGCTCAACGCGGCGATGGCCGAGCGGTTGTTCTGCAACGCCTGTGACGCCCCTGTTGAGCGGATCGGCACGGGACCCGGGTTGGACGGCGTGGTCAGCACCACGTCGATCACCGCTGCACCGAGTGTTTCGAGCGCCAGCCGAGCTGTCGAAGCCACCGCCGGGTTGCTCGTGGTCTCGGCCAGGACCACCGCCACGTCGCCGCGGTCCACTTCACAAGCGCTGAACTGTTGGGCGTAGCGCTCAACCCAACGCCACTGCGGATTCACGTTTCCGCCTCGGGGTCATGGCCTTCGTCGGGGGCGTTGCTTTCGTCGGGGGCGTTGCCTTCGTCGGGGTACAGGCCGCTGCGGCCCAGACGCTCCAGGCACACCTCCACACTCCATGGCAGCATCGCTGCACCGCAGCGGGAGTCACGGTAGTACTGCTCCAACCGGGACGGCCGCAGCATCGAGCGACCTCCACAGATGCGGATCGCGGTCGAGGCCAGTTCCGGTGCGCCCTCCATCGTCGACACGACCGAACTCCACGCCCTGCGAAGAGCAGCGCTCGAAGGATCGACTCCGACCTCACTGAGCACCCGGTAACACAACGCCTGGGCCTCGTCGTACTTCAGGTTCATCGCGGCCCAACCCTGCTGTTTCAGCGGCTGGTCCCGGCGTTCGGACGGGCCGTCGGCCCCGATCAGATACTCGGCGGTTGCATCGAGGATCGCCCGCATCAAACCAAGGTAGGCAAACGACAACGTCATGTAGAAGTAAGGCCAGCGGAGCGCCGCCTGGTCGAACATTCCCGGTGGGATCCATTCATGATCAATCGGAACGAACACGTCGTTCAACACCAGAGTCCGTGAATCGGTCGCCCTCATCCCGAGCGAATCCCAATCGCCGGCAATCGTCACGCCATGAGCATCGGCTGGAACTCCCAACAGCCGAACCCTCGAATCACCCTCCACCATGCAGACAACGTTGTGTATGTCGGCCGCGCCGCTCAACGATGCGAATATCTTTCGTCCGGTCACCCGGTAGCCGCCTTCGACGGGCACCGCCCGCGTGGCAAACCCTTCGGTCGCTCCCGCCGATATCCCCTCCGAGAACGGCTGGCTGTGGATCATGCCGTCCTCGACGATCCCTCGGCGGAGCCTCGCCCGCCGTCGCTGCAGTGCCGATCGCTCGGCGGCATTCAGGTCCATGTCGTCACCTATCTGTCCGACCAGCAGTGTCGTGGCGACATGCATGTTGAAAGTCAACGCGGTGGCAGCGCAATGACGTCCCAGTTCCTCAGCAACCAGCGCATACCCCACGAAGTCGCCACCCAACCCGCCTTCAGAAGTCGGGATGCAGATGCCGAGCAGGCCGGCGGCTTTGAGATCAGCCCAGTTCTCGGTGGGAAAGAGCGCCTTGCGATCGTATTCGACCGCTCGCTCGGCAAAGGTCGGACCGAGTTCGGCGATCATCTCCACAAGTTCGGCGCGCGCCGCGGTATGGATGCCCGTGTCGGGATTTCTCGACCCTGCAATCATGGGCGCACGGTACCGCCGTCAACAAGAAAACGCCTGACAGCAGCATTGAACTCCGCTGGAGCTTCGCAGGGACTGAGGTGGCCCGCACCGTCGATCACCACCAACGCGGCACCCGGAATACGGTCGGCCAGCAGCCTGCTGTAAGCCAACGGGGTCTCCTCATCGAGTTCGCCGACGATCACCAGAGTGCGCGCAGCAATCTCGCCGAGACGGTCGCGCACGTCATGGGTCAACAGGCATTCGCAAGCCGCCCGCAAACCCGCCGACGTGATCCGGGAGAACGATGCCACCGCCGCAGCCAACGATTCGCCGCCGAAGGTCGGACCCGCCACCGAACACAGAACCTCCCGTGCGAAGTCCGGCGGAGTCAACCCTGCCTCGAGGGGGGCGAGTCGAGCTTCGAGCCATACGTCGGGATCGGTGCCGTCGGTGCCGAACGCCGCACTGGTGTCGGCCAGAATCAGGCTTGCAACCCGATCCGGATGCTCCAGCGCGAAGTGAAGAGCCTGTTGACCACCGAACGACAGTCCGCAGATGTCCGCGCGCTGGACTTCGAGCGAATCGAGCAGGCCCGCGATCGCGTCCACGATCGCTGCGAAGGTGAGCGGCTCGACCGGTGACGACTTCCCATAACCCGGCATGTCCCACGCGACGCAGCGCCAGCGGTCAGACAGCTCTTTGAGTTGCGGATCCCAGCTGGTGCGGGTCAGTCCGAGTCCGTGGAGGAACAGCAAGACCTCACCCTGGCCCGCTTCGCGCCAGGCAACCGGCGCACGGTCCACATCAATCACCCGCATCGGTCTCGCAGGTTACCGTCCGCAGCGGTCGCTGTACCGTCGGTTGCGGTTGCTGCGTGTCGACGAGTCTACGCTTCTGGGGTGCTTACCAGGATTGCGCGCAGGGTGGCTGTTGACTTCGCCGACACCACGGCATACCTCACGCATCTCGGTTGGGGGGTCACCTATGCGGAACTCGATCGGGCTGCCGATGAGGCCGCAGCCGGTCTAGCGGCCCGAGAGATCGGTGAGCGAGATGCCGTCGCCCTGGTGCTCGAATCGACCATCGACTATGTGGTGCTGTTCCTGGCCCTCGCCCGGCTGGGCGCGATCACCTCGGGCATCAACCCGAAGCTCACTGCCCGGGAGATCAATGCCTGTTTAGACGTCCTCGACCCGAAACTAGCCATCGTCGGTGATCAACTGCACGGCAAGGTCGACTCCAACCGTTTCGCCTGCGAAACGCTTGTACCCGGCACCAGCGCCGAAACTGTGGCAACCGAGTTCAGAATCGCCGATGCTCGCCCTCCCGCACCGCTGACCGACGATCCGGACCGGCCCGTGTGCGTGTGCTTCACCAGCGGTTCCACAGGTCTGCCGAAGGGCGCCTGGTACAGCAACCGCCAGTTGGAACGAATCCTCGAACTCGACACAGGGGGAGCTTGGGGCGGTGGCGGGCACGGCATCAGCACCACTCAATTCGCCCATGTCGGTTTCATGACCAAACTGCCGTGGCTGTTGGCCGGCGGTAGAACCACCCATCTATTGAAACGCTGGTCGGCCGGACCCGTGCTGGAGTTGATCGCCGAACACCGCATGCCGGCTGTGACCGGCGTGGCGCCGCAGATAGCGCTGATGCTGGCGCACCCGCAGGTCGACGAACTCGATTTCTCCGCGGTGCAAGCCATAGTCGTCGGCGGTGCCGCCTCCCCACCGGCGCTGGTGCGCGAAGCCCGAAAGCAATTCGACGCGCCCTATTCGATCCGCTACTCGTCAACCGAAAGCGGCGGGATCGGCCTAGGAACCGATCTGGACGCCGACGACGAAGAAGCGCTCAACACCATCGGAAGACCCAGGCCCGGGGTGGAAGCGACGATACGGGACGAAGCCGGAGAACCCGTCGCCGAGGGTGAGGTCGGTGAACTGTGGTTGCGCTCCGACTGCATCATGTCGGGTTACTGGAACGACCCCGAAGCGACCGCAGAGACTCTGGTCGACGGCTGGCTCCGGACCGGCGACCTCGCCCGTGTGGATTCTGCTGGTCGTTACCGGCTCGCGGGGCGGGTCAAGGAGATGTTCATCCGCGGCGGTTACAACGTCTATCCGATGGAAGTCGAGTCAGTTCTCGGCAACCACCCGGCCATCGCCGAGATCGCGGTCGTCAGCAGACCCGATGAGATCATGGGTGAGATCGGTGTGGCTGTGATCGTCGTGTCCGAGGGCGATGAGCCTCCCACCCTCGAGGACCTGCGCGACTTCGGGTCGGCCGACCTCGCCGCTTACAAGTTCCCCGAAGCCATCCGGGTCGTCGACCGACTGCCCCGAAACGCCAGCGACAAAGTCGACCGCCGAGCCCTCACCGAATTCGAAAGAACCAACCACCGCCTCACCGGATGACGCAAGCAACCGGGAACTAACGGCGCGGGCGGTAGGAACGCTGGAGTTCCCGTTGTCGCTGGTCCGCCAACTCCGCTACCAGAGCGACGTACCGCTCGACGCGCTTGCCGTCGAGCGTGCCGTCGGCAACCGCGGCGGTTATCGCGCAACCAGGCTCAGAGGAGTGGACGCAATCATCGAACCGGCAACCGGCGGACAACTCCTCCAGATCACCAAAAACTAGATCCAGAGCGTGCTCGGCCTCCCAGAGTCCCACAGAACGGATACCGGGCGTGTCGAGCACCAGACCGGCGTCGCCGGGCAGCAACACCAGTTCCCGCGCGGTCGTGGTATGTCGACCCTTTGAATCAACGTCGCGAACCGAACCAACCTCAAGACGCTCCTCTTTTGCCAGCGCATTCACCAGCGCCGACTTTCCAACGCCGCTGGCGCCGATCAGCGCCAACGTACGCCCCGCTCCCAGGTGACCGACGAGTTCGTCGAGTCCGCTTCCGTCGATGATGCTGGTCTTCACAACTGGAATATCACGGCAAACGGAACGGACGATCGCCTCGCACTCGTCCGCCTCACGCTGATCGCCGGCCGCTGCCGTGTCGGCCTTGGTCAGAATCACCAGCGGCGACGCCCCGCTGTTGATGGCAACGACCAGCAAGCGCTCGAGACGGCCGGCCGGAAGCGGGCGGTCAAGCCCGTGAACCACGCCCACCAGTTCGACGTTGGCCGCCAGGACCTGCTCGATGTCACGTTGTGCCGGATCTCGTCGGCTCACGCTGGTCGTCCGTTCGAGGATCGCGCCGATCACCGCACCGAGGCCCTCCTGTTCTTCGATCTCCACCCAGTCGCCCGTTACGGGTGCGGTTTCGTCCTGAGCACGAATCGAATCCGACAGCACCCGCACGATTCCGGCCTCGGTCACCACATCACATTCACCGCGGTCGACGCGCACGACGCGTCCAAGGTTGCAGTGCCGTCACTGGCGCCCCGGGGCGCTCGGAGCCCCCAAGGGCCGAGTTCGTTCGTCAAGGTGCGGCTATTCTCGCCGCGGCGAGAGTCAACAGCCACGCCAACGCGAAACTCTTCGGCCGGGGCAGAATATCAACCCGGTTCGGGGACTGTTCGACGAGTTCGGGGGTTAGAACTAGAGCAAGAACTCCGACGGAGGACTCCTGTGGACACTTCCCAACACGACGACGACACGCACGACGACAGTTCGACCGACGACGACAGTTCGACCGACGACGACAGTTCGACCGACGACGACCCGACCACCGACGACGCCTTGACCACCGACGACCCGGCGAACGACCGCGGCTCGGAGATCCCGCACCAGACCGCGTCCGGTGGCCTCTGGTGGCAGGGAGCGCTGGCAGGAGCGGCCGCCGGCGGGGTCGCGTTGATGTTCGGGCAATTCGTGGAAGCGCTGAGCGAGACCATTCCGGGGCTTGTTCTGGGCGTGGGTGAGTGGATACTCGACATCACGCCCGGGTGGGCGGCCGAGGAGAGCATCGAGAATCTCGGACCAACGGGGAAAGCGTCGCTGTTGCCCGGTGTCACCATCGTCGCGTTGCTGGCCGCCGCCGCTCTGGGAGACGCCTCGCTTCGCATCTCCCGCAAGATCGGCGTCATCGGTTTCGCCGCTTTCGGAATCTTGGGGGGCTTCACGACCGCACGCAACCCCAGCTCACCGGCGTTGCAGAGTTGGTTCTGGTCGCTCGTCGCCGCCGGTCTGGGCATCGCCACCCTCCTCTTCTTGTTGAACCGACTCAGGCGCCCGGAGGCAGGCCGACGGTCCGAGGGGCCTCTGGCGGACCCCCTCGATCCCCCCACGAGTCGGCGAGCGTTCCTGGGCTGGTCCGCGGGTGCGGGCGCGGTCGCGGTCGGCGGGTTCGCCCTTTCGCGGGCCATGACTCCCAAATCGGCCGCGGAGACAGCGCGCGAGAGCATCACGTTCAGCGAGGTCACAACCACGACGAGTACCACCGCTCCCCCGACCACCACCTCCGCCCCGGTCCCGACGCAGGCAACCGTCACGACCGAGGCGATCACCGACATCGATGGGATCAGTTCCTACATCACCCCCAACGACTCGTTCTACCTGATCGACACGGCACTCTCGCCTCCTCACCTCGCCCCCGAAGACTGGTCGCTCGAGATCAAGGGCATGGTCGACAACCCCTACACGATCACCTGGGACGAGTTGCTTGCGATGCCCATGGAGGAGCACGAGATAACCCTCTCGTGTGTATCCAACCCGGTTGGCGGCCCACTCGTGGGCAACGCCAGATGGCTCGGAGTTCCCCTGACCGCGCTGCTGGAGCGAGCCCGGGTGCAACCCGGCGCCGATCAGTTCGTAGGCAAATCGGTCGACGATTGGACCGCCGGATTCCCGACCGATCGCCTCTACGACGGTCGCACCGCGCTGTTGGCCGTCGGCATGAACGGCGAACCACTGCCGATCCCCCACGGTTTTCCCGCAAGACTCATCGTTGCGGGCATCTACGGCTACGTTTCGGCGGTCAAGTGGGTGACCGAGATCGAAATGACCCGTTGGGACGACTTCGACGGCTATTGGATCGACAAGGGCTGGTCGAAGCTCGGTCCCATGAAGACGATGTCCCGTATCGACGTTCCCCGCAACGGTTCATCGCTTCAGGCGGGTGAGGTCGTCTTGGCGGGAGTGGCCTGGTCGCCGCCGCGGGGCATCCACGCGGTCGAGGTCTCCGTCGATGACGGCCCCTGGTGGCAATGCGACCTGGCAGTGCCTGGAAACGACGAGAACTGGGCGCAATGGCGAACCACCTGGGACGCAAAACCTGGACGGCACAGGATCAAAGTTCGAGCGGTCGACGGCACGGAGGTGATCCAGCCGCGAGGACCGAAGTCTGTCGCCCCCGACGGTGCGGAGGGTTGGCATCAGGTCACCGTCTCGGTTGCTTGACCCGTCACAGCCATTTAACCGTCACAGCCATATAGTGTGCGGGCGCAGGCGTACCCACTATTCGAGCGAACCACGGGGGCTCTCGATGAGCAGCGAAGTCGAACAGGAGAATCCACAGGCCGAGGTTCTCGATTGGGTGAACTACGGGCGCGGTGCTCGGGAACTGGCGACTGCGGTCGCTGACGACGGCTACCGGCCGGAGATGATCCTGGCCATCGCCCGTGGCGGTCTGTTCGTGGCCAGTTCACTCGGATACGCACTCTCGATCAAGAACATCTATGTCATGAACTGCGAGTACTACACCGGTGTCGACGAACGTCTGCCCGTTCCGGTGGTGCTTCCTCCCTACGTGGACCTCGTCGACATGGAGGAGGTCAAGGTTCTCATCGCAGACGATGTGGCCGACACAGGCCACACGTTGAAGCTCGTCTACGACTACTGCAAAGAACGCGTCGCTGAGGTGCGGACCGCGGTGCTGTACGAGAAGTCGCACTCGTTGGTCAAATGCGACTACGTCTGGAAGCGAACCGACCAGTGGATCAACTTCCCTTGGTCGACCGAGAAGCCCGTGGTGAGTCCCGAAGAAGCCCGCCACCGCGTGCTCGACGCTTAAGAAACCGAGCTAACCACTGAGCCAGCCGCTTGATCAAACGCTGAGCTAGTCGGCTCGCTTGGCGCGGCTGGGGGAGACGCGAGGCCCTTCGTTGGGTTGTTTGGGGTAGACGGGCGGCCAGGGCGCATCCGTCAGCCCTGAGGCCCAGTCCCTTCTGTGCCACTCCAGCAGGGCGTCCAACGACTGAAGCTGATCGTCGATGGTCGCCCATGGATCCCCCCGTCGCCCGACCAGTGACGGCACAGTGGCGATGGTCAGGCTCTCCGGATCAATCGTGGAAACCTCGTCCCAGGTGATCGGCGTCGACACTTGGGCACCGACGCGGGGCCGAGCCTGATAGGCCCCGAAGACCGTCTTGTGGGGAGCATTCTGGTTGAAGTCGAAGAAGACCCGTTCCCCTCTTTCTTCCTTCCACCACTCGCAGGTGATCAGCTCGGGGCGTCGCCGTTGCATCTCTCGGGCAAGGGCAACCGCGGCGTACCGCACCGCGTAGCCGTCCCAACGCGGCTGCAGGCGGATCCAGATGTGCAGGCCCTTGCTGCCCGACGTCTTGGGGAAGGCGACGATGCCCAGTTCGTCGAGCACGGACTTCACTTCGAGTGCAGCCTCACGCACATCGTCGAAGCCGGTGCCCGGCGAGGGGTCGAGATCGATTCGCATCTCATCGGCGAATGCTGGTCGGTCCGCACGGTTGGGCCAGACATGGAAGCCTGGACAACCCATGTTGACACCCCACACGATGTGGGCAGGATCCGCCGCAACCAGGGCATTGGAGGTGGTGCCGTTGGGTGTGCTCACGACTGTCGTCTGCAACCAGTCGGGTGCGCCGGCGGGCACGCGTTTCTGGAAGAACGACTTGCCGCGCGCGCCGTTCGGGTAGCGCTCCATCATCAGTGGACGCCCTCCGATCGCTCTCATGACGGGCTCTTTCAGCGACAGGTAGTACTCGACGAGATCCAGCTTCGTCTCCCCCCGCTTCGGAAAGAACACCTTGTCTGCGTTGGTGACGCGGACCTCGACCCCGTCGACGTCGAGGACACTCGCGGCGCCGGCCATCGCTCTCCCGCGGCTATGCGCCCGGTTTGAAGATCATGAGATAGAGCGAGAGCAGGAACAGCAAAGAGATGATCAAGCTGCCGATCTCGGCCTTGTCGGTGTTGGGTTCATCGCCGTCGGCCATCGCCTTCTCGGCCGGGATCACCATGGCGTGCAGGACGCCGTTCATCGCCAGCCAGGCAATGACGGAGGCTGCCAACCACCCGTCGCTCAATCGGTACACCTTGTCGGACAATCCAGCCACGCCGAAACCGAGCAGACCGCCGACAATCAGCGAACTGCCGTAGATCCGCATCGACCGCTTGGCGATCCTCGCGTACAGAGTTCGGCGTGCCGAGTACTCCCCGTTCGTGTCACGAGCCAGGAACGGGTAGACGAAAGTGGGCGATAACGCCACGACGATCGCCACGATGTGCAGGAACAGCAGAATGTTGTATCCGGTGCTGCCGACTTGACCAAGAATCATGGACCGAACTGTAGCCAAACGTTCCTCGAGATCAGCGGATCCGGAAGCACTCGGCCGACGGGACGGTACCGGTGCCGGGCGCAGCCGGAGCCCCGGGACAAAAACTCGCGCCGGGCATGGCCGGAGCCGCGGGACGCAAATTTAAGCTCAATGGTTGGGCCGCTTGGCTAACCCGATCCCTGTAGACTCCCACCATGGTCGACTACCGCTCGCGCACATCCACTCAGGGACGCAACATGGCCGGGGCTCGAGCCCTGTGGCGTGCCACCGGCATGAAAGACGACGACTTCGACAAGCCGATAATCGCCGTCGCCAACTCCTTCACTCAGTTCGTTCCGGGTCACGTCCACCTCAAGGACCTGGGTCAACTCGTAGCACGCGAGATCGAAGAGGCGGGCGGCGTCGCCAAAGAATTCAACACGATCGCCGTCGACGACGGCATCGCGATGGGCCACGGCGGCATGCTCTACAGCCTCCCGAGCCGAGACCTGATCGCCGACTCGATCGAGTACATGGTCAACGCGCACTGTGCCGATGCCCTCGTCTGCATCAGCAACTGCGACAAGATCACCCCCGGGATGCTGAACGCCACCATGAGGCTGAACGTTCCGACCGTCTTCGTGAGCGGCGGGCCGATGGAGGCGGGCAAGACCAAGCTCGCGGGGGTCAGCGTCAAGCTCGACCTGATCGACCCGATGATCAAGGCCGGGGACACGTCGGTCTCAGACGAGGACCTGCTCCAGATGGAGCGCTCCGCCTGCCCGACCTGCGGTTCGTGCTCCGGGATGTTCACCGCCAACTCGATGAACTGCCTGACCGAGGCCCTCGGACTCGCTCTACCCGGAAACGGGACGGTGCTGGCCACCCACGCCGACCGCAGACAGCTCTTCTTGGAGGCGGGCCGCCGAATCGTCGACATGGCCAAACGCCGCTACGACAAGGACGACGAGTCGGTGCTGCCCCGCTCGATCTGCTCCAAGAAGGCCTTCGAGAACGCCATGACCCTCGACATCGCCATGGGCGGGTCGACCAACACCGTGCTGCACATTCTCGCGGCGGCTCAGGAAGGCGGCGTCGATTTCACGATGGCCGACATCGACAGGCTCAGCCGCAAATCCCCCAACATCTGCAAAGTCGCGCCCAGCACCGACGAATACCATGTCGAAGACGTACACCGGGCGGGCGGGATCATGGGGATCCTCGGCGAGCTCGACCGCGGCGGGTTGCTCGACACGAGCTTGCCGACGATCCACAGCGAGACCCTCGGCGCGGCACTCGAGGTGTGGGACGTGATGCGCAACCCGTCGGCCGAGGTGGTCGAGTTCTACCGTGCCGGGCCTGCCGGAATCCCCACGCAGGTGGCGTTCAGCCAAGCCGAGCGCTGGCCGACCCTCGACCTCGACCGCACCAACGGCTGCATCCGCACGGTGGCTGAGCCTTACAGCGTTGAAGGCGGGCTCGCGGTGCTGTTCGGCAACATCGCCGAACGCGGCTGCATCGTGAAGACCGCAGGGGTCGACGAGTCGATCTTCACGTTCAGCGGCCCGGCTGTGGTGTTCGAGAGCCAGGACGCGGCCTGCGCTGGGATCCTCGACGAGACGGTGATCAAGGCCGGCGACGTCGTCGTCGTCAGATACGAGGGGCCCAAGGGCGGGCCCGGGATGCAGGAGATGCTCTACCCCACCTCTTATATCAAGAGCCGCGGTCTGGGAAGGGAGTGCGCGTTGATCACCGATGGGCGTTTCTCGGGCGGAACATCGGGTTTGTCGCTCGGCCATGCCTCCCCGGAGGCTGCCGAAGGCGGCGCGATCGCGCTTGTCGAAACAGGCGACACGATCGACATCGACATTCCCAACCGGTCGGTCAACCTGCGTGTCAGCGACGGTGAGCTCGCGGCGCGGCGCCAGGCCATGCAGTCCAAGGGATCCGGCGCCTGGCAACCCCGGAACCGTCGGCGCGAAGTCTCGGCGGCTCTGCAGGCCTACGCGGCGCTGACCACTTCAGCGGACCGGGGAGCGGTGCGCGATGTCAGCCAAGTCAACAAGTGAGCGGACACGGTACTTTGTCGGAGAACACAAACCCGTCCAAGGTTGCTCGGGGGCCTGAGGCGGTCCGCAGAAGCCTGGTCGACGCGGCCAAAGTGCTGTCGGCGGTGCGTTCGCCGCGCCTGGTCACAGGGCGTGAGCTGGCACAGCACGCGGGTGTCAACTATGGGCTGATCCACTACTACTTCGGCACCAAGGACAACGTTTTCGCCGAGGCTGTGGCCGAGGCGACCGAAACCATGGCGCAACGCTGGGATGAGGACGGGATTCTGCCGGTCAATACCAGCGAAGAGGCCGCGAGCTATCGCACTTTCGCCAAACTCGAGGTCGACGACTCCCACTCACCGATCTCCGGCCTCGTTGCGCGTATCGTCGTCGGTCAAGCTCAGGCCAGCGGACGGTCCGAGGACGACAAGGAGTTGCTGGCCGAGGTCGCCATCGCCACGGCTCTGCAGTTCGGCTGGGGTGCCTTCGAAGTTGAGATCGTTGCCGCGCTCGAAGAGTTCGGCGGGGAGCTCCATGCGCTCCGGGCGCGTGTCGCTGAGCTGTCGACGCGGCTCAGAGCGGACTAATCGGTGGCGCGTACATCGCCGGACCCCGAAGTCTCGGGGCGTGTCACTACCCGCAGCGAACGCCAGGTCATCGTCTTTCTGGCGTTCCTCAGCATCATCTTGGCTTTCGGCGTCGACTCGGTGCTCCCCGCTTTCGACGAGATCCGGGAGCGGTTCGAGTTAAGTTCCGGATCGGGCGAAGTTTCCTTGGTCATTACCTGGTATCTGCTGGGGATGGCGGCGGGCCAGATGTTGTGGGGCTTGCTGTCGGACCGATTCGGAAGGCGAGCAGCCCTGATAGCCGGCTTGGCGCTGTATGGGGTGGGCGCGCTCGGGTCGGGTTTCGCTCAAAGCATGAACGGATTGCTGGCGATGAGGTTTGTCTGGGGGCTGGGAGCAGCGTCTCCTAGCGCCACCCGGTTAGCGATCGCCCGCGACCTCTATTCCGGCGATCAGATGGCCCGGGCAATCTCTTTTGTGATGGCCGTCTTTTTGTTGGGTCCCGCAATCGCACCCGCCGTCGGAGAGGGGATCCTGCTGGTCGGCGACTGGCGCTTGGTCTGCTTCTCCGCTGCGCCGCTCGCAGCGCTTGCCGTTCTCTGGACTGTGCGGTTCGGCGAAACGTTGCCCCGGTCCAATCGCCGTCCCATTGATCTCGGCGCCACCGGCCGCGGCACGCTTGCCGTGCTCCGAACCCGAGTAACAATCGGCTACACGCTCGCATCGATGTTCACGTTCGGGGCCTTTTTTGTTTACTTGGGAAGCAGCGCCCCGATCATCGACGAGATCTACGGTCTCGACGAGTACTTCGCGCTCATCTTCGGAGGCTCCGCCCTGTTCCTCGCTGCCGCAGTTCGGACCAGCGAACGATTCATCCGACGCTACGGCGCTGACCGCGTCGCGATGACGGCAATGCTTGGTTTACTGGCCGTCTCCACGGTGTTCACGTTCTGGTCTGTGGCAAGCGAGGGCATCCCGTCGTTCTGGTTCTGGTACGCGGCCACCTGCCTCCTCGGTGCATTCACCACGATCTTCACCCCGACCGCGAGCGCGATTGCCATGGAACCGATGCAGCGAATCGCCGGCGCTGCCTCGGGCGTGTTCGGAGTTGTCACTATCGGTGGGGGTTCGATTCTGGCCAACTTTATTGACCGGCAGATCGACGACACCGTCACACCCATGGCTGTCGGCAACATCGCCTACACCGCGATCGCCATCGGCTTGGTGCTGTGGGCCCGCGGCGGCTCCCGCGCAATCGTCGACCCCGACGACTAACACACTCGACGAGGTGCGACGGCGGGCCCGCGGCGGCTCCCGCGCAATCGTCGACCCGGACGACTAGATCGAGGCCGACCCGATGCTCACCGTGCCGCCACTCGCCCAGCCATCGCGAGCCGATACTCAGGCTGGGAAGCCCGCCTCTCGCTGACGGCGCGATTGGATGGGCGAGAGCTCACTAGCTGTCGGTTCGCGTGAGGTTGTTGGCGCGTGATGCGGGTGGGCCTGTCCCGCACCTGGCAATCGCTGGAGCTCTTCAGCGATCTGACGGTGCGCGAGAACGTGCAGGTTGCCGAAGAGCGGGCCACCGTCCGCTCGGTGCTCGCCGACTTCGTCGTCCCTGCGAGACAAGTGGAGTTGGCGCGCGTCGATGCCGCCCTGGAACTCGCCGGCCTCTCCAACGATGCTGGGTCACGCCCCACCAGCCTGCCGCTCGGTCGCCAGAAGCTCGTCGGCGTTGCCCGGGCGCTGGCGGGCTCTCCCCGAGTCATGCTGGCTGATGAGCCTGCCGCCGGCCTCGACACGTCCGAGAGCCGTGCGCTCGGCCGGGAGTTCATCGACGTCGCTGAGAGCGGAGTGTCGATCCTGCTGATCGACCACGACATGGGACTCGTCCTAGAAGTATGCGACTACATCTATGTGCTCGACTTCGGCCAGATGATCGCGGAAGGCGCCCCGTACGAGATTCGTGCAAATGAGGCAGTCATCGACGCCTACCTCGGTGCAGGGGCACGCCCATGAGCACGAGGAGGGCTGACGCGGCCCAGTGTTTCTGCGGCCGGCGTTTGAGGGCACGCCCATGAGCAGAGGAGGACTCGCTCACCGGGGCCGGCGGCGGTTGAGGTCCGGAACCTGGTGGCGGGCTGGGACGGCGTCCCGGCGGTGCGTGGTTTGTCGCTGCACGTCAACCCCGGCGAAGTCGTCGCGCTGCTGGGCCCGAACGGCACCGGCAAGACCACCGCGTTGCTCACCATCGCCGGAGACCTGCGGCCCATCTGCGGTGAGGTCGTCGTGTTCGGTGAGCCGCTCAGAGGCGAGAGCGCCCACCAGGTGGCCCGCCGGGGGGTGGCGCTTCTGCCTGAGGATCGCTGCATCTTCTACCAGCTCTCTGTGGCGGAGAACTTGCGCCTGTACCGACATCGCCGCAGCAAGGTCGCCGAAGCCGACGTCATCGGCTGGCTGCCCGCACTCGGCGAGCTCTTGGACCGCCGGGCAGGTCTGCTCTCGGGCGGCGAGCAGCAGATGCTGGCACTCGGGTGCAAGCTCATCGCCGACCCGAAGCTGTTGATGGTGGACGAAATGAGCCTTGGCCTCGCACCCGTCATCGTGGAGCGGTTGCTGCCGACGGTGCGGAGAATCGCCGATGAAACCGGCACAGCGGTGCTGCTTGTGGAACAGCATGTGCACGCCGCGCTCGCCATCGCAGATCGGGCCTACGTCCTCAACCACGGTGCTCTGGCGCTCGAAGGCACGGCCGAGGAGTTGGCACAGAGACCCGGTGTGCTCGAGGCCAGCTACCTCGGCGAGCGAGCGACGGGTGGAGTCGAGTGGGTTTCGGATTGACTTTGGGCAGAGGCCGGCTGACCTCGGCTCGATGCTCCCGTCAGTAGTGGATTCATTTCTGCGGGGAACGGCCTCAGCGAACCCCGTCATGGGACGCGCCACCCCTGACACGAACCGAAGTCACAGGCCGAAAGGACGACTCCGACACTCGGCTCTGGCGGAGCGCTTCGGCGATCAGCTCAATGGGGTGGCGGACCGTCAGACCTGCTGCGGCCAGGTGCATCGAGCATCCCGGGTTGGCGCTCACCACTACATCGGCGTCCGCACGGTCGATGGCCTCGGTCTTGCGGTCGCGAACATCAAGCGCCAACCGGCGCTGCACCAAAGAGAACGCTCCACCCGCGCCGCAGCACATCCCCTCGTCATCAAGTTCCACCAACTCTGAGACGAACGGCTCGAGCACGCGGCGAACAGCGGAGTGCACTCCCTGCACATGACGCAGATGACATGGATCTTGGATCGCAGCCCGCGCGTCGATCTGCGACTGTGCGGCGGTCACCGCCAGCTCATCGACGCGGTCGGCGAGCCATTCGTGAATGTCGAACACCCGCGCCGAGAAAGCCCGGGCCTCGTCGCTGTCGAGCAGGCGACCGTAGTCCTTCAACGCAGCACCGCAACCGGCGGAGTTCACGAGGATCGCATTGTCGCCTTGTAGCGCTGCCATCACTCGGGCGGCCAGCCTGCGGGCTTCGTAGCCGAGGCCGGCGTGGGTGTGCAGCGCTCCACAGCAAGGGGCCGCGTCACCGCTCGGACGCACTGTCGTGCCGGTCGCCTCGATCACTTCCTGGGTCGCGATGTGGACGTCGCGTTGCCAGGCGTCCATGACGCACCCGGTGAAGAGCCACACGTCTTCACCCGTTGCTCGCAACTTCCTGCGGCGGATCGGCAGGCGCTGCAGGAGCCCCATGCGGCGTGACGGAACGAACCGCAGCCGTTGGGCGACCGCGAGGCTGCTCGAGCCCAAGCGCAGCAATCTCGGACTTCTCAGAGCACGCAAACCCAGCCTCAGCCACCACGGCGCTTGGCGGCGTGTCGTGGAGACCACCTCTTTGGTGGTCTCCATCAGATGCCCGAAAGGCACATCGCCGGGACAGGCGGTCTCACACGCCCGGCATTGGATGCACGAATCGAACGCCTCGACGATCTCGTCGGTCAGCGGAGCGACGCCTTCATCCACGACCTGCATGAGGGCTATGCGCCCCCTCGGCGAGTGGGTGTCGGCGCCGGTCACACGATACGTCGGGCAATGAGGCAGGCAGAGCCCGCACGCCACGCAACTGTCGAGTTCAGCCTGGTCGAGCCCCAAGAGTCCGAGCGATTCGCTCACAGCCGCTCCACGGATCGACCCGGGTTGAAACGGCGATCAGGATCGAACAGGTCGCGCACTCGTCGATTGAGGGCCGCCAAAGCGGCCGGGACCGGCGGCGGGTCGGGGTCGGGGCGCTCACAATGCACAACGCCCACACCAATCTCGGCTACGAATCGCCCTGTCTCGCCGGAAAGGCCGTACAGAATCCCGGGTCGGCGCGACCAGCGGAACGGCGGCAACTCCGGCGGCGGCGCCTGAGACGATGTCGGGAGTCGGGCGAGATCGTCTTCAACGTCGACGCGGCGCCCGCAGAGACGAGCCCACACCGCCGATCCGTCCCACAGGATGGCCCTTGCCGTCTTCGCCGTGTTGAGCACCTTCTCGGGCTCTGCGTCGGCGAACTTGGCCCATTGCCCGTGCTCCGGCCTCGGGCGGGTGCGCAGGATGGCGTCGCCGATGTACCCCAACGTGCCCAACGAACCGACCAGAAGGCGGCACATGTCGAAACCGGTCACGTTCTTGACTGTGGGACCTCCAGCGGTCACAAGTCGACCGTCGGCGGCGACATAGCGCAACTGGAGCACCGCGTCGCGGACGTGGCCGTCGCCCAGCCGCATGACCGGCGACCGCCCAACCGCAATCGCTCCTCCGACGGTCGAAGCAGCTGATTCGCCCGGCCCCGAGCCGTCCGGCAGGGCGGTGCGCTGCCCATGTTCGGCAAGTACGGCGTGGAGTTCTGCGACGGTGGTGCCCGCGCGCACGCACACAGTCATCTCTTCGGGTCGATACTCGACGATGCCGGTCGGCGCCCGGACCTCGCGGACATCGCTGTCGGGGGTACCGCCCACGTGCCATCGGGTGCCGCCGCCACGGACCACGACAGGACCGGCAGGCCCGACCTCGGCGGCGAAGGCCAGCAGTGCGGTGTCATCGATCACCGGCGGGGCAATCATCCCCACACTCCGCCGGCTTTCGACGCGGACAACGAGGCGATGTCTGCGCAACTGTGGGCAGACGGAAGAACCTTGCCCGGGTTCAGGCGACAGTGCGGATCGAACGAACGACGCAGCAGCGCCTGCTGCTCGAGGTCGGCGCTCGTGAACTGGTAATCCATGAAATCCCGCTTTTCGACCCCGACGCCATGCTCGCCCGACAGGACCCCACCCACTGCCAGCGAGACTTCGAGGATCTCCCGCCCGGCGGCGGCAACACGCTCGCCGACACCGGGCTCGCGTGAGTCGTAGGCCATCAGCGGATGCAGGTTGCCGTCGCCCGCGTGGAAGACGTTGACCGCGGTGAGGTCGTAGCGGTCGACGATCTCGTAGACCGCCTCCAGCACCTCGACGAGCTTGGAGCGAGGCACCACGGTGTCGTGCAGGTAGTAGTCGGGCGCGACCCGCGCGACCGCCCCGAAGGCGCTCTTGCGCCCCTTCCAGAGCAGCGCCCGCTCCTGTTCGCCGGCCGCTACCCGCACGGTCCCGCCATTCGCGCGACCGATCTCGGCGACCTTCGCGGTGTCGGCCTCGACGCCCCGTCGCAGACCGTCGACCTCGATCAACAGCACCGCTGCCGCCTCGCGGGGATAACCGGCGCGCACGAAGTCCTCGACTGCGGCGACACAGCGCTTGTCCATCATCTCGATCGCCGCGGGCACCAACCCCGAGGCGATCACCGCACCCACGGTGGCCGCAGCGTCGGCCACAGCGTCGAAAGCCAGCAGCAGCGTCTTGACGCTCTCAGGGTTGGGCGTCAACCGCACCGCGATCTTGGTGGCGATCCCGAACATGCCCTCCGAACCCACGAAGGCGCCTCGCAGGTCATACCCGAAGGGCTCAGCGTCGAGCCCGCCGAGCACAACCGCTTCGCCGGTCGACAGAACCACCTCCACAGCCAGTACATGCGCGCTGGTCACGCCATAGGCGAGACAGTGGGGACCACCAGAATTGTTGGCAACGTTGCCGCCGATCGTGCAGACCTGTTGCGATGAGGGGTCCGGCGCGAAGTGCAGGCCCAGAGGTGTCACCTGCTTGGTCAGGTCAAGGTTGATCACGCCTGGCTGCACCCAGGCAACGCGATCCTCGACATCGACTTCAAGAATCCGATTCATACGCGTCGTGGAGACGACGATCGGATCGCCCAACGGCGCGGCCCCACCGCTGAGGCCGGACCCGGCGCCTCGCGCAAGGACCGCCCGGTCGTGTCTGGCGGCGACACTCATGATCGCCTGCACATGCTCGGTGGAGTCCGGGAAACAGACCGGCCCCGCGGCGCCGTCGGAGAACATCGAGGCGTCGGCACTGGCGAGATGGCGCGCGGCGGCGTCAGCACGGACCCGGTCGGCGCCGAGCGCACGGATCAACTCAGCCACACACGGATCGGCGTGACCTTGGTCGCCTCCGTCTGCCCGGGTTCTGTTACGGAGCCTCATTCGAGCCCCTCAGCGTGAACACCACACTCACACCGTAGCCAAGCAGGTGCAGCGAACTCGCCCCCGCATTGCAACTTAGGTTGCAGCCGCGATCCGCAGCGCACGTTCGTCGCCGCAGTCAAGTCCTATGAGCACCGGTTGTTACGATCGCTAGCTGTGGAGCCCAACTTCGTCAACCGGACGATCTGGACTGGCGACAACCTTGAGATTCTGCGCGGCGTCAACAGCGAGTGCGTCGATTTGATCTACGCGGACCCTCCTTTCAACTCCAACCGCAACTACGTTGCTCCACCCGACAGCCCCGCGGCCGGCGCAGGCTTCAAAGACACTTGGACGCACTCCGGTCTCGACCCATCATGGGCCGATGACCTTGCGGAATCAGATCCAACTGTCGTCCACCTGCTGTCGAGCGCGGGAATGACGCACTCTGAGGGAATGCAGTCGTATCTGACGATGATGGCGGTACGGCTGCTGGAGATGCGGCGGATCCTGGCGCCTACAGGCAGTATTTACCTGCACTGCGACCCCACCGCCAGCCACTATCTGAAGCAGTTGATGGACGCGATCTTCGGACGCGAACACTTCCGCAATGAGATCGTCTGGTGCTACTCTTCCGGGGGCGCGAGCAAGAAACACTTCTCACGCAAACATGACGTGCTGTTGCTCTATGGGCGGAGCAGCGAATACGTCCACAACGTGATCCGCGTGCCATACGCAACCCCTGATGTCGACGGACGACCCGGATTCCATCCCGATGGCAAGATGCTCCAGGACTGGTGGAGCGATATCGGCATCATTTCGACCACGGGGTTTGAGCGCGCCGGTTACCCGACACAAAAGCCGTTGAAATTGCTGGAACGGATCATCACCGCGAGCAGCGACGAGAACGATGTCGTGCTGGATCCATTCGCTGGTTGCGCAACAACCTGTATCGCCGCGGAGAGGCTGAACCGGCAGTGGGCCGGCATCGACCTGTCCCCCGAATCAGCAGAACTCGTCGGCGAACGCCTGCGCGGCGAGTTGGGCGATCTGTTTCACGAAAGCTTGGTCAGTACACGCACCGACATCCCCCAGCGCACCGTTGTCTAGATCGGAAATAACTTTCATTATTTTCTATTGTTTGTTGATCTTGGACCCGTTAGGGTCTCAGACATGGAAGCCGACACCATCGTGCAACTCGTCACCGTCGTGGTGGCAACCATGGGAATCGTCTGGCACCAACAACACAGCACCAACCAACTCCGGTCGGAGTTCCGCGAAGACAACCGCCAGCTCCGCGAAGACTTCAACACAGCGAACCGCGAACTCCGCGAAGACTTCGGCGGTGAGTTCAAGTCGCTACGAGAAGACCACAACGCGCTCCGCGACGCCGTCGCCCAGAACGGCCAGCGGCTCGCCCGCATCGAGGGACGCCTGGGCATCGGGATTCCGCCCACCGACGACCCCAGCGGTCCCGAACCGCAGTAGGTCGACGACATGGAAGCGGACACCATCGTGCAACTCGTCACCGTCGTGGTGGCAGCTATGGGAATCGTCTGGCACCAACAACACAGCACCAACCAACTCCGGTCCGAGTTCCGCGAAGACAACCGCCAGCTCCGCGAAGACTTCAATACCGCGAACCGCGAACTCCGCGAAGACTTCAATACCGCGAACCGCGAACTCCGCGAAGACTTCAACGGCGAGTTCAAATCGCTGCGGGAGGACCACGACAAACTCCGCGACGCAGTCGCCCAGAACGGGCAGCGACTCGCCCGCATCGAGGGACACCTGGGCATCGGGATTCCGCCCACCGACGACCCCAGCGGTCCCGAACCGCAGTAGGTCGACGACATGGAAGCGGACACCATCATGCAACTCGTCACCGTCGTGGTGGCAGCCATGGGAATCGTCTGGCACCAACAACACAGCACCACTCAACTCCGCTCAGAATTCCGCGAAGACAACCGCCGACTCCGCGAGGACTTCAATACCGCGCACCGCGAGCTGCGTGACGACCACGACAAACTCCGCGACGCCGTCGCCCAGAACGGCCAGCGGCTCGCCCGCATCGAGGGCCACCTGGGCATCGGCATTCCTTCCACTGACGACCCCAGCGATCCCGAACCGCAGCCCGGTTGATCTCAGGGGGCGACTACTTCGACGGCGGCGATTCGGGCGCAGTCAACGAGCCGACGAGATGGTCGGCGAGGGCTGTGATCTGATCTCGTATGCTCTGCGGGCTGCCCGACAAGTCGATGCCTACAGCATGGAGTCGTGTCCCCACGTTTCTGACTTCGATGCTGGTCTTTGCGAGTCGCGCGGTTGAGGAGTCGAGACGGTCTGCTGCATCGTCGTCGCCCGTTTCGTTGGTGTCGACACAGTAGATCAGCGTGCCGCTGGGTTGATCCAGCGCGGTCGTGTAGGCCAGGAGTTGGTAATAGTCGGCATGGGTTCCGCGAACTCCGGTGTTCGTCTCGTCGGGCCACCCGCTGGAGTCTGACGACTCGTCGGTGTCGCGGAGCTTGTACTTGATGTCGGCGACCCCGACACTCACCCCTTCTCGACTGAACAACAGGTCGGGTTTGATCCTCACATTGTTGGCGGTGTCGAGTGTGTCGAGCTTCTGTGGTTCTACCTCCAGACGTCCGCTCAACTCCCGCTGCAGGCGTTGGGTCACAAATCGCTCAAATAGGTCGTTCATGTCCAGCATGAACGCCGAGGCCGTGGTGTCGCCGTGCTGGTCCTGCAAGGTGAGGTTGGCGAGGATCAGCCGGGCGAGACGCATCGCCGGAAGGTAGTGGTCGTTGAGCCGACTGAAGGTGATTCGGTCGATCGCGCTCGCCTCTATCGGCAGGTCGGCCACATCCTCAAGCGCTGCGAGCATCCGCCTGATCCGGCGTCGGTCGACCACCGGCACCCCCGGCACCCGGACCGCCCGCTGCATCGCCGCCTTCAAGTAACGGTTCTCGATCACGTCGGCAGTGAAGTCGTCGTAGGAGCAGGCCATCGGGACCAGAAGTCCACCTCGACTGAATTGACGCTGGAAGTCGAGCCGTCCGCGCAACGTCAGAAGATCTTCCTCTTCGTGCCGGTAGGAGTGGTAATGCCCTCTGGCCAACGTTGTCTCAGCCGTGCGAGCGAAGAACGAGATGAGCGTCGCCAACAGATCGTCGGTCTCGGCGTAGGCCATCGCCTCCGGCAACCAAGCGTCATCTGCGAGCCCCACTTCCAGCAGCAGAAACAGGTTCTGCGGATTGATCTTCGGCCGCACGATGACGTTCAGCCCTTCGATACTGAACCCGCCGACCCATTGATTGGCGCTGACACTCCAGTAGCCGTCCTCAGAATCGGGCCTGACCGACAACCATCCAGTCGCTTCCAAACGTCGAGCCTGCCGATCCGTCAGTTCAAGACTTTGACGATCCCATTCCCCAAACGTGATCCGTCTAACACGCTCCACCTCTTCCAGTGCCAGTTCCTCTAGTTGCGACTCCTCCATCACCTCAACTTGTGGGTTCATGGTCGAGACCGTTGGTCCACCATCTCAACGAAATCTGAAATCGGGAACCAGTTCCGGTTGCCGGAAATGCTCTCGTAACGCACTTCGTAGGACCAAGTGCGCCATTTGCCGCTACTGAGATCGTCTCTCAGTGTTTGCCCTGATCTCCCCAGATTGCGACCCATCCAGGTGAACGGCAGGGTGCCGGCTTTGAACCCGTCGTAGATTTCTTGCCCAGAGACGAGATCATCGTTGTTTCCTGCCGTACCTCTCGCCGATCCATGACTGGACACGGCCGCAGGAGGTTCGTTGATGATGGCCGGTTCGTCGGCTGGAGCATCGGGTTCTTTTTCAACCCCGCGGTGGCGTTGTAGCACTGCGTCCAGGCGAAACCTCGCGATCTTGTCGGGGTTTCCGAATAGTTGGTCCTCGATGAACGGTTCGATGTTGTATCGCCAGACGCGTTCGAAGCCTCCGTCGTTGAGGTCGGTCTTCATGAAATAGCTTGGACCAAGCTGGAGGTGTTCGCCTCCTAGTTCCTTCTCAAGCTCGCCGTTGACCGCCGACACGAGGTCGACGACCCATGCCTGGTCAGGAGCGTATTTCTGAGTCCATTTGCGTAACAGGCTCTTCGTGGGTTCTTCTCGCTCGAAGAACGGAACGAAATGGAAGCGTCGACGCATGGCTGCGTCGATGAGAGCGATCGAGCGGTCCGCTGTGTTCATCGTGCCGATGAACCAGAGGTTCTTCGGAAGGCTGAAGTCGTCTTCGGGACGGTGCATGACCTGGATAGACTTGTTTCGGTACTCGAGCAGGAACAGCAGCTCGCCGAGCACCCGTGGAAGGTTCGCCCGGTTGATCTCGTCGATCACCATGACGTGGGTCTCGTCCGGGTAGGCGTCCGCTCTGTCGGCCAAGTTCGCGAGCGGCCCCTGCTGGAGTTGGTAGATCATCTGATTGTCGTCGTCCAAGACCGGGCGGTAGCCCTCGAAGAAGTCCTCATAGGAGTAGGCCGGATGGAACTGCACCAGGCTCCACGCCGCCACCGCGGGCGCGAGGGCGACCGCCAACTCCTGCGCCAGATAGGTCTTGCCTGTGCCCGGAGGCCCGTACAGAATCACCTGTCGCTTGTCCTCCAGAAGCTCGACGATCTCCTCAAGATGCTTGACATCGCAGAGCAGCTTCCCTGCGGCCGACTCCAACCTTTCTTTCAGCGGCGGAACCTGCTCCGCGCCGCTGTCCCAGTCCCTACACCACCGCCTGATGTGGTTCGCATAACCGTTCCGTGTCGTGTCTGCCAGATCGCCTTGGGCGTCCAAGAACTCGAACAGACTGCCGTCGTCCACCGGACTCATGCCCTGTTCGAGAGTGAACACGATCCAGCGGCGCAGTACGTTCCGCTTGTGTGTCCACCTAGTGCTGACACCTCTCAGGTACTGCTTAAGGCGGTCCTCCCAGAACTTCGCAGCATCTTCGTCGTCACCTGCGTTCCGGTCGCCAGGATCCACACCGTGCTCAGCCAGATACTGGATGCGGTACTGCGAGTCGAACGCTCGCGTCGGGTACGTGGTGGGAGGACGATTCAACTGTTCGTTCAAGTCGTCTTCAAGGATGTCCCTTTGTACGTCGGTCCGAAGCCACTCGACTGCCCTTCGGATCCTTGTGTCTTTCGGATGCGAAGGGTCGTACTCGTATCGTCCGGTGACGCGCCCGATTGCAATCAGCCGAGAGTCGAGGTCCGGCCTCTTCTGTGGCATGACGACCAGATCATTGACTTGTATATCTTTCCCGAACCTCCAGATCTGGTCTCGGACTCTGCGGTTGTCCTCATTCTCGCCACGTAGCTCGTAGATGAATTCGCCAAGTTCATCGCGGTCAGCGAACGGTTCTTCATCGCCGTCAGCGAACGGTTCAAGTCCTTCGAGCCACCAATCCCACCCAATCGTGATGACATTGTGATCAAGGTTGTACTGCTCCGTCTCCCCTTTCGCGCCCGCTCGCACAACCCACACGCGAGCGGGTTGAGTCTGCGACCGCCGGTAGTTACACCACCAACGGATTATGTCGGAATAGCTTCGACGTGAGCCATCCCGAAGATCATTTTGGTTGTCCAAGAACCGATCCACTAGGGCTTGGTCGTTTGTCTCGGGACTTCCGCCATGGGACAGCGCATGAAGAATCCATCGCTGAAGGACAGTTCTGTTATTGGCGATCGTTCCAGGTTTGCGACCCTTGGCACGGAGGGACCCGAGATACTCCTCTAGGCGTTGCTGCCAGAACTCGGATTGATCAGTTTCGTCGGGAACACTCATGGGGGGCGATCCTCTTGGTCTTGAGGGTTCACCACTTCAGCAGAATAACCCCGGGTCGGTTGACAACGCTGAAGAGACTAGCGGTCGAGTACCGGAGGGGTGACAACGGGGCAACGGGGTCCGCGGGCTCTGCTGAGTCTGTGGTCAAGGGTCAGCAGCGGGTAGTCGAACGCCTCGGCCAATGCCACATACCACGCGTCGTAACTGGTCACGTTGGCACGCAGTTCCCACACCCGATCAGAGAACGGAGCGAACGGGCAGAACTCGATGTCCATCCGGAGCAGGTCGCGATGCGCCGCTTTGGCTTCCATCGGCGACACCTGGCCAGAAAGCTCTAGGCCGCGAAGAATGTTGGTGGCTTCGACCAGAGCCAGTTCGGGCGCTGCCAATGGGCCCTCCGAAACAACTGATTCTGCCCATAAGCCCTCAGGGCCCGTGTCGACGAGGGCCGCCACGAGCACGGAGGCGTTCACGACAGCGTTCACACTCGGTCCGCATCGCGTGCTGCAAGGATCTCCGAAGGCGAGATCCGGGTTCCTGCAGCTTCTTTGCGGCGTCGAACCTCTTCGAACAAGTTCTCCAGCGAGGGCTTCGCGGCGATACCTTCCAATTCGCCGGTGAGGAACTCCTGCATGGATTGCCGCTTCAGGGCAGCCTTCGCGGACAGTGCGTCGCGGACAGTACGGCGCGGACTTCCTCGGGCACTCCTCGAATGGTGATCTGTACCGGCATGCATGCAATATGCCATTATTGCAGTCACCATGTCATAGTTGTTTTAAATATTTTTTATGATTTATAGATATATTCTAGGGTCATTGTCACAGGGTGTCGATAGAGTTGCATGCATGGAATTGGCTTCCGCATCCGACCACTCGGGCTCCGCTTGTGGCGACTCCATCACCGCCGGGGAGGCTGTGTTTGTACCGGCGGTTGATGTGGTGGGGTTGGGGGATGAGGGTCTGTCGTCTCGGTTGGGGGTGATCGGTCGCGCCGAGTCTCGTCTGGCCGCGATGAAGTCCCAAGTGCTGGCTGAGGTTGGTCGTCGTCACGACGCAAAGGTGGCGCAACGTTTGGTCCGTGATGAGTTGCAGTCTTCGGTTCGTGAAGCCAAACGTGATGTCGAGTCTGCGGTGCAGCTAGCTGAGTTGCCTGCCACCAGCGAGGCTTTGGAGTCTGGTCAGATCCCTGCGGGACATGCCCGGTTGATCGCTCGGGCTTCGGGCGAAGGCGATATCGACGAGACGGTTCTGGTAGAGGCTGCTGGGCAACAGGACTTCGACGCTTTCGCCAGAACGGTGCGGCGTCATCAACAAGACCAATCCAAAGACGACGGCCAGTCGCTTCTGGACCGGCAGCGCAAGCGACGTAGAGCCCGGATCTTCGAGTCGCCTGAAACAGGCATGTTCGTGCTGTCTGGAGAGTTCGACCAAGTCACCGGAGCACGAATTGCTACAGCGTTGACTGCCAAAGAACGAAAGCTATGGCACAGCGAAGACCCCAAGAAGCGTCGCACACCCCAACAACGCATGGCTGATGCATTGGCGGAGCTGATCTGTGAATCGGGAACTGGCCAAGGTCAGGGCACTGACTTGTTGGTGATCGCTGATTTCGACGTGATCAACCAACAGTTAGACAATCCCCGTCTCGCTGACGGTTCTGCGATCCCGATTTCTGAGTTGCATCGCATGGCGCTCGACGCCAACATCCTGCCTTCGATATTCGATGTCAAAGCTCAAAATATGTGGCTGGGCCGTAAACAACGGACCGCGTCACAAGCTCAACGCGCGGCTCTGATGGCTCGCGATCAACATTGTGTGGGTTGCGGCGCGAATCCGCTGTGGTGCCGCGCCCATCACATCGTCTGGTGGCGACACGGAGGGTCTACCGACCTCGACAACCTCCTACTGGTCTGCGACGACTGCCACCACAAGATCCACGAGCACGGCTGGACCGTCCACCAGGACCGAAAGACCCGCAAATACCAACTATTGCCACCGACCAAGATTCCGGCACGAGGAACAATCCCGGCTACCAGCGCGGTACCGGACTCAGGACCCGAACACGACCAGACAAGACCGCCGGGAACCCGACACACAGACCCACCAACCAAACAAGACCGCCGGGAACCCCACGCCCGTGTCTCCAACGCCGCGTCCGACACAGACCCACCAACCAAACAAGACCGCCGGGAACCCCACGCCCGTGTCTCCAACGCCGCGTCCGACACAGACCCACCAACCAAACAAGACCGCCGGGAACCCCACGCCCGTGTCTCCAACGCCGCGTCCGACACAGACCCACCAACCAAACAAGACCGCCGGGAACCCGACACACAGACCCACCGACCAGACAAGACCGCGGGCCCGGCAACGGTACCCAGCGCCGGGGGTCAGCTAACGGGACAAGCCCACCGGGGTCGGGCTATCGACAAGTTGGAGGTGGCTAGATGGCGACTACTTCGGTGGTGACTGGGGCGGGGTCGGACTCGGGTAGCAGATAGCGCCAGAAGATTGAGCCTCGTCGGTGGGAATCGGTGTCGAGCCAGTTGGGGTGACCGGGATCTTCGGCGCATACCCAGATCTCGAAGCTGCCGTCGTCGTTGTAGGTGATCTGCTCGGCATTGAGTGATGAGTTCCGGTTGCGATATTCCAGCGTCTGCATGTGGGAGTTCCAGAGCATGACGTTGACGAAAGGTCCCGGAGGAAGCATGCCGCGCATCACCAGGGCCTCACCGGGTTCGAGCTCCCAGCGGGCCATGGCGTAATGGATGTCGGCCGCCCCGGGCACCGGCAGTCCCGAATCGCGGAAGCTGAACGGTGCAGGAAGCTCATTGGGGACATCGGACACGAACGGCACACCCGAACCACCGCCGAAGGGACCCTGCCCGACTGTCACCTGACGCAGGAAGGCGATTCCCTCGTTCATGCGTCCCGCGATGAACTCGTCGCTCAGCGGAGGCGGAGGCGAATCAACGTCCAAGCATTCGATATCGATGTCCACATGGACCTGACTGTCGTTCTGGGCCGACAGCGGCAACTGGAAATAGCCTCGCACGATCACCGCGATGGTGTCGGGTTCGAGTTTCAGCCAATCCCCGCCCTCGGCATCGGCCGGGTCAGCGCTGAGCGTGAGGCTGTACGTTCCGTCCTCAGCAACGGTCAAATCACGGTCGTTGACATCGCCTCGCAACGGTCCGGCCATACCGCCGTCCTCAGCGGCTGCGTGCAGCGTGAACGACGTGTAGCACTCCTGATTTATGCGCCCGCTCACACGGTATTTTCTGGTGCCGTCAATGCGGGCGTAGTGATAGACGGCATCAGGATTGTCGCCCTGGAGCTTGCGCCCGGGATCCACGATTCCAACAAATCGCGGGTGTTCGGGCTGCGCCTCCCAATACAGCTCCGACATCGCGGAGAGCATCTGCCCCACATAACGGAACGCCTCGACCTGCTCAAGCGGCTCCACCCATCGGGCAGGGTCGAGTATGTACCCGTCGCGGATCTCGGTGAGGGTCGAGATCAGATCGTCGAGTGCGGCCGTCGCTTGCGGTGTGGGGTTGTCGCTCATTCGCGCATATTGTCACGCGGTGGCCGATTCCATCCAAACCGAACACAGCTACTCCCCCGATCCCGAACACCAGCCCGCCGACAGCGACTTGAGTGACGCAGATCTCCTTGAGTTGTTCGCCGGTCATGGCGTGTACCGCGACAACGCCGCTCAATTCCGTGGCAGACTCGCCGGTCAGTTGTTGATCAACCGCTGCGCGGACTGCGACCGCTACCACCAACCGCCGCGGCAGATGTGCCCGAGCTGCTGGTCTTTCGATGTTGTTCCGACAGCCGTCAGCGGCCGTGGCACGATCCATCTGTTGATGCACCTCCACGCCGGTCCTCCAGCCGAAGGGGTCGACTACGAAAACGGCGGTCATCCCGTGGTGGTCGTGGAACTTGAAGAACAAGATCACCTGCGGATCACCGGAACGGTTCACGGATTCGGCACCCGCGAGCCGAGCATCGGTGACCCCGTCGAACTCGAATACCTGTATCGAGCCGGCGCGCCGATCGTTGCTTTCCGGCCCAGCCCGGACCAGCCGAACCCGGACCAGCCGAACCGACACAGCCAGCCGAACCGACACAGCCAGCCGAACCCGGACCAGCCGAACCCGGACCAGCCGAACCCGGACCAGCCGAACCGACAAAGCCAGCCGAACCCGGACCAGCCGAACCGACACAACCAGCCGAACCGACACAGCCAGCCGAACCGACACAGCCAGCCGGACCGACACAACCAGCCGGACCGACAAAGCCAAACGGACCGACAGAGCCAAACGGACCGACACAACCAGACGGACCGACAAAGCCAGACGGGCCGAGGGAGCCGAAGCTGATGGCCAGATCGCCGATGAAAGACCAGATCGCGATCGTCGGGATCGGTTCCACCGGTTTCAGCAGAGGCGACCGCTCACCGTTGTCGCTCGCTTTGGAGGCGTCCACCAAGGCGATCCGCGACGCGGGACTCACCGCCGCTGACATCGACGGTGTGGCCGCCACATCTGAAGCCGGGGCTGCCGGCGCGCCGTTTCTGGTTTCCTCGCTGGGGCTGACTGAGGTGTCGCACCACAGCCGCCCGGCCCCGCTGATCGTGTTCTCTCTGCTCGACGCAGCCCAAGCGGTGTTCGCCGGAGCAGCCGACCATGTGCTGATCGTCACGTCGGTGATGATGTCGTCGTGGAACTCAAGGCGAGCCGCTGCTGATCCCTGGCGACGCGGCGCCCGCAGCACCATCCGCCCCGTTCCCGAGGATGCCGCAAACGCCAACGCATACGCTGCCTGGGCCGGCCGCTACATGCACGAGTTCGGTGTTTCGAAAGATCCTTTCGCCCAGATCGCGGTCAATTCGCGGAGCAACGCCGCGTCCAATGAGCTCGCCGCCATGCGCAAGCCCCTGTCGTTCGACGAATACCACGCCGGTCGCATGATCCGCACACCGCTGAACATGTTCGACATGGACTATCCCGCCGATGGGGCAGACGCCTTCGTCGTGACCACCGCGCAGCGCGCCAAGCAACTCCCGCAACCACCGGTTCTCATCCACGCGGCGACGACCGGGGTGTTCGGCGAGAACACCGAAGACCAGTTGCCCAGTTTGAAACGTCACGGCCAGCATGTTGTGGTCGACCATCTCAAGGCGAGGTCGGACATATGGATCGACGATGTCGACGTATTCTATCCCTACGAGGGATTCACGATCATCGCTTTGAGTTGGCTCGAGAATTGCGGATTCTGCGAAATGGGAGGCGCCGAACGGTACTTGGCTGACCACTGGAACGATGATCGTCAACGGATCGAGATAGACGGTCGGATCCCCGTCAACACCCACGGCGGATCGTTGTCCGAAGGAGCCACCCGGGGAACAGGTCATCTGCGTGAGGCGGTGACCCAGTTGCGCGGTCAGGCCGGCGCTCGCCAGGTCGAAGGCGCCAAGGTTGCACTCGTAACCCCCGGGGGTTTCTTCTTCAACTCTCAAGGTGCGATTCTGAGATCGGCCTGAACCATTAGCCACGATTAGCCCGATAAGCCCGATAAGCCCGATTAACCCGAGGAGGGGCCATGAAAGCAGCGGACATGATCCTCATAAGCGTCGACGATCACATCTGCGAACCGGCCGACATGTTCGACGCCCATGTGCCCGCCGGCTACAGAGACCGGGCGCCGCGGGTCGAAACAGACGACAACGGCTATCAGCAGTGGTGGTACGGCGAAGCCATGGGACGCAATCTGGGATTGAATGCGGTGGCGGGCAAACCGCCTTCAATGTTCAACATCAACCCCAGTCGCTACGACGAGATGCGCCCCGGATGCTACGACGTCGACGAACGGGTCCGAGACATGTCTGCGGGGGGGCAACTCGCCGGGCTCAACTTTCCGAACTGGACCGGGTTCGCAGGCCAGGTGCTGAGCGAAGGCCCGGACCGTGACGTCAATCTGGTCATGATCCGGGCTTACAACGATTGGCATGTCGACGAGTGGTGCGGAGCCCATCCCGACCGTTTCATCCCCTGCGGGATGGTGCCGCTGTGGGACGCCGATCTAGCCGCGGCGGAGGTCCGCCGACTGGCGGCCAAAGGGGTGCGGGCGATCACCTTCTCGGAGAACCCCGCGGCACTGGGCGTGCCGTCGATGCATTCAGGTTTCTGGGATCCGTTGTTCGCCGCGTGCAACGACGAGGGGGTGGTGATCTGCTGCCATATCGGATCGTCGTCGAAGGGGATGAACACGTCGTTCGACGCTCCGCCGGGCGTGCCGATAACGTTGTCGCCGCTGAGCACGATGTACACCATGGGCGACCTGCTTTGGGCCGACATCTGGCATCGATTCCCGGACTTGAAGTTCGCTTTGAGCGAGGGCGACATCGGCTGGATTCCATACCTGCTGCAGCGTGCCGACCATGTTCAGCGCCGCCACCAGGGCTGGACCGGGCATGAGTTCCCCGAAGGCATGACGTTGGCCAGCGACGTTTTTCGCCGCCACATGCTGTGTTGCTTCATCGAAGATCCGGTCGGGGTGGCGCTCATCGACCGGTTCAACATCGATCATGTGTGCTGGGAGTCGGACTTCCCCCACAGCGACAGTTCGTGGCCCAATGCACCCGAGAGCCTCGAGTCGTGCTTTGCCGGGGTCAGCGACGCGATCGTCGACAAGATCACCCACCTCAACGCCATGGAACAGTTCGGCTTCGACCCGTTCTCGGTGCGGCCTCGTGAGCAGTGTACCGCGGGCGCGCTGCGAGCTGAAGCCTCCGATGTCGACACCGTGACCCACTTGGGCCATGAACCCGACGAAACCGACCTGGCGTACTGGCAACAACTCACGACCCGCGGCCTCAAACCGCCGCAACCGCAGCAGCCAGTGCCCTCTAAAGCCTGATTTTGCCGGTCAGGGCGGCTGGAGGGGCCGACTCCGGCGAGATCCAGGAGGCTCGGGCGCGGCGGTCTATCCGCTGAGCAGGCCGCCGGCCAGTTGATCGGCGTAGTCGTCGCCGTCGCCGAAGGAGAGGTCATGCACCCACGCCCGCTTCAAGTAGAGGTGAGCGTCGACTTCCCAAGTGTAACCCATCCCGCCGTGGACCTGAACCGAGTCTTTGCCGCAGGCCGCGGCTGAGCTGGAAGCGAGGACTTTGGCCACCGCCACTGAACGAACAGGATCGTCGACACCCTTTCCGTCGACGGTCACGCCCGCCGCGTAGACCGCGGCCCGCAGAACCTCAACTCGCGTGATCATGTCGGCGCAACGGTGCTTCACGGCTTGAAAGGCGCCGATGGGTTTACCGAACTGCTCACGCTGTTTGGCGTATTCGACGGCCAGGTCAGTGGCCCCCGAGGCGATGCCGAGCTGCAGCGCGGATGTGAGCAGCGCACCGTACTGCCTCCAAATGACCGACGTCTCGCGATCAGCGATCCTGCGACCTTGAGGCAACTCGGAGACGACCGCAACGGGAGTGAGCGGATCCAACGGGTGGGCCGCCTCGGTGGCATCCACCGCTTCGAGCCAGGCGGAGTCGATCCACCACAGCCCTTCGTCATCGCTGATCATCAGTCCGTCGACCCAGCCCTCGAACTCCACGAAACAAGGGCCATCGCAGCGCTCGAGCGCGCCGACCACAATGCTGCCCTCCGCAGCGCCTCCGCCAATCTCCACCGAGTCCAGCCCGCTGGTCTCGACAACCGGCGTGTCGGTCAACCCCACAAGCGCGGCGGTCAGGGTTGTGGCCACCAACGGACCGGGCACCAGGGCGCGGCCCAGCTGCTCAAAGACGACCACCGCTTCGGCCCAGCCCATTCCCAGGCCACCGTCAGCTTCGGGCCGGGTCAACGAGAACACTCCGGTTTCGGCGAGTTCTGCCCAACGCCCGCGGTCAAGGCCGTCGGTTGCCATCAGGCGGACAGTTTCGATGTCGAAACGACCTGCGCATAGAGCTGCGACGCCCTCGGCCAGCGCCTCCTGATCTTCGTTCAGCTCAAAGTCCATGTCTCCCAGCTCTCTCCGTCACCGGTCCTTGGGGAGGCCCAGCAAACGTTCACCCACGATGTTGCGCTGTATCTCCGAAGTCCCCGCCGCTATGGTCAGCGTCAACGTGTAGAGCCTCTCCCCCACGTGATCAAGCTCGCTCAGATCGAGCGTGTCACCAATCGCGAGGCCGGCCCGGCCGAGGATCTGTTCGGCCAAGTCGGACATTCGTTTCCGCGCATCGGCGTAAGCAAGCTTGAAGACCGAACCTCCAGGTCCGACCATGCCGGTGCGTTGAGCCTGGCTCACATTGCGCTTGGTCAGAGACCAAAGAGCGTCCAGTTCGGCTTCAAGACGGCCCAGTTGTCGCCGAATCTCTGCGTCATCCGCGGCGCGCGTTGAACCTCGGGTCACCTTCTGAGCGATCTTCGCGAGGTCCGCCAACAGCCGCTGGGAGGCGATGATCTCGCTGATGAAAGCGGTGCCCCGCTCGAAGGCGAAGGTCACCATGGTCACCCGCCAGCCATCGTTGTGGTCGCCGACACGGTTGACCTTGGGAATTCGGACTTCGTCCAGGAACATCTCGGCGAACTCGCTCGCACCGAGCGCGGTCACAATGGGACGTATCTCGATGCCCGGAAGTTCCATGGGCATTATCAACCAGGTGATCCCCCGGTGTTTGGGAACATCAGGATCGGTGCGCACCAGCAGTTCGCAGTAGTCGGCCACCTGAGCGAAGGAGGTCCAGATCTTCTGGCCGGTCACCACATAGTGGTCTCCGTCGTCGAATGCTCGTGTCGTGAGAGAAGCCAGGTCCGAGCCAGAGCCCGGTTCGGAGAAGCCCTGGCACCAGACATGATCGCCGCGCAGGATCGGGGCCAGATGGGTGCGCTGCTGTTCCGGTGTGGCCTCGGCGATCAGGGTCGGACCGGCGTGCAGTTGTCCGACGAAGTTCACGCCCACATAAGGGGTCCCTGCTCGTTCCGTCTCCTCGAGGAAGATCAGGTGTTCAGTCGGTGTGGAGCCCCGTCCCCCGAACTCGGAGGGCCAGTGGATCCCCGCGTAACCCGCTTCGTAAAGGATCCGCTGCCATTGAGTGTCGTAGGCTCTGCGGGCTTCAAGGTCTGTGTGATCCACGGGAGGTGGGCCGACGTCGGGCAGAACACTCTTGAGCCACGCCCTCAGTTCGTCACGGAACGCCTCTTCGGCTTCGGTGTAACAAAGATCCATGAGCCCACGACTCTATTTGCTCGCGCTGTTGAGCCCCACTTCGGGGATCCTGCTGCTCGCGGCTGCCCGAGGTCGGCGCCAACCCGGAATCTGAGCGCGCGCGACTAGCCAACCCCTCGAGTTGCAGCCCGCTGTTTCCCGCTCTTGGCTCGCTGCGCTCGCTGGCCGCTCTTGTTCGCTGCGCGCTGCCCCCCGCTCTTGGCTCGCTGTGCTCGCGGGCCGCTCTTGTTCGCTGCGCTCTGCCAACGGACGGATCAGGTCTGGCCCATCAGCGGCGGGCCGCTCGTAGTAGGCGTTAGGCTCTCCAGCAGAGGTCGGAATGGACGACATCGGAACGGACGACATCGGAACGGACGACGTCGGAACGGACGACGTCGGAATGGACGACATCGGAGCGGACGACGTCGGAGCGGACGAGGTCGGAGCGGACGTTGGAGCGCACGATCTTCGTGCGGCGATCGACGCTGTCAACGCCGACGATCCCAGGGTCCACCACAACGAACCGCTTGCGCTGGCGCAGGGCCGCAGGGCCGAGGCATGGGTGGCGCGTCTCGACCCGGATGCGTCGGTTGCGCTGAGGCTGGCCGCCCGGGCCCACCATCTGCGCCGCTGGGAACTGCCCCGCTCGGACTACCCCGATGGCCGGGCGGGCTACCTGCGCTGGAGGCGCGCCCAAAGGGACCGCCACGGGCGCGATCTGGCCGCCATACTCGACGCCGCCGGGGGGCAGGAGTCGGTGTCAACGAGGGCCGCTGAGATCGTGACCAAGAAAGGGCTCGGCTCTGACCCCGAGGTGCAGACTTTCGAGGATGCTGTGAGTCTCGCGTTCCTGGAGACGGAACTGCGACCAGTGGTCGACCGGTTGGAAGACGACTCCAAAGTGGCCGACATAGTGGCCAAGACGCTCGCAAAGATGAGCGCCGCCGGACGGGAGCAGGCACAGTCTCTGGCTGCGGGCCTCGATGAGCACAGCCAGAGGATCGTCACCGCAGCCCAAGAACTGTTCGTCCAACGCCACCCATAGCGGGCGCTGCAGACGGTCGAGCCTCCGGCCAGCATGGTCTGCACCGGTGCGACCGTCGCAGCCATCGCTACTTGGGGAAGGACCCACTCCCCGATGGGTGTGACACAGCGCCGATGACTACCCTCGGAAGCTATGCATGACGCCGGTTGGGAGACGATCCCAGAACTCATAGACGACGCAGCCAGCCGCTTCGGCGACCGTGAAGCGATGGTGGACGGCGACATCCGCTGGAACTTCTCGGAGTTCCGCACCGAGATCCACACCGCGGCGCGTGCGCTGATGGCCTCGGGGGTGAGCGCAGGCGACCGCGTGGCGTTGTGGGCGCCGAATATCTGCCAATGGGCCGTCGCCGCGCTCGGTGTGCATGTCGCCGGCGGTGTGGTGGTCCCGATCAACACTCGCTTCAAAGGGCGCGAAGCCGCCTATCTGCTGGAGAACTCCGGGGCCAGGATGCTGTTCTGTGTCACCGATTTCCTCGACACCGACTACGTTGCGCTGTTGCGGCAGGCCGAGGTCCCCGAGTCGTTGGCCGAGATCGTCGTGATGCGAGGCGACTGCGGTGCAAACACCACGAGTTTCGCCGATTTCATGGACCGCGCCGAAGCAGTCAGTGACACAGAACGGGCCGCCCGCAGCGATGCCGTCACCGGAGACGACCTCTGCCACATCATGTTCAGCTCCGGTACGACCGGCGACCCCAAGGGCGCCATGCTGGTCCATTCGGCAGTCTGCCGGTCCTATCTGAGCTGGTCCCAAGTGATCGGACTAGACCGCGACCGTTACCTGATCATCAACCCGTTCTTTCACTCGTTCGGACTGAACGCGGGCATTCTGGCGTGCTTGATGACCGGGTCGACGATCATTCCCCACCCAGTTTTCGACGTGCCGTCAGTGATGAAACGCATCCCCGAAGAGCGCATTTCGATGCTTCCCGGACCACCGGCGATCTACCAGACGATCCTCAACACAGAAGACCTCGACCAATGGGACATGTCGTCGCTGCGCCTCGCGGTGACCGGTGCCGCTGCCATCCCCGTCGAGATGATCATCTCGATGCGCGAGCGGCTCGGGTTCGAGAAGATCGTCACCGGCTACGGTCTCACCGAGTCGTCGGGGATCGCCACCATGTGCCGCCACGACGACGACCCCGAGATCATCGCCAACACCAGCGGCCGGGCGATCGACGATGTCGAGGTGCGGATCGTTGACGCAGAAGGCCGAGAGGTTCCCAGAGGCGAGCCGGGCGAGATCGTCGTGCGCGGCTACAACGTCATGAAGGGCTATCTCAACGACCCGGCCAAGACCGCGGAGACGATCGACGCCGACGGTTGGCTGCACACCGGCGACATCGGGGTGATGGACGCGGACGGCAACATCGACATCACCGACCGCGTCAAGGACATGTTCATCAACGGCGGATTCAACGCCTACCCGGCCGAGATCGAGAACCTGATGATGAACCATCCCGGTGTCGGACAGGTCGCCGTGGTCGGGGTGCCCCACGAGCGCTTGGGCGAGGTTGGTTACGCCTTCGTGGTGCCTGCGGTCGGGTCTGACCGCGACGCCGACGCGCTGATCGCCTGGTGTCGCCGCGAGATGGCGAACTACAAGGTCCCGCGCCACGTCGAATATGTCGACTCGCTCCCCCTCAACGCCAGCGGCAAGGTTCTCAAATACCAACTCCGCGAGCGCGCCGGCCAACGCTGACAGCAGCGTCTCCGGCACTCCCCTACCAACGCCGCTAGCTGCTGACCTCGTCGAGCAGGCCGGTGGTGACGTCGTAGACGAACCCGCGGATGTGGTTCTTCTCGAGGATGAACGGCGACAACAAGAGCCGCTGAATCGACTGGCGGACATCGGCGTAGGGATCCTCGAAGGCCTCCACCGCCCAATGGGGTCGCACCCCCACCTCGTCCTCCAGTTCGGCTTTGAAACCGTCCTCTGTCACCTTCTGCAGACCGCAGTCCGTGTGGTGGATCAGAATAATCTCCCTGGTTCCGAGCGCTCGCTGCGACAGACACAGTGAGCGCACCACGTCATCGGTCACCACCCCGCCGGCGTTGCGAATGATGTGGGCCTCGCCGCGGGCGAGTCCCAGGATCCCGAAGATCGGCATACGCGAATCCATGCAGGCCACAATCGCTGTTCGGCGCGAAGGCGCAACCGGAAGACCCCGAAAGTCGAAGGACTTTGCATACTCGGCGTTGTTGGCCAACAGTTCGTCTGCGGTCGGCTGAAAGTCATCACCCATGGCGGCATCGTAGACGCCAGACGATTCTGTGCGGCATCTCTTTGTTGAGCAAACGATTGTTTGAGCAAACGAATGTGGGGCAAGCTTGGACGATGAGCGACAGCGAACTCATCGAGATCGAATCCCCGAGGCCCCACACGACCATCATCCGCATGAACCGTCCCGAGCGGATGAACTCGATGGCTTTCGAGTTGATGCTCCCGCTCGCCGAAGCGTTCGATCAAGTCGACGAGGACAACGACACCACATGTGTGATCCTGACAGGGACCGGCGCCGGGTTCTGCTCCGGCGCCGACACTCGAGACACGATGCCCCCGCCCAACGTCCAAGGCTTGACCCTGACCCGCATCGCCACCAAGGCTATGAGCACGCTGTCGGACCTTGTTCCCCGCATGCGCAAGATGAACAAACCGGTGATCGCAGCGATCAACGGGGCCGCTATCGGCGGAGGAATGTGCTTGACGCTCGGGGCCGACATCCGCATCGCCGCAGAGTCGGCCTATTTCCGCGCGGCCGGCATCAACAACGGTTTGACAGCCAACGAACTGGGTCTGTCGTTCCTGCTCCCCCGCGCCATCGGCACCACACGGGCCTTCGAGTTGATGCTCTCGGGGCGCGACATGAGCGCCGCTGAAGCGGCTGAGATCGGTCTAGTTTCAACCACGGTCCCAGACGACCGCCTGATCGATGAGGCGCTCGACCTCGCGGAGCGGATCAACGGCTGGTCGACTCAAGGTGTGGCTCTGACGAAAAGACTCATGTGGGCAGGACTGGAAACCAACAGCCTCCAAGCCGCCATCGAGATGGAGAGCCACACTCAGCTGTATGTGCGCCTCACAACCAAGAACTTCGAGGAGGCGACCAAGGCCCGCGCCGAGGGCCGCCCGCCCAACTTCTTGGACTGAGAGGCTGCGCGGATAGGCGAGCTTTTCGAGTTGCAGCCTGTTGTTTCCCGCTCTTGGTTCGCTGCGCTCGCTTCCCGCTCTTGATCGCTGCGCTCACGGGCCGCGAGGCCGCGGGCCGGGCCGCGAGGCCGCGGGCCGGGCCGCGAGGCCGCGGGCCGGGCCGCGAGGCCGCGGGCCGGGCCGCTCGGGCCACAGCCTCGCTGTCTGAGTCTTCTTGGACATGAGAATCTGCGACCTGTCCGCTCGGCCTCTGAGTCGCCCGCGCGGGTCGCCGACCAGCGAGGCTGCCGGCCGAGATCAAGCTTCGTTGACCATCGGTACGACCTCCTCGACGAACGCGTCGACCTGCTCCAGGTATTCCAGCACATCCCGGGCACGGAACTTGAGATGGAAGGTGTTGGCCCCGAGCCCGCGGGCCGCGCGGATGTCCTGCGCGAGTGCTTCGATGCCCCCCGACAGCGCCATCACACCCTCCGGTACGTCGCCGAGCAGATAGGTCCACGGCGGCATGTAGCCGACGTCGCAAGCCGCCCCGGAACGTCCCGCCGATTCGGCTGCGGCCGCGATCGTTGCGGTGATCTCCGCGTACTGCTCCTTGGCGTTGCCCATCGGGATGTAGCCGTCACCGATGCGGCCGGTGCGCCGCCACGCCGCCTTGCCCATGCCGCCGATCCAGATCGGCAACTCGCCTCGGGGCTGGGGACCGATGCCGACGTCGGAATACGAGAACATCTCGCCGTGGTGGCTCACGTATGTGTCGGAGAAAGCGCCGCGTACAGCGTCGAGGGTCTCGTCGAGTCGTTTGCCTCTGGTCGCGAAATCGACCCCCAAGGCTTCGAACTCGGCTTCGACATGGCCGGCGCCCACACCGAGAATCGTACGACCCCCTGACAGGTGGTCGAGCGTGCCGAACGACTTGGCGGTCTGCAGCGGGTGCCGGTAGGCCGCGATCCAGACCACCGACAGCAGCCGCACATTGCGGGTATGGGCAGCCAGAAAAGCCAGGGTCGCGACCGTGTCGTACCAGGTGGTGGTCATCCGCGCGGCGTATTCGTTGTCGGGGATCGCCACATGGTCGCAAACCCCGATGAAGTCATAGCCACGGTCGTCACACCGCCGAGCAATGGTGACGAGATCGTCCACAGTCGCATCGTCTTCCCAGGGATCGACCAGTGTGCGCGTGAGGGTCTGGATCGGCAATTGGACGCCGAACGACCAGTCACCCGGCGCAGTGATCGCCGCCATCAGCTCGTCTCGTCACCTTCGTCGCCGTCGGCGGCAGCTCCGGCGTCGGCTGCCTCTAGACGACACTCAGCGATCGCCTCCTCGGTCGTTCCCACCAACTCGGCGGCTCTGGGGTATCCGACGTAGGGAGTGGCCTGAATCAGCACCTCGCGCACTTGGTCCTCGGTCAACTCGCCGCGTTTCAACGCTGACTTGCACTGCAGTTTCCAGGTGTTGGGTCCGCCGACAGCGGCGATCACACCCATGACAATCAGTCGCCGTTGCCCGACGTCAAGCTGTTCCCGGGTCCAGATTCCCCCGAAGAGGTCTCTGGTCATGATGTCGGAGAAGTCCATCAAGCCCGGCGGGACCACCGACACCTGACCCTGATAGACATCGGTGAGCTTCTCGGCTCCTGCCTGCCATTTCTCGTCGCTGCTGTCGTCGGTCATGTCGTTCCTCCCTTGTTCTGGCCTCGTTCTGGTCCTGGGTTCGGATCAACTCTTCGGCATTCCGTAGACGAGGCGCATCGAATCGCGCACGGCCTCCACCACCGGCATTCTGCGGCCGCTCTCGAGGCCCAGGTTGACCGCCAGGTCAAGATCCTTCTCGGCGATCCCGATGGTGGTCGCGAGATAGGAGCCGAGCGGACCCCCCTTCGCCTCTGGCGGCATGGCGACCAACGGATAGAACCGCTCGGTCAACTTGCCCAGTTGCCCCACATGACGCCAACCCTCGAGCAGCATCTCGGGGTCGCTGTCCTCGCCCACGACGATCTGGTAGGCGGCACTCAGCGCGGCCTGCTGGAAGTAGGTCATCACGTTGAAAGCAACCTTCATGGCCATCCCAGCGCCGATTCCACCTCCCTCGAACACCGCCCCTGCGCACTCATCGATCACTGCACGGGCCAACTCGCTGATCCCGGCCTCGGGAACCCCGAGCATGATCACCAGGCTCCCTTCGCGTGCAGCCCACGACCCGCCCGCGACCCCAGCGTCGAACAGGTTCACGTCGCGTTCAGCGGCCAGCACATGAAGGTCGCGGATCGTGTCGGGATGAACGGTCGAATGAACAGCAATCGAGGCACCCGGCCGACATGAAGCCAGAATGCCGTCAGCACCTGAGACCACCTCCATCACGGCCGTGTCGTCGGGGACACAGATGCTGATGTGCGCGCACTCCGCGGCCAGCGCCGCGCTCGAAGTCGCGGCCCGTGCGCCTTTCTCGACCGACTTGGCAATCGCTTCATCGCTGAGATCAAAGACAGCCAGGTCGAAGGAGGCGGCGAGGTTCTCTGCCATCGCGCCGCCCATGTCTCCGAGTCCTATATAGCCGATTGTTTCCGACACGATTTCCTTCCTCGGAACGCCTTTGGGGACAGATTGGGGGACAGATGCGAGAGTAGTCGCTGGGCCGCTCGACAAAAAACGCGGACGGAACTCCTTGTGAGGAGGATTTTCGAAAGCCGCTGCCGTAATGTCATGTCCATGGCTCAAAACCCGTTCACCGCGCATCCACACGCCAACGGCGAGACCTACGGCCAGCACTTCGGTATCGCTTTCGGGGTGGGCAGGCAGTTGGTGACCGCGGCCCTCGCCGCGTTCACGCACGCGCTCATGCCGTTTCTGTTTCCCACGACCGCGAGCGCCAAGATCCGGGCACTCAACGACTGCCTCGACCGCAACGACCGAGACGGCCTGCGCCACAAGGCCAGACTCGCCAACACCGGCCCCGACAGCGCCGGCCCGAGCGGTGCCGCCGAGAACAGTGCCGGCCTCGTTTCGCAAGACTGACGAACACGCGCCAAACTGGAGCGGTGAGCGACGAAACCCACCAAGAACACCACATTGTCATCAGCGCGGACACCCACTGCGGGGCCGGTCTTTGGACCTACCGGGAATACCTCGACGCCAAGTACCTAGACGAGTTCGACGACTGGGCCAGGTTCATGGAACAGGACAACGAACGCCGCAAGGAGCTCTTCAAAGACATGGAGCGGACCCCGCTTGAAGTCGGCGTCGACGGCGACCCCGAGGTGTTCTCCTACCGCAACTCGTCATCTGCCGAGCGTCTGCGCGAACAGCAGGAGGACGGCGTTGTCGCAGCGGTGCTGTTCCCCAACACTCAACCACCGTTCGCTCCTCCCGCGGCCAGCTCGTTCGAGGCTCCTCCCTACTCCGACAACTTCGAGCATCGTTGGGCCGGGTTGCAAGCCCACAACCGTTGGCTCGCCGAATTCGTGAGCGAAGCCCCCGAGCGTCGGGCGGGGATCATCCAGATCTTCCTCGGAGACGTCGAGGGCTCGGTCAAAGAGATCGAATGGGCTGCCGAACAGGGTCTCAGAGGCGGGATCCTGGTGCCTGGAGCACCGCCGGATTCACCATTCGAGCCGCTCTATTCCGACACCTACGAGCCGATCTGGGCTGCCGCCGCGGCGGCCGGACTGCCACTCAATCACCATGCCGGCGGCGCCACGCCCAACTTCGGCAAGCATTTCCCCGCATCACTCGCGATGTTCATGCTGGAAGTGCAGTGGTGGACTCAACGGGCGCTGTGGCACCTGATGTTCTCGGGAGTGTTCGAGCGTCATCCCGAACTGGACTACGTCATCACCGAAACAGGCACCTCCTGGGTGCCCGACACCCTCGAGAAGCTCGACAGCTTCCACCATCGGATGAAGTACTCGCGTTACGGCTCCGAGTCGATCTTCGGCGGGGAGGCCGTTGCCAAGATGTCGCTCACACCGTCGGAGTACTTCGACCGCCAGTGCTACATCGGGGCATCCTTCCTGAGGCCCGCCGAGACCGAGGTCGCCCGCTCGGTCGGCGTCGACCGGATCATGTGGGGCTCGGACTATCCCCACATCGAGGGTTCCTACCCGCACACCCGGGAGCATCTGCGGCTCACCTTCGCCCGGTTCACACGCGAGGAGGCGACCACGATCCTCACCGAGAATGCGGCCAAGGTCTACAAGTTCGATCTTGACGCGTTGGCGCCTCTCGCCGAGATGTACTGCCCGACCAAGGAATTCGTGGCGACGCCGATCGACTACTCGGAGATACCCGAACGCGCCAAGGGCTGCCCTGGCATGAACCCGCTCAACCAGGCCCAGGAGGTGGCATGACCAGCTCCGACGGCAACAGCGCACCGGACAACGGCGAGTCCGACGACATCGCCGATCCGGACAGCAACGGCGGCCCGGACAGCAACGCCGATCCGGACAGCAACGGCGGCCCGGACAGCAACGCCGATCCCGACAGCAACGGTGGCCCCGACAGCAACGCCGATCCCGACAACAACGGTGGCCCGGACATTGCCGACATCGCCATTGAGGAGTGCGTGGCGGTGGTCACCGGCGGTGCAGGCGGGATCGGCAGGGGCATCGTGGGGGCGCTGTTGCGCCGTGGGGCCGCCGTCGTCGTCGCAGACATCGAGCAGGCCGCTATTGATTCGGCTGTGGAAGAGCTTTCGGCGCTGGGTGTGGTGAGCGGGCTCCGCACCGATGTGAGCGACGAATCATCGGTCAGGGCACTAGCCGATTACGTCTACTACACCCACGGCAGGTGCAACCTGTTGTACAACAACGCCGGCGTGACCTCAGGCGGGGGCGGCAAGCCCTGGCAGCAGGAGCCGAACGACTGGCGCTGGTGCTTCGGCGTGAACGTCTTCGGGGTCGCAATCTGCGTGAGCGAGTTCGTGCCGCGCATGATCACCTCCGGCGAGCCCGGTCAAGTGATCAACACTTCCTCTGGTGACGGCGGTTTCGCCCCGGTTCCCACCGCGTCGGTCTACGCCTCCTCCAAGGCGGCCGTGAGCTGTTTCACTGAGGCGCTGCACCACAATCTCGTGAGCGAGGACACCCAGCTTCGGGCTTCGGTGTTCTATCCCTCCGGCGGCCTCCTGCGCACCGGTTTGTTCACCGCCAGCCGCAATCGGCCGGAACATCTGGCTCGGGTCGGCGAGGCCACGGGGCGTAAGAGCATGACCTTCGAAGAGATGAAGGACATGCTCGCCGCCGCCGGTCGTGATGTGACCGAGGCCGACCTCGACGCGCTCGGCGATTTCGTCGTGGCCGAGACCGCGGCAAGGCGCTACATCATCACCATGGACCTCAGAGACACGGTTGATCTGCTGCACCGGCGGGCCGGCGCCATCGGCGACCTGAACGTCCCGCCCCACCACGGCATGCCAGTCTGAGGGCGGTATCGTCGCCGGGCGCATCCCGAGCCGCGGGCAGCACCAGCCGCGTCGGCGCCGAAGATGGGCGGGTCGGTCAGAGGTCGCGCGGGCGGTTCACGAAACGGCGCGCGGTCGGGGAGAAGAACCAGCCGCCGCCGGTCTTGGTGCCTCCGTCCACGGGAATGTTGTGGCCGGTCACGAACGAGGAGAGGTCGCTGGCCAGGAAGAGCGCGACCCGGGCCTGGTCCTCGGGCCAGCCCAGACGGCCCACCGGCGCCCAGGACTCCCACAAATGCTGAGATGACTCGTAGCCGGTCAGGTAGTCGACTTGGGGCGTCTGGGTCAGGTCCGGGCCGATCCCGTTGGCCCGGATGCCCTTGCGTCCGTATCCCGCAGCCAGACACGTCGTGAAGTGGGCCAACGCCGCCTTCATCGCCCCATACACGGGTTCGCCGGGATAGCCCCGCTGTCCTTCAACAGAATGAACGTTGACGATCGACCCGCCCCCGTTGTCGATCATCGGATTCAAGAAGGCGTGCGTGACCATCACCGCATGCAGGAAGTTGATCTCATACATCGCATTCCAGGACTCGAGCCCTGAATCATGGAATCGCACGATCGGCCGGTAATCGCCGACGTTGTTCACCAGCACGTCGATCGCGCCGTGAGCCGACAGCACCGCGTCGGCCAAGCGCTCGACGTCTTCGTGACGGCGCACATCGACCAGATGCGCGTGTGCTGTTCCGCCGTTCGACACGATGTCGGCCACCGCCGCATCGGCTCGTTCGCAGTCAATCTCGGCTATCTCGACAGTCGCCCCATGCTGGGCGAACAGGCGGCTGATGGCCCCGCCGATCCCGTCACCTCCACCGGTGACCACCGCCACCTTGCCTTCAAGGAGCCGGTTCCAGTCATTGATCGGCGGTACATTCTCGGGGACTTGGGCTTTCGCGGTGGTGTCTTCGGGCTGCAGCTCGTTCATTGGTCCATCCTTGGGTTCTGGCCAGCCGAAGGCGACTTCACTGACCCGTCAACAGATACCCGAACCAATCGTAGAGACCTAGTTCATTCGCTGCTGCAGGTTGGCTGAGGCTCCCTGGCCGCTTGGAGGCCCCGCGAATAGGCAGAGGATTTCCGAGTGCGAACGGCTTGATCTGCGGGTCCACGGCCCGAGCGGCCCGCCCGCGGCTCAAGCGGCCCGCCCGCGGCTCAAGCGGCCCGGTGAGCGCAGCGAACAAGAGCGGGAAATGCAGCGCAGCGAACAAGAGCGGGAAATGCAGCGCAGCGAACAAGAGCGGGAAACAACGGGCTGCGACTCGAGGGCTTGCCTATCCGCAAGCGCTCTTAGGGAGTTGACACGAAGTTCCATGTCAGTTAGCGTCATGCAACAGCTTCGCCGCCGAGCCTCAACGGTCGCCAACAGTTCACCACCCAGACCGCGACGAGGCCACATGACCCAGACGACGCCGCTGCAGACCACGCCCATGAACCCCGAACCGCACGACGCCTCAACACCACCGGTTCAAACCAGCGCGCCCGCCAAACGCAAAACCCTCAAACTCCCGGACAACGCCCTGACCGCGACCATCGGAACCCTCCTCGGCGTATTGTTGGTCTTGGCGTTCAACCAGACCGGCGCCCGTATCACCGACACCAACGACCGCCTCACCGACACCAACGACCGCCTCACCCGCCTAGAGGACAAAGTCGTCGCAGGCTTCACCCGAATCGACGAACGATTCGCCGCCCAAGACGCCAAATTCGACGAACGATTCGCCGCCCAGGACGCCAAATTTGAAGCACGATTCGCCGCCCAGGACGCCAAATTCGAAGCACGATTCGCCGCCCAGGACGCCAAGTTGGACGAGATCAATCTGAAGCTGACCACGTTGATCGCAGCGCTCAACGCCACCGCTGAAGTCGAGGCTGCTGTCGACGGCCGACTCCTTGACCCCGACAACCCGCCAGACGACGGAGCAGCCAACTAAGGGGGCACGCAAATAGGCAAGCCCTAGAGTTGCAGCCCGTTGTTCCCCGCTCTTGGTTCGCTGCGCTCCATTTCCCGCTCTTGTTCGCTGCGCTCCATTTCCCGCTCTTGTTCGCTGCGCTCACCGGGCCGCTCGGGCCACGGGCAGGCCGCTCGAGCCGCGGGCTGGCCGCTCAGGCCGCGGGCAGGCCGCTCAGGCCACGCCCCGCAAATCAAACCGTTCGCACTCGGAAATCCTCTGCCTAATTGCGGGGCCTCTTGGGTGCTACCGTGCCTCTGATGCCCACCGCAGATGGAACTGAACGCGACGAGACCGTCGCTTATGTCGCGCTGCGACGTCTTCAGAACCGCTATGCCGACATCGTGACCCGGCGGGCCTGGCCCGAACTGGCCGAGATCATGCGCCTCGACAGCGTGATCACCGTCGATCTCGTGGATCGGGAGATCAACTTCGACGGGCCGTTCGAGATCGGCGATTTCATTGCCGCCCAGATCGAGCAGTTCGACTTCTTCGAGTTCGTGATCCTCAACACTGTGATGGAGATCGACGCTGAGGCAGGCCGCGCCACGGCCCGGATGTACATCCAGGAGGCACGCCAGAGTGTCGCCTCGGGTCGGCGTTGTGACACCTTCGGCGTCTACCACGACCATTTCGAGCGCGAAGAGGGTCGTTGGTGGTTCGCTCGCCGTCGTTACAAGTCGTATGCCCGCAGCAATCCTGAGGGACCCGGACCTGATCTGACCGTCTTCGAACTCCCCGAGCTGCCCCTTTGCGCCCGAGACGCCCCTTGAGGCCAAGACACCCCTTGCGGGCGGTCTAGTTCGACAAGAACGATTCGCCGACGAGTTGTTCGGACACCGACCAGAGGCGAGCCGCGTAGTCCGAATCGGTCGCGTAGTCCGCGGCCGTCGACACCGCCGCGTCCTCGCAGTAAGCGCCCCCGACGTCTGCCATCTCCGCCGAAACGGCCGCCCACACGCTGGTGGCAGCACCTTGCTGAACAGACTTCGGATCGGGAAGGCCCGGGCCCGAGCCCGAAGCAGCACGCGCCGCGGCCCGTCGTTGCAGCTCGGTCAGGTCGTCGGCAGACATATGGCGGGCCAGGTCGGTGAAGATCATTCCCGGGTGGACCGCGTTCGCCCGCACGCCCGTACCGGTCAATCGGCGGTCGAGTTCGACCGAGAACAGAATGTTGGCGGTCTTGGACTGACCGTAGGCCTCGAACTTGTCGTAGGGCTCCGTCTCGAAGTGCAGGTCGTCCCAGCGAATCTGCCCGCTGTAGTGGCCCGCGCTCGACAGGTTGACGATCCGTGCCGGGGCGCCGGCACGCAGAGCATCCAGCAGGTGGTTGGTCAACACGAAATGCCCCAGATGGTTCGTGCCGAACTGCGTCTCGAAACCCTGCGCGGTTCGGCCCTCGGGGGTGAACATCACGCCGGCGTTGTTGACCAGCAGTCCGATGACCGGATGCTGTTCCAGGATGCTCGCGGCTCCCGCTCGCACCGTTTCCAAGTCGGCGAGGTCGAACACTGCGGAGGTGAGCTTCGCAGCGCTCACAGTCTCTGAGATAGCCTCAGCCGCCGCTTCGCACTTGCGCGCCGTGCGTCCGCACAGCACCACTTCGGCGCCTCCCGCGGCGAGGGCTCTAGCCGTTTCCAGCCCGAGGCCGGTGGTTGCGCCGGTCACTACCGCAACCCTGTCCGTCAGATCAATCCCGCTCATCACTTCATCGGTCGTGGTCGAAAATGCCATCTCAGCGCCCCTATCCTCTGCCGGCTCATTGCTGTCGCCGGTCACGGTAGCCAAGAGCGCGCGCAAATAGGCAAGCCTTCGAGGTGCAGCCTGTTGTTTCCCGCTCTTGTTCACTGCGCTCCATTTCCCGCTCTTGTTCGCTGCGCTCCATTTCCCGCTCTTGTTCGCTGCGCTCCATTTCCCGCTCTTGTTCGCTGCGCTCACCGGGCCGCTCGGGCCACGGGCGGGCCGCGCGGGCCGCGGGCGGGCCGCGCGGGCCGCGGGCGGGCCGCTCGGGCCGCGGGCGGGCCGCTCGGGCCGCGGGCGGGCCGCTCGGGCCGCGGCCCCGCAAATCAAGCCGTTCGCACTCGGAAATCCTCTGCCTGTTTGCGGGGCCTCTAGCTAGAAACAGAATTTTGCGGTGGGCTAAAGTCGCGTCGCTATGGGCCGAGCTTCGTCGAGGATGATTCTGAGTGGCTGACGAGCGAGAAGCGCCACGCACCGCCGCCTCGCTGACCGCGACAATGCTCGATGAGGAGGCCGCGCGCCAGAAAAGCCAGGCCGAGCGATCAGAAGCCGTGCTCTTCGCCGACGACCTCCTTCCCGGAGTGGGCACCGACGAGATGGAGTTTCGCGAAGGGCTCAGGAAGGGCGGGGGCTACACCTTCGGCGTGCTCCTGGCACTCAACTCGATGGACGAGCTCGAAGGCGCCGCAATCAACATTCTCGGCCCCGACATCGCCGAGACCCTCAACGTGTCCGACGGCACGATCACCTTCATCTCGGTTGCCTCAGTAGCTTTCTTCGTACTCGGGGCGGGACCCATGGGCTGGCTTGCCGACCGGATCCGGAGAGGCCCGATAGTCGGCTTCGCGAGCATGGCTTTCGCTGGATTCGCGGCCCTCAGCGGCCTGGCGGTCAACGCCTTCATGCTCTTCTGGACCCGGTTCTTCACCGGCATCTCCAAGGCCAACACGATCACCGTTCACGCGACACTGTTGGCCGACGCCTACCCGATCGGTGTGAGAGGCCGAATCTTCGCGACCAACGCTGCTGTCGGCCGGGTGTTCAACGCGGCGAGCCCGATCCTAGTCGGCGGTATCGCGGTCGCTGTCGGGGGTGACGAAGGCTGGCGCTGGGCGTATCTGAGCCTCGGGATCCCAGTGGCCGTCCTGGCGGTGCTGGCTTTCGCTCTGCCTGAACCTGAGCGGGGTCAGTGGGAGAAGAAGGACGTGCTCGGGCACTCCTTCGGCAAGGACCTGGCTGAGATCCCCATCTCGGTCGGCGCTGCGTTCGCTCGCATCTGGCGAATCGACACGATCCGCTACATGACCATGGCTATGGTCGCCATCGGTTTCGCGTTGTTTCCCGGTGCTTCCATCCAGAGCTTCTTCCTCGACGAGGAGTTCGGCCTGGACGCGCTGCAGCGGGGGTTCGCAACGGCACCGACCGGAGTATTGATCGTTGCGTTCCTGCCGTGGATCGGCAAACGCTTCGACCAGACATTCAGAGAGGCGCCCGACAAGGCGCTGCGGATCATGGGTCTGCTGCTGATCCCGGCAGCAGTGCTGGTGCCGCTGCAGTATTCGATGCCGAACGTGTGGCTGTTCGTCGTATTCGCAACATTGAACGGGACGTTCCTGGGCGCCGCTTTCTCGATGGTCCAGCCTTCGATCCAGAGCGTGGTCCCCTACCGCCTGCGCGGCATGGGCACCGCAATCGTCACCTTCTTCATGTTCGCCGGCGGCGGCGTCGCAGGCGGACTTGTAAGCGCTTTTCTGCAGGACACCGTCGGAGAGCGCGCCGCTATCACCTTCTTGACGATCGTGTTCATGCCGCTCGGCGGCTACTACATCATGAGGGGCTCGCACCGGGTACGGCACGACCTGTCGCTCGTGGTTGAAGAGCTCCGCGAGGAGCAGAGCTACCACGACCTCATCGACACGGGAACCGACGTTCCGGTGATGCAGGTGAGCCACATCGACTTCAGCTACGGAAAGGTACAGGTCCTGTTCGACGTGTCCTTCGACGTGCAACAGGGTGAGACTCTGGCGCTGCTCGGCACGAACGGGGCGGGCAAGTCAACGATCCTCAGAGTCGTTGCCGGCCTCGAGACGCCCGAGCGCGGTGTTGTGCGCTATCAGGGTCGCACCGCCACGTTCGCGAGTCCCGAAACCAGAGGGCAGCTGGGCATCCAGATGCTCCCCGGCGGCAAGGGGATCTGGCCATCGATGTCGATCGGCGACAACCTGACGATCGGGGCCTACAACTACCGCTCCGACGCTGCCGATGTGCAGCGCCGGATCGACCGAGTGCTCGAGTTGTTCCCAGCGTTGACCGGACGCCTGTCGGAGCGCGCCGGAGACCTGTCCGGAGGGCAGCAGCAGATGCTGGCCCTGGCGCGGGTCATGTTGCACGAACCTGAATTGTTGATCATCGACGAGCTCTCCTTGGGTCTCGCTCCAACCGTCGTCCAAGAGCTTCTTGAACACATAGACACGCTGCGCGCCGCCGGGCAGACAATGATCCTCGTCGAGCAGTCGCTCAACGTGGCGCTGGCGGTTTCGGACCGGGCCATTTTCCTCGAGAAGGGGCAGGTGCGCTTCGAAGGTTCCGCTCAGGAACTGGCGGCTCGTGACGATCTGGCCCGAGCTGTGTTCCTCGGGAAGGAAGGCGGCTGATGTCCGCCACGATCCTCGGGGTTTGGGTCACCAACCAGCTGATCTTCTCGGGAGTGGTCAACGGTCTGATTTTCGGCCTGTTGGCGATGGGGATCGTGTTGATCTATCGCAGCACCCGAGTGATCAACTTTGCAGTCGGCAACATGGGGTTGCCCGGCGCCGCGTTGTTCGCGTTGATGATGATCAACTGGGGTTTCCCGTTCTGGGTCGCGTTGATCTCGTGTCTGCTCATCGGTGCGCTGATCGGTGCGGTAGTCGAGCTGGTCATCGTCAAAAGGCTCTTTCATCGGCCCCGTGTGGTGCTGCTGATCGCCACGGTCGGGATTGCCGATCTGATGCGTGCCATCGTGGTGCTGGCCTACCCGGACATCGAAGGTGAACAAACTTCGTATCCGGTGGCCATCGGCACGATCTGGGAGGACTCCGTCTCTTGGCTGACCGCGCTGACCACCTGGATTCCCGGCGTCGCCGACGACGACGGGTTGCTCATCATCGGGGCGAACGTTCAAATTCTGATTGTCGTGCCCCTCGTTGCGCTCGTACTCGGTCTGCTGGTATCAAAAACGGTCTTCGGCAAGGCGATCACGGCTTCGGCTGACAATGTCGACCTGAGCCGCCTCTCGGGGGTGAACCCGCACGTCGTGTCGACCGTCGTGTGGACGATAGGAGGCTTCTTGGCCACCCTTTCGATGATCCTGCTGAGCGGTGGATCAGCGGCCACCGGTATCGAGAATCTGGGGCCTTACACCCTCACCAACGCGCTCGCGGCGGCCGTTATCGCCGGGATGCGCTCGTTTCCACGGCCATGATCGGCGGGGTTGCCATTGGCATCGCCCAGAACCTGTTCAACTTCAACTTCACCCGAGACCCCGGTCTGGGCACTCTGTTGGTGTTCGTGGCTGTGGTCGTCGCACTCTATTGGCAGAGCCGCAACGACGACGAAGCTGTCCTGGCGTTTGCGCCCAAAGTGCGACCTTTGCCTCCGTGGGCGCAGGACATCTGGTGGATCCGCAACATGGGTCGCATCGCCATGGGGATCGGCCTGTTGATCGTGATAATCATTGCTTGGCGACACGTCGAGATATTCGGTTGGATCAACGACAACCAGTCGTTCTGGGAAGCGCCCGAGAAGATAAAGCAGTCGCAGTTCCTGCTGTACTCATCAATCGTCGGGGTCGCGATATGTGTCGCTTCGCTCACAGTCATCACCGGCTGGTCCGGGCAGCTCTCGTTGGCTCAGATGGCCTATGCCGGGATCGGCGCCCTCAGCGCTGCGGCTTTCAACCGCGGCATCGAACTCGACATCGGCTACGGCGACACCCGCCTGATCGACTTCGAATGGCCACCTGTACCCACCATCCCGGCGATGATCGCAGCCGTGTTCTTCACCGCCGCGGTAGCAGCCATAACCGGCGTCGGGGCGCTGCGGGTACGGGGCCTCATGCTCGCGGTGTCGACTTTCGCGTTTGCGATCGCTGCCGAACAATACCTGTACGGCCGGCCGTTCCTGAGCAACGGTGAACGCAGCGTGCTCTTCGACCGCGGCTATTTCTTCGGGTGGTTCCTCAAGGACCAGCGAAGTTACTTCTACTTCACGCTCGCCTGTCTGGTTGTCGTGCTTGCCGTGCTCGGGCGTCTGCGACGTTCGGGGTTCGGACGGTCGGTCATCGCGGTGCGCGACAACGCTGACACCGCCTCCGCGTACACCGTCTCGCCGGTGCGAATGAAGCTGATGGCGTTCGCGGTGGCCGGTGGCGTCGCCGGACTCGGCGGCGCTCTGTTGGGTAATCTCGTGCGCCAGATCCGTTTCAACGAAGCTCTGTTCCGGATAGGCGATTCGCTGGAGACCGTGAACATGGTCGTCATCGGCGGGCTCGGATCAATCACCGGTCCGCTGCTCGGCGCATTGTGGATTGAAGGTCTGCCCAAGTTCTTTCCGGATCAACCGGTGATCGGACTTGTGACATCCAGCATGGGGTTCTTGTTCGTGCTGATGTACTTTCCGGGCGGGTTCGTGCAGATCGCCTACACAGCCCGCAACACGTTGATCGGTGTGGTCGAGCGCCGACGCGCAGGCCGGACGGCTGCCGCGTCCGCCACCAGGCCGCCGGTGGCGTTGCAGGACCGGTTACGCCGCGACCCCCGCCGGCTCTCGGCACCTCCGTCCGACTTCGCTCGATTGTGCGGTCATGGGATCGCGGTCCTCAAGGCGCTGACGTCGGCTGTCATCGCGGTGTTGGCGTTGCCTCAACTGTTCAGCGGTGATTCATACGGTTGGGGCATCGTGCTGTTGGCGGTCGCCGCTTCGGGGTTCTGGTCGGCGCGCCTGCTCTATTCGTTGGCACCAGCCCCGACGAAAATCGTTGGTTCAGCCCGCCAGAAAACGCTCTACACGCTCCTGTTGTTTTTTGAACCGCCGGCCATTCCGTTCATGTGGCCGTTCTTCGTTCGCAACTGGCTGCCCAGCGAAAGGCGTCTGGCATCGGCGGCGCGGGTCAGCGGAGCGAGTCCAAGCGACACCGACGATGACGATCTGGTTCTGCGCACCCACGACATCACCGTCAACTTCGGGGGCAACATAGCGGTGGACCATGTGGACATTGACGTGCATCGCGACGAGATCGTCGGCCTGATCGGCACGAACGGTGCCGGAAAATCGACGTTCATGAACGCCATCGGCGGATTTGTCCCATCGGTCGGCACCGTTGAGCTCATAGGCCTCGACATCTCCGACTTGTCGGCTCCGAGACGCTCATCGGAAGGCCTCGGCAGGACATTTCAAGCAGCCACGCTCTTCCCCGAACTGACCGTGCGTGAATCAGTTCAGGTGGCACTGGAAGCGCGGGAGCGGTCTTCGTTCGTAAAGAGTGCATTGTTCTTGAACGGACCCGCTGAGCGACGCAAACGGAGCGACGCCGACGACCTGATCGACTTCTTGGGCCTCGGACGCTACGCCGACAGCTTCATTTCGGACCTTTCGACCGGCACCCGACGCATCGCTGAACTCGCCGGGTTGTTGGCAGTCGATGCAGAGTTGTTGTGCCTCGACGAGCCCACCGCGGGGATCGCACAACGCGAGACCGAAGCGTTCGGTCCCCTGATTGTCGAGATCCGCAAAGAACTCGGGGCTTCGATGCTGATCATCGAGCACGACATGCCCCTGATCATGAGCATCAGCGACCGGGTGTACTGCCTCGAATCCGGTGCTGTGATCGCCTCCGGGGAACCCGAGACGGTACGCAACAACCCCGCGGTGGTCGCCAGCTACCTCGGCACCGATGAAAGGGCCATAGAGCGGAGCGACCAATGAACACCGAGCGGAGCGACCAATGAACACTGAGCGGAGCGACCAATGAACACTGAGCGGAGCGACCAATGAACACCGAGCGGAGCGACCAATGATCTGCAATGTTTGACGCATTGCGGTCGGTTCTGCGGTTCCGCAGGCTGGAACTCGACCCCCAACAGCGTCGGCTCAACTCCTGCGCTGACATCGGCGACCTTCGAAGGCTGGCCAAGAGACGGTTGCCTGCTGGAGTCTTCGACTACATCGACGGAGGTGCAGAGGACGAATTCACACTCGCCAGAAACGAGCTTGCCTACCAAGCGTTGGGTTTTCGTCCCCGGGTATTGCGCGACGTGTCCGCGGTTGATCCCACATGCACGCTGCTGGGGCGCCCAACGCCTCTGCCGTTGGTACTGGCGCCCACCGGGTTCACCCGAATCGCCGATCCGTCGGGTGAACTGGCAGTCGCACGGGCCGCGGCGCGCCTCGGCATCCCCTGCACGCTCTCGACCATGGGGACACGGTCGATCGAGGAGGTCGCGGAGGCCAGCGACAGCGTCACCTGGGGTGCCGAGGGGGAGCGTCGTCTGTGGTTCCAGGTGTACGTCTGGAAGGACCGTGAGCTGCTCGCCGACATGATCGAGCGCTCTGCGGCGGCACGTTACGAAGCGCTGGTGGTGACCGTCGACGCACCGCAGCTGGGTCGGCGTGAACGTGATGTCCGACGGGGGATGGAACTCCCGCCGAAACTCGGGCTCGGCACCATCGTCGACGGGATGCTGCGACCATCGTGGACCTGGCAGTTCCTGCGCAACGACCCGATCGTGTTCGCCAATGTCACATCGAGCAACAGGGGCGAGAACAAATCCGACGGCACGAGCGCCGTTGTGCTCTCGAAACACCTGGCTCAACAGTTCGATCCGTCGTTGTCGTGGGACGACATCGACTGGTTCCGTTCACAATGGGACGGCAAACTGATTGTGAAAGGCGTGCAAACCACAGAAGACGCTGCGCTGTGCGTTGAGCGCGGAGTGGACGCCGTGTGTCTGTCGAACCATGGAGGCCGCCAACTCGACGGGGCGCCCGCACCGATCGATCTGGTGGCACCGTGCCGGGAGGCCGTGGGCGACAGCATTGAGATCATCGCCGACGGTGGAGTGCGGCGCGGCAGCGACATGGTCAAAGCCCTCGCCCTGGGGGCTGACGCAACAATGGCCGGCCGCCCCTACCTCTACGCCCTCGGGGCCGCGGGCGAACTCGGCGTCGACTGGCTGCTCGACTTCTTCGATGACGGGATGCGCCGTACGATGGCGCTGTGCGGCACCGTGACCGTCGGAGACATCGGGCCTGACCTGGTCACAAGACTTGTTTGAGAAGACAGACTGGAAGACGAGAACAAGGAGACTCAGGTGTCACGAAACAGCTCTATGCCCCAGGACATCGTCGCCTATGCCGCAGCCCATTCGACCCGACCGGACGAGGTCCAACAAGCCCTGATAGCGGCCACCAACGAGAAGACCAAGGGTTTCGCGGGCATGCAGATCGGGACGGACCAGGGCGTGTTCATGACCCTGCTGACCACAGTCCTGCAGGTCGAATTCGCGGTGGAGGTCGGGACTTTCACCGGATACTCGGCTCTGTGCATCGCCCGCGGGTTGGCGCCCGGCGGTCGTCTCCTCTGCTGTGACATAAGCGAAGAATGGACCAGCATCGGGCGCCGGCACTGGGAGACGGCCGGTGTGGCTGATCGGATCGACCTGCGGATCGCACCCGCAATCGAGACGCTGCGCGCCCTTCCGCCGGAGCCGCAGATCGATCTGGCGTTCATCGACGCCGACAAGACCGGCTACATGTCCTACTACGAAGAGATCCTGGGACGGTTGTCGCCGACCGGGGTCATTCTGGTCGACAACACTCTCTGGCACGGAATGGTTCTCGAGGACTCAGGGGCGGAAGACCCCGACACCGTGGCCCTGCGCGCCTTCAACGATCACGTGGGAGCAGACGAACGGGTCGAAGCGGTGCTGCTCACAGTCGGCGACGGGGTCACCCTGATCCGCCGCCGCTGACCCACTCGCAAACGGGCTAGTCGAACGGGCGGATCACGCTGAGCTTCGGCGCCACGTCGGTGGCCGCCTGGTTCCAGCGCAGCCCGATGCAACCCCTCGGGTGGCCGTCGGTGCTCATCCAGTTGCCGAAACCGGGATCCTCCTTCGACACGATGATCTTCACTGAACCGTCCGGTTCATAATGGGCGGTGTGCTTGTTGACCGTGACCGGCAACCAGCGATAGTCCAGGCTCTCCATCCAGCGGTTGTCGACCTGGAAGTTCCAGTAGAAGCACTCGGGCGGAACGAACTCGATCAGCAGCGCCTCGCCTTCGGCCAGGTCATAAGCGCCGTGATAGAAGATCTGGTTCGGGTCGCCCCACGCACCTTGAGCGGGGCCCGCCTTGGTGTGCATCTGATTGGGGACCTCGTCCATCAACTCGTCGGCCCAATCGGTGAAAATCTGGGAGCAACCGGCTACGAACATCACCGCTCCCTCCAGTTGTCTGCCGAACTGCGCAGGGCTCAGCGGTGGCGGCAACTCGTCGTGGTCCAAGCACTCAATGCGAAGCGTCGGCAGAATTTCGGTGCTGCGGTCCAGATAGAACTGGCGGATCGCCAACATGCCCGGTTCGGGATCTGTTTTGACCCAGTTGTGGTCGTGCGGCGTCGGACCCACGAACAGTTCGAAGTTGCCGTTCTCGTCGATCAGCAGGTCGCTGCCGTCGATGAAGCCCATCACCCCGAGCCGTTCCTGGGCGGCGCCGTAGTTCCCGGCGAACGCGCTGAACGACAGGTAGTGGACCGTGCCCCGGTTGCCGGACACCTTGTAGTTGAGCCGCCCGTCGATCGAGCACGACATGTAAGCAGAGTCCGGGTTGTCCGAACCGATCTTGACCTGATCGGGCAGGGGCTTGATGATCGGGTGGCGGATGTCGCCGCCTTCCACGAAGCTTGCCAAGCCTCCCCTGGTCAGACGACTCAGGAAGCGGAAACCCTCGGCTCTGTCGAGGTCGGATTCGGAGCGCTCGAGGACCATCTCCCCTGCCGCCTTCAGGGCATCGCAGAAATCGTTCCAGGCTTTGCCCGAAACCACGTCGTCGTGGAGTTTGCGGTCGGTTTCGTCGCTGGTGGCGTCAGTCATGGCCGAACCCTGCTACACCGAATTTCAACGCGGCCAGACCCTCCAGATTCACCGCTCCGGCGAGCATATTGCTGACTTGTCGCCCTGCGCTGAGGTGCGGGATTGGCTGAGGTTGGATGCTACATCCCGCCGACGGGCTCGTAGGCGTACATCTTCAAGCCGAAGACGTCGTTCACCCACAGTGTGGAGCCGTCATGGTACAAGTTTTCAGGGGAATCGTTGTCCTCGGTCAGCGTCAAGTCCTTAGCTGAGTCGCGGCTCCGGCTCGACAGCGTGTAGGCGTACAGCTTGGCGTCGTGGATGTCGCTCACCCACATGGTCGTTTCGTCCGACCAGATCCCCCAAGGCTGGTCGATGTAGGAGGCCAGCCGGAAGCCCTTGCCCCAGTCGGGGTTCCCGCTCGACAGATTGTAGGCACGAACATAGCTGTTGGTGCTGCCATTTGAAAATAACAGATACATGGTGGTCCCGTCGGTCCACATGTCGTTCCATTTATGTCCCCAATCCCGATGCCGGGCGATCAGATCGAACTCATGATCGGTGGTACCGTTTTCTCCGTCCTGGCGGGTGCCGTCGGACAGGGCGTAGGCATAAACATTGTCGACGTTGTAGCCGAGCACCCACATGGTGGTGCCGTCGGTTGCTGCGGCTATGGCCTTGCCGTTACCGCTGGCCAACGTGATGTCCTTGCTGGAGTCGCGGCTCCCGTCCGCCAGCGTGTGAGCGATCAAGGTCCCAGTTTCCGCGGCTGCGTCGGTTGCGTTGAGATAGCCTGCCACCCACATGGTGGTCCCGTCGGACGCGAACCAGCCGGACCAGTACTTGAACGTGCCATCGGAAGCCGTGTACCCCATGGACTCCGTGGAATAGGTCTTGCTGCTGTCGTGGACGAATGCGCTGAAATCATACTCTGTCGTCTGCGCCCATCCGCGCCCGGGCACAAGAGACGCAAGCGCCAACAATGTGAGTGCCAGCACAGCGGCGGCCCGCAACTTGGTTTTGGATTGAGCGGGCGGAGCGCTCCCCGTGTTCGGTTCTGCAATCTTCATCACTCTCACCTCTCTAGATGTAGTGGACACCGGCGACTATGCCCGGCTATCTTAGGCCGCTGAGGTTGCATGGGTCAACTGTCGGACTCGACCTTGTCTTCGGGCTCGGCCTTCTCAGCAGGCTTGGCGGCCGCCTTGGCCTCGTGGCCCACGGCATCGACATTTCGGTGCCATACGGTCTGCTGTGGGAAGGGGATCTCTATCCCGGCCCTGTCGAACGCAACCTTGAGCCGCATGCGCAGTTCCCTCTCGACGGCCCACTGCTTGGAGGGCTCGGTCTTCACCACCAACCGCAACGCCACCGCCGAGGCGCCGAGGTCCTGAACACCCCAGATCTCCGGACGCTCCATCAGCTCGTCTCCCCCCCATTCGGGGTCCTCCCACAAGCTGTCGCCGACCTGCTGGATCACGTCGCGGGCCAGATCGAGATCGGTGTCGTAGGCCACCTCCACGTCCAACAGAGCACGCGACCAGAGTTGGCTGGAATTCCCGACCCTGGAGATGACGCCGTTGGGCACGTGCCAGACGGTTCCCTTCACGTCGCGGATGGTCGTCGAACGCAGAGACACCTTCTCCACGGTGCCCGAAGCGCTGCCGACGTCGACGATGTCGCCGACTCCGTACTGGTCCTCGATCAGCATGAACAGGCCCGAGAGGAAGTCCTTGACGATCGACTGGGCGCCGAAACCCAACGCCAGGCCGCCGATGCCGGCACCTGCGATCAACGGCGCCAGGTCAATGTCGAGCTGGCCGAGGATCATGAACAGGGCCACCATCCAGACGCCCGCCACACCGAGGCTCCGCAGGACCAGGCCGATGGTCTCGGCTCGCGCCGCCGCCCGCTTCATCTCCCTCTCCTCCATCAACAACTTGCCGGGCCCCCGCTCGCGGAGGGTCTGCAGACGGGGATCGGTCGGAGAGTTGGCGATGGTCTGGGCGAATTTCAGCACGGCCCTCTGAAGGATCTTCGAAGCGGTCCACGCGAGGATCACGATCAACAGAATTCGGATCGGCCGGTCCAGCAGCCAGTCGGCGCCCGTGGCGAGAAGTTCGTTGTCGGTCCACTCATAGACCTGCTCGCAGATGTAGGAACCCTGGTTTCCACAGGCATCGAGCAGGCCTTCGGACTGTGCCAGCAAATTAGTCATGGGTTGAGGCTACGGCGGCGATGGACTTTTGGGGCGGCTTCCCGTCCATGTCGCTTTCAATCCTGACTACTGCAAATCATAGGTTTTAGATATGATTCAAGTGCATGCACAAGTTTCGAATAGGAGAAGCAGCGCAATTGCTTGGAGTGAGCGTAGACACAATCCGCCGCTGGGCAGACCAAGGACGCATCGAAACTCAACGGACAACCGGTGGACAACGGGAGATCGCCGGACCGGAACTGGCCCGCCTGGCGCTCGAGTTCGCAGAGACGCCGCCCGACGAAACCCGCTCCGTGTCCGCTCGCAACCGATTCCCCGGGCTCGTGACCAGGGTGGTCCGCGACACCGTTATGGCCCAGGTCGAGATCCAAGCCGGACCGCACCGAGTCGTGTCGCTCATCTCCGCCGAAGCAGTCGACGACCTGGGGCTCGAACCCGGAGTGAGAGCCGTGGCCTCAATCAAATCAACTGCTGTGATCGTCGAACGAGCCTGATGCCGCCAACCATGCTGAAGGCGCGCGGGATCATGCCGTTGATAGCGCTGGTCTGGGTGCTCGGCGCCTGTTCGTCAGACGACGGCGAGACCCTGATCTTCGCGGCATCGTCACTGGCTGCGGCCACCGACAGCATCGACGCGGAACTACGGGCCGACCCAAACGTCTCACCCCCTGAATGGGTGCTGGCCGGAAGTTCCCGGCTCATCGCTCAAGTCCGAGACGGGGCGAGACCCGACATCATCGTCACGGCCGACGCTTCGCGTCTCGACGAGATTCTCGACCTCGGCTATGTCGTGGTGGACGAACCTCGGATTGCCAACCGACTGGTGTTGGCAGTGGCCGACGGCAACCCCGCTCGAATCGACAGCATCGAAGATCTCCGCCTTGAGGATCCATTGATCGGCGTCTGCACACCCGAGGTGCCCTGCGGAGCAGCCGCGCTGCGGGTGGCCGACGAGTTCGGTGTGACCCTGCGGCCCGACACTGCAGAACCCAATGTGCGCGCTCTGGCCCACAAGCTCGCCAACGGGGAACTCGACGCCGGACTCGTCTACGCCACCGATGCGGCGAGCCTGGGACTTCAAACGATCAGCGACCCGCGTCTGATCGGCACGGACGATTGCGCGAGCCCCGCCGTCACCCGCTACGGAATCGCCGCACTGGCCGGTCCATCCGAGCTCGGCGAGCCGCTGCCGGCAGCACCTGTCGAGCGCTATCTGCACGCCGAGCCGCTGCGCCAAGCCGGCTTCGAGTTGGGGCGGTGCTGACGATGAGGCCGTGCCGATGATGAGGCGATGCTGACGATGAGGCGATGCCCACGATGAGGCGATGCCGACGATGAGGCCGTGCTGACGATGGGGCGGTTCCGATGATTCGCTTGCTGCGCGCTCCGGTCGCGTTGTTGGTGCCGGCGATACTGGCCGTGGCGCTACTGGTCGTTCCCCTGGTCGGGCTGTTGCAGCGCGCACCCTGGTCGTCGCTCGTCTCCCGACTCGTCGACGACGCTGTCCTCGAGGCCACCCGCGTATCGCTCATCGTGAGCTTCAGCGCTGCCGGACTATGCCTGTTGTTAGGCCTGCCGCTGGCGTGGGTATTGGCCCGTGTCGATCTGCCGTTCCCCCGACTCGTGAGGGCAGTGGTGCTGCTGCCGATGGTCTTGCCGCCGGTTGTGGCCGGTGCCGCCCTGCTCTTTGCGCTCGGCCGCCGAGGCCTGGTCGGCCAGTGGCTCGACAGCTGGTTCGGCGTGACCCTGCCTTTCACAACCGCGGGCACGATTCTGGCCGCCACTTTCGTCGCCCTGCCGTTCTTTGTCACGACCGTCGAGAGCGCCCTCGTCGCACAGGGGCGCGACCTCGAAGAAGCGGCCGCCGTGAACGCTGCAGGGCCGATGACGGCTTTCGCGACGGTCACGGTGCCTTCGATTCGCGGCGCGATCGGCGCGGGTCTGGCGCTCGGATGGGCGCGCGCTCTGGGTGAGTTCGGGGCCACGATCACCTTCGCCGGGAGCATCGGCGGGCGGACTCGCACGTTACCGCTGCAGACCTTCCTGGCTCTGGAATCCGACCCGGAGTCTGCGGTTGCGATCAGCGTGCTGCTGCTGGCGGTCAGTCTCGGCGTGCTGGTCGGGTTGCGCGGCAGGTGGCTGACCCGATGAGCCGGTTGCCTTCACCGACGGCCGGCCCGGTTCGAATCGAGGTTCGCGGGGTGACGAGGCGGGAAGACTTCACGCTGGGGCTCGATGTCGCCATCAGCGAAGAACGGACCGCGGTCATCGGCCCGAACGGCGTGGGGAAAACGACCTTGCTGCGCCTGATTGCAGGACTCGAACGTCTCGAAAGCGGCCAACTCAGGATCGACGGGCGAACCGTTGACGATGCAGGATCGACCTTCATCGCCGCGCATCAACGAAGCGTGGCCGTGGCGTTTCAGGACCACCGGTTGTTCGGGCACCTGCGGGTCGTGGACAACGTCGCCTATCCACTGCGTCGGGCCGGTTTGAATCGGAACACAGCGCGAGCGCGCGCAGCCGGCTATCTCGACGATGTCGGACTCTCGGAGACGGCGAACCTCAGACCCGCGCAACTCTCGGGGGGTCAGCGCCAACGAGCCTCGATCGCTCGGGCGCTCGCCACGCCGGCCCAGGTTCTGTTGTTGGATGAACCGCTTGCCTCGGTGGACGACCAGAGCCGCGAAGCTTTGCGGGACTTGCTGATCAGCACCCAGCACCGCACCGTCGTGTGGGTTACCCACGACCCCGACGATGCCAGATACGCCAACACCACCCTCACCCTCAGTTAAGGTCGAAACAGAACGGAAGGTCCATCCAGACGACATAGTTCGCGGTGATGTTGAAGTCGTGCATCATCACACCGGTCGGGAGCGTGATCGGCTCGCTCTGCGCCAGCTCGCCGTCAGCGGAGAAACGGTAGTAGCGCAGGTACTCGGGCCCCAGCACGTTGTAGCCGAAAGCCAGCATCTCGCCGGTGGTCGGGCAGATCTTCGGGTGGGCGGTGAACGCGCCGGCTAGGCGGTCGCCGAAAGTCTGCACGCCGACCGTGCCGAGATCGATGTCGACCTCCCACGGGTAGTGGACCTCTTCAAGGGGGTCGGTCATCGCGGCTTTGGCGGTCGGGGTGGTGGTCACCCACCGGGCCGGCAACGTCATCAACTTCGCCCACGGCGCGCTCGGAACATACCTGGCCCTCGTCTACTACGAGTTCCGAGCCACCGGAGACATCGTCCAGCCGTTGCTGATCCCGTTCGTTCCGGAGCGTTTCCATCTTCTTGACCGCCCGACCGTGGCGAGCGCCTTCATCATCGTGATGCTGTCGGCCGCGGCGGTGTGAGCATTGTGCTACCTGCTGATCTTCCGGCCGCTGCGGCCGGCGCCTCCGTTGGCCGGCGCGGCGATGATCCTCGCCGCGCCGATCACCCGGATCGAGCCGACCACCACACCCCTGCTGATCGTGGCAGCCCTCGGTGCTGCGCTGCTCGGCCAGTTCCGCTCGATCGGCGTGAGCGCGGCAGCCGGATTCGGTATCGGCATGCTCCAATCCGAACTCCTGCATGCGCAATCGGAGTGGGAATGGCTGCCCGCCATCGGTCTGCAGCAGGGCGTGCCGTTCATCTTGGTCGTGTTGGCCCTGATGCTGCGCAGCGACCGGCGGATCCGGCGCGGCGATCTGATGACGAACATCACTCTGCCGGCCGCTCCCGAACCCAGCCATACGACGCGGGTCACGATGGTGGTCGTGGCCGCCTGCGGCGCAGCGGTGTTCTTGTCGGGTTCGCAGTGGCGGCTCGGCATCATGCTGTCAGCGATCGCTGCGCTAATCACCCTGTCGGTGATCGTGCTCACCGGATTCGTCGGACAGATCTCGCTGGCTACGTTCGCTCTGGCTGGAATCGCCGCGTTCGGCATGGTTCGAGTGCAGGACGAACTCGGCCTCGGATTCCCTCTGGCGCCACTGTTGGGTGTGCTCGTTGCGGTGGTGGGCGGGACCGTCGCTGGTCTGCCGGCGATGCGAATACGCGGGCTGACTCTGGCCATCGCCTCGCTCGCCGCGGCTGTGGCCGTCGAGGAACTCGTGTTCAAATGGCGCTGGTTCACCGGTGGACTGGGAGGTTCGCCGGTCGAGCCCGCTCAACTCGCCGGCCTTGATTTCGACATTCAAGCCATCGGCACGGATTATCCGCGGGCTTGGTTCGGGGTGTTGACGCTGGTTGTGCTTGCCGGGTCGATGTGGCTTGTCGTCAACCTCAGGCGCAGTGCAACGGGTCGCCGATGGCTGGCGGTGCGTGCAAACGAGAGGGCCGCTGAAGCAATCGGGATCTCCCGCGTCGTCGACGGACTCATCGCCGGATGGTCTCCCAGAACCAGCTGAGCAGCCCTGCGGCAAGCCTCGGGGGCCGCTCGCAGCCGTCGGCGCGAGGGGCGGTCCCCCGTCTGGCGACTGTCGGCGCGAGGGGCGGTCCCCCGTCTGGTGATGTGGGTGCATCTAGAATTCAGGATGCGGCGGCGGTGGAGCGCACCTTCTCCCCCAAAGAATGCGCACCACCGCCCCGCGCTCGCGGAGCCCGTAGGTCCCGGAACAGTCAGGCCAAAACCGACGTGTGACGGATGCGCCATGTTGCGTCACAATTGCTTCCATCGTCAAACTAGATCTCAACCGCCGATGTCAAGCCAGGTTCTTGAGGTCCACGAGGCGGCACGATACCTGAGGCTCGGTGGCCGGTCGCACGAACCGGCAACCCATCACTCCGTGGTCGTGTGTGACTGGTTCGATCCAGTTGGGAACGCCCGGATCCTCGTGGGCGACGACGATGCGCACCATTGAACCGTCACGCACCGCGTTCTCCTTGTCTATGTACCCCTGACCGGTCGCGTAGTTGGCGAGGTTCTCCATCCAGTGGTTGCATAGCTGGAAGTTCCAGTGCTGTGTCTGCGGTTCGGTGAACTCAACGACGAGAGCCTTGCCGTGGGGCACTCGCCAGTAGCCGAACTCGAAGATGCGGTCGTCGGGCGATCCGCCGATGCGCTCGTACCACTCTTTGGTGTATTCGGTCTGGTTCTCGCGGGTGAGCAGGTCGCGGGTCCATCCGCCGTAGTCGGATTGCAGTCCCAGGATGAGCTGGGCTGCCACCGCGAGGCGCACAGCCATGTCCTCGGGTTCGGGGGTGAGCGGCTGGGGATGCTCTGTAAGGCATTGGATCTGCAGCCGGGGCCTGGCCTGGGTGGTTCGGTCGTCGTAGACCACCCGGCCCATCAGCTCCCGGGTGGTGGGCGCCATCGACATCCATCGCGATCCGTCGGTGGGCTCGTCGACGGACAGGATGAAATCGACGGTGCCGTCCGCGTCGGCGAAGTCGTGCAGGTAGGCGGTGTGGGGGGTGAGGGCCATGTTGGGGTTGAAAGTCTCCAGGTGGCCCTCTGCATCCAAGCCGACGGGTTTCGCGCCGACGTCGTCTGGCACGGGAGGACTCCAGGCCGACAGGTGGGTGTAGACGTCGCCCGCGGTTCCCGTTATCCGGTAGCTGTACTTCGGGTCGACGGCTTGGACTATGTGGTCCTGGTTGGGTGACTGAACCCCCATGCCGCCCTGCATCGGCGGCGGGATCACCCCGATACGCTGGGGTCTGGCGCCGGGGGTGCGCTGCTCTATCACTCGGGCGTTGGCCATCAACATCATGCGGGTCAGGTAGCGGAACCCCTCGACCCGGTCCTGTGGGTCGCCGTCTGGTGTTTCCCGTATGACGATGCACCCGGCGGCTTTCAGCGTGTCGCAGAAGTCCTCCCAGGCCCGGCCGTCGAGCAGCCGCGCCCGTCGCTCGTCATCTATTTCGCTCATGTCTGCCCCCGGTTGAGTAATGCTCAGATTTCAATGCGCCAGAGCATCGCGGAGAAACCGCTACCGGGCCAAACCACCCGGGATCCTGCATCGGCAGGATCGGAGCCGTTTTCGGATCTCCGGAGCGGCGCGGACTCGGCATCAGCAGTTATACTCGAATGTATGACTTACACGGTCGGACCGACGGGCCAGGTGGTCATACCCAAGGAACTGCGTGACCGGTTCGGCATCGAACCGGGAGACGAGACGGACTTCTGGTACTGCGACGATCATCTGGCGATGCGTCCTGCCCGCTTGGGCCGGAACCCGGAACCGCTCAGGGGTCGATTCCGCGGCTCTGGGCTGGTCGAAGACCTCAAGTCCGAGCGTCGCGTCGAACGTCAGCGCGAAGCGCGCCGGTGAGCCGTGACCATCGTATTGGATTCTTGGGCGATCCTCGAATACCTCGACGACAACCAACCAGCCGCGTCGGCCGCGGCCGGGCTGCTCGACACGCAACGGCCGATCATCAGCTGGATCAACCTCAGCGAGGTCCAACATGGACAATCTTGATCTTGAGAGCTTGAACTACTGGGCCATCCTCGTTGCGGTGCTGTTCAACCAGGTGCTCGGCGCAGCGTGGTACACCCTGTTGGCCAAGCCTTGGATGGCCGATGTCGGCCTCACCGATGACGACATGGAAGCCATGAAGGGAACGCCTCGACAGTGGTATCCATACGTGATCGCCGTGGTCGCCGCCGTCGTCTTCACCACCAGTCTGGCGCTGCTGATCCAAGGCTTGGGGGCCGAGGGCGCCGGCGAAGGGCTGGGCCTCGGTGTTCTTGCCGCGGTCGGGTTCATCTTCACTTCGAACGCCATCAACTACGCCTTCGAGGGCCGCAGCCTGCGGTTGTTCTTCATCAACGGCGGTTACCCGCTGATCTCCTACAGCGTCATCGGAATCCTGTTGGCCACCTGGAGCTGACCAACTGGAGTCAGCCCGTTTCGGGCGCACCTGTCACCGGTCGTGACATCGCAGTAGTGGCGCTTCGCGTTTCAGGGGGGAGTGAGGGTGTTGAGGAGGTTCCAGTTTGGTTTGCCTGCATAGAGGAGTGCTCTGATCCGGTAGTTGTTGAAGTTGCTGAACCTGCAACACACCGCTGGGTTTCCGAAACTGGCAATCGCTGAGGTACATAAACGACTAATACATTAGCCATATTGTGGATAATCTGTTAATCTTTTATGTATGGAGTATCTCCCGCGGCACGTTGACGGTCGGCTCGCGCACCTGCTCGGCGTCCACCCGGCCCTTTTGATCGAAGGTGTACGGGGAGCAGGCAAGACCAGTACCGCGTCGCAGTTGGCCGCCGCCACGCTCCGGTTGGACCATCCGCCTACCGCCGAGATGGTCTCGAACGATCCTGAAGCGGCCTGCTCGTCGCTGCCGAGTCCTGTGCTCATCGACGAGTGGCAGCGGGTCCCCGCTGTGTGGGACGCGGTACGAAGAATGATCGACGATGATCGGTCACCGGGCCGATTCATCTTGAGCGGGTCATCGCGCGCTGCGGTCACAGCAGATGTTCATGCCGGCGCCGGGCGGATCCTGCCCGTGCGGCTACGTCCGATGACGTCGAGCGAGAGACAGGGAGTCGCACCTGCGGTGATGCTTGACGGTCTCGCCGAGCACGGGATCGAAGCGCTGCGCGGCACCCGTTCAACGTTCACGCCGGCCGAGCAGCTGGCGCCAACCGTGGAGTCGGGACTGCCCGGGCATCTCGGCATGGAACCGCTGGACCACCAAGAGGCGCTTCGTTCTTACCTGGACCTCGCCGTTTCTCGGGACCTCGCCGAGATCAGCCCCGCGCCACGCAACACAAGCAAGCTCCGACGCTATGTCCGTGCCTACGGGGCCGCCGTCGGCACCAGCGCAGAACACGCCGTGATCCACCAGGCCGCAAGCGTCTCCAAGGCCACCGGAGAGACCTACCATGATCTTTTGGACCGGCTGGGTTTGATCGAAGAGCTGCCAGGATGGTCCCACAACCGGCTGAAACGCCTGACCAAGCGACCCAAGCGTCACCTGATCGATCCCGCGCTCGCGTCGGCGGACCATCACGACACCTCAGCTTCACTGAGTGAGCGGCGCCCCCGCCTCGGCGAACTCTTCGAGAGCGCGGTGGTGTGTCAGGTAAGGGCGACTTCTGAGGCGCTCGGGTTGGGTTGGCGGTTCGGGCACCTGCGAACCGCTGGCGGCGACCACGAGATCGACCTGGTGGCCGACCTTCCAGACGGGGGCGTCATCGCCTTCGAGGTCAAACTCTCCGAGACTGTGGGCGCTGCCGATGCCCGCCATCTCGCAGCACTGCGTGACCGCCTCGGCGATGCCTTCCGAGCAGGACTCGTCGTCCACCCCGGTACCACGGCCTTCCGCATCGCCGACCGCATCGCCGCAGCCCCCTTCGGCACGCTCGTCTAGGCAGGTGCTGCCAACTTCACAATCTGACGACGATTGACCACAATGAAGTCATGACCGTTGTATCGATACGATTCTCCAAGGTGCCACTGCACAAGCGGCTTGAAGACGAGCCCACCATGAGATGGCCAACGTGATTCTCAGCCGCTCACCTAGCAGTGCAACTAGAAGCGAATCACCTGGTTGTGGTTCGTGCGCAGTACGTCTCGGACACGACTGTGGTGCTCGGTCCAGGCGGCAGTCTCTGGGGACAGCATCTCCAGAATCCACATGATCTTGTTGTAATCGGTCAGGAGGTCGCGCTGCAGGATGGGTTCATGATGCGCCACTCGATTGCGCAATGTGCGAAGCCTGTCGAGTTGACCGTGCAGATCCCGACGGTTCGGTTGCGGCGCGAAGAGTCGATACAGATTCGTGCGCCAGAGTCGCTCTTCATATCCCTTTGCAAACAGCGCTACCCAGAAACCGAAATTCAGTTCCGCCACTACACGTCCCGCGGTGAGTTGCTTTCTGACATTCTCGGTCGCGCGGTCTGTCGTCTTCAGTTCGTTCTTCTTGAGCAAAACAGAATCATGGAACCAGAACTCTCCATAGCGCTCAGCTAGGACGCCGTCGACTGCGTTCCTCAAACCGACTTCAAGGGTCTGCAAGGGTCCGTAGAAGGCGCCCCCGAGTGCAATGTTGCGCGTGTACATGCGCATCGCCTTTGCGAGGTTGCCCGAAGCCAACTTCAGATAGGTGTCAAGCCTCTCGGCCGAGACAGTTCCGCGTAGTGCTACCAAGGAACGTCCACCGTAGGGGAAGAACACCGATGGCCTCCCCGCCAGATTTTCTGCTATTGTTCCTGTTGTACGCCCCATGTGGGCCTCTCCCCTCGGGTGACGCTCCTGGCGGCAGACAACTCAGGGCTGGGTGTCACTGTGTTCAGCGACACCCAGCCCGGTTCTTGGTATCATAGAGTGTTGGGTCCCGCGTGTAAACGTGGGACGCAGGGGTTGTTGGTTCTGGTGTGGGATCATGTCACCAGCAGGCCGCGAGCTGCGAAGTTGCGGGGGTTGCTGAATCCTTGGGCCGTCCTTCGGAGGACTTGCATGAGGTTGTTGGTGCCTTCGATGCGACCGGTTGAGGGTCGTTTGGTGGCTCTTCGCGTATTAGGTCGGAGTGGGGGTTGTGGGGTGTTGGCGGTTGGTTGGGCGGGATCCTCCAGAATCGGGGTCGTAAACCAAATCCGAGACCGGAGGATCGGTGTGGTGTGTGACCCTATAGGCATGTGTGAGTTGTTGGTAGGTGTCGGCGAAGTCGACGTGTTGAGCGTCGACGACGACCGTGGCGGGCCGTTGAGGTTGAGTGTGCGAAGCCGGACTGCGCGTCCGCCGTGTGCGGGTTGTGGCGGCAAGATGTGGTCCAAAGGAGACCGGGCGGTGGAGCTGGTGGATCTGCCGAGCTTCGGCCGCCCGGTGCGGTTGGTGTGGCACAACACCGTTGGCGCTGCCCCAGTAGTGATTGCGGCGCGGGTTCGGTGACTGAACACAACCACTAGGTCGCGCCGCAGCGGGCGTTGTTGACGACACGAGCAGCGCGTTGGGCGACACGCCAAGTCGGCCGCGGCCGTCCGGTGAGCGACGTCGCTTCGGACCTGGCGTGTTGCTGGTCGGCGGTGAACGACACGGTGCTGTGCTGGGGTCAAACGCTGCTCGACGCTGACACTGACCGGATCGACGCGACGACCGCTGTGGGTCTCGACGAAACCCTGTTCGGTCGCACCGGCCGGTTCAAACACAAGGCGTGGGCGACCAGCATTGTCGACGCCGCCGGCGGGAAACTGTTGGACATAGTGCCTCACAGAACAGCCGCAGCACCCGTTAGGTGGCTGCTGGAACAGCCGGCGAGCTGGCGGGTACACATTCGTTGGGCGACCCTGGATCTCTTTGGACCGTATAGGGCGACGCTGGACACGGCGCTGCCTGATGCACCCAGAACTGCTGACTGGCACCACGCCCGAGTGTCCAACGCCGCGACCGAAGCAGCCAACAACCTGATCAAACGAGTCAAACGCGTCGCCTTCGCATTTCAGCAACTTCAACAACTAACGGATCCGAGCACTCCTGTATGCCGGCAAGCCCATCTGGGCGCTGCTCGACACCCTCACTCCGACCTAATACGCGAAGAGCCGCCAAACTGACCAAGTCGGCGGCGAAGAGTCTGCGACGCCTTCCTGATCCGCTGCAAGCCAAGGCCAAGGAGATCATCGGCCGGCTCGACGCTGAACCGCATCTCGGGAAGAACCTCCGCGGCCGACTCGAAGGCAAACGCTCAGCCCGTCTCGGTCGTTCACACCGCATCAACTACACGGCTGCTTCGGGTGAGATCGTTGTTGAGGCCATCTGCCGGCGAATAGACGCTTTCCGTTGAGCGACTGGGTGCGGGATCATGGAGTCGGACTGGTTCGCTGCGGAATTGAACTGACACCCCGCCGTCTCACGAACCCGCCATCACGGTCCCCGGGGACTTCGGCGAAAGCTCTAGTTGGAAGACCTGGTATGGTCATGGTATGTCAATGTTGACATGCCGAATGGCAGACACAGAAGCCGCCCGAGTTCGAGAGGCGGCTGAGAGGCTCGGGGTGTCTGTGTCACAGATGATCCGTGAAGCACTGCGTCGTCACCTCAACTCAGTCGGAGCCGAGCACGACGCGGAAATCTACGACAGCTCGCCACTGCGCCCGGACGAACTCACAATCATGTCCGTTCAAAGCTGTTTGCCGGCTGAGGACTGGTCCGACTGGGCCGATGCGCCGGGGTGAAATCTGGTTCGCCGCGGTGCCGGACGGTGACAGGCCGGTTATGGTGCTCACAAGGGATCCAGTGGCGGGCCGCATCGACTCGGTGGTCGTCGCCGCGCTGACACGGACACGCCGAGGCTTGACGTCCGAACTGCCGCTCACCGCGCGCCGCGACGGCGTCCCGTCCGACAGTGTGGTCAACTTCGACACCATCTTGACCGTGCCCCGAAGCGCCTTTCGGCGACGCGTGACACAGCTGAGCGCGGCACGACTGGAGGAGGCGTGCGAGACGCTGAAGGCCGCCACGGGTTGCTGAAGAACCTTCCTACCAGTCGCAGGGCCGCGCTGACAGGCGGACCGGAAGTGGCCGATGTCACCGCTTCTATGGTGGCTCGTCGACATCTCAGCAAGCTAGGACGAAGACTGGTCTTGCGGGGTTGTGCCGGGGTCGCGCAGGATTCGGGTCTTGCCGTACATTGAGCCGAAGAGCAGGCGCCCGTCCTCGTCGATGGTGACCCCGGCGCCGTTGGTGTTGAACTTCGAGCCGCCCACCACGAAATGGAAGCGGCTCTCGCCGGTCTCCCAATCGGCGGCTTCGATGGTCCAGCGGCCGTCACGCGCACCGCAGGTATAGACCAGCCCACTCTCCTGCGCCACGAACGGCACCGAATTCGGTGAGGAGACATCGTGGTTCACCCACGCCTCTTTGAGCTCTCTGGCATCTGGGTCCCACTCGTATTTGTGCATTCCACGGGGTGTGTATTCGGGCTTGTGGCCGAGCATGAAGCAGAGCATCCGTGCGCCTCTGGGGGGGAAATTGTCGGGCACCGTGGCGGGTTCGTTGTTGACGGTCATGGCGCCGTATCCCGACACGGTGATCGACTGCTCGGTCTTGATCTCTTCAAGATCGGGGTCGCCCATGTTCGCCGGGCCGATACCGGCGACCCGGCGGTGGGGGGCGCCGGGCAGTTGTTCCCAGTCTTCGGGGATGTCCTCGCGCCACAGCAGCGTGATGTTGACGACCTCGTCGCCGTCGCCGATCACCACGAACTTGTCTTCGTCGGGACCGAACCCCATCAGCGAGGGGGTGGTCCCGGACCCGCAGCCTCCACCGTTGCGGTAGGGCACCGACCAGCAGCCGTCGGCCTCGTCGTCGGACAACCGTTCACCGGTCCAGCGAAGTTTGTGGTGGTGATCGTTGGAGCTGACGTAGATGCCGTTGTCGTCGTCGACACAGATGCTGGTGCGCATCCAGCCATAACCTGTGTGACCCCGTTCGGCGGCTCGCATGACACAGTATTCGGCAGCCTCTTCGGCCCCGCCCGCAACTTGGATTGCGTGGTATTCGCTGAAGTCACGGGCCAGCACCACGACCCAGCCATGATCGGTCGACATCACCAGACGACCGTCGAAGGTCATGTTCAATCCCACGAAGGAGCCTTCGATATGGTCGGGCTTGTACCAGCGGTCACGTTCGCGGATCTCAGACGCCGGATCGCTCCGATCGTCCTCCATGTAGGCCACCGCATGGTCCTTGCGCCCCAAAAAGAGCGTGTTGTCGCAGTCCAGGAGGCAGTAGACACCGTCGAGACCGGTCATGTAGCGCATCGCCAGGCCGAGCGCGTGGTCGATCGCAGCCTGCCCCTGCTTGTTGTCGAGCCCCGCGAGGTTCTCCTCCAGTTCGGCTATCGGCGTGCGCCCCTCGCCCCCGACGATCTCGTGGTCTGCCAACACCTCCAGGGTCTCGTAGTCCAGCTTCGCGATATTCTGTCGACCGTTGCTCCACACGACCCGGCGGCCGTCGGGATACGGACCCGAGATAGTGCATCCGAAGTGGCACGGTCCGAGCCACGAATACTGGATGTCGTCTTCGCTCAGCACCTCGCTCGGTCCCTCGGGTCCACGCCACGGCACGTTGTCCTGTTGGTCGCAGCGACCATGCGCCATGGCGTTCGACGAATCTGCAAGAAAGGGGTTGCGGGGTCCGGTCTGCATCAACGCAAGGTATTTCACCGTTGCCGCTCTCGCTAATCGACACGGCTTTGGTGCCCCCGACAGTAGATTCGTGAGGTGATCGTCGGGATTGACGTCGGAGGGACCAAGGCGCTGGGGTTGCTCGTCGATCCTGACGACGGCCGCATCGTGGCCAGAACCAAGAAGTCCAGTCACGGCAGCGGCGATGAACTGGTCGCACGGTTGACAGAAATCGTCGCTGATCTTTCTGAACGCAGCCCGGAGCGGCTGCAGGGCGTGGGGCTCGGCATAGCGGGTCTGGCCGCCCGCACCGGGGTGGTCCGCTACTCCCCCAACCTGCCGAACCTCGTTGAGTTTCCGGTCGGTCAGCTCTTGGCCGAGACGACTCAGACGAACGTAGTCACAATCAACGACGCCACCGCGGGCGCCTGGGCTGAGGCGAAGCTCGGCGCCGGGCGCGGCGCCGACGACTTCGCCTATGTGGCTCTGGGAAGCGGCATCGGGACCGGCTTCGTCGCCGGCGGTCACCTGCTGCTGGGCGCCCACGGTTTCGCCGGTGAATCCGGCCATATGACCGTCGATGCCGGCGGCCCGGCACACATAACGGGCGAACCGGGACCGTGGGAGTACTTCGCCTCGGGGAACGGACTCGGCCGTCTCGGTCGTGAGGCTGCCGCGGCCGGTGATTTTCCCGCAGTGGTCGCTCTGGTGAGCGACATCAGCGAGATTCGCAGTGAACACGTGATCGTGGCGTTGAACCAGGGGGATCCGACCGCCGCGCAGATCTTCGACGGTTTCTGCCGCGAAGCCGCCCGTGGTATCGCCAACCTCGTTCTGATACTCGATTCAAGCCGAGTGGTGATCGGCGGCGGTCTCGCTGAGGTGGGCGAGCCGCTCAGGGCCGGAATCGACGGCTGGCTCCAGCGCCTGCTCCTAGGGTCGGAGCATCGTCCCAGAGTCGAGGTTGTGCTGGCTGCCTTCGGCTCCGAATCGGGAGCTCTCGGCGCGGCTCTGGTCGCCGCCGACCCGCTCGGGCTCTAGTCACCCCGCTCAGGTTCGCTCCGCTCACAGACCCGCTCGGGCTCTAGAGACCCCGCTCACGTTCGCTCCGCTCACGGAGCCGCTCGGGCTCTAGTCACCCCGCTCAGGTTCGCTCCGCTCACGGAGCCGCTCGGGCTCTAGTCACCCCGCTCAGGTTCGCTCCGCTCACGGAGCCGCTCGGGCTCTAGACGATCTCCGCTGTTGCGAGCGGTCGCTCAGGCCGAGCCGGACCGGCCGATGGCGGCCTCATTGGTGCCGAGATAGCTGGCGACGACCAAGGGGTCGTGACGGACCTCGGAAGGTGGCCCGTTGGCGATCACAGCGCCGGACTCCAAGCAATACACCCGGTCGCTGATGCTCATGACCAGCGGCATGTCGTGTTCGATCACCACAACCGAAGCGTCGAGTTCGGATTGGATCTGCTTGATGAGCGGCCCGAACGCTTCGGCTTCCCTCTGGGCCACACCACCGGTCGGCTCATCGAGCAGCAGCACGCGTGCGTCGACAGCCAGGAGGCTGCCGAGCTCAACGATGCGGCGAGTGCCCGTCGACAGCGCCTCGATGAAGGAATCCGAGTAGCGGCCCAGTCCGAGGTAGTCGATGATCTCATCGGCCTCGGTCCGCTTAGCTCGCTCGTGGGCGCCCGACGGCGGCAGCGCCAGCATCGACGGCACCAGCCGAGAATGCTGACGGGCCTCCAGCGCAACCATCAACGCCTCGCGAACCGTGAGACCCGGGTACAGGCGGGCCGCCTGAAAGCCCCTCCCGAGACCGAGGCGGTGACGAGCCGAGGCGCTGCGGCCGGTGACGTTCACGCCGAGAACTTCGACCGTGCCCTCCGAGGGGATGAACCCACCGATCGCATTGAGCAAGGTCGACTTCCCGGCGCCGTTGGTTCCTATCAGGCCGACCAGTTCTCCCTGGCCAACCTCGAAATCAACGTCGGCCACCGCGATGTTGCCCCCGAAGCGGACGGTCATGCCCCGCGCCGCGAGCGCTGGACCGTCGACGGTCGGGCGATCGGGTCGTGTCGTCGCCGGAACCGGCTTGCGCTCCACAACTTGGGGCGGGTCGCCCCTCTGGCGTTCGCTGAGCTTGCGGTCGGCGACCGCCAGCAACCCGTCACGAATCGAATAGACGATCTGCAGCAGTCCCCCGGGAAAGTACATGAGGAGTACCAGCAGGCCGATGTTCGACGTGAGCAGTTGCTGCAGATCGCGGAGCTGATCCGGGACCAATCGCTCAATACCCAGAATCCAGAGAGAGCCGAGAATCGGTCCGGCGACGGACCCCAAACCTCCGACAATGGCAATCACGATCACCCTCAAGGAGTTGGCGGGTGCGAACTGTGTTCCGGGGCTGAGGGAGGGTTGGACGATGACGTAGAGGGCGCCGGTCAGTGCCGCCATTCCCCCGGCCACCGCGAAAGCCGCGAGTTTCATGCGGCCCGGCGGAACCGTCGAGGCCGCGGCCATGTCCTCGTTGTCGCGCACCGCGATGAACGAGCGTCCGATGCCTGTGGCGCGGATGCGGGTCACGATCCAGGACATCAATACGAGAGTGACGAGGCAGACCAGGTACAGCGTGCGCCGCGACTCGCCAACGTCGATCCCGAACAGCGCCGGTCGGTCCGGTGGCCGAGGCGCGGTCGTGCCGCCGCTGAAGAAGTCCCGGGTGAAGACCCAGGTGCCGGCCATGACCGCGAACGCGAGGGTGGTGACGGCCAGGAACAGGCCGCGCACCCGCAGCGCCGGCAAACCGACCAGAACCGCGACCAGCACGCCCAACGCGGTTGCCATTATCACTGCGATCCCCCAGGGCACGTCGATGCTGAGGTCGAACAGGTCGAGCGGGATCGGAATGTCGTGGCCTTCGGTGAACGCCAGGGTGGCCAGACCCCCGACTCCGACGAAGGCGAACTGGCCGAGGGACAGCTGTCCGGCCCATCCGGTCAAGACGGTCAGAGACAGTGCCACCATGGCGAACAGCAGGATGTTGCTCCAGGTGAGGATCGGTGAGGACTTCGTCACGAAGATCGGGACCAGGGCCAACGCCCCGAACAGGAAGAAGAACCCGATGCCGTTGAGGTTGCGCACCCACCAGATGCTGCGGAGCCGCTCGGGGATCGGGCGCAGGGTCGGCGACAGGGACCAACCCACATCCTCCTTGCCCGAGCGCACGAACCACAGCACCACCACCAGCACGGTGACGAAGAACCAGAGATTGACGATCGACTGATTGGTCGAATCGACGTTGTTCCGAACGATCTTCTCAACCACGCCGACCGCGAGACCCGCCCAGATGACGCCCGGCAAAGACCGCATCCGGGCCAGCAGTGACACGACCAGCACCTTCAGGAGAAGCTCTTCGACCAAGAGGTTGCCGGTGTCGTCGACGGTAGCCGCCTGGAACCCCTGGAGCGGCGCGGTGAGGATCGCGGTCGCCGCCGCGAACCCGCCTGCGATGGTCCAGACGATCGTCGACACACGACGGGGTGAGGTGCCGTAGACCCGGGCGGTGTCGGGATTGGACGCCGAAGCCCGCACTGCCAGACCGAAGCGGGTCCTGGTCATGAACAAGCCGAGCAGGGCTATGAGGGCCGGGACCACGGCGAGAACCGTGATCTCGCGTGCCTGCAGGCGGATGTGGTCGGTCGGCTCCCAAGTCATCTCGAAAGCCGTGGGGATGTTCCCCCCGGCGGTGATGTCGGGGATCCAGCCGACACGCGCCAGAGTCAGGATCTGACCCACCCCGATCGTGGCTATCAGCAACACCAGCCGCGGCGATTCGAACAGGCGCCTGACCACGATCAACTCGACGGCCATCCCGATCAGGGCGGTCCCCGCGATCGCCAATGCGAACGCGACCCACCAGTTCAGCTCGTAGTTGATGATCATCATCACGAAGATCGCCAGACCGAAGAAGCCCATCTCGCCGTGCGCGAAGTTGAGCACCCCCGTCGAGCGATAGATGAGCACGAAACCCGCCGCCAACGCGGCATAGGTGAGCCCCGCGATGATGCCGATCACTATCGACTGTTGGCCGATCTCAAGACCGAGAAGCTCGATCATCCGCCTTCGCCTCCCAGGAAGACGGCACGAGCCAGGTCATCGCGTTCAGCGAGCTCTCGGGCAGGTCCTTCGAAGCGGACGACGCCCTTCTCCATGAAGACCGCGCGGTCAGCGAAGGCCAGAGCAACGTTGAGCGACTGCTCGACGATGATCATCGTCTGACCCTGCGCTTTGAGGTCCTGCACAACTTCCAACAACTCCTCGACCACCACCGGCGCCAGGCCGAGGCTCAGTTCGTCGATGAGGAGCACTTCGGGTTCGTGGATCAGAGCCATCGCCAGAGCCAACATCTGCTGCTGGCCTCCCGACAGGTCGCCGGCGAGCTCTCCGAGTCTGCCGTTCAGCGCAGGGAAGCTCTCGACGGCCTTGGCAATCCTCCGTTCCGTCTCCTCAGGCTCCATTTCCTTGCCCAACAGTGCGGCGCGGAGGTTGTCGCCGATGCTCAGCTCCGGGAAGATCCCCTCGCCTCCCCGCAACTGCACAATGCCCACCCGGAACCGCGTTTCAGCTTCGGCATAGGTGATAGTGCGCCCGTTGAGGCGGACCACGCCCCGATCGGGGATGCCCAGACCCGAGACGGCTCGAAGGAGCGTGGACTTTCCGGCCCCGTTGGTCCCGAGCAGGGCCAGCACCTCGCCCTTGGCTACTTCGATCTCCACATCGAACAGAACCTGAACCGTCCCGTAGCTGTAGTCCAGGTTGCGGACCTGCAGCACAGGCACTGGTTCACCTGAGGCGATCTTGCGTGCCTCGGACTGCTCCTCGAGGAGCTCCTCCACCGCCAGTGAGATGTCTCGGCGTATGTGGCCGGCGCCTCGCCTTATCAGCCAGCCGCCGAGCATGGCCGTGTAGGGCGCAAGGATGATCATGGCGGTGCGATTGTTGTATGCGTCGGAGATCTGCCCTGCGATCAGGCCGCCGACGAATCCGCCCATCAGGAAGATGAACACCGGCAGCAGGGCGAACGCCTGTGCCCGGATCCGGTATGGGGAGACCAGGGCGATGATTGTCGGGGCGGCCACGAACGCGGCTGAGATCAATGCTTGGGCCAAGCCCACCAGAGGCAGCAAGCCTCCCAAGTCCTTGATCGGCAACGCCACCATGTAGACCAGACCTGCGGCGATGATCAACGATCCCGTCAGCTTGACCACGGCTTCGGGATCCTCACGGAACTTGCGGTCGAATACCCGGCCCGCGAGCGGAATCCCGATCAGGGCGGGAATCCAGAGCAGCGACTCCACAATCCCGCGGTCGAGGGCGTCGAGCGAGTACTTGTCCTCGAGCATCAGGTTGAACTGGCCGGGCACCGCGATCAACGCGAAACCGAGCACGCCGACGCCTGTGGCCAGGAAGTAGAAGGTGCGGACTTTGCGCAACCGGGCAAGAGCGGTGCTCATCGACGCCTCGAGCTCCTCCACGTCGACGGCGTCGTCCTCGAGCACCGCGGCCTGTTCGTTGCGGCCCCTCGGCGGCTCCTTCATCACCAGCGAGGCCAAACCGACGATCACCGGTGGGATCGCCATGATGTAGAACGCCCAGCGCCAGCCTTCTTCGCCGCCCGCGATCGCCACGATCAAACCGATCGTCAGCGGCCCCAGGAGTTGGCCGAGCGGACGACCCAGGGCCTCGAACGCGAATACACGCGCGCGCGCCTGGATCGGATAGCTGTCGCTGATCAGCGAGTTGGAGACCGGAATCCTGTACGCCTGCCCGAATCCCGTTGCGGCATTGGTCCAGAAAAGCTGGAAGGCATTGACTATGAATCCCGACAACGCCATCGTCGCCGCCCAGAACAACGACGCGACCGGGATTATCGCGACCCGCTTGACGCGATCGGCCAGCGCCGCCATCGGGACCGCCCCGCAGACCAGGGCGACACCCCCGAAGCCGAGCACTCCCGCCAACACCGTGTCTGAGATGTTGAGCGAGTTCTGGATGTCGGGTCCGATCACCCGCACGGCCCGGGGAAGGTCGTCGATGAAGTTCAACAGGAACATCATCAGCACGGTGGTCTTGCCTCCGACGATCATCGCTTCGCGCAACGTCATCGGCTCGTCGCCCACGCCTGGGAGCAGGTCGTCGGGGAACAGTACGGCCTTGTCTCTCTCCGCCTGTTCGGTCTGGCGACGCGCTTCCTCGTCTAGAACCGCGGCCGCCAGCCGCGCTGCTGAACCTCCGGTCGCCTCGTCGGCGGTCTCTCCAGGTTCAACATCGCGTTCCCGGCTGGTCATCGGCCCCCCAGATTGACGGTTCGGTGCGCCGACATCTTTACCGCACCAGCAGAGCCGCGCCAGTATCGAGAAAGCAAATCTGTCCAAGAAACATGTGTGGTGATTTGTGTCGCGCGTCACTTGAGGCAACAATTCTGGCTGAGCCGTGAACACTCGCGGCGCTCAGACATGGAGGGTCCGATGCACAACCTACGGTTCCGGTGGCTCGCAATTCTGCTGGCCTTTGCTTTTTTCGCCTCGGCTTGCGGTGGTGAGACGACCGACGATTCGACTGACGATGCCGACGACGGCGACACGGTCGAGCAAGGTGACGACAGCGGAGACGACGCGCCCGAAACCACCACCGGCGGCGACGGTGGCGACGACGCGCCCGAAACCACCACCGGCAGCGACGCAGACGATGGTGAGACGACCGAGGAAGAAGAAGCGGGTCCCAACATCTATGAGGATCCTCGAGGCAGTATTTTCGCCGAGTTTCAGGCGGGCTTCGACCGTGGAGACCATCCGTTCACGCAGCACGACGTTTTCTGCGTTCGCCATGATCCAGCCCAGAACCGCGTCGACACTGACGACGGGATCACCGCCGACTCGATCAAGGTAGGCCACATTAGGAGCCGTCTCGAAGACCTGACCGATTTCGGATTCGCCGTGCCAGTCGGCGACCCGAAGGAGATTTTTGAAGTCTTCATCGACTACATAAACTCCGAGTGCGGCGGGATCAGGGGTCGCATGCTCGACCTGGGATATGCAGAGTCCGATGTCCTGCCCCCCGATGTCGAGGCCAGTCGCAACGCCGCCTGTCTGGCCATGACCGAGGACCATCAATCAGTGATCGTGATGAACAGCACCGGTTTCCAGGGAGCAGCCAACCTGTGCCTGGTCGAGGAGCAGGAGACCATATTCATCTCGACCCAGGGCCAGACCGAGGAGTTCATGAACCGTTCCGACGACCTACTGCTCTCGTTGTCTCCGACCCTGGAGGAGAGCCTGCGTTTCATGGTCGTCGACCTTCTCAACAGCGGTGAGCTCGACGGCCTCACGCTGGGAGTCGCTGCGCCCAACACGCCGGGGCAGGTCGAGGCAGTGGAAGAGGGCCTCGTGATTCCGTTGCGTGACGCCGGGTTCGAAGTCGTGTTCGACGTGATCGACTGCGGTGGCGGCACGATCTGCGCCGGCGGCGTCGTCGAGTCGGTCACCAACATGGTCAACGCCGGGGTGAACGGTTTCTTCAACGTCCTCAACGTGGTTTCCGCACCCGGATACATAAGCGAGATGGTCAACCAAGGTTACGAGCCCGGGGACGTCAGCTTCTTCGCCTCCGACTTCAACTCCCAGACTTCCGAGCTCGTGTCGGGCCAGATCGCCAACAACGTCGATGCCGGCAACCTCTACAACGGCGCCACGATCATCGACTTCAGGACCACCGGCGAATACCGGGATCCGGACTATGTGCCCAACGCCATGGCCGACCTCTGCAACACGCTCTACAGCGAGAACAGCCCAACGGGCGCCAGCCATGACTGGCGTACCCTGGGCGATTCGGCCTACGGGATGGTCGGCAGCGTCTGCGGGATCGTCCGCATTATGGCCCGCGGGCTGTACGACGCAGGTGACAACCCGACAATCGCCGATGTCCGCGAGGCGATAATCAACCTGGGTCCCGTGGACAACAACGCGATGTCTCCGGCGTCGTTGCGTCCCGGCAAGACCCAGATGGCTGACTCGATCCAGACCCTTGACTTCATCTTCCCGTGCGATCAGCCGTTGCCGTTCGTGCGGCGCAGCGGGGATCCGATCTGCATCACGGGACGCAACGACTTCCGCCCCGCCCCCCGCTGATCCGAGTCGGACCCTCGCGCAGTCGCTGCCTTCTCGGCCCACGCGCGCAGCTCCCTTTCGCTCCCAAGAGGCTCCGGTGAACATACCGAAGGCAACGGTGATTGATCGAGCCGACACCGGTTAAATCTCGGTGCCTCTGCGGGAACTGACCGAACTGCCGGACTGAGCAGGGTTGACTGTGGAGGTGAGGGGAATTGAACCCCTGGCCTCCTCGATGCGACCGAGGCGCTCTACCAACTGAGCTACACCCCCTGCGACCGGCAATCGTAGCGCCGTGCGGGCGAGGTACAGACCTTCCCGCTCTCGAATGCCTCTAACCGTTGACGGCCGTACCCGCGCCTGCAAGCGGCGGTTGCTCAGCCACCCGATCGGGGTAGAGCATATGTACCTTCATCTCCTGTTCAGCGGCGATGCTTCGGCGCTGAAACGCGAAGAAGGCGAAAACACCGGCGGCGATGTCGACCAGGACGTGGACGACCCAGACGATCAGACCGAAGGCCAACGCCGCGAACAGCGTTGTCAGGCAAAGCAGACCCAAGGTGATACCGATGTCGCGGCGCCGGCGAGCCGCCTGTTGCACGCCGCGGGGCGCCAACGGAGAAGATTGATGCACAGCCGTCGGTGACTGGCCGCGGAGTCGTCGAGCAGATCCCAGAGTGCCGAGTCCGGAAGAGAACGAGCTGACTCGATCTTTCTCCTGCTGAGAGCTCTGGAATCGCTGTCTCCAGTACCAGCCGAGATAGCCGGCCCAGCAGACGGCCAAGGCCACAATGATGATCGACTCCGACATGTGGTTTTGAACTCCCAGCAAGTGTTGGCTGTGTGAACGTGGGGCTGTGTGAACGCGGCTGTCAAGGGCAGATACTGAAACTACGTTACAATTGTACTACAATCGACATGAAAGGGCAACGCTTTCGGGGTTCGGTTGGATCTAATCCGAATCCTCACGACGGTAATGGCCCGAGCGGCCTCCAGTCTTCTCCCAGAGTGCGATGTCTGAGATCACCATTGAACGATCCTTCGACTTGCACATGTCGTACACGGTCAACGCGGCGACGCTGCAGGCCGTGAGCGCCTCCATCTCCACCCCGGTGCGGTCGACCGTTTCGACCTGCGACTCAATCACGATGCTCGAGTCGAGTATCTCGAAGTTGACCGTGACCGCCCCCACGAGCAGTGGATGGCACAAGGGGACCAGGTCGGAGCAGCGTTTCGCGGCCTGAATCCCAGCGACGCGGGCGACCGCCAGAACGTCACCCTTCTTGATCGCGCCTTGGGCGACAGCTAGCGCCGTTTCAGCCGTCATCAACACGCGGCCCCGCGCGATCGCCCTGCGATGGCTCGGGTCTTTGGGCGTAACGTCGACCATTCGAGCACGGCCGGAAGGGTCTAGATGTGTGAACCCGTGATCGGCCATAGAGCGAAAGTCTAGAAGATCGCCCGCCCGCGCCGTTGGATGCAGATTCTGTGCGGTTCAACCGCCGATTTCTGACATCGAGCGATTGGGGCGGATGAAGTGCACCTGATTGATGCTGTGGCCGGCCCACTTCGACGACACGGATCGTTGCAGAGCTTCAGCGATGTCGTTGTCGGACGCTCCATTGCGCAAAAGCGCCCGGACATCGGTCTCGGCAGTGGCGAACAAGCAGTTGCGGAACTGCCCGTCCGCGGTGATGCGGACCCGATCACACGAGTCGCAGAACGATTGACTCACGCTGGCCACAATCCCGATCTCGCCGAGACCGTCCGCGTGTCGCCAACGTGTGGCCGGCGCCGACGTGCGCTCGAGCGGCACGAGGTCGAATTCGCCCGAGAGGCGATCGAGGATCTCGCTCTGGGTCATCACCTGGTCATTGCTCCAGATCTCGTCCGCGTCGAGGGGCATGAACTCGATGAAGCGCACGACCACACCCCGGTCCCGGCCGAAGCGGGCGAAGTCGACGATCTCGTCGTCGTTGACGCCCTTCATAACGACGACGTTGACCTTCACGGGACTGAAACCCGCGTCCAACGCAGCATCGATGCCTTCCAACACCCGCGGCAGTTCATTGCGTCGAGTGAGTTGCTCGAAACGATCGGATCTCAGCGAATCCAGCGAAATATTGATTCTTGTGAGACCGGCGGCCCGCAACTCGTCGGCCAGCAACGGCAGTGTGACCCCGTTGGTCGTCATCGCCAGATCAACGTCGAGGGCGGCGAGCTTGGCGACCAGAATCGACAACTTGGCGCGAACCGTCGGCTCACCACCGGTCAAACGGACGGCGTTCACCCCGAAGCGCTCGACCATCACCCTCGCAACCCGTTCGATCTCCTCGAACGAGAGCAGGTCTTCGCGCCGCTGCCATTGCATCCCTTCTTGGGGCATGCAGTAGGTGCAGCGAAAGTTGCAACGATCGGTGACGGAGATTCGCAGGTCTCGATGCACGCGACCGAATCCGTCGATCAACTGCGCGGTCATGGCCCCACCGTACCCAAGCCGATGATCTCAACCTCATCGCCGGCCGTGATCTCCACCCCGTCGGGCAGAATCGCCAGAGCGCTGGCGCGGGCCATGGCCGTGAGCTGATGCGACCCCTGACCGGTGAGTCTGCGGACGTGCCAACGCCCGGTTTCGTCCGGGCCGCCGGTGACTCGAATGAAATGGGTCTTGCCGTCATCGTGACGGCTGAGCGGATCCTCGCTGATCGCGCGCCTGACCGGCCGATCAACAAGCGTGTGCCCCGCCATCCTGCGCAGCGCGGGACGGGCGAAGAGTTCGTAGCTGACCATCGACGAGACCGGATTGCCCGGAAGACCGAACACCGGAGTTGTACCGATCAGCCCGAACGCGAACGGTTTCGCAGGCTTGATGGCGATCTGCATCCAGCGCATGTCACCTAGGCGGTCGAGCACCACTTTGACATAGTCGAAAGCTCCCATCGAGACGCCCCCCGACGAGAGGATCGCGTCGCAGCGAGCCGCGCCCTCGGTGAACGCTTCGGCGATATCGGCCTCATTGTCGCGTGCGATGCCGAGATCAACGGGTTCCATGCCGGACTCGTCCAGCATCGTGAGCAGGGTGCGGCGATTCGAGTCTCGGATCTCTCCGGGTTTCAGTGCTCGACCGTCGTCGACGAGCTCGTCTCCTGTAGAGACGACTCCCACAACCGGCCTGCGATGAACGCACACCGAACCGACGCCGACGCTGGCCAGAACACCGAGGTGGCCTGCGGCCAGCGCCGTCCCCGCACCGAACAGCTCATCGCCCGGTCGCACGTCCTCCCCCGCCTCACGCACATGATTGCCTTCATCCACCGTGATCTCCACGTCGACCAGTTCGCTCTCGGCGTCGTAGGCGGTCCGCTCGACCATCACGACCGCGTCGGCGCCTTCGGGCATCGGCGCCCCCGTCATGATGCGCATGGCTTGGCCCCGACGCAGGGGCCTCGCCGCGGGGGCGCCCGCGGCCACCGTGCCCACCACTTCGAGAGTGACCGGTGCGCCGGTCGTGTCTGCAGCGATCACCGCGAAGCCGTCCATGGCGGTGTTGGCGAACGGCGGCACCGACTCTTGTGCGACGATGGGCTCTGCCAGCACCAAACCACCGGCTTCGGCCAAGCAGACCGGCGCCGCCGGCAGGCGGTCGACGCGGTCTAGAACGTACGAACGAGCTTCTTCAAGGGGGATCACACCTAAAGCGTGCCCCAATGCGGGACCAGATGCCACCGCCGATAGGCATTGTGGTAACAGGCATTGTCGGCAGCTAGCGCTCCGACAGGAGGCGGCGGATGTTGGACTGGTGTCGTACAACGAGGATGGCTGCCACGCCGATCGACACCAGGATCTCCCAAGCCGGGCGATCCGCGATGGTCGCAAAAACCGGATACGAGAACGCAATGGACAACGAACCCAGAGCGGCGACCCGCACCACCTTCACCACAACGAGGAAACACAGCGCGCACAGCAAGCCGATGACAGGGCTGACCACCAGACCTGCACCGCCCGCGGTGGCCACACCCTTGCCGCCGCGGAAGCGTCGCAGAACAGGCCAGACATGGCCGGCCACAGCCGCGACCCATACCGCGTGTGCCGCCGGTCGGCCGGACAGAGCGAGGGCTGCTGCCGCGGGGCCGGCGCCCTTGCCCATGTCGATCAGCCCGACGATCACCCCGGCTCTGCGGCTCCCGAGCCGATAGATGTTGGAGGCGCCCGGATTGCCCGAGCCCTCGCGTGTCGGATCGACGCCCATCCGACGACCCACGATCGTCGCCGTCGGGAACATTCCAAAGACGTAGGCGCCGACCACTAGGGCGACAACTTCAATCACCCGACCATCGTAGGTGTGCCGAGCGCTGCCGGTACAGGTATCCTCTGTCGCTGTGCCCACCTACGACTACCGCTGTCAGCGCACCGGAGAGATGTTCGAGATGTGGCAGTCGTTTCGCGACGAAGCCCTGACCGTCTGCACTCAGGTCCACGACAACGAGGATCAACAGTGCGGCGCACCCGTGAAGAAGGTGTTCTCCAAGGTCGGAATCTCTTTCAAGGGAGACGGCTTCTACAAGAACGATCACGGCTCGAACGCCCGTGCCCGAGCGTCGGAGAAGTCCAAATCGGGCTCATCGTCCGGCGATTCAAGCACCGCCAAGAGCGATTCGAGTTCTTCGAGCAGCGATTCCGGGGCGTCCACGAACGGCTCAAAGACCTCCAAGAGCAACGCCTCGAGCGCCGCCTGACCCTTTTGGCACATCTTCCCCCAACGCCGGCGCAGCTTCCCCCAAGTGCCGGCACAACTTCCCCCAAAGTAATTGTCGAGCCTCAGTGAGGGGCAAACATGTTTTCGTTGGACCGGCCGCCCATCGCTACTGTGCGGACCACAATCGAAAGTTGGCGGGTCTCTGCTCGCCGCAGTCGCTGGCCGAGACTCGTCTTGACAGCCTTGATCGGCTTGGGCGTCGGACTGTGGCTGGTCGGGATCTACAACGACACGGAGACGGCACGAGCGCGGTGGCAAACCGAGATTGACGGTTGGGTGGCGACCAGGGACCTGGCAGCCGGCACAACCCTCACCAGCGATGATCTCGCGTCGACGCGGCTCCCCACCGCGGGAACACCCCACGACGCGACGACCGGTGACCCGACCGGGCTGACGTTGAGAGACTCCATGGCCGCCGGGGAGATCGTCCGAGACGGGAGACTCAACACCGCCGACGGGCAACTGGCCGCTCAACTCGGTGAGGCTGCAGGAGGGCTGACCATCGCAACCGACGGAACGCCCTTGGAAGCGGGCGACCTGGTTGATCTGTACGGCCTCATCGACGGCAGGCGATTGGCCGACGATGCGCGGGTGATCGAGGTGCATGAAGGTTTCGTCACCGTCGCCATAGCCGAACAGCAGATCCGAGCGGTCATTCAATCCTTGACCGTCGGAGGCGTCGTTCCAGTCCTTGTCGGCTGACTCATGCTCGAGCCGCGGACTCGCTTCGCTTCGTCCTCTAGCGCCAGCCGGTGGCCAGAATGCTGAGCACGCCGAGACCGAGGACGACCCGGTACCAGACGAACGGAGCGAAGCTGTGGCTGCGGACCAGGCGGAGCATCCCCCACACAGCCACCCATCCGGTCACCGCGGAGGTTGCGGCGCCCCAGAGGAACGGGGCCAAGAACGTCGACGGAATGTCCGCGTCCAACAAGGAGAACAACCCGGCGCCGGCAATGACGGGAAGGCTCATCAAGAAGACCAGCCGGACCGCCGCGTCCCTCTCGAAACCGAGCAGACGCGAGACTGTGAGGGCTGCTCCGGATCGTGAGACCCCGGGCTGCAGAGCCAGAGCCTGGCCGACGCCCATAAACAGAGCGTCACGGAGGGTGAACTCGGCGCGGCCGCGGCCAGCCGGCATCCGGTCAGCCAGCAGCAGCAGGATCCCGAACACGATCATCACCACCGCGATCGTGGCGATCCCCTCCAGCTTGTTGATCTGATCGGCCAGCGCCACACCGACCAACCCCGCCGGCACCGCAGAGGCGACTAGGAACCAGCCGATACGCCCATCGTTGGAGAGCGGCTGCCCCCGCAGCGGCGCCAGTCCGGCAACGACGTAGTTCATGATGTCGGCACGGAGGTATGCGACCGCGCCGACGAGCGTTCCGAGATGCACCGCAACGTCGAACGACGTCTCGAGCTCACCGCTGAGCTCCTCCCAGCCGAAGAGCCAGCGGGTCAGCTCCAGATGCGCGCTCGACGAGATGGGAAAGAACTCAGACAGCCCCTGCACGATGCCCAGAGCAATGGCGTGCAGGACTGACATCAGTCACCGGCTCAGGCGCCCGACATCATCACATCGGCGACCACCACCGAGACGCCCGCGGCGCTCATCGGCAGCCACTGCAGATCGTTGCCGATCTCGGTGATGTCGAGCAGAATCCGTTGGAGGGTCGAGGCGATGGTGATCTCGCGTACCGGTTCGGCCAGAGCGCCTTTGCGAATCCGGAGCCCTTCAGCGCCGGTGGAGAAATCCCCCGAGACCGGATTGACGCCGGAGTGCAGTCCGCTGACTCCCTGCACCAACAGGCCGTCGTCGATACCGGCGATGAGTTCTTGTTGGCTCTGTGTGCCGGGGCTCAGGGCCAACGCCAAGGAGCCGACTCCGGGCGCGCCTTTGAAACCGGCGCGGACCGCTGAACCGGTGGATGAGGTCGCTCCCCGCCGGGCCGTGTAGGAGTTGTGGAGGAAACCTCGCAGCACCCCTGAGTCGACCAGTGAGTTCGGTCGCGTGGCAAGCCCCTCGCCGTCGACCGCGGAAGCCGTGAAGGCATCAACGTTGGTGGCATCGTCGACAAGGCAGAAGTTTTTCACCGCCACCTGCTCGCCGACTCGATCAGCGAAGAAGGACCGACCCCTCTGCACCGCATCGCCGCTCAAGGTTCCGCCGATGATTCCGAGCAGTTGGGCCGTCACCCATGGATCAAGCACGACGGTGAGCTTGCTTGTGTGCGGTTTCGTCGCCCCCAGGAGCCGGGTCGCTCTCTCGGCTGCTTCGCCGGCAGCGAGTTCCACGTCGAGGGCTCCCGGCCCGCGACCGATCGAGTACCCGAAACCTGTCTGGGTTTCGCCTTCGGCTTCGGCCATCGCGTAGGTGGCCAGATAGCAGCCTGTCTCAAGGCTCGTGCCGGCGATCCCGGTGGACGTCGCAATGGCCGACTCGCAACGCGTGTCGGCGTATTCGGCGGTCTCGATCCCCGCGATCCGCGGGTCTGCGCCGAGCGTGCAGCGTTCGAGTTCTATCGCGAGCGCGACCTTGTCCTCGGTTGAGAAGCCGTCGAGCGACGGGTCGAACAGGTCGAATTCGACCGGATCCACACCGTCGGGCTCCGCCACACCGTTGAATTCGTCGGCCTCCGCGAAGGTGGCGTTGTCACGCGCTTGCAGCAGGGTCTCCGCCAATGCCGAAGGGTCGAGGGTCCCCGCGTAGGCGTACCCCTGCCGACCCTTGGCCACAACCCGCACGCCTATCCCCTGGCTTCGGGCCGACGTGAACGATTCGACCTCGCCCGCATATGCACGAACCTCGGTCTCGAGTTCTTCAGCGACGAAGACCTCCACCTGTTCGCCGCTGTCCGCCCAGCCCGCGACCCGGGTGGCGATGTCCAGCAGCTCAGTGTTGGTCGACCCGTTCTTCCCAGCCATGACAGCGCCTCAGGCCGCGGTGCCGCCGATGGTGAGAGCCCTCACCCGCAGTGTCGGGGTCCCGTCCCCGACCGGCACGCCCTGGCCGTCCTTGCCGCAGGTGCCGGGTGAGCCCATCGCAAAGTCGTTGCCGACGGCTTCGATCAACTGGAGGGTCTCGGGTCCGTTGCCGATGAGGTTCCCCTGCCGTATCGGATCACCGATCTCGCCGTTCTCTATCAGGTAGGCCTCGGTCATGCCGAACACGAAATCGCCGGTGGCCGTGTTGACCTGCCCTCCACCGAGCTGTGCGACGTAAACGCCTGATTCGGTTCCGGAGATGATGTCGTTCGGGTCGTCTTCACCGTTGCTGATGTAGGTGTTTGTCATGCGGACCATCGGCAGGTGCTGGTAGCTCTGTCGTCGACCGTTGCCCGAGCTCGGCCGGCCCTGCTTGCGAGCACGCAGATGGTCCCACATGTAGTCGGTGAGCACTCCACGGTCGATCAACACGTTGTGCGCGGCTTCGCGACCTTCGTCGTCGATCGCAAAATGCCCCCATTCGCCGGCCATGGTACCGTCGTCGATGAGGGTGACCAGAGGAGTGGCCACCTGTTCACCGACCCGATCGGCGAAGACGCTCGCCGATTTGGCTACGAGGTCTGCTTCGAGGCCGTGTCCGCACGCCTCGTGAAACAACACTCCCCCACCGCCGGGACCGACAACCACCGGCATGGTCCCCGATGGTGCGGGACGCGCACTCAGTTTGGTGATCGCGCGGTCAGCCGCCCGCCGGGCCAGTTCGGTCACGTCGGTCTCTTCGAAGAGCTCGAAGCCGACGGTGCGGCCCACCGACTCGCGCCCCGTCTGCAGACCGGTGTCGCCCGTGGCCACGCACGACACCGAGAACAGGGTGCGGATCTGGTCGTCCTCGGCCAGGAGTCCGTCGCTGTTGGCCACCAGGATCCGGCGTCGGCTGTCTCCGTAGCGAGCCGCGACCTGTGAGATCTGTGACCCCGCCGCTCGCGCCGCGGCATCGGCGCGGGCCAGCAGCTCGACTTTGACGGTCTTGGCAACGTCTTCGGGTGGCACTTGGGCGGTGGTGTCGGCGGAGATTCCATGGCTGCCGACGTCGACAGTGCGCGTTCCGCCTCCCCCGCCGCGGGCCGCAGCCGCCGCGACCTCAGCCGCCCCCGCGAGTCCAGCTTCAGACAGATCGGCTGTGTGTGCGAAGCCGGTCGTGTCTCCGACCACCACACGAATACCGGCCCCCCGGTCCCGGCCGCTTGTCAGCTCCTCGACCCTGTTGTCATCGAGCATGGCCGACGATGACTTCTTGTCCTCCACGAACACTTCTGCGAACTCCGCTCCAGTGCTCAGCGCGATGCTGAGGGTGCGGTTGATCAATTCATGGTCTAGCACTGTGCAACTCCAAGGTCCGTGCAACTCCGAGGTCCAGAGGTCGCTATGGTACCGCCAATGCGCGTCGAAGCAGGACACGCCGCCAGTGTCGAGAGCAGCCCTTCGTCGGGGCCGGTGTTGAAGTGGTGGCTCGAGGCATCGATGACGCTCGGGTTCTACATCGTCTATTCGTTCATCAGGAACCAGTTCGGTTCAGCCCTCGGCGACAGCGTTCGACAGCGCGCCTACGAGAACGCCCTCGACATAATCGCCGTCGAGAAGGCCATGGGGCTCTACCTCGAGGAGTGGACGCAACGGCAGTTCCTCGATTGGGAATGGTTCATCGTGTTCTGGAACGTGTTCTACGGGTCGTTCCATTTCATCGTCACCATCTTCGTGATGGCGTACCTGTTCGTCCGTTTCCCGGCCCGCTACATCCTCATGCGGTCGGCTCTGGCGGTCACCACGGCTTCGGCCCTCATCGGTTTTGCGTTGTATCCGCTGATGCCGCCCCGCCTGTTGTCGAACTGCGCTTCGCAGTACGGGGTTTGCGCGCCGGGGCACGACTATGTCGACACTCTGGTCGACCCCGGTGGGCTGTGGTCTTTCGAGTCGGGGACGATGGAGGCGATCTCGAATCAGTACGCGGCGATGCCGAGCCTGCATATCGCTTGGGCAGTGTGGTGTACGATCGGCTTGTATCCGGTGTTGGAGCGGTGGACAACACGGGCGGTCATTGCGTCCTACCCGCTTCTGACCCTTTTTTCCATTGTGGTGACCGCCAACCACTACTGGATCGACGCCGTGGGCGGGCTTGTGTCTGTCGCTCTGGGACTGCTGGCGGCTCCGCTGCTCTCACAAATCCTGCCCGGCGGAGCCTTCTGGACCCGTTCCACAAGTGCCGTGTCGAATGGCTAAGATTCCTTACCCCCACCACCCTCACCGCCGCTATAGGACACCCATGCGCCTTGACGCCATCCACGGCCCAATTGATCTGCAAGGCCGCAGTTTCGAAGAGCTCGATGATCTTTGCGAACAGATCCGAGCCGAGATCGTCTCGGCGGTGAACGAGCACAGCGGTCACCTGGGCTCCAACCTCGGCGCGGTCGAACTCACCGTTGCGCTGCACCGCGTGTTCCGTTCGCCCCACGACGCGATCCTGTGGGACACCGGGCACCAGGCTTACGTCCACAAGATGCTGACGGGCAGGCTCGCCGGGTTCCGCCATCTGCGCCAGGAGGGCGGGCTGTCGGGGTATCCGTCGAGGGCGGAGTCCGAACACGACTGGATTGAGAACAGTCACGCCTCCACGGTGTTGTCATACGCCCACGGTTTGGCCACCGCGTTCCACGCCAACGATGAGCGTCGACGGGTGGTGGCTGTCGTCGGCGACGGCGCCCTCACCGGCGGCATGGCTTTCGAGGGACTCAACAATCTCGGGCACAGCGGGCGCGACGCAGTGATCGTGTTGAACGACAACGGCCGCTCCTACGCGCCCACGGTCTCCCGTCTGAGCGAGAGCCTGGTCAAGATCCGCAGCAACCCGATCTACATGCGCCGGCAGGCGAGGGTCGAGGAGATCGCGGAGCGCATCCCCTGGGTCGGCGAGCAGATCAAGCGCGGTGTGAAGATGTCGAAGGCCGCGATCCGCGAGATGTGGGAACCACCGGCTTTCTTCGAGAACCTCGGTATCCGCTACATCGGGCCGTTCGACGGCCACGACATCGAGTCACTCGAGGAGGCGCTGCACAACGCGGCCGAGTTCGACGGACCGGTTCTGGTGCATGTGCTGACCCAGAAGGGTCGTGGTTACGCTCCCGCGGAGAACGACGCGATCAAGAACATGCACGACATCGGGTCGGTCAAGGACGGGTCTTACACAGCGGCGTTCTCGGAGACTCTGGTGAAGCTGGGCGATCAGCACCCCGAACTCGTGGCGATCACAGCCGCAATGCCCGACTCCACTGGTCTGCTGCCCTTCCGGGATCGTTTCCCGGAGCGCTGCTTCGATGTCGGCATTGCTGAACAGCATGCTGTGACTGCTGCGACTGGAATGGCCATGGGCGGCCTGCGCCCGGTCGTCGCCGTTTATTCGACCTTCCTGAGCAGGGCTTTCGACCAGATCAACCTTGATGTCGGCTTGCACGGCCAGCCCGTGATCTTCTGCGTCGACCGGGCGGGTGTGACCGGGCCCGACGGCGCATCGCACCATGGCCTGTTGGACATGGTGTTGTTCACGAAGGTGCCTGGAATGACCGTGCTGGCCCCTTCGAGCTACCAGGAACTCCAACAGATGATGGAGGACGCCATGGACCTCACAGACGGTCCCGTGGCTATCCGCTGGTCGCGCAGCCCTGCTGCCCACGTGGCCGACAACGAGGTCGGCTCGGGTCTGAACGCTCGCAAGACCCGCACCGGCGACGGGCGCGTGGCGTTGCTCGGCTTCGGTCAGATGCTGGGCGCGGTCATGGGGGCGGCTGATCTGCTCGCTGCCGACGGCATTGAGGCAACGGTCTACGACCCTCGAGCGGTCGTGCCGCTCGATCCGAGGATGATCGACGACATCGCTCAGCATGATGTGGTTGTCACCGTCGAGGACGGGTTGCGGATCGGCGGTGCCGGCGCCGCGGTCCGCGACACGCTGGGCGAACGTGACACTGACTGCCGCGTCCGCGTGCTGGGGATCCCAGTGGAGTACGTTCCCCACGCCAACCCGGACGACATCCACGCCCGTTTCGGTCTCGATGCCGAGAGCATCGCAACCGAAGTCCGCTCCCTACTGGACCCCTAGAGCACCCACTCCCCCACACACGCTCAGGGAGCTCCGGCTACGCCCGGCAAAGGCAACCCGCGCTCCCACGGCTCCGGCCACGCCCGGCAAAGGCAACGCGCGCTCCCACGGCTCCGGCCACGCCCGGCAAAGGCAACCCGCTCAGGGGGCTCCGGCCACGCCCGGCAAAGGCAACGCGCGCTCCCACGGCTCCGGCCACGCCCGGCAAAGGCAACCCGCTCAGGGGGCTCCGGCTACGCCCGGCAACCAGCAACGTGCCCGGCGCAAGCAACCCGCGCTCAGGGGGCTCCGGCTACGCCCGGCAATCAGCAACGTGCCCGGCAACAAGCTACGTGTAGTAGGGGTTCTCGCCCTGGTCGTGATCGGTGGTGTCTACCACTTCGGTGATCTCGGGGACTGCTTCGAGGATCGCTTTGGAGATCCCCTCGCGCAGAGTGGCTGCGCTCATGGCGCAGCCCTGGCATCCCCCACCCATGGTTACAAACGCCCGCTCGCCTTCGACGCCGACCAGTTCTGCGTATCCACCGTGAGAGGCGAGCGCAGGATTGATCCGCTCAGCGAGGAGGGTGCGCACCTTGTTGGCCGAGTCGCCGGTCAACTCGAGTTGCCCCATGTCACCGAGCGGGTTCGGGCGATTCGGGTTGCGGATAACCAATCCCCCTTGTGCCGCGTTGGTCGGAAGGTCGAGCGTCGCGCCCGTCAGAGCAGGGACGCTGAGCGCAGGGACGATAACCGTCAGCCCGTTTTTGGTATGGGTGTGATCGTCCTCGGCTTTTTCGGCGATCGGCTCAAGAGACAGGTCGTAGGTGTAGTCCACCCCGCCGGCGCCGGTCACTTCCACGCGAAGCCCGAGCGATTCTGCATCGTCTTCATTGGAACGGATGTCGAGCACCGTGGCGCGTGCGGCGTCCGTGACGATCAAGACTTCGCCCTGTTTGGTTTCGGCGACAGCAAGTTCCATTTCCGTCATGCGACTCAGGCTACCGGACCCTCAAGAACCTCAGCGCCGTTCAAGTCCATCGCATCCAGCGGGCTTGTATGGCATAGAGGTCCCGCAAATTGGCAGGGGTGTTCCGAGTGCGAACGGCTTGTTTTGCGGGGCCTCTGAGCGCTCGCCGCGTTTCAGCCGCGGGCTACGCGTCGCTTCAGGGCGCGGAACGCCAGCGTCTGGCTGATCAGCGCGACAGCCGCTATTGCCAGGAATCCCTTGAGGAGCGATTCACCGTTCCATTCCAGGAACAGTGAACGCAGGCCCTCCAGCAGGTAAGTCACAGGGTTGTATCTTGCGGCTTCGCCCAGCCAGCCGGTCATGGCGTCGATCGGGACGAATGAGGACGTGATGAAGGCGAACGGGAAGAACAACAGGAATGACGAGTTGACAGCGCCCGGGTTGCCCGTGCGAAGGGCGATGGCATACGGCAGACCGGTGTAGGCAACCCCCCACAGGGCGCCCATCACGATGAACGTGACAACACCCAGCGGCCCGGTCGGGAAACGCACACCGATGACGAAGCCGAGCACCAGCACTGGGATCACCAGCATCACGACCAGCACGAAGTCGGCCACGATATGGCCGATCAACAGCGCCCTGCGCGACACCGGGGTGAGCATGAGGCGGTCGAAGTACCCATTCTGGATGTCGAGCACCAGTGCCGGAGCGCGCGACACCCCGGTGACCGCGAAGATGATGGCGACCGGCAACTGGAAGGCCTTGTAGTCGATCTCGATTGAGGTGAAGTTGGCGACGTCCTGCAGGGAGCCGACGTTGATGACCAGGAAGAACAACGGGATGAGAAGCGCTGGGACCACGGCTTCAAGGTCACGGGGCAACTGTCGGACCGAGCGTACGGCGATGCTGCCGACGTCTCGGAAGAACCCTGTTGGTCTCGCGGAGATGTGGTGACGAGGGGCGATTGTCGTGGTCATGAATCGACTCCTTCCATGCGATGGCCGGTTATTTCCAAGAAGACGTCGTCGAGGGTCGGGGTTCGAAGCGCCAGTTCGGTTACCGCCACGCCGGCTCGGTCGAAGGCCAAGGCGATCGGGCTGAGCGCTCGGTTGCCGTCGCTGGTGTTGATGATCAGTTCGTCGCCGTGGCGTTCAATCGTGTCCAGCCCCTCGATGCCCGCGAGGGCTGCTGCTGCCGTTTCGTGGCCCTCTTCGAGGCGGGCGATGACGACATCGGTTCCGACGGTGCGTTTCAATTCTGCGGGAGTTCCCTCAGCTACCAACCGTCCCTGGTCGATTATTCCGATCCGGTTCGACAACTCATCAGCCTCTTCGAGGTACTGCGTGGTGAGAAACACCGTCATCTGGTGTTCGCGGTTGAGTCGCCGCACCTCCTCCCAGACGCGCAGCCTCCCCTGAGGGTCCAAGCCCGTCGTCGGCTCGTCGAGGAACAGAACCGACGGGCTGTGCATCAAAGAGGCCGCCAGGTCGAGGCGGCGTTTCATCCCTCCCGAGTAGGTCGAGACAAGCGCAGGCAGGGCGCCCATGTCGAGGATCGGCGCGAGTTCGGTTATCCGCTGGTTGATCTCGCTGGAGCGCAGTCCGAACAGGCGACCCTGCGTCTGGAGGATCTCGAGACCGGTCATTCGGTCGTCGAGGGCCGCTTCCTGCAGCGCCACGCCGATTGCGAAACGCAACTGTGCTGCTTGGGAGACGACATCGAAGCCTGCGACCCGAGCACTCCCGCTGGTGGGAAGGAGCAACGTGCACAGCATCCGCACCAGAGTTGATTTTCCAGCGCCGTTGGGGCCTAGGAATCCATAGATCTGCCCTTCGGGGACTTCGAGGTCGATGCCGTCCACCGCGCGGAGATCTCCGAAGCAACGGACGAGCCCCTCCACCTGAATTGCAGCCATCCGCCGACGCTAGCGGCACTTCGCCAAAGGTAGCCTCGCACTGTGTTGAATATTGAAGCCTCCGATATCGACGCGTCCGATATCGACGCGGTGCTGCTGGTCGGCTTCGGTGGTCCCGAGGGTCCCGATGATGTCGTGCCGTTTCTTGAGCGGGTCACGGCCGGTCGTGGCATCGGGCGGGAACGGCTTGCCGAAGTCGGTGCTCACTATGCACATTTCGGCGGGGTCAGCCCGATCAACGGGCAGTGTCGAGCGATTCGCGAAGCGTTGCAGGCAGAACTCGACTCCGCCGGTTATTCGCTCCCCGTCTACTGGGGAAACCGCAACTGGCATCCTCTGGTCGATGAGACGGTCGCGCAGATGGCCGACGACGGGGTCCGCCATGCCGTCGCTCTGGTTACGTCGGCCTACAGCTCCTATTCGGGTTGTCGGCAGTACATCGAAGACATCGAACGCGCCAAGTCGGCTGTAGGTGCCGATGGGTTGCGAATCGACAAGATCCGTCCCTACTTCGACCACCCCGGGTTCGTAGAACCGTTCATACGGGCCACCCTGGATGCGCTGGATCGCCTCGGGGCCACCGAACCGCCGCCGCTGGTGTTCACGGCCCATTCCATACCGGTGGCGATGGCGAACGCATGCGACTACGAAGCCCAGCTGCGAGCGACCATGGATCTGGTGGCCGGCGCGGCATCACCCGAGAGTGTCTGCGATCTCGTCTGGCAGAGCCGCTCGGGGTCTGCTGCAGTGCCGTGGCTTGAGCCCGACATCAACGATCACCTCCGCCGGCTCACCGCTCAGGGCTACCGACAAGCGCTCGTGATCCCGATCGGGTTCATCTCCGACCACATCGAAGTGCTGTGGGATCTGGACCGTCAAGCAGCGTCGACAGCCGACGAACTCGGGCTCCGTATTGAACGTGCGGCCACGCCTGGGACCGCTCCAGACCCCCAATTCATCGCTATGGCACGCGAGCTGATCGAGGAGCGACTGGGCCGTCGGAGTCCTCGAGCTCTCAGTGCCTTGCCTGCGCGGCCTCGCGACTGCGCGCCCGGTTGTTGCGTGTTCAAGATTTAGGGGAAAGACAACTGGTGCGATCAGGTATCCACCAGAGTTCGCCGAACGTGATTTATTGTTTGCGGTGTATCTGACCAAACGGTCTGTGAGTTATCCACAGGCATGATCCGCTGGAGGCCCCCGCCGGTGAATCACGCAATGATCGCTGCTGAAGCGCTGCGCTATCGCTTGAAACTGGTACAAGCGCCACTTGTACAGGATGACAACTGGAACGTCGAGGAACTTGCTGTCGCATCGGTCACTGCGGCCGACCCCAAGGTGGACGGGGCAATCCGCCGTATCGCCGAATCGTGGACCAAAGCAGGTCTTGAGCCGACAGAACTGTGTGTGCCCTGGAGCGGACCTGCCGTGGACGAACTGTTCGACAATCGTCCCGACCTGGTCGACGCTCTCGACGACATTCTGAGGGGCGCGAACCGGGCCAAGCGCGCGGCCTGAACGACAGATTTCCGCGGCTCCGGCCACGCCCGGCGACAACAACGCGCTCGGCCGTGACCCGTTCGGCGGCCCGCTGAGCGCAGCGAAGAGCGGGGAACGGAGCGCAGCGAACAAGAGCGGGGAACAACGGGCTGCACCTCGAAGGCTCGCCTATTTTCGCTCGCTCTTAGTACCTTGTCTGTGTGCAAGTCCTCACGCTGGTCAACCAGAAGGGCGGAGTCGGCAAGACGACTGTGGCCTTGGGCCTCGCAGCGTCTGCTTGGGCTCGCCGAATCGACTGCCTCGTGATCGATATCGACCCTCAAGGAAACGCCACGACCGGGCTGGGGATCTGGAATCCGCCGTTCAGCATCGACCATGCTCTGGCGGAGGAGCGCCCCGGTTCGATTGCGAGCTTGAGAGCGGCCTCAACCTGGCCTGCAGAGGGTGGTCGTCCCCCTTCGGTGGTCCCCGCCACGCCTGCACTCGCGGCCCGCGAACCACAGTTGATGACCGACCCCATCGGCGCCAACAATCGTCTCGCAGTCGCGCTCGAAGGAATCGACGACCACGACATCGTGATCGTCGATTGCCCTCCATCTCTGGGCCTGCTCACCGTCAACGGATTGTTCGCCGCAGACCAGGCCCTGATCGTCACCGAACCAGCGGCTTGGGCATCGGACGGCGTCAACCAGATCCTCAGGACGGTTGAGCGAATCTCCGAGCGCCGCACCGCACCCCTCACCGTCGCGGGAGTCGCCGTCAACCGGATGGGTCGCACCCGTGATGCTAGATATTGGGACGAGCAGCTCCGCAGTGACCATGGCAGCATGGTGCTGCCGGCGGTCCGACTTCGTGCCGCGGTCACCGAAGCGGCCGCCAACTCCCTGCCGATACATGCACTCGGGTCCCGGCCCGGTGCTGCCGAGGCCGCCGCCGAGTTCGACACTCTCTTTGATCTCGTCGCCAACACCGAGGTGCCCGATGGTGTATGACCCGCAAGCTGAACGTCAGCGCCCGAAACCGGCACCGGACGGACCCGCCCCCGTCGACGCCCTACTGCTCACGGACCCCTCCGACGCCAGTGGCCGAGATGCGGTTGCGGACACTTCAACTTCGGCTGCGAACATCGGCAGCGAAGAGTTCCCGCCGGTCACCGAAGACCCGTCTCCCGCTCCCACCGTCACTCCCGAGCCTGCCAACCCGCCTCCGGACAAGTTGCTGCTCAACAGTGCTCTCATCAGTGCCATCGGGACGCTGATCGGCGCATTGGTGCTGCGATTCGTGTGGAAGCGCTGGTTGAGAGACGACCGTCCGAAATAGAACGCTCGCCACCCTCGGAGAGTCAAACCGCCGCCATACCGGTCGTCGCGGTTCGGGTTGCTGCGCCGCCGGTTGCTGAGGCTCAGCTCGCCATGGCCAGCAATTCGGCGTCTTGATCGGCTTTGCTCTCGGCTCTCCTTGCGACTTCGGCGCTGCCTTGCGGACACATCGAAACGTAGGGGCACCATCCGCAGAGCGGGCCAGTCCGCGGCTCGAATTCATCGTCGGCGCACGCCGTGTGGATCTCTGACCAGGTGCCGGCAAGCTTCTCGGTGACGGTCTCAATCTCCTCGCGATTGACGTCCATCCCGACGGTGCGCTGGCCGAGATAGAGCAGGCGTGCCCGGACCGGCATCTCGCCGGTGGACGCCTCCACCGCGGCCGCATACAGCAGCACCTGGTCGAGCCGTGACCGACGAAAACGCGGTGACGGCGCCTTCCCCGACTTGTAGTCGGTGACGACCATGCCGTCGCCCTCTTCTTCGATCCGATCGACGATGCCGCGGAAGGGCACACCGCCCAGTTCGGCTTCCACATCTTGTTCTGTGGCGCGGACATTCACTTCGGCGGGTTCTTCAAGATCCCAAAGGCCCTCAATCGCCGTCCACGCCTTCCAACGAAAGCGACGAGACTCCTCCTCGTTGTGCCCCAGTGCCTGATAGTCGCTCAACGCCTCGGTCTCAGGCCACTCGGTGCGAGCGATCAGGCGAGCCTCTTCGACGGTGCGATGTTCGGGTTGACGCTGCAGCAACAATTCGAGGACCCGGTGGGCGAAGCTCCCGGCAAGCGCGTCTTCTCCCGGGGGCTCCTGCAGGCGGTCTATGTACCGGAATCTCCATCGGCGCGGGCATTGCCTGAAGGTGCCCGCCCCTGAGGGCGAGAGGCGGGGCGGAGGTTCCAGTTCGAGTTGCACTTATGTAGTTCTACACCATGTGTGTGACACTGCAAGGCGAATCCCTCCGAAGAATCGCGCGCGGATCAGTCGGGGGGACAACGGCACCCGTCGTCACAGCTAGACGTCGAGGGTTGAGCTGTCTACTACGGCACTGTTTCTCACCAGGAAGTCGCGTCGGCCCGACACGTCGGCCCCCATCAGCACCTCGAACATCTCGAGGGCTTCTTTTGCCTGGGCGCCATCGTCCATCGTCAATCGGCGGAGGGTGCGCGTGCTCGGGTCGAGGGCACAGTGGCGCAGTTCCCCAACGTTCATCTCGCCGAGCCCTTTGAAGCGCTGCCACTTGACGTTCTCACGACGACGGTTGCCCTTGCACAGTTCGTCGGTGACCTGCTCTTTCTCCTCCTCGGAATAGACCCGATACGTCTCGTCTCCGATCTTGGTGGTGAACAGGGGCGGTTGGGCCGCGAACACACGTCCCGCCTCCAGCATCGGCCGCATGTACTTGTAGATCAGCGTCAACAGCAGGCAGCGAATATGACTGCCGTCGACATCGGCGTCGCACAGGATCACGATGCGGCCGTAACGGGCTTCGTCGATGTTGAACTTCTCGCCCGCGCCCGCACCCATCGCAGTGAACAGCGCCCGTGCCTCAGCGTTGTCGAGCACCTGCTTCGGACTGGCTTTGTGGGCGTTGACCACCTTGCCCCTCAGCGGCAGGATCGCCATCGTGTCGGAATCGCGGCCCCTCTTGGCCGGCCCGGCCGCAGAGTCCCCCTCCACCAGGATCAGCTCCGCATCCATGCCGTGAGTCCGGCAGTCGGCGAGCTTCTGCGGCATCCCCGTCGAACCCAGACTCGCCGCCTTGCGCTGGTTCTCCAACAGCGTCTTGGAGGCAACCCGGTTCTGAACCGCGTTCGACAACTTGTCGGCGATCGCCTTGACGTGTGTACGGGGTCCCCCACCGGGCTCGAACCACTCCTTCAGTTGTTCATACACGACCCGGCTGACGATCCCGTCGATTGCCGGAGTGCCGAGTTCCTGTTTGGTCTGACCGCGGAACTGCGGTTCTGCGAACGTCACCTTCAACGCCGCCACAAGACCCTCCTGCACATCGTCCTTGACTGCCTTGTGCTTGTTCTGTTTTGCGAGTTTGGCGAGTTTGTGGTGGTCCTTGAGGACGACGTTGTTGATCACCCGTGTCAGAGCTTTGTCGAATCCCGCCAAGTGAGTCCCGCCCTGGGGGGTGGGGATGGTGTTGACGAACGACACGACCTTCGTGTCGAAACCTTCGACCCAGCGCAGCGCGACATCAACGGTACACTCCCTGGTGATGTCGGTCATCTTCTTGTTGACCGGCACCTTCTCGACGAATGTGTCGATGCCGTTGCCAGTGATGACGCCACACACAGGCGGGGCGTCTGAGAGGTGGTCGACGAGGTCGGCGAGACCGCCCGGGCTTTTGAACACGAACGGCTCAGGAGCACCACCGGCCCGCTTGTCGGTGACCGACACCCGCATGCCCGGCACCAGGAAACAGGCCTGGGTCACACGATCGCACACCTCGTCGAAGTCGACTCGGGCATCAGGATCGAAAATCTCGAAGTCGGGCCAGAAGCGCACCCGTGTGCCTGTCTTGTTCTTGGAGATCCGTTTGGTCTTCTTCAACTGATGACCGCGTTTGAACGGGTCGGAACTGTTGAACTGGCCGGCCACACGGTCCTTGAACCCCAGAACGTGAGTAGCACCCTCACGATCGACCTCGACTGTCAGCTTGGTGGCCAGAGCGTTGACGACCGAGGCGCCGACTCCGTGCAGACCGCCCGACGACGAATACGCGCCGCCGCCGAACTTTCCTCCCGCATGCAACTCCGTGAACACGACTTCCACCGCTGAGACCTTGCGCTCAGCGTGCCGGTCGATGGGAATGCCGCGGCCGTCGTCGCTGACCTCCACCGATCGGTCGCGGTGAAGGATGACATCGACCTTCTTGGCATGCCCCGCTGCCGCCTCATCGACGGCATTGTCGATCAGTTCCCAGACGAGGTGCATCAGACCCGCGCTGCCGGTCCCGCCGATGTACATGCCCGGCCGCTTGCGCACAGCCTCCATGCCCTCGAGAGTCTCGATCGCGTCGGCGTCGTATGCAGTTGAAGTGTTTGCAGCCAAGACAGAATCCAGCGAGCTAGGGGGCGATTGCCGTCAACGAACGAGTGTTCGCAAACACCGTACTAGGCAAGGGTGACAACGGTGCGGATTTGGGTAACATTGGGGCCTTGCGCTCCCGCCGACTGCCTGCGTTCACACTAGCGATCTGTCTCGCCCTCGCGAGCTTGATCGCGGCCTGCAGCAGTGGAGGTGACTCTTCGACTCCCGGCGGGTCGGGGGATGACGTGTTCGCAACAACGACACTCCCGTCCCTAGAACCGGAACCCACGGATCCCACGGCTCCCGCCTCCGACACGGAGCAAGGCGCAGTTGAACCCGAAGCCCCCGAAACCACGACAGCCCCGGCAACTACCGAAGACGCTGCCACCGTCGCAACACCAGCACCCGATCCTGCGCCCACCGAGCCAACCGGACCGGATCAACCGTCCGAGACGACCGAAGCTCCCTCAACCACGACATCCACCACCGCAGCGCCGACAACCACCGAAGAGCCCTCGACGACCACAGAACCTCCCGCAACCATCGAAGAATCAACCACAACCGCCGCTCCTACAACCACGGCCGCACCGACCACCACAGCCGCTCCTACAACCACGGCCGCACCGACCACCACAGCCGCACCGACCACGACCACAACCGCCGCACCGACAACCACGACCGCCGGGACTCTCACCCGGGAAGAGATACTCGAGGCGGCAGCGGCCAACGTGTCTTCGCTGCAACCCAACAGCGACCGGCGACTGATTCAAGTCTTGGACGTCTCAGACGGGTCAATCACCAGTCTCGTCGACGCCGTGGACGGTGACCGGCCAGTCCTCCTGTGGTTCTGGGCGCCTCATTGACCGACTTGCCGGCGCGAGGTGCCGCATGTCGAGCAGTTCGCTCGAAACCACATCAACGAAATCCAGGTCATCGGCATGGGCGCCCAGGACAGCTTCAGCCTCGCCCTTGATTTCGTGACCGACTTCGGAGTGACGACCCCGACCATGGTGTGGGACCCGTCGTTCACGACCTGGCGGCAGTACGGCATCACTCGCAACAGTTCGATGATCCTGCTCAGCGGGGACCTGACTCAAGGCTCGCAGCCCTTCAACGGTTTCAACTCCGCTCAAGAACAGCGGATCATCGACGCGCTCGATCAGTTCAGTTGAGCAGCAGCGCCCGCGGCGCTACCAGCAGCGGCGTCACCAGCGGGCGTCTCCGATCACCATGATCTGACGCTCAGTTCGGCTCGGCACCAGATCACGGGCACTCGGGTCGATACTGAATGCGACCGGGTTGGGGTCGAGCTTGCGGGGATCGTCGTAGTCGGCCATCAGCGTATAGACGTCGGTCATAGCCGCCGGGCCGAACCAGGTGAGGGTGACGGTCTCGCCGTCGGCCAACTTGGCAATGCGCACGCCCTGACCGCCGCGACCCTTGGCAAGCAGGTCGACGTAGGGCGTTGCCTTGACGCCGCCGCTGGTGACGGTCAACACGACGCCGTCGCCCAGCAGCACGTCTGCTCCCACGACCTTGGCCCCGTCGAGCAGTCTCATCCCGGCCACTCCGCTCGCACCCCGACCCTGGTCGTTGATTCCGTCCACCGGCGTGCGCAGAACTTGGCCGTCGGAAGCGACCAGAGCGATGTCGACGCCCAACGGAGCACGGAACGCCGCGACCACCCGATCGGCGCCCTTCAATGAGATGACCGTCGCCGACGATTTCGTGCTCATGACCTCGCTGAGCGTCAGTCGCTTCACCACCCCGTTGGCGGTCACCAGCACCAGACGTTCGTCGCCCTCGGTGAGCAGCGTCAACACCGCCTCGCCTCGGTTGAGCCCGAGCAGCACATTGGCCGGTGCTCCGCGTGCCCGCCCCGCGGCGTCGGGAACTTCCTGCACCCGCACGGCGACTGCCCGACCCTCGGTGGTCACCGCCATGATCTCTGCGCCCGTGGTGGTCATGGCACGCGCCGCGATCAGGTCGTGGCGACCCACCGTCGCCCTTCTCGCGCCGTTGGTCGGGGCTCGTCCGAGGTTGCCGGACGTGGAGAGGGTCACCACACAAGGCTCGTCGACACCGGCAGGTTCCGTATCGTCGTGCGCGGGCTGCTCGTGCACCACGATGCTGTCTGCGTCGATGATCTCCGCACGCCTCGGGACCCCGTGCTTGTCTGCGAGTTCGTCGAGTTCTTTGAGTACCAGGGTGCGACGCCTGGTTTCTGAGCCGAGCAGCTTGTGGTAGTCCGCAATGTTGACCCGCAGACTAGTGGCTTCTTCTTCAAGTTCGAGTTTCGCCAAGGCCGTGAGCCGGCGCAGCGGCATATCGAGGATGTGAGCTGCTTGGATGTCTGTCAGCAGGAAGCGTTCGATCAGCTTCACTCGGGCCTCAGCTGCATCTTGAGAGCCGCGGATGATGCCGACGACCTCGTCTATGGAGTCGAGCGCAACCAGTAGCCCATCGAGAATGTGCAGGCGATCTTCTGCTTTGGCGAGGCGGTGCTGAGTGCGGCGGACGATGACTTCGAGGCGGTGATCGATGTAGAGGCGGCACAGGTCGTAGATCCCGACGGTGGTGGGCACTCCGTCCACCAGAACCACATTGTTGACGCCGAACGTCTCTTCGAGCGGTGTCAGCCGGTACATGTCCTGGAGTGCAACCTGCGGGTTGATTCCAGGTTTCAGGTCGATCTGGATGCGCAGCCCGTCGATGTCGCTGAGATCGGCGATGCCCGAGACCCCGGCGAGCCTGCCGTTGTTGGCCAGTTCCTGGACCTTGCTGATCACTCGCTCCGGGCCGACGAGATACGGCAGCTCGGTGACGATCACCGCCTGGCGCGAGCGGGTGATCTGCTCGACATGGGCCTTGGCACGGATGCGGAATGATCCACGCCCGGTTTCAAACGCCTCCCGCAGACCGTCGTCGACCACTGTGCCTCCCGACGGGAAATCAGGACCCGGGAGCACTTTCATCATCTCTTCGATCGTGGGCTTGGGGCGCCGTTTGGTCATCACCAGCCTCACCAACTCGGCCACTTCGCGCAGGTTGTGCGGGGCCATGTTGGTCGCCATTCCGACGGCTATTCCGCTGGTGCCGTTGACGATGATGTTGGGCACCGCGGCGGGCAGCACGGCTGGTTCTTCGCCTTCCCCGTCGTAGGTGGTGCGGAAGTCGACTGTGTCCTCGTCGAGTTCGCGGACCATGTCCATGGCTGCTTCGGCAAGCCGGCATTCGGTGTAGCGAGAGGCAGCCGGTGGATCGTCGAGCGAACCGAAGTTGCCCTGCGGTTCGATGAACGGGAGCATCCGCGAGAAGTCCTGCCCCATCCGCACCAGGGTGTCGTAGATGGCGGAGTCGCCGTGAGGGTGATAGCGACCCATGGTGTCGCCGACGATGCGGGCCGATTTGCGGAACGGCGTGCCGGGGCGGACGCCCATCTGAAGCATCGACCAGAGGATCCGGCGCTGCACGGGTTTGAGACCGTCTCTGACGTCGGGGATGGCCCGTGAGGTGATGACGCTGAGCGAGTATGCGAGGAACGACTCGCTCATCTCGGTGGCCACGGGCACATCGACAACTTCGCGGGCGTAGCTGGGATCGAATTCGAGTTGTCGGGGCATGGTGAATCTCGCTGGGTGTGCGGTAACGGGTTTACGAACGAACGTTCGTCAGCTTAGCCCCCACCGCTGACACGCCCGCGGCAGCCCCCGGGGTTACCAGCCCGCTGCCGCCGCAATAGAGTGCCAGCGTGCCTGAACTTCCTGAGGTGGAGACGATCCGCCGTCAATTGGAGCCTCGTTTGGTGGGTGCTGAGATCCTCGACGCAGGGTCGCACTGGTCCGAGAAATTCACCCCCGCGCTCGGCGCTGTCGGAGCGCAGATCATCGCCATTCGCCGCCGCGGGAAGTACCTGCTCATCGAACTCTCAGACGACGAGGAACTGATCGTGCACCTGGGCATGACCGGGCGTCTCGCGGTCAGGGAGCCTGCACCCGAAGCCCTCGAGCATCCCCATCTTCGGGCCTGGTGGGATCTCGACGATGGTGGACGGCTGACGTTTCACGACATTCGCCGTTTCGGACGCATCCATCACGTGGAGCGGGGCGATTACGGCGGAATTCCAACGCTCGCGGCGCTGGGGCCCGAGCCTTGGGATCCGGCCTTCACAGGCCGTTCGCTGGCCGCTTCCGTGAAACGCTCCGATCGCTATGTCAAGACGCTTCTGCTGTCGCAGCGCCCGGTTGCGGGGATCGGCAACATTTATGCTGACGAGGCCTTCTGGCTTGCCAGAATCAACCCCGCGGTCCGCAGGCTGAGTCCAGACCGAGCGGACCGACTGGTGGAAGGCATTCGTACCGCTCTCGATTCAGGCGTCAAGTACGGCGGCACGACCCTGCGCGACTACGTGGACTCGGAGGGCCAACAGGGTGCCAACCAGCACGAGTTGCACTGTTACGGGCGGTCCGGTGAGCCCTGCGACCGCTGCGGCACCATCATGCGCCGCCGAGTGCTCGACGCCCGCAGCACCACTTGGTGCCCCACCTGCCAATCCCGCTAGCCCCCCGCCCCCTAACACCCAGTGCCCGGTTGCCTTGGAGTGGGACGGGTCGTCGCTGATCTTCTAGTGTTGCTGCCTCACGCAGTCGGGAACGGGACCAATGGGCGAATCAGCCATCAACAATCATGCGGGGTTCATCTGGTCGATCGCTGACCTGCTGCGTGGTGTCTACAAGCCTTCGGAGTACGGGCGGGTGATTCTGCCGTTGACCGTGTTGCGGCGGCTCGATTGCGTCCTGGAGCCGACCAAGGACGAGGTTCTTGAGACGATGGCGAAGCTCCCGCAGTCGCTTCAGAATCGTGAACCCGTCTTGTGCAAGGTGGCTGATCAGCCGTTCGTCAACATGTCTCGGCACACGTTCCACACGCTGCTCGGCGATCCAGACAATGTGGCCGGGAACCTGCGCAACTACATAGCTGGTTTCTCCGAGTCGGCTCGCGACATTGTCGACAAGTTCAATTTCGATACCCAGATCGACCGGCTCGACTCGCACAATCTGCTGTATCTGGTGGTGTCGAAGTTCGCCGACATCGACCTGAGTCCTGGGACTGTTTCGGAATTGGACATGGGCTATCTCTACGAGGAGTTGATCCGCAAGTTCTCTGAGTTGTCGAACGAGACGGCGGGTGAGCATTTCACGCCTCGTGAGGTGATCCGTTTGATGGTGAACCTGTTGTTCATCGACGATGGCGAACTGTTGACCCGCCCCGGTCTGGTCAAGACGCTTCTTGACCCGGCGTGTGGAACCGGTGGCATGTTGTCGGTTGCTGAGGATCATCTCCGCAACCTCAACCCTGAGTCTCGTCTGCGAGTGTTCGGTCAGGAGTTGAACGCCGAGACGTATGCCACCTGCCGTGCCGACATGCTGATCAAGGGCCAGGAGGCTGCCAATATCCGTTTCGGCAACAGCTTCGACAACGACCAGCACTCCGGTGAGCGCTTCGATTACCTGCTGGCCAATCCTCCTTTCGGCGTCGAGTGGAAGATGGTGGCCGACGCGGTGAAGGACGAGCATTCTGCTTTGGGTTTCGCCGGCCGGTTCGGCGCCGGGTTGCCTCGGATCAACGACGGCAGCTTCTTGTTCCTGCAGCACATGATCTCGAAGATGAAACCTCCGAGCGAGGGCGGCACCCGTCTGGCGATTGTGTTCAACGGGTCGCCGCTGTTCACCGGAGGGGCCGGTTCGGGCGAGTCGGAGATACGCCGTTGGATAATCGAGAACGACATGCTCGAAGCGGTTGTCGCCTTGCCGGACCAGTTGTTCTACAACACCGGGATCTCCACCTATTTCTGGGTGGTCACCAACCGCAAGGCACCGAAGCGGCGGGGCAAGATCCAGTTGCTCGACGCTCGGGAGATCTTCACCAAGTCCCGCAAGAGCTTGGGCCAGAAACGCAAAGAGCTCTCGGTTTCGCAGATCGACGAGATCGCTCGCCTGTACGGAGCCTTCGAGGAAGGGCCGTGCGTGAAGATCTTCGAGAACGAGTCGTTCGGGTTCCTACGCATCACTGTGGAGCGGCCCCTGCGGCTGCGCTGGGAGATCACCGACGATACCCTGGCGGCTGTGGAGGCTTCAAAGGCTGTGGGCAAGTTGGAGCCGCAGCTGTGTTCGGCGTTGCTGCACGCGCTGCGGGAACGGGTGGACAGTTCGTTCGCCACCGAGAAACTGGCGAAGGTTGTGATTTCGGAGGTTCTTGAATCAGCGGGTGTCGACAAGACCGCCGCCTTGGTCAAAGCCGTGACGGAGGGGATCGCTGTACGAGACCCAGAGGCTCCGGTCATCACCGACCGTTCGGGCAACCCCAAACCCGATCCTGAATTGCGCGACTACGAGAACATCCCGCTGCCCGCGGTGAGAGTTGCATTCGAGGCTGACCCAAGTGCCCGACTCGAGACCGTCGAGTACCGCACCGCCATCGACGACTACATGGAGGCCGAGGTTCTCCCCTATGTCCCCGACGCCTGGTACGACCCCACGAAAACCAAGATCGGCTACGAGATCCCTCTCACCCGCCACTTCTACACCTACACCCCTCCCCGCCCGTTGGCCGAGATCAACGCCGAGATCCAACAACTCGAAGCCGAGATCCAGGACCTCCTAACCGAGGCGATCTCGTGACGATCCGTTTGAAGCAGTTCGCAAGCCTGCAGGCAGAATGCGCTTCGAACGACAAACGGCCGTACATCGCGCTTGAGAACCTGGAGAGTTGGACTGGCAAACTTGCCCAAGGCACCGAACTCACCGTTCAGGCTCCCACATCCACTGGAATGGCTACCGCTGAACCGGGTGATGTCCTGTTCGGAAAGTTGAGACCGTACCTCGCGAAATCCTGGGTTGTTAGTCAACCTGTGCTGGCTTCGACCGAGTTGATTTGTTTGCGGCCTGTGAGCGAGGTCGATCCCCGTTGGCTCGGCTACTTAGTCATGTCCGCCCCATTCGTTGCGTGGGCCTCAGCGACATCAGACGGAACAAAGATGCCAAGGACCAACTGGGAGAAAATCAGCCAGTATCGAACGGCCGTTCCCCAACGAGCCGAGCAGCAGGCGATCGCTGATTACCTCGACACCGAAACCGCCCGCATCGACGCCCTCATCTCCAAAAAACGCCGCCTCATCGAACTCCTCGCCGAACGCTGGCGGTCGATGGTCGAACACCAAATGGAATCGCTAACTGCTACACATGGAGCCATCCCGCTAAAACACCTAGTTTTGTGTCTCGACGGAGCACGGATCCCGTTGAGCACCGAGGAGCGATCAACTCGCGGGGGACCATATCCATACTATGGGGCCAGTGGTGCGATCGATTCTGTTGATGAGTACTTGTTCGATGAGACCCTCGTGTTGCTCGGTGAGGACGGCGCCCAGCTTGCCGATCCAAACTACGAAATATCGTTCGTTGTGCAAGGAAAGGTGTGGGTGAACAACCACGCCCATGTCCTCCGTGCTTTGAATGCAGACCCCGAGTTTCTAGCGATGCACCTCAGCACCTTTGATCGCGGAGCATTCATTAGCGGTGCAACCCGCGAGAAAATCACCCAGGCCGATATGAACGAGATACCGGTTCCAAATGTTCCCTACTCTGAGCAGCTTGATGTCTCGAGAGTCCTTCTTTCGGCACGCTCAAAATGCGACCGCTCTACCTCGGCTCTCTCGCGACAGATCGAGCTTCTTGCGGAACGGCGGAGAACACTGATCACCTCCGCTGTTACCGGCGAGATGCCGCTCCAAAGGAAACTGCGTTAGTGAGGTTCTGAGAGTCGGTCATTGGTACAACACCGCTGGGTGTTGGGATACACGGGATCGGTGTTGGAATACACGGGACCGAGGCCTTCCAACAGACGCCGAGGGATCTGACAGCAGCGTTACCGCGCAGCAAACTCCACGGAAACGGTCTCCGTGTGACTCGCCACTAGGTAGCCTCGGGCCCTGATGAGAACATTCCTCAAGGTCCTGTTACACAAACTGGTTGGAAGTTTCGCCAAAAAGGAAGGTCACCCGATGGACGAGCCACAAGAGGAGAGGGTCGCGTACCGGCTGGGCTACGGAGCGGGCCTCGAGTGGAAGGATCAAGAGTACGCAAAATTGGAAGCGTTCAGAAACCGGGCATCCATGTTCTTGTCGGCCACAGTTGTCGCTAGTGGCGCCGGAATCGGAGTCTCTGGCGTAGCGGCATCAGGAGTCGAGCGCGGCTGCTTGACCTGGTTCGGTGTTCTTGCTGTGGCTGTGGGCTTCACTGCATGCCTTGCTGCAGCCATCGGCCTCATGCGGCCGCTTAAGGCACCGTTCGAGATTTCGCCAAAAACCCTGGTCAAAGAATACGGGGACAACATAGTCAGCTATCCGACAGATGACGCCACGTACAGGGCACTCGCTCTCTGGAGCGAGTGCAAATGCATCGAGCTGACAAACACCGTCAAGCGTCGCTGCCAATGGTTGAACTTGAGTATGGGGGGACTTCCACTGGCCGTAGCCGGAGTCGTGCTATTGTGGGCGGATGGGATCTAAGGGCAAGAAAAACTCGAGCAAGGGCAAAGACGTTTCGAAAAAACCACCCAAGCCGCGCAAGAGCGCGGATCCGTTCCTCGATGTGGAGCGCTACCAACAAGACGAGCGTTCCATACGGAGACGATAGAGAATCGACAGGCCAAGAGACACCGTCAACCTTACTCGAACAAGCGAGTCTCATCGCAAATTGCGCAACCGGTCGAGTTCGAAACACGCGAAAGCTGTCGTGAAGGCAGCGCGTCGAATTTCATCCCATGAAACATCGGGTTCTCCTTTGTCCGATTCATCGCGAACGTGGTTCAGTCGATGGTCAAGACGCAGCACAACCCGAGCAAGTTCGACGACCTGGGAAAGAACTTCAGCCTCCCGCGATGGGAGATTCATGCGCTCCAAATGACTCCGCAGGCGATCAATAGGGTTTTCCTGTCGGCCTTCCGTTCCAGCACCGACGACATCGTTAGTGGCGTCCATCAAAGCCTTACGCAAATGGTCTCCGATTTCTGACACGACCCGATCATCCACCTGACCGTTCCACAACAATTCAAAAGCCTCATGCAAATGGTGTGCTGCTCCTGGATGGTCCTTGGCATACTCCGAGCCCGAGGTCACACGTTGAATCTCTTCTTCAACTTGCTCAATCGGTGACCCTTCGTTCTCCATCAACCACCGATAGAAGCGCTGCGCTTCACCGGTGACTCGGTAGTTGGGCGATCCCCTCTCTCCGTAACCGATGTGAAGAAGATCCCAACCCGCCAGATCATTGAGCGCGCCTTCGTCGACTCCGCTGAACTGGCGGTTGGATCCCTTCCCTAGGAAGTGCAGGTGCGTGCCACTACCGAACGCGTGGGTCGAGATGAACAATCGATCACCCGTGCTCTCAAGGTGGGCTGCTGCCATCTCTCGTAACAGGTCAAGTGCCTCCGGCGTCAATCGGCCCGCTAATTCTTCGAACGAAATTTGGTTCATAGAATTCCAGGGTAAGGCCGGTACGCGCAAGACCCCCGTCCTCGCCGCAAGCAATATGAGTCCCTCTGCCTAGGTCTCCTAGACTCACGTCAGTCCAGACGACAGGCCGCGCCAAGGGATCATGGCCTGCGACTGGCGCTCATTTGAAACAAGTACGTCAAGCTGTTGTCGGCCGATCGAGTACCGATGGTACTTCTTTAGGTCGTTCTCGCGTTTGGCACGTTCATCGGGAGTGTCGAACGAACTCCTGTTGTGCACACACCCAGACCATCACGACATCGCCGAGACGAAACTGTTGGGGCTGCTCGACGTTGGCGACACACACGGGCGAGGTCCGCAACGCCTCACACTCCAACCAGAACCCTGCGCGATGTCTATGACATCGCCGATCCCGAACAAAACAAGGCAACCGTGAAGCAGCTCGCTGTCGAGTTCTGCGACGCCTCTCTGCCACAGAGGTCAACCGGCCGGGCCGCACTATCGCGCGCTAAAGCACCCAGATCGCCAACTGGAACCACGTCCGAGTCACCAACGCCGCCTCTGAGGCTGCCAACAACCTGATCAAATGCGTGGGCTACGGGTTCAGCAACTACCGGATCAGCGCACTCCTATATACAGGCAAACCCTACTGGAACGTCCTCAACGCCCTCACCCCCCCCCCCCCCCTAAGACGCGAAGGGCCAGATATGTTCTCGGCGTTCACCACCAACAACATGATCCTAACCATACGTTACTGCCGCGCCGGCTAGTCTGGAGTGTTTGAACGCCGACAGCTCAAGGTGTTTAGTGGTGCATAGATCCAGGAGCAACATCGACGTCGTAAGGCACTCGGCCTAAACGGTCGAATGGTGGTTGATCCCGTAAAGGCTGATAAACATCTATCACTTCATCCGGTAGCAGGAAACTGCTCGTGAGTGTGTCCACGGCCATTTGGGCAACTAGAGCGGCGGCGGCGAGCACAGATGTGGGTGGGGCGTTATGGACCGGGCCGGAACAACCAATAGCTGGGTGGGTTAGATGATCGTCTGGGCCTGGAGGAATCAGGACGTAGCCAGGATTTGTGGCGCGTTCTAGGATCGGTGTGTCACCGGGTGTTCCTTGTCGGCGGACTCGTGCCACGGATCCACCTCGGTACAAGGCACCTGACACCAGGACCGTCGATTGCGTTAGCGTGCAAAGGCAGATCGCTTGCACAGCAGCGTCGACCCCTGTTGTGTCAACAACTAGATCGGAGTTGGACAACGCCTGGTTCAATTCGTCAGGTGCAATGGGGCTAGAAGCTGATGGGGAAACCTCTGTCCAAGGAGCGCTGCCACGAATAAGCGCGGCTATCGCCTCGGACTTTGAGGCTCCGACGAGCTGGTGACCGCCAACATGTCGTACTACGTTCTCGGGCAGTAACAGATCACTGTCGAAGAGGCGTAATTGGGTGACACCGCTGTTCGCCAATGCTAACGCGACATGTCCACCAAGCGCTCCGAGCCCAAAAACGGTGACAGTCTTGTCAGCTAACAATGTCGAGTCTGGGCCCGCGCGCAAAGCGAGAGACCGCATGTCATTTGGACCCGCTTTCAGGGCAAACGCCGTAGTTTGGTCGCCGGTCCCCTGCAAGGCTAGAACCAAGACATGTGAGATGCCGTCGAGGCGCCACAACAGCAGTATTAAGTCTACTGAGTCACTGGGTTGCCATAGAGCGCTGTCACGGCGCGCCGCCAACGCGCGGTCGAGGCTACGAACATGTTGGCGTGCCAAGATCTGGCGCAACTCGTTGAGGTTCCGCGGAGGAACTTCGAGTCTGGATACTGAGTACCAGACACCTTTAAGTTCGCCTTGCTGGCCATCCGGTTGGAGCAGGAGCCGACCTGGAGGTTGGAGTTCACCTCGAAACGTCCCCCTAGTCCCTCCGACACCAAGTTGGAGCACATCAAGATTAAATATCGCAACTGCTCGTGCCTTCGGTTGGAAATTCAGATAGGCATCCAGGGCAAGGCCCTCAGAATCCCAACCATTTTGCGCAGCGTCACACCAATCGGATAGTCGGTCGTATATGCCGTCGAGCGTTATCCACTCCCTTGATCCTTCGCCTTCATGCCAAAGACACACGTATCCGTCAGAAGTCAGATGGTTGGTGTTCAGTCCATCCGCGAAGAGATACGGAAAAACAACTGGCCATCCGTCGCGGATCACGATACTCATCCGACGAGCATCTGAAAGGGAAGCCAGAGCCGGGTGAGCAGGCCCCGTCCAACTCCTCAAGGCCGTGCCCGGGTCAGGCTCAAAGCCCGCGGCAACCAACTGTGATCTGAACGACTCAAGGGATGCTTGGTCAAAGGCATCGACCTCGGGGACCTCGGTCATCCAAAACCTTGAGCCTCGCTCGGGCGGGTTGCGGCGACCGTTGTGAGGCTTGCAGCAGCTGGACCTGTGGAGCCGCACCCCGGCGGCAGCGGTAAGACTTCTCCTCGAGCGTTTGTGCCGAGGATTTGTCGCCACTTCAAGGCAGCTTCGCAGCGGCTCGCTTTGAGAGCCTCTGAGGCTAAGTTCGCAAGGTTGCTGAAGATAGCGCTGGCTTGTTCCCATTGGGTTACATCAAGCGAAGGATCGACCGGCGTCCCAAGTCCGGGATCGACCAGTGGTTGAAGCGAAGCGAGACTGAACCGGTTCGCTACATGGCTTAGCGTGCTCGCAAACAACCTACCCCATTCACTGCCGGTCACCTGTCGATTTACCCAAACGCCATAGACGGCGAATTCCACATACAGCCCACCCGGTTTCTGATCGCCAAGATGGACTTCGCGAGCCTGTCGCATGAGCTTTACCACTGGCTTGTAGGCACCTTGAGCGCCAACGGCAGGACTCCAAGATGCCATGTTGAGTTCGCTTGAGAGAACACCGAACCGCTCGGGATCTGTTGTGACCCAACGGGTCTGACCGGGCACCCATAGATTCCGGTCCTTAGTCGGGATGGCCCAACGGATGCCGTGTCGTACGGCCGGGACTGCGTCGACGGCGAGGCTAGCGTTGGTGCCTCTGCTGTCTGGGAAATCCACCTTGATGCTGCGTGCCTGGGGTGTGGCCCTACCACCATTCGCTACATGTCCGTATTTCTGCACGAGAACCTCCTCAACGCGTCCGTAGACGGCTTCAGGACTCGCGGACATGTCGAGGTTTTCAAACCGAGCGAAAACATCTACGTCCTTACCAGGGTATATCGCTGTTTTTCGGCTGTAAGAGCCGATTAGCCGAGTGTTGATCCCCCAGGTTCGCAGTTGCTCGTCGTCGGCGAGCAAATCCTGAATCTCGGTATGTGCATCAATTGCGCGCTGCCGTTTCTCGCCGTTGACTTCAATATTGGTTAGGGCCTGGTCGAACTGCTCGTGTAGCGCGTGCATTAGCCCTCCTTTCAAGATCCGCCCACCAGAGGTGGGGCCGTGACTTCGTAGATGGGGGAGCCTCCAGCGCCAGAGCGCAGTACGACGCTGGGGACGTATCGCGGTCCCGATCTTGAGCCGATCTCGGAGCTGTCTTCCCACTCGTAAAGATGGACTGTGAGCGTGTTGAGCGTGCGTCCGAGCAACACCGCGATCGGATAAGGACAGCGCAGCAACAGGTGGACATCAGTCGTGTGATGCGTATTGGCCAGAGTTCGAATTTCCGTAGCAAGTTCTCCGACGACATCTGCAGCCTGATCGGGAAGCACCAAACCCTGACCTCGGTAGCGCAGATGAGCCAACCCCGCGAAGGTTCGCTCACGACGCGCAAAAGTCTCAAAGGCAGCATCGCTTCGCTGCGGCAAGAGGTCGACATAAACGAGCACGGGTCCACGGTGGAAGTTATACACCGGGGGTGTGACAGGCACGCACAGTCTCTCCGCCATCGGCACTCGCGCCTGCCCCGTAAGCGCCCACTTACCGCCTTGGGTGTCGAGCACCTCGACTGTTCCCATGAGCGTGGTGGGAAGCGCAGCTCCGATCGCGCACGCCACAGAAAGGTGGGCACCACCACGCACTCGGACCGATCTTGATCCCGCGATCGCGACGAGTTGTGACAACTGACCGAGGAATCGGTGCAAGTCATGGAGCCCATTGACGTGTGGGCGCCGCTCCCCTTCATTGGGTGGCCGAAGACGTAGCACGAGATCGCCATCAAGAAGCCTAGCGAAGGGCGGCACTCGGGTCTGAATGTCAAGCGTCAGCGTCCCTGATGACGCTTCTACATCGGACCGGAGTCGCTCCATTCTCCGTCGGCTCATGGTGGTGGCCAGAGCAGTCCGCTCATCGACGGTCTCTATGCGTCTCTGGTTGAGCCTTCGAAGAGTCCCTGGTTCTTGACCAAGGAGTCGGTCGGGAGCCGAGTAGTCAAGACTTCCTACGTCATACGGTTCTTCGATCGCCGAACCGATGGCAAGGCTAAACGCCGAATTCTTCTCAAGCTCAAGCAGGAGTGGCAATTCGACCTCACGAATGACTTCGGAGTTCTCGATCTCGGGTGTTACCAAGAGAACTGCTCCAGAGAGACCCGATGAGAGCGCCTCCGTGAGCCTGAACTCGGTATCTCCCGGCGGCAGATCAGTTTGATCATGCCAGACGGGAACGCCAGCGGCGCGAAGCCCCCACGCTAGGGCCTCCGCGATTTCACTTCCGTCGCTCTGGCGGTACGAGATGAAGACTGGCCCGCGCCGATCAAAGTTCGTCTGAAACTGAGGCGTATCGTTGCCGCTCACCATTACTCAAACCGTGCAAAGCCCTAAACTCAAACACTGTAATTCCAGGCGTGCAATCCTATCCTCACCTAGCAGCGCATGGAGAATGTGAACCAGAGATTGTGTGGAGGAAGCATCAAGACGACGGTAACGGCGAGTCAGTTCATCTTCCGAGAGTTCCGCCTGTCACTGTTGCATGGACATCCCAGGCGAAGTGAACTTGGTGGCGGTCGTCCTGTCCCAACGATGGCGGACCAATGTGCTGTGAGTGCGCTGAGCCAAAGAAAGAACGGTGAGCGGAGTAGAGTTGCGCGTAGAAGTGACGGAAGACGAAGTCTAGAAATCGCATGATGTGCAACGGTGCGATGCACGCGATCCGACAGTCGACACCGTTGATGGTCACATGGCTTGCGGGGTGCCCCGGGGCCACGGCCTGGCTGTCGAAGTCAAAACGAATCGGCGAACGCAAGACTGCGTCCGAATCCCGATAGAGCTCAACGGCATCGGCCACCGGCATTCCCTGCTGCAGCAGGTCACGGTCTAGAACATAGGGGCACGGGAAGTAGGCCAACCGGTGCCTTGAAACCTCCCCGTCCGCCACCCCGTAGGTGATCTGGATGAGGCTGCCGTCATAGAGCAGTGCCGAGTAGTCACCGTTCACGAGCCAGGTCACGTACTGGTCGATAGACGGGTGTTCGAAGCTCTCAACGAATGCCCCCTTGCGATCGAGAGGGTGCCAAGCCACCGAGGTCGAGTTCATCGAGACCTCGGTCGTGAACTGCGCCAGCTCCGCATCACGCACGTAGTCAAGTGCGTTGCGAACCTGATCTGCAACCGCCTTAACGGTCGGCATCGGGAGATTCAGTCTGAAGACTCAGGACTAGCCGTGTCCGAAGCGCTGGTGGCAGGTCGAGCGGGTCCAATTCCCCTCGGTCGTACGCCTCCAAGAACGCGGAGAGGCCCTCCGTCGCTTTCCGAAGTGACTTCTCAACGTTCTCAGACCGATCACGGTGGAGATCCCGCAGTTTCGTTAGCTCAGGTCCCGTCGGAATAGTGAACTTGAGCTGGTGCTTCTTTTTGACGACAGCTTCGACCTCACGGCGGATCGGGTCCATCTCTTCTCCCCAACCGGTGATGCGAACCCACGCGCGGCTACGGGTGATGGCCGTGAACAGGCTGTTCCTCCTTGTGACTGCGTTGAACTGCCCAGCCGCGTGTTGGCTGTCGACCGCATACACCATCGGCGCCTCATTGCCTTTGGCGCGGTAGATGTGCGCTATCGCGACAGACTCAGGTTTGAACACCTCGTCCACACTGCTGTTCACCCCGACTAGGTGGGACTGGATACCGAGACGGCTGAGCTGCTTCATCAGGTGCGGCGCGCGAGATTTCGCCCGGTAGGTGTCTGGAAGAACGATCAAGATGTCGTCGGGCTCGAGTTCGTCTTCGTTCAGGTTGCGTTCGATCTCGTTCGCGACCCACGCGTCGTGTTCGTCCCGGGTTGAGAATGATCGAACTGCGACTGCATCATGTTCCGTTAGCAGCTCCGGGAAGTACGCCGGGTAACTGTCTCGTGACCGTTCTAATGTGACCCGTGACCCGTGAGCCAGGCTCCCCCGCACAACGTTGTAGCCGACGTCTCGCCAGAGAGTCGGTTCATCCGGGTGCTGCAGTAGCCCCTCCTGACGGTAGACACCGACTCCGAGCGCGTGGGCAGTAGCAAGTGCCCACGGCGGATTCCGATAACAGATCGGGAGGACGATATCGCGGCGAGGTTCGCCGTCGGCGTTGTCAAGGCTGATCAAACTCTCGCCTTCGGGACCGTTGCCAAAAAGCTCATCCGTGGTGGGCATGGCCGCCTCGGAAAGCCTCTGCAGTTCGTCATAGCCCCAGACGATCCTCTTCGGGTGCTTCGTGAAGAGGTAAACGAGTTGGAAGAACTCGGGCGGCAGATCCTGCGCCTCGTCGATCAGCACCGCGTCGAATATCGGTTGAACGTCTTGCGTGTGAGCGGAATTCAGGAGTTCTCGGCAAATGCCTGCGAACGCCTCGTCCATCCCGTACTTGCCCCTCGCATACGACCAGTTCCTCGCAGGCTCGCCGAGCGCAGACGCCATCAAGCTGTACAAACCCAGGTGCGCGCTCGATCCCCAAGTATGGACGATGCGGAGCTGGCTCTCATCGGGCGTATCGTTCGTGTGCTCGAACGTGAAGCGAGTCACCAAGTCTGCGATCTGTTGGTACAGCGCGCGGGAATGGAACGTAAGCGCGATGTGCCAGTCGGGATGCTGCGAGTGCCAGTAGGCGGCCTTCAGAGCCAAAACGACCGTCTTGCCCGATCCGGCGAGGCCGCGAATACGCTGCGGCCCTTCGGGGCTCTCTATCGCAGCAGCCTTTTGCCAACGGTCAAGGTTCGCAATCCCGCTCTCAATCTCCTTGAGGACGGCGCCCCGGGAGTCATCTTTGGTGACCGAACCGCGTTTCTTGGCCGGTTTGATTGTGGCCACGCGCTGCAAGGCCGCCTGCAGGTTTTTCTCGAGCTCTTCCGAAATGGACCCGAGATCCTTGACCCAGTCAGACACGGTTTCCATCGCGCCGTAGAATCCCTCGGCACCGCTTGGCTTTCTAGCAGTTGGCTTACTTGCGAACACCGTTCCCGTATTCGGGGTTACCGCTACCTGTCGCCCTGACCGCAGACCTTCATGCCGGCTCAGGTGGCTCTTGAGGATCGCAAACAGGCGATCCTGCTCCGAAATCACTTCGGTCCACGCCTCGTCGGAATCCGGCAACGAATCAGCCAGCAGGAACGCCACCAGACCGTGATCTCGGCTCACCAGCAGGGCGTCGACCTCAACACGCTCGTCTGCGGTGGCCAACACCGGGTAGCCCAAATACACGGTCCCGTCCCCAACCGCCTGCTCCAGTTGCGCGACCAACGCTCGGGCGATCGTCCGATTGCGACTTTCGCCGTACACCACTTCAAGGGACATCCGTAGCTCCTCCCGCCGAGCACATTCCGCTCGCAACACCATACGGCGGGTCATCCGGTTTAGCTAGTGGATTCTTTGAGAAGCAATTCGGCTCTTCGCGTTTGAGGGGGCAGTGGGGGTTGTGGGGTGTTGGCGGTTGGTTGGGTGGGATCCTCTAGAATCGGGGTCGTAAACCATCCACTGAGACTGGAGGATCGGTGTGGTGTGTGACCCTATAGGCATGTGCGAGTTGTTGGTAGGTTTCGGCGAAGTAGACGTGTTGAGCGTCGACGACGACCGTGGCGGGCCGTTGAGGTTGAGTGTGCGAAGCCGTGCACAGCGTCCGTCGTGTGCGGGGTGTGGCGGCAAGTTGTGGTCCGACGGCAAGCGGCTGGTGGAGCTGGTGGATCTGCCGAGCTTCGGCCGGCCGGTGCGGCTGGTGTGGCACAAAGGTCGATGGAGATGCCCGAGTGAGGATTGCGGCACGGGTTCGGTGACTGAACAGAACCCTCAGATAGCGCCGCCGCGGGTGTTGTTGACGACACGAGCAGCGCGTTGGGCGACACGCCAAGTCGGCTGTGGCCGTCCGCTGAGCGATGTTGTTTCGGACTTGGCGTGTTGCTGGTCGGCGGTGAACGACACGGTGCTGTGCTGGGGTCAAACGCTGCTCGATGCTGATGTCGACCGGATCGGCGCGACGACCGCTGTGGGTCGCGACTAGACCCTGTTTGGTCGTGAGGGTGCTATAGACACAAGGCGTGGGCGACCAGCATTGTCGACGTCGCCGGCGGCAAACTGTTGGACATAGTGCCTCACAGAACAGCCACAGCACCCGCGAGATGGCTGCTCAACCAGCCGGCGAGCCGGCGGGTACACATTCGTTGGGCGACCCTGGACCTCTCCAGACCGTATAGGGCGACGCTGGACACGGCGCTGGTTGACGCAGCCCAGGTGGCGGACCCGTTCCCATGTGGTGCGGCAAGCTGACAACACACTCGACGAGGTGCGACGGCGGGTGCAGAACCAGACCCTCGGGCACCGGGGCCGCAAACACGACCCGCTGTATCGAAGCCGCAAACTGCTGCTCACCGGCCACGAACGCATCAGCGAAACAGGCGAGGACCGTCTACGCGGCCTGCTCGAATCCGGTGACCCCCACGGAGAGGTCCGCAACGCCTCACACGCCAACCAAACACTGCGCGGGATATATGACATCGCCGATCCCGACCTCGGCGCCACAACAGTCGACCAGCTCGCCGTCGAGTTCCAAGACTCGTATCTGCCTGTCGAGGTCAACCGGCTGGGACGCACCATCGCCCGTTGGAGCACCCAGAACTGCTGACTGGCACCACGCGGGTGTCCAACACAGCGACCGAGCCGCTGACAATCTGATCAAACGAGTCAAACGCGTCGGGTTCGCATTTCACTGACTTCACCAACTACCGGATCAGAGCACTCCTGTATGCCGGCAAACCCGACTGGAACCTACTCAACACCCTCACTCCCCCTAATACGCGTAGAGCCGCCAAAGTGCACCGCCAATCGATCGTGGAGCGTGTTGCGCAGTGTGACCTCAATATCGGAGACGAGCGGAAACAGCGAAGACGCCAACTCGACATTCCAACGGTAGAGCTCCCATGCGCCTCGATCGTCGTCGGAATGAGCCCGGTAAGTGGACATACGTGCAAGCGAGACCGCTTGCTCAAGATCGCCGTTGAACTCCAAGACGGGTCATGGTATCTTGAGAAGCAATTCCCCGGAGCCGCCAATGCCCTCGTGGCATGCGTCCGGGGTATTGCTCATTTTGGGTTCTTCGCGTATTGGGGGGCTGAGAGCGTTGAGCAGCGCCCGTATCCGGTAGCTGGCGAAGTCAGTTCATCCGAACGCTACGCGACACGCCCTGGGCAGTGGCCGAGACCGCGTTGGCCCACAACCTGGGCGACTCAACCCAACAGGCCTACATCCGAGGCGATGCCTACAGTTCGCTAATCCGTCACAAAGAGGGAGGACAAGCGACGGTCGCTGTCCTGGAGAGCGCCAACAACGTACTGCTTGCCGACAAGTCCGGGTTGATTCGAATCGCTCAGGCATTCGAGCGCCAACGTCACCCTCCGCGTGGTCGCTGGCACAGTGCGCGAGTATGTTCATGGCGTGGCACGCAGTGACTTGGTGAAAGCGCTGCTCCGCAGTCATCAGCGGGGCGACGATGCAGGGTTCCAGCGCGCCGCAAGAGAACTTATCGATGATGAGAGGCGCAAACGCCACGATCTCGTCGCCGAGCAACTTGAGGCGATCCTCGACGAACCGGGGCACCGGCGAAGGCCGCCGCAAGTGTCGTCGCTAAGGCCTCTGCCCAAGACCCGAGACGATCTTCCGTTGATATCGCTTGAAGAACCACGGCTCTCGTTTCAAGACCTAGTCCTCGACGAATCTGTCCTCAAGCTATTCGAATCTCTAGTTGACGAGTTCCGTCAGCGCTCGGCAATGCGGGCTCACGGAGTCTCGCCGCGCTCAAGCCTTCTGTTCGTAGGACCCCCGGGCAGCGGCAAATCCGCCAGCGCTGAGGCGATGGCCGGACAACTCGGGCTTCCCATAGCCCGAGTCCGACTGGCGACGATCGTCTCGTCTTACTTGGGCGAAACAGCACGGAATCTTGAGCAGATCTTCAGCTTCCTCGACGTCGGATCCTGGGTGCTGGTGTTCGATGAGTTCGACATGCTGGGGCGTGCGCGCGCCGACCGGGCCGACCATGGCGAACTCCGTCGGGTGGTAGCCTCAATGCTGCAGGTGGTCGACGATCACAAAGGAGACTCGCTCTTCATCGCCACCTCCAATCACCCAACGCTTCTGGACTCCGCAGTGTGGCGAAGATTCGACGAGGTGATCGAGTTCGAATCCCCCGACGAATCCGCGCGGTCCGAGATCTTGGCGCTCAAGTTGAGATCAGTCCGCCACGATTTCAACATGCCTCACGCGGCCAAAAAAATGGCAGGCTTCAGCGCGGCCGAAGTCGAAGCGGTGGCCCTTGACGCCATCCGGCTGATGGTGCGCGAACTCGACAATTGCGTCACTTCCCTGCACATCGCTTACGCGATCGACCGCGGGGAGGCGCGACGTCGGATAATCCACCGCGCTCAGGCTCGACCGTTCCTCCAATCTCCCGGCAGCGAGCATTCAATGACTATCTCAACGCGGAGACCGCCCGCATCGACGCCTTCACCGCCCGACTGAATGCTGTGCTAAACCTCTTGCAGGAGTACCGCTCTGCCCTGATCACCGCCACCGTCACCGCTAAAATCTCGACACCGGGGCAGGGCTGAGTATCGGCTTCGTGGTCGCCACGTAGCGACCACGGTAGGAGCCAAATACAAGGGGACGATGGGGGTCGGTACCGCGTTCCCAAAAGGTGCTTGACTACACGATCCGCGCGTGGTGTAATCACAGAATGACTACATATAACAAGGATTCTGTAATCACAGCGACGGAAGCTGCCAACGTTGCAGGCATCACTTATAGGCAACTTGATTACTGGGCACGCAGGGGTTGGGTCAAGCCGTCAATCCAGCCCGGGTCTGGCCGCGGCGCTCGTCGGTTGTACTCGACATCCGATGTCGTGCGCCTCTCTGCGCTGCGTCACTTTGCCATGTCCGGCTGGAACGTCAGCGACCTGGGCGAGCAGGTCAGCGCGGTGCGCCTTGAGGGTGCCGCTTGGCTCATTGCGGGCGTGGAGTCTGGGGTCCAAGCCTGCACAAACAATGACAGTTTGCACGAGGCCATCACCCGTGAGGATCGATTCAGCGTTTTCCACATCGAACCGCTACGCGCCAGCCTCCTGAACACTCAATCATCTGATCGCGCCGTTGACGAGAGTCCGCTGGAACTTCCAGCGAAGGACACCTGTCCGCACGCCCGCGGGACCGAGACACGGGTAGATCAGCGGTGAACCGGATGGCGCCGACACTTGGCGGCGGTGGGGGCCGCGTCACGACAGCGGCAATCTGTCAGGGAGCCAGATCCGCTTGGCACGCGGTAAGCAGCCTCCTCGAATACGCGCGCTCGCAGGCCGGCAGCGACACTATCGGACGTTCCGAGGAGAGCTTTCTTGAACAGGCGGCTGCCCTGTCGGCATCCCTTGAAGGACATCTGACACCACGAGAATCGGCCTTTGCAACAGCGACCGAATACACGCCAGAAATGGTCGGCCAGACCATCGCTGCTGTTTCCGCAGATGCGATCTCGCTGACCGACGAAGCTCTTGCGCTTACGATAGCCACCGTGCTGGATCGGCTTTACTGGCCCACATTCACTCGCGACTGGTTGTCGGAACGGGGCACCTCTTTTGAACTAAAGGAAGGCGATCTCTACCCCATCAACGAAATGCGTCTCATGGGTGATGTTGGGCACAGCGCCCGACCCCACCGACTGCACTTACCTCCAGGCGAACTCGCGCACGTTCGCCGCCTCACCCGGTCCGATGTCAAGGTTCAGGTGATCGGCGAGTACGCCCCCATTCTCGACCGCTTAGCTTCATCCCCACCCTTGGAAATAGCCGCTTTGTTACCCAACGAATCGCTAACCGAACTCAGGCTTCCACCCAACCAGATGGGTCCTGCCAACCCCCAAGCTCAGCGGTTGTTGATCGACCGACTCCTACGCGACGCCTGTCGTGAGGGTGTCGATGTCGTTGTGCTACCAGAGTTGAGCGTCGATCAAGAGACCGTCGAATGGCTCAGCGAGAAGTGGGCCACCGCGACGGATTTGCCAATACTGTTCGCAGGGAGTGCTCACCTAGTTGACGACGGACAGCTTGTCAACCGAGCGTCCGTCCTGCTGCCAGGCGTTGGCACAGCGTGGCACCACGACAAGTTCACTGTGTTTGAAGGCCGAAATGGCATCCGGGAGCCCGTCAATCCGGCCGAACCGTGCATCACGCTCGGTTGCGGCAATCTTGTGCGCGTCGCCACTCTGGTATGCAAAGACGCACTCAGCGCGGACCACGCAGGCCTTGTCGCGGACTTGGGAGCTCATCTGTTGGCTGTACCCGCCATGTCAGCCAGCGTCGGAGAATTCAGCACCGCAGCGAACCTCCTCATTGCACGTTCACAGGGGGCAATGCTGGTCGCAAACAATCCTCGGTTGTGGCAAGGCACACCAGTAGCGCACGCGCTGCTGGGCCAGCCAGTGCCCCAAACGGAAAATAGGTGCCGCGAACGGCTGAGTGAAGCCGCTCCCGACCAAGGGATCGCTCGGCTGGGGACAGGGTGGAGATAGCAACTAGTTGCTAGTGCAAATTATTTGACATATGCTTGACATGTGAGCAACGAGATGTTCGACACGTTCTCGAATGAGTTGCGTGCGGCACTTCGCAGCAGCGAGCCTGCCGTGGAAACCAGCGTCTCATTCGACCTCGTCTTGCAGAGTGGCCGAGCACTGCTGCTGGATCAATCTGTGGAGACGATCACCACGGCCGCCGCGGAGTTAGCCAGTTCGATCCGTATTCTACAACGGCGCGACCTGCCCGTGAACGAACTTGAATCACTAGGCGACGAGTTCCAAAAGGCACTGTTGACGACGATCACCTCCGAGGCGCTCCGAGAAGCGCGCGAGTACACGCACAGTGTCGGCGAACGAATGTTGGTCGAACTAGAACGCAAGAACGCCTCGCCCACTGAGTTGGCTGACCGGCTTGGAGTCGAGATCAGCCAGATAAGCCGAGCCGCTCGGACCCTCCGCGATGACGGACTGATCGAGGTAAGTCACGCTGAAGGCGACCGTCGACGACGCATCTACCGCGCGGTTCGCTCAGGATCCTCAACTCGACGAAGTTGGAGTTGGCGGAGTGTCGCGGAACGCTTGCCGACTTTGCACGCCAGCGATGTGTGCAGTGACCTTCTCCCGGGACGTGTCGGCGACCGTCTACCCGACGATGCGATGGCCGGCGTCTGCGCAGCGTTTCGAGACGACATCTTCTCAGGTCGCTATGTGCCGACACCCACTCACGAGGTGGATGTTCCCAAAACGAGCGGAGGTTTTCGCCCGGCCGCGGCGCTGCGGTTTACTGATCGCTTAGCATACGCCGCACTGGTCGAACGTTGCCGTCCTGAGATCGAAGCGAGTTTGGGTTCTGAGCACGAGGTTCTGTGGCCGCGAGGACTCAGGGGCGACAAGCAATGGGTTGCGCTGGAGGAGTTCGTCAACGAGAGCGACGCGGACGCGACGCATGTGCTCTCCGTGGACATTCAGTCGTTCTATGACTCGATTCGCCACGATGTCTTGCATGAGGCGCTCACACGGGCGGGCTGCGACGAGACGGTGCGATCGGCTTTGGGGGAATGGCTCGGTGAGGTCATGGCCGGCTTGAAACGGGGGCTACCGCAAGGACTCGCTGCATCCGACCCGCTGGCGACAGCTGTGTTGGCACCACTCGACGCAGAGATGCGCACTGCTGGATTTCGCTATGTGCGCCACGGAGACGACCTCAGAGTGCTCGGCTCGCACTCCGACGTCACCGAAGCCGAACAAGTCGTCCGCAAAGTACTGCGATCACTGGAATTGACCGTCAACGATGACAAGACTCGGGTGTTACGACATGCAACCTATATGGGGCGCCGCAACGAGGTAAGCGGCGCTGTGCGCGAATATCTCGAAGCATCGAGTTCTTTTGAGCGCCACTCAGCGATCTTCCAACTGCTCGATGTGCTCGGCGCTAGCGAAGCGATGTCTTGGAGTTGGTACCACGAAACCCTCAGTGTCGGCGATGTCATGGAATCGCTTGGAACCCCATGGGATCCGACCGACGCTAGTGCTTTGATCATCCTGTTGAACGAGGTGGCCGCGGCAGAGCAGGCTTCCGCAAGACTCGAACAGAAATTGCGAACCCTCGACCAGCGATCGGGCACCGCGTTGATGCGCGCAGGCATATCACTCCTAGCGGCCGCCGGTGATGCGGAAACAGCCACCGAGCTTCAAGCCGATGTCGTGGCGCGTCCCGAATACACAGATGCGCTGTCGACATTCATTGAATCGACGGCGCGCTCAAATCCGGAGGCAGTAGCAGGTCTCTTGCAGCGCATCGATGATTCCGGCGTGAGTTCGGGAGCTCAGTGGCTTCGTTTCTACGACGCGCTCGGTGACAACGGTGAGTCTGGAGAATTCGACAGGCTCGCGCGATCCCACCTTCACTCAAGCAAACGAGACTGGATCCTTCGACTGCGGGCAGGCCGATTCATTGCGCACCACCACAAGCATGACGCCGAGTGCGTGCCAGAAATTTCAGCGAACGCACCACCCGCGCTTCGCGACGATGCCCTCGACCTGACCCGGCAGTTCACTTCCATATCCCTAGAGGACATCAAAAAGCAAGAGGGCGCCACTACAGCCGCACTGCTCGCGGCGATCTGAGCGAACCCACACACATCACTTAACCGCGTTGGTGGTTCCAGCGAAGGAGACGCCCGCTGCGATAGCGGCGGTCACAATGTCCCACACCCGGTCCTAGAGGTACACCGAGCGAATAGACGCCACGCTGAAGTTGAGCGTCCACAAGAAACCACCCAGACGCCGTTACTTCCAGCGACCGTGGCAGTAGACTTTGTGGCATCTCCGAGCAGTCGTAGCTGCACTCGCAAGTTCGAACGCCGAATGTTCGTGTGTTTGCGTGGTTTCCCTGCGGGCGTTGATCAAAAGGTCGATCGGGAGTGTGAGAGCGACGTAGATGACGAGCATCTTGTTGATTCAGGTAGGTATCTCCATGTCGGCACCTTCATGTCATCGGGAATGCAGACCCCAGAACACAGGTGAGCCTACGGATGGGATCCGAGCCGTCGTCCGTGTGCCGACAATTCACGATCAGTGTTTGGGTAAATCGCTTGGAGTGACTTGATGGTCGCAGCGTTGATGTGGTGCCGTTCCAGCTCTTGTTGGGCCGCTTGGTCTAATTGACTTCCTGTTCTTCCGCGGTTCTCAATGCGATGTACCTGATCTCCGACTTGGATGTGCCATCCGGTGATATAGCCGTGACGGTGACCACCGTGTCTTCGCCGTCAGGAAGAGCAACCGTGTGGCCGTCGAGGACAGGGTCGTTGTCCGGGGGATCGATAACGAAGGTGGCATTGGGATTCATGGTCTCGACTTGGATTGTCACATAGTCGTGCCGCACACGCTGTCGGATTGTGCCGGTGAGTCCTTGGCGGACGCCGAGCATCCTTCCGGTTCCGCAAGGGCCACCATCGATGACGAGCTTCGTGATGCGCGCATCGTCAGACAGTGGTTCCACTTCGGCGTTGATGGCGTCAACCTCGGCCTCGCTCAAGTCCTGCGCATTCCTAACAGTCATTCGACGGATTGGGACTGAGCGCGTTGAGCGCCTGTCGACCCGCTCAGTTTCTTGCAGTGCGATTGACGGCTGAGAGGGCACGCCACCCTCGGTCACCATTTGGGCGCATGTTACCAGTCCGACGCGGTCCAAGTCGTTAATCAGTGTGTCGGCGATCATAAACCCGTCCGCACACAACACCTCCTCGTACCCGTCATCGGTCGTGATCTTGTACTGAGCTGTGCCATTTGGCCCGACTGCCATCTGCGCTGTCGCATTCAATCCATCTGGCACCTTCAGTGTGACAACGAGCACGCCGTCGGTCCAAGTGAAGCTCTCGATCGGGTCAACGAAGGTGAGCAGAAGCCGCATCACGATCCATTCGAGATGGAACGCCGCAGCGCACAGGTCTGAAGGGATCCCTTCTTCGAGCGCGGTCTGGCGGAAAGTCTCGATCACTGCAGCGAATCTGGCTGAGACTGCGTTCTGCAACGCATCGGCGGGCGACAAGACGATGTGGACCGGGTGCGACAGCGGGTGCTCTTGATCCGAGGATCCGGGTGAGTCGCCGGTTGCCCGCGTTGCCGTCTCTTCGTTGTGGGCCGCCACCCTCGGGGTCGCTCTCCGGGTTTGCGTTATCAAGTAGCCGAGATCCGTCGACTGCACAGCCGGCGTATCCGCCGATACCGCTCCATCGCCGATCAACGCTGTGTGCACCTGAGCTAGCAACTCAGGCGTTGCCTGGAGGTCGACCGTGGCTTCTTCGGGTTCCACCTCGGTCCACACGACGAACCGGTACTCGCGCTGGTCGACGTACGTAGTGTGCTTGAAGAACAGCGCGCGCAGCATCCGTTCGAAGTCGTTTGTCGCGCCTGACACATAGGCGTGAGGGTCGTCCACATATGCAACCGGACCGTGAAAGACGCTCTGGCTCGGATGCGTCGTCTGATGCCTGGTGAACGGATGCGTGTACGTAGCTGTTGATCCTCGCGGCTCGATCTGCCGCGCCGCCATCAAGGCCAGTTGGCGAGCGAACATCCTCGGACTCTTGATCGTGGTTACACAGTCATAATCGTTCCCTAAGGATTGAAGCCACGCATCCCATTGCTGGTCGTTCTCTGGTTCGACCGCGGCGCACCAAACCCAGCCGTTCTTGCCATAGGTGTGCGTCGTCTTGTTGCTGGTCCGACTCGTCGTCTTCGTGCTCTTGACGGTGCGGCGGCGTCTTGAACCGATGGCCACCGCGCCACGGTTCATCTCGTCATTGACTTCCACAGCACGGCTAAGGTCGATTGGATCATCAACGCGAACCGTCTCGCTCGACTCTTCGCGCCTCGTCACGCCCTCATCGAGATCGCTGATAAGGGTCTCACCCTGGTTGCGAAACACCTCGGGTTTGCTGAGCCGAACCGCACAGCAGCGCTCAATCGCGAAGCTCTGGGGAGTGCCCTTGACCACCACCGGCATCTCCTTAGGCCACGGATGATGGGCTGCCTGCGCGAGATGAACTGCATAGGTCTTGACGAGCGTGCCGTCATCGTCGACCAGCATGCCCTCACTGAATACGAAATCCTGCGTTGCCAGAACATGGCCCGCGGAGTCCTCGGTATCAGGAGGAGGTTTCATAATCTATATCTTCGCGTACGGGTGCGACACACCGGTCAGGATTCGGAGGCGTCTCGTGCGGATGTCCCGATCGACTCTCACTTGGTGCGGTATCCGCGAAACATCAGAAGAGAATCCCAGCGCTGAAACCGGCCACCCGACACTTAGTTCACAGAGACCCACCGAGAGGTTCGCGTCGAACAGGCGGAACACTCGAAAGACTTGCAACTCGTCCGAAGGACGGAACATCTCGTAATCTCCCACGCATGGGAAATCGGCAAACCCGCGAACGCGGCGAGACGCAACTTTCGAAGCGTGGCGCTGCTCCAAGAAACGCTCCTCCTCCCCCGCGCCCCAAAGATGCGATTCCTAAGCCCGACTAGACAAGCCGATAGGCGATCCCGACGGTAATCCACGAACCAACACCCGATGGTGCGGACTCGAATCGCCATGGACCAGAAACGGAACCAACCGATCAAGCTGAACCACTTGCTCGGGCATGGCAACCGAATCAGAGTCGGAGGACGCGGATCGCCGGATGATCGGTCTTGGCGGCTTCGAGGATGCAGGGCCGATGACACTGGTCATGGTCCCGCTCGTAGCACAGGAGCGCTATCCGTGACGTGCCCGCCAGATCGACGAGTCGTACCCCTCTGTCACCGGTGAGTTCGATGTGCGAACTCAGACCTCGGCCGAAGAGAGGGTTATCAACGCGTGAGGGCACCGATTCGATGAGGTGGTCGAGTTCGAATCACCTGATGAATCCGCGCGGTCCGAGATCTTGGCGCTCAAGTTGAGATCAGTCCGCCACGATTTCAACATGCCTCACGCGGCGAAAAAATGGAGGGCTTCAGCGCGGCCGAAGTCGAAGCGGTGGCCCTTGACGCCATCCGGCTGATGGTGCGCGAACTCGACAACTGCGTCACTTCCCTGCACATCGCTTACGCGATCGACCGCGGGGAGGCGCGACGTCAGATAATCCGGCGCTCCCAGGTTTAGGTCCCGAAGCGGCAGGCGGCCTGTCTCTGCTTCGTCTTCAGCGCGCCATCGATCCCGGCCCGAGGCGGACCCGACGGGATTCCCACCCGGTGAGCCAGCCGATTCTCTTAGGGAGTCTGCGTAGGTGTCTCCCGGACGCCACAACCGGTTGCCTCGCGCCCTGCCAAAAAGGTTCACACTTTGGGTTCGGTGACCCGCCAGCCGTCCCGCTTCAGTGCCTCTGCTGCTGTATATGGGTCGCGGCGCACCGCTGCCAGGAGTTGTTGACCGAGATATTTGTCTCTCGACTTGGCTAAAGCGGTTTGCCAGTTGTCCCGGGGGGTTACTAGGCGTTCCAGGATGCAGAACTCGATGATGTCTTCCAGGCATGGACGAAAACGCCGCGGCCCGACGGGCAGGTGGAGGTCAGTCGGCTTGTCCTTGGGTCGCCCGCTAGCTTTCAGCATCCAGTTGAGAACGTCGGATTCACCGTGGACATGAATGTGCGCCTCGGGGAAGTCGTTGGGCGGTTTTCTCACAAAGTCGTATGTAAGGATCGAAGTGCCGTCGGCGTCCCGCTGGAGGGAGTAGGTGCTCTGGCTGGTGGTCAGGAAGGTATTGGTGTCGTCAAGCTCCAGAGTGTGCAACACGCTGAGACAAAAGCGCGGCGGCGACTGCGAGATGGTTAGCGGAATGCCACCACCAATTGAATTGAACTCGTCCAGTTTGTAACCGATCACAGCGCGCCCGTGTCGGTCCATGTTCGACCGCAAACGGACCCCATCGGTGACGGTGCCGTCGAGAAGCTCAGACAGGGAGCCGGCGAACTCCTTAGCCTGACGCTCCAGGCTAAGCGGGCGACGGCTCAAAGGACGATACGACGAACCAGACCCGACGAGCGATATCGCTAGTGAAGATTCCGGCTTTGGCTTGTTCCTGCAGTTCCTCCCGAGTGCATCCTGCGAGTTCGAGGGCGTTGTCGCAGAGACGTCGGACGCCTTCGTCATCCAATACGTCTACTTCTATGTCTGCATAGGAATCGTCTTCGTCGGTCATCGAGTCCTCACCCTGCCGGTTTGCCCCACCCGAATAGCTCGGGTGCCGGGTTCGCTGAAGTCACGCCCAGAATCCTATTGCCGAGAATCTCTCCACTGACGGATACTTCACAGTCTTTCATTATCTATCCGCCAGGGTTCGGTCCTGTGAGCCGAAGGTCCCTCCCAAGAACCACGAGAAGTTTCACGCCTTGTCTCTGCACAAATGACTAACGGGTTATCCACAATATGGATAATCCGTTAGTCTTTTCTGTCCGAGGCGGACCGTCACACCCTGAAGGCGAGGATGACGGCATGGTTCGTCAGTACAGGCGGCCAACTACGGGAGTTGACCGATCCCTAGGTCGCGACCATGTCAGTGCCGGTCGAATCACGGTTCACCCCACTAACCCTTAGGGTGTGTGGGGCGTATAGACCGAGGGGGAGGTAGCGACATGTCGGTAACTGAAGCGGCGTTTGAAGACGAGATCGCCTCCTGGCTCGTTGAACACGGCGGTTACCAGCACGTCAAGGTCGGCAACGTCGGCGACAGCCCCAAGCACTTCGACGCTCACGCGGGCGTAGACACCGCCGACCTGTTCGTGTTCATCGGGGCCACCCAGCCGAACCAGTGGGCGCGGCTGGTCGACACCGCCTACGGAGGGGACCCCAACAAAGCGCAGTCGGGTTTCGTGCAAAGGCTCGCATCCGAACTCGACAAACGCGGCACCGTCGACGTGTTGCGCAACGGTGTTGTCGACCGCAACGTCACCATCAAGCTCGCCTACTTCAAACCGGCGCACGGGTTGACGCCCGAGTTGGCTGAACAGTACGAGGCCAACGTGTTGACCGTCACCCGGCAGCTGCCCTTCGACCCCTCTCGCAACCAGACGATCGACCTTGCCCTGTTCGTCAACGGCATACCGGTAGCAACCGCCGAACTCAAGAGCCCCTACACCGGCCGGACCGTTGAGAACGCCATCGCCCAATACCGGCACGACCGCCCACCCCGCAACCGGACCCTGAGCCGGCCAGGCATGGTGCACTTCGCGGTCGATTCGTCCTCGGTGGCGATGACCACCCGACTCGCCGGCGCCAAGACCAGGTTCCTGCCGTTCAATCGGGGGGAGAACCTCGGCGCCGGCAACCCGGCCAACCCAGACGGTCACCGCACCTCATATCTGTGGCAGCAGGTATGGAGCCGCGACGCCTGGATGGACATCCTCGGGCGGTTCATTCATGTGAAGAAGCCATCGAGAGGCTCACGGGCCAAACCAGAGGTGATCTTCCCGCGGTTCCATCAATGGGATGCCGTGAGCCGGCTTGAAGCCGACGCAAAAGCCAAAGGGGCGGGAAGAAACTACCTGGTACAACACTCCGCTGGGTCCGGCAAGTCCAACTCGATCGCCTGGCTGGCCCACCGGCTCTCATCACTGCACGACCACGCCGACACCAAAGTGTTCGACAAGGTGGTGGTGATCACCGACCGGATCGTGCTCGACCGGCAGCTTCAAGACACGATCAGCCAGTTCGAGCACGCCATCGGAGTGGTGCAGCGCATCGAGAAGTCATCGGAGCAGCTGGCCGAAGCCCTGATCGGCGAGCAGGCCCGGATCATCGTCACGACGCTGCAGAAGTTCCCCTACATTCTCGACAAGATCGAAGAGTTGCCCCAGCGCAACTATGCGCTCATAGTCGATGAAGCCCACTCATCGCAGACCGGTCAAGCCGCTGCTGAGCTGCGTCGTGCCCTGGGCTCGGCCGAGCCCGAACTCGATGTCAACAGCGAAGACGAACCGACCGATGCCGAGGCCCTGCTCGCGCAAGCGGTGACCGCGCGGGGTCCCCAACCGAACCTGTCGTTCTTCGCGTTCACCGCCACGCCCAAAGGCCGCACGCTCGAGATGTTCGGCGAGATCAGAGACGGCAAACACGAGCCCTTCCACCTGTATCCGATGCGTCAAGCCATCGAAGAGCGCTTCATCATGGATGTGCTGGCCGGTTATCTCACCTATGACCAGTACTTCCATCTCGAAAAATCGATCCTCGACGATCCGGAATACGACACCGGCAAGGCCCGCAGCGCGCTCGCCAGATTCGTGACCCTCCACCCCGACAACCTGGCACAGAAAGCCGAGATCATCGTCGAGCACTTCCGCAGCAAAATCGCCCGCCAAGTCGAGGGCAAAGCCAAAGCGATGGTGGTCTGCTCCTCACGCCTCCACGCGGTGCGGATGTGGGAAGCGCTGCGGAACCACACCAACACCCTCGGTTACGACCTCGGCGTGCTCGTGGCGTTCTCCGGCGAGGTAGACGGGCTGACCGAGACCAAAGCAAACGGTTTCGGCGAATCACAGACCGCCGAACGCTTCGACACCGACGCATGGCAGATCATGGTCGTGGCCGAGAAGTTCCAAACTGGGTTCGACCAGCCCAAACTCGCGGCCATGTACGTCGACAAGACGCTCACCGGATTGGCCGCGGTGCAGACCCTGTCGAGGCTCAACCGCATTCATCCCGCCAAGACAGGCACGTACGTCGTTGACTTCGTGAACGAAGCCGACGAGATCCGCGAAGCATTCGCCGTCTACCACGGCAAGACAGTCGCCCCGCCCACCGACCCCAACCTGCTCTTCGACACCCGCTATGAACTCGACAACTTCGACGTGCTCGACGAAGGCGAGATGGAACGGGCCTCCACCCTGTTGCTCAGCGAGGGCACCCACGCCCAGGTCGACGCAGCCATGCAACCCGCGGTCGACCGTTTCAAGGCGCTCACCGAAGACGACCAAGACGCTTTCCGCGACGCACTGGGCAGGTTCGTGCGCGTCTACAGCTTCCTGTCGCTTGTGGTGCCGTTCCGCAACGCGACGCTCGAGCGCGACTACCGCTTCTGTCGAGCCCTGGCCGCGCTTGTCCGTGAACGCGATGGGGGCCAGAGCATCAACCTTGGCTCCGAAGTAGAGCTCACACATCTGCGGCACGCCCTGACCTTCGACGGCTCGATCGAGTTGCCGAACGGCCAAGGCGAGGTGGCCACCATCTACTCCGGTGCAGGACCGCTTGCGGACCCCGAATCCGAACACCTGTCGAAGATCATCGCCCGTATCAACGAACGCTTCGGCACGGACTGGACCGACGAAGACAAGCTCATGTTCCAAGCGGCCGCATCAGACCTGGTATCCGACATTGAGATCCAGAACCAGGCAACAAACAACGACGAAGCCACCTTCCGGGACCATGTGTTCCCCGCGCGGTTTCAGGACGCGCTGCTGTCACGCCTCGACCGCAACGACAAGCTGGTGTTCAGCTATCTCGACAACAGCGACATGCAAGACGAACTCATCGCGGTGTTCGCCCCCGATGTGCAGAGACGTGCGACCGTCGCCCGCCAACGAACCTGCCCCATCGTCGACCTTCTCGGACCCGACCGCGAGTCGCTCTACCTGGAGTACAAATCCACGCTGCGCTGGGACATCCGGGCGGAGAAGAAGGGTGGCGTCGCCGAAGACGCCGCCGTCAAGACAATCGCCGGTTTCGCCAACTCCGAATTCGGCGGCACCCTGCTGATCGGCGTGACCGACGACGGCTCGATACACGGGTTGGAAGACGACTACGCCACCTTCACCAAACGCGGCGAACGGGGCGACCAGGACCTGTGGGGTCAGCACCTGCAGAACCTCATCCGCTCCCGCCTCGGCGACGCCGCGCTCGCCCTCGTCAACTGGGAGTTTCACACCGTGAACGGCGATCAGTTGGCCCGCATCGGTATCGAACCATCCGGTCATCCGATCCTGGCGCGCAAGGGTGACCAGGAGATCTTCTGGCACCGCACCCCGACATCCACGGTCGCTGTCACCGCCCCCGACGAACGAAACAAGATCGTCGCTCGCCGCTGGCCGTCCACACGGCCCTCGTCTGTACTTGATTGATCGTCCTGGCTCGGGCTTGGAGCAAGGGGCGGGCCGCCTATCTTGCAATGTTTTTATGATATTCCATTAGATTACAAGAGTTGCTGTCATACCCTGTCTCTAGGGTTGTGGTCATGGAATCAGCTCCTGCTCTCGGCTTGTTGGACGCCGCTGTTGGTGACGGATGTGGCGAAGACGGATGTGGCGAAGACGGATGTGGCGCCGCTGGGTCGGTGTGTGTCCGCCGGGTTGATGGGACTGCGCTGTCCAGCGAGGCCCTACGGTCACGATTGGGGGAACTGTGTCGTGCCGAGTCGACTATCGCGGCGATGACGTCTCGGGTCTTGGCTCAGTGGAGTCGCCTTCACAACGCGCCGACGCAGGCACCGCAGCCGGCAGCGCAGCTAGCAGTCGCACGAGTTGCTCACACCCGTCCGTGCGTTGCCGCAAAGTACAACGAACGGCTATAGTGCGCGCCATAGGACACGGAAGGCAGAATCAATGACTCGTGCTGGGCAAGGTGTGATGACCGAGCAGTTGACTCTGCCCGATGAACTGGTCCTGACGCTCCTGAACGAAGAGACCGGCTATTTCCGGCAAGTACCCGGATGGAGCTTGAACTGCGCGGTGGTCGGCTCGGCACTCGCGGAACTGTCCCTCATCGGTCGTATCGACACAGACATGAACCAACTGATCCTTCTGGACCAAACACCGACTGGCGACCCCTGCCTCGATCCAGCGCTCAGAGAAATCGCCGGGGAACCTAGGCAGCGCAACGCCCAGTACTGGGTGGAGCGCCTCGCTCCGCGTGCCGAAGAAATTATCGACACGACTCTGGATCGATTGGTCGAGCGCAACATCCTGCAACATCACGACGGCGACTTCTGGTCGTTGGCCCAAACCGCCTGGCGAACCGGGTTCCTCACGGGTTCCGAAGTCGGCACCGCCGTCGAATTCGTCAAGACCCGTATCAGCAAGTCCATCTTCGGCGACGAGATCCCCGACCCGAGAGACATCATCATCATCTGCCTCATCGACACCTGCGACGTCCTGCGCTACATCTTCGAGCTCGACGATGAGGCCGAGACGCGGGTCGAGCAGATCATAAAGATGGACTTGATCGGTCGGTCCATCGCCGAGGCCATCCACCAGAACATCGCCCGGCCACTGCTCCAGCGGACGGCTGTGAGCAAGACGATTCCCGTCGTCCCGCTCAGGAAACTGCTGTTCAACGAACATACTCGCGGGGGGAACATTCCGGCTCTGTTCGCCGAACTCGGCGAGGAATACGGCCCCGTGTTCGAACTCCGGCCGCCCTTCACCGAGAACATGATCGTCCTCGTAGGGCCCGAGACGAATCACTGGGTACACCGGCAGGGGCGGACACATCTGCGGTCCCGCGACTACATGGAAGACTTCGAGAAGCTCTACGGCGGAGTGGGACTCCTGCCCGGTCTTGACGGCGCCGACCACTTCCGTTACCGAAAGACCCTGCAACCGGGTTATTCCCGAAAGAGGCTGGAAGAGCAGTTGGGCTCAGCTCTCTCCCACACGCGCGAATTCATGGCGACTTGGGAGGTCGGACAGAAGTATCCGGCGCTGCAGATGAGCCGGCTGCTGGTCAACTCGGCGATATCCCCTTTGTTTGTGAGCGTCGACTCGCAGGACATCATCGAAGATCTCTGCGTCTACAAATCTCGAGCGCTCCAGACGCATGTATCCAAGACCATTCCCAAGTTCATGCTGAAGACGCCGGGCATGCGGCGTCGCAAGAAGCTGATCACCGAAATCGTGGATCGGGTCCTGACTATCCACACTCCGGCCCAGAGGGCTGGTTGTCCACGGGACTTCGCCGATGATCTGCTGAGCATGCACGCAGCGGACCGTCAGTTCCTTCCCGAGTCGAGTATGAGTTTCATGATCTCGGCGGCACTGCTCGCCAGCATGTACATGGGTGACCAGGTGAGCTTCCTCCTCTATTCCATGCTCGCGCGGCCGGAGTTCCATGAGAAGATCCGCGCCGAAGCGGACGCTCTCTTCGCCGACGGCGACCCTGACCCCGACATGATCAACGCGGAGTCGATCGACATCACCCGCCGCTTCATCATGGAGTGCCTGCGTCTCTACCCGATAGTCCCGATGTCCATCCGGAACGTGATGAATGCGGTTGTCGTCGAGGGTTATGAACTGCCCGTAGGTTCAAGAATTCTGATCGGCACCACCGCGACGCACTACATGAGTGACCTCTTCCCGGATCCCTTCAAGTTCGACATCGACCGCTACTCCGACCCGCGCAAGGAACACCTCGGCAGCGGCTACGCGCCCTACGGTTTGGGAACACACACCTGTCTCGGCTCGCGGTGGACGGAGTTGCACATGGCGCTCAACGTCTTGTTGGTCGCTCACCACTTCGAACTTGAGATAGCGCCGAAGAACTACGAACTCAGGATCAACCCGTTCGCATCGATGTCGCCTAGCAAGAAGCTGAAGTTCGCAGTCGCAGGAACGCGACACGAACTGCCCGCCTGAGTCCTCGGACCCTTCGTACGCATGTCCGGGAGGGCCACATGCAACGACTCCGCAAACTGACCACTGGGCTGAAGACCTCGTACCGTGACGGAGATGTCGCCGGTCGGGTGCAACGGTTCAACGGTTGGACCAGCAGGTCGGTCGGTTCCGCCGCCGGCACGAACAGTTACGACCACGCCGAAACCGCCCGGGAATACTACGACCTCTGCAACGAATTCATGAATTTCGGCTGGGGAGAATCCTTGCACTTCGCGCCGCTGTCACCCACCGAGACTCTGGAAGAGTCACAGATCCGGCACCAACGGCTCATGATCTCCAAACTGGAACTGGGCGAGGGTATGAAGGTGCTCGACGTCGGCTGCGGAATCGGCGGGCCGATGCGCCGCGTCGCCATCGAGGCCGAAGTCGACGTCGTCGGGGTGAACATCAGCAAGGTCCAACTCGCCAAAGCAAGAACATTGAACGCCGAGGCAGGGATCGACGACCTCGTCGACTTGATCGAGTCGAGCTTCATGGACATGAACACCATCACGGACAACAGTTTCGACCGCGCCTACGCGATCGAGTCGACATGTCACGCCCCGGACAAACAAAAAGCATTCGCCGAGATCTTTCGTGTGCTCAAACCCGGAGCTCTCCTATGGGGCCAGGAAATGTGCATGACCGACAAATTCGATCCCAACGACGACAGACACCGGGCCATCAAGGCGGACCTGATGCACGGTATCGCTCTCCGCGACATAGCAACGACAGGCGAGGTGAACCGCGCGCTCGAAGCAGTCGGATTCGAGATTGTCGAGGGGACGGACATGGGCGTCACCAACAACAGTTCGACTACACCGTGGTACAAACCGATGGAAACCGCCAACGGAACGCGCGGCTACGCCCTGCACCGAACACCAACGGGCCGAAAGTTGCTGGCCAAGGCATCGGGGCTGGCTGAGCTGCTGAAGGTGATTCCGAAGGGCTCTGGGGAGGTCGTCAGATTGATGGATGACACCGCCATCGCCTATGTCGCGGGCGGAAAAACCGGGATCTTCTCCCCCTTGTACTGTTTTCTGGCGCGCAAACCAGGCCCATAAACCGGGTCCGTAACCGTCGGACCGCTCAGTGGGGCCTCCGCCGCCTCTTCAGGCTTGCGGAGCGGTTTCTTCGGGGTGGTGGCGCTGGTGTACGTCCTCGATCGCCACATCGAGGTCGTCCCAAAGGCTCTGCACCGACGAGCGCAGACGCATGTTCTCGTACGCGCCCCAGACGGTCATCGCCGGCGGCACGACCAAGATCGAGACAATCAGCGAATACGCGATCGTGATTGCCGACGTGATGCCGAACTGCTGGGATCCCTCAAGCGGTGAGAACACGAGGACTCCGAATCCCAACGCCGTGGTCATCGCTGAGCCCAACAGGGCCGAGCCGGTGGTGGCCAGCGTTCGAACCGCCGCTTTCTCCGGGTTGCGTACCCGTGCGAACTCCTCCTGGTAGCGATGGATAAGGTGGATCGTGTAGTCCACGCCGATACCGATCGACAGCGCGGTGATGATCGAGGTGATGAGCGAATAAGGAATACCCAAGAGCGCCATCGTGCCCAACACCCAGATGAGAACCAGCACAATGGGTGCGACCGCCACGACTCCCAGCACCGGACGGCGCAGCGTCATCCAGAAGAACAACGCAATGATGCTCAGCGCCACGGCAACGGTCGTGCTGATCGCCTCTGTCTGACCCGAAGTGATCAAGTCGGTGATCGTGACCCCCAGGATGCTCGGCGAGGTTGCTGTGATGGCATCGTCGTCTCCGGCCCAGAGTCGTTCAATGTCGTCTTGGATCAACATCGCCGAGCCGGCATCGTCGGAATAGGTGGGGAACTGCAGCAGTATCGCGTCGAGACCGTCGGTGTTGTTGACCAGCATCGATCCAACCGTGGGGTCCAAAGTCCCGAGTTTGTCGAGGACCTCCTGCATCAGGTCAGCGTCGAGCTGGATCTCCGAGGACGCTCGTCTGAACAGTGCTGCAAGTTGAGGATCGTACTTGTCGCCCGGCTCGCCGCTGTCGTGGGTCCAGTCGCGCAGCAGGGTCTCGTACGATTCCGTCATCGGCCCGGCGGCGGCGGCAGGACGGGTGCGTTCGTCTGCGAATGCGGCTTCGAGGTCGCGCACGTTCAACAGCGTGCGGGTCTCTGTGGCTTCAGCTCTCACCAGCACGTTCGCCAATTCTGTGGACCCGCCGACCGACTCTTCGAGCGTTTCCATGTCGTTGAGCACGTCGCCGTCACGGGGCAGGATGTCGCGGATGGTGAATTCGGTGGTGAGGCCCGTGGCCGCAAACCCGAACCAGACGGTCACGCCGAGCACCGCGATGAGATAGGGCGCCGGCCGACGCGCAACCGCTGCTCCCAGAAGTTCGGCCCCGCGCTCGATGCCGGGCAGTGCGCTCGACACGGCGCGTGGTGGCCCCAATCTGCCGCGCGCCTCACGTCGACGATCGATGATGGTGCGTCCGGCCGGGACCAGCGTCAGCATCACGATCAGGCTGAGTCCAACGCCTAGACCAGCGACGATGCCGAAATCGCCGATGACCCCGATCGGGGAGAACAGGTTCGACAGGAAGCTGGCGATCGTGGTCACCGCGGCGAGCAGCAGCGGCACAGCAACGTTGCGCAACCCGATTCGGACCGCCGCGATCACCGACTCACCTTCGCTACGCTGCTCGCGGTAGTGCGACACAGCCTGGATCGCGTAGTCCACCGTGAGGCTGATCATGATGATCGGCACCATCGACGACAGCGAACTCGGAGGGCCGATCCATCCGAGCGCATTGGGGCCGAGCCAACCTTCCGCCCCGACGATCCAAGTCACCGAGAAGATGAGACCGGTGAGTGTGAGCAGCAGATCTGACGGCGAGCGCATGAACAGCAGAATCAGCGCCGCGACCAGGAGCAGCGCCAACCCGATCAACGGACCCATTCCCGACTCGGTGGCCTCCTTGTACTCGTCCTCGACAACGATCGGTGACACGCTGCTGACTCGCAACGGCCCTTCGGAGGCGTGGGCCAGTTCGTTGATCGTTCGTTCGGCCTCGGCGACCCGCTCGTCGCCGGTGTCGCTCAAACGGACCGTTGAGACAGTGACCGAGGTGCCGTCCACATCGGTCCCGGTCATGGCTGCGAAGGCTCCGGCAAGCTCCGGCACGCCGGCGACGGCGTCGATCTCCGGCTGTGAGATCGACGTGAAGTCGCTGATGCCTGCGGCTTCGAACAGCAAACTCGGCGTGATTATCGCGTTGGGAGGCGCCAGCAGTCGGGCCACCTCCGGGTCACCGATGAACTCGTCTACCAACACGTCGATCTGGGACAGCCCGGCGGGTGTGAACGCCTCGCCCCGAAACACCAGCGTCACGACATTGACTTCGCTGGCTTCACCGAAGAACTGATTGAGTTCGTCGACCGCAACGAGGTAGTCGCTGTCCGGGGGAAGAAACTCCAGTGAAGCCCCTTCGGTCGGTTCGGCTCGTTGCGGTGCGCCCGCTCCCAGACCGACCGTTATTGCCAGCAGGACCAGGATCGTGATGTACGGGCGCGCAGTGACCAGCCGACTGAACCTGTCGAGCACTCCTGTCATGGCGTGTCACTGTACCTTCTATGCAGCAACGCTTCAGAAATGCTCTCGCCGACGGTCGCAAGGCTCCCGGTGCTCAACGCTTCACCTTCCGGAATCGCACACCATGAAGAATGCTGCCGTAGTAGTTGAACAACCGCCTCGCTTCAGGATCGTCGAAGGGATAGTCCGCGCCGAGTTGTGTGGCTGCCGCAAGCCCGGTCACAAAGCAGGTCTCCTGACTGTTGATGAGGGTGTGGGCGCCGCAGTGCCAGGTGCGTCTCCTGCCCTGGACGAAGCGGAACGAATTGACGATCAGGGTGACGTGGCGCACGTCGTGCACGACGTGTTGGAACCACCACTTCTTGATGATCTTCTCCTCATCGATCGGGGTGATCGGGTTGTAGGTCACCAGGCACGGCTTGTCGGACCGGTTGGCCCAGGGTTGCTGGTTGTGCATGATGTAGGTGATCTCGTAGTTGTCGGGCCTGCTCCCGTACTGCTCGATGTGGTTGCTGCGGGTTGTCAGAGGCTCCACCTCGTTGTCGGGAAGGACTGACGAGTCCGAATGCACGATCGTGTGGTTGTGGAGTTCACTCTCGTAACGGATCGACGACAGCAGATAACGCTCCAATCTCGTGGGGCTGTCGAGCATCATCAGGGTCTGATTCGCGTTGCAGGCGAAGATCACCTCATCGAACGTCTCCCGAACACCGTCTCCGTCCTCGACCACGACCTCGGAGGGTGACCGGTACACCTTGTGAACAGGCCGGTTCAGGTGGATCTTGTCCGTGAAGTCGGCTGACAGGTGACCATAGATGCGTCGTGTTCCCTGGTCCCACGTCCGCATGGGGGTGGCGGCCTCGATGTCGAAGAACTCGAGGTACCGCGCGAACAGCGCGGCGGGCATGTCGAACACGTTCGTCGCCATCAGGAAGTTGACGAACATGGGTTTGAGGATCTTGTACCGGAAATCACCCGAGAAGCCGCCCCAGTTCAGAACGGCTCCCATGCTGATGTAGTTGAACGGGTTGATGGCGTTGAGCGCCTTGGAGGGAGAACGGCTCAACCAGCCGAACCTCTTGAGCCATCGCAGTATCCGCTGGAATTTCTCGATCTCGGGTTGCAGTTGTCGGCGTATCTCAGAATCGAAATCGTGGGCGTAAGTCTGTCCCCCGTATTTGACGCTGTAGCTGAATCTCGTTTCGAGCAGGTCGATGTCGAACTGATCCAGCAACAACAGAATGTGCTGATAGACCGAGGGGATGCAGGCGGTGACCGAAATATCGAAGGGAATAGAAGTGCCGTCGGATTGGGGCATGTCCGCGGTGATCGCATTGCCGCCGAGTCGTTCTGTCGCCTCGAAAACCCGGATATCGAACCGATCCGGATGACGATTAAGCGCCCAGGCAGCGGCCAGCCCCGATACACCCCCGCCGACGATCGCAATTCGCCGGGGTGACCCCGATGTCTCTGTGCTTGTCATTGCCTGCTGTCCCACCTCAGTCGTTGACGGCCGGTTGGTCGGCGACAATCTCGAGCTTTTCTACCACCGCCAGCGCTTCGGGATAGAACTGGGCACACCAAGCGCGGTACTTCATGATCTCGCCGTCGGCACGCGACAGGCGGGGGCGGGGGCGGTACTGCTTGCGGCTCCAGATCGGTATGTCCTGGAGCACGTCCCGTTTCTCGAAATAGGCCATGAACCTGTTGATGATAGGAGCACGCATTCTCAGCGGGAGGAACGCCAAGCCCGCGACCCGGCGCTTCGGTTTGCGTACAGGTCCCGTCTGCGACACCACTGTCAGTTCGATGTGAGCACCGTCGACGGGTGACGCCAGTATCCAGAGGCGCATGTCGAGGCCGATGGTGTGTTCGCGTATCTCCACGAAGGAGTATCCCAACCCGTAGATCAGGGCGTTGGCAGAGACGCTGAGCCGCATGCGCCAGAATCCGGCGATTCTCCGGTCGCGGGCGAAGTCGAAACGGCTTCGCAGGAAGTGCCCGTCCACCTCCAGCGGGTCGACGCGAGTCACGCTGTCGTAGCCGTGGACGTGACGCAGGTGGGCCAGGTCCACCGAGTTCTCCGTCGTCTCCTGGGGATGACCGGTGAAGCGCGACGTCCAGATCTGTAGATTGCTCCAACCGTCTTGGTCCGGCGCCTGCGCTGGAAGGCTCCACTGTGGTGGGCGTCCTCCGATGCCCTGCCAAGCGAATATCAAGCCGGCTAGCTCCTTCGTCTCGAACACAGCCAACCGCGCCGCTTTCGGCGCGGGACCTAGGGGATTGGCCACGCACTGTCCGCTGACGTCGTACTCGAGGCCGTGGAAGGGACAGACCAGTTGTCCATCACGCACACACCCTCCGGCGTCGGACCCCAGATCGGCGCCCAGGTGCGGGCAGTATGCCTCCGAGACGCAGACACTCCCCTGCTCATCGCACCAGACGACAATCTCCTCGCCCATCCAGGTTTTGCGGATCAATTTCTCCTTCTCAAGGGACCGACGGCTTGTGACGAAGTACCAGCCTTCGGGAAACGGAGGCAACACTCCCTTGGCGACCTCCGTGCGTCCGACTGGCATGTTCCACTCCTCACGCGGATCTGCTCGCGGGAATTGTCCAAGGGTCAACTCTACACTGCGGGCCAGCGGAGGAGGGCGGTCCGCAATGCCTCTGCATTCCGCCGATAGATTCGGCGATTGACCGCCTCCGCGAAGGACCACAGTGGCCGAAACACCAGTGACCGCCCACGTCCCCAGGACCGAGTGCAACCCGCAAGACCGAGCACTTCCAATCAACCGCCGCAACCCGCTGGACCGAGCACTTCCAATCAACCGCCGCAACCCGCTGGACCGAGCGCACCGATGACTGTCCGATGAAGCACCCGCCGCTGCCGCTGCGGCCGGCTGCAACCGTGGCTCGCACTGCCGGTCGCCTGTCGCGCCTGCTCGGCCGGGGAGGGGGGACCACCCTGCCGGGTCTGCTGCTCAACCGACTGCGCCCCCAAGCGACCGAGGAGATGGCCCGCGCCGTTCCCGAAGGTGTGATCCTGTTGTCGGGTACCAACGGCAAAACCACGACAGCGCGACTCATTCGTGCGGCGCTCGACGAGTCCGGTGCCCGAGTCGTGGCCAACACCGCCGGTTCCAATCTCGAACGGGGCGTGGCAACGGCGCTGCTCACCGCCCCCGAACCCGACATCGCCCTGTTCGAAGTGGATGAGGCTGCCCTGCCGAAGCTGGTGCAACAGACCCGTCCGAGAGTCGTTGTGTTGATGAACCTGTTCCGCGACCAACTCGACCGTTACGGCGAACTGGAACACCTGGCCCGACGGTGGAGGTCCATGGTCGCCGACCTGGATCCCAACACCACCTTGGTCTACAACGCCGACGACCCCGGCGTTGCTGAGATCGGCGCCGCTCACCCCAATTCTGTCGCTTACGGGATCGAGGACCCGCACGTGGGCAGGGAATCACTCCCCCACGCTGCGGACAACACCAACTGTCGCCGTTGCGACTCGCCTCTTCAGTATCGAATGGTCACCATCGGCCATCTCGGGCATTGGGCGTGCCCGGCGTGCGGTCTCACGCGGCCACGGCCTGATGTGTTCGCCGCCAACGTGGAGTTCCAGAGCATGGACGGCCAACAGCTCGAGGTCCGGAGTGCCTCAGGCCCGGTGGGCGTCTCGTTGCGCCTGCCCGGCCTTCCCAACACTTACAACGCGGCTGCAGCCGCAGCGACCGCTCTCGCGGTCGGCGTCTCACCGGCAGCCGTCAGCGGGGCACTGGCCGCGCGGGGCGCGGCCTTCGGGCGAGCCGAACACGTCACTGTGGAGACCCGGCGCGTGACGACGCTGTTGGCCAAGAACCCCGCCGGCGCCAACGAGAACATCCGAATGGTGTTGAACGAGACACATCCGCTGCACCTGCTGCTACTTCTCAACGATCGCACCGCTGACGGCCAGGACGTCTCCTGGATCTGGGACGTGGACTACGAACTCCTGCTGTCCGACGACCGGTTGGAATCGCTCACGCTGGGGGGAACCAGGGCGCACGACCTGGCCCTGCGGTTCCGCTATGCCGCTGGAGGCACGACCGGTTTTTCGGTGGTGCCTGAACCTGCGGCGGCCTTCGACGCCGCACTGGGAGCCTCTGGCGCCGGCGGCCGCGTGTACGTCCTGCCCACCTACACAGCGATGCTCGATTTCCGCCGGGTTCTCGCCGATCGGGGGCTCGTGAGCGAATTCTGGGAGGACGAGTGAGCATGAACCGCGCGACGATCCGCCTCGGACACCTGTACCCCGACCACCTGAACATCTACGCGGACCGGGGCAACATTGCAGTGTTCCAACGCCGCCTGGAGTGGCGGGGTATGGCCGCAGAGGTGGTCGAGGTCGGGCTCGGCGACGAGATTCCCGGCGACTGCAACCTGTACTACCTGGGGGGCGGCCAGGACCGCGATCAACTGCTGGTGGCCGAGGACTTGGTCGGCAAGGTCGAACCGCTGCGGGAGGCCGCTGACAGCGGGGCGGTCGTGCTGGCCGTCTGCGGCGGCTACCAGCTCATGGGCCACAGCTACACAGCAGCCGACGGCACCGAGATGCCCGGAACGGGTCTGTTGGATCTACAGACCGCGGCTAGCCATGACCGACTCATCGGAGATGTGGTCCTCAGCGTGGACTTGGACGGGCGGACCAACACGGTGGTGGGCTATGAGAACCACGCCGGTCGGACCCGACTTGGACCTGCATGCACTCCGTTGGGACGGGTCGAGAAAGGTCACGGCAACAACGGCGAGGACGGCTTCGAGGGTGCGGTGTCGGGCCGCCGGATCGGCACCTACCTGCACGGACCGCTGTTGCCCAAAAACCCCTGGTTGGCCGACATATTGTTGCAATGGGCGCTGGACCATGCGGGCGCAGCGGTCGAACTCGAGCCCCTCGACGATTCACTCGAACAAGCCGCCCATGCGACCGCAGCAAGACGGGCGGGTTTGAAGCGCTAAGCTCCAGCACCCTCAGAGGTGAGATCTTGACACTCTCAGAAGACACAAGGACACTTGCAGAAGACACCAGACTGCCGACGATAGGTTTCGTCGGACTCGGGAACATGGGACGACCTATGTGCCGCCGCTTGATCGCCGCGGGCTACAACGTGACCGCCTTCGACATCAACGATTCGGTGCTGAGCGAGATCGTCGGTGAGGGCGGCGCGGCCGCGCAGTCCGCAGCGGCGTGCGCCGCTCGAGTCGATCTGTTGTTGACCTCGCTCCCCCACCCCAGCCACGTCGAAGCTGTCATGGCCGGCCCGAACGGAGCGCTCTCGGTCATGCGACCGGGGTCGATCTGGGTGGATCTCACCACCAACCGCAAGGAGCTCATCATCGAACTGGCCGGCCAAGCACCTCCGGGGGTGCAGGTGGTCGATTCACCGGTGACAGGCGCGGTCGACGGCGCCCGCAACGGCACCCTGACTCTTTTCGTCTCCGGTGACGCCGAACCTGTTGCGAAGGCGACGACTGTGTTGGCGAACCTCGGTCTGGTGATCGCGTGCGGCGCGCTCGGTTCTGGCAACGTCGTGAAACTCGTAACCAACCAACTCTGGTTCGTCTCAGCAGCGGCACTGGGAGAGGCTTTCGCCATGGGACTGGCCAACGGTGTCGAGCTGGCAACGCTGTGGCACGCCATCAAAGAAAGCGTCGGCGACAGTTTTGTCGTCCGTCACGACGCACCGAGCGTTTTCGCCGGCCACTACGATCCCTCGTTCACGCTCGATCTCTGCATCAAAGACCTGGGCCTCCTTGCCGAGCTCAGTGAGAACGTGAAGGCGGATCTGCCGATGACCGCAACCGCGCACGCAGTGTTCGATCAGGCCGCTGCACGCTATGGAACCGATGTGGGCGAACTGCATGTCGTGAAACGCATCGAAGACGACACCGGAATCTCCATGCGTCTCGACGGCGACTGGGTCGCCCCCTCGGAACGGTGACCAGATGACCTACACGCTCTGCGAACTCGTCGATCTCGACCGCTATCCGCTCGATGAGCCCGGCGGCGAGCGCTATCAGGCGGTGGTCGACGAAGCGCAGGCCGGGTTGCGGTCCGTCGGTTGCGCTGTCATCGCCGACCTCGTGCGAAGCGATGCCGTGGCACAGATCAACGAAGAGATAGCGGCTCAGAAGCACACGACCCACTTCTCCACCGAGGTGATGAACCCGTACTTCCACACGACGCACAACCCCGACTTCGCCGATCACCACCCGGTGAACACTTTCCTGGAACGCTCCAGCGGGTTCATCCCCGGCGACAGCTGGAGCGCCGGCACGGCGATCGACACGTTGTTCCGTTCGCCCGAACTTGCACGGTTCCTCGCGGACTGCCTCGAGATCGGCGAGCTGCACTGTTATGCCGATCCTCTGGCCGGGCTCACCGCCAACATCCTGGACCCGGGCCAGCAGTTCACTTGGCATTTCGACACCAACGACTTCGCGGTCACGGTGCTCGTGCAAGACGCCGACTCGGGAGGCGAGTTCCAGTACTACCCCGCTATCCGGTCGGCGACCGATGAGAACTTCGACACGATCCAAGCCGTGCTCGACGGAGGCGACGCCATCAGTCGAAGCGAAGGTGTACACACCCTGGAGCTGCGGCCCGGTGATCTGCAGATATTCCGCGGCCGCCACTCCCTGCATCGAGTCAAACGGGTGGCCGCCGATTCAAGACCGCGGCACGCCGCGATCTTCGCTTACACCGAACAGCCCGGCGTGATCGGGCGAGTGGAGCGCACCACACAACTGTTCGGCCGGGTCCTGCCCGAACACGAAGCCGCCGAACGCCGCCGAGTACGCTCCGACACCCTCATCGACTAGGCCGCTCAAACGTTAGGGTCCGATGATGGACGAAGTTGAGGGTCGACCAACAGCGGGGGTCGGACCCTACGAGGGGACTTGGCCCGACGACGAGCGGCTTGATCCGCAACTTCTGGCCGACGGAGACCGGCGCAATGTCATCGACCGATACCGCTACTGGTCGGTGGAGGCGATCGTCGAGGACCTCGACCAGCGGCGCCACGGGTTTCATGTCGCGGTGGAGAACTGGGAGCACGACCGCAACATCGGCACGGTCGTGCGTACCGCCAACGCCTTCCTAGCGGCACAAGTCCACATTGTCGGGAAACGCAAATGGAACCGACGCGGAGCGATGATGACCGACGTCTACCAACACATCACGCACCATCAGACGATCGACGATCTGCTCGCTCGGGCCGCCCGCGAAGCCCTGCCGGTCATCGGCATCGACAACCTGCCCGGTTCGACTCCAATCGAACACACCGAACTGCCACAGCGCTGCGTGCTGCTGTTCGGCCAGGAGGGCCCCGGTCTCTCGCCCGCTGCTCGCCAAGCCGCTGAGCAGGTGTGTTCAATCGCGCAGTACGGCTCCACTCGCTCGATCAACGCGGGAGTGGCCGCCGGTATCGCCATGCACGCCTGGATTCGGCGCTGGGCGTAGGCGCAGAGCTGGGCCTAGACCCAGGTCAGCCCTCAACCATGGCGATGAGTTCCTCGTCGTCGGGGATCTCAACCCCAGGCACGTAATAGGTGAAAAGATCGCTCACCACCGACTCGATGTCACCTTGCTCGGTGGTGGCGAACGTGACGGTCACCATCGAGCTGTACATATGGATCGACGACACGTTGCCCAACTCGAAGATGCGTCGAGCCAGCACATCGGGGGGGCGGTTGCCGAGAATCTCGTCGCCGGCGGCGTAGCGCTCGTGGCCCATACCGGTGAGGCTGCGGTTGAGTTCGAACCGGACTACACCGGGCCGTGGCGAACTGGAGCGGATGAAGGTGACCGGTTGTCCCATAGCGTCAGCAGGTTACCCAACTTCAGCCGCTGTGCGGAAGACGGATCAGAAGAGACGTTGCATCCCGCTCTTGTTCGCTGCGCTCACCGGGCCGCTCGGGCCGCGGGCGGGCCGCGGTTGCGGGCTGTCCTGGACTAGACGGGGCACGGCGGTCCAACGCAGGTCGTCCATGAACACCCAGCTGCGTCGATGCACTGCCGTGGGGCCGTACGCGGCGAGCGCCGCTTTGTGACGGGGGCACGGATAACCCTTGTTGCTGGCGAATCCGAATCCCGGATAATGCCGGTCCCAGCCAGCCATGATCCGATCACGGGTCACCTTCGCCACGATCGAAGCGGCCGCGATCGACAGGCTCACCGCGTCACCTTTGACGATCCTCGTGGTCGGAACCGACTCCACAAAGTCCCATTTCCCGTCCACGAGAACATGGTCGACGGGTACGCCGAGACCGCCCAGGGCACGTTGTGCCGCAAGTTTCTGTGCTGCTGACATGCCGAGTTCGTCGCATTCCTGTTGGCTTGCATGCGCCACAGAAACCTGGGCGGCCCAATCCAGAATCCGGTCGTGCATCACTTCCCTCTCGGATTCCGTGAGCATCTTGGAATCACGCACCTTGTAGAGCCGTTTGCCCTGCGGGACCACGACCGCGGCAAGGGTGAGCGGACCGGCCCATGATCCACGCCCAACCTCATCAATGCCCGCAACCACCGCTTTGCCGACCGCCCACAGGTCTTTCTCGAGCCGCAGTCCCGGAGCGTTGTGTTTGATCGATCGACGCAGTGGTCGAGCGGTGGCAACCATCAAATGCACCCTAACCGACCCGCAACCGTCGCCTGAACCACCGCTGTGGGCAACACGACCCCGCTACCCGTGCGGCGCCCAGTCGGGCGCGGCGAGCAGGGCCTCGCCCCGGCGTTCAACGCTTGACCATGAAGGGTCGATCCCTCCACAGCGCAGTTCAACATCTTCGCGGCTTGCGGTCCGTTCCCAGAGCAGCGCGGGCCGAGGTCCGTGCCACCGCACGCTGAACGACAGCTGGCCCCACACCGTACCGAAGCCCCTTACGTCGACGGGTCGGCCGAACCAGTCAGGAAGGATCCCACCAAGCAGGTCGATGCGGCTGGGCCGCGAATCGTCGATCAACGTGCCGAGAACGCGATCTGCCGCTTTCGCAGCCCGGGTCGACGGCTGATACACCACGGTCGGATCGGCCGAGGCGGCAAGCCGTTCTGCGTCTGCTGCGGCGCGTGGTGGGCCGGTTTCCAAAGCCCGCGCCAGTTGGTTCGCAGTAAAGGAGTCAAGAGATCCAGAAGCACCCGCTACCAGCACATCCGCGAGTTCGCCCAACCCGGAGTCTCTGCCGATTCGCAGATCCCGAGAGGCCAGCGCTCGCAACGCTGCAACCGCTGCCGAACCGCTCAGTTGCCCGGCTTCGGCGAACGACACGACCGCGGCCCTGGCCCGGTCGGCCTCCCTGTCAAGTCCGGCGATGTCGAGGATCGGAGCTGTTTCAGCGGCGCTGACCGGGTCGTCGGACCCTGCCTGCACGACAAGATCGCCGAGGATCCGCTGCCAGGCGACCCCGAGGTCAGCGTCGGCAACGTCGATGGTGAGCGCATCGGCGGTGACAGCACGCCATCCAGAGGCGATCTCGGCCACCTTCGTCGGCAGGCTCCGGGGCGTGCCTTCAATCACCACGCCGAACTTTACGGTTTGTCGATGCGGCAATGCCATCACCAGTCCGGCCGCGACCTCGTCGCCGCGGGCCGACACTGCGGCTGTGGGTGGGTCGCGCCGGATCTCCGACCAGGGATCCTGGGCGCCACTGACCGCCACTGCACCCCCGGCTTGACGCTCCGGCTGGATCCACACCTGACCGCCGAGGGTGACCGAGTCGCGGGAGGCCGCCAGTTCAACGCCGTGGGCACGGCCGACGAGCGCAACCGCAACAGCGTCGGACGACACATTCTCGAATTCGACGACCAGGACTCGGCTGACCCCGTCGTTGGCGACCGCCACCCGTTGGACGACATCACCGCTCGGCACCCGCAACCGAGTCTCATAGACCGGGGCGTCTTCGATCCGGTGGCGGCGAGCGCCCGGCTCGCTATGCGCCACACGCCAACGATCCCCGACACCGACCCCCCATTCGAAGGACCACCTCCGATCGCATGTCTGCACCCCGCCACGCTCATCAACAACGGCCACCGGACCTTCGAGGTCGCCGATCACAGACCCCTCGAGCGCGGCGGGCGCGGCGCCGACACCCCGAGCCCGACGCCTCGACCGGGCCCACCGTCCCCAGTTACCCATCGCCGCTACTCGCGGGTGATCTCTCGTGCGATGAGGCCTCGGTACGCATCACCTGCGCTCTGGAGGCCCTCGATGCACGAGTGCACCTCTTTGGAGATCGGCATGTACACGTCGTATTCGGCGGCGAGTTCGAGCACTGCCTTCGCAGATTTGACGCCTTCGGCCACCTGGTCCATTTCAGCGCTGATCTCGTCGAGCGTCCGGCCTCGTCCGAGTTGTTCTCCCACATACCGATTCCGACTCTGCGAGCTCATGCAGGTGGCGAGCAGGTCCCCCATTCCGGCGAGACCTGCGAAGGTCGCCGGCTTGCCGCCCATCGCCACACCCAGCCGGGTCAACTCGGCAAGTCCACGGGTGATCACCGCCGCCCGGGTGTTGTCTCCCGTGCCGAGTCCGTCGGCCATCCCCGCGGCCAGAGCGATCACGTTCTTCAACGCGCCGCCGATCTCGCAACCGAGCACGTCTGTGTTGGTGTACACCCGGAACAGGTCGGTGGAGAACACCTCCCCGAGACGTTGGGCGATGGTCTCGTCGTCGAAGGCGATGACCGCGGCCGCGGCGTCGCCCGCCAGGATCTCTTTTGCGAGGTTGGGGCCGGTGAGCACACCGACGGGGTGGCCGGGCAGTTCGTCTTCGGCGACTTGGGTCATCCGCAGGCGGGTCGAGAGTTCCAATCCCTTGGCCAGCGACACGACCGGCACCCAGGGTCGAAGACTTGGACGGAACTCTTTGAGCGTGTCACGGAATCCCGCCGAGGGAACTCCCATCACCAGCACATCAGCGGCAGACACCACCGCGGCCAGGTCGCTCGAGGCACGCAGAGACGCATGCAGCTCATATCCCGGCAGGTACCTCGGGTTCTCATGGCGGGCATTGATCGCACCGGCCACATCATCGCGGCGGCTGTACAGGGTCGTCGCAACATTGTGGGCGCTCAGATGGGCGACCGTGGTCCCCCAGGATCCTGCCCCCACAACACCAACGTGCATCTCCATGCAGTCACCCTAGGCCAGCAACCCAACCGCCGACCGACTCGCGTGCAAATGCACACGACATCGAACCGTAGACTCACAGGATTGTGGCTTTGAGTGGACCTTCAGCGAACGACACGATTGTGTTGGTGCCGATACGTTCGTTTGACGATGCCAAGCGACGCCTTGCAGAGTCGCTCGACCATCAGATGCGGCGGGAGTTGATGCGGGCAATGGCCGAGACGGTCGTCGCCGCAGCCCATGACCTGCCCGTATGGGTCGTGACCGACGACGACGAAGTGGCGCAGTGGGCACAAGAGATGCACATCGCGGTCCGTCGTGTCGGCGTCAGCGGGCTCAACCCGGCGATAACCGTGGCCGTCGCGGCGGCCGCTCGCGCAGGGGCGGCTCGGATCCTCGTCGCGCATGCCGATCTGCCCTACGCCTCAGACCTCAGAGTGGTGACCGGAAACGGTGTGGCGGTCGCTCCCGACCGGCGCCGCAACGGAACCAACGTGATGAGCCTGCCCACCGACACCGGTTTCATATTTGCCTACGGTCCTGGGTCGTTCGCGAAGCACCGTGCCGAAGCGGCGCGCCTCGGGCTCGACTTCAGCGAGGTCGACGACGCATCTCTGGCTTGGGATGTCGACAGCCCCGAAGATCTGCCGTCGCACCTGGTGCGCTCCACACTCGACGCTTCCCACCACGATTCCGGTACCGCCCAACGCAGCACCTCGCCGCCCGCCGCGATCAACTCCAATGTCGGTTGACCATGCGTATTGATCTGCCCGCTCCCGCCTCCGCGCTGGCGATCGGAGCGCATCCCGACGACATCGAGTTCGGTTGCGGAGCCACGCTCGCCAAGTGGGCAGCGGAGGGCTCGACCGTCCACCTTGTGGTCTGTACCGATGGGAGCAAGGGAACTTGGGATGTCGACGCCGACACCGACTCTCTGATCGCCCGCCGCCAAGCCGAACAACAAGCGGCAGCCCGATGTCTCGGGGTCACCGGCGAAGTCCGGTTCCTAGGGGCCGAAGACGGTGAACTCGACCACACGGTCGAGCGTCGGAGCGATCTCAGCCGCGTCATCCGTGAACTGCAACCTGAGGTGGTGTTGGGACACGACCCGTGGCAGCGCTGGCGGATCCACCCCGATCATCGAGCTGCCGGCCGGCTCACCGTCGACGCGGTGGTTGCGGCGAGAGACCCCCACTACCACCGTGAACACGGCATTGCCCACCATCGCCCCGCCGCGCTGCTGCTGTTCGAATGCACCGAACCTGACCACCTCGAATCCGTTGAGCGATCACACCTGGACGCGAAGGTCTCCGCGCTGCTCGCTCACGAGTCTCAGTTCGAGACCACAATGGAGATCGACGCCGACGACGACGGCACCCAGGCACTCGAGTTTCGCCGACGGATTATGCGCGAAGCCCGCGACCACGGCCGCCGCGGCGGCGTGCTGCACGCCGAAGCGTTCCGCCTCATCGACCCGGCGAGTTGATCAGGCGAACTGACCCGGCCGGCCGCGCCGAGGGGCTGAACTAATCGTAGATCGGCGCCTCCCAGCCGCCCTCTAGCCCATAGGGGAGGTACGGGCCGAACATCACCTGTTCCAGCACGCCGATCCCGCGCCGGTCACCGTAGTGCGCCCACACCAGGTGCTGGACGTGCTGATTCTCGAATGCCGTCTCGTCGACCTCGTCGAGCGACCAGGACTCGCTCTCCATCTCCAACTCGCCGTGCCATTGGCCGTGTACCCACTTGGGGTGCATGTAGCCGATCCCTTTCATGCGGAACGTGAAGATCGGCTCGAGGTACACCTCGTGGCGGGTTCCATCATCGATCGAGGTCATGGCGATCGTGGCGTCGTTCACCATGCGGATGCCTGACTTGAACGTGAGCTGGTGTTCGAGGCTGCGCATGTGGTTCGCGGCGTCATCCTCGACTCCCGGAATCTCGTCGGGCGATTCGTAGACCGGGAGGATCGCTCCGACGTTGAACAGCGGGCGGCCCTTGAAGTCTTCGAACAGTTGATAGTGGATGCACATGTCCTCGAAGTTGATCGGCGCCCACAGGAAGAAGAGCCCTCCCTCTTGCGGAGGCTGGGGTGCGCCGCGGGTGTCGCCGCCGATCAGCGGCCGGATGCCCCACGAGCGGTCCTTGGTGCCCCAGGTCTGCTCACGGCCGAGTTCGAGCCTCTGTCCGCCGAAGGAGACCCAACCGCTCCAATGCCCGAGTTGCGCGAAACGCGTGGTGTCCATGGTCTTGCGAAGGCCGTTGCCGAAATGATGGCGCGGCTCTTCGACGTTGCCCGTCCGCCCCTCGAACAGCAGGTCACAAGCGAAGTCTGTGTCGTTGCGGTCAAGTGTCACCCGGCAGGACCGCATCGGGTCGACGATCTCGAGATTGAACGGCCCGACCCGCATATCGCTCGGTTCCGCGCCCGCACGAGCCGACGCATGGAAGGCGTACTGACGCCCCCCATGAACGATAGAAATCCCGCAATCCTGGATTCCCAGATGAGGGTAGAGAGCGGTGCCGATGCCGAGGTACATGTCGCCTGCGGTCGAGTACCCGTTGAACCAGTAGCGCTCATAGACGTCCTTGTCGCTGCTGGCCGGGTGAGCGATGGGTTCAGGGATCTGATGGATCGGGTAATCGTCGAATTTGCTGAGCATGACCGGTCTCCTTGCAGCTATAGGTCGGTGCGGTACAGGTAGCGGAAATCCCAGAGCGCGTACAACGTGGGGGCGAGATTGCCGAAGACGTTGCGACTCGCGGTCAGCCGCTCGGACAGAGCCGTATAGATGAGGGGCACATTGTCGGACGCGATCGCTTGAGCCCGGTGGTAGTACTCCGCGCGCCGATCCTCGTCCAACTCCTGGGAGGCCCTGACGTCCTCGCGGATGCCGTCACCGTCGCGGTCGCTCCAGCCGAGGCCTTCGAGCAGTTCACCGGCATTCGCTGGACTGTAGTGGTAGACCATCACATCCGGATTGTGGAAGTCTCCGGCCGACGGGCTCACCTGGGACCACTGCGGATAGCCGAGTCCGTGGAACACCTCATCGACGATCGCGAAATTGTCGATGCTGTAAGCCACGGCGCGCCGGAACTCCACATTGGAGAACCAATCGATCTTGGGTGAGGCGACGAACGGCTCGCCGGTGTCGGGAGACTCACCCGGGTTCACGTTGAAAGCCGAGAAGGTGCCTCTTCGGCACCGAGAACGGGGTCGGTCGTCGAATCCGGTTCATCGACGGCAACGGGGTCGTCTGCCGAGCAGGCCGCCGCGGACGCCAGACCTGCCAGCACCAACGGAGCGAACAGCAGATCCCTGACATGTGAACCGAGGATGCACATGAGCCGGATACTACCCAGAACTCCGACGGCGGCTGCGAGCTGAGGAAGCACCGACCGCTGGTTCCCAGCGGAACCTGCGCCACGCAACCAATGCACCGACGACGGTCCACGCCACCAGCACACCGAGGCGTTCCGGGAGGAGTGCGGGCGCCTCGCTGAAGGGACTCATCGCTTCGCCGAAGGAGATGACGAAGTGGCGCAGCGGGAAGGTGTCGCCGACCAGCAGCAGCCACGCCGGCGCTTCGCCCTCGAAAGAGACGAAGACGTTGGACACGAACGCCAGCGGCAGGATCACCGCGTTGGCGACTGCGGGCGCGGCGGTGGCAGTTCGAGTGAGCGCGGCGAGCGCTACTCCCCAGGTCGCGAACGTGGTCGCGCCCAGCACCAGAGCCAGCAGCATCGCGGGAAGCTTGGCCAGTTCGATGTTGACGCCGTAGGCCACCACACCGAGCGATACCACAGAGACGGTTCCCAACAGAGCCATATAGACCGCTGAACCGATGACGCCCGCCAGGTAGATCCACGGCGGCAGCGGCGTGCCCCGAACCCTGCGCAGGATTCCCTCGTCGCGGCGAATCGAGAGGTTGATCGCGAGGTTGGTGAAGGTCGCGCTGGCGACCGCGAACACTGCCAGAGCAGGCGTGTAGAACTGCGCTCGCGACACCTCGCCGTACTCGGTGGTGTAGGTGTCCGAACCGAACAGGGCTACGAACAGCACCAGCATCATCACCGGCAGGAAGAGCGCGAAGAAGGCGCCTATCGGAACCCGCCAGAAGATCCTGTTCTGAGCACGTATGTGCCGCACGACGAGCGACGCACGACCCGCACCGAGGCCATCAGCCATGACCTTGCCCTTCAGCCATCGCCGTGCCCCGATTCCTCGGATTCTTCGTCGTCGCCCACGAGACTCAGGTAGACATCTTCCAGATCGGCCGATTCGACGGTCAGGCCGTCGAGTTCGATCCCCCGTTGCACGGCCCAGTTCGCGACGTGAGCCAGATCGGAGGTGGGGGCGGGAGTCAAGATCTCGACCTGACGCCCTCTGCCTTTGCCCTGGCCGGTCAGCGGTTCCAGCAGTTCCACCAGGGGCTCGTCGAGCCGCGGCAGGTCGAAGGCGATCTTCGTGTCGGACTGCACGGATCTGCGCAGTTCGGCCGGCGTGCCGTCCGCGACTATTCGACCCTTGGCCATGACCGCCACCCGGTCAGCGAGGTACTCGGCCTCGTCGAGGTAGTGGGTGGTCAACACGATCGTGCGCCCCAGCGACGTCAAGTTGGAGATGACGTCCCAACTGCGACGACGGGCGCGCGGGTCGAAGCCAGTGGTGGGTTCGTCGAGGAATATCAAATCGGGGTTGCCGATCAGGCCGAGGGCCAGATCCACCCGGCGTCGCTGACCGCCCGAGAGCGAGACGATCCGCTCGTCGGCCTTGTCGGTCAACTCCACGAGTTCGATCAGTTCGTCGATCGACCTCGGGGCCGAATAGGGGGCGCCGTACAGTTCGAGCGCCTCGCGAGTCGACAGCTCCCGGTCGACGCCTGCTGCCTGCAACACGATCCCGATGCGGTCTCGAAAGCGGCGCCCGCCTCGACCGAGGTCGGTTCCCAGCACCGACACATCGCCTCCGTCACGGGTCCGGTGACCTTCCAGAATCTCCACGGTCGTCGTCTTGCCGGCGCCGTTGGGGCCCAGAATCGCCAGCACCTCTCCTTCGACAACATCGAAGCTGACGCCGTCGACCGCACGAAGGTCACCGTAGGACTTGGTGAGCCCGCGGACTGTTATCGCCGTGTTCATCCGCGCAGACGATAGTGAGCGGGTTGCTGGAACCTGCAATCTCGCCGAGGTTCACGTGCCGCTTTCGAGCGCCGCAGTGCCAGACTGCTGTGCATGGAACCACTGTCGGGCATGAGCGTCGTCGGCGAGTTCAACTCGAAGTTCGACGCCGACCTGGCGGTGGCCATGCTCAGTGACGCAGGTTTGGAGGGGGCGGTCATGGCCGACCCTGCTCATTCGGTCGCGCCTCATCTTGTGACCGACCACGGGTTCCGGGTCGTGGTGCGCGAGGAAGTGGCCGAGGACGCCCGCGAACTGTTGGGTCACGGCGTTGAGCCTGACAGGGAGATCGAAGCCCTCGAAGCCGCTTATCATCACCGTCGTTTCGCCGACAGGCCCACCTGGATCCGCTGGGCGGCCTGGTCTGTTTTCTGGGCGATCCCGGGCACGTTCATTGTCGCTAGTGCACTGATCCTCTACAGCCTCACTGAAGGGCTGTTCCCCTGATCGCCGGGCAGGCTTCGAGACGGCCCGGCGGGAACGGCTCAGGCCATGCCCTGGCCGCCGGAGGTTTCGGCGACTGATTGTTTGCCGGCCGATATCCACGGCATCATCGCTCGAAGCTCCTTGCCGACGACTTCGATCGGATGATCGTGGCCCGCCTGTTCCAAAGCGAGGAACCTGTCGCGTCCCGAGCGGCTCTCGGCCACCCAGTTCGCTGCGAAGGTTCCGTCCTGTATGTCGGTGAGGAGGGTTTTCATCGTGGCTTTCACACGATCATCGATGACCTTCGGGCCGCAGCTCAGATCGCCCCACTCGGCGGTGTCCGACACCGAGTAGCGCATGCCTGCGATTCCCTCCTCGTACATCAAGTCGACGATGAGCTTCAGCTCATGGAGGCACTCGAAGTAGGCGACCTCAGGCTGGTAACCGGCTTCGATCAGAGTCTCAAAACCGGCCTGCACCAGCCGTGTCGTGCCGCCGCACAGCACGGCTTGCTCACCGAACAGGTCGGTCTCGGTCTCTTCGGTGAAGGTGGTCTCGATCACTCCCGCGCGGGCCCCGCCGATGGCGTCCGCGTAGGCGAGTGCGAGTTCTTTGGCCGAACCGCCGGCGTCCTGCTCCACAGCGATGAGACAGGGCACCCCGCCACCTTCGCTGTAGGTGCGACGCACCAGATGGCCCGGGCCTTTGGGAGCGACCATGCACACGTCGAGGTTGGCGGCGGGTTCGATCAGATCGAAGCGGATGTTGAATCCGTGGGCGAAGAACAATGCGTCGCCTTCGCCGAGGTTGGGGGCGACGTGCTCTTCGTAGATGGCGGCCATTTCAGTATCGGGCATGAGCATCATGACCACATCGGCCTCGGCACATGCGTCAGCAATGGACTTCACGTCGAGTCCGGCGGCTTGCGCCTTGGCGACCGAGGATGAGCCCTCCCGAAGCCCGACCCTCACATCGACACCAGACTCCTTCAGGTTGAGTGCATGGGCGTGCCCCTGCGAGCCGTATCCGAGCACCGCAACCTTGCGGTTCAGGATCTGGGAGCGGTCAACGTCTTTTTCGTAGTAGATGTTCGCCACTGCGAAACCTCTTTCTTTGTGTGTGTTCGATCAGTGTGTTCGATCAGTCTGTGTGTTCGATCAGTCGAGCGCGGGGAGCGCCACCCGTCCGGTTCGCTGAAGTTCCACGATCCCGAAGGGTCGCAGACATTCCTCGAACTCGTCCAGCCGAGCCGTTCGAGCCGAGAACGACAGCATTATTCTCTCGGTGTTCTCAGCCAATACGTACGCCCGCCAGTCGTCAATGAGTTCCATCAGCTCGCGCCGATGGTGCGCGTCGGCGGCAACGGTCACCAGCATCAGCTCCCTCGACACGCTGTCCGCAGGCGCCAACTCTTGAATCTCAACCACGTTTATGAGCTTGTTGAGCTGTTTGACGACCTGCTCGAGCGGCGCCGACTCGACGTCGACGGTGAAGGTGATCCGGCTGAAGCGCTCGTCGTCGGTGGGCGCCACGGCGAGCGACTCGATGTTGAAGCCCCGGCGCGCGAAGAGGCCCGACACCCGGGCCAGGACGCCTGGCTTGTTCTCCACCGTCGTGACGATCGTATGGAACCGGTCCGGATTGCTCACGGCGCCAACCCCTGCTGGCTCGGGTCGACCACGAGTTCGGAGTTGCTCTTGCCGGCCGGAACCATGGGGAAGACGTTCTCGCGGGGGTCCGTGCGGAACTCGACCACGACCGGGCGGTCGTTGATCTCGTTGGCCTTGGTGATGGCCGGGGCGACTTCTTCGGGGGATTCCACGCGGATGCCGACGCAACCCATCGCTTCAGACCACTTGACGTAGTCGGGGGTCTGCTCCGACAGGTACACCTCACTGAAACGTTCGTCGTAGAACATCTCCTGCCATTGACGGACCATTCCCAGATACGAGTTGTTGAGCAGCGCGACCTTGATCGGAATGTCCTCGACTGAGGCGGTGACCAGTTCCTGCGCGGTCATCTGGAAGCAGCCGTCACCGTCGACAGCCCAGACGCGGCGGTCGGGTTTGCCGACCTTCGCGCCGATGGCAGCGGGGATGGAGAAGCCCATCGTGCCCAGGCCGCCCGAGTTGATCCAGGTGTAGGGGTGATCGAACTTCCAGTATTGGCTGGCATACATCTGATGCTGGCCGACACCGGAGGTGACGATGGTGTCGGCAGGGTTGTTGTCACGCAGTTCTTCGAGCACGTATTGGGGTTTGAGCCTTTCGCCGGGTTCTGACTGCTCATAGACGAGCGGGAACTTCTCCTGCCAACCCGAGATAGTGGACCGCCAAGCTCGGCGATCGGCCTGCGCCTGCGTGCCCCCGATCTCACGCATCGCTGCGATGAGGTCTTCGATGACGAGACGGCAGTCGCCCTGTATCCCGATGTCGACTCGGCGGACCTTGCCGAGTTCGGCAGGGTCGATGTCGACATGAATGACCTTGGCGTCGGGAGCGAACCCGTCGAGTCTGCCGGTGACACGGTCGTCGAAACGGGCGCCCAACGAGATCAACAGGTCGGAGCGCTGCATGGCCGTGACTGCTGTGAAGTTGCCGTGCATACCCGGCATTCCCAGACACAGGTCATGGCTGTCGGGGAAGGCTCCCCGGGCCATCAACGTGGTGACCACGGGTATCTGAACCATCTCCGCCAGTTGCAGCAGCGCCTCGGCGGCCCGAGATTTGAGTATCCCGCCACCCACGTAGAGCACGGGTCGCTCCGCTGTGCGGATCATCTCTGCGCCAGCACGGATCAGTTCAGGATCTCCATGGGTGACCGGGTGATAACCGGGCAGATCCATGTCGGCGTCGGTTGCCTCATACCAGGTCATCGCCGACCGGGGATTCACCGGATCGACGATGTCTTTGGGAATGTCGACGAGCACCGGACCGGGGCGTCCCGTTGTGGCGATGTGGAAGGCGGCACGGATGGTTCTCGGGATGTCCTGGGCTTCGGTCACCAAGAAGTTGTGTTTGGTGACCGCCATCGTGATACCGGTCGTGTCGCATTCTTGGAACGCATCGGTCCCGATCGCCGCGTAGGGGACCTGCCCGGTGATGCAGACCATCGGAACGGAGTCGAGGAAGGCGTCGCACAGCGGGGTGACAACGTTGGTCGCTGCGGGACCGCTGGTCACCATGGCCACCCCGGGCCTTCCCGTGGCATGGGCGTAACCCTCGGCCATGTGGCCCGCGCCCTGCTCATGGCGCACAAGGATATGGCGGATCGAACTGTCGATGATCGGGTCGTAGACAGGAAGAATGGCGCCACCCGGCAAGCCGAACATCACTTCGACTCCGGCGCGTTCGAGCGCCTTCACCAAGGCCTCGCCGCCGCACATCTGTTGGTTGTTGCTCATTGACTGTCCCGCATGTCTGCTCGGTTGTTATTGAAGTATGGGCCGAAAACACGAAACGACCTCCCTTGCGGGAGGTCGAGGCGCACGAACGGCTGTGGTTTCGCGTGCGTGCGCTAGTTGACGACTACTACTAGGTCGGGAACTGGGCGCAGGTTCACAACGAGAAGTATGGCGGTTCAAAGGCAACTTGGCAACATTGGTTCCAGAGCAATCGCGGCCACCTCTGCGCCGGGTGGACACACAGGTTCGGTAGCATCGGACTTCCAGTGGCACGCATCGGTGTTTATCCCGGATCGTTCAACCCGCCGACCAGGGCGCACCTCGAGATCGCTCTCGCTGCGGTCTCGCAACATTGCCTGAAACGGCTCGACTTCGCGCTGTCGCTGCGGCCTTTGGGCAAGGCCGGAGTGGATGTGCCCAGCTTCGCGCACCGACTTGAAGTCGTTGAACAGTCGCTGTGGGATCACGAAAGCCTGGCGGTCGTCGTCACCGAGGAGCAGCTGATCGCCGATATCGCCGACGGCTACGACGTTGTCGTGATGGGCGCCGACAAATGGCGCCAAGTGAACGATCCCCGGTGGTACAACGACGATACGCAGGCTCGAGACAGGGCAGTGAGCCGTCTGCCGACCGTCGCTTTGGCCCCCAGACCGCCCCATGTGATCCCGCCGGAGCTGCAGCTGCCGGTGCCCGACGACCTGCTCGAGATCTCGTCCACCGCCGCACGTGCCGGACACACCGATCAGATGACCCTCGCTGCGGCGCAGTTCGACGCCGAAACCGGTGCCTGGACCAATCCTGCGAAATACCAACTTCGGCACCCACCCGAAGACCGCGGCTGACCACCACGGCTCCGGCTACGCCCGACGACACTAACGCGGATCAAGGCCCAGAATCTCGAACAGGAGCCAATCGACGGCTTCGACGAGGCCCTCGCGCGACAGGTGGAGGCCGTCGTCTCTGAGGTTCAGCTCGCGATCGCTCCCGACCTCCCCGATCCATCCCGGATAGTCGACCATCGTGACCGCAGCGTCTGACTCCGCGGCCACCGCGGTCACAAGCTGGTTCAGCAGCGCCACTCGTTCCGGCGTGTTCTGAGCAGTGATCGGCCGATTGTGCTCGGCGCCCTCGAGAAGGTAGAGCTCGGCACCCGTTGACGTCAGGAGTTCGATGGCAGCGCCGTACTCGCTCGCCGCGTACTCGTCGAACGCCGGCTCGCCGATGTTGGTCCACTCGTCCCGGGCCACTCCCGGAATCAGTCGATCGGTTATGTCCCAGGGGCTCACGTGCGAAATCACGACGTCGGGTGCAAACACCTCGACCACTGTCGTCCAGGAGACGACTTCGGGTTGTGAGACCAATTCCGGGTCGACCGGAACAGCCCAGTTGGAGCACAGATCACCGACCGGGCCCTCCTCCCCGCCGGGAACGCGTTTCAAACCGAACCTGACCGTTCCGCAACCGATATGAGCTTCATCGAACACGATCACGCCCGCATCCGGATTGTCGAGCGTCCATTCGACGAGCGCGTCGCCGAGCTGGGCCATCACCGAATCGCCCACGGTCAGGATGCGCAGCGGTCCTGCGGCAACCGGCTCCTGTCCCGGCGCTTCGCCCTCAGGCGCTTCCGTCGGCGCTTCGTCGGCCTCGGCGATCGGGTCCTCGTCGGGCACGCCACTGAGCGCATCGCCGTCGCTCGAGTCATCCCGGGGCGTTTCGGACTCAGCCGATTCCTCGGGGAGATCCGTGTGGTCAGATCCGGTGCTCTCCACCTCTGTGTCCTGATCCGCCGTGGACGCGGCAACCGCAGACACCAGAATCTGTTGAATCTCAGGCGGACGGCGAGTGTGCGCCACCAGAAGACCGCTCAGGATCACAACCACGGCGGACGCCCCCGCGAACGCGACCATCACGGGCTTGAGCTCTGCGAATGTGAAGGGCCAGCGGCGCTTCACGAACGGCTGCTCGATCAGATGAAAGGAGAGCACCGACACGACCAGGGTCAGAGTCAGATGCACCGCCAGCAGGGACCAGCCGGTCACCCGCTCGACGCCGAACAGACTTCCCGCCCGCTCAGAGTCGACCAGCAGGTAGATCGGCCAGTGGTAGAGGTAGAGCCCGTAAGAGATCCGGCCCGTGTATCGGACCGGCGACCAGGCGAAGAACCAGTGCAGCGGACTCCACGGAGCGTTCTGGGACAGCCCCATCAGTGCCGCGCCCGAAGCGACCGCAACCAGCAGGAACCCGCCGTTCTCGAACATCCATGCGTCGCGTTCGCTCACCGCCAACACAGCCCAAAGGTGAAACGCTGTGGCCGGATAGGCGACGAGAGTCAGGAACTTTCTCCCTCTTTCGGTGCTCGGCTGGCCGTACAGATGCACCGCCAGCGCCATCGCGATTCCCACGAACAGCGCTTGAGCACGCGTGTCGGTTCCGTAGTAGGCCCGTGACGGATCCTCCCCGACCACATGCACCCGGCTCATCCACCACGCCGAACCGAGGGCACCCAGCACTGACAGCGCCAACAGGATCTCGCGTCCTCTGCGCCCGCCCCAGCGCAGACCGGCGATCAGGAACAAAGGCGCGAAAAGGTAGAACTGCTCCTCGATCGAGAACGACCAGACATGTTTCAGCGGTGAGGGCGTGAGGTACTGCTCGAAATACGAGACACCTGCCACGATCTCATGCCAGTTGGCGCAGTACGCGAGAGCCGAGATGATCGCTCCCGTCCAGCGGTCGACCAGTTCCGGGTCGTCGGCGACGGCCAGATAGATCGAGAGGAACGCGAGGACTGCGAACAGAGCGGGGAAGAGTCGCCGCACCCGCCGACCCGCGTATGCGACCAGATCGATGCGGCCGTTGGCGTCCCACTCGCGCAGGGCGATGCTGACGATCAGGTAACTCGACAGGACGAAGAACAGGTCGAGGCTCAAGATGCCGCCCGGAACGATCTCTGGGCCTCCCTGAATGCTCTCGGGACGGGCGTGATAGAGCAGAGGGCCGAGTACTACCCAGAATCCGCGCATCCCGTCGAAGGTCGGGATGTAACCAAACTTGGGCCGCTCGGCCCGCTCGGTCGTCGGTGCGCTCACGTCTCTCGACTGCCCGGAGTGTCCCGGGCGCCCGACGCTGCAACGATCCCCCTGCTGGCAGCCGTAGCATTCGCTCCCATGTCGTCCCCCGTCAGTTCCGGTGATCGTTGGCGGTTCCGTGTTCGCTGGACCCGCGAAGATCGGGAAATCCTACGCCTCGCGGTGCCGGCGCTGGCGGCTCTGGTAGCCGAACCGCTCTACATTTTGGCCGATACCGCCGTGGTCGGGCGTCTCGGGACACCACAGCTCGGCGGTTTGGCTGTCGCCTCATCTCTGTTGTTGATCGGATATTCGGTCTTCATTTTCCTGGCTTACGGCACCACTGCCACGGTAGCGAGGCTGCTGGGCGCCGGCGAAATGCGCCGCGCCGCGCACCATGCGGTGCAGAGCATCTGGCTGGCGGCGATGATCGGGATCGCACTGGCGTTGTTCGGATTCGTGTTCGGCAGCAATCTGATCTCGTTGATGGGCGGCACGGACGATGTAGGCCGGCATGCCGAGGTCTACTTCCGGGTCTCTCTGTTCGGCGTGCCGGCCATGCTCATCACTCTCGCCGGGGTCGGCTACCTGCGGGGGCTGCAGGACACGAAACGACCGCTCTATGTGGCACTGGGCACTGCAGTCTTCAACCTCGCTCTCGAACTTGTGCTGATCTACGGGTTCGATCAGGGAATCGGCGCCTCCGCGCTTTCGACGGTCATCGCCCAATGGATCGCCGCAGCGGTGTTCATCGCCTGGATCCGCGCCGCGGTGCTCACCCACGGAGTCCATTTTCGTCCCGACCTGAAGGTCCTCGGCCGGGTCGCCAGTGACGGGCTTGACCTGTTCATTCGCACCGCCGCACTGCGGGGGAGCCTCACCATCACGCTCGCCGTGGCTGCCCGGATCGGCACCGACGATCTCGCCGCACACCAGATCGCCTTCGAGATCTGGAACCTTCTGGCGCTGACCCTCGATTCAGTCGCAATCGCTGCCCAAGCCATGATCGGAATGACCTTGGGGAGCGGGGACGCCGACCGGGCGCGTTCGTTGGGCCGAAGGATGATCCAGTGGGGACTCTGGTGCGGGGTCGGCCTCGGTTGCATCGTGGGACTCCTGTCGCCTCTGCTCGGACACCTCTTCACGACCGATGCTGCCGTGTTGAGCCTCACCGCCTTCCTGTTGATCCACGTCGCTCTCCAGCAGCCGTTCGCCGGGGTGGTCTTCGCTCTCGACGGCATCCTCATCGGCGCCGGCAACCTGCGATTCCTTGCTGTCACCATGTGGATCGCCGCGATAGTGCTGGTCGGCGGAGGACTCATCGTCCTGGCGACCGGCGCTGGCATCGGCTGGCTCTGGTTCTGTCTGATGGCCTGGATCTGGTCTCGAGCGATCATGCTGCTGGCCCGCTTCAGAACCACCAAATGGCAGGTCACCGGAGCGAACCTCTAGCTCGAAGACCTCTCGGCTAGGAGTTGAGCGACCACTTTGCCATCGGCCTGACCACGTGTGGCTTTCATGATCCGGCCCGTGAAGAACCCCTGCATCTTCTTGCGATCACCCTCATCGCCATCGCAATAGCGCGACCATTCCTCGGGGTTCTCGCCGATCAGCTGGTCGAGCAGCGACTCCAGCTGGGCCGTGTCCATAGCCTCGAATCCCCGGGCCGCCGCGTGGGCTGCGGGGTCTCCCCCCTTCTCGACGAGATCGCCGAGCACCTGCTTGGCCTGGCTCGCGGAGAGCTCGCCGCTCGACTCCATCTCGATGAGAGCCGCGAAAGACTCTGCGTCGAGGTTGGACCAGTCTTCGACTGCGAGGTCATTGACCAGTCGAGTCACCGTCTTGGTGCCGTCCGCACCCGCCGCAACGGCAGCCATCGCCAAGGTGTCCTGACCTCGCTCGACCAGAATTCGCGCGGCGTCGATGTCGGCACCAGTCGCCGCGCGGAGCGCCGCCCGGCGAGCCGCCGGGAGGGGTGGCATGGCCTCGTCGACAGCGGCGATCGTTGCGCGCGCCGGGTCGAGGGGGACGAGGTCGGGTTCCTGGAAATACCGGTAGTCCTCGGCGTCCTCCTTCGAGCGGCCCGTGGTTGTGCGTCCGGCGTCTTCGTCCCAATGGCGTGTCTGCTGTTGGGGACCGCTGCCGTTGGTCCAAAGATCAATCTGGCGGCGCGCCTCGTATGCGATGGCGCGGCCCAGTGACCGCAACGAGTTGATGTTCTTGATCTCGCAACGGGTGCGCAGTTCGGAAGATCCGTGAGGACGCACCGACACGTTGGCGTCGACCCGAATCGAGCCCTCCTCCATCCGCGCGTCGGAGACACCCGTCGCAATCACAATGGCCCGCAGTTCCTCGACGTAGCTGCGGGCATGCTCGATCGTTCGGATGTCGGGTCTGCTGACGATCTCGATCAGCGGCACGCCCGCTCGGTTGTAGTCCACCAGGGAATAGACGGCGTCATTGATCCGCCCGCCGCCACCGACATGAACCGACTTGCCGGTGTCTTCTTCGATGTGGGCTCGTTCGATGCCGACCACGAACCCGTCGGCCAACTCCAGTTCGCCCTCAGAGTTGGTCGGCTGGTCGTACTGTGTGGTCTGGAAGTCCTTCGGCATGTCGGGATAGAAGTAGTTCTTGCGGGCCATGACAGACCGATTGACCTGACATCCCAAGGCCCGGCCCAGGATCATCGCCATCTCCACTGCCCGTTCGTTGATCACCGGGAGAGATCCCGGCAATCCCAGACAGGTCGGGCAGACGTTGGTGTTGGGCTCAGCCCCGAACCGGTTGACGCAGCCGCAGAACAACTTCGTGGCCGTGTCGAGCTCGACGTGAACCTCGAGCCCGACGATGAGCTCCCAGCCCTGTGGCAGCGCCGGCTCGACCGGCGTGTCAGGGGTGGCAGCAGGCGCCAGCTCACTCATGCCGCAGCCTCGAGCACGGCGGCCACTCGAAACGTCTGCGCGTCGTGCAGCGCCGGGGCGAGCACCTGCACACCCACCGGCATGCCGTCGTCACCCGATCCGAACGGCACCGAGATGGCGGGATGACCGGTGAGGTTGGAGGGGATCGTGCAAACGTCGTTGACGTACATCGTGAGCGGATCCTGGGTGCGGGCGCCCAACTCGAACGCGGTGGTCGGAGCGGTCGGGCAGACCAGTACATCGAAGTCCTCGTAGACCCTCGCGAAGTCGTTGAGCATCATGGTGCGGACCTTCAACGCCTTGCCGTAGAAGGCGTCGTAGTAGCCGGCCGAGAGGGCGTAGGTTCCCAGCATGATCCGGCGCTTGACTTCGGCGCCGAAACCGGCCGTTCGGGTCGCAGTGGTCATCTCCGGGGTGGTCGGACCGTCGACCCGCAGGCCGTAGCGGACTCCGTCGTAACGGGCCAGGTTGCTCGACGCTTCCGCGTTCGCCACGAGGTAGTAGGCGCTCAATCCCAGGGTCGCCGACGGAACCGAGACCTCCTCGACCAGCGCGCCCGCCTCGGCGAGGACCTCGACCGCGTCTGCGGTGCGCGCCAGCACGTCCGACGCCAGTCCCGGAACACCCTCCTTCCCGCCCGCCAGTTCCTTCACCACTCCGACCCGCATACCGTCGACTCCCTCGCCCAGCGCCGCCGACGCGGTCGGCACGAAGTCGCCGACGGACGTCGAGTCGAGCGGATCGTGCCCCGCGATCACGTCGAACAGGGCCGCGGCGTCGGCAACATCGGCCGCGATCGGGCCTATCTGGTCCAGAGACGACGCGAAGGCGATCAGACCGTAGCGGCTGACAACCCCGTAGGTCGGTTTCATGCCCACAACCCCGCAGAACGCTGCCGGTTGACGGATCGACCCGCCGGTGTCGGAACCGACGCCCAACGGAGTGAAACCCGCCGCGACCGAGGCGGTCGAGCCTCCGCTGGACCCTCCGGGCACCTTCGAGTGGTCGTGAGGGTTGCGGGTGGGGCCGAACGCGGAGTGCTCCGTTGAGGAGCCCATAGCGAACTCGTCGAGATTCGTCTTGCCGACACTGACCGCGCCCGCTTCACGCAGACGCGTCACCACTGTGGCGTCGTAGGGTGGCCTCCAGCCCTCCAGGATCCTCGACGAACAGGTTGTGGGGACGCCCTTGGTGCACATGTTGTCCTTGAGGGTCAACGGCACCCCCGCGAGGGGACCTACCGATTCACCCGCCGCCACGCGTGCATCAATAGCCGAAGCTTCAGCACGGGCACTCTCAGCCGTGACAAGGTTGAATGCATTGATCTCCGGATCTCGCTGCGCGATCAGCTCAAGATGCTCGTCGACCACCTCCAACGCCGAGCGTTCACCCGCTCTGACCGCGGCGGCGATCTCTATCGCGCTCACGGTCGTTCGCCGAGCACCGGCGGGACTCGAAACTGGCCGTCCTGGGGCGCCGGCGCCTGAGCCATCACCTCATCGCGGTCCAACGACTCCGAGACCACATCAGCTCGCATCACATTGCTGAGCGGCAACGGATGAGATGTCGGCTCCACATCGGTCACTTCGAGCGCTTCAACGTCGGCGGCGTGTTCCAGAATCGCGCCGAGTTGCTGCGTGAACCTGTCGATCTCATCCTCGGTCAACTCGAGGCGCGCCAAGCGGGCGACATGAACCACTTCATCTGGGGTCAAACGTTCAGCCACGGTGCACAAGGATACGGGACTAGCGTGGCAAAGGTGGCCGCGCATGTGTTCCTCAGTCCTCGTTGGATCAGAGCCGTCAAACAGATCCGCGATGAACTCGGCCTAGGTGCGCAGGAAACTGACTTCGGGGTACGAGCCAACGTCACGGTCGTGGACGCTCCATTCGAGGTTCCCGTTGTGCTCGGACACCTCGACACCAACAGCGGCTCGTTGATTCTTGACGAAGGACACCGCAGCGACGCCGACTTCGAAATCGAGATGCCCTACTCGCTCGCCTTTGAGATATTCGTCGAACGTGACCCCGCCGCGGTGGTCCCAGTGCTTCTGGGCGGGCAGGTGAAGCTCACCGGAGACTCGTCGAAGATCCTGCTGTTGGCCGATTTCTTCCTGCCCCCCGACGAATCTGACGAACCGGCCGAAGGTCTCGGACCTGCGGCCCGCGAGATAGTCGAGCAAATCGACGCGATCACCCTGCGGTCAGGAACCTGAGACCTCAGAGCCCTGTGGTGATAACGACCACCCTGGCACCGAACTCCTCAACCGAGCCGCTGCGGGCAAGGTCTCGAAAACCGGGAAGTCGGCGCTGCTCTGCGCATCAACCACGAATCCCGACTCAACGCCTGCGAATAGACGTCGGACGCGGGGCCCAGCCGTCCGCCTGAAGAGCGGGCACCGAAATCTGGCAGACTGCAGACTGTGCTCCGCAAACAGCAGATCATTTTCGGAATTCTCGTCGCCGCAGGAATCGTTTTGATCGCTTCAGCCGCGCTCGTCAACAGCGGGAACCAACCGGATACGGCGTTGTCGGTCCCCGGGGTCGAGGGTCTGATCCCGGAACGGGACGACGAAGTTCTGCAACAGCAGCGCGTCGGGATCGATCTGGAACCCGGATACCGCCTTGTGGAGATGACGATTTCTGCAAACGCCCGCTGCACGCGCCCGGTCGACGTGACCCGGCAGGTCCGCCGCGTCGAGGGGCTTCAGCAGTTCATTTATCAACCCGCTGCCGGTCTGCCGGTGGAAGCGCTGGCCCCGGACCAGAACTGCGTGAACGTCACGATCGAGAAGATCTCGCTCCCGGGGCGGTACTCAGAGATCGAGTGGGTCTTCACCGTCAACTGAGAGCCCGAGCGGTCAGGTCGCAGATTCTCATGTCCAAGAAGACTCAGACAGCGAGGCCGTGGCCCGAGCGGCCCGCCCGCGGCCCGAGCGGCCCGGCCCGTGGCCTGAGCGGCCCGGTGAGCGCAGCGAACAAGAGCGGGAAATGGAGCGCAGCGAACAAGAGCGGGAAACAACGTTTTGCAACTCGACAAACTCGCCTGTCCGCGCAGCCTCTGAGTCGCATCAGCCCAGACTCCTCACGAGAGCCTTGAGTTCGTTCATGGCCGGGGTCGGGTCAGATCCCACCACGATCCCGTGCACGCCGATGTTCTTCTTTCAACTCCAGGAACCCTCACGTTGTTGGCGGTCCAGTTCTGTGATCAGGAGCGGGCCCGGGTCGCGCCAACCCTCGGGCTTGAGAATCTTCCCGTCGTCACGTCGTATCACCCGTCCATCGACAACCTTGCCCATGTTGGCACCGTGGACGATCTCGAAGACCCGGTCGAGGTTCATGCCGTGGCGCACCGCGGTGTCGCAGATGTAGTAGATGGCGTCGACCAGAGCGTCCGCCTGCTCGACGACATCAGCCGCCTCCCGCAGCTCCTCGAGTTCGTCGTTGACCATCTCGGCGATGAACTCGACGGCTTCGACGCTCATGAGCTTCGGGGTCGTCGGCAGGTTGCCGTCGTTGCAGGCATCGCTGAATTCCTTGACTGCGGTCGTGTAGGTCATGTGGGTCCCCCGGGTAGTGCGCCGGTTTCGAGCAGTTCGACGAAGGCGTCCTCGTCGATCACGGGAACTGCCAGCGCTTCGGCCTTGTTGACCTTGGAAGCGCCGGGGTCCGCTCCCACCACGAGAGCCAGAGTCGATTTTGAAACACTCCCCGGCGACTTGCCGCCGCGGGCAAGGATGGCTTCTTTTGCGCCGTCTCGGCTGAAACCGGAGAGTGTGCCGCTGACGACCACTGAAACACCCGCGAGGGTCGCCTCGACTGTCGAGTCGCTGCGGGCGACCTCCATGGTGAGACCGGCATCGGCCAGCCTCGCGATGAGTTCCCGGGCTTGCGGATTTGCGAACCAACTGTGTACCGCTTCTGCGATGACAGGCCCGAAACCCTCGACCGCGGCCAGTTGTTCGGTGCTCGCGTCCATGATTCGCGCCATCGTGCCGAAGGAACTCGCCAGCAATGAGGCGTTGACCTGACCCACTTCGGGAATCCGCAGACCGAAGATGAGATTGCCGAGAGGGCGGGCCTTGGAGTGTTCGACCGCCGCTCTCAAGTTGTCGACCGATTTCTGCTGGAAACCGGGCATTTCCAGGATTCTGTCGAAGTCGAGCTGGTAGAGGTCGCTGACGTCTTTGATCAATCCCGCCGATACGAATCGGTCGACGTTCTTCTCCCCGAGGAACTCGATGTCCATGGCCGTGCGGCCCGCGAAGTGCTCGATTCGGCCGCGGATCTGTCGTGGGCACCCGAAGTTGACGCAGTTGGTGGCTGCTGCTCCCTCATCGCGCACCAACGGGTGGCCGCAGACCGGGCAATCGGTGGGAAAGACCCACGGCACCGAACCCGGCGGCCGCTCTGACAGCACCGGGCCGACGACTTCGGGGATGACGTCTCCCGCACGTCTCACGATCACCGTGTCGCCGGGGCGCACATCCTTGGCAGCAACCTGGTCCTCGTTGTGCAGAGTCGCGGTGGCGACCGACACGCCGCCGACGAAGACCGGCTCGAGTTGGGCGAACGGTGTGGCCTGCCCCGAAGGACCGATCGAAACGCTTATGTCGATCAGCTTCGTGGTGCGCTCCTCGGGCGGCAGCTTGTAGGCGATCGCCCAACGCGGGGCCTTGGCGTCCGCTCCCAGCTCATTCTGAAGATCAAGATCTTCGACCTTCACAACAACTCCGTCGAACTCGTAGTCGAGGTCGTGGCGAATGCTGTCCAGTTCTTCGACTCGAGCCTGGACCTCGTGCATGGTCGTGAGCGTGCGAGTGTGCTCGTTGACCGGAAACCCGCGCGACTCCAACCACGCCAGTGCAGCGGAGTGATTGGCCGGCTCAGGAGCCCCTTCCATGAGAACGAGCTGATAGCAGAAGAACGAAAGATCGCGACCGGCGGTCACCTCTGCCGATTTTTGACGAAGCGATCCCGCGGCGGTGTTGCGGGGGTTGACATAGAGCTTCGGTTCCTTGCCCGCGGCCTGCGCCTGCGCGATCTGGAGTTCGTTGAACGCCCTGAAACTCGACAGCTTCATGTAGACCTCGCCGCGTACTTCGAGCACCTGCGGTGCGCCGTCGATCTGCTTCGGTATGTCGCTGATCGTGCGCACATTGTGGGTCACGTCCTCGCCGACCCTGCCGTCGCCGCGGGTCGCTCCCTGCACCAGAACGCCGCCTTCGTAGCGCAGGGAAATAGCCAGGCCGTCGAGCTTCAACTCCACGGCGAACGACTCCGGCACCCGCCCGTCGAGACGACGCCGAATGCGTTCGTACCAGGCTTGCAACTCGTTGATGTCGAAGGCGTTGTGCAACGACATCATCGGCACAGTGTGCGCGACGGGCGAGAAGGCCACATTGGGCGCGCCCCCGATTCGCCGCGTGGGCGAAGACTGTGCGACCAACTCCGGGTGAGCAGCTTCTAGATCTTCGAGCTCGCGCAGGAGGCGGTCATAGTCGGCGTCCGGGATCTCCGGGCTGTCGCGCTCGTAGTAGGCCTCTCCGTGACGAGCCAGGGCGGCCCGCAGTTCAGCGACCCGTCGGACGGGGTCAGTCGAGTCCGAAGCGGAATCCGAAGCCATCGAGTGCTGACATTAGCAACCGCACCGGAGGCCGAGCGCATTGACCCCAAGACGCCGGATCGGGACGAGGCCGTGGCCCGAGCCGCCCGCCCGCGGCCCGAGCGGCCCGCCCGCGGCCCGAGCGGCCCGCCCGCGGCCCGAGCGGCCCCGTGAGCGCAGCGAACAAGAGCGGGTGGACGAGCGCAGCGAACAAGAGCAGGTGGACGAACGCAGCGAACAAGAGCAGGTGGACGAGCGCAGCGAACAAGAGCAGGTGGACGAACGCAGCGAACAAGAGCGGGTGTGCGTAATGTAGCTTCGTGCTCGAACGTCTACGCGGTTCCACCTCTGCACAGCGATTGTGCTGGCTGGCGACCGGGCTGTGGATCGCGCAGCCTTTCCTGTTGGGGCCGTTGTTGAGCGACGGGCTGGACGGAGCTTCCGAGCCTTTCGGCGGCATCGTCACCTTGGCGAGTTGGCTTCTCTGGCTGGGGGTTCTGATCTCGCTGGCAGCGCGGCTTCCGGTGACCCTGGCGGTCGCCCGCATTGGAACCGCCGGCACCCTCCCAGTCGCCGTATGGGCCGCAATTGAGTCCCAGGACACGACCCTCGCAGTTATTGGGATCGTTGGCAGCCTTGCCGCCACCGCGGCGGTGCTTGCCCCCGGGGTGGCCGACAGATTCATCGACGGTGCCAGCTACGGCGACGAACGACGCTTCGCCCTGCGACCCCCCGGGCCGGTGCTGGTTGTGCTGGTCGTGCCGGCTTGGGCTGTGGTGATCAGTGGTTCGACGATCGGACCTGTCCTGCTGGCCGATCAGCGTTGGGTGGAGGGAGCAGTGGCGGCCGTGGTGGGAACACCCCTCGCGGCGCTTGCGTTCAACGCCCTCTACAGGCTCACCAGCCGTTTCATCGTGTTCGTGCCGAACGGACTGGTGTTGCACGACCGGACCGTGGTGCGCGAGCCGGTCCTGTTCGCTGCACGGGACATAGTCGGTCTGGGGCCGGCTGACGCCGACACCAGCGCCACCGACCTCACCGCCTCAGCCCTCGGTCTGGCCCTTGAGCTGAAGCTGCGCTCCGCTGTTACTCTACCCATGGTCACCGGGCGAAAAAGCACCCATGAACGTCAGGTGCGGTCGCTGCTAATCTCCCCCTCCCGTCCGGCAGATGTGCTGCGCTCCGCCGCCCAACGCGGCATCAACCTCGCCTGATCACAGAGACCGCATACAGCTCCGGCCTTGATCGACATCGGTCCCGCGGCACCAATCGCCCGATGCAACACGAAGCATCCAAATCCGCAAACGCGTCCTTGCGGCCCGGACCCTGCCCAGCCCGATTGTGCAGTACGTAGGGTCTGTCACACCCCATGTGTAGCGTGCGGGCATGGTCAAGTTTCTTCACACAGCCGATTGGCAGCTTGGCATGACCCGGCATTTCTTGGCCGGTGAAGCCCAAGCGCGCTTCGATGGCGCACGGATAGACGTCATCCGAACAATAGGGGCTGTGGCAGTAGACGAAGAGTGCGACTTCGTCGTGGTGTGCGGCGACGTCTTCGAGTCCAACCAAGTGAACCGCCAGATCATCCTGCGGGCCTTCGAAGCGATGCGCGCCACACCTGAAGTCACGTTCTACCTTCTTCCCGGGAACCACGACCCCCTGGACGCGTCGTCGGTTTTCACATCTCGGACTTTCGCAGACAACAAGCCCGACAATGTGATGGTTCTGGAGAGCTCGAGCCCTGTAGAGGCCGCTCCCGGCGTCGCGTTGATCCCAGCACCCTGGTTCACAAAGCGCCCCCTCACAGACCTGGTGGCCGACGCCTGTGACGGCCTGGATGAAGATCTGGATGAAGATGACGTGATACGGGTCGTTGTAGGCCACGGCGCGGTCGACACGCTGTCGCCTGAGACGGCCGACCCAGCCCTCATCTCGCAGGCTTCGCTGGAGGAGAGAATCCACACGGGGCAGATCCAATACGTGGCGCTCGGCGACCGTCATTCGACTACTGACGTGGGACAGACGGGAAGGATCTGGTACTCAGGGGCACCCGAGCCGACCCGCTACGACGAGGTCGACCCTGGCAACGTGTTGATGGTAGACCTCGACGGGGTTCAGATCACTGCAGAGCCGCGGACCGTCGGTACTTGGCGCTTTCTTCAACAAGATTGGGAACTCACCGGCGATGCTGACATCGCCGGCCTCCAAGAGTGGCTCTCTGGCATAGACGACAAAGACCGGACAATCGTCAAATTGGCCCTGGTCGGCCAAGTCTCGCTCGCCCAGAAAGCACGACTCGACGACCTCCTCGAACACCACATCGACCTGGTCGCCGCTCTGGAGACTTGGGAACGCCGAAGCGACCTAGTGGTCGTCCCAGACGACGATGACATGAGCAACCTAGTCGTGTCGGGATTCGCCAGAGAAGCCCTAGAAGATCTGGCAGAACTCGCAGAGTCCCCCGATGAACGGTCAGTGGTGGCCCGTGACGCCATGGCCCTGCTGCATCGCTTGGCGGGGGCTGACTCATGAGGCTCCACCGAGTGAGGCTCAAGAATTACCGGGGAGTGGCCGACTGCACGATTGAGTTTCCGACTCAAGGCGTCACCGTTGTCGAAGGCGACAACGAAGTGGGCAAGAGTTGCATTCCCGAGGCCTTGGACTTGATCCTGAGCGAGTTGGACTCGTCAGGCAAGAAGAAAACACGGGCAATCAGACCGGTCCATCGGGATGAGGGGCCCGAAGTCGAAGTTGAGCTGTCCACCGGCGAGTGCCGCTTCGTCTACTTCAAGCGCTGGCACCGAAAGCCGGAGACAAGGCTAGAGGTGACCGAACCACTGCGAGAGCAACTTACCGGACGGGAAGCCCACGAGCGCGTAGAGGCGATACTCGACCAAACACTGGACCAAGACTTGTGGAAGGCGATGACCATTGAGCAGGGTGCCGAACCCCGGATGCCCGGATTCGGTGTGCCCTCCCTGGGCCGGGCTCTCGACCTAGCAGCAGGCGGTACACAGGCCGCAAGCGGTGATGACGACTTGTGGGAGCGCATCTGTGCTGAACGGCTCAGATACTGGACGGGCACCGGAAAGTCGACACAGGAAAGGAAGGCGCAAGCCGACCGCATCGACCAAGCTCAGGACAAAGTCACAGACCTTGAGACCCGCCTCCAGGCCATCGAAAACGACGCTGACGAAGCGGCCCGTCTGGCCGGCCGACACGGCGACCTCTCTACCCGCCGTGACGACGCTGACGAGGCCGCGAGAATGCTTGACGAGCAGTGGCTTGCGACCGAGAGCCTGCGCGACCAGGCCGAACACCGGTCGGCAGATCACGAAGCCGCTCAAGCCCAGTACCAGAGGATTGAAGGCGACAAGCAACGCCGCCAAGAACTGATCGACGATTTGAACGACCGGAAACGAGAATTGGCCGACCTAGAAGCTGAAGTGGAACAGGCTGATCCGGATCTTGCTGGAGCTGTGCAGCGCAAAGAAGATGCCGATACCGTTCTCCGCGCGGCCCGGAAAGCGATGCGGACCGCACAGGAGAAACTGCGTCTGGCCAACGACGACCGCGACTTCCGTCGGAATGAGATAGAGAAGGACCAGATCCATGAACGCCACGGGCGATGGCAGGAGGCCGAAGAGAATTTAAGGCTCGCCGAAGTCGTTCTGGACTCTTCACAAGTCGATGATCAGTTGGTGGAGCAAATTGAACAGGCCAGCCTTGCGGAGGCCGAGGCCAAGGCAGCTTTCGAAGCGTCCGCGGCTACTGTCGAAGCCACTGCTCTTTCGGCCCTTACCGTGTTCATCAAAGGTGAAGAGGTCTCAATGGACGCCGATGCGGTCCAGCGGGTCCATGTCACCGACGATTGGGAACTGGTTGTCCCCGACACACTTCAAGTCCGGGTGCGAACGGGACATGAGTCCCAAGACTTGGCCGCTGATTTGGAGACAGCCCAACAAGAGCGCGCGCGTTTGTGTGCTCGGGGAGGGGTGGCCGATCTAGCCGAAGCCCGCCAGAGGGCGGCCGAACGCCGGGACGCCGAGCGAAACCGCGATCAATCCATCAAGACGATCGAAGAGAACCTTCGGGATCTAACGCCCGAAGGCTTGGCCCTGAAGCTGGAGGGGCTTACCAAGCGGGTTGCCTCCTATCCAGATGAGCGACTACAGGACCCTCCCCTTCCAGCAGATTTCGATGAAGCCAAGAAAGCCATCTCCCGCGCAGAACGCGAAGCTGCGAAGCGCCAGACCGAATTTGAGCACCGCGAGGGCATTGCGCAGACAGCAGCCGAGGCCAACCGGCAGGCCGAAGTCGGCGCCGCGGTTCAAGCCGAGAAGCTGAAAAATGCCCGCGGCGCGATGGCGCTCTCCAAGAAGAATCTGGAAGAAGCACGGCGCGAGCGCTCAGACGACGACCTTGACGAGGCCCTGAGCACGAAGCACGCGGCCGTCCAGAGCGCGGCTGAAGCTCTCAGCCAGGCAGAAAGCGAATTGCGGGCCCGAGACCCCGAAACCCTGAAGGCCAAGCTCGACAACGCCCGCGCGGTCAAGGTCAAGGCAGAAGATGAACTCAGGAACAACGAAGACCGCCAACGAGAATTGAGGGGCCGGCTGGAAGCAAGCGGAGAATCAGGCCTGCACTCCCGACTCAACGATGCCCGCAGTGAGCATCAACAGCTGTTGGGCGAACAGGAACGGACCGAGGCGCGGGCACAGGCCGCACGCCTGCTCCACCAGACATTCGAGCAACGTCGCCAACAAGCCCATCAACGTTACATCGCACCGTTCAAGGAGCAGATCGAGCAGTTGGGACGTATTGTGTTCGGTTCCACATTCGAGGTGGAATTAGACGTCGACCTGCGCGTGGCCCGCCGCACGGTGGACGGCATCACCCTCGACTTCGAACAGCTCAGCGTGGGTGCGCGGGAGCAGATCGGCGTGATCTGTCGACTGGCATGCGCTTCCATCGTCAGTCCCGATGGGGGCGGCGCTCCGGTGGTGATCGACGACGCTCTGGGGTGGAGCGACCCGTCACGGCTTGAGGCCATAGGTGCTGCCATCAACGCGGCCGGTCAGGACTGCCAGGTGATCGTGCTGACCTGCACCCCGGGACGGTATGCCAACGTCGGCAATGCCGAGGTTGTCCGTCTGCCGACATGAGGCCCGAGCAGCGAGACACCCGAGCAGCGAGACAGCCGGTTGGGACAATCTCTCCGTCTTCTCCACGCCTTGTAATTTTTTTTCTCTCCTTGTAACCTGACTGCATGGCAAACACGGGCAACGTCCGGGTGTCGAAACGAGGACAGATGTGCCTTCCCGCGACGCCGCGACAGCGATGGGGACTTCAACAGGGCGGCGACGTCGCATACCTGGACTTGGGCGAGGCAATAATCGTGCTGCCCGGCCGGGTCGACGATCTGCGCTCGGAATTGATTGCACAGATCACCGACGCCGACTGGGAGCTGGCCCGCCAAGGATTCGGGGATTCCGATCTGGCCAACGAATGACGCAGCTCGTCGACGACCAGGTCCTGGCTTCACTGCTGCGCGGCGATATTCTTCCGAACTCTGCAAGCTCAGTCTTCACCACCGGCTGCTGGTATGTGCGCCTTTGTCGGGCAGTCATGAACGCCTCCGAGAGGGAGGGAGTCCTCTCGGGACCATTCGCGGCACAACCCCAGACGATCCGCCGCCGCTCTGTGAGCCGGCTGCTGGAACTGCCCGATGACATCGGCCTGATCAGCCTTCGGACACTGGGCCCTCTCATGGGTGAACTGCGGCAGCGCCATCGACTGAACCTGCTCAGCTCCGAAGCCGTTGCCGCTGCTGTTCATCTGCAGGCCGATGTGGTACTGGCATCCAACTCTCCTCAACTCGAAGCAGCCCTGCGCGCCGAGAACCTGCAGGTCGAGGTACTCGGGCCGCCGCACTGACTACCCGCTCAGCGTCCTGTTCAGCCGGTTGTCGAGGTTCTCAGACTCTTTCGCCCTGTTTTCGGAGGGTGGGCGGACTCCATCGGCGTCGCGGGCGGCGATGCCTCCGCCGATCACCAGGTCGTCAAGATAGGCGACGACGCTCTGGCCAGGGGCGATCCGCCGGTGCGGGTCACGCCATCTCACAGATCCGTCGACAACCTCGCCACGAGCGGGCTCGCCATGGGCCGAGCACTGCAACTCGACCTCGCCGTCGACGGCTTCACCGGTCCACACCCACGATTCGAGAGGGGTCACCTCAACGAGCCGGTCCTCGGCCGTTCCCACGGTGACAGTCGACGACATCGGGTCCACATCGATCACATAATGCGGATCGGTGCCGCCGGCAAGACCCAAGCCCTTGCGCTGTCCGACCGTCACCAACTCGACCGAATCCACCCGGCCGACCGTCGCACCCGCCCGATCAATCACAATCCCTCCTTTGAGCCCGATCCGATCGCCGAGAAACGCCTCCCGGCCATGCTGATTGGTGATGAAGCAGACATCCTGGCTCTCGGGTTTCGCGGCGGTACGAAGACCCAGGTCGGCAGCAATCTTGCGCACCTCGGCCTTGGTCATGTGCCCGAGCGGAAGCAGCAGACGACTCAGCACAGCTTCGTCGAGCATGTGCAGCACGTAGGACTGATCCTTCGCAGTGTCAGCGCCTCGTCCGATCCGCGGCCCATCGACCGTGGCAACGACACGCGCATGGTGACCGGTGGCGATCGTCGAGAAACCCAAAGCGTCGGCACGGCGCAGCAAACGATCAAACTTCAGATGTCGATTGCACTCAATACACGGATTCGGGGTGCGGCCCGCAGCATGATCGGTCACATAAGGGCCGACCACGTCGCGTTCGAAGTCGTCACCGAAATTGAACACATGGTGCTCGACACCGAGCCGATCAGCGACGCGGCGAGCGTCATCAACATCGGAGACCGCGCAGCAACCCGTGTCACTCGGCCCGCCCCACAGTTTCATGGTGACACCGACCACCTCGTAGCCGGCCTCCAACAGCAGAGCGGCCGCGACCGAGGAATCAACCCCGCCCGACATGGCGACCATGACAGGTCCGGGGGGATTGGGTGTCAGAGCCGAGTCCATCGACATAGAAGCCAGCGTAGGGCCTCTAGCCACCACCGTGGCTGAGCAAGCGTTCGACCGCAGGAGGAATAATCTCCAGCGCAGCCTCTATGTCACCCGGCGTGGATGAATGGCCCAGCGACAAGCGCAGCGAGCCCACGGCAAGCTCGCGCGGCACGCCCATCGCCGCGAGCACATGGGAAGGATCCTGGGCGCCGCTAGAACAACTCGACGCCGCCGAGGCGCGCAGTCCCTGCGCATCAAGGAGGAACAGCAGCGCTTCGGCCTCGACCCCGCGAAGACAAAGATGGGCGATACCAGCGGCAACCTGGTAGTCGTGACCCCTGCCGAGCAGGGTTGGCACCACCACCGAACCGAGCCGGTCGACGAGGCCGCGGACCAGCCGGTCACGCAGCTCTCCCAGACGCACGACCTCGCTGGGGCGCCGCTCCACGGTGGCCTCGACAGCAGCCGCGAAAGCCGCCGCTCCGGCAACATCGGGGGTGCCGGCTCTGCGGCCGCGTTCCTGCCCGCCACCCAGAATCTGAGGCTCGAGTTCGATGCCGGTGCGAACGAACAGCACGCCTGTGCCGATAGGCCCGCCCACCTTGTGCCCCGTTATCGACACCATGTCGACATCGGCCACCGCGGCGGCAAGATCAATCCAGGACAGCGCCTGCACCGCGTCGGTATGGAAGAGCGCCCCGGGCGCGTGTTCCCGAACAGCCTGTGCCAGCGCCGGCAGATCATTGATCGCGCCGGTCTCATTGTTGACCGCAACAATCGAAACAATGCTCACATCGTCGGTTGCTGAAAGCGTGTCGGCCAGCGCCTCCGGCGTAACCCGCCCCATCGAGTCGAGCCCCACGGTCGACCCGCCCGCGTGCTCAACAGGTTCGAGAACCGCATGATGCTCCCCCGCTGAACAGACCGGGGTGCCTCCACGAGCCTCGAGGACGCCCCGAACCGCCAGATTGTCGGCTTCAGAGCCGCCGCTCGTGAACACCACCTCCGCCGGGGCACGCCCGACCAACGAGGCGATCAGATCACGGGCATCGTCAAGTGCACGGCGGGCATCACGAGCCGCTTTGTGAGATCCCGTCGGATTCGCGTGGTGGGCCTCTGTCGCTGCGATCCAGGCAGCCTGCGCTTGCGCACGGACCACCGTGCTCGCAGCGTGATCAAGGTAGACCTCTGACCCGGACACACTCTGATCCTACGTAACTATCGCTCCACCGGCTCTATGGTTACCCGATGGCTTCAATCGTCACCGAGCCGGCAGAGGTCACCGCCGAATGGTTGAGCGAGGTGCTCGGCAGCCGCGTCGAAGAGATCAGCGCTCACGAGCCGATCGGAACCGGTCAGATGTCGAGGAACTTCAGGTTCGAGTTCGTCGCCGACGGGCCGTCGAGCGTCGTGCTGAAAGTGCGTTCGCGGCAACCGACACCGAACGCGGCGACGAGATGTTCATCGCCATGGCCGACCGTTCCGCTGCCCAGATCCTCGACTTCGACGGCCACCCTTAGAGGCCCCGCAAATAGGCAGAGGATTTCCGAGTGCGAACGGCTTGATTTGCGGGGCCGTGGCCCGAGCGGCCCGGTGAGCGCAGCGAACCAAGAGCGGGAAACAACGGGCTGCAACTCGAAGGCTTGCCTATTTGCGCGCGCTCTTACATCTAGATATCGATATTGCTTGCCCATATAAATACATATGGGTAATATGGGCCAATGAAAACAACTCTCGACCTGCACAATGACTTGCTTGAGCGTGCCAAGCGCCACGCCAAAGCCACCGGGCGTCCGCTACGTGCCGTCGTGGAAGACGGACTGCGTCGGGTGCTCTCTGAGCCGGATCCGCCGCCATACGTTCTTCCCGATCTGCGTACGGGTGATCCTGACGTAGCAGACCCATTGGAACGGTATTCGTGGCCTGAACTGCGAGAGTTGATCTACGGCGGCGACGGTCCTACATGATCGCTGTCGATACCAACATCTTGGTCTACGCGCACCGCCGTGAATCCCGCCACGGCGACGAGGCGCACCAACTCCTCAAAGCCCTTGCCGAAGGAGACCAACCTTGGGCTATTCCGTGGCCCTGCTGCTACGAGTTCCTCAGCGTGGTGACGAATCGCCGCATTTGGAACGACGACGCCACGACACCTCAACAGGCTTGGCGCCAGCTGCTGGCCTGGACTGCCTCACCTTCAAATCGCTTGATCGGCGAAACGGCGGATTTCCTCAACTTATTGCAAGCGTTCGTGGACCGTCCGAGAATCGTCGGCGGAACCGTTCACGATGCACGCATCGCAGCCATCTGTGCGGCTCACGGCGTCGAAACGTTGCTCACCAGGGACCGAGATTTCTCAATGTTCCCGCAACTCCCAACCCACGACCCGTTCGTCATCGTTTAGTGCTGCGGCATTGGGTGCTGCGGCATTGGGTGCTGCGACATTGGGGGCTGCGGCATTGGGTGCTGCCGTATTGCGTGCCGTCACTAGGCTTGGCCGATGGCACACATCAGGGTGGAGACGGAACTCGCGGCGGGGGTTGACGAGGTGTGGGAGGACGTCTGCGACATCTCCTCCCATGTCGAATGGATGCACGATGCCCAGTCCATCATTTTCACCTCTGAGGTGCGCCAAGGAACCGGCACCACCTTCGACTGCTTGACGAAGATCGGACCGATCCAACTCATCGACCGCATGGAGATCACCGAATGGACCGACAAAGAGGCCATCGGCGTACGCCATGCCGGACTCGTCACCGGCGAGGGACGATTCACCCTGACCGCAACCGGCAATGACACGACCCGCTTCGTCTGGGCCGAAACCCTTCATTTCCCTTGGTGGCTCGGCGGACGATTCGGCAGTTGGGTCGGCAAACCAATACTCCGCCGGGTCTGGCGCAAGAACTTGCGGCTGCTCCAAGCCCGCTTCTGACAGACCCGCTCCTGACAGCGCGCTCCTAACGACCCGCTCCTGACAGCCCGCTTGAGAGTCAGCTAGAACAAGGGATTGGCGGCCAATCGCAGGCTGAGCACCACGAGCAACGCACCCAACACAACCGCAGAACCGACAGCCACCGAATTGGGGCTGTTGGCACGGCTCGACGAGACATAGATCAAACCGACGACCCCTCCGGCTATCAGACCACCGACATGGCCGCCGACCGAGATCCTCGACACGGCGAACGTGAGCAACAGGTTCAGCGCCAGAATCGGCCCCAGACCGGTCGCCCAAACGCTGATTCCGACTGATCGCTGGACCATCGCCATAGCTCCGAACAGTCCGAAGATGCCACCCGAAGCCCCCACCGCGACGGCACTCGGTTCCAGCAGCAGAACGCCCGCAGATCCACCGAGGAGAGACACGAAATACAACGCCGCGAAACGCGGTCGGCCCAAGATCTGCTCCAGGGGCCTGCCCATGATCCACAGCGCGAAGCAGTTGAAGCCGAGATGGAAGACCCCATCGTGGAGAAACCCTGACGTGACGATCCGGTACCACTCCCCGTCGGCGACGAGCGGTCCCCACAGTGCGTAATCGGCGACGAAATTCGTGCCTTGAACTGTTGAAGCGAACCAGACCGCCACGTTGAACGCGACCAGGACAGTGGTGAGCACCGGCGAGAACAGCAACGGACCCGTAACCACCCGCTGGCTCTTCGTCGCCACGCACTCCGGGCAATGGAAGCCGACCGATGCCGTATTCATGCAGTCAGCACAGATCGGGCGGTCACATCTCTGGCAGATGACCCCCGCCCGGCGGTCTCGATGTCGATAACAACTGACGACCGCTGAAGGTTCCGACTGTGTGGTCACACCCACGAAGCTACCGTTGCCAACCCCGACAGCGATAGCTTCGGGGACCGTGAACCGCTCGCGTGAACGTCCGGTCGATCGGCTCAAGGAGTCAGGGGTCGTGCCCATCGAGAGCCACGCCGTGCCAATCGAGAACCATTCCGTGCTGAGCGACCAACGCAGCGCTGCGCTGGTGACGCCGAACGCCCGGATCACCTGGCTGTGCGTCCCCCGAATCGACTCGCCCGCGATCTTCGCCGAACTGCTCGACGGCCCCGAAGCCGGCCGTTTCTCGATCGAGCCCCTCGACGACGGCGTCGGCACCCGACCCACCCAGACCTACCTCGGCAGCACTCTGATCCTGCAAACCTCCTGGCCGACACTGCGCGTGACCGACTACCTCGACTGCTCCGACGGTCAGCCTCACGAGATCGCCGAAAGAACCGAGCTGATCCGTCACTTCGAGGGCAGCGGGCGGGCCCGCGTCGTCTTCGCTCCCCGACTCGACTTCGGGCGCATGCCGACGCAGATCAAGATCCGAGACGGAGGACTTGAAGTGGTCGGCGCCCCGGATCTGCTGGTACTCAAAGGCGAGGGTGTGGACTGGTTGATTGAAGACCACGGATTGCACCAGACCGCTGTGGCCGAGGTCGACCTCGACCCCGGGCCGATCACGCTGGAGATGCGCTACGGCCCCGGATCGCCGCTCTCCACACGCTTGCCGGAGCTCGAACGGCGAGAACAGACAGCCCGCTTCTGGAGCGACTGGGCCGACCAGCTCCAAATCCCCGACGTGGAACCCGAATCTGTGCTCCGCTCGGCTCTCACCCTGAAATCCCTCTGCTACGGGCCGACCGGTGCGATCCTTGCCGCGGCAACCACAAGCCTTCCCGAGTTCATAGGCGGAGTCCGCAACTGGGACTACCGATTCTGTTGGATCCGCGACGCCGCGATGTCGGCCGGCGCCCTGACCAGACTGGACTCGACCACCGAAGCCGTCAACCTGCTCGACTGGCTCCTGGACCTGACCGAGAACCAGGGTGTTGAACCCCACGAACTGTCACCGCTCTACACGGTGGAGGGTAAGGCCCTGCCACCCGAGGAGACGGTCGAGGAACTGGCGGGCTATGCGGGTTCGCGGCCGGTTCGGGTCGGCAACGCCGCGAGCCATCAACTGCAACTCGACGTCTTCGGATCCGTATCGGAGTTGATCCACCAGGTCGCCCGTGCCGACGGAGCGCTCCCCATGAAGTACTGGCGGCTGCTCGAGGACCTCGTCGACGCGGTCGAACAACGATGGATGGAACCCGATCAGGGTATGTGGGAGATCCGTTCCGCCCCACGGCACCACACCCACTCAAAGGTGATGTGCTGGTTGACAGTCGACAGAGCCGTCGCCGTCGGCGCTCGCGTTGAAGACGCCGAACGCCCGGATCGGATCGCCTTGCGCGAGCGGATCCGCGACGACATCCTGGCGAACGGCTGGAACGATCAAGTCGGCGCCTTCACCACCGCCTACGACGGCACTGACCTCGACGCTTCGGTCCTGGCCGTCGGCCTCTTTGGGATGATCGAGCCCGATGATCCCCGATTCGCCGCAACGGTCGCCGCAGTCGACGAGTCGCTGCGCCACAACGACACCGTCTACCGCTACAAGCACGAGGACGGAATCCCAGGTGCAGAGGGCGGATTCAACCTCATGACCAGTTGGCTCATCGACGCCAAGATCGCGATCGGTGATCTCGACGAAGCGCGGGCCCTGTTCGGTTCGTACGTCGCCCTCGCCGGTCCGACCGGGTTGATCCCCGAAGAAGTCGACCCGACTACGCAACGGGGCCTCGGCAACCACCCTCAGGCATACTCGCACCTCGGATTGATCAACAACGCCTGCAACCTCGCTCAAGCGGACGCAACCGCGGGCCGCCCGCGCAAGGGCCGTTAGAGCATCACCGGGGATTCGCTCATGCCCAGGGCGTTCTTCTCAACGACCTCGGTGACGCCGTCCACCCGGTCCTTCATGATCCGCTCGATACCGGCTTTGAGGGTCTGCGTCGACGCCGGGCAGGTGACACAGGCGCCGAACAGCTCCACGGTCACAACACCGGTGGCTTCGTCGACTTCGATCAGTTCAATGTCGCCCTCGTCGGCCTGAATCGCCGGGCGGATCGCATTGATGACCTTCTCAACCTGGGTTTGCACACTCCCATTGTGCCAGCATTCAACCCAGTTGGTTCATCGGTCTCCCAGCAAGCGCCACCGACGCCAGTAGCTTTGAAGCACGAATACTGTCTCTGTGCTCCTTGCCCACCAAGGCGGTTGGGATGAGATCCTCGCGGTGGGCGCGCCGATGGTGTTGTTCGGCGCGATTCTGCTGGTCGCCCGAAGACGGGCGCGCGCCCACAAAGAGAGCAGGCACAAAGAGCGCAGGCAGACAGAGAACAGGCACAAAGAGCGCAGGCACAAAGAGCGCGCCCACAAAGAGCGCAGGCAGACAGAAATTCCGGCCGACCGGGCCGCTAGGAACGACTGACGTCGGCGCCCAACGAGTTGAGCTTGCCTGCCAAGTCGTCGTAACCGCGGGCAATATGGTGAGCGTCGCCCACGACCGTCTCCCCTTCTGCGCCCAGACCGGCGATCACCAGCGCCGCCCCCGCCCGAATATCAGGGGCCCTCACCTTGGCCGCCGACAGACGCTCTCTGCCTTCGATCACGACATGGTGCGAGTCGATGCGAATGTCTGCACCCATGAGGCGCAGGTCGTCCACATAACGGAACCGCTCCGCGAACAGGTTCTCAGTGACCGAGCCGATTCCGTCTGCTGTGGCCAGCAGTGCAACCAGCAACGGCTTCAGATCGGTGGCCACCCCCGGATATGGAAGGGTTGAGAACTTCGCCGAACTCAAACGATCGGCAACGCAGGCTCGGATGCTGTGGCCGTCTGCCGTGATCTCCATGCCCATATCGCCGAGCTTGCCGCAGAGAACCGCCATGTGATCGACGTCCACCCCGGTCACGACGATTTCACCGGTGGCGATCCCGACAGCGGCCAGGTAGGTGGCTGCCACGATACGGTCGCCGACGACCGAATGATCTACAGGCCGGAGCGCCTCGGTACGGTCTACACCGTTGATCGTGAGGGTGTTTGAACCAGACCCGTAAATCCGCGCGCCCATCTTGTTGAGGAACTCACAAAGATCTGCGACCTCAGGTTCACGCGCCGCATTGTCGATTACGGTCGTGCCCTTCGCCCGCGCAGCCGCCATGAGCAGATTCTCGGTGGCGCCGACACTCGGGAAATCCAATTTGATCGCCGCGCCGGACAACTCTCGGGCTCGGGCGTGGACATATCCGTCGACCGTCTCGGCCTCGACGCCCAGCCTGGCCAACCCCTGCAGGTGCATATCGATGGGGCGAGGGCCGAAGTCGTCACCTCCCGGGAGCGCTACGACTGCTTCACCGCACCGGGCCAGCATCGGTCCGAGAACCTCGATCGAAGCTCGAAACTGATCGACGATGCCGCGGGGAGCAACCGGTTCGATCTCTGCTGGAACGTCGATGACCAGCGATCCAGCGGCGTCGCCGGAAGGTGGAGTCACCTCACAACCGGTGGCTCGCAACAATTCGGCCATCAGCCCCACGTCGGTGATGTTCGGGACGTTCGCGATGCGATAGCTGCCCTCTGCCAGCAGGGTCGCAGCCATCAACTTCAAGACGCTGTTCTTGGCGCCTGCGACTTCCACCGTTCCTTCGAGAGGCGAGGATCCCCGCACGACGAAGCTGTGCCCGGCGAGGTCAGTCTTCGGAACGTCTGCGGTCAACAGGGACATCACCTGAGAGTCTGCCACCATAACTCCCACAGCGCGCGTCATCTGAGGCATATCTGCGGGCCCTTCGGCTCGCATTCTGGCCGGGGGTTCTCAGACCAAACGTTCGATCAGACGACTGACGAGGGCCGCGAGCTCGTCTGCTGCGGCGTCGTAGTCGGCCTGCTGCCCCGCACCGGGGTCGGTGACTTCCTCCCACGCCTCAGGTTCGACCTCCGCGAGACCCAGCTGAGCCACCCGCGAGGCCAGATCATCGGCCGGCCCCGGCGCCAGGTCTCGGGCGACACGCTTCAGACTTCCGGTCTTTGCGGCGCCTTCGGGATGGGTTCGTCGCATCCAGCGGAGGTGATCCGGCTCCATCGCGACAATCAACGTGGAGAGTTCTATGTCTTGGGCAGACAGTTGCCGGCTGCGATGCCAAGGGTCGCGCAATCCGTGCCTCTCCAACGCCGTGCGGGTACGCACGCTCATCGGCTGCCCGGGCAGAACATGAGTTCCCCCGCTGACAACACACACGGGCGGGTCCTCGCCATAATGGGCCCGCATCATCGCCGCCCCCATCACCGAACGGGCCGCGTTGCCGGTACACAGGAAGGTGACCGTCGGCCGCTCGAGGTCGTTTTGAGGACGCGGCGCCTCGCGGATCGTCTCTGGCCGGTCGTCGCGCATTCGGCCTTCTGTTCTATCAACGCCATGATGAGATTCGCACTTTGCCCAGCAAACGTTCGGCCCTGTACACAACCACTGTGACTTGCTACAGTCAGTTGGGCGAAATCAACAAGTGGGCATCAGTTGCGTGTTCACTCGCCATATCAACAACCACTTCTGGAGGGACAAGTAATGGGATCGATACGCAAGCTGATGCTGATTTTCACGGTGTTGGCACTGTTCGCCGCGGCCTGCGGGGACGACGACGAGACGACAACCGACGACGAGACGACAACCGACGACGAGACGACAGCCGACGACGATGACGACGAGATGTCGTCTGAAGGCGAGGCGATCGCCTTGGGTGACGGTTCTCTGGGGGTTGTGGAGGTCGGATCCGGCGAGGCGATTCAGATTCGCTCGCTGAACGCCATTACCGGAGACGTCGCCTTCTTGGGTCTGCCCAACCAGCGCGGCGTCGAGCTTGCCATCGAACACTTCGGCCCGATCCACGGTTTCGACGTATCCTTTGGCGAAGGCCTCGACGATCTCTGCTCCGCTGACGGCGGGCAGGCTGCCGCTCAGACGATAGCGGCCGACGACAGAGTCATAGGGGTTATCGGAACTTCCTGTTCAGGAGCGGCCGTCGCAGCCGCGCCGCTCGTCACCGGCGCGGGGATGGTGATGATCTCGCCGTCCAACACGTCACCGGCGTTGACCTCGGACCTGGCCGGCACCGCCGGCGACAACCACAGCGTCGGCTACTACCGCACGGCCCACAACGATCTCTACCAGGGCGCTGCGGTGGCGCAGTTCGTCTACGAGGGCCTGGGGCTGTCCACCGCAGCCGCCATCCACGACGGCGACCCATACACCCAGGGCCTCGCCCAGGCATTCGCGGACGCCTACGAGCACCTCGGCGGCACCATCACCGGGTTCACCGCCGTGAACAAAGAGGACTCCGACATGGTGCCCGTGTTGACAGAGGTCGCAGCCGGCTCTCCGGAGGCGCTGTTCTTCCCGATCTTCCAGCCCGCAGGCGACCACATCGCCGATCAGGCCCCCGGCGTCGCCGGACTCGAGGACACGGTGCTGCTCGCAGCCGACGGCCTGCTCACGGACTCGTTCTTGGAGTTGGAGCAGACAGAGGGGATGTACTTCTCAGGCCCCGACGTGCGCTACGGCGACAACGCCAACCAGAGCACGGGCCGCACGGCCGACGACTTCCTGGCCGACTACAGCGACAACTACGGCTCAGCACCGGAGGCGCCCTTCTGGGCACACGCCTACGACGCAAGCACGCTTCTGCTCGAGGCGATCAAGGCGGCCTCCTCCCTCGACGGAGACACGCTGGTCATCGACCGTCAAGGCGTTCGCGACTACCTCAACGGGGTCAACAGCTACAGAGGCTTGATCGGGCTGATCAGCTGCGACGACTTCGGCGACTGCGGCGCACAGCGGATCACCGTCATCCACCACCAAGACTCCGACAACCTCGCCGCAAGCAAGGACAACGTCGTCTTCGAATACGCGCCCTCGTACAGCGAGGCGATCGCCTTGGGTGACGGTTCTCTGGGGGTTGTGGAGGTCGGATCCGGCGAGGCGATTCAGATTCGCTCGCTGAACGCCATTACCGGAGACGTCGCCTTCTTGGGTCTGCCCAACCAGCGCGGCGTCGAGCTTGCCATCGAACACTTCGGCCCGATCCACGGTTTCGACGTATCCTTTGGCGAAGGCCTCGACGATCTCTGCTCCGCTGACGGCGGGCAGGCTGCCGCTCAGACGATAGCGGCCGACGACAGAGTCATAGGGGTTATCGGAACTTCCTGTTCAGGAGCGGCCGTCGCAGCCGCGCCGCTCGTCACCGGCGCGGGGATGGTGATGATCTCGCCGTCCAACACGTCACCGGCGTTGACCTCGGACCTGGCCGGCACCGCCGGCGACAACCACAGCGTCGGCTACTACCGCACGGCCCACAACGATCTCTACCAGGGCGCTGCGGTGGCGCAGTTCGTCTACGAGGGCCTGGGGCTGTCCACCGCAGCCGCCATCCACGACGGCGACCCATACACCCAGGGCCTCGCCCAGGCATTCGCGGACGCCTACGAGCACCTCGGCGGCACCATCACCGGGTTCACCGCCGTGAACAAAGAGGACTCCGACATGGTGCCCGTGTTGACAGAGGTCGCAGCCGGCTCTCCGGAGGCGCTGTTCTTCCCGATCTTCCAGCCCGCAGGCGACCACATCGCCGATCAGGCCCCCGGCGTCGCCGGACTCGAGGACACGGTGCTGCTCGCAGCCGACGGCCTGCTCACGGACTCGTTCTTGGAGTTGGAGCAGACAGAGGGGATGTACTTCTCAGGCCCCGACGTGCGCTACGGCGACAACGCCAACCAGAGCACGGGCCGCACGGCCGACGACTTCCTGGCCGACTACAGCGACAACTACGGCTCAGCACCGGAGGCGCCCTTCTGGGCACACGCCTACGACGCAAGCACGCTTCTGCTCGAGGCGATCAAGGCGGCCTCCTCCCTCGACGGAGACACGCTGGTCATCGACCGTCAAGGCGTTCGCGACTACCTCAACGGGGTCAACAGCTACAGAGGCTTGATCGGGCTGATCAGCTGCGACGACTTCGGCGACTGCGGCGCACAGCGGATCACCGTCATCCACCACCAAGACTCCGACAACCTCGCCGCAAGCAAGGACAACGTCGTCTTCGAATACGCGCCCTCGTAACTGCGCAACTGTCGGCAGCGAACCGGTCCCGGGCCCAGGCGAGGGACCGGTTCGCCATCCTCATAGCGCTTTGCGGCATCCTGCCCGTTGTGGCATCCTGACTCGGCCTTCGTCGATTCGCTATGGTCCAAAGAGGATTCACTATGGTCCGAAAAGCAAAGCAACTGAGACTCTGAAGAGCAAGCAACTGAGCCTGTGGACATGCAATCATCCGACACCGCGGAGAACAGCAAGGTAGCCCGTCGTCTGGGCGTCGACACTTTCTTGATCTTCATGAGGGTGGCCATGACCGCCTTCGTGATTCTCGGCCTTTGCATGTTCATCGGCCAACAGATCGATCCCGACAACTTCGTCGCCGCCCGCATCAACCCCGACGCCACCGGGTTGACCGCGGCCCAGTTCGAGGGCCTGGTGATCTCCGGGCTGTCGCAGGGAGCGATGTACGGGTTGATAGCTCTCGGCTATTCGATGGTCTACGGCGTTCTGGGGTTCATCAACTTCGCCCACGGCGAAGTGTTCATGGTGGGCGCCATGACCGGGATGATCACCTCCAACAAACTCGACGAGTCCGGCGCGTGGGAGAGCAACTTCCTCCTCTCGTTGCTGCTCGTCCTGGTGATCGCGATCATCTGCTCCACACTGACAGCGGTGATCATGGAGCGGGTCGCCTACCGGCCTTTGCGGGGCTCGCCGCGGCTCATTCCGTTGATCACCTCCATCGGTGTTTCGTTCTTCATCCAGAACGTCTCCGTCGTGCTTCTCGGACCTGGAGCCAAGTCCTACCCGACACTCCCGGACTGGTTGTCGAAGAAACGAGAGCTGTTCGGTTTCATCACCATCGAGGGAACCCGGTTGATGGTGCTGTTCGTGGCCGCAGTCTCGATGGTGGCGCTGTGGTATCTGATTGAGCGGACCAAGATCGGAAAGGCCATGCGAGCCGTGGCCGAAGACAAGGAGATCGCCTCGTTGATGGGGATCAACGTCAACCGCACGATCGTGACGACGTTCGCCGTGGGCGGTGCCATGGCCGGCGTTGCGGGTATTCTCTGGGGCCTGCTTTTTCGGTCGGTGATCCACACCACCGGGTTCCTGCCCGGGATCAAGGCCTTCAGCGCTGCTGTGGTCGGCGGCATCGGAAACATGGGGGGCGCGATGGCGGGTGGGGTCACCTTGGGCAGTGCCGAATCTTTGGCCCCGCTGATCCTGCTGGAACCCTGGGGAATCGACGGCGTCTCTCAACTCAAGGACGCAGTGGCCTTCCTCGTGCTCATCTTCGTGCTGCTGGTGAAGCCCACCGGTCTTTTCGGTGAGCGCCTCTCGAGCGAGGAACGGGCATGAGCGCCGCGTTCGCCGAAGAAGAGACAGCCGAAGAGCTTCCAGCGCGCCGACCGCTGGACCAAGACTGGCGAAAGCTGCTCAACTACGGGCTGTTGTTGGCTCTGGCGCTGGTGTTCGTGGCACTCACCAACATGCCGGTCAAGCTCGACCGCAGAATGCTGATCGAACCGATTTTCAGCATGGGCTACCTGTCTTTGCTCTGGCTGCCGGCCGCCTTCGGTTCCCTGGCCTGCCGGGAACCAGTGCTGGCAGGAGTGGCCAGACACGCGAAGGGAAGCCGCGAGGTGCTCGCCGGCGCGCTCGTGGGCCTGATCGGGGGCACTGGTCTCAGCATCCTCACTCTCCTTCTCGACAATTACAACCTCCGCGATCCTCTCGTCAACTGGAGTCCCCAGCTGCTTGAGTTGTTGTCTTTCCAGCGAGACACCGGCTTCGGAATCAGCATTTGGCTGCCCATTGGCCTGGTTCTCGGGGCTTTGGGCGGGTTGGCGCACGTGCTCCCCGAAAAAGCCCGGCGTGTGCTGGGTTGGGCTTTCGTTTCGGTGATCGCCTTCGCAGTCTTCGAGACGGTGATAATCGATCTGTCGGAGGGGTTTGCATGGCTCGGCGCGCAGTGGCTGGTCGAGGAGCTCTATTTCATCCGGGGCGGCTTGACTATGCACGGGGCCGCTGTGCTGGCCGTCCTTTGCGGCCTGTCCGCGGCATTCGGGCGCGACTCGGCCCGTCGTGCCAAAGAGAACTTCCAAGGACTGCAGGGAACAAGCCGGACTCGGGCCAATGCCGTCGGCCTATTGCTCAGTGGAGCCGCTTTGGTGATACTGCCCCTGTTCTTGGGGGGCATCACCAACGAACTGCTGGCCAACGTCGGGTTGTTCGTCCTGCTGGCCCTGGGTCTCAACATCGTCGTGGGTCTCGCGGGAATACTAGATCTCGGATACGTCGCCTTCTACGCCATCGGCGGCTACACGGCCGCGATCCTGACAACGACCAACCGGGGAGACTCCTGGCCTGACTGGATCCCTCAGTTCTACTGGGGCACCGCTCTGATCGCGGTGGTGATACTGGCCGCGCTCGCTGGATTGTTCATCGGCGCGCCGGTCATCCGCATGCGCGGCGACTACCTCGCCATTGTCACCCTCGGCTTCGGCGAGATCATACGCCTGCTGTTTCTCTCAGACTGGCTCGGGGGATACACCGGAGCCGCGCAGGGCGTGACCAACGTTCCCGGCGTGCAGATCTTCGGGTTGGCGACGGTCAAGGGGACCGATCCACGCGCCGTGTTCTATCTGGTGCTGTTCTTCTGCGCGGTGGCAGTATACGTGTCGTGGCGGTTGGAGCGCAGCAGGCTGGGCCGCGCCTGGATGGCGATCCGCGAAGACGAGTCTGTGGCCGAGGCGATGGGCATCAACACGGTCAACGCCAAACTCATGGCCTTCGTGGTCGGCGCGGTGCTGGCCTCGTTCTCGGGCGCCATCCTGGCCGCAAAAGTGGGATCTGTGTTCCCGAGCAGCTTCATCATCCTGGTTTCGATAGTCATCTTGGTGGTCGTGATCGTCGGCGGCATGGGCAACATCATGGGGGTGATCGTCGGCTCGGTGGTGTTGATAGGCATTCTCGGCGGGCCGCGGCAACCTGGCCTGCTGCAGGAGTTCTCTGAATACAAGCTGTTGATCTACGGAGTCCTGCTGATCTGGATGATGTTGAAACGGCCTGAAGGACTGGTACCCAACGTTCGGCGCACCCGAGAGCTCCACCAGGAGGAATACCTCCAGGACGCCTGGCTCCGCGGGGAGATCGACAGCGACGCCGAACACGGTGGTGACCCTCAAGTGGGCCGCGGCGCCGATGGCAGCACGGGGGTGCTGGCGACATGAGCCGGCGCCTGTTGACCATCAACAAACTGAGCGTGGCCTTCGGTGGCCTCCACGCCCTCAAGGACCTCGACTTCCATGTCGACGAAGGCGAGATCGTGTCGGTCATCGGACCCAACGGCGCCGGCAAGACCACCTTCTTCAACATGATCTCAGGGATGGTCACGCCGACCTCGGGCGACATCATCTTCAAGGGCGAATCGCTCCTGGGGCTGGACCCCAACCAAGTCACCGCCGCGGGAATCGCCCGCACGTTCCAGAATGTCCGCCTGTTCGCCAACATGACCATCCTCGAGAATGTGATGGTCGCCCAGCACTGCCGCACCCGGCAGGGCATCTGGGGCGCCCTGTTGCAGACGCGTTCGTTCAAGCGGGAGGAAAAAGAAATCCGCGAGCACGGAGAGAAGGTGCTGAGCTTCTTCGGCACACGGCTTGTCGGGTACCGGCTCGATCAGCCCGCCGCGGTGCTGTCGTATGCGAACAGGCGGCGGTTGGAGATCGCCCGAGCGATGGCCACCAAACCGACGATCATCCTGCTCGACGAGCCTGTCGCCGGCATGAACCCGAAGGAATCCGCCGCGCTCACCCGACTGATCGGCGAGCTGCGCAGTGATTGGGGTTTCACCATTGTGATGATCGAGCACGACATGAGCGTGGTGCGCGATGTGAGCGACCGCGTGGTCGTGCTGGACCACGGCGAGACCATCGCCCATGGAACCTACGAGGAAGTGTCGACCAACCCCGATGTCATCGAGGCATACCTCGGCCGTCCCGCCAAGGAACCCGTATGAGCGACGGCAACGGCGCTACCGCATTGCTCGAGATGCGCGGGGTCGACACCCACTACGGCGCTGTCCACATCCTCAAGGACGTAGAGTTCTCGATCTATCCCGGCGAGTTGGTGTGTCTGCTCGGCGGCAACGCCTCAGGCAAGTCGACAACCCTGAAAACTCTGTTGGGGATGGTCACTCCCACGAACGGGGATGTGCTGCTCGACGGCGAGGTGGTCACAAACGAGTCCATCTCGTATCGAGTGGAGCGGGGCGTGACCATGGTTCCCGAGAACCGTCGGCTGTTCAAACGGCTGTCGGTCAAGGACAATCTCGAGCTCGGAGCTTTCCTGCGCTCAGACCGTGCTGGGATCGACGCAGACCTTGAGCGGATATTCGAGATGTTCCCACGGGTCAAGGAACGGCTCAACCAGAAGGCCGGGACCCTGTCCGGCGGCGAGCAGCAGATGGTGGCGATGGGCCGGGCGTTGATGTCCGACCCGAAGGTGCTGTTGATGGACGAGCCCTCGATGGGGCTCGCTCCCGCCCTGGTGCAAACCAACTTCGAGTTGATCAAGCAGATCCACTCGCAGGGCGTGGCCATTTTCGTGGTCGAGCAGAACGCCAACATGGCGCTCTCGATAGCGGACCGCGGCTGGGTGCTCCAAACAGGACGGGTTGTCCTCGACGACACCGCCGAAGCCCTCCTTGCCAACCCCGATCTGCGCGCCAGCTACCTCGGCGAGACCTGACCGGGCTTTGTTCAGTCCCCGTCTTCTCGGGCGAGGCGCTCGAGCAGAGCGAGAGTCGTGCGACGGAGCGTTTCAGCCGCTGTTGCCAGGTTCTCGACGAACTGAGCTTCGGTGGCAACCGGCGAATCGACGAGATCAGTGATCGTCTTGAGCGCACCTGTCGGCACCCCGTGAAGACGCCCGACCCACGCAACCGCGGCGGCCTCCATCTCCTTGACCTCAGCTCCGCTGGCGAGAATCCTCTCCCGGTCGGTCGGTGATTCGTCGAAGCTGTCGCCAGTGGTGACAATCCCCAGTCGACAACCGAGCGCCGAAGCGTGGCTCCTCAGATCCGCCGCGGGAAGTTCGCTGCGGCCCATGACGTCGAAGCCCGGCAGCGGGATCCTTCGGTCGTGACAGGCGAAGTGGGGCCACACCAAGAACGCGTCGCCTATCTCAGCGCCTGCCCGCAGCCAGCCGCCGGCGGTTCCCACCGACAGGACCAGGTCCGGCCTCGGTCGATCCAGGTTCAGCGCTACATGGGTGGTCAGGGCCGCCGCAGTGCTGCCGACAGCATCGACGCCGTAGATCGGATCGGTCCCGTTGACGGCAAGCACCACATCAGGCCGTTGTTGGGATTTCGGCGCATGGTAAAGCCGGCAGGGCAAACCACTCACCCAAACAGGCGCGTCGATGGGTTGAGCTCCCAGAGCATCCCGCAGCGGCGCAGCTTCGGCCTCCATCGCCATGACGATCACCACCCGGTCGGCCCGTTCGATGATCGAACCTTGTCGCAGCGCTGGATTGAGTTCGCCTTGCATCGCCTTGGAGCGTAGCTAACCCAACAGTCCCAGGGCACCGGCCACCCGGTCGCGGTGCTCATCAGCAGAACCGTAGGCACCCGACAGGCTCCAGCCTCGCTTCAGCCAGATCTGCAGGTCGTACTCATAGGTGTAGCCGATGGCGCCGTGGCACTGCAACGCCGCCCGGCATGCGCGGTCAACGGCATCCGACGCAGCGGCCTTGGCCATCGACACGTCACGGCCACGCAGCGTTGCGTCGCCACAATGAGCCGCTGTCCATGCCGCTCGATACACCAGCGGCGCGGAGAACTCGATCCCGAGCCGCACGTCGGCCAGATGGTGCTTGACGGCCTGATAGCTCCCGACCGGCTTGCCGAACTGCCTGCGCTCCTTCACGTATTCGACTGTGATGTCAAGCAGACGCCGAGCGACGCCCACGCACTGGGCCGCGGTGCCCAAAGCGGCCCGGTCAAATGCCAGAGCCACGTCCGCGCCGGCCAGTAGAGTCGCCGCTTGCGGATCAAAGCTGATCTCGGCGAGCCGACGAGACTGGTCGATGGAGTCCTTGTGAACAACCGTCAGCGCTTCACGCGCTACCGCCAGCAGCGAGCCTGAGTGTTCGGCCACCACCAGATCCGCCGCGGCCGCGCCCACAACATTGGGGCCACCCGCTGCCAACGCCACCGTGCAGGTGCTCCCACCGCTGATCGCCGCATCCAGCAGCGTAGAAGCTCCTGCGGTCGCCAACGCAGGTACTGCCACGGCCACGTGCTCCACCAGCGGTTCCGGTACGCCGCCGTAACCTGCCTCCTCGAGCACACGGACCAGGGCCACTTCGTCCATCCCGAGTCCACCGGCCTCCATTGGGGCCGTTATCGCCAGAACTCCGACCTCTGCCAGCGTCGCCCACAACCCCCTCACCCGTCCGTCCGCACTGTCCCAGCATTCCCGGATCGCTTCCGCGCTGCATTCGTCGGCGAATATCTCACGCACGGTGTCGCGGAACATGTCGTGCTCGTCGGTGAAGGCGAAGTGCATCCTCACTACCTCCGCGGCAGACCGAGAACGCGCTCGGCGATGATGTTGCGCTGAATCTCGTTGGTTCCCGCGTAGATCGGCCCGCCCAGGGCGAACACGTATCCGTCGAGCCAGTCGCTGGGCACTTCGGCTTCATCGCCGAGAAGTCGAAGTGCTGTGGCATGAAGTTCCAGGTCCATCTCCGACCAGAACACCTTCATCAGGCTGGCCTCTGATCCAAGATCGCCGCCCGCCATCAACTCCGCGGCCACGAAATACGTCTGCCAGCGATAGGCCTCAGCCCGAATCCAGGCGTCGACCACCTCATCTCGCAGCCGTGCATCCAAGCCACTGCCTGTTTCGCCCACCGCTGTGCCAGCCGGAGCACCCGCAGCACCCGCCGCACTCGCAGCACCAGCAGCACCCACAGCACCAGCCGCACTCGCAGCACCCGCCGCACTCGCAGTACCAGCAGCACCCACCGCACCCACAGCACCAGCAGCAGCAGGCGCAGCAGTCGCTGTGGCAAGCTTCCTGAGACGTTCCGCCGCGGCCATGAATCGACCGGGGCTCCGCAGGCTGAGCCCGCGTTCGGCGCCCGCCGCCGCCATGGCGACAGCCCAACCCTCGCCCGGTTCGCCGAGCACGTTGTCCGCGCTCACTCGGCAGTCGTCGAAGAAGATCTCCGCGAAACCCGACTCCTGGTCGAGTCGCTTGATGGTTCTGCGGGTCATTCCGGGGGCATCGGCCGGCACCAGAAGGTAGCTCAGGCCCGCGTGGCGTTCCGCAGTCGGGTCGGTGCGCACAATGCAGAAGATCCAGTCTGCATACTTGCCTCTTGAACACCAGGTTTTCTGGCCGTTGATCACATAGTCGTCGCCGTCGCGGACCGCGGTCGTCTTGATCCCAGCGAGGTCCGAACCGGCCTCGGGCTCCGACCAGCCCTGGGCCCAGATCTGCTCTCCACTGGCCATTCTCGGCAGGAAATAGTCCTGCTGGGCCTGGGTGCCGAAGTTGAAGATGGTGGGCGCCAGCAGGCTCACACCGTTGGCGCTCACGCGGCCCGGCACACCGGAGAGCCAGTATTCCTCCTCGTAGATCAGCCACTCGATCAGATCACAGTCGCGCCCGCCGTAGGCCGCGGGCCAAGCCGGCACCGACCAGCGGGCCTCGAAGAGGGTACGTTCCCACAGCCGATGCTCCTCGAACCCCGCCGCTGAGTCCATCGAAGCAAGCGGTTCGGCGGGTCTGTTGTCGCGCAGCCAGGCTCGGCATTCGTCGCGAAACTCGACGTAGCGGGGGGAGAGCTCGAGGTCCATCAACGGAACTCGGCTTTGCGTACACCGTCGGGGTCGAAGACTTCCCGGATCAGCCGCAGTTCCTCATCGCTGGGCAAGCGGCTCTCCCCGACGTCGCCCGTCACTGCGAGTTCGAATGCAGAAGCCTCCTGTGCCTGTTCAAGAGTGACTCCGGGGTGCAGCGAACGGACTCTCATCGTGTTGTCCTCGGTCTCGAAATCGTAGGCTCCGAGGTTTGTGACCACCCGGCGGATCTCGAAGTGCTGTCTGCTGGCTTCGGGCAGCTGCGCGATTCGGTCGTATCCCGGCGCCGAGACAACGTCCACCGTTGCGCTGAACGCTCGCGCTTGATTGGGGATCCAGTAGGTGGTGGGGTGATTGATCAGATTGCCCGGCGCCCCTCGCAGCCCCAACAGTTGTGCTTTGGGCTTGCGGTACGGCCCGATGGCGGCGAAGTTCTGGTTGCCGTGCTGATCGATCTGACTGGCGCCCATGACCACGTGCCTCTTTCCGGACCAGGCCTGATCGAAGACCGATCTGAACGGTATATATGCCTCGATCACTGCTGTGGACGGGTCGCCGCCGAGCGGCAGGTCGCCTTCGATCGCGAACGCGATCGTGTCGGTCAGCATCAGGTCGGGCTCGAAGGAGGCCCGGGCCAGGCGCCCGGCGATCACCGGCACGGGACCCATCGGGTTGCACAGGACTTCGCCGTCACCCCTGAACGCCTCGGCGAGAGCGACTACACACACCTCATCGAGCGTGACGGTCATTTGTTTCTCCGTTCGTTGAGCTTGGCGACGTAGTCGTCGTGCGATTCGAGTTCGAGCCAGTCTTTGCGGAACTGCTCCCAGGCCTCGGGGTCACGGGCCGTCGCCGCGTATTCGGACTGGAACGCCTCGTCGCGCTCGTAGTCGGGCGGGCATTCGGTGAAGTGGGCGCCGTGCGGAGCATGCACAACTCCGTCGACATGAGAACGCGGGATTCGCAGCGTGTGAACCGATCCTTCGTTCAGGAACTGTTCTGTGGGAACAATCTGCTCTGCCGACATGAAGGTCTTGTCGCCGGCCATTGCGAACAGGTCATCGAAGTAGAGATCCGGGCCGAGGAACTGGCCGTTGCCCTTGGCGTCGGCTCGGTTCATGTGGAGGATCACCGCGTCCATCTGAAACGCCGGAACCGCCACTAGTTCCTCGCCGTCGTCGTAGGGTGAGCGCACCGTCCTCAGGTCGGGGTTCTCTGACATCATCGCTGTGCCCAAACCCGCTCGCGTCGGGTAGAAGGGCACACGGTGGGCGGCGGCCATCAGTCCCAGATAGAACGCTCCTTCGTCCAACTCGGAGACGTCGATGGCGCCCGCCTGACGAACAAGCCGGAAATGCGGTTCGAGCGGGATGGAGTCGAGCGACACGAAACCGTAGGTGAGCTTTCGGACCTTCCCCGCAGCACACAGTATTCCGACGTCGGGGCCGCCATAGGAGAAGATGTCGAGGTCGCACAGCTCGCTGCGCAATATGGCACGCACCAGCGACATCGGCTTTCGGCGGGAACCCCAGCCTCCGATGCCCAGAGTCATCCCGCTGTGGAGTTCACCAATGACCTCGTCCTCGGTCATCCGTTTGTCTGCCACTCCGACTCCTCTCGCAATCCGACCATAGAACTCCACGACGCTATTCCACCGATCGCTCGCCGCGCTAACCCCGTCACCTGGCCGTACTGGCCTGAGCGGTCGGATCCCGATCAGGTCACTCCTAGCGGCGGCACTAGCCGCAATGACCGTCACGTAACTCGTACGAACACGCAAACCTTCGCGCACTGCTAGAGTCACGTAAGAAGTCAACTTAGCGGCGGACGTAGACTTGCTACTCGCTGCTCATCTTCGCGGGCTGCTAAGGTCGCGTAGGAATTCAACATTGAGGAGCAACCTGAGGTGACCAATCAAGGCGGACCACCCGAGGCAGCGCCTTCGCAACCGCTCGTTCTCAGTGAATTGAGCGAGACGGCCACAATCCAACCAACCGATCTCGCCCTATCTCTCTGGATGTTGAGCGCCCCGGAGCCCCCGTCCAAGGTCGTCCTTCCCTCCTCGCTGCTAGTCAGGCGACGTTTGGCTCGCGCCGGTCTCGTGTTTGCGGCAGACCGGCGAAAAGTCCCGTTGGAAATCGAGGGTGAACTCCTGCCGGTCGCAACGGCTCTGGGTGTCAAGACCTTCAGCGAATCGCTGCCTCTGATGGATTTTGACGTAAAGACGTCGGATCGAATGCGAGCAGTGTTGGAGCTCGAGAGTCGCAAGCCCCCTGAGCCGAATCGAGGCGGAAGGCGCTACTACTGGATCGACGGTTTGGGAGTTGCGTCAGGCCTCGAGGAGCGGGAGAGCGAGAAACTCAACAGGCAGTCCGACCAGTGCTTCTTCGAGTCTGTGGACAACGTGTGGCGCTGGGCCGAAGCTAACCGGGCGCTAGCTGTCGTTAGCGCTACTGCCGGCGGCGGGGACGACAGCTACAACCGGCTTCATATCGTCGTAGCGGACAACGGCATAGGGATCGTGGGTTCTGTGCGCCGGAAGGCCGAAGAACTCGCAGCTTCTGGCCAGCACACTTCCTGTCTCTCCAACAGCGAAAAGCCTGATTCCGAGATCGCTGTGGACGTCATCTCTGATCTGATCGAGTCCACATACAGTAAGCGCGAAGTTGTCGGAGCAAAAGGAGGTCACGGCCTCAGCACGATTGCGGAATACGCATCCGATTGGAACGGGACCATGGACGTGATATCGACTTTCGCACCTGGACGGGCGATGCATTACGGGAGACGCGGCCAGAACGGGAAGTGGAATCAAGAGGAGTTCTCGTTCGAGGGTATGCAGGGAACTTTGGTTCATTTGACGCTTGACGCCGTTGAGCACCCGGGTATCTCGAAGCCTGTTCGGCAAGATTTGCTGACGGTCTAGACACTGAACCGAAAATGGCAAACCCTCGTGACGCGTATGTGCGCTTGCCCTTTCAGCAGAATCGAGCGCAACGCGCCCTTGAGGTAGGTGGCGGTCTCACCTTCGTCGACATCGCCGACTGGGCGACGAATGTCGATACGGTCGCCGGTTACCTGCGGAGCGTACCGCTTGATGTTGTAGGTCGATCCAACTGGGCATTGGCACGCTGGGGTCCTGAGAACCAGGGATGGTCGCCCGCGGCTGAGGCCGCGGAGGCAATGCAATCAAGACTCACCGATATGGGCTCAGACGCAAAGTTGGGCGTCATCGTCTTTGAGGTTGCAGCCAGTCCAAAGATTGTCTGGAGTCCCGAGCTGCCTGTTTCCGAGGGGCATGGTCCAGCGCTGCTAGCCAGAGCCCGTGCCGCCGAGATGCAAGCGTTCCTTGAATGGGGCCACGCTCTTTGGTACCCCGACAACTATCATTACGTGCTGCCATCGGGGAAACACACATCGTCTTTCGTCCGTCTAGCCGACGCCTTTCAGGATCAAAGAGCCGCCGCTGCTCTCGCCACCTGGCTCTATGGGTCCCTGGATCCCCAAGTCCCGACCGCCGTGGTAATGGACATCGGGACCCTCATGCCCTTGGTCGGCGAACTCCAGCGTGCAGCGGAACGCCATCGTGCCGTTTCGAACTCGTCGGCCGGCATCGGTTCCGTACTTTCCATTGACCGGTACCCCGCAACCAGTTTGGGGCTCCACCGGAGCCTTCTGCACGAACCGCGCGACAGTCCCACGCTCGGACTCGTGTCCGTGAGCGACAGCGGAGGTTTTGCTGAGCGACTCTTGAGTGTTTTTTCGGCGTTGGGGGCACCCAGCGTGCGCATTGAACAACTGGTTTCGAGGCAGCCTTCCGGTACCGCGGCGATCCACGAGAGTCACTCCCCAGACAACACCCAGGAGGGTGGCACTCCGGAACGCACCGTTGAAGATCCCTGGCTGTTCATAGACCCAGAGGACATCGAACCCGACGGCAAACCTTGCCGCTTGTGTCAACACCCGCGCAAAGCGCGCCTCGTGAGAATCAATCCACGCGCAATGTCGGCGCTGGTGTTGCCGGAACCTGACCTTATCGTGCCCGACGTCTTTGATGCTCAGCGGAACGCTTCACTATGGGAGAACTACGACAGCGGGTCATTACGGGATGATGCCGTCAGTCTCATCGGACCCACAGGAACGCGTCCGGACTCCGACTCGGTGCGTGTTGAGGAAAACTCGATCTTCTTCGAGCCGGCAAGGCTCGGCGAGGTGCCCGAGACGCCTTTTGGAGAACTGATCACAAATCGTCTCCTAGAATTTCGGGACTATCCGAAGCGCAATCCAGGTGACAGAACGCGCGAGCTTGTTCAAACTTCTCTTGAGCTCGTGAAATCGAGAGCTTCAATCGTCCTGTTCAACCCAACAGAGCGCGAACTGCTTTCCGACCAGCAATGGCAGGCTCTCAAAGAAACCCTGGGCCGGCATGATTTTGTGTCAAGCGACGCTGATTGGATCTCCTGGTCATCGGATTCTGGACCAAAAGATTCCACTGGACCGCCCGAGACCGATTCTAAGGGGGTGTTGATCTTTGCGCTCGGAGCGCGCACCGGCATCACAAGCCAACGGATGTTCCTTGAGGCACGTCAACGGTGGCCCAGCGCCGTGTTTCGATGTCTGGTGCTTCACGCCCACCCTGAGAACGACCGGGTGTGGACAAGCATCCGAAACAATCTGACGGACCCGGACGGCAACAAGCGCCTGCTGGCACTCTGGCTGAGTCGTCTCCCCAGTCGGTCACCGCTGGTCGCTGAGCGGGAAATATATGAGGCAGCCAAGGAGCGTGGCCTGAATTCGCTCGAGCTAGAAGAGAGACTCAGCGAGATTCAGAATAACCCTGAGCCAGCTCACACGCTGCTAGGCCGAGCTGAGCCGAAACTACAAGCGCACTCGTACTTCGGTCAGGATTTAGGAGCCCGAGAAACACTCTGTGCTGTGGGATCAGCAATGCAATCAGCCCGAATCCAGGCAAGCCAGCGCGGCTCCCCATACTGGACGCAGTTTGATCTTCGGCGAGTGCTGCGATCCTATTTCGACGGACTCATCCACGCATGCATCCTTCGGTGGTGCGAGCCCCAGGAGGCTTGGTGGGGGTCAAATAGCAGCGACTGTTGCGATTCGCTCATACAACTGGAGGGCGCTGACTTTGACTTCGACCTGCTGCTCCCCGAACTTCTACTCGCATGCGCTCAAGAAAAACTCCCTGAGGAAGCAGTTGCGCAGGTCCGAATCACAGCAAAAAAGCGCATCAATCGAACCGGTTTGGATGACCGCACTCGGAGTCACCTGCGACTAGGAATCGACTTGGTTGACCATGTACTGAGCACCAACTGACGGCATCAGAGTCCTCCTAATGTTGGTGACGTGCATAGCTGTCTACTGCATGACCAGCCCTGAAGAACGTTCGTGGTCGCCGATAGGGTGACGGGCATGGTCGAGACGAACGACTCTCTTGACATGAGTGGCCGGACGGTCATCGTGACCGGCGGCAACAAGGGTCTCGGGCGGACGATCGCCGAACGTTTTCTGGAACAGGGCGCTGACGTGGTGATCTGCGCTCGGAGCGCGCCTGAGGACCCGGTTTCCTTCGAGGGTCGTGAGGCACTGTTCGTCGCAGCCGATGTTCGAGTTCCCCAACAGATCGGCGATGTGGTGTCCGCGGCCTTGGATACCACGGGTCGGGTCGACGTACTCGTCAACAATGCCGGAGGCGCCCCTCCGTCGGTCAGTGCGACCGTGTCGCCGCGTTTCAACGACAAGATCACCGCGCTCAATCTAATCGCGCCGATGACCTTCGCCCAGGCCGTTCACGACCAGATGCAGTCACAGCCTCACGGGGGCGTGATCATCAACATCACCTCTGTCAGCGGTACTCGGGCCAACCCCCAGGGCGCGGCCTACGGCGCGGCCAAGGCAGGGCTGATCAACCTGACCGAGACTCTGGCACACGAGTGGGGACCCAAGATCCGAGTGATCGCTCTGGTGGTGGGGATGATCGTCACCGAACAAGCCGATCTGTTCTATGGCGACGACGAGGGGACCGCCGCGGTGGGCCGGACACTCGCTCTCAAACGCATGGGCACTCCCGCCGAAGTCGCCGACGTCGTGTTGTTCGCCGCGTCGCCTCTGGCCCGCTGGGTTTCCGGTTGCGCGATCCCCGTGCACGGCGGCGGTGAGAGCCCCGCCTACATAGATGCGGCAAAAGTCACTCCATCGACATGAACCAGACCATGAGCGAATCCCCGGACAACTCTGGAGATCAAACTCCCACAGGTGATCGGGATTCGAAGCAAGGCTCGTTGTTGACAGACCGAACGACGATCGCCGCGCTGTTGGTCATGATGTCGGCGGCCGTCTTCGTGGTGATCGCGTTCACGAACCGGCACGATCACAGCAGCCATGACCACCCGGCTGCCGACACCGTGAGCACCGCAAGCACTGCAAGCACCGCGGGCGCATCTGAACCGGCACATGACCACAGCACTCACGCGCATGCCTCCGACATCGGCGAGACGTTCGTCAGCACCGAGCGGATCAGTCCACCTGAAGCCTGCCGCACCATCATCGGCTGCGATGATGCAGGGCCCAAACCCCAGAATCCGGGCGATCGGGGAGGTTGGGCGCAGTTCATGACGCTCGGCGCGGTTGCCGTCGGCCTCGCCTTCATCGCCGCGAATATCGTCCGCACCGCGCGGAGGACGAAACCAAGAACGTGCGCGGATTGAACAAGTCAGTACACCGATACCCGTTGTTTCCCGCTCTCGTTCGCTTCGCTCACCGGGCCGCTCGGGCCACGGCCTCGCCCCTACGCCACCGGTTCGGGATCGATCCGCTCGGCCTCTAAATATCTGACAAAATTGATCGGAATTAGATGCTTTAGCCGATCTGTTCGGTTATGGTGTCGTGGAATCCCGACTGTTTGGATCGGGATTATCTGGATTGTGTGCCCATGTCTCCATACCCGGTCAACCTCGAACTCAGCGGTCAACGCGTCCTCGTCGTCGGAGGCGGACCGGTCGCGGCCCGCAAAGTAGCCGGGCTGCGAAGCGCTGATGCTCGCGTCACTGTCGTCTCCCCCAAGGCAGTCCGCGAGATCAGCGCTGACCCCGACGTACGTTGGTTGGCACGGCCCTACCGACCGGGAGAGGTGGCCTCCTATCGCCTAGCCGTCACGGCCACCGACGACCCCGCAGTCAACGCCGAGGTCCGCTCAGACGGCGACAAAGCCAACGTGTTCGTCAACTCCGCGGACGACCCCTCCAACTGCTCCTTCACGCTCCCGGCCGTTGCCCGTCGAGGCGACCTGCAAATCACCGTGTCAACCGCAGGCCGCAGCCCCGGCCTCGCCCGCTGGCTGCGCCAAAGACTCGAAGGTCAACTCAGCGAAGGCTACGACGACCTCCTCGCGCTCTTGACGGAAGCTCGAGCCGAGGCCCGCGCAACCTTCGGCACCTCCGAGATCGCCGGATGGGACACGGCTCTCAACGACGGACTGCTCGAACTAGTGCAACAGAACCGCACAGCCGAAGCCCGAGAACGCCTTCGGGGCCATCTCGGGCTGAGGACCCGAGGGGTGCTCGCATGACCGTCCACCTCGTCGGCGCCGGACCCGGAGACCCCGACCTGCTCACTGTCAAAGCCGCCAAACTCCTGCAGCGTGCCGACGTGGTCGTCTACGACCGGTTGATCGAGCCTGCGATGCTTGAGCTCGCCCCGCCCTGGGCCGAGATGATCGACGTCGGCAAGCGCCCGGGAACACCCGCCGACGCCCAGACGCGGATCAACGATGTGCTCATCGACCGGGGCCGCCGATTCGACTGCGTCGTCCGCCTCAAAGGCGGCGATCCCTTCGTTTTCGGGCGTGGCGGCGAGGAAGCCCTGGAACTGCGGGCAGCGGGCATCGACGTCGAAGAGGTGCCTGGGATCACCTCCGCCATCGCAGCACCCGCGGCTGCCGGCATCCCCGTCACCATGCGGGGTCTCAGCAGCGGGTTCACGGTCATCACCGGCCACCAAGACCCCAATACCGAGCGACGGCTGGATTGGGACGCTCTCGCTCGCGCAGGCACAACCCTGGTGATCCTGATGGGAGCATCACGCACAGCTTGGATCGCGCAGCGCCTGACGGCCGCGGGAATGTCCGCTGACACGCCCGTCGCCGTCGTCTATTCCGCCACAACCGACCACGAAAACGTGACACGAACAACCCTCGCCGGACTCCCGGAACTCGATGTGACCAACCCGTCCACCCTGGTGATCGGCGCAGTCGCCGCCCAATCGGTGCTCTCGCCGGGCGCAGCCGGAGCCCCCAAGGCGCTTGCCCTGCTCAAGCCGGGCGCAGCCGGAGCCGTGGAAATGCCTGTCGGCATCACGCAAGAACTAACCCAGAAAGGGGCTCTGCGATGACCCTCCTTGAAACTACCAGGGTCGAAACACGGCCCGTAGATCCAGATATTCAGGCCGACATCGACAAATTCCGAGACGTGCTCGCCGAATACAAGACAGGCGAGATCTCAGAAGACGTCTTCCGGGTGTTCCGGTTGAACAACGGCATCTACGGCCAACGACAGGGCGGAACCAACCAGATGGTTCGAGTCAAGGTTCCCTACGGATCGATGGACCCGGAACAATTCGAGATGCTCGCGTTCATCGTCGAGCGCTACAGCCGCGGCTGGGCCCACATCACCACCAGGCAGAACCTTCAGTTCCACTTCGTGCAGCTCGACCAGATTCCCGAGGTGCTGGACCACCTCGCAGCGGTCGGCATGACTACCCGCGAAGCCTGCGGCGACACCGTGCGCAACGTGCAGGGATGCCATCTCGCAGGCGCCTGCCCCCATGAGAACCTCGACATCACACCGTGGGCCGAGGCGGCCTACCGCCACTTCGTCCGCAACCCGCTCAGCCAACGACTGCCCCGCAAGTTCAAGATCAACTTCTCCGGATGCGAGACCGACTGCGGCCAGGCGATGTTCAACGATGCAGGCGTGATAGCCACGACCCGCACGCTCGACGACGGCACCGTCGAAGCAGGTTTTCGAGTCTTCGTAGCCGGAGGACTCGGCACAACCCCGTTCCCCGCCCAGGCAATCGAAGAGTTCACCCGCAAGGAAGAACTACTCCCCACACTCGAAGCGATCCTCAGAGTCTTCGATCAGACCGGCAACCGGGACAACAAGCTCCGAGCCCGGATGAAATGGGTTGTCGAGCAGCTCGGGATCGAAGAGGTCCGGCGTCGTGTGCTGGCAATCCGCAGATTCCTGCTCGCCTCGTCGTCGTATCCGGGCGGCCTCCCGACCGAGGTGCGCGTGGGAGGCGATGCGCCGGCGGGTTTGGACGCCACCGCGCAGGTCAGCAAGATCGGGCAGGGCACGCCGGTCAGCATCGGCGGGGCCTCGCCGTACGACCGATGGTTCAGCGCCAACGTGGTCCGGGGCATCGCCTCCGGGCAGGTGTCCGCCTATGCCTGGGCGCAGCTCGGTGACATAACCGCTGACCAGTTCCGCGCCATCGCAGCAATCAGCCGTGACTTCGAAGCCGACATCCGCCTGACGAACCGTCAGAACCTCATCATCCGCGGTCTCGACGAATCAGAACTTCCTGCGCTGCACGAACGGCTGCTTGCCGCCGACATGGCGCGCCCGGGCGCCGAACTGGTAAGGGACGTGGTGGCCTGCCCCGGCACCGACACTTGCAACCTCGCCGTCACCCAGAGTCGGGGGCTCGCCAAGGCAATCGGCGACGCCCTCGAATCCGAGGGGCTCGCCGAGGTCGCCGGCTTGCGCATCAACATCAGCGGATGCCCCAATTCTTGCGGGCAGCACCACGCAGCCGACATCGGCTTCTTCGGCGTCGAGCGCCGAGCCAATGGGCGCTCAGCACCCGGCTATCAGATGATGCTCGGAGGCTACATCGGCCAACAGCAGGCTCACTTCGGCACCAAGGCCCTGCGTCTCCCCGCCAAGAACGCCGCCGAGGCAGCCGTGCGGGTTGTGCATCGTTTCAACAACGAGCGCTCCGTCGGCGAGTCGTTCCGCGGCTGGATCGAACGCTCCGGCGGCGTACGAGCCATCACCGCCGGGCTCAAGGACCTGGACAAGTTCCCCGCATATGACGACGACCCCGAGTTCTACACCGACTTCGACGAGGCAGGCCCCTATGAAGCAGTCGTCGGCGATTCGGAGTGCGCCACCTGAGCTGACCTACCATCGCGGGCAGGATGCCGCCCGAGTTCGACACCGAATTTGATCCTCGTCACGGGGAGTTGGTCGACGTGTCACCGCTGCTGCGGCGAATCGTCTGCAACAACCCGTCGAAGTACACGTTCCACGGCACGGGCACCTACGTGATAGGTCGGGGCGATGTGGCCGTGGTCGACCCAGGTCCCCGCGACCCCGACCATGTCGAAGCACTGCTGCGCGCACTCGGCGACGAGACGGTTCGCGCCATTCTGGTCACGCACACGCACGGAGACCACTCCCCCGCCGCTGCCGCGCTGCACGACGCCACCGGAGCTCCTGTGCTCGGCTTCGGCCCCCACCCCACCGAGGCAACCAGCGAGGAAGCCGACGAGAGCGCCGACGACCCTGACGCTGGCACCGACACTGGCACTGGCACCGAACAGCAGGAAGCGCACAGGCCCGACGTCGACTTCGACCCCGAAACCCGGCTCGCCCACGGCGACACCGTCGACGGGCCCGGCTGGACCGTGCAAGCCCTGCACACACCCGGGCACATCTCCAACCATCTCTGCTTCGTGTTGGCCGAGGAGAACGCGGTGTTGACCGGTGATCACGTGATGGGCTGGTCGACAACCATCATCCCTCCACCCGACGGCAATGTGAGCGACTACCTGAAGTCTTTGCAGCTGCTGCTGGACCGCAGCGACGAGATCCTCTACCCGACGCATGGCGGGCCGGTCACCGACCCGCAACGCTACGTGTCCGCGTTGCTCAACCACCGCCTTCGCCGGGAAGCCCAGATTCTGGGCCAGTTGGCCGACGGTCCGGCTTCAGCCAAGCAGATGGTCGCGGTGCTGTATGCCGACGTGCGCGAGGAGCTTCACCGACCCGCCGCGCGATCTGTTGTTGCCCACCTCAGCAAGCTTCACAAAGAAGGCAGAGCGGCTCCCACCGCACACGACGCTTCACCAACCTCGTCCAACACAGTCTGGGCACTCACCTAGGGCGCTCGCCTAGGCGTTGATCGACACCTCGACTGGGTGGTGACAAGCGAGGTAGTGGTCGCTGTCGCCGACTCGCTGCATCTCGGGCTCGTCACTGAAGCAGATATCAGTCGCGTGGGAACACCGGGTGTTGAAACGACAGCCGGCCGGAGGGTTGATCGGTGACGGCAGTTCACCAGAGATGTCGCCCTCCGATACGTCGACCGTCGGCGCAGGCTCTGGAATCGCCGCCAGCAGGGCCCGCGTGTAGGGATGCCGCGGATTCTCATACAGCTCGTTGGCGTTGCCGATCTCGCATGCCTTGCCCAGGTACATGACAATGATCCGGTCAGACACGTTCTTCACCACCGAGAGGTCGTGGCTGATGAACAGCAGGGTCAGCCCGTACCGCTTCTTCATGTCCTCCAACAGGTTGAGGACCTGAGCCTGGACCGACACATCAAGCGCCGACACCGGCTCGTCGCAGATCAGGACCTTGGGGTCGAGTGCCAACGCCCGAGCGATGCCGATCCGCTGGCACTGCCCGCCCGAGAACTGATGGGGGCGCCGTTCACCGAACTTGGGATCAATGCCCACCGACAGCATCAGTTCCTCGATGCGGCTCTGCGACCAGGAACCCTTCTCGTCTCCCCAAACAGCGAGACCCTCCGAGATCACCTGGCGGATCTTGCGCCGCGGGTTCAGAGACGAGATCGGGTCCTGGAAGATCATCTGCAAGTCAGGCCGAACACGACGCAAGTCCTCGCCCTCGAGTCGGGCCAGGTCTTTCCCCTGATAGTCGACGGTGCCGCCCTTGATGTCGTTGAGGCGGATGATCGACTTCGCGACCGTCGATTTACCGCAGCCCGACTCGCCCACAATGCCGAGCGTCTCGCCCTCAGCAACGTCGAAGGAGATACCACTCACCGCGTGGACCACAGCGCCCTTGCCGACTGGGAACTCGACTTCAAGGTCGCGCACCGTCAACAGCACATCAACGCCTTCGCGCAACGGGGCGTGCCCTGAGCCGGCCATCAGCTCCGCGCCCCCGCTCCTGATATTTCGAGGCCTGCAGCGGTACGGCCCTGAGCCATGTTTTGGGCCAGGGCTTCACGACCACGGTCCGTGTTGGCCGGGTGGAAACATGCGAACTCGTGCATGCCGGCCACACCTCTGATATCGGGGATCGACTCCAGGCAGTCCGGCTGAGCGAAGCGACAACGCGGCGCATAGGCGCACTGCTCCGGTGGGTTGATGAGTTCGGGCGGTCGTCCCGGGATCGGTTCCAGCCGGGTGTGGCTCGGCTGATCGATTCGGGGAATCGAACGCAGCAGCGCGTCGGTGTAGGGATGACGCGAGTCGCTGAAGAGCGTCTCGGGCGCCGAACGCTCGACCAGACGCCCCGCATACATCACCGCGATCTCGTCGCAACGGCCACGGGCCACGCCCAGGTCGTGGGTGATGAGGATCATCGACATGCCCCGGTCTTCACGGAGTTTGTCCAACAAGTCGAGCAGATGCTTCTGGACGGTCACATCAACCGCGGTCGTGGGCTCGTCGGCGATGAGCAGAGAGGGCTCGCAAGCCAGTGCCATGGCAATTACCACCCGTTGACGCAACCCGCCCGACAATTCGTGGGGATACTGGTCGACCCGTTTGCCCGGTTCAGGAATGCCGACCTGAGCGAGAAGATCCTCCGCCTCAGCGAGAGCCGTCTTCTTGTCGCGTTTGAGGTGATAGCGCAACGTCTCGGCAATCTGCTCACCGCACTTCTTCACCGGGTTGAGAGACGTCATGGGATCCTGGAAGACCATCGTCATCTTGACGCCCCAGAAGTGCTCCCGGCCCGAGAGCGCGAGCCGCCGAACATCCTCGCCCTCGAAGATCACATCCCCGCTGACCTCCGCTGTACGGGGCAGCAGGTTCATCAGAGTCTTGGCGGTGACCGACTTGCCCGAACCCGACTCACCGACGATTCCAAGAGACGCACCCCTGGCGAGGTCGAAAGTAACGCCGTTGACAGCTTGAACCGTGCCCCGAGTCGTCGGGAAGCGAACCGTCAGGTCACGTACCAACAACTGCGTGTTCGCGGCGGACGCCTCAGCCATCATCTCTCCTAGAACGCCGTCTCGCGGACGTCGAAGTACTCGCGCACACGGTCCCCCGCGAAGTTGAGGGCCAGGATGGTCAGGAACATCACCGCGATCGGCATCAGAGCGACATGCGGGTTCTCCTGCAGGTCGCGAATGCCGCGGCCGTCGTTGATGATGACGCCCCAGCTGATGCCATCGACCGAGAGCTGCAGGAACGCCAATCCTCCTTCAGCGACTATCGCTACACCCATGCCCAACAGGGCTAGTGCAGCCATCGGGATCAGCACCACCGGCAGCAGTTCCCTGGTCAGTATCCGGAAGTGCTTGGCGCCGATCACCCGTGCCGCCTGCACGAATTCGCGCTCTGCGAACACCAGAGTTGCAGCCCTGGCGAGCCGACCGACCGGGGCCACCGCCAGCACGCCCAGAGTGAGGCTCACCGTGCGCAGCGTGCGGTCGAAAGTGCTGGTGATCAGCAACGCGAGGATCAAGCCGGGGAACGACAGAAGCGTGAAGAACATGAAGCTGATGACCTGATCGACCCGTCCGCGGAAGTAGCCCGCGATCATGCCGAGTGAACCGCCCACGACCATGCCGAAGGCGATCGCAATGAAGCCGACCACCAACGAGACACGCGCGCCGTACACGGTTCTGGCGAACACGTCGCGCCCGAGGGCGTCGGTCCCGAACCAATTGTCTAGCGACGGTCCGGTACGAGCGGGGCCCGAAGCCAGTTTGTCGGGGTCTTCGAAAGGGAGGAACGGGGCAAGGACGACCGTGACGACAAGCAGCCCCAGCCATCCGACCGCGATCCAGAAACCGACACCGAGCTTCTTCTTGACGGCATCGACCACGTCGTCGTCCGGCGGCATGACCTCCACCTGGTTGTTCTCGCCGGTCGTTTTGATCTCGCTCATGACGTTCTCACCCTCGGGTCGAGATACCCGTACATGAGATCAACAAAGAAATTGATCAGCACGAAGCCGATTGCAACGACCGAGATCAACGAGATGACAACCGGCGGGTCGTTGCGCAAGACCGCTTCCACCAGTTCCGTTCCGACCCCCGGGATCGAGAAGATCTGCTCGACCACCAACGCCCCGCCGATCAGCGCACCGGTGTTGACCCCGAACACGGTGATCACTGAGAACATCGAGGGCCGGAGCGCATGACGGTACATGATGTGCCGATCCGACATGCCCTTCGCCCGGGCCATATGGATGAAGTCGTCCTGCAGCGTCGTGATCAGATCGGTGCGCAACAACCGTTGATAGGTGGCCGCCAAACCGAGTCCCAGGGTGAAGGCCGGGAGGGTCAGGGCTTTCAGTTCGGACCACCAGCCCGCGTTCTCGTACCGCGATGGGAAGATCTGCCACCTCAGCGTGAAGAAGTAGAGCAGGATCACGCCCAGCGCGAAGTTGGGGATGGAGAGGAGGCCGAACGACCCCACCGTCGACGCCTTGTCGAAGGTGCGGTTGGCCCGATAGGCCGAGGCCACTCCCCAGGGAATCGCAATCCCCAGCGCCACGATCTGTGCGAGCACGATCAGCCGGACTGTCACCGGCAGACGTTCCTTGACGATGTCATAGATCTCGTCGCCGTTCACGAACGAGGTGCCGAAGTCCCCGCGCGTCATGTCGGACAGCCAGATTCCATAGCGCTGGACTACGTTCTTGTCGAGATTGTTCTGTTCCTTGGCCTGTGCGATAAGAGCGCAGTCACCCAGGTTCAGACCCGACGACTGAGTGTCCTCGATCTCACCGCGGGCCACCGCTTCGCACTGCTCGTCGGGAATGCCGGAAAGCACGCCGACGATGTTGAACAGCGGGTCTCCGACCAGGTTCAACGACGCGAACGTCAAGAACGTGACCGCAAAGACAACGAGCACCAGTTGCGCAATCCGGCGGAGGATGAACTGCTTCATCTCAAGTCCTCCGAAGTTGCGTCAACTGGCGCTCGCTTCTCTAGTTCCTGGCTCCTCAGCCCTCGTCTATCCAGACGTTGTGATAGAAGCCGCGTCCCTGATTATTGCAGACCAGCACGACTCCGTCAGGACCGGTCTGTCCGCAGATGTTCTTGACGGCGTTGCGGAAGCCGACTGTCCAGTTGGCGTGCGTCAAGAAGATGTATGTGTAGGTCGACTGAATCTCGGCCTGGATCTCTTGCATGATCTCCACCCGGCGATCGAGGTCTGCCGTGGCACGCTGCTCGAACAGCAGCGCATCACGATCCTCGTTGCACAAGCGGACCCAGTTGAGCGTGATCCCACCAGTGGCGGTCGCACACTCGAGCCAGACAACCTCATTGTCGGGGTCGACCGCCCCGAACTGGCGCCAGGTGACTACCTGGAACTGGCCGATCGCAGTCTGCAGGATGTGCTGGTCCTGGGGAAGTTGCTGGCGTTCAACCTCGAAGTACGGTTCCCAACCGGCGCTCAACACGTCCATGATCCGCGTCTGGAGAGTCGAGGGGCCGGAGAACTGGAGCTCAATCTTGACCTTGCCGTCGCTGCAGTTCTCCGGGAACTCTCCGCAGTAGGAATCCACCAGCGGACCGGCTTGATCAAACATGTTGCCCTCCTGGACGACATCGGGGTTGTTCCAGATGAGGTCCGGGTGGTACATCGAATCGGCCAGCGGCTTGGTACCTTGCGCGATCAGGTCGTGGTACGCCTGTCGATCGGTGGCGAAGGTCAACGCTTGGCGCACACGAAGGTCGTCGGTGGGCGCGACTCTGGTGTTCAACATGATGAAGTCTTCACCGGAGTAGAGGTTCTCGAACGTGGACACGTTGTCGGCGCCGCGCAGGGTCAGCGTCGCGTCCGCGTTGGACGTGACCACAACGTCGAGTTCGCCCGCTGCAACCTGCTCGGCTGCAAGCGCAGTATCGGTGGTGATGAAGAACTCGATGGCATCGAGATAGATGTGGTCTGTGCCGCGCCAGTAGTCGGGGTTCTTCACGACCTTGGTCGACACGTCTTGATTTCGAGTCTCAATGGTGTACGGGCCCGTTCCGACAGGCCGCTGGTTGAGGCTGTCGTCCTCAGCCGCCGCGGCGAGCCAGGTCGGTGAAGCCACCATGCCCAACTGGCCCGTCAAATTGATCGGGAAATGAGCCGACGGACGGATCAGATTGTACTGCAGCGTGTATTCGTCGATCTTCTCGTAGCGGTTCTCCGCGGGATAGCTCGGCACGATCGCCAGCGAGATGATCGGGTCGGTGATCGCCGTCTCGAAGTTGGCGATCAGCGCATCAGCGTTGAGCGGTGTTCCGTCGTGGAAGGTGATGCCCTCGCGGACCTTCACCTGCCAGGACGACCCGTCACCGACGGGTGTGGCCGATTCGGCCAGGAAGGGGAACCAGTTTCCGTCCTCGTCGATATAGAACAGCGGGTCGAATATGGCGAATGCCATGATGTAAGCCGACACCGCGAAGTTGTTGGCCGCGGGGTTGAGACCGTCGGTCTCCGCCTCCACGGCGACTCGCAGGGTGCCGCCCGCCACGGGTTCGGGAGCTGCTTCATCTTCTCCTGTCGGCTCGTCACAAGCATCGCCGATGCACACGTTGCCCTCGGTGACGTTTTCCACGGGCGCTGCGGTGGTCGTCGGAGCATCGCCGTCGTCGCCGTCGTCGCCACCGTCGCCACCGTCGTCGCCGTCGGCGCCATCATCACCGACAGCAACCTCGCCGTCGTCGCCTGTGGCGTCGTCGCCGTCATCACCGCCGCATGCGACGGCGACCAACGAGAACGCCAGAAGCAGCGCGATGAGCTGCGCGAACTGGGGCCTAGTACGGGATTTCATGTCGTTTTCTCCTCCAAGAATCACAATCGGCTTGTGGCTCACGCCACAAGGTCTAGCACTTTGTAGCACTCTTAGGGAGCGCGAGAAGCATTGAACAACAGAACTGCTCTCGAAAGCTCGCAGAGATCACGGGTGTTGACTGCTGACTGAGACGACTTCACCGGTCATGTACGCCGACAGATCGCCGGCGAGGAAAATCATGACGTTGGCCACCTCCCAGGGCTCCGCCGCTCGACCGAACGCTTCGGATCTCGACAACTCGTCAAGCAGCGCTTCATCGGCGACTCTGGACAGAAACGGATGCATGGCGATGCTCGGAGCGACTGCATTCACCCGAATGCCGTGCTCGGCCGCTTCGATGGCCGAGCACCGGGTCAGCGCCATAACTCCCGCCTTCGCCGCGGCGTAGTGGCATTGTCCGGCTTGGGCGCGCCAACCCACGACCGAGGCGTTGTTGACTATCGCGCCCTCGATATTCGCTTCGATCATGTGGCGCAGGACCGCACGCGTGCAGCGCATGGTGCCGCCCAGGGTCACTCCCAGCACTGCGTTCCACTGCTCATCGGTCATGTCGACAAGGTCGACGGACCCGCCCAAACCGGCGTTGTTCATCATCACGTCAATGCCGCCGAAACCGCTGACCGCAGCAGCCACCAGAGCTTCGACGTCTTCCTCGACTGTGACATTGCACACCGCGATGAGGGGCCGATTCCCGGTTTCGCTCTCGAGTCGGTCGGCCGTCTCACCCAAGCGGCGCTCGTGGATGTCGGAGACAAGCACTTCGGCGCCTTCGATCAGGCAGCGCCTTGCCACCGCAGAGCCGATTCCAGTGCCCGCGGCCGCGGTCACCACCACACGTTTTCCGTCGAGCAGGTCCCGGCCCGGCGGTTCAGGCGACACAGCCATCAACCGGCACTCCCGGACTCGGCGTTCTCTGCCATTTCGGCCATGCGGCGCTCCAGATCGGCGATGAAGGGATTCGGCTCCTGCCCGATACTGTACGGCAGGGTCTCAGCAATCTGCTGACAGGTCCATCGGTCACCGTCAGCGGTCATCGTGCGAACCTCCATCGGCTGGTTCCAAACCGAAATCCGCCTGCCCACCACCGTGTAGATCTGCGCATTGATGTGACGGCCCGCATCGCTCATCAGATAGACGGCCATCGGGGCCACATCTTCGGGCTCGCCCGTCTCGATCTCGAAAGGCACGTTCTCACTCATGCGAGTTTTGGCCACCGGCGCGATGCAGTTGGCGTTTATTGCCGGTCCACCCCGTAGTTTGAGGCTCGCCGCGGTCATTGCTGCCGAGCGGGTGAGGCTTACGATTCCACCTTTGGCCGCCGAGTAGTTCGCCTGAGCCGTCGACGCCGTGAACGCCCCTGAGGTGAAACCCACCAGCGACCCGCCCGTGTCCTGCTTGCGCATTCGCGCCAACGCCGCACGGTAGACGTTGAAGTGTCCCTTCAGGTGAACCGCCACGACATGATCCCATTCGTCCTCACTCATGTTGAACAGCATCCGTTCTCGCAGCACACCCGCGGGGCAGACGACGCCGTCGATAGAACCCCAGTTGTCACAGGCAGCCGCAACCACCTCCTCGCCCACGTCGAACCGGCTGACGTCTCCTGCCACGGCCACGGCCCCTCCGCCGAGAGCTTGGATTTCGGCCACCGCATTGTCGGCGACCTCGCTCGTCGGGTTGCTGCCGTCCATCGCCACGCCGTAATCGGCGACAACGATGTTCGCGCCCTCGGCTGCGGCCGCCAACGCAATCGCTTTGCCGATGCCGGCGCCCGCGCCCGTTATCGCAATGTTCTTGCCGTCAAGGAATCTGGACACTTACTGGTCTCCTGGATGTGGTGAATGCGGTGAACGCTAGGACCTGAACGCTAGGACCTGAACGCTGGAACTGAACGTTAGACCGACGCCTTGGCGGGAATCACCATTCGGACTGCGTGACGCAACTCCTCCTCGACGCTGCCCGAATCGGCGAGACCACCGACCCACCTGCTCGTGGCGGAGAACCACACGTGGCGGACCACCCGTGCGGCGCCCTCTGCATCGATCTCGGAATCATCACCGATTGCGGTGACGATGAACGCCAACACCTCCGTTTCGACTGCTCGCTTGTATTCTGCCGCGGCCGGGTCCGCGTTGCTGAGGGCCGTGAACAGCGCACTCATGAGCATCGGCGTCCGCTCGGCCATCTCGGCGGCGTCGGCGAGCAGTGCAGACAAGCGATCAGCCGCGGTTCCCGGTTGTGGAGGACGGGACTCGAGCCCCTCGCGAACCCTCTGGATCCAGCTCACCAGACCCGCCAACAGCATGTCGTCCTTACCGTTGAAGTACCGGTAGATCGTGCCGAGCGACACATCAGCGCGTTCTGCCACAGCCCTCATCTGGACCGCCTCATAGCCGCCTTCAGCCGCCATTCGCATTGAGGCGTCCTTGATGCGCGAGCGACGGGCCTCTCTGCCGACGGCCGCTTTGTCAACTCTCAGAGTCATAGACCCAAATCATCGCGGACCACTCAACAACACATGTAATCGCACCATTGGGAATCCGGAAAAGCTACGGTTCAGGGATGCGCGTCGGTCTGATGGAACAACTGGGGCCTGCCGCAGTCGACTGGCGCAAGCAGATGCATCGACGTCGATTCCAACGCCGAGAGGTGCTCTTCCACCAAGGAGAACTCGGCGACACCGTTCACCTGATCGAAAAAGGACACGTCCTCGTCGAGGTGTTCATAGCACGCGGAGACATGGCCGTTCTCTCGGTCCGCCGACCGGGTGACATCGTCGGCGAACTCGCCGTGGTCGGCGATGGCCGCCGCTCCGCCCGGGTCACCGCGCTTGAACCGACCGAAACCCTCGCTCTGAGCCGACGAACCCTGACAGAACTGCGTTCGCAAGAACCAGCGGTCGACCGCTACTTGCTCAACGTTGTCGCAGACAAACTCTCCCAGAGCGCCGATCAACTAGTCGATGTCCTGTTGGCGCCGGTCGAGACCCGAGTGATGCGGGTGTTGCTGCGGCTGGTCGTGGCATTCGACAGAGGCGTCCATCCCGTGGTCGTGAAGCTCCGACAAAGCGATATCGCCGCGATGTCCGGCAGCAGCCGCCAATCAGCCAACCATGCACTCAAACTCGCTGAATCCGGCGGAGTGATCCGGACCGGGCGCGGCCGGATAGAGATACTCGATCTTTCGGGTTTGCAGACCTTGGCCCGCTGACGGCGACTCGCTCAGGGGGCCGGTGGCGGCGGCGGGAGTTCAGAGACCGTTTCATCCTCGTCGTCATCAGAACGCATGCTCTGCAGGATGTCGACGCCTGTGGCGGCTTCGATCTGTTCGCTGAGGCTCACCACCGCAGCGGGGAGCTGTGCCATCAGGGCGGGAATGCCCCCTTGGCCGCCGTTGTTGCCGCCATCGACCACCGCGACCCGGTCGATCGAGACACTGTTGACCGTGGAGACGATCTTGTCGACGAGTTCGGGGAGCATGTTGAGCACGAAAATCCTCTGGCCGTCCTCCCCTGCGAGTTGATACTGATCGGTGAGCCGACGAAACACGTCGACCTGAGCCTTGCCGTCCTCGATGATCTTCGCTGCCTCCGCCTGTGCCTGCAGCTGCTTCGACTCAAGGTTGGCACGGGCCGGGGTCACGACGTCGGCTTCGAGCCGGCGGCGTTCCAGCTCGATGCGCTGCTGCTCGAGTTCCTGCTCAGCGGTCGCCCTGGCGATGTCGCCGGCCACTTTGGCTTCCTCCTCTTTGGCACGCGCAATAGCATCGAGTTCGGCGGTACGGACTCGCAGGTTGTTCTGTTCCTCAACAATGTGGCGGTCGGCCTGAGCTTGGGCGATCTCGGCGAGCTCGCGTGCCTTGGCCTCGGCCTGCTCGGACTCGGACTGCCGGTTGGCTTCGGCAACCCGAGCCTGCTTCACGACCTCAGCGGTCAGCTTCCGCCCGACCGACTCAAGGTAGAGGTTGTCGTCGGTGACGTTCTGGATCTTCATCACATCGAGATCGAGCCCCAGGGTCTTGATGTCGTCGTCGGCCTCGTCGATCAGCTGCTGGGAGAACTTCAGACGATCCTCGTTGACCTCCTCGGGCGAGAGCGTGGCGAGGACGCCGCGAAGGTTGGCCTCGAGGGTCTCCTTGGCGATCTGTCCGATGTGCTGGTTCGGGACGTTCAAGAAGCGCTCCGCGGCATTCTCCAACACGCCTTCCTTCGAGGAGACTTTGACGTTGGCGATTCCCTGCACGTTCAACGGGATCGTGCCGCGCGAGTAGGCGTTGGTCACCGACACCTCGAGCGGGATCGTGTTGAGGTCCAGCCACGAGACCTTCTCAATGAGGGGGATCCGAACGGTTCGGCCACCTTTGAGGATCCGATACCCGACTGTTCGTCCGTCGGAGAGTTGGCGGCTGCGGCCCGAGATCACCGCAACCCGGTTCGGAGGGCAGATGACGATCAGTGAACTGAGGATCATGATCAGCAGGATCACGGTCACACCGATCGCCAAGCCACCTATCAGAAACAAAGACATCTGCTGATTCCTCCTGCGCGAGAGCGCATTTTCAAAACGGCCTGAACGGCCGTGAGCGATTTATTCAAGCCTAAGGTCGGGACCGAGCGGCGCAACCAGAGCCACCCCGCGTTCGACCTTGACGATCACGACCCGTTCACCCTCGGCGATGGTTGACCCGTCAATGGGTGAAGCTGTCATCTGTTCACGCGCCCCGGCCATGTCGACAATGATCTTGCCCTTGCGGTCGGAACTCACCTCGAGTGCCACCCGCGCCATCGTTCCCTCGAGTTCTGCGTCCATCACCTCGCTTGAGACGGAGTTCTTGCGAATCCACTTGAAGGCCTGGGTGCTCATCAAACCCGCCAGAACCGCCACCACCGCGGAAGTGACGAACAACGCCACGGCGCCGGCGCCGGTCGCGCCTCCCACCACACCGACGAAGCCGAAAGTCGCCGCAAAGAAGGCGATCGACGAGAGCGGGATGACCGAGAACGCGTCTCCGCCCGCGTCCGCGTCAGCGTCGCCGGCGAACACCAGCCACAGGAGCAGGGGTCCTCCGGCGGCGAGAAGAAAAATATAGAGTCCGGTCATGTCGATTCGCCTTGAACCGTACTACCGATCTGAACGGTTCCGCTAGCAGCTAAAGTCGCCGCCGTGAGTGTGACAGTCGTCAACAATCTGGGAATCGATTTTCCGGAGCAGGTGGCGTCCCTGCCCGGTCTGCGCGAGGTGAGAATCGACGCAGACGCCCCAGTTCCGCCCGATCTGAACGGTGATGTGATATTCACCCACACTCGCGGAGCCCCCAACTTCGGAGCAATCATCGGTTGCGGCGCGACCTGGATCCACGTCATGGGTGTTGGAATCGACGAGTTCCCCCTCGAATTGATCCGATCCGACCAGACTCTCACCTGTGCCCGCGGTTCCACCGCGACTCCGATCAGCGAGTTCGCACTGGCGGCAATGTTGGCCCATGCCAAGGCACTGCCCGACATCTGGATCAACGCAGTACCGGCCAAAGGCTGGCACACCGGGCCGCCAATGGGGGCCCTGAACGGGCACACCGTCGTAGTTGTGGGAGTCGGCGGAATCGGCGCTGAAATTGCCCGTCTGTCGCTCGCATTCGGCATGCGGGTGATCGGCGTCCGCCGCCGCCGGCTGCCGGCCCCCCATGCCGGGATGGAGATCACCACCGATCTGGGCGAGGTCATCGGCGACGCCCATCACCTGGTGCTGGCCGCCCCGGCCACCAGTGCGACCGTCGCTCTCATCGACCGTGACATGTTGGCCCGTGTCACACCGGGGCTGCATATTGTCAACATCGCCCGCGGCGCTCTCATCGATCAGGACGCACTGCGTGAAGCGCTCGACGGCGGCCGCGTGGCTCGGGCCTCCCTCGACGCTGTAGTTCCCGAACCTCTGCCGGAAGGCCACTGGCTCTTCAGTCATCCCAGTGTGCGTCTTTCGCCCCACATCTCCTGGGCGGCGCCCAGATCGGGAGGCTCCATGTTCGACACTTTCGTCTCCAACTATCACCGGTTCACGGCCGGCGAACCACTGGAGGGGATAGTCGACCTGGACTTGGGTTATTGACCCCGGCGCCGGGTCGCCTACGCTCGGAAGCATGTCGTTCACCGCTCACTTCCACGAGGTCGCCGAAGAGGTCCGCAACTGGGGCCGATGGGGCGACGATGACCGAATCGGCACGCTCAACCTGATCACCGACGAAGTCGTGGCCGGCGCTGCACGACTGATCGAGACCGGCCTGCGGGTGCCGCTGGCGATCGACCTGCAGAACAACGGTGTCCAGATCGGGGCGATTCCCACCCGCATAAACCCCGTGCATGTGATGGGGACCATCGACCATCCCGACCTCGGCGATGCGGACGGCAACGCCATGGTGCCCCACTTCTCCGATGACATGGTCACCATGGGACTGCAGGCCGGCACGCACTGGGACGGACTCTCCCATGTGAGTTACGACCACAAGCTCTACAACGGCATCGACGCAGCAACCATCACCGCCCGCAACGGCTCGCAGGTGCTCGGCATCGAGCATGTGCGCACTCTCGTGGGGCGTGGGGTGCTCCTGGACATGCCGGGATCGCTCGGTGTCGATCGGATCGCCGACGCCCACGAGATAACGGGCGCCGAACTCGACGCCGCCGCCGAGTGGGCCGGCTTGGAGATCCGCAGCGGCGACATCGTCCTGATCCGAACCGGCCGCATGCAACTGTGGCTCAACGACGGCGACGCCCACAAGTACAACATCGGTGAGAACCTCGCAGGCGAGAGTCCTGGCCCCGGTATCGACGCGGTGCGCTGGCTTCACCGCAACGACATTGCCGCCGCGGCTACCGACACCTTCATTTTCGAGGTCTTCCCCGGTCCGGACTGGAACGACGCACTCGCGGTCCACTGCCTGGCCGTGGTCGACATGGGGTTCACCCAAGGTCAGAACTGGAACCTCGAGACCCTCGCTGAGGTATGCCGCGAACAGGGCAGATACGAGTTCTTCCTGTCGGCGACCCCCGAGCCGTTCGTCGGGGGGACCGGGGCGCCCGTCGCCCCTGTCGCACTCTTCTGATAGACCATGTATGGACGGGCGCGGGCCTGTCTGGAGGTAAGGAAAATGGCACTCATCGAGCAGTTGGCGGAAATCGAACTCTTTTCGGAGTTGTCCAAGAGGGAGCTCAAGAAGGTGGCCTCGTTCATGACGACGGTCAACATCAAAGCCGGGCGCAACCTGACCGTGCAGGGTCAACCAGGCCGGGAATTCATGATCGTCAGCGAGGGAGAGGCCACCGTCCGCCGCAACGGCAGGGTTATCGCGCGCTTCGGACCTGGCGACTTCTTCGGCGAACTCGCAGTCATCGCCGGCGTGCCCCGCACGGCCACGGTCACCGCCGCCACCGACATGGTGATCGAGGCACTGAACCGACGCGAATTCACCTCGCTGCTCGACGAGAGCGCGCTGGTCGCTCGCAAGGTTCTCGTCGGTGCGGTGAAACGGCTCCACGAACTCGAAGAAAGCGTCGTCAAATAGTTACGACCGCCCGTCACCGCGAACCCGCTTCGCTTGCAGAGTCCGACCCGCCGACGCTCCCCGCCGCGTTACCGCGCCGCTCCGAGGTGATCCGCCAATACGAACAAGCCACCGGATTCGACCTGTCCGACTACCCGTTCTACCAAGCGTTCTCGTGGTGGAAGCAGGCCTGCATCGTCGAGGGGGCGTACGCTCGAAGGCTCCGCGGCAGCGCAGGAGGCATGGAGTCCAGCGGTCCTACCGCAGCAATCGCCGAGCGCGCCGATGCGATGTTCGAGCACGCCCGCACACTTGTGGCAAGGATCAGTTGACGATGAACCAACAAGACGATCAGACAACGGTTCGCTCCAGCGGCCCCGGTCACGCCGACGAGAACCCGCCACCCGAGATCGCCGTGGTCGGCAGCGCCAACCTCGACCTCGTGGTCGAGGTGCCGAGGGTGCCGCTGGTCGGCGAGACCGTCCTCGGCGGCGACTTGTCTCGGATCCCCGGCGGCAAGGGCGCCAATCAAGCGGTCGCCGCGGCTCGTCTGGGGCGCTCGGTCGCCATGATCGGCCGGGTCGGCGACGACGAGGGCGGCCGGATGCTGCGCGCAGCGCTCGATACCGACGGGGTCGACTCCTCTCATCTGACGACCACGCCCGACACGCCCAACGGCGTGGCGCTGATCGCCGTGGGCGCCGACGGCGACAACTCCATCGTGGTCAGCCCCGGCGCCAACAGCCGCCTGTCGGTGGACGACGTCGAGGCTGCCGCCCACGTGCTCGGCGCCGCAGCGGTGACGCTCGTTCAATTGGAGAGCCCGGTCGCTGCGGTGCTCGCCGCGGCTCAGACAGCCGGAGGTGTCGTCGTGCTCAATCCCGCTCCGGCACCGTCGTCTCCGCTCCCCGCGAAGCTGTTGGAGGAAGTCGATGTGATCGTCCCCAACCAGACCGAGTTGGCCCTGCTGACCGGTCACGACGGGACCGTCGATGTCGCTGTCGCCGCCGATCTGGCCATGCAACTCCCCACCCCCGCTGCGGTGGTGACACTCGGCGCGCTCGGGGCCCTGGCAGTCGTCGCGGGCGAGTCCACCCACATCGCCGCGCCCGTGGTCGATCCCGTCGACACCACCGCAGCGGGAGACTCCTTCTGCGGAGCACTGGCCGACGCCCTGGCGCGCAAAGAACCGATCGTCGACGCAGTGCGTTGGGCCGTGCGAGTCGGCGCCGCGACCACCTTGCGCCCCGGTGCGCAACCCTCGCTCCCCACCCCTGCGGAGGTCGCGTCCCTTCTTGGAGAGGCCTGCTAGGAGAGGCCTTCTAGGAGGGGCCTTCTGGGAGAGTATCGTGGCGGGAATGTCCTTGAGTCCGGTGCCGATGCTGGTCGACTGCGATCCTGGGCTTGACGACGCCATCGCCTTGCTGACCGCGGCTCATTTCGCGGACCTCGTCGGGATCACGACTGTCGACGGCAACGTGGGCATCGAGCACACGACGCGCAATGCCCTGGCCGTCGCTCAGATAGCCGGTCTCAACGTCGACGTCCACCGCGGCGCGGCTCGTCCGTTGACGGACCGATCCAGAGGCGCGCGCCACGTCCACGGCGCCACTGGGCTCGGCAGTGTCGAGTTGCCCGAGATCACCCGATCCGTTGAATCCGAATATGCTGTCGGGTTCATCATCGAGACCAGCCATCGAGTCGAAGGACTCCACCTCGTGGCCGTCGGACCGCTCACCAACGTCGCCGAGGCGCTGCAACGAGACGCTTCATTGCCCGATAGGCTCGGAGGGCTGACCATCATGGGCGGAGCAGCAGTCGGGGGAAACGTCACCGCCGCCGCGGAGTTCAACATCTGGGCCGACCCCGAAGCAGCCGACATCGTGTTTCGCTCGGGCGGCGACATCACGATGGTCGGGCTCGACGTGACACATCAGGTGCTCCTCGGACCCGCTCAAGTCGACCAGATGCGGGCAGCCGGCACGCCGGCCTCGTCGTTGGCCGCTGAACTCCTTGATTACGCCATCGACCGCTCATCCGAACTGCGGGGCTGGACCGGTGCTCCTATTCATGACGCCTGCGCGGTACTGGCGGTCACTCACCCGCAACTGTTCGACGGCAAACGACAACCGGTCGACATCGAGCTCACCGGCACACACACCCGGGGCATGACCGTGGTCGACGATCGCAGCGCGCAAGCAGACAACGACGCGCAAGCAGACAACGACGCGCAAGCAGACAACGACGCGCAAGCAGACAACGACGCGCAAGCAGACAACGACGCGCAAACGGACGGCGACGCGCAAGCAGACAACGACGCGAACGTTCGCGTCCTTCGTTCCGCCGTTGCTGACGCCGTGATCGAGCTGATCGTCGAAGCCGTCACGGCGGTTCGGTGACCACGGACCGGGCAACGCGGTCCGCGTGACGCCTTCCGCGGCTCCGGTCGCGCCCGGCGACAACAACGCGCCGAACCCAGTGAAGTCGTCCGCGGCTCCGGTCGCGCCCGGCGACAACAACGCGCCGAACCCAGTGAAGTCGTCCGCGGCTCCGGTCGCGCCCGGCGACAACAACGCGCCGAACCCAGTGACGCCTTCCGCGGCTCCGGTCGCGCCCGGCGACAACAACGCGTCAGATCGAGCGGTACACCGCTGCGATGAAGCGGTCCTCAACCGCTGTGCCGGATCTCAGGATCGTTTCAGGTGTCAGGATCGTCACTGCCTCGACGATCCATTCGACTATCGCCGACAGCTCTACATCGCCGCCGAGTTCGATCACGACACCGTGTTTGGCGTGGTCCTGGCGCTTCTGCCACCCGTGGGGCAACTCCAGACCAGCCTCGCGCAACCGCTTCAACGCGTTCGGACCCTGCCCGTGCTCAACCCCCACCTGAGCGGCTCCCGAACGGCTGCCGACCGAAGGCGGCATCCAGGTGCCCATCGCAACAGCCGGTCCGCGACCGGAGAACCAGGCTGCGAGCCCGCTGTTGGGCGGGACTTGTGCGGCCTGCTCGTCGGTCAACGCCGGGCCGACATTGACCCAGCCGCCGGCACCGGGCGCGGCCGCGATTTCAGCCATAGCCGCAACCACCGACGAGCTGTCGCCCCGCCCGAAGGTGATCTGCTGCATCGGCTGTGTCGGCACATCCGCAACGGTACCCCTTAGGCGCAACGGTACCCCTTCGGAGCGTCACCGACCGGTACCATGAACCAGAGAGCGGGCAGATTCCGCTTCTTGACCATGGCGACATCCTCTCGAGTCATCTCCCTCATCATCGTTTGCTGTGCGGCCGTGTCGGTTCTGGCGGCACCTGCTCTCAGCCAGGTAGATCCGCAGATCCTGCGTGAGGAGCAGGAGCACCTGCGCGAACAGGAGAGCCGGCGCGACGAGCTGACCGCGTTCATCGCGGCGCAGGAAGCGACCTTGGGTGAACTCGACAACGAGGTCTCCGACCTCACCGGCGCGACCTCGACCGCGAACACGCAACTCCAACTGCTGGCCGACAAGTTCGAGAGAACGGTGGATGAGCGGCGCGAACCCGCAGCCACCCGCATCGAGGTAGCCGTCATCAGCTTCAGACAGGGCGACCCTCAACATAGCGGGCTGATCGATGAGATCAGAACTCTGGACGGCAACACCACGGTGCCACGGCGGCGTGTGCTCTACCAGTCGGTGGTCGACGATGCGACCCGACGCCTCGACGAGATCGACATCCGCCTGCAGGGCCTCACCGATCAACTGGCCCAGACGCGGCAGCTTCTCTCCACGTCGCAGGACCGCCTCGAGCAGCGCCAAGCCCACCAACAACAACTCAGAGACGAAATCGCCGCGGCAGAGGCCGAACTGGAGAACACCCTCGTCGCCATACAGAACACGCTCATCCGAATCGACAAGGAACAATCACGGCAGATATTTGCGCTCCTCACCGGGTTGGAGATCGCTTCTGACGTCGACAGGCCCGCGCTCGCGGTCAAGATCGACAATGTCCCCGCGGCCATGCCTCAAGCGGGCATCAACGAGGCGGACATCGTGTTCGTTGAAGAGGTTGAGTTCGCCACTCGACTGGCTGCGGTGTTCCATTCAACGGCGCCCGCGGAGGTGGGTCCGGTTCGCTCGATGCGCACCAGCGACTTCGACCTCCTGGCTCAACTCAACAGCCCGTTGTTCGCCAATTCAGGGGGGAACCGAGGCACACGCGCGGCGCTGGCCCGGTCCACTCTGGTCGACATCGGAGTGGGCGCTGCCCCGGAGTTCTACTACCGGGTTTCGAGCCGGAGAGTGCCCCACAACCTCTTCACCAACACCGGCAACCTGTGGTCGGTGGGCAGCGGATATTCCGACGCTGGTCTGCCTTCGCCGATGTTCGTGTTCCGCGGCCCGGACGAACCGGTCAACTCCACGGCGGTCCCCGCGAGTTCCGTCGATATCGCCTATGGCTATACCGAAGTCTCATACAACTGGAACGGGTCGGGGTGGGATCGGACCCAGGACGGCAGGCCGACGTTCGACAACCGGGGAGTGCGCACAAGCCCTGCCACCGTGATCGTGCAGTTCACCCGCTACGGGCAGTCCGCCGCCGATTCCCGCTCGCCCGAGGCGATAACCGTCGGTTCCGGCCGGGCGCTGGTCTTCACCGATGGACATGTGGTGGAGGCCACTTGGTCGCGACAAAGGGCCACCGACGTGACCGTCTACTCAGACTCCCAGGGGCGCCGGATATCGATCCTCCCCGGCCGCACCTGGGTTGAACTCCCCCGTTCCAACAGCACGTCGTACTCCTGAAGGGTCGTGCTGTCGAGCTGCGCACCCCCCTCAGCGCATCGCGTCCGCAGTCGGGACTGCGCTGCTAGCGGCTCATTACGGCGGCGCGCACCAAGTCGTGTGCGCATTCGCCCGATTCGGTGACCGTGAGCCGTTCGGCCCCGCTCTCTCCCATGACCAGCGTGTGTTCGAACTGGGCAGTGCGGCTCCCGTCGATGGTGACCGCAGTCCACTCGTCATCCCACATCGCCGCGTCGGGCGATCCGAGCGTGAGCATCGGTTCGATCGTGAAGGTGGTGCCGCACTCGAGGGGAATCGTGAACCGGCGGTCGTGGTAGTGGGGTATCTGCAGCCCTGAGTGGAATTCTGTGCCCACACCATGGCCGATGAACTCGCGGACCACGCCGAGGCGATGCTTCATGGCGTGCGACTCGATGGCACGTCCGATGTCACGCACCATCGCGCCGGGGCCCAGCGCGGCGATCGCTCGGTCGAGGGACTCGAGCGTGACCTCAACCAGCATGACTGACTCGGCAGCCACATCACCCACGAGGAACGTCGCCGACGTGTCGCCGTGCACTCCCTCTCGGTAAAGGGTGACGTCGATGTTGACGATGTCGCCGTCTGCCAGCGGTCGGCTGTCGGGTATTCCGTGGCAGATCACCTCGTTCACCGACGTGCAGACGGACTTGGGGAATCCCCGGTAGTTGAGAGGGCTCGGATAGCCGCCGGCTTCGATAGCGCGTTCGTGTACCAACCGGTCGATCTCATCAGTGGTGACTCCGGGCCGAACCGCCTCACCCGCCCTCAGGAGGATCTCCGCGGCGGCAGCCCCGGTCCGGCGCATCGCAGCAAGCTCCTCGGGCGTGCGAACCAGTGAGGAGTTGGCGGGCGGAGGCTGGCCCGTGAGGGCGTAAGGCGGACGTCTTATTCCCGCGGGCACGCGCCGCGTGGGACTCAACAGACCCGGAACGACCGGCGGGTACGACGCCTCGATCTGCAATGGCCGCGGGCTGCGCCGCTTGCGCTTGGCCATCACACGGCACCATCGACGGTGGGGTCTGGGCCGACAGTGCCCATCCAGACAGTGCCCACCCAGACAGTGCCCATCCAGACAGTGCTCATCCAGACAGTGCCCATCCAGACAGTGCTCATCGCAGGAACCGGCTGACGGACTCGACAACGCAGGCCGGCTTGGCCTGCCCGTCGATCTCGACGGTGATGGCAATGACTGCCTGAACCCCGCCGTCGACCTCCTGGGCATCGCTGAGAACCGCGCTCGCGCGCACCCTGCTTCCCACCGTGACCGGTTGAGGGAAGCGCACTTTGTCGGTGCCGTAGTTGATCCCCATGGATGCGCCGTCGACACGCACTATTTCCGGAAGGAACTGGTTGGTCAGCGCGAGAGTGAGGTAGCCGTGGGCGACCGTGGCGCCGAAGGGACCCTGTTTGGCAGCGACTGGATCAACATGAATCCACTGATGGTCCCCGGTCGCGTCGGCGAAGAGGTTGATGCGCTCCTGGTTGATCGTGAGCCACTCACTGGATCCGAGATCGGTACCGACGGCATCCAGCAGGTCGTCGGGGGATGCAAAGACAGTCGCCATGGAATGCAACGGTACCCGCTGCTTCACGCACCCCGTCACAGATCAGACCAGCGCGGCTCCGGCCACACCCGGCGCAAACCCTGCACGGCTCCGGCTACGCCCGGCACCAGCAGCCCTCGTCACAGATCAGAACCGCGCGGCTCCGGCTACGCCCGGCGACAACAGAGCGCTATCCTCTTCGGGGCCCGTGCTTGGATTCGCGGCGAGACCCAAGGAGCTTGAATGGCAGCAGGTGGCGGAACCAAGGTAATCCTCACCGCATTCTTTGCGAATCTCGGGATCGCCATCGCCAAGTTCGTGGCGTTCGCCTTCACTGGAGCGTCCTCGATGCTGGCGGAGGCGATCCACTCCTGTGCCGACACCAGCAATCAGGCCCTGCTGCTCTTGGGCGGGCGTCTAGCCAGACGAGAAGCCACGACGACCCACCCGTTCGGTTACGGCAGGGAGCGATACTTCTGGTCTTTCGTGGTCGCTCTCGTGCTGTTCACCGTCGGTTCGATGTTCGCGATCTACGAGGGCATCGAGAAGATACGCCACCCTCACCCGATTGACGCCCCGATCTGGGCATTTTCGGTTCTGACTATCGGAATTGTCTTTGAGGGCTATGCCTTGCGCACCGCCGTCGTCGAGTCCAATCGGGTTCGGGGCGACTTGAGTTGGACCAAGTTCATCCGCCGCTCGCGCGTGCCCGAGCTTCCAGTTGTTCTTCTTGAGGATCTGGGCGCCATGATCGGTCTGCTCCTAGCGCTCGGCGCCTTGGCAGTAGCGGTGGCGTTCGACTCCCCGGTATGGGACGGGATCGGCACGCTCTCGATCGGCGTTCTGCTGGGTCTGATCGCGGTGGTTCTGGCCATCGAGATGAAGAGCCTGCTGATCGGCGAGGGAGCAACCGCCAAAACGCAGACCAAGATCACCAAAGCCGTCGAGAGCGTTCCGGGCGTTGAGCGCATCATCCACATCCGCACCCAGTACCTAGGGCCCGACGAACTTCTCGTCGGAGCGAAGGTCGCGTTCGATCCGAGCTACACGACCGAACAACTGGGCGACACGATCAACGAGATCGAGGCAAAGGTCCGCCACGACGTGCCTCAGGCGCGCCCCATGTACATCGAGCCCGACATCTATCGCCCAGACACCGATCTCACCGACACTGTTCGCCCAGACACCGATCGCCCAGACACCCCCGAATCCGACGAATGAGCACTCCGCTGCACGTCACAACCACCGGGTCGACCTCGGGGAGTCCCGCCACGCTGTTGTTCGTGCACGGCGTCGACTCTGATTCGGAGGTCTGGACCCCGACCATCGATCTTCTCTCGGATCATCTCTGCGTTGCCGCCGACCTGCCCGGACACGGCAAATCCCCGGTCAGCACCGACCCGTCGGCATACGAGCGCGGAGCGATGCTCGAGGATCTCGACGCGGTCATCTCAGAGCTTTCCCGCCCGGTCGTGTTCGTCGGACATTCGCTCAGCGGATACCTGGCCATGGCCTACGCCCTGACCCGCCCCGGCGCCGTCGACGCTCTGGTGCTGGTGTCGACCGGTCCCGGGTTTCGCGACCCGGAGGCTCGACAGGGTTGGAACTCACGGCTGTTGGAGAACGCTCCGAGCTACGGGGTGAGCGAGTTGGCCGCCACAGTGGGGCTGCATGTTGACTCCATGGTGATCGACCGCTTGACCGAATTGACCTTGCCGGTGGCGTTGGTGATCGGCGACGGCGACAGGGCCTATCTCGGTGCCAACGACTACATGGAGAAGAAACTGCCGCATGCGACTCGCACCACTGTCGAGGGTGCCCGTCACTATGTGATGCGCTCGCATCCGGACCAGGTCTCCGCCGCCATACGCAACATCGCCGCCTCGGTCGCTGGAATCTAGAACAGCCGCGTCAGCCTCCGATGGCCGACTGCGAGCGAAGCTCGGCTATCTCAACGGCACTGAATCCAAAAGAGCAGAGCACGTCATCGGTGTCCGCGCCGATCCAGTCGGGCGAAGGCCGCATCTCGCCGGGGGTTCTCGACAGGCGCGGCATGGGCACCACCTCAGTCCCGTCTACACCGCCGAAGGTTCCCCGATCGACGTTGTGCTGATAGGCGCGGGCCTCGTTGTAGGTCAGCACCGGGGCGGTACAGGAGTCGGTTCCCTCGAGAATCTCGCACCACTCGTCGCGGGTCTTTGTGGCGAACACCTCGGCCAGGCGAGCCTTCACGGCAGGCCAGCCGTCACGATCGTACTGAGCAGGTAGATCGGCTTCATCCACTCCGATGAGCGTCAACAGCAGCGACCAGAAGTGCGGCTCGATCGGCGCGACCGACATGAATCCGCCGTCCGCACACTCGTAGATCGCGTAGAAGGGCGCGCCGCCGTCAAAGAGATTGGCGCCGATCTCGTCAGTTTGCATGCCGCTGTGAGCCATCGGGTAGAAGACGCTTGCGAGCGACGCCACACCGTCGGCCATAGCTGCGTCAATGACCTGACCCTGTCCTGACTGCCGAGATTCGAGCAGCGCGCAAACAACGCCGTAGGCCAGCGTCAGCCCGCCTCCGGCGAAATCGCCGTGGATGTTGAGTTGCGGCACGGGCGGGCCGCCTTCGGGGCCGATCGAGCGAATCACACCCGTGATCGCCTCATAGTTGAGGGAATGCCCGGCCGCATGAGACAGCGCACCAGTCTGGCCCCAACCCGTGAGCCGCCCGTAGACGATGGCCGGATTGCGGCTCATCACCTGATCCGGGCCCACGCCCAATCGCTCGGCGACGCCGGGGCGGAACGCCTCAAGGAACACCTCAGCGCCCGAAGCCAGCCGCAACACCACCTCGACGCCCGCCGGATTCTTGAGATCGACCGCAATCGAACGCCGCCCGCGGTCCCACGAGGAGTATCCGCGGGGGACCTTCTCGTCGGGAACCTCCGAGAGGCGGTCCACTCTGACCACATCGGCGCCCATGTCTGCCAGACGCATCGATCCGTAGGGAAGCGCGCCCAGACCGGCCAGCTCCACCACTTTCACGCCTGCAAGGGGCCCAGCCATCGATCCGAAGCTATGGGGCTGAACATTGCCAACGCAAGCCGGCTATGGTTCGGTCCGCTATCGCCCGCTCCACCTCCCGCTCCTGTTCGCTGCGCGCCATCGGCCGCACGGGCCACAGGCTCACATCGCACGGGCCACAGGCCAGTCGCACGGGCCACAGGCCAGTCGCACGGGCCACAGGCTCACATCGCACGGGGCACCTCGTCGATTTGCTCGGCCTCTAGGCCACCGACACGCCGAGCAGGGAGCCGATCAGGAACGTCGCGCCGCAAGCGCCTGCGGCCACCAGCACCTGACGCGCCGCGGTGCGCACCTTGGAACGCCCGGTGAACACTGCCAGTGCGACGCCTGCCAGCGACGCGGCAACGACCGCCAACACAACCGAGGCGACCGCGGCAGCCGCGCCCTCTGCGAACAACCAGGGGAACAAGGGAACGAAAGCACCCGTCGCGAAAGCGGCGAACGACGACAGCGCCACGCGCAAGGGGTTGCCGGCCCCCTCGGGGTCAACGCCGAGCTCCTCGCGTGCATGCACGTCCAAAGCGACCTCGGGGTCGGCCATTATCTCGCTGGCGAGCTTCTTGGCACTCTCCGGGTTCAGTCCTCGTTCCCGATAGATGGCTGCGAGTTCTCGGATCTCCGCTTTGGGATTCTCCTCCAGGGATTTCCGCTCGATGGCGATCTCTCGTTCCACGAGCTCGTTGTGCGCCCGGATCGACACCCACTCCCCCGCCGCCATCGAAATGGCGCCTGCCAACAGGCCGCTGATGCCGGCAAGTCGGACCAAAGATCCGTCCGCCGATGCTCCCGTTATCCCGATGATGAGAGCGACGTTGGAGACGAGACCGTCGCTGAAGCCGAAAACGGCAGCCCGAGCCTCACCTCCCTGCACATCTCGGTGACGATGGACCATATAACTGCGCGCGTGTTCGTGCGCGTGCTCATGTTCGTGATCGTGCTCTCGGTCCTGCTCTTGGTCGTCGCCCGAACCGTCTTCTGGGTCGTCAGCGGTCATCGTCAACAGTCTGTCAGACCGGATCACCGGTCGTGCCGAAGTTTCGGCGATTACAGCACAGGAACGGTGCCGATCCGCCCGGACCGCTCCAACGAAGCGATCTCGGCGGTGCTCAGGCCCAGTTCGGTCAGGATTTCGTGGTTGTGTTGGCCCAGAGTCGGTGTGGCGTTGATGATCCACTGTTCAATGCCGCGCATCCGGTAGGGCTGACCTGGCATGTAGTGGGTGCCGACCTCGGAATGTTCCACCAGTTCGTAGAACCCCCGAGCCTCGAACTGGGGGTGGAAGCGCAATGTGGCATGGTTGCGACAGGTGATGGCACCCACACCCGCGCCGACGAGTTCCTCCTCGGCTTGGGCCGGGCTTCGAGTCACGGCCCAGCGCGCAACCAGCCGATCGATCTCATCATGGGCAGCCTGGCGGTCGCGTAACGTCGCATACTGCTCGGCATCCACACCGATCACTTTCGTCAGGGCGAGCCATGCCTCGTCGCTGTCACAGGAGATCGCCAACCATTGCTCGGGCTCTGCTGTCTCGTAGACGCCCTGGGGAGCGGCGAACCGGCTGCGGTTGCCGAGGCGGCTCAGCGTGGTGCCGTTCGCCGAGTACTCCACGATCATCTCCGCCGCGCAGTTGATAGCGCCCTCGACCATTGCCGATTCGACGAAGACGCCTCTGCCGGTGCTGTCACGCTTGCGTATCCCCAGCAGAGCAGCGAAGCAGCCGTGCATCCCCGCGATCGGGTCGCACGGTCCGCGGGGGATCCGGGGTTGATCCGTCTCGTGGCCGGTCAGCCACGCCATGCCTGACATCTGCTCCATGGTCTGCGCGAAACCGACACGCTCACGCCATGGACCGTCAAGCCCGAAGGCGGGCATGCGCACCATCACCAGTTGCGGGTTGCGTGCGCGCAGCACGTCCCAGTCGAGGTCGAACGCTTCAATGACCCGTGGACTGAAGTTCTCGACCACGACATCGGCACCCTCCACAAGCGCCAGGAGAAGTTCGCGACCCTCGGGATCGTTGAGATCGAGGGTCAGCCCGCGTTTGTCGTGATTTGCGGCGAGGAACATGTGACCCCACTCCCACCACCGCTGTTTGCCGAACATCATGCCGGTGAGACGCATGCCGTCGGGGTGGGTCACCGACTCGACATGGATCACATCGGCACCCAGCGCGGCCATCGCCTGGGTCGCGCACGGGCCCGCCCACCAGCTCGTGAGATCCACCACGCGAACCCCTGCGAGCGGTCGAGCGGTCGGATCGCCCGGGGCGTCCGGCGCCCCCCTCACGGGCTCGACACGTGGGCGGAGTTCGATCTGTCCGGTGTGTTCACCGATCATCGGCGCAGGTCCGGGAGCCGGCGGTCGTTCACCGTCGATTATCCGCGGCGACCTCGGGGCTGCGAAGCCGTCCGCTGTGTCCGCGAAGAAGCCCCGCGCAACCAGATGCTCCTCGCTGAGCACCCCTGCCCCGTCGTTGACCCTGGCCACAGGCACTCTCAGCTCCGAAGCTGCCTCGACGATCTCAGCAACCGAGTGCTGTGCCATCCACTCATCGACGATCGCCGACCATTCGTCGAGCCGAGCGGTGCGGGTTCGAAGATCCGCCCATTCGCTGTCCATCAGGTCGGGGCGTTCAATCATCAGACAGAAGCTCTGGAACTGTTGACGTGTGTTGGTGTTGAAGCCGACCCAACCGTCGCGGGCCCGCTCGATTGAAGGGGTCTCGAGTGACCGCATCGGTAGATCGGCCCGGCCCGACATCTGCTGCGACAGGTCTGCGAAGGTCGACGCTGCCAACGCCGTCGATTCAGCGATCGACGCATCGACGATCTCACCCTGGCCGCAACGACGGGAACGATCGATCGCCGCCAGCGAGGGCGGAGCCGCGTAGCACGCCGCCATCCATTCGAACACGTCTCCGCCCGCCATGTACGGGGGCATGGAGACATGGCCGCGGCAGAGGATCGAACCGGTGTCGGCCTGTACCAGGAACTCGTTGAGCCGCCTGTTCGCCCACGGCCCATGCAGTCCGTAGGGCCGAATGGAGGTGATGACTGCTAACCGGTGTCGCTCGTGGATGCCGTCGACTTCGCTGGGCGTGAGCGTGTCGTCGACAACGATGAGATCGGCGGTCGCGAGCAGCTCTTCGGTGGCCGCGTCGTTGAGCGCACCGACCACTGAGCGGGTGCCCGCAGCCAGAAACGCGAACAACGGACCGTTCGCTCCCTCCTCCAGCGGCGCCGCGCTCCGTCGGCGCAGATCGACACCGGCTTCTGACTCAACCCGAACGACGTCAGCACCCGCATCGGCGAACAGACGCGACAGGTATGCCCCTGCAATGCCGCCGCTCAGATCGACGACGCGTACGTCTTGGAGGATTCGTGTCAACGACTCACCTCAACGGCTCACCTCAGCTTGAGGCGTCAGCGATGACCCTGTCACCCCAAGCGGCAAGCGCATCGGCCGTGTCGTGAAAGAAGAGGAAGGACGGCACGATCATGCGGCTCGCGCCCCATGACGCCAACTCCTCGACCGCCGCGCCCGGATCATCCCCGAAGATGCCCGTGTGCTGGCCGGTCAGCTCAATCGCCTCCGGATCACGGCCATGGTCCGCAGCCGTCTGCCGCGCAATCTCGAAGAGCTCCGGCAGATCTCCCTTCGCCGGCCAGAAACCGTCGCCGACCCTGCCCGCTCGTTCCGCTGCAGCGCGGCTGTGCCCCCCGATGTGAATGGGAACTGAACCGTTGGCAGGCTTGGGGTTGCAGGAGATCGGGTCGAAGCTGACGAACTCTCCGTCGAACGACACCGCATTGTCGGCCCAGAGCGCCCGCATCACCGCCATGTACTCCTCGGTGCGCGGACCGCGCCTCTCCCACGGCACCCCCAGCGCCTTGAACTCCTCCTTGAGCCAACCGATCCCGATGCCCAGTTCGACTCTCCCGCCAGACATGTTGTCGAGCGTGGCCACCTCCTTGGCGTAGGTGACGGGGCTGCGTTCAGGGAGCAACGAGATGCCCGTGGCGAGACGCAGGCTGGTCGTGTGAGCGGCCACGAAACCGAGCCAGATCAACGGGTCAGGGATCGGGTTCTCCCCTGTGCCAGGCATCTTCCCACTGTCGTCGTAGGGGTAGGTCGACTCGTAACCCTCCGGATAGATGATGTGTTCAACCGTCCAAACCGACTCGAAGCCCGCCGCCTCCGCGGCTTGACCGATCATTTTGGCACCCTCGCCGGTACCGAAGTGCATGACATTGGCAAACGCCAGACCGAATTTCATTTTGGTTCCTGATTTCAACTAGTCGAGCGACGCGATGCTATCGCCGGGCACGGAGATTAGCCGGGCGCATTGCTGTCGCCGGGCGCAACCGGAGCCGCGGCTGTCTTGTCGCCGGGCGCATTGCTGTCGCCGGGCGCAACCGGAGCCGCGATGTCTCAGTTGAGCCAGGGCTCGTCGAGCTCCCAGGGCTCGGGGTTGTCGGGTCTCGTGGAACGCGGGCGGCGCGGTTCGGCCATCGCCTTCGCGGCGATGACGCCGGCGGCCATGCCGAACAGATGGCCCTCCCATGAGATGTACTCCTGTGGCACGACTCCGGCGACCATGCCGCCGTAGAAGAAGATCACCAGCAACGCTGAAGCCAACGCTCGAGGGCGGCGTTCAAATACGGCCGCGGCGAGGAGCGCCCCGAAATAGCCGAATACCACCCCGCTCGCCCCGATGTGGTTGCCGAATCCGGCCAGCGTCCAAGTCAATCCCCCACCGACCACTATCACTGTCAGGGTTACCAACGCCCAGTAACGCATCCCCCGAACTGCGACGAGTCCACCGAGGGCCAACAGCGGTAATGAATTCGAGGTGATGTGGCCGAAGTCCGAGTGGAGGAAAGGTGTCCACAAGATGCCGTCGAGACCGTCTCGCCGCCGAGGGAGGATGCCGTTGCCCTGCAGGCGATCGTCCAACGCCAGCGTGTCGACGATCTCGATTCCCCACATGACAGCCAGCGCGAGCAGCAGCAGACCGACAGGCGTCCACAGCAGTCGGCCGATTGAGCGCCTCGGTTCGGTGGTTTCGGCCATGCCTCATCGTAGATGCGGCTCGCACGAGAAGTTCGCTAAGTTGTAGCGCGTCCGGGCGAACGACCAGCAAGACTAGTGGGTAGCAGGAAAGGCCGAGATGAGCGACAACCCGCAGCCGCTGGGCGGCAACGAGATGCCGCGGTTCGGTGGGATCGCCACGTTCATGCGCCTGCCGGCGACGTCGTCGCCCGAGGATTTGGATGTTGCTGTGGTGGGCGTGCCCTTCGACATCGGAACTTCGAACCGGCCGGGCGCCCGTTTCGGTCCCCGAGGAATCCGCGAGGAGTCGGTTTTGCTGCGTCCGTACAACATGGCGACGCGGGCCGCTCCCTTCGACAGTCTGCGCATCGACGATGTGGGCGATGTGGCCACCAACCCGTACAACCTGACCGACGCGGTCGATCGGATCAGCGCGCACTTCGAACAGTTGCTGACCCATGACCTGATAACGGTCGCCATGGGCGGCGATCACACCATCGTGTTGCCGATTCTGCGGGCGATGGCAGCCAAACACGGGCCTGTTGGCATTGTTCATATCGACGCCCACACTGACATCAACGACACCATGTTCGGCGAGAAGATCGCTCACGGCACCCCGTTTCGCCGTGCTGTGGAGGAGGGACTGCTCGACGGTCCCCGAGTCGTGCAGATCGGGATGCGCGGCACCGGTTATGCGGCGGATGATTTCGACTGGTCCCGTGAACAGGGGTTCCGGGTGGTTCAGGTTGAAGAGTGCTGGCATCGAAGCCTTGGACCGCTGATGGCAGAGGTGCGTGCCCAACTCGGCGAGGGGCCGGTTTATCTGAGTTTCGACATTGACGGGCTGGACCCGTCGTTCGCTCCCGGTACCGGAACACCCGAGATCGGAGGTCTGACCACGATTCAAACCCTGGAGATCATCCGTGGCTGTCGGGGCCTGGATCTCGTTGGCTGCGACCTTGTCGAGGTGGCGCCCATCTACGACACCAGCGGCGCTACTTCGCTGACCGCCGCGAACATGCTCTACGAGATGCTCTGCGTCCTCCCCGGCGTGGAGTACCGCCAGTGACCAGCGGCGTTGGCCTCGTCCGCTGCCAGTTAGCGGCTCCACCACTTCGCCACCGCACCCCTCGACAGGCCCATCTGGCGGGCTGCATGAACCTGGGCATTCCCGCCTCGACCGGCGGACCATCAACAAACGCCCAACGGGCGCCAAACGCGCATGAGCGTGCGACATCAAGCCTCATCGCGGAGCAACCAACCTCTATGTCCACTACACCTAAAGCGGGCCGCCTCCAACGCATCAAAGACCATCCGGATGCGCATGTTCTCGACGCGGCTCTCCAGCCGACAACGCGGCAGCAGCCCCAGCTTCGTGCTCCTCAACCTCGGCGAGCGGAGAGGAACCGACACCCAAGAAATGGAAACCGGCACAGTAAATAACGATACACCCCAAGCCGAGAGCCAAGTCGACTTCCAGAGTATCGGGAAGCCACAACCGCTTGATCAAATACAACACCCCTGCGACGAGGAACGCAAAAAGTCGAGTGCCGAAGAACCTCCGCAATCGCTCGCCCAAGCCGTCTTGCACGACTCGTCTTTGCGCGCCGTCGTGTGTGTCTGCCGTCATCAGACCTCCTCGCAGATATCCGCTAATCGTCGGCACATCACCGGCTCGCCCCCGTAGAGCTAGGAACACCTACAAACACAACACTACCGCGGACACGGACAAGCCGCCAGAACAAGACACACCCGACGCCGCGAAGTCCCCTCGCGCCGACCTGATCGTTGACAGCCAAGGCTTCAACGACGGCCGCCAAGACATGTTGGCGTTTCGGCGGGCGGAACTCACCGACAAGATATGCCCGCCGATCACCACGCTGGAGTGCGGACGCAGATCTGCCGCCGCGCCATCGCTCCAACACCCTCCACGGCCCCGAGCGCGTCACGAGCGCTCACACAGATACATAGCCATCCGGTGAGGCTCGTTGTACAACCAGTACACCCACAGCCGACACCCCTCTACAGCGGACAAAGTGGACCCCCGCAGAGTGAAGCGCTCTCTGTCATAGGTTGGGATCACTTAAAGGCGGGCACCTCGCCTGAAGCGGGCCGCCTCCAACGCATCAAAGACCATCCGGATGCGCATGTTCTCGACGCGGCTCTCCAGCCGACAACGCGGCAGCAGCCCCAGCTTCGTGCTCCTCAACCTCGGCGAGCGGAGAGGAACCGACACCCAAGAAATGGCAACCGGCCAAGCCAATAATGAAACACCCCAAGCTAATAGCCAAGTCGACTTCCGGAGTATCGGGAAGCCACAACCGCTTGATCAAATACAACACCCCTGCGACGAGGAACGCAAAAACACAAAACCCCAGTCGAGTGCAGAAGAACCTCCGCAATCGCTCGCCCAAGCCGTCTTGCACGACTCGTCTTTGCGCGCCGTCGTGTGTGTCTGCCGTCATCAGACCTCCTCGCAGATATCCGCTAATCGTCGGCACATCACCGGCTCGCCCCCGTAGAGCTAGGAACACCTAAGAACACAACACTACCGCGGACACGGACAGGCCGCCAGAACAAGACACACCCGACGCCGCGAAGTCCCCTCGCGCCGACCTGATCGTTGACAGCCAAGGCTTCAACGACGGCCGCCAAGACATGTTGGCGTTTCGGCGGGCGGAACTCACCGACAAGATATGCCCGCCGATCACCACGCTGGAGGGCGGACGCAGATCTGCCGCCGCGCCATCGCTTCAGCACCCCTTGCAAGGATCCCGAGCGCGTCACGAGCGCTCACACAGATACATAGCCATCCGGTGAGGCTCGTTGTACAACCAGTACACCCACAGCCGACACCCCTCTACAGCGGACAAAGTGGACCCCCGCAGAGTGAAGCGCTCTCTGTCATAGGTTGGGATCTCCCGCACTATGGGCACCGAGGCCGTCACATCGGAAGGCAACGTCGTCGTGGTCGTGGTAGTGGTCGTCGTGGTTGACGTTGTTGTCGTGGTTGTTGTTGTCGACGGGTCGACCGCGGTTCGGCAAATCAGGTAGTTCGCGGCGATGAACGTCGTTGTCGCTCCCGTGAACGCAAGGACTTGTTTCGCTTTTTCGGCCTGCTTCGCCACCCATGCAACCCGGGCCGCCAACCCTGCGCCAGCGTATCGGATGAGTTCGGATTCGGGTGCGCACAGAACCACGTAAAGGGCCTTGTAAAGGTCTGGATAATGGGTCGACATGTAGCTGGTGGCCGGTTCGACAGCGAGACTTGCGGCGCTCACCGCGGCATTGACAGTGCTCTTGACCGGGGCGGCTATGTCGGCCCACAGCGTCCTGGTTTCCGTGTGCCCGGCGGGGTACGGATCCACGGGGCTGTGACAGCCAGTGTGGGCGTCTGTTTCGGTCCATGCGGTGACCGGCCGCCCCTCTTCGCCGTGTTGGTCATCCTCGTCGTAGACGTCGAACCTCGTTTCGCCATCGATCCGATGCGCATGAAGCGTCGGGAAAGGCGCCATGTACTGCCCGGCGGGGCAGGTGTGGTCGGCGTGGCACGTGTCATGGCTATTGAAGTGCGTGCCGGGTGGGCAGGTGTGGTCGGCGTGGCACGTGTCATGGCTATTGAAGTGCGTGCCGGGTGGGCAGGTGTGGTTACGGTGGCAGGTCTGGGAGGAATTCGCGTCGGTGTGTTTGTGTTGGCCTGGACCGGGCGTGCACTCAAGTGGCGGAACGATACGACACCGGTCATGGCCCACCAGTACCTGGCCCGTGGGGCAGGTGTGGTCGGGGTGGCAGGTGGTGTGGGAGTGCTGCCCGCTGGGGCACGGCGTGCAGGCCCCGTTGACGCTTCCCGACGGAACCCACTGCTGGCCGCTGGGGCAGCTCGGCTGATACCAGCACCCGTAGATCGTCCAAGCCCCGCCGCTGGCAGCGCACTGCTGTTGGGGTGTCGGCGGCGGCGCTGTTGTTGTGGGCACAACACAGGTGAGCCCGACCAGGGATCCTCCGCTGTTGGCGCAGTCCTCGGCCATGATGCAAAGCCATTGGTAGTCGCCAGGACCGCAATGGCCGGCCGCGGCCGGTTCTGGCTCGAACAACGGCGGGTCGCCCACGGGCGAGCCGGCCAGCCCGAACGCGAACACGAACACAGACACCGCCAGCAACAGATTCCGCCTGGCGGTCCCCAATCGTCTGCGTCGGCGAACAGTCTTCGGGGCGGTGGTCGGTCTCATCGGGTGGGCTCTCCTGGTTCAAAGTGACGGATAACTGCCGTTATCCGTCGGGTGGCACCAGGGCCGCCGAGACGCGGGACCTCAGGATTGCTCGGCTCGAAGCCGCTGTTCGGAGAGGGTTTTCGGCGGGTTTCAGGGCGGCTGTGTAATGCCCGGCGGTGACCAGCGAACGCTGGGCCGGTCATCTGGAGGCAGCTCGAGGTGGTCCCTTGGTCTCGTCGGCAACCACTGCCGGGTGCCCGCTCCTGAACAATCCTGATGTCTGATCCGCCGGCCATCTGTGCAGGTAGACCCAGCATTCGACGAGCCAGAACCCGGCTGGCGGCGACAACGAGGCCAACAAAGACTTGACAACAACCCCAAGCCACGCGCACAATAACGGCAGTTATCCGGCGGGTGCGTGTCGCCGGTTCCGGGTGTGAGGGGTGGCCGGGGTCCGTAGCCTGCGGCGATGCATGAACCCACAGAAGACTCAATCAACCCCCATCGGCGCGTGGACACCGAACCCATCGCGGGCCTGGACTGGAGCGAAGCGCTCGCGTCGGCGATAGCCGGAATAAGAGATTATGCGTATTCGGTCAACACCTTGAAGACCTATGACATCGGTTACAGGAACTGGGCACGCTGGGCTTCTGACCACGGCGTTCAGGTGTTCCCGGCTAAGCCCGAACATCTTGAGATGTGGCTCGTGTCGTTGGCTCACGAAGACAAGACGCCCTCTACTCGGCGCACCTATCTCGCAGGCGTCGCGCACCACCACCGCGAGCACGACGGCCCGAACCCGGCTCACGATCTCCGAGTACGGCTTCTGCTGAGGGGACTGGCCCGCAACGCCGCCACCGGAGGGTACACCCCCAAACAAGCAGCACCGCTGCGCTGGTGCCACATACAGCGAATAGCCGACACCGCCCACCGTCCCCGCAACAACCAGCCCGGCGGACGCGCAGAAAACGCTGATCAGGCCCGACAACGCGCCGACGTCGACATTGCCATGGTCGCAGTCGCCCACGACGCCGCCCTGCGCTGTTGTGAACTGCTCGCGCTTCGGTGGGCGGACATCGAACCAGCACAAACCAACCAATGCGGGACAGTCACGATCCGCCGTTCCAAAACCGACCAGGACGGCCAAGGCGCGGTCGTGCCCATCTCCGCGTTCGCGTCACAGGCACTGGCCCGCCTGAGACCCCACAACCCCATACCCGACCAGCACATATTCGACCTCTCGCCCAGCACGCTCAACCGCCGCATCAAGACCGCGGCTCGGACCGCGGGCATCGACGCCGAACACATCAGCAGCCACTCGCCGCGCATAGGCATGGCCCACGACCTCGCCGCCCACGGCGCCAGCATGCACGGGCTAACCCAAGCAGGACGCTGGAAAAACCCCGCAACGGCCGCCTACTACGCCCGGCGCCTCACCGCACACCACACAGAAGCAGCCAAATACCTCAAAACCCAACAACCAACACCACAAACCACACGAACAACACCCCCACAACAACCCCGCCCGCCGGGTCGCTGACCGATCGTCGCGCGTTCACACCCATAATGAGACGTGGCTGAGGTAGGTGAAATAGCCGGCACGCAGCGGGCCGCGCGTGACATGAGCAGGATCGGCACCTACTACGGGCTGCTGCGGCTGGCGCATGAGATCCTCAAACCGCAGCGATACCTGGAAATCGGCGTACACCGGGGCCATTCGCTGGCACTCGTGAGGCCTGAGACCCGAGCGGTCGGGGTCGATCCCGCACCGATGGTCGAAGACCCTCCCGACAATGCCGTGATCGTCCCGGCCACCTCCGACCGATTCTTCGGCGATCCAAACCTGTTAGGCCTGCTCGGAGGCCCGATCGAACTGGCCTTCGTCGACGGGCTCCATCTGTACGAACAAGCCCTGCGAGACGTCGCCAACGTGGAACGTCACAGCAGTCCCGACGGGGTCATCCTGATACACGACTGCCTGCCGATCGACGAAGAGACCTCCGCCCGAGAACAGACCAGCGCGGTCTGGTCCGGCGACGTCTGGAAGGTTGTCGTGGCGCTGCTCCGCCACCGCCCGGACCTGACCGTCACCACAGTCGATGTGGAGCCCACCGGTCTGGCGATCATCTCCGGTCTTGACCCCGACAACACCGTGCTGTTCGACCGCTACGACGAGATCGTCGACGAACTACGCGACTTGACCTTCGAGGACCTTCAGACCGCCGGCCGTTCCAGGATGCTCAACGTCGTCAGCGCTGACAGGAGAACTGTCGAACCGCTCCTAATCAACAGCCACGATTCTACTCCTTGAGCGTGCGGGGCGCGTGTCGACTGGTTTACGGGTTGACGGTTTACGGGTTGACGGTTTACGGGTTGACGCGTAGCAGATCTCCCATGACTGCCGAATTCCACATCGGACCAGAGAAAATTCGTTACGGATCTTTTGGTCAGAGTGTCCGAGCACTCATCGGTGCCTTCATTGAGCGCGTCTTGGCCGACCACGCCGACATCGCAAAAGTCGACACCGCCGAAGCAACACGACTCGGTGAACTGGCCGCCGAGGAAGTCATTACCAGCACTCGCTGGTCACAAATCGTCGGCGACCGATTAGACACCACCGACGTGACGGAGTTGCTCGGCGTCACCCGTCAAGCGCTCTCCAAACGACTGGCTTCCGGGTCTCTACTGGGCCTCCCCGGCCACAACACAACCTTGTATCCGATCTGGCAGTTCGACACCGGAAAACACGCGATCCGACCTGAGGTACGCGATATTATCGGGGCATTCCGAGACGCACTCGGCAACGACATCGACCCGTTGTTGATCGCATCATGGGCCTCAACTGCACAGCACGAGGACCTCAACGGTCAGACCCCCACTCAGTGGCTCACCCTTGAGCAGGACATCGAACAACTTCGTCGAGCGGCACGACGAGCAGCCGAACGGCTGGCTCAGTGACCAATTGGAACAACTTCCCCACCATCCAACTCACCCCGACTACAGAGCTTTAGCGAATTCACCGAGCCGACAAAACCGGCTCTTCGCGTTTGAGGGGGCAGTGGGGGTTGTGGGGTGTTGGCGGTTGGTTGGGTGGGATCCTCCAGAATCGGGGTCGTAAACCGGCTCTTCGCGTTTGAGGTCGGAGTCGGGGTTGTGGGGGTGTCCGCGGTTGGTTGGGTGGGATCCTCCAGAATCGGGGTCGTAAACCGGCTCTTCGCGTTTGAGGTCGGAGTCGGGGTTGTGGGGTGTTGGCGGTTGGTTGGGCGGGATCCTCCAGAATCGGGGTCGTAAGCCATCCACTGAGACTGGAGTATCGGTGTGGTGTGTGACCCTATAGGCATGTGTGAGTTGTTGGTAGGTGTCGGCGAAGTCGACGTGTTGAGCGTCGACGACGACCGTGGCGGGCCGTTGAGGTTGAGTGTGCGATATCGGACTGCGCGTCCGTCGTGTGCGGGGTGTGGCGGCAAGTTGTGGTCCGACGGCAAGCGGCTGGCGGAACTGGTGGATCTGCCGAGCTTCGGCCGGCCGGCGCGGCTGGCGTGGCACAAACACAGATGGAGATGCCCCAGCAGTGATTGCGGCTCGTCGGTGGCGCGAAGTCCGGGAGGTGCCGGCGTGGCAAACACCGTTGGCGCTGCCCCAGTAGTGATTGCGGCACGGGTTCGACGACTGAACACAACCACTAGGTCGCGCCGCCGCGGGTGTTGTTGACGACCCGAGCAGCGCGTTGGGCGACACGCCAGGACGGCTGTGGCCGTCCGGTGAGCGATGTTGCTTCGGACCTGGCGTGTTGCTGGTCGGCGGTGAACGACACGGTGCTGTGGTGGGGTCAAACGCTGCTCGATGCTGATGTCGACCAGATCGGCGCAACGACCGCGGTGGGTCTCGACGAGACCCTGTTTGGTCGTGAGGGCCGCTATAGACACAAGGCGTGGGCGACCAGCATCGTCGACGTCGCCGACGGGAAACTGTTGGACATAGTGCCTCACAGAACAGCCACAGCACCCGCCAGGTGGCTGCTCAACCAACCGGCGAGCCGGCGGGTACACATTCGTTGGGCGACCCTTGACCTCTTTGGACCGTATAGGGCGACGCTGGACACGGCGCTGCCTGACGCTCGCCAGGTCGCGGATCCGTTCCCATGTGGTGCGGCAAGCTGACAACACACTCGACGAGGTGCGCCGCAGAGTGCAGAACCAGACGCTGTGGCATCGGGGCCGCAAACACGACCCATTGTGTGCCAGCCGCAAACTGCTGCTCACCGGTCATGAACGCATCAGCGAAACAGGCGAGGACCGTCTACGCGGCCTGCTCGAATCCGGTGACCCCCACGGCGAGGTCCGCAACGCCTCAAACGCCAACCAAACACTGCGCGGCATATATGACATCGCCGATCCCGAACTCGGACGTGTGACCGTCGACCAGCTCGCCGTCGAGTTCCAAGACTCGTGTCTGCCTGTCGAGGTCAACCGGCTGGGACGCACCCTGGCTCGTTGGAGCACCCAGAACTGCTGACTGGCACCACACCCGAGTGTCCAACGCCGCGTCCCAAGCAGCCAACAACCTGATCAAACGAGTCAAACGCGTCGGGTTGCATTTCAGCAACTTCACCAACTACCGGATCCGCTCACATCTCTACGCCGACAAGCTCAACTGGGCGCTGCTCGACACCCTCACTCCGACCTAATACGCGAAGAGCCCCTTTGGCAAGCTGGTCCTCGATCACTTGCCGGCGCGCCTCCTCGAACACGTCACTCGCCCGTTTCAAGAAGAGCACGCCGAAGATGTACTCCTTGAACTCCGACGCATCCATCTTTCCGCGCAAGATGTCGGCTGCTGCAAAGAGATGTCGTTCTAGCTGGGGAAGGGTGAGCACCAGACGAGAGTACCCGGTGCGGTCGCTGTCATACCCGCTCAGCATCATCGGGCTCAGGTCTCTCGCCGCCCGAGCCAACTGCATGAAGGAGGGCAGCCACAACTGACAACGCAGAAAGCCGCGCCCATGGAAGGACTACCCGAGCAACATGAGTTTCCCGATCACGTCGAGCCACGCATCTACGTCGCTTCACTCAGCGACTACAACAACGGTCGCCTCCACGGCCGTTGGATCAACGCCGCCCAATCGGCTCAACGTATCTACGAGGAGATCCACCAGATGCTCGCCTCATCAACGACACCGGGTGCCGAAGAGTGGGCCATCCACGACTACGAAGGCTTCGACCGTCACGAAATCTGCGAGACCGAAGACATCTCGACCGTCTGCCGCATCGCCGCCGAGATCACTCAGCCGCTTTCGGCCCAGCACCCTGCGCTCACGACTGATTGTGGCCTTCTCGCCTCGCGTCGCTCACACCCCGATCCACCGGACTCGGATGATCCTGAGCAGCCGCTGAGCGTAACCGATAAAGCCGATAGGCGCTTTGAAGATTGAGCCACAGCTCTGGAGACGTGCCGAGCGCATCGGAGAATGAGCAGGCTGTCTCGGCAGTGATCGCCTTCTTCCCATTCAGAATCTCAGACACTGCCTGCAGCGGCCGGTCGATGATTCCCGCAAACTCTGTGACGGTCCAGCCGCGCTCGTTCAATTCGTCGCGGAGGTACTCGCCTGGTGGGAAGACCTCGGCAGGAGCGTAGGTGGTGGTCATGGTTCCTTTCTATCAGAAAACTATTGATTTTCCAGTATTTCATTAGTTTCTAAGTGTTGTTGTCACACCCCGCAGATAGAGTTGCATTCATGGGATCAGCTTCCGCATCCGACCTCTTCGAGGCCCGAACCGGCACCGGGTGTGGGGAGGACCTGTTTGTTGCGGCGGTCGACGTCGCGGGGCTGGGCGATGAGGGATTGTCATCTCGGTTGGGGGTGATCGGTCGTGCTGAGTCTCGGTTGGCGGCGATGAAGTCTCAGGTGCTCGCGGAGGTTGAGCGCCGTCACGACGCCACCGCCGCTCAACGAATCGCCCGTGAGGAGCTGCAGTCGTCTGCCCGGGAAGCCAAGCGCGATGTCGAATCGGCAACGCGGCTGTCAGGGTTGTCTGCGACCAGCGCCGCTCTGGAGTCGGGGGAGATCCCCCAAGGCCATGCGCGGTTGATCGCGCGTGCGTCTGGCGAGAGCGACATCGACGAAACGATCCTGCTCGATTCAGCCAAGCGGCAGGACTTCGACGCGTTCGCAAAGACGGTGCGACGTCATCAACAAGATCAGTCCAAAGACGACGGCGAGGCGCTATTGGACCGGCAGCGCAAGTCTCGCAAAGCGCGGATCTTCGAGTCTGCTGAGACAGGCATGTTCGTGTTGTCGGCCGAGTTCGACCAGATCACAGGGGCACGCATCGCCACGGCGTTGACCGCCAAAGAAAGACAGTTGTGGCACAACGAAGACCCCAAGAAGCGCCGCACTCCACAACAGCGAATGGCCGACGCATTGGCCGAGTTGATCTGCGAGCCCGGGACCGGCAAAGGCCAGGGCACTGATCTGTTGGTGATCGCCGACTACGACGTTCTTCAACAACAGTTGGTCAACGCCAGGCTCGCTGACGGCTCACCGATACCCATAGCCGAGTTGCATCGAATGGTCCTCGAAGCCGACATTCTGCCGTCGATCTTCGACGCCAAGTCCCAGAACATGTGGCTCGGGCGCGCCCGCCGCACCGCTTCTGAGGCTCAGCGTGTAGCGCTCATGGCTCGCGATCAACACTGCGTGGGTTGTGGTGCCAACCCGCTGTGGTGCCGTGTTCACCACATCATCTGGTGGCGCGACGGCGGGCCAACCGACCTCGACAACCTGTTGCTGGTGTGCGACAGCTGTCACCACAAGATCCACGAACAGGGCTGGACCGTCTACCAACACCCGAAAACCGGCAAATACGAGCTGAAACCCCCCGCTTCTGGCCCAGTTTCTGCCCAAAGCCCGGCTGATCGACCGAATCTGGACCGCAAACGCGTTACGACTACGGCCTTCAACGAACACCGGAGCGTCACCATCACCTGCCGACCACCACCAGCAGCAGTCGCACGGGAGACGGCAGAAGAACCACAGCAACCCACCCACACGAGCGATAGACCCAAGCACCACCCTTCACCGAGCACGGACACGTTCACCGTCGCCTGGCGACTACCACCACCTCCAGCCACAGGCAACGAGCAACGGGCAGCCGACAACGGGCTACAGGCAACGAGGAACAAGCAACGAGCGACCGGCACGACGCGGCGCGCAGCGAGACAGCCGCACAGCAAACAGACAACAAGCGACCGAGCAACAGGCAACGAGCGACCGGCGCGATTCGGCGCACAGCGATACAGCCGCACAGCAAACAGACAACAAGCGACCGAGCAACAGGCAACGAGCGACCGGCGCGATTCGGCGCACAGCGATACAGCCGCACAGCGAACAGACAACAAGCGACCGAGCAACAGACAGACAGCCGCACAGCAAACAGGCAACCGGCAACAAGCAACCCCCGGCCCTTCGAACGCCGCAGAGTGCCGCGGCGAGGTGCGACAAGCGACCGGCAACAAACAGCGGGAAACGGCAACAAGCGACGAGCGACCGCGCGACAGACGGGGGGTAGCGGGTAGCGGGTAGCGGGAAACAGCGCCTGAGGGGTCAGGGGCGGAAGGTGAGGCCTCGGTAGCCGGGGGTGAAACCGGCGGTTTGAAGGCGGGCGGCCCAGGGTGTCTCGCGGACTGCGACACCGTCGACCTTGGCGATTTCCAGCAAGCGCAACCGTCCGCTCGTCACCAAGTCCTGCAATGCCTGAATCCAGGCGTCATCGTCCTGGGCCGCCGGGAAGGTCACAAGCGAACGGCCTCCCCGCTCCAGGATCGCCACACAGACGCCGGTGTCGAGCACCACATAGGCGCCCACGGAGCGAACCGGACGACCCGAAGATTTTGGCCAGGGCAACACCGAACCGTAAGGCTGTGCCGGATCGGTCGCCGCCAACGCAAACGGGCCTTGGTTCGAGATGTCTCCCCACCCAAGGTCACCCCCGAGGTCCGCTCCGCGATCGCCACGGCCACCCCCGAGGTCAGCCCCGCCACCCCCACAGTCACCCCCGAGGTCCGCTCCGCGGTCGCCACGGCCACCCCCGAGGTCAGCCCCGCCACCCCCACAGTCACCCCCGAGGTCCGCTCCGCGGTCGCCACGGCCACCCCCGAGGTCAGCCCCGCCACCTCCACGGTCGGCCCCGAGGTGAGCCCCGCCACCTCCACGGTCGTCCCTGAGGTCGCCGCGGGTGGCGCAGCGATCGGCGCGAAGCTCGCGGTCGGTGACACGCAGACTTCTCAGTCGATCAACCGCGCCGGGGGCAGCAAACTGCGCCGCGCCGAGACCGGCAACAAAGTACCCGCGCCGTACCTCGCCGCGTTCCTCAAGCAGCCGCAGCAGCGGATACAAACCAGCGAAACCGCCGTCGATTCCTTCGCCACGGGCAATCTCGCGAGTCAGAATGCCGTATCGGTCGAGCAGTTGCTGGACCCGCGCGTATGTGATCTCGGTCTGCGTGGGCGCCGGTTCTAGCATCTGGGCGACCAACGACCAACGTCCCGCTCCCGTCGGTGGCCCCTGCAACCGCAGAGCACCCGGCCGAGGTCGCCTGTGGCCATACGCACCGCTCCGCCGTGTGCTGGGCCGGAATCCAGCGCGGGATCCAGCGCGGGAGGCCACATCGGATCCAGACCGGGATCCAGCGCGGGATCCAGCGCGGGATCCAGGCCGGGATCCAGCGCGGGATCCAGCGCGGGATCCAGGCCGGGAGGCCGCTGTCGATTCGCCGGCGACCAGGGCACGGACCGGGGCCAGGGTGTCGTTGGTGATGTGACCTGTCCAGACCAGATCCCACAGCCCCGCCAACACAGTTTCCTGGTCGTACTCGACACCTGCTTCGGCAACCGCCGCCACCAGATCGGTCCAGAACGATGCTCCACGCTCACCCAGGTGTGCCAGCAGAGCCTCATGGACAGGCTCATGGGCAGGCTCACGGGCGGGTTGATCAACAGGCACATGAGCAGGATCACCGGTCTCGCCCAGCAGGAACCGCACCTGCTCCCGGAAGAACAAACGCACCCGCGGGTCGCGGGCACCGAACCCGCCGGCACCCACCCACACCAACTCGCCGGTAGCGCACAGGGCGTCGAGTTGGCTCGGGTGGTAATCCTCGATTCGGGCGGGCAACACCGCAGACTCCAGCACCGAAGCCGCAATCGGCACGCCTTGGAGTTGACCGACAACCTCCGCGAGCCCGTCAACCCCTCGTCGTGGGTTCGGAGGAGCCGACGAACCCGCCAGACCCTGCCAAGCGCACAAGAATCGAGCCAGCGTCTCCGGCTCGACCGGTTCGATCTCGTTGCGCAGGGCAGCCAGCGACCGTCGGCGCAGCAGGCGCAGCACATCGTCGTTGCAGTATTCGCGGTCGCGGCTGCCACGCCGGAACTCACCGCGCGCTATTTTCCCTTCCGCCACCAGCCCGTTGAGCGCCTCAACAACCTGACCCTCACCCACGTCGATCCAGCGGGCGACGTCTGTGGCTAGGAACGGTCCGTGGGTGCGACTGTAGCGCAGGCACAGATCGCCCAGCGGGTCGGCAACAGGCTCGGCCGATGCACCGGAAACACCAGCCGAACCGGAACCACCGGGAACACCAGACGAACCGGAACCACCGGGAACACCAGAAACACCAGCCGAACCGGAACCACCGGGAACACCAGACGAACCGGAACCACCGGGAACACCAGACGAACCGGAACCACCGGGAACACCAGAAACACCAGCCGAACCGGGACCACCGGGAACACCAGCCGAACCGGAACCACCGGAAACACCGGAAACACCAGCCGAACCGGAACCACCGGGAACACCAGCCGAACCGGAACCACCGGAAACACCGGAAACACCAGCCGAACCGGAACCATCGGAAACGCCGGGAACGCCAGCCGAACCGGGAGCACCGGGAACACCAGAAGAACCGGGAGCACCGGGAGCACCGGAAGCATCGGGAACACCAGCCGAACCGGAACCATCGGAAACGCCGGGAACGCCAGCCGAACCGGGAGCACCGGGAGCAAGAGCTGTGCCGACTGCTCCCGATCCGTCGCGGAGCCTTGCAGCATCGTCGGCCGCGGCCAACCGATCCTCCCCGGCGATCTGAACTTCGATCACCCGCTGCTCTTGAAGCAACTGCCGTATCCACGCATCAGTGTCAGCCCCAGCGACCGCACGAACCGCCAACTCAACACGACTGAGCGGGCCGAGCACGCGCAAATGGTCGTGGAGTTCGTCTGCGTCACGAGCAAGACAGGCGTCACCAAGACGCTGCAGCTCCAACTCGACATCGGCCAGCACCGCGGGATCAAGAAGCTCTCGCAACTCCTCTTCGCCGAGCAAGTCGCCCAGCAGCTCGCGGTCCAGCGCCAGCAGCGCCGCGCGGCGCTCGGCGAGGGGCGCGTCGCCTTCATACATGTAGACCGCTATCCAGGAGAACAACAGCGACCGGGCGAACGGCGACGCCCTCGGCGTCTCGACCGAGACCACCCGAACCTGCCGAGAGCGCAGGTCAGCCATGAGCCGGCGCAACCCGGGGAGGTCGAACACATCGTTGACGCACTCCCGGGTCGCCTCCAACAACATCGGAAACGATGGATATTGCGCGGCCACCGCAAGCAGGTCTGCAGCCCGTTGGCGTTGCTGCCAGAGCGGAGTGCGCTGATCGGGTCTACGCCTCGGCAACAGCAATGCACGGGCGGAGCATTCACGAAACCGTGAGGCGAACATCGCAGTGTCGCCCAACCCGGCGATCACCACGTCTGACACCTCGTCAGGATCAAAGAGCAACTCGTCCACGCTGAGCTCGTCGAGAGCGTCGGGGAGCCGCATCACGATGCCGTCGTCGCTCCACATGAGCTCAATGTCGGCTCCGAACTCCTCGCTCAATCGGGCACGGATCGCCACTCCCCACGGGGCGTGCAACCGGGCGCCGAACGGCGTCAAGATGCACACCCGCCAATCACCGATCTCATCTCGGAACCGCTCGACCACAACGGTTCGGTCATCCGGAACGACTCCCGTGGCGTCGGCCTGATCCCGCAGGAAAGCGACAATGTTGCGAGCGGCCCGGTCGTCGAGGTCATGGCGTTGGCGCAGCCGCGGAATCGGGTCCGGATCGGCGCCGATCTCGCGGATGAACTCGCCGACCGCTCGACCGAGTTCACTGCCCCGGCCCGGCCCGTCGCCCTTCCAGAACGGCATTCTGGCGGGCCGGCCCGGTGCGGGAGTGACCACCACACGCTCGACGGTGATCTCTTCGATGCGCCACGAGGACGCACCGAGCAGAAAAACCTCCCCGGCGCGGCTCTCATAGACCATCTCCTCGTCCAGCTCCCCGACCCGAGTGCCGTCGGGCAGGAACACGCCGAACGCCCCCCGGTCAGGAATCGTCCCCGCATTGGTCACAGCCAGACGCTGCGCACCCCTGCGACCTCGCACTTTGGCCGCCGCGCGGTCATAGGCGATGCGGGGCCGCAGCCCGGAGAACTCCTCGGAGGGGTAGACCCCCGACAGCAGGTCCACCACGTTGGCGAAAACCTCCTCCGACAGCTCGCGGTAGTTGGCGCTGCGTCGCACCACCGCCAACAGGTGCTCGAAATCCCAGTCGTCCATGGCGCACATGGCCAGGATCTGCTGCGCCAAAACGTCGAGCGGGTTGCGCGGGCAAGTCGTGCGTTCGACAAGACCCTGCTTCATGCGGTCGACGATCACCGCCGTTTCGAGCAGCTCGGCTCGGTGTTTGGGAAATATCTTGCCGCAGCTCGGCTCGCCCACCTGATGCCCGGCACGGCCGATCCGCTGCAGACCAGAGGCAACCGAACCCGGGGAGCCGACCTGAACAACCAGATCAACGGCTCCCATGTCGATGCCCAGTTCAAGCGTCGAGGTTGCCACGAGTCCCCGCAGATCACCGCGCTTGAGTTCTTCCTCGACCTGGAGTCGTCGGTGGCGCGACAGCGATCCGTGGTGAGCCTTCACCAACTCGGCCTCGTCGGCGGTATCGGACTCAGCAAGCCCGGCACGCTCAGCAGCCGCCCCAGCCTCCGTCGCCTCGGTCCCTGTTGATCCAGCGTCTGCTGATCCAGCGTCTACTGACACAGCCTCTACTGACACAGCGTCTACTGACACAGCGTCTACAGATCCAGTCTCAGCTGACACAGCCTCTGTTGACACAGCCTCTTCGGCTTCTGCTGATCCAGTCTCTGCTTCCGCGGCCAGTTCGTTGAGTCGCGTGGCTAGGCGCTCGCACAGTTGCCGGGCATTGGCGAAGATCAGCGTCGACCTGTGATGTTGTACCAACTCCAGCAGACTGGGATGGATCGAAGGCCAGATGCTGCGGTAGGCGGGCCTGCCCGCGGCCTGATCATCGGCATGATTACCGACCTGATCGACCGACGGCTCGACACGTTCGCCGAGAGAACCCATGTCCTCAACCGGAACAACCACCTCGATATCGAGTTCCTTGCCGACTCCCGCGTCGATCACCGTGACCGGACGCGGCTGCATCCCGCCGTCATCTCCGGGCTCGCAGCCTCCCAGGAAACGGGCGATCTCTTCGAGCGGCCGCTGGGTCGCCGAGAGCGCTATCCGCTGGGGACTAAGCGAAGTCAACTCTTCGAGCCGCTCGAGCGACAGCATCAGGTGCGCACCGCGTTTGGTGCCCGCCAGCGAGTGAATCTCGTCGACGATCACATGCTGAACGCTGCTCAGAGTCTCGCGGGCGCGGCTGGTGAGCATCAGATACAGCGACTCCGGAGTCGTGATCAGAATGTCCGGCGGATGACGAATCAACTGACGCCGTTGCGGAGTGGGCGTGTCGCCCGTCCGAATCCCCACCGTCGGCATGTTGACACTGGTCCCGCGCCGCTGCGCCGCCTGTTCAATGCCGCGCAGGGGCTCACGCAGATTCTTCTCGACATCGACTGCCAAAGCTCGCAGCGGAGACACATACAACACCCGAGTCCGCTGCAATCGATCCTCGGGCACCGGCTCGAGCGTCAGGCGATCGACAGCCCACAGGAACGCTGAGAGCGTCTTGCCCGATCCGGTGGGTGCGAGGATCAGCGTGTGGTCGCCTGCCGCGATCGCCGGCCAACCCTGCACCTGCGGCGGCGTCGGTCCAGCGAAGCTCTCCTCGAACCAGTCCCGGACAGGCGTCGAGAAAGGCTGCAGCGAATCGACCATCCCCGCACGCTAGCCAGCCGAACCAGCCTTGTTGCCACGTCACCGAGCGGCGACTAGGGCGCTGCTCCACCCAACAAGAGGAAACAGGGGCAAACAAGGCCGAACAGGGGAAGCCGCCGAGAAAAACTCGGAAACACGGACAACAGTGGGAACTGGGCAGGTCCTTTGTTCTAGACTCCGACGTATGGAACTCCGGCGTATGGAGGAGTACGAGTCTCCAGAATGGCACCCAGCATTCGAGGAATACTGCGAGACAATCTACGAACTCGACGAAGACGACCTCGACGTCATACAAGCGCGGATCGCGGACCGTCTCGAAGTGTCACGACCTTCGGTTTCTGAGATGGTCAAGCGCATGGAGGCGGAGGGCCTGATCAATGTCGGCGACCAGATCACCCTCACCACCGAGGGTATGCACCTGGCGGAAACGGTTGTGCGCCGCCATCGCCTCGCCGAGCGTTTCCTCACCGATGTTCTCGGCCTGACCTGGGCTCAGGCCCATCAGGAAGCGGGTAAATGGGAGCACATTATTTCGCCGACGGTCGAAAGAGCCATGATGTCCCTGCTCGACGAGCCGACCACCTGCCCCCACGGCAACCCCATCCCCGGTTCGGACTACGAAACACCCGATCTGGTAGCGCTCGACACCATCAAAGTCGGCCAGATGCTGACCATCCGGCGCATCACCGAGGAACTTGAGTTCACCGAGGGAATGCTCGACTTCCTCGAGGAGTCGTCGATCGTCCCCGGGTCGACCGCTCAGCTGAGTGCCAAGTCTCCCGACGGCACTTCCACCGTTGTCATCGACGGAACCCCCGTCGTCGTGGGCGGATTCGCCTCCGCCCGAATCCTGGTCAGCGCCTCCTAGCCGACCGTACCGACCGTACCGACCGTGCCGACCGTGCCGACCGTGCCGACCGTGCCGGCGGTTGGGCCGCGGCTCCGGCTCAGCCGGCTCTAGCGGTATTGCTAGCCGGCTTCTGCTAGCCGGCTTTCTGCTAGCCGCGGTTATCCGTCAGCGACTAGGGAACGGAACTGGGCCAGCAGCTCGTCAATGCGGTCCTGGGCAGCAGCCCAAGCGCTGCGCTGCGGAGGATCGGCGGCCAGTGCCTCCTGCGACAGGCGGAACTGGCGATCGAGCTCGGTCAGCAGCTCCACAAGCGTTTCGGGGGTCTCGGGGGTCTCTTCACCAGCGGACGGAGTGTCACCGGGTTCCGTGGTCGGGTCGTCGTCAGGATCAGCGGTCGCCGGCCCGTCTGGACCGCCGGCGTCGCCCGCATCCCCGTCACCCTCTCCGAATTCACCGTTGACATCACCCAAGGCCTCGCCGACGACGTCGGAGAAGTCCTCCCCGGGGAACAGCTGCTGCAGCGCTTCGTTGAGATTGCGGCCAATGCCGATCTGCTGGGTCTCGCCGACAATCGCCGCGATCACAAACTCGAGGTTCGGCACACTCGTGCCTTCGGCGGACACGTACAGCGAACGCACCCACAGGATCGAGTTGTCGATCGGCAGCATCACGAGGTCACTGAAGTCGACCTGCGAACCGACCTGGTCCAACAGGGTCAGCTGGGTGGTTATCTCCTGCGTCTGGGCGATGCCTGAAGCCACTAGGACCGGGCCCGGTGCAGTGGAACTCGTCAGCTCATAGGTGACCAGGCGCGATGATCCGTCCGGGCGAGTCTCACCCACCATGAATGCTTCCAGTTCTTTGCGGTCGTCGTTCTCGTCGAAGGGAACGAAGGATCGCAGCGTGACGAAGGACGGATCGTCCTCTCCGGGCAGTTGCAGCAATGTGTAGTAGGGGCTGACCCGCTGCTCACGGACGGTTACGATCCCCTGTTCATCGACCGAGGACTCGAAGGTGCCGCCGGCGCCGACCGAGCGGCCCGGGTCCTGAGCCACCGCCCAGCGTTCGGTGCCGACGAGCAGACTCACCGGGTTCTCGATCTGATATGTCGAGTACATGTTGGTCTGCACTCTGAATAGGTCTTGGGGATACCGCAGGTGATCCTTCAACTCATCGGGCATTTCAGAGAAGTCGCTGAAGAGGCTCGGAAAAGCTGATCGCCAGGCCTCGATGATGGGATCGTCGACCGGCATCACATAGAACGACACATCACCGTCGTATGCGTCGACCACGGCCTTGACCGAGTTGCGCACATAGTTGAAGCGGGGCCCTGCCAAACCGCCCCTATCGAGCCGATCGTTCTCGGAGCGCTGTGAGTACGGGTACTTGTCGGTGGTCGTGTACGCGTCGATCACGTAGTGGATGCGGTCGTCGAAGATCACTGGGTAGACATCACTGTCGTACTGCAGGAACGGCGCGAGCTTCTCCACCCGGTCACGCACATCGCGCACGTAGATCACGCGGGTGTCATCGTTGATGAAGTTGGAGATCAGCGGCTCGATCTGACCGAACCGCAGCGCAAACGCCAGTTGACGAACGATCCCGCCAAGTTTGACGCCCGCCGACCCCTCGTAGTTGCCCAGCACGTCGCCGCCGTCGTTGGCGACATAGTCGACTTCGTCGACGGTTGTGCCGACCAGGGAGTATCCGCCCATGTCCTCGCCGTGGTAGATCTGCGGAACCCCGAAGTCCAGATCGATCGAGTCGTCGACGTCGTTGGTGATCGTCGACACCAGGAAGTCCGGGCGACCCTCGTCGGTTGTGGCGTTGGCGCTCGCCATTGCCAGGCCGTAGCCGTGGGTGACGCGCACATGTCGACGCTCCCAGTTGGCCGTGTCCTCTCCGGCCAGTTCGCGCGCACCGAGGATCACCTGACGCAGTTCGCCGTCGACCACATACCGGTCGGTGTCGAGGGTGGGTTCCAGCGCTCCGGTTCCCGGTAGTGCGTCTTCGCCGAGGAATCGATAGAAGCCGCGTTCAGCCTGGAACCGTTCGAAGGTGGGGTGGACTGTGACTGGGTCGAGGATTCGGGCGTTCTGTACCGTCACGGCGTTGGCGCGGATCTGCTCGGGTGTGAGCACCTCTGAATAGTCGAACGGGTTGACGGCCATGCCCTCGAGACCGAATGCGTGGCGGGTGGCCTCAATGTTGCGATCTGCGAAATCTGCCTCCCGCGCAGTCTCGTTGGGGTCGACCTGGAAACGTTGCACGAACGCCGGATAGATCCCGCCCACCACGATCGCCACGAACGCCCAGAGCCCCACGGCGAGCACGGGAAGCGTCCAACCGCGTCGCCACAGGTTGACGACCAGCAGCACGACCGCGCAGAGCGAGATCGCGATCAGCAGGTACAGCGCAGGCAACTGAGCATTGACGCCGGTGTAGAACGCTCCGTCGAGAACCCCGCGGGTCGATGTCGTCAGCTCATATCGGGCCAGCCAGTAGTCCGCCGCTTTGATGAGGGCGAGGACTGCCAGAATCGCCGAAAGATGGACTTTGACGATCGGCTTGGCTCGTTCGCCTCCGATCACGCTGACGCGCACCGATCCGTTGAGGTAGTGCGACAGGGCCGTGACGATCAGCATTATCACGAAGGCAGCGAACGCCCAGCCGACCACGTAGCTCAGGAACGGGAGTTGGAAGACGTAGAACCCGATGTCAGCGCCGAACTGGGGATCGCTGATTCCGAACTCCTTGCGGTTGACGAAGAGCAGCCATTCCTCCCACTGGCTGGGCACGCCCGCCGCCGCGATCAGAGCGAACAGGAACGAGACCACCGTGCGCACCAGGAGATAACGGCCCCCGACCACTGCGTGGTACCGCGAGATCAACTCCTCCTCGGGTCCCGGGGGCCGATGCGTTGGTGCGCTGCGATCCGAGATCAGCAGGTTCATCCACATCAGCACAAAGAAGAAGGCTCCGAAGATGAGTGTGAGAACGATCTTCGCGCCGAGCACCTGACGCCACACCGAGGCGCGGTTGAGTGCGTCGAACCACAGGTAGTCGGTGTAGAAGCTGGCGACTCCGCGCAGCGATAAGAGGCCGAACAGCAGGGCAACGATTACTGCGAGGACGATGAACCGTCCGTTGCGACGAAGTCGCCCCTTCCGCGGGTTGATTATGTCCTCGACCTCAGCCATCGAAGGAGAGGCTACCGGTCGCGGAACCTGAGCCGACCCCGATCAGTGCTGTTTTGGTGCTATAGCGCCGTTACGGCGCAATCGAAGCGCGGTCATGCCATCTCCAGGCGGCAGGTACACATGGGGTGTGCCGGGGGGAACTGGTCACCCGTGGGGAACTTCTCACCGGCGACGACTTCCCCGGCCAACGCATTGTCCGCACAATCTGCGCCACAGGAACCGTCGGAGCCAACCACCCAGCGAACGGTGAGGTCGGCCTCGTCCTTGTGGGCCCGGTCGATCTTGACAAGACCATCGACCGCGACCGAGGCCGCCGACGCAGCGTCGTTCAGGCGCCGTGAACGAGCCTCGCGATACAGCGCGCGAACCGCATCGGAGAGTTCCTGTTCACCGTCGAACTGCTCGGCAATGTCGGCGAGCCGTCGACGCACAGGCTCCAGCGCGATCACATGAATGTTGGCCAACGCCGGTGTCAGATCGAGTTCCGGGGAACCTCCCAAGGTGACGCACTGTTCCCGCAGAGCCGGAATGGCGGCCTCGTCGTATGCGGCGTTGTGTGTTGCCTCGGTGTCGAACTTGGTCATTGCGGCAGCTCCCCTGCGCCGGATTCCGTCGAGCAATGAGCCCTGCTCCTCCACCAGAACCTTCTTCATGGCCCTCGCCGCAGCGGTGGCCGCGCGTTCGCGAGCGGAGTCTGAGCCAGACTTTGGCTCAGCTGTCGGTTCAGGACCTCCCTCGGCCTCTGACTCTGCATCTTCGGGAGGCTCGGCGACTTCCGTTGGGGTCTGCTCAGCGGCGGCTTCCGGCCCGGTCTTGGCCCGGCCCGACCGCAGACGGGCAAAGACGTCCCGAGCGTTGCCGACGAGGGATCCGCTTTCGTTCTTCGGGTCGGATTCTGCTGCGGTTTCAGTCTTGACTTCTGCTGAGGCTTCCGCCTCCGGCTCAGCAACAGGCTCCGGTTCAGCGGCCATATCCGTTTGAACAGCCGCATCCGGCTCGGTATCTTCCGCCCGAACAGCCGCATCCGGCTCGGTATCTTCCGCCCGAACAGCCGCATCCGGCTCGGTATCTTCCGCCCGAACAGCCGCATCCGGCTCGGTATCTTCCGCCGGCGCAGCCGCATCCGGCTCGGTATCTTCCGCCGGCACAGCCGCCACATCGTCGGTTTCCCCGTCAGTATCCCCGTCGTGGCCGCTGAGAGCATCCAGATGGTCCAGAGCCTCCATTTCGCCGGTCGTGAAGGTGTCGCTGATCGGCCCGGCCAGGGGCGGGTCGGAGACCAGTGGCTGCCCCACCAACCTCCCCGCTTCGATCTCCGCCTCAAGATCATCAACTGTCGGCGTCGGCTCTGAAGAAACCCGCAGACCGGCGCGATTGGCAGCCGCGCGCGCCTCCGGCACAGACGTCACCAGGTCTTCGATCGCGGTGTCGAGGCTGGTCTGAACCGTTGTCAAAGCGTCGAGCAGTCGATCCCGACCGGCTCTGAGCTGTTCGATCTGGGTACGGCCGGTTTGTCGTTTTCGGGCGAGGTCGCGCAGCATTCGCTCTCTGACCGCCTGCGCCTCGTTGACCATCTCGCGCCCGTGACTGCGGCTCTCCTCCACGATCTCGTCGGCTTCGCGCCGCGCCGCTTCGATCAGTTCAGTGGATTGGGCGGTGGCGTCCACTAGGACGGTCTCGGCCGCCGAGCGTGCTTCGTGACTGATCGCTTCGGCTTCGCTGTCTGCTCTTGCAATGCGGCTTGCTGCAGCGTTGTGCGCCGCCTCGAGCACGCTGCTCACTTCGGCACCGAGCATTTCAGTCGCCCGGCGCGTCTCGGCGTCACTTCGACCCGACTGCTGGGATTCGCTCAGCCTCCCTCTCAATTCATTGCACAGTCGCTGCAAACGGCGGATTTCCGAGGCCGCTGCCCGGAGCTGGGCACGCACCTCGGTGGGGTCGAATCCACGTCGAGTGACCGGAAAGGAGCTGGCCTCGAGTTCGCCGGGGTCGAGCGTTTCTTCGTTGAGCGAATCCACGATCTGGGGCGCGCCCTCTGGCTCGGTGTCCGGCGTCTCGGTCACGCCCAACATCGTAGGAGCCGCACCAGCACAAATGGGGAATACCCCCCGCCTTGGTCGCCCCGGGAAATCCCTGGGGATCCCTGGGGATCCCTAGAGGTCCCTAGATGTCAAGATGGAGGTCGTTGGTGTCGCCGCCGAGTTCGGCGAGAGCTTCGATCGCCTCGTCGAGGGTCGAAACGCCGAAGACTCTCATATCTTCGGCTTGGGCCTGCGCGTGGGCAACCAAGTCCGTCGGGACGATGAAGGCGACCGCGCCGGCCGAGCGTGCGGCTATTGCCTTCTGGCCGACTCCGCCGACATTGCCGACCACCCCTCCCACGAAGATCTGGCCGGTGACTGCGATTCGCTGGTTTCCGGTGAGCTCACCCTCGGTCAACCAGTCGATGATGGTGAGCGCGAACGCGAGTCCGGCCGAGGGTCCACCGGTTGAACCAGTGTCGATTTCGATGTCTACCCCCAGCGACGCGTCTTCGATCCTCGGGGCGACCTCGCCGATGCCCAGATAGGCGCCTTCGACTCCCTGGGGGTGTTCACCCCAGACGATCGGCACATCTCTGACTTGGAGCGTTTCTTCGTCCTCGACTGTGACGACACCGGTCTCACCGGGCGTCTTGCGTGCCAGCTCTGCGCGCAGCGATTGGAGCGAGCTGATCTCGACGCCGTCGACGGCGATGATCACATCGTCGGCGGTCAACAGTCCGTCGACCGGGCCGTCGCCGACGACGACGTTGAAACCCACCCCCGTCTCTTGCACGGGCACCCCCAGATACTCCAGGGCCGCAGTGATCGCATCGTCCTTGGACCGGTTCATCATCTCGAGGTTGCGTGTCCGGTTCTCCCGTGGAGTCCGGTCGCCGAGAATGTGTTCCAGCGGCTGCAACTCGAAGTCGTCGTTGACCTCTGATTCGATCCAATCGAACACCGAGACATCCAGGTCGACCGCAACGGTCGTGAAGAGAAACTCGCCGTCGGGCCTGTATCTGAGAAGCCCGTTGATCTCCACTCGGTCCCCGACCGAACGCGCGGTACCGGGCCTGGTGACCGCCGCTCCATTGTCGATCAGAGCCCGGCCCGGAATGACCTGGCCGAGCGTCCTGGCCGGTACCAGAAACGACGCAGCGAAGAGCACGAACACCGTCAGCAGCGCCAACAAGACTCTGCGCAGCCAACGGCGTCTGCGTTTGCGGCGGACGGGTGCGCTCTGGTCGTCGTTCGGCGTCGAGCCCCCCGGGTAGGGCGGTAGCATTGGAACGGACGTGCCCTCCTCAGTCATCGTGCCAATCATCGTCTCAGCGTTCGTCCTAGTGGCGTGGGATCTCTTCGGTCGCGCTCGGCTACCGCAGTGGAGACTTCAGCCTGCCAGAGTCGCAATCAACTATGACAGGGCGCACGACCGGACCCAACCGGTGGCCATCCTCCTGTCGGTGTGGATGACCGCTGCGAGCCGCGGCGATGATCGGTCGAGCTCCGGTCGCAGACAGCCGTCTGAGCTGCTCCGGAGCTCGTTGCGCGCGGTGGGGATCCTGCGGCGATCCGTCGAGCGCCCCGTGGTCGGGCCGAAGGCATATGTCCGGCTCTGGCAACGCTTGCGCTCGCTCATAGTGCTCGCTGCAATCGTCGTCGGTCTGGGCATTGCTGTGGCGGTCGTGATCGGGGTGATCATTGTCGGACTCGCGTTCTTGCTGGAGAACGCGATCTCCTGAAGGTCGGGACGGATCATGGTGAGCTCTAACGCAGCACAGCGCCGTCGGGACGCGGCACTGGCCGGATATCGCGGCGACGTCGACGCCGCCGAGGCTGCTCAACTCGACTCCGACCCGAAGGTCCGCATCGCCGCACTTCGTTCACTGGCGAGGATCGGGGCCGCTTCTGAGGAGCCCGTCTGCAGCGAACAGATAACCAGAGCCCTCAATGACACCGAACCGTCGGTTCGTATCGCGGCGATCGAGACAGCGGCCGGCCAGCCTGAGCCGAAGCTCGAACACCTGCTCGACGACGAGGATTCGATGGTGGTCGAGACCGCCGCTTGGGCGCTCGGGGAACGGGAGACAGCAAGCGGGACGATCATCGACCGGCTGTCGAAGGTCGCTCGCGATCATCACGATCCGCTTGCACGGGAGAGCGCCGTCGCCGCGCTCGGGGCCATCGGAGACGACCGGGGTCTCGGCGCAGTCCTCGACGCCACCCGTGACAAGGTGGCGGTCCGGCGCCGAGCGATCATCGCGCTGGCGGCATTCGACGGTGCTGAGGTCTCCGCCGCTCTTTCACGCGCACGCCTCGACCGCGACCGCCAGGTCCGCGACGCGGTCGAAGTATTGTCGGGGCCCGACGAAGTGGGCTGATCGCCTCGGCTAATCGTCGCCTCGGCTAATCGTCGCCTCGGCGTAATCGGATCTCAGCGTTAGCGGGCCTCAGCGGTCCCGACCGTCGGCCCCGCCGGCTTTCATGAACATCACCTGAACCGACTCGTAGTGCTCGATCACCCGACCCGCTCCGTAGGCGACGGCTTCGAGCGGGGAGCGCACCAACTGCACCCGGACGTTGGTCTCGCGTGACAGCCTCTGGTCCATTCCCCTCAGCATTCCTCCGCCGCCGACCAGGTGAATTCCCTGCACGATGAGGTCCTGAGCGAGTTCAGGCGGTGCTTGGGCGAGACAGGACAGCACCGAATCGACCATCGCCGCGACCGGCTCCTCTATGGCCCCGCGGATTTCCGCAGGCGTCAAGACGATGGTCTTGGGCAACCCGCTCATCATCTCGCGTCCGCGCACCTCCGCGTTGACCTCGTCAGCGGTCGGCGCGGCAGAACCCAAAACGATCTTGATGTCCTCGGCGGTGCGCTCGCCGATTGCAATCCCATACTGCCGCCGGACATATGCCTGCACCGCGCTGTCGATGTCGAACGAGCCGACCCGGACCGCCTCGAGCGCGACGACTCCCCCAAGCGAGAGCAGCGCGGTCTCGGTGGTTCCCCCGCCGATGTCGACCACCATGTTGCCGATCGGCTCGTTGATCGGCAGGTCCGCGCCGATTGCGGCCGCAACCGGTTGTTCGATGAGCTGCGCGTCGGCGGCGCCCGCCCCTCTGGCTGCGTCGGTCACGGCCCGACGTTCCACCGCTGTGATGGCCGACGGCACGCAGATCACGACGCGGGGGCGATTGAGGCGGCTCACCCCCACCCGCTGCAACAGGAGCCTGATCATCCGCTGCGTAACGTCGAAATCGGTGATCGCGCCCTGGCGGAGCGGGCGCACTGCCACGATGTGACTCGGTGTGCGCCCGATCATCTGCCATGCCTCGCGGCCGGTCGCGAGCACTTTCTTGGTGCGCTTGTCGACCGCGATGACGGACGGCTCATTCAGGACAATGCCCTCCCCGCGGGCATAGACCAGCGTGTTCGCGGTGCCCAAGTCGATCGCTAGGTCACGTGCCAGAGTTCGACTCCTCGCCGGAATCGGGATCGAACGGCACAATCCCGGTCGGTTGCTCGACTCTCGGGGAGCCGTCGCGCGGTGCCAGCACACTCAAGTGTTCACCGAATGTGGGCGGGGTCGTCGTCCTGGCGCGATGCCACAGCCACAAAACGAGCGAACCGACGATCGCCACCGCAGCGGCCACCACCAGGAACCCGACCGCACTGCTCATGAGTCCAGCTTCGTCAGATGTTGCGCCTCGAGCCCCCAGGACTCTCCTCCAGCCCATACCTCTCTCTTCCAGATCGGAACCGTTGCTTTGAGTGTGTCGATTCCGAAGCGGGCCGCGGCGAAGGCCTCAGGGCGGTGAGGTGACGAGGCGACCACCACGACCGACGACTCACCCAACTTCACCAGGCCCACTCGATGCAAGAGCACAATCCTTCCCAGAGCGGACCATCGCTGACGCATTCGTCCAGCGATCTCTTCTAATTTCGGTACGACATAGCGATCATAAGCTTCGTATTCGAGCCGTTCAACGCAATCTCGCCCTTCGGCATGATCTCTTGCCGTTCCACTGAACAGGACCACCGCGCCGCAACTGGGGAGAACCGCCCAGTCGACAGCTTGGCCCACCGGGAGCGTTTCGCCGGCAAGGCCCAGCCAGGTGTCGGAGTCGGTTGGCGGTGCGAGCGTTCGAGGGACCGGCATGCTGTAATGGTACGAGCCAGAGCAGGGGTCCGTCACGCTGTGGCTCAAGCCGCGGCTGTCCCCCTCTTGCCCGCTGCGCTCTGCCCCCGCTCCTGCCCGCTGGGACGTGCCCGCTGCGCTCTGCCCCCGCTCCTGCCCGCTGGGACGTGCCCGCTGCGCTCTGCCCCCGCTCCTGCCTGCTGGGACGTGCCCGCTGCGCTCTGCCCCTGCTCCTGCACGCTGGGACGTGTCCGCTGCGCTCATTGGGACGCTCGGGCCCAGGGCGGGCCGATCAAGCCGCGGGACGGTTCCGCCTCCGGGATACTCGGCGCAACAGCCACGCCAAGATCCCGAGTCCTCCGATCACGCCGAGCGCCGCTACCGCCAGCGCCAGCTCTTGACGCCGACGCGCCGGGATCCAGTCGAGAGGACCCGGGTTGTGCGAAACGACCCACGCCTCCTCATTGGAGTAGGCCGGTTCCCAGCCGAGCGAGCGCAAGCGGTCGCTGGCAACCACCCAGGAGTGCGACGTGCAGGGCACGACTCCAGGCGGTACCGGCGCCAGCCCAGCCCGCCAGCGCGCTGCTGCAAGACCCCTGGCCATCCACATCGGCACACGCAGCCGCGGCTTGGGTCCCTCAAGATCGCGGAGCGCGTCCGGAGGGATCCAACCTTCGGGAGCAACGTTCAGCGGGCCGTCGGCCCGGCACTCCACCACGGTCGTCACTGCGCCGGCCAGGTCATCAATGTGGAGGTACTGGACGGGTGGGTCACCGTCCGCGGCCACTCCGAGTCGAGCATTGTGAAGCACGCGGGCCAGTTGCCCCAAGTCGTCGTCGGTGACGAGCGTCGTGGGACGCAGGACCGACACCGCTGTGGACTGATTGGACTTCTTCCACTCAGCCGCCAACTTCTCGATCTCCGCTCGCGCAACTGCCCAGGAGAAGTCGGGGTTGGGGCGCACCGGCGCGTCCTCGGTCAGCGGTAGAGGATTGGCCGTCCGCGCGCCGTAGACCAGCGCCGTCGACAGCAGCACGATCTGGCCGACGCAGCAGTCCGCCGCCGCTTGCAGAACCCGCTTGGCTATCAACAAGTCCGACTCGTCAGCGGCAGGGTTCGTCTCGCCCGGAGTGCCACGAGAGTTCAGGTGCACGACCGTGTCGGCGCCGCAGAATATGGAGCTGAGGTCTGCGAACTCCAGATCGGCCCGTTGCTGCTCGACTTCGGGTGGAAGCGGGGGCAGCGTCGTCTGGTCGACCGCGAGCACCGTGGGGCGCGGTTGCGCGCCTGCGAGTTTCGCCACCACCCGCGCGCCGATGTCGCTCGCCGCGCCCGTGACCACGATTCTGCTCATGGCTTTGGGCTCATCGCTCTGGGCTCATGGGTTTTGTCCATAACAGCCACCCCGATTTGGGAGGATCGACACCGTCACTCATCTACGATGCCCGAATGAGCGACGATCTGCCACCTGACGGCGAGTCGCTCGGCGCGTTTCTCGGTGAGATCATGAAGATGCTGTCCGGTGCCGGCGGCGCTTCGCCCAACTCGGCCCGTGATCTCGCCCGCTCGATCGCCACCGGTGGCGAGTCCGAACCCAACATCGATCCCCGCGATCGGATCGCGATCGAGGAGTTGGTGCGTGTCGCCGAGTTGCAGGTCCAGTCGGCGACACAACTGGTGGTGGCCCGGGGCGCGGCCCTGAGAGTGGATGTGGTCAACCGCACGCAGTGGGTCGACAGCACGATTGAGCACTACCGACCATTGTTGGGGGCCATCGCCTCGTCGATATCGACGGGCCTGCCGACCCCGGACGATCTGTCGGAGAACGATCCGATGAACCAGATGATGGCCGGGCTGTCTCAGATGCTCGAATCGATGTTGCTGACGATGACCACCGGTTCGATGGTCGGTGAACTGGCGCGGATCGCTTTCGGGGGCTTCCACCTGCCGCTGCCGCGCCCAGCGAACGCTCCATTGTTGATGCTGCTTCCGAACGTGGACCGATTCGCCCAACAGTGGTCCCTCGACCCCGACGACCTCCGGCTCTGGGTGTGCCTCAATGAGGCAACGCACCGCGCGGTGCTGGGAGTGCCTCATGTGAGCGAACGCTTGAGCGACCTGCTGCAGCGTCACGCCAGTGCTTTCGAGCGCGATCCCGAGCCTCTTGGCGACCGTCTCGGCAACTTCGACTTGAGCGCCGGTCCCGAGGCTTTCGCAGAGTTGAACGAGACGCTCAGCGATCCGGAGGTGATTCTCGGTGCCGTCCGATCCCCTGCACAGGCCGCGCTCGAACCCGAGATCACCGCTCTGATCGCGGCCGTCACCGGCTACGTCGACCATGTGATGGATCAGACGGGAGGAAGCATCATCGGATCCTACGACAGGGTCACTGAAGCACTCCGACGGCGCAGGGCTCAAGCCGACGCTTCTGACCGGCTCGTTGAGCGGATCCTCGGCCTTGAACTCGACCAGGACCAATACGACCGCGGCACGGCGTTCGTCGAGGGTGTGATCGAGCGTGCCGGGACAGAGGGGCTCGACCGTCTCTTCGGCGACCCCGAACACCTTCCCACCCCGTCGGAGGTCGACGCGCCGGGCCTGTGGCTGGCCAGGATCGATCTCCCGCTGGGTTAGAGCGCGCGCAAACAGGCAAGCCTGTCTGCGGGGCCTCTCAGTACGACCGTGTTGATGTACGACCGTGTTGATGTACGACCGTGTTGATGTACGACCGTGTTGATGTACGACCGTGTTGATGTACGACCGTGTTGATTCGACTGTGGATCACCGCGAAGCGGTCCGTCCGGTCAATCGCGGGGTCGTCATCACGGGCCGACTGCGCGGGCGGGGAACTCCGTCCGGTCAATCGCGCGGGGGGTCGTCCGGGTCGTTCCACTCGGCGGGTGAATCGGCCGGCGGGATCGGGTCGACTTCGACGCCGTCTATCGACGAGACGTACGGCGTGCTCTCGTACCAGGACTTCGGTCTGGAAAAGTCGCTTGTGCCCGCTGGAGGCGCTGGTTGAGAAGGACGGAGCTCCTCTTCGAACTCGTTGTGGCGCCATGAGGGTGCGTCTGCACGCCCCTTTCTCCCGTCGACGCGGTCGCGGTTCGGACCCTTGTCCGTCGACGCTCGTCGAAGCTTGAACAAACGTCCGGGGTTGCCGAACACGTACACCAGCAGAGCAAGCCCGCCTACGGCTCCGACCAGGGCGGCACCGACCGGAATACTCAACCGGATCACGACCGGCAACATGGCCCCCGTGGCGAACGCGAGCTGGAAGCGCGCTTCGAAGCGGGCGAAGGAGCGCCCGTAGTTGGCGACCGGCGCGTCCCGTTGGACCAGCGAGTCGAACGCGAGCTTTCCGGTGCCCGCCGCAGCGGTGAGGGTGCATGCAAAGATGACCGTGCCGAACAGGCCCCCGGACAGGGCCGCGAAGAGCGCTCCGGCGACCAGCACGGTTATTGCACCGAGCAGTATCTGCTCTTCGGTCAGGCGTCGGCGCAATGTCGGCGCGAAGCGCACACCGCCGAGGGTGCCGGCCACCGCGAACATAGCCACGACCACGAAGTGCCAGACCGGCGCGCGGGGATCGCCGGTGATGTCGATGTCGCGCACGGTCGCCGTCGCGCCACCGAGCGCGGCGCCCTCCGTGCTCACGTCGAGACCGTCCTTGCCGCCTCTCAATTCGAACATCAACAGCATCGTCACGAACCCGACGATGCCTCTGACGATCATCATCGAGGTTGCGGCCAGGAGGATCTTCCGGTCGCGTAGCTCAGCGCGCTCCAACTGCTCGGCCGGCACTGCGGCGACGACGACCGACGGGAGTGTGAGGGCCAGCAACGTCGCGAACACGAAACCCACCAGACCCACCGCCGCAGCCGCGGCAGGTCCACCGAAAATCGTGAAGAATCCCGCCAGTCCGGCACCGATCGGTCCAGAGATCGCACTGATCAGCGCCAATCGACTGTTGGCGCCCACCAGATCCTCGTCGGAGGACACCAGAGGAGGAACCACCGCGCTCTTGGCGACGGAGTAGCTCTTCTGCAGCACCAGGACGCCGAATATCTCCGGGAACAGCAGCAGTGTGTCGACATGTTGGATTATCAGCAGCGCAAGGACAGCCCGGCCGACCGTCGTGACGATGATCATCACGCGACGTCCGCCGCGTACGCGGTCGATGGCGGGGCCGATGAGCGGCGTCACCACGGCGAAGGGCGCCATCGTCAACAGCAACGCCAGGGCCACCCGGCCGCGTGACTCTTCAGGGCTGATGGCGAAGAAGATCGAGCCAGCCAGAGCAGCCGCGATGGCGCCGTCGGAAGCGGCGCTCATCGCATGCAGACGCGCCAGCCGCATGAACGGTGTGATCACCGGTTTCGGCGTACCCGAAGACCGCGACAGGCGCGACTTCGACCCGAAGGAGACAAACGGTCGCGCCTTGTCGGAGTTCACGCAAGCATTCTGAGCGAAGGAACGGACCCTGTCACGGAATCAAGCAGCAAAACATCGTGTTCGTAGGTCAAGACCTGCCGCGCAGACAGCAGGTCGAACCAGCCCAGGGCATCCACCTCAGAATTCGGTTCGAACTGCCCGGCGAGTACCTGCATCGTCCAATAGACGACCGCTTTGCGGCGGTCACGGCCGTCTCGGTAGCGAACCAGCGGCAGCCGCTCGATACGTTCGCACCGCAGTCCCGTCTCTTCATGCACTTCCCGCCATGCGGCCCGTCCCAGAGTCTCGCCCGGGTCGAGTTTGCCTTTGGGGAATGACCAGTCTCGGTGAACGGGCCGATGGATCAACAGCACCTCGGTGACACCGTTGTGATCACGCAGCACCACGCCCCCTGCGGCCCATACCTCGATCTTCGGGTACTTGCGAGACAGTCGCTTGTGAAGGTCACCCACGGGCCCGGACCCTTGCGAGTTCTTGGAGCGTTTCGTGGACATCGACTCCGACAGTACCGCTTTCACGTGTCCAGACGCCGGATCCATCGAGGGACCACGCCAGAGAGTCGTCGGCGAGGTTCGCGTCGAGCACTTCGAGGAGCCGATTCTCGAGTTCCTCATTGACTATCTCGAGAAGCACTTCGACCCGACGATCGAGATTCCTGCGCATCAGGTCGGCGCTGCCGATGTAGGTGCGGCTCCTGCGGCTGCCGTTTGCGCTGCCGCCACGGCCATCAGCGCCGCCACCATTGGCGAAGTGAAAGATCCGCGAATGCTCCAGATACCGGCCCACTACCGAGCGAACCCTAATGTTCTCCGACATGCCCGCCACCCCTGGTCGCAAACAGCACACACCCCGCACAATCAGATCGATCTCGACTCCCGCTTCAGAGGCTTCGTAGAGCTGCTGGATCATCTCGGTGTCGACGAGGCTGTTCATCTTGAGGATCATCCGGCCCTGCCCGCTGGCAATCTCAGAATCGATCAGCTCGTTCAGACGCGAGCGCAGCATCTCCGGCGCCACCAGAATCCGCTCGTAGTCGCGGGCTCGGCTGTACCCGGTGAGATAGTTGAACAGGTCAGCGAGGTCGTCGCCGACCACGGGATCGGCTGTCAGCAAACCGATGTCCTCGTAGAGCCGAGCGGTGCGGTGATTGTAGTTGCCCGTGCCTACGTGGCAGTAGCGACGGATGCCGTCAGCCTCCTCGCGCACCACCATGGCGATCTTCGAGTGGATTTTCAGGCCGACGATGCCATAGGCGACGTGTACCCCGGCCTGTTCGAGTCGCCGGGCCCAGCCGATATTGGCCTCCTCGTCGAACCTCGCCTTGACCTCGATCAGCACCGCAACCTGTTTGCCGCGTTCGGCGGCCTCGATCAGCGCATCGATGATGGGGCTGTCGCCCGATGTTCGATAGAGCGTGAGTTTGATGGCGAGGACCGACCTGTCCCGGCTGGCTTGATCGACGAACTGGACGACCGACCTGCTGAACGACGAATACGGATGGTGGAGCAGCACGTCTCGATGGGCCAGCACGTCGAAAAGGTTGCTCGGCTCGTTCTCGGAGGTGAGTCCCGGCTCGGAGATACCCCGCCAGTGCGGCCACTTCTGGCGTCCGAGGTCGATGTCGGCCACGGCGTTGAGTGAGGTCGCGTCCAGAGGAATTGAACTCGAGTAGACGTCGGCCGGGTCGAGATCGAGTTCCCGGATCAACAGTTCGAGGGTCTGCTGCGACATTGAAGACGCAACCTCCAGACGGACAGCGCGTCCGAAGCGCCTGCGCCGCAACTCGATCTCGACCGCCGCGAGCAGGTCTTCCGCTTCTTCTCCGAGAGTCAGGTCGGCGTTGCGGGTGACCCGGAACGGCGCCGATTCGACAATGTCCATTCCGGGGAACAACTGGTCGAGGTGCGCCGCGAGGACCGACTCGAGCGAGACGAAGCGGGTGCCTTGATCCAGCGTGATCCAGCGCTCGAGCGTGTTCGGGACTTTGACGCGGGCGAAACGCTTCTCTCGGTCCGTGGGGTTGCGGACGACGACAGCGAGGTTGAGCGACAGGTCCGAGATGTAGGGGAACGGGTGGCCGGGATCGACCGCCAGCGGTGTGAGTATCGGGAAGATGCGACGACGGAACCGCTCGGTGATGGCGTCCTGTTCGGCGCTGGTCAGGTCGTCGAAGGTGAGCAGTTCGATGTTCATCTCGTTGAGGGCGGGCAGGATCTGTGTGGCGAAGATCTTCTCCTGACGTGCGCCGAGTTCGAGCACGACCGAGCGGATGTCCTCGATCTGTTTGCGAGCAGTGCGTCCGTCGGGTCCCACCGCTGAGATTCCCGCGGCGATCTGATCGTGCAGTCCCGACACCCGCACTTGGAAGAACTCGTCGAGGTTGCCGGCGTAGATCGACAGGTATCGGACCCGTTCGAGCAGGGGGACCTTCAGGTCGGCGGCAAGTTCCAGGACTCTGCCGTTGAACGCCAGCCAACTCAACTCGCGGTTCAGCACCGTGGTGTCGTTGACGTCCCAGCCACCGACCCGGACACTCACATCCGGCCCTCCTCAACGAGCAGGGCCGCGCCCAGCGCTCCTCCGGTGTCACCGGTGGACGCTGCGCGGATCGGAACCGTGCTCCCCGCGAAGACACGGGTCGCCAACCTCGCCTCAACATCAGTTCGGAACTCGTGTCCGAGCCTTTCGGCCATCCCGCCGCCGAGCACGACCATCTCGATATCGATCAGGTTGACCACTGAGGCCAACGCCGCAGAGAGCGCCTCAGCGGCCTGGTCGATGAGGCGCACGGCCAGGGGATCACCTTCGTCAAGGGCGCTTCTCCAGAGTTTGGATTTCATTTGCCCCTCACCGGCGAGCGCAACCAGCGCAGACGGTTCGCCTTGCGAATGCAGGGTCCGGGCGCGGCGCTCGAGTGCTGACCGCCCGGCATAGTCTTCAAGCTCGCCCGACCACGCGTTGTCTGCCGCTGCTGTCTTCGCGGTGAATTCGACGACGATGTGGCCGATTTCGCCGGCCATTCCACGCGGTCCGCGACGCATCTGTCCGTCGAGGACCAGCCCGGCTCCGACGCCGGTGCCCATGAACACGCCGACCAGGTTGTCGACGCCCCGACCCGCGCCCAACCGGTGCTCGGCGAGCGTCGCGACGTTGCAATCGTTGTCGACGAAAACCGGCAGTCGATCGAGGCGAACGGACAGTTCGCCGGCGATGTCGACGGGGGAGGTCCAACCCGAGAGATTGCAGGCGAGCGGCAACACCCCGCTGCCCGGTACCACCGGGCCGGGCACTCCTACGCCCATCCCCGAGGCGACACCGTCGGGATCCACCTGTCGAGCAGCAACGGTCATCTCGTCGAGAATCGCCTCAGGCCCTCCGTCTCTGGGCGTCGACAGTTTGTGTTTGTCGAGCACCTCGCCGTTGTCGGCGAGTACCGCCAGGATCTTGGTCCCTCCGAGGTCGATGCCGATCGACGCCATCTACCGCTCTCCCGGAGGTTGCGATCTTCTCACGCCCTCGCCATTTCGTCTTCGGGGTAACCGAGATCCCATTCGACGACGATGCGCTCGCGTTCCCCGTCACGGTTGACTCGCTCGCGATTGCGTCGGAACTGCGGATCGTGCGGTGGAAGCAGCAGCAGCCTGGCGTTGACCCGGTCGCGGAATCCGTCCATCTGTTCGCGTTCGCCGAATACTGCGCGGATGTCCCAGTGCGGAGCGGTGGGTCCGATATAGACGATCATCACTTGGCCTATTGGCGAGTCGTCGTATTCGGCTTCTCCGGTTTCGGTCATCACTGCTCCTCGGACTTCGATTCGTGCTGGTTTCACAGCTCGGCGCGCAATTCTGCGCGTCTGAGTTTATCGGAGCATCCGGACCGCTCTACGCGCGATCACTTTGAGGGAGTGGACTCCTCGTCGTCCGCGCCCTCCGCCAACCCGGATTTGAACTCTTTTTGTGCCTGACCGAGCGAGCGGGCCAATTTCGGGAGTTTGGCTCCACCAAACACGATCAGGACAATGACGAGAACGATGATCAACTCGGAGGCGGACGGGGTGGAAATCAAACCGTACATGAGGTCAGCTTAGCTGAGACTGCGCCCGTGCGCCCCAGCGCCGCCGCAATTGTTGCGCTGAGAGGCCCCGCAAATTGGCAGAGGATTTCCGAGTGCGAACGGCTTGATTTGCGGGGCCGTGGCCCGAGCGGCCCGGTGAGCGAAGCGAACCAAGAGCGGGAAGCAACGGGCTGCAACTCGAGGGCTTGCCTATTTGCGCGCGCTCTGAGCTATGCCTGACCGGCTGCGGGCACAGCCGGCGCCAGGGCGCGCTGGCGGCGCACCCGGCGGCGCTCGCGTTCGCTCTTGCCGCCCCAGATACCGAACTTCTCGCCGTTGCTGAGCGCGAACTCGAGGCATTCGTCCTGCACCACGCAACCACGGCACACCTCTTTGGCCTCGCGTGTTGAGGCGCCGCGCTCGGGGAAGAACAAGTCGGGGTCGACTCCGAGACAGTTGGCGTAGTTCTGCCAGACCATCTCCTCACGCTCAATATCGATGACGGCCATGGGTCGGTCCCTCCGTGGCGCATGAACCTGTGTTAGATTCAGTCCGTAAGTCGCACTAGTGGAATTACAACACTGTGATCCCAGATTGTAAAGCCCGCGTGCCAGATTTCAAGTCGAATTTCTCGGTTTTACGCGAGAAATCAGCGATCTGAGCCCTGCGCAGGCGCTCAGCGCCACCGGTCAGCGTCTTGAGCGGACGATGCTCCGCCGATTGTCGACGAAGTCGTGAAGCACGTAGTTGCCGAGATCCCGGTGTGTCGTGAAGAAGGCGCGGCCGCCGTTCAATCGGGAGATCTCCGACACGAAGCCCCGCAGGTAGGGGGTCACATCGAGCACGAAGGTGTTGATGCGGATGTCCTCGCGGGTACACTTCACCACCTCGGCGAGAGTCAAGTCGACCGTCGTGCGAGACGGCGGATAGTTGAAGTACGGCTGACCGGACTTGGTGATGTGCGCCGTCGGCTCGCCGTCGGTGATCATGATGATCTGCTTGGTGCCGGTCTGACGTGCCAGCATCCTGCGCGCCAACTGAAAGCTGTGCTGCATGTTGGTGCCGTACACGTAGTCCCACGACAGCTGCGGCAAAGTGGAAGCGTTGAACTCCCGGGCCACTTCAGAGAACGACACCATGCCGAGGAAGTCACGGGGGTACTGGGCCGAGATCAACGAGTGAAGCGCCATGGTCACCTTCTTGGCCGGCAGGAAGTTGTCGCGCATCGCCATCGACATCGACACGTCGAGCATCAACACCGTCGCCGAACGGACCTGCTGCTCAGTCCGTTCGATCTCGAAGTCGTCGGGGTGGAGGCGAACGGGGACGCCGCCGCCGGTGCGGGAGATGGCGTTGCGCAGCGTCTGCGGGAGATCGAGGTTGAAGGCGTCGCCGTATTCGTAGGGCTTCGTCTCGTACTCTCGTTCGTGGCCCAGGCCCGCCTCTGAGAGCGAGTGCCGGCCCATCATGTCGTCCGACATCCGTTTGAAGATCTCCACGAGGGCGCCGTTGCCGATCTTGCGGATCGCCCGTGGGGTGAGTTCGTAGCGGCCCTCGGAGTTCTCGATGAGGCCGGCCTCTTCCAACATGCGTGCCAGCTCCGCCATCCGTTCGAGACTCTCGGCCGATTCGTCGCCGAGCAGGTCGCGGGCACGGTCGATGTCAACTTCGGCCAGAGCTCCGGGGTTGTTCGCTCCCCGCAGGAGATTGTCGAGCTGGTCGATGTCGCCGAGCTCGCCCATCATGTCCATCGCTGAGGACATGTCGAGCGGGTCGGAACCTTCGAAGTCGTAGGACTGGTTCCAACCCATCTGCGGGAACTGCTCGCGGAGGTTGCCCGCGAGCTGGTCCATCTGCCAGCGCAGGTCCATGTCCTCGGCGAGCTGGTCGCTCAGTGCCTGCAGCTGCGCGCGCTGCTCGGGTGACATGGAGTTCAGCATCTGTTGGGCTTGAGCCATCCTCTGTGCCATCACTTCGAGCAGTTCGTCGAGCGTTCTGGGGTTCTCCGGGAAGAAGTCGCCGTGGCGCTCCATGAAGCCGTCGAAGTCGGGGATCTCCCCGTTGGCTCGCTGTTCGAGCATTTGGTTGAGCTCGGCCAACATGTCTTTGAGACGGGCCATGTCCTCAGAGGTCATGTCGTTGACGCCCTGGGCCATCTGATCGAGCTGCTGTTGCATGAGCTGCTCACGCAGCCGATCCATGAGCTCCTCGAACTGCTGCTGTGCCTTTGAGCTTTCGAACTCATAGCCCTGGAGGCCTTTGACTCTGCCCGCGAGGTCAGGGGGGAGCATGTCGAGTTCCATGTTCTTCATCGTTGCCGAGTCGTTGGCGAGTTCTGAACGCCTTTCGTCACCGGAGTCGGCTGCGGTTTCGACCATGTCTTGCAGCGCTCGGCGCTCAAGGTCGACAACCTCGTTGAGCGCGTCGGAGATATCATCGAAGACACCGCCGAGGTCGTGCTGGTCGAGGATCTCCCGGCGCCGTTCGCGCAGTCGGTCGAGCATCTCGCGGATGCCTTTCATGTGGCGACCGTCCCGGTCGGTCATGCCGCCCTGCATGATCCGGCGCAGCGCACTGTTGACGTCCCCGTGGTAGAGCAGGTCGTCGGCCAACTCGTCGAAGAGGCTGTCGGCGTCGACGTCGAACCCGCTCTGGGTGCCGTCCCATGCCGAGTAGCGGAAGTGCGGCGGCTTGCGACGATTGCGGCGACGACGCCGACGGAGGACCATGTCGAAACCCTAACCCGCGTTGCTTGCGCCGATGACTTCCGCATCGGATCCCCCGCGCTGCTCGCGCCGATGACTCCCGCACCGGATCCGGGTTGCCCCCTCTGGACACGGGTGACCACGGTTCCGGCTGGGTCCACCTCGAGCAACTCTTGTTAACGTTGGCTCCAGCATGAGCGGATTGCAAGGTTTCTCGATTCCAAAGACGTTGTTTCCCGCTCTTTGTTCGCTGCGCTCACGGGGCCGCTCGGGCCACGGCCACGCTACTCAGCCCGTGTCCGTGGATAATTCGGAAGGCTGTCCGCGTGGCCTCCGGCAATGAGTGAGGGAACTGTTGCTGAAGCTGAGACGCCGTCGGTTGTCGACGAATCGAACCGTCGCCCTCCCAATCGCAGGGCGTTGATACTCGAAGCCGCAATTCAGCTGTTTCACGAGCGGGGTTATCCGGCGACCAGCGTCGACGACATCGGCAGTGCGGTCGACGTGAGCGGACCGGCCATATATCGCCATTTCTCGTCCAAGGAGGAGATCCTGATCGAGGCCATGATCCTCGCCGCCGACGAAGTCCACCAAGCACGAACCAACCAAGAACAAACCCACCAACAGGAGAAACAGCAATGCCCATCGACCCCGATGCCGTCGGCAACACCAGCGAACCAGCAGAAATCACCTGGTCGTCGAGCGACAGCCTGCTCTACGCGCTCGGCGTAGGCGCGGGGATGACCGACCCGACCGGCTTCGAGTTGGAGTTCACCACCGAGAACACCGCCGACGTGCAACAGCTTGCGCTGCCCACCCAGGCGGTGGTCATGGGCGCCGGCAAGATGCCCAAGTTCGGTGACTACAACCTAGCGGCCCTGCTGCACGGCGAGCAGGCGATAGAGCTGCATCAGACCCTCCCGGCCGAGGGAACGGCGATCGGTGTCGGCAAGGTGGCGGCGATCTACGACAAGGGCAAAGCCGCTCTGGTACACCTCGAAACCACGGCGACCGATACCTCCGGAGCGCCGCTCTGGACCAGCCGCTCGGGGTTGTTCATCTCCGGTGAGGGAGGTTGGGGCGGTGACCGCGGCCCGTCGGGCGACTGGGCGCTGCCCGAGCGCGATGCCGACACCGTGGTCGGTTACGACACCCGCACCGATCAGGCCCTGTTGTATCGCCTCAACGGCGACCGGAACCCGCTTCACAGCGACCCGTCGTTCGCTGGTATGGCCGGTTTCGACAAGCCGATCCTGCATGGACTGTGCACCTTCGGTTTCACCGGCAGGGCGCTGCTGCACGGACGTTGTGACGGCGACACGAGCCGCTTCGGGTCGATGGGCGGGCGTTTCAAGTCACCGGTCATACCCGGCGAGCGTCTCGATGTGCACATGTGGGATGTGGACGGCCGAACCCTGTTCCAGACCCGGGTCGGCAACCGTGTGGTCTTCGACGCCGGAGTATTCACCCTCCGCGAGGGCTTCGGCTAGGGGCTCGGGTAGCGTCGGGGCGATGTATGTTCCGGCGCCTGAGCATCCCGCGCAGATCACTGCGTGGCTGGAGCGTGAACTGGGCGGCAGAGTCGTAAACATCAAACAGCAGCCGCGTTGGCGGCCGGTGTGGTTCGCCGACCTGGAGCGCGATGGCGAGACGCTGGAACTGTGTGTGCGGGCCGAGCGCGCCGACATGCCCCTTATCTTTCCGCTCGAACATGAGATGCGTTTCCAGTCGCTGCTGCAACGGCACGGCATTCCCGTCGCCGCGGTCCACGGGATGATCGATTCACCGTACGCCTATGTGATGGACCGGGTCGGCGGTCAGGAGCACTTTCCCGACACGCCAGACGACGAGCGGGCAGCGGCTGTCGACGATTATCTCGGTCATCTCGCCCGGCTTCATGCTCTTGATCCTGAACCGTTCTCGGCCGCCGGGATCACCCGAGCAGCGAACCCTGCTGAATCGGGGACCGTGGGCCTGGCGCGTTACGAAGAGGTTTACAGATCCCAGAAGTCGCACCCGGACCCGTTCCTGGAGTTCTGTCTCGGTTGGCTGCGCCGCAACCCGCCCGACTCGAAGGGGCGTGAGGCGCCGATCGTGTGGGACTCGGGCCAGTTTCATCACGAAGGCGGCAGGATCGTCGCGCTGCTCGACCTGGAGATCGCCCACGTGGGCGATCCGATGATGGATCTCGCCGCTTGGCGGATGCGTGACACGATCGTCGGCTACGGCGACATGGCTGAGCTGTATGCCCGCTACGAGGAGTTGCGGGGCGAGCCGGTCGATATGGCTGCGATCCAGCACCACCACTTCGTTTTCACGCTCACCAACCAACTGGCTTTCAGCGCTGCGATCAAGGAGCCGCCGGCCACCTCGGATCTGATGACCAACCTGCAGTGGTGTTACGAGACCAACCTCTTCGCCACCGAGGCGCTCGCCGAGATGCTTGAGATCGAACTGCCCGAAGTTGAGACGCCCGAGCCGACAGGCTCACAGGCCACGGCCGGGCACCGACACCTCGTCAGCATGCTCCGCTCACAACAGATCGATGACGCGGTGCAGCGGCACCGGATCCGCACCGCTTTCCGGTTGGCCCGTCACCTGGCACGCATCGACGAGATCGGTGACGCCACCGAGCAGGCCAACCTCGACGATCTGCACCTTCTGCTCGGATACAGGCCCGCAGATTGGCAGGAGGGAGAAGCCGAACTCGAACGCTTCGTGCTCGCCAATGCCGACACCAGTGCCTACGACGAGGAGCTGGTGAGGCTGTTTCACCGCCGCAATCTGCGCGCCCACATGCTGTTGGGCCCGCCCGGTTCGGCAATGACCCAGCATCACCAGATCCAGACGTTCGGAACGAAACCATCAACCAACTGACCTCACCCTTGCCATCGGCAACAGGCGCAGGTCGCTCAGCTGAGCGAAGTCACGGCGTTCGACTTGCCGCCGCAGTTCTTCACCGCCCGTCGGCGGTGCCAGCTTCAGTTGACCGTTGACATTGACGGTACCTGCCGCCGCATCAGCAGAACTCCCGCCTCAAACCGGTGCTTCGGGAATCAGGGGGGAGTGAGGGTGTCGAGCAGCGCCCAGTTGAGCTTGCCGGCGTAGAGCTGTGAGCGGATTCTGTAGTTGTTGAAGTTGCTGAACCCGAACCCGACGCGTTTGACTCGTTTGATCAGATTGTTGGCAGCCTCAGACGCGGCGTTGGACACCCGGGCGGTGTGCCAGTTCGCGATCTGGGTGCTCCAACGAGCCAGGGTGCGGCCCAGCCGGTTGACCTCGACAGGCAGAAACGAGTCTTGGAACTCGACGGCGAGCTGATCGACTGTTGTGGCGCCGAGTTCGGGATCGGTGATGTCATATATCCCGCGCAGTGTCTCTTTGGCGTGCCAGGCGTTGCGGACCTCGCCGTGGGGATCGCCCGCGTGAAGCAACCCCAGCAGTTTCGTTTCGCCTGTTTCGCTGACGCGTTCGTGGCCGGCTAACAGCAGTTTGCGTGCCCGATATAGCGGGTCGTGTTCGCGGTCGCGGTGGCCCAGCGTCTGGTTCTGCACTCTGCGCCGGACCTCGTCGAGTGTGTTGTCAGCGAACCGCACGACGTGGAACGGGTCCGCGACCTGTTCGGCGTGGGGTATGGCGGTGTCGAACGCCGCCCTGTAGGGTCCAAAGAGGTCAAGGGTCGCCCAACGGATCCCCCCTAACCAGCCGTCGGGTTGTTTCAACAGCCAACCGGCGGGTTCTTTAGCGGTCCTACCTGGCACTACATCAAGCAACTGGGCTGCGTCCGACGTCGACGATGCTGGTCGACCACGCCTTGGTGCCGAACCGGCCCCGCCGACAAAACAGGGTCTCGTCGAGACCCAACCCCTGAAGGTCGCTTAGGCGCAGCGATCCAGCAGGTCATGGTGGCTAGGTGTGACAACCTTTCTGTTGGCCGCGCCCTTCCTTCGGGCAGGAGGCGGCGATCCAGCAGGTCGTGGTTGTCTAGGGATCGACTGGTTCGGGGCGTGGGGCTAAAGTCGAGGATTCCAGACGGTCACACACGGAGAACAGGACAATGCCACAAACGGTAAAGGGAGTAATTTCTGCGGCGGTCGGTGAACCGGTCACTATTGCAAACATCGTGATCCCCGATCCGGGGCCGGGCGAAGCAGTCGTGGCGATACAGGCGTGCGGGGTCTGCCACACCGACCTTCACTACCGCGAGGGCGGGATCAACAACGATTTCCCGTTTCTGCTCGGCCATGAAGCCTCCGGTGTGGTCGAAGCCGTCGGGGAGGGCGTGACCGAAGTTGCTCCCGGTGACTTCGTGATCCTCAACTGGCGAGCCGTGTGCGGCGACTGCCGGGCCTGCAACCGGGGCAGACCGCACCTCTGTTTCAGCACGCACAACGCCGAACAGAAGATGACCCTGGAGGACGGGACCGAGCTGTCGCCCGCGCTGGGTATCGGCGCTTTCGCCGAGAAGACGTTCGTAGCCTCCGGTCAATGCACCAAGGTCGACCCCGAGGCCTCCCCCGCCGCCGCGGGACTGCTGGGTTGCGGGGTGATGGCCGGGATCGGCGCCGCTATCAACACCGGCGGCGTGGGCCGCGGCGACAGCGTGGCTGTATTCGGTTGCGGCGGTGTGGGCAACGCTGCCATTGCCGGGTCGAAGCTGGCCGGGGCATCCAACATCATCGCCGTCGACATCGATGACCGTAAGCTTGAACTGGCCAAGGGTTTCGGCGCCCACCACACGATCAACTCCCGCGAAGAGGACGCGGTTGAGAAGATCCAGGAATACACCGGCGGGTTCGGTGCCGACGTCACCATCGACGCCATCGGCCTTCCCGAGGTGTACAAGCAGTGTTTCGAGGCAAGGGACCTGGCGGGCACGGTTGTGCTCGTCGGCGTGCCCACCCCTGAGATGAAAATCGAGTTGCCCTTCCAGGAGGTGTTCGGTCGGGGCGGAGCACTCAAGTCGAGTTGGTACGGCGATTGTCTGCCGAGCAGGGACTTCCCGATGCTGATCGACCTCTACCGCCAGGGCCGGCTCGACCTCGACGGGTTCGTGTCTGAGACGATCGATCTCGACGGTGTGGAAGAGGCCTTCCACAAGATGGAGCGGGGCGAGGTGCTGCGGTCGGTGGTCATCATCTGATGGGGGTCGAACTCGTTACGACCGACGGCATCTTCGCTCTCGACGGGGGCGAGTGGGAGGTCACCAACAACATCTGGCTGGTGGGTGACGACAAGGAGATCGTGATCTTCGACGCGGCCCACGACCACCAGCCGATCGTCGACGCGGTGAACGGTCGGCGGGTGACCGCGATCGTGTGTACGCACGGCCACAACGACCACATCAACGCCGCGGTGGCGTTGCGCGACGCGGTGGACGCGCCGATTCTGCTGCATCCCGACGACCAGATGCTGTGGGAAGCGCTGTTCCCCGACGACTCGACCGACGGCGCTTTGACGCCCGGAGAGACCATCACTGCGGGTGGCCACAGCCTCGCGATCATTCACACTCCAGGCCATTCGCCGGGATGCTGTTGCTTCTTCGACGTCGACGCCGAACGGGTGATGTCCGGCGACACCTTGTTCTGCGGCGGTCCCGGAGCCACGGGACGCAGCTACAGCGACGAACCGACCATCCTGCGTTCGATCCGCGATCGCCTGTTGACGCTCCCCGGTGCCACAACGGTCCACACCGGCCATGGCGACACAACAACGATCGACGACGAACGCCAAAGAGTCCTCGACCGCATCTCCGAACTCGGCCTCAACTGACCACCCGGTCGCTCAGCCCCGATGCTCCTGAACTACTACGCAATCGGTGCTGCGTTCATTACCGGTGCTGTAGCGGGTGTCAGTGTCGTCTCGCTGATCCGGCGAGATTTCAGGAGCGTTCAGCTCACTGCGATTGCCGTCGCCATTGGATTTGCAGGCACGTTCCTATTCACCATCGGAACGCTGTTCATAACGGGCCCAGACACCTTCGCAGTCATCCATATCGCTTACGTCGTGCTGACAGTCGGAGTCCCGCTGGCGGGAACCATCGTCCTGGTTGCCGCTCGGAACCGTACGCGGGTGGTCACGGCACTTTGCGTGCTCGCTTTCGTCCCCATTCCATTGGGAATATATGCCACCTACATCGAGCCGTTCTGGCTGCGGGTGGACCGGGTCGAGCTGGAGGTTGAGAGTGTCAGCGGGGACATCCGGATCGGAGTGCTTGCCGACCTGCAAACGACCGAGATCGGTTCGTACGAGAACAGTGCTGTCGACCGTTTGATCGCTGCTGAACCGGACCTTGTCTTCATTCCGGGAGACCTGTACCAAATCGATCAAGACCGGTTCGACGAGAAGGTTCCAGAGTTCAACGAAATGATTCGGAGGCTCGTCGAAGAAATCCCGATTGTCTTCTTGGTCAGCGGGAACACCGACAGCATCGCTGGGCTCGACGAAATCGTGAGCGGCACGGGTGCACGAATTCTCAACAACCAGATTGAAACCCTGGAGGTCAACGGCAACACGGTCAGTGTGCTTGGAATCACCTTGTTCGGTAACGAGCGGGTGGCCCAGCTCCGTGCCGAGGAACTAGCCGAGAGTTCGTCCGATCTACGAATAGTGCTCGCTCACCAGCCCGACGAGATTCGACTGATCGAATCAACCCCGGTTGATCTCTTGGTGGCGGGACACACGCATGGTGGACAGATCGCGCTGCCCTTCATCGGTCCTATAGTCACCGCGTCGGACGTGCCGAGGAACGTGGCGGCCGGAGGGTTGCATGAACTGCACGGCACACCGGTGTATGTTTCCACCGGAGTGGGGCGAGAGCGCCGCCACGCGCCCCAGATCCGATTCGGTGTGCGCCCCTCCATCGGAATCATCGACATCACCGCAGCGTGAGCGTCCCGTGTGTAGATTATTTGTAGACAATTAATCTATGACGCTGTAGGTTCAAGATATGGCAACAACGACGATCCGAGTGGACCTCGAAACCCACGCCCAGCTCGTTGAACTCAGCAATGAGAGCGGAGACACACTCGGCAGCACGGTTCATGACGCAGCTGAAGCCTTGCGGCGCGTCCGGTTCGGTCTACGAGTACAGGAGGAGCTTGCTGCGCTCCAAAGCGATCCCGCGGCTTGGGCGGACTACCTCACTGAAGCAGAAGTCTCTTCGGTCGCCGATGGCATCTGTTGACGAAGTGTGGCTGGTCGATTTCGGCGAACCACACCCCGGTGAACCCGCATTCCAACGACCGGCTCTGGTGCTCGGGCCAACCGATACTTTCGGCACCGGATTCCCTGTAGTGTTCGTCGTCCCGTTGACGACGACGGAGCGCTCGCTCTCCCTTCATGTGGAGGTGCAAGCGACCGCCGAAACCGGGTTGCATAAGAGGAGTTTCGCCCAGTGCGAACTGCTCCGCTCGATCAACAAACGACGCCTCGTCGACCGACTCGGCATCATCGACCGAGACACAGCAACGAACGTGCACCAAATCGTCAAAATCCTCCTCAACCACTGATCATCTCGAACCTCAGCACAAATCAGGATTCCGTGCGGTGAACAGTCACTAGCCTTCCGAAATTGGGGGTAATCTGGAAGGCTGGTCCGCGGCGCCTTCGGCTTAGAGCCTGAGGGTGGTGCCGTCGACGGAGACGGGGGTGCCGATCAGGTCTTCGTTGACCGCAGCCGAGGCGACCTCGGCGTCATCGAGGGCGGCCACGGCACGGCTGCCCGAAGTGAGGTCGACTATTGCTCGCACACCGGAGGGTTCCATGCCGTCGTACACGACCGTGTATGTGGCGACCGTTCCCTCACCGTGGGGATCCTCGTCGAGCGGAACCTCTGCGGTGGCCGCTTGCGCCTCAGCCGCTAGATCAGCGGTCAACAGACCGGCAGCCGGAGGCTCGGTGCTCCAAACGGTGAGCCCCGGCTTGGTCAACAATCCACTGACCGCAGTGACAGCACCGTGAGTGCCCGGCTCGGATCGAACCCTCTCGATCATCTCGACCGTGGCTTGAAACACAAAGTTGTTCAACGGACCCCCCGCGAAGGCCATACCTCCGGTGACGGTGCAAACCCTGTCGAGATCCACGCCGAGTTCCGACTGTTGAACCGCGACAGCCGAAGGAAAGCAGCTGTAGAGCTCGATGTGGTCCATGTCAGCCACGCGACGACCGACATGACGCTCAGTCGCCGCGCCCAACACCGCCATGGCCGGCCAACGGTGAAGATCGCCTCGACGCGACAACGAGAGCGACATCGACGACTCGAGACCCACATGAGGGAACACCCAGCGATCACGAGGCACGCCCAGCGAAACCGCCGTCGACACCGAACAGAAAACCAGAGCCGCGGCCTGATCCACGCTCCACTGGGAGCTGTGCCACTTGTTGTAGGGAAACGCCATGGGACGGTTCGCCGGTGCAGGATCACGGATCTCGTCGGGCAGCATCGGGTCACCGAACGCCGCACGGGGGTTCATCTCAGCGATCCGGTTGAAGCCGTGCCAGCGCGCCGCGATCTCGTCTCGGTGACCGCTCAGCGTCCAACCGTGCGCGGCTCGCCGAGCATTCTCGATCATTGCGTACTGCTGAACCGGAACGACCGCCCCGATCTCAATCTCGGGCCGGGCAACGATCTCACCGGCGGGGGAAAACTCCTCGTCGGGCACAAGGCCTTCCTGATCGTGGCCCGGCAACTCCGCACCCGCCCGGCGCGCCAGGTCATCGCGGTACTTGGTCTCCCCGCCGCACACCACGGCGATCTCAAACCGACCAGAACCGATCGCCTCGAACGCCAGGTTCATCAACGTCTGCTGGGGGATGCCCACATCCACAGCGACCGTATGAGGGTCCGCCCCCACCGCCTCCCCGATCCGACGGGCCGCGTCCGGCAGCTGAGCAAGGCCGCGAGTAGCACCGATCCAACCGATCTTGGGACCGAGCCCTGCCACCCCACAGTCTCCCAGGGCGTCTCGCAGAGCTTCTGTCATCAATTCCGTGGTGTCGAGACCGGCTCCCGGATCGACCGGACGCTGGCCGGCAGCGGCCGCACCGACCAACACCACCGTGTCGGGTTCGTAACTCATTGAGAGCGGACCCTACTGTGGGACATTCGATACGCATCGCTCGCTTCGGCGATTTCAGAATTCAAGGCGCAAACTGGGAGACTTTCGCAATGACTGAGCTACTTGATGCCGCTCGTGATCTCCGCACGACTCTGGATGCAGAGGGGGCCAAGGCCGAGGCCGAGGGCACCCACATGACCGACGAAGCAGTGAAGCTCTGCCGAGAGGCTGGTCTCTACGGCACGCTCATCCCCAAGGAGGTGGGCGGGGCGGAACTCACGTTCGGCGAGTCTCTCGACGTGTTCACCGAACTTTCCCGTGCAGATGGATCCATCGGCTGGGTGGTCATGGCGAGCAGCACCGCCGCCTGCTATTTCGGATCGTGGTCGCCAGCTTCGTTCAGCGACGTGATGTTCGCCGACGGCGTCCCGCTGGTCGCTGGACAATTCGCTCCCAACGGCACCGCCGTGCCATGTCCCGACGGCTATCACATCACCGGCGACTACTCCTTCGGGTCGGGTCTGCAACACGCCGAATGGGCCGGATGCGGCTCTTTCTCCGCCCCCACCGAGGGAGACCCCGAGTTTCTGCTGGCCGTGGTGCCGATAGCCGAAGCCGACATAGTCGGCAACTGGCACGTGATGGGACTCCGCTCGACAGCTTCGTACGACTACAAGATCGACAGCATCGTTCCCGAGGACCGGACATTGTCGTTCTTCGGGTTCACAAAATACCGCGGCGGGCCCACCTACAACCTCGGGGTGTTGTGCATCACCGAAGTCGGGCACGCCGGCTGGGTTCTCGGAGTGACACGCCGTGCCATCGACGAAGCGACTGCGCTGGCCAAATCCAAGCAACGCATGACCGGCAAGTCAACCCTGGCCGAGGATCCCCGCTTCCAATACGACCTGGCCGAAGCCGAAAGCCTGTTTCGTGCCGGTGATCTGTGGATCCGCGCGGCGTTCGCCAAGGCGGAGCAATCGGCGCTCGACGACAACATCGACCAGGCCGCTATTGGCGAGGCTCTGCAGGCGACCGCCTGGTTCACCCAGCGGTCAACCCAGGTCATCCAGACCATGTACCGACACATCGGCACGACGGCTCTGCGCGACGGCGGCTTTCAGCGCTGCTTTCGGGACATTCATGCCGGCAGTCAACACGCCATGGTCAGCCCAGCGCATTCCTACGCGTTCGCCGAGTCGATGATCACGCCCGCACCCACCTCAGCGCTCGAATTCTGACCGGCGGGTCAGAGCGAGACGCTGGTCAGGTCGTCACCAACAATGATCTCACCGGTGAAATGCTGCGCGGCGATCGCCCGCCACTCGTCGTACTGCTCAGGCTGAGGAGCCGGGACCAGGTGCGTCAGGACCAAGGTCTTCACTCCGTTGCGTGCGGCGGTCTGCGCTGCCTGCTCAACGCTTGAGTGATAGTCTAGGATGTCCTGCATGCGCTCTATCGGCACCAGCTTCACTAGATCGTCGCGAATGACCGTCTGAACATACGCATCAGCGTTGTCGGTCAGCTCATCGAGTCCGGCACAAGGGACCGTGTCGCCTGCCAGCGCCGCCACTTTGCCTTCCCGCTCCACTCGATAGCCGACAGTGGGCTCCACAGGAGTATGAACCGTCGGGTGAACGCTCACCTGCATCGAACCGAGCTCGAACGAATCACCCGCCTGCACTTCGCTGACTTCGACCAGCGGTCCCCAGTTCAGATCATCGTGGTGGGCGATCCGGTAACCGATGTCGGGTCCGAGTGCGTCCAAAGTGCGATCGACGAAGCGCCGGGTCCCGACAGGACCCCAGATCCTCAGAGGTCTGGGTTCATTGGTCATGACCCATTGGGTGGTGATCACGTCGTTCAGGGCGCACAGGTGATCGCTGTGCAGATGGGTGACGAGAACACCCGACAGCAGAACCGGCAAAGAACCAACTGCCGCCATGCGCATCACGCAACCACGTCCAGCATCGATCAAGACCTGCTCCAGACCACCTTCACCGGCCTTGATCAGCGTTGCGGGACCGGCACGATTCGGATCAGGGATAGGCGAACCGGTCCCGAGCAGAACGATCTCCATCAGACCTGTCTCCTCAGTCGCCGCCGACCGGAACCGGGTTTCGGTCTGCGGCATCGCGTTTGGACAACACTCTCAGCATCATCTCGCGGGCCACCATGGGTCCGGCGTTCTGGTTCTGGCCGGTGATGAGATCGCCGTCGACGACGACATGGTTGGCGAAGATGTCTCGGCGCCGATGGGTGCTCTGGAAATCAGCACCGATGCGGCGAAGCTCTGTCTCGGGGTGTTGCGGGGTGCTGCCGATGCCTAGTTCGGCGACCTGCTTGTCGGTGACCGCGGTGAGCGAGCGGCCCTTGACCAGCGGTTCCCCCTCAGCGGTCTTGGCTTTCAACAAACCCAGCGGTCCATGGCAGACCCCGCCGATCACCTTGTTCTGCGCCGCGGCGACGGTCACCTGCTCCCCGACCTCATCGGACGTGCCGAGGTCCCACGCAGCTCCCCAACCACCGGCGAAATACACTATGTCGTAGTCGTCCATGTCGAGGTCTCCGATGGCCAGGCTGTTGGTGACCTTCTCCTTGGCCTCGTCGTCGGCCATGAACCGGTCGTCGTGATCAGAGCGAACGATCGGAATGAACGACTTCGGGTCGAAAGGGATGTCGCCGCCCTTGGGCGAAGCAATATCCACCTCCATCCCGGCATCAAGGAACTCGTAGTAGGGTACGGTCAGCTCCGAGCCGAACACGCCCGTGGGCTTGCCAACCTCAAGAGTCGCCTGGTTGGTAGCGACGATGAGCGCACGGTGGCCTGCCAAGTCCAGCTTGACGGACTCAGGATCGTCGGGATGAAGGCCGGCTTTTTGAAGCAGGCGTCGCAGGCCACGCGCCGGCAACGGCGGGCGCTTGGATTTGGGACGGTCCGCTCGACGTTGGGCGGTGGGCCATTCGGCGTTGCGGGCCGGGACCCGTTCGCGGCGGATCCGCTTCAAGTCTTCAGTCAACACTTCAAATACCTCCGCAAATTCGGGATTGTTCCATTGGTTGTGCGCTTCGGCGGGATCGTCGCTGAGACAGTAGAGCTCCCATTGGTCAGGGATCGGTTTGCTCCGATACACCGGACCGCCCGGGCTGCGCGCCGAAAGTTGCCGCTCGAAGGGTTCGGTCCAGGTGGCGGGGTCGTCGAAGGTGCGGGCCAGCTTCCACAGCTTTTTGGCGACCGTGCCGACGATCGCCTCCACATTGGTCGCCGCATGTGACGGGACCTTGATCTGCAGCGGGTACGGAGCATCGACACGCCCCCTGACCGCCAGCATCGCCGCACTCGAACCGTCGCCCTCCAGCATGTTGTCGCGGGTGACGAGATAGACCGAGTCGGCCGGTGCTTGCTGAGGTGCCGACAGAAGCCCGCTCAGGTCTCGCCCGGGGAGGGGGTGGACTTCTGTATGGGTTTGCGCCAACTCCGCCGCCAGCGCCTTTTCGTCAGCGCCCGCGAGTCCAAGCAGCGTTGGGAGCAGGTCAATGTGGCTGGTCGGCGTGTCGACAACCGCCGGGGCGGTGGCGTCGGGTCCCGTGCGGACGATCTGCAGCGGCACCCGAGTCGCTTCGTCGTACAGCTGATACCACTTCTGATGCAGACCTCCGTGCGACCCGAGCAGATCGCCGTGATCGGCGCTGAACACTAGGACCGTTTCAGCCTCGCTCTGATCGGTGACCGCACGGCGAACCACATCGATCGGCCCGTCCACGTCATGATGCAATCGGTAGTAGGTCTGGCGATAGCGCTCGGCGTTGCTCTCGTATGCACGCCGTATCAGCGGCGACGGGCCGTACGCCGAGTAGTAGCCGTCGCGGTAGGCCATCTGCAGTGCGGGTTTGTCGGAGAGGTCCTCGTCGTCGGTGGGTGACGGCGGGATCGGCGGCAGCTCTGCGGGCGACGGGGCGAATTCGTTGCCACGCCGCTTGTGCACGGCCAGTATCGGCCAGAGCACGATGTCGTGGGGGTTGACGAACGAGCAGATCAACAGGAACGGTCTGGCCGCTTGCGGGTCGCCTTCGGCTCGGCGCTCGTAGCGGTCCTGCAGCCAAGCCGCCGCCCGTTGAGCGTAGATCGGGTCACGCACATAGCCGGTGTCTGACCAATCGCCACCGTGGGGTTCTGGCCCCACCCAACCCGAGAAGCCGAATTCGTCGAGCGGGTCCGCGGCGAGGTACGCATCGACTGCTTCGGGGATCAACTCCCCGGCGGAATTGTTGGTGCGGAGACGCCGGCCATCGACGGTGAGGTCCGCGTGGCTCACGTGCCATTTGCCCACGTAGGTGGTGTCGTAGCCTGCGGCGCGCAACCAGTCACCCATCGTGGGAACCTCATCGGGCCTGAGCCAGCGCATCCGGCTGTCGGTCGCCCGTTTGCCCAGCCCGTCGGTCTGGGTGACGCCGTGTACGTCGGGATACTGGCCGGTCATCAGACTCGGACGGCTCGGGACACATGCGGTCGACGCCACATAGTGACGCCGGAAGTCCACTCCGTTCTCGGTGAACCAGCGTCGGCCGGACAGATGCTGTTCGCGCCATGCTTGAATCTCGGCTGTCTCATATGCAGGCGCCGCCCGCTCTTCGTCGGTCAGCACTATGACGATGTCGGGTTGTCGGTCGGCCACGTGCTAGCTCCTCCCGGTTCTGTCGGTGGCGCTTCCAGCCGAGGCGGTCCGGGTTGCTGCAAGTGCCAAATCGCTCAGCAAGCGTTGGTTGACCGAACCCATCTGTTTGGCCAGGAGCCGGGCCGCTAGCTTCATGGGCGGTTTGGGGCCTGGTTCGACCGTGGCGGTGAGCGCCAGGCGGGTGCGGTCTCCGTCGGGTTCGAGCGTCCACTCGTTGACAACCCTGCTGACCAGGGACGGCAGACCGACGATCTCATAAGCCAGTGTTTGTTCGGGTTCCCATACGGTGACTCGTTCGAGAACGACGTTGGTTCCGACCTGGACTCTGCGCTCGGTTCCGACACCCTCGCTGCGTTGGCTCAATCGGCAACTATGGTCGATTTCTCGGGCCCAGTCAGCGATCCGGTCGAAGTCGGACAGCACGGCCCAGACCGCCTCGGCGGGGGCCGCGACGTTCGTTTCGTTCGTGACCTCAACCACTGCTCACACCTTCGCTAACACCGCAGACAGCATGGACGAGAGGATCTCAGCAGTGGTCGGTCGGTCCAGTTCCCGCACATGACGAAGCAGGTCGATGACATCGAGTGAACACATAGCAGCCAGCGCCTCGGCCACGAATTCCGCGCGGTCCGGGTCGAGACCGTCGAGCTCGTTCGCGAAATGTTGCTTCATCTGTTCAACGTTGACCGCGGCCGTCTGTTCAAGGTTTCGTGCCAGGACCGGCTCGAAAGGGGCTCTCGTCTGACCGACGCGCCACACCGACGCGGCTGCGTCGTAGAGCGTGAGCCGTTGTTCAACGAGCCGTTCCACCCGCTCGTCAAGCGGTCCGATACCGGTGTCGGGCACCACCCAGAGGTCGAATATCGCCATGAACTGGCGTTCAACAGCGACTCGGCACAACTCGCCAAGGTCATCGAAGTAGCGAAAGACGCTGCGGTGTGACACACCCGAGCGCTCGGCCACGGCGTTGACCGAGGGCCGCAGGTCACCCTCGCGGTACAACTCCAAAATCGCGTCGACAACCCGTTCCCGGTTGCGGTCGCGGCGGGCTCGTCGACCGTCGGTGTTGTCGCCGGGCGCAGCCGGAGCCGCGGCAGCTTCAACTGTGTTGTCGCCGGGCGCAGCCGGAACCTCAGAGGTTGTACGGGTCATAACCGATCACGATACATCTGTCATTCATACTGCCACAACTGATCGCAGCCGACGGAACGGCTGACCCGCACCAAACAACCACCGAACCCAACCCAGCAACAGCCGACGAAACGGCTGACCCGCACCAAACAACCACCGAACCCAACCCAGCAACAGCCGACGAAACGGCTGACCCGCACCGAACAACCACCGAACCCAACCCAGCAACAGCCGACGGAACGGCTGACCCGCACCAAACAACCACCGAACCCAACCCAGCAACAGCCGACGGAACGGCTGACCCGCACCGAACAATCAGCAAGCCCAAACCACCGCCAACTGGTTCAACATATGCTGTAGCGGCTATTGCTCCACCTCCATCTGCTGCATCTGAGAACAGGAAACAACTTCATCATGAAAAACAACGCCACCGCGGAGGCGATCGTGGACGGCTGGTTGCGCACCGGAGACGTCGCCATCACCGATGCCGACGGGTTCGTCTACATCCAGGACCGGATCAAGGACATGATCATCTCCGGCGGCGAGAACGTGTATCCCGCGGAGATCGAGAACGTGCTGATGGCAATGGACGGGGTCGCCGATGCCGCGGTCATCGGTATCGCCAGCGAGAAGTGGGGTGAGTCGCCCCTGGCGGTGATCGTGCGCGCAAGCGAGGACGTCACAGCCGAGGCAGTGCTCGCCCATTGCGACGGCAGGCTTGCCCGCTTCAAGATGCCCAAGGCCGTTGAGTTCACCGACGTCATCCCCCGCAACCCCACCGGAAAGGTGCTCAAGAGGGTGTTGCGCGAGCAGTACGACACGGAGTCGGCATGACCGGCAGACTCGCCGGACATGTGGCTGTCATCACCGGCGGTGGTGGCGGCATCGGCGAGGCCTACTGCCGTCGCTTCGTCGCGGAAGGCGCCAAAGTCGCCGTCGTCGACATAGGCCGTGAGCAGGGAACTCGTGTCGCAGAATCACTCGGTGGCGACGCCATATTCGTCGCCGCCGACATCAGCGACGAGGCTTCGGTTGATGCCTGCCGCGACACCGTTCTCGACGCTTTCGGAACCGTCGACGTGCTGGTCAACAACGCCGCTGTCTACGGTGATCTGGACCTCTCGGACAACTCGGTCGCCTATCTGCGCCACGTCTACGACGTCAACGTGATCGGACAATGGTTGATGGCTAGGGCGTTCGCCCCCACGATGGTTCAGAAGGGTCGTGGGAGGATCATCAACATCGGCTCGATCGCCGGATATCTGCCTCTGGGTGCTCTGGGACCACCCGGGGATCCACAAACCTGGTCGCTGGGCTCGTATGCCTATCAGCAAACGAAGTTCGCTGTGCTGGGCCTGACCCGACAGCTCGCCGGAGAGCTGGGGAAATACGGGGTCACCGCCAACACCATCGCCCCGGGCCTGGTCATGACACCGGCGACCGACAAGCAGGTGCCGGCAGGTTTCGACCAGGTCTTCGCAGACATGTCCGCGGCCAAGCGCAACTCACAGGTCGAGGACATGTGCGGCCCGGTGTTGTTCCTGGCCGGCGACGACAGCGCGATGGTCAACGGCCAGGTCATCTGCGTCGACGGCGGCAACGTGATGCCCGCGTGAGTTGAGCAATGCGATGACCAAGGCACTGGTTGTGGGCGGAACGGGTCCGACCGGTCCGCTGATCGTGGCAGGGCTCGAAGGCCGAGGCCACGACGTGACCATCTGCCACACCGGCACTCACGAAGTCGACGAGGTGCTGCATCTGCCGCACATTCACTGCGACGTACGCGACCATGACTCGCTGAGCGCCGCCATCGGAGCCCAGGACTGGGATCTCGCGGTGATCACCTACGGGCGCCTGCGGACCATCGCCGAAGTGCTCAGAGGACGTGTCGGACATTTCGTCTCCATCGGGGGCGGACCGGCACTGCGGGGCTACTTCGATCCGCACGCTTTCGACCCGCCCGGACTCCCGCTGCCGACCCCCGAAGACGCCCCCACGAGCAGCGAGGACGAAGACGGCAAGTCTTATCGGGTGGCAAGGACCGAACAGTACGTGTTCGAATGCCACCCGACCGCCACGCATTTCCGCTACCCCTACGTGTACGGGCCCCGCCAGCTCGTCCCCCGGGAATGGTGCGTCGTGAGGCGGATCCTCGACGGACGCCGCCAGATCGTGCTGGCCGACGGCGGGCAGTCGGCCCACAGCTTCGGATACGTCGACAACCTCGCGCATGCGGTTCACCTGGCGGTGGATCAGCCGGATCTCGCTGCCGGCCGGATCTTCCACGCAGCTGACGAGGAGGCCCTCACCGTTCGTCAAGTCGTGGAGATCTGCGCCACCGCCTTGGGGGCGGAACTGGAGATTGTTTCGATGCCCGCGGAGCTGGCCGTTCCGGCCAGACCGCTGATGATGGGGCCTTCGACTCACCATCGGGTGTTCGACACCAGCGCCCTGCGCCACGTGCTCGGCTACCGAGACGTCGTGAACGCGCGGGAGGCCGTGGCCCGAACCGCTCGATGGCTGGCCGAGAATCCGCATCCCCCGGGCGGCCTGATCGAACGGGTGCTCGAGGATCCTTTCGACTACGAGAACGAGGATCGGCTGATCGCCTGGTGGCGATCGGCAGTCGCTTCGCCGCCCGATCTGGTGTGGCAAACTCCGCCCGGTTACGGACTCAGCTACTCCGGTCCCGATGCCAGCTACCGACGCCCCGACACCCGCATCTAGATTCAACCCATGAAGTCGCAGCACGGCACAGGGCCACGCTTAGATCTGCTGATCGGCGATATCACCGCGGAAGACGTCGACGCCATCGTCAATGCGGCCAACTCGTCTCTGCTGGGGGGCGGCGGCGTCGACGGCGCGATCCATCGAGCAGCAGGTCCCGAACTGGTCGAACACTGCCGAACACTCGGGGGCTGCGAGACCGGACAAGCCAAGATCACACCCGGGTTCAAGCTCGGGGCCCGCTGGGTGATTCACACGGTCGGTCCGGTGTGGCACGGCGGCACCAGGGGCGAACCGGAACTTCTTGCTTCGTGCTATCGGGAGTCGTTGGCCCGTGCCGATGAGGTGGGCGCCGCGTCCGTTGCCTTTCCGGCGATTTCCACCGGTGTGTACGGCTACCCGATCACCGCAGCGGCTGCAGTAGCTGTCGACACGCTCCGCTCCACCCCCACGAAGGTGGCAGAAGTGCGGCTGGTCGCATTCAACCAACAGACATCAGACGCCTACCGCGAACTCCTCTAGTCCTGCAGCGCCCGGCCGGCCGGTCACCTTTGGTGCCCGGCGGATGGGTTGTCTGAATATCATTTTAGATTGTTTGATAGTCTTTCACTCAGTGGCGGCGCAGTTCCAGAGACGATCTAGGCATCCAGTGAAGGACTTTGAAGCGCTCTTGCGCGCCGCCGAAAAGCAAGGTTGGCGGGTCAAACGAGGCAAGGGCTACTTCCGGGCTCTGTGCCCAGAATCCTGCGAGTGTTCACTTTCTATCGTGCTAACGCCGTCAAGCTCACGTACTCTGGTGAGCACGCGCAAGCGATTCGAGCGATGCAGCGGATGGCACAGGGAGGGATGAAAGTGGAAGGCACTCATCTTGAGGTGAGCTACAAAGCAACTCTCGCCGCTGTCGACAACGACGTTGAGCGAAAGCTGACGAGCCAGGAGTTCTCAGCTGCGTTCGAGCGGATGGCTGACAAACTCCACGGGACCGACGGCTTGGTCGATCCGAGTCTGTGGGGCCAAGCCTCGAACGGCAAGATCGAAATCAACTTCTACTTGATCAACTCAGGCGACACAGAGCAGTTGACCGCTCGTGTCATGTCTGCCATAGCAAAGGTAGCCGCGGCTGGGGGTGTTGACATGGATCGATTCGGAGACCTCGCCGAGCACTGCCAAAGGGCGACTGCCAACGAGACGCCTCTCATTGCCAACCGCTCCGAGGACTATCCCTGCCTCGTGCTCAGTGGGGCGCAAGCGCGATCTTCACCACCTCAGCCTCATTGAGTCCTGTCACTGCAATTCTCGTTGTTCGACGCCATGTTGCTCCATAGCAGGGCGCATCGTTCAGGCTAGACGGCATGTGATGCGTTGCTATTGGACTAGGACTTGCTATGTGGTACCGGAGTGTAACTGTTCGGTGATTTTGTCTACTTGTCACCGTGCAGTGATATCATTCAGATTTCACCGTACGGTTGCACAAACTGGAGTGAAGGCATGCCTGAGCCGCTGGAAATCAGATCCGTTGGCACATCAGATGGGCCGGTCCTGCGCCATGTTCATCGTTGCGACCTGATGGGCGGCGCGATCAAGTCACTCCGCAACGCGCGCAGCCTGACCCAAGCCCAACTGGCAGCAAAGGCCGGGGTGTCCCGCAAGTGGCTTTCCGAGTTCGAGAACGGCAAGGACACGGTCGAGTTGGGGCTGTTCCTCAGATTGCTCAAGGGTCTCGACTATCGGATCGAACTGCATCCTTCGGCACCGGAGTTCGACCTCGATGCGTACCTCGACAGGTTCCGTCTCAGCGAGGATGTTCCTTGAGGCTCGACGTGTTGCTCAGCGGGAGACTCGCAGCGGTGGCGGACCTGCCTTCGGACGGGCCGCCGACCCTGCGCTACCACCCCGACTACGTGGCTGACCCTTCGGCGACTCCGCTCTCGAGCGGTCTTGTGCCACAGCCCGGAATAGTTGCCGGGGAAGGAGTTGGGAACTGGCTCGCCGGGCTGCTGCCCGACGATCCACGGGTTCTCGCTGCGCTGCTGCAGCGTCATCAAATCGACCCGGCGATGCCTTCGCATTTGCTCGGCACGGCGCACGGGTACGACTGTGCCGGTGCTGTGCAGTTCAGTCGGCCAGACCGCACAGCCGATTTGCTGGCGCGCCAGGGGGGGCTGGACGCACTGGAGGATCACGAGGTATTTTCGTGGCTGCGAGAGATCCGAACGCGGCCCGAGTACCAGCCGAAGTGGCTGCCGGAGGGATTCGGGGCGAGTCTGCCGGGGGTTCAGCCCAAGCTTGCTCTGCGTTTGGAGGGCGACCAATGGCACCTGCCTTGGGGGGCTGAACCGAGCAGCCACATACTCAAGGTGGCGCGCCGTGAGTACGACCATGAGGCGTTGCTTCAACATTTGACCCTGCGTATCTCACAACGCATGGGTTCAGCGGTTCCCGACACCAGAGTTCTGCAAGAAGATGATCTTGAGGTTCTCGCTGTGGAGCGCTACGACCGCACTCGAGATTTTGCCGGTGATCTGGTTCGCTTGCATCAGGAGGACCTGTGCCAAGCACTCGGGCTGGCCCCCGAACAGAAGTTTGAGGCTTTCGGCGGACCCGGCGCCGATGATGTGGCGGATCACTTGCGTACCGTGACCGATGCCGATGCGGAGCGCGCGCTTGAAACTTGGCGCGACATGTTGATCCTGCAATGGCTGCTCGCTCACAACGACATGCATGGCAAGAACGTGTCGCTGCTTCTCGCCGGTTCAAGGTGTCAGATCGCTCCGTTGTACGACGTGTGCTCGTGGTTGCCGTACAGGGCAGGATCAGTTGAGGACATCTTGCTGGCGGTGAAGCTCGGGAACAGCCATCGTCTCGCCGAATGCGACACGCCGGACGCGCTGCTGACCTTGGCAGCGAAACTCAAGGTGCCGGCCAAAGCACTAGCCGAACGATGCGCCGATTTGGCGGTGGCTGTGCCCGGCGCGCTGAGGTTGTCAGTCGCGAGCCTCGACGACCAACAGCAGAGCCTGCCGATCATTGAGCAGTACATGGATGAGCAAACCAGCCGCTCGAATCATTGTCTTCAGGTCGCCGAGCAAGCGATGTCTGCAGCTCAGGCAACTTGAGCGTGGGCGAACTCTAGTTGTCGGTTCGCGTGAGGTTGTTGGCGCGTGATGCGGGCGGGCCGCTCGGGCCGCGGTCCTCGATGAAACGACTGCCGCAGTTGTCACAGACCACACGCCGCTGTTTCCACAACAACGTCGTGGCCCGACCCGACACGCCCAGGTCCCGCACCTCGCGCACACGACTGTCATGCACCCTGTGACACTTGAACCCGCAATCAACGCAACGCGGACGCGTCACAGCCGACTCCACAGCCACCCTCAACTCCTGGGGCGTGTCCACAACCACTTCCAACACACGTACCTGACACAGATGCAACCCCACCCGCATAACATCAACAGCCATCGAAGCCCTCCTGAACCGGCATTATTGCAATCACCGATTCCAGCAGGGCCTCGACCCCCACTCAGGGACCCTCAACCACCCCCCACCCCACGAATTCGCGAAGACTCGACATTACGGCCATACTGTGCCTATGACGATCCGGGTAGACGTATCCCCGAGTTTGCTTCGATGGGCTCGGGTGCGGTCGGGTATTGACGACGAGATATGGCCTAAACGTTTCCCCCAGTATGAAACGTGGTTGAGCGAAACGAAGAGTCCGACCTTAAAACAGGTCGAGGAATTCGCGCGCAAGACTCACACCCCAGTCGGTTACTTCTTCTTGGATGAGCCACCAGTCGAAGACATACCGATTCCCGACTTCCGTACCGTGGGTGACCGCCCGGTGGCAACGGGACCGCCCGGTTCCCAGCACACCGTGACCGCGACCGCCGATCTTCTCGAAACCGTCTACACCTGCCAAGCCCGCCAGGAGTGGTATCGCGATCATCAACTCTTGAACGGTGAAGAACCAATCACCTTCGTCGCTAGCGCGACCCTTGATTCTCCGGCGCAAGAAGTGGTTGCGGACATGCGCCAAGTTCTCAACTGGACCGCAGACACCCGTCGCCAATGCACGAATTCGGAAAGCGCGCTTACTCGGTTGCGTGAAAACGCAGAAGAGGCCGGGGTGTTGGTGATGATCAGCGGAATCGTCGGCTCCAACAGTCACCGCAAACTCAACCCCGTCGAGTTTCGCGGATTTGCACTCGCAGACCCCTACGCCCCGGTCGTGTTCGTGAACGGCGCGGATTCCAAGGCGGCCCAGTTGTTCACCCTGGCTCACGAGTTGGCCCACATCTGGCTAGGCGAAACAGCCTTGTCCGACCTAGACCCGCGATCCATTCAGCACCATGTGCAGGAGCGCTGGTGCAACCAAGCCGCGGCCGAGATGCTGGTGCCCATGGAAGAGTTCCGTTCGGCTTTCAGCTCTGGCCAGGACATTCGGGAACAGCTGGGCCCGCTGGCTCGGACGTTCCGAGTCAGCACGCAGGTAGTCCTGGTGCGCATGCGTGAAGCTGGCGCATTGAACTGGGAAGAGTTCATGGACGAGATGCAGGTCGAACGCGAGCGGATCGCCGAGATCCTCGAACAGCGTGGCACCGGAGGCAACTTCTACAACACCAAACCGGTCCAAGTCGGCAAACGATTTGCGCGCGAACTGATCGCCAGCACCCTCGAAGGTCGGACCACCTACTCCGAGGCCTTCCGGCTCCTGAATCTCAAGAAGACCGCCACGTTCGAGGGGCTCGGCCAACAACTCGGAGTGCTGTAGTGGCCTATTTGCTCGATTCGGACGTGTTCATCCGCGCCAAGAACGACCATTTTGGCTTCGATTTTTGCCCCGCGTTCTGGGATTGGTTGGTGCTAGCTCACTACGAGGACACCGTCGCGAGCGTCGAAGCGGTGTATCGAGAACTAATGGAGCTCTTCGCGTTTGAGGTCGGAGTCGGGGTTGTGGGGTGTCCGCGGTCAGTTGGGCGGGATCCTCCAGAATCGAGGCCGGTTCGCTTCGCTTAGGCCCATATGACATCCACCTCGTACCGATCGAACGATTTGTCAGATGTCAATACTGCAACGTCGAGTTCTAGCGCCTGCGCGATGAGCAGCCGATCGAAGGGGTCGCGATGGTGCATCGGAAGGTTCCCCGCGTGAAGCGTGTGTAAGTGCTCGATCGCTATCGCGGTGAGCGCGGTGGCAGCGATTCTGCTCGGAACGTAGATCACAGGAGGTTCGGGAAGGTGCAGCCGCCCCGTAGCGTGCTTGATCGCGATCTCCCATGACGAGACGGCCGAGAACAGCAGTTCCTCAGCCGGATCGACGATAATCGACTTCGCAAGCTCAGAGAGTCGTTGAGGCGCGGCGTTCATCCACAGGAACACTTGCGTGTCCAACAGGACAGCCAACGTCACCTTCCTTCGAAGGAGTCGAGCAGGTCGTCTGGAAGGGGTTCGTTGAAGTCTTCGGGCACCTCGAACCGCCCGATGTCGATGCCCAGCTCACGCGGCTCCCGGAGTGCCGCCGACACAAGTTTCGCCACAGGGGTGCCTCCCCTGGTTATGACGACTTCTTCTCCAGCGTTCACCTTCTGGATGAGTTTCGAGAGCGTCGTCTTGGCTTCGTGCACTCCTACAGCAACCATGACGACACCTTACCAGCGTTCGCAGCGCATAGCTAGCTCATTAGCTAAGGACACCCCGAACGGGGCGCCAAACCAACGGGGCACCCCAAGGGCAGTGGACGCGAACTACTGATCATTGTTCTGAGGACCGAGGGGGGTATCGATCGCCGCAGCGCGTCGGTTAGCCTGAGTGAGCCGCTAGACGCTCCGGTTGACAACACACACGACTGGTTCTGGGCAAACAACATGCCCGTTCAGCGGTTGCGCCACCTGATGTCCGATTGCCCGCTTACGCGACAATCAATTCCAACGATATGGATGGTGAACCTCATCGGTCTACCGTGGGTTACCGTAGATGGCGAGACGGATGCCACCACAAGACTCGTAGGGACGACATTTCCCCTACTCTCAAAGCAAACGTCTATGGATACAACATCAGATACAGATATTTCCAACGAGCCGGAAAAGTGCGTCTTGGTCGGGGGGGAGACCTGTTGGACGGCCCTCTGACTTGGCTCGCACGGGGTCGAAGTCGATGAACCAGGACTTTAACAGAGCATGAGCGAGGTCCTCCAAGGTCTTGCTCATGCGCCGATTCAACTCGATCTTGTCATCCAAAGCTCCTAAGGTCCCAGAGATTCGCCGCTGTTCCTCAATCGGCGGTACGCGAATCTGAAGAGAATGCGCATTGTTGCGGTTCAGCCCAGGTACAGCGCGATCAGAATTCATTTGATCTAAACCGAGTTTGCTCAATGAAAAATATTTGAAACGCGCAATTTCAGGATCGGACTCTTCATGAAAGAAAGTTGTGTCGATAGGCCAACAAGGCACCGGTGAATAACTAATCGAGCCGACTGAACCTTTGCGTCCCACTACAATTGTGCGTCCTTTCGTCAAGGCTTTGTCATGGTATCCGATTATTCCATTAGAGCCATACACCGGAACGCCGCCACATGAATTTCGATCGCTCTTCTTTAGCGCCTTACCATAACTTAGTGGAGCAAACTGAATCAATGTCGACGATGGTCCATCTGTATGACGGTCTTGGATTGTCACAAATTGGTTGGCGATTTCTTGGCGAAAGGTCTCAGGGATCGAGTGCCAGTCCATCACATCCACCGAAAATGGCAAGTCTGACTCTTCAAACGCTTCACGTAATGATGCTAAGATCATCGGATCCAGTGGTTCTGGTCCAACAACCGCCAAATCAAGATCTGAAGCATCCTTCGCCGACCAATTGACGCGCGACCCGTAAGCACGAACCGTATAGTCTGGAACGTATTCTTCCAGCACCTCCAGAACCATCACCAAATGGTCCGGACGCATATCAATCAGTGGCGAGTTCAAGCTTCTCAACCAAGTACTTTGCGTCATCGATAAAACCGTTGACAGTTGACGTTACGAAGTTCGCTATCGCTTCACTGTATTCATGTGTCGTCGAAATTCGTAGTTTGTGATGTTCCAGCCAATCCTCCGCGTCGGCAATAAGATGCTGCTCGGCAGCCAGGCGAAAAAGTGCCTTACGGGTGGTAGGGATCGGAAGAGGGACAAGTCCCGCCTCTTCAAGCCACCGTTTCATCAGTTTCCAAGACAACTCGTATGTGATATCGAAGTTCTTGATGACACCCGCGCGCAGGCCATCCTTCTCGATGTCCGTGAATAGCGCCATCCGTATCTGGTCGGTCGTAACGGCCGCTAGGTTCGCGAGGTTTTCGACCGAACTGCGGAGCGAATCGACTTGGATGGTCACGAGGCAACCCTAGTCCGTGGCGACAGTAGAACGGTCGGGATAACCCAGCCTGATCAGGTTGGCGTCGATCAATTCATCAAGTTGCGCACCTTCGGCCCGCTGCTCTCTCCATTGCGCAGACAATCGGGTCATCTTCTGCTCGAAAGGTTCGCCGTCTTCGTCCTCCGCCTCTACTCCGACGTACCGGCCAGGGGTCAGGACATGGCCGTGAGAGCTGACCTCATCAAGCGAAGCGGACTTGCAGAAACCCGGCACGTCTTCGTACTCCCCCTCTGCTGAGCCTCGCCAAGCGTGATAGGTGTCGGCGATGCGAGAAATGTCCTCGTCGCTCAGTTCCCGGTGCGTGCGATCGACCATATGGCCGAGCTTCCGAGCGTCGATGAACAGCAACTCGCCCGAGCGGTTCCGGAACCGGCCTCCGACTCGTCCTCGGGAAACGAACCACAAACAAGCGGGAATCTGGGTCGAATAGAAGAGCTGGCCAGGCAGCGCAACCATGCAGTCCACCAAGTCGCCCTCAATGAGATTGCGGCGGATCTCACCCTCACCGGACTGCTCCGACGACATCGAGCCGTTGGCGAGCACGAACCCGGCGACACCTGCCGGCGACAGATGGTGGACCATGTGCTGCACCCATGCGAAGTTGGCGTTGCGAGGCGGTGGCACACCGTACTTCCAGCGTTTGTCGTCCACGAGGCGCTCGCCACCCCAGTCCTTCACGTTGAAGGGAGGATTCGCCAGGATGAAGTCTGCCCGCAGGTCGGGGTGGCGGTCGTCATGGAACGTGTCCCCATGGGCAATCTGACCCTCAATTCCCCGGATGGCCAGGTTCATCTTCGCCAATCGCCAAGTGGTGTAGTTCGATTCCTGCCCGTAGACGGAAATATCCCGGCGTGTCCCACGAGGCTGAGCACCGTTCCCATTCCCGTTGCCAGAGGCATGAGCCGCGATGAACTCAACCGACTGGACGAACATCCCAGATGATCCGCAACACGGGTCATAGACGCGACCTTCGTATGGCTCCAGCATCTCGACAAGCAGTTTGACAACACAACGAGGGGTGTAGAACTCACCGCCCCTCTTGCCCTCAGCGCTGGCGAACTGCGACAAGAAGTACTCGTAAACCCTGCCGAGCACATCCTTCGACCGCGCATCCTCAGTTCCGACAGCGATGTTGCTCACCAGGTCGATGAGCTGGCCCAATCGCTGCTTGTCTAGCGCCGGTCGGGCGTAGTCCTTCGGAAGCACGCCTTTCAGAGCATGGTTCGCCGACTCGATCGCCTCCATCGCCTCGTCCACCGTCATACCGATATGAGGTTGGCGTGCATCGGCCTTCAGTTCGCCCCAACGGGCCTCGGGTGGAACCCAGAAAACGTTCTCTGCCAGGTATTCGTCCGGATCCTCGGGATCGGCACCCGTTTCGACTTCGTCCAGAAGGGCCGAGTGCCTCTCCTCGAAGGCGTCCGACACATACTTGAGGAAGATCAGTCCAAGAACAACATGCTTGTACTCCGCCGCGTCCATGCTGCCTCGGAGGGTGTCAGCCATCTGCCAAAGTTCAGCCTCGAACCCGGTCGTTGCACCCTGCGAACCAGCGCCTGACCCCGATTTGCCAGACCGTCCCTTCGCCACGCGTCCTCACCTCCCGGCCCCTACCGTCGTAGCCACGTTACTTCTCGTTGGTTGTACGAAGTGTAGATTGCATGTGTGACAACTCATGTGCCGACGCGTTTCAGCGGTGAGGACGGCAACGAAATCGGAGAGAGAATCGCCGAGTCGTTCGGGCTCCAACCGCAATCGGCCGAAGAAGAGACTTTCGCCACGTCCAATGCCATCGCGATGACGGAAGCCGAATCTTGGTAGCACAAGGTTTGGGCGCTGAGGCGGCCGCCGACTTCAGAGAAGTGTGTCTTCGTAGATCTGGATGGTGCCGCCGTATGTGGCAACCCAGACTCGTCGAGTCTGCGGGTCGTAGGTGATGCCGATCGGGCGGTCGGGCGTGGCGATCCTCTGCAATTCGACCATGTCGGAGGTGCGCACTTTGCTGAAGGTGTCGGAGTGATAGTTGACAACGAAGATTGCAGTGCCGTCATCGCTGATGCTCATCGACCGTGGTCCTACTCCCGTGGCAGCCCTGCCGACCACGGCTTTGCTCTCCAGGTCGATCTTCACCACGCCGCCGCCGTGGTTGAGGGTGGCGAACAGATAGCGGTCGTCGGCGCTGAGCACCAGAGACCGAGGACTCGTGCCGACTTCTGTGATCCACTCGAGCGGCGCGCCCAGGTTGTCGAGGTCGACCACTGCTATGTCACGACTGCCCATGACCGCGATGTAGGCCGTGGAAGAGTCGCTGGTCACCGCGATGCCCCGAGGGAAGCGTCCGACCGGCACACGGGCCGACTCCGTCCCGGTAAAGACGTCGACGACGCTGAGGTCGTAACCGCACCAGTTGGTGACCAGGACCTTGGTGTCGTCGGGTGTGACGGCCACGAACTTCGGCACCGGCCCCACTCCGATGACCTGCTCGATGGTGAGTGACTCAACGTCGATCCGGTACAGAAAGCTGCTGTCCCACGTACCGGACGAGCACGAATCTCCGCCGGGCCGGTCATAGCCCGGGCCGTACATCTGATAGTTCGACACGTAGGCGTAGCGGCCGTCGGATGTGAACGCAGCCTCCACCGGGGAACCCAGATAGGCCGTGCCGGGGTTGGCACCGGCGACACCGAACTCTGAGAGCACCACTTGATCGCTGATCGTTCCCACCAGTGACAAAGACCTGTCGTACACGGTGATCGTGTGTCGGTACATCATGTTCTGGGCGAAGAACAGATCGACCCCGGAGAACACCACAGACTTGGGAGTGATCGCCCCTCTTATCTCGCCGACGTGGGTCAGGGTCAGAACATCTGAAGGCGGATTGCATCTCGGGCTGTCGGGATCCAATTCCACGGCAGGACTTCGGTTGTAGCGGTACAGGAAGGTCGCGAGTTGACCGCGGGTAATCGTGTCGTCGGGGGAGAACGTGGTGGCGCTTGTGCCCGTGGTGATCGATTCGGCGACCATCCACGCGACCGGCTGTTGCTGCTCGGGGTCCGTGACATCGCTGAACGGGTGCATTTGCGCCGCTGGTTGTCCGGCTACTTGATGCAACATGGCTGCGAACTCGCCACGGGAAAGGGCCTTGTCGGGATGGAACGCGGTCCGGGTCGCGCCGACGACAGGTCCCAAGCCGGCCAGCCAGGAGATCGCCCCTTGCTGGTAGTGGGCGACGGCATCGTCGAATCCGTGCGCTCCAGCGTCGGGTTCACCCTCCATGCGCCACAGGAACGTCGCGGCCTGACCGCGGGTTACCGGGTCGTCGGGGGAGAAACACGCCTCTGAAGTCCCTGTGGTGATGCCGTTGTCGACCATCCATTGCACGGCATGCGCGAAATATCGGGCCTCATCAACGTCACCGAATCCGGCTACTCCCTGTGCCGGTGACGGAGCGGCGACCACGCCACCAACCAGCAACGCGGCGGTCAGACCAAGCAGAAAGCCCCGCACCACCCGAGCTTACAGTCTGCGCGAACCGGCCATCAATGCCAGACTCCAACGCCGCTGAAGACCACTGGTGATCATCATGTCGTTCGCACCGGTGCTTCGGTTTATTGGGCTTGGTGGGCGAGACCAGCTGCCACACGGTAGCGATCCCGCACGTTCGTGGCATCGGTGGCGGGGTCGATGCTCATACCCTCGCCAAGGTTCCACGCTTGCGCCACAGCGCCTAGGGGGCTGTCAGTGCTGATCGCCGCGGCTTGGAGCGCCGCGCCGACAGCCACGGTCTCGTCGTCGTCCGGCACAGTCACCGGGGCACCGCCAAGGTCGGCCGCTCGCTGACGGTAGGCAGCCGAGCGCGAGCCGCCACCGATCAGCAGCAATCGGCCTGACGTATCGACTCCCGCCGCTGTCAGCGCGTCGTAACCGGCGAGCAGCCCGCACAGCACACCATCGTGGGCGGCAAGGGCCAGATCCTCCCGGCTCGTGTCGTTGCGAAGACCCGCGAACAGGCCGCTCGCTGCGGGCAGGTTGGGGGTGCGTTCGCCGTCGAAATACGGAATCAGCACCGGTGGTTCCTCCTGCGGTGCGGCGTCCAGTGCGAGAGTGGACAAACCGGCAGCATCGACCCCCAGCCAGCGAGCGACCGTGTCGGTGACCTTGGTGGCGTTGAGCGTGCACACGAGCGGCAGGAAATTGCCCGAGGCGTCGGCGAAACCGGCGACCGCCCCCGACTCATCGGCCGTCGCGGTCGACGACACCGCATAAACAGTGCCGGAAGTACCGAGCGAGATCACCACATCGCCGGGTTTCAGGCCGAGTCCGAGCGCAGCACCCATGTTGTCGCCGCTTCCGGGACCGACGACCACCCCCGAACCGAGTCCCAGCTGCGACGCCGCGTCGCCGCTCACCTCGCCCGCCGCGACATCGGGCGCAAGCACTTCGGGAAGCTTCGACTGCCATGAGGCTCCGTGCCCGACCCCCGCTCGTTCGAGCAGGTCGCTTCGGTAGACGTTGGCGCTCGGATCGAACCAGCCCGTGCCGGACGCATCACCTCGATCGGTCACATGCCGACCGGTCAAACGCCAGGTCAGGTAGTCGTGAGGGAGCATGATCTGAGCTGTTCGGTCGACAAGTTCAGGTTCGTGCTCGATCACCCAGGCCAATTTGGTGACGGTGAACGACGACACCGGCACGGAACCGCATGCCTGGGTCCAGCCTGCTGCCCCGTATTCGGCGACCAGCCGCTCGGCTTGGGGTGCCGAGGTCGTGTCGTTCCACAGCTTCGCGGGTCGCAGCGGCACACCCGAGTCGTCGAGCAGCACCAGACCGTGCTGCTGTCCCGCGACGCTGATCGCGACGACATCCCGGCTGTGGCTCGACAACTGGGCGAAACACTCCACCAACGCTGCCCACCAGGACTCGGGGTGTTGTTCGCTCACCGGTGGAGATGTGGACCGATGTGGCGCTGTCGCACGCGCTACGAGCACTCCCGAGTCGATGTCACGGAGCTCCACCTTCGTGGACTGCGTCGAGGAATCAACCCCCGCCGCCAGTGTCCGCGGGGCTCGCGGCACTACGAAACACTCCAAACATGGCGGTTGACCTCATTCTCGAGATGCTCTTGGCGCCCCGATCTGGGTACGGGGTCGATGTTGTTCTCAGTGGCACGGTCGGCCAGGGTCGCCAGGTAGAGCGATCCCCCGAGGATGTCGCGCCCCAGATCTCGGCCCCAGCCCTCATAGCGGGCGTCGCGAGCCGCTTCGACGCCGCCGTCGTTGATCATCGACTCCGCCACCAGCAAGGACCGGGCCAACGTGTCAATTCCGCCGACATGGCCGTGGAACAGGTCGGTGCGATCCACACTCTGACGGCGCAGCTTGGTGTCGAACAGGAACCCGCCCGTCTCGAACCCGCCGCCGAGCACGATCTCGTACAGCGCCAGCGACATCTCGTCGACCGAGTTGGGGAACTGGTCGGTGTCCCAGCCGTTCTGGGGGTCGCCGCGGTTGGCGTCGATGCTGCTTCTCAGGTGCTCCTCCATGCGCTTCCCGAGGACCAGGCGGTTCGGGTCGTACACCTGGTAGGCCAGGCATCCATCGGGAGTGCCGGTACCGGCGAACGGGATCGGATCGGCAACGTCAGCAAAGAAGGTCATCGTGATCTCTCTCTCATCGGTCTGTTCGGGTTCTTCGATCTTCTAGGTCTAGTCGCCGGGCGGGGCAGCCGGAAGCAGGCGACCGTCGAGTGCTGCGCTGGCGAGCGCGACATCGGTCAGATGCTGGACGCGGGCGCCTGCTGCGAGGTCGGGGGAGGATGCCCGGCCGGCGATGATGTCATCGACCCAGCGCCGAGCCATCACATCGGTTGTGCGGAAGATGTCGCGATAGGTGTTGTGCACCGTGTCGAATCTCACGTGAGGCCATTGCCCGGCCAAATCGATCGCTCGGGCCGGGCCGGTGTCACCGCGCGCCAGCACCCGCACTTCCTGGGTCGTGTCCCAATCACTGGTCGCGTAGATCGTGCCGCCGCTGCCGTGCGCATCGATGTGATGAGTCTGGCCAAAGGGCGTTCCTTCCCAGCTGGCGGCGCAGGCTTGCAGGGTTCCGAGCGCTCCGCTGGCGAAACGGACGCTGATGATGCAGGAGTCCTCGCCGCGCTCGTAGTCCGAGCCGTCGGGCCTCCGGTCCCGCTCAACGAACGCCGCGCCCATACAACCCAGCTCAGCGATCGGACCGAACAACCACTCGGCGTAATAGAGCCAATGAGAACCAAGATCACCGATGACTCCCGAACCGGCGATCTCCTTGTCGAAACGCCAACTGTACGACGGGTCGAACGCGAATTCGGTGAAGTATCTCAGGTTGAGATGGTGCGGTGTGCCCAGGAAGCCTGCGTCGATCATGCGTTTGGCGGCTGCGAAGATGGGCATGTACTGGTAGGTGAACGGGACCATCGTGACCAGGCCGGTTTCAGCCGCTTCGGTCGCCATCAGGTCGGCTTCGGCGGCTGTCAGTGCCATCGGCTTCTCGCACAGCACGTGAAGTCCCCCGGCCAACGCCTGCCGTGTTATCGGCGCGTGGGTCTCGTTGCTGCTGGCGACGATCACGGCGTCGATCTCTCCGCTCGTCACCAGCTCACGCCAGTCGGTGAATACCCGGCTGATCCCCCACTGCTTCGCTCGGGCCTGCGCCACCTCGGGGTTGCGACCGCAGATCGCCTCGACCCGACAACCGGGATGGCTCGCCAACGCAGGCAGGTACATCGAGTCGGTCCACCAGGATGTTCCGACGATTCCGACCCGGATCACCTGCCACCCTCACCTGTTCGCGGACCCATGTTCAGTAGGGCGAGACGTCGCGCCCGATCTGGACTGCGGCCTCGGCCTCGTCGAACAACTTCGGGTACGGATAGTCCATGGCCATGAGCTGACGCAGCATCGGCGTTGCACGTTCGACAACCTCATCGCTCACCCCGGACAGCTGATCTTCGAGGGGGGTGACGAACTTGGGCAGATATTCGATCAGGATGCCGGTGCGGTCCTGGTCCGATACGTTCGGCATCGCACAGTGCCAACACATGCCGTTGAAGATGACGCAGTCACCCGGGTCGCCCTCCATTCGTGCGGCTTCGGCAAAGAAGCGCTCGCGGTCACCGGTTTCCGGGTAGATCAGCTCGCCTTGCGAATACGGCAGGAAGGCGGTGGCGCCGGTCTCGGGCGTGAAGGGGTCGAGCAGGACCGTTGCTTGGCAGTTGAGCGGATAGCTGGAGTTGATCTTCATCGGGAACGACGAGCGTTTGTAGAGGTCCCAATAGGGGTAGTCGATGTGGGGTTCCTGACCCGGACCGCCCGGCATCAGCCGGTTGGCCGCTACCGAACCCATGATGAACTCGTCGCCGAGGAACGCTCCCACGATCTTCATCACCAGCGGGTGCTGCACCATCTGTTCAAACACTTCGCCCTTGTTCAACAGGTTCCAGACACGGCGCTGGAGGTTCACCTGATCGCTGCTGGCCCCCAGGAAGTGGGTCTCCTTGTCGTCCTCTTCGGCTGTGTAGCGGTGGATCAAATCGCGGGCCTCTGAGATCATCTCAGCCGGAAACGCCTGCTTGATGATGATCGCGCCAGAACCGCTGAGCATCTCTTCCAACAGATCGGGGAGTTGTTCTTCGATGCGGTCAGGATCAACGACCGCTATCGGGCTCGTCGACACGGTTCTCCTTTCATCGGGTCTCTTCGAGAGTTCGGCTCGACACCGGACCACTGGTGCTGCGACAGACGAGCGACGGAACCAGGAGATGGTGTACAGCTTCTTCACGACCTTCGTCGAGACGCTCGATCAGGTACCGCGCGGCGAGTCGGCCGAGCAGTTCGCAGGGTTGATCGACCGTCGTCAAGCTCATTTGGTGCAACGCTGCCATCGCGGTGTTGTCGAACCCCACGAGCGACACATCCTCGGGGACGTTCAGACCTTCGAACTGGAGCCTGTTCAGCACCCCCGTTGCCATCAGGTCGTTCGCCGCAAAAATCGCTGAGGGCATCTCGCCGTCGGTCAAGAGCCTCTCGACCCCGACGGTTCCGGCCTGTTCGCTGTACTCCCCCGCAACGATGCGAACGTGCTCGGACAGTCCGCGTTGTTCCATTGCTGATTTGTAACCCTCGCGGCGTTTGCGCGCCCCGGCACCCGGACCACCGTCGATGTGAGCAATGCGACTGTGCCCGAGATCGATCAGATGGTCTACCACCAGCTTGGCCCCCAACTGGTCGTTGATGCTCACTGTGTCATAATTGTCCGAATCGGCGACTCGCGCCGCGACGACCAGGTTGGTCTCGTCTGCGAGCCCCTCTAGTTCGGCTTCGGACAACTCGCTGCCCACGAGGATGACTCCGTCGGTACGGAACTCAAGAAAGGTGTCAACAGCAGCCTTTTCGCCGGCCAGGTTGCGTAGACCCGTGTTGATCACGATGCGATAACCGGCTTCGAGTGCCGCTTCGTGGATTCCATCGGTCATCTCGGCGAAGAAGGGATTGTGCAGGTCGTTGAGCACCAACCCGATCGTCATTGTGCGGCGACTGGCCAAGTGATGGGCCATAAGGTTCCGCCGGTAGCCGAGCTCTTCCGCGGCTTCAAGAACCGCCGCGCGGGAATGCTCGCTCACCCTCGGTGAATTGCGCATCACCAGCGAGACGAGGGCCCGCGAGACGCCTGCGCGGCTTGCGACATCTTCCATGGTCGGCTGAACCAAAGCCCCGATCTCCTGTCACGCTTGACATCGACTGAAGAAAGGGTAATAGTTAGAGCGCTCTACAATCAATAGAGCGCTCTAACAACTCTTGGGGAAGACGCGAGTGAGGCAACAGCGTTGATGACGACTGTATTGGAACGCACCGCCGCCGCGCCCATCTCCTGGGGAGTGTGTGAAGTCCCTGGTTGGGGGATTCAACTTCCCGTAGAACGCGTGCTGCGCGAAATGTCCGAGGTGGGTCTGCGCGCCACCGAGTTGGGTTCGGTCGGCTATCTTCCGACGAACCCGGCCGAACTCACCCGAACGCTGCGCTCATTCGGGCTCGATCTCACCGGCGGGTTCAACTCGCTGGCACTCGCGGACGCCGACCGGCGGGAAGAGACCCTGCAACAAGTACACCAGAGCGCGCAACTGCTTGCCGACGCGGGTGCCACCGACTACGTGACCTGTGTTGTCAGTGATCCCCACGACTGGACCCGACCGGAACTGACAGACGCCCACTGGTCACACATCTTCTCCATGCTTGACGAAGTGGGAGGCGCGGTCGCAGGTTATGGGCTGACCCAGATGCTGCACCCGCACGTGGATTCCCTGATCGAAACCGCCCCGGAGGTTCAGCGGGTGCTCGACAATTCCGAAGTCCGCTGGGTTCTCGACACAGGACACCTCCTCATCGGCGGTTACGACCCGGTTGAGTTTGCGGAGAAGTACGCCGAACGAGTATCGCTGGTTCACCTCAAAGACCTCAGACTAGACATTGCGGCCCAGCTGAACGCCGGGTCCTTGACCCTGATGCAAGCGGTCCAAGCCGGGCTGTTCGTTCCGCTCGGGCAGGGCGACGCTTCCATCGCAACCGTCGTGGGTGTGATGGAAGCACAGGGTTACGAGGGCTGGTACGTGATCGAACAAGACGTCGCCATCACCACCGGGGAACCCCCCGAGGGTGAAGGCCCAATTCGTGACGTTCAAAGGAGCGTCGCGTTCATCCGGAGCTTGGAAGCCGAGTTCGTCCCATAAACGTATGAGACGAACGGTTCCGGCATCGGACACTTGCAACCCCAAACAGGAGGGAATCCACAACATGAAGAAACTACGGTTTCTGTTAGCACTACTCGCGATCTTCTCGCTCTTCGCCGTTTCCTGCGGTGACGACGACAGCGCGGACGAGCCGGAACCAGCTGCCACACCCGACAGCGGGCTGATCTTCCACATGATCACGCACTCCGACGACGGGCCGTTCTGGTCAGTCGTCAAGCGCGGCGCTGAAGCCGCAGCCGCCGACGTCGGCGTGACGCTCGTCTGGAACCCGTCCAACAACGATCCCGGCGTTCAGGCCAGCGACATCGCTGCCGCCGTCGCGGCGAACTCCGACGGTATTGCCGCTTCGCTACCAAGTCCCGACCAGTTGATTCCGCCGCTGCAGGAGGCAGTCGCCGCCGGTATCCCCGTCTACACCCTGAACTCAGGTGTGAACGACTACCAGGCGATCGGTGCTACCAGCCACGTCGGTCAGACCGAGGTGATCGCCGGTAACGGCGCAGGCCTCCGCTTCAACGACCTCGGCGCCACCAAGGTGCTGTGCGGTATCCAGGAGCAGGACAACGTTGCGCTCGGCGAGCGCTGCGACGGTCTCGCTGAGACCTTCAACGGCGAAGTCATCCAGGGCTTCATGGACCTTGATGCCAACCAGGTAGCCCAGGAGGGCGCCATCAATGCGGCCCTCGCTGCCGACTCCGACATCGACGGCTTCCTCGGTGTTGGTCCGGTCATCGCCATGTCCGGTCTCAGTGCAGCCAACGCCCTCGGCAAGGACGTAGGAAACTCGTTCCATGTCGGCGGCTTCGACATTACGCCGGACATCATCGATGCGATCGAAGCAGGCGAGGTTGCGTTCACCGTGGACCAGCAGCAGTACCTGCAGGGATACATCCCCGTCGTGTTGATGTACCTCGAGGCGACCAACCAGAACACCCTCGGTGGTGGTCTCCCGATCCTCACCGGACCCGGCTTCGTGACCCCCGACAATGCCGCTGCCGTCAAGGCACTGGTAGCTGCCGGAACTCGATAGTCAAGAACAGCTGACCAAGTTCGCTTGGTCAGCCAGCAATTACAGCTAATCGGAGTGGGGTTGCCACCCTCAGGGCCGGCAACCCCACTATCCGACCTCCCACCTCACATTTGAGGCGATCCCTGCTCGGGCGACGCTGGAGCCCTACGGGGTTTGAGAATAGTGTCCGGCGATATGCGCCCAACGCTGGCGCACCGAAGGGGGAAACATGACAGACGTAGCGGCTAACCCAGACGCCGACGAAGGTCAGCCCGACGAACGCCTCGCATACCGGGGTGTCTTCACTCGGATGCTGGTCAGGCCTGAGATCGGGGCTGTCATCGGCTCCGCTGCCATCTGGCTTTTCTTTTGGGCAGTTTCCGAACAGTTCGGCACCGCAGGTGGTCTGTCCGGAGTGCTCGACGTCTCAGCCACGCTCGGCATCATGGCCGTCGCTGTGGCTTTGTTGATGATCGGCGGGGAATTCGACCTTTCTTCGGGCGCAGCCACCGGCGCTCTGGGCATCGTGACCATTCTGCTGGTCAAGGACATCGGCGAACTCGGCGGCGCAGGCTTGAGCCTCTTCATCGCCATACCTCTGTCGTTCGTGGTCGCAATGGCCCTCGGTTGGTACAACGGCACGGTCGTTGAGCGAACCGGTCTGCCGAGCTTCATTGTCACGCTGGCGACTTTCTTCGTGTTGCGCGGCTTCAAGCTCGGCTTCTCGAAACTCACCATCGACAACATTTCTGTGGGCCGCATCGACGACGGTCACGGTTTCGACTTCTGGCATCCGATCTTCGCTGGTGTCTGGGTCCGCAATGAACACGTCTGGGACACCCGCGATGTGGTCTACACCATCGGAATCCTGCTTGGTCTCGCCCTTTTCGTGCTCGCCATCTACGAGGGAAACTACCTGCGCAAAAAGGAGATGAACCCCGCCGGTCTGCTTATGTTCGCAGCCGGGGCTGCGGGCACTTGCTTCGGTGTGGTCCTGATGCACTTGACCGACGGCGTTGCCAACGATGTCCTTTCAGGCGCAGTGATCGCGGCATCAATGATCCTCGGCTTCATCGGGGTCGCCCTGTGGCGCTATGAACCCATCGCCGGTCACAACTCGATCCATCTGGATTCGAGGGTTCTGGAACTCGCCGGAGGTGGGATCGTTGTGATCGTGATCGGTGTTGTCTGCGCTCTGGTAGTGGACGTGGACGGGCAACAGACCATCCTCGACCGGCTCCCGGTCGTTGTCGAATGGCTGATAACCGTCGCAGCCCTCGCGCTCACCAGCGCAATTGTCTGGCGTCGCAACATTGACGGGGCTTCAGGCTCCGAGCAGCGAAAGGCTCTGTTCCAAGCCGGCCGGGCCGGCCTGGTCGGCGCCGTCTCCATCCTCGCTTTCATGTTCATGACGACAGAGCAAGGTTTGCGGGCCATCCTGTTCGTCGGTATGGCGACAACCGGTCTGATCTTTCTGGCGATGGCGGCTCTGCGAGCCCGCAAGAGTTCAGCTCTGTCGGGCTCGTTGATCCTGGCGCTCAATTCACTGGTGATCGCCGCTCTGGCCCTGTTCATTCAGATTGAGTCAGGCCATCCGAAGTTCCGCACCGAGATATTCAGTGTGATGATGTTCGGCGCCGCGGTGGTCTTGGCTTGGGCGCTCGTCAGCAGCCGCTACCAACAGCGCAGAGCCGCTGACCATGACGCCGACCGCTTGTCGAAACTCCTGTCGGCCGCGGGGCTCGTCGCAGTGCTCGTCGGTCTGATCTCTCGGCTGTTGTGGACCACAACCGCCGAAAACGACTCTGGAGTCGCTTTTGCCTCCTTCCGCATGAGCATCCTCTGGTTCATCGCTGTGACCGCGGTCGCAACCTTCGTTCTGGGACGGACCAAGTTCGGCAGCTGGATCTTCGCTGTGGGAGGCAACAAGGAAGCCGCACGCCAAGTGGGTGTTCCCGCAGCCAAGACCAAGACACAACTGTTCATGATCGTCTCCGGTGCAGCCTGGTTGGTCGGCCTGCTGCTGGCCTTCCGCTTGCAGACGCTTCAGTCCGGCACCGGCAACGGACTGGAGTTCGAGTACATCATCGCCGCTGTGGTGGGCGGGACGGCGCTGACCGGCGGTTACGGCTCCGTGCTCGGCGCCGCCATAGGCGCGTTCATCATGGCCATGTCGAAACAGGGCATCGGGTTGGCTCTGTGGAACTCCGACTGGCGTTTCGCATTCCTGGGCATGATCCTCCTCGGAGCGGTCATGGCCAACAACTTCATCAAGGCGAAAGCAGAGGCGGTCCGATGAGCATCATTCCAGCTAGTGCAGAGGAGGCCAGCCGATGAGCAACCTCATCGAACTCGACAATGTGGGCAAGTTCTACGGCAACATCATTGCCCTCAAAGGAGTCACCACCACGGTGAACGCGGGCGAAGTCACCTGCGTGCTCGGCGACAACGGTGCAGGCAAGTCCACTCTGATCAAGATCCTTTCGGGGGTACACGATCACAGCGAGGGAACCTACGTCTTCGAGGGCGAACAGTGCGCCTTCACATCGCCCCGCCAAGCCCTGGACCGTGGAATCGCCGCGGTCTACCAGGACCTGGCGATGGTGCCGTTGATGTCGGTCTGGCGGAACTTCTTCCTCGGCGCCGAACCCACGGTCGGTCGCTGGCCGATCCGTTGGGTCAACAAGGCCAAGGCCAAGTCCATCGCCAAAGAGGAGATGGCCAAGATGGGCATCGATATCCGTGACACCGAACAACCGGTGGGCACGCTGTCGGGTGGCGAACGCCAGTCGGTCGCCATTGCCCGCGCCGTGTATTTCGGGGCCAAGGTGCTGATTCTGGACGAGCCGACCTCGGCGTTGGGCGTCAAGCAGTCCGGGGTGGTGCTCCGATACATCGTCGAGGCGCGCAATCGCGGTTTGGGAGTGATCTTCATCACCCACAACCCGAGCCACGCCTACCCCGTCGGGGATCGTTTCCTGATCCTCAACCGAGGTCACTCCATGGGGAACTTCGCCAAGGAAGACATCTCCCTGTCCGAGTTGACGCAGCTCATGGCCGGTGGTGCCGAACTCGAACAGCTCCAACATGAGCTTGAACAAGCAGTGTCGGGTGGCGGCTGATCCCGCCCGTAGCCTTGAACTGCTCACCGTCGGACGAGTAAGTGTCGATATCTACGCGCAGCAGCTCGGTGTGTCGATGACCGAAGCAACAACATTCCGCAAGTCCATCGGCGGGACGTCCACCAATGTGGCGGTCGCGGCGTCTCGTCTGGGACACCGCTGCGCAACGGTCACCCGCGTCGGAGACGACGAGTTCGGTGCGTATGTCCGCCATGCCCTAGAGCACACCTTCGGAGTTGACACACGCTTTGTGGGAACCGATCCCGAACTGAAGACGCCGCTCGCTTTCGCTGAGCTCGACCCGCCCGAAGATCCCAACATCATCTTCTACCGCGAACCCCGGGCTCCGGATCAGAACCTGTCGCTCGACGATGTGGACCTTGATGTGGTGCGCGAGGTCCCGGTCTTCTGGGTTCCCGCTTCTCGCTTCGCCTGGGAACCGAGCCGGTCCGCGGTCGCCGCGATGCTGCGCGAGCGTCAGCGTCGGCCGCACACGGTTCTCGACCTCGACTGGCGGCCGATGTTCTGGGACTCCCCTACGGCGGCGAGCGAACAGATCGCGCCGATGCTCGATCTCTTCAGCATCGCCGTCGGCAACCGCGACGAGTGCGAGATCGCGGTCGGAACCCGCGAGCCCGACGAGGCCGCCGATCGCCTGCTGGAACGAGGACTCAGCGCCGCGATAGTCAAGCTGGGCGCAGACGGCGTGATGGTCGCTCTCGCCGACGGAACCCGCGAGACGATCGCGCCGTTTCCGGTCGAGGTCGTATGCGGCCTCGGATCAGGTGACGCCTTCGGCGGGGCGTTCTGCCACGGGCTGCTCAACGGCTGGGATCTGATCTCCACTGTCGAGTACGGAAACGCTGCAGGTGCCATCGTCGCGAATCGGTTGATGTGCGCCGACGACATGCCGACGACGGCTGAGATCGACGATTTCCTCGCCTCCAGACTCTCAACCGAACGAAAGCAGGCGAGATGAGCGAGATGCCGCCGATCTATGTCGACCGGACAATGCCCCCCGGTTTCGAGGAGATGTTCACCAACAGAGCCATAGTGGTCGGGCCCGAAGTGTCAGCTCTCGCAACGGCGCAGGGGGTTGTCGCCGGCGGTTCGGTGTGGGACGGACCGCGCATGGACACCGCACCACTGCTCCAAGTCATCTCGCGGGCCGGGATCGGATTCGACGCCGTCGACCTTCGAGCAGCCACCGAACGCGGAGTCGTCGTCTGCAACGCACCCGAGTCACCGACTGTTTCCACCGCTGAGCACACGATGGCCCTGCTGCTGCATGTCGCCAAGTCACTCAGCTCCAATCAGCGACGGCTGCGAGGCCACATCGGTGACTACTACGTCGACAACGAAGGCATCGAACTGGCAGGCCGAACCCTCGGAGTGGTCGGTTACGGACCCATCGGCCGCAGGGTCGTCAAAGCGGCGCGCGGACTCGACATGGAGGTTCTCGCCCATGATCCCTACCTCGACCCGAACAACGAGGACGTCGAACTGGTCTCATTCAACGAACTGCTCGAACGCAGCGATGTTGTCAGTGCCCACTGTCCGCTGACCGACGAAACCCATGAGCTCTTCAACCGCGACGCCTTCGCGAAGATGCGCCGCGGTTCGTTGTTCATCAACGCGGCGCGTGGAGGCGTCGTGGATCAGCCCGCCCTCGTAGCGGCCCTCGATTCGGGGCACATCGCCGGAGCGGGACTGGATGTGACCGTGCCCGAACCGCTCCCGACCGATCATCCCCTGCAGGGACGCGACAACGTGATGATCACCCCGCACATCGCTTCGGCGACCGAGGAGGGCCGTCGCCGGATGTACCAAGCGGCGCTCGACAACGCGATGACATGCCTCAACGGCAACCGCGTCGCCACGTGCGTGAACCCGGAGGTTTACGAGATATGACCCGCACCTCGATCGGTATCGGCGTTATCGGTTTTGGCTGGATGGGTCAGGCTCACTCCCGCTCTGCGAAACGGATCCCTTCGCTGTTTCCAGAGCGGGAGTTTGACCCTCGCCTAGTCATGTGCTGTGACAATGTCGCCGAGCGGCGGACCGAAGCGCTCGAGAGCTTCGGTTTCGACCGTGTCGCCGATGACTGGCAGAGCGTCGTGTCGGATCCCGAGGTCGACGTGGTCTACGTCACCGCACCCAACATGCTGCACGAACCCCTGGCGATAGCAGCAGCCGAACACAACAAGCACGTCTTCTGTGAGAAACCGGTGGGGGGCACTCCTGAGCAGACTGTGCGAATCGACGCCGCCGCGGCTGCCGCGGGAGTGATTACCGGCGTCGGTTACAACTACCGCTGGGCGCCGCTGGTACAACATGCCAAAGCGCTCATCGACTCGGGCGCACTCGGCCAGATCACCAACTATCGAGGACGATTCTTCTCGATGTACGGCAGCGACCGGCTCGGCACGCTGTCGTGGCGCTACCTGATCGACCAGGCCGGTTACGGCGTGTCGTCAGACATCATGAGCCACGCGGTCGACTTAGCGCACATGCTCGTCGGGCACATCACCACAGTCATGGGGACCATGGAGACGTTCATCAAACAGCGGCCTCTCCCCTCGACCAACGGCACTCACTACGACCAGGGCAAGCCCGGCGACCCGACCGGCGAGGTGACCAACGAGGACTACGCCGCAGCCATGGTCGTGTTCGAGAACGGTGCTCGCGGCACGTTCGAATCGTCGCGCTCAATTGTCGGACCCGAGAGCCAAATGGCGTTCGACGTCTATGGGACCAAGGGTGCGCTGCGCTGGAATCTGGAGACGATGAACGAACTCGAGGTCTTCATCATCGACGACGAAGGCACGGCCCCACGCGGCTACACCAAGGTCTATTCCGGAGACCGCTACCCGTACCACGGACATTTCGTGCCCGGCGACGCCAACAGCATCGGCTATGAAGACCTCAAAGTCATCGAGAACTACGAATTCCTGAGCGCAGTGGCGAGAGGCGAGCAGCACCAACCGGGTTTCGCCAACGCCGTCGATTACGTGAGCTTTCAAGATGCCTGGTTGCGCTCGTGCGAAACAGGCTCCTGGACCAAGGTGGAGCGCTTGTCGTGACACTGTCCGAGTCCAGCGCAGACGCGGCCCGATTGGAGCTGAGATGAAGACAGTACGACTCACCACGAGCCAAGCCATCGTCAAATACTTGATGGCACAGAAGATCATCATCGATGACGAGCTGAAACCGATCTTCCCCGGCGTGTTCGCCATCTTCGGGCACGGCAACGTCACCTGCCTCGGTACCGCCCTTGAAGAGGTCAAAGAGGACTTTCCCACCTGGAGAGGACAGAACGAGCAGGGAATGGCCTTGGCCGCTACTGCCTACGCCAAGGCCTCCAAACGTCGCCTGATCATGGTTGCAACCTCGTCTGTGGGTCCGGGCGCAACCAACATGGTGACAGCCGCGGCAGTCGCCATGGCCAACCGCATGCCCCTGCTCCTGCTGGCCGGCGACACCTTTCAGAGCCGTATCCCCGATCCTGTGCTTCAGCAGGTGGAGCAGTTCGGTGATCCGTCGACCACGGTCAACGACTGCTTCAGGCCGGTCGTGCGCTATTGGGATCGCATCACACACCCGGCCCAGGTCGTTCACTCGCTGCCCCACGCCCTGAATACGATGTTTGATCCGGGAGACTGTGGACCGGCGTTCATCGGCTTGCCTCAGGACATCGCCGCTGACGCCTACGACTACCCGGTGCGCTGTTTCGACGACACGGTCCACGAAATCCGTCGGCCTCGACCTGACCGCTCCGAGCTGGCCCGTGCAGCCGCGCTGTTGAGCCAGGCCGAAAAACCGTTGATCATCAGCGGTGGAGGTGTTCACTGGTCCGAAGCGGAGGCTGCACTCGCCGATTTCGTCGAGACTCACAACGTGCCGGTGGTCGAAACGGTGGCCGGGCGAACCTGCTTGGCGCAGTCACATCGACTGCACGCGGGGACCATTGGTGTGACCGGATGCACATCGGCTAACGCTCTGGCCGCTCAGGCTGATGTTGTGCTTGCGGTCGGCACTCGGCTGGGGGATTTCGCCACAGGGTCCTGGACCGTGTTCGCCAACGAAGCGGTCAGGATCATCGGGATAAACACCGCTCGCTTCGATGCCACCAAACACCTGGCGGTGCCGCTCGTGGCCGACGCCCGCGAGGCACTCACCGAACTGTCGGCCGCTCTCGGGGACTACCGCTCCTCACAGTCGTGGTCCGACACCTGCGCCTCCGAGGCCGCCCAGTATCACGCCTACATCGACAAGCTGGCCGCACCCGACGACCCCTCGTCGCCCGCTGATTCACAGACACTCCCCACCTACGCGCAAGTCGTCGGGGTCGTCGATCGGGCAGCGGACGAACGCACCTACGCCCTCACCGCCGCCGGCGGATTCCCCGGCGAACTCGTGAACGGCTGGCGCAGCGACACCGTGCATTCTTTCGACGCCGAATACGGCTATTCGTGCATGGGCTATGAGATCTCTGGGGGCTGGGGGGCGAAGATGGCGCTGCCGGACCGCGATGTGGTGGTTTTCGTCGGCGACGGCTCCTACATGATGATGAACAGCGATCTGTACAGTTCGGTGCTGTCGGGCCACAAACTCATCGTCATCGTCTGCGACAACGGCGGCTTCGCGGTGATCAACCGGCTGCAAACCAACCAGGGCGGTGTCCCGTTCAACAACCTCATCGCCGATTCCAAGACCGTCGAGGAGGTACGCGTCGATTTCGCGGCCCACGCTGCGGCGATGGGCGCCGAATCTGAGACCGTCTCCACGATCGCTGAACTGACCGAGGCTTTCGAGCGGGCGCGGGCCGCCGATCGCAGCTATGTGATCGCGTTGCAGACTTCGGCCTACGACTGGACCGAAGGCGGTGCCTGGTGGGAAGTCGGCGTTCCGGAAGTCTCGAACCGTCAAGAAATCAGAGATGCGAGGGCTGAACTCGACGAAGGCAGAGCCTCCCAGAGAGTGGGTTGGTGATGGCGCAGCGTTTCGCCGGGAAGGTGGCGCTGGTCACGGGTTCGACTCAGGGAGTCGGAGCCGCCCTGTTGAACCTGATGGCCGACGAGGGACTAGCCGGTGCGGTGGTCGCCGGGCGCGACGCAGACCGGGGGTCCGCTGTTCAGGCAGCGCTCGAAGCCAAGGGTTGCACGGCGGTCTTCGTGCGTGCGGACCTGGCGGCCGCAGAGCAGGTTGAAGCGCTGATCGCGGCCGCCGACGAGCACTTCGGACGGATCGACCATCTGGCCAACTGCGGGGCCCTCACCGACCGCGGCAACGTCTGGGACACCAGCGTCGAGCTGTTCGACTCGATGATGGCAGTAAACGCCCGCGCACCGTTCCAACTGATTCAGGGAGTTGCCCGGATCGCCAGACGCAACGGCGCGCCGGCCTCGGTGGTAAACGTCGGCAGCACGTCGGGCCACGGCGGTCAGCCTTTCATCACCGCCTACTGCATCTCCAAGGGCGCGTTGATGACCATGACCAAGAACTTGGCCTACCAGTTGATGCGGCACCGCGTGCGCGTGGTCACCGTCAACCCGGGTTGGATGGACACGCCCGGCGAGGACGCGACCCAACGCAAACACCACGGAGCCACCGACGGCTGGCTGGAGGCCGCCTCCGCTACGAGACCGTGGGGACGTTTGGTGTCGATAGCCGAACTCGTCAACACCATGGCTTTCGTGCTCAGCGACGAGGCCGGGTTGATGAGCGGAACCATCATCGACCTCGACCAGTCCGTGCAGGGAGCGGGCAACCCGCCAGTACCACCCGCCAAGCTCGGCCCATGACCGCTTACACCAGAACACGCGCAGAGTCCCAGATCCGGGACCGGCGATGACCGCGGCGTTGCGAGACTACAGCCTGGCCGGCCCCGAGAACCGGCGCGCCCGCGAGAACGGACTGGCCGGTGCCCCGTGGTGGAGACCGCCCATCGACGAGAACCGGCTCGCTGAGTTGATGACGCGCAGCAATGCCCGCGCCGCGCGTGACACCGCTCTGTGGCTCGGCGGGATAATCGCCTTGGCGGTGGTGATCGTGCTCAGCTGGTTCTCCTGGTATTCGCTGCCGTTGCTGTTCGTCTACGGAGCTCTCTACGGCGGAGCTGCCGACTCTCGGTGGCACGAATGCGGCCACGGGACAGCCTTCCGTTCGACGACCGCCAACAATGTCGTCTACTACATCGCCTCGTTCATGCTGTGGCGGGAACCCACCATGTGGCGCTGGTCGCACTACCGCCATCACAGCGACACCATCATCGTGGGACGAGACGCTGAGATCATCTTTCCGCGTCCGCCCAACGTGCGATCGCTGCCGTTGACATTCTCCCATGTCGTCAACGGCCCCAGGATGCTGTGGCGGTTGCTGCAACACGCCGCGGGCCGCATTGATGCCGACGCCGCCGATTTCATTCCCGCCCCTGAGCATCGGCGGTTGATCCTCGAGGATCGGATCTTCGCGGCAATCCTGGCGGCCGCTGTCGCAGGGTCAGTCATCCTGTGGCATCCGCTACCGGTGCTGTTGATCGGGTTGCCCACCATCTACGGCGGATGGCTGGTCGTGTTCTTCGGGATCACCCAACATGCCGGCTTGCAGGAAGACGTGCTCGATCATCGCCTGAACACCCGCACCGTGTACATGAACCCGTTGTTCAGGTTCCTGTACTCGAACATGAACTATCACATCGAGCATCACCTATTCCCGGGGGTGCCCTACCACGCCCTGCCCGCGCTTCACGAAGAGATCAAGGATTCGCTGCCACCGGCTCTGCCCAACACCCGGGCCGCTTACCGAGAACTGCTTCAGGCGATGCGTCGACAATCAACCGACGTCACCTGGGAGATACCCGACCGAGGCGTTCCCGAGGTGCCGGATGCCGCCCTGAGCCTGGTCGATCACGGCCCGATAGTCCCCGACGACCCGCAAGCGGCGAGCGCGTCGGTCGGGGCCGGCCGCGCCGATCTTGGAGCGTTGAACGAGATCGCGGTCGGGCGGGCGCGCCGCTGCGACATCGGCGATCAAACCTATGCCCTTTATCGGCTCAACGAGTCCGAGGTTGCGCTCAGCGACGGGCTGTGCACTCACGCTGCGGCGCATCTGGCCGAGGGGCTGATCCTCGACGGGGCGATCGAATGTCCCAAGCACAACGGCCGGTTCGATCTGCGAACCGGCGAGCCGTTGCGCAGACCAGCCAAAGACCCGCTCAAGATCTATCCGTGCGAGGTCGTCGGAAGGCGGATCGTGGCGGATCTGTCCAGCACCGAGACACCAGGCACCCCGAATGCCGACAACCACAGCAACAACAAGGAGACGTCGTGAAAGATGTGCGAATCGGAGTCCTGGGTGTCGGTCGAATAGGTCGGATGCACGCGGAGTTGATTCAACGCCGCACCGATGGTGCATCAGTGGCCGCGGTGTACGACGTGTTCGACCAGAGCGCGCAGAGTGTCGCTGCAGAGTTCGGCACTCGCGTGGCCGCGTCACCCGACGAGTTGATCAACGCAACCGATGTCGACGCGGTAGCGGTGTGTACACCCACCGACACCCACATCGACTTTCTGGTAGCCGCGGCGCAGGCCCGCAAACCCGCCTTCATCGAGAAGCCCCTCTCGCTGAATCTTTCTGAAGTTGATCGTGGCATCGCGGCCGCCGAAGCTGCCGGGGTCGCCGTGCAAATCGGTTTCAACCGCCGTTTCGACGCGAGCCACAAGTCGGTTCGAGACACGGTGGCCAACGGTGAGATAGGTGACGTGCAGATGGTGCGGATCACCAGTCGCGACCCCGCTCCTCCGCCTCTGTCATATCTCGACGGATCAGGCGGGATCTTCCTGGACATGACCATCCACGACTTCGACATGGCCCGATATGTGACCGGCAGCGAAGTGGTCGAGGTGTACGCCACGGGAGCAGTGATGGTGGATCCCGCCATCGGCGAGGCCGGCGATCTCGACACGGTGGTTGTGGTCATGACTCACGAAAACGGTGCGATCACCACCATCGACAACAGCCGTCAGGCCGTATACGGCTACGATCAGCGTGTGGAGGCGTTCGGTTCAGCGGGGATCGTGGCCTCGGACAACCCCGGTGTCACCACCACGACGATGCGCACCGCCGCAGGCTCAGCGGGATCGACCATCCCGTATTTCTTCTTGGACCGCTACATACCATCGTACCTGGCCGAATGGACGGATTTCACAGCGATGGTCCGGGACGGTGCGCCGTCGCCGGTCACTCTGCACGATGGACGAGCCCCGCTGGTGATCGGGCTGGCTGCTTGGCGTTCGTACCACGAGGGTCGCCCAGTCAAGACCAAGGAGATCACACCATGACCGCCACTCCCCCAGCGCCCGCATCGTCGGCCTCCGCCACAGGACCGATCCGACCAGGAGTCGGCCCCGGCCGAATCCTGGAAATCACCCCCGAGACCGCCGATTGGACCTACCTGAGCTTCGCGGTTCACGAACTGAACGCGGACACGCCGTTCGTCGACACTGCAGATGGTCGCGAGACGGCGATCGTGCCGCTGAGCGGATCGGGTCGGGTGCGCGCAGGCGGCGAAGTCTTCGATCTGGCCCGCTCGTCGGTCTTTGAGCAGAAACCCCACATCGGCTACGTGCCACCCGGTGTCGAGTTCGCCATTGCCACGAACGGTTCGTTCACGTGCGCGGTGGGGTCTGCGCCTGCGGAGGGGAAGCTGCCGTTGCGTTTGGTCCGTCCCGACGAGATGCGCAGCGAGATTCGCGGCGGAGGCGCAGCGCATCGCCAGGTGGTTCACGCGCTCGCCTCACCGTTGCCTGCCGAACGACTGATCCTCTATGAGGTTTATGTGCCGAGGGGGACTTGGTCGGGTTGGCCGCCCCACTGCCATGACGGGCGCGACGGTTCGCCATACCTTGAGGAGGTCTACTACTTCCGGCTCGACCGACCCGAAGGCTATGCACAGCATCGGAACTGGCGTTCCGACGAGGACTTCGACGAGACCGTGGTGATCAACGACGGAGATGTGGCCCTGGTGCCGAAGGGTTACCACACCTCGGTGGCGTGCCCGGGATCGAACATGTACTTCCTCAACTACCTGGCCGGTGAACTCGAAGGCGACGAACGCGCCACACCCCCGTGTTTCGCCGCCGAGCACACTTGGATCGAGAGCGACTGGACGGCGGGCGAGTGGGGCCTCCCCGTCGTGACCTCATGAGCCTCGCGTCATGAGCCTGGTTTCATGAGCCTGGTTTCATGAGCCTCGAGGGCATTTCACACAACGGCCGCTTCTGCGTGCTCGCGATCGACCACCGTGATTCGTTGCTGAAGTTCCTGTCACCGGCTGATCTCGACGCGGTTTCGGCTGATCAGCTCACCACCCTGAAGACCGACATCGTGCGTGAACTGGCGCCGTTGGCCACCGGGGTGATGCTCGAACCCGAGTATTCGATCCCCCAGGTCGCTGACGCCGGAGCTCTGCCTGAAGGCATCGGTTTCGTGGCCGCTCTCGAGTCGCAGGGCTACCTCGGCGAGTTGGGTTCTGCGCCCACGACCGTTCTCGACGGCTGGTCTGTTGAGGCGGCCGCGGCCAGCGGCGCGGCTGCTGTGAAGCTGCTGCTGCCGTACCATCCCGACCGTGCTCTGGCCTCCGTGCAGCGGGCGGTTGCCGCAGAGGTGATCGCCGAGTGCCGCCGAGTCGGAATCCCGTTGGTCCTCGAACCGCTGTATTACGATCTCGACAGCCCGCACGACAGGCGCCGAGTCGTCATCGAAACCGCCCGAGCGTTCGCCGCGGCCGACCCTCATCTGCTGAAGCTGCCGTTCCCGGTCGATCCGACCCTTGAGCCTGACCGCAGCGTCTGGCTCGACGCCTGTGTGGAGATGAACGCGCTGATTCCGATGCCGTGGACGCTGCTGTCGGGCGGCGGCGACTTCGATTCGTTCTTCGCGCAGGTCGAGGTTGCGCTCGAGGCCGGTGCGGCGGGATGCATGGTCGGCCGTGCCCTCTGGGGCGAAGCAGCCCAAGCCCCCAACTCCGACCGCCTCACAGTCCTGAACACCCTGATCGCCCCCCGCCTGTCCCGCCTCCACTCCTTGATCTGCAACCCCTAGCGTCCACGATTCGGCGAGCCGACCGTAGGAAATTGATTAATTTTCAATATTTTCCAATATAGTTTGTTCAGCCGTATACAGTGAGATTTCAAGACCAAGCGTTAGCAGAGTACGCTAGAAACAACGTTGCGCTGAGAGGACAAGCGATGGCCACCAAGCACTTGCAGCAAGGGCTCGCCTCAGTCAGCGACCAAGAAGAGGACGAACAAACTCTGACCATTGAGGATCTCAAGGCCAGCACCGGCAAAGGGCCGCGCCTGGATTCCGAGGACATCGCCAACACCTACTACAGCGACGAGGAATTTCTCGCCGCGCTCGAGGCTAGGCGCAACAAAAACTCAACCGCGTAAGCGGCCGTCCATTGCCCACTCACTTCGAGACGCAAGCGTTCTTGCGCGATCAACGCAGACTCACGCCCCAGCAAGCGGACCGCTTCCGAGTCCGCCTAGGGGATTTCATTGACGACCTGCGGGAGATGGAAGAAGGGCGACGACGCTGGTTCCGTTCGGGACTTCGCGTCAAGAAGCTGTCCGCTGCATCAGGAATGTACGAGATGTCGTGGGCTCCAGACGGCCGCGCGACTTTCGCAATCGGTGACCCCATCGTCAGTGGCAAATTGCACATTGTGTGGTTGCGGGTCGGCGGTCATGAAGTCCTTCCGTAAGCCCTCCAGTTGACCGACTTCCCAACAATCGACGGTCATCAGTGGGACGCCTTGAGAGTCAGCGGATCTGCCGGGTAGGGTTTCCGGCGTGAGCGAATCAGACGGTGGGGGCCTGTTCATCGTCGACAACAGCGTCTCGGGCTGGACGGGGCTGGAGTATCTCCGCCAATGGAGCGACTTGGCCCGGTCGTTCGACATCGCGACGGGGTTCTTCGAAATTGGGGCTCTGCTTGCACTTGATGGCGACTGGCAGAAACTTGAGAAGATCCGCTTGCTGATGGGCGACGAGGTGTCGCTTCGCACCAAGGCGGTGTTCACGGAAGCGCTCCGGAAACGTGTAGGCCGGCTCAACGACAGTTTGGAGCGAGAAAAGGGGCCTAATCCGTTCCTTGAGGGTGTCGCGGCGGTGGTTGAGGCGATTGCTGAAGGGCGGATCGAGTGCCGCGTGTACCGGCGCGACAAGTTCCACGCGAAGACCTACATCACCCACGCCAAGTTCGATGTCGTCGGTGCACAGGCCTTGGTCGGTTCCAGCAACTTCACCAACCCAGGGCTCACTCAGAACATTGAGTTGAACATTCAGGTCCAGAGTGGGCGCGAAGTGGCCCAGCTCCAAGATTGGTTCGACACGCACTGGGCCGATGGGGAGGACGTAACGGCCGATGTGTTACGCACAATTCAGCGACATACGGCTGAGTATTCGCCGTTTGACGTGTACGCCAAAGCACTGCACGAGTTCTTCCGCGGCCGTGAGTTGACGGCCGGTGAGTGGGACGAATCTCATTCAAAGATGTTCGGACATCTCGATCGCTACCAGCACGAGGCTTACTGGTCGTTGATGAAAATTGCCCGTCGTTACGGCGGTGCTTTCTTATGCGACGGCGTGGGTCTCGGTAAGACCTTCGTAGGACTGATGCTGATTGAACGGTTGGTGTTGCATGAGAACAAGAGGGTGGTGTTGTTCGCTCCGAAAGCAGCTCGTGAGGGGGTGTGGGAACCCCATCTGCAGCGTTGGCTTCCCCACATAGGCGGGGTCGGCGGTGGTGCCGACTTCTCTAGCCTGAGCGTGTTCAGCCATACCGACTTAGGGCGTGGCGGCGACTTTCCTATGAGGTTTGAGCGCATCACAGATCTCGCTGACGCGGTGATAGTCGATGAAGCCCACCATTTTCGCAATCGGGGAAGTCGCGGCAATCCCAGCAACGGCTCCGACATCGTGCAGGGCACCGATGATTCCCAAGACCGTCGTTCTCGTTACTACCGGCTCTACGACATGCTGGACAGCTCCCAGCGCTCAAAGATGCTGTTCTTGTTGACAGCCACACCGGTCAATAACCGGCTCGCTGATTTCCGCCACATGACCGAGTTGTTCACCCGCGGCGACGAAGCCTTCTTTTCTGACAGTCTTGGAGTAAACAACCTTTCGGCACACTTCAACGTTAAGGAACGTGCCCTACAGAGTTCTCTCAGAAGCAGTGATCCGGACGAGAGTTCCGAGCGCGCCGGTTCGATTCTCTCCGAGGGGATGACTCCTGAGGCTCGTGATGCGCTAGCGGCAGATGAGGTGTTCAGCGCGCTGGTAGTGCAACGCAGCCGCTCCTACGCCAAAGCCAGTCAGATTCAGGAGCGAGGCGAGTCGGCTGCGTTCCCCGAGCGCAAGTCTCCTCGGGTTGCGGATTATTCGATCAGATCTTCCTACGGACAGGTTCTCGAAATGTTCGAGACGGCATTCCAACGCCAGCAGCCGCTCTTCTCGCTGGCTATGTATTATCCGCTCGCCCACTACATCGGTCCTGATGACATCAACCCGCTTGAGGAAAACCGCCAGCGCCAAGTGGTTGGGCTTATTCGCACAATGTTCTTGAAGCGGTTTGAGAGCTCGGTCTACGCGTTCGAGAAATCACTCGATCGACTGCTGCGCAAGTTGCTGGCTTTCGCGGTTGTCCATTGTGAGCCGGGAGCAGAACAGGATCGCCTCGACATCTGGAAGCGTCAGCACGCGGAAGTAATCGGTTATCGCCCCGAGGTCCAGTTGGAGCTCGACCTGACCGATGCGGAGACCGATGACGAAGATGCCGACGAGGATGTGGTGCCTCAGGAACTGTTGGAGGCGGTGACCGATCTCGACCGCGCCGACTACGACGTAGCGGCGATCCTTGAGAAGACGTTTGAGGACCTTGACGAGATTGTCAGGTTCCAAGCTGCCATTAGTCAGATCACGCCCGATCAAGACGACAAGGTGCGCAAACTCATCCGATTACTGAGCACGAAGGACCTAGCAAATCGCAAGGTGCTTGTGTTTACCGAGTTTGCGGACACAGCTCGTTATGTGGAGTCGCGGCTCGTTGCCGCTGGAGTGACTGGACTCGCCCGAATCGACGGTGGGTCAACGGCGGATCGCGCTGATGTAATCCGTCGGTTCTCGCCTTACTACAACGGCACCAACACGGAGGAATTGCGCAATCGAGGGCAGGACGAGATCCGGGTACTGATCTCTACAGATGTGCTCTCCGAAGGTCTCAATCTCCAGGACGCCACACGATTGGTCAACTACGACCTTCATTGGAATCCGGTCCGGTTGATGCAAAGAATCGGCCGTGTGGACCGTCGCATGAGCCCTGAGATTGAACGGTGTCTAACCGAGGACCACCCTGAGTCAGCCGCCGACCGGGGCACGGTACGGTACTGGAACTTCCTTCCGCCAGAAGACCTTGAACGAATACTGAAGCTATACGAGCGGGTCACCGGCAAGACTCTGCTCATCTCAAGCACGCTGGGCATTGAGGGTCGCAAGCTGCTTCGCCCTGATGACGACTACGACCCGTTACGAGAGTTCAACGCCAACTACGAGGGCACCCGGACGACCGTGGAGGAGATGCATCTGGAGTACCAAGCACTACTCCAGCGCAATCCCGATCTACCCGAGCGTCTTGACGGATTGCCTGGTTCGGTCTTCTCCGGCCGCAAGCAGCTCGCAAAGGGTCTACGCGGCGTTTTCTTCTGCTATTCCCTCCCTGCTCTTGACTCTGACCGCGGCGCTTTCACGCTGGAGGCCGGCCCCACTCGTTGGTACCTGTACGACTTGGACGACGACACGATTATCGAATCTCCTAATGAGATAGTCGCGAGCATTCGTTCCAAACCCAATACCCCTCGTCGCTGTTCTACCGCACGCGGGACCTTAACGGAGGTCCGCGATAAGGTCGCGCGCCATCTGCGTAACACCTACCTCAAACAGGTCAACGCCCCCATTGACGCCCCAGATCCCGCTTTGCGCTGCTGGATGGAACTGAACTGATGAAGGGCCCGATCCAGTCCAACCACGACGAATTCTTGCGTAATATCCGCACGTTCTCAGATGTCTGCGAGTACTTCGTTGACGAACTCGGGTGGCCGCTTGACGCATCGGCTCTTGAGGACGAGAGTCTGAGTGACATCACCTTCGATTGGCACCCCAGCGAATTGGGTATCCCAGAAGAGCGGCTCAAGGACCTTAACCGGTTCCAACAGATGCGACCATTGGCCACAGGCCAGCCATGGGGTGTGTTCTTCCTGGAGTTCGTCGGGCCGAAGTTACCCAGGACGCAAATCCGTCGGTTGCTGCTCGCGCTTGTTCAACGAAAACGCCAAACTCCGAATCCGGCACTACCGACCTGGGGACTTGATGACCTGTTGTTTGTGGTGCTGACCGGGGATGGTGACTCCTTAGAGGTGCATCTGCTCGCTTTCCGCGGCAGAACCCCTGGGTCGGCGGATTTCTTTTCGCTGTCGTGGCGCCCGGCACAGTCGCCAAATGCTCATCTAGGCCGCCTCCGCAACGAATTGTTGCCCAATCTGGCGTGGCCTCAAGACGTTGACGCCGAATCGTGGAGGACAGCCTGGCGAGAGGCATTCAAGTTACCGGTCGGCCAAGTAATCAAGGACTCGGCGCGCCTTGCCGAAAGAATGGCCAAGACCGCCCGCGATTTGAGAGACCAGATTCTTGACGAGCTTGGCAGAGAGCGAGCTCGGGAAGGTCGTCGGCAAGGAGACAACAGCAACAACATCGACGCCGACCTCTTGAACGGCGGTCGAATCACCACGGCACCGTTCTCTGGGTTGATGGGAGACATCAAATCGCAGCTTGTCGGCGACATCACTCGTGAGAGCTTTGCCGACATGTGCGCTCAGACTCTCGTGTACGGAACCTTGAGCAGCAGGGTGTCCAACCCTGAAGACTTTGGGTCTTCGCCTGTCTTTTCGACGATTCCGCTCGGTAACCCGTTTCTTGAAGCCTTCTTTGAGCAGGTCCACGATCAAGCCGTGGAACTCGATCTACCCGGTAGTGACCTTCCTCAACTGGTCGCCGACTTGCGGGAGACCAACATCGAGCACATTCTCGACCAGATCGGTTCTACAGCCAAGGGCGGTGACCCGGTCATTCACTTTTACGAGGACTTTCTTAAGCAGTACGACCGGGAGATGCGTGCCGACGCCGGTGCTTTCTACACACCGCAACCTGCAGTGGAGTTCATCGTCCGCATGGTTGACGAACTACTGCGATCCCGATTCGGCCTGCCGCTGGGGTTGGCCGACGACGCCACATGGCAGGAGGTGGCCCAACACAACGATTTCGAAGTGCCAGAAGGTGTCGATCCTGCCAAGCCCTTTGTGTCGATGATTGATCCGGCCACCGGGACCGGGACGTTCCTAGTGGAGTGGCTACGCCGAGCTCAGATCTCTTACGAGCGGGCACAGAGTTCCAACAATTGGCCGAAGCACCTGCGTGAGCAGGTCCTAGGGTCGATGCACGCGTTCGAACTGATGCTTGCGCCATACACCATTGCCCACCTCAAAGTCGCGCTCGAGTTGCACCAAGCAGGCGTTACCGATGGTGACACCTGTATTCGGATACTGCTCACCGACACGCTGGAGCACGCTGCCCGTCAAGGGCAATTCGAAACGATGAGCGACCCCGTTGCGGAAGAAGGCGAACGGGCCGCCAACCTCAAGGACAGTGAACGATTTACCGTTGTCATCGGAAACCCACCATGGGACCGCGAGCAGCAATCGGCAGAGGACACGGGAAAACGCAAGGGAGGTGTCGTCCGTCATGGAACCGGCGGAGTCGACGCGCTCCTCAAAGCCATGACGGAGCCCATGAAGACCGCGGGTCTCGGCCAACACATCAAGAATCTCTACAACGATTACGTCTATTTTTGGCGTTGGGCCACATGGCAGGCCACCGAAATGCCACCGGGCCCAGGAATTGTCGCACTTATCACGGCTTCGTCCTTTTTGGACGGAATTTCCATGTCTGGAGTACGTCACCATCTGCGGAACGCCTTCGATTGTCTGTGGATTGTCGACTTAGGCGGAGATGGACGCGGCGCGCTCGCGGAAGAGAACATCTTCGACATTCAGACCCCAGTGGCTATAGCCATTGGAGTGCGCACTGGATTGCAGAGCAGCAACGAATGCAGGGTCCGTTACCTTAGGGTCGCCGGTACCCGACCCGAGAAGCTCGACCGCTTACGCCAAATCAGCCTTGATGACATAACGGACAAGATCTCCGGTGATGGTTTTGACGTATTAACGCCTCGCAGCGACAGCCAGTACTACGACTGGCCCGAAATCGCCGAGTTATTTCCCTGGAGTCACTCTGGATGCCAACTAAAGCGGACATGGCCCATTGCCGAGAACCGGAACATCTTGGAAAAGCGGTGGCGCAAGTTGCTTGGCACCGTCCCCCGGCAACGTAAACCGCTGCTCAAAGAGACGAGGGACCGAAAGATTGAAACCACCCCTTTACCACTGCTGCGCTCTGGACCTCGACTGCAACCGCTTGATCGCCTTGATCGGGACGACCAACCTGAAGGCCTAGAGAGATACGGATACCGTAGCTTCGATCGACAGTGGATGATTGCCGACAATCGTCTAGCCGACTTTCCGAGGCCTAACCTTTGGCGGCACCGTGGCTCACACCAGGTGTTCTTGACAACCCTGACCTCAACCAAGTTGGGACACGGCCCAGTGCTCACCGCCACGCCCTACGTGCCAGACCTCCACTACTTCCGCGGTTCTTTTGGTGCCAAGAACGTTATGCCGCTCTATCGCGACGCGGCCGCTAACGAACCCAACGCCACTCAGGACCTTCTCGCCACACTGAGCACGAAACTAGGCACCGAGATCACCGCCCAAGAGTTGTTTGCTTACGTTTACGCCCTAGGTGCCACATCCGCTTTCAGCGAGCGATTCGACGATGTGCTCGCCGAGCAGGCCGGACCCATCCATGTTCCGATCACCGCAGAAACTATCCTCTTCGAGCAGGCGGTTACACTCGGACGCGATCTTCTCTGGTGGCATACCTGGGGTGAACGCTTTCGTCCCGCCCGCCAAGCCCGTCTCCCAGATGGCCAAGCGACTGAAATCGAAGCTGTAGACGGACTGCCGGAATCGTTCGGCTACGACTCTGGTGCCCACGAGCTCAAGGTGGGCACCGGTGTCTTCGGCCCTGTGAGCCAAGAGGCTTGGGATTTCGAAGTATCCGGCCTGAGGGTCCTGCACTCCTGGCTCAGCTACAGAAAGAAGACCCGCAAAGGTAGAAAGTCCAGCCCACTAGACGATATCCGACCCACCCGCTGGACTCAGACCAACGAACTGCTCCTACTCCTATCCATCATTGAGCACACAATCGAGGTCACCCCCAAAGCCGCCGAACTCCTCGCCGAGATCGTCTCAGGCCCCCTGATCCCCGCCTCCGAACTCCCCACCCCCACCCCCGCCAACCGCAAACCCCCAAGGCAGTGATGAATCAAGGAGGATCTGCTCACACGCTGAGAACTGCATCACGAAACACCGGGACACACTTGAGTCGGTTCCAAAACATGTCCAAAAGGACATCCGAGTCTGGCTCCAGACATTCTGCGTTAGCCGCTACACCGCGTCGAGCGCCGATCAAGATTGATTCTTGCTCTGGCGACTTGAACTTTGAGCCATGCGCGTAAGTGAACAACAAAAGATTGGCAAAGACGGCGAGCACGCGGTTATCGGCCATTTTCGAAAGATTGGCTGGGAGCCAAGCTACGACAAGTCTTACGATGTGGGCACCGATTTTTTTGTTCACGCGCTCGACCCTGAGCGATTCGATCTTGGCGTCCAGCTCGGCGTGCAGGTCAAAACCGGATCTAGCTACTTCAGGGACAAGGTTATCCAAGGCGATGAACTCATTGGTTGGTGGTACTACGAATCCAACACTCGCCATTTCGACCATTGGTCACAGCACAGTGTTCCGCACCTGCTTGTTCTACACGACCTTAGTAGCGAGACCTCACACTGGGTTCACGTCACTGAGGAGGCGCTCGTCTCCACTGGAAAGGGATGCAAGATCCTCGTACCAGCGGGACAAACGATAGACGAAGCCCACCGTGACGATATCCTTGTTGTGGCTTACAAGCGACCGACCTACGAACTGGAGGGGTCGGCGCTCGCGGGTGAAGCCCGCGACATCCCGCAGGAACATCGACTTCGTCATGCACTAGTTGCGCCCAGATTAGTCGTGCCACACCGTAACTCAGGCTTCCGAGACGAGATTGATGCCGTCCAAGCAGTCGCTCTTTTGACACAAGGTAGATTCCGCGATCTCAAGCAATTCGCCAAGCAGCATCAATCCGTTCCCGACCCAGAAAGTACCAACCCGGATCCAGATTGGACCTGGCGGTTCGTCGCGGCGATATGGGATTGGGCGCAAAATGACTCCATTACCCAGCTGAAGGACGCATTCGAATCCGCGCTCGAAAATAGATCCACGGTGGCAAGTGGCATTTTTCTAGCCTGCGCCCTCCAGCGGATTGAGCAATACGACGAAGCACTCGAAGTACTCGACAAGTTGGTAGCGATCGAAGGTCTCGAATCCGCCGACTACGGATGGGCTCTCGTTCAGCGAGCACGAACGAGGACCGAGGTTGGCGATAGAGACGGATGCCGCACCGACGCAACCACCGCGAAGAACTGTCTTGAGGCCACCAAGAAAGACGTAACCGTGTCTGCGTTCGCCGCTGCCGCTTCATCGCAACTCTTTGCTTTCAAAGAGCCCCGAAGCCTAAACGAGAGCGACTTCCGGGGACTGCTGGCAGCCGCCGACCACACCGTCTCATGGTGGCGATCTCTGACTATCTCGTGGGCGCTAAGTGACTCAGTCGATTCACAGTTCAAAGCTTGGACCGAAAACCGATCACACGTTTGGATTAGCGAGGACAGGGAGGCTCTCAACCTATTTTCCGCCGAGCTCATGGCAGATCTCGCGGGCGAACACACTACATGGCGAGCGACATCAGCACTTGGAGCACGACAAAAACTCATTCGCGCCGCGACCTCCGAAGACGAACAAGCACAGCTAACCGAAGGGCTTGACACTCTCCGCCGCAGCGGAGACAACCAGTCCCTCAGGGCGGCCATCACCCATCTCCATCGGGTTGGCCCAATCAAACCGGTAGCAACAGCCATAGAAAAAGTCCCGCTGAATGGATGGACTCACACGACCGCGGCTGCGAATTTCGAGGCTCTAGCGCAGGCTGGCGACCTTCTGAATGAGCAAGTTGCTAGTGAATTTCTTATTTGGAGCGCACGGATCGCTGCTGGGGATTCTGCGGAGTTCATAATTCTCGTCCGACCGATGTTCGCTGTCGAACACTACGCACTCAAAGCAGTGGCGCGCCTTCTGCCAGCGGCCGGTCCACCCGCGCATCGCGAACTTGCCAGCATTCTTTCTGCCCTACCAACCCCAACTCCAGATTCCCTAGTTCAAGATCTCGCGGCCATTGTCGAAGACCTCGGATTCGACCTCATCGCAGAATCCGAGCGTGAGGGACTCTGGGCACTATGCGAACGAGATCAAGGGCCGGTTGGGAATGCCACACTCGGCTGGTTCGCATCTAATGGCAACCTGCATGCCCGTACTCAATTGAAAGCGCGCTCCGTAGGCGGTGATCTCGACGCGTTATCAACCCTTGGCGACGTTACCGCACTGGACACCTCGGAGGCTGCAGTCCTTATCCCCCACGTTGAGAGAATGGTTGCCGCTGGGTTATCCGACGCTCGAAACCACAAATACTCTCTCGGCGGTTTCGACGTAACCGAGATACTGACTCTATTGAACTTGTGGTTCCCCGACCAAGCAAGTTGGGATACCGTACTTTCACTGCTTAGCGAGCCCCTCGTGTCCACACGTGGCAAGCGCCGAACCTGTTATCTCATATCAAGACTATCCACACGGCTACCTGAAGACGTTCAATCACACCTCAGGTCGAACATTGAGGACATACAGTCCGCCACTCCATTTTTTGGAGGAGAACCAGGAATCGGTGGAACGGGCCTCATGCTCGCTATCGCTACAGGTGCAATCGGCGAAGAGGCCGCCACCGTCGAGGCCATGAAACTCGCATCAGGGTCTCCCCGGGATCGCTGCGATCTCGCTCGATTGCTAGGACTGGGTCAATGTTCACAAATCCAATCCATCTTGGCAGCACTTGTGGGCGACGGCCACTTTGAGGTGCGGCGTGTCGCAACCACCGCTCTTGGACAAATCGTATGCAATGACTCGAACACGTCACTGCACGATCTTGTGTGGGACATTGCGAACAAAGACGGCACTGACCTGCCCGTCGCGCTCCTAGTCGGCTTGGCTCGGGGTGAGGCACCACTGCCCGAGATCGGTTCAGAGATAGTGCAACAGCTTAAGCACCATCGATCAGCGCTGGTAAGAGGTTACGCTAATCGCCTCTTGCGTTAGAATTCTCGCACTGCGACGACTCGGAACGAGCTGGGAAACTCATTCCTTCGCAACTTGGTGTCCATTCGTACCCAGCTACCACCAACGGCTTGATTTGAACGATTCCTCATAGGACACTCGGATCTCGTCCAAATGTTCAGTGCTCTCAAAAACCCCAGCTGCAATCAATAGGTCTGCGTTGCGTTCAACCATTGCGCCGGGGCGTCGGCTCGTGCCCGACAACCGCCAAGCCGCTCTGCCCACCGGGCCGGTGTCCCAACCGGATCCGCTCACGAATGCGAGTCCGATTAGGAATTCAGTTTCGTCGAACAGGCCCTCAAACTGCTCATCCTCTCTAACGATCTCCAACATCGCCGGGCGAAGCATCGCTAGGAGGTGATCCGAAACTGGTGTCTTGCGCCGCTCGAAACCATCGATCGATCGCTTTACCCAGTCAGGATCAAGCACATGCCACGACGCCGCTGCTACAGCCACAGGTTCAATTGAATTAAGTCCCTTCGCAGAAACTGTTCCTAGAACACGGGCGATCGAGTCCAGCCGGTTTGCTGCCGCAGCTCCCAAAGCAATGGCGTAGAGACAAAGTAGCGAAGGGTACTGCTGCATATAGAGCAGTACGGTCTTACCACTGCTTTCTGTTCTTCTGTTGGCGAGCCGGTCCACGGTTCTAGCCAAGAGCTGGTCGTGATCAGCACGATCCGAAAAGAAAGCTCCGGTGGCAAGGAGTTTAAGGAGGCCGGCAGTCGCTTCTTCATATACCTGCATCTGTTCCCTGTACCGCTGCGGTCCGACCTGACCGTTCACCGATAACTCGTGCACGCGATCAATCACCTCATCAGTCGCACTCATCACGAGATCATGGAGCTTGATGCGATGGACAGGATCGGGGAGGTACTTCTTCAGTTGGGTCACCGCGATAGCCGTATCTATGGGACGCTGATCGATCGCCTCGCGAAGCGATTCGACCTTGTCCGCTAGTGACTCGAAGGCGTCGTCTGCGTCTTGAATCGAAAAATCGATTGCATCGCGGTGCGTCACGATCTCTTGTGCCTCTGGTTTCAGCCGTCCACGGTGGAGCCAATACGTGGCGAACCGACGACCGGGTGATCGAAGAATCGCGTCCCTGAGAGCTTTGTCCCACTCAGCCGACCACCCACAGACCACGAGTCCGTATTGGTCGAACACCTCGTCAAGCAGTGTGTCGATCTCCGCGTCGTAGCCCGCCAACTCGTCAACCGTGTTCTTAAGATCGGCTGACATGTAGTCGCCATGAACCTTGACAATTGTGCACCCACTATGGGTGATCGGCGTTGCACCAGCCGCGTGAACTGGGCTCGAAATCACAGTGGGCTGAACTCCTGCATCCGTAAGCGCGAGTTCAAGCAACCGATCGAAGTTCGTAGTGACGATTACCTTGACAAAACCACCCGCAACCATTCGGGCGATCGCGTGATGAGCCTTCGTCGGGAGTTTCAGACCTTGTTCCTTATCCTCCTCTGAGGGCTGAAAGTACTTTTCCAAGAGATTCCTTCGATCGCTTGGAGATGGAGCTAACTCGCCTAGAAGAGCGGAGTAGTCAGGATCGCCCTCGGTTTGGCTTTGGTACCAGGACAACGGGTCATCTCCGGTATCTTCACCTCGCAACGTTGCGAGCCGCTTAGTGAGATCAAGCGTTACGTCCCAACCAGTCGGAACGCCCGAGTTGGCGCTAATGCCCGAACCGAGCAACAACGCGAATGTATTTGGGCCAGCATGAATGCTGGACGCAAGCGAAACCATTGGGTCAGACGACACGGTGTCGAATCTACCGGACTCCTGTGACAACTCGGAGTCGCCCTTGCTTGGGGCGGCACGAACTTCGGGGTTCATCGAAGGCGCACGGTCCAGGACGCTTGATGGCTGTGAGGAGATGAACGCGCTGATTCCGATGCCGTGGACGCTGCTGTCGGGCGGCGGCGACTTCGAGTCGTTCTTCGCGCAGGTCGTGGTTGCGCTCGAAGCCGGTGCAGCGGGTTGCATGGTCGGCCGTGCCCTCTGGGGAGAGGCAGCCCAAGCCCCCAACTCCGACCGCCCCAGAGTCCTCAAAACCCTGATCGCCCCCCGCCTGTCCCGCCTCCACTCGTTGATCTGCAACCCCTAGCGTCCACGATTCGACGATCCGACCGTAGGAAAATGATTAATTTTCAATATTTTCCAATATAGTTTGTTCAGCCGTATACAGTGAGATTTCAAGACCAAGCGTTAGCAGAGTACGCTGGCATAAACATGTCGTGGACGTTATTGTTCAGAATGTCGCCGTTAGCATCGTATGCGGCGGGGTCGGATTTCTGGTCGGAGGACCGATCGGTTCATTTGTCGGGAGTGCCGTTTGCAGTACAATTATGGCTGTCACTATCTATGTCTGGGGGCCGAGCCACTAATGCGACGTCACAAGGGTTTCATCATCTCCGAGCAACAGCCGGACGCCGCTTACAGGAGCGTCCGCGAAGCTGTCACCATCTGGGTCGCATTCTTCGTCGTTTCTTTGACATCCCGACTTTGGGCCGACTTCGGCAACTTCGAAGCATTTCCCGCGATCGCGTTGATCACCACTTCGGTGTCGGCATGGGCGCTATGCAGTTTTTTGTGGGTCCGCTTCGGGCGGCAGCGTTTCCCCCTCCCTGACAAAGCCCGTGGGGTTGGCCATGGGTCAATCTCGCCGGACACGGTGTCCGAGTGAGACAGTTCTTCGCTGCAACATCTTTCGCGCGTGGTCTAGTGGTTTTGGCGGTGGCGCTCACGGCATGTGGTAATTCCGTGGACGCTGGCGAGTGCCACGACGCGGCGATCGCCCAAGCAGTGGCTGAGCAGGCTTGGGCTTCGGTTATCGAGACCCACAACGCCGCTCACATCGACTCGATGGACGAGCATCCCGAGTTGGAAGGGGCGTTGTTGTCGAGCCGTGTTGACGTAATTCTCGCTACCGAAGCAACGCGGCGAGCCTGCGGATCGTCGGCTTAGAGGCCCCGCAAATAGGCAGAGGATTTGCGAGTGCGAACGGCTTGATTTGCGGGGCCGTGGCCCGAGCGGCCCGCCCGCGGCCTGAGCGGCCCGGTGAGCGCAGCGAACAAGAGCGGGAAATGGAGCGAAGCGAGCCAAGAGCGGGAAACAACGGGCTGCAACTCGAAGGCTTGCCTATTTGCGCGCGTTCTTAGCCTGAATCCACCGTGGCGATGTGGTTGTGGTGGCTGGTTGGGGGTTGTGGGTTGGTGTTGGGCTGGTGCGGGGTGCGGGAGCGTGGTTGGGCGTGTTGAGCCGGCGTTTGGGGTTGGGGCTGGTTGGTGGCGCTGGGGTGTGTGCTGGGAGGCGCCATGTCCCGGGGGGCCGGGGTTTGGGGCTCTTCGCGTTTGAGGTCGGAGTCGGGGTTGTGGGGTGTTAGCGGTTGGTTGGGCGGGATCCTCCAGAATCGGGGTCATAAACCACACCTGAACCTGGAGGATCGGTGTGGTGTGTGACCCTATAGGCATGTGTGAGTTGTTGGTGGGCCTCGGCGATGTCGACGTGTTGGGCGTCGACGACGACCGTGGCGGCGGGCCGTTGAGGTTGAGTGTGCGAAGCCGGACTGCGCGTCCGTCGTGTGCGGGTTGTGGCGGCAAGTTGTGGTCCAAAGGAGACCGGGCGGTGGAGCTGGTGGATCTGCCGAGCTTCGGCCGCCCGGCGAGGTTGGTGTGGCACAAACACCGGTGGAGATGCCCGAGTGAGGATTGCGGCGCGGGTTCGGTGACTGAACACAACCCTCAGGTCGCGCCGCCGCGGGCGTTGTTGACGACACGAGCAGCGCGTTGGGCGACACGCCAAGTCGGCCGTGGCCGTCCGGTGAGCGACGTCGCTTCGGACCTGGCGTGTTGCTGGTCGGCGGTGAACGACACGGTGCTGTGCTGGGGTCAAACGCTGCTCGACGCTGACACTGACCGGATCGGCGCAACGACCGCACAGGGTCTCGACGAAACCCTGTTCTGTCGTGAGGGCCGTTATAGACACAAGGCGTGGGCGACCAGCATCGTCGACGTCGCCGGCGGCAAACTGTTGGACATAGTGCCTCACAGAACAGCTGAACCAGGTGCTCTACTGTGAACGGTAGCTTGATGTGGAACGGTAGCGTAGATGTGCAATGGTAGCGTAGATGTGGAACGGTAGCGTAGATGTGGAACGGTAGCGTAGACTAAGTCGGCACGGTAGACCACCGACCAGAAGGAGGGACGCAAATGGCTGCTGACTCTCTCGAAGGCGGCGACCCGCTGGCTTATCGGCCCAGGGTCGTGGACAAAGACCTGCCTGCGCTCCTGCGTGCGCTGCCCGCGATCAGCATCGAAGGGGCGCGTGCTGTGGGCAAGACTCGCACGGCACGAGAGTTCGCCAACACCGTCTACAACCTCGACGACCCCGACATCATGAGCGAGGTGCAGTCCGACCCGCGACTGCTTCTCTCCGGGCAGCCGCCGATCCTGATCGACGAATGGCAGAGGTTCCCGCCGGCATGGGACCTGGTGCGTCGCGCCGTCGACGACTCATTCACTCCCGGGCGCTTCATACTCACCGGATCGGCCCGACCCAGCGAGTCTCCCACGCACTCGGGCGCAGGTCGGATTGTCACGGTACGAATGCGGACCATGACACTCTGCGAGCGCTGGCAACAGTCCGCAGTGAGCCTCGCACAGCTCCTCACCGGCGATAGGGCACCGATCGACGCCGTGTCGGAAGTACTGCTCGAGGAATATGTCGACGCGATCATCGCGGGCGGGTTTCCCGGCTGGCAGTCAGCCGGCGAGCGCGCGAGAAGGCTGCTCACCGATGGCTACCTGCACCGCGTCGTCGAGCACGACATGCCCCTCGCCGGCAGCCGGGTGCGGAATCCGGCGGCGTTGAACCGCTGGCTTGAGGCGTACGCAGCGGCCGTGTCCACCTCAGCCTCCTACGAGGCGATTCGGGACGCTGCGACAGCCGGAGAGCATTCCAAGCCTGCCAAGTCCACGACATTGGCCTATCGCGACACCCTCGAGTCGATGTGGGTACTGGAACCACTTCCGGCGTGGCTCCCCAAAGGCGGCCATCTCAACCGGCTCAAGCGGTCGCCCAAGCACCACCTCGCCGACACGGCGCTGGCCGTCCGCCTCCTCGGGGCCACCCGAGAGACGCTGCTCGGGCTGGAAGCTCCGGTTGGCACGCACCGAGACGACCGGTCGCTGCTGGGGCATCTCTTCGAGTCCCTCGTGACCCGGGATGTGCGCGTCTACGCCCAATCCTGCGATGCCCGAGTGGGGCATCTCCGCACTTGGAACGGTGCCCAAGAGGTGGATCTGATCGTGGAACACGACCGCGGCGTGCTGGCCGTTGAGGTCAAGCTCGCCGCCGAGGCAAACCCGCGAGACACGCGGCACATCCGATGGCTGCGAGACCGACTCGGGCCGGCTCTTCTTGACGCAGTGGTGGTGACCACGGGCCGGCGCGCCTACCGCGACGACGACGGCATCGCCGTGGTCCCCGCCGCATTGCTCGGCCCCTAGACCCTGTCTGGCAGGTCGGTCATCTTGTGGGGTCTCGCAGGGCGATCAATTGCGTGCGTGAGACCAGTCTCGGATTGCCGAGTCGAAGGTCGCCAACTCCATTCCGGTACGCAGGGCCGTAGCGACGATCCGTTGGTCTGCGGGGTCGCGGTGGAATCCCGAATTCATCAAAAGGACGGACTCAACAGCAAGGTCGCCGTCAATGGGGACCTCCCGCAAGCCGGACATCAAGCGTTCCCGGCGCCAGGTCGCAGGGTGACATCCCAGATCGATACGTCGGTCATGATGCAGCCGGGTCGTCTCCATGCTCCAACCACATTCGGCCGAAGGCGGGTAGCGTTAGCGGGCTTGCGGTCTGGTTCGGCCAGGGCTGATCTTGCTTGTTGATGAGGACTGAGAACTGTGTCGGAAACACGCGTGAGTCCGATGATCCCGGTGGGCTTGTTCATGCTCGCGGCCTCGATCGGGATGGTGTTCGCGCTTCTGCATGAACTGCGCGACGCACACGATCTGAGTGGAGGCGCGATCGGCTGGATCGCTGGAGTCTCCTTCTTCGCCGCTGTTGCTTCACAACTCCTGATCGCCCCGTTTGCGGACCGCGGCTACGCCCGCCGGGTCATGGCGCTGTCGATATTCGGCGGCGCGATCGCCTCTATCACCTTCGCGTTGGCGACCGAACCGTGGCAGTTCGTTCTTGCTCGGATTGCTGCGGGGCTTGCCTTCGGCGCCTTCTTGCCCGCGGCGCAAGCGGTGGTGACCGCGGCCGAACCCGAGCGTGCGGGACGACATCTAGGCAGACTCGCCGGCATCCAGACCGCCGGATTGATGGTCGGCCCTGGTGTCGGCGCCGGGTTGGTCGCAGCCTGGGGTCTTGATGCCCCGTTCTACTGTCTTGCCGTCGCTCTGGCGTTGCTCGTCGGTCCGGTTGCAAGGACCAACGTCAACGAAGTGGTCCCTGAAGAACCTCCGCTCGGGGCGCTGCGAACCGCAGCCGACATGCTGTTGACGATGGCACGGATCAGCCGCCGTCGAGAGGCGCTGGCCGCCACGATCCTAAGCGCCGCGTTGATAATGCCAGCCGGAATGTATGAGGCGATCTGGGCAATCTTCCTGCAGGATCTGGGGGCCTCAACCACGTTCATCGGCATCAGCCTGGTGCTGTACGGACTGCCGTTCATGATCGCCGCGCCCATCGGCGGGCGGCTCGCGGACCGCCACGGACCGATGCGGGTCGCCATAGCCGCACTGACGATGGTCGTCCCCCTCACCGTGGTCTACGGGCATCTCACCGTGCCGTTGCTGCTGATGAGCCTGGCGATGATCGAAGGGGCCGCCAACGGCCTCGGAATACCGTCGGCCCAGACGCTCATGGCCATCTCGACCAAGGACGGAGAACGTGCCACCGGGCAAGGACTGGCTGCCGGAACGGGACAGCTCGCGGCAGGGGTGAGCGCGCTCGTCGCACCGATTCTGTTTGAGAACTACGGACCTGAGTGGACCTTCTTCTGGGTTGCGGTAGCGATCGCCGTTCTGGGCGCGTTGGGCGTCGCGGTCGCCCCCAGCGAGCGCACTAGGCGACAGTCTCTGCCGATCCGCAGCTACGGACTGTTGCGAATCCGCGGCGGTAGCCGCTGAGCGGCCTGTTAAACGGCCCGCTGGGTCAGCGCCAGTCCGTTGCTGCGCATGATCTTGCGGATCTCCGAGGAGTCGAAACCCTCCAGATCGTGAACAAAATCGGTGGGTTCGGGTAGGCCCTCAGCATGCGGCCAGTCCGAGCCGAACAGCATGTGGTCTGCGCCGATCTTGCCTCGCAAGTCCAACAGATCGTCCTCGTAATAGGGCGACACCCAGACCTGTCGACAGAACACTTCAATCGGATCCTCGGCGAACATGTGCTTCTGCTGCCGATAAGTCTTGTCGAACTTCTTGAACAGCGGCTGGACCCATTCTGAACCGGTCTCGATGGTGGCAACCCGAATATTGGTGTGCTCGCTCAACACGCCTTCACCAATCAAAGAAGCCAACGCATCGCTGATCGGTGAGTAGGTGAGCAGCGACTTGAACGCGTTCTGGCGGAACGACTCGAACTCGGCGGTCATACCCCAGTAGTCGCTCAAGAACTCATAACCGGCGTCACCTGAGTGCATGGCGAGGGTGATGCCGTGCTGGTTCATCTTCTTCCAGAAGGGGTCATGGGCGGGGTCTCCGAGCGACCGGCGTCCACCTTTCCCGTCCGGTACCGAGGACGGGCGCATGTTGACCACGCGCACATCCCGTTCGATCATCCAGTCGAGTTGGTCGAGAGCCCAGTCGACATCGGCAAGAGTGATGTATCCCGCCGCGAAGATCCGATGCTTGTACGAAAACCCCCAGTCTTCATGAATCCACTTGTTGAACGCATCGAAAGCCGTCAGCACGGCTTCGGTGTCGTGGTCGAGCGATGACTCCATCCCTACCCCGAGGGTCGGGAACAGGAAGCACGCCTCCAGATTCTGACGGTCCATCACCGAGAGCCGCTTGTCGCGGTCACGGTACTCATCGGGAATCGGCACAAGTTCGCCGAACGCGGCAACGATGTCGTCTTTGGCCACCTTGCCTCGGAAATAGTCGTCGAGGCAGCCCGGCCGGGCCACGGGGTCAAAGGTCGGGTTGGGAATGAACCGGTTGACTTTGCCCCCCACGAGCAAACGCTTGCGCCCGTTGATCTCGGCCCACTGCATGCATCGCTTGTGCATCTTCGGGTCGACATGGCGGATGAATGCGTCCTCCGCCTCGTAGTAGTGGTTGTCGGCGTCGAACGCCTGGAAATCAAGTGCAGTCATGAAGCCACTCTACGCACGCGGCACAAACCGGCAAAAGTTGACCGCTCCCCGATTACAGGCCGTAGATCGCAGCCGCATTGTCGTGGAGGATCTTCTGCAGCGTTGCGTCATCAAGCGAGGACAGCGCGCCCGTGGCGTACTCACGGGGGTACTGGGCGGGTGTGGCCGGACCCGGGAACTGGCAGGTCGGATGCGGATAATCGGTCTCGTACAAGATGTTGTCCGGGTAGAGCTCGATCGCGAATCTGGCCGCAGCCTGCTCGAACCAGAAGCAACCGTAGATCTGTCGCCTGAAATACTCGCTGGGCAACAGGTCGTATTCGGGGTGCTCCTCGGTCACTCCTCCGTTGCGCCACTGCCAGTCGAACGATTCGAGCGCGCCGGGGATCCAACCCGCGCCGCTCTCCACCGAGACCAGCGCCAGTTCCGGGAAGCGGTGGCACACCCCGCCGAAGATCAGGTCTGCGATGCAGCGCATGTTGTCCAGAAAGATCAACGACGACACTTTGGCGAAGTTGGTCATCCAGCCCATACCGGCGGTGTCCTGCATCAACGTGCCCATTGATCCACCGCCCACATGAAAGCTCACTGAAACCCCCGCCTCCTGGGCAACCGACCAGATCGGGTCCCAGTGCCTCGAAGCCAACGCCGGCATTCCATGCTCCTGGGGCTGGTTGCAGAAGTTGATGGCGCGGTGTCCCGCTTCCACACAACGGGTGATCTCGGCAACTGCGAAGTCGATGTCCCAGAACGGCACCGCGGTCACACCGACGAGCCGGTCGCGGTCAGCAGCGGTCCAGTCGGTCACCCAGTCGTTGAAGGCTCGCACGCACTCCTTCACCACTTCCGGTTCGCCCATCTTCATGAAGTAGGCGTTGCCGAAACCGCCGACGTTGGGGTAGAGGACCTGCGCTCGTATGCCTTGATCGTCCATGAACTTGAGTCGTTCACCGTTGTCGTACATAGACGGATGGATCTCCTCGAAGGTGTTGGGCACCTTCAAGGGCATGAGGCCGTCGAAGCCGGCCATCGAGTAGAAGCCGGGCTGCCCCAACCGGTTGCCGTCACACATCCAGACGTCCTGTCCGTCGATCCGTTCCACATGGGGGACCTTGTCGTGCATGGACGCCGGAGTCCGGGCTGTCCACACGTCCGGCGGTTCGGTCACATGGGTGTCGACGTCGATGACGTCGAAGCGTTCGAAGAGATTTGCGGTGCTCACAGCTACAAGACTCGCGCTGTCGCGGCCACCAACGCCAATTCAGCGCGTATCAAGCCAAAAGGGACTCGGGTCCGGCTAGCTGCTGATGCCAACCGGACCCTGTTTTCCCTGGAGGGGGACGGGAATTGTTCCCGAGTCTGAAGCATCCGGCCCTGCGCCCAGATGACCTCGAACCCAGACCCACACTAGTACAAAGACCGCATCTTTTTCAACATTCAAGCAAAGAAATTGCAACGAAAAAGTAATGAACTGGGGAAAACTGTACATTATTTTCATTGAAATATCATAAAATTTATTGTATTGTTTGGCAGGAAATGATGGAAATGCTTCACTCGTGTTTCGATAGTCGTCACACAAGCCCAACGTGTCAGACGAAGCCGGCGACGTGTCGGGGCTGAGTGTCGGCCTAAGTGTCGAAGAACTCGCCGGCGTTCACCAACAGGCGCTGCCCGGTGATCATCCGAGCCCGGTCCGATGCGAAGAACACCGCCGCCTCGGCCACGTCCGCGTCGGTTGGCATGACCCGCAGTGCCATGCCCTGCGCGATCTCGTCCCGCACCTCTTCTGCAGTGATGCCTCTTTCGGAGGCCTGCCACTCGCAGTACATCTGCACGTTCGGTCCCCACATCCAGGTCGGGATGACCGTGTTGACGCGAATTCCCTGCGGGCCGAGTTCTGATGCCATGTTCCGAGCCATGGCGAGCAACGCGGACTTGGCGGCCGCATAGGCGAACTGCGGGATCGCAGGAACTGGCTTGAGGGAGGCCTGCGAACCGATCAGCACAACGGAGCCGCCCCGTTCGTTCGCCGCGAGTGCGGGCGTGACCGAGCGGACCACATTCGCTGCACCCAGCGTGTTGATCTCCAGCACTGTTCGCAAACTCTCGTCGTCGAGGTCAGCGAATGTCCCCATCGTTGCATCCATCGCCGCAACGTTGATCACCGCATCGATCCTGCCGAAGCGTTCCACTCCGGCGCTGACCGCGGACTTGAGCGACTCCAGATCCATCATGTCGGCGCCGGCGACAAGCATCCGTTCGCCTGAGGCGTCGAGTGCGGTCGCTGTCGCCTGCAGCCGCTCCAGATTGCGAGCCACCGCGATCACGTTGGCGCCGTCGCGCAGAGCCGCAGCAGCGCACGACCGGCCGAGGCCCGGACCCACTCCGACCACCATCACTGTCGAGTCTTGAAGAATCATTGCGTCGCTCCTTTACCAGAGTTGGTCGGTGTAGGTGTCGGTGCCCACGATCGTCGGCAGGAACGGCGCGGCGAAAACCACCTCACCGATTCCACTGGCTGCAAGATCGTCGGCGTAGGCACGGAATCGATCCCACACGGCTGTCGGTTCGTCGTCGAGGAAGAAACACTGCAACTGGCGATCGGTGGGTCCGGGCGGCATGCCCAGATCCATCGGCGCACGGTCGGTGTCACCGCTCCCTGAGTCTTGGTAGTGCCACGACACCATGCTCGCGACCGGGGAGTCTTTCATCAGCGCAGGCAGAGCCTCAGCGTCGAGATGGGCAACCAACTGCGCCTCGCTCACACCCTCCGCAGGATCGACCGCAACCACGCCCAGTCCTTTGTAGGGGTGGTCCAGAGCGAGCTCGATCGGAACGGGATCAGTGTCGCGATAGTGGCAACCAGGGCGTTCCAACAGAACCGTGTGGGCATGGACCCGGTTCGCGAAGCCCCGGTTGTTGCTGTAGAGCCACACCACCTGATCCGCTCCCCATGCAAAGTGCTCCGCGTGGCCTCCTTCGAGAACGTAATAGATGGCCAGATAGGAACCCGCCTCGACGGGACTGGCCACCGGCGTGTCGCCGCGAGGGAAGCGCAGATCCTTCAGTTCTTTGGTGGCGACCCAACGCTTCCCCGCGAACAGCTTCGGGCCGATCATGCAACCCGCGTAGAAATGATCGCGTTCATACCAGCGGTTGTACTCGACCTCGTGGCCCTTGGCGGGGTCGACCATCGTGAACAACATGGAACCGACCCTGATCGGATAATCGTTCATCCCTACTCCCTTTCGGTCGGGTGACTCGGCTTTTGCTTCGAGAGTTCCAGCAACTAGCTATCAAAAACGATCCGGCCGATCCATTCGGCAACGAGAGCAGGCTTCGGAGATCCTTCTATCTCGACGGTGACGACGCGAGTGCTGTTGATCGCCGTTCCCTTCAACTCCACTTTGCTGATCACGCTGGCGGCTCGAACTCGACTCCCCGAGAGGACCGGGTTCAAGAACCGAACGCGGTCAAAGCCGTAGTTGATGCCCATCATCACCCCGTCCAGAAGCGGGAGGTCCCCTTCGATGGAGTTCGTGAGATACGTCAGCATCGACAACGTCAGGAATCCGTGGGCGATCGTTCCGCCGAACACCGGCGCGGCGCGTTGCGGATCAATGTGGATGAACTGATGGTCTATGGTGCAATCGGCGAACTGGTTGATCTGGTCCTGGGTTATCTCGAACCAGTCCCCGTGGCCCTCATCCACCCCCTCTCTGGGTTTGAGAAGTTCGTAGGCGTTTGCTGCGTTGCTCATCGGGGCCTCCATGACTCGCTGACCGTTCGACTGTCGTGACGGTCGCGACTCTAGAACGAACCCGCGCCGCGCAACACTTCGAGCAGCGGACCCGATTCTCACACGGCGTCCTTATGCTCAGGAGATGACTGCTCGTGACATCGCTCCGCCCAACGGCAAGCTCGGAGTGCTCACCCCTGGAATGGGTGCGGTGGCCTCCACCTTCACCGCGGGTGTGCTCGCCGCCCGCCAGAGCGGCGTTGCTCCGCTCGGTTCGGTCAGCCAGATGGCCCATATTCGTCTCGGAACCCGAGACGAGAACCGCAATCCGTTGATCCGGGAATTCGTGCCCTTGGCCTCCCTCGACGACATCGTGTTCGGCGGCTGGGATCCGATCTCGGCCAATGCCCTTGAGGCGGCCCGAACCTGCGGGGTTCTCGAAGAACGCGACCTGGCTCCGATCTCCGCGGAGATGGAGGGCATCATCGCCATGGACGCGGTGTTCGACCAGAAGTGGGTCAGCCGTCTCGACGGGGCGCGGGTGAAGACCGAGACCAACATGTGGGATCAGGCGATGGCGCTCATGTCCGACATTGAGAACTTCCGCATCGAGAACGACTGCGAGCGTTTGGTCATGGTGTGGTGCGGTTCGACCGAAGCCTTCCAGGAACCGAGCGAAGTGCATGCCACCATCGAGTCGTTCGAGAACGGCCTCAAGAACAACGACGACAACATCTCCCCCAGCCAGATCTACGTTTATGCGGCGCTGCAGTCCGGTGTGCCCTTCGCCAACGGGGCCCCCAACCTGTCGACCGATCTGCCGTGCATGATCGAGTTGGCGCATCGCAATCGCGTGCCCATCGCCGGGAAGGACTTCAAGACGGGCCAGACCCTCATGAAGACCCTGATCGCCCCGGGTCTCAAGGCTCGGATGCTGGGACTGCGAGGATGGTACTCCACCAACATTCTCGGCAACCGCGACGGTGAGGTGCTCGACGCTCCGGAGAACTTCAAGACCAAGGAGGAGTCGAAGCTGGGGGTTCTGCACACGATCCTGCAGCCCGAGACTTACCCCGACCTCTACGGAAACGTCGACCACGTGGTCCGGATCAACTACTACCCGCCGCGTGGCGACAACAAGGAGGGTTGGGACGCCATCGACATCTTCGGATGGATGGGCTATCCCATGCAGATCAAGATCGACTTCCTGTGCCGCGATTCGATCCTCGCCGCCCCGATCGTGTTGGATCTGGCCCTGTTCATGGACCTGGCCGCACGGGCCGGTGAGTTCGGCGTGCAGGAATGGTTGAGTTTCTACCTCAAAGCTCCACAGGCCGCGGGGGACGTTCCCGCCGAACAGGACCTGTTCATTCAGCAGACCAAACTCAAGAACACTCTGCGGGAATGGATGGGCGAACCCGCCGTCACCCACTCAGAAGCCGGCTAGTCGCCCGCTGTCAGGTCGATCTCCAGCACTCCCTCGGCCACTAGATCCTCGATCTCGGCGTCGTTGAGGCCGAGCCATTCCGAGGCTACTTCGCGGGTGTGCTCGCCGAGCCCCGGAGCCGGGAAAATGATTGCCTCGGGGTTGCACTGAGCCGGGGACCAGTGATTCCTTGGCCAGCAGATCGCCGATCGTTGAAACTGCTTGTTCGACCTGGCAGACCTCCACGTGCGCCCCGCCGGTCGCGGAGCCTCGCTGTTGGCCGAGCAGGTGGGCCATTACCGCCACAGCACAGACCCGCCCCGCGAGATGATCGGGGTAGATCGCCTGGTTTCTCAATCTCAAACAGCGAATCAAGAATCTTGAACGATCAACGTCAGGTCAACAACTCGAATCCCGGCAAGTGGATGTAGGGCCACATTTCCCCCTTGAAGTTTCACGACTGATTGTAGCGCTGACAACCTCACGCGAACTGACACCCAATCGAAGCGTCAAGCCAAAGGGGAACCTCATCAGCTCATCCACATGCGTTTCGCACTTCTGCCTCCGCGATGATGGTGCTGACCCTCCATGCGGTGAGTTCGTCGTGAGTGTCGTGCTCGTCGTCCGCTGCATGGGCTGCGTTGTGCGCCTGCAGCGCCTCAGCCCAAGCGCTCTCCGCATGTGCCTGGGCAACCGCAGCGCTCTCACAGTCAGCGGAGCTACCGCCGCCGCACGCACCCGACAGCACCCCTGCCAACACCACGGCAGCAACGCGCGCCGCCAATCTCAGAGGGCGACGCAGTGGCTCAACATTCATATCCTTCTGTTCCTTCGTCTATGTTTGTTTAGTGGGTCGTGCGGCAGGGCCGAACGCAGTTTTGCTAAATCGGCTGAACCGGCCCTGCCGCACTCCTGATGTGGCAAATCCCGCCACCACGAATGGCGGTTGTGCCTTTCTTTTTTGCAAACACCCGCAGAATGTGTATGCTGGTCGTGATGACGGTCGCATCCAGACAAAGACAACCAAAGCGTCAAGGCTCCTGGTCTTGGCGTTTGGAACCTGTGCCTCTGGCGCACCTTAGCTTCGGCGAGAAAGCAAACCTCTGGCAACGATTCTGGCTCTCCGGCCACACCCCCGCCGTGGGGGGTTTGACAGGAGCATTTGCCATTTTCTCTATCTTTTTCTTTGTCACCGACTCGGGATTGCCTTCAGTAGTGCTGCTCGTAGCTGCGATATGCGCTGCCGCAATTTCCATTGTATCGTCGCTATTCCGCCGTAAACATCGACTAATGGCCAGTTCCTTGGTACGTGGCAAACGCTGACGCGCACACAGTTCCAATACCCAATCCAGCCCACGGATTAATGCTGACGAGGATTGTCACGCCCCCGACTCCCGTACAGGTGACCACTCCGATCCAAGGGTTATGTGAATGTGGAATATGGATCACTGGTCCACAATTTTGGTACCTTCGGTAGCCCCACACCGGTTCCATCCGCCCGTATCTGTACTCACCGTATCCCGGTTCGATCTCTACCCATTCGACGTAGTCGGGGTTGTACCGATACCGAAGGTTGGTGTAGTCACTTGACGTCACCCAAACGCAGTCTTGTGTTGTCTTGGGGTGAGCGGAGGCGGGCTCCGGGTCGGCGACATCCACCGACAGCACCGAAGCCAAGACAGCCAACGCCAACAGTCCAGCAGTAGCTAAACGGATTCTCATAAGGTTGTTCCTTCTGATCCAGTTAGCAAAACTGCACGCCGGACGATAGCAGGCCCGTTCGCAGTCCGCAACTCTGTCTGTCTCAACAGAGGTCGAGCATCTTGAACGAGACTGTTCGTCTACCCGTCCAGGTCGATCTCCAGCACTCCCTCGGCCACCAGGTCCTCGATCTCGGCTTCGTCGAGGCCCAGCCATTCCGAGGCTACTTCGCGGGTGTGCTCGCCGAGGCCCGGAGCCGGGAAGATGTCGGGGCCGTCCATGGCTGAGGCATGGAATGCGGCACCCTCGAAGATCATGTTGCCGATCGGCGGCTGATGCATCCGATGCAGGTAGCCGCGGGCCTCGAGGTGAGCGTCTGTGGATTGCGAGCTCGCGGTGTGCATCACTCCCGCGGGGACTCCTCGGGTCAGACAGGCATCGGCTGCTTCAGTGTTGGCCATGGTGCCGGTCCACTCGGAGATCTTCTCGTCGACGGTGGCCTCGTTGGCGCGCCGCCCCTGCTCGTCGACGAGTTCTGGGCTCGTGGCCCAGGCCGGTGACCCCATCACTTCGACCAGTGCCTGCCATTCGCTGTCGTTGCGCACGCAGATCGCGACCCAGTCGTCGTCACCGGCGCACCGGTAAAGCCCCCAGGGCGAACCGTGGTCGGAGTGGTTGCCTCGGGGTTGCACTGAGCCGGGGACCAGTGATTCCTTGGCCAGCAGATCGCCGATCGTTGAAACTGCTTGTTCGACCTGGCAGACCTCCACGTGCGCCCCGCCGGTCGCGGAGCCTCGCTGTTGGCCGAGCAGGTGGGCCATTACCGCCACAGCACAGACCCGCCCCGCGAGATGATCGGGGTAGATCGCCTGGTTTCTCAATCTCAAACAGCGAATCAAGAATCTTGAACGATCAACGTCAGGTCAACAACTCGAATCCCGGCAAGTGGATGTAGGGCCACATTTCCCCCTTGAAGTTTCACGACTGATTGTAGCGCTGACAACCTCACGCGAACTGACACCCAATCGAAGCGTCAAGCCAAAGGGGAACCTCATCAGCTCATCCACATGCGTTTCGCACTTCTGCCTCCGCGATGATGGTGCTGACCCTCCATGCGGTGAGTTCGTCGTGAGTGTCGTGCTCGTCGTCCGCTGCATGGGCTGCGTTGTGCGCCTGCAGCGCCTCAGCCCAAGCGCTCTCCGCATGTGCCTGGGCAACCGCAGCGCTCTCACAGTCAGCGGAGCTACCGCCGCCGCACGCACCCGACAGCACCCCTGCCAACACCACGGCAGCAACGCGCGCCGCCAATCTCAGAGGGCGACGCAGTGGCTCAACATTCATATCCTTCTGTTCCTTCGTCTATGTTTGTTTAGTGGGTCGTGCGGCAGGGCCGAACGCAGTTTTGCTAAATCGGCTGAACCGGCCCTGCCGCACTCCTGATGTGGCAAATCCCGCCACCACAGACCATTCGTTGTTTTTGAGCCTGTCACGATCTATAGTCTGCCGATATGAACGTGGACGGCTCAGAGGCTCAGCTAGGAGAGACACAAATGATCAATCCATCTTTTGTCTATCGAGCAGCACTTTGCACACTCCCAGGTGCCGCATTGGGTGCTATTATCTTCTATTTGTTCCTTCCAACGTACACTTGGGTCTGGTTGGTCGAAGCAATAGTTCTTTTGATCGTCGCAGCTATTGCTTTTCGACTACACCGCCGATCAATGACCTGAAGTCATGTAGGAAATAAAGACTCCACCACAAATCGAGCCTGCGGTTCCACTACCGGCGTAACCCCCGGGCGGGCCTCCAGCAGCGAATCCAACCGCGCCTCCAGCCGCAGTAACCACGGGGCATAAAAAGGCAGGTATCCAAAGCCGATGTGAGTGTGGGACATATATTACTGGTCCACAATTTTGGTACCTTCGGTAGCCCCACACCGGTTCCATCCGCCCGTATCTGTACTCACCGTATCCCGGTTCGATCTCTACCCATTCGACGTAGTCGGGGTTGTACCGATACCGAAGGATGGTGTAGTCACTTGACGTCACCCAAACGCAGTCTTGTGTTGTCTTGGGGTGAGCGGAGGCGGGCTCCGGGTCGGCGACATCCACCGACAGCACCGAAGCCAAGACAGCCAACGCCAACAGTCCAGCAGTAGCTAAACGGATTCTCATAAGGTTGTTCCTTCTGATCCAGTTAGCAAAACTGCACGCCGGACGATAGCAGGCCCGTTCGCAGTCCGCAACTCTGTCTGTCTCAACAGAGGTCGAGCATCTTGAACGAGACTGTTCGTCTACCCGTCCAGGTCGATCTCCAGCACTCCCTCGGCCACCAGGTCCTCGATCTCGGCTTCGTCGAGGCCCAGCCATTCCGAGGCTACTTCGCGGGTGTGCTCGCCGAGGCCCGGAGCCGGGAAGATGTCGGGGCCGTCCATGGCTGAGGCATGGAATGCGGCACCCTCGAAGATCATGTTGCCGATCGGCGGCTGATGCATCCGATGCAGGTAGCCGCGGGCCTCGAGGTGAGCGTCTGTGGATTGCGAGCTCGCGGTGTGCATCACTCCCGCGGGGACTCCTCGGGTCAGACAGGCATCGGCTGCTTCAGTGTTGGCCATGGTGCCGGTCCACTCGGAGATCTTCTCGTCGACGGTGGCCTCGTTGGCGCGCCGCCCCTGCTCGTCGACGAGTTCTGGGCTCGTGGCCCAGGCCGGTGACCCCATCACTTCGACCAGTGCCTGCCATTCGCTGTCGTTGCGCACGCAGATCGCGACCCAGTCGTCGTCACCGGCGCACCGGTAAAGCCCCCAGGGCGAACCGTGGTCGGAGTGGTTGCCTCGGGGTTGCACTGAGCCGGGGACCAGTGATTCCTTGGCCAGCAGATCGCCGATCGTTGAAACTGCTTGTTCGACCTGGCAGACCTCCACGTGCGCCCCGCCGGTCGCGGAGTCCCGCTGTTGGCCGAGCAGGTGGGCCATTACCGCCACAGCACAGACTCGACCCGCGAGATGGTCGGGGTAGATCGCCTGGTTCCCTGCTGGTTCGGGGTGGTTCTCATAGTTCCAAAGGTGGGCTAAACCACCGGTCACCTGGGTGTTCGGGCCGTATCCGAACCAGTCGGCCCAAAGACCCCGCGATCCCATGAGCTGACTCGAGACCATGACCACATCGGGGTTCTCTGCGGCCATCACGTCGTAGCCGAGCCCCATGTTGTCCATTGTTCCGGTGGAATTGTTCTCGATGACCACGTGGGCGTCCCTGACCATTCGGCGCAGCAGTTCGAGTCCTCGCTCAGTTTTGGCATTGACGCCGAGGCTGCGCTTGGAGCGGTTCGAGGAGGCGAACGACGGTGACATCTCCCCGCCGAGCACCGCGCGGATGAAGTCGATGTAGCTGCGGCTCTCGATCTTGACCACATCGGCTCCGTATTCGCCGAACATCCGGCCGCATTCCACGCCGACCCCACCATGCCCGAAGTCCATCACTCGCACGCCCCTGAGAGGCAGCGATTTGCCTTCGCGGTGGTCGACTATTGACTGGTCCGACTCGCGGGCGATTGCAGCCGGTTCCTGGTTGCGGTCTTTCGGTCCGGTGCCATCGCCCACAGATGCGAACACCTCCTCGGTGTGTTCGCCGACATGGGGAGGGCGGCCCGTCGGTCCGCACCGCTCCTTGTCGATCTCGAACCACCCCGAAGGCAGTTTCATGGTCCGGCCGTCGTCGATCGTGACGTGGTCGAACGTGTTGCGGTTCTCGAAGTGGGGATTGACCAGCACATCGTCGGGTTTCAAGAAGGGAGTGCAGACAATTCCCCGTGCCTGGGCCTGCTCGGACACCTCGGCCATGGTCATGGTCGAGAACAGTTCGGCGTACAGCGGGTTGAGCACCGCATCTGCGATCATCAGACGTCCGATGAAGGTGTCGAGTTCGGGATCCTGGAGATAGTCGGGTTCGCCCAACCAGGAGCGGATGGCATGCCACTGGCGCGGGCTGAGCACGATCAGCCGGACGAATCCGTCCGCGCACGGAATGATCGTGTAGACGACTCCCGGCCCGGCTCGTTGCTCTGACGACGGTTGTCCGGCGTCGGCTGAACGGCTCCAGTTCGACAGCGACCAGTCGGTGATTTGGGCCACGCACTCGTTGACCGACGCGTCGATGACCTGGCCGGTACCCGTGTTGGTGCGCTGCCATAGAGCACACAAGATCCCGAATGCCGTGGTGAAAGAGGCTGTGTCGTCCGCGATGTTTCCCGGCGGGAGGATCGGCCCTCCTTCGTGGGTGCCCGCCTTGAAAGCCATCCCGCCGGTCGCTTCGATAACCGCGTTGGGCACGTCGCGGCCCGCCCAAGGCCCGGTTCGGCCGTATGCCGTGATGGAAGCCACGATCAGGTGAGGGTTCCTTGCCGCGAGTTCGTCCACGTCGAGTCCCGAATCAGCTCGTGTTCCTGGTTCTGCCGAGTCGATAACCACATCGCTCGCACCGATGAGCCGATGAAGCGCTTCGCGGTCGTCATCGTTGGACAGATCGACCACCGCGCTGAGCTTGCCGCAGTTGCGGAAGGTCCAGAACAACGAATGGTCTCCGTCGATCGGCGCCATTCTGCGTGAGGGGGAACCGCCCGGAGGTTCGACTCGGACGACTTCGGCCCCCAGATCGCTCAGAATCCGGCCACAGAGTTCGCCGCGTTCAACGGTCAGGTCGACGACTCGAATCCCGGCTAACGGACGTAGGGCCACGTTTCCCCCTTTGAAGCTCAGCGCTGATCGTAGAGCCACCGACGGGTCTTGCCCAAACGATCCGTGGTCAGCCGCGGGGGAGGTGGAGGATGCGCTCGGCGATGATGTTGCGCTGTATCTCCGAGGAACCGGCCGAGATCGTGCTGCCGAAAGTGGCGAAATAGTCTTCGATGAGTCCCAGGTCGCTGCGCCTGCCATCGGTGGTCGCCAACGATGCCGGGCCGCGCCATGCTGCGGCCACTCGACCCAGTTCACGGCGCAACTCGCTCGCGTACATCTTCATGAGCGCCTGCTCCGGGGCGGTCCCGCCCTTCACGAAGCGGGCAAAACCGCGGTAGCCCAGCGCTCGAGCGCACTGTGCCTCGACATAGAACCCCACGATGTCGTCGGCTGCGATCACCTTCTCGCGGGCACTCAACGGAGCCATGATCTCCGGGGCCATCTCCAGCAGTTGAGCCATCGCCGTCTCCACGCCCATCACCGAGTTGAGCCACACCATCGAGCGTTCATGGGCCAACGACCCGCCCGCCATCTTCCAACCGTCGTTCAGTTCGCCGACGAGGTTTGACGCCGGAACGATCACGTCGTCGAGGAACACCTCGGACAGATCGGGATAGTCGGGATGGACAATCTCGGAGAGCGGGCGCACGGTGACCCCTTCGGTGTCCAACGGCAGCAGCACGATGGAGATGCCGCGGTGTTTGGGGGCATCGGGGTCGGAGCGACAGAACAAGAAGCAGAAGTCGGCGTAGCCGGCCCCCGATGTCCAGACTTTCTGCCCGTTGATCACGAAACGGTCTCCGTCGAGCACAGCACGGGTCTTGAGGTTGGCCAGATCGCTGCCTGCGTCCGGTTCGCTCATCCCCAAACATGCGGTCAACTCGCCTCGCAGCAACGGCATGGCGTACTGCTCGATCTGCTCGGGCGTGCCGTAGTCGACCAGAGAAGGAGCGATGATTCCGAGTCCTTGCGGGTTGGTGGTGCGGGGCACCCCCGCGCGGTTCAGTTCCTCGAGGTAGACGAGCGTCTCGATCGGCCCAGCGTCCTGTCCTCCCAAGTGTGGGGGCCATCCCGGAACCAGCCAACCCGCCTCGAACATCCGCCCGGTCCAGGCTTTGGCCCAACCGGGGCTGTGGCCGCTTGAGCGGGCCGGATCGTCGGCCATCTCCTGAGCCGATGGACGGTTGAGGTCGAGCCATCGCAGGAACTCGGCTCGAAACGCCTCCACGCTCTCGTTGAACCGCAGCTTCACGGCGACACCTCGACGGCGAGGCCCAACCTCTCGGCCAGCCTGGCCCGATGCCACGAGGCCGAGCCGCACAGGGTGTCTCCCGCTTTGGCTCGCTTCAGGAGAAAGTGGAGGTCGTTCTCCCAAGTGTACCCGATCCCGCCGTGCAGTTGCAGACCCTCTTGGGCCAGCAGCCTCTGGCAGTCACCCGACGACACCTTGGCCACATGGCACGCTTCGCCGCGGCGGGGGTCGTCCTCGGCTATGGCCAGAGCTGCGAAGTAGCAGATGGCGTTGGCTTTCTCGACGGCCAGGTACATGTCGGCGAACCGGTGCTTCAGCGCTTGGAACGAGCCGATAAGCCGGTCGTATTGTTCGCGCACCTTCGCGTATTCGAGCGTGACCTCGAAGATCCTGCGGCAGGCGCCGACCGTGTGCAGCGCCATCGCCACAACGGCCTGCTCTCCGGCGCGGACAATCTCGCGGCCGGCGTCTCCGGCTAGCAGCGCTCTGGCGGGCGCGGCGTCGAACCTCACGTCCGCCAGGCCGAGCGCTGGGTCGATGACCTCCGAGGTCGTGACTCGCCCATGCTGACGGTCCACCAGAAATGCTCCCAGACGGCCACTGTTGTCGCCGCCGGACCAACGTGCCACGACCGCGAACGAATCGACATCAGCACCGGCGAGGACAGCCGTCTTGTTGCCGGTGACGCTCAGCGAGTCGCCTTCGCGACAAGCCTTGGCGTTGATCGAGTCGAGCGACCAGCGCCCATTCTCAGCCAGTGCCAGCGAACCCGTGAGGGTACCAGAGGCCACGTCTGCCAGCAGCTCTTCTGTCTCGGCGCTCGGGGCGCTGTGGTGTGCTTCGACGAGCAGCGGCGCGAACTGGGTGACGGTGGCGAGCAGCGGCGTCGGCGCGCTGACCCTGCCCAGTTCCTCGGCGAGGATGCCCAGTTCGACGAACCCCATGCCGAGTCCGCCGCACCCTTCTGGCAAGCCCAACGCGGGCCAGCCAAGCTCGACCATCTGCTGCCATAACCCACCCGCGTGATCGGTGCCTTCGTATACGGCGCGGACAACCGAAGCTTGGCACTCCGAGGCGAGCACGGCACGAACATTGTCCCTCAGATCGATCTGGTCGTCGTTCAGCTCCAGGTCCACGATCAACCGAGTTCGGTGCCGTAGATGCCGACGAAGCTGACCATCTCGCCGGGGTAGCCGCCGAGATTGTGGGTCAACCCGAGGGTCCGGTCGCTGGTCGGGATTCTGCGATCGTCGGGGGCGGCGCCTCGCAGTTGCAACCAGACTTCGTACAGCATTCGCAGGCCCGACGCTCCCACCGGGTGGCCGAAGGACTTGAGGCCGCCGTCGGTGTTGACCGGAAGCCGTCCGTCGAGCGCGAAGGCGCCGTCGAGCACGTCACGGTAGGCCTCGCCTCGTTGGGAGAAGCCGAGGTCTTCCATCAGCACGAGTTCGGTCGGCGTGAAGCAGTCATGCACTTCGGCCATGGCGATCTCGGTTCTCGGATCAGCCAAATCTGCCTGCGCGTAGGCATCGTCGGCCGCCCATTTCGATTCGTTGAGCGTCGTGTAGTCGTAGTCGGGGTCGAGCGACCCCGCACCGGTGCCGGCGACACACGAGAGAGCCTTGATGTACAAGGGGTCGTCGCAGTACTTGTGGGCGTCTTCAGCGCGGCACATGATCGCACCGGCGGCTCCGTCGGCCACGCCCGCGCAGTCGAACACCGACAGCCGTCCGGCCACCGCTGCCATCTGACAGATCTGTTCCGCCGACGTCTCTCGCCGGAACTGTGCCAGGGGGTTGCGCGCACCGTTGTAGTGATTCTTCTCGGCGATCTTGGCTACCGCGTAGCGCAGATCATCTTCATCGATGGAGTATTTGGCCGCGTAGGCCGGGAGTATCAGGCTGAACATGGCCGCAGCGGTGAGGGTTCGCTGTGTGCCGTCGGTTGGGATCGGGAAAGCGTTGAGGCCCTGGTAGCCGCCGTCTTTCACTTTTTCAGCGCCGAGGGCCATCACCAGGTCGTACGCTCCTGAGGCCACTGCGTAGGCGGCCTGGCGCATCGCCTCGGATCCGGTCGCGCAGTAGTTCTCCACCCGGGTTATCGGCTTGCCGTGGATCTTCAGCGGACCGCCCATGGCCAACCCCGATGCGGCCGACTGGGAGGTTCCGAACCAGAAAGCGTCGATGTCGTCCTGGGCCACTCCAGCTGAGGCGTAGGTCGCTTGAGCTCCGTCGATGATCAGGTCGTCGAGCGAGCGGTCCCAATGCTCCGCGAACGGCGTGCATCCCACTCCGATGATCGCGACCTGGTCCTTGATTCCGTGTGATCCCATCAGCCCTCCCTCGGTGGGTCGGCACTCGGCGGGCCTGCACTCGGTGGGTCGGCACTGGTTGGGCCGGCACCGCGAACGGGCCTTACTTTCCAGAAGTAGTTGTGTATCTCGTCGCTGGTGTAGAGACGTCTGAAGGTCGGTTCGACCCGCCCTCCCACCTTGACTTCGTCGACGGCCACGTCTGTCAGTTCCAGCGGCGCCCGGCCTCCCCCATCGAAGTCGACCACGGCGAACACCACCGGGGGACTCGGCGAGTAGACCAGTCTGTCGACGGTGAAGCTGGCGATTGTGCCCTCGGTGTCGGCCATGGCCACCGGTTCCATGTCGTCAACCGCACCGCCCTTCTCCGACACTCGGGCGGGCGGGAGATGAACCATCCGGCTGGATCGGTCGCGGGTTCCGACGAATCCGAACTTCCACGCCTGTCGGCGGTGGGCGGCGCTTGCGGAGGGACGGTTGGGCGCCGGTCGGTTGGGGGGTTCGACCGCAACCATCTGGCGCCACGACAGATACTTTCCGTAGCTGACCGACCCGCCTGCGGCTATCTGTGCTGCAACTGTCGGTGAGGCATGCTGGCCGGCGATGGCGTCGGTGGTGCGCAGCACCACGGCTTCGACGCCATCGGCGATCACCACCAGCATGATGATCTCGCCCGGGCCGGCGTTCTCGAGTGCGGACGCGAGCATCAAAGCGCCGTGGGCGGTGCCGGTGTTGCCGACCGTGTCGGCCAGGTCGTCGACGATCTTGCCGTCGGGGACCCCGAGCCGGGCCCGGTTGCGTTTCACGGACCGGCTGTGCATGCCGGTAAGGGCCAGGTGGTCAACTTCATCGGCGCTGATGCCGGCGTCGCTGAGAGCCGCGGCGAAAGCCTGCTGTATCAGCGGTGCGTAGGCGACCTCGCCGAACCGCTCCTCCCATACCCGTGAGCGCGGCGCGCCTGGGATCCGCCAGCGTTCCAGAAGTTCATCGGTGGCCACGCCCGAACCGAGGTATTCGGCGATCACCGTGCCCGACTCGTCGTCGCCCACCAGCAGCGCCGCGGCGCCGTCGCCGCCGGTCGCTTCGTCGCCAGAAGTGGCCATGCCTTCGCGAATGTCGGCCGACACCACCAGGGTCGTGCCTGTGCCCGTCAGCGCTGTGCGCAGCGTGCCGATGCCTGAGCGGAGCGCGCCGCCCATGTCGAGGGCACCGACTGACGGTGCCAGACGTAGCGCCGCGTGGATGGCTGTGGCGTTGGTCTTCTCAAGGTACGCGGGCGTGGAGGTGGCGAACCACAGCGAGTCCACCTCGACGTCTGCGGCGTTGCGCAGAGCGTTGCGGGCTGCCTCTGCCCCCATGGTTGTGGTGTCCTCGTCGTAGGACGCCACCGAACGCGTTCCCCGTCCTCCGCCCTTGCCGAACAGCGCCGTGATCTCTGATCGATCAAGACGGTTATATGGAACGTGGACCCCGGCGGCGATGATGCCACGCATTCGCTCTCCTGTGGCTCTAACAGCCTCGTTCAGATGTGACAATGCGTTTCAGACCCTACCCGTTGAGGCCGTGCACCCCAGCATCGGTTGCCGATCCCGCCGCTAGTGGTTTGCGCGGAGTTCGCTGATCCGGCGCCGGGCGATCTCGAGATCATCGGGGTTGGTCACTCCGACCCACGCCTCGTCGGTGGGGATCACTTTCACCTTCAACTGCGAGGACGACATGAGCTCGTCGACCAACGAGGGAAGCAGAAACTCGGCTTTCTCATCTTTGCCGTGGTCGCGCATGAACCTCTCGAAGGCGGTTTCGAGTTGTTCGAAGATCTGCTCACCGAAGGCCCAGAAGTTCATCGACACGACCGCGTCGGGTGCGAGCAGTCCGGGCGGGTCGGTTGCGGTTATTGAGCCGTCCTGTCGCCGGCCGATGCCGTGGGTTTCGACGAGCTTCACCAGTTCGTCTGCCTCGACCGTGCAGATTCCCCGGCTGACCTCGCCGATTTCCGGGAGGGTCCGGTCCAGGCGGAACCCTCCGAGCAGTGCTTGTCCGGCCGTGAGTCCTCCGGTCCGGGCGACCACGGACTCGAATGTCGAACGGCCGTAATAGTCGTCGGCGTTGCACACGACGAACGGGCCGTTCACCTCCGTAGCCGCGGCCAGCACGGCATGTGCGGTGCCCCACGGTTTGGCGCGCGGCGGACCGTGCTCATCCTGGCGGACGTAGCCGATTTCGAGGTCGCCGTAGCGGTCACCGATGTGGCGTCGCACGTCGTCTTCGATGTCGCTGCGCACGATCAGCACGACCCTGCCTGCTCCGGCGTCGAGCGCGTCGCGGATCGCGAAGTCGATGAAGGCCTCGCCGTCTGCGCCGACGACCGCGAGTTGTTTGGTGCCGCCGAATCGCGAGCCGAGACCTGCTGCCATCACAACCAGAGAGACCACGCCCGACACGGTCAGATCATAGGTTGCTCGGCTCGGGATTCACTCTGGGCCGTGCGGTTCGAAGACGACCTTGATCGCACCTGAGGCGCGGTCACGGGCCGCACTGAACGCCTCCGGCGCCCCGTCGAGGGGATAGCGGTGTGTGATCAGGGCGTCACCGAGTTGAGGCATCTCCGACAGCAGCGCCGCGGCGCTGGAAATCTCGCGTTCGCCCTGCATCTGGCTGTACATCATCGCTGGAACGAGCGTCACCTCAGCCATGAGGATCGTCATGTCGACCTCCACCGGGTCCCAGAATGACCCGACCATGCATACCCGTCCCCCGTACCGGCATCGCTGAACCGATTCGAGCAACGAAGACGTGGAACCCACGGCGTCGAAGACCACGTCGTAGCCGTCGCTCAACTCGACGTTCGCCCCGACTGCTTCCGCCGCTGTTGCCTGATGATCGTGGCGAGCGCCGATGTCGGCATCGAAACCTGCTCGACGCAACGCGGCTGCGGTCGCCAAGCCGATCGGACCGGCGCCGATGATCCCGACCCGTTCGCCGGCCTGCATTCGGGCTCGGTTCACGGCGTGGACTGCCACAGCGAGGTTCTCGACGAGCGAGGCGTCGGTCACCTTGATCCCGCTGGGCAGCCGGACCAGAGCTTCCGGCGGTGCCAACAGGTATTCGCTCATGCCTCCGTCGCTGAACACGCCGATTATGTCGGCGCCGGCGTCGCAGCGATGCCGTTCGCCTTCTTTGCAGTTCCCGCAGTGACCGCATGAACGCAGCGGTTCGACCGCCACAGGCGTGCCGTCGTCGAGGTGCCCTGAGATCTCATGGCCTAGCACCCTGCCCTCGGCCATTTTGTTGTCGATCATGTGGAGGTCTGAACCGCAGATCCCTACAGCGGCCACCTTGACGCGGAACTGGTTCGGGTCAGTCGGCATCGGCGCATCGGTCAGCGTCGGTTGCCCATCGACGATCCGAACGACTCTCATCGGCGCTCGGCCATCGTCGGATCGGCTACGATCACCTGTTCACCAATCGATCAGGTCCCGCACATGGTGCGTTTCGTTGATGGACCGAACCGAACGAACACCGACGAACGCTGCCTGCACCCGGCTGATGCTGCAATAGTCGACGAGCATCGCCAGCGGGTCCGGGAATTTGAGAATGGACCTGAGGAACACCATCGTGGTCATGCCGTGACAGAAGGCGACAACCGTCTTGGAGCGGTTGGTGTCGATCACATGATTGAAACCACGCAGTACCCGTTCCTCGAAGGCGTCGAACCCGTCGCTGAAGATGTTCTCGTGAAGGTCGCCTTCCAGTAATTTGGCGACGTCATTACCGTCGGCGTCCATCTCCTCGACCGGCACGTACGCCTTGCTCTTGTGGTCCGACTCTTTGAGATCGTCGATCAATTCAATTTCGAGGCCGAGCAGTTCAGCCAACGGCACCGCGGTTTCGTGCGCACGTTTCATCGTTGACGCGACAATGTGGTCGATTCCCTCGTTCTTCAGGTATTCGGCGGTTCTCTTGGCTTGCTGGTGACCCAGTTCCGACAACGGCGGATCGGCGGTCTCATGTTCACCGTCAACAACGTGACGTGTCGGTCGGCCATGTCGAACAATAATCAAATCCACGGATATGCACCCTACGGCGACAACCCGCGATCAACGAAACCCAGACTGCGAATCCGGCCACTTTCGGCAGCGACCGCTCGGGTGCCTACGGCCGGCCGGCTCCAGGGACCTCCACGCGGACTGTCTCGATTCGGCCCTGACCTGTTCCGCCCACACGATCCGGATGGGAGTCGGGAGCTGTCACCAGGAACAGGGTGCGCCCGTCCTCTCCACCCAACATGCAGGCGAAGCAGCTCTGTTCGGTCTCGACTCGATGGGTGATCTCGCCCCCCTCGAGCACCCGCAGAGCCGCATGGCCGATCGCGTCAGCGAACCAGATCCCGTCCTCGGCGTCGTAACAGCAGCCGTCGGGGGCGGTACCGTGCACCTCGGCCCAGACCCTCTGGTTGGAGAGGCGCCCGGCCTCGCCGATGTCGAACGCCTGGAATTCGCCGCCGAAACTCTCGCCCACGATGAGGGTGCTCTGATCCAAGGTGATGACCGACCCGTTCGGGAACCTCAGCCCCGCAGCCGCGGCCTCCACTGTGCCATCGGGTTGAACCAGGGCCAGCGTGGCCGGGACGAGCTCAACCCCTGCATGGAGATCGGAGCCGAAATTGCCCACGTAGGCGCGGCCATGGGCGTCGACAACCATGTCGTTGCAGTGGAACGTGGCCACTTCGGACAGGTCGGCGTGCTCGTGCAGTTCGGCGCCGTCGTAGCGAAGCAGCTTCCGGTCCAGCATCGACACCAGCAGCAGGTCACCGTTCGGAAGCCAGCCCAATCCGGACGGTTGTCCCGGCATCTCCAGCACGACCTCGACCGAACCGTCCAGCGAGACCGCCTTGACCGCGTGTTGATAGAAGTCCGAGAACCACAAGCGGCCGTCGTGCCAACGCGGCCCCTCGCCGAAGTCGATCCCTCCAGCCAACGTTTCTGGACGCTCAAGTGTCTCCATCCCCGAACCATAGCCCCGGTGGTGTTCGACTCAAGGATCGGGACCTGGTCTCAGGCAGTGGGTCTCAGGCAGTGGGTCTCAGGCAATGGGTCTCAGGCAGTGGGAGACACGCCTAATCCGGGGGTTTTGGGGATGTGCAGTCGTCCGCCCGCGACCTTGAATGGTGGGGCGACGTCATCGACGAGCAGGCTCGAGGTGGCCAGGCCGTGGGCTTCGAGCGGCAGGGCGGCCACAGCGACATGGGCCGCGTGGGCCACGCCCACGGCGCTGTCGATCATTGAGGTCACCACCACTGTTGCGCCGAAATCCTCAGCTTGACCTATCACCGCCATGGCGAAGTCGGACCCGCCGAGGGCTTGGGGCTTCACGATCACCACCTCGATCGTGTTCGTTCTCAGCGCCGCGGCCATGCCTTCGACGGTCACAGCCGATTCGTCGACCGCCACCCGTACGGCGCCTGCAGCACCCACGGCGGCGATGCCGTCGATCCCCGTGGTCGGTTCTTCGCAATAGGCTACGTTGCAGTCGGCCATCGCCCGCAGAGTGCTGATGGCGGTGTCGACATCCCATCCACCGTTGGCGTCGAGACACAGCGCAACATCGTCGCCTATCGCTGATCGGGCCGCCGACACTCGGGCGATGTCGGTCTGCGGGTCTACGGCGGCAACTTTCAGCTTGATCGCCGAAATGCGCTCCGTGACCAGAGCTTCCGCCGCTGCGGCCACCTTTTCGGGTTCACCATGCGAGATCAACCCATTGACCGGTACGGAGCGAAGCAATGCCCTCTCGGGTCCGGAAGCGAACTGGTTGCTGATCAGCGAGGCGACGGTCACTCCGTCTTGTTTGGCTGTCAGATCAAGGAACGCTCCCACCACAGCCACGCGGGCGTAGGGCTGAGCCTCAAGTTCCATCAGTACGTCAACCCCGCGAGGATCGTCGAAGCCGTCAAGCCGGGCCATCCGCGCCGCAGCGATCTCCAGAGTCTTCCTGCAATGGCTCAGAGATTCTCGCGACCAGCCGGGTAAGGGGGCAGTTTCGCCCCAGCCGGTGTGGGTCCCGTCGCTCAGCGAGAACAGCACACCGGATCGGTGGGTGACGACTCCATGTGCGGTTGTCAACGGTGACACCAGCTCCAGCCGGTAGTCGCGCAGTTCGGTTGTAAAGCCCATGGTCAACCCAGTCCTATCTGTCGACGGACAACGCCAGCAACCTCGTCGGGTTGCTCCAGGTGCACGGCGTGGCCTGCGTCGTCTATCACTCGCACATCGGCCCGCGGCATTCGGGCGGCCAGATCGTTCGCAATCTGAGTGAACTTCGGGTCTTCGGCACCGGTGACGAACACGGTGGGGACCGCGCATGAGCTGAGATCGTCGTGCAATGGAGCCATCGATCCGGTGCCTGCGGCCCGCAGGCTTCGGGTCAGCCCGTCGGCCCGATTGCGCAACCTCTGCGCACGTGAAGCCTCGAGGAAATCCTTCCCGAGGCGTGCCTGGGTGGCAAAGAGCGGGTTCGCCATCCATTCGTCGACGAACTGCTCGAGACCATCACGCTCGATGCCGGCTGCCAACGCTTCGTCGGACTGTCGACGGGCATGTCGTTCGGTTTCTGTGGCCAGGCCCGCCGAAGCGCCGATGAGCGTGAGCGAACGCAGCAGTTCCGGATGTCGACAAGCAAGCGTCAACGCCACTCTGCCACCCATCGAGTAGCCGACGAGATGAAACGGGCCGCTCCCTGCCGGCGCGCCGACAGCTGCGACATGTGCCGCCATCGCGTCGACGGAATAGTCCTCCTCGCTGGGAGGCGAACAACTGCGACCGTGACCGACCAGGTCGGGGACGACCACCTCAGCGTCGGCCTCCAGCCGCCGAGCCAAACCCGCCATCGTTGTTCCGTCACCGGTGAAGCCGTGCAGGAGAACCACAGTCGGTCCACTCCCCCGCCGCTCGACATGCCCCCGCCGCTCGACATGCCCCCGCCGCTCGACATGGAGGTCCAACCCCGAAGACACCGTCACTGTGTCTACCGAATGAGTGTTCATTCCCAGACCATGTTCACGAGACAGCGACCTTGACGGCGTCAGCAATGGCTCGGTGTTGAGCCAGGTCGGCGTCGGGATCAACAGAGACCAGTACAAGATCCACGCCGGGTGTGTCGTGCTCACAACTTGAGCGCAGTGCTTCGGCGAGTTCGGTCTCTGTGGTCACCTCTTTGATGCGGACCCCACCGATGCCGTTGAAGTCTGCCAGGTCGAGTCCATGGGGAGTCCGAAAGAGGGTCTCGAAGTCCACCGCGTCGCCGCGGGACGCGATCGGAAGCGACGCGAAGATGCCTCCGCCGTTGTTGTCGACACACACGACCGTGAGATGCAGGCCGCAGCGAGCCGCCCCGAAGAGCGCGCCGAGATCGTGCAGCAGGGCGAGATCACCTATGTAGAGCACCACGGGACCGTCGTGCTGTGACGCCAAACCGAGCGCGGTCGAGGTGATGCCGTCGATGCCGCTGGCGCCGCGGTTGCCGACGAAATCAATACGGGGTCCCTCGGTCGGGACGAACGAGTCGAGCTCGCGCACCGGCATTGAGTTGGACGCCATCACCAGAGTCCCCGCCGGCACCGTCTCGGCCAGAACCGAGGTGACGAGAGCGCTCAGCAACGGACCCCGCCCGATCTCGTTGCGGATCACTCGGGCGGCGATCAGGTCCAGTTCCTTCCAACGGTCACACCAGGACGACTCTCGGCGCACCGAACCCGCAAGCGCCGTCAGGCCTGCAACTGGGTCGGCCGCCACATGGCGCGTGACCATGAACGAGGGGTCGTTCCAGCGGTTGGCCGGGTCGATCAGGATCACATGCTCGGGCCGGTTTGCTTCCAGCCACAGCCTCAGGGGTTTAGTTGTCGGGGTTCCTCCGAGTTGTATCACCACATCAGGGCGCAGTTCCTCGACAACGGCGGTGTGGCGGAGGATGTGATCTGCGTTGGCGATCACGGTGCCGACCGAATCGCCACTGGCACGGCGGGTGCCTGCGATCGGTTCACCGATCACGGGCCATGCTGTGGCGGCACTCAGCTTCAATGCTGCGGAGACGACTGCGTTCTGCGCTTCGATCCCCCTCCCGGCATCGGGACCCACGATGATCACACCCCGTTCGTACGACACGATGCTGTTGCCGGGCGTAGCCGGAGCCGCGGAAGCGCTACCGCCGGGGGTAGCCGGAACGTTGCTGTCGCCGGGCTCGTTGCTTTTGCCGGGCACGGCCGGAGCCCCGGAGGCGCCATCGGCGGGCGTGGCCGTAGCCGCGTTGCTGTCGCCGGGGGGGTGTGCGGTGACGACGGGTACGGACGCGACTGGTTCCAGCGGTTCGCGCAGGGGCCAGTTGAGGTGGACCGGGCCCGGGTTGCTCCCGGTCGAGGAGACCACCGCGCGGTGGGCGACGAGTCGGCCCTGGGGTCTGGACCACTCACCAGCGACTGCCAGATCGACCGCCCAGCGCGCGGCCGAACCATAGAGCTTGACTTGGTCGATGGTCTGGGGGCTGCCCCAGTCTCTCAGCTCAGGGGGGCGGTCGGCGGTGCAGACGATCATCGGCACACCCGCGTGGTGCGCTTCGATGACCGCCGGTAAGTAGTTCGCTGCCGCGGTGCCCGAGGTGCATACGAGCACCGAGGGTCGGGCCGTTCTTCGGGCTTGGCCGAGCGCGAAGAAGCCCGCTGAACGTTCGTCGAGTTGGATCCAGGCGCGGAGTCCGGGTTGGGCATGCAGGGTGAGAGTCAATGGGGTCGACCGCGAGCCCGGGCTGATCACCACATCGGTGATGCCCTGTTCCACCAGTCCCGCGGCGAATGACGCCACCGTGTCGTAGACGGGATCGCTAGCCACTTGCCGTTTCCATCACATCGAGCAGAGCGCGGAGTTTGACACCGGTCTCTGCCAATTCGTCGCTCGGCACAGACTCGGCGACCACGCCTGCACCCGAGAACAGCACGGCAGCCGAACCGTTCACCAGAGCGGATCTCAGCGCCACGCACAACTCTCCGTTGCCGTCGAGATCGCACCAGCCGACCGGCGCTGCGTACCAGCCCCGATCGAACCCTTCACGCTCGAGGATCCAGTCGACAGCGGTCTCGGTGGGCGTGCCCGCAACCGCAGGCGTGGGGTGCAGCACGCTGGCGACACGCAGCACGTCCATGTCGCTCACCCCGCCCGCTCTTCGCTGAACCTGGGCGGTTATGGGGGTGCGAAGGTGCTGCACTCGAGCCAGGCGCATGACCTCCGGTTCGGGGTTGTATGCGCCTTGGAGCCCGAGCACTTCGAGCCGTCCGATGATGTCGTCGACGACGAACTGGTGCTCGGCCCGGGTCTTGGGCGAATTCATCAACTCTGCGGCAAGGCTCTCGTCGGCCGGGCTCTCGTCGGTCAGGTCGGTTGAGCTGGTGCCGATCGTGCCTGCGACCGCTTCGGTCCGGACTTCGGGACCGTCGAGGGCGACGAGTTGTTCGGGGCTGGCACCGAGAAACTGTCGGTCACCGACCGCAACGGAGAACACCGCGCAGTTCTGGTAGCGATGCCGGAGCCGATGCAGCACATCGACGGGATCGACGACGGCTTCCTCGTGGACCCGTGCCAGCACGACCTTGCGGAACTCACCGTCGGCGATCGCTGCTGCTGCGTCGTTGACGAGATTCAGGTAGCGCGGATCATCGGCAACGACTTCACCCGCGGGCACTTCGAAGGGGCCGGTCAACGGTGCCGGAAGGTCGGCTGCGAAGATGTCGAGGCGCTCATCGAGGGCATCGGCGACCCGCTTCTCGTCCTCACCGTCGCCCACCTTGGCGGCTGCCAACAGCCAGGTGCCGTCGGCGCGGTCGACAACCGTGATCTCTGGGAGCACCCAACGTGCATCGGGAAAGCCGTCCCAGTCGGGACTCATGGATTGTCGGGCGGCTTGTCCGTCGGCGTGGAACTCTGCGGCCTGTTCCGCGCATGTGAACGAGAATCCGCCTACGAGTATCGGCGCGGGAGCATCTCTGGGGCCGACCCGCTGGGTTCGCGCGGCGAGGGCTGCCCGTGCCGCCGAGGCTGCCGAGAAGCGGCCGTCGCCGATCGGGGCGATGGTTTCGACGGCGCCGAGTCCGACCAGAGAGAGGCCGAACTCCGGGCGAATCCACAGAGTCCGATGATGTTCTGTTGACGCGGCGAACACCGCGACGGGATCGAGCCGTTCGGGGAGCCGTCTGCCGACAACGATGGTGCCTCCGCCGATGGCCGAGTCGTCGCTGAGCCGGGCGAGTGCACGGCTCACGAGCGTCTGCTCGAAGTGGCGGGCAACGAGCCCCGAAACGACGGGGACGAGGCGTGCCAGCAGTGCCACGAGTTCTTCGCGATCGCCTCCCTCGAGGTCTGAGTGACGTTTGAACAGTTCGATCGAGTCGTCGACGACGTCTTCTACGTGAGTGGCGTGGCGCATCGCCAGGGCCGTCAGTTCTTCGAAGCTCACACCTGAGGCAACCAGGATGCGGGCCGCGGAGAGCATCTCGACTGCGTCGGGTGAGAACCGCTGTTCGGTGCCTTCACCGCTGGGGGTGATCAGACCGGCGCCGACGACGATGTCGATCATGAATTCGGGGATCTCTGCTCGTCGTGCCAGTTCGGCTCGGTCCAGGTCGGGGTCGGCGGCATTGCGGTCTGCCAGGTCGGCAAGAAGGCCGGAGGCATCGCCGGTCGACAGTTCTTTGATCTGGGCCAGGGTGAAGCCGCGGTCTGAGAGGTCGCGTATTTGACGCAGGCGGGTCAGGTGCGTGTCGTTGTATACGGCGATGCGGCCCTGCCGCGCCGGGGGTGGGAGCAGCTTGCGGCGCTGGTAGTAGCGGATCGTGTCGACGCCTACGTTGGCTGCTTCAGCCAGTTCTTCAACTCGGTAGTTCACATCGACTCTCGGGGCTGTCCGACAGGGCGAGTCAATTATAAGAGTGTTTACTCCTTGAGTCTCTACTCAGACAATTAGGCTCAGGGAGTCCCGAGCCTCGATTTAAAGTGCAACCCGCGGGCGGGTGTCAGTCGTCGTTCAAGTCGCCGCCAGCCCAGCACGGCGGCGGACTATCGTAGTGATGCGGGATCAGTGGGGATGTTCCGATGTAGTCCTCCAATGAACGGACGTCTTCGGCCGTGATCGCTCGACCGACACTGATCGTCGGCAACCCGAGGTTTGTTGCGGCTTCTGGTTCTCTGTTGCCGGGTTTGAGTCCCAATCGCACGAGTTCGGCGATCACTTGGCTCATTGTCTTGCGCTGCTGGTGCGCGACCTCACGAGCCAGGTTGTGCAGATCTTCCGGTAGGTCCACCGTGGTTCTCATCGCTGCGTCATAGTATTTTCTCATCATCACGCGCCCAGCAACCTTCTGTTATCAGACGATGTGGCGGCGGAATGATCGAGCGCCCTCGTATCGGGTGCCGAGCAATACATTAGTATATCTATTCAAGATTGACATAGATATACTACAGGCATGACGAAACGACTTGTCGACATTGACGACGAACTGCTTGAGCGAGCACGCGACGTGACTGGAGCGGCCACGATGAAAGAGACCGTCAACGCCTCACTGCGATACATCGTTGAAGCAGAGCTTCGGCTGCGCCATGTCAAACGACTCCAAGACCTTGATGGTCTGGACTTGGCCGATGATGCAATTATGGCCGGCGCATGGCGCTGAGCCCTCTTTACCTTGCAGACAAGAGCGCCCTGGCTCGTATAGCGCATATGGCAGTGGCCGATCGCCTCGGCCCGCTCTTGGTCAATGGCCGGATCGCCACCTGCCCGATCATTGACTTGGAGGTGCTCTACAGCGCCCGCTCCCACGCCGACTACGAAGGGATCCTCTCCGAGCGCGGGGCCATGCCATCGTTTCCGCTCAACGAACGCGTGACCTCGCGCGCCATTGCTGTCCAGCATCAGCTTGCCCGACGCGGGCAACATCGCCTGCCACTCTCCGACCTGCTGATCGCGGCAACAGCTGAGATCAACGATCTCACCGTCATCCATTACGACGCCGACTACGACCGCATCGCAAATATCACCGGCCAGCGCACCGAATGGGTGGCACCTCGCGGATCGTTGTGAGTATTACCAGCCGATTCGGCGGCGGAATGATCGGGCGCCCTCGCATCGGGCTCCAAGACTTTCGGCGCGGGCAACCAGGGCGCGGTCCGAGGACACAACGGTGACGGCGGGGTCGCCCCGACTGCAGGATTCGCCGGAGATGAGCTCCGTGAGCAGCGCAATGATCTCGTCGTCGGCAGCATCGGGATCTGAACGGCCGGCATAGCGCAACTCGACATTCCCCCTCGTTCCGGCGTGCAGGCCGGGCACGGGGCGGCCGTCAGCGACCACGACCACCCACTCCTCGAAGTCGGCAGCCACCAGCGCGCCGACCAGCCGGGCCAGCGCGCCGCCACGGTCCTTCCACCAGCCGTCCGGCTTCGATCCGATCACATTCATCGCATCAACCACGATCATTCCCCAACCGTGTCACACAGTGTGCGTACCATCGACTCCTGATGCCGATCACTTTGGATATCACCGCTTACGGAGAACCGGCGCACGCGGCGCTCGCAAACGCTGTCGAGCGCTACAAGCGCGAGGACCCCCTGAGTCCCGTCAGTGTCATCGTGTGCTCCAACTACATGGGGATCGCCGCCCGTCGTGCACTCGGGCAGCGCCGCGGTATGGCGGCAGTCAACTTCCTCACGCCCTACAGGCTCGCCGAACTGCTCGGATCGGCCGCGGTGGCCGCCACTGGCAAACGTCCGATCTCGACCCCGGTCCTGGCCGGCGCCGTGCGGTCGGTGCTCAGCGACGAACCTGGCCGTTTCGAGGGAGTACACACCCACCCGGCAACCGAACAGTCGCTGATGAGAGCCCACCGCACCCTCTCAGCGGTCCCCGACCACAAACTCGACGGCCTCGCACGTAGAACATCACTGACCGGCGAGGTGGTCCGCGTCTACCGCGCTGTCAACTGCGAAACCGCCGCCGACTACTACAACCAACGAGACTTGGTCGACGCGGCGGTCGAGGCGGTCGCCCAGGAGTCCGCCGGACTCGCCGAGCTGGGGGCACCGATCCTGTTCCTTCCCCAGAGGCTCACGGCCGACCACGCCCGTCTGCTCACAGCACTCGGCCGACACACCGAACTGCACGTGATCGTCGGGGCGACCGGCTGTGCTGAAGCCGACGAGCCCGTACGTCTGGCAGTGGAACAAATAGGCGCAAAGTGGTCGCCGCCCTCCACCACAATGAGCGTCGCCGACCGCGCACTGAGCGTTTCCGACGCCGACGAGGAGGTGCGCCACGCGCTGCGCAGCATCGTGGCCGCGTCGCTTGAAGGAACCCCCCACAACCGCTGCGCGGTCCTCTACGGAAGCCACGACCCCTACTCTCGAATACTCAGCGACGCCTTAGACGCCGCCGGAATCGAATGGTTCGGTCAGACCGTGCGAACCACCGAGTCGTCACTGATGGGGCGGGCGGTGCTCGACATGCTCGGTCTCGGCGACCACGACTACTCACGCGAGGACGTCTTCGCCTGGCTTGCCGGCGCACCCGTGCAACAGCCCGACAGGCGCCGGATCCCGGTGATGGAGTGGGAGAGGGCCTCACGCGCAGCCGGTGTAGTGTCCGGTCCGGGCCAGTGGCGGGATCGCCTGAGGAGATGGGCCGAGGACCGCAAATCTGAAGCCGAGCAGTTCAACGGCGACGAGGATCAGCAGTGGCGCGTCAACCGCATGCACAGAGAGGCTGACTCAGCAACCGAACTGGCCGAGTTCGTCGCCGGCCTGGCAGACGATCTCCAACGCGGACACCACCTAGGCACCTGGTCCAAGCTCGCAAAATGGTGCCAAAACCTGATCGCTGCATACCTCGGCAGCGAGAGCCGCCGCGAGGACTGGCCCGCCCACGAGAAGCGTGCCGCCGAGCGCATCGCCACCGCCATCGACCGTATCGGCGATCTAGACGGGATCGACCCTCACCCCGGGGTTGCGGCGTTCCGGCGAGCGCTGGAGTCCCAGATCGCAGACGACCTGGGACTCCACGGAACGTTCGGTCACGGTGTGCTTGTCGGGCCCGTGGACCTCGCCGTCGGGTTGGAACTCGACCATGTTGTCGTGCTCGGCCTCGCCGAGGGGACCATGCCCGCACGCCGGCGCGACGATCCGTTGATTCCCGACCATGCCCGCCAGGCCGCCGCACCAGACCTTCCGACCCGGGCCGACCAGATCCGAGACACCCACCGGGCACTGCTCGCAGTGATGGCAGCCTCGAGTCACGCCCTGTTCATGTTCCCCCGCGGGGATCTCCGCAAGAACGCCCAACGAGCTCCGAGCCGCTGGCTGCTCGACGCCTGCGAGGCCCGCGACGGCGTTCGCCCCACCGCGGAGGATCTCAGCCACCAAACCGGCGACTGGTTGGTCGAGGTGCCGTCGTTCGTCGCCGGACTGCGCGCCACCGACTTCCCCGCCCATGAGCAGGAGTACGACATGCGCGCGCTGTTGGACTGGCGCGACCATCACGGGAGCGTCTCGAAGGCCCCGCAACTGAAGCAGCGCCAAGCGCTCGGCCGAGGAGTCCGACTCATCGAGGGTCGATACTCGAACCGCTTCACACGCTTCGACGGAAACCTCAACGAAGGGATCGGCGCCGACGCCCGCAAGCGCCTGAACCCCGCAGAGGGTGCCACTTCCACAACCAGGCTCGAAGCCTGGGCGAAATGCCCGCACGCCTACTTCCTGAGGCACGTTCTTGGAATCAACCCGGTCGAAGATCCCGAGGAGCAGTACCGGATCAACTCCCTCACCTCGGGCCTTCTAGTACACACGGTGCTCGACCGGTGGATCACCGAGGCACGCCGCAACGGCTCGATCCCCCATCCGCGGCAGCCCTGGACCGACGACGCCGTCGAACGCCTCGTCGAGATCGGAGAAGAGGAGGCCGCCGGACTCGAACGCCGCGGCCTCGTGGGGCGCGGCGTCTACTGGCAGCGCGACAAGCAGGTGTTCCTCAACGACCTTCGCAAGTTCGCACTATTCGACTCCCTGCAGCGCAAGAAGCACAACGCCACCCCCCTCGCCTCAGAACTGACCTTCGGAATGCCCGACGGTCGCTCCGAGGCGATCGAGCTCCCCCTGCCCGGCGGGCGCTCGATCAGGCTCCGGGGCGCCATCGACCGTGTCGATCGAATCACCGGGCGGGGCCTTTCGATCATCGACTACAAGTCGGGCTCCACGAGGGATTTCAAGAAACTCAAGGAGGACCCCTTCGTCAACGGCACCCGCCTGCAACTGCTGCTCTACAGCCTGGCCGCCCGCCAGTTGCTAGGTCTGCCCGAAGCCAGCGTGCTCGCGGCCTACTGGTTCGTAACCCGAAAGGGTGGGTTCAAGCAGCACGGCTATCACATCACGCCCGAGCTCGAGGAGGCGGGCCTGAAGACCGTTGCCGACATCGTCGAGGGCATCGGGTCCGGACTGTTCCCCGCACATCCCGCCGATCCGAAGTTCCGCCTCTGGATCGACTGTGACTACTGCGAACCCGACGGCCTTGGACTCAACCACCAGCACAGGGACTGGCAGCGCAAGCAGGGTGACCCCGAACTCAGCCCCTACCTCGAAGTCAACGGAGGCGACAATGGCTGACGCTGCACAACCCGGCGCTGCACAACCCGGCGCTGCACAACCCGGCGCTGCACAGGCAGAAGTTGCACAACCCGGCGCTGCACAACCCGGCACCGAAGCGTCCGCGGATTCCGCCGGCGAAGAACGGCGCCCGGCCGACCAGCGACAGCGCACCAGAACCCGCAACGAACGCTCGGTGAACCTCTTCGTCGAGGCCGGTGCGGGCACCGGCAAGACCCGGGCGCTGGTAGACCGGGTAGAGGCGCTGGTGCTCGAAGACGGCGTGGCGATGGAGAACATCGCCACGATCACCTTCACCGACAAGGCGGGCGCGGAACTGCGCGACCGCATCCGCGAACGATTCGAGAGGTCCGCCGATCCACTGGCGGTTGCCGCGACGCAGCAACTCGACGGGGCTGCGGTCGGCACGCTTCACTCCTTCGCCCAGAGGATCCTCGCCGAACATCCGGTCGAGGCGAGGCTCCCGCCCGGCATCGAAGTCCTCGACGACATCGCATCCCAGGTCGAGTTCGAGCACCAGTGGCGCAAGTTTCTCAACAAGCTTCTCGAGGATCAGTCAGTGGCCAAGTCGCTGCTGTGCCTCGAAGTAGTCGGTGTCAAGATCGACCACCTCCGATCCCTGACCATGCAGATGTCGGACAACTGGGACCTGATCGAGCAGCGGCTCGAACTCGATCCTCCCCAACCCCCCGCGCTCAAGATCGAACGGTTGCTCAGAGAGTTCGACAAGGTGCTCAAGCTGCAACGCTTCTGCACCGACAAAACCGACAGGCTTCTGGATTGTTTTGAAGAGATCGCAGAACATCGAAGCCGGCTCCAAGGAGCATTCGACTATGTCGAGGCGCTCGCACTCACAAAGTCAGCGAGCGAAACCAAGAAACCGGGAAACTTGGGTCGCAAGGCCAACTGGGACATCGAAGTCGCAGACGTCAGGCACTCAATCACCGGTCTGCACGAAGACTGCGCCCGGGCTGTGGGCGAGGTCACGACCGCGGCGCTGTCGTATGTCGGGGCCCGTCTCGGTCGCTTCGTGCTCGAAAGTGCCGAGGCGCGCCGGAAGAGTGGACGACTCCAGTTCCATGACCTGCTGGTGCGGACCCGTCAACTCCTGCGCAGCCGCTCGCGGGGCGCCGAGGTGCGGGCCGCGCTCCGCCGCAAGTACACACACCTGCTCCTCGACGAGTTCCAGGACACCGACCCGATTCAGATAGAGATCGCGGTGCTTATCGCAACCACCGCGGACCAAGTCGGCGACGTCTCCTGGAACGACCTTGAGGTGGAACCCGGGCGGCTGTTCTTTGTGGGCGACCCGAAGCAGTCGATCTACCGCTTCAGGCGGGCCGACATCGGCCTGTACCTGACGGCCCGTGAACGCTTTGCAGACCATGCCTCACTGACCGTCAACTTCCGAACAGTCGAGCCGATCATCGACTGGATAAACAGCGTCTTCTCGGAACTGATCCAGCCCACCGAGGGAAGCCAGCCCGAGTACCTGCCGCTGTCCGCACATCGTCAGGGCCACGACAGCGAGGGTCCCGCGGTTGCGCTTCTCGGCGCGGAACCGATTCCCCGTTCACTGAATGCCGAACAACTTCGGGCCGTCGAGTCCGCCGACGTTGCCACAGCCGTCGCTGAGATCCTCGCGGACGGCAAAGGATGGTGCGTTGAGGACCCCGACGGGCAGTGGCGGCAGGCAAGGCCCGGCGACGTCTGCATACTGCTGCCCACCAGGAACAGCCTGCCGTCGCTAGAACGCGCGCTCGAAGAAGCAGGCGTCGCCTACCGGGCCGAGACCTCAAGTCTCGTCTACACGACGCGGGAGGTCCGGGAACTGATGCTGACGTTGAGGGCGGTCTCGGACCCGACCGACGAGTTGGCCACGGTCGCCGCGTTGCGTTCGTTCGTGTACGGATGCGGTGACGACGATCTCGCCTCGTGGCGTCTCGAACACGGCGGCAGATTCAGGCTGCACCATCGGCGGATCGACGAGCACTCTGGTCATCCGGTCGCCGATGCACTGTCGCACCTCGGCAAGCTTCACTCCGAACGGCGCTGGCTGACCCCTGCCGGGCTGCTTGAACGGGTGATCCGTGAGCGCGCCGTGTTGGAGAGCACGGTGGCGACCGGCGCACCGAGAGACGTCTGGCGGCGACTGCGCTTCGTGGTCGATCAGGCCAGAGCGTGGAGCGACGCGGGCGGCACCGATCTGCGCGCCTACCTGGAATGGGCACGCAGGCAGGGCGTCGACAACGCCCGAGTCTCAGAAACGGTGCTTCCCGAAACCGACGACGACAGCGTTCGGATTATGACTGTCCACGGCGCCAAGGGCCTCGAGTTTCCGATCACCGTGCTGGCCGGGATGACAACGAGGTTCGTGAACCCCCAACGCGGCCCGGCCATCGCCTTCCCGCCCGGCGAACAGGCCGTGTTGAAGGTTTCGACCAAGGTCGCATCCGAGCGCTACGCCGAATGGCAGCCCCTGAGCGACACCATGGACCGACACGAGAGGCTTCGTTTGTTGTACGTGGCCGCGACCCGCGCCCGCGACCACCTGATCGTGTGCCTTCACCGACCGGGAGAGGGGAGAACGCACGAGACGAGCGCAACGGTGCTCGCTCAGCACGCATCGAACAGGTGGGCTGCCTCTTTTGAGCCCTCCGGCGGGAGATTGAAGCCGGCCACGCCGCCAAGCCGGTCCGAGATGCTCGCAAAGGAGCAGTGGAGCGCCAGACGCGACGAGGCGACCGCCGCAGCGACCCGCCGCACCGTCGTCTCGGCCACGACACTGGCAAACGAGGTCGAGGTCGTCTCCGATCCGGGGCTCAACAAGGCGGCCCGCAACCTTGATCTGCCGCCATGGCTCAAAGGGCGGTTCGGGAGTGCCTTCGGTCGAGCCGTTCACGGAGTTCTGCAGGTGGTCGACCTCAGCAGCCGCGCCGGGCTGCTCGAAGCGACACGGATCCACGCTTCAGCCGAGGGGGTCGCCAACCGGCGAGCGATGGTTGAGAGGGTTGCTCGCCAGGCGCTCGGCACACGGGTGGCTCAACAAGCCTCGGCCACCGAGCACTGGCGCGAAGTCTGGGTCGCGGCGATGGTCGGCGATTGCCTTGTGGAGGGGTATATCGATCTCCTCTACCGCGAGGGTCCTGGCCTGGTTGTCGTCGACTGGAAAACCGACCGTGTCGACAATGAAGACGACATCGCCGCCAAACTCGACCGTTATCGCCTGCAGGGCGCCGGCTACGTCGCCGCGCTGGAGGCCGCCACCGCGCTGACTGTGGAACGAATGGTCTTCGTCTTTCTCAGCGAGGACGGCGCGATCGAAAGAGAACTCCCCGGCCTGCGCAGTGCCGTCGACGAGGTGCAGCAGCGAACACACGAACTAGCCGAGTTGTCAGGTCTCAACACCCAGCATCCGGACCTGTAGATCCTTGGGTCCGAGATTGTCTCCCCGGCCCCTCAGCGGCGACGGACTCGCTCACTCAGCTCGTCGGAGAGTCGGGCTATTCGAACGCCCAGCTCCGTGCGCTCTGCGACGTCGATCTCTCCAATGTCGAGATCGAACGCGTCCAGAACCAGCTCCAACGACGACCGGGCCAGTTCCGCGCCTGCACTGGTCAGTTCGATGAGGACCCGGCGCTTGTCGTCGGGATCAGCGACACGTCGAACCGACCCGCGATCCTCAAGGCGGCGAATGGTCTTCGTCGTTCCTCCTGTCGTTTGCACCAGTCGATCAGCTAACTCGCCGGCGGTGAGCCGGTTTGGTGGACCCTCTATACGAAGTGCGCTCAGAAGTGTGAACTCTGAAGTGTCGAGTCCTTCGTCCAGCAGGATGTCGGACAACAGCGCTTCAAGTTGACGGCCGGTTCTGAAAGCCCATAGCAGGACTACGAAGGTTGCTCGGTGCCGTTCGCCGACCATGGGCACCAACGATTCCAGTGCGGTGCTCCATCTGTGGTCACTAGCCGACCGGGTCTTTGCCTCACCTGCAGATTCACCAATCAGACCGCTGTCCAGTTCTTCTGAGGTCTCATCGGGCACACCCGCAGGCTAGCCCGATTCCCCGGTCACCCCAAGAGGCAGCCGGCGTCCCCAGAACTTTTCAATAACTTCCCAGGAAGGCTGTTGACATTACTTCCCAGGAAGGTACAATGCTTCCTAGAAAGGTTCTCGGAAAGGTTCTCAGGAAGGCACACCACGGAAATGACCACCACCAAACCCCAGTCAACCACCGGCGTTCGCTTCGAAGACATCGACTTGACCGACCTGGGTGTTTTCGCCGAAAGGTGCCCCCATGACTGGTTCAGTTTCCTGCGTGAGAACGCTCCCGTTTGGCGACATCCGGCCAATGAACGCTCCGAGAATGAGCCGTTCTGGTGTGTGACTTCCTATGAGCACATCCAGCAGGTTCATCGATCAGGCACGTTGTACAGCCATCAGACCGGGCCTGGCCGCAACGGTGCGGGCGGCATCTCGCTAAATGACCAACAACCTGAGCGCGGACCCGGTTTGCAGATGGTGATGACCGATCCACCGGCTCACACGCGTTACCGCAAGCTGGTCAACAGAGGGTTCACCCCGCGGGTGGTGCACCGTCTCACTGACGCTTTCCGGTTGCGCACCACAACGATTCTGGATCAGGTCACGCCGCTGGGGTCCTGCGACTTCGTGACAAAGATCGCCGCGGAGCTGCCTTTGATCGCCATCGCCGAGATCGTCGGCGTGCCCCAAGAAGACCGCCCGCTGTTGTTCGATTGGAGCAACCGGGCTCTCGGCGGCTCCGACGACTCCGACGATGCTCATGCTGCGCTCTTTGAGATGGGGATCTACGCCCACGGTCTCACCGAGCGCAAGCGCCGAGAACCCGCTGACGATCTGTGGACCAAACTCACCGAGGCCGTTGTCACCATGGAGGACGGCTCCAGAGTCGAGTTGACCGAGACCGAGCGGGACCTGTTCTTCATCCTGTTGATCGTCGCCGGCAACGAGACGACTCGCAACAGCATCTCCAAAGGCATGCTCGCCTTCTTCAAAAACCCTGATCAGTGGCAACGCTGGATAGAGCACCCTGAGCTCGCCGACACGATGGTCGACGAGGTGCTGCGCTACACCAGCCCTGTCAACTACTTCCGTCGCACCGCCACAGCCGACACCGAACTGGGCGGTCAAAAAATCGCCGCCGGCGAGAGAGTCCTGTTGTGGTATCCGTCGGGCAACCGTGACAAAGCCGAGTTCGGGCCGACCGCAGACGAGTTCGACATCGGCCGCACCCCCAACCATCACATCGCCTTCGGCGCCGGTGGAGCACACTTCTGTCTGGGCGCCAACCTCGCAAAACTGGAGATCAAGACCGTCTTTGAGGAACTCGCCAAACGAATCCCCGACATTCGCCTGGCCGGGGACGTCGAGCGGCTCCGCACCAACCTCGTCGACAGCATCAGTCGGATCCCCGTCGAATTCACCCCCAGCCCCGCGGTGCTCGGATCGCCGAGCACCAACGGGCGCCCCCCGCTAGACGATCCTGCCGGTATGACCTGTCCAGTAGGGGTCTTTGAGTCGGCGCTTGTATAGCTTGCCGTTGGGGTCGCGGGGCATCTCGGTCGTGTAGTCGATCGATCGGGGCAACTTCTGCTTGGCGATCTGACCGCTGAGCCAGCCCATGATGGCCTCGGTGGTCTCGTCACTGGGTTCCCAACCGGCAGCAAGCTCCACGGTCGCTTTGATCTCCTCGCCCGTATCGGGGTTGGGGATCCCGAACACGGCCACATCGGCCACGGCTTCGTGCTGCACCAGCGCGCCCTCGATCTCGGCAGGATAGATGTTGACTCCGGCGGCGATGATCATGTCGTTGGCCCGGTCGTTGAGGAACAGAAACCCGTCATCGTCGAGATAGCCGATGTCGCCGACAGTGAAGAAGCCTCGCAGGCGGCTCTTCTCCGTCTTCTCCTCGTCACCCTTGTACTCGAAGACATTGCCCGGCATCTTCATGTAGACGGTGCCCGACTCGAACGGCGGGAGTTCGTCTCCCTGCTCGTCGACGACAATCACTTCCGCGCCCGGCCACGGCTTTCCGACCGTGCCGGGTTTGGCGAGCCATTCTTGGGGGCCGACGATCGTTCCGCCGCCTTCGGTGGCCGCGTAGTACTCCCAGATCGAGTCGCCCCACCATTGGATCATCTTGCGCTTGGTCTCGATCGGGCATGGCGCCGCGGCATGGACCATGCGGCGCAACGACGAGACGTCGTACGCTTCTCGAACCTCTTCGGGTAGCTGCAACAACCGGTTGAACATGGTCGGAACCATGTGTGAATGGGTCACCCGGTAACGCTCGATGCGCTCCAACAGACCTTCGGGGGTCCAGCGATCCATGAGGATCACCGTGTGACCCATGTGCAACGACATGGTCGTCCAGTTGTTGACCGCAGTGTGATACGTCGGTGCCTGGGTGATCTGCACATTGTCGTCGTGGGGCATCGTGCCGAAGAGCATGAACAACCCGCCGGAGCCGGCGGAAATCTCATCGACGTCTCCGTCTGCCAACGCACGCCTCACACCTTTGGGACGCCCGGTGGTGCCCGAGGTGTAGAACATGTATGAGCCGGGATACAGCTCATCGGGACGTTCGCCCGACTGCTGAGAGATCAGGTCGTTGAAGGGCCTGAATCCCGCCACCGGACCCACCGAGAATCGGTTCGCTTCGCCAGTGATGCAGTCACCGAGCACACGCTCGACCTCCGCCTCGAAACGATCCGACACGATCAGGGCCTTCGTCTCGGCGTCGTTGACGATGTAGCTGATCTCAGGCCCCACAAGATGCCAGTTGATCGTCGTCACAAAGAAACCGCCTTGAAATGCCGCGAGGCACACCGCCACCTGCTCGAAGCTGTTGGGCAGCACGGTCGTGACCTGATCACCCCGTCGCAACCCGGCGGCCCGTAGACCATGGACAATCTTGTTGGTGAGCTCGTACAGCTCGCCGTAGGTCATCTGGTTGTGGTCCGGGTCGACCAGCGCGAGATGATCAGGGTCTGCTTCAGCGATCTTCCAGAATCCGGTGATGTCGGTGTCGGCCATGCTGCAAATGATCCTGTCCGCGAAGCGATCGCGCCAATCCGCCACCGGTCATCAGTCGATTCGACCACTCACCCACGTCGGTGGCTACTGTGAAAACCATGGCCGATGATCGTCCGCTTGAAGAACAGATCCGCCTGACCTACCGAGGGAAGGTCGCCTGGGTGACCATCGACCGCCCCGAAGTCGGCAACGCGCTCAATCCCCCGTGCCGTGACCGCCTCCGCGACATATTCAAGGAGTTCAACTCCAACCATCGGGCACGGGCGGTGGTGTTGACCGCCTCCGGCGACAAGCTCTTCTGCCCCGGCGCCGATCTCAGCCACACATACCAGAGTGATCGGGCCGACGATCTTCCCGAGAGGGTGATCGGCGACCCGCGTCGGATGATGCTCGACGGGCAATACACGTTGTTCCCTGCCATCCTCGACTGCGAAGTCCCGGTGATAGCGGCGGTCAACGGCACCGCGGCGGGGATGGGTGCACACCTCGCACTCGCCTGCGACCTGGTGATCTGCTCTGAGAAAGCCAAGTTCGTTGAGATCTTCGCCCGGCGAGGGCTGGTTCCTGATGCGCTCGGGACGTGGTTGTTGCCGCGCATCATCGGCGTCCGCCGCACCATGGAACTGATGCTCTTCGCCGAGGACCTGCTTCCTGATCGCGCACTGGAATGGGGGCTTGTCAACAAGGTCGTAGGTCCCGATGAGTTGGAGTCAGCGGCAGGCGACTGGGCTGTGCGGCTCGCCGCCGGACCCACCCGGTCGTTCGGTTTCGCCAAATGGCTGGTCAACCAGAGCCTTGACAGCGACAGGGCCACGATGGCACAGAATGAGGCCCTCGCTGTGGAACTGAACACCTACACCGAGGACTCTGAAGAGGGAGTCGCCAGTTTCCGCGAACGCAGGGAACCGAGATGGAGGGGTTACTGAAACTCCACGTCCAGCCGCTCAACGCCGCGAATTGTGATGCGCGGCCTCCATACCTCGTTGCTGACAGACCAACTCTGATACCGGCTCAGCAGGCGTTCCAGAACCACCTGCCCTTCGAGCCGGGCCAGCGCCGCGCCGAGGCAGTAGTGGATCCCTGATCCGAACGAGAGCAGTTGGGTGTCGCTGCGGGTGATGTCGAAGCGGTCGGGATGGGCGCACAGGAGCGGGTCGCGGTTCGCCGCGCCCAGCAGCATGAGCGTCGTTGAACCCGCCGGAATTGTCGTGTCGCCGATTTTGATGTCTTCGAACGTGTAACGGCCGTCGACCTGCACAGGCGGGTCGTAGCGCAGGACCTCCTCGACGGCAGCCGGGATGAGGGAATGATCGTCTCGCAGCAACTGGAGTTGATGCGGGTGGGCCACCAGGGCACGCACCATGTTGCCGAGCAACTGTGTGGTCGTCTCGAAACCGGCTGCGTAGATCAACATCACGTTCGAGATCACTTCGTTCTCGCTCAACCGGTCTTCTCCGTCACTGGCCTGAATCAGGCCGGTGAGCAGATCATCTTGAGGGTCGGCTCTGCGGGTCTTGATCAGATCCAAAAAGTACGCCCGTGTTTGCAGAGCTGCTGCTTCGGCCTTGTCGATCTCCTCGGGGGTCGACACTGGTTCAAGCGAGGCCGACAGGTCAGCGATCAGAGGCCGGAGCCAGTCACGGTCGGCTTGTGGAACGCCCACCAGCGCACTGATCACATTCGCCGGCAGAGGGAAGGCGACGGTGTTGACAAAGTCGCCGCTCCCGCCGAGTTCATCGAGGAGTTCATCGGTCATCGCCGCCACCTCCGGACGCAACCGTTCGACTCGGCGCGGCGTGAACGCCCGACTGACAAGACCCCGAATTCGTGTGTGGTCCGGAGGGTTCAAGAACAACATTGAAACGGTGTCACGGTCGAACTCTCGACGGGGACTGCCGTCGATCGCCACCGGGCCCACGGACTCCTGATCAGGCGGGCTGCCGCAGCGTGGATCTCTCAACAAGTTTCTGGCATTGTCGAATTCGGAGATCACCCAGGTCCCGCTGGTCTGCGTTTGGAACAGCGGTGCAGTCTCGCGAAGCTGCCGGTAGATTGGGTACGGATCGGCTATCGCCGACGGATCGACCATCAAGGTCAGCAGAAGTTCGTCCGGAGTCACCGCCGGGAACATTACTGGTTTATCGAGCCAGTGCCGCAGCGATCTCAGCAGCGACGCGGGCGTTGTCCTCGGCCAGAGCGAGATTGGCCTTGATGCTGACTCCGTCGGTTGCCGCCGCGATCGCGTCGAGAAGCACCGGCGTGACAGCCGGACCTCGCAAACGCTGCTGTTCCACCACGGCGAGCGCCGAATCCAGCGCCCGGTCGATCGGTTCGGGGTCGAGTTCTGCATCCAGCGGTATCGGGTTGGCCACCAGAACACCGCCCGGATGACCGAGGGCTGCCGCGGCTCGCAGCATTGCCGCCACCTCGTCACCGCTGTCGACCACCGTCGGCACGTCGAGTCCGCTGTCGCGCACATAGAACGCAGGCAAGCGATCGGTCTGCCAGCCAACCACCGGCACCGCCAGAGTCTCGAGGTATTCCAAGGTGCGCGGCAAGTCCAGAAAGGCCTTGGCCCCGGCGGAGACCGTGACGACCGGATGGCGGGACAGGGCGACAAGGTCTCCGCTCACGTCACCAGTGGCCTCAGCGCCGCGGTGAACCCCGCCGATTCCACCCGTCGCGAATGCTCCTATGCCCGCGCCTGCCGCCAGAGTCAGTGAAGCGCTGACTGTTGTGACTCCGATATCGAGACCGCTGCCGACGGCGTGAGGCAAGTCTCGGGCCGCAACCTTTCGGGTACCCGCGAGGACTCGATCCAGGTCGCTCGCTTCGACGCCCACGACGGCCTTGCCGTCGACCACCGCGGTGAGCGCCGGGACCGCGCCCCCGTCACGGACCGCGGCGACACAGCGGTCAAAGCATTCTCGGTTGGCCGGAGACGGAAGGCCCAGGCCGCTGAAGATCGTGGACTCTAGAGCCACGACCCGACGGTGCTCCGCCAGCGCCGCGGCGACTTCGTCGCCGACTCGGAAGAACTTTGAACCTTCGGCCACCACCGAAGCCTATGGCCTGCGTTGCGGGCAGTGCAGACACATGGGTGGGCAGGCAAGCGCAGAGTGCGCTATCAATGTCCCCGTGATCGAGACACTCAAACAGACATGGGCCGAAATGACCGCGACAGGCTCTCCTTTCGCATGGTCGACTCAGGAGGTTCGCGGCATACCGATGCGAGTCTTCGACACCGCTCCTCCCAATATGCGCTTCGTCTGGGAGTTGTCGGCTCAATTCGCCGACCGGCCCTACATCGTGTTTGAGGACGAGACCATCACGTACGGCGAGGCCCATGCGATGGTCCGGTCGCTGGCGCACTATCTGGTAGACGAGCACGGGGTCGGTGCCGGCGACCGGGTGGCTATCGCCATGCGCAACTACCCGGAGTGGGCGCTGGCCTACTGGGCGACGATCGCGATCGGCGCTTCTGCTGTGGGAGTCAACGCTTGGTGGACAGCGTCCGAACTCGAGTATGCGCTCAGCGATTCTCGTCCCAAGGTGCTGATCGCCGACGACGAACGCCTCGCAAGGGTGTTGGAGGTGCTTCCGGCGGTGCGGGCCGAAGCGCCCCTGCACATCATCTCGGTGCGCAGCGAACGTGATCTGCCCGACGATGCCTCGCGCTGGGCGGACCATGTCGTCGTCTCCGGCGCACCTGATGATCTGCCAGCCGCTGAGATAGCACCTGACGACGACGTTTGCATCTTCTACACCTCGGGCACGACCGGCTTTCCCAAGGGGGCGCAGTTGACCCATCGCGGTTCGGTACACAACGTGCTGCACCTCGCCTTCGCCAACGCCGTTGCGTCGGCGGCGACCGCCAAGATCGAAGCAGCCGCCGGCACCGAGCCGAGCGGTGGCGTTTCCGATGAGGCCGAAGCTCCCGAACATGGCGATCCCCCTCAGGCGGTCATCATGGTGCCGACCCCGTTATTCCATGTCACCGCCAACAACTGTGTGCTGCATCCGGCCACCATCTCCGGCGGGAAGATGGTGATGATGTACCGCTGGGACACCGCGCGGGCACTTGAGTTGATCGAACGTGAGCACGTGAACATGTTCACCGGCGTGCCGACCATGAGCCGCGAGATGCTGGCGCACCCCGATTGGCAGACCCGTGACACATCGAGCTTGGCTTCTTTGGGAGGCGGCGGCGCGGCCATCCAACCGGACCTCGTGGAGAAGATCGACAACGCACGCGGAGACGTGAAGCCGGCGACCGGCTATGGGCTCACCGAAACCAGCGGCGTCATCACCGCGGTGAGCAACGCCTTCTTCTCGGCTCGGCCGACCTCCGCGGGCCTGGTGATGCCGACGTTCGAGTACAAGGTGATCGACGCCGACGGCGACGAGGTTCCGCAGGGTGAACGGGGGGAGCTTTGTGTGAGGGGACCTGCGGTCGTCAAGGGCTACATCAATCGTCCGGAAGCGACGGCCGAGGCCATTGTCGACGGCTGGTTCCGCACGGGCGACATCGTCTACATCGACGCCGACGAGTTCGTCCACATCGTCGACCGGGCCAAGGACATGGTGTTGCGCGGCGGCGAGAACGTCTACTGCGCTGAGGTGGAGGCGGCTATCTACGAACACCCTGATGTGGCCGAGGCCGCCGTGTTCGGGGTGCCCGACGATCGGCTGGGCGAAGCAGTGGGCGCAGCGATCTACCTGGCGGACGGCGCCACGCTCGACGAGTCGGAACTGGCCGCCCATCTGGCGCCGCTGATCGCCAAGTTCAAACAGCCCGAACATGTCTGGTTCATCGACGAGCCGATACCGCAGAATGCCAACGGCAAGTTCGTGAAGCGCCAGCTCCGAGAACAGCTTCTCGCCGACCGGTAACAGCCGACCGGGGCGCTAACGGTCCGCAATGAAGGGGAAGTCCCGGCGGGCTCGGGCCACGACAGCCGCGGAGACTTCGGCACAGATTGTCGTTTCCACGTCCGGGGTCGCCTCGACCATCTCCCCCATTGGGTCGATGGTACGAGTGTCGCCTGAGTATTCGAGGCGCCCGGCCGATCCCACTCGATTGACACCTATCACGTAAGCCTGGTTCTCGATCGCCCGGGCCGCAAGCAGCGTCATCCCTGCAGTCGTTCAGCGAGATACGGCACCGGTTCCACCACAGCGATCTTAGGCCCTCTTTTCTTCCACACACGTTTCCCCCGCGACTGATGTGTGGAAACACTCCTTAGCCAGGCAAGGGCACCACCAAATCGGGATTCGCCGCGGCCCACTCCCGAGCTATGTCGATGTAGTACTTTCGTTGCAGGTCCAACAACCGCTCGCCTTCGCCTTCACCGAGACTCCGGAACTCCAACGCTTCCGTCCAGCATCGATCCACCACCGCGGCCACCTGCTGCTCGCCCCAACCCAACTCGTCGAACAACTCCTGTTGTCGCTCAGGAGAAAATGCCACAGTCTCCTCCACGGGTTTATAATCCAACTCGTCTAGGAAGCACTTCGCATAGCTTTCACCTGCTAACCCGTATAATTGCGTGAAATATGGATCGTTGGTGTATGAGTTCTTATCCAACTCTAGGACTATATTCAACTCAAACTCACCTCTCAACTTGATTGCTGGATCATCGGATTGGAGCATACTTGTGTGTGCATACGGATAGGCTTCTCGTAGGCCGTTTCTGGCCCACTTTCCTGCAAGGAATTCATCCACAATTGCTTCTAATCCTGCCTTCTCGTCCACCAGACCCGCTGTGGTCGTGGGTGCCTTGGCGTCCTCGGGCTTCTCGCTCGGCGAAGCAGTGGTCGTAGCAACAGTTTCCGGTGAGGTGTCTTCGGTGCCGTCGCTGGCCACGACCACAGTGCCCTCGTCTCCATCGGATGAACAGGCAGCAGAACCCAGTACAAACAACACCGCCGCCGCGACACCGAACAGCACTCGAAGAACAACCCTATATCCTTTCAAACCACATTCACATTCCATGATTCCTCAAATCAGTTTGTATCAATAGATTGTTCATTTCACCAGTCGAATTCATCGCACAAAATACCCGGTGTCGTTCGGGTTGGAGCTGTAATCGGCAACCGACGTAACCCTGACCAAAACACCGAAGGCAAGCGTGGCTGTGGATCGACACGCTGGACCAATGAGATTGTATAACCCTGTGTAGGTTTGGTTGCAGGCGTGATTCCAGTCGGATTTGAGACGGTGGTTTGTCAGGCTGTAGTTTGTTTCGTTCCATGAGTCCACCGATGAATAGTTCTGTTCAATACGCGACAGGTTCCGCCAAGCAAAATCGTGCCGCCAACAACCATGCTTGAACGGAGCATTCGGCACAACTACATCAACACCAAGCGAAATCAACAACCCGATTGGTCCGCCGAGTGCCCCCAAGACCGAGACCGGGGGATCGTACTCGTCGCCGAAACCGCTTATTGCCTGAATTTGAGCTCGAAACGGTTCGGCGACTCCGAGCGAGCAGTTGTCATCTCTCCAAGTCAGATAAGGGTAGGGCGCGAGCACGCGATGGTTGACATCATCAGGATGCTTTTCAGCTAGGAACTCGTCCATGTTGTAAGCACCGGAGACATTGCCGATATGGGCGATCTTTTTCACCTCAGCGTATTGGTCGAGCCCCGACGGCAGCGCAGCAGGGCACTTGATTTGGGTATAGGGGCCGGCACCGAGGCTGTTGCGAGCCCGGACATATATCTCATAGCGCGGACCCGGCACCACATCCACTGGGCCAAAAATCCGACTCTGGCGGAGACCTTCCCACAAACTTCCACCGCCAGGGTCTCTCGGCGGTCGAGGGTGAAACACCTCATATGACGCGGCCTGGTCCACCCGATCCCAAAACCAAATGGCATAAGCACTCACAGAAGTTGCACGCGCGAAGCAGCGCTGCCCCTGGGGTGCCGCTGGCAGCGCCGTATACACCGGCACAGTCGTGGTCGTAGTGGTCGTAGTGGTCGTAGTGGTCGTAGTGGTCGTAGTGGTGGATACAGGCGGGCACGGCGGGACGGCGGTGACGTAGCCAGCGAACCCGCTGTGGGTGTAGTGGGCGTCCCCGCAGGCCCTCTCCGAAGGCGAGGGGTGGCGGTGACAGTTCGGCGACGACCAGCCGTTGCCGTGATCGCCCGAATGGCGTCGTTGACCAGCAGGGCAAGGCGGCGGCGCGGCAGTCGTCGTGGGTGCGGCAGTCGTCGTGGGCGCGGCAGTCGTCGTGGGTGCGGCAGTCGTCGTGGTCGTGGGCATTATGCACCCGAACGGGTTCACCGACCATGTGCCGCCATTGTCGCTGCAACTCACCGCCATCATGCACAGATTATGCAACACATCCAAAGAGTCGCCGCCGCAACGCGAGTCGTTGTGCGCCGCGGGCTGGCTCAGCGGCCCCGAAGTCCTCATGGAACGGATCACCGAGCAGGCCCAACACGGCAGCAGACACAGCGACCGCAGCGACCACGACAGCCTGACCGACAGACTTCATCGGATTATCGTATCAAACAATACGAAGCGGATCATACCCAGCGTTCCCCCTGATGAGCAAGAGCGGTTGTCTGTCCCGTGTCAAGAATTTTGGGACATTTTGTTGTCTGGTGGTTTGGTTGCGGGGGTTTGTCGGTAGCGGTGGAGAGGCCGGGCCATGTCGATGGCTTCGTGGGGCCGGATCGAATTGTAGATGGTCCTGTAGGTGCCGGTCTCGGCAGCGAGGCTTGGGCCGTCGTCGACGTCGCGCCGGTAGAGGTGCTCGTATTTCACAGCTTCGAAGAACCGCTCGAGAGTTCGACCGGGAGTTCCGCGATGGGGCTGTCCGGATCGTCAAGGAGACCGGCCGGCCGGTGGCCCGCATCGCCCGGGAGTTCGGTGTGAATGAGGGCACGCTGGGGAACTGGGTGCGCGGGGCCGGCCGGACCAGCCGGCTAGCGGTCCGCAATGAAGGGGAAGTCCCGGCGGGTTTGAGCAACAACAGCCGGTGAAACTGCCGCACAGATTGTCGTTTCCACGTCCGGGGTCGCCTCGACCATCTCCCCCATTGGGTCGATGATACGAGTGTCGCCCGAGTATTCGAGGCGCCCGGCCGATCCCACTCGATTGACACCTATCACATAAGCCTGGTTCTCGATCGCTCGGGCCCGCAGCAGCGTCATCCAATGGTCGCGGCGTGCCTTGGGCCAGTTGGCGGGCACCACGAAGCAGTCGGTCGTCGCCGCTTGGTCCCAGAACAAGTCGGTGAATCGCAGGTCGTAGCAGATGAGCGGGGTCACCCTCACGCCTTCGACATCGACTGTGATCGTGCCGCGCCCTGCGGCGTAGTGGAGATCCTCTTTCGCATAGGTGAAGGGGTGGATCTTGGAGTAGCGGTGGTCCTGTCCGGCGGGGCCGGCGAGCAGCAGACGGTTGGTCGGGAGGGTGTAGCCGTCGGTTCGTTCGGGGAACGACCCTGTGATCCACGCACCTGTCTTCGCGGCCAGTTCGTGCATGAAGGTGGCTGTGGGACCGTCGGGTGCTTCGGCTATCTCGGCTGAGTTCATCGAGAACCCGGTCGACCACATCTCGCTCAACACCACCAGCGATGCGCCCTCAGCGACCGCTGCCTCGACCCGCGGACGCAAGCGTTCGAAGTTGCGTTGCGGGGCCTCCCACTCGATGTCGTGTTGAATCGCCGCAACCAACATCAGCTCGCCCCGTTCGTTCGGCCCCTGAGCCGGCCGAGTCGGCCGAGTCGGCGGCTTGCCTCGTCGAGGACTTCGTCGCGTTTGCAGAACGCGAAGCGCACAAGCTGTCGGCCAACCTCGGCGTTGTCGTAGAAGACCTGCGTGGGAACCGCCACCACTCCGCAGCGCTTCGGGAGCGACATGCAGAAGTCGATGCCGTCGGTCTCGCCCAATCCGCTGATGTCGGCGGTGACGAAATAGGTGCCCTGCGGGACGATCACGTCGAATCCGGCCGCATCGAGTCCCTCGCTGAGCCGGTCTCGTTTCGCCTGCATATCTGCGGTGTAGCTGTCGAAGAACTCATCACCGAGCCGGAGCCCGACCGCGACCGCCGGCTGCAGCGGCGCCCCGCTCACGAACGTCAGGAACTGTTTGGCGGTGCGCACTGCATTGATGAGTTCGGCGGGGCCGCAGGCCCAACCGATCTTCCAACCGGTGAACGAGAAGATCTTTCCGGCCGACGAGATGGTGATGGTGCGATCAGCCATTCCTGGCAGCGTCGCCAGCGGTATGTGTTCGGCGTCGTCGAACACCAGGTGTTCGTAGACCTCGTCGGTCACCGCGATGACGTCGTTCTCGACGCAGACACGGGCGATTGTCTCGAGTTCGGCGCGTGAGAAGACCTTGCCGGTCGGGTTGTGGGGCGAGTTGAGCAGCAGCAGTTTCGTGTCGGGGGTGAACGCGGCTTCAAGCTCGGCAGGGTCGAACGCGAACTCGCGGCCTCGCAGGGTCACCACCCTGCGCCGCGCACCGCTCATGGCGATCCCGGCTGCGTAGGAGTCGTAGTAGGGCTCGAACGTGACGACTTCATCGCCCGGCCCGGTCAACGACAACATCGCCGCGGCCAGTGCTTCTGTGGCGCCCGCGGTGATCAGCACTTCGCTGTCGGGGTCGAACCGCTGGCCGCGGAAACGAAGCCGGTGTTCAGCAACCGCGATGCGTAGCGGTTCAATCCCCGGCAAAGGCGGATACTGGTTGTGACCGGCCCTGATCGCGTCGATCGCCGCTTCCGAGACCGCCACCGGCCCGTCGCTGTCTGGGAATCCCTGCCCGAGGTTGACCGACTCGGTCTCGATGGCGAGGGCCGACATTGCCGTGAAGATCGTCGTGCCGAAGCCCTGCAGGCGTTCAGTCAGATACGGCACCGGTTCCACTGAAGCGATCTTACGCCCTGCCCTAACGAAGCTCTTACCCCGGGCCGCCACCATGTCGAATCCTCAGTAACCAACCACCCAAGGAGATCCACCCCCAATGACCAAGAAACTGATCAGCACGATAATCGCCGCCTGCACTCTCAGCGGCGCCGCCTTCGGAGCGTTTCTGCTGGGACCCAGTCTGGCCACCGCCCAAAACGGCAATGACGTCGCACAAGAGGTTGCCTCGCCCGACGAGGAGGGTGACCAAGGCGACGGTGCCCGAGCCAAGAAGCGAGAAGCGTTCGAAGAGCGGACCAGGACGGCGCTCCGGGGACTCGTCGACGACGGAACCTTGACCCAGTCCCAAGTAGACGCAGTCGTCGCCGCGCTTGTCGAGGCGCGCGTTGAGGCCCGGCCCGACGGCCCGCACCGCAAGGCGGGAATGTTCGGCAGGGGCGACCGAGTCGACATCGCCGGGATTCTCGGGATCACCCGAACAGAACTCAAAGTGGCCCTCGCCGACGGCGATTCGATAGCCGACGTTGCAACCGAGCTAGGCGTCGACGTGCAGGATGTGGTCGACGCGATCGTCGAGAACATCACCGAGCGCGCCGACACGGCCGTTGAGGACGGGCGTATCGACCAGGAGCGGGCCAATGAGATCATAGCCGACGCAACCCAACGGGCCACCGACTACGTCAACGGCGAGCGCCCTGACCACGAGGACGGCCTCCGCGGAGCGCACGGGCGAGGCGGAGCGCACGGGCGAGGCGGAGCGCGCCGCTGAGGCCCGAGCCCGACACAACTGAGACCCCCGCGTCAGGGCCGGAGCCAGAGCGCTCCGGCTCTGGCGCGTCCGCGGGCAGGCGCGCGTCCGCGGGCAGGCGCGCGTCCGCGGGCAGGCGCGCGTCCGCGGGCAGGCGCGCGTCCGCGGGCAGGCGCGCGTCCGCTGGCAGGCGCGCGTCCGCTGGCAGGCGCGCGTCCGCGGGCAGGCGCGCGTCCGCGGGCAGGCGCGCGTCCGCGGGCGGGCCTCAGTTGTCGAGGGCGGGGAGCCTGAAGCCGACTGCCGCTCCGCCGTCGGCGGAGTCGGTCACGAACACCGAACCGTCGTGGGCCTCCACCACGTCTGCGACTATGGCCAGGCCGAGGCCCGAGCCGGGCAGATCCTGGCTCGTGTCGAGTCGGTGGAACCGTCCGAACACAGCCTCCCGCTCCGCTTCGGGGATGCCGGGTCCACGGTCGTGGACAGTGAGCGTCCCGCCGTCGATCACCACCCGGATCGGTGAGCTGTTCGGCGAGAACTTCGCGGCGTTGTCGAGCAGGTTCCTGATAGCTTTGGCCAACGCCTCGGGACGCGCCGAGCACACAGCCGAGCGCTCCACCGACACCTCGATCAGGCGCTGGTTGCGGCGAGCGGCCCGCTCCACTACCGGCCCGGCGACCTCCTCCAAGGTTAGCTCCACCGCGGTTTCGTCGCTGCGAACGTCGGCCGCCAGGTCGACCAGCTCGACGACCATCTCGGAGAGCTCCCAAAGCTCGCTGTCGAGGTCTTCGATCAACGCGGCCCGGTCCGTTTCTCCGAGGTCGTGGCCGCGGGCGAGCACGTCGATGTTGGTGCGCAGGCTCATCAGCGGGGTCCGCAGTTCATGGCTGGCGTCGACGACCATCCGACGCTGCTGGCTGCGCGAGGCTGCCAGCGCCCCGAGCATCGTCTGGAAGCTCGACGCCAAGCGTCCCACCTCGTCGCCGCCCGACGACTCCACCTCCAAGGACAGGTCACCGGTCCGCGCTACCTGTTCGGCCGCCTCGGTCAACTCGCGGACCGGCCTCGCAACAGCGCCCGCGATGAACCAGCCGGCCAGTGCGGCCCCGACTATGGCCAGTCCACCGATGAGTCCGGTTCGCAGTCGGAGGTCGTCGAGGACCGCTTCCACCTCGTCGAGGGGTCGGGCGATCTGGACGAAGCCCGCTTGGGGCAGCGCAACCGTCACCACCCGCACCGCCCCCGACCGACTGGAACCGTCATGCAGCACCGGCGCTGATCGCGCGTCTTCGAGCAGCGACGGATCGCGCGAAGCGGTGAACTCCTGTTCGAAAGCCCCGATCACTGCCCCTCGGGAATCAACCACACGGGCCAGCGCATCGAACGCCACCAGGCTCTCGAACGGATCGACCCTGCCGGAGACGATCAAGCGGCCGATGCGCCGCAGCCTGCCCAGAGCTTCGTCGTCGAAGCCGCGGGTCGGCTCCGGTCCACGGTTCGAGATGATCTCGGAGCGTTCCAGCAAGTCGGCGTCGATTTCCGCGATCAACGACGACTCCGTGGCACGGTGGATCGAATACCCGGCGGCGACCACTGCCACAGCGACGACCGCTGCCAATGCCAACGAGACGCGCAGGCGCAGACTCATCGCGGGTCCGCCCGCAGCACGTAGCCGGCGCCCCGCACCGTGTGCAGCAGTTGCGGGCCGCCGCGGGCGCCGAGCTTCTTGCGGAGGTAACCGACATAGACGTCGAGGGTCTTGGACTCGCTGTCGAGCTCTCCTCCCCAGACCTCCTCATAGAGCTGTTCGCGGCTCAACACCACCCCCGCGTTCAGCAACAGGACCTCCAGCAGGTCGAACTCCGTCCGGCTCAGTTCGAGCGAGGCGCCGTCGCGGAACACTCGTCGCCCCTTGACGTCCATGGTCAGGTCGACGAGGGTCATCCGGCCCGGTTCTGAGGACTCGACCTTGCGGAGCCGAGCCCTCAGCCGCGCCAACAGTTCTTCCAGTGCGAATGGCTTGACCAAGTAGTCGTCTGCACCGGCGTCGAGTCCCTTGACCCGGTCGGTCGTCTCGTGACGGGCGGTGAGCATCAGGATCGGCGTGTCGTCGTTAGCGGCGCGGACCGCGCGGCACACCGACAGGCCGTCGACGTCGGGCATCGAAACGTCGAGGAGCAGCAGGTCGGCGCGCCGCTGCGCATGCAGTTTCAGCGCCTCAGCGCCGTTGGGAGCGGTCAGCACCTCATAGCCCTCGAGGGTCAGCGCCCGCTGCAGCGACTCGCGGATCCGCCGGTCGTCGTCTGCCAACAGAATGGTGGTCACGCTCCAGCCTTGCACACAAAGGTAAGAACAGGGTTAGCTCGCGGTCACCGGCCCGAAGGCAATGCTTGCGGCGGGGGGCGATGAACGCCCATTGACAAGGTCACTATGGCCCTACAGCGTCCGTCTTCAACCCGCTTCCAGCAGCCGAAGCACCACTTGACCGGCTCCCATGCGATCCGGGTTCTACGGGTTCGATGCCGACCAACGCTCTCCCGATAAGGAGCTGACCTACTACTTGAGCGTCCCCGTCAGTATCGTTGTAGCTAGCGGCGGCATGGCGGCGAGTTCGTCGAGCGCCTTCTCGAAGGTACGCTTTTGACTTCGTGCTTGGCGGAGTCGGTTCGGCGCAGCCGACGCCCGCGGGCGCCCGAGTTCAGCCTGCGTTCAATAGACGGAGTCCTACCTCCACATCGCCGCGGGCCGCATCGAACGACGAATCGCTGGGCCATTCCTGGCTGATAGCTACCGCGCGTTCTCGAACAATGTCGTGAGCCAACTTCGGCACCTTGCCCTGCGCAGATGCCAGCAGGAGTTCGGGAACCAACAGCACTTGCTCGCTTTGCTCCGTTGTCTGCTTGAGCAGAAAGTCGACCGAGTCACGAACGGATCCGGTTTCGCCACGGTCGCCGGCCCACCACAGTTCTCCAGGATGAAGCCATCGGATTACCGAGCAGGTAATGACCGCGTCAAAATAAGACCTGACAATCCGACCCATGTCGAACATCACCCATCGCGGAGCGGCCTTGGGTTGCTCGTTGTGCCTCGTGTAGTTGACTACCGCGCCGATAGCAGCGTACGCGCTGAGGCAATCGAGGCCCTGGCCGTACAGTGAGCGGCCGCGGACCGTTTTCTGGTGGATTCCATTGGCTGACATCCCCCAGAAAACGTGCTCTGGATGTGCCTGACGCTCACCTAGTTCGAAACGCGGCGACCAGTCATCGTCATCTTCTAGGAAAGTGGAGTGCATCCCAAGAAACTCTTTGCGTTGTTTAAGGAAGTTCTCGGCGGCGGGAGACAAACTTGAAGCTTCAATATCGGGCCGATCAAGCAGGCGACTCTCGTCTCGCAAGGGAGAAGTCCACGGAAAACAGCTCAGCCAGAGGTTCTCTAGGACACCCGGGCGGAATTGGTTCCGCTGTGCAATCCACTCGCGGGGAGTGCTGGGTCGAGCGTGGAACACCAATCCGCTCACCGTTCGGTCGCTTGTGCAATCGGCGCGCAGTGCATCAGCCACCGCGAGCTTCATACGACGGAGTGTCAGCCCGGTCACAGAACCCCAGGAGAACACGAGTATTGCCTCTTGAGAGTCCAGTCCGGCGATCTGTTCATCGAGTGCTTCAGTGTCTTCCCCATTGACCACAGGTACCGACCTGTCGATGCCGGCACCCGCGAGAACAGAACGGGCGCTCTCCTCAAGATCCACCTGACCACCGCCGGCGACAGCCGGGATGTCGACAGTTTCGAGATCGTAAGGCGCCGCGACGACAAGCGCAGTACGAGCCAGGCTCTTGTCCAGCTTGTGCTCGGCACAATGCTTCGTGACAAGCTCGGTGAGGCCATCCGGTTTGCAAAGAGCTTCAAAGATCGGACGCACAGGGAGTGCTGTTCGTTTGCCTCGTGCAATCCGGCTCTGAGGATGGGGTTTGACTTCTATCGCGCGGGCTTTGAATTTGGCCACTCGCTCCCAAAACAGGCGATTTGCCGTGGCATGTCCTGTGTCCGGCATCACCAGGTGTGGCGAGGGCAGAGCCATTGATCCGTAGCTCCGAGGATCAATCTGAACCAACTGGGCCTTCTCAGCACTGTTGCACAACTCGCACGAGGCTGACTCAGCGGGCCGTTCAAGATTGAGCCACGAAACATGAGTGCTGGACTGGTCATTGGCCGTCGTGCGGTCAACCATGACATCGAGTGTGCATTCGATGTCATCACTGTGGGCCACGCGATCGAGTTCATCCAGCAGAGTGTCTTTCAAGCTGCCTGTTGCGCTCACGGACAACAAGGCAACGATTCCAGACGACTGATCACCCCGCGCATTCTCGACCGTGTGTCGGACCGTCGCGCGACCCGTGGGATACGCCTGAAGAATCGCAATTGGACCTACGCCAAGCCCAAATCGAGTGAGAAAGCTCTCAATCTGAATCAGGACCGGAGTCAGTCCACCGGTATCAACAACGACCCCAACGCCCTCCCTCAATTTGTCCGAGAGCCAACAAGTCAACGCATAGGCGTCCTGCGGTTCGTTGATCGCATCTGCAATTCGAATGAAGACATCAGTGTGCTCACCGCTTGGAAGCCGAAAGTGATAGTTCGAGGGTTCCCAGATCGCGTTGCGTCGGTCGAGCAGCGCTTTCAACTCGACGGCTCGCGCCAAGCTCAACAAGTCGTCGTCGTCCATCGGGCATTCACTAGACCAGAGCAGAACAGGCGGACAACCCACTCGGTGTTGGAGCACCCCTACGTGCGATGCCGACGCGAGCACCGGCTCTCCTCCATCGTCACTTCTCAGGCGCTTGAGCCAGATATCAATCTGATCCTTGTGCGGTTTGCACTTAGGCCCCACAATCCACGGCCAGCGGAACAACACTGTTTCGGTAGACGACAAAAGATGCAGCCGATCTTGCACTGCTGCGGTCAACGTCTCAATTTGTGCGAATCCCTGTGATTGAGGCGTCCGCAGCCCGGCGTGAAGATCAACGAACGTGATATTCGACTCGGACTCTGGCAATTCAACGCCAAAGAGTTCCTCGCCGGAACGGTCATCCGCCATGTCATCAATATCCACGCGCAGGTAGTAGTTGCCAGGTAAGTCCACAAAGGCCTCCCTACCCGGCTATCGGTTCAGCGAAAGTCAGCTCAAGTTGGTGCGAGTTCTGGTCGGGGATCCGGTGTTCAAGCCCCAGCGTCACCCACACGAGGGTGCCTTGCACAGGGAGTCCTTCGACACTGGAGGTCTCGGGAGTTTCGGAATCCGGATTCCACTCAAGATGAGAGGCCGAGCCCGGCGCGTCGCCGTTCGTGACGATGTGGATACTGCTCGCGCCCCCTACACCGCGAAGACCTTCGGTGTATTCACCCGCGATTCGGCGAACCAGGTCAAGACCGATGCCGCGACCGCCGGGCGGGCGAGGTAACCGGCCCATCACCGCGTCTCCTAGCGCCTCCTCTGCCGAACGATCCCGGTCTTTGTAAATCGACCTCACCCGGCGGGGAATGCCCAAACCGTTGTCTAGCACTGTGAAGTGAAGCCGATTGTGACTGTCGCGTCCGCCCCCGAGCGTGGCGTAGACTTGGCCGAGGGAACACCCGTTCGTTTGGTTCCGAAGGCTTGCGTGATCGGGGACGTTGACGACTATCTGGTAGAAAACCTCCAAACAGTCATGCAGCGTCGACACCATGTCCGAACCCGGCTTGACATGCAGCCGGCTGCTCAACCACCTGCCTGCAATCTGACGCAAGTCGCGGCGCAAGTGGCGTGCTGGTCTGTTGTGTGGATGCATGACTGAGAGCAGGTATCGCTGAAAGGCAGCCCGGACCACCCACGAATCGGTCTCGGGGTCTTTCACGTCCACCAGCACCTCGCGACGCATCCGCTCATCGCTGGGGTGGAACGGATTTACCCAATCCTTGGCCGTTCGGCTCCATTCTTCGGGCTGTGTCCCTACCCAGCTCACTCCCTTGCGGTTCGCGAGTGCAAAGAAGAAACCACCGCGGGCGAGTTGCAGGTTCAGGCCTCTGGATTGTGGGAACTTGATGTCCACCGGCAATTCTTTGAATCGACCCATCAGAAGGTTCGAAACGACCATTACCGACGGGATCGCAAGGCGCACCGCCGACGGACTCGCCGACTCGGCGACAGCCTCGTCGGAAAGGTCTAGCACGCATGTGGAACCGCTGTGCTCGGCTTCCGCTAGACCTCCGGCGAGATCGGCCAGACCCACGACATCAAATTTAGTAAAATTTCTAGCTGTTACGTGTTGTTTCACGTAATTCCCATCTTTCTCTTGTCGTCCGGTTGGCGCGAACGACTTCTGTGTGCCTATCACGACGACACCGCGCCCGCCACTCGCATACGGACAACACCATAACCAAAGGCTATGACACCGCGTCCAGCCGAGAACGGATCCAGCCCGAATTGCACGGCTTGGCCACGGAGTTATCGCGGCTCTGGTGAGCGCCGATAGGGTCGTGCGGTGCGCATTCTGGTCACCAACGACGACGGCATCGACTCGATCGGGCTGCATGTGCTGGCTCGGTCGATGAGGCCCTTCGGTGACGTGGTCATTGCTGCACCCGACTCGGAGTACTCCGGCTACAGCGCGGCGATCGGCTCCATTTGGCGCATGACACCCGAGGTGCACCGCACCCAGATAGACGGTATCGACGAGGCATGGTCGGTCACCGCGGCACCCGCGTTGTGCGCCATGTTCGGGCGGCTCGGCGCTTTCGGCGACATCGACCTGGTGGTCTCCGGTATCAACCCCGGCGCCAACGTCGGACGCAGCGTCTACCACTCCGGGACGGTCGGTGCGTGTCTCACTGCTCGAAACGGGCGGATCAACGCTGTCGCGGTCAGCCAGTCCGTCGACGACTGGGGCGTTGAAGGCCAGGGCTGGGAGGCCATGCTCGCCAACCAACATTGGCAGGGCGCAGCTGACGTCGCCGCGGTCGTGGTCGAACAGTTGATCAAGGACCTGCCGACCGATCCGGTGGTGATCAACATCAATGTGCCGAACCGTCCCGCCGCGGAGATGGAGGGGTGGAAGCGCACAAGAGTCTGCTCGGCCCCCCCACGCTCGATGGCGTCGGCATCGCTCGTCTCCAAACCGGGCCACGACGGCACTTTCACCGTGGACATGTCCTGGGGGGAGCCGATCGACACTCCGAGCACCGACGACACCGGTGCTGTGATGGCCGGTTACGCCTCGGTTACTTGGTTGAACCGGCTCGAGGGCGAAACACCCGACGCACCCGTCGCATCCAGTGCTGAGTCGGCGCTTGATGATTTCTTCGGCTGACTCCGATGCTCACCGCGTCGGGTTTGGCCAAGTCATACGGCCCTCGTGAGCTCTTCCGCGACGTTACGCTGCTGCTCACTGCGGGTCGACGGATCGCTCTGGTCGGTGGCAACGGCACCGGAAAGACCACGCTCATCGAGATCCTTATGGGTACCAACGTGCCCGATGCCGGTTCGGTGACCAAACCCCGGGACATGACCCTGGGTTATCTCCCCCAAGACCTTGTCGACGCCTCCAACAGAACTGTGATTGCCGAGGTGGTCAGCGGGGCCGGGGAACTGGCGGTCCTCGCGGACCGCCTCAACGAGCTCGAAGCTCAAATGAGCGATCCCGATTTGGACCAAGAACAGATTCTCCTCGATTACGGGGAGACCCAGAGTCGATTCGAAGCGATGGGTGGTTACGCCCTTGAGGCGGATGCCCAGAAAGTGCTCGCCGGACTCGGCTTCTCCGAAGGCGACGCACACCGCAGCGTGGCTGAACTCTCCGGCGGTTGGCGCATGCGCGTCGCGCTGGCCCGTCTGCTGTTGGCCAAACCCGACGTGTTGATCCTCGACGAACCGACCAACCACCTCGATGTCGACTCTGTTGCCTGGCTCGAACAACAGCTCGCTGCTTGGCCCGGCGCTCTGCTGTTCGTCAGTCACGACCGGGACTTCATCGACGCCGTCGCTGACCGGGTGGTCGAATTGGCCGAAGGTACTGCGCTTGAGTACGTGGGTGGTTTCGCCGAATTCGTGGTCGCCCGTGAGGAACGCCTGGCGCGGATCGAGGCAGCAGCGGCCGGTCAGGCGCGCGAGGTGGCGAAAGTGGAGCGTTTCATCAACCGGTTCCGCTACAAGGCCTCCAAGGCTCGCCAGGTGCAGAGCCGGGTCAAGACCCTCCAGAAACTGGAGATGATAAAGGTCCCCGACCGCAGGGAGTTGGTCGCTCGGTTTGCGTTCCCGGAGCCGCCTCGGTCGTCACGGGTCGTCGCCGAGTTCCACGACGCCAGCGTCGGCTACGACGATGTTCCGGTCGTCTCGGACGTGACGCTGACGGTTGAACGGGGCGAGACCGTGGCACTCGTCGGCCCCAACGGCGGCGGAAAGACCACTCTCCTCAAGCTCATCCTGGGCCAACTTGAACCGACTGAGGGAATTGCCCAGCTCGGCAACAACGTGAGCGTCGCCGCATTTCATCAACACCAGGCCGATGAACTCGACGGCTCCAAGACCGTCATCGAGTTGTTCTCCGGCGGGATCGATCCGGGCAAGCGGAACCTGCGGACCGTGCTCGGTTCGTTCGGCTTTCCCGGCGACGCTGCGGATCGCCGGGTGCAGGACCTCTCCGGTGGTGAATGCACCCGTCTGGCGCTTGCCCGCACCATGATCGAGCCGGTCAATCTGCTGGTCCTCGACGAGCCCACGAACCATCTGGACCTGCCTAGTTGCGACGTTCTCGAGGACGCACTGACGGCCTACCCGGGCACGGGTCTGCTGGTCACACACGACCGTCACCTGATCCGCAACGTCGCCGACGCCGTCATTGAAGTGCGCCACGGCAAAGCTCAATGGCACGCAGGCGTACCGGATGAAGTTCTGACTCCCGCGGACCCCCACAGGTTCGGAAGGGCGAGACTCGTGGCGAAGAAGCCGTCGAACCCCCGCGCACGGCGTCGCCGCGAGACCGCGCAGGCCCGCCAAGCGACCGCCGATCTCCGCAAGCGAGTCTCCCGCCTCGAACGCAACTTGGCGAAGGCCGATGCGGTAGTCGCCGATCTGGAGTTGCGGCTGGCTGACCCCGAGATCTGCAACGATCCCGAGGAGCTGCAACGACTCGCCACCCTTTACGACGAGGCCACCGACCAAGCCGCCACCTTGATGCTCGACTGGACCGAAGCCGCCGAACAACTCGAAACCACAGCCTGACCAGCCACGCGATCGTGCTGGCAGAGCCATTGCGAATCGGCCTCTGGGCCGGTGGTATCGTGCCGCCGTGAACACCTCTGGATCGCCGTTGTGGTCGCCGTCGGCATCCTCAGCCGACCGCACGAATATGGCTGAGTTTGCGGCCCGCCGCGGGTTTGCAACATATGAGGAACTGCACAGCTGGTCAGTTGCGAAGCCCGCAGAATTCTGGGCTGCTGCCTGGAATGAGTTGGGCATAATCGGCGACCGGGGCAGTCGGATCATCGAAGAAGCGGAGCCGTTCTGGAAGACCCGGTTCTTCTGCGACGCCTCGCTCAACGTCGCCGAGAATCTGCTGGGTTCGCTGGCAAGCGACCAGCCGGCGTTGATGTCGTTCGGCGAAGACCCCTCGTTCTACAAAGAGATGAGCGGAGGCGAGCTCCGGATGCTCGTCGGGCAACTGCAGGTCGCCATGCGTCGCGCAGGCGTGGGCCCCGGGGACTGTGTCGCAGCATGGCTGCCGCACATCAACGAGACCGTCGCAGTGATGTTGGCGGCTGTGTCGATCGGAGCGGTGTTCACCTCGACCTCGCCCGACTTCGGGATCGACGGGGTCGTCGACAGGTTCGGTCAGGTCGATCCGAAACTGCTGTTCGTGTGCGACGCCTACAGCTACAACGGCAGGACCCACGACCGGCTCGGACTGCTCGACGAAGTCGTTACGGCGTTGCCGTCGGTGGAGCAGGCCGTTGTTGTACGGCATCTCGGCGAGGGTGGCACAGGAGGCCCAGAAGACATAGGAGGCAAAGCCAAGACCGTCACGCTGGACGACTTCATCAGCGACATTGAGCCGACCGAGCCGACATTCACTCGTTTCGGTTTCGATCATCCCTGGTACGTGCTGTTCTCCTCAGGCACCACCGGAAAGCCGAAATGCATCGTCCACCGCAGCGGCGGCGTCCTGCTCAAACACCTCGTCGAACATCAACTGCACTGCGATGTCAGGCCCGGTGACCGGGTCTTCTACTACACCACCGCCGGTTGGATGATGTGGAACTGGCAGGTCTCCGGCCTGGCTTCGGGGGCGACCCTGGTGCTCTACGACGGCGCGCCAATGCACCCCGACGGCAACCGGCTCTTCGACCTGGCCGACAGCGCCGAAGTCACTCTCTTCGGCACCTCCGCGAAGTTCATTGAAGCCCTCGGCAAGTCCGGTCTACGACCCGTGCAAACGCATGACCTCTCCAGTGTCCGAACCATGACATCCACAGGTTCGACGCTCTCACCCGAAGGGTTCCGCACCGTCTACGAGCGGGTCAGGCCCGACCTGCATCTGGCCTCGATATCGGGAGGCACCGATCTCTGCGGATGCCTCGTGGCCGGTGACCCGACCAGCCCGGTGTACGCCGGTGAGATCCAGCGTCCCGCGCTGGGACTCGACATCGACGTGGTCGACGAGTTCGGCAACCCGCTCGAAGCTGGAGTCCGAGGCGAGCTCGTGTGTCGCAATGCGTTCCCGTCGATGCCTCTCGGATTCCGAGACGATCCCGACGATGCCCGCTACAAGGCCGCTTATTTCGAACGGATTCCGGGCGTCTGGCATCAGGGGGACTTCGCGGCGCGGACCGAGCACGGCGGGTTCATCATCCATGGCCGTTCCGACTCGACCCTCAATCCCGGGGGTGTCCGCATCGGCACAGCCGAGATCTACCGCCAGCTCGACAAGGTCCCCGAAGTGGTCGAGAGCGTCGTCATCGGCCAAAGCCACCAAGGCGACACCCGAATCGTGTGTTTCGTCGTGTTGACCGAGGGGTCCTCGCTGGATGAAGAACTCACGAACCGGATCAAGACCACGGTGCGAACCGGCGCGACTCCCCGACATGTGCCGGCGGTGATGGGTCAGGTCAGCGAGATTCCCCGCACCCGTAGCGGCAAGATCGTCGAGCTGGCTGTCAAGGCCGTCGTCGACGGCGACGAAGTCACCAATACCGAAGCGCTGGCAAACCCGGAGGCTCTCGACGAGTTCCGCGGCCACCCGGCAGTTGCGGGGTCCCATGCGGTTTGAGGCTGGCACAGCGTTCAGCCCCTGAGCGCAGTAAAGTCGCCGTATGGCCAGCGTCGAAGTGTCAAACGGACTCACCATAGAATACGACCTGCGAGGGGAGGGCGAGCCGATCCTGTTCGTGATGGGACTCGGTGGACAACTCATCGACTGGCCCGAGGAGTTCGTCGACCTGTTCGTGTCCCGCGGCTACCAGGCCATCCTCTTCGACAACCGCGATGCAGGTCTGTCATCTCAATCCGATTGGGAACCACCGACGACGCGCAAGTCGATGATGTCGATGCTGAGCAGGCGGCCCCTGCGGGGCGTCGGCTACACGGTCGAGGACATGGCTGTCGATGCCGCCCAACTATTGGGCGTTCTCAACATCGATTCGGCGCATATCGTCGGCATCTCGATGGGTGGCATGATCGCCCAGGCGATGGCTGTCAACCACCCGAACAAGGTGCGCAGCCTCTGCTCGATCGCCAGCAAACCCGGAGATCGCAAGTCCGGAGGTATCGCCCTGTCGCTGATCCGAAAGCTCCGCAAACGGCCAGAACCGACGTTCGAGAACGCGGTGGACGAGTCGGTGAGGATGTTCCGAGCCATCTCGGGCGATCATTTCGACGCGGAGAGGCACCGCTTGAACGCGACCGCTTCCGTGCAGCGGAGCTTCACACCCACTGGCACCGCTCGCCAGGCTGCAGCCATCGGCGCCAGCCCCGATCGCACCAAGCGACTCGCGAAGGTGACCGTTCCGACACTGGTGATCCACGGAATGAAAGACCCGCTCGTCAAACCCAGCGGCGGAATCGCCACAGCCCGGGTGATCCCCAGTTCTCGCCTGTTGATGCTGCCCGACACGGGCCACGACCTGCCCCGCCCGCGCTGGCAAGAGCTCTGCGACGCGATCATCACCAATATTGAGCGCACCCACACACGTACACCGACATCCTGAGCCGGCGCAGAGAACCCGACGTTCGAGAGGTTCTCGCGTGTTCGAGGTTCTCTGTTTGATCGGCGCCGATAGAGAATCCCCCGAGAGGCCCCGCAAATCGGCAGAGGAGTTCCGAGTGCGAACGGCTTGATCTGCGGGGCGGCGGCCCGAGCGGCCCGCCCGCTGAGCGCAGCGAACAAGAGCGGGGAACAACGGACTGCAACTCGAAGGCTCGCCTATTCGCGCGCGCTCCATGGTCAACTAAGCTGCTCGGGCGAGATGCGCTACGACCTAAAAACATTTCGTGGCGATGTCACCGGCGGCCTCATGGTCGCGGTCGTGTCGGTCACATCCGCCGCTGCGTTCGGCGTTGTCTCAGGGCTTGGCGCTGTCAGTGGAATATACGGTGCCATCGCAGTCGGCCTCTTCGTCGGCTTGTTCTCGAATGAGCGTCCGCAGATGGCCTCTACCAGCAGCGTCATGGCCGTCGCGATGGCCGCGGTCCTCGCAACGACCGCTGACACAGCGGCCGAGGCGTTCACGGTCGTGATTCTCGCTGGCCTCCTGCAGACCCTGTTCGGTTCTTTGAAACTCGGCAGCTACATCTCCTACACGCCCTACTCCGTAATCGCAGGTTTCACCTCAGGTATCGGCGTGATGCTGGTGCTCTCCCAGGTTCGGTCGTTTCTAGGCGCTCCCGTCAATATCACCAAACCGGTCACCGCCATCCGCGCATGGCCGGACGCATTCAGCAACGCTGACTCAGGCAGTCTGACAATCGCGCTCGTCACCCTCGTGGTCGCATTCTTCTGGCCCCGCCGAATGCGGCCGATCGTGCCCACAATGCTTGCCGGACTCATCGCCGGCACCTTGCTGAGCATCGTTCTCCTGCCGGATGTGGCGACGATCGAAGGGGTCCCGACCGGTTTCCCCGAACTGCCGCGACCGACCGTCTCGCTCGGCTTCTGGGCTTCCGCCCTGGTCCCGGCACTCACAATCGCTCTGCTCAGCTCGTTGCGCGGCCTGGTGTCGTCGCTAGCCGTGGATTCCCAGACACGCACCCGAGCGGACCTCGACCGGGGACTGCTGAGCCTGGGCGCCGGCAACGTGGCCGCTGGTCTCATAGGGGGCCTGCCGGGCCACATGACTTTTTCGACAACGATGCTCAGTATACGCATGGGAGCACGCACACAAATCTCCGTGCTGACCAGATCGGCGATACTTCTGCTGATGGTGCTCGGTTTCGGACACTATCTGGAGTTCATTCCACATGCCGCGCTGGCCGGCGTCCTGCTGCTGCTCGGCTGGCAGATGATCGACTGGCGATTCCTCGTCAGGATCCACCGGGTTCAACGCGAGCACCTCGTGATCATGCTCACCACGCTGGGCATCACGCTGTTCGTGGACCTGATCACGGCCATCGCCGTGGGCTTGATCGTCTCGGGGATGATCGGAGCCCGCCAGTTCGAAAGGCTCCAGCTCGACAACATCATCTCAGTTCCCCTGCTCGATCAGGTTTTTCTGGATGAGGCGGACCCTGGCGAGCACGGAATCACGCCCTATTCGGCTCGCGTCGGACTCGTCAAGCTGCGCGGCAGCTACACCGTCGCTTCGTCGAGCAAGCTGATGCGGACCATCGGCGACGACATCGTCGGGCACGAGGTGGTGATCCTTGATTTCTCTGAGACCGTCTACATCGACGACAGCGCGGCTTTGCTGATCGAACAACTGATCGACACGGCAGCGGCCAGCGGCACGGAGTGCATCATGTTGAGTCTGACTGGCGCCCCCGCAGCCACGTTGGAGTCACTCAACGTGCTCCGGCGCGTCCCCGCCGAAGACATCGTCGAAACCCTGGAAGACGCCCGAGCCATAGCCCGCCGACTCCTCGGTTCGACTTCAGCCTGACGGTCTTCTGACGGCGGGATTCGCCAACCCTCCGGCGCGGCGGATCTGCACGCCGGTGTCCACGACGAACACGATCAGCGCCAGCCAAATGCAGACGAAGCCGACTGCTTGGCCGCCGCTCCAGGATTCGTCCCACAACAACGCTCCCAAGAAGAACTGGATCGTCGGCGCCAGGAACTGGAGCATGCCGACGACCCACAGTTCGATCAGCCGCGCAGAAGCCGCGAACAACAGCAGCGGTGCGATAGTCATCGCTCCTGCGCCTATCAGCCAAATGTCGAGTCCCACATCGTGCAAGCCGAACACGCCGTCGCCGCTGAACGCTCTGAATCCCAGCAGGCACAGCACAACCGGCGACAGCACGAGCATCTGAAGGGTCAAACCATCGATCGAGCCAGCCTGTGAAGTCTTGCGGAACAGGCCGTAGACCGCGAACGACCCGCCCAAATACAGCGCTGCCCAGGGAATGCCGCCGACGTCGAGGGCCAGAACGAGCACTCCGCATGCGGCGATGCACACCGTCAACATCGGCACGAGCCGCAAGCGTTCCCGAAGCACCACCACACCGAGCAGAACGTTCATCAGCGGAGTCATGAAGTAACCGAGGCTGACCTCTAAGACCCGCTCGGATCCCACCAGCCAGATGAATGTGAACCAGTTGGAAGCCAACAACAGCGATGTCGCCACGAACACAAGCCGAGCCCGCGGTTCGGCAACCAACGACCGCAACCTCGTCAGTGACCCGGTCGCCATCTGCCAGCCGACCAACATCGCGGCCGCTGCCGCAGTGCGCCACAGGATCACGTCGAACAGAGGCACATCAGGTTCGATTCGCCAGTAGATCGGAGACAGACCCCACAGCAGATATGCCCCGATCCCGAGCAGCACTCCCCTGTTCACCGGCTCACGCTACGCTGATGTGCCAGCCGAAACGCAAGTACTGGAAAAAACTATGAACCGCTCAGACAGTTCGAATTCCGCAGACAGAACCGGCGCCGGGGGCAGCAACGACTGGCATCAGACAGCGTGCATGCTGTGCAGCATCAATTGCGGCGTGGAGATAAAAATCGACCAGCGGCGAATCACCCGGGTGCGGGGAGACAAGGCCCACCCAGGATCCAGGGGTTATACCTGCGAAAAAGCACTGCGCTTGGACCACTACCAGAACGGCGAGGATCGCCTGAGCGCTCCGCTGCGCCGTCGGGCCGACGGGACCTTCGAGGAGATCGACTGGGATACGGCGATTCGCGAAGTGGCCGCCGGCCTGGCCGAGATCCGTGACGAATACGGCGGAGAGAAGATCTTCTACTACGGAGGCGGCGCTCAGGGCAACCATCTTCCCGGCGGGTTCTCCGGAGCGACCCGCAAGGCACTCGGAATGCGCTACCAGTCGAATGCGCTGGCCCAGGAGAAGACCGGCGAGTTCTGGGTCGACGGCCAACTGTACGGTGCGATGTCGTGCCACACGTCGCCTGACTTCCACAACACCGAATGCGCCGTCTTCGTGGGCAAGAATCCTTGGCACAGTCACGGATTCCCACGGGCCCGGGTGATCCTCAAAGAGATCTCCAACGATCCCGACCGGCGCCTGATCGTGATCGACCCGCGCCGCACCGAAACCGCCGACCTGGCCGACATCCATCTTCAGGTACGTCCCGGCGGTGACGCCTGGTTGCTCGGCGCCATGCTGAAGATCCTTGTCAGCGAAGGTTCAGCAGACCGGAATTGGCTGGCAAGACACGCCAACCGGTTCGATGACCTCACCGAGATGTTGTCGATAGTCGACATCGAGCAGTGGTGCGAGAAAGCCGGAGTGCCCGCCGCCGAGGTCCGTCATGCCACAGCCACGATCGCCAACGCCCGCAGCTGCGCCATCTTCGAGGATCTCGGCATCCAGATGGCGCCCCACTCGACCCTCAACTCATGGCTCGAGAAGTTGATCTACATCCTCACCGGCAACTTCGGGAACAAGGGCGGGATGAACCTTCACACCCGCATGGGCAAACTCGCCGGTGGGGGCAGCAGAGGCAGCAGTCCGGTCGGCGGCCACCGGATTCTCGGCGGCCTCATCGCCTGCAACCACATTCCAGGCGAGATCCTCACCGACCACCCCGACCGTTTCCGGGCGATGATCGTCGAGTCCAGCAATCCGATCCACTCACTGGCCGACTCTCGGCGGATGCGCGAGGCCTTTTCTGCGCTCGACTTCGTCGTGGTCATCGACGTCGCCATGACCGAGACCGCCCGCGAGGCCCACTACGTGCTCCCCGCTTGTTCTCAATACGAGAAATGGGAAGCCACGTTCTTCACGACTGAATTCCCTGACAACTACTTCCATCTGCGCCGGCCGGTCTTCGAACCGCTCGAAGGCACGTTGACAGAAGCGGAAATCCACCGTCGGCTCTGCCGCGAGCTCGGCGTCTATGGCGACGAGGACCTGGCGCCTCTCAAAGCCGCTGCCGCACAGGGCCGAGAAGCCTACGGAGAGGCGTTCTTCGCCACGCTCGCCGAGAACCCCGAACTCGGCAAGTACACGCCGGTCGTGCTCTACGAGACACTGGGACCGACTTTGGGTGAGGGAAACGAGGTTGCCGCGGTGATGTGGGGACTGTCGCAGATTTTCGTGTCCCAGGACCCTGAAGCCGCCCGACGTGCCGGCCTTGAAGGCGAAGGACTCGCGCTGGGAGACGCCTTGTTCGACAAGATATTCACTTCTGCCAGCGGCATGGTGTTCTCGACCGATCCCTACGAACAGACCTGGGAACGGATGCGGACGCCCGACCACAAGATCAACTTGATGATCGAGGAACTGCAGGACGAGTTCGCTTCGTTGGCGACGACCGATCCCCGCGACCAGAGCGACGACTATCCGTTCGTCCTGTCGGCAGGCGAACGCCGCTCCTACACCGCCAACACCGCCATACGGGATCCGCAGTGGCGCCGCAAGAACCCGGGCACGGGTCTGCGGATCAACCCCGACGACGCCGAGAGCCTCGGTCTGGACGACGGCGCCAAGGTGCGGCTCACAACCAAGCGCGGAGAGACCGTCACCGAGATCGAGATCTCTTCGACGTTGCAACCCGGCCATGTATCACTGCCCAACGGCCAGGGACTCACTTATCCCAGCGTTGCCGATGACACCGATCTGGGGATTTCCCCCAACGAACTGACTTCGGAAGAAGACCGCGACTGGTTCGCTGGGACCCCCTGGCACAAGCACGTGCGGGCCCGACTGGAGAAGGTCTAGCGAGTAACGGAACCGAATCTGCGCTGAATCGCTGTGATTGAGGCAGACTTGACTCATGCCCGACACCGTTTCGACCCCAACGATCACCCCGACCGAGGAATCCGTCACCAACCCGGTGACCGACGACGGTGATCACGACCGGTTCTCGCACTACGCGCGCCGCAACGACGTGACCCGCGCCACGGTGGAGGGCACACCGGTGGTAGCGATCTGCGGCAAGGTGTGGGTACCGAGCCGCGATCCGCTCAAATACCCGGTCTGTAAGACGTGCGCCGAAATCAAGGCCAAGCTTGACGCCCGCAGATCGAACTGACCGCCCAGCGAGCATCCGACCGAGACGAATGGACACCCACATACGAGGAGTAGCACTGCTGGTTCTCCTTGGTGCGGCGTTGTGGGGTGCCGCGAAACTTGCCGGTCCCGTTCTTGATGAGGCTTTCGGAGATGAGGGAGCGATAATCGCCCGCAGTCCCGACGAGGACAGCGACAGCTCGAGGATCGGGGAAGTCGGCGAGAACACCGAGGCGCCACTGACATTCAACGAGATCAGCACCCTTCAATGGCTGCTCGGAGTCGAGGGCTTCCTTGACCCCGACTCCGATGTCGACGGCCTGCTCGGACCGATCACCGAAGCAGCCATTGTTCGCGCGAAAGCGACCTTCGCGATACCGACGGCCGGCGATCGCATCCTCCTGTCTCTGTTGGAGGGACGGAACACGGACCTCTTCGGCACGGTGGACTCCGCGGAGACGAACCCCGTTCAGTAGTCTTGAATCGACAGGCCGCTCGTGTGCAGTTCGCTAACCTGCGTCGTTCGGAGTGAAGATGACCATCACGGCAATTGAATCTCGAAGCTCTCCCGACCCCCGCGAAACACGTACCCGCTCACGGTGGGGCTGGCCGCTTGCCCGGGAAATCACGATCATCGCCGTCGGTTTGGTTCTGTACCGCCTCGTCCGGCTGTTGGCGATGGACGAACTCGACACGGCACTGCTCAACTCCCAGCGGATCGTCGACTGGGAGCGAGCAATCGGCATATTCAACGAAGTCGGACTGCAATCGTTGGTGATCGGCAACGACGCCTTGATCTGGGTGCTGAACCGCTACTACTTCTTCGGGCACTTCTTGGGGATGGCAATACTGCTGACCTGGCTGTATGTCGCTCAATACGACTACTACGGGCGAGTTCGCCGGGTGCTGATCATGTCGACGGTGGCCGCGTTGGTCATCCATGTCAGCTTTCCGTTGGCACCACCTCGCTGGTTCCCCCAGCACGGATTCGCAGACACGCTGCAGATATACGGCCCCAGGATCTACGACAGCGAGACGATCACCAACACGGCCAACCAGATCGCCGCCATGCCTTCGCTTCATGTCGGCTGGGCGCTGATCGCGGGTTGGGCAATCACCGCTTCGACCAGGAGCCGTTGGCGTTGGCTCGGCTACGCACACCCCATCGCAATGACGCTCGCCGTCGTGGTGACCGCCAACCATTGGTGGCTCGACGTGGTGGGCGCGGTCGCTCTGGTCTACGTCGCGATCCTCGCCGACCGTCCCATCCAACGCCGGCTTGAACGTCGCAAACAACAACGCCTAGCTGAGAAGCCCCCTTACGAGGCTGTCATTGCGACCAGCCCGAAGTAGCCCCGGTGACCATCCCGAACGGGCCTGACGGCCAGCGGAAACAGTCGGTCATCAACTGGTCGACCTGGCTTCGATCCGCGATCCCCTCACTGACCACTCGGTTCGCTTCACGCACCATTGCGAAATACACACGGTTGGTCACGTAACCCCAAGTGGTGTCCGTGTCGTTGACAACCACCGGGTTCTTCCCCGCGGACGCCGCCAACCGCACAACAGTGTCGACGGTGTCCGACGACGTCAACGGACCCCTGACGATCTCTGCGAGTTTCATCACCGGAGCAGGTGAAGCCCAGTGCCAGCCGACCATGCGATCCGCCCTGTCGGTGGCGGCGCCCAGAGCAGCGATCGAGAACCCCGAGGAATTGCTGGCGAAAATCGTGTGGCTCGGAGCTGTCGAATCGAGCTCTCGCCAGAAGCGGATCTTCAGAGCGAGGTCTTCGGGAATCGCCTCGATGATGACATCGCAGTCGACGGCCTCCTCAAGATCGGTAGTGAAGGTGATGCGCTTGAGCGCTGCGTCGGCCTGTTGGCTGGTGAGCTTCAGACGCTCAACCGCGCCGCGAACTCCGAAGCGACCACTGTCCACAGCGGTTCGCGCAACGTTGAGCACTTCCCTGTTCAGATCGCGGCAAACAACTTCGTGCCCTGCGATAGCCATGACTTGGGCAATGCCCGAACCCATGACTCCTGCTCCCATTACTGCAATTCGTTCTGCCATTCTGCGATTCTGTCCGATTACCTTGACATCGGCTACCCCGTCGGCAAAGACCTGCCCAGTCAACTAGCAAAAAGCACTCCGAAGGGTGTAGTTGTCTGTGGTGACCACTGACACGACCACCCGCTCCCCGTGGCGCATTTTCGGCCTGGTGGCGGGGTCGGTGGCATTGGCGACACTCAACTTTTCGATGATCTTCGTCGCCTTCGGCGAGATCTCCGATTCGTTCGACGCCGGCGACAGCACCCTCTCGTGGGCCTTGACCGGGTTCGCCATCACCACCGCCGCGGTCATGGTGCCCGGCGGTTGGCTTGCCGACCGCTTCGGCAGAACCCGGATATTCCTGATCGGCTTTGCATTGTTCCTCGCAGGCAGCGGCGGTGTTGCAGTCGCACCTTCTGCCGAGTTCCTGATCGCCGCCCGTGTGCTGCAGGCGGTCGGACTAGGCATCGAGGCACCCGCGTCGTTCGCGCTGGTGCTCGACGCCTTCCCCAAACGGATGCGCTCGACCGCGGTCGGCGCCATGGGCGCTGCCGGCGGGGTGGCCGCGGCTCTGGGGCCTCTCGTCGGCGGTGCGCTGGTCGAAGCGCTCGGTTGGCGGTGGGCCTTCTTTTGCAACGTGCCAGTCGGGATCGTGGTTCTGGCACTCGTGGGGCCGCGACTTCCTCCCAACCGGGTGCATCTGGCGCGCAAGACCCCAGACCTGCTCGGCGTGCTGCTGTTGATGTTCGGCGTCGGTTCGCTGGCTTTGGGAATCGTGCAGAGCGACGATTGGGGATTCAGCGATGAGCGGACCGTCGCCGCGCTCATCGCCGCGCTGATCCTGCTGGCCGGTTTGGTCAGACGATCCCGCCACCACCAGGAACCGATCCTCTATGTTCCCCTCTTCGCCAACCACGACTTCCGGGTCGGGAGTGCCCTGTCGTTCTTTCTGGCCGGCAATTTTATGGGGTCGTTTCTGGCGTTCGTGACGTTCCTGCACGAGGGCTGGGGTTTGTCTTTGTTCAAAGCGGGCCTCGCGGTCGGTCTGATCCCCGCGATAGGAGGACCGATGTCGGTGGTCTCCGGTCGTCTCGCCGACCGCTTCGGGCATCGGACCGTGATCCTTCCAGGGTCGCTGATGATGGCGGCCGGAGGATTGTGGATGTGGTCCGCTGCAGGTTCGCAGCCTCGAATCTGGTCTCTCTGGGTTCCGGTGGTCGTGGTCTACGGAATCGGGGTGGGTCTTGGGCACGCGGCCTGTCAAGCAGCCGCGCTGGCTACGGTCACCGAGGATCGACTTGGAATCGGTGGCGCCATGAACCGGATCTTCATGGAGATCGGCGGCACTGTCAGCATCGCCATCGTGATCGCCCTGTTCGTGCGCTACGACGATCCGGTGGACGGTCTGCGGGCTTCAATGATCCTGCTGGTGATCGTCAGCGCAATCTCAGTGCCGATTGCAGCCTCCCTGCGCAACCGCGGACACGCCTAGACGGCGTATCGAGGCGGCCTTCCGCGGGCCGGTCTAGTGCTCCACATCACACTACACCACACCACACTACAGTGAAGTGGTGTGGTGTGTTATGTAGTGTGTAGTGTGATGTCTTGAAGAGCAGGACTGGGCGGCCAAGTGTCACTCACCCATGCCGTTGCGCAGCCGCTGCTGGGGCAAGAATCCGAACCAACCGGAGCCGTGATGAGCAATTTGCAACCGCGAATCGACGAGATGCTTCCTCTGCTTCGACGAGCCGCCACCGACACTCAGTTCGTTGAGGTCAAGGACGCTAGCGGCGGCTTCCCGAGATCGGTTCTGGAGACGGTCTCTGCGTTCTCGAACGGCGGAGGCGGGCTCATCGTTCTAGGTCTCTCCGAACCCGCATTTGTGCCGACCGGCATCGACGCCGGCGCGATCGCCTCGACATTGGGGGCTCAGTGCAGCGACAATCTCGAACCCTCAATCCGTCCTGAGATCGACATCTGCTTCGTCGACGGTAAACCGGTCGTCGTCGCTGAAGTGCAAGAGCTGGACGCGGGGGCAAAACCGTGCTCAGTCAAGATCAAGGACCAGTCGCCCATCGCCTACATCCGATCCCACGACGGAGACCGGCGGCTCACGTCCTACGAACACCACGCGATCGCGGCAGCGAAGACGCAGCCGGACGACGACGAACACCCTGTGCGGGGTACCAGCATCGATGACCTCGACCCCGAACTGGTCCAAGGTCTCCTGAGCCGGATTCGCGCGACCCGCAGCACCGTCTTCGGCGATGCCAGCGACGAGCAGTGCCTTCGCCTGCTGAGAGTCCTCGTCGACGCCGAGGAACCGGGCGAGACGACCGCTACCGGTAACGGTGTGCAGAGCGATCCGGAAGTCTCGCTCGGCGGCCTGTTGGCCTTGGGTCGCTACCCGCAGCAGCACTTTCCTCGACTCAACGTGTCGTTCGCGGTCCACGCGACTGAAGGTGCTTCTCTGTTGGCCGACGGTACGAAGTTCCTCGACAGCCAGCCGATTGAGGGTTCGATACCCAGGATGCTGGAGGACGCTGCCGCCGCTCTGCGCCGGAACATGCGTCAACGCAGCGTTGTCGTCGGGCTTTTTCGGGAGGACTTCTGGGAGTATCCGCTCGAAGCGGTTCGCGAGATTGTTACCAACGCGCTCTTGCATCGCGACTATCACTCATCAGCGCGAGGGCAGCCAGTCAAGCTCGAGTTGTATCCGGACCGGCTCGTCGTCATCAGCCCGGGCGGGATCTTCGGTGCCTTCGATCCAAGCGATTTGCTGTTCAAGCCGGTGACGGCGTCGCGCAACTCGCGTCTCGCTCGGCTGTTGCAGGATGTGCCGATCCCAGGGTCGAACCGGACGGTCTGCGAGAACGTCGGCACGGGATTGATAACGGCGGCGCAAGCCCTGAGACGGGCGGGCATGGCACCGCCGACACTGCTGCACTCGCTCACAGAATTCGAGGTGGTCCTTCCGGGTCACGCCGTGCTGGATGACGAGTCGACGAGTTGGCTCTCCGACCTCGACCGCCGGTTGCCGGCTGCGGAGGCGCTGAGTGACCGTCAACGACTCGGGCTCGCATATGTCTGGCGTCAGGGGATGATCGACAATCGCAGGTACCGGGTCCTGACGGGATGCTCAGCGCCGGAGGCGACAAGTGATCTGGCCGACTTGCGCGTGCGGGGTCTGCTGGAGCGCGTGGGCGGACGACGCTGGGCGCATTGGCGACTCGCATCCGACGTGCCGAGATCAGCGAGTTCTGTAGACGATCAGCCGAGCAGTTCCGCTGCTGATGCCAGTGCAGGAACGTCTGGCCTAGCGCCGAGCACAGCGTCGGTGCCGCCGAGACGCGAAGCCCAAGTGCTCGCAGCGCTTGCCGAAGGGCCTCTCAGCACGAGAGAGCTCGCCGAGCAGTTCGGCGTCACGCCGAACGCGGTGCGGAATTGGCTTCGAGCGCTCGAGCAGCGACAGCAGGTCCGTCCGACCGAATCCGGTCGACGCAGCCGCTATCAGCGATGGATTCTTAGCGACCAGCGGTAGCGGCGTCGGGACCCGGGGCGATCGTTTCGGCGGGATCTGGCATGGTTCGGGTGCGGTGCGCGCCATCTCAGCGGACGGGAGAACCGACGCGTCAGCGCCGGTGTCGATCCACGCTGATAGCGGCGGCAGCCACGGTGCCAGGCTGCACAACCTGACATCACCGAAGAACCTCGACGCGGATGTCGACGTGTTCACCGCTGCCGCGGGCTTCGTGCTCGACGCTGACACCACCTATTGGATTGGGGTGCTGGGAGGTGAGTATTTGATCGAGGTCGACAGCCCCGTGGCGAGCGTCAAGCCGTACACGCTGGGCGTCTACGAAGCCGACCCCGAGACAGACAGAGTCGAAGAAGGTCCGACTCCGGCGCCGGGCGGCAGCTACAGCGGCAGCCTGTTCGTGCACCACGACTTCGACGGCGACACCGATTCGGCGGCACAGACACCTATGACGAGCTCGACGGCGCGTATGACGTCGCGGTGCATGAGATCGACGGCCGCGCCTAGGCGGTCGTGACCGCCGACGCCGACAACGGGTTCCAGATGCGGCTTAAAGCCGACGGACGATCCGCGCTCTGCAAACGATAGTTTTCGCCCATCTTCATCGAGAGTTGTATTCGTCGCGACGGTTGTCCTTGGTGATAGGGAAGCCAGCTGGCCGCGTCGTAGAGAGGCGCGAGACGAACGGCCCTATCGTGGAGCATCAGCCCGAAGTTCTTGGCGTGTCCATCTGTCGCCGCGGCGATCCACTGAAACAAGAGATAGTCGCAGAACCTTCGCAGGTCGTCGATATTGTCGCAGTGAGCGCGCAGCACCGCGGCGATGTCAGCCGGAGTAGGCCCGCCGTCGCGCTGGTACTTCATGTTCGGCGGCTGTCCGAGAGCCTGGCACATGTCCTCTTGGTGTATCCGCGAAGCACCTTCGGCCGTTCGGTCGTAACGCTCAACGACGAGCACCTCGATCCCGTCGTAAACAGCGACCGATGTGCGGGCGGCGAGAAGCCCGCACTGGGCCGCTGTGGTCTGAGTGACATGTTCCACTATCGCCTCGTGCGGGAACAGGTCCGGTCGAGTGGTTTTGATGATGTGCGTAGTCGGTGTCGCTCCATGCGGAACTTCCCAGCCGCCGTCACCCGACTAGCCGAGGCCACAGAGCCGCGCAGCAGACAACACGCCGAACACCTTTCGGAACGAGCCAAAGACGGCGTACCGTACAGCCGATGCCAAGGACACCGCAATGATCGCCTGCGGACACTGCTCCGACATTGTGCGGCTGTGCTCACTGCTGCCAGAGACACCGCGATGATCGCCTGCGGACACTGCGGCGGACGACATGGGTCTGTCAAAGAGGTGCGGACCTGCTCGCAGGACGCGACGTCTGCCGGCGTTGACTCGGAACCGTCGCCATCGAAATCGGCCGGGTTCTCAACAGGCCGTTCGAGTCTCCAGAACGGGTTTCGGCCTGTGGTTCTGGAACCGGATTGGCAGCGTCTGGCCGGGCCCGATGCTCTCGGGCGCAACCTGGTGGTGAGTCCCGGACAGGACGTCCCGGAACCCTGGGCTAACTGCGAGCGAATCGTTGCGGACGGGCAACCGGGCGCGCTCGACAAGCTGCGCGAATGCCGCAGGAGCCGTTCACGAGCCGTGATCGAATTGCGGATCGATCTCGGCGGGTACGATCCCGTGCTCGACGTTGCGTACTGGCACCTGTCGCCCAACACCGAGCTTGAGGGCGAATCGCTGCAGCATCTCGTGCTCGACCACGCAGTAGACGCCCGAATCCCAGCGAAGCCCACGATCCGCGCAGTCTCGAGAGCAGTGAACGCTGGAGCGACGCTGATCACCGACGGGCCGGGGGACGTGGCAACCGACGAAGGTCCCGCATGGTGCGACGGCGGGCCCCTGGACTGGTTCGACGACAGCGAGCTCGGCGCCGCGGTGATACCGGCGGTCCATCTCGCCGTCGGGTCCCTCGCAACGATCCGCGCTGCCGCGCCCAACGCCGACCTTGCCGATGACCAGCTTCAAGCAGTCGCGCACAGCGGCGGAGGCGCCAGGATCATCGCCCCGGCAGGATCAGGCAAGACCCGCGTTCTCACAGAACGCGCCCGTCATCTGATACGCGACCGCGGCATAGATCCCCGAACCGTGTGTCTCGTTGCGTTCAACGTGCGTGCTCGCGAAGAAATGCAGGAACGCACGACGGACCTGGCGGGTCTGCAGATCCGCACTCTCAACAGTCTGGCTCTGGCGATTCTGTCCGGATCGGGACCCTTCCGCTCCCCCGACGACCGCAACCCTCCGCGTGTGATCGACGAACACGAGGTTCGGCAGATTCTCGGCGATCTTGTGGGAGGACGACGTGTGGCCATGGCCGATCCATTGGCGGTCTGGATCGAGGCACTCACCGCCACACGCCTGGGACTGCGCTCGCCGAGCGCGGTCGAACAGGAATTCGGTGGCGACGTCCGCGGCTTCGCGGACGTGCTTCCGCAGTTCCGTGAACGCTTGGCGGACGACGGCGTCGTTGACTTCGACGAGCAGGTCTTGGGAGCGATCGAGGTGCTGTGTACCGATCCCGAAGCAAGGGCGACCGCTCGGAGGGTCTGCGGCGTGCTGCTCGTCGACGAGTTCCAGGATCTGACACCGGCCCACATTCTGTTGATCCGCCTGCTGGCGGGTCCGGCCGCACAGGTCTTCGGAGTCGGCGACGATGATCAGACGATCTACGGATACGCCGGCGCCTCGCCGTCTTGGCTGATCGATTTCGCAGATCTGTTCCCGGGCTCTGCCGCCCATGACCTTCAGGTCAACTACCGGTGCCCGCCGAGCGTGGTTGTCGCAGCGGCCACCTTGTTGACCCACAATCGCCGTCGGGTCTACAAGACCATCAGAGCTCGCCCCGGGCGAGACGCGTCCGAATCCGAGATCGAGGTGATGGTCAGCGACGACCCGATAAACGACACGATCACTCGGGTGTCAGAGCTGCGTGACCAAGGAGTCCCGCTGGGCGGCATCGCCGTGCTCACCCGCGTGAACGTGACTCTGCTGGGGCCGATGATTCTGCTCGAAGAATCTGGAATACCTACGAACAAACCTGTCGGACCCGGCTTCATGGAGCGAACCGGTGTTGCCGGTGCGTTGGCCTGGTTGCGTCTTGCGGTTGCCGATGAGAATTCACTTCCTGGCGTCGCACTGGAAACGGCTGTCCGCAGACCACCGAGGGGACTCAGTCGCCGCCTCGCGGGATGGGTGGGTGAACAACAGAGCCTGCGCCGGCTCGAGGCTCTGGCTGGTCGGCTGAATCAAGAACGCGACCAACTAAAGGTGCTGGAGTTCAGCGCTGCGCTCGAGAGGCTTCGCAACCTGGCCGGGGGCGGCGCCACCACCGTCCAACTGCTCGTCTCGATCCGCGACGACATCGGGCTCAGACGAGCACTCGAGAATCGCCTCGATGCCAGCCGGAGGTCCGTCGACCGCTCGACTCACGGCGATGATCTGGCGGCACTGCTCGCTGTGGCCGAACGCTGCGAAGACCCCTCCGAGTTTCCCGGCTGGCTGGCTGACAGGCTCAACGCACCCGCCGTTGACGAGCCAGGGATAACGCTGAGCACAGTTCACCGGGTCAAAGGTCGAGAATGGCCACATGTTATCGTCCACGACGCCGGCGAGGGATTGATGCCGCACAGACTCTCAGCAGACGTCGAGGAGGAACGGCGGGTGTTCCATGTGGCCGTCACCCGCGCCGTCGATAGCGTCGCGATCACCACCGGTTATCGGGCATCCCCGTTCATCGCCGAGATGAGCGCGCCCAGACAACCGGAGCCCGAACCCCGGCCTCGGGTTTCGTCGAGTGCGGACTCCGCTGAACCTCCCGCTCCGAGCACCCGCGGCAGCCACCCCGCTCGCAGCGACCCGCCTGCCGGTTCCACCCTCGACGAAGTGCGTCTGCGCGAACAACTGAAAGCGTGGCGCTCAACCACCGCCAGAACAGCCGGGGTACCGGCATACGTGGTGTTCAACGACGCGACCCTCTACCAGATCGCGGTTCTGCGCCCTCAAACCGACGACGATCTGCTGTCGATCAGCGGGATCGGCCCGGTCAAGCTCGAAAGATACGGCGAAGAAATCCTCGCCATCGTGAACCGAACCCGCGACACCTAGCCGAACGCTCAACCATCGCCGCCGTTTTGTCGTAGGGTGATGAAATCCGGTTGACAGGCGCTTCGGAAATTAGGGGGGAGTTGCCGCGGACGCATGACAACCCCCGCCGTGGTGAATTATTTCGTGAGACGGACCGGCAGGTGCTTCAGGGAGTTGTTGAGGTTCGACTGCTGGCGTCTCGGCTCGCCGGTCAACTCGATGTGCGGCCAGCGTTTGAGCACCTCGTCGAAGAACACTCGACCCTCGAGGCGCGCCAAATGAACTCCGAGGCAGAAATGGGTGCCGAAGCCGAAGGAGAGGTGGTGGTTGGGGTCTCTGGTGATGTCGAACTCCTGCGGGTTCTCGAACACCGCCTCGTCTCGGTTGGCGGACGTGTAGATCATCGCGACCTTGTCGCCCGCGGCGATCTTCTTGCCGCCGAGTTCAGTGTCGACGAGAGCGGTGCGCCGGAAATAGTGCAGCGGGTTGGCCCACCGCAAGATCTCCTCGACAACCTTGGGCATCAGTGAGGGATCGTCGCGCAGGAGTTGCAGCTGGTCGGGATGTCGCAGCAGGGCGAGCAGACCGCTCGACAGCATGGTGCGGGTGGTGTCGTTGCCCGCGGTGACCAACTGCACGAAGAATCGACCGAAGTCGATGTCAGTCATCAGCTTGCCGTCGAACTCCGTGCCGAGAAGCAGATCGGTCAGGTCACCCTGCAGGGGCTCGTTGCGGCGCTTTGCTGCGAATCCCATGCCGTACATGGCCATGTCGATGCTCGACGAGCCGCGTTCCTCTGCGGCGGCGATGTCGGGGTCCTGCCCTCCGCTGTTGCGTTCTGCCATGGCGTGGATCGCGGGCCAGTCCTCGCGGGGCAGTCCCATCAGTTCTCCGACGACCTGGCTGGGCAGATGGGCGCAGACATCGTGGACGAACTCGACCTCGTGACCCGGTGTTTGTTCAGCCAGCGCCTCGGCGCGGTCGAGGATCTCTGTTGTGATGGTGCGGATCCGCTCTTCCATCGCGCCGATCACCCGGGCTTTGAACTCCGGCGAAATGGGTCGCCGGTAAGCGGTGTGGCGTGGCGGATCCATGGCCAGCAACATGTCGCGCATCTGCGCGAGACCGGGCGGGTCCAGGTCCTCGATCACCACACCGCCCTCGTGGGCCGAGAAGATCTCAGGGTGTTTGGCGACGTGCATCACGTCGGCGTGCCGTAGGACCGCCCAGTAGCCGGGTTCGTCCTCCATTTGTTGAAATACGACGGGTTCCTCACGGCGTAGACGCGTGAAAAGGTCGTGCGGCGGTGCGTCGACGTACGTCTCGGGCCGGTGCAGCGCCAGTTGATCGGGCTTCGTGTCGGTGCTCACCCCCGACAACTTATCGCGGCCCTTCGTTGGAGAATGGGTGTCGGTGCTCGTACCCTCAACAGTCGGTCAAGTTCAATGCGTCGTCGACCGGAGAGGAGCCCGCAATGGCAACCGGACGATCCAGTTTTGCGAAACGGCAGCGTGACATGGCCAAGAAGGCCAAGGCACAGGCGAAAAGAGAGAAGCGTCTCGACAAGAACGAGTACGGCGACGACTCCGAAGCCGACGAAGTCGTCGACGACGGCCCCAAGTTGTCCAACGTTGACGTGATGGCTCGTATCGAGGATCTGCACCGCCGTTACGACGACGGTCAGATGGACCTCGACACCTTCGATGAGCAGCGGGCCGCGTTGATGGCCCAGATTTCCGTCGACTGATCGGGGTCAACCGCGAATTTCCAGAAGGTCGCTGATGCGTGTGCGCAACTCGGCGATGCCGGTGCCCTTGCTGGCGCTGACCCAGATGATTTCGGACTGGTCGACCCCGAGTTTTTGAGCCAGGTCGGCTCGGCGCTTTTTGGATTTGGCGGGCCGGACCTTGTCCGCTTTGGTAGCAACGAAGCAGATCCGGCGGTTGAGGTGCTCCAGCCACTGGCAGGTCTGCAGGTCGAGTGCAGTGGGACCCACCTCGGAGTCGATGAGCAGCAGGATCGAAACGAGGTTCTCCCGCTGCGCGATGTAGGTGTTGAGCATCTCGGCCCATCGCTGCTGTTCAGCCTTTGGCACCTTCGCGAAGCCGTAGCCGGGAAGATCCATCAGCCAACGCCCCGAATCCGAGCCCCCTACCTCGAAGGCGTTCAAGAGCCGGGTCGCACCGGGTGACTTCGATGTTCTGGCGAGGGATTTGCGTTGCGCGAGCGCGTTGATCAACGACGACTTCCCGACGTTGCTGCGACCCACCAGAGCGATTTCTGCATGCACATGCGGAAGATCGGCAGCACGCGTGAACGAGCGCAGGAAACGCATCGGGAGCGGACCGGCCATCCAGCAAGGTTATGCTCCACACTCCCATCTCGAAATCTGCGCGTTCAACCACACTGTTCGTAGCTGGACGCGCAGCTGCTGACGTTGTACCACTCGGCGCAGCTCACCAGCGCCAGCCCGAGAGCCACCGCCGACAGCAGAAGAATGAGGGAACGGGCTGCCGGGGGTTTGTGCATGTCAAGAGTTCGCGCCGGTCTTCGGGTGTTCGTCCAGTGGACACGTCTCGTTCGCTCAGACGCGCATCGCTGCGTAGGCTATGGTAGGCACCGTGTAGGCACTGTCGACGGGGAGCAGGCGATGGCAGAAGTGGTTCTTGAGAAGGTCACCAAGGTTTATGAGAACGGATTTCAGGCCGTTACGGACTTGGATCTGAATATTGAAGACGGGGAGTTCTTGGTGCTGGTCGGCCCGTCTGGTTGTGGCAAGTCCACGGCGCTGCGCATGATCGCGGGTCTCGAGGAGATTTCCGGTGGCGAGATGCGGATCGGTGACCGTGTCGTGAACGACGTGGAGTCCAAGGACCGCGATATAGCGATGGTGTTCCAGAACTACGCGTTGTATCCGCATATGACGGTCTACGACAACATCGGTTTTGCCCTCAAACTCGCCAAGACACCGAAGGCCGAACTGGATCAACGTGTGCGTGAAGCCGCCAAGATCCTTGAACTGGACGACTATCTGGATCGCAAACCGGGCCAGTTGTCGGGCGGTCAGCGTCAACGGGTGGCCATGGGTCGAGCCATCGTGCGCCAACCCGCCGCCTTCCTGATGGATGAGCCTCTTTCAAACCTCGACGCCAAGCTCCGTGTTCAGATGCGGGCTGAGATCGCCAAACTGCAGAGAGAACTGGGAGTCACGACGTTCTACGTGACCCACGATCAGGTCGAGGCGATGACCATGGGAGATCGGGTAGCGGTTATCAAAGACGGCTTCCTTCAGCAGGTCGACACCCCGCAGAATCTGTACGACCACCCCGAGAACATCTTTGTTGCCGCATTCATCGGTTCGCCTTCGATGAACCTCTACGAGGCCACCGTCACCGGCTCGACGATGCAGCTCGGCAGCAACAGCATTGAATTGGGGAACGTGCCGGCGGGGGTTGCCGCCCGCGCAGGCCAGACCGTGGTCGTGGGTATTCGTCCCGAGGACATGGACGACGCGAATCTCGTTGACGGTGACACACAGGGCCACGTCATCACGGCCACCGCATCTCTGGTCGAGTCGCTCGGTGCGGAGATCATGGTCCACTTCGAGATTGATGCCCGGGCGGTGGATGCGGGCGATCCCGATGTGCTCGAGGAGTTGTCCGACGAGGAGGTTGCGGATGCGGTCGCCAGATTCAACCCGCGCAGCGCTGCTCGCGCGGGTGAGCCCATTTCTGCGGTGCTCGACATAGAACGCCTCCACTTCTTCGACCTCGAAACTGGTCTGGCACTGCGCTGAGCGCAGGTCCGGAACGAGGCGTCAGCCCTTGACAGAACCCGCCAGGATCCCGCGCACGAAGAAACGTTGCAGGGCGAAGAACACGACCAGCGGGAAGAATGCCTGAACGAACGCGGCCGCGGGCAGCAGGTGTTCGTTTCGACCGAAGTCGCCCGCGAGGTTGGCGATTCGGATCGTTGTCGCAATCGCGTCAGGGTTGGTGCCGGCCATCGTGTTGGCGATCAGGAAGTCGTTCCAGGTCCACAGGAACTGGAAAATGGCGAAGGCTGCGAGCACCGGGATCGACAGCGGCAGCACCAGCCGCCAGAAGATCGTGAAGTGGTCGGCTCCGTCGATGCGTGCGGCCTCGAACAGATCGCTGGGCAGTTCAGAGATGTAGTTGTGAAGCAGGAAGATGGCGAATGGAAGCGCGAAGCCGGTGTGGGTGAGCCAGACCGCGGTTGTGGTGTTCACCAGGTCGAAGTCGGGGATCAGCGTGACCGTTTTCTCGAGGAAGGGAATGGTCCAGTGAGAGCCGAAGTTGTAGAGCCTCAGCAACGGGATCAACGCAACTTGGAGAGGTATCGCCAGCAGTGAGACGGTGGCGATGAACAGCCATTTGCGGCCCTTGAAATCGATCCATGCGAAGGCATAGGCGGCGAAGGCGGCGAAGGCGATCGGAATGACTGTGGCAGGGATGGCGATGGCGAAGGAGTTGAGCAACGACTCTTTGAGTCCGGCGGTTGCGCTCGCCGAGAAGACCACGTCGTAGTTCTCCAGCGTCAGGCCGTCGTCGCGCCAGACATTCCACCAGCCGGCATTGCGCTGGCTGTCGCGGGTCCGGAAGGAGTTCACCGCCAGGCCCAATGTCGGCAAGCTCCACAGCAGCACGATCAGCCACAGCACACCGGTCGGGATACGGCGCAGGAATCCGTAGATTGCGGTGTCGACTCCAGGTCGGTTGCCACCCATCTCAGGCCTCCCGTTGCATTCGACGAATGTTCAAGACCATCACTGGCAGAACCGAGACGAACAGAATCACCGCGAGCGCGGCGCCCACGCCGGTGTTCGAGAACAGGAAGGCCTCCTCGAACATGTCGTTGGCAAGAACCTGGGATCCGAAGTTTCCGTTGGTGACCACCTTCACGATGTCGTACACCTTCATAACCAACACGATGAGCGTGGTGACAACCACGCCGATGGTCGTGCGGATCTGAGGCAGAGTCACCCGCCAGAACACCTGAGACTCGGTGGCGCCGTCGACCTTCGCCGCCTCGATGAGCTCAGTGGGCACAGCCTTGATCGCGGCCGACATGATCACCATCGCGAACCCGGTCTGAATCCAGATCAGGATCACCATCAACCAGACGTTGTTGAAGGGTTGATCCTGAACGAAGAAGATCGTGTCGGGCACGGTTTCGCCGGCGGAGTTGGTCCTGAATCCGCCGATCCCGTCGAAGGTGAAGCGGTAGGCGATCCACAGGAGAACGATTGTCGCTAAAGCTCGGACCGGGATCTTGTCGTAGGTCCTCGCGGTCAACGATCGGCTGATCGACGCGACTCCCAACGCGCCCAACACCCAGACGAGGACGGTGCCGAGCACGGTGGGTATCCCGCTTCCGGTGCTCCAACGCCCGAGTTCAACCCAAACCGCATTCATCAAGCCTGTTTGAGACTTGCTAGAGTCTCGGGCCACGTACACCAAGCGCCAGATTATCGAAGCGCCGACCAGTGAGATCGCCATGGGCATGAAGATGATCGACTTGGCCACCGATTCGAGCTTGGCGCGGTCGGCGAGCACCGCGATCGCCAGCCCCAGTCCGGTGGAGAACACGGTCACGGTGAAGACCCACCAGAGGTTGTTCATGATCGTGCCCCGCAGCACAGAAAGCACTCCGAACACGATCATCACCATGGCGATCATCAGGGGCGCGAAAGCCGGCCCCCCGGCCGAGAAACCATCGCCGGTGCGTTTGCTCAACACCAAGCCGATTGCGAGCCCACCAAGTCCGACCAGCACGCCCAAGACGAACAACAAGCTGGTGAAGATGTTGGTCCAGTTGCCGACATCGAAAGAGTTGATGTCAGTGAACACCGAACCGTAGTTCTCGAACCAGACGAGGTCCACCGAGTCTTCGTCCTTGAGCGAGAGCCAGATGGTGATCAACGTCGGCGCGATCAGCGAGACCGTGACGAAGAACAGAGCGGGAACCAAGAAGATCGCGCCTCTGGATTTTGCGTCGATGCGGGCCCGGCCGACTACACCGGCGTTTTTGCTGAGTCCAATGCGAGCGCCGATCGCAAGGCCCGGAACTGCCGCCGCGATCGCAGATTCAACCGCAGACCCGTCGCCCAGCTCGGGTACTCCGAAACCGCCGATCAACCAACCAAGTGCGCCACCGATGAGGGCTGCGGAGACTGGGTTGCGTCCGCGAAGCAGTGCGATGCCTGCGCCGATGCCCGCGAGGACGATTGTGCAAAGCACCAGCGGCAGGATCTCCAGCTCCGGTCGGGCGTCTTCGGCGAGTCGGATCCCGATGAACCCCCCGAGCAGCATCCCCGAGGCTGAGGCGATCCAGAGGCGTTGGGCCTGGTCGTTGTTGTTTGCGAGAATAACCGCCAACGCCGAGAATATCAGGGCGCCGAGCAGCGGAGTCCACAGCAGTTCTCCGAGCCGCGTGATCGAGTCGGCATCGGGGCCGTGCGGTTTGAGAAGTCGGTTCCCCTGAAGCAGCAGCAACAACAAGAAACCGACCGCATAGCCTGCGAGGGCGTTGAATCGAGTCCAACTCGTGCGGACCTGGTTGAAGAGCAGGTTGACGCCGATCCACAACGTCGCGCTCGCGCCCACCGCAACCACGATCAGAACCAAGGTGCTGAAAATCTTGTTGAGGTCGTCCCCGCTGAGGATCGCTCCCTGCACCGGTCCTCCTTTTGATGCATCTGCGGCGTCCGTTGAAACCTAGCCGGTCTTGAAGCCGCTTGCAGAACCACTGCGTTCGATATGTGAAGCGGGGGTGGCCCGAGAGCCACCCCCGCTTCATGGGATTTCAGTTACGAGAGTCCCAGTGACGAGACTCGTCAGCGATTACGGCCAGCTGGCCTCGATGCGGTCAGCAGCCTCTTGGGCTGTGATGTCACCGTTCACAAAAGATGTGCCTTCGCTCCAGAAGGTTCCTGCACCCACATCTGCGGGCATCAGGTCTGAACCGTCGAAGCGGACGATGGCCGCGGTTTCGAGCACGTTGAGGAACGACTGCTCGAGCGGCTGATAGACGCTTGGATCCTGACCCTGAGCGGCTGACAGGAACCCGGAGAGGGTTGCACCGCCGCCCTTGCGGGTCGCCTGTGAAACCTGGCGGGCTTCTGCATAGTCAGGGGTCGACAGGTAGGCGAGAAGCGCCATGGTCGCGTCGTTGTCGTTGAATGCGGCAGCAAGGGTGCCGGCACCGAGCACAGGACGGTCACCGTTGATGTCGGGGAAGTAGAAGACGTTCACTTCGCCTTCACCGTCACCGAAGGATGTGCCCTCAGGCATGAATGCGCTGAAGAAGCTGGCCTGGCGGTGCATGAAGCAGTCGCCGTCCACCAGTGGCTGACCGTTGTCCTGGAAAGCTGTCGCGGCGATTGAACCCGAGGAGGCGAAAACGTTGTCCTCGGTCCACAGATCGAGCACCGTCTGCATCGTCGAAACGATGCGCTCATCGTTGAACGGGATGTCGTGGGCTACCCACTGGTCGTACACGTCGGGACCGTGCTGACGCAGCACCATGTCCTCGACCCAGTCGGTGAAGGGCCAACCTGTGGCCTGACCGGATTCGATACCGACGCACAACGGCCTGTTGCCGTCTGCGGCGATCTGGTCGACCAGTGCGGTGAACTCGTCGAAGGTCTCGGGGACCTCGTAACCGTTGGCCGCGAAGCGGGCCGGCTGATACCAGACGAGGGACTTCAGGTCGGCCTTGACAGGAACGCCGTATTGGACGCCGTCGACATTGCCGAACACGGTCCAAGCGTCGGACCAGTTTGCGGCGGTCGCAGCAGCGGCTTCGTCGTTCAACGGAACGATGTGGCCGGCGCGTGCGAAGTCGGCGAGCTTGCCGGGCTGCGGGAAGATCGAGATGTCCGGGGGATTACCACCCTCGATTTGGACGTTGATCTCGGCCTCCCAGTCGGCCGAACCGAGGTAGGTGACCTCAATACCGTGTTCGTCGCCCCAGGCGCCCAGAACTTCCTGGATCGCTCCAGCTTCGCTCTCGTCACGCTCGGGACCTGTCACGGTGATCGAGATGTCGTCGCCGTCGGCCATGTCGCCGTCGTCGGCCATGTCATCGCCGTCGGCCATGTCATCGCCGTCATCGGCCATGTCGCCGTCGTCGGCCATGTCGTCGCCGTCGGCCATGTCATCGCCGTCGTCGGCCATGTCGTCGCCGGTGGTTGTGTCACTATCGTCGTCACCGCATGCAGCGGCGATGAGCGTGAACGCGAATAGCAGGGCGAGTAGTTTATGGAGTGTGTTTTTCATAAATTTTCCCCTCCGGGGGAGCCGACATTCTCTGAGTCGACCGGTTGCGAAGGTAGAAGTATAACCGGTTTTTCTTTTTGGTCCACCGACCGATTCAACTATGCGGTTTGCCGGGCGACCACGGTTTCAGCTCCTTCAAGGAGGATCGTTCGGCTTGATTCAAGCGATTGCCTGGCACCGGTGCGGTGGACCACCGACCAGGCCCCGCCCGGAGTCCACTCGACGGCCTCGTCGTTCGCGTTGAGGACGAACAGATGGTCCCCTCGACGGAACGCGACAACACCATCAGGTGCTTCCTTCCAAGTCACGGTCGCGTCCATATCGCTCAGTCGCCGACGAAATTGCAGCAACGACCGCATCTTGTGAAGGTGCGCGTCGGGGTTCTGCTGTTGTGCTGCAACGGAGGACTCCACCTCATGCCCTAGCGGAAGCCAAGTCCTCTCAGCGCCGGAGAAACCAAGATTGCGCCCCGGACCCCAGGGCATCGGCGTGCGGCAGACATCGCGGCCGACTGCACCGACATTGCGGGTGGCGATCGGGTCGGATCGCAGTTCTGGTGGGACATCGCCGTCTTCGAGCCCGAGCTCTTCGCCCTGATAGATGAACGGCACGCCCGGCAGCCCGAACAGCATCGCCGCGAATGCGAGGGAACGGCGCCGCCCCCTCTCGCCGCCGCCGAAGCGAGTCGCGGGACGGCTCTCGTCGTGGCTTGATTGCACCCATCCGACTCTGTCACCGAGACGTTCGGAGGTCTCGCGCAGCGTCCACACGATGTCGGGCGCGGTCCACGGCATCTGCATCGGCGCGAACCAGAACCCGAGGTGCAGTCCGTCGCCCGGCACCAGATCGGCCAGGCCAGCCGGTTCCAGCACGTACGTTTCACCGATCAGCGCAGTGTCGTAGCGCTGCGCGATCCGTCGCCAGTCACGGTAGATCTCGAGGCTCTCGGGCTGTTGCAGATCGAACCGATGCTCGAAGCAGCGGAACTGCTCACGGGGATGCGTCATACCGGCCGGATCGGCGAGCTGGGGGTTGTCGCGGAACTCGCTGTCCTTGATCAGAGCATGGGCCACGTCAATACGAAAGCCGTCGACGCCCCGCTCGAACCAGAACTCGAGCGTCTGTTCGAATTCTGCTCGGAGGGCGGGATTGCGCCAGTTGAGATCGGGCTGTTCGGGCAGGAACAGATGGCAGTAGTACTGTCCGCTCGCTTCGTCGAGTGTCCAGGCCGGACCTCCGAAGTGCGCGACCCAGTTGTTGGGCGGTCCGCCGTCGGGCGCCGGATCGCGCCAGAGGTAGTAGTCGCGGTAGGGACCGGTCGGATCCTCGATCGCGGCACGGAACCAGCGGTGTTGGCTGCTGGAGTGGTTGGGAACGATGTCGAGCACAACCTTCAGGCCCAGCTCGTGTGCCCTGTCGATCAGCTTCTGCATCGCCTCCAGGTCGCCGAAGATCGGTTCGATGTCGACGTAGTCGGCGACGTCGTAGCCGTGGTCGGCCATTGGCGACGGGTAGCAGGGAGTGATCCAGACGATGTCGATGCCCAACCAGGCGAGATAGTCCAGACGCTCGGTTATCCCCATCAGGTCGCCGATTCCGTTCCCGGTGCTGTCGGCGAAAGAGCGGATGTAGACCTCATAGCCGACGGCGTTGTGCAACCAGTCCGGCTTGTTTGTCGCCGGTGTCGTGGTGGTGTCAGACATGGTTACCTCCCTACCGTCGCCAGCCATGAGACCATCGCTTCGGCCAATAGTTCGCCGACGTCGTCCTGGATGAAATGGTTGCCGGGATCGAAGAACTGATGAGGCTGGTCGCGAGTGCCCGGGATCAGTTCCAAGAGGTCGGAATCGAGGTGGCCGAGCACCGGATCGCTGCGGCCCCACAGCAGCAGCACCGGTTTGGTCCATTCGGACAGGACTTTGCGTGCGGCCAGGTTCTCGGCGACGGATTCGTGCTCGGGAGTGATCGGAACCAGACACGGAAACTCCCGCACGCAGGCCATGTAGTCCTCATCGGGGAAGGGTGCGTTGTACGCCGCCTGCTCCGCGGGACTCAGCGTTCTGGAGCTGACGGCGTTGCTGATGAGGCGTCCGCAATCGAAAGGGCTCAGTGATTGTGACAGTTCAAGCCAGAAGTCGAATCCCGGGCCGAGACTCTCGCCGTACGGCACGCCGGTGTTGCCGAGTACGAGGTGGGCAAAGCGTTCGGGCTGTTCTGCAGCCAACCGAAGCGTGATCAGTCCACCCCAGTCCTGACAGAATGCGTCCCAGGTTTCGACTTCGTCGAAGTGGTCGAGAAATTCGCTCATCCAGGCCACATGCCCGGTGTAGGTGTAGACCGAACGCTGCGTGGGCTTGTCGGAGCGCCCGAAACCGATGAGGTCGGGCACGATGACCCGATGTCCCGCCTCAGTGAGTGTCGGGATCATCCGGCGATACAGGTAGCCCCAGGTCGGCTCGCCGTGAGGCAGCAGAACAGTGCTCGCGGTTGCAGGGCCCTCATCGACGTAGGCCATCCGCAAGCCGTCCACCTCCACGTAGCGAGGTTCGTAGGCGAAACCCGGCAGATCCGAGAAACGATCCTCGGGAGTGCGAAGAAAAGGGACCCCGGCGGCGGTCTGGTGTGTGGTCATGGGTGTGAAACCTAACGGCTTGCGAGCCGGTACGGTCTAGGTGGACTTGTCAATTGCGCCTTCTACGGTTTCGGAGCGGGCAGAGTGGGAAGCTATGGACCCCCGAACAGACGCTCCCCGCAGTTTCCTGGCCTCGTCGCTGTGGGTGTTGGGGCTGTCGGCGCTGGCTGCGATGGCGGTTTGGGCGATGGTTGCGAGCGGCGACGAGGAGCTGCCTTCGACCACGCCCACAACAAGTCCTCCGACCTCTGCGCCCGCGACATCGACGACCGTTTCCACAACAACGACGACGACAACGATCACCACCACGGTGCCGGTCCATGAGCGGCTGCTTTCGTCGCTGATCGACGAGATGTCTCCGAGGGACAAGGCCCTGCAACTTCTGGTGGTCGGGGGTCCCGGGAAGGATCTGATAGCGACGATCGATCAGCGAGTCGGATCGAGCTGTCTGGGAGGCGTGTTCCTCACTGAGGCCCAGAACAATTGGGGATTCGACGCCGGTGGGCGCGCCTCTGCTGCGGCGGTGTTGGAACCGGCTCGCAGATGCACGGTCGGCCCCCTTGTCGTCACTGATGCCGAGGCTGGGCTGCGGGTGTTGAAGGTCCCGGTCGAGCCGTTGGTTCACCCGACGAACCTTGATGCGGCGGTCGGTGAGGATCTGGCTCGAGCGACCGGAGAATTCACGGCCCGTTCGACCCGCTTCGCCTCGGACCTGGCTGCCGCGGGCGTGCATCTCAATCTCGGGGTGCTGGCGGACGTGGATGTGGACGCGAACCACTACATGGCCCGGCAGCGTCGCAGCTTCGGAGGTGATCCAGTAGCGGTCGCCGCGCTGTCAGGCGCCATGGTGGCGGGGCACTGCAACGCGGGAGTGGCCGCGGTTCTCAAACACTTCCCGAATCAGGGGGCGACGCGCGCCGACCCGCACGTCGGGGATTCGGTGTCGTCCAACTCGTTTGAGCAATGGCGGTCGTTCGGTGCGGTTCCCTACGTCGACACCGTCGCCCCGGTCGTGATGACAGGTCATATCCGCTATCAGGGTGTCGACGGGCATCGCCCAGCATCGCTTTCGTCGGAGATCACCAACGGTTGGCTGCGGGGCGAGCTCGGGTTCGGTGGGGTGGTCATCACTGACGATCTGGCCACCATGGTCGGTGTCACCAAGGAGGGAACGGCCGGGGCCCGTGCGGTGGCGGCGATCGAAGCTGGAGCCGACCTGGTGCTCTTCGTCTCCCACAGCGAGATCGAACAGATCGTCGCCTCCATTCTCGAACGTGCAGCGGCGGACCCCGGTTTTCTGACCCGGATCGACGAGAGCCTTGATCGCCTGTTGAGGCTCAAAGCCGCCCTCGGTCTCGTCGCCCCCCTCGACCCCGACCAGTTCCCGCTGTGCTAGGTCGAGGCCGCACCTGGTTCGCCTCATCGGTGGGCCGTCCCCTCATTTGCCGGAGCACTGTCTGTCGAGCCACCGTGTGCCGGCGTCCTAGGCGACCGTGTTGAGGGGGCGGTGGGACTACGGTCGAATCGGGTGGTGACCTGTGGACACGGCGCTGGTATTCTCTGGCCATGGCGCTGTCGCTGGACCGCTACCCACCGATCACCTATGACGCCGAGCTCCCGACGGTGACCGATGTCGACGATCTGCGTCTGGTCCGCAAGTGGGAGGCGGCGATCGGTTACCGGATCTTCGCGGCGATGCGCTGGGGGCAGATGGGAGACGGTCACATCAGTGCCCGTGACCCTGTTTTGACCGATCACTTCTGGGTGCTCGGCTACGGAATCCGTTTCGCGGACGCCACCGTGGACAATCTCACTCTGGTCGGTCCCGACGGTCAGGGCGTAGCCGGGCCCACGGAGAACGGGATCAACTTCGCGGCTCACCACATCCACTGGCCCATCCTGGACGCGCGCCCCGATCTGGTTTCGGCGGCCCATGTCCACACCCCGTTCGGCACTCCATGGGCGGCCAATGTCGAGCCGTTCCGGCCGATCAGCCAGGAATCGTGCACGGTGGTCTTCGACCAGTCCATCTATCACGGCGAGGACCTCGAGGTGATCAGCACAGGCGGGGGAGAGGCCATCGCCCGCGCCATGGGCGACACGAGAGTGTGCATCCTGGCCAATCACGGCCTTCTCACCGGCGGTCGCTCGCCTGGCGACGCCGTCGGCAGGTTCGTAACCGCCGAGCGGGTGGCCGAAGTGCATGTGAAAGCTCCCGCCGCCGAACCGATCAACGAGGAGGCAGCCAAGGAGGCGTACGCTTCGTTGAACACTGGCGATGTGGGTTGGCGGGTGTTCCAGTGGCTGGCGCGAGATCTGGTTCCGGACCCCTCCGTCGTGTTCTGAGCGTGAGCTGGACATGAGGCAGTCGTGGAGTTCTACCGGGCCGCGGATTGTTGGGAAGCAGCGTGGATCAACCTCGTTGGAATGGTGATTCGATCCCGGCGGGGATCATCACTTTCCTGTTCACCGATGTGGAGGGATCCAGTCGTCTTTGGGAGGAGGACGCCGTCGCTGCAGCCCGAAGCGTGGAAGTTCACGATGCCCTGGTTCGTCGCATCGTTGAAAGGTCGGGCGGGTACATCTTCGGATGGGCCGGGGATCATTTTCGTGCGGCGTTCCAGGACGCCCAAGCGGCGGTCGATGCCGCTGTGTGCATTCAGAATGAACTCGCTCGGACCGATTGGCGGACCGGGCCCGCGTTGCGGGTGCGTATGGGACTTCATCGGGGCAGCGCCACGCGCCGAGGCGACGATTACTTCGGAACCGTCCCCAACCGAACGGGTCGGCTCGAAGCCTGTGCTTCGGGTGGCCAGATTCTGATTTCCAGTGATGTGGCCGAGGTGGTCAACCTGGAACTGCTTTCGCTGGGGCATCACCGTTTGCGGGACGTGCCTCAGCCGATGCTGATCTACCAGATCGGGTGCAAGGACTTCCCGGCGATCAACCTGTCCGACTCGTCACGGAACGCGCTCCGCGATGCGAACTGTCCAATGATCAGTCTGGTCAGCGACCTCGGCCAGGTTCTGACAACCCGATTGAGAAGAAAGTTCTTAGCCTGTTGGGATTTTCTGATAGATATTGTTATATATAATGTAAATGGACTCCGCAGATATCGTCATCCTAGACCGGCCCGGCGCTCTCTACCTCTGGACTGTCATGTCGGCCACAACCGAAGAGCTGGCTTGGGACCGGACAGCGGTCGACGGCTTGATCCAACAAGCGAACAGGATTCTTGCCGGATCCGCTAGCGATCCGTCTTTGTCGCTTCGGCGAGCCCATGATGGCCTGAACAGCTTGGCGGTCGATCTGAAGTCGCGGCTAGATCAGATCGATCTGCTGTGGGCTGATGTCGAGCGAATTGAAGAGTTGTCTGCTCGCATCTCTGACTGGCAGGTCGGCGATCGAGCAGCCCAGCTCGATCTTCTCGTGAGGAATCGTCGCGAGAGGGTCAGTGCGTTCATGGGCGGCGATGAGCAGGCAACGCAGATGATCGTTGAATTGATCGACGGCGGGCTTGACTTCGCCAACGCGGTCGGTATCACGGAGCAGCGCCTGTTCAACCTGCGGGTGTCCGAGGTACTGGCGGAAAGAGGCGGGTCGCTCGCGGAGGCTCAGGAGTATGTCCACAATCTCGACTACCAACTGGCGGTGTTGAACGCGAACGGCTTCTTCGGAGAGGACGCTGTGGTCGGCGTCGGCTTGGCCGTGAGTCTCGGCATTGACACCGTCGAAGTCGTGGAGGTGGTGGCTCAACACGGGGTGGACCTGGTGGATGCAGTCGCGTGGATCGCGAGCAGCCGTGCTCTTGGAGTGTCGGTACCCGAATTGCGGGCTCTGCGGGGCTTTCGTGAGAACCTTGACGATCTCGACAACCCGTCGGGCGGCAGGACCGATGGCAAAGTAAGCGTCGCTGACCTGCGCTACGTCGTCGAGCATCCATGGAAGTTCGCCGAACCGACAGTGACAGCAGCGCAGGCGCTGCTGGACCATCCTGGACTCTGGAATCGTCTCGACACTGCGGCACGCAACGAGGAACTCCTTTCCGGCGAGGTGTTCGGCAGCGACAACCCTGGCGACGGGGTGGTGTCGCTCGACGATCTAGAGATGTTCATGGTCAAGAGCCAGATCCACTCGGTGTTGAAGGAGTATCGGAACGAGATCGATATTGCTGCCGACGCGTCAGCCGAGGTTGATGGTTTCTACTCTCGTGCAGATTTCCGGCGTTTCATCGAGGACAACCCCCATCTGCCCGACGAAGTGCTCGTTGCGGCCGACGCGGTGCTGGAAGCCGGGTGGTTCGACCGCACCTGGTTCGAGGAGCATCGTGACGAGTTGGCTCTCGGTGCGGCGCTGCTAGCGGGGGGAGCGGTGATTCTGTTGAGTGCAGGCTCAGCCACGCCGCTGGTGTTGGCGGCAGGTGCTGCGGCAGGCGCCGGAGCCGCCGGAGGCACGGCTCTGGCCATCAATCTGACCGGTGACGCCAACGACGCCTTCGATGGCGTGATTCGCAACATCCGCAATGGAGCTGTGGTCGGGTTCACGGTCGCGGGTCTGCCGAGCGCGATCAAGTCCGTCGGAGCGACGACCGGCGCGGCGAGAATCGAGGCCGTGTCGATGGCCGCAACCGATGTGGCTGCCATCGCTGCATGCGGCGCGTTGGACATCGTCGTTCCCGAGGACTGGGAGGACGACGTCCACGCCACCGCGGGGTTGGCAGCCTCGGCTTCGACGGCATGGTCATTCGGCGGTGGCGTGACCGGCACAGAACCGGCGCCGCAGCCGGTGGGTTCGCTCGAAGGCGGACTGGATGCCGCAGCCAACCTGATCGGCTGCGAAGCGCCCGACGACGCCGGTGAGACTCCGCCGTGGGCGCGCACAGCGGAGTCGTACCTCCGTTCGTCGAGAGACGCCCGGTCTGTGCTCGATGCCGTGCGGGCGGGCGCCGATGCCGGCCCCGCGGCCGAATGATCAGTCCGGTCAGTTGATCTGGCGTTGGAGGTCGGCCCAGTAGGGGGCTCGCAGCTTGAACTTCTGCAGTTTGCCGGTGGCGGTGCGGGCCAGTTCGTCACGCATCTCGACGCTGGTCGGGCATTTGTAGTGGGCGATCCGCTCACGGCAGTGGTCGATCAGGTCCTGCTCGGTGACCGTGGCGCCCGGGGCCAGCACGACGAGGGCTTTCACCGTCTCCCCCCACTTGTCGTGGGGCACGCCGATGACCGCCACCTCAGTCACGTCCGGATGAGAGAACAGGCAGTCCTCGACCTCGATGGACGACACGTTCTCGCCGCCGGAGATGATCACGTCCTTCTTGCGGTCCTGGAGGGTCACGTAGTTGTCCTCGTCGATGACGCCGCCGTCGCCGGTGTGGAACCAACCGTCGACGAGCGCGTCCGCGGTCGCTTCAGGGTTGTCCCAGTACGACTTCAGGATCACGTTGCCGCGTGCCAGCACCTCGCCGTCGTCGGCCAGCGCCATGGTGACGCCGAGCGCGGGATTGCCCTGCCGGGAGAGTTTCGAAGCCCGTTCAGCCGGGGTGAGCTCGTCCCATTCCGCCCGGTTGCGGTTGATGGTGAGAAGCGGCGCCGTCTCGGTCAGGCCGTAGATCTGGATGAACTCCCAGCCCAGTTCTGTCTCGACACGCTCGATGGTCTTGGTGGGGGGAGGCGCGCCCGCAACCACGATGCGCACCTTGCCCCGGCCCGGGATCTCGCCTTCCCATTCCGCAGCGGCGTCGAGGATGGCGGCCACCACCGCGGGTGCGCCGCACATGATCGTGACGTCGTGCTGTTGAACCCTGCGCAGTATCTCCGCGCCGTCGACCTTGCGCAGCACCACATGGGGGACGCCCATGGCGGTCATCACATAGGGCATGCCCCAGCCGTTGCAGTGGAACATCGGCAGCGTGTGCAGGTAGACGTCACGGTCGCTGACGCCGGTGTGCCAGCCGAAGGTGGCCGCGTTGACCCAGAGGTTCCGGTGGGTCATCTCCACGCCCTTGGGCCTCGCAGTCGTGCCGCTCGTGTAGTTGATCGACGCTGTGGCCGACTCGTCGAAAGTCCAGGCAACCGGTTCGCTGCCGACCCGGTAGAGGGAGTCGCTCTGTTCGCCGGCGATGAACCGGTGCTTGACTTCGACGTCTCCGAGCGTCGACTCGAGTTCAGGGTCGATGATCAGAACCTCAGCCCCGCAATGCTCGACGATGTAGGCGACCTCCGCACGGCTCAGCCGAAAGTTGATGGGCACGGCGACCCGACCGAAAGCGCTGGTGCCGAACAGGTGGACGAGCACACGAGCGGCGTTGTGCGACACGATCGCCACACGGGCGCCGAGGCCCACCCCGAGGTGGTCCAATCCCGCGGCCAAGCCGGAGGCCAACTCCTCGAATCGCCGGTAGGTCAGCTCCCCGAGCGAGGGCGCCGGTTGATCACTCTCGTCGATGATCCCGATTCGGTCGCCATAAACGAGCGACGCACGGCGCAGATGATCGGCAATGGTCAGCGGTACTTCCATAGATACTCAGCCTAGGTGTTCCGGGTGCCGAGGTTGCCAGCGCGTCGCCGATGAGACGGCACAGGCCTCAACCGTCGTCGGGGAACAACAGAGTGTTCGTGTGGAACTGGCTCCAGGCGAACCAGAAGGCTTGGTGTGCGGCCAGAGGATCGCCCGATGCTTCCGACGCAGCGGTGAAACCCGCGCCGTCTGAGGTCACCGTGACCCCACCCAACGTGACCGAGGCGCCGCCGGCGGTCAGGGGTTCGATCACAGCGACCGGGAAGGCGACCGGGGTGCCGTCATCGGAGATCACCCCGACGACCGGCTCTTGCACTCCGAGCCTCGGATCGACGTCGCCGATCGGGAAGATCGGCCCGTCGTCGTCGCGGCCCCGCAGCGGATCGCGCGGGTAGGTGCGCCCGATGCCGCCGTCCTCGGCGACGATCCGGGTGTCGGGGTGAGCGACCTTCCAATCGCCCCAGGTGGCCGTGCGCACGCTGGTCTGGGGTAGCACCACACCGGCGGTGCGCAGCGGTCCGCTCTGGGCCTCGCCGGTGAAGGTGTCCATCACCGACATTGTGTGGAGCTCGAACATCACCTTGTTCGACCTGCTCAACAGCCCCGATGTGCGCAGTTCGTAGGCGCCGTAGCCGCCGGTGTCGATCCCGGGCGCCACATCATCGGTGAAGTACGCCTGGGCCGACCCGCACAGGGTGCAGTAGGGGATGCCCAGACGCCGGCCGCCGACGGTGATGTTGACCATCTCATGGATCTCCATGATGTTCTTCGGGAACGCCACCGCCTCGTTGTTGACGACCACGCCGAACACGATCGAGTCGTCGGAATACCAGGAGCCGTCGGCAGCGGAGGTGAGCGCCGGGTCGTTGAGCGCGGGGATGCAACCCTGAGGGCAGCCGAGGTGGGTCTGGCCGATCGGCCGGTTGTCGATAAGGACGCCGCCCCACGACACCCAGCGCCAGTCGACGGTGGCGCCGGGGTCGTCGAACAGCGGCGCCCAACGCGGTTCGACAAGCTCGAAGAGCCGGCGCTTCCAGTTGATGTATCCCGGCGGAGCGGGCACATCCCAGGCGATCATGTGGTTGGTCGTGAACCCCCACGGCGACTCATCGGCCGGGATCGAGACGTCGGTGAGCGCCTCCCATGCCTTGCTCGTGCGTTCGAATACCTCGCCCATGCGGAGGAAGCGGATGACGTCGGTGAGCAGCCACGCCGCCCTCGGATCTCCCGAAGCGCCCACCCGGTCGATCGCTTCGAGGTCCGGGGCTGTCGTCAACGAGTCGAACAGTGCGTTGAGATCGACTTCCAACGCGGGATCCAGGGGTCCGCTCGGAGAAGCCGGCGCGGGGCCGAAAGGGCTGATTTCGGGGCCGGCCGTGTCGTCGCCGACAGACGACTCGACTTCGCTCACATCATCCGGGCCCGTCGACACGCTCGGTTCGCTGGACGCATCGGTGACACCGGTAGCCGTGTCAGCTGCGGGCTCGGGCCGCGGATCGACTCCTCCGCAGGCTGCGACCACCAGTCCTGCGACAATCAGCAATGCAACCCAACGGAGACCCGTCGTTGAACCTCGCAACATCAATAGTCCTCGATTCTCAAGCGGGGAACGATTCGGTCGAGCCAGGGCCGGTATCCACCAGTTCCTCGGCACGGTTCGGCGCCTGTGGGAGCACCAGTGGCCCAGGCGAGAAAGCATGTCGGTGAGTCTGCCCGGTATATGTTGCAACTACACGCCTGTAGAGGTTTCGGCCTGTTGCCTTCGGAACTCGGGGGTTTCGTGGGGGAGCAGGACCCGCGCGGCGCGCAGATAACCGTATGGAGTCTCGGCTCGGAAGTTGGAGACACGGCTCGTGTAGACGTCGGCATGCTTCTCGACTTGGCGTGCGAACAGGCTCTTGTCGACGCCGGCTCTCATCAGTGGACCCCAGAACACGTTCCCCTGCTCGCTCGCGGCCCGTGCCAACGGTGCGATGCGTTCGTCGAGTTCCGCCAGGTCAGCGGTGGTCGATTCGATGCCGGCGTCGATCTTCTCTCTGGGTTTGTCGTCGACGACGAGATGGCGGCGCTGCATCCGCAGGCGCGACTGGGCCAACTCCAACTGGCTTTTCTGCTCCATAAGTCTCGCCAGTTCGGTGGTTGTGCCGGCTGCGTTGGCGCTTGCGAAGATCTCATCCTCCAACTCGCGCACTATCAGCGCGGTGCGCCAGCGCAGCACGTCTTTGGTCACATACACATCGCCGAACAGATGGTCGCCCACGTAGAGGAACTGCGACCCCTCATGGCCGAGCGCGTCCTCGACGAGACGCGCGTTGCCTCCGTGGTAGACCGCGCCTGACTTGATCGCACCGAGGTACGGTTCGAGCAGGCCCCGCTTGCTGTCTACGACCTCATAGATCGGTCCGACGTCGGAGAAGAACCGGGGTTTGTTGGCGGCCACGATTATCAGGTCGAACAGGTCGCGCCAGGTCTGGCCCGCAGTCATGAACCGGTTGAAGCACCAGTTCATCATCTGTTGGCAGTACGACCAGTCGGAGTTGGTGATGAGTATCAGGTCTTTGCCGGCAAGGCGCTGATCCATGAGGGTCGGCACGGTCTCGGGGTCGAGGTCCACGAAGCGTTGCGGGTCTGAGACGATCGCAGCCTTGAGTGATCCGTCGCGGTGAGCGCTGCCGAGTGCAGTGTCGATTGCGCGGTGGAGCTGTCGGTAGGTCTTGATGCCGGGGAGAGGTGAGCGGTCGTGGAGGTCGACCAGCTGACACCACAGCGAGGCTCGACTCAGCTCGAAGAGCGTGTTCATGAACTTGAACCGCTGGTCGGCAAGGTCGATGACCGTTTCCGAGTAGCTCCGCCGCAGTTCCGCGAACGGCAGCATCGCTTTGCCGTGCTGAGCCCTCACGACGTAACCGAAGCGCGTCGCTTTGACGATGTTGCCCAGTTCGAGGTCGAAGGTGAGTCCGAGCGTGAAAGCCTCGGGATCGAACACCAGATCTGCGACCGGCCAACCCAATTCCTCAAGGTACGCACGACCGTGATCGAAAGCTGCCCGTTCCCACTCGTCCACGAAATAGTGGATGAGTGTGTAGTCCATGTCGTAGCCGATTGCTCGCACGCCGCGGAGGTTGAGGGTTCGGTTGCAGAACACTCCGCGCGGGTGTCGACGCTCGGGTAGGGACTCGGTCACCGGGTCATTGTCGCGCGTCGAGGGGTTGCCGTGTGGGCGATTGTTCCGCCGCTTCCGAATCGAGGGCGGTGGGCCGGGTGAGAGCTGCAACCTCACCCTTGTGATCCAGCAGCGACGCCCGGGCCACGGCCTTGTTGCCCCATCGCGAGCGGATGCTGTCGATCATGGTGTCGAGCACATCGGTCGGTTTGCCGCTGTCAGCGAACGGGAGCGCGAGCTGTATCGCATCGTGAGAACCGAGCGCTGAGTAGGTGACCCCGATCAGCGTGCAACCGACACGACCGAGTCTGCTGCCGGGACCGTGGGGACCGTCGATCAGATCGAGCAGCAGTTCGTCGGCGACTGCGACGAGAATGTCTGTTTGTTGAGTCGCCTCGGGCAGGGTGCGAGATCGGGTCTCGTGACGCATCTCCGAAGTTCGGTACCGAACGGTGACAGTGCGGGCGACGCGTTCTGCTTTGCGCAGACGCGCGGCCACCTTCTCGGCCAGTGCGAGCATCTCGAGGCGCAATTCTTCGCGCCGGCGGACTTTCTGCCCGAGAGCCCGCTGAGCGCCCATCGACCGGTCGCGGCGGTCGGTGTCGACCGCCCTCGGGTCGTGGTTGTGAGCCAGCGCCAGAAGGTGGGCGCTCGCGTGGTCGCCGAGATAGCCCTTGAGTCCGTCACGTCCGCACGAGGCGAGATCTCCGACCGTGTCGATACCGTGATCGTGGAGCTTCGCGGCAGTGACCCGACCCACACCCCAGAGAACCTCGATGGGCAGTGGATGAAGGAAGGCGAGTTCGTTGCCTGGTTCGACGACGATTACTCCGTCAGGCTTTGCCTGGCCGCTGGCGACCTTGGCCAAAAACTTGGTTTGGGCGACGCCCACCGAGAGGGCCAATCCCACGTTCTCCCGCACCTGAGTCCTGAGTGCCTCGGCGATCTGAGCGGCGGGTCCGAAGAGGTGCTCGGCTCCGGCGACGTCGAGGAAGGCCTCGTCGACCGACAGCGGTTCGACGAAGGGTGTGAAGTCGGCGAACTGCTCGAACACCTGTGTCGACGCCTCGGCATAGGCGTCCATACGCGGTGGAACCGTGATCGCTTGGGGACACAGAGAACGGGCGATCGCGCCGCTCATCCCTGAACGGACTCCGCCGCGTTTGGCCTCGTAGCTGCAGGCCAACACCACGCCCTGACCGACGATGACCGCGTGGTCGCGCAACCTGGGATCGTCACGCTGTTCAACCGACGCGTAGAAGGCGTCAAGATCGGCATGAAGGATGGTGGCGCGGCCGCTCACACCCCTCAACCTACCTGCAAACATATGTTCGATTCCAGTAGTGAAATCGGGTGCTTCGGAAATCAGGGGGGAGTGATGGTGTTGTACTCCCCCTCATTTCCGAAGCGCCCTCGTTCCTCTTCTAAAGTGAATCATTATGGCATCTTCTGAGAACGACATTGACGTTGATTTGGACTGGAGGGGCACCGATAGTTCATGGGATGTCCACGGGGAACCTGGGAGGTGCCGGAGACCGTGAGTCGCCGTTGCGGGCGCAGCGGTTGTAATTTTGTCGATCGCCGGGATCCTTCAATCGCGGTGGGAAGCCTCCAGCGTGGTCGCAGATCCACCGACCACGAGCGAGAGTCCCGTTACAGCACCCATTCCCGATACATTAGCTTTCGATGGTACGGTGCCCGACGAGCGGCCAATCGTCGCCGACCAGCCGCTGCTAAGCCTGCTGGATGACTGGAGTGGCATCGCAGGCGCAATGATTCTTCAGGGCGTCCCGCGCAGCAGCGAAACCGGCAATCTGGTAAGCGTGACAGTCGTCGGGGATCAGGTGACCCGCTTCCCAACTGCGTCGGATTCCTTGACTCAACCGCTCTGGGTATCGGGCGACGGACAGATAGTTGCTTTCTCCGACGGCGCTGGACGATCTAATCGAGGTGAATGGTCTTCGATCACTACGGGCGACACGATCGTCGCATATCCAAAAGACGGGGCGCTCTGGTCTGTGAGTTATGAGCGCCGTAGTATCGCACGCCTTGATTCCGACGCACCGAATCGGTTTGAAGACTACGAACTAAGACCCGACGTGGAGCGGATCCTCGGTCGCTTGGACAACGGATTCCTGGTTGTGCGCAGTTTGGAGTCCGGCGGTAGCGAGTTTGCCATCTGGACCGACGAAGGATCGGTAGATTCGATTTACGGACTCGCCGGACGCGAAATACTCCACATCAGCTCTTCCACAATCCTATTGAGAGCGGCGGAACAACGGGTCGTGGCCATGGACTTGTCTCAATCCGGCACTGTCACCGCGAAGGCGTCGATGAGAGTCGACTTCGACATTGATCGCGCCTGCATGTCTCCCGACGAAACGCTCGTGGCCGCCTTTGGATCCGACAGCTTAGGAACCGCAAGGTTTGCTGTCATTGAGATGGACTCGGGTCAGGAACTCCTCTTTGAACCGCTGGTTGACGATTTTGCGTGGATCGCCCACAGCAAGATCGTGTTCACTCGGAGAAACTCACTGCTCGCAAGCGACCTCGGCTCAGATCCAAGGCGCGTTGCACAACTCTCTCCCGACTATTCGTGGCAAGTCGCTTCAAGTAGCTCCGCCTGCTAGCACGACAGCATTGCATCCGCATCCGCCTATGACCCGCGCCGGAATACACTCGCTGTCACCCTCTGACGCCGGACCACAACGCGTATCCACGCTTGATGGCTGCGCAGATTGGGCGAGCCTATTTGGCGACGGTGGACAGGCCGCCGCCGACGGGCACGACCGCGCCGGTGACATAGGAGGCGGCGGCCGACGCCAGATAGATCGCCACTCCGGCCATGTCGTCGGGCATGCCGATCCTGCCGAGAGGGACGTCACGGGCGATGCCTGCACGCGCGTCAGGATCGTTGAGCGCAAAGGCCATCATCTGGGAATCGAAGGGACCCGGCGCGATGGCGTTGACGGTGATGTGTTCTTCGGCCAGTTGCTTGGCGAGATGGCGGGTCAGCATATGCACCGCCGCTTTCGACGACGAATAGGAGAACGTGTCCATCTCCGGCGGGGTCAGCCCGTTCACCGAACCCGTATTGATGACCCGGGCCGGGTATGACTGTCGGGCCGCAGCACGAAGCAGCGGCAGCAGACGTTGAGTGAGAAAGAACACCCCTCGGACGTTCACGTTCATCACCTTGTCCCAACCCTGCGCACTGAAGTCGTCGAGCGGTTCACCCCACGACGCACCCGCGTTGTTGACCAGAATGTCCAGCGAGTCCCAGCGTTCGTTGACCGCAGCGACAAGGTGATCGATGCCCTCGTCAGTGGAGAGATCGCTCGGAACCGCTATGCAGGTTCCCCTCGACGACATCTCATCGGCGGCCGCGGTGACCTGTTCGATCTTGCGGGCAGTGATGATCACCTCACACCCCGCGTCGAGCAAACCCTCCGCGATCATCCTGCCGATACCGCGACTGCCTCCTGTGACAACGGCACGCCGACCCTCGAGGCCGAACAGTGATGTGATGCGATTGACGTCCATAAGAACTCCTTAACGATGCGCGGACCTGCGCCAGCACCCTAACGCCCATAAACTCCGAGCCATGCCAACAACAACAGACCACGTAATATCCAGCGCCTCTGGCGACATTCCCGCAATCCTGTGCACTCCCGACAGCGGCAGCGGACCCGGCATCGTGCTGATCCAGGAGATCTTCGGAATCAACGACTACATCAGCAGCGTCGCCGAGCGCCTCGCCAACGAGGGCTACGTCGTCCTGGCGCCGCACATGTACTGGCGGATCCAGCACCCGTTCCGCGTCGATGCCCGCGGCCCCGAGGACCTGGGACCGGCCTTCGAGATCGCCAACCAGCACCCCCCAGAAGACGGTATCGCCGACATCGGCGCCGCGCTGGAGCACCTGTCGAACCGCTCAGAGGTGCAGGGCGGCGTCGCGGTGATGGGGTTCTGCTTCGGCGGTTCGATGACCTACCTGGCCGCAGCAGCTCACGAACCGACCTGCGCGGTGTCGTACTACGGTTCGATGATCGGCGAGAACCTCGACAAGGCCTCCGCGATAACCTGCCCGGTCCTGTTCCACTTCGGCGACGACGACCCGTTCCTGCCCAACGAGCATGTCGACGGCCTTCGCGCAGCCACCGAAGGGATGGACAACGTCGAGATCCTCGTGCAACAAGGGGCCGGCCACGCCTTCGACAACGACAAGAACCCGATGTTCGCCAACCCGTCGGCCGCGGCCGCTTCCTGGGCCCGCACCTCAGCGTTCCTCAGGACCCACCTGAACGCCGGCACTTCCTAAAGCAATCGCTTCCTTAACTCGATTCCCCCGTCTTACCGGGAAAGCTCAGCTGATGCAGAAGTCCGGACCCGCAGGTTAGGGTGCTCGGTGCAACGCTGTGGGGCGGAGTGTTCATGGTGTGGTCGGGCCGGTTTATTGGCTCTTCGCGTTTGAGGTCGGAGTCGGGGTTGTGGGGTGTCCGCGGTCAGTTGGGCGGGATCCTCCAGAATCGGGGTCGTAAACCACACCTGAACCTGGAGGATCCCTGTGGAACACGACCCTATACGCATGTGCGAGTTGTTGGTGGGCCTCGGCGAAGTCGACGTGTTGAGCGTCGACGACGACCGTGGCGGCGAGCCGTTGAGGTTGCATGTCCGATGTCGGGCACCGCGTCCGTCGTGTGCGGGTTGTGGCGGCAAGTTGTGGTCCGACGGCAAGCGGCTGGTGGAGCTGGTGGATCTGCCGAGCTTCGGCCGGCCGGCGAGGTTGGTGTGGCACAAACACCGGTGGCGTTGCCCGAGTGAGGATTGCGGCACGGGGTCGGTGACTGAGCAGAACCCTCAGGTCGCGCCGCCGCGGGTGTTGTTGACGACACGAGCAGCGCGTTGGGCGACACGCCAGGTCGGCTGTGGCCGTCCGGTGAGCGATGTTGCTTCGGACTTGGCGTGTTGCTGGTCGGCGGTGAACGACACGGTGCTGTGCTGGGGTCAAACGCTGCTCGACGCCGACACTGACCGGATCGGCGCGACGACCGCGGTGGGTCTCGACGAAACTCTGTTCGGCCGCACCGGCCGGTTCAAACACAAGGCGTGGGCGACCAGCATCGTCGATGTCGCCGGCGGCAAACTGTTGGACATAGTGCCTCACAGAACAGCTGCAGCACCGGCGAAATGGCTGCTGGACCAGCCTGCGAGCTGGCGGGTACACATTCGTTGGGCGACCCTGGACCTCTCCGGGCCGTATAGGGCGACGTACGACACGGCGCTGCCTGACGCAGCCCAGGTCGCGGACCCGTTCCATGTCGTGCGGCAAGCTGACAACACACTCGACGAGGTGCGACGGCGAGTGCAGAACCAGACCCTCGGGCACCGCGGCCGCAAACACGACCCGCTGTATGCCAGCCGCAAACTGCTGCTCACCGGTCACGAACGCATCAGCGAAACAGGTGAGGACCGTCTACGCGGCCTGCTCGAATCCGGTGACCCCCACGGCGAGGTCCGCAACGCCTCACACGCCAAAGAGACCCTGCGCGGGATATATGACATCGCCGATCCCGACCTCGGACGCGTGACCGTCGATCAGCTCGCCGTCGAGTTCCAAGACTCGTTTCTGCCTGTCGAGGTCAACCGGCTAGGACGCACCCTGGCTCGTTGGAGCACCCAGATCGCGAACTGGCACCACGCCCGAGTGTCCAACGCCGCGTCCGAAGCAGCCAACAACCTGATCAAACGAGTCAAACGCGTCGGGTTCGGGTTCACCAACTTCACCAACTACCGGATCAGAGCACTCCTGTATGCCGGCAAGCCCAACTGGAACCTACTCAACACCCTCACTCCGACCTAATACGCGAAGAGCCGGATATCGATGGAAATTTAATATTTTATTTTATCCAAACGGGTTTTCTGGGGAAGTAGCTCTTATATAAATTCATTCATAAGAGCTACAATCCCTTCAGTTTTGAGTGCCGAGGATTCTCTCGCAAGGCTCAGCCACCGGGTATCTGTCACAGAACTTCCTCAAGACGACCAAATCATAGTTCAGGTACGGTTTTTGCACCTGCGGGTCATGACTTCTGTCGACTTTCCTATTCTCGGGTGTCTCAGGAAGACCTATGTACTGAAACGGATTCAGGCTGCTCGGGTCTGTGTCGGGATGCAAGCAGGCCGGTTGTTGGCTTCTCAGCTCGAACCAGTCTCTTTGGTTGCATAGGACATACATCCCGTTCTCTCCGTTGTTATCCTCTAGCCATTCGGAGAACGGTCTGTAGTACCAAGATGACATGAATCCACAATAACCCTGAGGACCCATGACAGGTCGTTCGAAAACCCGTTCAAGATGTTCAGTGAGGGTCGCAAAACCTCCAGGACCTATCGGCCCGCAGTTATAAGGGAAAATCTCCAATTGTTCCTGTGAAACATCGTAGTGTACACACTCCAGAGAATCACCCCAAGCACCAACTTCAATAACCTCCAGCTCACCGCAAACCTGAACATCACCAACTTCGATACCCGCGTAAGACGGCCTCTTCGCTCGCCAATTACCATCGGCGAGGAGACACCAAATTCCTGCATGAGTCACGCAGGAATGGTATTCATACTGGCTGTCCTCGGAGGTTTCCTCGGTCTCTGCCGGTTCTTCTTCCATCTCCGCGTCCGTCTCATCGACGGCTTCCGGATCGGTTTCTGGAACGGTAGGGCCGGGGTCTACCTCTTCGGTTTCCTCGGTCTCTGCCGGTTCTTCTTCCATCTCCGCGTCCGTCTCATCGACGGCTTCCGGATCGGTTTCTGGAACGGTAGGGCCGGGGTCTACCTCTTCGGTTTCCTCGGTCTCTGCCGGTTCTTCTTCCATCTCCGCGTCCGTCTCATCGACGGCTTCCGGATCGGTTTCTGGAACGGTAGGGCCGGGGTCTACCTCTTCGGTTTCCTCGGTCTCTGCCGGTTCTTCTTCCATCTCCGCGTCCGTCTCATCGACGGCTTCCGGATCGGTTTCTGGAACGGTAGGGCCGGGGTCTACCTCTTCGGTTTCCTCGGTCTCTGCCGGTTCTTCTTCCATCTCCGCGTCCGTCTCATCGACGGCTTCCGGATCGGTTGTGGTGGTGGAGGTGGCAACTTCCGAAGGAAGCTCCACCGGCGCACTATTGTCACCCCGGTTAACCAGGATAACGACAACGCTCGTGACCACGATCAGTGAGACCACTGAAAACAGCAGCTTTTTGGCCAATGACTTGGACATTTGTTTTCTCCTTTTCGGCTCTTCGCGTTTGAGGTCGGAGTGGGGGTTGTGGGGTGTTGGCGGTTGGTTGGGTGGGGTCCTCCAGAATCGGGGTCGTAAACCACCCCTGAACCTGGAGGATCCCTGTGGAACACGACCCTATACGCATGTGTGAGTTGTTGGTAGGCCTCGGCGAAGTCGACGTGTTGAGCGTCGACGACGACCGTGGCGGGCCGTTGAGGTTGAGTGTGCGAAGCCGGGCACCGCGTCCGTCGTGTGCGGGTTGTGGCGGCAAATTGTGGTCCAAAGGAGACCGGGCAGTGGAGCTGGTGGATCTGCCGGTGTTTGGCCGCCCGGCGAGGTTGGTGTGGCACAAACACAGATGGAGATGCCCCAGCAGTGATTGCGGCACGAGTTCGGTGACTGAACAGAACCCTCAGATAGCGCCGCCGCGGGCGTAGTTGACGACACGAGCAGCGCGTTGGGCGACACGCCAGGTCGGCCGCGGCCTTCCGGTGAGCGATGTTGCTTTGGAGCACCCAGATCGCCAACTGGCACCACGCCCGAGTGTCCAACGCCGCGTCCGAAGCAGCCAACAATCTGATCAAACGAGTCAAACGCGTCGCCTTCGGGTTCAGCAACTTCAACAACTACCGGATCAGAGCACTCCTGTATGTCGGCAAGCCCAACTGGGCGCTGCTCGACACCCTCACTCCGACCTAATACGCGAAGAGCCGGTTTATTCTGTTGTTGTCAACTCGGGTGTGTTGTGTTTTTTGAACTCGGGAGGTTTCGCGTGGGTGCCTGTTTTGGCGGGTGTCGCGGCGTGTGTTTCGAGGTCGTTGCGGATGATTAGAGGTTGGTTGAGAATGTTGTCGAGGAGGTTTTGCTGGGCTGGTCGTTCCGCTACGAGCAGTGTCAAGACGTTGAGCAGGGTGATGAGATCGGTGCTGTAGGTAGCGGACCATGCTGTGGGGTGTATCTCGTCGAGCGGCGACGTTTTCTTTCCTGCAGGTTCGTGTTTGCGGTAGCCGAACCATGATTGGATGACGTTCATGTTCGCTGTGTTGTAGTTGTACACGTCGGTTGAGACGTTGCGGACATCTCCGTTCCCTGAACCGGCAGGTCCGTGGATGCTGAGCGTGGATGTGATTTCGTTGTGGGTGATGGAGTGCGCTTCGGTGGGCATCACGGTGTCCAGGGTCGGACCGTTCGGCGCGTTCAATGGTTCGGTCGGGTTAGTTCCACATCGTTTCCCAAGCGTGCTCAGATACAAGATTCTGTGTCCGAGGTCTGCTGCCTCCCAGAACAGGTCTGGGTTTTTGGTGAGAGGCACCCTAAGTGCTTTGGCGTTCAGCAGGTCGTCGCGGAACGTGTCGGTGAACCCGGGATGGGCGACAACAGCAGCGATGTAGGCAAATAGGTCAAGACTCGAAACAGTACGACCAAAGACGCCGGTGAGGTAGTCGATGGTTGCAGGGTCGGTGTTGTTGGTGCATGTCTGGTCGCGCCACAGCGGGTGAATCCGTCCCGCACGCGAACCGGCGAGATAGTCCATGTCTGGGATTGTGGCGCTGAAAGACACAAGTTGCCCATCGGCGTCGGCGATTAATGGCCTTGTGCTGGCAGTCCCAAGTGCTGGCACAGCGAGATACATTTGATGTTCGCTGTGCGCTGCCCATAGCGACGGGTTCGGTCGGTCGATGAGCCTTTTGTCGCGGATTATCCATTGTTCATCGAAGCTGCGGTATCCGTATTCGACAAGCGTCGCTTCGCAGAGGTCTTGATCGGCGAGTTGTGGTCGGCGGCGGCGCTCCGCGGTGAGGTTGTCGGTCAGTTTGGTACCGATGGTGCGGTCGCGTGGGTGTTCGTCGAGATACCGCGACATTTCGGTTTTGTTCGGTCTTTGTTCAAGCAACGTTGCCCAGCGATGTCGGAGGACGTCTTTGTCGGGGGCGACGGGCCAGGTGCGTCCGATCTTCACACCGCTTGCGTGCCACGGCAACAAGTCCTCCACGGACGGCATCTGCTGCCACCGGTTAGACGCAGGAGGCGTCATCGGCCCTCGACCATCCAGCCCCGGTTCGATAAGGTCCCATTCATCGCCGTTGAGGGCGACTAGGTCGGCGATGTGGTCAAACTTGGAGTCCCGTGTGCCTTGCGGCACTCGATGGTGACGAACGACCACCTGGCCGGTTTTTTGGGGCAACCGGACGGCGGTCACTATCGCTACGGGTTGCCGCATCGCCTCGAATATCTGTGAATCAGCGGATGCGTGATGTCCTTCCGGCGACAGTTCGAGCACCCATATGTGGCTGCACCATTCGCTCAGCCACCGCCTCATCTGTTGAAAGCCGTCGCCGTCGAGCCACCCGGTAGGCGCAATGAACGACACGATCCCGGCCTGCTCGGCTTGGTCTGTTTCGCCGGGGTCGATTTTGGGTTTGGGGGCGTTCTCAAACACCTTCCATGTCGCCCACCGCCAAAAGTAGACGTACAGGTTCGATAGGTTCTTGGCGTGAGCGCTCACACCCCAGTCAGAGTCGGGTTGCCACTCGTCAAGCAAATTCTGCGAAACCCAACTGGTCTGTGCAGCGCCAGTGAGGTATGGCGGATTGCCGATCACTACCTTGATAGGGATTTCGCGTTTTATCTTGTCGGCTTGCTCCCGTTGATCGGTGATCGCCTTCATAAAAAACTGTGGGGCTGGTTCGAGATATGGGTTAGCTAGCGTGTCAGTCAAGTAAACACCCGGAGCGATATCGGTGAGGTCCGGGTCGTGTGCGCGCACCGACTCGATCAACCGCAACTGAGCAACCGCATACGGACATGCTTGTATCTCAAAACCGACCATCCGCTCTGTGAGAGCTTCGTTCATTGCTTCCGCGGCGTAGCCTGCCCCAACCCTGGAAACGGCGTTCGAACCGATCCGGTTGAGGATGCTCAAAAGGTAGGTTCCTGTGCCAAGCGCAGGATCAACAACGGACACGTTGTGGTCGGCGTAACCGTCCGGTAACCTGAAAAGGTCTACGAGTATCCGGTCGGTGAACTCAACCATCCACTGCACCACAGGCTTTGGTGTGTAATACGAACCGGACAGTTTCTTGAGCGCAGGGTCGTATTCGCCGAGGAACAGTTCGTAGAAATCCATCCAAGCGTCGCCTGGCACAGACTCGCGGATCGCGTCCCAGTCCACCGCCTTCGCCACCGCCAGCATCGACTCCAACGACGCGTTCACCTCGGACCTCACCGACACGTCCGATGTCAACAACGACAGCGCTTTGCCGAGCACCCCTCGCTCCGAACCAAGACGTTCGCTTACAAGGTGAAGCAGCAACCCGAACCGATCGTAACGGTTCGGGTCGACGTCGAGCGAGAGGTCTATCCCGACGCTGCTCGCCGCCAGCAAAGCGAAAGCGACGGTCTGAGTGTAAGCGTCAACAAAACCGTCGTCATCGAGATCAGGGAACAACACATCTCGCCAGTCCTGGGTCAACCCTTTCAACAACGACTCGTCAAGCCCAGAGACGTCAGCGCGAATAGCGCGGCATCGCTTGGCAGTCTCGGTCGCGAGCCGAGACGTTGATTTGATGATCTGCGGCGTTCCCGAAAAAGCGTCGCTGAGCAATCGCGTAGCTTCGGTTGCGCAATCCTTCATGGGAGAGGCCGCGGACTTGATGTCGTCACAGACTGAGAACTTTGCGGTGAGCGAACCATCCCGCCACAGTGTCCAATCGTTGCCGTCGGTGTAGATCACGTTCGGCAGGTGGCTGTACTTGAACCACTGATCCTTCTCGCGGCCGGTGAACAGCGTCGGGTCGGCTCCTTTGCCTGGTGCCTTCAACTCAACGACGAAACACAGATTCCCATCCTTGTAAATCGACAAGTCCGGGTAACCAGTCCCCAAACCGTCGACCGTCAGAGAAACCTTGTCCGCCACCACGACACGACTAGAACTGACCAGTTCAGACACACCGTCGAGGAGCTGGCGCACAGGAGCGGTCAACGTTTCCTCTCTGAAACCAGCGTCTTTGCCGTCAGCGCGGACCTGTTCAACGAAATGAGCGACGACGGCTTGAACCTCCACCTCGGTTTTGGTCATCATCGGTTCCCTTGGTCGGCTAGACAATCCGCACCAACGTACCACCACCCCTACGACAGTCAGGGAGGAGAAGGCAATCGAGATGGCCGACGAGGCTCTGGCTTCGCGTACATGCGCTGCGAACAGCAGGCGGTCCAACGCCGTTAAAACTCGTACCCGCCGATTCCGTAAAAGCCGCTTGAGGCAGTCTTCGGGGTGCGGTGACGGGGCAGGATCGTCGCGCCGTCCGGCGGAGCCGGATCGTCGCCGAGCACCGTGGCGCGTCGCAGAACCCTCCGCTCGGACGTATCGTCAACCACCGAGTGCAATGTCACCCGCTCATCCCAGAGCACCACATCGCCGACGTTCCAACGCCAGCGACAACTGAACTTCACCTGCTCTTCCCAGCGGTAAAGGAAGGACAGGAGATTCTGTGACTCGGGCCGCGAGAGCTGAGGGATGCGCCGACTGAACTGCTTGTTGACATACAGGCTCCTGCGTCCCGTGTCCGGATGCACCCGCACGACGGGATGCTCTGCCGCGGGTGCTCCTTGAGTGCGCGTGTCCTCATGCAGACAGGTCAACCCTTCGAGAAACTGCTTCATCGCCGCCGACAGCGAGTCGTAGACCTCGTAGCAGTTGATCCACATCGTGTCGCCGCCCCACGGCGGGGACTCGACCATGTGCAGAAGCGCGGCGACGGGGGGATGGTCCGAGCAGGTGAAATCGGTGTGCCAGACATCGGCTTTCGGGGTCGTCGAGGTGTCCAGCACGATCACTTCGGGAATCTCCGGGTCGACCTTGTCGAGGTAAGGATGAACTTCGAGCGGGCCGAACGCGGCCGCGATGTCACGGAGACCTTCGGCGGTTGGATCCAACCCGGGCATGAACAGGACCAGATTCTCGTTCAATGCCTGCTTCAACTCGTCGGCCACGGCACTGACAGCACTGAAATCGAGACCGATGACCTCGGCTCCGAGCGAGCCGGCGATCGGTCGCACCTCAAGTTGAGCGGGTGCTGACACAGACGATGATCCCATCGGAGCCAGCCTATCTCACTACTTTCGCTTTCAAGAATCGAGACACTACAGCTACCTGCCACCGTTCGATCTCCCTGTCTCTCCGATTACGAACACGACCCATGACAGTCCCAAACCCAGAGTGATCGCAAGTGCAACGGCCGAAGCTCCCAGTCCGACCGACTCCGCCGCCCATCCGACGACCATCGGCCCTACCAGCCTCCCAAGGCCCGCAGTCATGCTGAACCCGGCGATGAACGGCCCGTAGGCATCGCTCGGGGCGAGGTCGGTCGACATCGTCAGCATCGACCCGGAACTCAAGCCGTTGCCGACGCCGATCACGATGCCGGCGACAACCACTTCGCTAGCGGAGCCGGCCACACCCAACAGCAGCAGACCCAACGCCATCAGCCCGAAGGCCGGGACCATGGAATAGAGCCGCCCGAAGCGGTCCATGATGAACCCGGAGACGGGAAAGAGTAAGAAGTCCGCAGCGGTTCCGACCGCCACGAGCGCTCCGATCGCGGAAGCGGACAGATCAAACCGGTCACCGAACAGGGGGATCACCACATAACGCCCCTCCCGCGCTGCCATGATCAGCATCGGACCCAGTGAGGCCCGCACCAGAAGTCGCCCGTGTCGCCGCAGGGCGACTCCGACTCTGGGTTGCTCCGTTCGAAGATCAGGGCTGTCGTGGGGGTCGGCGCCCCCCGGCAATGCGATCCACAACAATCCGGCGGCGGTGATCGCTGCCGCAACAACAAAGACCGACTCCGAGCCCCACGTGTCATACACCCATCCGCCGAGCAGTGGGCCGACGACGAAAGTGAATCGGTGCGTGCCTCCCACAAGCGACATCACCCGGCCTCGAACGCCCATATCAACGCTGCGAGCGATATAGACCTGTCGAGACTGCCGGGTTCCCGACATTCCGGCGCCTGTGGCGACCCGCAGCACCACCAGCGCGACAGCCAGTTCGGTGAACCCGAATGCCAGAACTACCACAGCCTGCATTGCAATGGACACGAACATCAAGGTGTCGTTGCCGAAGCGTTGACCGAACGCGGACGCCGGGACTCCTCCGAGCACCGAGCCCACCCCGACCGCACCGATGATCACACCCGCGAACGAGAGGCTGATTCCCTGTTCGATCAGGTACAGGGGCAGCACCGGCAACAACACCGTTCCGCCGAGCATCGGCAGGGACCATGGCAGATAGACGGGCACCGCCAAGCGACGCAGTTCAGCGCCGAGCCCAGGTCGGTCGACGGCCGTCACGATTGCGGAACCGAAGCCGTTGCTTGTTGCTCGTCGGGTCCTTTCGCTGCCGGCTCCCCGCCGCTCAGGCGTTGCGTCAATTCCCGGACGGCGTTGGCAACGATGGCTGACGGTTCATCGACACGGGTAAGGACAACTAGTTGCACAATCGCCTCTGGATCGGAGATAGCTACGAAGGCTAGACCTCCGAGGCGCAGCGACTGCACACCGGCCGGCACGATCGCCACTCCCTCCCCTGCCGCGACCAGCCCGAGAATGGTGGTGTATTCGGTGGCTTCGATCGCAGGCGAGTAACTGACTCCGTGGGGCGCCAACATGGCCCGCAATCTGGCGTGCAGAGTCGGCGATTGCTCGCGTGCGAATCCCACGAATTCGTCGTCACGCAGTTCGTTCAGCCGAATCGACGGATCGCTTGCCAGCCGGTGGGCGCTCGGAACCGCGGCCACAAGCGGTTCATCATCGACCACCGTGGCCGACAGAGGCGAGTGGTCGAGGGTGACACGCGCTATCCCGATGTCGATTCGACCAGCAGTGAGAGCCGCGGCTTGTTCATCGGACGACATCGTGTGGAGTTCCAGTGTCACCAAGGGGCTGGCCTGTCGGAAACGGTGCAGAAAGCGTGGCACGAACTCGTAGGCAGCCGAGTCGACGAACCCGATGCGCAGGTTGCCCCGTTGACCGGCACGCAACTCCCCGGCCGCGCGGGCCACTCCTTGAGCGGTCACCAGCAGGTGCCGCGCGTGGGGCAGGAAGGCTGATCCCGCCGCCGTCAACGAAACACGGCGAGTTGTGCGCTCGAAGAGTTGCAGACCCAAGTCCGACTCGAGTTGGCGAATCTGTTGGCTCAACGCGGGCTGGGCGATGTGGAGGATTTCAGCGGCCCGGCCGAAGTGCAGTTCAGCGGCCACGGTTGCGAAGTAGTTCAGCCTGCGCAGCGTGACCGATGAGTGATCCATAATATAATTATCTTAATACTAAGGAAACAAGTAATAGATTTATCTGAAAAGTCTGTCAAACTAGCACCCGTGATCCGCAGGAACCGGGCTCCGCGCTACTCGGCTGCAGCACTGCTGTGGCGAGGCGCTCGCAACGACGTCTGGCCGCGCGTCTGGCGTGAACCGGCGCTCAAGAAGTCGTACGACGTGGTCGTTGTCGGTGGAGGCGTACACGGGCTCGCGACTGCCTACTATCTGGCCGCAAACCACGGCAACAAGAATGTGGCGGTTCTCGACAAGGCGTACCTGGGAAGCGGCGGGTCCGGGCGCAACACCGCGATCGTCCGCTCGAACTACCTGACCCCGGAGGGCGTGGCCTTCTACGACCGCTCGCTAGACCTCTACAACACGATGTCGGCGGACCTGAACCTGAACGTCATGTTCTCCGAACGCGGCCACCTGACCCTCGCCCACACGGATTCAGCGGTGCGCACGATGCGCTGGCGGGCCGAGGTCAACAAGCTGCAGAACATCGATTCCAGCGTCATCGGCCCGGATGAGATAAAGAAGATCGCTCCGAGCCTCGACACCTCGCCCAACACCCGCTACCCGATCCTCGCGGCGTTGTACCACCCCCCCGGTGGAACGATCCGTCACGACGCGGTCGTGTGGGCCTACGCCCGGGCCGCCGACGCCTACGGCGTGGACATGCACCAGAAAACCGAGGTCGTCGACATCGTCTGCGAAGGGGGCGACGGTCCCGACGGCAAGGGCCCAGGAGCAAGGGTGACGGGAGTGCGAACCTCCAGAGGCGACATCTCCACTCCGGTGGTGATCAACTGCACGGCCGGTTGGGCCAGCCTCATCGCCGCGATGGCCGGTCTCCAACTCCCGATCACCACCCATCCGTTGCAGGCCGCGGTCACAGAACCGGTCAAGGTCTTCCTGCCGACGGTAGTCGTCTCCGGTTCATTGCACGTGTACGTCAGCCAAACCGACCGCGGAGAACTGGTATTCGGAGCGTCAGTCGACCCGTTCGCAACCTACGACATGCGCGGAACCCTCGACTTCACCGAAGAACTAGCAGGTCACGTCCTTGAACTGATGCCCGCAGTGTCTCAAATGCGGCTGCTGCGACAGTGGGCCGGGCTCTGCGACATAACCCCCGACTACTCCCCGGTGATGGGCTTCACCCCCGTCGAAGGATTCCTCTGCGACGTCGGCTGGGGGACATACGGTTTCAAAGCCGGACCGGTGTCGGGCGAGCAGATGGCCAAATGCGTCGCTGACGGCGCCACGCCCGATTTGATCTCTCCCTTTGCACTGTCACGATTCGACGACGGCGTGCTCGTAGGCGAAAAAGGCGCGGCGGCGGTAGGTCACTAGTGTTTCCCGCTCTTGTTCGCTTCGCTCAAAGGGCCGCTCGGGCTACGGCCTCCTCGTATGAACCGTCTGCGCGCGGAGATTGGCTCGGCCTCTGATGTTACTAGTCCCCTGTCCTCATTGCGGTCCCCGAAACTCCGCCGACATGTCCTATCAGGGCGAGGCATCGAGCCGTCCCGATCCGTCATCGACAACGCCCACCCAGTGGCGTGACTACCTCTACATGGAACACAACCCCGCGGGCTGGCTGAGGGAGAACTGGTACTGCAGCAGCGGCTGCCGCCGTTTCTTCACCGTTGAACGCCACACGGTCACATCGGAGTTTCGCGAACCACCGCTGCCCGGATCCAAGACCGCCAGACCTAGTTCCGACGCAGACCAGCAGGGAGGTGAGTCGTGATCCGCCGACTCGAACCCCAGTCCGGTGAGGTCATCGACCGCGAGGCACCGCTCAAGTTCACCTGGAACTCCAAAAAATACGTCGGCTGTGCCGGCGACACGATCGTCTCGGCTCTGCTGGCCAACAACCAGCAGGTCTTCTCCCGCTCGATGAAGTACCACCGGCCTCGGGGAGTGCTGACCGCCGACTACTGGGATCCGAACACGACCGTGCAGGTCGGAACCGAGCCCAACGTCCGAGGAGCGCACCGTCTTCTCGAGGCCGACATGAAGATCTCGGCACAGAACGCCTGGCCGTCACTCGATTTCGATATCAAAGCGGCCAACGGGTTGTTCGGCCGATTCCTGACCGCGGGCTTCTATTACAAGACCTTCATCAAACCGCAGCGACTCTGGCCGCTGTATGAGAAAGTCCTGGCCCGTTTCGCTCCCGGAGGCGTAGTTGATCTCGACACGCCTCACGGTTACCACGACAAGCGCTACACGCACCCTGATGTCGTCGTTGCCGGCGGTGGCCCTGCGGGGCTGGCAGCGGCCATCAGCGCGGCCAAGGCGGGTATGAGCGTGATGCTCGTGGAACAGAACCATCGTCTCGGGGGCCATCTCCGCTGGGGAACCGACCAGGATCGAGATACCGCCGATGATCTTGAAGAGGCCGCCCGCGACGCGGGGGTGGAGATCCTGACCGACTCCGCGGTGACCGGGCGCTACGACGACAATTGGATCGCGATCTCCCAACGGAACCATCCCGGAGTGGTCGAACGGCTCATCAAGGCTCGGGCCAAGACCCTGGTGGTGGCGGCCGGGCTGGTCGAGCGGCCCTATGTGTTCTCGGGCAACGATCTACCCGGGGTGATGCTGTCCGGGGCTGCCCGACGGCTGATCAACATGTACGCCGTCCGTCCCGGCAATCGCGCCGTTGTGCTCACCGCCAACGCCGAAGGCGACGCCACGGTCGCCGATCTCGAACGCGCCGGGGTCGAGGTGGTTCAGGTGGTGGACGCCCGGGCCGGCGAGACAATATCGAAGGCCACCGGCAGTTCCAAACAACTCGATTCGGTCACCTTGGCAGACGGCTCGACAGTCAAAGCCGACCTGCTGGTCACCGCGGCAGGCTGGACTGCACCCACCTCGCTGCTCAACATGTCCGGCGATCGACCGAGCTACGACCCGGCCGCAGCACGCTTCTTCCCCACCGCGCTGCCCGACAACATGATCGCCACCGGTGGACTTGTGGGTGACGGCAGCCTCGACGAACTGATCGCCCACGGCATCAGCAGCGGAGAGCTCGCCGCGCAGCGAGCGGCAGCCGTCAAGCACAGGCTGCGCTCCACGGTCACCCGCGCCCAGAACCCCGAGGGACCGGAACCAGCTGTACCACAGGATCGCCGCATCGGCCTGTCGCGCGCGCCCCACCCCGAGCTGTACCGTTCCGACACTCACGGAATGGTCGACTTCTCTGAAGACGTCAGCTCAAAAGACCTGGTGAGCGCAGCCGCTGAGGGATTCGACTCGGTCGAGCTCGTCAAGCGCTTCACCACGGCCACGATGGGACCGTCGCAAGGCAAACTCGAGACCGTCAACACGGTCGCGGTCCTTGCTGAGGCACGCGGCGAGACCATCGAGGAGGTCGGCACCACCGTGTGGCGCCCGCCCTACGCTCCGATCAGCCTCGGGGCGCTGGCCGGTCGAGTCTTTGAACCGGTGCGCGTGTCGTCGCTTCACGAGTGGCACACCGACCACAACATGACTCCAATTCTCGCAGGCCAATGGATCCGGCCCGAGCACTACGGCGACCCCAACGCCGAAGTCACCAACGTGCGAACCAACGTCGGGATCATCGACGTGACCCCGCTGGGCAAACTGGATCTTCGGGGACCCGACGTTCCCAAACTGCTCAACCTGCTCTACACCAACAAATGGTCGAAACTGCCGATCGGTCGGGTCCGTTACGGCATGATGTGTGCCGAGGACGGTGTGGTGCTCGACGACGGCGTGACCGGCCGACTGGGCGAAGACCACTACCTGATGACCACCACCAGTTCCGGCGCCGGGCAGATCTGGCAATGGGTCGAAATGTGGCTCCAAACCGAGCACCCTGACTGGCAGGTGCATGTCACTCCCGTCACGACAGGGTTCACGAGCATCAACATTGCCGGACCCAAATCCCGTGAGCTGCTGATGCGCCTGGTCGAAGACGTGGACCTCAGCGCAGAAGCGTTCGAATACATGAACGTCCGCACCGGCACAATCGCCGGAGTTCCCGACTGTTTCATGTGGCGCATCGGTTTCACCGGTGAGCTCAGCTTCGAAGTTCACGTGCCCGCCGGTTTCGGCCTGCATGTCTGGGAGCAGCTGATCGAGAAGGGCGCCGACCTCGGAATCAAACCTTTCGGGCTCGAAGCGCAGAGGATCATGCGGCTGGAGAAGGGGCATTTCATCGTCGGCCAGGACACCGACGGGCTGACCAAAGCCCCGACCACGGGCTTGACCCCGCTGATCAAACTAGACAAGGACGACTTCGCCGGCAAACCCGAGCTCGAATGGGCGCTCGGCGCCGACGCACCCGAGTTGCCGGTGCTGGTCGCCATCACTCCGACGGACCCCCGCCTCGTACCCGACGAGGCCTGTCAGATTCTGCGTGAAGGCACAACCGAGATCGTCGGGCGCATCACCAGTTCCCGTTTCTCGCCCAGCCTGCAACGCTCAATCTGTCTTGGTCAGGTGACACCCGAGTTCGCTGCGGCCGGTACCATACTGACGGTGCGTCTATGTGACGGTACCGACACCACCGCGAGGGTGATGGAGCACCACGCGCACTTCGACCCCGAGGGGGTGCGTCTCCGTGGCTGAACCCGAGTTCCGCAGTTCCATCACGACGCTCGCTGCCACAACTGTGGGCGCTCCGGCGTTGACCGACGAGTCTGCGCTGACCAAGGTGAGCGTGAGGACTCGAGTCGGAGCCTCGCCGCTCGGCGTCGACTTCACACGCGCCACCAGGCGCGACGGTGTGCTCATAGCCGGCATCCGTCCCGACGAATGGCTGCTGCTGGGCAACCCCGACGAGGTGGAAGCGCTGCTCACCAGCGCCGAATTCGATGCATCCGTCAACCAGATCGACATCACCCACAGCCGACTGTGTCTGCGGTTGACCGGACCACGCAGCGCATCCGCTCTCGAGAAAGTCTGCAGTCTCGACTTCGACGATTTGATGTTTCCCGACGGTGCCACTGGCTCTGCCTCGGTGGCCAAGGTCAGCTCTGATCTGATCCGCGACGACTCCGACGGCCGGCCCTCCTATCTGCTGCTCGCCGATCGTTCCTTCGGGCAGTATCTCTACGACGCGATCCACGACGCCACCGCGGAGTTCGCAGACAACGCGTAGCTGACGGCAGCCCGATCCTCCCGACTGCTGAGATCAATCGTCTGGGCGTTAGCTTCTAGCCCATGGCAAGAGTCGGTCGTGTTGATATAGCTCCCGCGCTCGTCGACTTCGTTGCAAATGAGTTGACCCCTGACTCAGGTGTGACTGAAGCAGAGTTCTGGGCGGCCTTCGAAGCGATAGCGGCCGATCTCGGTCCTCGCTATACGGCTCTGCTGGATCGGCGCGACGAACTTCAACACAAGATCGCCACCTGGCACGTTGCAAACCGTGAGAATGCCAACCGCGAGCACTTTGACTCGAACACATACACCGAGTTCCTGCGTGAGATCGGCTACCTGCAAGACGAGCCGCGCGATGTCACCGTGACCACCGAGAATGTCGATCCTGAGATAACTTCGATCGCCGCTCCCCAACTCGTCGTGCCTCTCGACAATGCCCGCTACGCACTCAACGCAGCCAACGCCCGCTGGGGCAGCTTCTACGATGCGCTCTACGGAACCGATGTCATCAGCGACGAGGGCGGTGCTGAGGCCGGCAGCGGCTACAACCCGGTCCGCGGCAGCAAGGTGATCGCCCACGCCCGAGAATTCCTCGACCGCCACGCACCCTTGGAATCCGGCAGCCACGCCGACGCCACCGCGTACGCCGTCAACGACGGATCACTCACCGTCACCCTCGCCGACAACAAGCCCACCACGCTCAAAGATCATTCGCAGTTCGTCGGATACATGGGCAACCCCGACACGCCGACCTCGGTGCTGCTTCGCAAGCACGGTTTACACCTGTCGATTGAGATCGACAGGTCCGACAGCATCGGACGAGACGACGCCGCAGGCATCAGTGACATTCTGCTCGAGTCAGCGGTCACCGCCATTATGGACTGTGAGGACTCCGTGGCTGCCGTTGACGCCCAGGACAGAGTGGTCGTCTACCGAAACTGGCTGGGGCTGTTGAGGGGCACTCTCACGAGCTCTTTCGATAGGGCAGGCGAGACGATCAATCGACGGCTCAACGGTGACAGGAGCTTCGCCGCACCCGATGGCTCGCCGCTACCGATGGCGGGTCGCGCCCTGATGCTCGTGCGCAACACCGGGCACCACATCCGCACCGACGCCGTCACCTTCGATGGCGAACCCGTCTTCGAGACGATTCTCGACACCATGATCAATTCTCTGGCGGCCAAACACGATCTGGACGGCAACGGCAAGTACCGCAACAGCCACACTGGATCGGTCTACATCGTCAAACCCAAGCTTCACGGCCCCGACGAGGTGGCACTGGCCTGCGATCTGTTCGACCGCGTCGAAGACGCCCTCAATCTCGAGCGCCATACCCTCAAGATGGGGATCATGGACGAAGAACGACGCATGTCGCTCAACCTCGCCGCTGCGATCGACCGAGCCAAAGAACGGGTCGTGTTCATCAACACCGGCTTCCTCGACCGCACCGGTGACGGGATCCACACCGACATGGAAGCCGGGCCAGTGCTGCCGAAGGCTGAGATCAAGGGAGCCAGGTGGTTCTCGGCCTACGAGGACAACAACGTCGATACGGGCCTGGCGTGCGGCTTGCAGAATCGGGCTCAAATCGGCAAGGGAATGTGGGCACAACCGTCCAACATGGCCGAGATGCTCGACACCAAGATCGACCATCCAATGGCCGGCGCCTCCTGCGCCTGGGTGCCGTCGCCGACTGCTGCCACTCTCCACGCCACGCACTACTTCGAGGTCGACGTTGCCGCGCGTCAAGACGAATTGTCGAACCGACTGCGACGCTCGATCGGAGACCTGACGGCCATCCCTCTGCTTGATCGAGAGCTGAGCGCTGAGGAGATTCAGATCGAACTCGACAACAACGCCCAGAGCATCCTCGGCTACATCGTGCGCTGGGTCGGGAGCGGTGTCGGTTGCTCCACAGTGCCCAATATTCACAATGTGGGCCTGATGGAAGACCTCGCCACGCTGCGGATCTCCAGCCAACACGTCGCCAACTGGCTGCTGCATGGAATTCTCAGCGAAGCACAGGTCCGCGCGACTCTGGCTCGCATAGCCGCCCAGGTAGACGAGCAGAACGCTGACGACCCGAGCTACCAGCCGATGGCCCCGGACCACGACAACTCGATCCCCTTCCAAGCTGCGGTGTCACTCGTGTTGGGGGGCCGCGACGAACCCAACGGCTACACCGAGCGGATCCTGCGAGAGCACCGCCTCCGCGCGAAAGCCAAGCAGGATTTGGTCGAACGGGTCGCTGCCTTCGAACGCATCACCTTGCAAGAATCGGCGGCCGACGCAGTGCGCGCCGAACGCGACGCACATTGATCGTCCTTGAAATGTAGTTTGGCCACACTTAACCAACGGCGGAACACAATGACGCAGCTTCTTTGGACCAACCAATTCCGAGACCGGCTACTTGAGGTCCAAAGCTCGAATCGCGCACGCGCTCGTAACATCGGTGCCGCAATTGCCTATCTCAACGACTTTGGTCGATCCGCAGTCACCCCCGATGTCAAGTGGAACCTAGCTACGTCGGAATTCACGACGAACTCGGGGGAAATCCGTTGGCCGGACCCCGAAGATCAGGAACGATATCCAAACGATGCGTGGAGAGGTCTCTTCGTCGCAGCGACCGATACGTCTTGGATCCTGTTCACCCTGCTCGGCAACAAAGCGGGCAAACCGGACTGGTACCAAAAGGCCGTGCCATTGAGCGACAGCCGAGCCAGGGAATACCGAATCGATAGGGAGGCGGCCAACGAGCCTATCAAGAATTTTCCTAAAATCGTATAGATTTGCCTATACACATATAGATATGTCTAAACTAGCGAACAGTAAATGTCCAGAGCACATGGATCCTGGAAAACCTGACATGAACACCGACACCAGCACCGTCACGAGTTTTACAATCGACGAGCTACGCGACCGCGATCCTGAAGGGTTCGACACCGCGTACGAAGAAATCATGCAGCGCCACTGGCTCGCGGTAATTCGGCAAAGATCCGACCGCACCCTTTCCCAAGTCGCTGATGAACGCGGTGTCACCAAGGGCGCTGCACACCAAACCGAAACCAAGCCCTTCGCAAGCCTCAGGGTCGGAACATTCATAGGACAACTCAGAGGTTGCGGCTACGACGTCGACGAGGAGTGGCTCATCACCACCATCACCAACGCACTGGGTACCGCGCCACGAACCTGATCCCGGGCACTGGGGTTAGCAGGATCAATTCGCTAGATCAATGGTTGTGAAGATGCGCCTGCTCGTGGTTCAAGAGGAATTCCTTGATCGGCAGACCACCGCCGTAGCCCGTGAGCGATCCGTCGGAGCCGACGATGCGATGGCAGGGCAGCACGATCGGAACCGGGTTCCGGCCGTTGGCCGCGCCGATCGCCCGCACCGCGTTCGGACGGCCGATCGCTTCCGCCTGCTGTCTGTAAGAGCGCGTCTCACCGAAGGGCACGCCGGCCAGAGCCGACCAAGCAGCCCGCTGGAACTCGGTACCCGTCAGGTCGAGCGGGATGTCGAATTCTTGGCGTTGCCCCGCGAAGTACTCCTCGAGTTGCGAGGTTGCCGCGGCGAGCACCGGATGGTCGTCGGCCTTGGCCGGGTCGCTGCCTGAACCCACACTGCTCGAACCCATACTGCTCGAATCCACACTGTCACCCGCCTGCTGGTCGAACAGCAGATGACTCAAGCCCTGGTCGGTCGCAACCAGACGGAGTCTTCCGATCGGCGAATCAAGTTGTTTTGTCGAGGTCATCCACCGACACTATCGCCGCGAACTGGGCTAGAAACAGTGCGTGAGCAATCCTCTCCTTACCCCCGCGAGCCGAGCGGATCTGCTCGATGAACTCGAGGCGGACACCTACGACGTGATCGTGGTCGGCGGCGGAATCACAGGTGCCGGAATCGCCCGCGAAGCCGCTGGCAGGGGCCTGCGAACAGCCCTCGTGGAAGCCGACGACTTCGCCGCGGGCACGTCCGGGCGATCCTCGAAACTGATCCACGGCGGACTCCGCTACCTGGCCGGCGGGGAGGTTGATCTGGTCCGCAAGACCGTGACCGAACGCACCGCGGTCCACGCAATGGCACCCCATTTGGCCGAACCGTGCTGGATGGTCGTGCCCGCTCGCAACCGTATGACTGCGACCAAGTTTCGTGCCGGTATCGCAACCTACGAACGGTTGGGGGCAGTCGGTGACGAAGACCGGCATAAGCTCTGGCGCAAGGACGAGATCCGCGCCCACGAACCGCTGCTGCGGACAGACACCTACGATTCTGCGGTCGCATACCGCGAGTATCTGACCGACGACGCCCGGCTCGTGCTCGCAGTGCTCCGGGCCGCGGCGCAGTCCGGTGCGACCGTGGCCTCCCGCCTGAAGGTGACTGGTCTCAACGACCGAAACGGGCAGATCAACGGAGTGACGGCCGAATGCGCAATCACCGGACGAGAAGTGCGTGTAGCCGCGGACATCGTGGTCAACGCCGCAGGTCCATGGGTGGACGAGATCGCTCGTATGGAACAGAACCCGCCCGCATCGCTGCTGCACCTCTCAAAGGGGATCCATGTGGTGGTGCCCCGCGAGCGGTTCGGTGTCAACCACCTGGTCATCTGCAACACCTCTGACCGACGCTCTATCTTTGCGATCCCCCGCGGCGATGTCGTCTACATCGGCACCACCGACACCAGCTACCGAGGCGAGCGCCCACTGTGGCCCGAGATTGACCTCGAAGACGTGGAGTATCTGTTGGACCCCATGGCCCGTTACTTCGACGTCGAACCTCTCTCGCCCGGCGATGTAGTGGCGGCTTGGGCCGGTGTACGACCGCTGATCGCGACGAAGGGCAAGGCGCCCAAGGAACTGTCGCGCAAAGACGAGGTGACAGTCGGACCCGGCCGGATGATCTCCATCGCGGGCGGCAAACTCACGGGCTTTCGGCGTATGGCCGAAGACGTCCTCGAAGTCGTGGGCGAGCAACTCGGCACCGAACTCGCCCCAGGACCCGGTACAACCCCGATTCCCGGCGGGAGTCCAACGGCGGTCGATTCGGAGGACCATCAGGCCCTGCGCTTGTGGCGGCTCTACGGCAGCGAAGCCGAGAAGGTCCGTTCGCTTGACCCGGCGCGCCTGGTCGATGATACGCCCGTGGTCGGAGGTGAAGTGGACTGGGCCGTGCAGGTCGAGGCGGCGATGACGCTGGAGGATGTGGTTTACCGTCGCCTGAGAGTTGCCTGGTTCGTCCCCCAGCGCCGTTGGGAACTGGCCACTGCTATTTCCGAGCGGATGGCCGGTCTTGCTGGTTGGTCAGATGAACGACTCGACGCGGAACTGGCGAGCGTGCACAGCCGTTTCGACGACGAACTCGCCTTCATGTCCGAGGCGGCGGGCGCGTCACCAATGGCAGGCGCGTCCGGAGTGTCGGGAGCATCCAGAGTGTCCAGATGAGCAAGCTCACCGATGACTTGGCCGCGATCCTGGGCGACGGCCTGTTGCAAACCGAAGCCGAGCGAAGCGCCCGCGCCCGCGACACTTGGATGCGGTCACAGATTCCGGTCTCCGCGGGATCTCCGGTCATAGCGCCGGTGGCGGTGTGCGCCCCGACCAGCAGCGAAGAGTTGGCCGAAGTGGTCCGCACCTGTATCGCTCACAGGGCCGCGATGATTCCCCGCGGCGGGGGATCCGGAGTGGTCGGAGGCGTGTTGGCCACAGCCGACTCGGTCGTATTGAGCACCGAACGAATGACCGGATTGAGAGCCTTCTCGCAACGTGACCTGCTCGCTGCCTTCGGCGCCGGTACCAACGGGTTGGAGGCAGAGCAACGGATGCAAGCCGAAGGCCTGAGCATCGGCCACTGGCCCCAGTCGATCGAGCTGTCGACGGTCGGAGGTTGGGTGGCGACACGAGCCTCAGGCCAGTACTCGACCGCTTTCGGCAACATCGAAGACATGGTGTATTCGCTGGAGGCTGTGCTTGCTGACGGGTCGATCTATCGCAGTCGTGACACTCCGCGTGCCAGCGCCGGGCCGGATCTGCGCCATCTTCTGATGGGCAGCGAGGGCACTCTGGGGGTGGTCACCGAGGTCACGTTCTCGGTTCGTCAACAGCCCGAGTCCGAAGTGCGTCAAGCGTTTCATTTCGGCGACTTCGACGCCGGTCTCGAAGCGGCGCGCAAGCTAATGCGTGCCGGTTGGCGTCCAGCTGTGCTGAGACTCTATGACGCTCGCGAATCCTGGCGGCATTTCCGCGAACGCCTGCCCAAGGGCGACGCGATGCTCATCCTGGCTCACATGGGTCCCGCGGCACTGACCGCAGCCGAAGCGGACGCCGTGTCTGACATTTGCGAATCCAACGACGGCACCGAAGCCCCCCGCGAGGTGGTTGACGGCTGGTTCGAGCATCGCAACACGGTTCCCGCCTGGGACGAACTGCTGGCTCAGGGAATCGTCGCAGACACAATCGAGATCGCCGGCGACTGGACCCGGCTTCCGAGGCTCTACCGAGCGGTGATCGATGCTCTCGAAGCGGTGGAGGGTGTTGTAGCGGCAAGCGCCCATTCATCCCACGCATACCGGTCGGGCGCCAATCTCTATTTCACCGTGGCGGCCACACCCGCAGAACCCGATGACTACGCGTCGACCTACGACGCCTGCTGGTCAGCGGCCATGAACGCGGCCGCGAGCATCGGAGCAGGTCTAGCCCATCACCATGGTGTGGGACGAGTTCGCCGCGCCTGGATGCGCGAGGAACTCGGAATCGGTGGTTTGTCGATGTTGCGTTCGGTCAAAGAGGCGATCGACCCCCACCGCCTCATGAACCCAGGGGTCCTGGTGCCATGAGCCTCACAGATGCGCCCTGGCCCGTGCGGCGCAATGCGGCTTTGATTGTCGGCGCCACCCTGCTTGTGTCTGGTTGCGGGGGCGACTCCGGCGACAGCACCGATGACAGATCTGCGTCATCGGTGGACACGACGGTATCGGACCAAACAACCGTGTCGCCCGACACGACCTCCCCGGACCCGACCACCACTACGACAACAGCAGCGCCACCTTCCACCACAACAACAGAGCCCCGGCCGTCATTGTTCGTAGCACAGAAGTTGAGCGACCCCGCTCGTCTGCTGGTCGATGCCATACCCGCTCCCGGTACCGGCAGTGAATCTTCGGTCCCGCCCCCACTGCAACTCCACGCGAGTCCCAGCAGCTTCGTGGTCTGGCCCGGCGAACTCGACGAACAGAACCCCACCAAGGTTGCACTGCCTCTGACGGTACGCGGCTACTCCCGTTGGTTCGAATCGGCGGGCATCGTTGAGGTCCAGCACGCCGACGGAACCGCCGCGACGGCCACGGTCAGCGGGCCGCAGGTGTTCAATCCAGGTGCCGGCAGCAGTTGGGGCCTGACCGCTACCGGCTGGCTCGAGGCTTGGGGCACTTTCGAGTTCACCATTGACGACCTTGAGCCTGGGGAATACCGATTGCGAGTCGGCGAGTATCCCCCAATCGACGACAGCGATTTCATCGGAGTGACCATCCCCTTGGAAGTCCCGGAGCCATGAGTCTGACAGCGGCGATCGATGTGGGAACCACCACGGTCCGTTCGGCGGTGTTCGACGGTGAAGGCGAACGCCTCAGCATCGCCCGCGCCACTCTGGGTTCTCAGCATCCTTTCGCCGGTGCCGTTGAGCAGGACCCCGAAGAGATCGTCAGCACTGCTGTCGACGTGTTCAACAGGAGTTTGGCCGAGGCCGGTGTTCAAGCGGCAGACGTCGAAGCTTTGGGCATCACCAACCAACGCTCCAGCGTCGTGGCATGGGACGCCGACACCGGGCGGGCTCTGCGACCACTGATCGGCTGGCAGGACACTCGCACCTCAGAGCGTGTCGCGGAGTTCGTGTCGGCTGGAATCCCGCTCAACACTTCGGCTTCGTGCACGAAACTCGAGTGGTTGATGGCCAACGACGACGCTGTTGGTCGCGCTTCGGCCAACAACAGCCTTCGCTTCGGGACGGTCGACACCTGGCTGACCTGGGCATTGAGTGGAGGTGCGGTCCACGTGACGGATCCCTCGAACGCCGGAGCAACCGGCTGTTACGACCTGTACGGCGGCGACTGGTCGAGCGACGTGCTGGCCTTGTTCGGCGTGCCCCGCGAGGCGATGGCAACCGTCGTGGCGTCGGATGAGATCGTGGGTCATTGCAATCCGGAACTCGTCGGCGCGGCCATCCCCCTCGCGGCCCGGTGCGGGGACCAGATGGCAGCGTGCATGGCTCACGGCATGGTCGACGGGACCGCGAAACTGACGCTCGGGACCTCAGGGATGCTTGATGTCGGCACCGGCTCGACCATCGCGGACGCCCCCGCCGGCTGTTACGCCCTGCCGTTGTGTCGCCGCACCGTCGACGGAGTGATTGTCGACGAATTCTTGGTCGAGGGCTCGATCCTGACCGCGGGTTCGGTGATCGAATGGCTGGTCAGGGCCGGCCTGCTGGACCGCGTCGAGCGGCTCGATGAAGTCGCCGCGTCGGGTTCGCCCGGCGTGGATTTCGTGCCCTCGCTGGCCGGGCTCGGTACACCTCATCACGATCCTGAAGCAAGGGGCGCGGTGCGCGGCATCGGGCTGGAGACCACTGCCGCCGACATCGTCCTCGCGGCGCTCACGGGAATCGCCACTCGGGTAGCCGAGTTGACAGCCCACATGGGGATTACGGGTCCGCTTCTGGTTGACGGCGGGTTGAGCCAGTCGCAAGTACTGCTCGGAGCGATCCGGGAGACGACGAGTCTGGAGATTCACCCCGCTCCGGATCACGAAACAACTGTCCGCGGCATCGCGTTGCTCGCCGTACCCGACTGAGGGAGTTCCACCAAACCGTCGAGCACCATGGCCAACGCATGATTGATCAACTCATCGCGGCCGAGCAGTCCCAGCAAGGAGATCTGTTGGATTGCGCCCGAGATCGTGCTGACAACAACCCGGGCACTGGGCGCCGAGCTGATTTCACCTCTGTTGACCGCCCGCTCAAAGACCTCGGCCATAGCCGCGACAGGCGGCTCCACATGGCGCCGAAGCGTGTCTTGGAAGAGCGATGGTTGGAGTCTAAATTCAGCGGTGATAGCAGGAAGGCCGCGGAGGAAATCCGGACGAAGGGTGAGATCGACGTGTTGGGTGACCACCGCTCGCAGATCACTTCGAAGATCGCCAAGATCGGGCGCCTCGAAAGTAATGACATCATCGAACAATGCATCTCGTACAAGTTCGGCCTTCGAGGACCAGGTCCGGTTGATGTACCGGCGATAGAGTCCCGCCTCCTTGGCGACCGCCTCCAAGGTCATCCGTTCGTATCCGGTGGAGATGAGCACCGCACGAGTGGCCTCCAAAATGGCCCGTCGATTGGTTGTGTTCGGCGGGCGTCCCGGTCCTCGCCGCTCCTCGCAGTCTGTGTGGGTTTCGTCAGCCACAAACTCCAGGTTAGCCGCCCAAGGACAATATTGTCCCCGAGCGAGACATATGGGTATACTGCGCTGCTGAGTTCTTACTGACACCCTGGGGGGAAAATGACTCGCAAACGACCGAACACGATCGTGCGCCTGCTGGCGCTATTGCTCAGCTTCTTGTTGCTGGCCGCTGCTTGCGGAGGTGACGACGGCGACGACGCCGAACCAGTGAGCGGAGATGACGGCGACGACATGGCCGACACCGGTGATGACGGCGACGACATGGCCGACGACGGCGACGGTGATGACATGGCCGACGACGACGGCGACGACATGGCTGATGACAGCGACGACGGCGACGACATGGCCGACGACGGCGATGACATGGCCGAACCAGAGCCGGAGCCTGAACCACGTACCGCTTCATGGAGGGGTGTCACCGAAGACGCGATCACCGTCGGCGTCTCGATGCTCGATTTTGAGGTTCTTGTCGACATCAATCTGTCACCGGCGGGCTGGGGAGACCAGCAGGGCGTCTGGGAGGCGCTGATCGACAACCTCAACGCCAACGGCGGGATTCACGGTCGAACCGTTGAAGCCGTTTATGAGTTCTACAGCCCGATCGACCCAACGGACGCCGAGCGTGCATGCACGGCCATGACCGAGGACAACGAGGTGTTCGCCGTGCTCGGCGGTTTCGTAGGACCGCTGGGTGGAACCGCGGACCCTTGCATCACCGGCCTCAACGAGACCATCCTCGTCGGCGGCGGGATCAACGCAGACGAACTCGCACAGTCCAAAGCTCCTTGGTATCACCCTGAGCCCGTCGTCGAGGTGTCTACCGATGTCCTCCTGCAACTATTGGTAGAGGAAGGCAGCTTGACCGAAGGCATGCCCGTTTTCGTGATCGCCGGACGCGCCGCTGAGTCCACGGTGGAACCAGTGATCGAGGCTCTCGAAGCGAGCGGCGCCGAGGTTGTCGGCCGAGGCATCATCGAGGCCAACGACGGCGAGACCCTTGCTCAGAACCAGCAGTTGGAAGTGATCCTGCAACGATTCCAGGCGTCCGGTGCCGAAGCAATAATGATCACCGGCAACCCCGCCGCCACGATCCGCGGGATCGGCCTGGCGGGTCTCAACGGTCAATTCCCCGTCTGGACTAACGACACGGGGGGACTCAACAACCTCGGCCGAACCATTGAAGACAAGTCGATAGCCGATGGCGTTATCGCCCCCATCGGACCTACCGACAGCGAGATCTACGCCGATCCGCTGTACCAGTCGACCTGCAACGACGTGGTCGCCGCAGCCATTCCCGATGCTGACCTTCGTGAACCAACCGAGTATCAAGAAGACGAAGAGAACTGGTTCAACCCGGTCCGACGGTACTGTCGCCATCTCGCGCTGTTCGTGGAGATTGCAACCAAAGCTGGGGTCAACCTAACCCACGAGAGCTTCAAGGCCGCTGCCGAGAGCCTCAGCGACTTCGTCCTTCCCGGCGGAGCATCATCGCTCAGTCCAACGAAGTTCGGCGCGCGCGACCTCTTCCGTCTTGGCGCGTTCGACCACACTAGCGGTGACGGCGAGGCCGTTCCGGAGACTGATCTAATCGACATGTTCCCCTAGACCACGAACAGCCCACGGGCTTCACAAACGAACACCAACACAGGCGGCCGCCCCTTTCGAGTGGTCGCCTGTGTCGTTTTCCGCCGATGCTCGGGCATAGTCAATGGATGAAGGAACTCATCTACCACCGCAGTCTGTTGCCCACCGTCGACCGCTACGCCGACAAGACCCTGATCATCGACGGCGGGTACCGAGCCAGCTACGCCGAGCACGCCGACCGTGTCTTCCGCCTGAGCAACGCACTGAAGGACCGCCTCGGCGTAACCCGCTCCGACCGGTTCGCGGTTATGGCGCTCAACAGTCACCAGTACTTGGAGCTGTATCACGCCGCTTTCCTCGGTGCCGGGATCATCAACCCGCTCAACCTGCGTCTCGCCGGTGCAGAACTCGACTACATCCTTCGCAACTCCGGCACAGAGGTGATCTTCGCGGACGCCTACTTCGCGGCCGCGATAAAGCAGGTCCTCGAGTCGAGCGAAGAACCGCACAGCGTTCGCAGCGTCGTGCTCATCGGCGAGGGTGACGTTCCCCACGACCTCACTTACGAAGGCTTGATCGACGGTGCCGACTCATCTGTGCCTGAAGAGCCCGAGGAAGAGGATCCCGTCGTGCTCATGTACACCGGTGGAACCACGGGGCTGCCCAAGGGCGTGCTAGTCGACAACCGGGCTGAGATGCTCAACCTGTATCACATCGCCATCGTGTTCGGCTTCGACGACGACGCCGTCAACCTCATCCAAACACCCATGTTCCACGCGGCCACGATGGGCGCAATCCTGGGGACACCGTCGAGCGGCGGCACCGCAGTCAGCATTCCGATGTTCGATCCCGCAGGTGCCATGGCCCTGATCGAAGCACACGGTGTGACCCAGACCGTGATGGTCCCGACCATGATCGGCATGATGTTGCAGCATCCCGACTTCTCGCCGGAACGTCTCAACTCCGTGAAGCAACTCCTCTACGGTGCGAGCCCGATGCCAGCGGCCATCCTCGACACCATCCTGTCGACCTGGCCCGAGATGGAGGTGCTGCAGGGTTACGGGATGACCGAGTGTTCTGCGGTGCTCACCATGCTCGGAGCCAAGGAGCACCGCGAGGGCGGCGATCGTCTCCGTTCCGCGGGCAGGGCCGTTCCGGGAGTTCTGCTGTCGATCCGCGACGAATCCGGCAACGAAGTCGCAACCGGAGAGACCGGCGAGGTGTGGGCCAAGGGCGGCAACTTCATGCAGGAGTACTGGCAGAATCCGACCGCCACAGCCGAAGCGTTCGAGGGCGGCTGGTACCACACCGGCGACGCCGGATACCTCGACGAAGACGGCTATCTGTTCCTCGTCGACCGCGTCAAGGACATGATCGTCACCGGCGGTGAGAACGTCTACTCGGCCGAGGTCGAGAGTGCCATCTCCAAACACCCGGCGGTCGCTCAGGTCGCAGTGATCGGCATCCCGCACGACACCTGGGGAGAACAGGTACACGCGGTCGTAGTCTGTGCCGAAGGCACCGAGACCAGCGAAGAAGAGATCCAAGCCTTCGCACGGGAGTCGATCGCCGGCTACAAAGTCCCGAAGTCTGTGGAGTTCCGCAGCGAGCCCCTGCCTCTTTCGGGCGCGATGAAAGTCCTCAAACGAGAGCTACGAGCGCCTTACTGGGAAGAGCACGGACGGGGGGTCAACTAGCCACGGACGGTTCACTCGCCGAGGTCCGGGGCCCACGATGAACCGTTGATGTGGCCTCCGCCGTCAACAAACAAGGTGTTGCCGGTCATGTAGCCGCAGCCCTCGCTTGCCAGAAACACCGCAACAGGGGCTATGTCGTCATAGCAGTCACCGATCCGACCCATCGGGTTGCCTGCGTCCGCAGCCGACAGGAGTTCGGGGTGCTGCGACATGACGGCATGAAACGAAGCGGACTTGGCGGCAGGGCAGATCACGTTGGCGACGATCCCGGTGCCGGCCCACTCCCGTGCGGCGGTGCGGGTGGCTGCCCGCAGTGCCTCCTTGGAGGAGTTGTACTCGACGGTTCCCATATGGGCGTTGACGCCGTTGAGCGAACACAGGTTGATTATTCGTCCGTAGCCGCGGGGTTTCATGACCGCATGGGCCGCGTTCATTGCCCAGAACGGACCAAGAAAACCGACGTCGAGACCTCGGGCCATGCCTTCGGCGGACTTCTGTTCGACGCGGCTGATCACCCCGCCACCCCAGGCGTTGTTGACCAGGATGTCGAGTGCGCCCCAGCGATCGACTGCCGCGTCGACCATCGCTTCCACGTCATCGCGGTTGCCCGCATCGGTGCGCACGAACAGGCCCGCGTCGCCGAGTCTGTCGGCCATCGCCTGACCGGTCTGCTCGTTGAGTTCAGCGATCACCACCCCTTCGGCACCCTCGTCGACAAAGCGCTGAGCGATGGCGGCTCCAATGCCGTCGCCGGCACCTGTGATCACCGCTGTCCGGCCGTCTAGTTGACCCATGATGTGTCTCCTTTGGGTGTCGATCCGCTAGCCCGTCTAGTTTCTTTTTGGGGAAGTGTTCAGACCGGGCGGTCGCCCTTGATCGTTATGCGACGCATGTGGCGGCGCTGACCTGCAAAATCATGCAACGCGTAGTGCGCACGGTCAGTCCGGTCGTCTCGGTCGCGGCCGTGGGAGTCATGTGCAAGAAGCCTCGAAGATGCTGCCGATCGAGGAGTCCAGCATGGCGTCGAACTCTTCTTTGCTCTGCTGAGCGTTGAGTCCCTCGGTGAGGGCCCGTGAGAAACTGGCGACCATGCCAAGTTGGCGAGACAACCGTTCGTTGGATTCTTGACGGCTGTATCCGCCCGACAGGGCCACGACCCGCAGCACCCGCGGATGGGCGATCACGTCACTGTAGAACCCGTCCTCGGAGGGCAGGGTGAGCTTCAACATCACCGATTGCCCTTCGCCCAGTTGGTCGAGATGCGCAAGAATCGCCGCCTTCAGCATCGTTTCAGCTTCTTCTTTGCTTGAACTGTGGATGTTGACTTCGGGCTCGATGATCGGCATCAGGCCTGCTGCAAGGATCTGTTTGCCCACCTCGAACTGCTGGTCGACAACCGCATCGACACCGGCCTGATCGGCTTCGTTGATGACCGAGCGCATCTTGGTGCCGAAAATGCCCATTTCATTGGCCCGTTCGAGCAGTTCGCCTAGTTCGGGCATCGGTTTCATTGTCTGGGTGCCGTTGGATTCCGTGTCAAGACCCTTGTCCACCTTGAGGAACGGCACCACACGCTTCTGTTCCCACAGGTAGGAGGCGCTCTGCCGGCCCGCGATATCGCGGTCCATCGTCATCTCGAAGAGGATCGCGCCCAGGATCCGGTCACCGTCGAAACTGGGGCTGGTCACGATGCGGCTGCGCATCTCGTGCACGAGATCAAACATCTCGGCGTCGCCCTCATAGGTGTCTTCGGCAACTCCATAGAGCTTCAAAGCTTTGGGCGTGCTACCCCCGCTCTGGTCCAGCGCGGCAATGAAACCGTCTGCCTGCTTGATCTTGTTGAACTGCTCTGTGTTCATTCCTGCCGCTTTCTGATTCGGTACGAGTCCCAAGGATACGCCCCGAACGCGACCCTGGCGCGACGAACTCCACTGACTGGAATAAGGAGTGAGTTACAGCACAGTTGAGTCCGTCCAATCCACACAATTAAGGCCGTCCAATCCATATAATTCAAGCCGTCCAATGAGTAGACTTGCGGGCGTGGACGCCTATCTGCCTCGCATCGTCGACACGGAACTGGACATGCTCACCGAGGGCCTGCCCGCAGTGGTCATTGAGGGGCCGCGTGCTGTGGGCAAGACCGAGACAGCCCTCCGGCGCGCCCGTACGGTTCACCGGCTCGACGACGGCAGGCAACTGGCCATCGTGCGGGGCGATCCCGAACGCCTGCTCGTAGGCGAACCACCGATCCTGATCGACGAATGGCAGCGCTACCCCGACTCGTGGGACATGGTCCGGCGCCGCGTCGATGCTGGTCCTGGCACGGCGCGATTCCTGCTCACCGGCTCAGCCGCTCCCGCAACGCCGCCGACGCACTCAGGCGCCGGCCGGATCGTCACGCTGCGGATGCGTCCGATGGCGCTTGCCGAGCGGAACCGGGCGGAACCGACGGTCAGCCTGAGCGAACTGTTGAGCGGCGCACGGCCACCGCTGACAGGCACGTCGGACATGAAGCTCTCCGATTACGCACTCGAGATCGAGCGGTCGGGCTTTCCCGCCATCCGCGAACTCGACCGCGGTCTGCGGCAACGCCAGATCGACAGCTATCTCGACCACACGGTCGAACACGACATCGACGAGCTCGGCAGTGGCGTGCGAGACCGCGCATCTCTGCGCCGCTGGCTGGAGGCCTTCGCAGCCGCCACCGCCACGACCGCCGCCTACACCTCGATTCGCGACGCAGCGACGCCCGGTACAGGCGACCCGCCGTCCATGACCACAGCGGCCGTGTACCGGAGAGTCATGGAGCAGATGTGGATTATCGAGGAACTGCCGGCCTGGCTGCCCACTCGCAGTCGATTGCGCCGCTTGGCCGCTTCGCCGAAACACCATCTCACCGACCCCGCGCTCGCCATGAGCAGCCTGGGCATCGATGCCGAGGCCCTGCTCGACGGCATCACCACACCGCAGATCAGCCAGCGCGACGGCCCGCTGTTGGGCAACCTGTTCGAATCGCTGATGGCCCAGTCGGTCCGCGTCTACGCGCAGGCGGCACGAGCCCGTGTCTCGCATCTGCGCACGCGAGGCGGCGAACACGAGGTGGACCTGATCGTCGAACGTCGAGACGGCAGAGTCGTCGCGTTGGAGGTGAAGCTCACTGCCACCGTCGACGACGATGACGTGCGGCACCTGCGCTGGCTCGCGGACCGGATCGGCGACAACCTGCTCGACGCCGCGGTCATCAGCACCGGCCACGAGGCCTACCGCCGACAGGACGGAATCGGAGTCATCCCCGCCGCGCTGCTCGGCGCGTGAGCCCCACACACAAGATGTCTTCCGTCATGGCATCACGCCGAACCGCCGAGCCGCCGTGAGCCGCGAAACTGCTGTGGAACGCGCGCCGAACTAAGCGCCTACGCCGAGTGTCGAGCGAACAGGGGAAAACCCAGAGGGCCGCTTCAAACTGTCGGATCTGCACGTGTTCAGGTTGCGTTGCCGCCGTCGGGTGCGGCGGCTGTGGTTCGGGTTCTGGCGCGGGTGAGGAGGTGTTGGATGAAAGCGGGATCGTGGACTCCGAGTTCGGGAACTGAAGCATCCACCTCACCGATCCCGCTGATGTTGAACGGCGAGCGATACACCTCTGCGGTGCCGGTGGGCGTGGTCACGGTCATGAACCTGTCCCTGGCCCGAAGCTGTTCGTGCCGCCACAGCGAGTGCGGGTCACGAACCGAGCTGTGGGTCACACGACCCCGTTCGAACCGTTTGTGCAGTTCCTCAGGCGAGAGCGTCGCAAACACGCGGTTGATCAATGCTTCGAGATCGTCGATGTTGGCGACTCGGTCGACATTGTCCAAGAACCGCGGGTCCTCACCAAGACTCTGGTCACCGAGCACATGGGTGGCGAAAGACACCCATTCCCGGTTGCTCTGAACGCCGATCATGACGGTCTCGCCATTGCTCATCCGATACAGGCCATAGGGCGCGATCATCGTGTGCCGATGGCCCGCTCTCGGCGGAATCACCCCGGTGCCCACTGCCGCGAAGGTCGGGGCCGAAGTCCATTCCGCGAGGCTCTCGAGCATCGACACCTCGATCGTGGCCCCCTCGCCCGTCGTCTGCCTGCGGTACAGAGCAGCCAGAATCGACGAGAACGCGTACATGGCCGCTGACACGTCCGCCACCGAGAACCCCACTTTGCAGGCTTGCTCGACAGTCCCGGTGAGGGCGACCGCACCGGCTTCTGCCTGCACCGCGAGGTCATATGCCTTGTCATCGGTTCTAGGCCCGCCGAGTCCATACCCTGAGACGTCGCAGGCGATCAGTTCGGGATTCTTCGCTCTCAACTGGTCTGCAAGGATGCCGGCGCGCTGAGCCGCTGCGGGCGAGAGGTTCTGAATGAAGACATCGGCGCCGGCCACCAACTGGTCGAACGTCGACCGCTGCTGCGGATCCTTCAGGTTCAGTTCGATGCTCTGCTTTCCGCGGTTGGACCAGACGAAGAACGCCGACGTGCCGCCCATCGCGGAGTCGTAGTCACGCGCGAAGTCGCCCTCACCGGGCCGCTCGACCTTGAGCACCGCGGCTCCGAGATCAGCCAATTGACGAGTGGCGAAAGGTGCCGCAACCGCCTGTTCGAGGGCTACGACGGCGACCCCGTCGAGCGGTCTATCCACGCCCGGCGGCCTCGACAAGCCAACTGAAAATGGGGTCAGTATCACGAGTGGGCATCATCTCGGGGTGCCACTGCACACAGAGGATCGGCAGGCTCGTGTGCTCCAACCCCTCAGCCACTCCATCATCTGCCCAGGCGGTCACGCGGAGATCGGTGCCTGCCACGTCGACCGCCTGATGATGCAGGGAGTTGACCCACGCAGTGGGGCCATACAGTTCTCGCAGAATCGAACCCGCCTCGAAGCGGATCTCATGAAGTTCGGTCTCGGCCGGCATGTCGAAAGCCGAATGCGGTGGCACATCCTGGTGCAGCGTCCCACCAGCGCCCACGTTGACCACCTGTTGACCGCGACATATCCCAAGGACCGGTATCTCGCGTTCTACCGCTCCGCTGTACAGGCCGAGTTCGAGTTCGTCACGCTCCGGTTCCGGAGGGTAGATGTCGGTCTCGGTCTCGGCGCCGTACCGCCACGGATCGATGTCGGTGCCTCCGGGAAGGAGCAGTCCGTCGAGACGCTCGACGATCAGCAACGGATCGATGTCGATGGGCAGATGCAGCGGCAAGCCACCAGCGGCAATCACGGCCTGCGCGTATGCGGACATGTAGATGTCCACCTGCGTGTCGCCGAAACTCTCCGGAATCCCGCGAATGTCACTTCCGGTCTTGACACGGCCGGGAAGCCCGATCAGTGGACGGGTGGTCATGTTGTTCGCTCCAAGATTCGTTAGGCACCAAACGGTAGCGAGAAAGGCGTGCACTACCATATGCAGGACCGCCACGCGCCCAAGCATCTCGGGGTTGACCATGCCGTGCAGTCCAGAAATCACCTTGGCAGAACTCGAAAAAGACCCCGATCCGATCCTCGCCCGACTGCGCGCAGCCGAACCGGTGAGTTGGTCCGGTCCCTTGGAGATGTGGCTGGTCACACGCTGGGACGATGTGATGGAGATGGAAGCACACCCGGAACTGTTCTCCGCAGCCCGCTCGCGGTCAATGTCCTCACCAGCGCGACCATCCACGGCCCTTGTCGGTCAGCGCTGCGACTGCTCCAGGAACCAGTCAACTAGGGCGTGGCACTGTTTAGTGTTGCGCGTTTCGTGGTGATGCATCTCGGCCATCATCTGTTCGCGGTCGAGGTTCAACGAGGCGAGGTACTCTTCGGCAGATCCTGCCAGGAAACCTGCCACGTGGCCCGGGTCGACCTCGGGGTGGAACTGGGTGCCAACCGAGCGACCGATTCGGAAGAGTTGGAGGGCGTTCTCGTTGACGGCCAGAACTTCAGCCCCGGGCGGCACGGTGAAACGGTCATGATGCCATTCGAACCAAGGCCCGGGACCGACTGGATTCTCGACCCCGTCCACCGCAGCGATCTCATACCAGCCGATCTCAGTCACCGGCGACACCTCCACCGAACCACCCAGCGCTTCGGCCAGCAACTGCCCCCCGAAGCACACCCCGAGGATCGGCGTGCCGCGCTCGTGAGCAGTTCTCAACAACTCGAGTTCGGTGTAGATCCAGTTGGAGACCTCGTCCTTGTTGGTGAGTGAGCGGATCGAGCCCATGGGCACGATGATGTCGTAGTCCTCGAAGTCCGGCCAGGGGGCGGGATCGTTGGGACGCTCATAGTCGTCGGTGACGACATGGTTGTGAACATCCCAGCCAAGTTCACTGAGCCTCACTTCAATCTGGCAGCCGACACCGTCGGGTTCGTGCACGATGATGAGTGCTTGCGGAACTGTTCTCACAGGTCAAACCATATGTGGACTTGGCCGGTACCGGACACAGATTCGTATTCGCCGAACTGAGTCCCGCGAGCCGTGCAGCCCGCCGCCCCGAGTGCACCGACCATTGTCAGATAGTGCCCGAAATAGCCTTCGGGCGCGTGGCGCAGGTACTCGGGTACGAAGTCGAGCACCGCGGCATGGTTGCCGGCTTTGAGCCATTCAATGACCTGACGGTCAGCAGCCGCGGCTTGCGGCGTTCGAATATGGCGGTCGGGGTCGGCGGCCTCGTGCGTGCGGAACTCGCGCAACGGCCAGAAACGGTGACTGAGTCCCCCGCTGGCCAGTACCACCACCCTCCGGTCGATGCTGTCGACCGCGGCAGCGAGCAACTCGCCGAACAGCAGAAAGTCCTGGGTATCGGCGGTCTGGCAGACGCCTGCTGAGACCCATCGCTCATCTGCTTGGAGGAACTCGAGCAGGTTGACAGTGGGATAGTGGATCGGCAGATGAGGATCGTCGATGGCTGTTATCCAGGTGTCCTCGCGGTCATCGGCACATACGGCCCAGGCCTGGGCCAACTCGGGATCACCAACGATCTTGTAGGGCATCTGCGCCATTCCCCGTGGCAGTTCATCGGAGGTGAAGAGCCCCTGCCTGACGTCGTGGGAACTGACAATGTGTTCGATCGTGGTGAACCAGTGGGTGTCGATCACCACCACGGTGTCCGGTTCTGCAGGCCACAACTTCTCGGCCGCAAGCTGATGGAGACCGGCGAACAGCGTCGTGTCCTCCCCGTTGTTCATGGCTCGTCGCTCGGTTTCGGGCATCACCAACGGCGGGACGTGCGATACCAGAGCGGCGCCGACTATTTCTCCCATGCTGTTGCCTTCGTTCGTGGATGTCTTTGCATTCTCAGACGACCTTCACGGGCAGCCGCTTTATTCCGGAGATGAAGTTGGATCGCAGTCGCTCGATCGGCCCGGCGGGTTCGAGGCGGTCGATGCGTTTCATGAGCTCTTCAAAAACCAGTCTGACCTCCATCCGGGCCAACCAGGCTCCAAGGCAGAAGTGGGGACCGTTGCGGCCGAAGGCCATGTGATCGTTCTTCTCTCGGGCGAGGTCGAACCGGAAGGGGATCGGAAACCCTTCTGCGTCGTGGTTGGCGGAATTGAACCAGATCACAACCTTGTCGCCGGCTTTGATCCTGCGGTCCCGCATCTCAATGTCACGAGTGGCGGTTCGACGAAAGTGCATCGTGACAGAACTGGTACGCAGAACTTCTTCCACGCCCGGCAACATCAGCTCCGGGCGTTCACGCAGAGTGTTCCACAACTGGGGATGGTTCATCATGTTCCACACACCGTGGGTCATCGTGTAGCGGGTGGTGTCGTTGCCGGCAGCGACCAGCAGGGTGAAGAAGTTGTTGAACTCGAGATCGCTGAGCGGGTCGCCGTCGCGGGTCGGTTCGAGCAGTTTGGTGATGATGTCGTCGCGGGGACAGCTGCGTCGATCCTCGGCCTGCTCTTGAGCGAATTGGAAGATCTCCAGCGCGGCAGGGCTGCGAAATGGGACCATTCGGAACTGTTCGGTGTCGGTGAGGTCTACGGGGAAATCGGTGAAATCCGGGTCGGTGTTCCCCAGCAGTGCGTCTCCCCATGCCACCAGTTGGTGGCCGTGTTCGTCGCTGGTGCCGAGCAGCCGTCCGAGCATCCGCATCGGCAGCTGCTCTGAGATTTCGGCGACGAAGTCGAACTCGCCCTTGGGGAGCGCGGCTTCCGCGACTTCAGCGGCAAGTTGGCGGATCACATCTTCGAACGTGTCGACTGTGCGCCTCGTGAAACCCTTGTTGACGAGCCGCCGGTAGCGGGTGTGCTCGGGCGGGTCGAGTTCCATCATCGTGCGCCTTGCGTGGAGCTGCTCCTCGTCCATCTCCTCGAGCCGGATGCCCGCAGTCGAGGTGAAGGTGTCGTAGTCACGGCTCACCGAGAGGGCGTCGTCATAGCGCAGAATCGACCAGAATCCCGACCCGTCGGCCTCTTCGGTCCAGTGGACCGGGTCGATCGAGCGGAGACGGTTGAAGGTGGCGTGGGGAACACCGTTCGTATAGGTGTCGTGGCTGGTGATGTCGGCATCGTCCGGACCCAGGTCGGTCAGGTAGTCGTCGACGAAGGTCATGGCATTCATTTCGCCATCGGGTTGCCGGCTGCCCACAGGGTTGTCCCCCCGGCCATGGAGTTGCCCACCTGCCGGTAGTAGCCGTCGATGATCTCGAAGGGTTTCAGACGATCGAGCTCCTCGGTCGGATTGTCGTGTATCTGCAGTTGGGCATCGCCCGCGTAGACGGGGCCCAGTTCAACATCGAAGCCGCGCATGGTGACCAGTTCGTCGAGCGAGTCGCGTCCGTCCATCTCGATTGCGGGCATCTGTCTGCTGTGCAGCATTGGGTGAGCGTTGACGAACCCGGGGGTTTCAGCGGTGCCGGTGATGGTGAAGACAGCGTCGGCTATGCGCCTGCCCCAAGTGCTCACGGTGGCACCGAACCGCCCACCGGGCTCCAGACGAGGGCCGGCTCTCCCGACGCTCACCGCACGGGTCATCCAGATCTCGCTGAGTTTCTTGGGGTAACCCTGCACGACGCCCCGCGCCATCGCGAAGTCCTTATCGACCCAGATGTAGGCAGCTCGGCTGTAGGTCTTGTCTTGATACTGGCAGCGCACGACCAAGAACACCTCCTTGTACTGGGCCCGGGCCGGGTCGAGAAGTTCTTCGAAGCTGTCGCTGCAACTCTGCCATTCCGCCCAGATCAGCGCGACTGCGCCGGGATCGGTGTCGGCCAGCTCCAGAGGCGCGGGCAGAAGTTCGGCCACGTTGGCCGGATCGGTGCGGAATTCGATGGTGAGCATGTCGCCCGAGTAGTGCCACGGGGGACCCGGGAGTATCCCTGCGGCGCCCGTCGGTGTGCGCGGGTACATGAACCCTTGCAGTTCGGTCATAGATGAACCATAATCGTTTGGTACCAAATGATTCAACCCGTTCGTAGCTGACCACTGCGTCGGTACTTGCGCTTGGCACGAGATGAATATTGTGTATTATATACAAAACACGGGGGAAACGGTCTCCGAGCCGTACACCGATCATCGTCCTAGAGGGGGACTCCAGATGAAACTAAAGACCCTGATCGCATTGTTCGCGATCTTCACACTGCTTGCCGCGGCCTGCGGCGATGACGACGGTGACGACGCTTCGGTCGACGGCGACGACATGGCCGACGAACCGCATATGGCTGACTCAGTCGATATCGACGGCATCCTCGCCGCTGACCTTGCCGACTGTGCCGACGCGCCGAGCGGCGACCCGATCAGGGTCGGTATGGCAATGGACTTCAGCGATGTTGTCGGATTCGTCGACATCCCAGGCTCCAAGCTCGTCCCCTTCGTGGCCGACCTCGCAAACTGCGTGGGCGGCGTCAACGGCCGTCCCGTGGAAGTCCGAGTGGCGGAAGTCGGTGACGACGCCGCTCTCGCCACCGAAGAACTGCTCGACTGGGGCGCCCACTTCTTGATCGGGCCGCCGTTCGCCGACTTCGCCCTGCCGATTCTGCAGACCACCGAAGGACAGGTTCCTCTGTTCGTGGCCGCGTCCACCGAGCCGACACTGGCTGACGCCTCGATCAACTCCTATCTGGTCACCTTCGACGACCACCAAATGTCGTCAGCAGCTGCCACCTGGGCCCTCGACCAGGGAATCACCAGGGCGATCGTGTTCACCGAAGGCGAAGGCGTTCCCTACACGGGCGTCAACCCGGATGCCTTTGCCGCGGCTTTCGTCGCAGGCGGCGGCGAAATAGTCAGCACCCAGAACTACGTGTGGGCCGTCGACACCGACTTCTCCGCCCAGGTCAACGAGATCGCCGGGATCTCCGACAACACCGAGGTCGTGTTCTCCGCCGCTCTCGGCTTCCAGGTCACCGCTCTGCGCGGCCAGCTCGAGGGTCAGGGACTCGACGGACTCACCTATATCGGTACCGACGCGCTCGACGCGACGGGAATCCAAGTCGAGGACAACAACGAGGGCATCGCCCACACGCCGCACACCAGCATCAGCGCAGGCGACCCGATCGACTCGCTGCTCGCCCACTACGAGGCCGTCAACGGGGAGGCGCTTGAGAGCCGTGGCTTCATGGCCCTCTACGTCGACTCCATGTTCCTCGGCATCCAGGCAATGCTCGACTGCGGTTGTGATGAACCCGCCCAGATAGGTGAAGCCGTCCAACAGATCTCTGAATTCCAGGGAATGTCCGGCACGATCACCTACGAGGGCACGAACGGCATTCCGCCCAAGGCAGTCCCGATCAACCGGATCGTCGACGGCGAGGATGTCCTGGTCGACACTCGAAGCTGATCAAACCGTGCTCGAAGTGACGGGGTTGACAACCAGGTACGGTGCGATTTCGGCACTTCGAGATGCGACGTTGACCGTCGGGTCCGGTGAGGTGGTGGGCCTCATCGGGCCCAACGGTGCGGGCAAGACGACGCTGCTCAACTCGATCGCGGGACTCCTGAAGCCGTCAGCGGGCAGAATCTCCTTCGAAGGCAGCGACGTCACCGGGCACTCTCCGGAGAAACTCCTGCTCTCGGGACTCGCTCTGGTGCCGGAACACCGCCGGATCTTCACCGACATGACTGTGGAGGAGAACCTCAAGATCGGCGGGATCACCCAGCCGGGCGCGAATCGCGCCGAGGACCTCGACGAGATGGCGGAACTCTTCACGGTCCTGCGCTCGAAGTGGAACACCGCAGCGGGTTTTCTCTCCGGGGGCGAAGCGCAGCAGTTGGCGATCGCCCGAGCCCTGATGTCAAGACCTCGGCTGTTGATGATGGACGAACCGTCGCTGGGTCTTGCACCGATACTCGTCGACGCCGTGTTCGAGCTCATTGACTCCCTTCGACAGCAGGGACGAACCCTCTTCGTGGTCGAACAGAACGCCACCCGAATGCTCGAAATCGCTGACCGGGCCTACGTCCTGCGGAGCGGTGAGATCGTGGCGGAGGGCACCGGCAGCGAGCTGAGCAAGCACGACGATCTGTTCGGCACCTTCATCGGCGGTGGCGGATGATCGAACTGCTCCAGAACCTCATCGACGGACTCGGAAGAGGAAGCATCTACGCGCTGCTCGCCCTCGGCGTTGCGGTCGTGTTCGGGGTGATGCACCTGCTCAACTTCGCCCACGGCGAACTCATCACGATCAGCGGATACGCGGCCTACGCCGCTGGGCAACAGGGCTGGTCGTGGTACATAATCGCACCTCTGATCGTGGCCTGCGCGGTGGTCGCATCGTTGGTGATTGAGAGGGTCGCCTTCAGCCGGGTGCGTGGAGAGTCCGACTTCACGCTGCTGCTGACCTCCTTCGGTGTGCATTTCGTGGTGTCGGCGGCCTTCCTCCTGTACGTCTCCGCGTCCGTCAAGACCTATCCGCGTCCGGGATGGGTCACCAACACCTATGCGGTCGGGCCGCTCAACATCGAGGTGTTCGACACCGTCGTGATCGTGGTCACCATCGTCACCCTGATCGGGACAACGATGCTGCTGCAGCGCACCATGTTCGGCCTGGCTCTGCGCGCGGCTTCCGCTGACTTCGATACAGCCCGACTCATGGGCGTGAAATCTGATTCGGTGATCCGCGGGGCGTTCGCCCTGTCCGGCCTGCTAGCGGGCATCGCAGGTGTGTTCTGGCTGATGCGCTCCGGCAGCACCACCCCCTCCGCCGGCATCGACCCGATGCTCAAGGGTGTTCTGGCGGCCCTCATCGGCGGGCTCGGGAGTCTGCGCGGCGCGGTGCTGGGAGGCTTTGCGCTTGGGCTGGCCGAAGTGCTCCTGCGCAGCCGGTTGCCCGACTCGATAGCGAGCCTCACCGAAGGCGTGGTCTTCGTGTTGATCGCACTGCTGTTCATCTTCAGGCCGCAGGGTCTGATCACCGTCGCCCACGCGGAGCGCGTGTGATGTCGAAGTGCCGTCCGTCCGAGCGTTGCGCAGCTCCCCGACGTCATGCGGAGCGTGTGTGATGTTCCCGAATCCCGGGCGAGATGTTGCCTTTCCGGTGATCGGTTCGGTGCTGCTCTTCGGCGCATTCGTGGGTGCTGGTCTGATCTATCAGAACTTGTTGGGCGGGGCCGCCGAGAGGCTCGTCACCGTGATGTTGATCGATGCCGTGATCGTGCTAGGAATCCAGATATACGTCGGCAACACCGGTGTGCTGTCCTTCGGGCACATCGGATTCGGTGCGATCGCCGGGTACACGTTCGCCGTCTTCGCAATCTCTCCTGCTGAGAAGGCCAAGCGGATCCCGGATGCACCATTCGGTCTCGTCGATGTCGACGTCAGCTCCACAACCGCGGTTCTGACAGCGGTGCTGCTGACCGTCGCGGTCGCTTTCATCGTCGGGGTGGGGCTCGCGCGTTCCGGTGCTCAATCCGGGGCGGTCTCGGCCACTGTCATCACGCTCGCTCTGCTCTTCGTCACCCACGAGGTCGCCCGCAACTGGCCCGAACTGACCGGAGGGGAAAGGGCGGGACTGTTCTTCCCGATCGGCGGGAAGCTCGATACGCGAGCGCCGATCTATGTCGCCCTGTTCGGCGCTCTGGTCGTCGCTCGCGTCTACGCCCAGAGTCGCAGCGGACGCCTCGCGGTGGCCGCCCGTGAAGACAATCTCGCTGCCCGTGCCATGGGGGTCAACCCGCTTGTTCAACAGATGGTCGCCCTGCTCATTTCGGTGGCGGTCGTCAGCGTCGGCGCTAGTTTGCGGGTCTACGAGGACGGTTCGCTGCTCCCCCAGAATTTCTTCTTCAACTACACGCTGCTCACGCTGGTGATGCTGATCGTGGGCGGCCGCAACAGCGTGACAGGCGCGCTGTTGGGAGTCGCAGTGATGACAGCGGGCCGTGAACTCGCCCGCCGACTCGGACAGGACGGATTCGAGATATTCGGAATCGGACTTGACGGGGAGCCGCTCGACTGGGTGTTCCGCGAGAATCTGCAGACGGTCTTCCTGGGCGTCTCGATGTTGGGGTTCATGATCCTTCGACCCTCCGGACTGCTCGGCGACTGGGAGTTCGACGAGTGGCTCCGATCACGTTTCCGACGCTTTCGAACCGGAGACAGAGACCGGGCGGGTGAAACCGAGAGCCGACCGGATCCGCTCCCTGAGCTTGAATCAATCGAGCCGTCGGTACTCGAAGCACACGGGATCGACGTCTCATTCGGTGGCTTCAAAGCCCTCAGCGAAGTCGGCCTGGTCGCTCGAAGCGGCGAGGTCATAGGCATCATCGGCCCGAACGGCGCCGGAAAGACGACCATGGTCAACGTTATCACGGGGCTGGTCGAACCGTCGTCGGGGAAGTTCTCGCTCAACGGAGACGACGTCACCTCCACACCGACGTATCGACTCGCTCGGCTCGGCATCGTGCGGACGTTCCAGAACCTGCGACTCTTCGCGGCTCTCACGGTGCGCGAGAACGTGGAGGTGTCGGCATTGATCGCGGCGAGTCATCGGCAGGGACGAACACTGATCGACATCGACTCGGTGATAGCCGAGGCCGGCCTTTGGGACCACCGTGATCGGCGAGCCCGTGAACTCGACTACGGCAACTCGCGACGGCTGGAGTTGGCTCGCGCCGCGGCTCTCACCCCCTCGTTCCTGCTTCTCGACGAACCGACCAGCGGGATGAGCGATGTCGAGTCCACCGAGATGATCGAGCAGGTCCGCCACATGGCAGCAACAGTCGGCGCCGGGGTTCTGGTCATCGACCATGACCTGAATTTCATCACCGGCGTCTCGGACCGGATCTACGTATTCGACCACGGCGAAGTGATCGCACACGGCTCGGCGGAAGAGGTACAGGCAGATCCGCTGGTACGGGTCGCTTACCTCGGCACCGAGGGGACGGCCTGATATGGCCGGCACCGCTTCGAGGCAGGCACGATGACCGAGGACAACCCCTATATCCGGATAGAACCGCAGTCGCGGCGCCGTGGTGGACTCGCCGACGAGGTCGCCAGCTACGTCCGCGACCTGATCCTCACCGGTGCGTTGAAACCGGGAGCGAAGATCGATCAGGACGCCATCGCCGGTGCGCTCGACGTGAGCCGCAGCCCGATCCGTGAAGCGCTCATCGTGCTCGGCCAGGAAGGGCTTCTCGATGTGGCGCCGAGGCGCGGATTCTTCGTCGCTCACTTGACTCCCGACGACATCATCGATCACTACGAACTGTACGGGGTGGTCTCGGGCCGGGCCGCGGCGATGGCCGCCGACACGCTCAAAGAGGAGCAGATCGCTGAGCTCGAAGCGATACAGGAGCGCTTCGTTGCAGATTCGGACGAGAATCTCTCAGCGCTCAACGAGGAGTTCCATCGAATCGTCAACGCCGCCGCGCCGCGCCGAACCCGCTGGCTGTTGCGCTTGCTGGTTCGATCGGTTCCGGCCAACTACTACGAGTTCGCCGACGGTTGGGACGAGAAGGCCGTCGAACATCACCGCAGGATCCTCAACGCGATAGTCGAACGTGACGCCGAGGGCGCCCGACAAGCGATGGAGACCCACCTGCACGAGAGCGGTGTCGCCGCCACCGAAGCGCTGCGGAGGCAAGGATTCTGGAGCGACGAGGAAGAGTGAACTGACCATGACCGCCACGGACACGACCACCGCCGCCACCGCCGCCACCGCCGCCAACACCGCTGCAGAAAACGGCGCCCAAGTCCCCGAGGACTTCGAGATGATTCGCACGGAGGTGCGGCGGCTCTGCGACAAATACGGCAACGAATACTGGCGCGGGCTCGAACCCGACCGCTACCCCGAGGAGTTCGTCTCAGAACTCACCACCCAGGGGTGGCTGGGCTCGCTGATCCCGGAACAGTACGGGGGTGGCGGTCTCAGCATGGCCGGAGCATCGGTCATCCTTGAGGAGATCTCCGCCAGCGGCGGGAATCCGGCGGTCTGCCACGCCCAGATGTACGTGATGGGCACGCTGCTGCGCCATGGTTCTGAGGAACAGAAGCAGCACTACCTTCCACAGATCGCTGACGGCCGAAAGCGCCTTCAGGCCTTCGGCGTCACCGAACCGGCCGCAGGTTCAGAGACGTCGGCCATTCGAACCCGGGCAGAACGCCGCGGCGACGGCTGGCTGATCAACGGTCAGAAGATCTGGACGTCCCGTGCGCTTCACTCGGATCTGATGATCCTCCTTGCCCGCACCACTCCAACCGAGTCGGCGGAGGGCCGGCTTGACGGCCTGTCGGTGTTCATCTTCGAATTGAGGGACGGCAACGGCGAACTCATCGACGGACTCACGATCAACCCCATACCGACCTGGATGAACCACAACACCACCGAGGTGTTCTTCGACGACGTGGTGATTCCTGCGAACGCCCTGGTGGGTGCCGAGGGCAACGGCTTTCGACACATCCTCACCGGGATGAACGCTGAACGGATCCTGATAGCGGCCGAGTGCATCGGTGACGGTCGCTTCTTCTTGGAGCGCGCCAGCGCCTATGCCTGCGAGCGAGAGGTCTTCGGTCGCCCCATCGGCATGAACCAGGGTGTGCAGTTCCCTCTCGCCAAGGCCTACACGAACCTCGCAGCCGCCGACCTGATGCGCTGGAAGGCGGCCAACCTGTTCGACGCTCAACTGCCTTGCGGAGTCGAGGCCAACATGGCCAAGATGCTCGCTTCCGAGGCTTCGTGGGAAGCCGGCAACGCGGCTCTCAACACTCATGGCGGGTTCGGGTTCGCCGTCGAATACGACATCGAGCGCAAACTCCGCGAAACCCGGCTCTATCAGGTGGCCCCCGTCAACAACAATCTCGTACTCGCCTTCGTTGCACAGAAGTGCCTCGGCCTCCCCAAGAGTTACTGATGCGCGCCGTAGTTCTACCCGCGCCGGGCCAGTCCCTGGAAGTGGATGAACTCCACCCTGAGCCCGGCGCGGGCAAAGAAGGCGGTGAAATCATTGAGGTCACGGCCTGCGGTGTGTGCCACTCAGATCTTCATGTGGTCGACGGGGACTTCGCTGGCAGCTACCCGATCGTTTTGGGGCACGAGGTCACCGGACAGCACCCAGAACTCGGCGCCGTCATGGTCTACGCGCCCTGGGGATGCGGCGACTGCGTCGAGTGCGACGCGAACCTGGAGATGATCTGCGGCAACAGCACCGAAGCCGGTCTGTTGGTCGACGGTGGCTACTGCGAGCGAATGTGGGTGAAACACCGTCGTTATCTGGCTCCGCTCGATGATCTGGATCCGGTGTCCTCCGCGCCTCTGGCCTGCGGTGGATTGACCGCATACCGGGCGGTCAACCACGGGCTGGAAATCCTGGCCGAGCGCGGGCCGGCTGCTCGCGCTCTGGTGATCGGGGCAGGCGGGTTGGGCCAGTTCGCCATCCGCTACTTGCGTCTGCTCAGCGATGCTCATGTGACCGCTCTGGACTCCTCGGCCGACAAGCGTGCAACTGCTCTCGAGACAGGCGCCCACGCGGCTGTTTCGCCCGATGCTCCGCCGTCTGATGACAGCCTCTCACCGGTCGACGTCGTGATCGACTTCGTCGGTGCGCAAGCCACTGTCGCCACTGCCGCTTCGGTCGTAGCCAAGCGTGGCATGGTCGTGGTCGTCGGACTCCGGGGTGGGCGCATTCCGTTCGGTTTCGGCGCGGTGCCTCACGAAGCCCGCTTCTTGACGAGTGTCTGGGGCAGCCGCAGCCAGCTCGACGAGCTCTTGGACCTCGCCCGTCGCGAACCGTCGATCATTCAACCGGTCGAGACCCTGCCGCTGGCCGACGCGCAACGAGCCCATGACAGACTCCGAGCCGGGGAGGCTCGCGGCCGTATCGTCCTAGTCGCCGACCCGACCGAGTTGCCGACCCGACCGGGTCGCCGGCCCGATCAAGAATCCAGTCAACATCCAACCAGTGAAAGGAAATTCACATGATCAGCGAACTCCGAAAGAGAGCCGCCGAGCACAACATCCACACAGTCGAGGTAGGCGCTCCCGACACCCAGGGTCGACTCCGCGGCAAGCGCGTGCCCGTAGACCGCTTCTTCGCGAGCGTCGCCGAGAGCGGCGTGAACATTGCCGACGCCATGTTCGTCTTCGACATGCAGGACGACCTGCCCGACAACGAGTTCATCAACATGGACACCGGCTACCTCGACTGTCGCTTGGTACCCGATCTTCAGACCATGCGCATCTTGACGCATCGCCCCGGTTACGCGCTCGTCTTCACAGACGCGTTCGATCCCAACAACGAACCACACCCGCTGGCACCCCGGTCAGTTCTGGCGAAGCAGATCGAACGCTGCCAGAAACAAGGCCTCGACCCCCTTGTGGCGACGGAGATGGAGTTCTATATCTGCACTCCGGACTGGGAACCGGTGCAGAACCACATCCAATACAGCTCGCTGACTGATGCACTCGAATTGGAAGACGTGCTGCGTGACATGCGCGATGCCATCGCCGGCGCGGGTATCGAGGTGGAGTCGTCCAACTCGGAGTACGGACCCGGCCAGATAGAACTGAACACCGGTCCCGCTGATGCGATGACCGCGGCCGACAACACCGTGCTGTACAAGAGCATCATCAAACAGGTGGCGGTGCAGCACGGTTTGCGGGCAACCTTCATGCCGAAACCCTGGAGCGAGGCCTCAGGTTCGGGGATGCACGTGCATACCAGCCTCAACGTCGACGGAGCCAACGCCTTTGCGGACTCCGATGAAGAACCGAACGAGCTGATGTCCAAATGGCTCGCCGGCCTGTTGGAACACACTTTGCCGCTCACCCTGCTCGGTGCGCCCACATCCAACGGCGCCAAGCGGATCCGGCCCTACACGTTCGCTCCCACACACGTTCACTGGGGACTGGACAACCGCACGGTTCTGGCCCGTTGCATCACCGAATCGGGATCATCGGCAAACCGCGTGGAGTTCCGTCCTGCGGGCGCAGACGCCAACCCCTACCTGATAATCGCCGGCGTCCTGGCTGCGGGCGCCGACGGCGTGGAGCGCGGTCTGGTACCCCCCGCCATGAGTCAGGGCGACATGTACACCAATCCCGGGGATTGCGCGCCGCTGCCCACGGACCTCTCCGGGGCCATCGCCGCGTACGAGTCGAGCGCTCTGGCACAGCAGCTCGGCGACATGTTCTCGCGCAGTTACGTGAGCATCGCTGCTGCCGAAGTGGCGCTCGCGGTCGAGAACTCCGAATCCGATGACCCCGACCATGTCAGTCAATGGGAGCGGGACCGCTTCATCGAGCACTGCTGAACCCCGATGATCGCCGCCGAATCCTCCGCCACCAGCACCGCAGGCTCCGCTGCAGACGGTGCGGGTGCCGATGTCACCACCCCGTCGCTGTATCTCAACGGAGCACCGCACGAGCGCTTTGCCGAGATGCGGGAGCGTCCGGGTCTCACCTGGCATCCCTACGAATCTTCTGGATTCTGGGCAGTGACCCGCCACGCCGACGTCAAAGAGGCTTCCAAGCGGGTCAAGGACTTCTCCTCGGGGCTGGGCCACACCAATCTCTGGGACCTTGAGCCCGATGCTCTGGAAGCTCGCCGTTCCATCATCGACACCGACCCTCCGGACCACACGAGACTGCGCCGCCTGGTGAGCAAGGCGTTCACCCCACGCAACATCCGCCAGTGGGAGGGCCTCACCCGTGAGATCACCGAGGAGTTGCTCGACGACTACCTGGAGTCGGGGGGAGGCGACTGGGTGGAGATGGTCGCCGCTCCCCTGCCGATCAGGGTGATCCTGGCAATCCTTGGCGTGCCCGGCAAAGATGCCGATTTCCTGGTTGAACTCTCGAACCACCTGGTGGAGGAAACCGGCGAGGGCCCTTCCCTGCCGCCCGATGCCTACGGCAACACTACCGATCTGCGGCTTCTGCCCTTCGGCAGTCCGGCGAGCCACGCGCTGTATGAATACGGCGAGAAACTGGGCGCGAAACGTCGTGACGATCCCCGTGACGACATGGTCACGATGCTGATACAAGCCTCCGAAGACGGCGACCGCCTGTCTCACGACGAGTACCGCAACTTCTTCCACGTCCTCGTGTTCGCGGGGAACGAGACCACCCGAACCGCGATCACCCACGGGGCCATGGCATTCGCCGACTATCCCGAGCAGTGGCAGCGGATCCTTGCCGACGAGACGCTGTTGGAGTCCGGTGTCGAGGAGGTGCTTCGCTGGGCGACGCCGGTACTGCATATGCGCCGAACCGCGGCAACAGACACCGAACTGTCGGACACGGAGATATCGGCGGGAGACAAAGTCGTGATGTGGTACGTGTCGGCCAACCGCGACGAGACAGTTTTCGATGATCCGTTCGTGTTCGACGTCGGTCGAGGTGACAATCCCCATTTCGCCTTCGGCGGCGGCGGTCCCCACTTCTGCCTCGGAGCCTTTCTGGCCCGCATGGAGATATCGGTGCTCATGTCTGAGATGCGCAAGCGTTCCATGGTGCTCGAGCGCCGAGGCGACGCGGTGCACGCGCCGTCGAACTTCGTGCATGGCGTGCTGTCAGTTGAGATGGGAGCTTCTCGTGGCTGCTGATCCGGCCGAGGTTCACGACGAGCTCGTCGGGGTCGAACTCGATCAGGACGTCTGCGTCGGTGTCGGACAGTGTGAACTGCTCGAAAGCGATGTCTTTCGACTCGACGACGACGAGGGCATCTCCAAAGTGATCGGCGATGGTCGGCTCCCCCGCCGCAGAGCCGAGATCGTCGTCGACAAATGCCCCAGCAGCGCCCTCTCTATTCGCGAGGAGGAACAGCAATGACCGATCCCATCGACTCTGTTGAGAGCTTCGACAACTTCATAGACGGTGAGTTCGTGCCCCCTGTGAGCGGAAAGCGGATGCAGACCAGCAACCCGTTCACCGGCAGGGTCTGGGCGGAAGTACCAGACGACCCCGCAGCTGTCGACACCGCTGTCGCAGCGGCACGCAGGGCTTTCGAGACCGGGCCGTGGTCCACCATGTCAGCGGTGGAGCGAGGCCGATTGATGCGCGCTCTGGGCGACTCACTGGCCCGTGACGCCGAAGATCTCGCTGTTCTCGAAACCCGCGACAACGGCAAGATCATTCGCGAGACATCGGCTCAGACCGCTGCGTTGAGCAGCTACCTCGACTACTTCGCGGGCGTAGCGGACAAGATCCACGGCGAACAATTGCCGAACCCTTCGCCCGATTTTCTGGTCTATACCGAGAAGGTGCCGGTCGGCGTGGTGGGTGTGATCGTGCCCTGGAACTCGCCGTTGATGCTGCTCACCTGGAAGCTGGGACCGTTGCTTGCAGCAGGGTGCACCGCGGTGGTCAAACCCTCCGACACAACCCCGGTCACGTCGCTGCTACTGGCCCAACGGGCCGCCGAAGCGGGCTTCCCACCCGGAGTGATCAACGTGGTGACCGGCGGAACGGCTGTCGGCGCAGCGATCACCTCTCATCCCGGCATCGACAAGATCACCTTCACGGGCGGAGGGGCGACCGCACGCCATGTAGCGCGCTCCGCGGCCGACAATTTGACTCCCACCGTGCTCGAACTCGGCGGCAAATCACCGCAGATCATCTTCGACGACGTCGATCCCGAGACCGTGACCAATGGCCTGCTCTCAGGTATTTTCGCCGCTAGCGGCCAGACCTGCGTGGCCGGTTCCCGTGCCTACATTCACGAAGACATCGCCGATGAGGTGATCGCCCGGGTGGTCGCACGGGCTGAGAGTCTGGTTCTCGGCGATCCCAGCGACCCCGCCACCGAAATGGGTCCCGCCGCCTCCGACGCACAACGTGACCGGATCCTGGAGATGATCGAAGTGGCCCGCGCCGAAGGCGCGACGGTCGTAACCGGCGGCGTGGTCGATCCCGAACTCGGCGGACGTTTCGTCAGGCCGACCGTGATCGTTGATGTCAGCAACGAGACGACGATCGTGCGCGAAGAAGTGTTCGGTCCGGTTCTGGCTGTGATGACCTTCCGTGACGAGGCCGAGGTGATCGGTTTGGCGAACGACTCAGACTTCGGACTGGCGGCGGGAATCTGGACCAACGACATTCGACGCGCCCATCGGGTGTCGCGTGCAGTCGACGTTGGCACGGTCTGGATCAACTCCTACCGCACCGTGAGCTACAACACGCCGTTCGGCGGGTTCAAGCAGTCGGGTCATGGCAAGGACAACGGCATCGAAGCGGTCGACGGGTTCGTGAACACCAAGGTGGTCTGGGTCGAGCTGAGCGGCAAGACCCGTGACCCGTTCGTGATCGGTTGAACGTTGGCGACCGCGGCCCTGACCCCTGTCGACCTCGCCGACGTCGACCTGTATTCGCAGGGGATTCCACACGACGTGTTCGCCGCGGTCAGAGCCGTGCCCGGTCTCTGCTGGAACCAAACAACCGCGAGCACTCAACCTTCCGCGGCTCCGGCTACGCCCGGTGCGGACACCGCGCCCGGCGACAACACCGCGCCCGGCGACAGCAACGGGTTCTGGGCGGTGACTCGACACGCGGACGTGGTCGAGGTCTCGCGTGACACCACCACCTATTCGTCAGCGGTCGGCCACATTCAGATCTACGACATCGACGAGGACGCCCTCGAAGCCAGGGCTTCGATGATCGACATGGACCCCCCGGTCCATACCCGATTGCGGCGCCTTGTGAGTTCCGCGTTCACACCTCGGCATGTCCTCGAATACCAGCGCATGATCCGCGACAGAGTCCGCCGATGTCTCGACGACATCACCGCCACCAAAGGAGGCGACTGGATAGCCATCGTCGCCAAACCGATCCCGATCTCGGTCATCTGTGACCTGATGGGAGTGCCCGAAGCCGATCACGACTACATGATCGAACTTTCGGACTACCTCGTGGCGGGAACCTCCAACGAACCGCTTGAACCCGACGCCTACGGCAACACAACCGAACTCCGCCTGCTCCCCTTCAACAGCCCCGCCGCGCACGGAATCAACGAATACGCGCGCGAACTGGGCGAACAGCGGCGTCGGCAGCCCGCCGATGACCTGATCACCAAGCTCATCAACGCTGAGGTCGACGGAGAGCGTCTCAGCGACAACGAGTTCACCAACTTCTTCCGATTGATGATCTTCGCCGGCAACGAGACCACCCGTTCCGCGATCGGTCATCTGGCCCTGTTGTGTCATTGCTTCGGTGAGGAGTTCGCCCGTCTCAAGGGCGACCGCGGGCTGATCGAGTCCGGGGCCGAGGAGGTGATCCGCTACTCGTCGCCGATCCTGTATTTCCGGCGCACCGTCACCGGGGACGTCGAGCTCTCGGGGACTCAGCTGAAGAAGGGAGACAAGGTCGTCATGTGGTATGCGGCCGCCAACTTCGACGAGACGGTTTTCGACGACCCCCACCGGTTCGATCTGAGCAGGCCGGTGCCCCCCGCAAACGTCGCGTTCGGCGGCGGCGGTGCACACTTCTGTCTAGGCGCCCCGCTGGCACGCTTGGAGGTCGCCATTCTGCTCGACGAGATAGCCGCACGGGATCTGACCATCGAGGTGGTCGGCGAGCCGGAGTTCGTTCGTTCGAACTTCGTGAACGGAATCGAGCATGTCGAGGTCCGAGTCCGATGATCGTCGACTCCTGGGGCGAGCCGGTCAACGGAACGGCCGACAGCGTCGCCTGTTGGGACCGGGCCTGGACCAGGTTGCTGCACTTTCGGGGCGATCCCATGACCGAGCTCGAAGCGGCCAACCGCGACGATCCCGGGTTTGTTCTCGGCTCAGTCTTCAACGCTGCGTACTACGTTCTCTGCGGGACTCCCCCCGACGCGGCACCGCTGCGATCTGAGGTCGAACGGGTTGAGCAGCGTGCGGGCGCTGCGGGCGAACGCGAACAGGCCCACGCGAGAGCCTTGAGGCAAATGCTGGCCGGCGACTACAGCAGAGCCGCAGGCGTCTGGGACGAAATCGCCGCGACGAGCCGTGATTTTGCGGCGGTTCGGATCGCTCACGACATCTACCTTCACGTCGGCGACTCCGAGGGTCGGATGAGGTCCTCGCGGTCCGCTGCAGACAACTGGGAACCCGGAGATCACGGTTATGGATTCGTACAGGGCCAGCTCGCCTTCGCCCTCGAGGAGTCCGGTCGTCTCGACGAAGCCGAACAGATCGGGCGCACGGCTCTGGATCTCGATCCGCACGACCTGTGGGCTCGTCACGCTCTCGCGCACGTGTATGAAACCGCAGACGACCAGCAGGGCGCGTTGGACCTCCTCGACGGACCTGACCCGCTGTGGCACGACCAGGATGCGCTCTCGACCCATATCTGGTGGCACCTGGCACTCAGGCTCATCTCGGTCGGCGAGTACCAGCGGGTGCTGTCCATCCACGACCAGGAGTTGGACCTCGCAGACACCGCGTTCCGCTTGTGTGATCTGACATCGTTGCTGTGGCGGCTCGAACTCGTCGGTGTCGATGTCGACGACCGGTGGTCGCTGCTCGCTGATCGCTGGGCCACCATCGCCGAACGCCACACCTGCGGCTTCATCGATCTGCATGCCTGCCTGACGTTTCTTCGCCTCCCGGCCCATCGGGGAGCCGCACCTTTCTTCGCCGGTCTTGCCGCCGCGCATCGGTTGCCCGTCTCGGAGAACGCACGCACTTTCAGCGAGGTCGTACGACCGCTGCTCGAGGCGATCCGCTCACATGTCGAGGGGGATCACGCTGCCGCGGTCGCCGGGCTCGACCGGCTGAGACCCGAGATTCATCGCATCGGCGGCAGCCACGCCCAGCACGAGCTGTTCACCCTGACCCGAGAGGCTTCGGCCCGCTCGCTGTCCTGCAACCAAGGCACCACCAAGGCGACTCCACGATGACCTCCATTACAACGACCTCGACACTCACCGACGAACGACGGGCTCTCCAGCACCGTGCCCGCGAACTGGCGAACGAAGTGATCGCTCCCCGCGCCGCTGAAATCGACCAGACCGAAGAGTATCCGTGGGGCAATGTCGCGGCGCTGACCGATGCGGGACTCGTGGGCATGACCATTCCCAAGCGCTTCGGCGGCCCTGGTCTGTCGCTGTTCGATGCAGTGCTCGTGGTCGAGGAGATGGCCAAGGTATGCGGTGTCACCGGCCGCATCGCGGTCGAGTGCAACATGGGAGCGATTTCTGCGGTCATGGCCTACGGCACCGACGACCAGCGTGAACGGGCCGCCGCGCTGGTGCTCGCCGGTGACAAACCGGCAATCTGCATCACCGAACCCGAAGCCGGCAGTGCTGCTTCGGAGATGACCACCCGAGCCGACCGGCGCGGCGACCGCTACATCGTCAACGGCAAGAAACACTGGATCACCGGCGCCGGCGTATCGAAACTCCACCTGGTCTTCGCCCGAGTCTTCGACGAGGGCGGCAGCGAGCAGGGCATCGGCGGGTTTCTGGCCGTCCGGGATGAGACCCCGGGTCTGTCGTTCGGTCGGCGCGAACCGACCATGGGTCTGCGGGGGATTCCGGAACGCGAGGTGATCTTCGAGGACATGGAAGTCGAGGACGACATGGTGCTGTTGCCGCCTTCCGGGTTTCGACGCGGCTTCGCCGATCTGATGAACGCCTACAACAGCCAGCGAGTGGGGGCGGGGACTGTGGCTCTGGGCTTGGCAGCCGGGGCTTGCGAACTCGGCGTGGATTTCGTGAAACAACGCCGGCAGTTCGGCAGACCGATCGCAGAGTTCCAAGGTTTGCAGTGGATGGTCGCAGACATGGCCACCCAGCTGGAGGCTGCCAGAAGTCTCATCCATCGGGCCGCCGCGTCCCGCGGTCCCAACAACAGCTCCTTTCCTGATCCAACCCTTGCGGCCCAAGCCAAGCTCTTCACCGCTGAGACTTCGATCGCTGTGGTGAGCGACGCTCTGCAGCTGTTCGGCGCGGCCGGTTATTCACGACGCAATCCCCTTGAGCGGATGTACCGCGATGTGCGCATGTTCACCATCGGCGGCGGGACCGCCCAGATCCTGCGCACAGTCGTGGCTTCCCGAGTGTTGGATATGAGACTCCCCCAAACCCGCGACGGTTTCTCCCGCCTAGCCCAACAGTCCCTGTAAAGCCGTAAGTCCCCCGACCAGCCCCCGCGGCTCCGGCTACGCCCGGCTACAACGCCGCGTTGCTGGTCACCACCCGAAGCAGGCGGGCCAGTTCGCGTTTCTCGGCGACCGAGAGTCCTTCAGACATGACCACCTCATAGGCATTGAAGCGGGGAAACAGATCTTCGATCAGGGTCAGACCATCGGGGGTGAGCGCTACCGTCACCTTGCGCCGGTCGGTCTTCACCTGCTCCCGTTCAACGAGATGTCGCCGTTCGAGCGTCGTCAACATTCCTGTGAGGGTGCCTTTGGTGAGCCCGCACTCCGACGCCAGACGAGCCGTGTCCATCTGCCCCCAAACCCACAGCACCCACAGGATCGTGAACCCACCCCAGGACAGGTTGTGCTGAGCGAGCACTTCTCGTTCCGCCCGGCGACGCACAGCCGTGGCGGCTCGATAAATGTTGGATATGGCGTGCAGCGAATCGAAATCGAGTTCTCGGTCACCGAGTCGTTTGCGGATGTCGCGCTCAGCGGCCAGGAAGTCCTCACCGTTCGTCAAGCCTGTGTTGCCAGTCAAGTTACAGTCGTCCTCCGGGCACCAACCATAGGTGCCAACCTGAGCCCATGGATCGTTTGGTACCAAAAGATCTCGCGACCAACTAATCTCGCAGATTATGACCGAATACCGCCGTGTCCTTGTTGATGGCTACCCGACTCTCACAGAGCGCCGGAGCGACGAGTTGATAGCAGGCGATGGTCGCAGGGTTGCTATAGCCGACGCTGTACACCTCGCGCCCGTCGAACCAACCAAGATCATCTGCATTCATCTCAACTACAGCAGCCGAGTCGACGAGTTCATGACGAAACTCCCGGCCGCGCCCACCTACTTCCACAAACCGGTGACCGCGTTGTGCGGTCACGGGGCCGACGTGGTGCGTCCCGAGGGCTGCGAGTGGCTCAACTACGAGGGCGAGATAGCCATCGTGATCGGCAGAACCTGCCGCAACGTCTCACCGGCGCAGGCAGGCGACTACATCGCGGGCTACTCCGTGGCCAACGACTACGGACTGCACGATTTCCGCGACACCGACGCTGGTTCGATGCTGCGCGTGAAGGGAAGCGACACCCTCTGCCCGGTCGGCCCCGGCCTCGTCACGGACTGGGACTTTCGGGGCAAGCGGATCCAGACTCTCGTGAACGGCGAAGTGCGCCAGGACGCCACCACCGACGAGATGGAGTGGGACATGCACTACATCGTGGCCGACATCGCCCGCACCATCACCCTCGTGCCAGGCGACATCCTGCTGTCTGGAACACCCGCGAACTCACGCACGGTGTATCCGGGCGATGTCGTCTCGGTGTCGGTCGAGGGTCTCGGCGAGTTGACCAACACAATTGTGAGCGGACCGACGCCGATTCGCGGCGACGTTGGCGCCCAACCGAGCGACTCCGAGGAGGTGCGGTCCACCGCTTTGGGAGGTGACTGGGAGTTCCGCGGGATCAGAGCACCGCTCGGTCCCGGAGCCAAACACTACGAGAGCACGGTGCCATCGCCGGGCGCGGTGCTGCCGCCGGGCGCAGCCGGAGCCCCGGCAACCGAGGCGCCAAAAAATGGGTGAGGCCGCTCGGGCTGATATCGACGGAGTCTCGGTTCCGACCGGGCATCTGATCGGCGGCGAATGGGTCGGCTCGGACTCCACTTTCGAGACTCGTTCACCATTGGACTGGGACAACCTTCACCTCGCTGAAATTGCCCGCGGCGACTCCGCAACGGCCGCGGCAGCGGTCACCGCAGCCACAACCGGGTTCGAGACGTGGGGGCACACCAGCGTGACGGATCGCGCCGAGGTTCTGCACCGCCTGGCGGACCTGATCGACGCCAACAACGACGAGATCGCCCACATCGAATGCCTCGACATGGGCTTTCTGGAGGAGTCGATGAAGTTGCGGCTGGTGGCCCGCGGAGCGCTCAACTTCCGCACCTACGCCGACCTGATAGTCGCCCACGAGGACCGGCTGTGGAACGCCAAAGGCATGGCCAACGTCGTCCAGCGCATGCCCGCAGGGCCGGCGGTCGTGATCACTCCATGGAACGCCCCGTTCATGCTCAGCACCTGGAAGCTCGCCCCGGCCCTCGCGGCAGGCAACTCGGTCATCCACAAGCCCGCAGAGTGGTCTCCTCTGAGTGCGGCCATGCTCGCAGAACTGGCGCTCGAAGCAGGCATTCCGGCGGGGGCTTACAACCTCGTGCAGGGGTTCGGAGCCGAAGTCGGTGCGGCTCTGGTGGCAGACCCGCGGGTGCGCCGCATCAGTTTCACAGGGTCGCCCGCAACAGGCCGTCTGATCGGCAAGGCAGCAGCCCAGAACATCGTTCCGTTCACTGCCGAACTCGGCGGGAAGGGCCCGTTGATCGTCTTTTCAGACGCAGATCTGGACGCAGCGGCACACAGGGCCGCCTGGCAGTTCGACGATTCCGGTCAGGTGTGCCTCGCGGGTACCAGACTTTTGGTGGATCACTCCATCCGCGAACCGTTCCTTGAGCGCTTCCACCACCATGCGGATCAATTGGTTCTCGGCGACTCCCGCGATCCGGCCACTGACATCGCGCCGTTGGCTCATCCCGACCATCGCCGACGCGTCCACGATTTCGTAGAGCGCTCAAGAACCGTCGGTGACACCATCGTTCGTGGCGGGCAGCCGGTGGAGGGGTCACTCCACTACGAGCCGACGCTGATCGAACCCGCCTCGAACGACAGTGAGGTGGTGCAGAGCGAAATCTTCGGGCCGGTGCTCACCTTCCAGACCTTCGAGGATGAAGCTGAGGCGATTCAGCTTGCCAACTCCACCCGCTACGGCTTGTCGGCGATAATCTACACCCGCTCACACGAAAGGGCCGAACGAGTCGCCGCGGCGGTTCGTTGCGGTCTTGTCTGGGTCAACACGTTCCTCGTCCGCGATCTCACTGCACCGTTCGGTGGTTGCGGGATCTCCGGGATCGGCCGTGAAGGCGGCGACTACGCACTCGACTTCCACAGCGACCTGAAGACCGTGATGGTCCTCGACGACACCACCTCGTGATCGGTTCGGGCCGAGTAAAGGCTTGAACCGCTGCTTCGAAAGGCACAATTGGGACATGACTATTCCTGAAGGACCTGTGTTCGCCCTCGACACCAACCTGATACATCTCGGAGTGGGGGCGACCGCCGAGGTTGAGCCCGAGTTCACCGGCGAGTTGAGTTGGTACGGCGACTACACCCGACGCCACGCCGAAGATGGCGCGGAGGGTCGACTTGTTGCCATGCACTCGTTCACCGAACCGTGGGACGTGTGGGAAATGCACCCGCTGGGTTCCGAAGTTGTGGTGTGCACCGCGGGTGAGATGACCCTGCACCAGGAACTGCCCGGCGGTACGCAGCGATCCGCCACCATCAGCACCGGCCAATACGTGATCAACGACCCCGGTGTATGGCATACGGCCGATGTCGCCGAGCACGCCACCGCTCTGTTCATCACCGCCGGTCTAGACACCCAGCACCGACCCCGCTGACCAAAACCCAGAGTACAAGTATCGCTCCATTATCGGCAGGAGTGCTCGTAGACTCCGGGTATGGATACGCCATCGATATCGATTCTGGAGCGCCCGGTGTACGGTCTGTCCGAGGCGGCGGGCTATCTCGGGCTCCGGCGCGAGCGCGTGCGCGCCTGGCTCGATGGATATGAGCGCGGCGGAATCACCTATCCGCCAGTTGTCCGCATCGAGTCGACGGGCGATGACGTTGTAGCTTGGGGCGAGTTCGTGGAACTGGGCTACTTGCGCGAGTACCGACGCAAGGGGATATCGCTGCAGCAGCTGCGTCCGGTTATTGACGAGTTGCGACGGGTATTGTCGACGCCCTATCCGCTGGCGACCGCGCACCCGTATGTTGTACGCCGGGAACTCGTCTGGGAGTTGCAGGAGCGTAAGGGACTCCACCCGGCGATCGCGATCGTGGTTCGGACCGGGCAAACTGTGGCTCTGGCCGCAGAGTCCGATCGATTCGTAAAAAAGGTGGAATTCGACCCCACCGGATTGGGCGGGGTCCAACGAATGCATCCTGCCGGGAAGGCTTCACCGGTGGTGATCGACCCACTGGTTCGGTTTGGTCGTCCAGCCGTTCAGGGTATCGCCACCGAGCGGCTCTGGGAGTTGCACGACGCTGGCGAATCAATAGTCGAGATTGCTCGGGATTATGACATGGAGGAGCCTCTTGTCCGAGCAGGCGTTTCCTACGAGGAGCATCAGCGATCCGTTGCTGCTTGATCCACGATGTCTGTCAAGTTCTTCGTGGACGAGAACGATTTGGGATTAGGCCGAAGGCTGTCACGAGAGCAACCCGGGGTCCTTTACCCGGGCCACCCCTCACTTCCCGAAGTCGAGCGGGGTTGCCTCGACGAGGACTGGTTGCAGATTGTTGGTCAGCGAAACCTGGTGGTGATAACTCGCGACCGTCGCATTCGTCGCCGCCCTGTTGAGAAGCGGATGTGGATACAGCATCAAGTCCGAGGTTTCGTGCTTACCGGGACAGCCAGCCAAACCACCGATCAGAGCATGGAGGTTCTCAACAAGCACTGGGAACGAATCGAAAGCACCGCGCGCCTGCGAACTCAGGACCCTTGGATGTACGCGGTGACGCATGCCGGACTCCGCGAGATCAAGCTCCGCTGAGCTAAGCCCATAGCAACATGGATTCGCGGCTGTCTTCGAACCCATGATCCCCCAATTAGACCCCTAGCCAGGGTTGGTAGACGAATACACGTAAATTATGCCGAGCTTCGAGGCTTGGCGCGCAACCGGCCATCGCGGAACAGTCCATCCGTTTCCCCTCACCGCTCGCAACTGTACGATCCTGTTCCGATGACCTCACAGCCGCCCGAGTCGCAGCGCGTTGATAAACCCAGTGCCGATGACAACCGCGTTCGGATCGCGGTCGAACCGCCGTGCTGGCGACATCAGACACTGGCACAGGCAGTTGAGGCGGGGGGCGGACGCGTCGTGCCGTGCGCTGACGCGACGGCGCTCGTCTGGGCTGACCCGCAGGCTCCAGAGCAGCTCACATCACATCTCCACGACAGGATCGACTGGGTCCAGCTACCCTATGCGGGTGTCGAACCGTTCATTCACATGCTCGACCGCGAACGCCTCTGGACCTGCGGCAAAGGGGTCTATTCCCGGCCCGTCGCCGAGCACATCCTGGCGTTGGTCCTCGCTGCGTTCCACAATCTTGGCCCGTATTCGGCCGCTACCCGCTGGAGCGAACCGGTCGGCCGCAACCTGCACGCTTGCCGGGTGCTGATCCTCGGCGGAGGAGGCATCACCGAAGATCTGCTGTCGCTGCTCGGCCCGTTCGACACCCACAACGTGGTCCTGCGGCGGGTGCCCACTCCCCTCGACGGTGCCGCAACTGTGGGGACGCTCGACGACCTCCACCGAGAACTTCCGCTGGCCGATGTGGTGGTCGTGGCACTGGCGGTCACACCCGAGACCGTCGGCGTTATCGGGGCCGAAGAACTGGAACTCATGGGTCGACAGAGTTGGTTGGTGAACCTGGCCCGCGGCGTACACGTCGACACCGAAGCCCTCGTCGAAGCGCTCCGTTCGGACAGAATCGGCGGCGCCTGCCTCGACGTGACCGACCCTGAACCGTTGCCCGAAGGCCACCCGCTGTGGACCTTCGACAACTGCATCATCACACCCCACGTGGGCAACACCCCGCTCATGGGACTCGATCTGTTGGCCGAACGGGTCACGGAGAACACTCGTCGCTACTCGACCGGCAAGGAACTCCTCGGCCCTATCGATCTCGACCTCGGCTACTAGCCTGTGAGGGCTCAACCTCCCAGAAGCAGACCATCCCATGACTGACATTGATCTGGACGAACTCAGGAACCTGGCGATCGCACAACTCCCTCTGTCGTACTCCCCCTACAGCAACTTCCCTGTCGGGGCGGCGGGAATCGTCGATGACGGTCGCACGGTCGTCGGCACCAACGTAGAGAACGCCTCCTACGGACTCACCCTCTGCGCCGAGTGCTCGATGGTCTCCGACCTGGTTCGGACCGGTGGCGGTCGCCTGGTCGCGGTCTCCACGGTTCAGGGCGACAGGACGCCTGTCGCCCCCTGTGGCCGTTGCCGCCAACTGCTGTTCGAACACGGCGGACCCGACCTGCTCGTCGACTGGGAACCCGAGCCGTTGCGGTTGAGCGCGCTGATCCCCGAAGCCTTCGGACCCGACAATCTCGCCTGAGACTCGGCCCCTTCGAAACTAGAAGGGACCGTGCGACCTCAGGGGAACCTCAGCTTCGGCGATACCCAGGAGCCGTGCCACATGGCTTCGGGCTTCGGTCGCAAAGTCCGCTTCCGTTCCTTCTAGAACCGTTCGGTGAGCAGACATCCGCCCCTTGGCATCAGCAACAAATAGTTCAATCACGCCAGAGTTTGCGAGTTTGCCTGAATCGCCACTCTCGGGAATCCACCTGGGCAGGATCGAGAATTCGTGTTGTTCGGTTGCGGCAGCGGTTACCGCACGATTCCAGTCGTCGAGTCCGACAGCGGTCACCGCAACCAACTCGGGGTACGAGAAGGTCACCTCGCCGAGACGTTCACACGCCGGGCCGCAGCCCAGGAATTCCAGGAACGAACCGGCGCGAGGGCCTTCGGGCCAGCCGAAGAAGGCGGTGTAGAGAGCCTCGAAAGCCACCGCGGGGGTGATGCCGACGATCCGCGCCGCGTCGAACAGGGTCGCTTGGATACTCACCGCTCGCCACGTTTCGAGCTCAACGAGCAGCCGTCGGCTCACACCAAGGAAGCCCCGCTGCTGATTCGAAAGATCTTCGGTCGCCTCTGGCAGGTCGTCTGAGACCATCAACCTCGAAGCACTCTCCGAGAAGCGCTGCGACCAGGCCTCCGCGGCCAGGCGCTTCACGTCTATCCAATCCCGATCAGCGTCGGTCAGCGTCCCCACGCCCAACGCCGCAATGTGAGCCGAAAGATCAATATGAGGCTGTTGCACGACACTCACGACAGAGTCGAACGGCGGGCAGTAGGCAGGCGGAGAGGCTGTTTCGCCCTCAGCAGCCGACTGCGAGATCGCGAAGAGCTGTTGTTGATTGCTGTTCGCATCACCTTCGTAGACCGACTTCCAAAGGCGCTCATACTCCGCAAACGCGCCGTTGAGCGTCGCCAGATCCAGATCGAAGTCAAGCGCACGCCTGACTTGAACCTTGAGAACCAGATATCGGAGCAGCTGCGGGGGAATACAGGCCACAAGTTCCGAGGCGCTGAGGCCGATCCCTCGCGAAGAGCTCATCTTGGCGCCGCCCAGAGTGAAGAACTCATAGGTGAACGAAGTCGGCACAGGACATTCAAGGACCTCACGCGCCAGCGCGGCCGCAACCTTGTGTGATCCGCCGGCGCCCATGTGGTCCTTGCCGGCGCCCTCCACGGTCACCGGAAGGACCTTCCACTTGGCGACCCACTCGAGTTTCCACGGCAGCTTCCCGGCACCTCCGAACGGCGAGACTCGACCGGCCGCGCCACAACCCTGAGCCCAAGCTACGAGATCGGGGAGGCATCGGTAAGCAACCGTCTCACCGTCGTAGTCGGTGGCGAAGGTCGTGCCGATCCGTCCGCATCGCTCGCAGATCGGTTGGAAGGGCAGCCAGTCATCGGGCCGCACCGCACCGGTTTCTCGCAGATATATCTCCCGGACCGCAGCCGCGCGGCGCAGGAACACGTCGATGGTGTCGTCGAGGCGACCTGCCCGGTAGATGTCGCTCATGTAATAGAACTCGGCATCAACTCCGAGCGGTTCGAAGGTGGAGGTGAACTCGGAGAAGTAGGCCTGCGCCATGTTCATTCCAGCCGGCCCCGTCTCGCCGGCCAGTTCCGGGGGCGGCGGCGCGGCGCAGAGCGGCTTCCCCAGGTGCTCGCGGAAGTACTCGCCCATTCCATGCGGGATCTCATCGACGGGGTCCATGTCGTCGCAGCCGTAGGTGAAGCGCGCCTCTGCGCCGTTACGGTGCGCCACCCTCAACAGGGCGTCATGGGTCAGGACGCCACGAAGCGAACCAACGTGGGCCACTCCGCTCGGTGTCTTTGAGTCGTTGATATAGATCGGCGATCGAGCCCGCTGAAGCGTCTCGTCTATCCAGGTCATATGGCCTTCGGGTTGTTCTCCATAGCGATGAACCGCCAGTTTATCGAAGGCTGAAGTCAGCCTGTCTCACCCAGCCAACCCATAGCAGGCACGCAGAAACACAGCGACACCGATCTGGTCTGCATCAGAACCCTGTGCGGGGCGGAGGATGCGTCAGAGCCTCTTGACTGGCTCTTCGCGTTTGAGGGTGCAGTGGGGGTTGCGGGGTGTTGGCGGTTGGTTGGGCGGGATCCTCCAGAATCGGGGTCGTAAACCCAACCCGAGACCGGAGGATCGGTGTGGTGTGTGACCCTATAGGCATGTGTGAGTTGTTGGTAGGTGTCGGCGAAGTCGACGTGTTGAGCGTCGACGACGACCGTGGCGGGCTGGGGAGGTTGCATGTGCGAAGCCGGACTGCGCGTCCGTCGTGTGCGGGTTGTGGCGGCAAGTTGTGGTCCGACGGCGAGCGGCTGGTGGAGTTGGTGGATCTGCCGAGCTTCGGTCGGCCGGCGAGGTTGGTGTGGCACAAACACAGATGGAGATGCCCGAGTGAGGATTGCGGCACGGGTTCGGTGACTGAACACGACCACTAGGTCGCGCCGCCGCGGGTGTTGTTGACGACACGAGCAGCGCGTTGGGCGACGCGCCAGGTCGGCTGTGGCCGTCCGGTGAGCGATGTTGCTTCGGACTTGCGGTGTTGCTGGTCGGCGGTGAACGACACGGTGCTGTGCTGGGGTCAAACGCTGCTCGACGCTGACCGGATCGGCGCGACGACCGCACAGGGTCTCGACGAGACCCTGTTTGGTCGTGAGGGCCGCTATAGACACAAGGCGTGGGCGACCAGCATCGTCGGCGTCGCCGGCGGCAAACTGTTGGACATAGTGCTTCACAGAACAGCTGCAGCACCGGCGAGGTGGCTGCTCAACCAACCGGCGAGCCGGCGGGTACACATTCGTTGGGCGACCCTGGACCTCTTTGGACCGTATAGGGCGACGCTGGACACGGCGCTGGATGACGCAGCCCAGGTCGCGGACCCGTTCCACGTCGTGCGGTTGGCCAACAACACACTCGACGAGGTGCGACGGCGGGTCCAGAACCAGACGCTGGGCCACCGCGGCCGCAAACACGACCCGCTGTATCGAAGCCGCAAACTGCTGTCAGCCGGTCACGAACGCATCAGCGAAACAGGCGAGGACCGTCTACGCGGCCTGCTCGAATCCGGTGACCCTTATGGCGAGGTCCGCAACGCCTCACACGCCAACGAGACCCTGCGCGGGATATATGACATCGCCGATCCCGACCTCGGACGCGTGACCGTCGATCAACTCGCCGTCGAGTTCCAAGACTCGTTTCTGCCTGTCGAGGTCAACCGGCTGGGACGCACCCTGGCTCGTTGGAGCACCCAGAACTGCTGACTGGCACCACGCCCGGGTGTCCAACGCAGCCACCGAGCCGCTGACAATCTGATCAAACGAGTCAAACGCGTCGGGTTCGCATTTCACTGACTTCGCAAATTACCGGATCAGAGCACTCCTGTATGCCGGCAAGCCCATGCGTGTGGGGATTGGTGTTGCGCCGGCGGGGATGGCTCCTGAGCCCTTGCCCCGCTTGTGGTGGTGGCTTTGGAGTTGAGGCCTCCCCGCCGGTGCTTGCCCGGTGATGTCGCTTGATAGAAGCGTCTGAGTCCTGGGACTCATCAACGCATGGTTGCGCACCGCGGGGCCCCGTTGTGCCACAACGACAACAGCAAGGTTCAACAATAATTGTGGGTGCGAATTGGGGGTCGACTCCCGCAAAGACGTGCTCGCGGCGTGTTTGGTGGACGCCTCGGGGGTGGTCATCGAGCAGCGCAGCATCGCCAACACCGAGGCCGGGCACGCCGAGCTGGTCAGCTGGGCGCGCGCTGTGGACGCGCAGCGGGTCGGCATCGAGGGTGCCGGCAACTACCGCAGACCCGCAGCCGAGGCGCTCATCAACGCTGGGGCCGCGGTGGTGGAGGCGCCGGCGCAGATGACCGCCTCGGCTTGTCGCAAGCGGCGCACCTACACCAACAACGACCCTGTCGACGCGGTTGAGATCGCCCGCCTCGCCGCACGCGACGACGACTTGCCCGCACCCCGCTTCGCGGGAGCGCCCGGCGAGTTGGCCTGTTTGGTCGCCTACCGCCGTGAACTGGTCAAAGACCGCACCGCGGCCATCAACCGCCTGCACAGCTCCCTTGAAAAGATCCGCTGGCCGATACCACACCGGCATCGCGGCGCTCACCCGCCGCGCCGGGCTCGACGCTGCATCAAAGCTGTTACCAGGCGACACCAGCGCACACGCCGAGACCTCGCAGCCGCATCGCCAACACACGCCGCCTCGACCGCGAGGCCGACGCTGTGACCAAACGCTTAGCCGCGGCGCTCAAAGACACCCACACCAGTCTCGGCAGCATCCACGGCGTCGGACCGCTAGTGGCCGCGGGAATCCTCGTTGAAACCGGCGACCCGGCCCGGTTCACCACCAAAGCCCGCTTCGCGATCGCCAACGGCACCGCCCCCAACCAAGCCAGCAGCGGCCGAGTCGTGGCCCACCGGCTCAACCGCGGCGGTAACCGCCAACTCAACAAAGCCATCCACATCGCCGCCATCGCCCAAATCTCCAAACCCGACACCGAACACCGCACCCACTACCAACACTGCCTCGACCGAGGCAAAAACAAACGAGAAGCCATCCGAGCCCTCAAACGACGCATCTCAGACCGCGTCCGGACCTGCCTCCAAAACGACACCCAAACAACAAAACCCGCTCCCACATTGACATAAAAGCCCAACCGGAACCCACTCAACACCCTCACACCCCCCTCAAACGCGAAGAGCCTCTTGACTTCGTGTAGTCGCAGTGTAAACTATGTTCTTGTCTAGCGGCGATTGTTTTATGTATTAGGAGTTGCAACCCATGACAAGGCTTTGCAAGGTGATGTCCTTACGGATGCCTGTGGGCATTCTGGCCGTGCTGGCCGTGCTGGGGGCAGGACTCTTCCAGCAGGTGTCGGCGAAGACGGACGTGCTGGCGAGGCCGGCCGTGGAGGTCGACTGGAACGGTTCGGCCGCGACGATCGGGTGGCGCACCGGGGACAACCCCGCGGGGACTTCGTATGTTCTGGAGCGCCGCTCAGACGGGGGCGCATGGTCTGCGCTCGCGCCCTCCCTGGACTCCGGGAGCCGTGACCCGAGTTCGACGACGCAGAGCCATGAGGATCACGACATCGAGTTCGGCGTCAGGTACGAGTACCGGGTAACGGCATCGCACAACGGCGCGTCCGCCGAGTCCGAGACGATCGCATTCCAGGCTTACACGTACCCCGGTCCGCTGGTGTCGGACTACCGCGACAACGAACTCGAGGTCAGCGTCTCCTTCCCACTGGTGGAGATTCCGAGCGAGGGCGACTTAAGGCTGCTGAGGATATATCGGCAGCGGCGCTCCGGCAGCGTGGGCCCCGTGCGGCTCGTCGGCACGCTCCAGTACAAAAGAGAGGGCGACGGCAGCCTCCGGATCGTCGAGAAGGCCCTGAATCGAGACAACACCCTCCACGAGCTAGAGACCCGCGACAGGCTGCACAAGGACTCGAGGTTCGGGGTGGTCGGCGAACTCTTCCGGTTCGCCGACCGAACGGCGGTCTCCGGCGAGACCTACAAGTACGGGATCGACATGCACCACCGCGTCGGCAACACGCTCACCGTGCGGGTGTCCCAAGAGATGCGCGTCGAGGTTCCGACCGTGGTGCTTGACGCGTCCCTAGTCAAGGGCGGCGTGCATCTCCAGTGGGACCAGACCGCCGAGTTCGCCGACGCGGGGGCCTCGCACGACCACACGGTACATCTGTCGGTCGACGGCGGAGACTTCAACGAGATCCATCGGGTCCAAGACACCGATTCCAAGGCCGGGTCCTACGTCGACGACGACACCGAGTTCTCCCCCGACTCCACATATGTGTATCAGGTCAGGCTCGCGGACACGACCAGCGCCACGACCACGCGCTCGAACCCGGAGGCGGTGGTCGTGTTCGGCCAGCCGGTCGCCTCGCTGTGGCCGGCCACCAACAGCGCCGGAGGGTTCGAGTTCGAGCTGAGGTGGGGTTCCCCGGCCGGGTTCGGCCACGACGACTTCACCTACGAGGTCCGGCAGAACCCGTACCTCTACGACGAGGTCAGCGACCTGGCGAGGCTGCACAACGGCTACGAGGTCGCCGAGTCGCCGTTCTCGGGCTTCGTGTACGACGACGCCACAGACAGGGATGTCCGACAGAATTTCGACCTGCGCGCCGTGAGCGTCCTCAACACCTCTCTCAAGAGCCCCTACACCGGAGCGATGAACGTCCGGCCAAGCGAGCACATCGCCGCCGCACCCGAGGTCACCTTCGGCGCCGTCACCTCGAAGAGCATCGAGATCATCTGGAGCGACCCGTCGGTGGGCATGCCGCGGGTCCGCGGCGAGGACGAGGGAGTGTCGTTCCGGGTGTACCGCTTCACAACAGGAGATCAGGACGAGGAGACGCTCGTGGCCGTGACATCGGCCACCCGCTACGTCGACACCGATGTCGAGGCCAGCGGGGCCTACTGGTACAGGGTGAAAGCCGTCGTGGACGGCGTCGGGGGCAGATCCTCGCAGCAGAAGAAAGCCCAGGTTCCGGCCTTCGACTCGTAGGTCGGGGGCGTGGCGCTGGCATAGCGAAGGAGGTTCTCGTGATGGTTCCAGCTGTTGGGCGGAGGCACCGGGTAGGCGGCTTCTGGGGACTGGTGGTGGTGGCGGTCGTGGCGGCTTTGTGCGCGGCGGGTTCCGGGGCCGGGGCCCAGCCGCAGCCGCAGCCGCAGCGAGTGCCGCAGCCGCAGTCGACCGGGCCGGTGTTCGAGTATGTCGGCGACGCGGTCGGGGGCAAGCTCTATGCGCCGTCTGATACCAAGCTGGGGTCGGGCTTGAGCGAGCTGGTGCAGTCGACGCGTTCCGCCGCGGCGGCGGACTTCTTGGGCGCTGCTGGGGGTGTAGTCCAGGGAAGCCATGTGCGGTCTGTGGTGGTGACGGTGCGGGCACAGCCCGGGGCGGTGTCGGGGGTGGCGTCGCATCTGGAGGCCCTAGGGGCACAGGTGCTGAATTCCGGCGTGGATTATGTCGAGGCGCGGGTGAGCGCGGGCTTGTTGGGCCGGGTCTCTGCGCATGCCGGGGTCGTCAGCGTGAGGCTCACCGACACGGCGCGCACCGACTCCACAGGGTCGTCAGACAGTTCGGGGTCTTCTGACGGCGCGGTGGTGACAAGCGCGGCGGTTGAGGGGATCGGCGCGGACGGCTGGCATGCGGCGGGTTTTGACGGCGGGGGCGTCAAGGTGGCGGTCATCAGCTGGGGCTTCTCGAGTTTCGACGGGCTGCGCGGCGTGGAGGTGCCGTCGGCGGTGACGGCGCGGTGTTACAGCGCGGTGGGGGTACACACCGCGGATTTCGCCGATTGCGTGTCGGCTCATGGCCATGACCACGGCACGGCGGTGGCCGAGGCGGTGTTCGACATGGCACCCGGCGCCGACTACTACATCGCCAACCCGCTGTCCAAAGGCGATTTGCAATCGGTGGTGGACTGGCTCATAGACGAGGGCGTGGACGTGGTTCACGTGTCGCTCGACTACACCTATGACGGTCCCGGCGACGGGACCTCGCCTTATGGGGACAGCCCGCTCAACGCGGTGGACAAAGCCGTGGCCGCGGGCATCACCTGGGTCCAGGGTGCCGGCAACAACGGCGACATGCAATGGCTGTGGAAATACCGGGACAAGAACGACAACGACCTAGACGACTTCGTCGGGCAGTCCGACTGCAACGGCGTTTGGCTCTATGAGGGCGAGACGCTGGTGGTGCAGTTGCGCTGGGACGACGACTGGGGGAGCTCTGACATAGACTTGGACCTGTATCTCATAGACATGAGGGGCCGGCCCCTACTCGACAAGGACTTCAACAAGCTGCGCGAGTTCGATTTGGAGAACGAGCCGGTGCTCGCCTACAGCGGCGACGCACAGGACGGCGGCGCGGGCCAGGATCCCTACGAGAAGATCACCTACGTCTCGGGCCACGAGGGCATCGCCTGCGCGGTGGTACACCTAGACAGCGGCGACGACAAGCCGGACTGGATGCAGCTGCAGATATTCTCGGGCCGCCACCCCCTCTACAGCAACTTTCAGGAGTGGACCCTGGGCAACCCCGCCGAGAGCATCAACAAGGGGATGCTCTCCGTGCAGGCCGCGTTCTCCTGCGATGTAGAGGAGGTCTGGGCCGAGATCGAGCTGGAGAACTCCAGCTGGAACCCCCGCAACGAGATCCTGGCAGAATACAGCGCCAGGGGCCACCCCCCCGGCTTCAAAATTGGCGACAACAGCTTCGAAGACGACTGGTATTACGACGCGTCGATCATCAATGAGGTCTTCTCCTACGCTGGCTGCGAGACCCGTTCGGTGGGCGAGATGCACGGCACGAGCCAGTCGTCGGCGTTCGTGGCGGGGATGGCCGCGCTGGTGCTGGAGAGGTTCCCTGATTGGGGCCCGGTCCAGGTGGCGGACTACATCCGGCACAGCGCCCATCCCGTGCTGTTGTGGGAGAAGACCCCCAACACGGACTACGGGCACGGGCTGGCGCAGTTGCCGGACCCGCCTGTGGCCGCGTCGAATCTGGCCGCGGCTGCAACGGACCGGTCGGTCACCGTGTCTTGGGACGTGCCCGCGCAGCCCGACAACGTGTCGATCTCGGACATGCACCTCGAGCGCCTCGACGCCGACGGCGGGGTGGAGCGGTCGGTCAGCGTCGACTTCGACCTCGACAGCGGCGAGGCCTCCAGTTGGGATTACCGCGACTACCATTTCGTGGACCCCGGCGGCGCTTACCGCTACCGGGTGCGGTTGGAAACCGCCGGCGACGGCGACGTGTACTCCGACGTGCTGGAGGTGACGACCCCGGCGGCGTCGCCGTCACCGCCCGAGAACCTGACCGCGTCCGCGACCCACGACACCGCGACCCTGACTTGGACGGTGCCCGCCCAGCCCCCGTGGGTGTCGTCACCGGTGACGCTGTGGGTGATGCGCGAGCGCAACGGCGGCCGGGCGACACAAGCCGGCGCCGTGGAGTGGCAGCGCGACAAGGCCGGCTACACCTTCACCGACTCGGGCCTGCACCCCGGGCAGAGCTACCGCTACTACATCCGGGCCTACATGGGTTCGACGCTGCACACCAGCGCGCCGGTCGCGGTCGACACCGCCGCGCCCACAGACCCCGACGCCGACCGCTCCGGGGCAGCCGCGCTCGACGCCGCCGCCGCGGCGGACCGCGTGCTGTACCTGTACCGCGACGCCCACAACCAGGCCTTCACCCTGAACAAACGCAGCGGCGACGCAGTCGACTACTTCAGCTTCACCACCACGACCCGCCAGGACTTGATGTTCGAGGTGCGCACCGACCGCATAGACCTCGACGCGGCCCTCGAGGACGCCGCCGGCGACACGCTGGCACGCTCCGCTGATCAGTCCACGCGCCACGACAGGATCGAGACGCTGACCGCGACCATCGACCCCGGTTCCTACTACATACGCGTCGAAGCCGAACAAGACGGCATCGCCGGCTACCGCATCGCCTTCGCGCTCACCGAACCCGGCACCGCCACCGCCCCCCAGCCCGCCCCAGGCCCCCTGGCCGGGTTCAGCCTCGTCGACGCCTCCGACCAGACGCTGATCGCGGAACTGACGGACGGAGCCGTCATCGCCCTCGACGACCCCGACAGCGGCAGCTACGCCATCCGCGCCGACATCGCCGACGGCATGAACACCGACAGCGTCAGCCTCCACCTCACCGGACCCGCCACCGCCGGCCCCAAAACCGAGAACCACGCCCCCTACTCGCTCCACGGCGACCACCACAACAACGGCGCCAGACACCTCGACGGCGAAGCCCTGCCCACAGGCCAATACACCCTAACCGCCACCGCCTACAGCCGGAACAACCTCCGCGGCACCGAACAGGGAACCCTCGAAATCTCCTTCACAATCACCAACTAACCACAACCAACACCCACACACCCGACAACACCGGCGCCATCCTCGACTACTGCACCTTCACCACCGACGGCCGCTACGACGGGTCCTAGTGGGAGAGCAATTTCGATATTTGCTTTCACCGCTTCGTTAGAAGGTATAACATGTGGCTCATCGCAGTCGCGCTGCGATGTCTGGAGGGAGACACTGTCATGACGACGATGATTCAACTTCAGCATGTCGTCAAGATCTTCGGCGATGAACCTCGCGGCGATGCGCTCAGCATGCTCCAAGCCGGTTGTTCGAAAGATGAGATTCAGGAGCGGACCGGACACGTGGTCGGCGTCGACGACGCCGACTTCGAGGTTGAGGCCGGTGAGATCTTCGTGGTCATGGGCCTTTCTGGTTCAGGCAAGTCCACGCTCATTCGCTGCGTCAACCGGCTGGTCGAACCGACAGACGGCAAAGTGATCGTCGCCGGAGAAGACGTCACCGCTCTCGATCCCCGCCAACTCCAGGAGTTTCGCCGCAACAAGACTGGAATGGTCTTCCAACACTTCGGCCTGTTCCCCCATCAGAACGTACTCTCCAACGTTGCCTTCGGACTCAAAGTCAAGGGCGTACCGCTCGATGAGCGCAATCTGGCAGCCGAAGAGGCACTCGAACTGGTCGGGTTGGCCGGCTACCAGAACAGCTTTCCCAGCCAGCTCAGCGGCGGGATGCAGCAGCGGGTCGGGCTTGCCCGAGCGCTTGCCAGCAATCCCGACATTCTGCTGATGGACGAGGCTTTCAGCGCCCTTGATCCCCTCATCCGTCGCCAGATGCAAGACGAACTGCTGTCCATCCAGGCTGGTTTGGCAGAGCGGAACACCATCCTCTTCATCACCCACGACCTGAACGAGGCTCTCCGGGTGGGGAGTCGAGTGTGCATCATGAAAGATGGTGCGATCCACCAGATCGGCACGCCTGAAGACATCTTGATGAGGCCCGGAACCGACTACGTCGCCGAATTCGTGCAAGATGTGGATCAGGGTCGCGTGCTCCTGATCGAAAGCGTGAGCGAGGAAGCAGCGTCGGTTGACAGCGCCGCTTCGGTCACAGCGGCTCTCGAAGCGATGGCACGAACCGGCCGGCAGGTCGTGCATGTAGTCGACTCAGGCGGCCGTCCGATCGGCATCGTCACCCAAAGCGACGCTCAAACGGCCAAGGCTCAAGGAACCCAGGACCTCGATCACATGGTGCAGCAGACGCCGACCGTCACCAACGACATGATGTTGGCGAAGGTCTACCAACTGTGCGACAAAGGCCTGCCCCTTGCAGTGGTCGATGCCGACGGAGCTCTCATCGGATCGGTGAGGCCACTCGAGATCCTCGCCGAGCTCGGCCGCGTCGAGAGCATCTCCGAACGGCTTGAGTTGGCGAAGACAGAGACTTCAACAAAGGGTTCGGAAACATGAACCTTCTGGCCGAGAACTTCTGGGACAACCAGAACCTCAGCGAATGGGAGATCCCCTTCGGCCTCTGGATCGAAGAAATCGTCTTCTGGCTGACGACGAATATCGGAGGGTTGCTCGACGCCATCAAGTGGCCGGTCGATCAGATGCTCAAGCTGGTCATCGACAATCTGCTCCAAGACTGGCTGCCTTGGCCCGTGGTCTTGCTGATGTTCTTGTTGTTGGGGGCGTCGACCAGGAACTTCAAAGTCGGTCTCGGAAGCGCCGTCGCGTTGTTGATCTGCGGCCTGCTCGGCGACGAATTCTGGGACCTGACGATGGAAACGGTCGGCATGATCATCGTGGCGGTGATCATCTGCGCAGTCTTCGGGATCCCTTTGGGCGTTCTCTCGGCCCGAGTCGACGCGTTCTGGAATCGTCTGCGGCCGATCCTCGACGGGATGCAGGTCATCCACCCCTTCGTCTACCTGCTGCCGATCATCTTCTTGTTCGGGGTGCGTCGAACTCCCGGCGTGTTGGCGACGCTGGTGTTCGCGCTGCCGCCTATTGTGCGCTTGACCAACCTCGGTGTGCGACAAGTTCCCGCGGATGTTGTCGAGGCGGCACGAGCCTTCGGGGCAACAGAGTCCCGTGTGCTGCGCGAGGTCCAGCTTCCACTGGCTCGGCCGGCGATCATGGCGGGCCTCAACCAGACTCTGCTGTTGTCTCTGTCAATGGTCGGGATAGTTGCGATCATCGCCGGAGGAGGGCTGGGCAAACCGATTCTGACCGCGCTGGCGACTGCTGACATTCCCCTCGGTGCTTCCGCGGGCGCCGGTCTCTACTTCGTCGGCGTGCTTTTGGATCGGATTTCTCAACCCGAGGCGACAGACAAACGATTCAACCTGTTCTCGCGGATGCGAGATGCTTGGAGCACCCGTTCGGACCCGGTCGTCCCGCCGATGCCCGACCCATCTTCCGATTCTGGTTTCGTGACGAGTAGCGAGACGCCCGTCGAGCTGCAACTGGCGCACCGACTCACAGCAGGCGTCTCGATCGTCGCCGGCCTGGCAGCGGCCTTAGTCACGGTGTTGCCGTGGGGCGACGGCTCAAGCCGAATCTCCAGTCACGTCCGCTTCGATGACCTGCTCCTGCCCGGTTCCCACACGGGGCTTGACGCCACCGGCGGATCGTATTTCGGCGGGCTGGTTGCGATAGTGGGAATCAGTGCGGCGATCGCCGGTGCAGCAGCTTTACTGTTCCGCCGATCCCGCAGATCGGCATTCGTAGCCGTTCCCACCTTCCTGGCTTTCGGTCTGGGAATCGTGTCGTTGACAGTCGCGTACCTGACCATCAACGTCCGAAGCGACACCTACTCCAACGGGATCGGTGTCTGGCTCGCGCTGGCCGCCGGTGTGGTGATAACCGTCTTTGCGTTGTGGGCGGCTCTGAACGCCGAGGTTGAGGACAAGCCCGCCAGAGTCAGTTGGCGCGACGTCTTGGGGGTCGGCGTGCTGACTGCATTCCTTGTCTTCGCGGGCGCTTCGGGCTCATGGATTCTCGATCAGCGCAGCGACTCAGCCCAGATCGCCAGGGAACTCGCCGCACAATCCGGCGGCGCCGACCAGGGGGGTGTAGCGGCAGACATCCTGGCTGAAGCGATGGCCAACACACGACGAGTAACCGTCCAGGGTCTTGATGCCGATGGTCCCCAGATCGGCTACATCATCATTGGGTTGACTGTGATCGGAGCCGTCGCCACCCTGTTGACGCGAGCGGCTCGAAGCGCAAGGGCACAGCGGTTCGCTGCCGGTTGTTCGTACGCCATCGGCTGCGGGATCACACTGATCGCCGTTGCCTGGATAGCCAGCCTCGTGCGACTCGACACCCTCCAAATCTCTCCCGGCGCCAGTGCCTTCCTAACGGCCTGCGGGGGCCTGGCCTTGGCGGCGCGCGGTTGGCGATCGCTTACTCCCAGCTCCCCGTCTCCGAAGTAATACGCAGCTCTTGTCTTAGCGGACCTTCCCAACAACCCAACAACCCAATAACCCACCAACCACCAACCAACAACCAACAACCCAAACGAAGGACACACAATGAAAACCAGCAAATGGCGCCTATTGATCGCCGTCTTCCTCGCATTCACGCTGCTTGCGGCTGCCTGCGGAGACGATGACGAGGACGAGACCGCCACAACACCCGAGGCAACTGACGGCGATGACATGTCTGAACCCGAAGAAGAGATGTCTGAACCCGAAGAAGAGATGGCTCTCCCTGGAGAGGGCATCACCGTGCGAATGGCCCGAGGCAACTGGGCGGAGACCAACTTCCAGAACACTGTGGTCCAAAAGCTCCTGATTGAACTCGGCTATGACGTGCCGACACCCTAGGAGATCGCCCCAGCCACATACTTCCCCGCGCTCGCGCAGGGCGACTTCGATCTGTGGGCTTCGACATGGCCTCTCAACCACGATCCTCTAACCGAAGGAGAGTTGCCCGGTGGAGGCATAATCGCCGACCGTGTCAGTCATGTGGGCACGATGATGAGTTCGGGTGCCCTTCAGGGAATCCTCGTGGACAAAGCCAGTGTTGAGCAGTTCGGCTTCACCACCCTCAACGAACTCGTTGAGAATCCAGATGCCGTGGCTCACTTCGACACCGACGGAAACGGACGTGCCGACCTCAACGGCTGCGACGACGGTTGGGGCTGTCAGAAAGTCATGAACGACACCATCGCCCAGAACGGATGGGATGACCGGATCGAGCAGATCTCAGCAACCCACTCGGCACTGTTCGCCGAGTCTCAGGCGAGCTTCGACGCGGGTGGACCCGTCCTGCAGTACGTTTGGACCCCGACCGCGTTCGTGGGCAAACTCGTGCCCGGCCGAGACGTCCTGTGGCTGGCAGTCGCACCTGACAGCACTCTCGAGGGCCAGGACGGAGTGTCGAACGTCGGTGACGCTTGCACCGCCGATCCCTGCACGACCATGTTCACTCCTTCGGACATCGTGGTCACGGCCAACAACGACTGGCTGGACGCCAACCCGGCAGCCAAGGTGCTGCTCGAAGGCTTCGTCATGGACCCGGTCGCGGTCGCAGTGGTAGCCGTCGCTATCGACGCCGGTTCCGACTCTCAAGAAGACATCGGCGCTGCGGCAGACGATTGGATCGCCGCCAACCGCGATGTTCTCGACCCGCTGATCGAAGCGGCTCTGGCTGCAGCCTGAACCGACTCAGCGCTTAACGCCGTACTGGTGTCCGGGTCCGGTTCAAAGCCCGACCCGGGCACCATTCGGCACGCCGTCCAGGACGTTCTCCATGGCAACTGTTGATCGGCTCCACCAGGAACTGGAGAGACGCCGAGCCTTGCTCCGCTCTCCAGAAGTGGTCATGCATCCCGCCACACTCGGAGCTGCTCGGTTGACGCGTTACAGCTTCAGCCGGATGATGCTTCGCCGGGCCGCCGCCGATGGTTGGCGAGCCTGCCGCAAACGCTTCGACATGGACGCCGACGGACGCGGCGATGCTGTTTACGAACTGAGCACCGCCTCTCGGAAGTTCAGCTTCGTCGCCTTCACCACAACCATCAGCGAAGACCAGCACACCGACCGCGTGGTCGCCGCTGGTTGGGAGATCAGCGCAGCGCTGTTCGAGGGTGTGCCCACCGCGGGTGACCTGGACGATCTGCGGTCACAGGTTCCCCTCCAAGAGGCCGGGCGCTTCGACCCGAGAATTCTGGTGTTGACGCGGGGCAACCGCAGCGTCAGGTTCTTTCAGTACTTGGTTGACCGCCTGGCGAACGGTTCGCAACCCGAATCGGGTCAAGTGGCCGACGCCGGCTACATCCTGCGCAGCACAGCCTTCTACGCCAACGGAAAGTACGGCATGCGCTCCTTTGAGGGCTACTCCCCCGACCATGAGCTGGCGGTTCCCTATCGAGCCCAGTTCGTGACCGCGTGGCTGTTCAGAGAACTCGGCTACGACCTCGTCGAGCATTGTGCGAGAGCTTCGGGCGGAGCCGCTGCGGTCGGCTTCGACCAGGAGTGGCGACGCTATTTCGGCCTCGGCAACGCCACCGGTCTCGGGCTGGTCCCCTACGCTTTCAAACACCCTCGGGTGTTGAATGCCTGGGCCTCCATTCGGGAACTGGCGTTGGCTGATGTTCGGGCGACCGAGGCAACACCATCGCTGTTGGCCCGACTCGACCACTGGACGGCTCGAGCGCGTCGTCATTTCGCCACGGGTACTTCCGACGACTGCGGTCCGTTCCTCAACGCACCCGCTCTGGTTGCCATCCTGGACGAGATGATTGCAGCCATCGACGAGTTGCGAGACGACCCTCGAGCCTTCGACTCCCTCTATCGGTGGGCCGAGGCTAAAGATCCCGAAACCACCGAGTTGGTTGTGTCGCTGTTGCTTGAACTTCATGACGGTGACGACTCACTGATCGACGACTTCTTGACAGTCGAGGAGCACACGAGTACCGATCCGGCTGTCACAGTCGGGCAGTTGCGAACCCTGATCGCCGAGCGTTTCGGCTGGCTCGACGAACTTGACCTTGAGGCTGACGATGCCGACTTCTATTGGTGGGTCATCAGCGACAACACCGAAGAACCACGACGCGTGCCCCGCCCCTTTCTGGATCCCGACGGACGCGACGTCGCCATCGACTTCGGGATTCGGATCTGGCGGCTGCGTTCGGCGCTCGATGAACATCCCGACGACTTGTCAGTTGCTCACTTGTTGGCCCTGCAGCCCCAGCATCGACTGGCCGTCGACCGTCTGCTGGCAAGCGACACGCCTTATGGTGAGCCTCGCGACAACGCCTGCGGGGCCGGTTTCCTGCCGCTGCAGCTTCAACGTTTTCAACTAGCGATGTACGGCATGGACAACTTCAAACCCAAATCCACGGACTGGCTCAGAGTCACACTTTTTCAAGGCGCTCCACGCCTGTCCGATCTGGACTCCTCGATGAGCGACGCTTGGGCCCTCCCCCCTCGGCCAGGGAGTCCGGCTCAGCCAAGGAGCGCACCGTGATCATCGACGGACTGGAGATCAACAACTGGTCACGTGAAGTGTTCGAGACGGTGCGTTCAGGGGGTGTCGACGCCGTTCACGCCACAGTCGGAGTTTGGGAGGACCTCGGAGGGGCGATGACGCGGATCGGGGCCTTCCGGCGCCTGTGCCGAGACAATTCCGACCTTGCCAGGATCGTTACGTCGGTTGACGAGTTGAAAGCTGCCGCCGACGACGGAGTGCTCGCCCTGGTGCTGGGATTTCAGAACAGTTCCATGCTGGGCGATGATCCGGAAATGGCGCAGATTTTCGCCGATGTCGGAGTGCGGGTGGTCCAACTCACCTACAACATCGCCAATCACCTCGGTTCGAGCTGCTGGGAACCAGTAGACAGCGGCCTGACCCGGGTCGGTCATCGCATGGTCGAAGCGCTCAACCACGCCGGCGTGCTCATCGACATCTCCCATGTGGGTGATGTCACCGGTCTGCACGCCGTCGAGTCCTCGTCTCGGCCCATCGCCATCACTCACGGCAACCCGAAATCATTTTGCGATTCACCGCGCAACAAACCCGATCACCTGATCGACGCGGTTGCTGCGCGGGGCGGTGTGATCGGCTGCACCCTGTACCCATTGTTCATGGGAGGGAGCGGAGTGACGCTGGCGCAATACTGTTCGATGCTCGGTGATCTCGTCTCCCGTATCGGAGTGGACCATGTGGCCATCGGGTCTGACGCCGTGCTCGGCTGGCCCCAGGATGCGCTCGCATGGATGCGCAGCGGGCGTTGGGATCGACCATCTGAAACAGCCGTGCCTTCGTTTCCGGACTGGCCCGACTGGTTCTGTGGGCCTGCGGATTTCGGCAACCTCGGGGTCGGCCTCGAGCAGGCTGGGTTCTCAACGACCGAACGAGATGCTGTTCTCGGCAACAACTGGTTGCGGCTCTTCGGCGAAGTGTTCTGTTCAGGTCCAACGACCAACGGGTAGCGGCAGCTGTGTCCGACGATCCCAGAGAGGTGACTCTGGCACCCCGTGAGATACAAGACTTGGTGTACCGTTGCTGTCGTGTCCAAGGTGTTGACCCTGGGACCGCTGACCGGCTGGCCGAGAACGTGCTCCATGCCCAGATCCACCGCGGACCAGTCATTGAAACGTTCCTTGCTGTATTGGAGCGGTCCGACGTGTCAGCGTCCGAGGTTGCCGACCTGACCCGACTGTCCTCCGCCGCGGACAAGATCGAACTGGCTGAGGCCGCTGCTGTCATAGAAGGCCGCGCCACAGTGACCTTTGAGTCCACTGTGCCTTTGCTGGCGTTGAGTCATTCGCTGTGGCTGGCCGCAGAACGGGGCACAGCCAGCGTCGGGATATCAGCAACGGCTCCCGGCGTGGAGCCGGTCTCAAGTATCGAGTTCGTCAGGAAGGCACTCGATCAACCGACACAGGCCGCTGCGTTTGGACGGCACCTCAGGGCGCATCAGCAGGGACTGCCAGTGGCCGCTCCGTCGCTGGCCCGGCTCGAATCCAGGGCGGCGCGTTTCCTGGTCGCAGAGGCAACACTGGACACGATCGCACCCTGAGCCACGGCAACCCGAACCCGCAACGGCGAATCAGGCGCAGCTCAGCGCTGTTGGTTCAACGTTATTCGCACAGCGCACGCACCGTTTCCCATAGCTCACTGTCTACGTCGACCGCGTCAGGAAGTTCCGACGACGCTCCCGGCAGACGGGCCCCCTCTTGATCATCCACCTGGTCGGCCAGCGCCGAAAGACGCTCCCAAAACCCGGCACCACTGAACGATCCGGGATCAATCAACAAGTAGAACTGGCCCAAGTCATGGGATGGTCCCTCCGGGGTCTTCAACGGAGGCACGTCGACGCTGGCCAGTGAACCTGTCAATGCCGCCGCCAACACCTCGACCATCAACCCCATGCCGTAGCCCTTGTAGCCACCAGCTGAGAGCAGCGACCCTCGCAGCGCGGCGGTTGGATCAGTGGTGTCGTTGCCGTGTTCGTCAACCGCCCATCCGGTCGGTATTTCAGTGCCGGCGGCAGCCGCCATCGTGATCTTGCCCAGAGCAACCGCGCTGGTGCTGAAATCGAACTGGAATGCCACGCCCCCATCGATCGCCGGCACCGCCATCGCCATCGGGTTGGTGCCCAGTATCGGCCGTGATCCGCCCGGAGGAGCGACTCGGGCCGTGGAGTTGGTCGCTCCGATGGCGATCAGGCCAACGTTGGCGAACTGTTCGGTGAAGTATCCCAATGAAGTGCATGTGTGGCTGTGTTCGATGGCGTAGCCACAGGTCCCGTTGGCCCTCGTCGCCGCTACAGCAGTCTCGAATCCCGCAGCGAAGGCACTCTGCGCGAACCCGAATCTGGCATCAACTCGGATTGATCCCGGCCGGTCATGGATCACGACCGGTTCGGCTCGCCCATCGACCCTTCCAGACCGCAGTTGCTGACAGTAGCTCTCCAGGTAGTACAGGCCACATATGCGGTTTCCCTTCGCTTCGGCGATCCGCACCGCGTGGGCTACCTGGGCCGCGATTGCCGCTGTGGCACCGTGCTCTTGCAGAGCACGGGCGGTCAACGCCTCTATGTCGTCAAGCAACACGATTTCAGAACTCATCTTGTTCTCCATTCTTCGCCAACAGCACCGCGGTCTCAGCGGATCACGAAGGGATTCGCCATGGGTTCTTCAGAGGTGTTGACCCAGACAGTCTTGGTACGGGTGTAGTCGTTGATGGCATCTATCCCTGCTTCGCGGCCATAGCCGCTCTGGCCGAATCCGCCGAAGGGCGCAATCGGGGATATCACGCGGTAAGTGTTGATCCAGACAATGCCCGCGTGGATGGCCGCGGCGACCCGGTGGGCGCGCGCAACGTTCGTGGTGAACACCCCCGCGCCCAGGCCGAACCGGGTGTCGTTGGCCATGGCAACGCCGGATGCCTCGTCTTTGAAGCGCAGGACCGACATGACCGGACCGAACAGTTCCACCTGGGTGCTTAGCGTGTTCTGGTCTGCACAGGTGATGATCGTCGGTTCGTAGTACCACCCGGAATCGAACCCAACGGGGCGTCTGCCACCAGTCTGAATCACCGCTCCTTGGGCCACGGATTCCGCCACGACTTCCTCGATGCGTTCAAGTTGCGCCAGCGTTGCCATCGGTCCCATCTGAGTGTGGGCATCAAGGGGATCGCCGATACGAATGGCCTCGGCGCGAGCACTGAGTTCCGCTACGAATTCATCGTGGATGCCTTCCTGCACGATCACCCGCGAACCAGCCACACAGCTCTGCCCTGTGGCACCGAAGTTGCCGGCGATGGCACCGTTGACCGCGCCCTCAATATCGGCGTCGTCGAACACCACGATCGGTGACTTTCCGCCCAACTCAAGCGTCACGTGAGCAAAATTGTCGGCGGTGTTGGCCACCACCTTGCCGGCCGCTTCTGTACCACCGGTGAAGGCGACCCTGCTCACCAACGGGTGGCTGGTGAGCACACGGCCACACGGTTCCCCGAAGCCCGTGATTATGTTGACCACACCGGAGGGGAAACCAGCTTCGGCGATCAAGGCTGCGAATTCGAGCATCACCGACGGTGCCTCCTCAGATGCCTTGATCACCACGGTATTTCCGGCTGCCAAGGCTGGACCGAGCTTGGTGGCAGTGAGGAACATCTCGGCGTTCCATGGCACGATGGCAGCAACCACGCCGATCGGTTCGCGCCTGGTGAACACCGTCATGTCAGGTTTGTCGATCGGGAGCGTGGCACCCTGAATCTTGTCGGCGAGGCCCCCGTAGTAGCGGTAGTAGTCGGCCACATAGGCGCTTTGGGCACGGGTCTCAGCCGCTAGCTTGCCGCTGTCAGTGGTCTCGACACTACCGAGGTGATGGGCGTTCTCGGCGACGAGGTCGGCGAGTCTGAACAACAACTGTCCTCGTTGCGTCGCAGTCATGGTCGTCCACGGCCCATGATGGAGTGCCCCGTGAGCGGCGTTGACTGCCCGTTCGACGTCTTGGGCTGTGGCCGCCGGCGCGCTGGCCCAACTCCGGCCGTTGGCGGGGTTCACGCAATCGAAACGGTTGCCGTCGGAAGCATCGCAGAACGCTCCGTCGATATAGAGCTGGTAGTCGGTCACGACGAGTTCTCCTGATCGAGGAATCTATGAACCGCTTTCGCAAACAGGTTCGGTGCTTCGAGGGGCGCAAGATGGCGCAGGCCGGCCATGACCTGAGCCTTCCCGTTCGGGATGGTCTCTGCAAGAGCGACAGCCATCTCAGGTGTGGAACCGCTATCGCACTCACCGGCGAGGACCAGCGTGGGCGCTTCGACCTCCGGAGCAGCTTCAGTGGCCAGCGCATGTGCCTCAGCGAACAGCCGGTACGCCTTGAGGTAACCAGCGAGGTCGTTCGTGAGCAGTCGCTGTCTCACGGCCTCGGTTTCGTCGGGATGCGAGGCCTGCCATTGAGGCGTGAACCACCGTTTGACAGCCAGGTCGGCCACGGGTGCGAGTCCTTGCTTCTCGGCGAGTTCCAGTCGCTGCCTCACCCCGTCACGCTGGCCCTCACTGCGACCGAAGATTGTGCTCACCAGCACCGCGCGGTGGACTCGACTCGGGTGACGAGCCGCAACCGTCAAAGCGATCAGACCGCCCAGAGACAGGCCGACAACATCGCTGCTCTCGATTCCGTGGGAGTCGAGCACCTCCCGGAACTGCACGACAAAATCTTCGAGTCGGCGCGGCCCGGGAGGATCTTCGGTTTCGCCGTGACCCAGAAGGTCGTATCGCAGAACCCGGTGCTGTTGCGCCAAGGTCTCGACCACCGGATCCCACATGGTGTGATCAAGACCGACACCGTGTACCAGAACCAACGGAGGTCCTGCGCCGTCAACACGGCTGAACGTCGCGTTCATGGGGCGTTGTCCAACCCCATCTCCTCCATGTCGGAATACCTGTTGCCGATCCGGTGATGGGGGCGGCCCCCGACCGAAGCCCCGATCGCGACGACTACCTCGTCGGGGCCCGGTGCGTCGGCGATGGTCATTTCCAGGGTGAGATAGTGAGAACGCCAACCAGGGTCGATCTTGTGCATCATCGGGATCGACAGGGTCGCGCCGGGACCACCCCGAGTGTTGGTGAACGAAAGATACGAGGTGCCGCCGACCGCGTCTCGAAACACGTTGCCGAAGCGCAGAGTGTGAATCATGCCCGACCCGTGTTCGATCTCGCCGTTGGTACCGACCATGGCCGCTTTGCCGTATGCCTCGACCGCCTCGCCACCACCGGCCATCTCAACCAGACGCGGCACCATGACCGCTCCGAGTTCAGGAGCGACTGCGAGGATCGTCGGTTTGAGGTCTTCGACGAATCCCCGGCCCGCCCAGGGGTTGGCGATCACCGACGCCACTCCGTACAGGCGCAGCGGCACCTCGCACGCCTTCTGACCTTCCACATGGACCTCTTCGCTGACGGTGACCAGCTTCCGCAACTCAAAGCTCATCAGGCGACCCCCTTGAGATCGTCGGTCTGTTCGTCTTCGACAGCGGTGTCGGCCTGTTCGTCTTCGACGAAGTGAGGCATCACCTGCTCGGTGAACAGCTCGATGCTCGCCATGGTCGCCTCGTGTTGCATTCCGGGGAAACTCGACCAGACCAACAGGTCTTGAAGGTTGAGCTTGTCCTTCATCTCCTGGATCTTCTCGATCACATACTCGGGAGTACCGAAGAGCAGGTTGCGGGGGTGAACCCAGTCGTAGTTCAAAAGGTCCAGCTTGTTGTCGGTTTCAGGCAGTTCTTCGCCTGGATACCGGTGATTGCCGAGTCCCCGGTAATGACAGACCCAACGCACATACCGCAACACGGCCTCACCGGCCAGTTCCTCGGCTTCCTTCATGGTCTCGGTGACGCACATGTCACGCAGAACTGCCACTCCCGATCCAAGTGGGATCTCCTTGCCGACGGCTTCGGAGGCGGTGTCGCGGTACATCTCGAAGCGCGGAACCAGCGAGTCCGTCGGCGGGATCCAGAACATCACGTTGAGCCCCATCTGGCCCGCGCTGATGATCGACGGTGTCGTGTCGACCACCTGCCAGATCGGCGGATGCGGGTCTTGCAGAGGCCGCGGCACGAGGGCCAACGCGGTGATGTTCCCCGTCTTCGGGTCTGTGTTCTCCGCTAGCGGGGTACTCATCGGGTGGGGGAACGAAACCCCTGGATAGGGATATTCGAAGTGCTTGCCCGAGTAGGAGAAGAACTCCTCGGTCCAAGCTCGCCGGATCACTTCAAGGCCCTCAGCGAACAGCTCCCGGTTGACGGCCGGTTTGCGCACATCGGCGATCGGGTTCATGTTGAGCGTTTCCCGGGGGTAGATGCCCCGGCCGACGCCGAACTCGACCCGTCCACCAGACAGATGGTCGAGCATCGCCACATCCTCAGCGACTTGGAGCGGATTCCGGAATGTGATGATGCTGGCGGCCTGGCCGATCCGAAGTCTCTCGGTGTGGGCCGCCAGGTCGGCACACATCAACACCGGGTTGGGGCAGACTTCGAGCCCTTCATGGCCGAAGTGGTGTTCAGTCGTCCAGATCGAGTGCCAGCCGTGCTGGTCGCAGAACTCCGCGATCTCGCGGCCCTCGTTCAGAACCTGGGTGAAGGTCTTGCGCAGACCGAGGTTGTTGGAGTTCAGAAAATACCCGAAGCGCATGGTGTGTCCTCTCGAGTCGGGCTCCTATGGGCTGGGCACACACCTTTTATCCTCGCTGCCTGCCCGACTCGAGGTCAAAAAACCCTACGACAGCAGAAAAATCCGGTCAACCAGAACATGGCACGAACCTCAGGCGACCCAGCAGGAGGAGCCCTCTACGTTGCCGGATGTGTATGAGAGTCGGCGGGCAGGAGCGTGAATGGATGGCCCCTCAGCGACAAGACGACGCGAAAATGGCGTTCGTCCAGCGTGCCGATGACGCTCGTCTCATACTTCTCCGCCAATACGACGAGTGAGGCGTCGGTGAGACCGAGCGGCAGGTCGCGATAGCGCTCAACCAGTGCCCTGGCCTCGGTTAGTTCTGCTTGGCCGAATGACGCCAGCTCGTATGCTCCTGAGGAGAGTTCTGCGAGTACCGTCAATTCGGCATCGACGCCTGCGACTTGTGCTGTGAGGTAGTCCAGTTCCGCCAAGACAAGCGGCGAGATCACGAGCGGTCGAGTTGTCGCAATGGCATGAGCACAAGCTTCGTGCATTCGCTGATCGGGAACGAATGCAGCCAACAGCACACTCGTGTCGACAATCACTTTCCGAAGCCGGTTTCGGCCAGCAACTCGTCGACCCGTTCTGCCAAGGTCGGATCTCCCCAGCCTTCAGAGAACAGCGGTACCGTCGGAGACACCTCCCTGCGGCTCAGGACTTCGTCGAGAGCTTCGCGCACGATTGCTGCCTCCGTTCTGCGTTCCTGTTGCGCCGCTTGCTCAAGCCGCTGTTTGAGGTCCTCTGGCAGATAAACGGTAGTCTGTCTCATGACATATATTGTACCATGTATGTCAGGCGGTCGAATACACTCTGAGACGACCCAGCGGCCCCGATGCAGGCCATCGCGCGGCGGGGAGATGATTTCTCATTTGCGCGTATAATCCGCGGCGCTGACTGCGACGGGAGACGAGATGCAGGGGTTCGATCCGAAGTTCCGGGATCTGCCTGATTTCATCATCGGGATCACCAAAGAAATCTGGGAGGAACGTGGCGTCGAGACGCTCAACCACTACTACACGCCGGATATTCCGGTGCGGTCTCCCGACGGGGTCGTGATCGGCAACCGAGCGGTGATCGCGGCCACGTGGGCCACCCTCGCGGAGTTCCCGGACCGCCAACTCTTGGGGGAGGACGTCATCTGGAGCGGGAACGCACAGGACGGCTACCTGTCGTCTCACCGGATCCTCTCGACGGCGACCCATGCCGGCGACGGAGTGTTCGGCGCGGCCACAGGCACACGCCTGCGCTATCGGATCATTGCCGACTGTGCGGCCGTCGACAACCAGATCTACGACGAGTGGCTGGTGCGCGACCTCGGCGCCATCGTCCGCCAGCTAGGCGTTGATCCTCGAACTTTCGCCGCCAGACAGATCGAGGCCGAAGGCGGACCGGAGTCGGCGAGGCGGCCGTTGACTCCTCAGAACGACGTGGCGCCGGTGTACTTGGGCACGGGAAACACCCATGAGATCGGTATCGCGTATGTGGAGACCCTCAGCGAGTTGATGAGCGGCACGACCGATACCGTGACGCAGAGATATGACCGGGCCGTGCAGTTGGATCTGCCCGGCGGCGTCACCGAACATGGCTGGGACGAGGCGGCTCGATTCTGGGGAGGCCTGCTCGCCTCGATGCCCGACGCCGTCTTTGAGATCCATCACCAGATCGGCCGTGCAGACGCCGACATGGCTCCCCGTGCGGCACTTCGATGGTCGCTGACGGGCAGTCACAGCGGCGCCGGAACGCTCGGCCCGCCGACGGGTGCGCCGGTGCATGTGATGGGCATCAGCCATGCCGAGTTCGGACCGCGGGGCCTGCATCGCGAGTTCGTGCTCTTCGACGAAGTGGCCGTCCACAAACAGATCCTGCTCCACACGGGCTGAGCAGTGTTGTGTCGGGCGCAGCCGACACGGCGGTCACGCAGTGCCGTAGTCATCACCACGACGGCCTTGCTGCGATATCAGCGTCCGCGCCAGATCGAAGGCGTCGTCGTTGCTCGCGACGAAACGGTGCGGTTGCACGCGCCTCAGGGAGCCCAACGAGTTCAGCGTGTCGAGCGGCTTGCCCGGCTTGGCCACCACGATCATATCGGCCTCCTGCTCGTTGGCAGTCTCGATCAGGTACTCCACAAGCAGCGCGGCGCTGTCGTCGAAGTAGTCGGTCTCGGTGATGTCCACAATCACCACGTCGTAGTCAGCTATGTCAGTGTCCATCGTTCGGATGAGGCGCTGCGACGACGCCACCGTGAAGCTCCCGCGGAGCGCCACGAGGCACGTCCTGGCTGAGAATCCGGCTTGCGGCTCGTCCAGCAGCACCTGATCCAGAATTGGGGTGGACAGAATCCGGTCCATCTCCAAGCGCTCAAGCTGGCGCATTCCGGCGAGCGCAGCCGTGATGAATCCGAGGGCGACAGCGGTGACGAGATCCAAAAAGACGGTCAGGACCAGCGTGATGCCCATGATGAGCAAATGCTCACGCTGGAGCCGGTGCAGCCGTCTCATGTAGCGCCAGTCGATGAAGTCCAAGCCGACCCGCATCAACACCGCAGCGAGCACAGCGTGGGGCACCCATCTGATGTGTTCCCCCAGACCGCTGACCAGCGCCAGCAGCGTCAGCGCGCACAGCACGCCTGCAGCGCGGGTCCTGGCGCCGGCGCGGATGTTCGCGACCGTGCATACAGTGGCGCCGCCGGCCAGTCCCCCGACCAGCCCTGTGGCGACGTGGCCGAGGCCTTGTCCCAGCAGGTCACGTTGGGGGTTGTGATGCTGCCTGGACAAAGATTCGGCGATCCGTGCAGTGAGCAGCGTGTCGATCGAGCCGATGAGCGCGATCGTCGCCGCGGGCTGCACAGCCCGCAGCAACGCATCGATCGAGAGCTGGGGCGTCTGCAGGTCCGGCAGTCCCGTCGGCACCGTGCCGATGACCGGGGAATCGCCCAACCATACGACGCTGAACAGGGTTCCGATCGTCAACGCGGCGAACAGCGGCGGGACGAAGCTGCGGAACCGTTGCGGCCAGACCAGTATCACGGCGAGCGCCACGACGGCGAGTACCAGGGCCTGCCACTGCACATTGCCGAGATCGCCGGGCCATGAGCGTATCGTGGCCAGCACGCCCGAGCCCTCCACTTCGAGACCGAACAGAGGCCTCGTCTGCATGACGATGACGATGACGCCGATGCCCGTCATGAAGCCCGACACGACCGAGTGGGGGGCGTAGGCGATGAACCGGCCGACCCGGGCCAGGCCCAGCAGCACCTGGATCAGACCAGCCAGCATAGTTATCGTGAACACCTCGGCCAGACTGTCCGCGTGATTGGCGATGATCGTGGTGGTCGTGACGGCCATCAGCGCAGTCGGGCCCGAGATCATCGTCCGGGTGCCGCCGGCGAGCGCGGCCACCAAGCCGAGCGCAATGGCGCCGTAGAGGCCGGCGAGCGGACCGAGGCCGGATGCCACTCCGTACGCCAGCGCCAAGGGAAGCATGATCATGGCGGACGTCAGTCCGCCGAAGATCTCCAGCGCATCCTGCCGGACGTTCATCAAACAGACGGGCCTGATACAACAGCCGTGGTCACGACAATTCCGTCGGCGCAGTCCGCAGCCCACATCGTGTCGCTGTTCGAGAAGCTGCCCGTGGGGTCGTTGTTCATGGCAGCGTCCAGCGCGTCGAAGTCCTCGTTCGCGTCCTGAGCCTCAGTGGGGGGACAGCAGGAACAACAGGCACAGCAGAGCCAGTGCCGCGGCCGCCGGCGCAACAGCGACCCGCAGCACTGCGGACCAACCCGACGACAGACCAGTGTCGTGCGCCCTTTATGGGAGTCGCCCCATTTTCATGTCGTTCGATTTCTCCCAGCGCTGAGGCCGTCGCCAGAGCGCTTCCCTCGACCTCTTCGATCACCTGTGTCGGCACCCGTTATACATTGAAATAAGAGCGCGCGCAAATCGGCGAGCCCTCGAGTTGCAGCCCGTTGTTCCCCGCTCTTGGCTCGCTTCGCTCACCGGGGCACACGGCGCCGACTGCTCCGTCACGGGCACGTCGCCGGGTGTGACCGGGGCAACTGGAGATTTTATCGGGCTGGGTTTGACCATATGCTTACGTAAGCATACAGTCAATGACTACGTAAGCATCGAATCCCCGGACACGTTCCCGGGCACACGACACGACGATATGGGAGGGGGTCTCAGATGTCGTCAAAATCGGATTCTGAATCACCTCGCCGCACCCGTAGAGGGGTCACGTCAGTGGATGTCGCGGCGGCAGCAGGCGTGTCTCAGGCCACGGTCGGTCGGGTCTTCTCATCACCCGAAAAGGTTTCACCCGCCACCCGTGACAAAGTCACCGACGCCGCGGCACGACTGGGCTACGTGCCCAACGTGATAGCGCGCAGCCTCAAGTCGCGGCGAACCAACATCATCGGCGCGGTGGTGCCGGCGTTCGGCGAATACTGGCAGAGCGTTCTGACCGAGTTCTCCCGCCAACTGGCGACCAAGGACCGACAACTTCTGCTGTTCAGCTTCGCCGAGCCCGGCGACGTCGACGGAGTGCTGGCTTCGGTGGCCCAGTACCGCCTGGACGGACTGGTTCTGGCTTCTGCCACTATCGGCCAGGACCAGTTGATCCAGATGCGGGAGTCAGACCGTCCCGTCGTGGCCTTCAACCACCCGGCCGCAACCGGGATCGTGCCATCGGTGTCGGTCGACAACGAAGCTGGGATGGCGCGGCTGGCGATGCATCTGATCGACACCGGCGCCCGCGACATCACCTATGTCGGAGGCGTGTCGAGCGCCTCTACAGATCAGACCCGCTACCGGGGTGCATCTCGGACACTCGGCGAGCACGGCGTTGCCTGCACGTACCTGGAAGCCGGCGAGTTCACCTACGAGGCGGGCTACAAGGCCGCTCAGCGCATCGTCGAGCGCCGACCACAGCCCGATGCGGTGATGGTCAGCAGTGATGAGGTGGCATTCGGAGTCCACGACGGCCTGCGAGCCGCCGGAGTCCAGGTGCCCACCGACCTCCTGCTCACCGGTTTCGACGGGCTCTCCCAGTCCGCCTGGGCCGGGTTCGACCTTACGACCCTGGTGCAGGCCACAGACGTCCTGGTGGCCCGCGCCATCGAGATTCTCCTTGCAGACGACCGGCCTGCGGCATCCGATCCGGTGTCTGTGGTAGTGCCCGGCACCATCCGCTACGGAAGGACGACTGCCGAAACGCCATGACTGAGATACTCAAAGACGCCAGAACGAAAAGCAGCCACGGCGCCGATCTGGAACTGGCTGCGCGCGTCCGGACCCTGATCGCAGACATCGAGGCTCGCGGCGAGATCGCCGTCCGAGAGATGTCGAAGAACTTCGATTCTTGGGAACCCGAGCAGTTCCGGCTCACCCCGGAGGTGATCCAACAGACCCTCGACCGGGTCGATCCCGGCACGATTGCCGACATCGAGTTTGCACAGTCGCAGATTCGCAACTTCGCGCAGGCCCAGCTCGCATCACTGAACGACGTCGAAGTTGAGACCCTCCCGGGCGTGACTCTCGGTCACAAGAATCTTCCGGTGAGCGCAGTCGGTGCCTACGTCCCAGGCGGCCGCTACCCGATGGTGGCGTCGGCACACATGAGCGTGCTGACCGCCAAGGTCGCCGGAGTCCAGCGCATCGCCGCCTGCACTCCTCCAATCGGCGGAGACATCCCCGCTGAGACTGTCGCGGCCATACACCTCGCCGGCGCCGACGAGATCTACCTTCTGGGCGGTGTTCAGGCCGTGGCTTCAATGGCGCTGGGAACCGAGTTCGTCGAAGCCGTCGATGTGCTGGTGGGCCCCGGCAACGCCTTCGTCGCCGAGGCGAAGCGTCAACTCTACGGCCGCGTCGGGATCGACCTTCCGGCCGGACCCACCGAGACGCTGTTGCTGGCAGACGACACGGTCGACGGTGAGATCTGCGCCACCGATCTGCTGGGCCAAGCCGAGCACGGGCCCAGCTCACCGGCAGTTCTGATCACGACCTCACGGCGATTGGGCCTCGACACGATCACCGAAGTCGAACGCCAACTCGAGACCCTGCCCACCGCCGACATCGCGTCCCGAGCCTGGGCGGACTACGGCCGAGTGATCGTCGTCGACGACAACGCCGAGATGCTCGCACTGGCCAACGAACTCGCCTTCGAGCATGTGCAGGTGATGACCGACGACGACGACTTCTTCCTGGCCAACATGGTGAACTACGGGGCACTCTTCCTGGGGCCGATGACCAACGTGTCCTACGGCGACAAGGTGATCGGCACGAACCACACCCTGCCGACACAGGGCGCGGCTCGCTACACCGGCGGCCTCTGGGTCGGCAAGTTCATCAAGACTGTCACTTATCAGCGAATCACCAACCCGGCGTCGAGTGCGATCATCGGCGAGTACTGCAGTCGCCTCTGCGCGATCGAGAACTTCGCCGGCCATCAGGCACAGGCCGACATCCGCGTGGAGCGCTACAGCGGGATCCAGTCGTCCGGAGTTGAATCATGAAGGCCGCTGTCGTGACCGGAGCGAGCGGTGGTATCGGGTCGGCCATCACACGGCGCCTGGCGGCCGATGGATTCGCCGTAGTGGTCGGCTACCACCGCGGCGCCGAAACCGCTCAGAACCTGGTGTCCGAACTACCGGGTGATCAGCACATCGCCCAGCGCATCGCCGTGTTGGAACCGGAATCGCTCGACGCGCTCAGCGAGACCGTGGCAGGCAGCTTCGGTCACCTCGACGTCCTGGTCAACTGCGCGGGAATGAGCCGGCCCGTGCCTCACGATGATCTCGACGGCCTTGACGACGAGCTGATCGACACCATCTTCGCCACGAACTGGCGCGGCCCCTTCGCCGCGGTTCGGGCTCTTCGCCCTCTGCTCGACAAGGGCACGAACCCGGTCGTGGTCAACATCTCCTCAGTCGCCGGCGTCACCGGGCAGGGATCCAACGTCGCATACTGCGCGTCGAAGGCGGCTCTCGACAGCATGACCCGCTCGTTGGGGCGTGCTCTGGCCCCGATGATCCGGGTCGTCTCGGTCTCCCCCGGTTGGGTCATGGGCGATTACGCCATGCGCATGCCTCAAGATGTTCTCGACACGCAATGTGAGGCCACGCCTCTCGGCCGGTTGGCGACGGCGCAAGACGTGGCCGCGGCGGTCAGCGCAGTCGTCGACGATCTGCCGTTCACGACCGGATCAATAATCAGCGTCGACGGCGGTCGGCCTCTCGGGACGTCATGACCGATGCTTCGTTCACCTCACCTCCTCCACCCCCAACCTCGTCGATCACCATCTTCTGCAACCACAGGAGCCGACGATGACTGAGTCCCTCCGCCAGTCATCGTCGGACGTGGTCGTCGATGCCGACGACTTCGCTCGGCGTGTCATCGAACCCCGCGACTTCGTGGCCGACACCGCTGCCTTCATCGATGTGCGTCTCGAGCGCTCAGCAGGAAAAGCCAGTTACTCCTTCATCGGCCCCGGCGTTTCGCAGAACCCCGACCAGGCGGTGAACCTCGACGTTGCGCATGGATTCAACATCGGCGCGGCCAGCATGGCCGGCGGTGTGGTCAACAGTCAACATCTCCATTTCACGGCGGAGGTTTTCATCTGCACCAAGGGAGACTGGCGTGTAGCTATTGGCGAGCACCTTGAACAGAAGCTTGAACTGGGTGCCGGAACCATCTTTTCGGCTCCCACCTGGGTGTTCCGCGGGTTCGAGAACATCGGGGACCACGACGGCTGGATGTACACGGTGCTCGGCGGCGACGACACCGGCGGCATCATCTGGGCTCCGGACGTAATCCGGGCTGCCGCTGAGACCGGCCTGTATCTGCGCTCGGACTACACCGTTGTCGACGGCACCGACGGTCTGTCCACCAATGATGTAGTGAAGCCCCTCGAACCGGCCCAGCTGGTTTCGGTCGACCGCTACAGCGATCAGGCGCTCGCTGATCGGGCCGTCCGCCAAGAAGACCTGAAGTGGTCTGAACAGGCGCTTCTGTCCAACGTTGTCGCCGGACACGCCGGCGCGATGGCGCCGGTGATCGGCCACGGAATGACCGAAGACCGTCGCCACCGCTCCCCCATCACCACAGCACACGGTTTCAGCGTCGAGTGGTTGAGACTGCCACCCGGTTCCAGCACTGGTCTGCACCGGCATCAGCAGAACCAAGTCGTCATTCTCACCGACGGCTCCTGGGACATTGCGGTGAACCTTGACGAGCACCGTCTGCGGTCCCGTCCCGCGCGAGGTTCGGTTGTGTCGCTGAACTCCGGAGCTTGGCGTGACCTGGCGAACGTCGGCGACAGCGACGCTCACGCCGTGGTCGTCTGCGCGACCGATCAGAGGCCGGTGATCGAATGGGATCCCGCCATCGTCGAGGCGGCTCAACGGGCCGGTTGGAGCCGTGACGCCGGCGGCTACATAGCGCCTGTCGAACTGATCGGAAGGCCGGTGCTGTGACGCTTCCCGTGGTTCTCCTGCCCGGCTCGATGTGTGACGCGGCCCTGTTCGCCGGCCAACTCGAGGCTCTGGGCTCAGCCGTGTCGGTAGGCGACTTGACCAGGTCGTCGAGCATCGAGGCGATGGCTGCAGATGTTCTCAATGACGCTCCGCCGGTGTTCGCGGTAGCCGGCCTGTCCCTCGGAGGCATCGTCGCCGCGGAAGCCGCTGTGCAAGCGCCAGAGCGCGTGGCAGGCGTCGCACTGCTCGACACCAACCTGGGCCTCGCGGACGAGGTTCAACTACAGAACCGGCAGCTCTGGGGTGAGCTGGTCAGAGCCGGACATTTCGAGCAGATAATCAAGACCGTCGACCACTTGACCATCGACGCCGACGCCCACGGCCGAGCCATCATCGAAATGGCTGCAAGGGTCGGCCCCGAAGCCTTCCTCCGACAGAACGAGGCTCTGCTGTATCGCCGCGACCGCCGGAGCGACTTGGCCGCGTTCGGCTGCCCTGTCCTGGTTCTCTGTGGTCGCCAGGACGAACTGTGCCCGCCCGCGATGCACCGTGACATCGCCGACCGGATACCTCACGCCCGGCTGGAGATAGTCGACCGAGCCGGGCATCTGTCCACGATCGACCAGCCCGAGGAGCTGACCAGCCTCCTCACCCAGTGGCTGAACTTGTGTACTACCAACCAACCCATGAAAGGCACTGCCCATGAATTCAACCAAGTGTAGGTGGTGGCGACTTCTCGCCATCGTCTTTGCGTTCACCCTCATCGCCGCTGCTTGCGGTGACGATGACGACAGCGACCCGCCCGCTTCGCAACCTGACGATTCCGGAGACGACATGGCCGACGGCGGCGACGACATGGCCGACGACGACGGTCACGACCATGACGACGACATGGCCGACGACGGCGACGACATGGCCGACGACGGCGACGACATGGCCGACGACATGGCCCACATCTCCGATGAATGCAACATCCCCAACCCCGCCGACAACGTTGAGATCGACGTCATGGGTTGGGAGTTCCCCATCATCACCCAATACGCCGAGGAGCTCGACGACTGCGAGGAAGGCAACTACTCGTTCAACTACCAGTTCCTCGATTCAGTGGAAGCCCGCAGCGCGATGACCCAAGATGCCGCTTCTGGTTCACCAAGCTTTGAGCTTTACCAAGGCTCCAATTCGTTCATTACCGCGTTGGCCAATCAGGGCTTTGTGATGCCTCTGAACGACCTGGTGGACAAGTACCGGGACGAATACGACCTTGATCAGATTGACCCGGCCTTCTGGGACATGGCGTCGCTCGACGGCAACATCTACGCGATACCCATGGTGTCCAACACGATGCACGTGTTCTACAACGAACCCGCACTCGCAGAGGTCGGAGTCGAGGTGCCGTCGACGTTCGCTGAAGCGTTCGAGGCCTGCGCCGCGATCCAAGACGCCGGCTATGACATCGGCTTCTTGTACATGCTCTCGGCCGGCTGGGCCTGGCAGATCGAGTTCGACAGCGTGATTGGAGCACTCGGTGTGAGTTCAATCGACCCAGAGACCGCCCAACCCAACTTCAACAGCCCTGAAGGCATCGAAGCGGCCACACTGCTGCAGCGCATGTGGCAGGACTGCGCTCCCAACGCTTCGAATTCCTACAGCACCGACGATGTCCAGGCTGCCTTCCAGACCGGCGAGGCCATCCTGGGCCACACCTGGGCTTCGCGTGCTGCAGCGATGGACGATCCTGAAGCGTCAACCGTGGTCGGCGAGATCCAGTTCGCTCCCGCGCTCAGCCCCGGCACCGGCACCTTGGCAGCTCCGGCCTACATCGATGGTTGGATGATCCCGGCCAACACACCGGCTGAGTTGGTCGAGCCGATCTTCCTGGCCATGCTCGCCGCGACCGACATGGAGAGCCAGCAAGCAGCCGCAGAACACGGACTCGTGACCCGGACCGGTGTCAGCCACCCGGACGGCCCACGAGACGGCGCTGCAGCCGAAACCAGCCTGGTGAATGGTCGCGGCCCCGATCTGGTCCATCCGGCAGCAGATATCGCCCGCGCCAAGCTGGGTGAGGCACTCGTCACGATCCTCGACGGCACTTCGGTCGAGGACGCCCTCGCCGCTGCTGAAGAGGCGTACATCTCCGAGGCCACCGAGCAGGGTCTGCTCTAGGACTCGGCGAGGGTTACAGTCGCCATTCCTCTCCGCGGGGCGGTGTCGCAGTGGCACCGCCCCGCAAGAGGAGCGCAGCCGACACCTCGCACACAGGATTTACACCTCGCACTCAGGTTTGAAGTAGGGAACGATGAACAGACGCACCTTCTGGGGATTCACAGTGCCCAGCGTGGCCGTGATGCTGCTGTTGATGGTCTTCCCGCTGCTGACCACCGTGTGGCTGGGTTTCCAGAAGCTGCTGCTGCGCGACCTGAACAACCCTGAGTGGATCGGGTTCGACAACTACAGGGACCTGCTGTCCGATCCGGAATTCTGGGCGGCTTTCAGGTTCACGATGGTGTTCGTCGCCATCGTTGTACCGGTCACCATGGTCCTGGGGTTGTGTACGGCCCTGCTGTTGGACCGGGTAGGTCGGGGTCGAAGCGTCTATCTGGCGGCACTGCTGCTGCCGTTCATCGTGACTCCGGTGGTCGGGTCGCTCGTCTACAAGGACCTGTTCGAGCGGGGCGGACTGCTCGCCTGGTTGTGGGAGTTGATCACCGACAACCCGTTCGCCGTCAATTCCGGCAACGTGAAATGGCTGATCATCATCCAAGCAATCTGGAACGTGATGCCGTTCGCGATGATCACCTTCTTCGCTGGACTGCAGACCCTTCCCGAGGAACGAGTCGAAGCCGCAGCCATAGACGGCGCCAACTTCTGGCGCAACCTGTGGCATGTGACCTTGCCGCACCTCAGAGTGCTCATTCTCTTCGTCGGCCTCATCACGATCATGGACATGTATCGGGTCTATGACCAAGTGTTCGTGTGGACCGGCAACAGATTCACCGATGCCCACACGCTGCAGGTGTACAACGTTCGCATTGCCACGGCTTTCGACATCGGTCGACTGGGGAAGGGCAACGCAATGGCGGTACTCACCGTGATCGGCATCTTCGTCGTGCTCATTCCGTTCTTGTGGCGCAGCTACAAGGACCAGATCGCGGAGAGGGTCTGATCAGATGAAGAAAACCACTCCACTCTCCCGTTTCGGACTCCATGCCACGCTTGCCGCGCTGGTGGTCTGGAGCGTGCTTCCGTTCTTGTGGACCTTTCAGACATCGATCAAGTTCACCCGTGACGTAGCTGCCAAGAAACCCGTGCTCTGGGGTTACGAGACCACCGCGAACGCCTATCGGGCCTTCTGGCTCGATGCCGACGATGTCAACATGTGGAGCGTCCTGCTCTACATCGTGGTCGTAGCGGTGATCTGCGCTGCCCTGGGCCAAATCGGCCGACGGGTGCGCCACGGTTGGCCCTGGTTCGCGGCCGTCGCGCTGGTGATCTTCGCCGCGCTGTGGCGATTCCCGAAGATCTGGGAGGCCAACGACGAGTACGACTTCCTGATCAACAGCATCGTCGTCACGGTGCTGACGATGATGATCTCGTTGTCGATCGGTCTCCTCGCCGGGTACGGGCTCGCCCGCTACACCGGCATCTCCGGGGCGGTGATCCTGATAATCGCGCTCGGCTTCAGGGCCCTGCCGCGCACCGCGTTCGTGCTCCCCTACTTCTTCGGCGCGAAGGAGATCGACGACTGGTTGACGAGAACCGGCGTCGGATCCTGGAACTTCCCGCTCATCGACTTTCCGGGCATCGACACCCTCCAGATCCTCGACACCCGCCTGGCCATCGTGTTGGCCCTGGTCGCGGTGAATCAGCCGTTCACCATCTGGATGTTCCGCAGCTTCTTCATGGAGGTGCCCAAAGAGATTGAGGAAGCCGCCATGATGGACGGCGCCACCCGCCTCCAGGCGTTCCGCAAGGTGATCATCCCCATGATGTGGCCGGCGATCATCGCCACCGGCTTGTTCACCATGCTGCTCGCCTACAACGAGTACCTGTTCGTTCGGGTCCTCGCTCCGACCGAATGGACCTTGCCGGTCGCCATCGTCTCTCTGACCGGCGGCGAGAGCTCGAGAACCATAACTGAGGCCGCCGCGGCATCGGTCTCGATCACGCTGCCCATCGTGGTGGTCATCATCCTGTTCCAGAAACATCTCGTGAAAGGACTCGGCGCGGGCGCCGTCAAGGGTTGATGTCTGAGATTCTGCAGCAGGCCAAGAGGGTGGTCCTCGACTACTACCAGGCACTCGACGGCGCGCGGGAGACTGAGATCGGCAGCGTGCTGGAGCAGCACACCAACAAGGACTACCAATGGCGCGGAATGCATCCGTTCAACAGGATCGGCAGTGCCGCCGAAGTCGCCGAACTGTTCCATGCGCCGCTGCGCCGGTCTTTCGCTCCCGTGCAGCGCAGACCCGACGTCTTCCTGGCCGGATTCAACAACGTCGGCGACGAGGGCGAGGCGTGGGTCTGCCAGATGGGGAACCTTCTCGGTCTGTTCGACCGCGCCTGGATGGACATACCGCCCACTAGGAAGATGTGCTTCATCCGCTACGCCGAGTTCCACCAGGTCACCGACGGCAGGATCGCTGAGACTGCGTTCTTCACCGACATCATCAGCGTGATGCGTCAGGCTGGCTGCTATCCACTGCCTCCCCAGACCGGCTCGTCACACATATACCCCGGCCCGAAGACCCACGACGGTCTGCTGTACGATGCCCGCGACGACGCCGAAGGCAAGACAACCATGGCCCTGGTGGACGAGATGATCCACGACCTCATCGTCGCCAACGAGGTCGGCAACGAGACCGGACGGAACATAATGCCCCGCTCGGTGCTGGCCAGATGCTGGCACGAGGACATGATCTGGGCGGGTCCCGAAGGCATCGGGGCCAGCTACACGATCGACCGGTATCAGCAGCAGCATCAGCATCCGTTCCGGGTGAACCTGTTCGACAAGACGTTCAACGGACATGTGGCACGGTTCGCGGAAGGCGACTACGCCTGTTTCTTCGGCTGGCCCAACCTGACCGTGACCGCCGAGGGCGGCTTCATGGGACTAGTCGGGTCAGACACGCCGGCCGACATGCGGGTGGTCGACGTGTATCGCCGCGACGGCGACAAGCTCGCCGAGAACTGGGTGTTCATCGACATGTTGAACTGGCTCAACATGCAGGGTCTGGACGCGCTCGCCAGGATGCGCCAGCTGTTGGGTGTTGAGGAGTTCCGAGCCGAGAACACACAAGAAACCGATTGGGAGCGGCTACAGACGCCGGCCCCGAAAGGGGAGAGAGAAGATGTCAACAGTTACTCTTGACAAGCTCACCAAGGTCTACCCGAACGGGTTCCAGGCCATCACCGACCTGAGCTTGACGCTTTCGGAAGGTGAGTTCTTGGTGCTGGTGGGTCCGTCGGGCTGCGGCAAGTCGACGGCTCTGCGAATGATCGCGGGACTCGAGGACATCAGCAGCGGAGACCTCTATGTGGGCGACCGAAGGCTCAACGACGTCCCTCCCAAGGACCGTGACATCGCGATGGTGTTCCAGAGCTATGCGCTCTACCCCCAGATGACCGTCGCTGAGAACATCGGGTTCCCCCTCAAGCTTCGCAAGGTCGCCAAGAAGGACCGTTTGCAACAAGTTGAGCAAGCGGCCCAGGTTCTCGAACTGACCGAGCAACTCGAGAGCAAGCCCTCGATGCTTTCGGGTGGCCAGCGGCAACGGGTCGCCATGGGCCGGGCGATCGTGCGCAAACCCGCTCTGTTCTTGATGGACGAACCGTTGTCGAACCTCGACGCGAAACTGCGGGTGCAGATGCGAGCCGATATCGCGGCAATTCAGAGCGATTTGGGCGTCACCACGTTCTATGTCACTCACGATCAGGTCGAGGCCATGACGATGGGGGAACGGGTGGCGGTCATCAAAGACGGCATCCTCCAACAGGTGGCACCTCCAGAAGAGCTGTACGACCATCCCGACAATGTGTTCGTGGCAGCGTTCATCGGATCGCCTTCGATGAACCTCTACGAGGCGTCACTGTCGGCGACCGACAGCGGCGGATACCTCCTGCGACTAGGAGATCATCAACTCGCGGTTTCGCCTTCGGTGGTAAACACTCGGCCCAGATTGGCACAGTACGTCGGCCAGCCTCTGGTGGTCGGAATACGCCCCGAGGATCTTGAGGATGCGGCGGTTGCACCCGACCACCCCTCCGACCAGCGCATCTCAGCCAAGATCGAAGTCCGGGAGGCCCTCGGCGCCGAAACGCTGATGCACTTCAGCATCGCTGCGCCGACTGTGGACAGCGGCGATCCCGATGCTCTCGACGAACTCGGGGAAGAGGACACCGGCCGCTGTACCGCACGATTCAGCGCTGCCACCCGTGCGCGTGTCGGAGACAATATAGAGATCAACGTCAACACCGATCATCTGCACTTCTTTGATCCGGCCACCCACAAGGCGATCAGAACTTGAGAACCAGCACCGACCGCATCCTGACCACGCACGTCGGCAGCCTGCCGCGTTCTGAGGCGGTCACACGCGGAGTGTTCGCCGAAGCGGACCTGCCCGATGACAAGGTGCTGGTGCCGGGGGTCATCGATACCACCACCCACTTCGTCGAGCATCCTGAATTGATCGCACAGCGAATCGAACGCTTCGCTGCGATAGTCGGGCGTGAACGGGTGATGGCAGGCACTGACTGCGGTTTCTCCACGTTCGCGGGTTACGCGGGGGTGGATCCCGAGATCGCCTATGCAAAGTTGGCGTCTTTGGTCCAACGCGCCGTGCTCGCGTCACAACGGCTCTGGTGAAACGAGCTTCGGTGTTCAACCCGTCAAGGAGCAGCTGATGACTGTCCACGAAGAGAACAAACTGGCACTGACCCCGCTGCGGGACGCCATGTATCACTGGACCGACGGTTCCGTGCGATCAGCGCTCGCTGAGACGTTCGCCGACGACGCCGCCGTCCACCTGGCGTTTCCCTTTGAAACCCTCGACGGTCCTGCCGGTCTGTGGGACCAGGCGCTGAGTGCGCTGTCCTTCGCGCTGGTTGATGTTGAGCGCCGTGATTACATCGTGATGGCCGGCGCGGACGAACAGGGCGAGGGCTGGATCGGCTGCTGTGGCCACTACACCGGCACCTGGTTGAGACCCTTCCTGGAGATTCCCGCCAGCGGGCAGCAGGCCGCCATGCGCTACCACGAGTTCTTTCACTTTGTCGACGGGCAAGTCACCGAGATGCAGGCGCTGTGGGACCTGCCCGAGTTGATGATGCAGGCCGGAGTCTGGCCGATGGGTCCCAGTCTCGGGCGCTTCTGGCATGCTCCAGGTCCCGCCACCCTCGACGGGATTGCCACCGGCCCACGCGATGAGGCTCTCTCCGCGGCCAGCGTCGAATGGGTGCTGGGAATGCTCGCCGACATGGGCCGCCATCCCAGCGAACCCGAAGAGGCGATGCGACTGGGGCACTGGTGGCACCCGAAGTTCAGCTGGTACGGTCCCGCGGGTATCGGCACCGGGCGGGGCGTCGACGGTTTTCGCCACTGGCACCAGATCCCGTTCCTGGCCGCAATGCCCGATCGCCGGGTCAATTTCAGCTCCGTTAGCCATTTCTTCGGTGACGGCGACTACGTGGGTGTCACCGCCTGGCCGGGTATGGCGATGACCCTCAGCGGCAACGGTTGGCTCGGCATCGCGCCGACAGGCCGGGAGATCACGATGCGCAGCCTCGACTTCTGGCGACTGGAAACCGACCCGGCCACTCAGAAGCGCTCGATTCGCGAGAACTGGGTGCTGGTCGATCTGCTGCATGTCTGGAACCAACTGGGCGTCGACGTCCTGGGGCGGATGCGAGAGCTGGACCGTCCGAGGCGCATCACCCACAACCAGGTCCGCTCGTAGAGAAGATTCTCCAACGGTCGCGCCCAGTCCAATCGACGAGGGGTGTAGCTTGATCCGATGACCAAACCCGAACGCGTAAGAATTCCGCTGCTGCGTCGACGTGTGGGCGTTCTGCTGGTTGCATCTGTGGCCCTCACGACCGCCTACACCGCGCCCACCGCGTACGCAGACGACGAAGCCGCCGACGACGAAGTCTCGACCCAACAGGCATTTGTCGATGTGCCCGACGACAGCTACTTCACAGAGGCCGTCGCCTGGTCGGTCGAGAACGACGTCACGGGAATCGACGGCGACGAGTTCGAGCCCCACAGGCCCGTCACCAGAGGAGAGGCCGCGGTCTGGCTGTGGCGCATGCATGGCCGACCCGAAGCGGCCCCCCACATGTTCACCGACGTCTCGGCGGAGCAGTCCCCGGCCGTCTCATACCTGAGCGAAGAGAACATCACGACGGGCACGTCGCCCACCGCCTTCTCGCCCGACCTCACCCTGACCCGCGCCGAAGCGGCGGCGTTCCTGTGGCGACTGGCCGGTGAACCGACGCCGCCTGAGCTGTCGTTTGCGGACGTCACGGCACCATGGCAGCAGGCTGCCGCGGCATGGCTCTCCCAGACGAACATCACCACGATGAAGTCCCCCGATTCGTTCTACCCGGATGGCGAACTGACCCGGGCACAGTGGGTCACCTTCCTGTACCGCTACAGCAACACTGTGATCATCGTTCCCGACGTCCAAGCGCACGGCCGCTGCGCCGACACCATCTCCGAAGACATCTATGAATGGGAGTTCTGTGCCTGGCAGAACTTCCGGGAGAGCGAAAAGCACAACTACCCGCTGTCGGACTCCGAAGCTGCGGAGTTGATCAGCCGTGTCTGGGCCGAAGTTTACGTAGAGGGGAAACCGGCGAACGCGCCCACCTCGGAACTGGCGCCGGTGGGAGTGGTTTGTGCAGCTCCCATCGAGGGCGGCGGATTCAACATCGGCTGCTATCAGCGTGCCGAGAACCACATCCGCCGAACAGACGCCCTCTTGGACACGCTCCTCCACGAACTCGCCCACGCACTCGTGCGCGATCACCCGTCGATAGCCGAGTGCAGCACCGTCAGCGGCACGAACGACTATCGAATCTGCATCGCCAACGACGTCTTCAGGTGCGTGGCCGACCACCTCTACGTGACCTACGCCGAGATCCCCTCAGCCGGGGTGTGCGGACGAGCGGTCCCGCCCACAGCAGAACAGTCACAGGACACATGGGACGTCATCGGAACCTGGAACGACGGCAAGATCGCTTATGTCGATGCCTTCTATCATTCGCTGCCCTATCCGCACGAAGGCGCCACTGTCAGCCTGGCTGTCCGATGTGAGGCTTCAGACCCCGAAGCCGGCGCGAACAGCGACGATCTGGATGTTTTCCTGTGGCTTGAATCCGGGTATCTCGCAGGGCAACACACCAACAACGAGTTGATTCCCGTCAGCTATGTGTTCGGCAGCTATGAGCTGTTGGAATGGGAGGAGTCGAGGCGTGCCGTATACGTGCTGAGGAACATCAAGACAGGTGACTGGCATGAAACGCGCGCCAAGAGAGGCGCTTTCGTCCCGCAGTATCTCCACCGAGAGTTCTTGAACTCGGTTGTCTCCAATGACTGGGCGTACCTCAATGTGGAGCAGTACGACAGCAGCAACTTCGGAGTCTTCGCGTTCTTGACGGACGGTTCGCAGTCCAAGGTTCAGGAAGTGACCGAGGACTGCGGGTGGACTTGGGAGGACGGGCAGGGTGATCCGGGGTCGGACCAGCCGTCCGCTCCCACAAGGTGGAACAGCTACGACTACGAGCGCGGCGCGGTCGCCTATGTCGATGCCTACTCCACGAAGTCTCCTTCTGAATTGATCGCCGACGGCAGGACCACCCTTTTCGTGAGGTGCCTGAATCCGGATGCCCAAGACATCTTCGGCAACAGAGACAGCGACCTCAGTATCTTCATCAGAGTCCAGTCGGGGCAGCTGTTCGGAGACCACGACAACGACAACCTGATCGAGGTGTACTACGCGTCGGGTCCGGCTGAGGTTCTGGAGTGGCGCCAACAACGACGAGACGAGTACATCAAGGAGAACAAGAAAGTCGCTCACTGGAGCGACTCGACAAACAAGAAGAGCATCTTCGCTCCCGACATGCTTGAAGTTGACTTCATCGACGAGCTGGCAGACAACGACTGGATCGACGTCTTTGTGAGCCAGCTCGCGTTCGACGAGGATACGGTGTTCCGCTTCCACAGCGACAACGCCGACAGTCACCTCCAACGCGTGACCGAAGCCTGCGGCGGGGAATAGACTCCCTGTTCGCCCACACCCGAGGGACTGGTGTCTCAGAGGGCATCCAGCGAGGTCTAGATTGACGTGATGGACCAGACCACCGGTGCTGGGGCAGGAAGGGGCCGGGACCGTGATCGCGACCGGCGACGGGACCGAGGGTTTCGCAGTCGGCGACAGGTTCGCCTGGTGCGGGTCCAGGGGTTCTTATGCCCAGCGAGGCGCATCGACTGATCGAAGGCCGCACTCTGGCCGGCAAGATCCTGCTCGTGTGCTAGCCCGAAATCGAGTCCCTGCGATCCGGACTCCTCTATCTGCTCTTGAGTGAGTCCCAGAGTTCTTCGAGTTCGTCGCGGGACAACTCGTGTGCGACTGCCAACGCCACGAGCTCAGTACCAGTTGGTTCGTACACGGTGGTGTGAGTTGACTGAGCATGGATCAAGACCTCCACTGGTTCCGTGCCGATCGTCTCCCGGGTGAGGCCGACCGGAATATGCTCATCCTCGTCTGTGTGAACGTGATCCTCCTCCTGCTCCACGTAAACGGTTGAGATTGTTTCAAAAAGAGAATCAAGACTCCTGACATTGTTAGTCAATGTTTGAGATATCACTAGAAAACCTTCAGTTTCACCGTGGTTTACAGCGAGAGCGACCAATATTTCCCGACCGTTGACCGAAGCGACGAGTACTTCTGCAGAACCGAGTTTCTCAGAATCAAGATCAGCGACCCAGATCCACTCATGATCGGATGCAGCGTCGTCCGTTCTGATACCTGTCGTACCAACCAGCACCTGCTGCATCAGAGCGACCTGCCATGGTTTTGTGCCAAAGAACTCTTCCGCGATCGAGGAATTCTCAACGCGTACACGGGGCGCTGGCACCACAGGGTCCTCAATCGCTTCAGTCGTGCCAGAGCATCCAGTGCCAACAATCCCGACTGCATAGAACGCAACCACAACGAGAGAACCTCTGAACTGCTCACGGAACATCGAACCCGACCTCCGCAAGGTAGTTTTCGTGCCGAACCATGAACGATTCCTCAAGTTCCGATCTGACCTCCGCCTGTGTCGAAATGGTGCTGTTGAGTTGGCACTCAAGGTCAGCTAGGGCAGTTCTTACCTCTTTTTCCGCGACAGCCGCGACGGATTTTTCTATCTCTGTCGGGTAACCCGAGGCGGTTGCGTGAGTGAGTGTGTCGTCCGCTTCAACATCGGCAAGGATCGCGAAGAACTCAGCCTTTATCTCATCAATAGGTTCAGATTGCGAGAGATACGGCCCGAAGCCCTCTCGTACGAGACATTCCGACCACTGTGAAAGTGCTTGAAGCATCCGAGGGTCACGGTTGACTCGCGACTGAACTTCAGTGATATACGCTGTCTGCAGTGATTGATACCGGGAATCCACAACTAAACGCGCCTCTTCGGTGCAGCCAGATACAGTCTGTGAACCGTTCAAATCCAGGAGGAATTGCTCGCGTTCTGACTTACTCAGTTTGCGCAAATACTCATCGTTTGGGTCGATATAGATCGTTTCTTCCGCCGGTTCAGGGGTATCAAATCCGACCGCTATGCTGTATCCGTGCTCCTCGACATATTCACGCAATTCAGCAGGATCACTGAGCACAGGTCCTCCCGGGAAGAAGACCTGGCTATGATCGGGTGCCTTGTAGTTCCACCCCTGCCCCCGCATGCAGGCAACCACCAAGTCAGAAGCTTCGTAGCGCCGAGCCAATTCCTCATGGGGACTCACCATCAACATCGACTCGAGACTCCGGTCCGCTTGAGTCGTGGACGAGTCACCGCCAGTGGAACAAGCAGCGCTCAACAACACCGCAACAAGAGTACATCGCTTCAGAATCAAGACAAGATTCTCCTTGCATGCGGTGACCCTTGGTACATGCCCAAAGTCAACTTCTGCTCGAACGAGATCTCCACGGGATATGCTGTGAGTTGAGTTGAACCTGGCCAATTGTCTCCCGAGAAGACACTTCTGAAAGTCCCGACCATCCTAGGGTCAACAAGCTACGGCTTGTACCAGTACGCAGTTTTGTTGCCGTTTGTGTCCTCGTACCGATATTTGGTCTGCTGCCAATAGGCGGTGCCGCCCAGATTTCCCGAATGATTCATTTGACGTCCGGTAGACCAGCCGCAGGAACTGTGGTTCTCCACGGGATCTGGGGTCCAACCGAGCGCGGCCACGACTCGATTCCGACCGCACGGACCGCCAGCATCGTCGTAGACACTGCTCGTCATTTTGTGGCCGGTGCGCTCAGTGAAAATGTTGGTCCAGTGCTCGTAAACACTGAGATATCCGTCACCGCTAGCAAGTCCCGTTTGCCATCTCGCGCCGGTTCCCGCGTTCGCCGGACCAGATAGTGCCATCAGAGCCAACGTCAGACCGGTCACGCAAACTGCGACAAGTCTCGCAACATACCTGACAGTTCGGTGCCCCGGTTCGCACCACGCTCGGCTCCTGGCTCGCCCCCCTTTCCGTGAAAATATTGTGTGGATCGTTTGAGAGACTCCCATCGGTCCTTGCAAGTTTTCTGGCGTTGTTCGACTCATTGTGGTGCCTTTCTCGTCAATCGGGTGGTCGGGTCGCTTGCCTCAGATGACCGTTTCCCACCCTTCGGTTGCTCACTCTACCTATAACTTAGAGCGCGCGCAAATAGGTGACCGTCCACTTGTTGTTGTGTTGTCCCTGTTTTGATGTGGGGGTGTCTTTCAACAGTCAACGAGAGGTGGAGGTGGTTCAAGCGTGCTTGCTTTGGAGCCGAGGGTGGTGGATGCGCTGTGGGCGGCTTTCGAGCCGCGGATTCCCAAGCGGGACCCGCCGAGCCATCCGCTGGGGTGTCACCGTCGCCGGATTTGCGACCGCAGCGTGTTCGAGGGGATCTTGTTGCGGTTGGTGACTGGTTGTTGTTGGGATGTGGCCGGGCGGCTGGGCAAAGGCGGCAAGACCACTTTGCGGACCCGCTTCAACGAGTGGAACGCCCACGGCGCGTTCGACGCGCTGGTGTCTGAGGCTGTGGAGGGCTATGACGTCATGGTGGGGCTTGACTTGTCCGACGCGTCGCTTGACGCGTCGTTGCACAAGGCGCCGTGCGGCGGCGAGGGAACCGGCAAAAGCCCTGTTGACAGAGGCAAATCGGGCTGGAAATGGTCACTGTTGTGCGACCGCGGGGGGATCCCTGTCGCATGGGCCGCGGGCGGCGCCAACCGCAACGACCAAACCGCCCTGGAGCCCACCCTGGCCACCTGTTCACAGGCCGTTACGAAGTGCCAAGGCGGTCACCGCTGAGGACAGATGTCACAAGGTTGCACCAGCCCGTTCGACTGCTGGAACTAAACCGATAGTGTCAGGCCATGGTTCTTGCGATCGATTCTGCCCGATACGGACTCCTGCAGTCCGTTGTCGACCCCGACAGCTACAACCGGTCGGTCCAGCGGTTTCGGGAAGCCGACATCCTGCTCCCGACGTTTGCCCAACTCGCTGATCCCTCCACGATTCCTGCCGATATCCGCAGCGCCCTCGACGGAGTGGGTCGCAACGAGGCGCATCCGCTGAATCTGTTCCGGGTCCATTGGTACAACGGCTGGGACAGTACCGGTCAGGTGTCGGTTCCCGAGCATGTGGTCCTGCCCAGCACCTTGACCGGCGTAGACGCCAGGATCGTTCTCGTGTTCGGCAACCGGTTCCCGATGATCGGTGCCCACAAGGTGTTGGCGGCCTACTCCTGTCTGGTGCCTCGGGTGGTCAGCGGCCAGTTCGACCCGACCCGCCATCGCGCCGTCTGGCCGTCCACCGGGAACTACGCACGGGGTGGGATAGCGATCTCCCGCTTGATGCAGAGCAGAGGCGTGGCCGTGCTGCCCGAGAACATGTCGAAGGAACGGTTCGACTGGCTCGACGCCTGGGTCCCCAACCCTGACGACGTGATTCGCACTCCAGGATCGGAGAGCAACGTCAAAGAGATCTACGACGCCTGCAACGAACTCGAAAGGGACCCCGGCAATTTCATCCTCAACCAGTTCTCAGAGTTCGCCAACCACATCGGTCATTACACCGTTACCGGCCGGGCTCTTGGTCACGTCTTCGAGTCGATGTCAGCAGACGACCCACGGCTGAACTTGGCCGCGGTCACGGTCGCTTCGGGGTCCGCCGGCACCCTGGGAGCGGGCGACAGGCTCAAGGACGATTTCGGCACCAAGATCGTGGCTGTCGAGGCGCTCGAATGCCCGACCATGCTCTACAACGGATACGGCGAGCACAACATTCAGGGGATCGGCGACAAGCACATCCCCCTGATTCACAACGTCATGAACACCGACATCGCCGCGGGCATCAGCGACGAGGCGACCGACGGACTCAACCTGGTGTTCACCACTGAGGCAGGCAAGCGTTATCTGGTCGAGCGGCTCGGTGTCGACGCCGCGGTCGTCGACCAACTGCGCCACTTCGGTTTCTCGTCGATCTGCAACATGCTGGCCGCTATCAAGACCGCCAAGCAGCTCGATCTCGGCCGCGACGACGTGGTGATCTCGGTCGCCACCGACGGTTCGGAGTTGTATGTCAGCGAGAAGGAGCAGCTTCTGGCGGCTGAGTACCCCGACGGTTTCGGTGAGATACACGCGGCTGAGATAGCGGCCCAGTACTTGGCCGGTGCCGACACCGAGCACCTCGAAGAGCTCGACTCGGTGGGGCGCAACCGCATCTTCAACCTCGGCTACTACACCTGGGTCGAACAGCAGGGTGTGAGCGTTGAAGACTTCGACGTGCGTCGTGACCAGGCTTTCTGGAACCACCTCCACACCATGGCCCCTGGCTGGGACGCCATGATCGCCGAGTTCAACGACGCAACCGGCGTGTCGGTGTAGACGTTCGGCGACAGCGATTCGGCGATGACGACCTCCTGGCTCGAAACACCGGCCGGAGCGGAATGGCCGACCGGCGACAGCGACGAAGCGAACCCGTTCCTGCGTTATCGGCGACTGTTGTGGTCTTGGCACCGCTGGATCGACGCCGGCTTGAACGACAACGACTTCGTAGCCATGGTCCGCACCCTCGACGATTCGGTGAGATCAGTCGACGGAACGGGTTTCGTGACGACTCCGGCTCGCTGGGATTCTTCGCTCACAGCGGCATCAGGCGCCGCGGTGTTCGCCAAGGACGAGACCAACAGCGTGGGCGGCTCCCACAAGGCCCGCCACCTTATGGGCCTGCTGCTGCATCTGGCGGTTGATGCGCTGGCCGACACCGCCGGGACCGCTGCCGCAGGCACCAACGGCAACGTCCGGCTTGCCATCTCCTCTTGCGGGAACGCTGCGCTTGGTGCCGCTACCGTGGCCCGGGCCGCGGGCCGCCCGATCGACGTCTTCATCCCGACCTGGGCCGATCCGAAGATCGTGGCACTACTCGACAGTCTCGACGCCACGATCCATGTCTGCGAACGTCAGCCCGACGAGATGGGCGATCCGTGCATGCTGCGCTTCCAGGAAGCCGTGTCAGCCGGTGCGTCGCCCTTCGGTGTTCAGGCAACGGAGAATCTGTGGACCCTCGACGGCGGTCGGACAATCGGTTGGGAGCTGTCCGATCAGCTCGGAGCCGACTCGGCGGACCACGTGTTGGTGCAGGTCGGCGGCGGTGCGCTGCTGACGAGCTGCGCCATCGGCCTGTTGGAGGGCGCCGCCCTCGGGCCGCTCGGACATGTGCCCCGCGTCTGGGCCGTACAAGCCGAGCAATGCGCCCCCTTCGAGACGGCATGGTCACAGATACCGGGTGCAGCCAGCGTCGACGAACGCCTGAAGCTTGCTGAACGACAGGCTGACCGTTTGATGGTCCCGTGGCCGGACCCGTCGTCAGCAGCCACCGGGATTCTTGACGACGTCACCTACGACTGGCTCGGGGTGGCCAGAGCGCTGCTGTTGACCGGCGGTTCGTCGGTGGTGGCCACAGAGGACGACATCGGGTCCGCCAACGAAGCGGTGCGTGACGCCGGCTACAACGCCGACCACACCGGCAGCGCCGGATACGCCGGCCTGCTTGCCGCCCTGCTCGAAGGCGCCATCCCCCCCACCGACACCGCCGCGGTGTTGATCACCGGCATCCGCCGCTAACCCCGCGCCGCAACCAACATCCACGGCTCCGGCTACGCCCGACAACAACACCGCGCCCGCCTGACCTGAAGTCTCTGGCTAGGGCGTTCGCAGGCGACCCATGCCTTGAGGACATCGTCGAGTTCTGCATTCTCGAACGCCTCGTCACACCCCGAGAATGCTGGGAAGAGGCGCTCAACCGCTCCCGCGACAAATACTACGATCAGCAGTTGAGGTCAGCCGTACGCCGCAACCCATCCGCAGCCGCCGAGGTCCTTGAGAACGACGACTGACCGTCGGTGACAACCTCACGCGAACCGACAGCTAGCCGCTGGCTGTGCTTTTGTGAATTGTGTTCCCGTCCCACTTGCTACCGACCCAGTCTGGGCCAAGCGGTTTGAGGATGCGGGCCTTCCGCTGATTGGCGACGATATCAAGTCGCAGTACGGTGCCACAATCGTCCATCGAGCGCTTACGCAGCTAGTCACGGACCGGGGCTTGCGTCTCCTTAACACGTATCAATTGAACGTTGGTGGCAACGCAGACTTTCGCAACATGGCTGACTCGGAGCGACTGGTCGACAAAAGGCGATCAAAATCCGAAGCGGTGACAGATACAGTCGAGATCTCGGAAGAAAAGCTTCACATTGGTCCGTCTGATTTTGTGCCGCATCTCGGTGATCAGAAGGTTGCGTTCATCCAGCTAAGAGCAGAAGGCTGGAACAGGGCTCCGATTCGTGTTGATCTGCGGCTAGAGGTTGCGGACTCTCCCAACTCGGCAGGTGTCGTGGCGGAAACGATTCGGGCGGCAAAGCTGGCGATCGACCGCGAGGAGGTTGGTGTCATTGATGATGTATGCGGTTGGTTAATGAAGTGTCCGCGGAAGAAGGTTTCAGAAGACTCGCAAGCGCGTGACCGGTACCGATCGTGGTTAGACCGGGGAGCTAGATGAACTCTGGCGGAGGTGCTTCAACACCTGCACGATCGTCTGTTCCGCCGTCATGTTGGTTGAGTCAATCCAATGTCCGATGTCGTGAATTTCGGCCCGTAACGCGTCATCCAAATGCCGCCAGGTTTCTCCCACTGTCTTCTCCCTGCGGTCTCGATCTCTCTGCATTGCAACGTCGATGTCGGGGGCCAGGACGAGGACGTGCAAGGGGCGAGTACAGATGCTCCGATACCAGTGCTCGATATGCCACCGACGAACGACCACATCGTCCATGACAGGGGTGAAGCCGTTGCTAGCGAACGAGTCGGCTAAAACCCCGGCATTGCGGGCCCGGACAAGCAACTGCCGATCTGCTTCTTGATCACCCGCTGGATCTGGATCCCGTCTACCGGAAGCGATCATTGCATGGATTGCGTCTGCCTCGATGTGCGCTGATCGGTCGAGCCGACCCGCGACACCTCTTGCCACGGTTGTTTTCCCGGCACCTGGGACGCCAATAATCAGCACGGCTCCGAGTGCCGACTCCATACTAATATCGACGAAGTCAAACTGTTCCACTACTACACTCCTGCTCAATTCTGGCCAGTCGCGCGTCAAACAACTGCCCGCGGCCTCTATCCGGGCCCACGAGGCGACCTCCATTCGATTCTACCATCGCACCGAGTCGAGAAAGTCCTGCCTCTACGAAGCGTGCAGCCAACCCGACGGAGTTGCCCGGGAACCGATCCCGGTAGGCAAGGCACTCGCCAGCCCGCCTGAAATTCTTCGCCGCCACAGTACAGCTTGTTGCTATATCAGGCCGCCCGACAAGACTGGCGTCGGCGCCAAGTAGGTACACGGAGGGTTGCAGATCACCGAGAAGGTAGACATGCGGAGCGACGCCAACCGTCGGCTTGCCGAGAGCCGCAGTGAGTCGCTCGCGGACCGTAGTAATATCAGTCGTTAGGGTTTGAAGGGAATTATCGAGAACCGAGTCGAACTTAGTTCTAGGTATTGAGCCTCCCGAAACCTCGGCTGTCCGTGCGACCCTGGCCTCGATATCCGACAGGCGTGGCACAACCCTCACGAACTCAACATCAGCGGGAGCGTCTGTGTCAAGAAACTCCAGGCTGCTGCCGTCGGCATTAATCAGCAACATCATGTGGTCATACCGCGATAGGCCACCGTACTGGTCATCCCACGGAAGAGTCGATCTATCGAGCACCACTATCTGCGGTTTGTCTAGGACCCTACCTAGACCTACACCGCCCTCGCTCCATGAGATCGTGCAGCCAGGAAAATCCCTCGCCATGTCACGCTCGACAAGGTTGAGCGGGCCGCCGAGCATTCTGATGATTTCCTCACGATCGTGGCCCATAGCGCGTAGACATGCTTCGATACAGCGGAGTAAGCAACTCATGCCATCTAGCGGGCCGGAGTCCCACCCAATCGATAGCTTGGGATCGAAGATCGGTCGCTTCAACTCGGCCTCCGGTTCGCCAACCATGCACTCAGATCTCCAAGGGTCCGAAGTTTAGCTGACTCGAGCTCGTCAAGATCGAGTTCTACATCCCAGGCAGCCTCGTAGTGCGCGACGATCACGATGACGTCCATCGAGTCGACATCCAACGACTCTAGAGTCGTGGCAGCGGTGGTTGAGACAGCTCGATGTCCGGGCCGCTCCGCAAGTATCTCAGCTATGTTCGTGGCGACTTCAATCTCCGCGTGATGACTCATACATGTAACCTAGCACCATGTCCAGAGGTGAGAGTCGTAGTGAGCAGCTAGTTCAAAATGTGCTCGCGCGTCGATTGGGTTGGCCGGTTGGCGAAATCTGCTTGGAAGAGTCCCTCGAAGCGTTGGGGTTAGATTCAATCGACACCCTGGTCATCATCTTCGAGCTTGAGGAGGAGGTCGATAGCCTTTCCCCAGAGGATATCCTTACAGAGGACCTAGTGTCGGTTGGCTCTTTGGTACGAATGGTGGATAAGATGCGGTGTGCACTATGACCCAACGCGTTGGCATCGTCGGCACAGGCCTGCTAACTGCGGTCGGCGTAGGCGTTGAAGCCAACGTTGCGGCGATCGAACGCCATGCGAATTGGCCGGGAAACCCGCTCCCGGATGCTCCAGAAGACGCGCGGGTGCGTGAGGTGGCAATGTTCCACTCCCAGGCTGGACTCGGCGCGTTGTCACCAGAGAGCCGCCTGTGTGAGTCGTTACGCATCGTGTGCAAGGAAGCACTACGTGACGCGCCGACTGACGGTATCGACCACTTCCTGATCGGCACCACATTTCATGACCTCGCGGGCCTTGATGCACCTGCGTTACCGTTGCGTTCTCCGACTGTGATTTCAGCAGCTTCCGGCTCAGGCGGTGTGGTGTTAGGAATCGGCTTCCAGATGATCCGCTCAGGTATTGCCCAGAAGGTACTTGTCGCTGCGGTTGATGTGGTAACTCCTCATGTGCTGGCGGGGCTTGACCAAATTCGAGCGATCAGTAGCGGGGGCAGCAAGCCATTCCACAAAGACCGTGACGGGATGGGCCTTTCGGAGGGTGCAGCTGCCGTCCTTCTCTGCAAGACTGGCGACACCTCGGTCGCGGTGGTCGGACACGGAGAATCCAATGCTGGACAGTTGAGCGGGCGCCCGTCAGTCACAGCGCTTGAGACCGCGATGCAACGAGCTCTCCGTTCCTGTGGAAGCTCCGCTTCGGCGATTGATCACATCAACCTGCATGCTCCTGGGACTCGGGCTGGCGACTCCGCCGAGGTTGATGCCATCGACCGAGTGTTTGGACGTTCCATGGTCATTGTCTCAAGCTACAAGTCAACCCTAGGTCATTGTCAGGGCGCGGCTGGGCTTGTTGAGGCGACTGTCTTAACCAGCGCGATGGGACAAGATAAGCACCTCGCAACGCCTATGTACCTGGCAAGCCAGAGTGAATGGCCCGACCTTCGGACAACGTCGGAACACCTGCCTCCAAGTGGGCCGCAGATGGCAATGTCAGTCTCGTGTGGTCTCGGCAATGTCAACGTTGCGACCGTACTGGCGGTGATGCCTTGAACCTCAACGCTGTTTGTGGCGTTTCGGTGCTTCTGCCGTCTCCCATCTTCACCAGCTCTCCGTGGAGAGATCTCGCAAGCGGTATCCGTAAGCTCTGCGATGGCGGTCGTCTTATTCTCAATTGTGCGGGAGTTTCAGAACAGGAGCGGCTGACCATCAATACTGTAGTTGCGGTTCCTAGTGGGGCGGACCTGGTCGACCGCCATCTCGCCTCCCGAGTAGCGGAAGCCGGGCGTCGTTCCGTACACCCGGACACCATGATGTTTCATGCCCCTAGCACCCTCGCCTCGATTGCCTCACACCGAGCTGGAACCTCGGGCGGTCTGTGCTCCGTCGTTGGTCCTGGCTCTCTCGCTGCGTCGTGCATGATTGCTTCCGCACGACTCGCAGATCCGAATTCGTCACGGCTGCTGCTGCTAGGCATCATTGAGTTGGTACCGGGTAGCCCGTTCCGAGCGCCCTCTGCCACATGGTGGATCGTTGAGCGGGTAGTGTGTGATTCCTCTAGCCGATTCGACCCAAGAACCGCTCGCTATGTCTGAGAGGCTTCGAGAAGTCCTGAGTAGGCACGGTGCACTGCAGAGGAATGCCGTCGCGGTATGTCACGGGAATAGTGAGGTCACCTACGGCGAGATTGCCCGCCTCACCAGTAGGATGGCGCGCAGTGATGCGGTGACCGTCATTGAGGTTACAGGTGAAGATCCGGTCGGCGCCGCGATGAGGATCGTGCGCTCAATTGTTGAAGGCACTCGAGCCGTGCTCGTTGACGCTAATGCGTCGGACCCCGAGCGCAGGCGTATGGAACGCCTTGTGGCGGAGGCTCGAGACATCCCGGCCGAGTCCTCAATAGGGTTCTTTTCCTCAGGTAGTGCTGGCACGAAGAAGCTGGTATGGCGTACGGAAGGTCAACTCCTATCGAACTCGGGCAGCTATGCGGCCCTGCTCGGGATCGATGCGAGCGCATGCGTAGCCGCAACCACGCCTCTACACCATTCGTATTCTGTGACCGCTACGCTGCTACCCGCGTTGCTCTCTGGAGCGACAGCGCGACTGGAGCCGACAACGAAATTCGGTGGTAGCGTAGCCCAACTCGCTGAGATTTCGGATGTGCTTCACGCGGTACCCGTCCAATATCGGTTGTGGCTTCGACGCGAGCAGCCACGAGCTGGGTGTCGCTACGTCTCGGCCGGGGCATCCTTCTCACAAGATCTTGCCGACGACTGGTACATGTTCACCGGGCGTGCTTTGCACAATCACTATGGCTTGACCGAGTGTGGAGTCGTCTCGATCGACCTCACGGGAGGGAAAGCCAATCGGCTTGGCACTCCGATCGAAGGAATTCTGTTGTCGCTCTTGCCGCAGCCCAACGGAGAAACAGAGCTCGTTGTCTCTAAGGGGGAACTTGAGGTGAGGACGGGCGACTATGTCCTAGAGATGCCAAACGGCGACCTGACCTTCCGGTCTAGGAGTGAGAGACTTGCGGAGATCGGTGGCGTGAAGGTGGCGCTTGACGATCTCGAACAGGATCTGGAGAGCCTGGATTGCGTGAGAGAGTGTGCAGTCGTCGTGCAACCGGGCGAGATTGCAGACCAGACTCTTGCATTTGTCGTCGCATATGAGGTTGACGAACTAGAGTTGCGGCGCTTGGTCGCTTCGGTGTTGGGTCCAGATCGAACGCCGTCGAGATTTATATTTGTGGAGTCTCTCGCGCGCACGGACTCTAGAAAGTTGGATCGGCAAGCGACGACCGCGAGGTACATCGAAAGGAATTAGTGTTGAAGATCGACGTAGTAGTTACCACGATCGGCGATGGCGGTTTCCTGTGGGAGTATCGCGATGCTTTAGTCGCCGCAGATGAATCTATCGATGCTCGGCTGGTTGTTATTCCAGACGTCTCAACACCCGTCGCATTGTATGAGGTAGTGCAAGACGCAAAGAAGCGCGGACTTCCGGTCGTTTGCCCGACTGTGGAGGCACAGGATGCGTTAATGGGCGCGCTGGGTGTTCTGGATCTCATCCCGCTTCGTAGTGAGAACCGGAGAAATATCGGATTCATGATTGCGCTTGAGCGAGACGTTGATCTAATGATCTCGATTGATGATGACAACATCCCGCTCTCACCTTCCTGGTTGGCAGAGCACGCCCAGGCATTCCAGCCTGATCAGCAGTTGCCGCTTGCAATGGGCCACTGGTTTGACCCGTGTGTACTCCTAGAGTGCTTGCCTACGCCGGTCAGTTCTCGAGGTATGCCATTTTGCCGACGTGTGGAAGGTTCCCGCGGGTCCACCCGTTCGAGCGGTGCAAGCCAGGTCGTCGGCGCGAACGGTGGGCTGTGGCTTGGGGATCCTGATGTCGATGCTGTCACGCGACTAGCTACCTCACCAGTGGCAATTTCTCAGGTCGGTGAAGCCTTCGTCCCGGCCGGATCACTGGCACCTCTGAATACGCAAAACACCGCAGTACTCGGCAAACTTCTGCCAGCGTTTTACACGATCCGGATGGGAAGAGATATCGGCGGGCGGCGTATCGAGAGGTTCGGCGACATCTTGGGGGGGTTGTTCTTCCAGTTGGTAGCGGGGTCACTCGGTTATGGGGTCAGATTTGGCGGTCCGCTATCGCGACATGATCGCAACGAACACGACCTTCTAAACGACGCTGACCTTGAACTCCCAGGTCTCAAGCTGCTTGAGAAACTCGCTCCGGTATTTGAGCTGGTTGAACTCTCCGAGACAACGGTACCTTCGTTGTACCGGGAGCTTGCTCACTGGCTTAGGGAGTTCGCCGAAGTCTCCGACACACTCGACGTAGGGGAGAAGCAGTTCCTTGTGAATGTTGCGACTGACATGACCAAGTGGATCGACGCGACCCAGAGGCTGAGATAGAAGGCAGCGAAGCTATTTTGCCGACAGCACATGCATCGGTATCGTTTGACGAACTCGTGGACACGGCACGACTTTCATTTCCAGATGGTGTCCGCGCGTGGATGAGGCCGACTCTGCTAGCCTACGCCGGGAGCCGCCGCTCCACAGGTGCCGCGCGGGTGCTCTTCCGAGACCACTTCGCCCGATTTCACATTCGCGAGCAGCTGACAGTGCGCTTCGATCAGGTCAACTTCGGTCGGCGTTTGTTGGCGACCACTGTTCTTCGCGGCACCGGCCGAGCGCGTAGCCCACTAATCGCAGAGTCACGGCTCACTTATGGCGCGGATCGCGAGTTCGGCGATGCAAAATCTATCCTCAGCCCAGCGAAGCAACGTTTTGCCGCTGGACCGCATGGTGATCGTCCCCACCTCATCAACCGCCCAAGCGTTACATTTCACGCCGCACACCTTGACCACTACTGTGCATGGACCGGTGACGACGATCCCCTTCACAGGCGAACACCCGACATGTTCGAGGGCATCTTGCTTCCGGGCATGTTGGTGGCGTTTGGTAGCCTCGCCGCGGCCACAACGAGCGAGGATGTGTACACCCCAAGCAACAGAAATCTAGCGAATCTGCGACTGACCGCTTGTTTCAGAGCTCCAGCTCGCTTGGAGGAAACCCTAGATGTGGATCTATCTCACAACGACAACGGCCTATCGCTAGCAGTGCATGGTCTGGCGGGACTAGTCGCCGATGTTGGCATCGAGTGGATCAGCTGATTAGTCGAGCTTGGCGGATTAGAGCGTGCGCGGATAGGCGGTCTGATTCACCTGGCTGGGACGCCATGATCGCCGAGTTCAACGACGCAACCGGCGTGTCGGTGTAGCCAGACTGATTCGGCGATGACGACCTCCTGGCTCGAAACACCCGAGCACGCAACCTGGCCGACCGCGGAGGACGACGAAGCGAACCCGTTCCTGCGTTATCGGCGACTGTTGTGGTCTTGGCACCGCTGGATCGACGCCGGCTTGAACGACAACGACTTCGTAGCCATGGTCCGCACCCTCGACGATTCGGTGAGATCAGTCGACGGAACGGGTTTCGTGACGACTCCGGCTCGCTGGGATTCTTCGCTCACAGCGGCATCAGGCGCCGCGGTGTTCGCCAAGGACGAGACCAACAGCGTGGGCGGCTCCCACAAGGCCCGCCACCTTATGGGCCTGCTGCTGCATCTGGCGGTTGATGCGCTGGCCGACACCGCCGGGACCGCTGCCGCAGGCACCAACGGCAACGTCCGGCTTGCCATCTCCTCTTGCGGGAACGCTGCGCTTGGTGCCGCTACCGTGGCCCGGGCCGCGGGCCGCCCGATCGACGTCTTCATCCCGACCTGGGCCGATCCGAAGATCGTGGCACTACTCGACAGTCTCGACGCCACGATCCATGTCTGCGAACGTCAGCCCGACGAGATGGGCGATCCGTGCATGCTGCGCTTCCAGGAAGCCGTGTCAGCCGGTGCGTCGCCCTTCGGTGTTCAGGCAACGGAGAATCTGTGGACCCTCGACGGCGGTCGGACAATCGGTTGGGAGCTGTCCGATCAGCTCGGAGCCGACTCGGCGGACCACGTGTTGGTGCAGGTCGGCGGCGGTGCGCTGCTGACGAGCTGCGCCATCGGCCTGTTGGAGGGCGCCGCCCTCGGGCCGCTCGGACATGTGCCCCGCGTCTGGGCCGTACAAGCCGAGCAATGCGCCCCCTTCGAGACGGCATGGTCACAGATACCGGGTGCAGCCAGCGTCGACGAACGCCTGAAGCTTGCTGAACGACAGGCTGACCGTTTGATGGTCCCGTGGCCGGACCCGTCGTCAGCAGCCACCGGGATTCTTGACGACGTCACCTACGACTGGCTCGGGGTGGCCAGAGCGCTGCTGTTGACCGGCGGTTCGTCGGTGGTGGCCACAGAGGACGACATCGGGTCCGCCAACGAAGCGGTGCGTGACGCCGGCTACAACGCCGACCACACCGGCAGCGCCGGATACGCCGGCCTGCTTGCCGCCCTGCTCGAAGGCGCCATCCCCCCCACCGACACCGCCGCGGTGTTGATCACCGGCATCCGCCGCTAACCCCGCGCCGCAACCAACATCCACGGCTCCGGCTACGCCCGGCGACAGCTCAGCCGGCGGACCAGTCGGCGAAGGTGTCGATCATCAGGTTCACGTCGGGGCCCAGGGGGTAGAGGATCGGGGTTGTGCAGCCCCGCTCGATGTACTCCGACACTTTGGCCACGGCCTCTTCGGGAGTGCCGGAGGCCGTGCAGCGCTGAACCACATCGTCGGGCACGAGTTTGGAGGCTGCCACTACTTGTTCGTGGGTAGCGGGCCATGTGAGCACCTGGTGAATGTCGTTGAGAAGCTCATCAGACACCCCGCTGGCAGCCATGATGTGAGGCTGCTGCCCCAGATACTGGGTGAGCAGCAGACGCGCGCCGTCCAAGGCGACTTGTCGGTCCTCGTCGACAGAACAGACAATCAACTGGGGACGATCAATGTCGTCCAGGTCACGGCCTGCCGCCCTCGCGCCCGCCTCGAGCGCATCCATGGCCCGGTCGTTGTAGGCAGGCTCGACCATGTAGTTCAGGACCACGCCGTCGGCGATCTTGCCGGACAGTTCCATCATCTTCATGCCGGTCGCACCGATATAGATCGGCACCTCTTTGGCGCGGCGCTCCTGATGCACGTAGTCGAGCTCGACCCCGTCAAGGTGTACGAAGTAACCGTCGTAGTCGACCGGCCCGTCGCATGCCAGCAGCGCCCGACACGACTCGACCACCTCGCGCATGACCCTCAGCGGACGGGAACGCTCGATTCCGACTTTGGCGGCGAGAGGATCCCACCAGGCGCCCAGACCCAAGATGATGCGGCCCGGGGCCAGATCGTCGAGGGTTGAGAAGGTCGACGCCAGACGGGCGGGGTTGCGGGTCCAGCAGTCGACCACGCCGCTGCCGATCTTGATGGTGTCGGTTGTCGACGCGAAGGCGGCCATAGGCACGCACACTTCGCGCACCAACCGTGAGTCGGCCTGCCAGACAGCGTCGAATCCCCGCTCCTCGGCATATTGGACATGGGTCATAGCGTCACGGATGCTGCGAGCATCCTGCATGTACAGGGCGACAGGCTGGGTCATGGCAGGTTCTCCAGTTTGGTGAAAAGGCGTTGCGCGGCCTCGGCGGCCTTGGCCCGGATTTCGGCCGCATCGACTCTAGTCAGGCGACCGTCGGCCATCACCGTTTCCCCGTCGACGGTGATATGGCGTGGCGACACACCGGTGGTGAAGGCCAGCCGCCACGGATCCATGTCGTCGTAGTTCCAGGTCACGACATCGTTGCGGCTCTCGGGAAACAGGTCACGGTTGACCTCCAGCATGTCCCAGGCGGCGTCAGGCCCCGCGGTGACGTCGTCTTCACGCATCCGCGCATACGCCACCCGGAACTCGTCGATCATGTCTGCGCCGATCCCATCGGTTCCCAGTCCTGTGGCTTTGGCGAAACGCACCGGTCGCGCGTAACCGACGGCGTTGTTCATGTTGGAACGCGGGTTGTGAATGAGAGTGCCGGCCAAACCATGGTCGTCTGTCAGATGGACTCCGTGGATGATGAGCCACTTGTCGGTGGCCAACTCCGCAAGCCGAGCCGCCGCGCCGCTGTCCGCTTCACCTTCGGCGACATGAATGTGTACGCCGACATCGAACTCTGCGGCCAGTTCGGCCGCTGCGCTGAGAGTCTCGTCGGTGCAGGTGAAGGCGGCGTGTACTCCGACCATCCCTACGGCCCCGCTCTCGAGGTGCCGACGGTTCTCAGCCAACCCGCGGCGCGCACCTTCTGTCATCGGGCCGTCCGGGTTGAAGCGGGCAGGGTCGAAGCGGGCAGGGTCGAAGCGAGCAGAGTCGAAGCGAGCAGAGTCGGAGCCGCCAGTGTCGGGACTACCAGAGGGCCGGTCGGTGACCCCGAAGCAGGTGTTGACCCGCACACCGATCTCGGCGCAGCCCGCGGCGATCACCTCGAGGGCGCCTTCGATCGCCCACGGCGACTCGTGGTGGTCGATGATGCAGGTGGTTCCGCGTTCCAGGGCTTCGAGCGCGCCGAGCTTGGCCGACCATTCGATGGTGTCGAGATCGAGTGCTCGATCAAGACGCCACCAGACCAGTTCCAGAATGTCGACAAACGATCCCGGTGTGCGAGGGGGTGCAGGCATCCCGCGCGCCAGAGCCGAATACAGGTGATGGTGCGCGCAGACCAACCCGTGTGTTTGGTCGGGCTTGAGATCGGTGGCTACTGCCACGCCAGCGCGCGTTCGCGGTTGGAATCTGCTTGCATCGGCAACTCGTTGCGCCACTGGCCGTCGAAGTCGCGCAGGGCCGTGGCCACCGCCCCCGCGGTGGGAACCAGTCCGATCTCGCCGACGCCTTTGATCCCGTAGGGGGAGTTGGGTTCGGCCGACTCGACAAGGATCACATCAACCGGCGGCATGTCCTTGGGGCGGATGATCCCCAGGCTTCGCAGAGTCATGTTGTTGGGCATGCCGACCTCATCGCAGGGGAATCCCTCAGTCAGGGCATAGCCCAACCCCATGTGGACCGATCCTTCGATCTGGCCTTCGCACAGCAACGGGTTGACGGCTCGGCCGACATCGTGAGCGGCGACAACGTTCTCCACAAGCCCCGATTCAGGATCGAGCACAACGAGTTGGGCGGCGTAGCCGAAGGTTGAGTGAATGATCGGGTTCTCAACGCCGTCCGACAGCGAGTTGGTCCAATCGACCCGGTACTCGCCCTCATAGTCGACGCCTGTTCTGCAACCGTCCGCCAGCGCATTGCGGCAGGCCTCCTGCACCGAACCGGCGCCCATCAGGGTGCCTCGCGAGCCGGTGGTCTGGCCTGCTCCCAGCTCACGGGTGGTGTCGACGATCACCTCTATGCGCTCAGGGTCGATGCCGAGTTCTTCCACCGCCACCTGCAGGGCGACCGTGTGTACGCCCTGGCCCATCTCGGTCCAGCAGTGCCGCACCTCCACCTGGCCGTCGGTTCGGAAATGGACCACCGCTTTGGCGATCTCTTTGAAGCCGTTGCCGAGACCGGAGTTCTTGAGGCCCAAGCCGAGCCCGACTGGCTTGCCTTCGGCGATCGCCGCGTCATAGGCGCCTTTGACCGCGTCGAGACAGGCTCGGGCGCCGAGACACCCGTCGTCCATTATCTGCCCCGGACCCCACACACGACCCGGCTCGACCACGTTGCGGTTGCGCATCTCCCAACCGCTGATCCCGACCGCGTCGGCGAGGCGGTCCATGACCCCCTCCATGGCGAACTGGGCCTGGTTGGCGCCGAACCCCCTGAACGCTCCGCCGATCGAGTTGTTGGTCCGTGCCGCTATCGCCTCGACGTCGATGTTGGGGACGACGTAGGGACCACTGGCGTGGCCCGCAGCCCGCTCGAGCACCTTCATTCCCACCGACGCGTACGGCCCTGAGTCGCCCAGCATCCGCGCATGCAGGGCCACGAGTTTGCCGTCGGCATCGCATCCGGCCTGGTACTCCATGCGGATCGGATGCCGTTTGGTGTGTACGAGCAGCGACTCTTCGCGTGAGAACGTGGTCTTGACCGGGCGACCCAGCAGCCACGCTGCCAGCGCTGTCTGGCCCTGGTTCGACATGTCCTCCTTGCCACCGAAGGCGCCGCCGTTCGACACGAGCTCGACGGTGATCCGCTCCGGCTCGACGTCGAGGACGGCTGCTATGTCGTTGCGATCATCCCAGATTCCCTGGCCCCCGCTGTACACCATCAGGTCGCCGCTCTCGTCGGGCACAACGAGGGTGGATTCGGGTTCTACGAAAGCGTGGTCGATGCGCTGCGTCTGGAAGGTTTCCCGCACCACATGGGCCGCGCCTGCCAGAGCCGCCTCAGCGTCACCGCGCGAATAGACGGATCTCGACAGGACGTTGCCTTCCAACCCCCAGACGGCGTCCTCGTCGGAAGCGACCGCTTCGGCCGGGTGAACCATTGGCGGCAACACGTCGTAGGTGACCTCGACGAGCTCCGCGGCGGCCCGGGCGGTCTCACGGTCACCGGCCACCACCATCGCCATCACATCGCCGAGATAGCTGGTGCGACCCCCGACAGGGATGAAGATGGGCCAGTCCTTGTGGATCAGTCCCACGCGGAGCTTGCCGGGGACGTCGGCAGCGGTGAGCACCCGCTCAACTCCCTCGACTGCTTCGGCTCTGCTGGTGTCGATGGCGATGACGTCGGCGCGGGCGTGATCGGCGAGTTTGAACGCGCCGTGCAACAGACCCTCTGGACGCATGTCGTCGATGAAGGGACGCAGTCCGACCGCTAGTTCGAGGCCTTCGTATTTGACGCCGCTACTGCCTATGCCACCGGGCGTGACGGGTTCGGGGATGTTGTCGGCGGCCAGCGCTTCAACTGCGTCGAGCACCTTGATGTATCCGGTGCAGCGACACAGGTGCCCACCAAGATGGCGCGACGCCTCTTCCCGGGTCAGCGCCGATCCCTTGCGATCGAGCAGCGCCTTGGTGCGGACCACGATCCCCGGGGTGCAGAACCCGCACTGCAGCGCGCCGCAGGCGGCGAAGGCACGGGCCATGCGGTCGACCTCTTCGGGCTCGAAGCCCTCGAGCGTGGTGATCGCGGTCCCCTCCGCGCGGTCGAGGCCGACCTGGCACGCAACCCGGGCTCTGCCGTCGATCAACACGGCGCAGCAGCCGCATTGTCCGGTGGGCGAACAGCCGTCTTTGGGTGAGGTGATGTCCAACTCTTCGCGCAGCGCACTCAGGAGATGCGGATGGTTCCCGCGGATGGTGACCGGAGTTCCGTTGAGTTCAAATGTGGTCATGGCTTCTCTTCTCCAACAAAAGGTCTACCCGTCTTCATCGGCCAAGCCTCGCAGAACGTGCAACAGCACGTTGGCGCCGGCAGCGATGTCGCCTGGTTCGGTGTACTCGAAGGGGTTGTGCGAAAGGCCCATCCAGCTCGGGGTGAAGATCATGGCGGTCGGGCAGACCCGCGCAAGCATCTGAGCGTCGTGCCCGGCCCCCGAGGGCATCCGCTTGAACGAATGCCCCAGTGCTTGGGCCGTGCAGGCGACCCGGTCGACGATCTCAGGGTCGAACACGACCGGCTCGAAACGAGCCAGCGACCTCGAGGTGATCGTGACCTTCTCGCTCTCGGCCAACTCATCGCAGAACACGGCGAGCTGCTTCTCCGCCTGCTGCAGCATCATCTCGTCGGTGTTGCGAAGGTCGACCGTGAGTGTGGCGTTGGCTGCCACCACGTTCACGAGGTTGGGGTGCAGGTTGATCTGGCCGACTGTCGCCACCTGCCGGCCCCCCATCTCCAGGGCGAGCTCACGCACGAATGCGGCTATTCGCGCCGCCGCGTATCCGGGATCGCGGCGCAGGTCCATGGGTGTGGTGCCGGCATGGTTCGATTGGCCCTTGATGGTGATCTCGGTCCAGCTGATGCCCTGCACGCTCTCCACTACTCCGATCGTGACGCCTTCAGCTTCCAGTACCGGTCCCTGTTCGATATGCAGTTCCACGAACGCATGGGGAGCCGCGGCCGGGCAGGGCGCTCCACCCCGGTAACCGATCCGGTCCAGTTCCTCGCCGAGGATCGCTCCGTCGATGCCGACCGTGTCGAGCCCTTCCTCGAGGCTCATCCCACCCACGTACACCAGGCTGCCCAACATGTCCGGCGGGAACCTCGATCCCTCCTCGTCGGTGAAGAACCCCACCGCGATCGGCCTGCGGGTCGACAGTCCGGCCTCGGCGATCGTCTCAACCACTTCAAGGCCGGCCAACACGCCGAGGTTGCCGTCGTATCGTCCGCCGGTGCGAACGGTGTCGATGTGCGACCCTGTCATGACCGGATCGAGCGAGGCGTCGGTGTCCGGGCCCGTCCAGAGGGCGGTCACGTTGCCGATCCCGTCGATGGTGATCTCCATGCCCAGGTCGCGCATCCAGGTGACGACCAGGTCCCGGCCCGCCTTGTCCTCGTCGGTCAACGCCAGACGCGCGCAGCCGTCGGTGTTCTCGATCGCACCGATCCGGGCGAGTTCGTCGATCCGCCCCATGAGCCGGTCAACGTTGATCCGGAGCTCGTCCACAACCGTATTCTTACACTAGGCGGTGCGACGCGCCACCCAATGGAGTTCGACCGTTCGAAACCAGAAGGCTCCACCGATGGACAACCACTGACGATTCGCTAGACCGGCGCGAAGACCTCCGCAGACCCTGTTTTGGCTGGTAGTTGCACGGTTTTGTAGGAGTAAGAGGTTGCTAGGTGTCAGCTCGCGTGAGGTTGTTGGAGCTTGGGCTTCCTGTTCAGCTGCATCGGCCATATTGCTGATACCCGGCAGATGGAGTCCGCGCGGTTTGCACTACCGGTTGACCTCCAAGCAATACAGCGTTCGAGATCAGGGTTGGGTACCGGCCATCAACAAGTCAAGGTCTTCAGCGGTCGGCAGGCGGCTGTCGGGCGAATCCTTCGAGCACGCTGTCGAGCACGAACTCCTCATGGACGATGAGTCGCTCGCGTTCAAATGCCGCCTGCAAGTTCGGATCCCACGGCGTGGCGCCGCAATCCTTGGTGTCCCGCTCCAGTCGCACACCGTCTGCCTCAGCCGAAGAGACCGCCTCGCGGTAGTCGTCCGCGTCCATCATCCACGGTGTGCAGCCGAACTCGTGCATACGACGGCAGATGCCGATTCCTGCCGCGTCGAAGTCTCCGTGGTAGCGGATCGAAGCACCCGAGTCCTGCATCTGGCGCAGCAGGGTGGTAACCGCAGTCGTCGGGTTGCCGTTCGCGGCCACGATGCAGACCGGCAGCGTCCGCTCCGAGGCGGCCTCCACGAGCCGAGGGTTCTCCACCACTAGCACGACCGTGCCTTCGGGCACCCGCACGGGGTAACGCAACAGCGACATCAAGCTGACGTGCAGGGGCAGTCCCCCGGCGGCCGCTGACCGCATCATCTCGTCGAGGGGTGAATCCCCCATCGCTGGCACCGACCACGTCAGCACAGGCGCGGAGACTTTGTCCAACTGAATTCCGGCAGCTTCCCACAGCTCGCGCCGGTCGAGCGGCTCACCGATCCGGTACCGCAGGGCGAGCGTCACGAACGAGGCCAACTTGGTCCCCGGATCAAGCGCATGGGAGGAACCGAAGAGCGCTGCCGCCAACTCGGTGCGACTGACAGCAGACCCGCCCGCAGTCTCGGCGGCATCGCGGCCATCAGTGCTCGTACCGCTAGACCCAAAACGATCAGCCGCGGACGCTACCGCCTGGTCCAGCAGGTCCAGGAGCCTGCGCACATCCTCGGCCAAGCGCGACACGTCTCTGTCGTCGAGGCCGCTCAAGAGCCCTGCCCCGGCCACAGAATCGGCCCATCGCAGCGCCCACGGCTCCTCCCAAGTCGCCACAGCGCGCGTCAGCGCAGCTCGGGCTGACCTTGCCCGCGACCTTTCGGCTCTGCGCCGAACAGCATCCGGAGAAGCAGGGAAGCCGAGTCGGGTCAATGCGTCGCAGAGGTCGTCGCCTACGTTGAGAGCGAGCAGCGCCGTCTCCAGTTCAGTGAGGTCGAGACGCTTCGTCAGTCGGCGTCCGAGCAGCGATTCGAGGGTCAACTCACTGTTCTGGTCGAGGTCGGGCCTGGCTATTCTCCCGCGTGCTGCAGGTCCGGACCTGTCGAGCCTCCGGCGGGACGCCTCCCACAACGGTCGAAGGCCCGGAGACGACAGCGACTCAGGGATTGAACGAGCCGAGGTCACAACAGCGACATCTGCTCGACTCGGACGTCCGCACCGTAACGCCAAGCGGCAGGGAGCAGCAGCAACTCGTCAAGCGAGCGTTCTGCCAGTCGGTGCTTGACAAGCAACTCGACAGCTTCGTTGGCAAGCCGCTCCGGATCGTCGGCGACTTGGGACCAATGACGACGATGGTCGCGAACCAGGTCGATGACCACGTCTACAACCGTGCTGCTCCCGACCGGATTCTGGTCTTGATCCACAAGCCGGTCGATCAACAGCAGCGCTGCCTGACCGACCGTGCCGGCGGCGGGAAAGCGGCTGTCGGTGAGTCCATTGTCGGGATCGATTGCGGCCACCCCCTCGGCTCTCGCCTCGATCCGGAGCCCGAACATCTCGTCGAATATGCCTGCTTCGTCGCCGAGACGTCGGCGCAGCTCGGACCATTCGTCCTCGGAAAGGTCCGAGCGGTACACCACTGGCTCTTCTAGCAGCATTGAGCGCATTCTGGCGCGCGGAGAATGGCCCTGCGCGGCGCGGTCGAGAAGCTGCTCCGTGGTCTCCGAGCGAGAAAGAACCGGCAGCGGCAACAAAGCCACCCGGTCGGGCCGGACCTTGAGCACTGCATCGGCCGAGCCGTCGGAAGCGTAGCTGTCAACACGTTCATGCATCTCACTGAGCAAGCCGCGGCCGATCATCCATTTCAATGCAGTGACCAGGGCACGGCGTTCGCTGGGACTCTCGCTGAGCACCGTTCCCGCATCGCCGGCGGCAGCGCGTATCCTGTGAATGAGGTCGCGCAAGCTGATCACGTTGGGACCCGCCACCACGGACGCCAAAGCCAGCGCCAGCATTGTGTACTCGCGCTGAGAGAAGGCTCTGCTCTGATCACCAACAGTCCGCAGCGGGCGGTGACTCGCTACGAACGTCGATTTGAGCAAGCGGGCGGTGTCGGCGTTTTGTTGCAGTCGGTAACCAAAACGTTGAGTGAACCACTGGTCCAGCCGCTGCCCGTGTCTGCGAATCAGCCTGAACATCGAAGGCTCCTGTTCGGCCAAGACAACGGGGTTCTCCACGAGGTGGCGTGCAGCCGCCCGAAGGTCCAGTGCAATCTCCGGTCGTTCCTCGGTCATGTGAGCACTCGTGGAACCGAGCTGGGATCCTCGGCGAGAACAACGACTGTCAAGTCCAGCATGGACAACTGCCCGTCCGGGCACGTCACCACGGTCTTCTCACCCGTTGCGCGAACGACCTCGCAGCGGACTCCCAATTCAACGACGCTCCGACGATCTTCGCTGAGGCGAGCACTGTGGCTCGTCCGGCCGATCAGATCGCGCAGCATCTCAAACGCTGCCCGCGAAAGTTGCGCGTCGTTGATCCGCCCATTCTCATCAGCGCAAGAAAGCAGTTCCGCGGCGACGTTGTCGCGGGCGACACGATCCTGCTCACGCCGACGTTGAATCTGTACACGCTCTTTGCGCCGGTCCCGCACCGGAGTAGCCGACCCTCTCAAGGTTGTCTCCCCACGTTCGCGCAGCGAGACGGGCACCGCCGCCCTTGGGGCGTCACGCCAAGACGTGACTGTGGGGACGGGGTCATCAGCGTCAGGCGACAACGTCCCGAGCCTGCGGCACGGCCCCAGTCCGAAGGCCGCGGCTGCGATCTGCCCAGCCTGCCCAACATCGGATGCCTGCTCGAAGAAACCCGCCAAGCGGATGAAGTCCGACCGCCTCGATTCCGCACCCACACCCAGACGCGACAGGCGGCTGACGTTGGCGGTGAGTGTGCGCACCGCTGCCAGTGCTTGGCGCGTCAGGTCGTCGAGTCGAGACGAACGGCTCGGATCGGCTAAAAACCACGCTGCAAGGTTCGTCCAGTCATCGGCCTTGCTGCCCGGCTCGGACCGCACCGCAATACTGCCGGCCAGTCCTGCGTCATCAACACGAGCGGCAAGCCCCGCGTTCAGTGCCGGGAGAAAATCGTCGAGCCTCCGAACAATCTGTTGCAGACTTCGCGCGATCGGCGCGGCCATGCGCTCGATCTCGGTGAGCTGCTCGCTCACATAGTCGACGAGGACGCTTGCGAACACTTGCACTTGCTCGGGACCAAGGTCGTACCTGTTCTGCCATTCGTTGAGCTCCGCGAAGAACTTCGTCAGTTCGGTGGTGAAACGCTCGTGGACGTCGAAGACCGTTCGAACCGTGTCTGCGACGTCGGCAGAGGCGCTGTCAATGCCGGGTGCGGTGTCTGCTTCGAGCCTCTCCAACGCCCGGTGCAGATCCCGCAGGCGCCTGGCCTGCACGTCGCCGATCTCGTCGACCGTGACCAGCACCTGCTCCACGAGCTCGAACACCTCTTGGCCCGAGCGCGTGATGAGGTAACGGTTGCTCCTGCGGTAGTAGTCATTCAGGCTCGAAGGGTTGCCGACCGATGACGACACCGTGAGGTTGCCCCACTTCCGCAGGCTGTCAAGCCGATCACGCGCCACGTCCGGAGAAATCCCCGTCTTCGAGGCCACATCATCAGGTGTGAACTCCGCGAAGAAAGTTCCGGCGAACATTGCGAGAATCTTGCGATACTCCCGCCACTCCTCACCTCCCAGATATCGGAACAGCAACCGAGCGCGGTCGGGGTCACTCGCCGATGCACCTTGCCGGGACTCTTCGTCTCCTTCGGGACCGGGAGTCATGGTGAGCCTTGGCGCTCCATGGTGAAACCGTCCCAACGGTAGTGTTCGAGCAGGATCGCGCCTAGCCCGGCGTCACGGATCACCTCGGTGACGGACAGTTCCGGCACAGTCTTGTGGTCTCCCCACAGCCGCTCGCTGGTTGCGATGAAATCCAAGTCCAAGTCCACCAGCAGACCGAACAGTGAGGCGTGGTTGTCTTCTGAAACCTTGGCGAAAGCGTCGTCGAGCAGCACGAAGCGAGGGGTGCCCCCCTCCGAGTTGTGGACTGGATGCTGTTCCGCCAACGCGTCGCAGGACGCGGCCACAGCCGCAAAGAGAGGGAGATAGGTCACAAGTTTCTTCTCGCCCTCCGACAGCGGCGTGGTGCGCCCGAGTCGAGAAACGTCAACGCCGCGCCTAACCATGATCGCCATCTCGTGCCACTGTTTGTAGTCGAGGGTGTCAGCAATGAGTTGCTGGTATGGCAAGTCCGGGTGGTCGACGCGCGCTTCGCGCAAGCGGTTCGACAGCAACTCGCGGAGTTCGCCCTGTTCGTCGTCGGTGCGCAAGTCAGGGGTCTTGGCCAACAGCTCGACCATGCGTTGCGTTGTTGAGTCGAGTTCGCGCGACCGGCGCCAGCGAAGCTCCACGCCCACTTTGTGGGCAGTGCTCACAGCGCCGAGACGTTCGTTGGTCCGATCCACCAGCCGCTTGGCGCCGTGTATCTTCTCGGCGATCTCACCGGCTATATGGCCTTGCAGCAGTTGGCGCAGAGCGTCGTCCTGTTTGCGGTTCAGCAGGCCTTCAACCTGCTGGTGCTGCTGTTGGACGGCTTGCTCCTGCTCCGCCAAAGACGCCCGGCCCGAAGGCCCAGTGACCTCCACGATCAAGGGTTGGCTCAGATCCGGGTGCATTGCCTCGGCGTCCCAACCCGCGCCCAGAGAATCCCGCCGGCGCTGAAGCGACTGCCGGACGCTTTCAGAGGACGCTTCGCTCTCCGCGTCGGGCAGCTGTGCCAGCGAGTCGAGCAGTTCTCGCAGGCCCTGCGCCCCCACCGAGTGTGCAACCGGGGCGTCGGTCACGCCCATCGCCACGAGGTATCCCCGGGTGGAAAGAGCCTTGTCCAGTGAGACCCTCCAAGTCTCGCATTCCGATTCCGCCTTTTTGCGACTTTGTACCGCGGTCTTGTGGGCAGCGACTGCTTCGGCTTTGCTGCTCATCGCCCCGAGGCTCTGGTCGCGGAGTTGCGGTATGCGCTGTTCCACTTCATCGAGTTCGGCGCGACAACGGTCGCGGGTAGCGACAACCTCGCGGTACTCGGCGCCGATGCTGTCCTCGATGGTCGCCAGGCTCGCGTGTTGCTCTTCATACTTCTTGTTGTCACGAGCCAGTTCCGCCCGCGCTGTTTCGCAGGAACGGGAAGTCTCATACAGACGGCCGGTTGCACTGCGCCGATCGTTGACAGACCGGCCGAGAGCGCTGAGCCGCGACAGGCATCGCTGCAAGGTCGACTCAGTCTCGGCCAGCGCGACCCGCACCGTGTTGAGTCCTTGGTCTTCCCGAGGCAACGACAACGTGGTAGCCAGTCGGTGCAGTTCATCGGAGAGTTCGATGTGGTGGTTCTCGGCTTCGACCACAGCCTGTTCGGTCAAATCGCGCTGGGCCTCTGCCTCTTGGAGGGCCTCGGTGTCGGCAGCCACTGCTGACAGCGCGGTGATGATCGACTCGGTAACCGGCAGGCGCGAACGCTGATCTCGGGCCTTCTCGAGAGACATTCGGCATTCTTCTCGCTCCTTCAGACTTCGTTGCACCGTGTTTTGCGCCAGCTCCAAACGCTGTGCAGCCTCTGCTCGGGCTCTGTCGAGAGCATCCCGGCGGGCGGTGGCGCCGACGTGCTCCGCACTCTGTTTGTTGTGGCGTCCGTGCAGCGGACCGACTTTGAACGAACCGTCGAGCGAGACGCACGCCACCGCCCCCGCAGCGGGGTCGCATGAGATCGAGTCGAGCAGTTTGAGCACCGACCCCTCTGAGATCTCCCCGGCCAGCGGTTGGGGAACAGTCACGACGAGGTGTTCACTCAAAGGGCTGTGTACCCCACCGTTCACGACAGCAACGAGTTCTCCGTCGGCCAGCATCAGTGCGTCATCGCCGAGTTCTGCTGAAAGCAGGCCCGAGGCTTGCAGTCCTGCTTCGAGTCCCGCGCGTTGCCCGTCGTCGAGGTGCTCCGCGAAGTCGATCAGGTCTGCCAGGCAGTATTCCGCATCGCTTTGCCACTCAAGACGGGGCGGGTCCGGTTCGGTACGACGCGCCAATTCTTCGACAGCCGCAAGGGCCTCGCGCTCAGCGTCCTGCTCGCCAAGCAGCCTCGACTCGACTCCCGCCAAGACATTCTGCCAATGCTCGACCAGTACGTCGGCTTCAGAGAGGAGGCTGGCTCGCAGGCTGTCCGGGTCGTCGGGGACCGCGCCGCTGTCGCTGGAAGCGTTGTCGCCGCCAGTCAGGTCATCGTGATCGGATCCAAAAGCCGCGGACAACGAAGCCGTCGTGGCGAGAGGTTCGATCCCCGCCTTTTCAACCAGATCGGACACTTGCAAAACCCAGCGTCGAATCTGGTCGGCCCATTCCGTTCTAGCCGCACCGAGACGACTATTGTCCTCGGCCAGACGTGCCGAGGCTCTCTCAACAGCGCCGACAGAGTGCTCGTGGATCGACTCCGCCTGATCGATTCGCCGCTCGGCTTCCCGTTCGGAACGTAGAGCTTTCGTTACATGATCAACATCGGCCTGGCGCCGTCGGACCGAGGAGACCACCGAGTTGATCTCACGCTCGACAGGTTCGGAGTCTAAAGCACCAGCCTGAGGTGCGCCCTCACCATCGGCTTCCACCTCGCCCAACAGCACCGGCCCCGGTGGTTCGCGGTCAAGCCCACAGTTCCGGCTCAATTTGAGCGCATCAGCCAAGGCGTCGTTGAGCTGCTGAAGATCATTGTTGCGACGATTCGTCGCCTTGTCCAAGGCCTCCGTGTCCGCTCGAACGCGCTCTTCACTGTCACGTACCCGCCGATCAGACCTCTCACACTGTTCAGCGAGTTCCGCGACATGATTTCGCAGACCTTCGAGTTCCAGACCCTCACGGTAGGCAGTCGACTTCTCCAAGGCATCGATCTCAAGCTGCAAACGCCGCTGGCTCCTGGTCGACTCGACCAATTCCTCGTCGAGCTTGTTGAATTGGGCTTCAGCCGCGTCCACCGAACGGGCCTTTCGCTTCTCATCACGGGCGCAGTCGTCCAAGACGCCGAGGCGCCCGTTCGCCTCTTCAGTCCGTTGACGGAGGTCGCAAAGGCAATACGACCTGTACACGTCCAACAGCCCACGAACAGCTTCCAGCGTCTTGGCCAGTTCCGCGACGCTGCGCCGATGCTCATCAAGGTTCTCTAGGGGTTCGGCCGCTTCTGCCAACGCTTGTTCGGACAGCGCCGGGAGTGATTCGACGAGGTGGTCCCGCAAATCCAAGTCGATGCGGTCTCCTACTCGGGGGCTGCGGACTTTGTTGAGAAGACCGATGTGTGCTTCGATGGACGCGCCGCCGAACAGCCTCTGCTCCACGGCGTGTCGATAGTCGCGGCGGCGGCGTTCGGCGAACACTAAGTCACCCTCCAGAGTGGCGCGCAACGCCTCGGCCGAAAGCGCGACACGGCCGGACACCAGTTGGAAGTCGAACTCGGGGCGCTTGGAGGTGATGAACCACCATGTCGTTACCCGCTCAGACTGTCGGTTGGCTTTGATGCCGCATCCACACACCAGGAATTGGCCCCTCCGCTCGAATTCGATCCACAGGTATCCGACTGGCTGAAGATCATCTCTTCCGTTGAGCATCCACGACTTGAGGATCCCGCTCTGCTCGCCTGCCGCGTCGATTCGGCCCTCGCGAGTGGTCAGCAGGAAGGGCAACAACATGTTCATGGCGGTGGACTTGCCGGAACCGTTGACCCCTCGTAGCAGCAACCGACCTCCTGCGAAGTGAATCACCTCGTTCTCGTACTGGTAGACGTTGACGATTCCCGCACGGTTGAGCCGCCACCGCGCACCAACGGCACTCGAGGTATCTGGGGGCGCTCCGATCTGTGAACCCACGGCGAGCAAGGTACCACCGAGGTTTGACATTCCAAGCGGCCTTAAAGGAAACCAGTCACCATTCTCGGCCCGTGCCGACACTACGTCTCAAAGAAGACTACGTCGTCTGACTCCGACGAAGGCCCTCCACATCTGCAATGTCCTGGGTGCGCCCAGTCGCCAGTTTGTTCTTCACCAAATCATCCAAACCGATGAAAGGAACCTCCAATGAGTCGAGCACGATCTCGACCCGCCGGTTCCAACACGTCTCGAAATCACCTCCGGAGACACTGGTCAGGATGTCGATCCGGTTCGGCGGCATCCCCAACTGCAAGACCTGGCCCTCCTCAGAAAAATCCTGCTGTGTCAGCCCCAGCGACTCGAAACCGAAGTCATCCATGACCTTGACCATCTGCAAGGCGTTGTCAGGATCGGCCCAGATCCAAACATCCAGATCCTTGGTCAAACGCGGATGGCCGTGTGCCGCCACCGCATACCCCCCCACCACCAAGAACCGAACATCATGCTTCAAGCACAACCGGATGAAATCGTGCAAGTCTTTTCCCAACAACATCTGCCGCCTCTGTTCCGAGTTCAACGAGTAGTAGCACGCCTGCAGTTCTGCAACGTGGGAGATCCGTTCGGCGGCCCGTTGCGTCAACCAGAACCCTGCATCCGGGTCGGGATTGCCGAGCCGAAGTTTGGCGGCTACCTTCGCAATCCCAGTCTCAGACACCAAGGTCGTAGGAGTATCCACAGTTTCCACCCTAACGAGCACGCCCGATTCTGCCAATAGTGACACCCTGCACTTGGAGCTATGTCAGACCCTTTGAGTGCTTTGCTGCTATATCGGACGCAGACCGCCAGTCGAGCGCGCTGCCGGCCAGAGTTCGGGCGGAGCCAAAGCTAGACCCCGGGTCAGGGTTGGGCGCCGGCCATCAACAGGCCCAGGTCTTCGACGGTGCAGTCTTCGCGGTCGATGACCGCGACGATCCGGCCCTCGAACATCACCGCCACCCGATCAGCGAGGGCCAGCACCTCGTCGAGGTCCTCAGACACCACAAGCACGGCCGTTCCCTGCTCGCGCTGCGCGATCAGACGCTCGTGAATGTACTCGGCCGCGCCGATGTCGACCCCCCGTGTCGGCTGCGCCGCGATCAGCACCGCAGGTTCAGCAGACAACTCCCTGGCCATGATCAGCTTCTGGATGTTGCCCCCCGACAGGGCACTGGTGGCAGTGTCGATCGACGGCGTCTTGACGTCGTAGCGTTCGACCAGCCGGCCAGCCCGCTCCCGCAGCGACGCGACCTTGAGAAACCCCCATCTGGAGAACTCCCGCGAGTCGTGGTTGAGCAGCATCAAGTTCTCGCTGACGCTGAACTGCGCCACAGCGCCATGAAGCATGCGCTCCTCAGGAACGAAGGCGAGACCGGCCTCACGGCAGCGTCTGGGAGAGGCTCCCGTGGTGTCTCGACCATCGAGCATGACCGAGCCGCTGATGACCGGGCGCAACCCGGCCACCGCCTCACAGAGCTCGCGCTGGCCGTTGCCGGACACGCCGGCGATACCGACGATCTCACCGGCGGCCACAGCGAGGGCGACGGCATCCACCGCCAATGCGTCACGGTCACCCATAACGCTGAGTTCTTTGAGCTCGAGTCTGGAGTCGCCCACCTCCACTTGAGGTTTGTCGGGGGCGAGCTTGACGGGGCGGCCAACCATCATCTGGGCGAGCTGTTGGCGAGACGTCTCGCCCGGAGTCGTCGACCCCGCGACCCTGCCGTCTCGCAGCACCGTGATTCGATCCGACAGCGCCATCACCTCGTGGAGCTTGTGGGAGATGAAGATGAGACCGCGCCCGTCATCGGCGATCTGCCTCAGAGTCGCGAAGAAGTCGTTCACCTCCTGAGGAGTCAACACCGCGGTCGGCTCATCAAGGACCAGCAGGCGGGCATCGCGGTAGAGAGCCTTGAGAATCTCGACTCGTTGACGCTCACCCACCGCGAGCTGCCAGATCAAGGCGTCCGGGTCGACGTCGAGGCCGTAGGTTCCGGTGAGTTCCGTGAGGCGCTCGCGCACTTCGCCCATGTCGGATGTGCCCAGCCCCAAGGCGACGTTCTCTGTGACCGTGAACGTGGGCACCAGCATGAAATGCTGATGGATCATCCCGATGCCGGCCTGAATGGCCGCCGCAGGCGAATCGATCCGAAGCGCTGCCCCATCGAAGGCGATGGTCCCCTCATCGGCGGTGTAGAGGCCGAAGAGGATCTTCATCAAAGTGCTCTTGCCGGCCCCGTTCTCTCCGAGCAGCGTGTGTACTTCGCCGGCACGCACATCGAAATCGACACTGTCGTTGGCGAGCACACCGGGGAACCGCTTGGTGATTCCCCTCATCTCTAACATCGAGTCAGTCATAGCCTCCCCAAGCCGGACCCGGTTTGAAAAAAGACTGTCGGGGGGGCGCGCCGCCGTGGGCGCGCCCCCCGAACCGATCAGCGGATCAGCCGATCCTGGTGGCTACGTCACCTGAGATCACTTCTTGAATGGTGGAGTTCACCAGATCGCGGATGCTGTCCGGGACATCCCAGTTGCCGTACTCGATACCAAGACCACCGTTATCGAGGTTGATCTCATAACTCGAGCCGCCTAGCTCGCCGCTCGAGATGTCGTCCACAAGCTGTTGCAGGGCGACTTCCCAGCGGTACACCTGGCTGGCCGCGACTACCCCGTCCGCCGCCGCTCTGGTCTGGTTCGACTGCGTCCCGAACCACAGGACACCCTCGTTCTCGGCCACGCTTATCGCCCCGACCGTCATCTGAGCCGTGCCGGTCAGGATGTCGGCGCCGTTGGATATGAACCCGGCGGCGGTCTCCGACGCAAGCTGGACATCGGAGAACGACTCGGTGTACACGACGTTCACTCGGGCGCCGCCGGCTTCTGCCCCTAGACGGAACCCGTCCACGTACAGTTTGGCGTCGCCGACCTCGATCGGCCCGACGATGCCGATGTTGCTGCCGAGCTCAGCGGCCGCCGCGCCGAGGACGTAACCGCCCTCATCGGAGGCCGCCGTGTAGGCCGAGACGTTCGGCAAGCCGAAAGTGTCGACCGCGGTACCCCATGCGAACGCCGTCTCAGGGAAGTCGGGTGCGATCTCCTGGATCAGACCGCCGTATTGCGAACCGTGACCGACCACGAGGTCATAACCGTCCTCCGCGTATTCGCGAAGCGCAACCCCGGCGTCCTCCACAACGAAGGTTCCCGGCGTGATGGCCACCTCTGAGACCCCGGTGAGGCAGTCCACACCGTCGACGATGCTCTGGGTGAACGCCAAATCGTTTTCTGCACTCGGGGCGACAATGGCGACCCGGATCCCGTCACCGCTGCTACCCGCATCGCAGTCGCGTTCAGCGACAGCCGCAGGACTCTCGTCATCGTCTCCGCACGACGCGGCTACTAGGCTCAACGTTGCTAGCAAGGCCACCAGAAACAACATTGTTTTCTTCATTTTCCCCTCCTGGATACTCGTGACTGAGCGAAATCACCCGTCGCGACTGAATGGAACTGTGAGCGCTGCGGGTTGATCAGCGGCCCGGCGAGCAATGATCGCTAACGCGATCACTGTGAGGACAGCGGGTGCCATGGTCGTGAGACTCGCTGTCGCTCCCGTGACGATACCCAGTGTTTTCCACTGTGTCACGGTCGCCGTTATCAACCCGTAGAGCAGGGACCCGGCCAGCACGCCGATCGGACGCCACGCTCCGAAGTAGACAAGCGCCACCGCGATGAAGCCGATCCCGTTGGTCAGATTGTTCTGGAACGTGCCGAGCTCGATGGTGAGCGCTGCGCCGGCGAGCCCCGCCAGTCCGTTTCCGACGAGGATCGCAGCAGCCCTGGTTCGATAAACACTGACCCCCAAAGAGTCGGCCGCCTCGGGGCTCTCGCCAACAGCCCGGATATTGAGCCCCAAGGTGGTGCGGTTGACAATGAGGGTCAGCACAGGAACCAGCAGCACAGCCAGATAGACCAGCAGGCTGTGGTTGAAGAACATGTCACCGATATGGGGGATATCGCCCAGCAGCGGAATCTTGAGATCATCGAATGAGGGAATGCCGCGTGGTACGCCCACCTGCTTGAGGAACAGCAGTTCGCTCATTCCCAATCCGAACAAGTAGACGCCGATACCGCTGATGCCCTGCTCGGCCTTGAAAACCAGAGTCACAGTCGCGTAGGCGACTCCCATGATCAGCCCTACAGCAAGGCCGACTCCCACCCCGAGCAGGCGCGAATCGGTTTCCAAGACCGTCCAGTAGGCGAAGAAGGCGCCCAACAACATCACGCCGTCGACTCCGAGGTTCAGCACCCCGCTGCGTTGGCCCACGGCCTCGCCGAGCGCGGCGAGCAGATAGGGCGTGGCGAAGCGCATTGCGGAGGCGAACGTGGCCACCAACACCGACAGCGTGAAGAATTCACTCATCAGGAGGCCTTGCTTTCGCTGCGCGCGGCAGCGCAGACCCGTCCTCACCGCCAGGACCCGCCACCGCAGAACGCGGCACCCCAGACCCGTCCTCACCGCCAGGACCCGCCACCGCAGAACGCGGCACCCCAGACCCGTCCTCACCGCCAGGACCCGCCACCGCAGAACGCGGCACCCCAGACCTGGAGGCCGCGGCGGTGTTGTCGTGGACGCCCATGAGGGAGATCTCCAGCGCTTGACGGAGGCGATCACGCACGCTGGTACTGCTCACCACGAACACCACAATCAGACCGTTGAGGCCGATGACCAAAGCCGAATCGATCTGGATGGCCCGTTGCATGGCATTGGCGCCGACGAGCAGACCGCCGAACAGGAACGAGGACGGGATCGTCCACAGCGGGTGAAGCCCGCCGAACAGCGCGGCGACGATGCCGTTGAAGCCCGACGATCCGGTGAAGCCGAGCGACGACCCGTCGGTTATCAAACGATGCGACTGGCTTCCGAACACGAGCACAGCGCCCGCTAGACCGCACATCGCTCCCGAGTAGGTGAGCGCCAGCATGGTCATGCGCTTGAAAGGCATCCCCGCATAGTTGGCGGCCGCTGAGTTGTGCCCCACCGCGCGGGTCTTGAACCCGACGGTCGTGCGCCACAGGAATACCCACGCAACCACCGAGGCGAGCAGGGCGATCACCACACCGAGGTGCAGGCGGGTGCCCTCGATGAGGATCGGCAGGTCTGCGTTCTCCGACAGGCGCTCCGTCTGGGGGATGCGGGTGCCGCGTTCGATTTCGACGGGGTCGATCAGCGGATCGCGCAGCAGGTAGTTCATCACCTGTATGGCGACGATGTTCAACATGATCGTGGACAGGATCTCGTTGACGCCGAGATAGGCCTTCAACGCCCCGGGGATCGCTCCCCAGACACCGCCGCCGATGATCCCCGCCAGCATCACCACCGGTATGAGAACGATCGCTGGAACGTCCGGCACGGCCAGAGCGGTGACCGTCGAGAGCAGCGCACCCGAAACGATCTGGCCCTCGCCGCCGATGTTGATGACCCCGGCGCGAAAGGCGATGCAGATGCCGGTGCCCACCAACAACAACGGCATCGCCCGAACAGCGGTGTCGGCGAGGGCGTCGCCGCTGCCGAACGCGCCTTTGACAAGTTCCCCGTATCCCACGAGCGGGTTGGCCCCAAGCACGATGATCACAACCGCGCCGACAGCAAGCGCTGCCAACGCTGCTACGAGAGGCACCAGGCTCCCGCTCAACCGGTGAAGAAGGCTCATCACCAAACGATGATGACTACGGGTACTCGCACAGGCATCGGATCATAACTCGCACGAGCATTGGAGCATAGGCCGTAGGGCGTTTTGGCGCCCCGCGCTTGTTGAGTTGCCCGCTGCTAACGCTGGCCGGGCACGTTGCTGTCGCAGGGCATGGCCTGAGGTCGTCGCAG